>NZ_CM146327.1:1535000-3447500 GCF_055693185.1 Croceitalea sp. W27
CCATTGTAGCACGTGTGTGGCCCAGGACGTAAGGGCCGTGATGATTTGACGTCGTCCCCACCTTCCTCACGGTTTGCACCGGCAGTCCCGTTAGAGTCCTCAGCATGACCTGCTAGCAACTAACGGTAGGGGTTGCGCTCGTTATAGGACTTAACCTGACACCTCACGGCACGAGCTGACGACAACCATGCAGCACCTTGTAGATAGTCCGAAGAAATAAGCATCTCTGCCTAATGCAATCTACATTTAAGCCCTGGTAAGGTTCCTCGCGTATCATCGAATTAAACCACATGCTCCACCGCTTGTGCGGGCCCCCGTCAATTCCTTTGAGTTTCATTCTTGCGAACGTACTCCCCAGGTGGGATACTTATCACTTTCGCTTGGCCACGGAGTCCGAAGACCCCACAGCTAGTATCCATCGTTTACGGCGTGGACTACCGGGGTATCTAATCCCGTTCGCTCCCCACGCTTTCGTCCATCAGCGTCAGTATATAGTTAGTCACCTGCCTTCGCAATCGGTGTTCTATGTGATATCTATGCATTTCACCGCTACACCACATGTTCCGGCAACTTCACTATAACTCAAGACATACAGTATCAAAGGCAATTTTACAGTTGAGCTGCAAACTTTCACCCCTGACTTATACGCCCGCCTACGGACCCTTTAAACCCAATGATTCCGGATAACGCTCGGACCCTCCGTATTACCGCGGCTGCTGGCACGGAGTTAGCCGGTCCTTATTCTTACGGTACCGTCAGCTATCTACACGTAGATAGGTTTCTTCCCGTATAAAAGCAGTTTACAACCCATAGGGCCGTCATCCTGCACGCGGCATGGCTGGATCAGGCTCCCGCCCATTGTCCAATATTCCTCACTGCTGCCTCCCGTAGGAGTCTGGTCCGTGTCTCAGTACCAGTGTGGGGGATCCCCCTCTCAGGGCCCCTAACCATCGCGGTCTTGGTGAGCCGTTACCTCACCAACTAACTAATGGTACGCATGGCCATCCCTGTCCGATAAATCTTTAATCACAATAACATGTGTCAAAATGATACTATGGGGCATTAATCCAAATTTCTCTGGGCTATTCCCCTGACAGGGGCAGGTTCCATACGCGTTCCGCACCCGTGCGCCGGTCGTCAGCAAAGTGCAAGCACTCCCTGTTACCCCTCGACTTGCATGTGTTAGGCCTGCCGCTAGCGTTCATCCTGAGCCAGGATCAAACTCTTCATTGTTGATCGTTAAATATCTCAAGATATCCAATCGACCCTCTTAAAGTCCTCTTGACGTCAAAATGGTTCTTCAATAATTCTCTTTTACGCTGTCTATTCCAATATGTATATGAACTTCTTTACTCCTTATTCCTTTTCGAAAAAAAAGAACCCATAATAGGCCCTCTCTACCTCAAAAATTACCCTGCTTATCTAGCAAAGCGGGTGCAAATATAAAAACCTTTTTTTAACTCAGCAAAACTTCTCAAGTTATTTTTTTGATGTTTTTACAACATAAAAATCATCTTGCTGGTTTCCAGTAGCTAGCATAAAAAATAAGCGTGTTTTTTATGAAAAGAAATTCCAAACCAGACCAAAACGTATTACAAAATCACGATAAGGATAATTTGGCGCGGAATAGTAATTGTACTGTTTGCTCCAAATCGTATTCAAATGTTCTGCTTTTAAAAATATACGCGTCTGCCTAACCTTAGCATTAATAAAAAAGTCTATCAACGGAAAACCACCTAATTCTTCATTATTCTGGGTATAAAACTCGCCCAATAATGGATGATAACCATCCATATTATAAGAAGTGAAATATTTAAAGCTGACCCCAGTTTGTAAAAACATCGCTTTTTTAAAAACGTCACTAGAGAAATATAAAGAATTACGAGTTACAAATTGGGGAACATTTAGAACCTGATTCGTTTGCGAAACTTCTTGGTACATTAAGGTATTGTTCAAAGCCCATTTTCTCCACTTCAACTCTTTTTGATATTTAACCTTAAGGTAGTTTATGGTTTCCGATTCTTGCAACGGCCTTACAAAAGCATTCTGTTGCCCTGCAGTTATCTGTTCTTCAGTAGCCCCTGAAGCGAAGTATGTATAATTGTCGATAGCTGAATACTTGGCAGAGAAATTTCCTAAAAACTTAGAGTCAAAACCAAAACTTATAGATTGTATTTGTTGCTTTTCAAAAACACCATCATTCTGCCAATTAAAATTTTGGTAGTCACTTTGGTAAAGTAAAAAGTTGAAGTTAGGAGCTCTTGAAGATCCGTGTATACTGGCATTCAAACTGTTATTGGGCGATATACTATATTTTGCCGAGGCATCGAATAAATTACCGGCCAATTCTCCCGATAAATTGTATCGAATTCTTCCTGACAAACTTAATGGCCCTATTTCGTTTTTATAATCTCCTCCAACCGAAATCTCCTCCCCCTCTAATTTATTAAGAATAGTTTGGGTATCACTTAACACCAAAAGACTATTAAAAAAATAACTGTAGTTGTAAAGAATTACACTTCCAGAAAGCGAACCAAGCGTTTTATTCGAGAAAATCGCTGAAACCTCATTAAACATGGTTTTTAAAGTAGACCTGTCAGCAATGGGGCTTATAAACGTGGCTCCAAAACTATCGCTTTGAGAATTCTGATTAAATTGGTAAAACTTTGACTCGTAATTGAATCGATGCCCTATGGCCAAAAGCGTAGATTTGGCCTTAGTAGAATCTTTTCTAGGCCTGACCAAATTAAGCTGATGGTCTAAAAAATAACGTTTACCTAAAATTCGGTTATCAGCTAACTGACCGTTAGCGCTATTAAATAAAACATCTATTCGAGACCTATCTAAAAACTCCTCTTCACCAGATTCAAACTGTAGGGCTTTTTCTGCAATGCCTCCATTTTCTTCCGTCTCAATATCTTGTGAGGCATAATGCCCTCTCACCCAATACCTATTATTCGCCGTTCTGTAGTTAAAGGTAGTTCTAAAAATACCGGCTTCGCTTTGGTTAAACTGATACTTGCCTAAGGATCTTGAACCTGTAAATGCAATTGATACATTTAACCGTCTTGAGGTATTCAAAGTAAGCATCGCATCTAAAAACTGACCTTGCTCAAAGGTCGTCTTAAACATAAGTTCGGTTAAAGGTGTAGGAACATTAAAGTAGCGTACGTCTTCAACCTCTAAATATCTTTGATTTTTAGCCGAAGCCCCTATTTTAGGATATACAGATAGATTATCAAAATTCTTACCCAAAAAATTATAGGGCTGACCGACATTTGAAAATGGCATCAACTCAAAGTCATCTCTACGTAAGTAATTATACTTATAATCCTTTCTAATGGATAAAGTGGTATCCAAAAAAGAAGTGTCTCTATCAAAAGAAATAATCTTATAGTCTTCTACGGTTAATGGCTTGGCCTGCTTCTGAGATTTGGGTTTTACAAATCTTTTCTTAAACCCCGTTGAGTCACTCTCTAACGAATCTTTTTTTAAAGGTTCGATTTTTGGCTTTTCTTGGGCATTTATTGAAAAGAATGCTAAAAAGATAATTACTAAAGGAAAGTATTTCATTAGGCTCACTTGCTTGGCAAAGGTAATTTTTTTGTTGGTAAAGAAATGTGAAAATTTTAGTATGAACAGTGAATAATACTTAAAAAGACACCTTTCAAAGAATTTAAGATTAAAGTTTTCATTATTGGCCATATTTTACATATTTTGAGAGCCGATAGCAAAAAAATTCAAATGAAAAGAAAATTACTTGTACTGCTCTTCTTTGCAGTTTCATTTTCCTATGCCCAATATGTCGATAACGCCCCTTGGATGAAGGAGTTGAAAAAGAAAGCCCCAAAAACAACTTCTAGGGGTGAAAGCAAAGATTATACCATATATGAAATAACCGAGGCCTTTAATGAATACTGGAAAGATAAAGATCATACCAAAAAAGGTAGTGGTTACAAGCCCTTTAAACGTTGGGAAAATTATTGGCAACACCTTGTTGAAGTGGATGGAACCTTGCCATCTACCCAAAATCTAATAAAAAGCTGGGAAAATAAAATTAACAGTGCTGCTGTGCCTAACCCAATTAGTAACTGGACCTCGATAGGCCCTTTCTCACCAGGGGAACTATCCGGAAGTCTCCCGGGGACCGGTCGTGTAAATAGTATGATAGTAGACCCCAACGATGCCAATATTTGGTATGCCGGTGCTCCCGCAGGAGGTATTTGGAAATCTACAGATGCCGGAAATACTTGGACCAATCTTTTTGACAACCTCCTTCAGATAGGAGTTTCAGGAATAGCAATCGATCCTAATGATTCAAACACTATTTATATTGCAACAGGTGATGATGATGCTGCGGATTCTTTTAGTATCGGTGTATATAAATCTGTAGATGCCGGTATAACATGGACTGAAACAAGTCTTAGTCCCTCAGGACAACCAAATTGGACCAACAATAGACTAATGAGCGAAATTATGGTTGACCCAGCAAACTCGAACATCGTTTGGGTTGCCACAAGCTTTGGTTTATTTAAATCTATTGACGCAGGTGTGAGCTGGGAATCAAAACTAGATATTAACGCAACAGATTTTAGACTTAAACCTGGAGATTCAAATACTGTTTATGTAATCTCCGCATCAGAATATTATAGAAGTACTGATGGAGAGAACTTTACCCAAATAACCGATATTTTACCAACTTCCTCTGGCAGAAGGGTTTTAGATGTGAGTCCGGCCAACCCGGAAGTTTTATATATTCTAAGCGCAAAAACCCAGTCTGACAATTATGAGTATCAGGGCTTATATAAATCTACAAATAGCGGAGCGAGTTTTACGGAAAGCCCAAACACAGTTAATATCATGGAGTCAAACCAGGCTTGGTTCGATTTAGCTTTGGTGGCGAACCCTACCAACGCTGACGAAATTTTTATGGGCTGTTTAAATATATGGAGAAGCTCTAACGGAGGAGACTCTTTTTCGCAAGTCAATCAATGGAATGTAAACAATGCAGCTTATAGTCATGCGGATATTCATACACTAAAGTTTTTTGGTGGCACTTTGTTCGCCGGAACTGACGGAGGTTTATTCGTTTCGAACGACAACGGAAGTAGCTTTGTCGACAAAACCAATAATATGGCCATTACCCAGTTCTACCGAATTTCTGTAGCGCGAGGTAACGATAATAGAATAGTTGGCGGCACTCAAGATAATGCAGGATTCGTTGCCAATGGAAATGAATGGAACGTATATACCGGTGGAGATGGAATGGATTATGAGGTTGATCCAAATAATGAAAATTTAGTTTATGGCTTCACTCAAAATGGAGGGTTTCTCTTTATTTCTACAAATGCCGGGGAAAATGTAAGCGCAATACCTGCACCTCTTGACGGGTCTAATGCCCCGATTTCAGGCAACTGGATTACACCTTTAGACGTAAATATGGAAGGCGAAGTATACGCAGGCTATAACGCTCTATATAGGCTCAGTGGGTCAAGGTGGCTCAGAATCTCACCTCCTTTTCCCGAGGGGAATGTAGATGATTTTGAAATCGCAAATGATAATTCAGAAATAATTTATCTAGCCGTAAACCAGTTCTTATTTAGAAGTGAGAACAGTGGCATAACTTTTACTGAGGTGGCCGAACTAAATAGCGTAATCTCTAGCTTGGCCATAAACGAAAATGATAATAATATAGTTTATCTAACCACATCGAATAGAGTCGGAATAAGACAAGCTTCTCAACCTAGTTTGAGAGGAGTCTTTAAGACTACGTTCAATGCTACGGATAACAAAAGCTCTGTTGAGGACATCACTGCGAATTTGCCTACTGATCAAGCATTTTTTTCTATAACCCACCAAGGCAGAAACACAAATAATCCTGTTTACGTAGGAACGAACCTAGGAGTTTATAGAATTGATGATTCTTTAACAGAATGGGAAGAATACTTTACGGGTCTGCCCAATGTAGCTATTAGTGATTTGGAAATTAGTTTGGATGATGAAACTATAAGCGCCTCAACATATGGCAGGGGGGTATGGCAATCACCGATACCAATTCAGGTACCGGAAAATGACGTTCGAGTAGTTTCTTTATCGCCAGCATCTAATCTAATAATTTGCGGTGAGATCATCCCAGAAGTAATATTAGAGAATAATGGGTCAAACCCCATCAGCACAATAGAAATTTCTTACGTATTAAATGATGGAACAGCGCAAACCACCAATTGGACCGGAACGTTAAACAGTGAGGAAACCACTACTATTTTAATACCATCGTTAACTACAGTTGAAGGCCTGAACAGTTTAGAAGTAAGTGCAAGCATAAATAATGACGCATACTCGGACAACAACAGTGCTTCCACAAAGTTCTTTGCCAATAATTTTGCTATTGGTGGCGATGTATTTGACTTTGAAAGTGATTCGGAAGAATTTGTAACCTTCAATTCAACTAATCTGAATTCGAGTGTATGGGAAAGAGGAGAACCAACTGGCAGCTCCTTAAACAATGTAACTTCTGGCACTCAAGCTTATGCCACCAATTTAGATGGTAATCATCCTGATGCCACTACCGGATATTTGGTAAGCGGTTGCTATGAACTTTCTTCTATTGTAGCCCCTGTCCTTAAATTCAATATGGCCTATCAATTAGAAGATAATTTTGATATCGTTTATGTTGAATATTCAACAAATGATGGAGCTTCTTGGAATATTTTAGGAAATATAAACAGTCAACCCAACTGGTACAGCAGTGATAGAACAAATGAAAGCTCTGGAGCGGCCAATGACTGCCAAAATTGCCCTGGCGCACAATGGACTGGATCCAACACCACAATGACAGAATATGCTTATGACTTTGTTTTAAATGCCTCAGCGGGCGAAATAGATTTAACCAACGAAGACAACGTTATATTTAGGATAGTATTTCAGTCTGATCCAAGCGTAAATGATGAAGGTGTCGTTATAGACGACTTTACCGTAGAAGGTTTTCAAGACGATGATGATGATGATAATGATGGCGTTTTAGATGTTGATGATAACTGCCCATTGATTAGTAACGCGGACCAGGCCGATAATGATGGAGATTTAATTGGAGACGTTTGCGACGATGATGATGACAATGATGGCATTTTAGATGTTAATGATAATTGCCCTTTAACAGCCAATAATGATCAGGCAGATACAGATAATGATGGTAAAGGAGACGTATGCGATGATGACAATGATAATGATGGCGTACCAGATAGTTTAGACCTTTGTCCTGGCACAGCTGAAGGTGCGGTAGTAGATGTTGATGGATGCGAGATTTTTTCATTGCCTTCAACAAATTTCAGAGTGATGACCGTTGGAGAGTCTTGTATATCATCTGATAATGGCGCTATTAACATAGAAGCGGAGGCAAATCTTGATTACACCGCAACTTTAACGGGCAATGGTCTTAACATAAGCAACGCCTTTAATACAACCACTTCTTTCGCAAACCTATCCTCTGGCTCCTATGAGGTATGTATTACCGTTGCGGGACAAGATGAGTATGAGAGTTGCTTTAACGCTGTTATAGACCAACCAGAAGCGTTATCAGTATCTTCAAAGGTAAGTTCTATTGACAACAAGTTAACTTTAGATTTTTCGGGTGGTAGATTATACACTATTACCCTAAATGGAAAAACTTATGAAACCTCTCAAAATCAAATTACTCTTCCCCTAAGTCAAGTTGAAAATGTTCTTTCCGTTAAAACAGATTTAGATTGCCAAGGAAGTTATGAAGAGACGATTATTTTAAACGATAATCTACTTATCTATCCAAATCCAATTTCATCAGGAAATTTAAATGTTTATTTAGGTAAACAAACAGCAAGCACCTGCGAAGTTTCTTTGTTTAGTTTGTCGGGCAGAGAAGTTTATAGAAAAACAATAGCCTTAAGCAGTTCTGGCAAATTAGCTTTTAGCATGGATAATTTTTCTAATGGAGTTTATCTTTTGAATATAAAAACTGAAAAATCATTATTGACTTATAAAATAATAAAAAAATGAAAATAGGCTATTTTAATAAGTACCCTCTAATTATATTATGTCTTTGTTTAGCAACGGCATGCAGTAGTAGCTCTGGTGATGGAGATGACACTCCACCACCAACACCAGCTGCAGCACCTTCAGCTTCTACTTTGATATTTCCAGAAAATAATACAGAATGTAATACGGGCGCAATTGTTGATGATACTCAGAGTAATGTAACCTTTGAATGGAACGTTTCAGAGAATACCGATACTTATGAAGTTAATTTGACCAACTTAAACACCAATCAATCGTCAAAGTCAACGGTATCTACTAACGAAGCGACTATTTTGATTCAAAGAGGTACTCCTTACGAATGGTTTGTAATTTCTAAATCCAATAGTTCTGATCAAACCGCTAACAGTTCAACCTTTAGGTTTTACAATGAGGGGCCGGGCATACTTAATTATGCCCCCTTTCCGGCTGAAAATATAAACCCCAATAGTGGTCAAACAATTGCAAGTACTACCTCGGTTAACTTGCAGTGGACAGCATCGGATGTAGACAATGACATTGAGAACTACACTATTTTACTTGGCACAGAAGAAACAAATCTTACAAACCTCGGTACTATCACTGAAACAAATTTTAACACACCTGTGTCTTCTAACACCATATACTTCTGGAGAGTAATAGTTAACGATAGCCAAGGTAATTCATCCGAATCAGAAGTTTTTCAATTCAGAATTCAATAACATTAATATAATTGTCATGAAAAAATTATTTTCTTTCACCTTTAGCATTTTTGCCCTACTTACTTATGGGCAAAATAACTTAACAAATAATAATCAATCTAATCAAACTGGAAATAGCAGACCTAATCAAATAATGTCAATTAAAAAAGACTATTCTGATATCCCTGCAGAAGGATCACAGTACTTATCTGAAGACTATTCTCTCGGTGAACTCTACATCAACGGAAAGCTTGAGAAAAAAGCTCAAATAAGATATAATGCTTTTAGAGATGATATAGAAGTATTAGATAATAGTGGATTATCGTATACCTTGTTGAAAAGGGACTATATTGAAGCGAAATTAGACGGAAAACTCTATAAAATAATTTCCTTTGAAGATGATGGAACTGTTAAAAAAGGGTATCTGACACCTTTAGCGGAGGAAGGCAACATCGCGCTATATTTTCGATCAAATAAAAGACTAACTAAAGGAAAAGAGCCCAAAGCGGGAATAGGTGATTATATTCCTCCACAGTATGTAGATAATTTCGATTATTTTATCTCTAATGGTAATAGCACCTCCAAAAGGATAAAACTTAACAAAAAGAGTATTATCGAAAATCTTCCTGAAAAAGAAAAAGAGATTAAAACTTACATTTCTAATAATAAAACAAAGCTGAAAACAGAAACAGAAGTAATTGCTTTAATAAATTATTTAAACGCTAAATAATGTAATTCATTCGCTTTTAATTTTTAAAGCTGTTATTAAAAAACCGGGTAACAACTGTATGTATTACCCGGTTTTTATTTCAGAAGAAAATATCAAAAATCATACTTAAAACCAAATCCCTCCCGGCTCAAATGGACAGCTAAAAGTACTACCCAAATTCAGGTTTAAAATTGAAAACATAAGTACGATTACATATGAAAAGAAACGCATTTTACATTTGATGGTTCGAGATTTCATATTACCAATAAAATCAGTTTATTTGAACTCTACCAATTATTTCTACTGGCAAAAAGTAACATTATCTATTGCAGAAGCTTTATTAATTACGGATAGATGGCCAAACAAATAACTACTCATCTAAAATAATAAACCAATAGATAAGGAAAACCATTGCGTGAGAGTAAAATTATGCACGAGCCTTAGCAATAAGCAAAAATGAGGGCTTTGATTCATCTACTGCTAAAACTTAGCAAAAACAATCTCAAAGAAAATATAATCATAAAAAAAGGCCTCTAATGCTTGATACATTAGAGACCTTTAATTGATTTAATAGGTATTTCTTATACAGAAGAACCTGGTTTTTTAATAACCTGCATTCTGATCTGAAGTACTTATTCCACTGTTACGTTCTATTTCTTGCTGAGGTATTGGCCAAAGACTATTTCTTTCAGCAACAAAAACATTATTAGCCTTTCCGGAAATTACATTGTCATCGATACCCAATCTTGTTATCGTGAAATATCTATCGGAAGACTCTGCAAAAAACTCTACAAATCTTTCATGTGCAATAGCATCAACAACGTTCCCTGAATTCAAGGTAATATCGGGCAGTCCTGCTCTTGTTCTTACCTGATTTATAAATGCAGAAGCACCGGCGTCATTTCTTCTAGCTAAAAGCTCGGCTTGTAGCAATAAGACATCAGCATATCTAAAAACATATGCATCGTCATCGCCTGAACCTGCATCCGTATATTTAGTTATCTCTCCTGACCCTGAAATCATATTTAGTCTTTCATCTCCTGCTTCAAACTCAGCAATCAACTGACCACTCGGACCAACTTCACCTCTACCCGCCGATAAATGGAAAAAAGCATGATTACTACCATCTGTCTCATTGAAATCTATAGCAAAAATTGTCTCAGCTCCACTAGCGACTAGGCCAGCTCCTGGTTCTCCATACAGCGAAGCATAATCCGCCTCTAAACTGTATGCTCCAATTAGCGGTGCTAAAGTAGCTTCGGCAGCACCATAGTTCTCAAGTTCCATTTCTACTTTAGCCTTTAAAACTCTCGCCGCATCTCTATTGAAAAAATAAAGACCTAACCCGTCTGGCAGGTTATTTACTGCAAAAGTAATGTCACCAAGTATTTGCGAATAAATCTCAGCTACGCTAGACCTTGGAGTAGGGTTTAAATCAATATCCGTTGCAGAAGTAAAAGCATCAAGCACCAATGGCACACCTCCATAAGCCTTTACTAACTTATAGTACATAAGCGCTCTTGCAGCTCTCGCCTGACCACCAATTCTATTTTGCGACTCTGTAGATATCCCCAATTCGGAATCAGGAATAGTATTGATAATTAAATTCGCGCGATAGATTGCCGAATAGTGATTATTCCAATATCCCGTAATCTCAACATTGTTCAAAGCTGGGTCATTTGCACCCATTTCCGCAAAACTTGGAAAAGAACCAGTGTGAATTAGCTCATCAGCATATAATCCAGTAATAAAAGTATCATCACCTCCATACACCCCTATGAACTGCATAGCACTATACATACCAATCAAGGCGCTCTCCGCCGAGGCAACGTCAGTTATCGCAGTTTCACCAGGTAACTGAAGCGTTGGAGTAGTATCCACAAAGTCATCAGCACAACTTGTAAGTGCCATAACTAAAATTAAAAAATAAAATTTATAAATCTTCATATCAACAATTTTTTAAAACTTAAAATTAGCACCAAACTTATAGGTTCTATTTAAACCTTGAGTAAAGAAATCAGTACCTCTAGAAGCATTAGTATTACCAAAGGTATTAACTTCAGGATCCAATCCAGAGTAATCTGTCCAAGTAACTAGGTTATCGCCACCAACATAAATTCTAAGAGACATGCCGTTTCCTAAAAGGTCTTCACTAAAAGTATAACCGAACACCACTTCTTTCAATCTTACGTAGGAAGCGTCTTCGATCAACCTAGAAGAATCTTGGTTGTTATAGGCCTGAACACCACCGAATCTTGGTCTAGGGATGTTTGTATCAGTGTTATCAACTCTCCAATAGTTTCTTTGGCTTGCAAACTTATTGAATAAGAATGATCCTGTTGCCCCCCCAAAAGCATTTGAATTATTGAAAATATCTTTATCCTCTTCAAACTGAAGGTTAGCAGACAAATCAAAACCTTTGAAACTGAATGTATTTCTAAAGTTTCCTGTCCATTTTGGTAAAGGGTTGCCGATGAAAACCCTATCATTAGCGTCTATATTGCCATTACCATCCTGATCAATATATCTTACATCACCAGGACTAACGCCTCTTGCAATCAATGCATCTGGGATAACATCACCTTCTTGCCATAGACCATCTGCCTCAAGTCCGAAAAATGCTCCTAAAGGCTGCCCCACGGCAATTCTTGTTGCAAATCCAGCATCAATTGGAATAAATTCGCCAGCAGCGTCTCTTTGAAGTGACAACACCTCATTCTCTAAATAAGCTGCTTGAAATTGAGTTGTCCAGTTAAAGTTGCCTTGGAAAATTCTTGCGTTAATTGCAAATTCATGACCCTTATTTACAATATCCCCAACATTCGCTGCTACTGTCAAGAATCCTGAAGAGTTTCTTAACGGTCTAGATAAAAGTACATCGGTTGTTTCTTTATTATAGTAGTCGTAAGTAATGTCTATACGATCAAATAATGTTAAATCAACCCCTAAGTCATATTGAGTAGTAGTCTCCCATGATAAATCTGGAGCTCCAAGTTGCGTGATTGCCGTACCAGGTCGTGGAGAATAGTTGGTAACACCAGCTAGGAATCTTGACCCGAAGTTACCAATACCGGATTGGTTACCTGTCTCACCCCATGAGGCTCTTAGCTTCATTGAAGTTAATGCCTTGTTCTTAAACCAGCTTTCATCAGAAATTATATAGGCTAGAGAACCTGCAGGGAAGTACCCAATGGCATTTCCTGCTCCGAAAACTGAAGAGGCATCTGCCCTTACCGTTCCTTCAATAAACAATTTATCTTTCCATGATAGACCTACTCTAGAGAAATAAGAGAAAATTTTGTTTTCTCTAATCTCATTTGTGGCAGTAATAGGCACCGCCCCAGCTCCAGGCAATTCAAATCCTGCAGGTAAATTCTGTGTTTGTGTAACGATATCATCTACATTAGTACCTTCAAAAGTAAAACCTAGTAATCCTGTTACACCAAAATCACCAAAAGTTTTATTGTAATTCAAAGTGTTCGTAACATTCCATCTATTTAAAAGATTTATTTCTTTCGTAGAATCACCACCTGAAGCAGCACCACGTCTGGTGGTAGCCGGGGAAAATACAAGTTCTTTAAAATCTAATCTTTCTAAGGAAGCTTTAGAACCAAGAGTTAAACTAGGTGACAATTTATATCTTAAACCTAAATTTGATATCACCCTTAGCGTTCTTGATTCTGATTTGTCAACTATCGCATTTTGTAATGGATTGGAAAATATAAACGGACTTGTATTAAAAGTACCATCTTCGTTAAATAGAGGATTACCAGGCAGTTCTAAAACAGCAGTTGTTAGGGCACCAAAAATATTATTATCCCCATTTATTCTTGAATTATTAGATTGGGTTATGGTAGTCGCAGCTTCTATATCTAATTTATCAGTAGCCTTAAAGTTTGCATTGAAAGTCATGGACCTTCTATCAAAACCTTGACCCCTAATAACCCCTTCTTGATCGAAGTTAGAAAAGTTAGCATAAAATCTTGCTTTTTCAGAACCTCCTGATATCGTAGCATCGAAAGACTTAACTACCGCAGGGCTATCTCTGTAGATTGCATCAACATAATTGTCTCCAAAATCAGCGGCATAAAGCTCTTCTAAACTTGAAAAACCTTCTTGAGCTAAAATATTAGTACCAAGAATTGCACCTTGAGAAAGCAAACCAGGTACTCCAAAAGCATCCTCAAAGGCGATATCACCGAACTCATAATACTCACCTGCTGTGAAAACCTCATAACGGTTGATTTCTTTTTGGAAACCAACTTGAGAGTTTATTTCAACAGAAACCTTACCGGCCTTACCTCTTTTAGTAGTAATAAGAACAACACCATTTGCACCCCTAGCTCCATAAATTGCTGCTGAAGATGCATCTTTTAGTACTTGTACAGATTCAACATCGCTGAAGTTTAGGTTCGCCAAAACATCGTTGTCTTGACCTCCAAAAGCGTTTCCACCAATACTACCAGATAAAATTGGAACTCCATCGACAACATATAATGGTTCATTTGAACCGTTAATCGAACTAGCACCACGAACTCTCACAGAAAATGCAGCCCCAGGCACACCTGAATTCTGATTCACCTGCAATCCGTTAGCAGCTCCTTGAAGTGCTCCAGAAATTGTTGGCGTAGCAATATTTCTCACTACATCTGCATCTACTTTTGCAACTGAGGTTGTTAGTGACTTTCTGGTTTGCTCACCAAAACCAACCACAACCACTTCCTCTAATGCCTGAGCATCTTCTTGCATTTGAACACTTATGGAGTTTGCCGCTCCGACAGTTCTGTTAATGGTCGTTTGTCCTAAGTAACTGTAACGAAGAACCTCTCCGACACTAGCTCTTATGGAATAATTTCCATCAAAATCTGTTTGTGTTCCATTACTCGTACCCACCACCACAATGGATACACCAGGTAAAGGTAAACCGTTTTGGTCTGTAACATTACCCGAAATCGTTTTCTCTTGTGCAAAAGAGAAAGTTATGCATAACACCAATAGAGGCGTAAGCACCAAAGTTAGCTTTGATCTCATTTATTTGAATTTTGAATTAGTCAACGCCAAAAATCATAATAAATAGTTAATAATCCAAAAAATACTTTCAATGCTGTTAGATCAATGTTAAAATAACCTCCATAATTATTGATTTTTATGGGTTGCGGCATTTGATTTGCCGCATCTTTAATTTTTTAACATTTTTTCAATTCTATTTAAGGCCTTAAAATTGTTTTATCTGTAATTTTAGCAATTAAATGTTAAAAGCTTTTCATTTAAGTACGAACGAAGCGGGTACAGATGAAGCTGGTAGAGGTTGCTTGGCCGGCCCGGTAACCGCTGCTGCGGTAATCTTAAATAATGATTTTTCAAGCCCAATACTAAATGACTCCAAACAAATATCTGAAACCAAAAGACAATTACTTCGCCCGATAATAGAACATGAAGTAGTTTCTTTTGGGGTATCCCATGTTTTTGAGAACGAAATAGACAAAATCAATATTTTAAATGCATCTATTCTTGCCATGCATAAATCGCTAAATCAGCTTACAAAAAAACCTTCATTGATTTTGGTAGATGGAAATCGATTTAAACCATACAAAGACATACCTTACAAATGCATTATCAAAGGAGATAGCAAGTATATGAGTATCGCGGCCGCTTCTGTTTTAGCAAAAACCTATAGAGATGAATATATGTTGAAGTTACATGAGGAACACCCTGAATATAACTGGGCAAAAAACAAAGGCTACCCAACAAAAGAGCATCGTGAGGCAATACGCAAATACGGACTCACAAAATACCATAGAAGGAGCTTTAAACAATTACCCGAGCAATTAACTTTAGAAATCTAAGAAAGGCTGTAAATTTGGGCTTAAAGTCTTGAAAAATGAAGTTTCGCATTTTATTTCTTCTCCTACTCATAATTTCCTGTACCCAAAAGACCATACTATCAGATTCAATTTTAGATTACCTACCTCAAGATGCCGCCGCAATACTTAAAATCAATAATCTATCTAATTTTAAAAGTGAACTTAAAAACAGTGAGTTCTTCTCAAAAACCAGTAAAACAAAACTGTTCAATACGATTTCGAAAAGAGTAGATGGCGTCAATTTTTTAAATCCTTCAGCAGAGTGTGTTATTGGTTTTTATGAACTGGGAAAAGATAATTTTGAGTTTTTATTCGTTTCTGATAACAATCCTGATTTTTTTGACCTCGAAAAAACCACAAACAAATCAATTGAAAGCTTTATTTATGAAACCAAAACAGTTAAAAAATATACTTTAGATACAGCCCTCCTATTTGTTTTTGAGATAGACGGTAAAATAGTGGCAAGTTCTTCTCAAATGCTTTTGGAAAATTTTATTCGAATTGGCAAAAACAAAAAAGTTTCCGATGAGCTAAGAAAACTTTTTGACACATCCGACAATACGAAATCCGCATCCATTATTGTAAATCTAAAAAAAGGAGCCAGTTTACTTTCTAGTAATTTAAAGAATAAGAATCATGATAAGGCAGTAAGTACTTTCTCAAATTGGATTTCCGTTGATTTTAGTACCGATCTAAATAAAGCTTCTTTAAGTGGCATCGCAATTGCCAAGGACTCCACACAAAATTTTGTGAATCTTTTTAAAGGCACACTCCCAGTAACTGAAAGAGTTTCAACTATCGCCCCTAAAAATACTGATGCCATTTTATCCTTTAGTTTTAACAACCACGAGACCTTTACAACAAACCAAAAACAATATTTAGACAGAGGAGCACAACAAAGAGACACCTTATTCAACACCATAGAAGAAGTAGGTATAATTTACCTTAATAAAGAAAAAGCTATTGTTCTTAACTCTTTTGGTGTAGATAACTTGACAGCATCTATAAATCAATTTAATATTGGTTCGTCTAGTTATCAGGGAGTAGAAATCATTGCCTTAACCAATAAAAACTTTATTTCTTCGGGGTTCGAACCTTTGGTGAAAGATTTTGAGTCTAATTTTTACAGTGTACTGGACAACTCTTTTGTGTTTGCTTCAAAAAAAGAAGTTTTGCAGAGCATCATAGCGAATACTAAAAGTGGAACTACTTTTAATATGACAGAGGCTTATTTTTCTGCAAAGTCATCTCTTGCCAATGAATCTTCATTATTATTTATCGCTAATGAAAAAGGATTGCAGAATTTCTTAGAATTAGATTTTTCCTCACAACTCTATAAAGATGTAAAAAATATAGATTTCTCTGAATATACCTTTGCAGCTCAGCTAGTTGCGGACGCGAATTTTTACCACTTAAATATGGTAGCTTCCAAAACCAAAAAAGAGGTTACAACGAATTCTGTAAGTCCACTTTTTACGGTTGCGCTTGATACAGACTTGGCTACTGACCCTCAGTTTGTGAAAAACCATCGCACGAATAAACAAGAAGTTGTTGTTCAGGATAAGGACAATTTTCTATACCTCATTTCTTCTGACGGCAAAGTGCTTTGGAAAAAACAATTAGATGGCAAAATACGAGGCAAAATTCATCAAGTTGATATTTATAAAAATGGAAGATTGCAACTTGCATTCTGTACCAATAATCAATTTTTGATATTAGATAGAAATGGGGAAGAAGTAAAACCCTTTCATAAAACCTATGAAGGTGGAAATCTTAATCCTCTTGCGGTTTTTGATTATGACAAAAACAAGAACTATCGCTTTTTGGTTACCCAAGGCAGAAAAGTCTTTATGTACAATAGTAAAGGAGATATCGTTGATGGTTTCACCTATAAAGAAGCCGAAAGTTCTATTATTGCTGCCCCAGAACATTTTCAAATAAACAAGAAGGATTACTTGCTCTTTAAGCTAGAAAACAACAGTCTCAAAATAAGACATCGAGCGGGCCAGGATAGGGTTAAGGTCGCTAACAAAATTGACTTTTCAGACAATGGAATCTTTCTCTACAAGAATAAATTTTCTTTAACCGATAAAAAAGGTGTTTTGCATCAAATAGACACAAAAGGAAAAGTAATAGTCACAAATTTCAATCTAAATCAAGACCATGGCATGTATGCAACCAGCAAAACCTTGGTTTTAATGAATGATAACATTTTAAGCATTAAAGGGAAAAAAGTTGAACTCGAACTGGGCGTGTATACTGCGCCTAAAATTTTCTATATCTACGATAGAATATATGTAGCTGTTACCGATATTCAAAATCAAAAAATATACTTGTACGATAGCCAGGCCAAACCCATTTCGAACTTTCCAGTATATGGAAGTTCTATGGTAGACATGGTTGATATGGATGGTGATAAAAAACTAGAACTTGTTGCTAAAGACCAAGAAAACAGCATTATTGTTTACAAGATGAATTAGCCCTTTCTATACATTTTTTACTGCAGCATATACATATTTAGCTGAAAACTGTAAGTAAGTCTTTGTATATTATCCAATCAAATACATGAAAATGAAAAGACTAACTATTGCATCACTACTATCGCTGTTTTTCATTCAATTCGGACTAGGTCAAGCGAATTGCAGCAAATACTACCCGATGATCGAGGGGGCTTCTTTTGAATATACCAACTACGATAGAAAGGGAAAATCTGACGGCACAGCTTCATACAAGGTAACCAATGTTTCAACTGCTGGAGAAAACACATCCGCTACTATGGCTATGGAACTGAACGACAAAAAAGGCAAAGAGATTTATAAAACTGACTATGAGTTCACCTGTACAGGCAATATGGTGACGGTAGATTACCAGTCTTTGGTACCAACAACTATGCTCGAACAATATAAAGATATGGAAATGGATATCTCAGGCACGGACTTAGAACTACCTAACAACCTTAGCGTCGGCCAACAATTATCCGATGCGAACGTTACCTTAAAGATCAGCATGAGTGGCGTTAACATCAATACAACAATAGATTTGGTCAACCGAAAAGTAGAGAAAAAAGAAAGTATAACCACTTCCGCTGGCACTTTTGATTGTTATGTCATATACACCGATAACAATATAAAAGCTATGATGATAAACCAATCTTTTCCGTCAAGGGTATGGTTTGCCGAAGGAGTAGGAATGATAAAACAAGAAAGCTATAACAAGAGCGGCAAACTTATGGGCAGCACCCAACTTACAGCTTTTAGCAAGTAATTAATTAGAAAAAACCTTGGTTAGAACTGAAGTTTTATTTCTAACAACCAAATGACTATCAGTCGATTAAGAATAAATCCAATTTTGTAGTTTTAATATTATGAGATTTCTTAATCTTTTGATTGTCATTTTTATATCGGTGCAACTTTATGGACAAGATTCGGCAAGAGTACTACAATTGCACCAAAAATTTAAACAACATATCTTTAAAAATTCCGATTCAGCACAATACTATATTCAACTTCTGAAAATAGTAAAAGGGCAATCCAAAAAATCTTTATCTGCCTATTATTACAACCAAGATCAAGGACAGTTTCATTTTGTCAGAGGATTAATGGACTCTTCAGAACACCACTATAAAAAAGCGTATAACATTAGTTCAATTGCCAAATGGGACAGGCTTGCAATTGACAGTAAAATATGGTTGGCCAATCACCAATATTTCAAAGGTAACATGGGTGCTATGAAGAGTATCTATGAAGAAATTCTTCAAGAATCCAAAAAAGCAAATTACCTAGAGGGTATAACCACTACTTATGCTATGTACGCTGGTCAAGAGAACGACTTAACAGACAAAATGAATTTATACCTAAAGATAGATTCTTTGTATCGGGTCAATCAAAAGGAGAGTTCCTTATTGGCTAGGGTTTTCATCTCGACAGCAAATTTATATTCTCAAGTAAATTGGAACCGAGATGAATTAAGAGACTATATCCATAAAAGCATGGATATCTCTAAAAGAGTAGATTATCCTCCAGGGATTTATGAGGCAAATCGTCTTTTGGTTAAACTGGCCATGAAAGAGCAAGACTATGATCAGGCCGTTGCCATATACAAAGAAATTTATGCCCAAGGAGTTAAGTATAATGACCCAACTGCAAAAGATGTCTCGACCTTAGGGTTGGCAAAAGTTTACTATACACAAGGTAATCTTGAAAAAGCAAGAGCCCAACTCAACTTAGGAAGTTATTTGCTAGAGTTACCAAAAGGAGCACCCTTATTGGGGCAAAGCCATTTGCTACTTTCCGAGCTATATATTGCTGAAGAAGACAAAGAAAAAGCACTTTTTCATCTTAACAAAGCCAGACTAAATCCAGACCTTACCGACCGGGAAGGTTACGCAATAGAATTGCTCAATGTTGAAACAAAGTTTTATGATATGGTTCAAGATTTTGAAAAGGCCTACAAAACCAAAATCCAATTCGATGACCAAATTGCAGCAAGAAGCCAACAACAAAATAGTGACCGTTTTGTGCTAGAGGAACAATTAAAACTTAAAAAGAAAAACGAACAAGAACTTGCCTTATTAAAATCTAAAAGTGAATTAGACACCCAAAAACAAAAAAGCCAGCGTAACTTATTGCTTGGAGGAATTGGGCTTACCTCCATAGCTGGATTATTTTTGTTCATTTTGTATCGCAATAGGCAACATACCAACAAAAAACTACGAGATATTGACGCCCTTAAAACCAATTTCTTTACCAATATTTCCCATGAATTTAGAACTCCCTTAACAGTGATAAAAGCCACAATTACCGAGGCATTAGAAAATAGTGAACTTTCCCCTCAAAAGAAAAAGCATTTTGAGTTAGCTAAAAAGAACTCAGAAAAATTAGAAACTTTGATTGACCAACTATTAGAGCTTTCAAAAATCGATAGTGGAAATAGAAAACTTTTAATTCAAGAAAACTACCCTACTCAAATGATAGCAGCTTGGTGCGAGTCTTTTTTATACTTAGCCCAACAAAAAGAAATCGATTTTAATGTAGCTATTGTAGACAAAAAAAAGAAAGCCTGGTTTGACCGAGAAGCTCTTGAAAATATTACTATAAATTTACTTGGAAATGCTATAAAATATACTCCCGAAAAAGGTAGAATAGACCTTTATGTTAACATTCAAAATGAAAATCTATTTATCACGGTTAGAAATTCAGGAGATGGAATAAGAAAAGACCAGATTAAAACCATTTTTAATAGATTTTTCCAGACTGATGGTGAAAACGAAGGAACTGGTATTGGATTATCACTTGTTAAAGAGTTAACAGAATTACATGGCGGAAAAATTAGTGTTACAAGTGAATTAAAGGAATGGACATTATTTGAAGTTGTATTGTGCATTGATAAAGCAAAAATTAAAAATGCAGAAATTAAGGAAACTATAGATACATTGCCAAGTGGGATAACTGCCAGTCAAGGAATAAATAGGGTTCAAGAAGAAATCACCGTTCATAGCGATGAGCTTCCATTACTCCTTATCGTTGAAGATAATAGAGACGTAAGAACTTTATTGACAGATGCCTTTAAGAAAGATTATAAAATCGTGCAAGCAGTAAACGGAGAAGAAGGAATTTCTAAGAGTCTTGAAATAATTCCAGACATCATCATATCAGATGTAATGATGCCAATAAAAGATGGTATTGAACTTACTAATATCCTTAAAAATGACGAACGCACTAGTCATATTCCAATTATTCTTTTAACAGCAAAAGCAGGTGATGAAAATGAGCTAATAGGTATTGAAATAGGAGCAGATGATTATATCACCAAACCTTTTAACCAAAAAATTTTAAAGTCCAAAACTGCTTCACTATTAGCGTTACGGAAAAAACTGCAGACTAGATACAGCCAAGAGGTAATTTTAAAACCAAAGGATATCGCAATAACATCTGTAGATGAAAAATTTCTAGAACGAGTGCAAAAAATTCTTGATGAGAAATTAGTAGAATCTACTTTCTCTACAGAACAGTTTAGTAAAGCAATACATATGAGTCGTATGCAGCTTCATAGAAAACTAAAAGCGTTAACTGGACTCTCCGCTTCAGAATTTATAAAATCGCAACGTCTAAAATTGGCAGTGCAAATTCTTAAAAGTTCAGACATTAATATATCTGAAGTTGGATACAGTGTAGGGTTTAATGACCATGCTTATTTCAGTAAATGCTTTAAAGAAGCATATAATTGCACCCCCTCAGAATTTCTAGAGGCAAAATAGCACCTCTCTAATACCCTTTAAATACAGGACAAAAGAGCTATGTTACATAGCTTATAGCTCCTGTTACATACTTCATAATACTTTTTAAAAACTGCATCTACATTCGCTCTTGAATGAGGTCTTGATTTTTTTTGCCTCAAAGTCAAGTTGACCATGAAGCAAAAAGATGATAGCCTTAAAGGAACACTTGATCGATTACAAGAAAAAGAGATTTATCTAAACATTAATCATTTGCAGGATGGCACTTATGTTCTAAAGATTACACACAAAAACATAATAATTAAAGAAACACGATTTAATAAAAGTCAAAAAAAATGAGAACTATAAAAAAAATCTTACCACTAGTAGCAATTTGTTTTTTTACAACAAGCCATGCGCAGTTTTGGAAAAAAATAACCAAAAGAGCAGAACGAGCAGCAGAAGAAGCTGTAGAAAGAAAAGTTGAAGAGAAAGCTGCTAGAGAAACAGAAAAAACTTTTGATACCGTATTCAATAATAAGGGTAAACTTTTTAAAAAGAAAAAAGCATCAAAACTGGACAGCTACTCATTTACGCATAGGTACGTAATGGAATTAATTAGTGAAAATGACACTACAGAAATAACCTATTACCTAACCAATGACCATGAATATATGGCTAGTTCATTTAAAATGAAGAATACCCAAGAATTTATTACTGTAATGGACCTACCCAATTCTGCTGTTCACACCTTTATGAATATGGCTGATAAAAAAAGTATGTCATCCTTTAAAATTGATTTAGAAGTGGTTGACGAAGCAGAAATGAATCTGAATGAATTTACCATTGCAACAACAGGTCAAACAAAAGAAATTATAGGCTACCAATGCAAAGAATATCAGGTTACTGGACCACAATTATCAGGAAAGGTTTGGGTAACACAAGATGCTGGTATTACCATTCAAAAAGCATTTTCAAGATTGCAGTCAAAAAAAATAAAAGGATTAAAAGGCATGAACCAATCATGGGCGAGTATGTTTGATGGTCTAGTGTTAGAAATGAAAATGATTGACTATTCACAACGAAATCCTGAGCCTTTACACATGATTTGCACATCACTTGAAGAAACGGAATTCAATATTAATACAGCAGACTATGAAGACCAATTTTAAATCGTATAGCATGAAGCATTTAATGGTGTTATTCGTATTCAGCTTAATTCTAAGCTGTAATACGGTTTCAAAAAAAGAAGCTAGCAAAACTGATGAAGATTCACCAATTACTGTTAAAACTAGCACAGATGAAAAGCAAGTGAAAGAAACACCTAAGGAAACTTTATTATGTACAATTAATGGAAAAGACTGGTCTTATACGAAAGCTTCGGGTATTATCTCTAAAGATAGAAAAACCAATAAGCGCATGGCATTGATGACATTTACAAAAAAGCTTAAAAAGGGAAGCGAGAGCATTCAGTTGCGCTACGACGCTGATTCTTTTGAACTACTTATTGCTTCAATTCAGTTACGGTTTAAAAGTAAAGAAGGTAAGCTCTTTACATGTTATTATGAACTTTTTCCTGATACTAAAAAGAAAAGCCCAGATGCTACAATGTTAGGTGCTATTGATTTGTCAGATTCTGGTTTGGCCTCCGGGACAGCAGAAATCACCAACCTTAATATCAAATATGAAAGTGAAAAATTAGAAAATCAAGCAAACGCAACTATAAACCTAAGCGATTTAAGGTTTTCAGGTGTTGGTTATTCTGATGTTGATAAGCTTGCAAATACTTTTAAATAAACCTATCCAGACAGAAAATTAAATTATTCAGAAACCATAATTATTATGAAACTAAAGATAACTTTTGGGTTTTTTATCGCTTTAAGCTTATACAGTTTAAGCTTATCAGCACAACCCTATACTCTTAATCAAAAAATAAAACCTTTAAAGCTTCAATTAACGGAACACGCTAAGTATAAAGAAGCAAAATACGCAGAAGGAGAATTCACATTAAATTCAGGCAAAACAAGTTATCATTTTGTAAAAGGACATGATGTTTTTCAATATGTTGACATCTTCATTTTCGCAAACAATGAAATTGCAAATTTACAAGCTGATCTAGTTTTCAATACATGGAATAGTATTGAAGAAACCAAGCATACCTCAAAATCGGAAAATGGAATTATAAATTTCAAAGTAAGAAGTTGGCAAGATATAGGTTTTAAGATTAAATCAACACTTAATAAAAACATAGACTATACGATTATAGTCAATGCAAGTGAGCCAGTAAAGAATTATTTGGGATCACCATTTGTTAAAGCCTCTGAAGAAAATCTTAGTACAGATACCAAAGACAAACAAACAGCAACGCCATCAAACATCTCTAAACAAACCAATTGGCTGATATACCTAGTTATTGGTATTCTATTATTATTAGTAGGCCTCATGGCAGTAAAACTAACCAACCGCAATAAGACTATGATATCTATTCTGTTTTTCTCATTCGTTCTAGTTCAAACAAAAAGCTACGGTCAAGGTGTTGGAGATTTTAGAGATGCACAAAATGAGGAAATAAATAACACAAGAAGAGGACAAGTTGGTGACGCAATTGATAATGTAAATCAACTTATGGGGTCTGCTGATGCTGCTGAAGACCTTATCAGACAATACAGAAATCTTGGTTCTTGTATAAGTTCAGGTCCACCTCCTGGAAGACCACGCATACCATCTTTTTGCCCAGAAGAATCTTCTTGTGCAGATTGCTTTCATGCTGCCCGCGCAAGATTTAATTCATCTCGATATAATTTAGAAAAATTACAGATTATTTATGACTGTTCTACTAGCTATTTAAATGCTGCAATCGCTTTTGGTGATAATGTCTCAGGCTATCATGGCGTTTCTGGTATCATCTGGCAATCTAAAAAAAGAGAGATTGAAAAAAGCATGAGAGATTTAGATAAAGCCTATGATAAAAAACGTACGGAAATGATGAACGCTTTTCATGAAAATTTAATGTCATTAGATGAGTGTGAAAGAGCTCATGGCATGGAAGATTGGTATGACAGATTCGGAGTAATGTTCTACAATTTTGCCGAAATGAGATATCACAGATAAACCTGTAAGGAAACTAATAATGAAAAATTATATCCTATTAATCGTCTTGGTGTCAGTGCTGTTTTCTTGCGCAGAAACGCCAAAAAAAGAGCATACTATAGAAGAGCATACTGAAGTCATAAGCAATTCAGATGAAAAGCAATCAAAAGATTCGTCAGAAGATGTAGAAGCTGCCTTTGAGCAGTTAGGCGGCCTACTAAATCTGGGCAGTAAAGACGGAGATGATAGTAAAAAGGACAAATTGCCTGAGGTAGAAGCCCTAGAAAAACTCTTGCAAATGAGTGGCATAGTAGATCAAGGTAATCCTTTAGCATTTCATGATTTACTTACTAAAGATTTCTCGTCATCAGAACTAATTGCGTCCAAAGCTATTTTAAAAATGTTAGAAGAAAGTGGGGTATCACGAGAACAAATGGAGAAACTGTTAAGCAACCCAGACAGTCTCAAAACTCTAGCAAAACAAGCCATAGAAAATAGAGAACTAAAGACGGAAATTGCTATGGGAGATTTAACTCAAGGTCAACTTTCTGAGGGCCAACTAAAGTCTAAAAGCACCCCAACCGGAGTTTCATTAGAAGAAGCTATTAGGTTAGTTCAAGCTGAATCAGGAATAGAGGCCACCTTAGAAAAATTAAAAGAAGTAGATTCTTTAGCTGGCACTAATACCATGGAAATGCTTGATCTAGAAACGGCACAACAAGTTTTTAAGGCTGTCGAACGAAAAAACGAGCCTAGTATCACTGCCAATGAAAAAATTAAAAAAGAAGCTTTAAGAAGAAAAACAGGACAATTACATAGCGATAAAGAAGCCGTTCGAGTTGTAGCTGAATTAGAACAGACCGAGGCTGATATTGCTTCAGGCAAAATCAAAGCTACTCCTGAATTTACCCGTTATATTACCAACCGTAGAAAAGTAGCAAAGATATTTAGCAATGATTTTAATCGAAAATCTCAAAGAGCTCGTAAAAAGTTTCGCAAACTAAATCCTGACTTGTATTTCGGCGAGGAAGCTGGCACTACCTATGTCGGCAGCGGTGCTGATAAAACGCCCGTTTATCTTCCTCTAGGCAGATTGGCCTTTGTAGATAAAGTAATTGAAGTAAACCACCCTAAACAGTTAACCAATAATCGTAATGAAGTCATAGGAGAACCCGACGTGCTCTATGGTTTCGAAGTTGAAGATGTTACAGGCATGTATAGTCTTGGCTACGATGGAGATATGACTGTTCAATTTATTGACAATGCTTTAACCGATGTAAACGGACCGGACCTTTACGTGTTCGAATTTGGGGCGATTGAACCAACAGATCTTGAAATCTCTAAAGACGGCAAAAAATGGATTAGAGTAGGCAAAATTGATGGTGGGGTTGCCGAAGTAGACATTGCTGAATTTGTACAACCGGGAGAACTATTTTACTACGTTCGATTAAAAGATTTAAAGAAAGTCACTTCACTACCTGGTGCAGATATTGATGCAATAGGCGCCATTGGTTCTGCAATGCGTTTGAATCTCGATAGTAAGGTCCTCTTTGAAACGGGTAAGTCCGAATTAAAACCGGAAGGTATTGAGGCATTAAAAGTTTTGGCCCAAAGTATAGCTGTACTTAAAAGAGGTAATGTTATTGTAGAAGGTCATACCGACGATGTTGGTAGCGAAGCCACCAACCAAAAACTATCGCTTGCACGCGCCAAAAGTGTATCTGCCGAGCTGAAAAAATTGATTCCTTCTCAAAATTATAGATGGCAAGAGAAAGGAATGGGAGAATCAAAGCCCTTAATTGAAAACAATACTGAACAAAACCGAGCCAAAAACAGACGGGTTGAGGTTTTGGTTTTACCTAATTAGAAAAGCAATGTTTCCCACTATTAATACTATTCAAAATTAAAATTATGAAACGTAAAACAACACTTTTTTTATTGGCATGCATGGCATGTTACCTATGTTTTTCACAAAAATGCGTAGACATAGATACAAAACAGGTAGTATCCTATCTGAACAAGGAGATAAAACCAACTTTAGATTTAAAGTTGGATAGGGACGATGGATTTTTAGCCATAAAGCGTCAGAGGCAAGATTTACATCTCAAAGATGTAAGTTATAAAATGAGTAGGTTTAGCAGAACTTGGAAGTATTCGTTCAATAATGTTCGCCGTGTTGATAGCAACTTTTTTTACGACTCTAAATTGAATCTATTCGCACTTGATGTAAAATTTGAAAGTGATGATTCTGAAATCAAGGGTCTTTGTCCTGGATGTGTAAAAGCTTTTAGAGATTCCAGGGCTCCAGATATCAATTGGACTTCTGTCCAGATACTTCGAATGTACTTGAAACCCAAAGTCTACGATAATTCCATTTCTTTCTTTATTACAGACATAAAATTTATAGGTGATTTTCAAGCAAATGGTCTTGGTAGTATCATGGGTTCCCTAATTTCAAAATCACTTAATGAACTCAAAACCGAATTAAAAAAAGTTTTTGAAAATGGACAAACACAAAGGCTTTTCAACAATGCTCTAAACCCATTACTAAGAAGTAAGCGCATAAGTTCCGTACGCTCCGTAAGTCTTGGGTCTAAAAGCCTGCGAACGTGCCGTTAAATATCAAAATAGTTATTGTCAAAATTTATAGAATGAAAAAAATAATAATCATTACTGCACTTTTTCTAACCGGAATAACTGCAACAGCTCAAATAAATAAACCCAAATTGGGTAACACCAACGTAAATACAGCAGAGCTACAAGGAATTAAAATTCCAAACATCAAGAACCTTTCAACGGCAGATTTAAGTAGGTTAAAACTACCTACAATTTCAATAACAGATGATCAGAAAAATGCCAAAGCGTTAACATCATGGAAATTAACACCCAATAAGCTTAAAGACACCTATTTAGAATTACAGAATTTCTTTGGGTATTCAACTCGCAACTATTGGGAAATACATTCCATGCCAATGATTGAAGGTAGTGAGGTGACCAGATGGATTGGTGGGTTTTTGTTTTTAAAATTTAGACAGTCACTAAACGTAGAATATCGACTGAAAATTAAGTTAAAAGGCAACAACTACAGGGGCCGAGAAATTTATTTACAAATAGATGGCTTTAGTGGGCGATATCCTGTAAACCCTAATGATGGAACTGTAAATACCGTTTGGACGGCTAGTAGAACAAATTCAAATGCAGGTATTGATATAGGCCAACTAACTAAGTCTAATGGCAATCAAGACCAACGTCGACCATTTCCTGCTACCAAAGTAGAATATGTATTAATAGAAAAAATTTCAAAATAAAAGCGCTATGAAAATTATAATAACAATTTTAATACTAACACTATCACTTACTGCTCATAGTCAATTATTAGTCGATGATTTTTCTACAGGAGAAATTTCTACAATTAGTTTTGATAATGGTGAGAGTACGAAATCATTCCAAAAAGGAACAACAATACTAGGAAAATTGCGCAGACTACATGTAAAAGTCGGAGAAAATATTTATAATCAAAAACCACAATTAACAATAAATGAGAATGATGTATTGGCCTATTCTTCCGGGTATGACGTTAATTCAACTATATACTTATCCTATGGTTATGATGAAAATGGCCCTAAACAATTAAACCAAGATTTAAGTAATTATTCAAAAATTAAAATTGAGTTTGCTGCTAAAAGCGCCAAAACAGGTATATATTTAACCATGTTTACAAGAAATGATAGAGCTGCATACTCTAGCCATGTGCCTGAAAGAGAAGGAAAACTTGTATTTGAAATACCTTTTAATAAAATGCGAAAAATTGGTGAAAAATTCACCTTTAAAGATATTGATCATTTTATTTTTCAATTCGATTCCCGAAGCAAAACGGGCTGTAATATGGCCATTAACAAAATCTGGTTTGAATAGAATACTTTGCACAAAAAATAACCTCGGTTTAAACCGAGGTTTTTTGTTTTATAAATTCTGCTTCAAAGAGTTCCTTAAAATGTTTAAGTAATTTTTCCTTCACTTCTTTTATATCTACCGCCTTTTTACCTAATTCCACATTTAAAGAGGTTACGGCCTTGTCTTTAATTCCGCAAGGAATCATTAAATCAAAATACCCTAAATCTGTATTTACATTTAATGCAAAACCGTGCATGGTCACCCATCGCGAAGCTCTAACGCCCATCGCACAGATTTTACGCGCAAACGGAGTGCCCACATCTAACCAAACACCAGTTTCACCTTTAGAGCGTTCTGCCTTCATGCCATAATCTGCTAAGGTTAAAATCACCATTTCTTCCAAGAAACGGAGGTATTTGTGAATATCTGTAAAGAAATTATCTAAGTCTAGAATAGGATATCCGACTATTTGCCCCGGGCCATGATAGGTAATGTCTCCTCCCCTATTTATCTTGTAGAAAGTAGCTTCCTTTTCTTTGAGCTTCGTCTCGTCAACTAGCAGATTATTCATGTCGCCGCTTTTACCCAAAGTATACACGTGGGGGTGTTCTACAAAAAGAAAATGATTTGGTGTTTCGAGTTCTAAACCCTCTCTCCTATTCTTGATTTTTAGGTCTAGAATTTGTTTGAAAAGTACTTCTTGGTAGTCCCAAGTCTCTTTATAATCTTTATTTCCTAAGTCTTGTAGAAGGACTTTCTTATTCATACTGCAAAGATACGCAGACGAATCTAGTCTTCAAGTTCAACTTGCAGATCAAGCTTTTCAGGAGTTTTCATCAAATCTAAAAAGTTCACCTCGTAAATCATCGTTTTGCCGTCCATAGAGAATGTTGCTCCTTCAACATTTACATTTTTCACAGGTCTCGGGAAATGATACCTGAACGTATATGTAGAACCTGATAAAAACATCTCGGCACTTGCTATACTATCAATACTTTTTTTGAACAGCTCTTGATCTATTATTTTGGTAGTTCTAGAAAATTTATTGCCTGCAAAATTATACTCGACCTTCGTTGCTGGATTAGATGAACCCATTGAAGGAGCTTGGGCACTGCTCGCGCCAGGAGTCGGACTCAAAGAACTCGCGCTTTGAAATGTATTGAAAGCATCGTTGATTTTAGATATATCTTTAAATTCTCTATAAAGTTCAAACTTCATTACCTGTTCTTCCGGCTTCATAACCATATGCATGCTAAAAGGTTCTAAGTTTTTAAGCTTTTCTTGCTCCGTCACGGGCAACTTAGAAATACTATCACTTTTTGCTTTCAATAAGTCTTTAAAAACAATAGTAGAATCCATTGCCTCTTCCTGCTTTAAAGTATCTAAAGAACTCATCATGGCCATGAATTCATTGCCGTCAAAATTTATTGAAAGCTTACCAGAACCATCTTCATTTACATAAATTTCTTCGGTGAAATTACATGCGACCACCAACCCTACAAGTAAAAATAGGACTAGCTGTTTAAATTTTTTCATAAGTATTAATTGGTATTGTTTAAAATTACCAAGGCCGCGATAACCCCGGGAACCCATCCGCAAAAGGTTAAAAGTAAAACAATTAAAAAAGAACCACAACCTTTTCCGATAACAGATAAGGGCGGAAATAAAATAGCTAAAAGTACTCTCCAGAAACTCATTCTTTGATTTTTGATTGATGTATAACATCAGTCTCTTTAATCTTGAAATTGTTACATTAAATTCCATTATTTTTAACCAATGAAGCAAATACTTTTATTTGTGTTTTGTGCTAATATTATGCTCGTTAAGGCACAATATCAGTTTACCGGTGAAGTGACCGATGGGTATGAAAATCAATCCGTATACCTTTCTTTGATAGAGAACTACAGAAAATCTTCTCGCGTATATGCAGATCAGGTACTAAAAGAAACAAAAACGGACAGTCTTGGATATTTTACTTTTGAAGGGGATAACCTCTCACCTCAAAACAGAATCTATAGCATACATATTGATGGATGCAATGAAACGAACTCAGGAGGGAGTCATTTTCTGAAGGATTGCTATAATACACAACGTGTTTTATTTATAGCCAAAAAGGGAGATAGTATTAATTTTCCTTTACTTAGTAACGACCAAGCTTTATGCGAAATAGCCTCCACCAATAAAAGTTCTGATCTTTTGCTCGAAATTGAAGGTCTGAAAGAAGAAATGATTCTTGATTTTATGACTTATAATAGTGAAGCCAATGAGTCACTCAATCTTCGAAAATGGTTTAGAACTTTTAAAGAATTTGGAGAAGCAAACGATGAGCCGCTCGCCGAACTCTATATTTATGACTTTCTTTCTGACCGGGGCAACGAAACACATTCGTTTTATTTGAGCGATGTTAAAATCAGTCCTTACTACGAAGAATTGGCTTTAAGGCTTAATAGCAGATACGCAAATGCTTCTTTCACATCTCAGTTTCAAAATGAACTTAAAGCAGATAAAATGCTTGTTAATCATACTAATAAAAATGCAAGAAGCTCTTTTTGGCCCTATTTGTTATGGGGAGGGCTCTTCTTTTTGATAATTCAAGTGGCGTATTTCAATTTTAAAAGGCGTGAACGAAACAAAAAGAAGAACCCTTTTGATATACTTACATCACAAGAAAGAACTATCATGGTTAAAATAGCAGAAGGAAAATCAAACAAAGAAATTGCCAACGAACTTTTTATTAGCCTAAGTACTGTCAAAACACATATAAACAGTCTTTATAAAAAACTACATGTTTCGTCACGCGAAGAAATTAAAACTCTATTGTAAAACATAAAATCAACCGGGGGTCTAGTACCTATTTCAACCCGACAAAGCTTCTTTTAACACCACTTAAGCCTGATTTTTGGATTTAAATCTAGAAATCATGAAAACATATTTTCTTTTTGTTTTGCTGTTGAGTTTAACCGTTAGCAACTCCCAAAAAATCAATCAAGAAATTAAAACTGAAAAAGGACTTCGATTTTTGGTAGGCCCTATCAATTTAGAAGGGCTTCAAAGCGAACCCTACAAAGCGTGGTTTACACCATCATACAACAACTATGCGGTAGATAAATCATTAACCAGAATGATGAAAAAATCAATCGGAGACTACAATATCAAGCTGTTTCTAGGAACTTGGTGCGGCGACAGCAAAAGAGAAACACCAAGAATCATCAAAATTTTAAAAGAAGCAAAATTTCCACTAAAAAATCTAGAAATCATAGCTCTGGATAGAAGAAAAGGCTTTTACAAAAAGAGCCCTGGCGGGGAAGAAAAAGGCCTGAATATTATTAAAGTCCCCACTTTGATTTTCCTTAAAAATGGCAAAGAAGTGAATCGTATTGTTGAAAGCCCTATAGCTTCGTTAGAAGAAGATATACTGGCTATTTTGAGTGGAGAAACTTACGTACCCAACTATTCATCAAAGTGAGCGGACCCACATGCCTATAATTAAAGCGCAAAAGTGTAATTTTGCGCTTTAATTTTTAGTCAATGCAGTTATCGGAACAAGAGATCGTACGTAGAGAAAAACTAACCAAGCTTAGGGAAATGGGTATTGACCCTTACCCAGCGGCGTTATATCCTGTAGATGCTACCTCAAAAAGCATAAAAGATTCCTTTTCTGAAGGCAAACAGGTCGTAATTTCTGGTCGATTGATGTCAAGAAGAATTCAGGGAAAAGCCTCCTTTGCAGAATTACAAGATAGTGAAGGTCGTATTCAGGTCTATTTCAACAGAGACGAAATATGTACTGGTGAAGACAAGACACTATACAATGATGTTTACAAAAAATTATTGGATATTGGCGATATCATTGGGGTCGAAGGTGAGCTCTTTACTACCCAAGTAGGTGAGAAAACAGTGATGGTGAAAAACTTTTCATTGCTCAGTAAAGCCTTACGCCCACTACCATTACCTAAGGTCGATGCAGAAGGTAACACTTACGATGAATTCAATGACCCAGAGATGCGCTACCGTCAACGCTATGTTGATTTGGTAGTAAACCCGAAAGTAAAAGAAACCTTTATCAAGCGTACTAAAATCACAAACAGCATTCGTGAATTTTATAATGAGCGTGGTTATTTAGAAGTCGAAACGCCTATACTACAGCCTATTCCGGGAGGCGCTGCGGCAAGACCATTCTTGACCCATCATAATGCATTGAATATTCCGTTGTACCTAAGAATTGCAAACGAGCTGTACCTAAAAAGGCTAATCGTGGGTGGCTTTGATGGCGTTTATGAGTTTTCTAAAGATTTTAGAAACGAAGGGATGGACCGCACCCATAACCCAGAGTTTACGGTAATGGAACTTTACGTTGCTTACAAAGATTACCATTGGATGATGGAGACTACCGAACAGCTGTTGGAGAAAATTGCTGTAGACGCTAACGGCACTTCTAAAGTTACTGTAGGAGACAATGAAATTGAATTTAAGGCACCATATGCCAGAGTACCCATTTTGGAAGCTATAAAAACCCATACAGGGCATGATGTTGCCGGAATGGATGAAAATGAATTACGGGAAGTTGCCAAAAGTTTGGGTATCGAAGTTGATGAAACAATGGGCGTTGGTAAATTGATTGATGAAATTTTTGGAGAAAAATGTGAACACCATTACATACAGCCGACCTTCATCATGGATTATCCAAAAGAAATGAGTCCGTTGACCAAAGAACACCGTGACAACCCTGCATTGACAGAGCGTTTTGAATTAATGGTAAACGGAAAAGAATTGGCCAATTGCTATTCGGAGCTCAATGACCCCATTGACCAACGCGAACGTTTTGAAGAGCAGTTAAAACTATCTGAAAAGGGTGACGATGAAGCTATGTTTATCGATCAAGACTTCTTGCGAGCCTTAGAATATGGTATGCCCCCTACTTCGGGTATTGGTATTGGCATTGATAGATTGGTAATGTTAATGACCAATAATTCTTCTATTCAAGAGGTATTGTTCTTCCCACAAATGCGCCCTGAGAAAAAAGCGGTCGAACTGACTGATGAGGCTAAAATGATATTGGAAACACTCAAAAAGGAAGAAAAAATTTTGTTGACCGACTTAAAAGAACAGTCAGGCTTATCCAACAAAAAGTGGGATAAATCCATAAAAGAATTGACGAAAAACAAATTAGCCGAAGTTAATAAAACGGATGAAGGGCTTTTTGTAAAACTCGGTTAGTGTTTTTTACGTAGGTAAGAAGGAAATCAGGATTTCCTAATTTTTTGGGAAACAAAATCCAAGATATTATGAAAAAAACATTCTTTGCAATCCTCGTTATTGGCTTGTTTAGTAGCCACACCATGTTTCTTAAATTAGACACCTACTTTTTAGAACCGAATACCGCTATTACATTGCAACTTTTCAACGGTACTTTTGAAAAAAGTGAAAATATCATCACACGAGACAGAATGCTTGATGCAAGTATTTTAAGCAATGGTCTCCGAATAAAAGTTACCGATGCACAATGGACCGAAAAAGACAGTGTCACATTACTGAATTTTAAAACAGGGGGGGCAGGCACATATGTAGCTGGAGTATCCACCAAAGCCAGGTCTCTTGAAATGAGCGCTGAATCCTTCAATGACTACCTAGAACATGAAGGTATTTATGATATGTTGCAATGGCGCAAAAAGAATAATGCTTTAGAGACCAAAGCGGTTGAAAAATATTCAAAGCACGTTAAAACTATTTTTCAGGTTGGCGATACCACAACTGATGACTGGCAAACGGCCTTGGACTACCCCATTGAGTTTATCCCTCTCGAGAATCCTTATGAACTCCATACAGGTGATAGTTTAGCGGTAAAACTACTTTTGAATGGTATACCATTGGCAAACCAGTTGGTCTATGCCGACTATAAAGCCTATGAAAATAGCCATGCCCATAATACTATTGAAATTGAAAAAAATCATGGTCATTCTCACGGGTCAGAAATAATTGAGCCCAAACACAATCATGATGGGGATAAAAAAGAACATACCCACGGTAATTCCAAACCTCATAGTCATGATACAGAGGAAAATAATGCTAGTTTAAAGCATACCCATAAAGACGATGTTGAGCCTCATACCCATAAACCGGAAGAAAACAAAGAATCACATACCCATACATCTGGTCAAAAACTTAGAACAAATGCGGAAGGTATTGTAAAAGCACATCTATCTGCCGATGGTATTTGGTATTTTCAGACCATTCATCTAGTGAATACTGAGGAAGAAGGATTGACCCACGAGTCTAACTGGTCTACCCTAACTTTTGAGGTGACCCATGCCCATGGTGCAGATACCCATACCCATGAACATCAGCACGAAAGCAACTATACCACATACATTTTTCTAATAGGCAGCCTCGTTCTTATTGGCATTTTATTTTTATGGTTCAACAAGAAAAATAAAGATGCTGAACACTAAAAAATATGTGCTAAGCGGACTATTTCTTCTATTCCCACTGCTACTTTTGGCTCATGGAGTAAGCGCTAGCGACCAAGAAATATTGGATAAGGGAGGACTTTTATCTTACATCTACGTTGGTGCAAAACATATGATTACCGGCTACGACCATTTACTATTTTTGGCCGGTGTCGTCTTTTATTTAAATGGGCTTAAGGATGTGGTTAGATTCATAACCATTTTCACGATTGGGCATAGCATCACACTTATAGGTGCAACATATTTAGGTGTCAAGGCCAATGAGCACTTGATAGATGCTGTTATCGCCCTCAGTGTGCTTTATAAGGGATTCGAAAATTTAGGGGGATTTGAAAAATATGTAAAAACCAAGTCGCCAAATCTATTGTTGATGGTGTTCATTTTTGGACTTATTCATGGTTTTGGGCTTTCAACCCGGCTACAGTCTTTTGATGTGGGTACAACACAGTTTTTTTCGAAAATAGTATGCTTTAATATAGGGGTTGAACTTGGTCAGGTAATGGCGCTTATCCCCATTGTTTTTCTAATTACTCTTTGGAAATCAAAAAAAAGCTATTCAGCTTTTTACAAGGCAACCAATTTTTATCTGGTGATTGCAGGTATAGGGCTTTTCTTTTATCAAGTTTATGGTTATTTCTACGGGCATTAAGAAAGAGCTATTGCATTCACTTTTATTTTACTTTAAAAAACCCTAGCTTAGAATCCCAATGGAGCTAAGTAAAAAACTAGGCCTTTTATTAGGTCCCACCGTATTTTTGATTCTTGTTAACCTACCTTTCCTATTAGTTTCTGAAAAAGGTGATGCCGTCATTGCAGTTGCAGCTTGGATGCTCATTTGGTGGATTACAGAAGCGGTCTCTATTTCGGTTACCGCCTTGCTACCGCTTTTACTTTTTCCACTTCTAAAAATAATGCCGATTGCAGAAGTAGGTGCAAATTACGGCAGCCCCATAATATTTTTATTCTTTGGGGGCTTTGTAATGGCTTTAGCCTTAGAAAAAGTGAACCTTCATAAACGCATAGCGCTCAACATTATCAAGTTTACAGGTACAACCCCAAATAAAGTAGTACTAGGTTTTATGATTGCCACAGCTTCATTAAGTATGTGGATAAGCAATACGGCAAGTACTGTGGTGATGCTCCCCATTGCTTTATCCGTGATCAAATTATTGATAGATGATGAGGATGGCTTTACCAAAAACGACCAAAACTTTGCACTTAGCGTCATGTTGGGGATTGCTTTTTCAGCCAATGCTGGAGGTATCGCAACGGTAATCGGCACCCCACCCAATTCTGTGCTAATTGGTCTTTTGGAAAATGAATATAGCATTCAAATTTCATTTTTAAAATGGATGACCATAGGACTACCCTTTTCAATAGTTATGATAGCCATCACTTATTTTGTATTGGTAAAATGGATGTTCCCTAACAAGAATTTAAAGTTTAACGCTTCTAAAGATGTTATTCAGGCAGAATTAAAAAAACTTGGACCTACCTCTGGTAAAGAAAAAATGGTGCTATTCATTTTTGCCGTGACCGTTTTTTTATGGATTTTCAGAACGCTCATCAACAACATTTTCCCCAACTTGGGGCTATCCGATACCATGATAAGTATTTTTGCGGCCATTACATTGTTCTCAGTTCCATACAATATCAAAAAAGGAGATTTTATTATCAACTGGAAAGATACTTCTAAGCTGGCATGGGGTATTTTAATCTTGTTTGGGGGTGGGCTTGCTTTGGCTAAAGGAATGTCCGTTAGCGGTATTGTAGATTTGGTTTCTAATGCCATTGGGAGCAGTGAAATAAGCATTCTCTTTACCGCTTCACTACTAATACTATTAATGCTATTTATGACAGAACTTATGAGCAATGTAGCTCTCGTGGCTGTTTTGGCACCGGTTGTTGCCGGTATTGCCATAGGTTTGGAAATTCCGCTGCTATATCTATTGATTCCCGTTACTATGGCCAGTAGCTGCGCTTTTATGCTACCCATGGCCACACCACCAAATGCTATCGTCTTTGCCAGTGGCTATGTAAAAGTACCACAGATGGCCCGTGTAGGTATTATTCTAAATCTAATTGCGGTAGCACTTTTAATAGTTGTGTTTCAGTTTGTGGTTCCGATATTATTCTAAAAAGAAAGGGCACCAATAGTGGTGCCCTTTCTTTTTAAATATGCCTTAAACTAATCTTCGTAGTCTTGAAATTCCAATTTCGATAACCCCTCTTGAGATTTCGAAAAGTCTATGGGCAACATGCTTCCATCTTTCAATTTAAAATCAGTAAGAACCAACTGTTGTTTAGAAAGTGTTCTTAGCCCGTTCATATTTGAAAATGCATTGTTGGCGAGATATAATCTTTTGAGTTTCTTTAAATTTTCCATGCCGGCAGGCATTTCTCCATGCAACTCATTATTTGCAACTGCCAAAGTATTAAGCTTACCCAATTCATTAATTGTTTCAGGTAATGCTCCATTTAACTTGTTATTACTCAAATTCAACTCTTCTAAGTTTTGAAGTTTGTTAATGGTATTGGGTATAGTGCCTACCAACTGGTTATCTTCAAAATTTACTTCTTTTAAGTTCTTGAATTTTCGAAATAATCCAGGTATTCTTCCGGTAATATTGTTTTGTGATAAGTCTAACCTTTCTAGGTTTTTTAAATTACCTATGGTAATAGGTATTCTACCCTGTAAATTGTTGTTAGAAAGGTCTAAACCGACAACTTTACCATCTTTTATGGTTACCCCATACCATTCAGATATTGGTGCTTCGGTATCCCATTGGTTGGTCCACAGATTTCCTTTTGTCTTAGCTCTTAATTCAAGAAGTGCTATTGCTTCTCTTTCACTTATTTCCAGCTGAGCAGTAATAACGTTAAGACAAAGCAAAAATAATCCTAGTAGCGAAAATGTGAGTTTAGAAAAACGCATAGTTTAAAGATTTGGTTTGGTTAAACGATATGCATATAAATATATAGGCAACCAGCAATTTAATAAAAAATGTGTTTGTCATCCATGAATTCCATAATTATTCGATGAACTGCAAAGCAAAGCCCCAGTCTTTTACCATTAAAAAGAGTGGGGCTCTTATTGCTAATTCAAAAAATTATGGAACTATTTTTTGTAAGGGTCAAAGTTTTGTGGCAGATAGTTTTTAGTTTCAAAACCTAAATCAATACTTTCTTCTTCCATAAAGTTGATGCCATCAACAGGAACCTCTTCTTGGTATGGGTTAAAATCTTCGGGCAAGTATTCATTCGTATCAAAACCTAAGTCTATTTGCGACTCTTCTTCAATAAATTTAATCGCATCTATATCAAAATCCTCTATGGTAGCAGCCGTAGTTTTTGCACTAAAAAGTGGCACTAGTAGCATTGCTAAAAAAGCGGTAGATATGTATTTTTTATATTTCATGTCCGTTGTTTTAATGATTTGAGACAAAGGTAAAACTGCAAAAAATAGATATTAGTATGTTTTGACTTTCGTTAACAATCCACTTTTTTATTGTAAGAAAAGTATTTATAATATTTTGATTGAAATACCATCAATCCGGTAATTCTATTTCAACATAATTGCGGAAATGTTAGCTTTTACCCCTTATTTTTAACAAAAACACTTGGTCGATTTTTTTGTTATCTTTTTGTTAAGAACCTTTAATCTGATTTACGTGGTACACAAAACTGAAAAATCCCGGTGTGGAACCGGGACTTTCAACTAACTAATTCAAAAAATTTGATAAAAAACTTCCTACCTAGTTTGACCTTGCATAAGGGTCAAAATTTTCAGGGAGATACTTTGAAGTATCAAAACCCAAGTCGATTTCTTCTTCTTCCATAAAGTTTACACTGCTCATGGCTATCTCGCTCTGATAAGCATTAAAACCTAACGGAAGGTATTTTGAGGTATCGAAACCTAAATCATATTCAAAATCTTCGTCTCCGAACTGCACACTTTTAATATCAAAATATACTTCGTGCGGATTAAAACCTTCTGGAAGATAATCTGCCGTGTTAAAACCCAAGTCGATTTCTTCTTCTTCCATAAAGTTGATAGACTTCATGTCAACGATATCTGTGTAAGGATCAAAACTTTCGGGCAAATACTCGGCAGTATCAAAACCTAATGCTATTGCTTCGCTTACTCCTTCAAATTCAATTGATGTCAGATCAAAATTCGCCTCATAAGGGTTAAAGCCCTCAGGTAAGTATTTTGAGGTATCGAAACCAAGTTCCAGTTCTTCCTCAACTTCTATGAAGTGAATATCCTTAATATCAAAAGTTGTTGCAACGTCAACTAAACTAGAAGTGTAAACTAAAGTTTCGTTGCTTTTTTCTGCATTAACACGAAGTGCAGTTAAGTTGTTCTCTAATGTGCGCGTAGTTTCTGTTTTGTTGATTTTTTCGCTAACAGCTACCGTACTTTCTTCTTGTTCTACTATGGGCGAACCACTAAAGAGTGCGCAACCATAAATTAATAATAATTTGTTCATTTTTTGATTGATTTGATGATTGATGTTGTATACTTATAAGACTGGAGAGAAAGTTAATTGTTACACCTTTTTACCTTTTTTAACAAATTTTACATCGCTCTGCATCGTAGTTATACTGGGCGTTTCAGCGGAAACCATCAGTAAAACGCAATATTCCCAAAGGTTGACCTTTCACATAAAAAAGTTGAGAGTTAGTATTTATTTAACAGAAGATTTTATCATTTTTTTGGTTCTTTGGCAGGTTACAACAAATCAAACTAACACTAAATGATGAAAAAAATACTTCTTAAAGTACTATTGGTAGTTTTTACCCTAGCAAGTTTTCAAACTACAGAAGCACAACTCTTCAAAAAGAAAAATAAAAAAACAGAACAGCAAACACCCGAAAAACCAAAAAAGGGAGACATTAAACCTTATGATAAGGTCATTACCAAAAATGCCGAAACCGACGAGGGTCTTTTTCACGTGCATAAAGTAGAAGACAAACACTTTTATGAAATTCCTGATTCCCTTTTTAACCGGGAAATGTTAATGGTGAGTAGAATTTCTAAAACTGCGACCGGTATAGGTTTTGGGGGTGGAAAAATCAATACCCAGGTACTGCGTTGGGAGAAGAAGCCGAAAAAGGTACTACTGCGCGTAGTATCGTACGGTAACTTTGCTGCCGACTCGCTTCCAATTCACGAAGCCGTAGTAAATTCGAATTTTGAGCCTGTACTCTATGCATTTGACATTAAAGCATTTAACAAGAAAGATTCGCTCAATCCTGCTACCGTTATAGAGGTTGACCCTTTATTTACAAAGGATGTAAATGCCTTGGGTATGCCCGATTTTTACAGAACACGCTATAAAGTAAGCCGTTTAGATGGTGAACGAAGCTATATTGAAAGTATTAAAAGTTACCCTTTAAACGTAGAGGCAAGACACGTAAAAACGTATAATGCCAAATCGGCCCCTAGTAATCAAAGCTTAGGGTCCATTTCTATAGAAATCAATAACTCTATGATTCTGCTACCTGCCGAACCAATGAAAAGACGTTATTTTGATAAGCGTGTAGGTTGGTTTGCACGTGGCCAAGTAGATTATGGTTTAGATGCTCAAGAAAGTAAGCGGGTTACGTATTTAGATAGATGGCGTTTAGAGGTCAAAGATGAAGACATGGCCAAGTTTAAGGCCGGAGAATTGGTAGAACCAAAAAAACAGATCATATACTATATAGATAGAGCTACACCAAAAGTATGGGTGCCATTTATCAAACAAGGCATAGAAGATTGGCAAGTTGCCTTTGAAGCGGCAGGATTTAAAAATGCCATTATAGCCAAAGACCCACCAACAGTTGAGGAAGATCCAGAATGGTCTCCTGAAGATGTGCGCTACTCCGTAGTCCGTTATTTAGCATCACCAATACCCAATGCCAACGGACCACACGTAAGCGATCCAAGAAGTGGGGAAATTTTAGAGTCGGATATCAACTGGTACCATAATGTGATGACCTTGTTACGTAACTGGTTCTTTGTGCAAACAGCTGCAATAAATCCAGAAGCTAGAGGAGTAGCATTTAAAGATGAGATTATGGGTCGTCTGATCCGTTTTGTATCGGCACATGAAGTGGGCCATACCTTGGGGCTACCGCATAATATGGGTAGCAGTGTCGCATATCCGGTAGACTCTTTACGCTCCGCCACATTTACCAAAAAATATGGTACCGCACCGTCTATTATGGATTACGCGCGTTTTAACTACGTAGCGCAACCAGGCGATGAAGGTGTCGCTTTAATGCCCAACATAGGTATATATGACAAGCATGCCATAAACTGGGGATACCGCCCAATTTTAGATAAGTCAGCTAAGGAAGAAAAGCCTGTTTTAGACAGTTGGATTCTAAAACACGCAGATGACCCTATGTATCGTTTTGGTCATCAACAAATAGGTGACATTCACGATCCTAGCTCACAGACCGAAGATTTAGGCGATGATGCCGTTAAAGCAAGTCTTTATGGTATTGCCAACCTTAAGCGTATTGTACCTAACCTAAAAGAGTGGATAGCTGAAGATGGAAAAAATTATGATGATTTGGCTACCCTGTATGGCCAGGTCGTTGGGCAGTTTAATAGGTATATGGGCCATGTAGCCAATAACATTGGTGGTGTCTACGAGTACAATAAAACATTTGACCAAGAAGGTGCGGTTTACACACATGTCGATAAAGCCCATCAAAAAAAATGTATGAACTTTATTCAAGAGCAATTGTTTCAAACTCCAGAATGGATGTTAGATCAGGAAATTTTTAATAAGATTCAATATTCTGGTTCGGTAGAGCGTGTTCGAGCCGTACAGACAAGAACTTTAAATACCATGTTGAGTTTAGGCAAATTGGCCAGAGCTATCGAAAACGAAACTATAAACGGAAACGATGCCTACAAACTCACTGATATTATGGGCGACCTTAGAAAGGGTATCTGGTCAGAAACCAGAAGCGGTAAATCTATAGATACCTACCGTAGAAACTTACAAAAAGCGCATATAGATAGATTAGGGTATTTAATGACAGCTGAGAACCAGCGCAAGCAACCCAACTTTGGGGGGTATCAAAAATCTACTGCTGTAAATACAAGTCAGTCAGACATCCGTTCGGTAGCACGCGCTGAGTTAAACAATTTAAAGCGTGATATTAGAAACGGACTTTCAAGAACTTCTAACAGTATGAGCAGATATCATTTACAAGATGCCTTAGAACGTATTGATGCTATTTTAAACCCTAATGGGTAAAATTTAAAAAAAGTTTTATCGATGAAAGGGGCAATTTGGTTGTCCCTTTTTATTTTCACCTACATAAATCATTGTTTCACAACATATCTGAATATCTCCTCATATAAATTCCTACATTTAGAATCCCAAATCATAAACATCATGAAGACCTACAAAATCAAAAGCTTTATTTATTTCCTATTATTTGCTGTAGCGGCATTCTTCTATAATAATATTGAGCAAGAGCAAAAATTTCAAGATAAGATCACTTCTAGTGAAGTTGTCGATATCGACACTGAGCAACTTGAAGACTCAGATGCTGATGAGCTTGAAACCCCCGTACAATAATTACCATACCTGTTAAAAGCTTCATAAACTTCTAAATGGTTTTAAACCTATTACGGCTATACTAGTCAAATAGGCAAATCATTTAAATCTATAACATGAAGAATTTAATTTTAACAATGGCTTTGCTGTTGAGCCTAACAGCGATTGCCCAACCAGGTAAACGTGACCATGAACGTCAAAGAGCAGCGCATGATATGACTGCCGAGCAATTGGCTACGCTTAAAACAAAAAAAATGGCTTTGGCTTTAGAATTGACATCAAAACAACAAGAAGAAGTTTTAAAGATCAATCTAGAGGAGGCCGAATTTCGTAAAGCAAAAATGGCGGAACGAAAAGAAAAAGGTGAGCATGAAAAATTGAGCACCAATGAAAAATTTGAAATGCAGAATGCAATTTTAGATCGAAAAATTGCACAGCAAGAGAAATTGAAAGAAATACTTACCGATGAGCAGTTCGAGCTTTGGAAAAAAGCGCGCAATCGAAAAGGTATCCACAGCAAAAAGAAAATGCAGAAAGCTGGTAGAAGAGGATAAATATTTTTTGTTGATTTTAAAGGGCCTCTGATGTACATCAGGGGCTTTTTTGCTTCCCAAAAGCACCATATCTGCTAATTAACCGATATGTGCTATTATCGGCTATTTTACCGATATTTTTAATTATCGGCTATTTTACCGATATTTGTCGTATGACTATTACAACTGCAGTTCTAACAGGGGATGTTATCAATTCCCGTAAGGAGAAACCGGAGGTATGGCTTTCTAACTTAAAGAAGGCTTTAAACAAGTATGGAAAAGAACCCAAAAATTGGGAAATCTATCGCGGAGACAGTTTTCAATTAGAGGTAACCACAGTAAAAGCTTTAGAAGCTGCCATATATATTAAAGCCCAAATGAAGCAAAAGAAAAATATAGATGTTCGCATAGCTATTGGTATTGGCGATAAAGACTACAATGCCGAAAAATTAACAGAATCAAATGGTTCCGCTTTTGTGCATTCAGGGGAATGTTTTCAAAATTTAAAAAAACAAACCCTAGCATTAAAATCGGGGATAGCCACATTTGACAAAACCCTAAATCTAATGTTGAAATTAGCAGCGTTGACCATGGACAACTGGTTGCCTGCAACATCAAGGATTGTAAAAACAGCGATGGACAACCCTAATACAAATCAAAATGAGCTGGCATCCATCTTGGGTAAATCACAAAGCAATATTAGTGAAGCACTTATACGAGCAGGGTTTGATGAAATAAAACAACTACTACAGCATTACCAAATCAAAATAAACGAATTATGATGTTATTGGCCCTAAAACTCGTACTCGCACACTTTCTTGGAGACTTTGTCTTTCAACCCGCCCGTTGGGTAGAAGACAAACTTGAAAAAAAGGTAAGGTCAAAATACTTATACTTTCATATCGGAGTGCATTCAGTCGCGCTCTTATTTTTACTACAGTTTAAGCATATAGGCAGTATTGTCATCATTATCGTAAGCCATTACCTCATCGATTTGGCAAAGCTTACTCTTACCAACGAGAAAAATTTTCGCTGGCTCTTCGCCGCAGATCAACTAGCACACTTACTGGTACTCGTTGGGGTTGTTTATACCATAGAATCCTTTACAGTAGATTTTAGTTTTTTATTGTCACCTGAGATGCTGCTCTTTTTCGCTATGATAGCCTTTGTGAGCTATGTGTCCGCTATTATAATCAAAATGCTATTGGCTCCGTATATAACCGAACTTTCCAAAGATGAAGAAGAAGGCGAAGGCACATCTCTTAAAAATGCAGGTCGTTATATTGGCATGTTAGAGCGTATTTTCGTTTTTGTATTTATTCTTTTAGGGCAATGGTCGGCCATTGGGCTATTGATTACCGCAAAATCTGTGTTTCGATTTGGTGACCTCAACAAAGGAAAAAACCGAAAACTAACGGAATATGTGCTTATCGGAACCTTATTGAGCTTTGGTCTGGCCATTTTAGCCGGATTGGCGTATAATTATCTGATTACTTTAATCTAGACCTTATGAATGATTGTTACGACACCTATCAGCCAGAAGGTTTTGCAACCGTAAACACCTATCTATTCACAGAAAAACCGCAAGCGCTTATTTCTTTTTTAGAAAAAGCCTTTGATGCCCAAGAAATAAATCGTTCTATAAATCCGCAGAATGGAGATATAGGTAATTGCATTTTAAAAATAGGTGACACCTGTATTATGATAAGCCAGGCACGCGGGCAGTTTATGGGTATGCGAACCGCACTATACCTCTATGTAAGCGATGTAGATGCGATTCATAAAAATGCCTTGACATATGGTGCGGAAGAACTTTTTACCCCTGCCGATATGGATTATGGCGACCGCCAAAGCGGAGTTGTAGACCCAGCCGGTAATTATTGGTGGATATCTAAAAGGCTACATGAAAAAGGCTACCATGAGTAAACGCAACTGGCGCATTCTCCGTTTTTATATTATTAGCTGGACTCTTGCATTTCTTATGTTCGTCTCTGTGAGAACAATGGGTACTATAGAAGTGGGTCTATTAGAGATTTCTCCCGAATCACGAATTTTGATGGCTCTTTGTATGGGAGTTATTATGGGTTTGATATCTGGAATAGCACAGGTGTTAACTGAAGAAAGACTTTACAAAAATTATTCGCTTCGTAACCTATTGTTTATTCGCTTCTGTTATTCTTTACTTTTCATAATAACCCTAACATTTTTAGCATTCTTCTTATTTACAACATTGTTCAATGTTGATATGAGCATTACGGACTTCACTTCACAATCAGGCAGTATTGCCGTATATGTGTATGTACTATCTGTAGACTTTTTATTATCAGTACTACGTCAGGTTAATCTATTATTGGGTGAAGGCAACCTTAATAAACTTTTACGAGGTAAGTTCTACACTCCAAGAGAAGAAGAACGCATTTTTATGTTTTTAGATTTACAAGCCTCCACAATGCTTGCAGAAAAATTAGGACATATAAAATACAGCACCCTAATCCAAGACTGCTTTAACGATTTGGCCATTGTGAATGATTTTGAAGCAGAGATATACCAATATGTTGGTGATGAAGCAGTACTCACGTGGCCCCTAGAAAAAGGACTTAAAAACCAAAACTGCCTTGAAGCTTATTTTAATTTCGTTGAACTCTTAAAACAACGCACTAGTTACTATCAAGAAAAGTACAATTGTCAACCTTTCTTTAAAGCAGGTATACATGCTGGGCTGGTCACGGTTACCGAAGTCGGAAAGTACAAAAAAGAAATCGCCTACCATGGCGACACTATTAACACAGCTGCCCGTATACAGGGGCAATGCAATAAATTGGAGGCATCGCTATTAATTTCGGAAACCTTAAAAAATCAAATTGTATTAGAAGGCTATTCATACTTGAAAAAGGGTGTCGTACCACTTAAGGGAAAGCAAAACGAAGTTACTATTTTCTCTGTATTAAAATCATAACAACCAAGACCTTTATTGGGTAAGCATCTAGGTTTTTAAGGCGTTAAAAAATTAACGCCTGCGATTGATTTTCCAACATAGTGTAGAAAATTATTCCTAAAACTCATTGTCACTTCGAGTGTTTTCAGATGAACGACAGTTCAGGTGAAAATGTATCGAGAAGCTTTTGTGTTCCAAAACTGTTCTCGATACGATTTGCTTTTGGCAAATCACTCGAACTGACATTTTTAGATGGCAATACTAGTATTGTTAAAGATTTTATAAATACCGTATTTCAACGAAATTTTGAACCTCTTCATCGGTAGCGAAGACCATAATCATTGCTTTCAAGGTAGATAATAAGGAGACCGCTATTGGTCTACGTTCATTTAAATTTAATATTATGAAAGCAAAACAGATGTTATCCATCCTTACCTTACTAACCATCTGTTTGTTTGCAAACGCCCAAGAGAAATTGCATTGTCTTGATGCTAATTGCGGTTTTGAAGCTGGGCAAATCGTGTACCTATTTGGTGACCAGGTACAATTGCGAGAAGCACCAAGTACCGAATCGAAGGTCTTGAAAACCTTACCCATTGGCATGCATATGGTAGTGCAAGAAAAACATGAGCACTCATGGCGCTACAAGGGTATGGACCATCACTTTTACAAAGTGGATTATAAGGGAACCGAAGGCTATGTATTAGGCGGATTGTTGGCCCTTGAAAAAAAGACCATAAATTCCGTCGTCCATCTCTTTGGAAGGGCAAAAATGGGTGACGAAGATTACCTATTGATTCGAAGCTTACGAGAAGACGGCTCCTTTGAAGAAAAAAAGACCCGTTTGGCCAATACAAATTTTCAGTTGACCCAATTGGGCAACAAAGGTTTGAAAGGTGTTCAAGGAATTTTATTTGTCGACTATATTGCCAACGCCTACGGTGTTGAAGGAGGTGGAATTTATCTTTTTCAACAAGAGAATAAACTACATCAAGTAGCCAGGGTTTCGCAACGGGCCGATGGCAGTGCCTACTATTTTAAGGAACAATTGATTTTTCCTGAGGATACCAATGGTCTGGACAATAAAATTCGGTACAAAAAAGAAATCGGCAAAAACTTTGACGGAATCTCTCGATGGCTCGAAAAAAGTTTAGAGACCAAAGAAATGGTTTGGACCGATACGCGCCTTAAATTAGCACAACAGTAAGTATTCATATAGCGAAGTTAAAAGGCAAGCGTAACTGCCTGCCTTTTTTACAGCTAATGCTTTTAGATTATACCTGTATTGCCTGATTCCAGACCCCAGTTGCCGTTGTTTCCGTGACATAATTTGAAAAATCTTTGGCCTTTCGTCCCAAAACCTTTTCAATATCATGGCTAACCATTTGATTTTTTTCATTTGCTAAAACCTCAACAAACAAATAATTAATCAACCAGATATAATCGTCAGGAACTCCATGCGTTTCTAGCATTTCAGTGTACTCTGGCAGGGTAATCGAAGTAAATTCAATAGTTCTTCCGGTCGCACTTGCAATTTCAGCGGTTACTTCCCTAAAAGTTAGCATCCGAGAACCCGTAAGCTCATAAATCTGCCCGTTATGCTTAGCTTCCAATAAGGCTTCAACGGCAACATCGGCGATGTCCTCGGCATCGACATAGGGTACTTTTACATCTGCCTGCGGCAAGGCCACATGACCATGTAATATAGGCTCCAAGAAAAAGCTTTCGCTAAAATTTTGGCTAAACCAGCTTGCACGAACAATAGTATAATCTAAACCGCAATTAATGATTATTTGTTCGCAGGCTTCAGCCTCCACTTCTCCCTTGCCCGATAAGAGCACCAATTTTTTAACACCTTGATGTTTCGCTATTCTGGTTAATGCTTCGATTGCCTCTTTTGCACCTGGTACAGCTAAATCTGGTTGGTATGTAATGTAAACGCTTTCCATTCCTTCTAATACTGCTGGCCAACCCGCAGGTTTGTCCCAATCAAAGGCAGGTTTTTCACCTCGTGAACCAATACGCACGTTGTGCCCCATTTTGTTTAAACGTTCTACAATTCGTCTTCCCGTCTTTCCTTTTCCTCCTAAAACTAAAATGTTGTTTTTCATGATTTTCAATTTTTGATGTTTATACTTATTTATGATTTACTTATGCCCGCGATAATCAATAAAGCGAACGATGTCATTGATGCTATGATCCTGATAATGTGAAATCGATTCCACGGATTTTCAAATCGTTCCCTAAGGGCTCGAAGTTCTTCCTCGGAGCTGTTGACCAAATCTGCCTTATCCAAGATTTGATTCAAAGGCACGTTTCCAAAAACGGTTACAATCACCACTCCTAAAAAGTATAGGCTAACAGCCAGTAAGATCAGCCCAAAATGCTCCGGTGATATTCCCTTATTTGTAAAAATAGCGGCGATACCTACTAAAAAAGACCCAAAGAATACTGCAAAAAAGAGTGGGTTTTCAATGCTGCGATTCATTTTCTGAAACGCCTGTAAATAACCCAGGTCATTTAATTGTCCAATTCCTGGGGTTACGGCATTCCCCCAGGTAAAACAAATCCCTGCGGTTAGCCCTACCAATAATGTTACCGTAAAAAGGCTAAGACTACTTGTCGATATTTCCATAAGACTAAATTTTATTGCTTAAACTTTTCTTTGTACACCTTGTACTCCCCTAAAATGGCCATACAGTATGGCGGTGGTGATAAAAACCCCACCTATGAGCCAAAAGCCTGGGTCACTAAAAAAGACATAGTGGTTTCCTCCTTGAGGTACTACGAGAAAAGGCACGGTAATTAGGGCATCTAAAATGGCGGCGACCCCAAAAAAGGTAATTCCGACCCACATACCATGGGTTGTATTGTCCTTCTTGTAATACTGTTTTGCTCCAAACCAAACCAATGGTATTACCCCCACGAAGAGCGCTAAATTGGCTTGGCGTTCCACATTTTTCAAAATGGGTAGGTAGTAAGAAAGTGTATAAATAGTCACTCCTATCATCCATATGATTATCCCGATTATAATGGCCCTAAAAGTTTTCATAACTGCTTGTTTTTTAATTACAAGACAAAACTAGAGCAGCCCCAACCGAGGCACTTGTTTAAAAAGGAGAATGATTTGTTCGAAAAGGAGTATTGCCTAAGAAACCTTTATTTCACTAGGTCTAAAGCCAAACTTTTTGGTGAAAGCGTTCGAAAAAGAACTTAAACTATCATAGCCAACATGCCAGGCTGCTTCTTGTACTGTGGCACTTTTACTACGAATTAGGTCGTGGGCTGTGGTCATGCGTTCATTTTGTAAGTATTTGAATACCGGTACACCAAAAAGCGCTTTAAAGTCTTTTTTAAGTTTAAAAGTATTAAGACCAATTTGCCGAGAAAGTTCCGTTAAAGAAGGTGGTGTATCTAAATTACTGGAGAGAATTTCTTTGGCCTTATATAGTTTTTCACGTTCATTAGTTTTTATAGGGCTGGTAGATAAGGTTGACAATTGCCAAAAAAAATGTGATAGTAACGCCGTAATCTGACTTCGAAAAAACATCATCTTGGCCTTGCCTTCGTATCGGTTACTAAAAATAGTATCGACAATATGCTCCATTTCCGGGGTCATAAAAAAACGTGGCCCTTCAACATAAGAATCCGATGGATTCACCAATTTCTTTAAAAGATCGGTAAATAGTTCCCCTTCTCCATTCGGCAGGTTCTTGAGGTTTTTAGGTGATGTTGCGATTAAAATACATTGCAAGGGCTTATCCGGCGAAACGGTGTGCACACAATCTACATTGGTATCCGCATAAAAAGAAATCGCCAAACCCTTGGTATTCTTATAAGGCACTTTTTTCTCTTTATAGTCCATTGAAAGGTGCACATTACCAGAACCATAAAAGGCCACCGCAATCACTTCTTCATCAAATTGGCAAGAATCTATAATGACTTTATCAGAATTGGCCTCTTCGACCAAAATGATAAAATCATTGATGTTGATAACGTCCCTTGTCATAGTGCTACTAAAATTAACGAATTGTCAAAACATCGACAATAGCTGTCATACTTCAAACTTTAAAAAGGAAAAAGTATCTTTATAACAATCAAAAAACGAAAATCAAATCACAAATGAAATCGCTAATATCCTTTTCAGCATTGTTAGTACTTTGCTGCCTTACCAGCAATGCACAGAACATATATAGAACTGCCTGCCAAGGGAATATCGCCCGTTTGGACAGTCTATTGCAAGAAACGGAAATCAACACGCAAGACGAGCGCGGGCGTTCGCTGCTCCATTGGGCAGTTGCCTGTAATAAAGAAAAGCTTGTTGAACACTTGGTAGCTAAGGGTATTGCCACTACGACCGAAGATAATGACGGCGCCACCCCTTTGTACATGGCGGTACGTTTTCAGAACACGCCCCTTTTTAATAGAATGTTGGCCTTGCAACCCAACAGCGAATGGACAAAGCGCCACGGAGGGGAGTTACTGGCAAAGGCGGTTTTAAATAAAGACCTTGTTTTTGTGCAACAACTGGTTGCCAATGGCGTTGATATCGATGCAAAGAACAAAAGAGGAAATACCCCCTTGGCGATTGCGCAAAAAACATACGCCAATGAAATTGCTACGTGGCTTATCGAAAACGGGGCGGACGAAAAATTGGTTCAGAAAATGGTTTTAAAAGGACCTTATATGGGCCAAGAACTTTCAGGAAATAAGGCCAAAGTGTTCGCACCTAATTTTATTTCAACCGAGGAATATGAATTTGGTTCGGTTTTTAATAAAGCCGGCAATGCATTTTACTATGGCGTAGATGTAAATGGAAAGACCGAAATACGCTATTGCGAATTGCAAGAAGGTACATGGACAACACCAAAGGTGATACTAGCCCATGAAAAATACGGATACAACGACCCTTTTTTATCGCCTGATGAAAGCAGACTGTATTTTATTTCCAACCAAGCGATGGATGGCGCGGGTGAACAAAAAGACATCGATATCTGGTATGTAAACCGAACCGAAAGCGGCTGGTCAAAACCTGTGAATTCAGGCCCTAATATCAACACCAGTAATGAGGAATACTATATCTCGTTCACTAATGAAGGCACCATGTATTTCGCTACCGATGCCTACAGCGACGAAAATAACAAGAACCATGATATTTACTATTCCAAATTCGTGAATGGGGAATTTCAAAAAGCAGTACGATTAAGCGATGCCATAAACACCGATGCCTATGAAGCCGATGTTTTTGTAGCTCCGGATGAAAGCTATTTAATTTTTTGCGCACAACGGCGAGAAGGTCTCGGTAGGGGCGACCTCTACATCAGTTTTAAAAAAGCGGATGGTTCTTGGTCGACCTCGATAAATATGGGCGACAAAATAAACACCGAAGGTCATGAGCTCTGCCCTTTTGTGACCCAAGATGGCAAGTATCTTTTCTACACCAGTAAGCAAGATATTTATTGGGTCAGTACAGAGATTATTACCGAGCTAAAAACGGCTGTATTTAACTAAAACTCAAAACACGATGTCATTTCGAACCAAGCGGAGCGAGCGTGAGAAATCTAAAACTCAATGTCATTTCAAGCTGCCACCCTGATCGAAGTCGAAGGGCGGTTGAAGTGAGCATGAGAAATCTAAAGCCTGAAAATTGTCATGTTTAACTCGTTGAAGCGAAATTCTAAAGTGAGATTTCTCGATCGTCGTAAACTCCTCATATCGAAATGACTAAAACCCGAAACCCAATGTCATTTCGAACTGTCACCCTGAGCGAAGTCGAAGGAGGGTTGAAGTGAGCGTGAGAAATCTAAAACCTATAAATTGTCACGCTTAACTCGTTGAAGCATAATTCTAAAGTGGGATTTCTCAATCGTCGTAAACTCATCATATCGAAATGACTAAAACTCAAAACATAATGTCATTTCGAACTGTCACCCTGAGCGAAGTCGAAGAGCGGTTGAAGTGAGCATGAGAAATCTAAAACCTATAAATTGTCATGTTTAACTCGTCGAAGCGTAATACTTGAGATTTCTCAATCGTAGCACAGCTACTCATATCGAAATGACTAAAACCCGAAACACGATGTCATTTCGAATCGAGCGGAACGAGTATGAGAAATCTGAAAATTCCAACCAGTGTCACTTCGAGTGTTTTCAGATGAACGACAGTTCAGGTGAAAATGTATCGAGAAGCATTTGAGTTCTAAAAAAGTTCTCGATACGATTTGCTTTTGGCAAATCACTCGAACTGACATCCCATTCTATGTTACAAGTGAAATCTAACACCAGTCGAGTTTTTTGTTTTACAAAACTGCACTTCGACAGGCCTGTCATGAGCTTATTGAAGGGCTCAGCAGAACTATCGAGAATAACTACAAACTACAGCAAAACCCCAAATATTTAGGGTTTTTGTCTATTGCAAAATAGTGCTTTTACCTTTATCTTGACACTCGATTTTCTCTCCCCAAGATTTTAATAAAACGGTACGCTTTACATACGATTTTAAGAAATATACGTATCAGTGTACATACAATTGTTAGGCACAATTAGAACAAACCAATAAAAATGGCAACACAAGGACATTTAGACCAATTCGACATATATTTCAAAGCTTGGAAGGAACTCGATTATGATAAAATATATAGAGAAGAATTAGGAACTGAATCATTTGTGAATATAAAAACTCTAATAAATGATTTAAACTCAAAAATTAATCGCACTGACCAAGTAAAAGAGAAAATTGGAGATGGTCTTTTATCTCAAGTTTATAATGTTTACAAACAAATAATTACTAAACTAAACCAAGTAATTAACTATGATAATGGGCAGTTTGTTTCTAATAAAGCTACAATTGAAACCCAAATTAATGCGCAACACGAACAACTTCTTAACCATTGGCCACAAGTTGTAGCGATTATAAACGACACATCCGAAAATCAGGACGCTTCAGAATTACTTGATGAATTGAACAAATTATCTGAAAAATCAGAAGCTGATGCAAAGGAAATTGAAGAACTCAAAACTAGACTATCATCTGAATTGAAAGATTTTGAAAAAAGGTATAAAGACCAATTTAAAAGAGCAGAGTTAGTTAATCAGAGAGAAATATTTTCTATACAAGCTTCCGATTATGACAAAACTGCTTTCTGGTGGCTTATTGGAGTAATAGGTTCATCTTTAGTGCTACTAATTATCCTTTGGGTTGTTTTTAAAAATTTCTGTTTTGATTTGACTTGTTATACAAATATCTCCGAAATTAATTACAACCAGATAGATTCTTCTGGAAATAGAACCATATTGTATGTGGAAATTTTTAAGGCTATCGCCTATCGTCTTTTTCTAATTTCATTTGTTCTGTATCTAGTAAATTTTTGTGTTAAAAATTATAATGCAAGCAAGCATAATCAAACAGTAAATTCTCAAAAGGCAAATTCACTAAATGCTGCATTAGTATTATTGGAAAGGGCAAAAACGGACGAAGGAAATGATAATATAATGACACAAGCCGCTAGTGCAATTTTCTCACATCAACCAACCGGATATAATAAAAAAGACCCTGAAAATATAAGTAAATCAATCACAGAAAAACTAATCGAAAAAGTTAATCCGATAGAATAGTAACTGTGCCTAACAATGACCATAAGTAATTGCTTGTTCTCGCCTATTTCTAAAAACCCTTGTAAACTTTCTTCTTATCATGTATTTGTTAATTTAGTTATTTAATCAAATTCACTATTGAACATTTTAAGCACAGAAAGACTCTTACTGCAAGAAACTACTTTAAAGGACGCCCCATTTATTTTAGCATTGGTAAATAGTCCCAATTGGCTGGCATTTATTGGGGATAGAGGTACTAAGACTTTGGCAGATGCTGAAACGTATATCCAAGAAAGCCTAATCAATTCTTACCAGCAAAATGGTTTTGGGCTGTACAAAGTAGTTCTAAAATCTAATGACACCCCTATTGGCCTCTGCGGTTTTTTAAAACGAACCTATTTAGACCACCCAGATATTGGTTTTGCCACCTTACCCAAATACGAAGGGCAAGGCTATACCTTTGAGGCTGCCAAAGCAACAATGCAGTATGGTACGCATCAATTAAATTTTGAGACCATTTTGGCGTTAACCACAGTCGCAAATACAAAATCTAAAAGCCTATTAACTAAATTGGGCTTTGTAGCAAAAGATAAAATTTTAGATGAAAAAGAAAAGGAGCTATTGGTGTATACAAACAGGCCCTAAAGCTAGAATGGCTTACCTTTAAGCTACAATCATCAGTACCCGGTAAATGACCGAGATCAAACTCTATAAATCGAACAAAAAAGCCATCAAGGTCATGGCCCTATGCACCCCTTTTGTGGTGCTTGGTATTTTTATCCTCGGTAAAAGTCCTTTGGTTGGCTGGTTCAGTATCGCTTTTTTTGGTCTCGCCTACCCTGTGGGCATTTATAATCTATTGGATAAAAGACCTATGTTGATCTTCAATGAAATTGGCCTTTTTGACCGTAGCGCCCACAACGAATTCATCAATTGGGAGCTGATAAAAGACGCCTACCCCATCAATATCAGTGGTCAAAAATTTATCTGTTTGCTTATCGATGAAGATTTTAAACCTTCAAAAAAGAAGAATCGATTTTATAAAAGTGTGAGCAAATTAAATGAAGCCATAGGCGCACAAGAACTGAACATCAATCTAGGGCAGGTTCAAAAAATAGACGAGGTCAAACTGACCCTTTTTATCTTGAACATGGCCAAAGCCACCAAAACGGATAGAACAAACCTGATCAAAGCATCAGAGCTATCTTAAAACTATTGATTACTTTAAAATCATGAAAAAACTACTTTTTACAATTCTCCTTCTTTGTGGTTTTATAAGCCATGCACAAAGCAAAGCCTATCAAAAACAGAAGGCCGAAAAAATAGCCGACGGGTCGGTGTTCACTAAAATAATCAATAGGGAACTGCCGGCTACTATTGCTTATGAAGATGAAGAGGTTATCGCTTTTTTGCCCCTGAGAAAACAGGCGCCGGTGCATTTTCTTATTGTTCCTAAAAAAGAAATCCATACCATAAACGATGTGGAGGAAGAAGATGCCTTGGTCTTGGGAAAACTCTTTTTGGTCGCTAAAAAACTGGCCAAAGAAAACGGAATTTCCGAAACGGGCTACCGCTTGGCAATGAATATCAACGAAGATGCGGGGCAATCCGTATTTCACCTACATATGCATCTTTTAGGGGGCGAAAAACTGGCGCCTATGCTTCCTAGAAAAGAGAAAGAGTAGGCTTTACCTCTAGCAGGTGTTATTTGAGGAAAAATTAGTCAATTCGAGTGGTTTTTCTGATTTCCAATCAGAAAAAATGTATCGAGAAGCATTTGTGTTCCAAAAAGTTCTCGATACGATTTGCTTTTGGCAAATCACTCGAACTAACGGTTTTATTATCCGATAAACTACCTAAAAAAGAACGCCGCGTCACTTAAAACTGTTGCTCATATCGGAGTTGTAAGAGGAATGTAAAATCTAAAAAATGGCTTTTCTTATTGCGGTAAAACCCTAAAAATTTATGGTTTTTCCCTATTGCATAAAATTGGTTTTCATTTTATATTGAAACATGATTTTCTTCCCCATTAAAATAAAAAAAACCAACCTATAAAAATTAGCACCTGTGTGGCAGGGCTTTGTTTATAAACAACAGTAACCGACCGTAACGAAATTTAATTATGGAAACTACGATAAACGATATGTCTTTCGAACTTTTGATTTGGCAGATCATACTACTTTTCACCATTGGTTTAACGATTTACGCCGTAATAGATGTACTGCGCAATGCCTTTCGAAGAAACGATAAACTGATTTGGTTTTTAGTAGTACTTTTTATTCCGCTAGTGGGCAGTATTTTATATATCTTCAAAGGCAGAAAACAAAGATTGATGCTTTATTAAACCCATTACATGAAAAAAATAGTTCTCCTCAGCCTAATAGCCCTTTTTATTACGACTACCAACAAAGCGCAAGAGCAAGAAATTGAGATGAAAGTCAATTTTTGGGGCTACCGCTTTATGAAAGACGGTGACCGCCTTAATTGGAAGGAACTCGAAGAAGCGACCACTGCCGTAGAAAATGCCAATCTATTGATTAAAAAAGCAAGAAACCAACGCACTACCAGCATTATTATGAGTGTTATTGGTGGAGGTTTAGTCGGTTGGAGCATTGGCAAAAACGGAACCAAAGATGACCCGGATTATACATTGGGCTATGTGGGTGGTGCAATTTCGGCCGTCAGTTTAGGATTTTCGATTAGTACTTTTAACAAGGTCAATAAGGGGGTAGACATGTATAATCTCGCCGTAAACAAAACGGCACAGTACCAGTTTCAACCAGAGCTGCAAGTGGTATCGAACAAGCAGGGCCTTGGTCTTGCCCTACGGTTTTAATATTTAATACTATCGGCTCATCACTTCACTAAACTTGTGATGTTACGCCAGTCGAAGCCTCTTATTCCGAAGAAATTATAATGCATTTTATAGTCCATATTTTTTATTGCGAAGCATTCAGGGTGCATTTCATCTAAAGCTGCATAATCGCAGCAATATTAAGGAGCTGGATTCCGTTGGGTAATCAATTGCTGTACCGTTTAGTAACTCGTCTTGCTGTTGGCAATTTTAAACCCAAATCTCATGATGAAAATTACCAAGGCTTTTGATGTTCAAAAATTAAGTTACTGGCTAATACTTCTAGCCTTCACAATTCTTTTAGCCGCCTGTAGTACCGAACCAGCTTCGTTAGCGAATGATGAAGAAGCTACTGATGAAGAAGTAACCGATGAGCAGGGGAACGATAACCCTGTTGATGAAAATTTTAATGCGGATATCAATAATGACGGCGAACTTAATATTCTTTTAATTGGATCGAGCAGGTCGATACAATCTGATGTGGCGGCCTTTTCTTTAAATACCGCTGCAGAAGAACTAAATAGCATTTTATCTCAAGACGCCACTATTACTGCCGCTGTAAACGTTAGCTACGAGGATATTTATAACACAAAAGCCCTGAGTACGGCTCTTGGTTCAGGTGGTAATGAATTTGATTATACCTATTATACCCATTCCCTATTCCAATATTATCATTGGCCAGAAGGGCAAGCGGAACGCATTTCGAACCTAAAAGGCGACGGTGAAAAAGACTGGGATTATGTAATTATGGCGTCGGACCCTTATATTATTTCGAAAACTCCCGGATTTTATTCCCTAGGGGTAAACCAGATTGCAGCAACAGTTATTGAGGGTGGTGCAAAAGCCCTTTTAGTATTGCCATGGCCAAAAGACGAAGCGAAGACCACAACCATTTCAAGTTTTGAAGAATTTACCTATCGCACCGCTTCGGGAGCCAAAGTAGACCTAGAAGTTGTACCTGCTGGTCTAGCTTGGGGTAATCTGGAAGGCAGTCTTAAAGATGAAGACAATGTACATCCTTCCCCAAATGGTGCTTACTTAACTGCAGCTTCAATCTATGCTCAGTTATATGATAAGAGTGCCTCTACCTCGGCGTATACTTTTAACGATGTTATTGCAGATGAAGCTTTAACCAGCACAAAAAATGCAAGAACGGCCAGTCATTTTTCAGGCGAGTTTAATTTCACTTCTCCCTTTAAAAGTTGTGATATCGATAAAAGCCTACTGCGATATAACCACACAGGTACAAGTTCAGAAAATGGGATAATGGGCGGGCTTAACTGGGTCATCAACAAAGATGACCAGACCCAATTAGAGAGAGATGGTGCACCCCTAGTAGATTTTAATATGGGGAGGGCCAATACCAATTTTGAAGCTAACAAACGCTATAAAATAGACGCTTCTAAGTTCGATTTTTCATTCGGATTTCCGATGCAAGATGGTTCCGCTACAGGAAATACAACTATGCGCTACGGTATTGACAAAAGAGGTTCACAAAATGAAAACGGTACAGATTTAGGCGTAGCCTTGTATATGGTTCGCCAAAACGAATTGCCTACGGGCAGGGCGATACCAATTCGAGCATTATATGCCCAAATGAAAGAATTGAACATTGCAACATCTGCTTACCGTGACAGCTGGCACATGAGCAGAGACCTTGATAAGGCCGCCGGTGCTTATATGTGCACCTTATTAACGGGCAGGTGTGATTTAGGCATGGAACCCATGGACCAATCTTCAGGAGAATGGAAAACATGGAGAGCGCATAAACTTGGCTATGAAACAGCCTATACCCTTATGACCCTTAAAGGCGATGTTCCTGAATGTAACTAAATGAACCAATGGGTAGATTCTGTTTATCTTAGTGTTTCACACGAGATATTATGAATCTGAACCAAATTACAGTTCCATCGGTTGACATCCCTAAAGCTATTGCTTTTTATAAGACCTTAGGTTTAGAGCTCATTGTGGAAGCACTACCCCATTATGCACGTTTTGTTTGCCCCAATGGCAAGGCTACCTTCTCCGTGCATTTGGTGGAAGAACTTCCGAAAGGTGATGGTATCTACGTGTATTTTGAGTGTGATGATTTAGATGATCGTGTTAACGACTTAAAAGCAAAAGGAATTCTTTTTGACGAATTGCCCAACGACAAATCGTGGTTATGGCGCGAAGCACGTTTAAAAGACCCAGATGGCAATCAACTTATTTTATATTTTGCAGGTGAGAACAGAATTAATCCGCCTTGGCGGATATAATCCCTAAAAAAATACTAATGATTTCGCTGCGACCTGCATCCCCTAAAGATTTAGAATTACTGCAATATTGGGATACAAAACAACATGTTAAAGACGCGGACCCAGATGACGATTGGGACTGGGAAAAAGAATTAAACTTTGACCCATCTTGGCGTGAACAGTTAATCGCAGAACGCAACGGCGAGCCTATTGGCTGCATCGTTATCATAGACCCTTATGAAGAAGAAACGCAGTATTGGGGCAAGGTTCCTAAAAACCTACGCGCCTTGGATATCTGGATTGGCGAAGAAGCTAACCTAAGCAAAGGGTATGGTACGCAAATGATGAACTTGGCCATCGAAAAATGTTTTGCCGACCCAAAGGTGACCAAAATAATAATCGACCCTTTAAAAACAAATACCAAAGCCCATAGGTTTTATGAAAGGTTAGGTTTTACATTTGTTGAAGAACGTATTTTTAATGATGTTGCATGCTTTGTATACCAGTTAAAACGGTAATACCGAACAAAAATTTAGGCATGTTTAGATATCCATTTTTTGAATTCCTTGTAAATTCAACGCATTAAGCATAGTTAGGTTATTTTGAACATACCAAAACACATTTTACCCATCATTGTAATCGCCCAATTTTTATGCACTTCCTTATGGTTTGCGGGGAATGGGGTTATGGTTTCACTCATCGCCCATTTTGATTTTGGGGAAAATGGACTAGGTAATATTACCGCTGCCGTACAATTTGGCTTTATCGTGGGTACCTTACTCTTTGCCTTATTTACTTTGACAGACCGTTTTTCACCTTCAAAAGTATTTTTGGTCAGCTCCATTTTGGGAGCGATATTTAATCTGGGTATTGTTTGGGAAGGCAATAGTTCGACCAGCATACTTTTATTCCGCTTTTTTACCGGCTTTTTCTTGGCAGGTATTTATCCCGTAGGTATGAAAATAGCCGCAGATTATTATGAAAAAGGACTGGGGAAGGCCCTTGGTTTTTTGGTCGGCGCATTGGTTTTAGGAACCGCGTTTCCGCATTTGCTAAAATGGCTTGCCGCTGTATTTAAATGGCAATATGTAATCTATGCCACCTCGGCCCTTGCCGTTTTGGGCGGTATTCTTATGATACTGTTCGTTCCTAATGGTCCATATCGAAAACAAGGGCAACGAATTGACCTAAGCGCCTGTTTTTTCGTTTTCAAAAAGAAAGATTTTCGAGCTGCGGCCTTTGGCTACTTTGGACACATGTGGGAGCTCTATACCTTCTGGGCCTTTGTTCCCTTGTTGCTTGGCTTCCACGCCGAATTACAGGGCACTAACACCTTTCCTGTTTCATTCTGGTCGTTTTGGGTGATGGCCATTGGTGGATTGGGATGCGTGCTTGGGGGCTATATTTCGCAGCGTAAAGGCGTAAAACGCATTGCCTCCATTTCTTTGTTTTTATCCGGTTGTTGCTGTTTAATTTCTCCCTTGCTATTGCTCCATGCTCCTACACCGATTTTTATAGTATTTCTCTTATTTTGGGGTATGGTGGTGATTGCAGATTCGCCCTTATTTTCGACCCTTGTGGCACAAAATGCCCCGACAGACCTTAAAGGCACGGCCTTGACCATTGTTAATTGTATTGGTTTTGCTATTACCATTGCAAGCTTACAGCTCTTGGGTGCTTTACAAGCGGTTATTGCGCTACCCTATCTTTATATGGTATTGGCAATAGGGCCCGTTTTCGGTTTGCTGAGCTTATTTAAAACTAGGTTTTAAAACAATATTTAATCTGTTATCTTTAATTAACCAACCAAACCTGAAAATGAAAAATCCAGTTAAAAAACTACTCCTTATTGGGGTTTTAGCTGAACTTACACTTTTTTTGGTCTGCTATCTAATGCAGCCCTCTTTACAAGAAACCTTTAGGCATGCCGCACGATATTCCGGCAGATTATCCGCTTTTGTTTTTCTAATCGCTTTTTATCTGTTTGCTTTTGGGCATCCTAAACCGATAAAAGAGAATACACAATTAAAAAATTGGCTGCTACTCTTTGCTGTTGTGCATGTTATCCATTTTGGATTTTTAGCTACCAATGTAATTTTAAATAATATTCCCATTGTGCCAGTGAAATTGACTGGTGGTGCCTTGGCGTATTTGATGATAGTTTTAGCTCCTTTGGTATTGCACAAACTAAAATTAGGCTGGCAGTTGGTTTATTTTTACTACGTAAGCTTAGTGATGTTTATTACCTATTTAGCCAGGGCCAAAGGTGATTTTGAAGGCGCAGAACCTTTTTGGTTTCATTATGTTATGCTTGGAACCTTTATTCTCTGCGGAGTTGTTTTTGGTTTGATTTTATTCAAATCAAATAAAAAAGTCTAACCGATGAATTACTTCAATAATTGATTAATATTTAGTTTAAATGACTTTCCGATTGGTACAATATCTTTCCCCATTGTTATCCTATTCCCTTCAATACTTTTAACATGTTTTATGGCTACCGCAAAAGATTTATGTACTTGAATAAAAGCTGTACTATCTAGCTTTAGTAGTAAAGATGATATTTTCTCACGAATTGAAATCTTTTCATTCGACAGTATTACCTGCGTGTAATTTCCTGCTGCTTCGATATATTGAATTTCATCGATTACTACTTGAACATATTTTTTATTACTTCTTAAAAAAATACTGCTCTTTATTGTATTAGAAGATGGGTCAACTGAAACGATTTTTTGTTCGGGAATATACATCGCTTTATTTACTGCCTTTATAAAACGTTCAAAGCTGTAGGGTTTTAGTAGATAGTCTGCGATATTAAGCTCATAGCCCTCTAAAGCATATTCTTTGTAAGCTGTAGTAACTATTATTTTTAGCGGTTTCTGTAGTGTTTTTAGAAATTCGAACCCTTTTAACTTTGGCATATTTAAATCCAAAAAAACTAAGTCTACGTGTTGTTCGTTTAAACAAAAAATAGCTTCAAATGCATCATAACAATTTTTTACCAATTGCATATTTGGCAACATATCACAATAACCCTTTATGATATCATGGGCTATATGCTCGTCATCAACAATTATATATTTTATCATTTTAGTCGCAGTCTTAATTGTGTTGTATACACATCTTTAGTGACATTAAAAGTTAGTGAATGCATGTTTGGATAAGACAGTTCTAATCGTCTTTTTAAATTCTTTAAACCTATGCCAGATGTAGTCTTTGGAGCATCTTTATCAAAATTGTTACTTACTTTAAACACTACTTCTTTCTCATCAGAACCCAATTCTAAATATACGTACGCTCCTTCGGTCAAATTCTCTACACCATGTTTAAAAGCATTTTCTAGCAGAATTATAAACAATAAAGGCATTACCAATAGGGCCTCATCTTTAATCTCAAGTTCAAAACGTACGTCAATGTTTTTATGGTAACGCATTTTATGAAGCTCAATGTAATTTTTTAGATAGTCTATTTCATCTTTAAGCATGACACTCTCCTTTTCACCTTCATAGATTCCATAACGCATCATATCTGAAAGCCGTAATATTAGCGCTTGCGCCTTTTTGGCATCTTTATCTACTAAACCGTATAAATTATTTAGAATGTTGAAGAAAAAATGAGGGTTTACCTGACTTTTTAAATGTAACAGTTCCGCTTTTGCTCTTTCATTTTTTAACTCGCTTATCAATCTAATTTCTTTGATCATCCATCTTATCCCATAAATAACTAGAATAGTTACAAAGGCAAAAGTCAATAAGCTGGCTTCTAACTCATAATCATACAAAGCAAAAACGCAAATTGCAACGCCAGCGACAATTAGCACTACCCATTTGATGGTTTTTGATTGAAACATAGTTCAATATTAAGAGAATAATACGTGGTAACCAACGAAGTTGACAAACAGTTGAATTACCGTGATGAACGTAACATTTGCTACTTTAAAGGTTATTGGGTACGCTGTATGCACTGTGTATCCCCCAACTAGGTAGTTTGGTCACACTTGTTTCGCTATCAGCAATTTAGCCCCTAGGTTTGTTTCAAAATAATTCAATCAAAAAACGAGCATCATGAGAAAACGAGTATTACGTTATTTAAAACATATCGCCTTCACCTTTTTTATAATTGTTCCTATACTTTTTGGAATAGGGCTAGTTGCCAACGGAGGTGGATTACATTATGATGATAATGAATCAAAATTAAATTGGAATAATGAAGGACCTTATGCTTTCTATGAAAATGATTCCATAATTCATGTGAAATATGTTAAAGGAAATCAAGACGACGGTTTTTATCTAGATGAGAAAAAGTATGCTATAAATACTCCTATTCTTGCCCAATCGCATTTTTCACTTGATTCTACTTCATTTAGCTTTACAATTAATTCCGATTTTAAAATACCGCCATCAAGCTATAACGATAAGCAAAAAATACTAGCTATATCTGATATCGAAAGTGGTTACAAAACGTTTAGAGATTTTTTGATCAACAACGCTGTTATAGATAAAAATCTGAATTGGACATTTGGCAAAGGACATTTAGTCTTGGTTGGCGATTTTATCGATCGCGGATTTTCTGCTACGCAGGTGCTTTGGTTTATCTTTAAACTGGAACAAGAAGCTGTCAAACAAGGTGGAAAGGTTCATTTTATTATTGGCAACCATGAGTTAAAAAACATGTACGGTGATTACGGTGCCGCTTCACCTAAATATACATATGTTGCTGGCATATTGGGTAAAACACAAGCAGATTTATATAGTATGAATTCTGTACTGGGAAGATGGTTATCGAGTAAAAATAGCCTAGAGCGTATTAATGGAAACTTATTTGTCCATGGAGGTATTCATCCTGATTTGGCAAAAAGCAATACCAATCTTGAAGAAATCAATAACCTTATTAGAAAAAACTACTATAAGGCTCCATATCCCAAAACAAAGGAGAATCTTGAGACCTTGGTAACCTCCTCAAATAAAGGACCTAACTGGTACAGAGGGTATTTTAAAGATAATTTGAGCCAAGAACAAATAGAAACCGGACTAAATACGTTTAAGTCAAAAAGAGTAATAGTGGGGCATACTATACAGTCTAAGGTAAGGACTCTTTTCAATGGTAAAATAATTGCCATTGATGTATCGCATCCTAAAGATTATCATAAAAATTGGCCTAATAAATCCTCAGAAGGCTTGCTTATCGAAAAGGATAAATTGTTTCGTTTATTCGATGATGGTAGAATGAAAGAGCTTTAGAAAAGGCTAAAATACTTTTCCTACCGCCTCAATAGTCTTATCCAAATCGGCATAGCTGATTGCGTCGTTCAAAAAATAACTCTCAAAAGCTGAGGGAGGCAAATAAATACCTTGATCCAACATCCCATGAAAGTATTTTTTAAAGGTATCATTGCTTCCCTTTGCAGAAGATTTAAAATCTACTACCGGTTCATCACAAAAATGTACTGAAATCATACTGCCAAAACGGTTGATTTGGTGCGTAATTCCTTTTTCGGTCAAAACCGCTGCAATGCCTTTATGTAAATATTCTGTTTTTTCTGCAAGACTCGTAAACGTTTCGGGTTTGGTATTCAGCTCGGTCAACATGGCTAAGCCGGCACTCATAGCAAGTGGATTTCCACTTAAGGTGCCTGCCTGATATACTGGGCCTTCAGGAGCTAAATGACCCATAATTTCTGCTCTAGCTGCAAAAGCACCAACGGGTAAACCACCACCAATAACTTTACCGAACATAACAATATCAGCATCTATACCCAAAGCTTCTTGCGCTCCGCCTTTACCAAGTCTAAAGCCCGTCATCACTTCATCAAAAAGCAATAAAATTCCTTCTTGCGTACAAAGTTCCCTTAGTCCTTTAATAAACTCATCCGAAGGAATAATACAACCCATATTACCAGCTACAGGCTCGATAATAATAGCAGCGATTTCCCCCTTATTGGCCCCGACCAAGGTTTTCACGCCTTCTAAATCATTATAATTCGCCAATAAAGTATCTTTTGCCGTTCCCTGTGTTACACCGGGACTATTTGGACTACCAAAAGTTACCGCACCACTGCCCGCTTGAATCAGAAACGAATCAGAATGGCCATGATAACAACCTGCAAACTTGATGATTTTATCCTTTCCAGTATAACCACGGGCCAAGCGCACAGCGCTCATACAAGCCTCGGTGCCTGAATTTACAAATCGAATCTTATCAATGTTGGGCACCATACTTACCGCTAATTTGGCAAGTTCGGTTTCAATCTGGGTGGGTATTCCAAAAGAGGTGCCTTTTTTGGCTTTTTCAATAACGGCATCCAAAACAGGTCGGTGCGCATGCCCTAAAATTAGCGGACCCCATGAAGCAATATAATCTATGTACCGGTTATCATCTTCATCAAACAAATACGCACCTTTCGCCTCTTTTATAAAAATAGGGTCGCCCCCAACAGCTTTAAATGCCCTAACCGGTGAGTTTACCCCACCAGGAATATATTTTTTAGCTTCTGCAAATAGTGCACTGCTCCTTTGGTATCGCATGTAAGTTTATTTGTTGTATGTCAGTTCGAGTGAAATTCTAAAAGAATTTTGTATCGAGAACCACGCTTTTGTTTAAAATCTTATTCTCGATACGCTTCAACTAATATTGAAGCACTCGAATTGACGGGTTTTTAAGTTTTATTTCTTTTTCGCCTTTCTTAAATTAATAACCTGACCAATGGAAATGTTATTATCGGTAAGACTATTCAATTGTTTTATCTCTTCTACCGAAATGGTATATTTTCTTGAAATACCATAGAGCGTATCACCTTTTTCTACTACATGGGTAAACACTTCGTATTGTTTAGGTTGCCTTACGGCATCAAGGCCATTGCGCACTACTTCTTCGTCATAGGCATCTAAATCATACCTATCTATAAGTGCAATAAGCTTTTGTGGATATTGTTTGTCAGTAGCGTAGCCTGCCTTGCGCAAACCATAGGCCCATTTTTTATAGTCGTCTCTGCGATAATTGAATAAAAACCGATAGCGAGAACGTGAAGCCAAAAAAATACTGTGGTCTCGAAACGAAAACATAGGGTGGTTGTACTTTCTAAAGCACTCCCCTTTAGCATCATCATCATGAAAATCATACTCCCCCTGCCAACCTGTGTGGCACTTAATTCCGAAATGGTTATTTGTTTTTTGGGTTAGTGCCCCTTTACCAGAACCGCTTTCTAAAATACCTTGCGCAAGTGTAATACTTGCAGGTATCCCAAAAGCCCGCATCTCATATTGGGCCATCTCGGCAAATTCTTCGATATATTCTCTTGTAGAAGCGATAGGAAATTTTACAAACTTACCTGAGTCTGCCGGTAGTGGATACAATTCTGACTTATTGAATTTAGTCCCCTCAATTCCATTATTCGGTTTATAAACTCCTCTGCTTTGTTCTGTTGTAGCGACTTTAGTGCCTGAAGTAGTTCGCTTTTTTGCCTTGCACCCAACCAACAAAGTGAAAGCCAAAAGGAGATATCCTAAACGTTTTATCATTGTAATAGCGGTAAATTTTTCTTTTTCAATACCATATTCATGCCATGAATGCCTTGTAGCCCTCCACTGTGGATTAGCAAAATCTTTGTACCCTTTTCAAAGTAATCCTTAGCAATTAAATCAAAAAGACCGTAAACCATTTTACCCGTATAAATAGGGTCTAATTGAATTTTAGCTTCCCTCTTAAAATTATTGATAAAGGCCACTAAATTGGCATTAATCTTGGCATAACCACCGAAATGATAGTCAGAAATCAATTTCCAATTCTCATTCTTGGCAAATTTACGAATATCGTTTTTTAGAAAATCACCCTTTAAGGCAGGAAAACCTAAAACCGTCTGATTTTGTGCTGCGCTATTGCTCAAGCCGGCCAAAGTTCCTCCGGTGCCTACGCAGCTGCAAATTACATTAAACCCTTTGTCTTTATCATTTAGAATTTCTTCACAGCCTTTTACGGCCAAATCATTCGTGCCACCTTCAGGAATGGTATAGAAGCTTCCGTATTGCTTTTGAAGTTCATTACGAAAATAAGGTTCCTCTTTTTCACGGTAGTTCTCTCTAGAAACAAAATGAAAATGCATGCCCTGTTCTTTTGCTAAGGCCAAGGTTGGATTTGATTCCCATTTACCCGAAAGTTCTTCTCCTCGAATAATACCAATAGTCTTAAATCCGTATTCTTTGCCAACACAGGCCGTGGCCGCAATATGGTTGGAATAGGCCCCTCCAAAAGTCAAGAGGGTATCGTTGCCCAATAACTTGGCCTCTTTAATATTGTACTTAAGCTTACGGTATTTATTTCCAGAAATAAGTGGATGAATGGCGTCTTCACGCTTCACGAAAAGTGTGATTTCTTTTTCACGTAGCAGTGCTAAATCAATTTTTTGATTTTCTACCTTCAAAAGTTATGGCCGAAAAATATAGTTTAAAAAACTGTAGGGTTTTCTGCGTTGCGCATACCCCAGATCCTTTTCATTGGCATAAGCTTCGCGTTCAAAAGAGATGTTTTGGTAAGCGCGGTAGGTATTTAGGTACAATACCGTTCTAAAAAGCCATTCCCCAACGTACCAAATGTAAAACGGCACTATAAAAAGTTCCAATTGTTGTTTTAAGTGAATCTTTTCGTGATTTATTAAAACCACATCTTCTTTAAGACCATCCTCTTTTACAAAGATGAAGGGCCAAAGGGTAAGGCCTACGTAGTTTCTGCGAAAAAAATGTTTAAATACTAAAACCATTTGCTATTTCTTTGAAACGAGGGATATTCAAATATATTAGTTCAATTCGTTCAATTGTAAGAATATTCGTTGTTGTTACTAACAATATCGGTGGATAACCTATTGCTCACTTTGCCCATTCTACTTCTTACGCCCAAAAAATGTAACTTTATCGTATTGTTTAGCTGTGAAAAATGAAAGAACTAATACCCCTTGAAGAGGGTGACTTTTACCTTTCTCCGGAAGGATACAAAGTATTTACTGAACAGTTTCATCTTAAACGCGGATATTGTTGTGAAAGTGGCTGCAGACATTGCCCCTATGGATATGACAAAAAAACCAATTCAAGATAAAAACCCGGTATTTTCGGCATAGTCTTTGTGGTTATTTGGATGTGGATTTTGGTTTAACTTAAAAAAAATTGATATGAAAAAAATTAAATTTCTTGCCCTACCGTTATTGGTCCTAGTTTTTTTAAGTTCATGCGTTTCGGTGCGTGTAGCTTCAGATTATGATCGTGAAACTGACTTTAAAGAGTATAAAACCTATGCGTTTTACAAAACAGGTATCGACAAGGCCCAGATTTCAGATCTTGACAAAAAACGAATCTTAAGGGCTATTGATACCGAGATGGCTTCTCGTGGTTTTACCAAATCTCAAAATCCTGATATTTTAGTGAGCATCTTTACAAAAGAGCGTGAACAAGTTGATGTTTACAACAACAATTTCGGCTGGGGTGGCTGGGGTTGGGGTGGCTTTGGTTGGGGCGGTTTCGGCTGGGGAGGCTGGGGCTGGGGTCCTGGTTTTGGCTGGGGCGGCAGCAATGTTAGCACAAGAACCGAAGGTTCACTTTACATAGACCTCATCGATTCTAAAAACAAAGAATTGGTGTGGCAAGGGCGTGGTATCGGCACTTTGAACAATACCACAAATATTGAAAAGAAAGAAGAACGTATTAAAGAATTTGTATCTCAAATTCTTGAAGCATATCCGCCGGCGTTAGCTGCGAATTAAGACTTAGTTAAGTTGAAGCGAAGTAGTTGTATTAGATAGTTTGAGTGTTTTAAAGCAAATTAATACAACGACTTCGCCTCATTATTTACCTTTTTACTACAATAAAGGAAACGAATTAGTATTCTTTACTTCGTTTAGAACAAAAGCACTTTTTACAGCACCAATATTTTCTAAGGAGGCAATTTTTGTTTTTGCAAAATCATAATAGGCATCCAAATCCTTAACGACCACCTTTAGCAAAAAATCAAACTCCCCACCGACCACAAAGCATTCGGTCACTTCGCTGAATTCATACACTTTCTGCAGAAAATCATCCATAAGGCTTCCTTTTTGCGCTTCAAGAGAAACAAAACTAAAAACGGTAATACTTTGTTCTATCTTTTCCTTACTGATAATTGCAGTGTATTTTTTAATATATCCCTCATTCTCTAACCTCTTTATTCTTTCATACACCGGGGTTTTCGTGAGATTAAGCTGCTCAGCTATGGCTTTTGCCACTGTTTTTGAGTCTTTTTCCAAAATTTTTAAGATAGCTCTATCGACTTTATCCAACATCGTACTTCAATTTTTCCTGTATTCTGTTAATTCTTTTTCTAAAATTAACACTAATTCCTAAAAATATATCTTAAAAAAGGAATTTTTACCTTTAAATTTTCTTTATGAATATAATTAATCCTTTAAACCTATCTTTATTAGAAATAAACGCTTTTTACACGAAGTAAAAATTGGTTTGTTATTATTTATGCTAACCCTCTTTTTAACTAAATAGGCCATGGAAAGCACGTACGAAAGCAATCCCATTTTAGATAAACTGCCCAAACATTTAAGGCAATATATAAAACCCCAGAACTATGAGGATTATACTGCCATAGACCAAGCTGTTTGGCGCTATGTTATGCGCAAAAATGTAGATTACTTAAGCCGAGTGGCCCATAAGTCTTATGTCGAAGGATTACAGAAAACCGGAATCTCCATAGACCATATTCCGAATATGTATGGCATGAACCGTATTCTTAAAGAAATTGGCTGGGCAGCTGTTGCCGTCGATGGCTTTATTCCTCCTTCCGCATTTATGGAATTTCAGGCATATAATGTTTTGGTTATCGCTTCTGATATTCGACAATTGGAGAACATTGAATACACTCCTGCCCCGGACATTATTCATGAAGGTGCCGGTCATGCCCCTATTATTGCTAATCCTGAATATGCAGAGTATTTGCGACGTTTTGGAGAAATTGGGTGTAAGGCTATTTCAAGTGCAAAAGATTACGAACTCTATGAGGCGGTTCGGCATTTATCAATAATCAAAGAAGCTGAAGGCACTCCGCTTGAAGAAATTGAAAAGGCGGAAAAACATATCGAATACCTTCAAGAGAATATGGGCACACCCAGTGAAATGGCACTCATACGAAATCTTCACTGGTGGACTGTTGAATACGGACTTATCGGAAAGGTAGAAAACCCTAAAATATATGGTGCAGGATTGCTTTCCAGCATCGGAGAAAGTGCTTGGTGCATGACCGATGATGTGAAAAAACTACCTTATTCCATTGAAGCTACTTATAAAGAATTTGATATTACCAAACCTCAACCACAACTTTTTGTTACTCCTGATTTTGCATTTTTAAATCAGGTGCTGGAAGATTTTGCAAATACCATGGCGCTGCGCACCGGGGGACTCAAAGGATTAAAGAAATTAGTGCATTCAAGAGCGTTAGGAACCGTTGAGCTGAGCACAGGAATACAGATATCCGGTATTTTTGATACATTTCTCGAACACGACGGAAAACCTATCTACCTTAGAACAAAAGGGGAAACCGCCCTTTCTTACCGAGAAAAGGAATTGGTCGGCCATAGTACCAAAAATCACTCCGATGGTTTTGGATGCCCTATTGGAAAATTAAGGGGCATCAATCTTCCTATTGAAGATATGGGCCCTCGCGATTTAAAAGCCTACAAGATTTATGAAGGAGAACGGGTTTCCTTAGAATTCGAAGGTGGTGTCATCGTCAGTGGAGAAATTGTGACCGGTACAAGAAACTTGAGAGGAGAAATCATTTTAATCACCTTTAAAGATTGCAAAGTCACCCATGATGGCACAATTTTGTTTCTTCCTGAATGGGGGCTCTATCATATGGCGGTCGGTGAAAAGATTGTTTCGGCCTTTAACGGCCCAGCAGATTTAAATAGCTTTGATTTGGTTTCGCATGAGTTGACTCCCGGTGGAAAAGACAAATCGAAAATAGACCTAGAGCGATTACAATTACAACAATACTACCAGCAAATAAGGGAGTTTAGAGAAGGCACCAACACTACTATTTCTAGAAATAAAGTCTTCAAAGAACTGAAAGAGCACTACCCAAAAGATTGGTTGCTTTCTGTAGAATTATATGAGTTGGCAAAAATCGGTAATGACACTGATTTCGCTGCAGCAATTTTACAGCACTTGGAAACAGTGAAATTAGAAAACCCAAAAGTGGGTCATTTGATTGATGACGGACTGGAATTAATTGACCAAATTTTGGTTAAAAATACTTAAATCTTCTACGGGAGTATCATTATAAACCAAGGTCCACTCCATAGTATTGGTCAACACCAACAACTTAGAAAGTTCGCTAAGCAGTCTATTTTGAGCATTACTTTTTAAGGAAGAAGCATCAATTTTTTTTAGTAATGAAGCATTGACATTTCTTTTGATTTTGTTGTAATCCGATGCCTCAAACTGGTTTAAATAATCGGCACTTACATCATAATACTCAAAGTCTGGACTGATTTTTATTTCAGGCTCCGGGATATTCTTAATTCTAAGCGTTTTGGTTTCCTTTTCTATTTCAAAATCAATCTTACTTAAATCATAGGCTATTGTGACATCTGCATTGACAACGACCAAAGCTTTTTTATCGGCAGTTAATAAGGGCCCAAATAGTTCTTTAGAATCTGCATAGGTATAGACCTCAGCAAAATGCCCCTCGGTAACAATCAATTTTGAAACATTTTTGATTTGTTGCTCGATGAGCATGGAGTTTTCTTGCAGAATAGTCTCGTCATTGGCATCATTAACGCAAGAACGATACACTAGAATAACGGTTAATGTAATAACGACCCCTGCAAGTACCTTTTTCATGTTTTCGGCAATTATTAAAACCTGACCCTAAAACTACCGCTAGTTACATTTTTCGTAGAATTCGGTGCATTGGCATCTACCCCAAGAAATTCAAAACTACCGGTTGTCTCCTCATTATCGGTCAGTATCGTAATGGAACCTGTGCCTCCTTCGTTCGTCGAACTCCAAGCAGAAGACAAATCTGCAAACAATCCAGACCCAGAAAAACTACCATTGTTATTTCCTAGGCCGTACGTTCCAGGACCTTCGTATTCAGGTACTACGATTACTATACTATTTCCTGCTTCATCAAAACCTTGAACAATAAACGTTACGAATTCTCCCCCGTCTATTTTCGAAGCTGTGGCCCCATTTGCACTGTTAGAAGATTCAAAAGAAAGCGTTTCTACCGTTGCCCTAATAAATTCACCATCACCAGAACCATCATCGGATGATGAGCAGTTAAGTAAGGCTATACCAAACACAAGGGTCAAAAATAACATCCTAAACTTTTTCATGTCAATTTTACTTTCTATTTACTTTAAATACACTTGTACCTTCTCCAATGCTTCCGGAATTCCCGCTGGATTCTTACCGCCCGCAGTGGCAAAGAAAGGTTGACCCCCACCACCACCTTGAATATACTTGCCTAACTCACGAACAATAGTACCAGCGTTAAGATTGCGTTCAAAGGCCAATTCTTTAGAAATGTAGCAGGACAGAATGGCTTTGCCGTCCTTTTCGGATGCTAACAACAAGAAAAGGTTTTCTTTATTCTGACCCATTTCAAAAGACAGGTCCTTAATGCTTGCAGCATCTAAATCCACCTTTTTTGCCAAGAACTTTACCTCATTTAAATCGGTTAGTTCATTTAACAACTCCGATTTTAAATTTTTGGCCTTATCCTTTAACAAGGCTTCGACCTGTTTCTTTAATTGGGCATTTTCTTCTTGTAAAGCGGTAACCGCCTTTACGGGATCTTGTGAATTGTTCAACAAATCCTTAACCTCAAAAAGCGTCCTGTTGTTCTTAAAATAAAAGTCTTTTACAGCATCTGAGGTAATTGCTTCAATTCTTCTAATACCTGATGCCACAGCACCTTCTGAGGTGATTTTGAAGTGCCAGATATCTCCAGTATTCTTCACATGCGTACCTCCGCAAAGTTCTATAGATTGCCCAAAACGAACTGTGCGCACCGTATCACCATATTTTTCACCAAATAAGGCCATGGCACCTTGGGCCAAGGCTTCTTTCACCGGAACGTTTCTATTTTCTTCAAAAGGCAAGTGCCCCTCAATGCGCGCATTTACAAAATTTTCCACTTCACGTAGCTCTTCTGTTGTCACTTTGGAAAAGTGTGAGAAATCAAATCTTAGGTATTTTGAGTGCACCGCAGAACCTTTTTGTTCAACATGCTCACCTAAAATCTCACGCAATGCTTGGTGAAGCAGGTGTGTTGCCGTATGGTTGCTTTCTGTTCTTCGACGTTGTTTTTCATCTACGACTGCCTTAAAAGTTCCTGAAATATCTTTTGGAAGGTTCTCAGAAAAATGAATAATTTCGTTATTCTCTCTTTTGGTATCTATGATATAGGTGACATCTCCATTAGAAGCTTCTAAATAACCTTTATCTCCAACTTGGCCGCCACCTTCAGCATAAAATGGCGTAAGATTGAATACCGATTGATATTGATCTCCATCTTTTTTACTACTGACCTTTCGGTATTTAACCAATTTCACCTTAGCCTCTAGGCTATCATAGCCTATAAATTCTTGCTCAGCATCTTCTAAAAGAATCGTCCAATCTTCTTTAGATGTCTCCGATGCCGATCTGGAACGGTCTTTTTGAGCCTGAAGTGCCTTTTCAAAACCTTCAACATCTAAACCATATCCTTTTTCTTCAAGTATTAATGCGGTCAAATCAATGGGAAAACCAAAAGTATCGTACAATTCAAAGGCCTTGTGACCATCGATTGTGTTATGCTTTGAAGATTTTATTACAGAATCCAGTAAAACTAAACCTTGTTCTAGGGTGCTTAAAAAAGAATTCTCTTCCTCTTTGACCACATTCTCTATTAATTGGTATTGCTCTTTCAATTCTGGAAAGGCCTTGCCCATAGATTCTCCTAACACCTTTACCAGTCGGTACATAAAAGGCTTTTTGGTATCTAAAAATGTAAATCCGTAACGGATGGCCCTTCTTAAAATTCTTCGTATTACATAACCCGCACCGGTATTACTTGGCAATTGCCCATCGGCAATAGAAAAAGCCACGGCCCTAATATGGTCGGCTATAACCCGTATAGCGATGTCCGTTTGTTCGTCTTTACCGTATTTATGGTTGGTTATCGTTTCTATTTCCCTAATAAGCGGCGTAAAAACATCGGTATCATAGTTCGATTGTACGCCTTGTAAAACCATGCACAAACGCTCAAAGCCCATGCCTGTATCTACATGTTTTTCCGGTAAATTTTCCAATTCACCATTGGCCTTGCGATTGTACTGCATAAAAACCAAGTTCCAAATTTCTACAACCAATGGATGGTCTTGATTTACCAAAGAAGCACCGGGCACTTTGGCTTTTTCTTCTTCTGAACGAATATCCACATGGATCTCTGAACAGGGTCCACAGGGACCTTGGTCGCCCATTTCCCAAAAATTATCTTTCTTATTGCCCATTATTATGCGGTCTTTGGGCACGATTGCACTCCACAAGTCCAAAGCTTCTTGGTCCATTTTTAAATTATCGGCATCATTGCTTCCTTCAAAAACAGAAACGTATAAACTATCCTTATCAATTTTGTATACTTCGGTTAAAAGTTCCCATGCCCATTGAATAGCTTCTTTTTTAAAATAATCGCCGAAACTCCAGTTCCCCAGCATTTCGAACATCGTATGGTGGTAGGTGTCTTTACCCACTTCTTCAAGGTCATTGTGCTTTCCACTTACACGTAAACACTTTTGGGTATCGGTAATCCGTTTTGATTTTGAAACGGTATTCCCTAAAAAGAATTCTTTAAACTGGTTCATTCCCGCATTCGTAAACAACAATGTCGGGTCATTTTTCATGACCATTGGGGCGGAAGGAACAATAGTGTGTTCTTTCGATTTAAAAAAGTTTAAAAACTGTTCTCTAACCTTTTGCGATGTCATCTTAAGAGCTAAGCTTTAATTAATTTTAACAGATACAACAAAACAATTTTTATATTTGTTTGTTATCAAAAAAATGAATGACCAAAAATAGGATAAAATCCACTCATGTCTAAAGTAAAATACTATTACGATCCCGATACGCTTTCTTATAGAAAGATTGAACCTAAAAAATCAAAAAGGTACCGTAATCTATTCTTTTTTCTTTTGGGCTCTGCACTTTTTGGTTTTATAGGATTATTGATCCTTTTAAATACCGATATTTTAAATACACCCAGAGAACTTTCCCTGGCCAGAGAGGTAGAAAACTATGAGCTCCAGTTTGACATTTTGAATAAAAAAATGGAGAATATGGAGCAGGTCTTGGCCAATATTGAAGACCGCGACAACAATATTTATAGATTGTATTTTGAGGCCAACCCCATACCCGAAGAACAACGAAGAGCCGGTTTTGGTGGTATAAATCGTTATAAGTCCCTAGAAGGGTTCAACAATTCAAAGATTATTACAGATGCCACCAAAAGATTGGACATCATTCAGAAACAAATGGTGATACAATCAAAGTCTTTAGATGAGATTGCCATATTAGCAGCGGAAAAAGAAAAATTCTTAGAAGCTATACCTGCCATACAACCCGTAAGAAATGAAGATTTAAAACGTATGGCATCAGGTTTTGGGTGGCGTACGGACCCATTTACAAAGGCTAGAAAAATGCATAAGGGTATGGACTTTACCGCACCGCGTGGAACACCTATCTATGCATCTGGCAATGGCGTTGTTACAAGGGCCGATAGCAATTCATCCGGGTACGGCAAACACATACGTATTGACCACGGCCATGGCTATTTAAGTCTCTATGCGCACATGAGCAAGTATAACGTGAGCAAAGGCCAAAAGGTTAAACGTGGTGATTTAATTGGTTTTGTCGGCAGTACAGGCCGTTCTGAAGCACCTCATCTTCATTACGAAGTATGGAAAGACAAAGAAAAGATTAACCCTATTAACTTCTACTACGGCAGTTTATCACCAATAGAGTTCGAGAATATGCTCAAATACGCTAATCAAGAAAACCAATCTCTAGATTAATGCACGTAGAACTCCCCGAAAAAAGATATTACGGTATTGGTGAAGTGGCCAAAGCATTTGGAGTAAATACCTCACTTATTCGTTTTTGGGAAAAAGAATTTGATGCCATCAAACCTAAAAAGAACGCAAAGGGAAACAGAAAGTTTACACCACAAGACATTAAAAACCTTCAGCTTATTTATCATTTGGTAAAAGAGCGTGGGTTTACTTTAGAAGGTGCCAAAATCCATTTAAAAGAAGAAAAACACAAAACTCTATCTAATTTTGAAGTCATCGAAAAACTTCAAAAAATACGGGCAGAGCTTCTAAAGATCAAAGAACAACTCTAAATAAACACTAAACACTTACGAAAATGAAAAAACTAATTCCTGTAATCATAATTATTGGTCTACTCTTGGTAGCCGGTATGTGGTACGTAAATACCAATAACAATTTGGTAGAGATGAAAGGCCAAGCTACTAAGCAATGGGCAAATGTTGAAAGCTCTTACCAACGAAGAAGTGATTTAATCGGCAATCTGGTGAAAACGGTTCAAGGGGCAGCAGATTTTGAACGTGGTACACTTAAAGATGTTATCGAAGCACGTTCTAAAGCCACTTCAACTACTATTGATGCCAATAACTTGACTCCAGAAAAATTAGCCGCGTTTCAACAGGCACAATCGGGCTTGTCTTCGGCATTGTCAAGACTCTTGGTCACTGTGGAACGGTATCCGGACCTAAAGTCTAACCAAAACTTTTTAGAATTGCAATCGCAGTTAGAAGGTACCGAGAACAGGATTAATGTCGAACGAAACCGTTTTAATGACCTAGCCGGAGAATACAATATCAAAATCGAAAAAATACCAACTAACATTATAGCGAATATCGCGGGATTTGATGCCATGGCCTTATTCAGTTCAAAACCAGGGGCAGAAGATGCACCTGATGTAGATTTTAATTTTGATTAAGTATGTCTAAAGTTGAAGCTTTTCTAAGCTTAGATGAAGAGCAAGAGATTGTAAACGCCATTCTTGAAGCCGAAAAAAACACTTCGGGTGAGATTAGGGTTCATATAGAAGCTTCGGCCAAAATCGACCATTTTAGCCGTGCACAGCAAGTTTTTCATTTTTTAAAAATGGATAACACAAAAGACGAAAACGGCGTATTGCTTTATGTCGCCGTTGTAGATAAAAAGTTTGTTATTTACGGCGATAAAGGAATTGACAAAGCGGTACCAAGGGGTTTTTGGGACGATACCAAAAATATAATCTCAAAACATTTTAAAAAAGGTAATTTTAAACAAGGTATCGTTGAAGGTGTTTTAAAGGCAGGCAAAGAACTGGAGGCACATTTTCCATGGAATCATAATGACACCAATGAACTGAGCGATGCAATTTCGAAAGGTTAGTATTTTACTGGCTTTATTTTTTACCGCCTTAGCATGGGGGCAGTTCACCATACCTGAAAAACCTAAAAAACAGACCAGTGTTTACGACTATGTAAACCTACTTTCGGCATCGGAAAAATCTCGTTTGGAGCAGAAGTTAATTCGATATGCCGATAGCACTTCATCGCAGATAGTTGTTGCCATAATCAACTCTACTGAAGGTGAAAACATTAACTTTCTAGGAGCACAATGGGGGCAAAAATGGGGAATCGGTCAAGCTAAAAAGGATAATGGCGTATTAATTTTATTGGCCAAGAACGACCGTAGAATTGCAATAAATACGGGTTATGGCGTAGAAGGCCTGCTCACCGATGCCATGAGCAAACGCATCATAGAATCCGTTATTATTCCCGAATTTAAGGCGGGAAGTTATTATCGAGGCCTAGACAAAGGGGCAGATGCTATATTTCAAGTACTATCCGGAACATTTAAAGAAGACCGCACTTTTAATACGAACCAAGATTTTCCTCTGGACTCTCTTTTACCTTTTATCATCTTTTTGGTCATTTTCTTTATTCTTATGAATAGAAAGGGTCGTGGCGGAAAAGGAAATAATCGTGGCGGAAGAGGAGGTATTGGTGGTGATTTATTGGATATTATTATTCTCAGCAATATGGGACGCGGTGGCTATCGTTCGGGCTCATCGGGTGGTGGTTTTGGTAGTGGCGGCTTTGGTGGTGGTTTCGGTGGTGGAGGCTTCGGCGGTGGCGGTGCTTCAGGTGGATGGTAACACTCGCTTTGCTCGTAGAATTAAGAAATTAGACCGCTTCGCTTTTAGATAATAGATTAAAAAAGTAAAGTATGCCATTGTCCATAGTTAAAGCCTACATTACAATTGTTAATTGTTCATTGTAAAAAGCAACTTTTTCATAAAAACTATATCTTAAAACTAAAGCACTAATTATGATGATTAAAAGATTTTTTCCTGTTCTCTTTTTATTGCTGTTGTGTTTTCAATGTGATGAAGATATCGATGACTGTTCGACAGTTTTGTGCGCAGGTCCTCCATCACTTGCACTAAGAATACTTGAAAATGGCGGCAATGTTTTTGCAAATGAAACTTATACTTTAGAAGACCTTGTTATCACTGGTGAAAATAGCAGTGAAATTTCTTCGAATATTTTTGAGACCCAAGACGGGACACCACTTTTAATTCTAGAAAATTTTCCATGGCAATTAGGTGAAAATAATTACACCCTAACTTTTGGCGGCCAAGCTTCGGCAGATTTATCCATAGACATCACACTTTCCGAAAATGACGGTTGCTGTGGTGGCATAGAACAACTCAGAAGCTTTTCTAGTAATGGCAGAGTCACAGAACTAAATAATGGGTCGTATTCCGTTAGTTTAAGGTAGGGTTTCTTCTAGAATCGTCTCCAATGTGTTCACCAATGAATTTTGATTTCCACCTTTTAAAAGGTCTTCAAAATTTTTCATCTGTTCGCGTTTTTTAAAGTGAAACGGTCTCAGCTAAAGTTCATTGTTGTAATTCGTTCGAAGGACAATCCAGCCGAACCTAAAGATAACTTTTTGTGCGTGATTTCCGCTTAGTCCCGATAGCTATCGGGACGGAAGCAATTAATTTTAGCTATTGTTACCCATAGTCTTTATTTTTTCGGTAAATACAATTTCATATTCTCAATTTCCATTTCGTCCAAGTGTCCCATTTTACTTTCGTCTTTCGTTATTAAGTGTAAATGAACATTTGAGTCGTGATGTGTGAAAACTCCTTTGTGTTCTTTTGAGAAAAATCCAATTATCGTTGCTTCTTCATCTTTCAGTTCGTAATTGGTTTGTCCTTGATGAGCTTCTCTTGGTGACGAAACTTTTGTTCCTTTAGGTAAATTTTGAATGTGAATAATTGCTTTTGATATTTCGCCTGTTAGTTTGAAGACGAATGGTCTTTTAAAACTAGTCGTTTTCTCATCTACTAAGCTTTCAATATCTTGAATTGACTTAATATTTGAGTCTAATTTTATTTCATCCCATTCCGTCACGTTGGCATACACTAAAAAAGGTGCTGAGACATCAAATGTTTTTTCAACCGTCATAGTTGAATCTGATGTGACTTTTGAAACATAACTTTGTCCATCGTTTATAAGTAATTCTCCTGTCAGATAACTCTCTGGTCCAAGTCCATAAAGACCTTTTTTATTAGAAATAGTATCAAGTTTAATAGTTTCACTTAATTCTCCTTTCCACATAACATTTTTCATTGCACCTACAATATTAATATCTGGATAGGTTTTAGTCGAGTTGTTCTCCTTTTGGTTAGAATTACAACCAAATACTCCGATTATTAGAATTCCAACAATTACTTTTTTTATCGTAAACTTCGATTTTCTCAAATGTCTTGACCTGAAATATGGCTACGGCTTAAAAATTGCTTTCCGCCACGCACATAGCGAAATCTTTTGGTTTGGTTTTAATTTTTTCTTGTCCAAAGCGAAATCCCAAAGATTTTGCGACATTCTAGATATACACAGACTTTGGCGTTTAAAACCTAAGCCCGTATTGTTTATAGGTTTTGTTGTGTTTTCGTTATTTTTTAATCTCTTTATCAATTAAATCGAGAATTTCTTTTACTAATAGTAATGTTTTTTCTTCTGTCCGAATTAAACCATTCTTATGCATAATCAAATTCTCTACTATATTTTCGAATTCAATAGTGTTTAGTAAAGTTCTATTATCGACTTCAAATCTCGATTTTGGTAAAGTGTATTTATCCAAGGCTTTAAAATTCGATGCTTCATCTACATTTAGCCAACTTCCATTTTTTATTATAAAATCTATTGCTTTACGTTCTAATTCCAATGTATTATTTTCTTTGTCTTTTATTGATTCAACATATGGTTTCCAGGAAGATAATTTATTCCTCAATTCTTGGCTTTTAATCAAACTTAAACTACTTGAATTTTGTAAGTTATCCAATGAATTATTGGTTGGAAAAAATTCTGATAGAGCGGTTAAGTCATCAAGCAGTATGCCAAATTCAGATTCTGTTTTAATGGATGATTTATCTCTCCCAAAGTTTAAAATTTTTAAATCAGATCTAATATATTTTTCGTTGTCAGAAAGAACACTTTCAAGGTTTTCTTTATTTAATTGAAAATCCTTTTTTAGATTTAAGAGAGTATTCTGTTCCAGCTTGTTTTCTTTTCGATTTTCATTCGCATTGTTGATTCCCAATGCTATCAAAATTCCAATAACTACAAGTATAATTTCTCCAATCGCATAAATCAGATATTTACTGAATTTATTTTCAGAGAGTAGTTTTTGTCTAATTTTTCTAAAGAATTTTATCATTGGTTAGTGGTTGGTTATAATGAAGCACAACGTAAGGATAAACAAACTAGTTTGTTTATTTCCATTTTATATGAAATATAAGAATAGCATTGTATTTATGGGCAAAACAATACTAGTAAAAGTAGATTATCTGTGTAAAATACTTTTACCTTCATAAGTATTCATCTTGAAAAGCCAAGTTTGTAGCGCATCACAAAATATTCTTAAAAGAACATCCAGCGGTAAAGCTATGTCCGTAACTACTTAGAGTTTTAAACTCAAAAACCCCATTTTCAGTGAACTGTCTGCCCTCATTTTGGGCTATCTTGCCGTGGCAGAAGAAACCGTTTAATCTTTAATCACCGTAAACATGGGTCGTTTTCTAAAAGTTATTCTAATCGCTTTTCTACTTGTACTAGGCTCTTGCAAAAAAAAGAGCGAGAGCAGTAGTACCGATAATCTTTTTAAGTTTAAAGATTATGTGAGTTATCATACCAATGGGCAACAAAGTATCGCCACACCAATTAAAATTGTTTTGGCAAAACAGTTGGAGCAATTTGAACTAACCCAAGAACTGCCCAATGAATATTTAAAGATAGTGCCCGAGGTTGAGGGTAAGCTTGCTATCGAAAACGGCAGGGAGCTTACCTTTCAACCAACGGAATACCTAAATCCGGATACAGAATATACTGCTACCCTTGCTTTAGGCAAACTGTTCGAAGGTTTAGATAGTGAATTCATAAAATACACCTTTAGCTTTAAGACCATTGCGCCCAATTTTAAAATCAACCTGGGCAATCTGCAATCGTACAGCAAAGATTTACAGTACCTAACAGGTACTTTAGAAGCATCCGACATTTTAGATGCCAATCAAATAAAATCGACAGTATCCGTAAGTCAAGAAGGCAAATCCCTTGCCGTAAAATGGGAAAACACCGAAGAAAATGCACGTTATTTTAACTTTAAAATTGATAGTATACAGCGAAAAGTTGACGATTCTGAATTGCAAATCAGCTGGAACGGCGAAAAGCTAGGTGCCAATAATACAGGAAGCGAAAACTTCACTATTCCCGGCCTAAATAAATTTGTTGTGGTCGATGCCAAAACCTCAACTTCACCCAATGCAGCATTGACCTTAAATTTTTCGGAACCCCTAAAGGAAAACCAAAATTTAAATGGTTTAATAACCATTGAAAATGCAGAAAACCTACGTTTTGAAACAGATGGCAATATTTTAAAAGTTTATCCCTCTAATCGGATTACAGGGCAAGTTAGGGTGAACGTTTTTGAAGGTATTAAGAGCGCCTATGGCTATGCTTTAAAAGGCACATTTTCGGAATGGATTTCTTTTGAACAGTTAAAACCTAATGTTCGTTTAATTTCAAGGGGGACCATTCTACCCGACGCGGCCGCTACCCCAATTTATTTTGAAACCGTAAATCTGAAGGCTGTCGAAGTACGGGTAATTCAGGTTTTTGAAGATAACATGCTTCAATACCTGCAAAACAACAATATCACGCAGCAGTACAATTCAGATGTAAGAACGGTAGGGCGAAGAGTGGCATACAAAGTTATTCCGCTAACGGAAAACGATTCTGAAAACCAGAGCTATTGGAAAGCACATGCATTGGATTTATCTAAATTGATCAAGGTAAATCCAGGTTCTTTATATCGCATAGAATTTAGTTTCAAAAAAGAACACGCTAACTATACCTGTGAAACGGCTTCCGATGATGATGAAGATTATGTCGTTACAGAAGAAGGCCAAAATGCTACGGAACAACTTTTAGAGGAGCGTTATTGGGATAATGAAATTTATTACTGGAGAAACTATAATTACAATTGGGAGGAACAAGATAATCCATGCAGTCAGGCCTATTATAACCCCGATAGAGTCGTCACCACCAATCTTTTAGGTAGTAACCTTGGTTTGATCGTCAAGAAAGGAAAAAATCGCTCTTATCATTTTGCTGCTACAAATCTTTTGAGCACACAACCAGAGGCCAACACTAAAATAAAACTATATAATTATCAGCAGCAATTGCTGACCGAAGTCAGTACAGATGCGAACGGTTTTGCCATTTATGACGGCAATAAAAATGTGGCCTTCGCCGTAGCCGAAAAAGATAGAAATTATGCCTACGCCAAATTAGCCGATGGCCACGCGCTTTCGTTAAGCAAGTTCGATGTTTCAGGACAAGAACTACAAAGCGGACTTCAAGGGTTTCTATATACGGAAAGAGGGGTTCACCGCCCGGGAGATACTGCCCACCTGACCTTTGTTTTAGACGATAAAGGAAATCCTCTCCCAAAAAACCATCCGGTCGTTTTAGAGGTCAATGATGCCAGAGGAAAATTGGTACAACGTAATGTGCTCAAAGAGGAAAGTTTGAAAATCTCTGAAGGACTTTATGCAAAAAAAGAAGGGGCCTTTTACTACTTCCCCATCCCAACAAAAGCAACCGCCCCTACCGGAAATTGGAATGCCAAAATAATTGTTGGTGGTGCTCAATTCAATAAAAGCCTAAAAATCGCCACTGTAAAACCTAACCGTTTAAAAGTGAACTTTGCTTTTGAGGATGATATTTTAAAAGCAAACGAAAATAATAAGGGCAAAGTGGAAGTACAATGGTTGCATGGTGCCCCGGCTCGAAACCTAAAAATAGATATCAATGCAAAGTTGCAGCCTACATCCACCGGCTTCGAAAACTATAAAGGTTATATTTTTCAAGACCCGGTTCGCACTTTTAACGAAACTGAACTACAGTTTCTGAATACGACGCTCGATGAAAATGGCTTGGTAACAATTGATAAAAAGATCAGTGCCAATAAAAATGCCCCGGGTATGCTGCAGGCCACTTTTACTACTAAAGTGTTTGAGGGTGGTGGCGATTTTTCGATAGACGTATTTTCTAAAAAACTGGCTCCCTTTTCACATTTTGTAGGGTTACGTTCACCAGAAGCAAAACGCTACGGTTCTTTTCTAACGGATGAGAATACCACCTTTGACATGGCATCGGTTAACGCTGATGGAAAACCTGCCGCAAATAGAAACCTAAAAGTAAAAGTGTTTAAGATTGAATGGCGCTGGTGGTGGAACAGGGGTTATGATAATCTTTCACGATATGAGAATGCAACCGTACACAGGCCATTTAAAGAAATGACGGTTACGACAGGAGCAGATGGAAAAGGGAAATTCAATATTAATGTACCCGATGATGATGGGGGGCGCTACCTTATTCGGGTAATCGATGAAGTTTCTGGTCATGCCACTGGTAGAACAGCTTATTTTTACAGAAACTGGTGGAGAAGACCTGCTTCTGGCGACACCGAAAGTTCAAAGATTTTAGTATTCGCTTCAGATAAAGAAAACTATGAACTTGGAGAAACTGCGGTAGTAACGTTTCCTTCAGATGTAGGAGGGAGAGCCTTATTAAGTATTGAAAACGGCTCGGAAGTACTATCCACCCAATGGATAGAAACTTCGGCAAAGGAAACCAAGGCTACCATTCCCATTACCGCTGAAATGGCACCAAATGCCTATATCAATATATCACTGCTACAGCCACACGGTCAGGTAGCCAACGACCTACCTATTCGTTTATATGGTGTAGTACCCATTTTAGTAAAAGACAAGGTTACGTTCTTAGAACCTCAACTACAAATGCCAGATGTGCTGGAACCAGAGAAAAGCTTTAAAATTTCGGTCTCTGAAGCCAATAAAAAACCGATGACCTATTCCATTGCTGTTGTTGATGATGGACTGTTGGATTTGACCAGGTTTAAAACACCTGATATTCATTCCTCTTTCTATGCGCGACAAGCTTTGGGGGTAAAAACCTTTGATATTTTTGACGATGTTATGGGCGCTTATTCAATAAGTGTAACTAATATTTACGCTATCGGTGGTGGCGGTATTGCCGAAGGTGCTAAAAATAGAAAAGCGCAGCGTTTTAAGCCTGTTGTTTCTTATTTGGGGCCTTTTACCTTAAAAGCAGGTAATAAAGCAACGCATGAAATACAAATGCCAAATTACGTAGGCTCTGTGCGTACCATGCTCATTGCCGGTAATGAAAAGAGTGCTTATGGTAAAACAGATAAAACCACTCCAGTTCGTAAACCGTTAATGGTCTTGACTTCAATTCCTAGAAAACTATCTCCCGGAGAAACCGTCACCATACCCGTTACCGTTTTTGCTATGGAGAAAAAAGTAAAAAATGTAAAGGTCAATATTGATGCGGGCAAAGCATTAGAGCCTATCGGTGCTACTTCAAAGAGCATCACTTTTAATACTGTCGGTGAGCAAATTGTAAATTTTGAATTTAAAGTAAATCCGACAAAATCTTTTCAGACCATAAATGTGACCGCTTCGGGTGCTGGCGAAAATGCTTCAAGTGAAACGGAAATCGATGTTGAAAACCCTAATCCGATAACTACAAAAAGTTCGTTGTATACGATAACAGAAAATCAATCTCAAACTATGGATTTTTCCACTTTTGGAACATCGGGCACCAATTCGGCTTTTATCGAATTTTCGACCCTACCTCCAATGGATTTTTCGAAACGAATGGAATATTTGGTTCGTTACCCGCATGGTTGCGTAGAACAGACTACTTCGGCCGCATTCCCGCAGTTGTTTTTAGCAGATGTCATGGATATTACTTTTGACAAGAAAAAAGAAATTGAGAAAAATATAAAAAGTGCCATTAAAAGATTAAGTGATTTTCAAGCCCCGAACGGTGGACTTAGCTACTGGCCAGGATATGGCTATGCAGATGATTGGGGAAGTTCATATGCCGGGCATTTTTTATTGGAGGCAAAACAAAAAGGATATCAATTGCCATTGACTTTCTTGAGCAATTGGTTACGGCATCAAAAAAATGCCTCTAAGCAATGGAGCAACAAAACCTCAAGTTATAATGACGATATTTCCCAAGCGTATCGCCTTTATACCTTAGCCTTGGCCAAACAGCCCGAACTCGCCGCTATGAATAGATTACGCGAAACCAAAAGCCTGAGTAACGAGGCTAAATGGCGTTTGGCAGCCGCTTATGCCCTCGTGGGCAAAAAAGAAGTTGCCCAACAATTGACCAAGGTAGCCAACATTAATTTTAAACCCAATAACTATGATTATAGAACTTACGGGTCAGTATTCAGAAATCGTGCCATGGCATTGGAGACCATGGTTATTCTTGGAGATAGCCAACAGCGCGATTTAGCAATTTCTTTGGCCAAAAACCTTTCATCGCAAAGATGGTACAGCACCCAAGAAACTTCTTATGCATTGCTGACAATGGCTAAAATGGTAGGCAAGAACGGCGGAAAAGCTATTGATATCACGTTTACCAGCAACGGAAAAGAAAACACGGTCAAGACCGATAGGGCAATTGCCCAACGTTCAATCGTCATTTCTTCTAAAGAAGGGCAGCTATCGGTAAAAAACAATCAAAATAATGTGATTTATGCCACCTTGACCCAAAGTGGAAAACTTCCTGTTGGTCAAGAATTAGCGCAACAAGCTAAACTTAATATCAAGGTAAGTTACTTAGATGCAACCGGTAAGCCGATTGACGTCACCGAGTTACGTCAAGGCACGGAACTGCAGGCGCAAGTAAGCGTTTTTAATACTACCAATGATAGTTATGAAAATCTGGCATTGACTCAAATTGTACCTAGCGGTTGGGAAATTGTAAACACCTCTTATGTTGATGGTTCCGGCAACAACTCTGGCAAGGCAGATTATATTGATACTCGAGATGACCGCACCAATTTTTATTTCGGATTAGGAGCAAAAAAGAGCAAAACATTTGTTGTAAAATTGAACGCTTCCTTCTTAGGCAATTACTATTTACCTGGAACCCAAGTAGAGGCTATGTATGATAATACGAGTTACGCAAGAAATAAAGGACAATGGATTAAGGTGGTTCGATAAAACAAAGTCGTTCGTTTGAATGTACACATACCAAATATGAGCTTATGTTACATTAGAAATTAGGTCTCGGCTCCGCTCGACCAGACAGTTAATTTGTATGATGCTATTGATTAAAATCTATAAAAAACATCGCATAAAATTTTCAGTTTTTGCTGTTGTATTTCTGGTTTGGCTTTTTTGCCTACCTAAAAAGCTATTTACAGCACCTACCTCAACGGTAGTCACTAGTTCGGATAATGTTTTGCTTGGAGCTCGTATTGCCGATGATGGCCAATGGCGCTTCCCTAAAATGGATTCAGTCCCAGAACGATTTAAGCAAAGTATTTTGCTTTTTGAAGATGAATACTTTTACGAACATCCGGGCTTCAATCCAATTTCAATATTTAACGCTGTTAAACATAATGTCAGTAAAAAAACACGACGTGGTGGAAGCACCATTACCCAGCAGGTAATTCGTTTAAGCAGAAAGAATAAAAATCGGACTTATTTAGAAAAGGCCATTGAAATTTTTATGGCTACGCGACTTGAATTCAAGTATTCTAAAGATGAAATCTTAAAGCTATATGCAACCCATACACCCTATGGTGGTAATGTAGTCGGTCTGGAAACCGCTTCTTGGCGGTACTTTGGCATTCCGGCACATGAACTAAGCTGGGGACAAGCCGCAACCCTGGCAGTATTGCCTAATGCCCCTTCACTTATATTTCCCGGACGTAATGAAGGTCTGTTATTAAAAAAGCGTAATCGATTGCTAGATAAATTATTGGTAAATGGTATATTGGATCGGACATCGCACGAATTAGCTCTTTTAGAACCCTTGCCTAAAAAACCTCTTAAACTTCCAAACCATACCCCGCATCTGACCGAACGTATAAAAAAAGAACATCCCGGAGAACGCATTATAACATCTATAAATAGAACATTGCAACTACGAGCGAATAGTATTGCCACTATTCATCATAATCGATTAAAAAGCAATGAAATACATAATCTTGCCATTTTAGTTCTAGATGTAGAAACACGGCAGGTGTTGACTTATGTGGGCAACGCCCCAACGGACGAATCACATGGCAACTACGTGGACATCATTACCAAAAATCGGAGCACCGGAAGCACATTGAAACCTTTTCTTTTTGCTTCTTTACTGCACGAGGGGCAGCTATTGCCAGATGCATTGGTAAAGGACATTCCAACAATAATTAACGGCTACAACCCGAAAAATTTCAACAAAAAATATTCGGGTGTTGTTCCCGCAAGTAGGGCTTTATCGCGCTCTCTAAATGTTCCTGCAGTTCGTTTATTAAGGTCTTACGGACTTCAAAAATTCTATAACAAACTACAAAAAGCCAATTTAAGATCCATCGACAAATCTGCCAATCATTATGGCCTTGCTTTAATATTAGGAGGCGCGGAGAGTTCACTTTGGGACCTCACTAAAACGTACGCGTCAAGTGCCTCGGTTTTAAATTATTTTGTGGAAAATTCCAGTACGTACCGTTCAAATGAATTTGTAGAACCAAGTTATATCAAGGGATATAAACCAGCCTTTGGAAAAGAACAATTTGAAGCCCCTGTTTTTAATGCCGGCGCTATTTACCATATGACGAAAGCGCTACAGGAAGTTAACCGCCCCGAAGGTGGTGAAAACTGGCAGTTTTTTAACGAATCTCAACCTATCGCTTGGAAAACGGGAACAAGTTTTGGATTTAAAGATGCATGGGCAGTGGGGGTAACTCCTAAATATGCTATCGGTATTTGGGCCGGTAATGCCGATGGCGAAGGTCGACCCGGCCTAACGGGAATTACCGCTGCCGCCCCCATATTATTCGACATGCTGGATGCGCTACCTAAAAGCGGTTCTTTTCAAAAACCCTTTGATGATTTGGTAGCTTTAAAAACCTGTAAAAAAAGTGGCTACTTGGCTTCTTCATTTTGCGATGAAACGGAACAAAAACTTCAGCCTATCAATGGTTCAAAAACGCAGCAGTGTCCATATCACCAACAGATAGTTTTAGATAAATCTGAGCGCTTTAGGGTAAATTCCTCTTGTTATCCTTTAGAAAATATGGTCTATAAAAATTGGTTCAGTTTGCCAACCGGCATCGAATACTATTATACTTCTTCTAACACGACTTACAAAAGTTTACCTCCTTATTTACAGGGTTGTTCTACTCTAGAAAATAGCCTAATGGAATTTGTTTATCCCAAAAAAAATGAAACTGTTTTGCTGCCTAGAGATTTAGGAAATTTATCTTCAGAAGTTATTTTTAAATTGGCCCATCAAAGGCCAGAAACTGCTGTTCATTGGTATTTAGATGAAACCTATATCGGCTCTACATCTAACATTCATGAATTAATTTATACTACAAAACCAGGCGAATATCTTTTAACCGCGGTTGATGAAAATGGCAACAGAATTCAGCAGGCTTTAGAACTTCAAATGGCTTCTGAAAATTAGTAATCTTCAGTGGTCGTTATAGTTTCATTTTGCATAAACAAACCTCCATAACTGTTCATGCCTTCAACAAATAAATTTATGGTTCGTTGCCCTTTAATAGGAATCATAATTGAAGTTGGGATTTCTGAACCTATTTTTAGATTGGCATGCCAGTCTAAAGCACCAAAATTTTTAAATACCGAAGTAGTATAATCTGGGTAATTTGCCGTAAAATATGTTTGCGGACGTACGTAGCCATTCTTTATAGCAAACTTTATAAATTTATTTCGGTTTTCTGGAGCGACATAATTACGATTTAGCTGAATTGAAATAAATGGTCCATTCCCACTTTTATTATAAGTAAGGTTTCTTACACTTGATAAAGGCATTCCAATAATCTCACCGCGTAAAGCTAACATCCCTTCTATAATGATTGGCGCCTCAGGATATGGGTGCCTCATTGAAAACGCCCTTACTTTTCCATCTCTTATTAAAACGGAAAAACCTAACCTCCTTATATATGAGGCTACTGCAGGAGTTCGTTTAATATCCAAATCTGAAATCAGTCTTCCTTCTATTTCTGCTGTAATCTGAAACTTATTATTCTTGGGAGCTACTTTCTCAGTAACTACAACCTCATCTAAAGCAATTGTCCTTTTACCAAGGCTCAAGAATTGGTCAATTTCTACAAGCTCTTCATCTTTCTCCTTAGCACTAACTTCTTCAAATTCTAACCACCTGTTAATCTCTGAATACAAAATAGTTGGCTTAGGAAATTGTATTTCGACTTTTGGTTTTCTTAGCTTTCCTTTTTTTCCAATTAATGAAATACCTATAGAATCATCTGCAAATAAGTTTAATTTACTATTAAAGCTTTTATCACTCGCTAATTCTTCAAAAGCGTACCCCCCAGAAAAATCTGTAACCAAGGACACTTGTTTTTCTTCTGCTAAATCTGCATCTAATACTTTTCCAGACAAAGAAATTCCTGATTCCAAGGCAAAATTCAATTTCAACTCCTCTAGTTTTCTTGAATCCCAATCATATTTCCCCCATCCCTCAATTAACAATCTTTTGTCTAGCTCAAAACGCTTTTTTCTATCTATATCATCAAAATAATAGAAGCCTTTTAAAGTTCCATTTAAATAGGGTCGCACTAAAAAAGAAGATGCGATAGAATTTTCTGGCTCGTAAGCTTTCGTTGAACTTGGTAATACAGAAACACTCACACTTGCATCCACCAAATCAATTTTTCCACCTATAATATCTACTTGAATACTATCACCAAAATCGCTTAGGCAATATTCAATAGCTACAGATTTTAGACGTTCTTTATCCTTTCGGTGGTTAAAGAACATTCGATAAGAAACCGGTTTTAGTTCCTCATCAAAAAGAACAGCCGTATTGACACCATAGGGCATAGATTTTCTTTGAACGGCAATAACAGATTCTTCTTCAATAATTTCAATAGCCTCAAAAAGAATAGATTCATCTTGATAAAAAGCGATGGAATAATTTTCGCCATCTTTCTCTTTAAAAGTACTTTTAGAGGCTACCAGCTTTACCAGAATATCATCCTTTCCTTTATTGTCAATATTCAGCCCAATTCTATCAGGTTTAGCCGTCGGAAGTAACTTTTTTGAATACCCTTTAGTTGCATTTTCCCATTGCAAAAAATATTTCTTCCCTTCTTCAACCATAAAACCGGCCTTACCTAATCCAAGCGAATTGGTCGCAATATTGGAACGAACCAAATTACCCAGGCCATCTACAAGCTCTAAGTTATTTACAGAAACCCTTTCCTCCTCTTTATTTGAAAGCACAATACCGATTTGGTTAAAAGCACCTTCTATTAAATGTCCTCCTCCAGGATAGACCTCAATTTTGAGTTCTTCATCAATATCATCATCTACCTGGGTAGCTACTTGTACTATTCTTATATGTTGTTGAAAAGGTGTGAGCTGTTTAAAGTTTCTCTGATAATTAGTCCATGCAAGAACCTTATAATTCTCTTCTGTAAATGTGGAGTCTATGGCAAAATCACCATTCGCCATTCCGTTCTCAGTATACAGCAATTTCTGTTTGATTTCCTTACCATCTTCATCATAGATAGCTACATGAAGGTTTTTGGTGTTAAATGAAGGTAATTGAGTTTTTTGGTTTTGAACATAAGCCTTAAACCAAAGTCTCTCCCCTTCAATAAAAATAGTTTTGTTAAGATGTAAATGTATATTTTCAAGAGGGTCTGCAAGCGTATCTTTTACTTGTGAATGACAAAAATGTAATGCACAGAGAGTTAAAAAAAGAAACAGAAGGATCTTCTTCATAAAACTTGTTTTGTTTTAAAATTACAACAAAAACAAGTTATAAGTTTTACTTCTTCCTTAGAAAAACTGTTATCGGCACCCCAGAGAAATCATAGTTTTCACGGAGTTTATTTTCTAAAAATCGTTTATAAGGTTCTCTTACATATTGAGGCAGATTACAGAAAAATGCAAACTGCGGATAAGGTGTTGGCAATTGCGTGCAAAACTTGATTTTAACAAATTTTCCTTTATATGCTGGTGGTGGTCTATTTTCAATAATGGGCAGCATAATATCGTTCAACTTACGCGTCACTATTTTTTTAGAGCGATTTTTATAAACCTCAACAGCGGTTTCTATGGCTTTAAAAATACGTTGTTTGTTCAATACCGAAATAAAGAGAATAGGAACATCAACAAAAGGTTCCATAGCTTCTCTTATTTTTTTCTCAAAATCGCGAACCGTATTGGTTTCTTTCTCAACCAAATCCCATTTATTCACCAGAATAACAATGCCTTTATTATTGCGTTGTGCCAACCAAAAGATATTTTGTACTTGCCCATCAAAACCTCTAGTAGCATCCAACAATAAAATACAAACATCGGCGTGTTCAATAGCCCTAACGGAACGCATAACCGAATAAAACTCTAAATCTTCCTTTACTTTGGCTTTACGACGAATACCTGCCGTGTCTACCAAATTAAATTCAAAACCGAAACGGTTGTATTTCGTATCTATACTATCTCGTGTAGTACCTGCAATATCAGTTACGATATATCTTTCTTCGCCAATCAAGGCATTGATAAATGAAGATTTACCTGCGTTTGGTCTGCCCACAACAGCGAACCGAGGTAATTCACTATCGTCTTCAACGGTTTCGGGCAACACTTTTACCAATGCGTCCAAAAGCTCCCCTGTTCCGCTTCCATTAATGCTTGACAAAGTATAATATTCGCCTAATCCTAAAGAATAGAACTCAACAGCATCTGCCTCACGTTGGGCGTTATCTACCTTGTTTATGGCCAGAAAAACAGGCTTGTCCACTCTGCGGAGTAATTTGGCCACATCTTCGTCCATTCCTGTAACGCCAGATTCTACATCTACCATAAATATGATGGCATCGGCCTCATCAATGGCAAGCTCTACTTGTTTGTCAATTTCTTTTTCAAAAATATCATCGCTACCAACAACATAACCGCCTGTATCGATAAGTGAAAACTCTCTTCCGTTCCAATCACTTTTTCCATAGTGGCGGTCACGGGTAACACCACTTACGGCATCCACGATGGCTTCCCTTCTTTGAATCAGTCGATTAAAAAAGGTTGATTTTCCAACATTCGGTCTTCCTACGATGGCTACAATTGCGCCCATATCAATAAATTAATAGGCAAAGGTAGTACAATCTAAAAAGCTCAAGGTACTTCTGGAACATTAAAAATAAAGAGACCTTATAATTGTCAAATTTGAGTTATAACAAAACTTTAAGTTTTTATAACAAGGCCTTAACGACTAAGCAAGCATTCTAAGACGTAAATTCATAAAAAATAAACTAAATGAAAACGATAAAAATTATTCCATTAGTGTTAAGCCTTCTTTTAGGGTCAATTGCTTACGGACAAAACGCCAAACAAAAAAAGATTATTTCAGACGCTAAGAAAGCCAAACAAGCACTTTTAAAACAAGATAACGGGCTGGAGAATTTCTTTGAAAACTCTGCGGGTTATGTAATTTTCCCCAATGTGGGCAAAGGTGGATTTATTATTGGTGGGGCTTCGGGTAATGGTGTTGTTTATGAAGATGGAAATCTTATCGGAATGGCAGATTTAAAAAAATTAAATATTGGACTGCAAGCTGGTGGACAAGCTATTATAGAAGTCATCTTTTTTGAAACAGCAGCAGATTTGGATGCTTTTAAGCAAAGTGATTTTCAATTCGGGGCCGAAGCTTCGGCAGTTGCCGTAAAATCAGGAATAGCGTTCAATGCAAAATATAAAGATGGAGTCGCCGTTTTCGCACTGCCCAAAGCAGGCTTAATGGCAGACGCATCAGTAGGAGGGCAAAAATTTAAGTTCAACCCTATTCCACAATAAGTTTAAGTTAGTTTTGAGTTAGTTAGTTATTTAGGGTCGGTATTGCCGGCCCTTTTTATTGGTACCCAAAACGTTTCAGTTGATTCGAATTACTGCGCCAATTCTTATTCACTTTTACATAGAGTTCTATATGCACTTGCTTATCAAAGAATTTTTCTAAATCTCTTCGTGATTCTACCCCCACCCTTTTTAGGGCACTCCCCTTATGCCCTATGATGATGCCTTTTTGCGTATCACGTTCAACCATAATTACTGAACGGATTCTTATGATATCATCATCCTCTATAAATTCTTCCGTTTCTACCTCAACCGAATACGGAATTTCTTTTTTATAATGCATCAAGATTTTCTCGCGAATGGTTTCGTTTACAAAGAAACGCTCCGGTTTATCCGTCAGTTGGTCTTTTGGGTAATACGGCGGTGCATCTGGCAATAATTCCAAAATTCTATTAAAAACTTCTTTGACGTTAAAATTTTCCAAGGCCGAAATGGGATGTATTTCTGCTTTTGGCAATACTTGTTGCCAATGTTGTATCTGTTCTTCTAAAACCTCTTGTTCAGTAGTATCAATTTTATTCAATAATAAAAGAACAGGAATTTGGCTATTTTCAATTTTCTTAAAGAAAGCCTCATCTTTTAAAGCCTTTTCGCCAATCTCTACCATGTACAAAAGCACATCAGCATCTTCAAAAGCCGATTTCACAAAATCCATCATAGCATTTTGCATTTCATAGGCGGGTTTTATGATTCCTGGAGTATCAGAGAGAATTACCTGAAAATCATCACCATTTACAATCCCTAAAATACGATGGCGTGTTGTCTGTGCTTTTGAGGTAATAATAGACAACTTCTCACCTATAAAAGCATTCATCAAGGTGGACTTGCCCACATTGGGGTTACCAATAATATTTACAAAACCTGATTTATGCTTTTGCTCTTTCATTCTTCATCTTTTCAAAATACACCTTAGCTGCCTTATTAACTTTAGGTGCCAATAAAAGTACTGCTATCATATTAGGAATTACCATTAAGGCATACGATAAATCGATTAAATTTTTAACTACCTCTAAAGAAGCGACAGCCGCAAAAACAATCATAATCACAAAATACCAATTGTAGAATCTTCCAATTTTTGCATTGGTTAAAAAAGAAAGGCATTTGACCCCATAATACGAATAGGTGAACAGAGTAGACATGGCAAACGCGGCAACTATTATCATTAAAAGAATACCTCCCCAGCTGCCCAATGAGGTATTAAATGCATTTAGGGTCATTACAATACCACTACCCTCTTCAAGATAAGCCCCACTCAATATGATAACTACTGCAGTAAACGTACAAACGAGAATCGTATCTATAAATGGACCTAACATAGCCACTAAACCTTCACGTATGGGCTCATCATTTTTAGACTGCCCATGGTACATCGGGGCCGAACCTAAACCAGCTTCGTTGGAAAACATGGCCCTGCGAACACCTATAATGACCAGACCCCAAAAGCCCCCGGTGACAACGGTTTTAAAATTCCAAGCTTCCACAATGATCAATCTTAATGATGGTAACACCTGAGAAGCATTCATTATCATCACACCGATAACGGCAATAAGGTATACCATTACCATAAATGGCACGATGGTAGTAGCAACCTTCGCAATCTTTGTAAGTCCACCAAAAATGACAAATGAGGTAGCGATTGCCAAAACAAAACCTACTGTCAGTTTCCAATTGTAGTCACTCATTTCAAACAGTGTTTCGGCTGGTTGAATAACGCTCATAAAGGTCTCTGTAAACTGGTTCGCGGTAAACACTCCTAAAAAACCGAAGATACCGGCTACACAAAAGAATATGGCCAAAGGTCTATATTTTTCGCCGAGCCCTTTGGTAATATAGAACATGGGGCCGCCTTGTAACTTTCCTTCTGAATCTTCTCCCCGATACATAATGGATAAACTGCAGGAATAAAACTTGATACACATACCTATAATGGCCGTCATCCAAATCCAGAAAACTACACCAGGTCCACCGTCATGTATTGCGATTGCCACACCAGAAATATTTCCTAAACCAACAGTGGCAGCAACAGCAGCTGACAAAGCCTGTAACGAACTTACTTCGCCCTTAGCAGTTACATCATCGTACTTTCCTCTAGTAATGGCAATAGCATGCCTAAAAAACCGATAAGGCTTGAATTTTGAATAAACCACGAGAAATAGCCCGCCGCCTATTAACAAAATAAACATGGGCCATTCCGTTCCCGAAATCGCTTTGATTAAAAAGTCATTGAGTTGCTCCATGGTTTCGAAGGTACTTATTTCAATGAAAACTCTTAACTATTGTTAAAGATTGAAGCTATTTTAAAAGGAAAGTCATTACTTTTTTGATTTAAGTAAAAAAGCGTTGTATATTTGACGCCCGTTACAAATAGTAGCGTTCTTTTCGTCGGTGTTATGAGCTGAAGTTTTAAAAACAAGTGAAAAGAAATCTCATCTAGGGTAGAGCAGTACTCTTCGACTTCGCTCAGGACAGGGCACCTACTCAACCTGAGAACTTAAAATGGGATTTAGTGTAGCGATGCACTTTTAAACATACATCGCGGGGTAGAGCAGTAGGTAGCTCGTCGGGCTCATAACCCGAAGGTCGCTGGTTCGAGTCCAGTCCCCGCTACAAAAGAAAAAAGCCTTTTAAAAAATGAAAGGCTTTTTTCTTTATAATGTGGTCTATAAATACATCTATTTAAGATCTATAGCCGTAATGTAATTGTGGGTAGTCATAAAAAGCTTTTTCTCATCGCTTCTTAAAGCACAATTTGCAGTTAATTGACCAGTATATACCCTTGCCAACAATTTACCTTCTATATTAAAAATCAATAAGCCCCGTGGGCCAGTTGCAAGTACATAACCTGATTTTGTAATCTTTATACCATCCGGAAGACCTTGGTAACCTTCTTTGGCCAACATATGGCCCACAGTATAAAATGTTTTTTTGTTGGATACTTTGCCAGGTGATTCAATATCATAACTATAATACGCCGGTTTCTCTATATTAGAAACGGCGACCATAAGTTTTTTTCCATCAGGGGAAAGGCATAAGCCATTCGGGTATTTCAGTTCTTTATCCAACAATATCAGCTCTCCGGTTGCAAGTAAGCAGTACACCCCTTGAAAATCCAACTCTTTTTTAGGGTCCTCTAATAATCCAGGTAGCCCATAAGGCGGATCTGTAAAATAAAGGTTTCCTTGTGAATCAAAAGCACCATCATTAGGGCTGTTCAATCTTAGACCCTTGTAGTTATCCGCTAAAAACTCATAGTCTGCTCTAGGGGGCTCTATAGGTGCTTTCATTTTGCCCACAGCCCTATTACCGTGTTGCATTAAGATCAATTCTCCTTTGTTATTTAAGAGTAATCCGTTAGATCCCGGTTCTGCCCCCGTAAAATCATCACCCGACATTCCTGACGGGTGCAGATAGGTAAGTGTATCCAAAGCTTTATCCAACTTATAGACCTTATTGTTAGGAATATCTGAAAACAATAAAAATTCACCTTCGTTGACCCATAGAGGACCTTCCGTCCACGTGAAACCACTAGCCAAAATATTAATTTTGGTATCGGCGCTTATTATTCCTAATGCTTCATCATCAAAAATCTCTACACCAAACATTGACTCCATTTCTTCCCTCGATCTAGGCTCCCATAATGCTCTCTGTGTTTTTAATTCTGTAATTGAATAGCCTTCATCATTTTCTGTTTTGACCTCTTGTTTTTTAGTTTCTTTACAGGAGCAAAGAAGTATTGAACAAAAAAATAGTAATCCTAAAAATTGTTTCATTGTTTTAAATCTATAATCTACCATTCGTTAAAATTTCCATCTTTACCGCGCCAAATAGGATTGCTCCAATCATGGCCTATTTTAGCCCCTTCAATCAATTTTTCTTCATTTACAACTATCCCAAGACCGGGTTTATCAAAAAGTTTGACATGACCATCTTCAATATCAAAAACCTCGGGATTCAAAACGTAGTCTAACAAATCAAAGCCCTGATTGTAATGGATACCTATACTGTTCTCTTGTATTATGGCATTTGCCGATACAAAATCTACATGTAATGCAGAAGCCAATGAAATTGGCCCTAAAGGACAATGCGGTGCCAAGGTTACGTCATAGGCTTCAGCCATAGTAGCAATGCGTCGTACTTCTGAAATTCCACCGGCGTGGCTTAAATCGGGCTGAACAATATCTACAGTCCCTTGTTCAAATAAGGGCTTAAAATCCCAACGGGAAAACATACGTTCGCCAGTGGCTATGGGAATACTCGTATAATTGTAAATATGCTCTAGCGCTTCATTATTTTCACTTAATACAGGTTCTTCAATAAACAAAGGCTCAAAGGGAGCTAGTTCATCTATTAAACGTTTCACCATACCCTTGTGAATTCTTCCATGAAAATCTAACCCCACGTCTAAATCATATCCAAATTCTTCTCTGAGCAGTTTTATGTTATTAGAAACCGTTTTCACCTCTTTCATGGAGGAAATCCAATCCATTCCTCCGGTAGCATTCATTTTGACCGCTTTAAAACCCATCTTCACCTTCTCATGTGCTTGCTCTAGCACAACATCAGGGTTATCGCCCCCGATCCAGCAGTACATTTTCATCTGATGCCTCACAGCACCGCCTAAAAGTTCATGAACCGGAACGCCCAGTGCTTTTCCTTTAATATCCCAAAGGGCTTGATCTATACCCGAAATTGCGCTCATTAGCACTGGGCCCCCTCGATAAAATCCACCACGGTATAATACCTGCCAAATGTCTTCAATATTTTTAGCCGATTTACCGATCAGATATTTCTCCATTTCTTTTACACAGGCCTCAACTGTAGCCGCCTTACCTTCTACTACTGGTTCTCCCCAACCAATAATACCCTCTTTAGTAGTTATTTTAAGGAACAACCATCTTGGAGGCACCCTAAATAGGTCTATTTTTTCAATTATTAATGCATCACTCATTCGTGTATCGTTTTTATCACATCTTTTGCCAATAATACAATGCTATCAAAATCTGATTGGTTATGAATAGGTTTTACCAAGTTTCCGCCGAGACCGAAACCTTCAACACCAGCCTCTTTCCATTCTGGAATGGTATCAAGAGTCATTCCGCCAACGGCGAAAAATTTTACTTCACTCAATGGTCCCTTTACGGCTTTAAAATATTTCACGCCCATACTCGCAATAGGAAATAGTTTTATGATATCGGCACCAATCTCGATAGCCTGACAAATTTCCGTTGGGGTCAGTGCACCCATTAATACAGCGACATTATTCTTATGGGCCACTTCGACAACATTCGTATTTGTATTGGGTGTCACTAAAAATTGAGCTCCTGCGGTAATGGCTGTATTTGCTATTTCTGAATTAATGACCGTTCCGGCACCCACCAAAACATTTGGATATTTAGTTCTGGCCTTAGCGATTTCTTCAAGAAAACCAGGAGTATTTGATGTTATTTCTAAAACCTTAATTCCCCCAGTAATTAGGGCATCAACCACCCTAGGAATATATTCTTGTTTATTCAATCGAATAACAACGACCAGTTTCTGGCTATTTATAATTTGTACTATCTCATTTCTTGTCATCTTAAAACGTGTCCTGATGTGTTACCATCCATTATAGAAAGTATTTCGTTTTCGGTACTTGTATGCTGGTCTCCCTTAATAGTATGTTTTAAAGCAAAAGCGGCCGTAGCAAAATCGACACACTTCTGTGAACTCCACTTCTTGCCCAAACCATGCAAAAACCCTGCAGCAAAGGCATCACCTGTTCCAAAGCGGTCTAAAATATTTACTTTGTAGGCCGTTGATTTGGTTAGGTTTCCATTTATCATACTTATACCAGAAAGTCCATTCTCACTGGCAGAACTATGTTCTCTAACTGTAAACGCAAGATTTTTAACGCCAAATTTTTCCTTGGCTTTTTCTAATGCTCTTTCCGTTCTACTATAAGCATTTTCACCTTCAAAAGACATATTATATACATCTTGAAGTACCCCAGAATTTCCAAAAAGTAAATCTGTATGTTCTAAAATAGAGTCGAAAATATTTCTTGCTTCATTTTTATCCTTCCAAAGCGTACGCCTAAAATTCATATCAAAACTGACTTTTACACCTATTTCTTTAGCTATTCTGGCTGCTTTAACGGTTTCCTCGGCGCAATTTTTAGATAAAGCAGGAGTAATGCCTGAAATAAAAAGCCATTGTTTTCCCTTTAGAATACTTTGCCAGTCAAATTCATCGGATGTTATGGTGCTTATGGCAGAATCAGCTCTATCATAGACCACGCTAGAAGGTCTTATTGATGAACCGATTTCAATAAAATAAGCGCCTATTCTTTTTCCACCTCTCAATATATCTTCTGTTCTAACACCAAAACCTTGCAAAGACATTAAACAAGCATCACCAAGGGCATTCAAAGGCAGCTTGGTCACAAACTGCACCTCATTGCCTAAAATGGCAAGGGAACTTGCCACATTAGATTCTGAGCCAGCATAGTTTACTCCAAAACTCTGTGCCGTGTTTATTCTAGTGGCATGATCACCAGGGGTTAAACGGAGCATTATTTCACCAAAAGTTACAAAAGCCATTGAATTACCAGTTAGTTAATGAACCATCATCTTTGTAAAGTCGTGGTATGTCTACCAATTTAAAATCTTGAGCTATTGCCAATTCTTCATTAAAATCAACTCCAAGTCCTGGGGTATCCGGAACTTTATAGCGCGGCCCTTCCAATTTGGGTTGCACCGGATAAAAATCAGGAGCATTTGTTCCCATATACTGGGCGGGTGTGTTCACTTCTTCCAAATAGCTAAAGTTCGGACAAGCTGCAGCCACATGAATAGATGCAGCAGTGCATATAGGCCCTAAAGGGTTGTGCGGCATAAGCTCAACATAATGCGTTTCTGCCATAGAAGCCACTTTCATAGATTCTGTTATACCACCTACATTACAAACATCAATACGGGCATATTGGGCAATGTTATTCTCTAAAAAAGGCATAAACTGCCACTTGCTTGAAAATTCTTCCCCAATCGCAAAAGGCACGTCTATCATGTTTCGCAAAGCTTTATACGCTCCAGGGTTTTCATCACGAATAGGTTCTTCTAAAAAATCAATGGTTCCCGCCGGCATTCGCTTCATAAAGGAATAGGTTTCTGCAGCGCTCAGCCTTGTGTGATAATCTAAGCCAATAACGATATCTGGGCCTACTTCATGTCGCAGCTCGGTTATCCATTTTGATAGTTTATTGATAGATTCGCGGGGTTCGAACCTACTTTTATCTTCTTGTGACTCGAACTCTGCGGGAGCCAGACGTAAAACCGTCCATCCTTCCTTAATACATATTTTAGAATAGTCTAATAGTTCTTCTTTTGTAGTAAATCTTACCGAAGCAAAGCACTCTACAAAGTCTCGTTGTTTGCCACCCAATAATTCGTAAACGGGTACTTCAAATATTTTTCCCTTAATATCGTACAAAGCAATATCTATTGCTGAAATGGCCGCCGTAAAAACACGGCCTCCTTCAAAATACTGACCTCGATACAAAATTTGCCATATAGCACCTATTTGTTTTGGATCTTTTCCTATTAAAATGGCTTTAAAGTGCTCTATAAGACCAACAACCGCCATCTCCCTGCCCGAAAGCCCGGAACAACCCCAGCCATATATACCCGAGTTGGTCTCGACCTTTACCACCAACTGCACACCACCTCCTTTAATATTTATGGGATAAGACTTTATATCAGTAATTTTCATAGACCATATTTTATTCTAAATCCGGCGAACTCCATAGCATCATTTTTTTTAATTCTCTTTAGGAACAATACGTTCTACTTTACCAACTATAAGGGTATAGGAAAAGAAGCCCAATAAAGCGACAGCGCCAATAAAAAATAATGCAGGGCTAAAATCACCACCTTGAACCAGATAGCCTATAACCACGGGAACAATAACATAGGCCAAACCACCAATGAAATTGAAAGCCCCACCTATTAACCCCATATTATTTTTTGGGGCAATAAGTGATATAAATACCCATGCGATACTTGCCAAACCATTACCAAAGAATGCTATTGACAAAAACAGAATGATAAAGAAAGTATCATCTGTATAATTGGCACCTATTATGGTAATGGATAATAGCATGCCTGTAATAATCGGGGCTTTTCGCGCTATCTCAGGGGTATACCCCTTTTTGATTAAATAATCTGAGGTAAAACCAGCCAACAAAACACCAAAAAAGGCAGCTATATAAGGAATTGAGGCATAAAACCCCGATTTAATAAAATCAAGCCCTCTGTACTCTACCAAATAAGTTGGAAACCACGTTAAAAAGAATGCGGTAGTACCTCCTAAACAAAATTGACCGATATAAAGACCCCATAGTTTCTTATAAACAAATGCCTGTTTCAGGTCCGACCATTCAAAGTTTTGTTTTGTAGAAGACTCACCTTTCTTGCCAACAATACCTCCTCCTTCTTCAATATGGTCAAGCTCTGATTGATCTATGGTTTTATGATTCTGTGGATCCCTATAAAAAATATACCAAACACCCGCCCAAACTATACCAATAACTCCAGACACTATAAAGAGTCCCCTCCACCCTAGTGAATCTTGTATGAAGGTTAATATAGGTAACAATGCGGCCAGCCCTAAAAACTGACCTGAAGTATATGTGGCTATTGCAGAGGCCCTTTCATTTTCAGGAAACCATCTTGTAACCACCAGATTGTTAATAGGGTATGATGGTGATTCAAAAAGACCTATACCTGCCCTTAAACCTATTAATGAAGCAAAAGAATTGACCACCCCCTGAAGAAGGGTTACAATAGACCAAAGTGCCATGATAATGGGGTACAGAATTCTAGACCTTACCTTATCGGCGACTATGCCGCCGGGAATTTGCAGTAAAGAATATGTCCAACCAAAAGCCGAAAATATATAGCCCATCTGAACCGCATTTAGTCCTAATTCTTCTTTTAGGGCAGCGGCCGCCACTGACATATTGGTTCTATCCAAATAATTAATTACCACGGTAAAAAAAATCATTGCTAAAATATTATACCGCTTTCTTGTAGTTGGTTTGGTTTGCATTTGGTTGGTTTAGTTTTCTTTTTATGAGCTAATGGCTCAATTTTTATTGCTTTTTATATTGAAATTCTTTTTCGAAACCTACCTGCTTATATGCTTCTGTTTGGGGTAACACAAATTGATATTCATGAATCTCATCGATTTCGATTTTTAGGTTTCTTGCCTCAAACTCCATAACATGACCTGCGAATTCCTTATCGTCAGAAATAAAATGTAGATGATATCCTGATGCATTGATATCTCCTATAAATTCAGGACAGAAGAAGCCCACCATTGTACCTGAAAAATTTTCCCTTTCAAAAATTGGTCTATTCGGAATCAAAATATCCAATCCGTCATTAAATGGTTTTGCCTGTTTATGCAGACCGCCGCATTTCATTCTTTTAAACTCGCCATGAATTTTAAAAGCGTAGAACATATTCTTAGAAGCTAATTTGCGATTTATATGTTTTCGTAAAGTTTCATAATCGGCGACCGATTCTAATTCAAAAGAATCGTCAACATCAAAAAATGTGGCATTGGCATAAACCACCTTTGTGGTGTCACTGGGGGTAACCACAGTGCCATCTTCTTTTGCCTGGTAGAGTTCTCCATCCAACATTATGAGTTCTCCATCCAATAAATTATAGGATCCCAAACCAATGTCTCCATTTGCCTTTACTTCAGCCGCGGTAATGTCACCTTCAAAAATCTTATTTACAAAAGCATGCCAAATGGAATAATGATAAAACTTATCAGACTTTTCATTCTCTGTATTAGAATTAGAGAAATTATCCTTCTCGCCCTCATTTTTGCAGTGCAGAAAAAGCAGAACAATACAACAACCGAAGACTATTTTTATGATGTTTTTTCTCATTCTTTACTTTCTTTTCTAAAACAATATGCCTCTAAAATTCTATTGGCTGAGTACTTATCGCATTGCTTTTACTTCATTTAGATCTTCTACAACTTCTAAGGTGAGCGCATTCCAATCCAATAAATTAGTGCGCGCCAACATTTGGGGTTTATAATTTTTGCTAGAAACCTCAGCATACTTTTTCCAATGTTTCACCGCAGTTTCCAGTAGCGAAATTGCTTCTTCATGAAATGACTTCTTATCTTCTTTTATGTAAAAGGCCAATGCTACCGCTGCATCTATTTTATCTGCATAGTAGTTGCCCAAATGCCCCATAGCCTTTATATCATCTAAAAGTGTTTTATTTTCAGAAGATAGCCCTTCAGTACCCTCTAGCTTATCGCCACCCATTAATGCCGCCTTTGCATATGCTCTTAATTCTTCGGAAACATCTAAAGGGGTCTTATCAGAGATTTTCAAACCTTCCGTTTTGGCCTTTACATAATCATTTGGATTAAGCATACCCCCACCTGGAACTGTAGGATTATCCATAAAATCGGTAACCCGTCTGAAGCCTCCCTCGACCGGTCTGGCAAGGCATGCTTCAGGAGACCATAGATGATCCCAATCGCGCCAATGAAAACTATTAACCTTGGGAATAATTCTTGACGCCGATTCCCAAACAGACTTTAACGCTTTTGGTGTAAGACCTTTATGATGTTGTTCTATTTTTAGTTCAAAAAAGTTATCGCTTAAATCATTCTCATACCCCAAGCGCCCCCACAGCATAAAATTGTACCAGTGTTTTTTTATTTCTAGTTCACCCGAAAGTTCTTGGCTCTTACTTATAAATTCCCTACCCCATACATAACCGTCGGAGCCATAATAATAACCGGCTGTTTCCTTTTTTGGAAGGTGCCGTAAAAATTCACGCACATAATCGGAGTCTCCCCAACGATAAACAAAAATGTCATCGTTTCGTAAGTTCCACCATGACTTCAAATTATAAGATTTCATGGTCTCTAGGTGCGAATTTGCGAATGGAGGATTGGTGATAGAAAACAGTCGAGCTTTAGCGTATTTAAAACTTACTTCAAATGGATCTGGATAGTTTTTGAAGTATTTCATTATTTGGTCCATATCGGAATACCACACCCTATGAATAAAGGTTACTTCCCTTTTGGGCTGAATAGCTTTAGCATCTATTATGCCCAGACCATAAGTCTCCCAAAGCCATTGCTCCCTATTGTATCCTTCCCAACTGGGCGACATGTATTCCCCCGCAGTTACTCCTATTCCTTTTACATCAGGATATGTTAGCAAAAATGTTTTGACCGCTTCACGGTAATAAGCGATGGTCTTCTTATTGTTGATTTGGTGTGATATACCGTACTTACCTGGTTTTTCTTCCCAAATCTTTCTGCCAAATGTTTTATGATAGGGCTCAACAGGATTTGCGACACTGTTCGGGCAAATATTCCATGTAATCCAGTATACATCAATACCTCTCTTTTTTGCGTGGGCCATTACCTTTTTCCAAAAAGCAATCTTTTCATCAATAGTTATTTTTTTGACTGTTTTAAGGTTTTGCATCACATTTGTTGTTACCAACTGAGGATCTCCCCACTCATTTTCCCTACCCAATGGTTTTAGGGTAGTTACCCTAACATCATCTAAAGCGATATCAGGATAATCGGGCAGTTTTATCATAGATGGAAAAGGATGTGGGTTCCACAGCGATAAAGTATTATACCTGTGGATGGCCATATCATCAATAAATTCCTCCCAAAACTCCCAACTCCACATTTCTAAGATATTGCGCTGGGCAGCATCTCCGGAATCATCGTAACTTGGTGTGCGGGCATCTAGTGGAATATTAAATTTGATACCTCTTTTTTCAAGAAAGGGCTTACACTCTTTATCGGTTATACTTTTATAGATTTCTATTTGTTCAGCAACCTCTAAACCACCATAAAGTAGGCCCTTACCATCACCTCCATAGATATTGACTTGTTTGCCATCGACCCTAATTTTAAATGCCTGGGAAACCAGATTTATAAAATCTAGTTTAAAATGAAAAGTATAACCTGTGAATTTTTCAGAATTGTTTGCGACCGCACTATTTATCCGTTGCTTAGCAAAATCTATATCGACCCCATTTTTCGCGTATAGGTTGGTCTTTAAAAAGAAGCTTATGCCTAACAGAAGAAAAACAAACGCTATTGTTTTTTTCTTTATCGAAAATAGACCGAGACCAATTTGATTACCCATTTTAACAAAGGCTTTGCGTGCCAATTACTATGAATGTTAAAATTAGGTAATGCACCTGCCAAAGGTTTAGCATCATGTTCTAAAGACTAACACAAATGATTAATCTCTGAGCCAATAAAAACCGGAAAGTTATTGTTCAATGTCCCTGGCCTCAAAACCTACCAGTTCATTATCTTGAAACTGTGGATTAATTTCAATAGGGTTGCAGCATACCTCACAATCTTCGACATAGGTTTGATTGGAAATGGAAGTATCCAAAAGCATCGATATTTCTTCCCAACAGTATGGGCATTGAAAAAAGTGCTCAAACATCTTACAAAGCTATATTCAACAATTGCCCCGTTAACTGTAATAGCTGCAGTTCGGCGAGTTTTGCGTTATATTTTGCCAGGTTTTTACTAGTCTTGGCATTTAATAGGTTCAACTGTGCTTGGCGAAGTTCTACGGAAGTGATCTGACCAAGTTTATAACGCTCGTTCGAACGTTCAAAATTATTCGTAGCGGTAGATACATTCTGTTCTTGCAAACGATAAATCTGCAGTCTATTTTCATAGTTACCTTTAGCATTCGCAATATCCCTACGTATCTCTTGTTTTATCTGCTGTTGCAAGGTTTCTTGAGAATCCAGTAAAATTTTCGCATTCTTGATTTGGGTTATTCCTGTTCCACCATTAAAAAGATTCCATGATAAATTTACTCCGGCAGAAAATCCTGTTGAAGCACTAGAGGCCAAGAAATTTGTAGCGGGAAAATTACCTTCGTTCCAACCATAAGAACCCGTAAGACCTATGGTAGGAAGTAATACCGATTTTCCGGCCTTTAAATTATAATCATTGATCATGATGTTCTTTTCCGCCTGTAACATTCGAATATTATTTGACTCACCCTCATTTAAAAACTCCTCTAAAACAATCGTATTTGTAAAGGTTATTGTAGTATCAACCTTAAAGTTAACATTCAAATCTCTGTTCAACAACACGTTCAAATCGCGTTGGGTATTCATTAAGGCCTGTCTTTCGTTCATCAAATTGATACTATCATTTACCAAATCGACCTGGGCGTTTAAAACATCTAATTTGTTATTCTGCCCATATTCAAAACTGTACTCCGCTCTTTTTAAACGATTTTCCGTATTCTCGTAAGTGTCTTTGAGAACCCCTATATTTTCCGTAACTCTTGCTACCTCAAAATACACGGTAAACAGTTGCAACATGGTAGTTTCGATAGTTTCACGGGCTTGTAGCTCACTTAAATTGTACTCTTCTTTAAGGCGTTTGTAATTGTACCACCTACCTAAACCATCAAATAAGGTATAGTTAAGATTAAGGGAGGCATTGTATCGGGTTGTTTCTGCACCATCAATGGCCCTTACCGAGCCATCTTGAAATGTGGCCTCTTGATCGTTATTGTCATATGAAGCTCCACTATTCGCAGTTAGGGAAGGTAAAAAACCAGAATTCAATACCCCTTTATTGTTTTCGGCGACCTTTACATTGTTTTTGGCAATAACGATACCAAAATTGTTCTCTAAAGTGAGTTTTACCGCCTCCTCTTTGGTCAGTTTTTCCTCTTGACCTTGTAATGGAAGTATCAAAACCATTAAAAATATCGGAAGTAAAATGTATGTTGTTCGCATCACGTTTCTTCTAATTATTTTGAGGTTTTTCCGTCAACACCATATGTTCTTCTTCTTTCTGCTCCTTTATAGCGCGTTCTACTTCTTCTTTACTGATTTTATTACCCGTAATCAACCATTTTACGCCAACTTTTGCACTGTTACTAAACGAAAGAAACAACGGTAATAATAACAAAGTTAAAATGGTCGCGAAACCAATTCCATAAGCAATGGAGATAGCCATAGGTTTTAAGAATTGGGCCTGCCTACTTTTCTCAAGTAATAGCGGTGCCAATCCGGCGATTGTGGTAATCGAGGTTAGAAAAATCGCTCTAAATCTGGAGCGGCCGGCTTCAAAAATAGCATCATCAAAACGCATACCTTCTCTAAGGTTGCCATTGAATTTGCCAATTAGTACCAATCCGTCATTGACCATAATACCGATGAGTGCAATAATACCCAACATCGAAAGAATGTTTATCGGAAAACCATGAATCCAATGCCCCCAAGATACCGCAGTAAGGCTAAAAGGCACCAGAAGCAATAAAAGTAAAGGCTGGCTGAAACTTCTAAAGGTGAAAGCTATAGTGATATAGATTAGAAATAATACTGATAACCCAACAAAATTCAAAGAGTTCATCAGTTTCAATCGTTCTCTGTTTTGCCCTTCATAAGATGCTGTAACCGTAGGGTATTTTGACTGAATCTCTGGCATAATATCATTCTGGATCCAACTCATGATATCAGGGGCACTTGTAGTTTCGGCGTTCTTTAAATCTGCATTGATTTGAATTTCTCTTTGCCCGGCCAAATGATTTATGGCCACATCTCCTCGAGCAATTGTATAATTTGCAATTTCTTTTAGGGGTACTCTAGAGCCCGCAGGGGTAACCACACGCATCTCATCCAAATCGGTAATGGAAGATCTGTTTTCTTTATCATAACGTACCCAAACCCGAATTTCATCTTGTCCGCGTTGAAAGCGTTGTGCCTGAACACCAAAGAATCCTGACCGCACTTGGCTCATCACCATTCTGAGATCTAGACCCAATGCATAGGCATTTTCTTTAAGTTCTAATTGTATTTCTTTTATACCTGCCGGATCATTATCTGCTACATCTTTGAGCAATGAGTTATTGAGTAAAGCGGATTTTAATTCGCCCTTGGCAGCCTTTAACTCTTGAATGTTGTTGCCCAACAAAGAAACTGACACGGGCGAACCACCAAAATTACCGCCCGAACCATAAATTAGACTTTCAACGCCGATTACAGGCCCCACCAGTTCTTCTAATCGAGTCGTAATCAAATCTGCCCTAATAGCATCCGGTCTTTCTTCCCCTGGTAATAAGTTTATTGTCAGCGTTGCGCTTGATGCACCAGGACCTACATTTTTAATCATATTCTCAAAGAGCATTTTATTAGTACCCTTTAAGTATTTTTCTGTCAGCTCTTGGTTAACGATAACTGCTTTTTCTTCGATTAAGCTGATGATAGAATCCGTAATTTTCTCGTTGGTTCCGTTAGGCATCAACAATTCAATGGCTACTCGATCACTCGCAATTCGAGGAAAAAAGGCGGTTCTAATAATTCCGCCACCTATCGAACCAAAAGTGAGTATCAATGCCATTAGAAATAAGGCAAAGGTCAGTATCTTGTATTTTATGGCAAATCGCAGTGCAGGGCTATATAGTTTATCGCGCATCCAGACCATAAATCGGTCTCCTGCTTTATTGATTATCCGAAGTTTTGCAAAAAGTTTTGCAATCCCCTTCTTAGGTTCATCAGACTGTTTTTTTAGTGCTTTGGAATGAGCCAAATGCGCAGGCAAAATGATAAGCGCCTCGATCAAAGACACCACCAGTGTAAGAATTACTATAACAGAAACCTCACCAAAAAAGTTACCTATTCGACCATCAAGAAAAAGGAAAATAGAAAATGCCAGAATCGTGGTGATAATTGCAGAAACTATTGGCGGAATAACCTCCATTGTTCCATCTACGGCAGCCTGTATCGGACTTTTACCTTTTTCGTAATGTTGGTAGATATTTTCTGCTATTACAATACCATCATCTACCAAGATACCTATTACAATAATCATCCCAAATAACGATAACACGTTAATCGTAACATCAAAGTACCCAGCAAAAACAAACATCCCTAAAAAAGCTACGGGAAGCCCAAAAGCCACCCAAAATGCTAATCTTGTATTTAGGAATAGGGATAGAAATATGAGGACCAATATCATTCCCACAATGGCATTTTCCGCCAGTAATTCCGTTCGCTGCGTTAGTGTTATAGACCGATCATCTACAATGCTTAACCTTACATTATTATATTTTTGGTTAAAATCTTTTACATATTCTTTTACCTTCTCGGCCGCACCGATCAAATCTTCCGTATTGGTGCTGGTTATTGAAATATTTACCGCTAAATCTCCATTGAAGTAAGATGTATTTGGTGTTTCAGAAAACCGGTCACGTATTTCAGCAACATCTTTTAATCTGATGGAACGCCCTGAAGCATCGCCTCTTACTACAATATTAGAAAGTTCATCACCATAATATGAGCGATTATTGGCTCTAATCAAGTATTCTTCAGCATTTGTTTTGATATTACCCCCAGTTACCAAAATATTCGCATTTGTTACGGCCTGAGCTACATCACTAAAGGATAGGTTAAAAGCAAGTAGGTCATTTTCATTGACGGCAATTTCTATTTCTTCTTCAGGATATCCAGAAATGGCAATTTGAGAGATACCATCCAAAGCGCGTAGATCATTTTCTACCTGTCTACCGATTTGTTTTAAGGTAGCCAGAGAAATGGCATCGCCACTTATAGCAAAACTGATCGTCTGCCTCACCGCTTCTAGCTTAGAAACTACCAAGGGTTCCATACCTGTAGGGAAAGTTGGTACCCTATCGACAGCGTTTTTAACCTCTAACAACATGAAATCGATATCCTGTCCTTTTTCAATCTCTACATTGATGGAACCAGAATTCTCTCTTGAAGTAGATGTAACCCTGTCAACACCTTGAAGTCCTTTTAAATTGTCTTCAATCTTGAGCACGATGCCCTCTTCGATTTCTTGGGGCGAAGCACCGGGATAGGTAATACTTATTAAAACATTTTGGGACTCAGTAAGTGGAAAAAATGAGGATTTTAAAGAATATGCACCGACAATCCCAAATATAAAGAAGGCAATGATGATGACATTAACGGCAACATGATACTTGATAAAGTATTCTATTATCTTTCTCATTTCTCGGTTTTTTCAGCGGTCTCCGCACCATAGACTTTCACTAGCATTCCCGCATAGGCACCAACTACTGGCTTAGAAATTATCATTTCACCGTTTGGCACATCTTTTAAGACCACTTTTTTGTCAGTGAAGTAAACAGGGGAAACGTCTATTAAATCTAATATAGAATCTCTAACTACATAAACTTTGCTATTATCGACCAAGAGTGAACGGTCGATCTCTATAGCTTCTTTCTCGCTTTTGGCATTGAGTCTTGCCTCTAAATATTGCCCTGCTTTTAAATTCTCACCATTTACTTCGATAAAAGCGGTTATCGTCTGTGACGCCTGATCTACCCTACCGTTCAGTCTTACGACCTTTCCGGTATATGATTGGGTGTTGTTAAGGTTGGCCAATTTAACCTCTGCACCGACCTTTAAAAAATCAGCATAGGTCTTACTTACCGCAACCTCAAGTTCGTAGGCACCTGTTTTGATAAATTCCCCAAGTTTTTGCCCTGCCCTTACCAATGTTCCTTCGGTTACCAAGGCCTCGGTGAGGATGCCCGAAAAAGGAGCTGAAATACTATATTTAGAAAGTCGCTGCTCCAGATTTTTAACATTATAGTAACTGCTAAAGATGCCGCGACCTGTAATAAAATATTTTTCTTTATCTGAACTTATTTCTGGAAGTTTCGGTGTGGTTCTTTCTAAATCAAAATTAGCTAAATACTTCTGCCACTTTGGAAAATACTCTGGATAATCAAGTTGTAGATCTGGCATAATTGAAGTTACCAAATTGTACAGATTGCTTTTTGCCGATTGAACACTTGCATAGTACTCCGAAGCATCTATTCGAATCAGGGTTTGTCCTTGTTTGTATTCTTGACCTGGTTTAAAGAGCTTGCTACCAGTTTTAAATACGCCCTGAACCTCAGCATAGAGCTCTACCCTGTTTTTGGCGACTAGATTGCCATTTGCGGATACCACTATTGGTACCATACCATTTTCGACAGTGTCGACAAATACCGTTTTTATAACCTTCTTAGGTCTTGGCCTTCTGTTTTCCTTACTGTTAATGATGTATTTAGCGGCAAAAATAGATCCCCCGATAATCAGGATTCCTGCCAAGACAGAGATAAGAATTTTTCGCATTAAAGCAGTTGATTAGTGTTTGCAAAACTAGTGTCAAGATACTAGCTTATTGGTTAAAGATTTCATAAATGTTTAAGGTTTTGCACAAACTACAAAACAAAAAAAGGGGATGCACCACTGCATCCCCGAACCAAACAAACTAAAGTATAACTAACTACTCATTATCGTCTACATCTTCAAATTTTGTATCTGCCATTCTAGAATTGATTATGGCATTATCGTTATATATTGAATTGTATTTTTCTTCATCTGTATCAAAAACTAATAGTGATTTTGATTTCATTTTTTGTATTCCCCTGAAAGATTTGATTCTGTTATTCTGTATCTGTAACACTTTTAGGCTCGCCAATTGATCTAACTCTTCAGGTATTTCACCACCTAGTTGATTGTTGGCCAGTACCAGTTCTTCAAGATTTTGAAGGTTGCCCATTTCTTTAGGAATCTCACCTTCTAAGGCATTTTCAAAAAGACCAAGTGTTTGAAGTTTTTTAAGATTACCAAGGCTCCTAGGTATTGCTCCTTTAAGGTTATTGCTTGATAGATTAAGTACTTTAAGGTTTAAAATACTACCGAAGCTTTCTGGTATTGGTCCGTTCAAAAAATTATTGAACATCGAGAATTCTTCCAGATTTTGCATACTGCCAATGCCTTCTGGTAAACTGCCTTTAATTCTATTCATTTCAAGCTTAAGCACTTTTAAGCATTTTAATTCGACAATATCTTTTGGTAATACCCCCGTTATACTATTAAATGCCAGATTAAGATGTTCCAACTTTTTAAGTTTGCCTATACTCTCTGGTAAATAGCCATTTAAATTATTATGGAATAAATTGATACTTACAATATGATTTTCCTTGATTTCAATACCTCTCCATGTTGAGACCGGTTCATTAAGGTCCCACCCTGTATTCCATTTTTCGCCCTGTGTACTATTATATAAGTCTAACAATACCGCTTTTTCGGTTGAGGGTATTTCCTCGACGGAAGCGAAAATGAATGTACTTATAAAGAAAAAAGAAAGGCTTAAAAAGGTAAATTTTTTCATATGTTCTTATTTACATTGATAGGAATTTCCCTACAAATTAAATGTACTTGTGGTTTACAGCCAAGTAAATGCAGTGAATAATTGAAATATTGTTGTGAAAGTGCTAAAAAGTGTGGTGAAACGGTTGTTTTATTGTAGGAATTTACTTCTATTTTGAATCTATTTCTAAAGATATCCGCTCCCATTCCTTCATTAATTTCTCTAAATCTTCTTTCTTACCATGATAGCCATCAAAGAAGTTAGGAATCTTAGCAGTTTCATCGTAATTGATCAAAAGTTGGTGGTCTAACTCGGCGATTGCCTTTTCCAATTCACCTATCTTACTTTCAACACTACTAAGTTTATTCTTTAAGGACTTTATTTTTTTTTGAACCTTGTAATCGTTTTGCTGATTAGGCTTATTATTTGCCTCTTTTGATTTTTTCTCGCCTTTCTCAATCTTTCTAAAATCTTCTGCTTTACGTTGTTCAAGGTAAAAATCAATATCGCCCAAATACTCTTTTATACTTCCGTTCTTAAATTCATAGACCCTATCGGTGAGCCCTTGCAGAAAATCACGATCATGAGAAACCAATATCAAAGTACCTTCAAAACTTTGTAAAGCTTGCTTTAATACATTTTTTGACTTAATATCTAAATGATTGGTGGGCTCATCCATCACCAAAACATTAAATGGTTGCAATAGCATTTTTGCCAAGGCCAATCTATTTCTTTCGCCACCAGATAACACGCGAACATATTTTTCGACCTCATCACCTTGAAAAAGAAATGAACCTAGAATATCACGCACTTTACTACGGTTTTTTTCATTTGCCGCATCGATCATGGTATCTAAAATAGTTTTGCTACCATCTAAATATTCTGCTTGGTTTTGGGCAAAGTACCCTATTTGCACATTGTGCCCCAACTTTAAATGTCCATGGTAATCTAACTCTCCGACAACTATTTTGGCCAGTGTCGTTTTGCCCTGCCCGTTTTGCCCTACGAATGCTGTTTTGCTCCCTCGCTCGACCATCAGCTGGATATTCTTTAAAACTTCTTTGGGTCCGTAACTTTTAGAAAGCTGCTCAATTTCGGCGACCACTTTACCTGGGGTTACGGAAATAGGAAAACGCACGTTCATTACGCTGTTGTCGTCAGCATCAACTTCTATTCTATCGATCTTGTCTAATTTCTTGATCAGAGATTGCGCCATAGATGCCTTACTGGCTTTTGCCCTAAACTTTTCAATAAGCTTTTCCGTTTGCTGAATCTGCTTTTCTTGGTTCTTCTGGGCGTTTAGTTGTTGCTCCTTTATTTCCGAACGTTGTATGAGGTATTGGGAGTATGGTTTATTGTAATCATAGATCTTGCCCAAAGAAATTTCAATGGTTCTATTGGTAACATTATCCAAAAACATTTTATCGTGGGATACAATTACCACTGCGCCCGAGTAGTTTCTTAAAAACTGTTCTAACCAAATAATAGATTCTATATCTAAATGGTTTGTTGGCTCGTCTAATAAGAGTACATCATTACTTTGCAGTAATAGCTTTGCCAATTCGATACGCATGCGCCAACCACCCGAAAAAGTATCCGTAGCTTTATCAAAATCATCTCTTAAAAATCCTAGTCCTTGTAATACCTTTTCAGTCTCTCCTTGGTAGTTGTAACCTCCTAAAATCTCGTAATGATGCGTGATATCATTTAAATCTATCATTAGTTGATTGTAGCCTTCGCTCTCATAATCGGTTCGTTCGGCTAGTTGGGTGTTGATGTCTTCAAGTTTGGTTTCTAGCTTTTTTATTTCATCAAAGGCTTGATAAGCTTCGTCTAAAACCGTTCTGCCCTCCTCAAAATCAATATCCTGTTTTAAAAAACCAATTTTCACTTCTTTATCGGAGGCAATAGTTCCCGAATCGGCTACCATCTCCTTACTTAGCAATTTCAGCAAAGTAGACTTGCCAGCACCGTTTTTTCCAATTAATCCAACCCTATCTCCGGCATTCAATCGAAAAGCGATTTCTTCAAATAAATATTCTCCACCAAAAGCGACGGAAAGGTTATGGATATTAAGCATAAGTGCTATACAGTTTCATTATTATTAAATCAACTTTAAGTATTGGTCAAGCATCGCAAAACTGCTTGAATACTTATTTTTGTTTAAAGTTTTGCAAATGTTAAAAAAAGGAAACAAACTCTACAGCATTTTAACAGGAAGTTGCCCAAAGTGCCACAGTGAAAGTATGTATGTAAACAGGAATCCTTTTATTGTTTCACAACTATTTAAAATGCACGAAAGGTGCTCACATTGTCAAACAAAATATAAAATAGAACCTTCTTTCTTTTATGGCGCCATGTATGTCAGCTACGGTGTCGGACTAATATTTGCCGGAATAGCTTTTGCAATAGCTTTTTTGATTATAGGAACGTCTTTAAAAAACACTTACATAACCATTGTAATCACTTCGGTCTTTTTGTTACCTGTGATAATACGGCTCTCTAGAAATATTTGGATAAATATTTTTATGAAGTACGATAAAGACTTGGTGAATTAACCAAAATAATGCTTAGCGGTAAATCTTGAAATATCCATTTCGATGTTAAGCTTATCGCCAAGTTCTATAAATTGAAATAGTTGTTTTGAAGCATAAGGGGCAATTATGACCCCGCGTGAACCAAAACCGTTCAAAACATAAAGATTGTTGTACTCTGGGTGCCTACCAACCAGTGGTCTTCTATCCGCTACCGTAGGTCTGATCCCAGCTACATGTTCTACCACCTCAAAATCACATTTTAGAAAAGTTTTCAGTTTTTCTATGAGTTCTTCCCTAGACTCTTGTGTAGGTAGGTTTGTTTTATCTTTCCATTTGTAGGTGGCACCTATGCGATAAAGGTCATCACCTAATGGTATTATAAAAACCGAAGACTTGATTACCTTAGACTCTTTTAATTTAGGGGCTTTGATGGTTAGCAGCTCGCCTTTTGTACCATTTAGGGGTAAATAATTAAAGAAAGGATTCTTTTTAAGTCCATAACCCTCAGAAAAAACAACTTGCTTGGCTTTCATATCCTTATAAATAATTTCATCCTTCAGGATTTCTAGAGCATCGAAATCACAGGTTTCTTCAACTAGCAACCCTTTATCATTAAGGTAGCTAGTGTATCGTTCTAAAAGGGTTTTGGTCTTAATTCTACCGGTATATCTAACCTGTCCGTATCCGAATGGGGAATCAAGGTTTGTATTTGCGTTGGAAATTATGTTTTGGTCTAAAAAATAATTTAGACCAGGCTTATCAGAAGCTTCAAACCAACTATTTTGCTCTTCTGCCGAGGCAAAACGTCTTAACACCTGTATTTTATAATCCAACTTTACCTTTAGCTTTTTTTCTAGTTCTTCGTAAAAAGGAAGCGCCAAATCCAGTTGTTCTTTGGCGTTCCAGGCCAAAGTAAATCGTTTTAGAATCACTGGGTTATACAACCCCCCTGCAACCAAAGAAGCTTGTTGTGAATTATCGGAAATTACTTTAAACGATTTACCCTTACGCTCTAACTGTTCACAAAAAGAAATACCGGCTAGGCCCAAACCAACCACTAAATAATCTAGCATTCGGCTAAATTAGTCCATTTAAGAAAAAGAACATTGGTAGATTTATTATCAAATAAAAAACGCCGCACAAATGTGCGGCGCTTATATTTATTGAATTGGAATATTCTATTTATTTAGGCCTAATAAGCCCACATGTCTTGCTCCTTATCTCTGATAGTTTCTTTGATACGCTTGGCCTCTAATAATTGAAACAAAGCATTATCAAAAACGTAATCATCAATTTTACGGTCACCATGAACATTATCTTCTTTATAGATAACAGCATTAAATCGGCGCGCATTCAACAACATATCAAAAGTGATCGGTTGTGCAGAATTACGCTGATTAAAGACCTTTGCCTCATGCAAAATCTCTCTTACGCTTGGGTACCACACCCAAAACAGCTCAACTTTGTTGGCATTTTGGTCTGTAGACTCGTCATCGATAAAGTTAACATCTGGTGCAACAGGAGCAATACCTAATAAACGGTACTTAAGCTCACCTTGGCGCTTATCAAAATACCAGATACCCTTAATTCTGTACTCTTCAATATCAGCGGCTCCTAAATCTCTTCGGTTTATAAACTCCTGAGAAATCTGCTCGCCAGCATTTATTTGTTCGTACCCTAAATCTGTGGTATCTATTTTCTGCAAGGTTGCAGTTAGGTCACCAAAATTTCGCTTTTCAGTAAAATATGAATCCGTATACACATCGGTCAATTTTCCATTTTTGATATTCTTCATCAAAACGTGGTACAAAGACCTTCTGTCTGCACCGATACCAATGGTATCGGTTGGATAGTATAACGGAAAGTTAACACGTTCATCTAAATCGATGGTCTCCCACACAGTTTTTGACCAAAGAATATCTCTATCGTCAACATAACCATATGCTAGAGGTGCATCGTTGTCCGCAGCCATTTGGGCCTCGGTTTTCTTACCTACTTCTTGAGGCTTTTTGGCATTTAAAATATTAGCCTGTGCCGCGAGAGTTATAGGTAGGAAGCTGAACGCTCCGATTACTAAAACATTTTTCCAATTCATCATTACTATACTTTACTTTATTAGTTTGTAAGCTCAACCACAACAGGAGATACTTTCTTCAACTTGTAACTCTTGTTATTTGAAATGTAAGCTTGAATGTCAAATATCTGTACTGCGTCTCCTCTTCTTGCTCTCTTCAGGGCAGATTTAGCAGCACCATTTAATTTATTACCCTTTACAACTACTGTTGGTTGACCCGGAACTTTAAATTTAAATCCGCTAATACCAAGATTTAAATCAAAATCAAAGTCTTCTAACATTGCTGATACTGTAGAAATCTCAAGGTTTCTTCTAGGCATTTTTACACTACCTGCTTCACCTCTAATAGCACCAGAAGGTCTTGGTATATCTTTAATACGGAATTCAGATGTTGTAGAGATTCCTTGTCCATCAGGTAAAGTACCAGAAGCAGTAATCTTAACAGTTCTACCTTTACCAGGATTCATGATATACTTGCTACCACTAACCGCTCTTAGTCCAGGAGCTCTAGCAGACACTTTATTGTTAGGAATACCAGGTATAGAGATCGACATTGGATTTGCTACACCACGGTAAACTACATTCATCTTATCTGCAGCAATCAAAGCAGAATTAGGCTTAGAAATTGTTGCAAAAGAATTTTTAACTTCTACAGGAATTTCTTCTCCATCTTGCATAAAGAACATAGTACCCTTGATTTCGTGGTCGCCTGGGCTACCAGCACCAATCAACATTTGAATACCACCAGCTTCTAATCTATAATCTTTATCTTCAGTTAATTTTCTACCATCTAAAGTCAATTCAGCTCTTACGGGAGTAGAAGTTGCATCAGTTTTGCTGATAATAATTTTACCATCGTACTTATCTCCATTATAGAAAGCAGATTTTGATGCTGCCAACGAAGTTGCAAAATTCTTTAAAGAAACCTGATTGCTCAAGTTACCCTCTAACATTGCTTTTAACGCATCTTCTTCAGTAGCTTTGATATCAGACTGCAAAGCAGTTAACTTAGTCAAAGAAGCAATCAATGGAAAACCTTCGTAGTGATAGTTAATCCAATCTTGCTTTGTACCGTCACGCTTTTCAACTTTACCATTTGCATCACCTGTGCTAAAACGACTTTTAACAGTGGCTTGCAATCTTTCTGGTACTAAAGCAGATACTTCTTTACTATATGTTTCAATTCTGTTCAAGAATTCTTTACCGTCTTTGCTCAAGTTATCACCTTGAAAGAATTTTTGATCCAAATAATCAGACTTGTCCATCACTTGGTAGTCCGTAGGGTCTTCAATTCCTTCGGTCATTTCTTTTTTAAGACCTTCTAAATAATCATAATACTCTTGGGACATTTTCTGCACTTTCTGTGCATTCTCATAGTCCTTGGCATATTTAGCAGCGTTTTCTTCTGCTTTCGTTTCTAAACTTCCAAGAAAAGCTAAATTGTCTTCTGAAGTTTTTGCATTAGCTTGTTCCATTTTTACATTCATAAGACCGAATGCCGCTAATACCTCTTTACTCATGTTCAACGCCAACATACAAATGAAAACCAAGTACATTAGGTTTACCATTTTCTGACGTGGTGACTGTTTTCCTCCTGCCATCTTTTTCTAATTAGATTTAATTAATAATTGGGTTTGGATTTGAATTAAATCTCTAATTAGTTCTTAGACATTGCAGATAACATACCACCATAAACACCGTTCAATGAAGAAAGGTTAGATGATAAAGATGCCATTTGTTCTTTAAGCGCACTTGCATTCTGAACTACTTCTTCATTAACAGAAGCTTGCTTGCTCGCACTTTCTAACTGTACTTTATAAAGACTGTTCAAAGATTCCATTTGAGCGGCAGCATGCACCATCTCTTCAGAATACTTACGTGTAGATTCCATTGCATCTGTTGTTGGGGCAATACCTTTGGCAGCACCTTCAAAATTTCTAATGCTTTCCCCTAAACTTTCCATTAGGTTAGCATCTACACCAGCTTCTTTTAATAAGTTATCTAGCTTAGCAGATAAAGAAGCCTCTGCTTCTTTCATTTGAGCTTTTTCATTCTTTTTACCCGTAGAAGTAGCACCTGCCAATTCTGGGTATACTAAAGACCAATCGTATTCGTCATCAATTGGTTCGAATGCACTAATGGCAAAAATTAATGCTTCTGTAATAAGACCTACCGCTAGTAATAAACCTCCGTTAAGAAATCCAAATTCCCAGTGTAGAATTTTAAACAATGCTCCGATAATTACAATCGATGCTCCAAGCCCGTAGGCCATGTTAAACAGCTTTTTTGTTGATTTTGACTGTGCCATAATTTTAATTTTAAATTAAGTGTATATAAATAAGTATTTGGTTACTAGGTTTATATAATGTTCTCTCTTAATTGTTTTATAATCCGTTATTTCCTTTTGTTGAATCTTCTTCACCCATATAATCTTGTACGGTTCTGAAGCCGATGTAACTTCTTGCTGAGTCTTGGTATTCATAGTCTCTTGTACTTACTTGCAAGAAATAAGCAACATCTTTCCATGAACCTCCTCTGATAACTTTTCTTTTGTTTTGACCAGAACCTGCATTTGGGTTCATAGTTGAAACATATTCATATGCTCCCGGGTCATAACTTGAGTTTGTCCACTCCGATACATTACCAGCCATATTATAAAGGTTATAATCATTTGGCTCGTATGATTTTGCTTCTACTGTATATAAAGCAGCATCGGCAGCATAATCTCCACGTTGTGGTTTAAAGTTTGCCATAAAGCAACCTGTATCACTTATAACGTAAGGACCACCCCACGGATATGTTCCACCTTCAATACCACCTCTAGCGGCATATTCCCATTCTGCTTCCGTTGGCAATCTGAACTGATTTACAAATTGCTTACCACGACTTTTTTGATCATCGTTTTTGAACTTAGTTCTCCAATTACAGAACGCTTTTGCTTGTTGCCAGCTCACCCCTACAACAGGATATTCGCTGTATGCATCGTGCCAGAAGTAATCGTTGTGCATAGGCTCGTTGTACGAGTATGAAAAATCTCTGATCCACACTGTAGTATCAGGATAAATACCTAATTCTTCTTGACGGATAAAGTCTTTTCTGCTACCAGCTTTTGCTCTGGCCGCAGCTTCGATATCCATCCAATTGTACTTGTACTTTAATTTGGTAACATCAACGCTACGCTGACCATTATAGGTCTCTTCATCAGGTAAATAAATAGAATCTACCATGATTTCTGTGTAATATTCATCTGGATAATCTTCTCTATCCCAGATAAGGTCTACTTCTTTATTTAAGGCTCTACCTTCATAACCGGTATCTCCAAGACCAGCATAGTTATCTAACATATATTTATCATACGCAGACATTTTCGTGGTATCGGCATCTTTAAATGCATACTCACCTATACCTTCATCTTCTGGGCCTATACCTAACTGATCAGCAAGAATTGCCAATTTCGTTCTAGTAATGGAATCTTTTACCCATTCTACAAACTGACGATATTCACTGTTTGTTATTTCTGTATCATCCATATAAAATGAACGAACAGTCACAGTTCGTGTCGGAGCATTTTGAACTTTGGCTTGATCCTCTTCCGCTTTACCCATTATAAATGAGCCACGAGGGATAAGTTCCATTCCATACGGTTTCTCAGGATACCATTTCTTACCCTGGACGCCTACCAATTCACCTTTTGATCTTGATTTTGAACCACAACTGGTCAATAAAAAAACAAGTGCTATAGATGACAACAATAGCTTTCTCATACTTTAGGTTAAATTTTTCGATTTAAGATTACAAACTGTAAACACAAATTCACTATTCACTAAAACTATTTTTTGAATAAATTATTGTGTAAATACAATTTATACTTAAAAATAATTTGTTTAGTTAAAGCCCTTTTTATAGGCCTTGAACCACCTTTCAGGAATGTTTTGGTTGCAAGCATCCAAATAGTCCTGCTCGGCGCAAGGTAATAACGCAGGTGAATTCGTTTTAGTATGTTCAGGTAAAATAGAAGGTACTTCTACCCACCATCTTTGGGTAAGATGGCTCTTGAAGAAAACGAGCTCATCTGAATCTGTTGGTACTGTAAACTTTGTAAAATCGTCACTGTTAGAGCTTGGTACTTCTCTTATACGATAACTTAAGCCCTCAATAAAGTACCAGATAATTTGGGCCACTAATTGAAATGATAAATTAGAATTTTCTATTTCATAAATACCAAAGAGTGATACATTATCGCTTATACCGGCATATCGTGCTATGGCACAAATCTCTCGCCCCGTAAATCCGTTAGGCGAAAACCCTGTTGATAAGCCCATTTCACTTGCTCGAATAGCACGGGCGTCTAGACTTACCAAATGTGCGTTACGCAATACCGGTTCTGCCAATTGAATATTGGAAGCGATATCTCCCAAACGGTAAGCATCAAAAAATAAGCGCTCCATTAAATCTATCTCTTCTTGGGCATTAAAATAACTTTGATAGCCTACATTAGAAAAATTATAAAGGTTATTGGGTTTATCCGTAATTATTTTACTCATATAAGAATGTGAAGAAATCAGTTCATCATCCTCACCAAAATCAAAACGGCTATCTATAGCAACCATATTGATCATATCTTTAATGCCATCGAAAGCTCGGTATGTCGGAAAAGTGATATCTTGAGTAGCACCTATTACAATAGGTATGATGTTTTCTTCTAAAAGACCTGCAACAATTTCTTTAACAACAAAATAAGTATCCTCGACCTTATTACCTTCTTCAACATCACCAATATCAATAATTGTTGAATTCCAGTTACCTGTCATTAATCTATAAAGCTGAATGCGGATGGCATCTACATCGAGTTTTTCGGTTTTCTTTTCAAAAGCGTTTCTTGACTCTAATACACCAAAAATTGCAACCGTAGCGTTCGCAAAAACGGGCAATCCTTTTTTCTCGGTATGCTTGTAAATACTTTTTCCTAAGGCTTGCGGGGGTAAAAATTCGGAAAACGCCAAGACCTTATCTTTGACGGGAACCAAAAAATCAAATGCCATAATAAATTGCTTGGGGTGTTATACTTACTTTTTTGCTTTGGTCTTCGCTTTTGCTCTTGTTTTTTTCTTCGGGGCTTTCTTTTCAATTAAGGCCTTAGCTTCTTCTAAAGAAATTTTAGTCGCATCCACATCTTTCGAAAGTTCTACTTTTACCTTTCCTTTTAAAATGTTATGCCTTCCCCATCTAGCCTTTTCAATTCGAATACCTTCTTCGGGCCATTCTTGAATTAGCTTTTCTATCTCTTTTTGTTTTTTGGCTTCAATTAATTCAACAATATCATCCTTTGTCAAATTATCGTAATCGTACTTCTTGTTTACATTTATAAATAACCCGTTCCATTTAATAAAAGGACCAAATCTTCCTACGCCTTTGGTAACTTCCTCATCTTCATAATGAGCAATAGGGGCATCAGCAAGTTGTTTTGCTTTTATCAACTCAATGGCCCTATCCATATCTACCTCAAATGCGCTTTCCCCTTTTTCAAGGGAAATAAATTTCTTGCCAAATTTTACATAAGGACCATAACGACCAACATTGGCCTCAACTTCTTCGCCTTCATAAACGCCTAGCTTTCTTGGAAGTTCAAAAAGTGTGAGGGCTTCATCGAACGTAATTGTGGTTATCGATTGGTCGGGCAATAAGCTGGCAAACCTTTTTTCTTCATCTTCTGCATCACCAATTTGCGCCATAGGCCCAAAACGACCTAAGCGAACTAGCAATGGTTTACCTGTCTTTGGATCTTCGCCCAAAATACGTTCTCCACTTGCTCGTTCTGCGTTCTCTTCAACATCCAATACGGTTGGATGAAAGTCTTTGTAGAAGGACTTCATTACTTTCTGCCAGTCTTTATCACCAGTGGCAATTTCATCAAAATCTTCTTCAACCTTTGCTGTAAAATTATAATCTAAAATATTGGTGAAATGACTTACCAGAAAGTCATTTACAATCATTCCGATATCTGTTGGCACCATTTTACCCTTATCGGAGCCTATTGTTTCGGTAAGGTTCTTTTCATTGACTGCACCTTCTTCTAAAATTAACTGAGTGTATTTGCGCTCAACACCTTCTATCGTTCCTTTTTCAACATAACCACGATTTAATATCGTAGAAATCGTTGGCGCATATGTAGAAGGACGACCAATACCTAGCTCTTCAAGTTTTTTCACAAGAGATGCTTCCGTATATCGGTAAGGCGGTCTTGTAAAGCGCTCTGTAGCAGAAATATATTCATTCAATAAGGTTTCATTAACCTTCATTGCAGGTAACATACCTTCTTGTTCTTCAGCATCTTCATCATCACTTCCTTCTAGATAAACTTTTAAGAACCCATCAAACTTCACCACTTCGCCATTGGCAGTAAACTCTTCTTGATGTTTATTTGCGCTTATTCTAACATTAGTTCGCTCTAACTGCGCATCGCTCATTTGAGATGCTAAAGTCCGTTTCCAAATTAATTCATATAATTTGGACTGATCACGCTCCAAAGACGGAGACTGCAATTTCATATCGGTTGGGCGTATGGCCTCATGTGCTTCTTGGGCACCTTTAGACTTACCTGTATAATTTCTTACCTCACTATATTCTTTACCATAATTCGAAGTAATGGCTTCCTTGGCAGCATCCAATGCCTCTTTTGAAAGGTTCACACTATCGGTACGCATGTAGGTGATCAAACCTGCCTCGTACAAACGTTGCGCCACTTGCATGGTACGGCCAACGGAAAAGTATAACTTTCGAGACGCCTCTTGTTGCAATGTGGATGTGGTAAACGGAGCTGCAGGAGATTTTTTAGCAGGCTTCTTATCTAATTTAGCCACCGAAAAATCTGCTCCAATATTTTCTTGAAGAAAAGCTTCGGCTTTTTCCTTTGATGAAAAGGTCTTGCTCAGTTTTGCTTCAAAAACTTTTCCGCTTTCTGTTTTAAAAGCTGCCTTTATTCGATAAGAAGCTTCGGGAGTAAAACCTTCAATCTCTCTTTCGCGTTCAACTATTAAACGCACCGCGACTGATTGCACCCTTCCTGCAGAGAGTCCCGGCTTGATTTTTTTCCATAATACCGGAGATAATTGATAACCTACCAATCGATCTAAAACCCTTCGTGCCTGTTGGGCATTGACCAGGTTGTAATTTATCTCTCTTGGATTTTCAATTGCTTTTTGTATTGCAGATTTGGTGATAGAATTAAAAACAATTCTTCTGGTCTTACTTTTCTCTAGACCAAGTTCTTCTGCCAAATGCCATGATATCGCTTCTCCCTCTCGGTCTTCATCACTTGCGAGCCATATGGTATCAGCTTTTTTGGCCAAGTCTTTCAACTTTTTGACCAAAGCCTTTTTATCCTTGTCGACTATATATTTAGGTTCGAAATTATTGTCTACATCTACTCCTAATTCTTTAGATGGTAAATCGGCAATATGGCCAAAACTGGATTCTACCTGAAAGTCTTTTCCTAAAAATTTTTCGATGGTTTTTGCCTTTGCAGGGGACTCAACAATAACTAAGTTCTTTGGCATTCAATAGGTTTTGAGGTAACAAAAGTATATCAATTTTTTGATTTCAGATTTTTATTAAAATTTCTGCGCAAAAAAATATCCCGTTAAAAACGGGATATTTACTTTATCAGTCGAAATTCTAATTGAGTTGTAATTGACTTATGAGCTGAATATCATTGTCTAAATACCTATATTGATAGAGCACACCGTCACCTATCATAAGCAACTGTTCTTGCATAGGAATAACGTCATAGGTAACAATATCCTTAAAATGGTTTAACTGAGGTAAATCAGGCACATTGGATTTGTCATATACCTTAAGCCCAGAAGACCCATCACATATAAACAACTTATCATTTTTAGTACCTAGCCCATAAGGCTCATCCATAGGATATATGACTTTAAGTTCAGGGTTTTCAATATTAGATATGTCAATGACATAAAGTCCGCTTTCAATAGCACCGCAGAAATTACCCCCACGAAGGGTCACATATGCATAATTACCATCTACCACTACTGGATCGCACGCGGTACCATGTTCAAAATCTGAAACAAATGTTGGAGTAGCTGGATTTGAAATGTCGTATATATACATTCCCCTATTTCCGCCTAAAAACAATAAATCTCCTTGATTAAAAATGGTTTCAATTCCTCCACTTGTATAAACTTCATCCAATACCTCTGGAGCATCAAGGTCTGAAATATCAAAAACATTGATGCTCGACCATTCTACCGCATACAAATAATCGCCTACAATTCTAAAACGTGCCAAAGAACCCCCTTGCCCAGAATCTGAACTTGGTGAAGCGTCCGAATTACTTAAAGCGCTGTCTTCGGCAAAAGTATAGCCATATTTTTCATTGAATTCCTTTTCGGACATGATTACTTTTTTGGTCTCCCACCCTACAATGGCTTCGCGGTTTGCATCTAAATCACTGTAATCATAGGCATCGGCCGTAGGCCAGTCAACATCAAAGCCAACAGTACACCAAAATTGTTGGTAAATAGCATTTTCTAGACGTTTTATATTTCCAATATTATTCATATCAGAAATATCCATGACAACCAAATCGCCATAACTATCACCATATAAACGGTCATTTTTTATCGAAATATCTTGATTACCTTCTAGTTTTATGAATCGAATTTTTTGTGGTGCCTCTGGATTGGTATTATCCAACACATGGACCCCTCTACCTATATCATTCACAAAAATGTAGTTTTTGTACGCATATATTTTACCAGACTGCACAATATCAATTGGGTCAGTAACCTCAACGGCCTCTTCCTTAAAAGTGATTAAATCGGCAGTCAAAGGAGTGGCAATTATGTATTCGCTGTAGCCTGGGAGCAAATCATCAGAATCATTGCAAGCAACAAAACTGAGTAGAAAGAATAAAACGATAAATACTGGATTCTTTTTCATACTTGTTTAATTTTTGGATAGTAATTTTAAATTAATGATGAAAAAGATCAAACAAAGTTGCGTTGCGAACACATAAAATTTTAAAACTCGTACAAGGTGCTCACAATAACCCCCTTGTTATAATATTTTCTGACGAGCTCTGTATTCTTTTTTGCTTTTAGGTTAAATGGGGGCTTATGAAGAACAACCCCGCTACCCCTTGAAAGACGAATACTTGCACCTGTGCTTTTATCCATATTGGCAGTAAACTCTTTTTTAGGTAGGTGTTCTGTAACAACTGCGTATTTAAATTTTTGAAGTTTTGGCAATACCTTTTCGATGTCATCATTTGATAAGTGCTGTAATACTTGCCTAATCAAAACACAATCGCCTTCAGGAAGCTTATCCTTAATAATATCAACACAATCAAAAGTTAGTTTTTTATTTTTGAACAAATTTCTATTTCGAACTATAAGCTCATCTACCACATCAACAGCTTTATACGCACTAGTAGAGTTCACAAGCTGTGAGCCTACGTTAAAATCTCCACAGCCAATATCACAAACAACAAACTTATTTTGATGAGAATCGAAAAAACGGCGTATTGCCTTAACATATGGTTTCACTACTTTTCTTGAATGTGAGCCGAAACCTGAATAAAAATCATGCTTTTTACCTCCCCATTTTTTGTTCAAATAAATATCGCGCATTATTTTACCTGCACTAGTCTCTTTGAATTCTGTTTGATCTTTTTGTTTTGGGGTATTTCGCTTCTTACGAAAAAAGGCTTTTAAGACATTCATTCTTTAACTAAAAACTTGGTTGGTTATATTTTATAAAGGTATACTTAAAATTTAACTGTCATATTGTCATCAATATGCATTATGCATTATCTTTGCAGACGCAAATGATGTATGATGAATCCTAACGAAGGAATAGAGAAAAAGATTGATGAAAGTGTACAGGGAGCAACCCTAACGCTGGAAAGCAACGAAAAAAATACACGTAAACTCTATATAGAAAGTTACGGGTGTCAGATGAATTTTTCTGATAGTGAAATCGTAGCTTCCATTTTGGCCAAAGAAGGTTTTAATACTACTCAAGAACTTAGTGAGGCCGATTTAGTTTTAGTAAACACCTGTTCTATTCGAGAAAAAGCCGAGCTAACCGTTCGCAAGCGTTTAGAAAAGTTTAATGCGGTCAAAAAAATAAACCCAAATATGAAAGTTGGGGTTTTGGGCTGCATGGCCGAGCGTTTAAAAGATAAGTTTCTGGAGGAAGAAAAAATTGTGGATATGGTGGTTGGCCCTGATGCTTATAAAGACTTGCCCAACCTTATCCAAGAAATTGATGAAGGAAGAAACGCAGTTAATGTTATTCTTTCTAAGGATGAAACGTATGGCGATGTTGCTCCTGTCAGATTAAATTCCAATGGGGTAACCGCATTTGTATCTATAACCAGAGGTTGCGACAACATGTGCACCTTTTGTGTAGTTCCGTTTACCAGAGGAAGGGAGCGTAGTAGAGACCCTCAGTCCATTTTGGAAGAGGTAAACGATTTATGGGACAAAGGATTTAAAGAGATTACGCTACTCGGTCAAAATGTAGATAGCTATTTATGGTATGGTGGAGGATTAAAGAAAGACTACGATAAGGCCTCTGAAATTCAAAAAGCAAGCGCTGTTGATTTTGCCAAACTTTTAGAACTTACAGCATTGGCCCAACCTAAAATGCGTATTCGTTTTTCCACTTCCAATCCGCAAGATATGACGCTCGATGTAATACGTGTCATGGCGAAGTTTGAAAATATTTGCAACTATGTTCATCTACCGGTGCAAAGTGGAAGCAATCGTATTCTAAAAGCGATGAATCGCTTACATACAAGGGAAGAATATTTTGAGCTTATTGATAATATTCGCGAGCTAATACCAGATTGTGCTATTAGCCAAGATATGATTACAGGCTTTCCTACAGAGACCGAAGAAGACCATAAAGACACCTTATCTTTAATGGAGTATGTAAAATACGATTACGGGTTTATGTTCGCATATTCAGAAAGGCCCGGAACCTTGGCCGCAAGAAAATTGGAAGATGATGTTCCGTTAGAAACCAAGAAAAGAAGATTGGCAGAAGTTATCGAAGTACAGCGAAAATCTTCTTTATACCGAACGCAACAACATGTAGGTAAGGTACAAGAAGTTTTAATTGAAGGACCCTCTAAAAAGTCAGACGCGCATTGGATGGGTAGAAATTCGCAAAATACAGTTGTGGTTTTTCCAAAAGAAAATTACAAGATTGGGGAGTTTGTAAACGTAAAAAGTTACGATTGCACCTCCGCTACTTTATTAGGCGAGGCAGTGAGTTATTCAAAGAACAATTAGTATGGAAGGTATACAATCCATTAAACAGCGTTTTGAAATCATTGGCAATGATGTAAAACTGAATCGGGCTATCGAAAAATCGATTCAAGTGGCGCCAACGGATATTTCAGTCTTGGTGACCGGTGAAAGTGGGGTTGGTAAAGAGGCCATTCCAAAAATCATACACTCGCTTTCACATCGAAAGCATGCGAAATATATAGCCGTTAACTGCGGTGCTATTCCTGAAGGAACTATAGACAGTGAACTTTTCGGACATGAAAAAGGCGCCTTTACCGGGGCAACGCAAACGCGTAGCGGCTACTTTGAAGTAGCTGACGGAGGTACCATTTTTCTAGATGAAGTAGGCGAATTACCATTAACTACACAGGTTCGTTTACTACGTGTTTTAGAAAATGGGGAATTTCTTAAAGTCGGTTCTTCACAAGTACAAAAAACCGATGTTCGTATTGTTGCAGCCACAAACGTCAATATGTTCGAGGCTATCAAAAAAGAAAAATTTCGTGAAGATCTTTATTATAGGCTTAGCACTGTTGAAATTAATATTCCTCCTCTACGCGAGCGTCAAGACGATATTCATTTATTGTTTAGAAAATTTGCCTCTGACTTTGGGCAGAAGTATAAAATGCCCACTATCCGCTTAGAAGACAATGCTATTAATCTGCTTCTAAAGTACAGATGGCCGGGCAACATTAGACAGTTGCGTAATATTGCAGAGCAGGTATCCGTTCTCGAAGAAAAGAGAGTGGTTACGGCCAATACCCTGCATGGCTATTTGCCAAATTCGAATGCAAGCAACTTGCCAGCGGTTGTCGGATCTCAAAAAAAGGAAAGCGATTTTAGCAACGAAAGGGAAATCTTATATAAGGTGCTCTTTGATATGAAAGGCGATTTGACCGACCTTAAAAAATTGACCTTAGAACTTTTAAAGAACAATGATTCTGAAAAAGTACAAGAAGAAAATGAAACCCTTATTCGCAAAATCTATGGTAGTAAAGATGATGAAATACGAGATGAGGAAGACACGCTGACCGAAGTATTGCATTTGCCGGAACCTATTATTGAAAATGGACTTCAAAATACTTCTGTTCAAGAAGATCGTTATCATTTTGCAGAGGAAATTCAGGAAGAAGAAACCTTATCTTTACAAGAAAAGGAAATTGAACTCATTAAAAAATCTTTGGAGCGTAATAGAGGAAAAAGAAAGGCCGCAGCTGCAGAGCTTGGTATTTCGGAACGAACCTTGTACCGAAAAATAAAGCAATATGATTTGTAGTAAAATCGAGAATACAGAAAAATGAAAAGAAATATTTTAAGCTTATTGGCGATTATCGCAACGGGGCTTTTTAACGGTTGTGGGTTTTATAATTTTTCTGGTGCTAGCACCGGTACGGCAGAGAGTTTTCAGGTAAGCTTTTTTCAGAATTTTGCCGACCAAAGCCCAGGTTCTACTATAGAACCAGGACTGGACCGAGATTTCACCAATGCTTTGCAAGATGTTATTACTACTTTGACCAGTCTTAACTTAACCAATAACAATGGCGACCTTTTATATGAAGGAGAAATTGTTGAATATCGTGTCTCGCCAATGACGGCAACAGCGAATCAAACCGCAGCTCAGAACAGACTTACCATGACCGTAAATGTTCGTTTTTACAACAAAACCAAAGAAGACTCCGATTTTGAACAACGTTTTTCATTTTTTTATGATTTCCCCGGCACTTCGTTATTAGAATCCGTAAAAAGTGAGGCCCACGAAGAGCTTTTTGAACGAATTACACAAGATATTTTTAACAAGTCCTTAGCGGATTGGTAATTATACTATGAACGTTTCAGATTTTATACATATTCTTCAAAAATCAGACACTATTCTTTCTCCAAAGCAAACAAGGGAGTTAGAAGATATATTAGAAGAATATCCTTATTTTCAAGCTGCACGGGCGTTACATTTAAAAGGACTTAAAAATCTGGACAGTTACAAATACAACAACGCTTTAAAAATTACCGCTGCACACACGGCAGATAGAGAAGTACTTTTTGACTACATCACTTCGAAGGAATTTACCCAGAACAGTATCGCCGATAGTATTTTAGGAAGAACCCAAAAGCTCGAAGAAAAAGAAACCATATCCGAAGAGATCATTCCTAATCCGGAGACCGAAGTTTTTCTAGGAGAATCAGAAGAAAAAAGTCCTTTACCACAAAATATCAAAGATGCAGAGCAAATATTAGACCCTGCACTATTCGAGTCTAAAAAAGAAGAACCTGTTGACGATCAAAAAATTGAGAAGGCAGAAGAAAGTTTACAATTGGGTAAACCCCTCCCTTTTACTAAAACTGAAAAGCATTCTTTTGGTGAATGGTTGCAGATTGCGTCTCCAAAACCGATTCAACGGAAAGAAAATACACTTGAAAAAAAGAAAAAATTCGAGCTTTTAGACAAGTTTATAGAGAGTAAACCTAAGATAATTCCAACAGCGGCATTAGAAACCAAAGTCGATATAGAAGAATCGATAAAAATCGATAAAAACCAGTTGATGACAGAGACTTTGGCAAAGGTTTATTTAGAACAGAAAAAGTATAAAAAAGCCATTCAGGCCTTCAAGATTTTGAGTTTGAAATATCCGGAAAAAAGTGGTTTCTTTGCAGACCAAATTCGGAGAGTCAAGAATTTGCAGAAAAATAAAGATTGATAGTATGAGTACGTTTAGCATATTTTTAATTCTAATTATCGCCGTTTGTTTACTTCTAGTATTGGTGATTATGGTGCAGAACCCAAAAGGTGGTGGATTGTCATCTTCCTTCGGGGGTGGTGGAACACAAATAGCTGGTGGTGTAAAAAAGACAGGGGACTTTTTGGATAGAAGTACTTGGACTTTATCCGCGTTATTAATTGTTCTTATTCTTTTGTCCAATGTGGCATTAAAAGGAAATTATACTCAGGCAGATTCAAAGCTGTTACAAGGTGATGATATTGAAGCTACGGTGCCAGAAACAGTACCGGAAGAAGTTCCAGAGGCAGTTCCAACATCAAGTGGAACAAATCCTTCGGATACCCTTCAATAAAGTTCAGCTATAGAGAAATAAAAAAATGCCAGCTTAGTGACAAGCTGGCATTTTTATTTTAACATATTGTCAGTTTTTATGCGTTGGCATAATTTCTGTCAATTAGAAAGCATTCAACATAAAATTAATACCTAAAAATTTAATAAAATGGCTAAAGTTAACATTAAACCATTGGCAGATAGAGTTCTAATAGAACCTATGCAAGCTGAAACCAAAACTGCATCTGGCATTATCATACCAGATACGGCAAAAGAGAAACCGCAAAAAGGTAAAGTTGTTGCCGTAGGCCCAGGAACCAAAGATGAAAGCATCACCGTAAAAATTGGTGATTCCGTACTTTATGGAAAGTATGCCGGTACCGAATTAAAATTAGAAGGAAAAGATTACTTAATGATGCGTGAAAGCGACATTTTAGCAATCGTATAATTATTCTTTGTAATTCCCACAAAGTGGGAATCAAAAAAACTAACAGAAAGTATAATCATATAGATTCTCGACTTCACGGGAATAAAAAAACAAAATTTAAAAATGGCAAAAGATATTAAGTTTGATATAGATGCACGTGACGGCCTTAAAAGAGGTGTCGATGCATTGGCAAATGCTGTAAAAGTAACATTAGGACCAAAGGGTAGAAACGTAATTATAAGTAAATCTTTTGGTGCTCCACAAGTAACCAAAGATGGTGTTACCGTTGCAAAAGAAATAGAATTAGAGAACGCCCTTGAAAATATGGGTGCACAAATGGTGAAAGAAGTTGCTTCTAAAACCAATGATTTAGCAGGTGATGGTACGACCACCGCTACTGTTCTAGCTCAAGCAATCGTAAAAGAGGGACTAAAAAACGTTGCTGCCGGCGCAAACCCAATGGACCTTAAAAGAGGTATCGACAAAGCTGTAGAAGCAATTGTTACAGATTTGGCAAAACAATCTAAAAAAGTTGGTGACTCGTCTGATAAAATCAAGCAAGTCGCTTCGATTTCGGCCAATAACGATGATACTATTGGTGATTTGATTGCGCAAGCCTTTGGAAAAGTTGGAAAAGAAGGTGTTATTACCGTTGAAGAAGCCAAAGGTACAGATACATATGTTGATGTTGTTGAAGGTATGCAGTTCGACAGAGGTTACTTGTCTCCGTATTTCGTAACTGACTCTGAAAAAATGATTGCTGATTTAGACAATCCGTATATTCTTCTTTTTGACAAGAAGATATCTTCAATGAAAGATTTGCTTCCAATCTTAGAGCCGGTTGCGCAGTCAGGAAAACCACTTTTAATTATTGCTGAAGATGTTGATGGGGAAGCGTTGGCAACATTAGTAGTTAACAAGTTAAGAGGCTCTTTAAAAATTGCTGCTGTTAAAGCACCTGGTTTTGGAGACAGAAGAAAAGCAATGTTAGAAGATATTGCCATCTTAACCAACGGTACCGTAATTTCTGAAGAAAGAGGTTTCTCTTTAGAGACTGCAAGCATCGATATGCTGGGTACTACAGAAAGAGTAACAATCGACAAAGACAATACCACAATTGTTAATGGTGCCGGTGCTGCTAAAAACATTAAAACAAGAGTAAACCAGATTAAATCTCAAATAGAAAGTACTACTTCTGATTATGACAAAGAGAAGTTACAAGAGCGTTTGGCCAAATTGGCCGGTGGTGTAGCCGTGCTTTATGTTGGTGCCGCCTCTGAGGTTGAAATGAAAGAGAAAAAAGATAGAGTTGACGATGCATTACATGCTACAAGAGCAGCTGTAGAAGAAGGTATTGTTGCTGGTGGTGGTGTCGCTTTAGTTAGAGCTAAATCTGTTCTCGCAAAGGTTGCTACAGAAAACGAAGATGAAGCTACTGGCTTACAAATCGTAGCTCGAGCAATTGAAGCTCCTCTAAGAACTATCGTTTCTAATGCAGGTGGTGAAGGCTCTGTAGTAATCGCTAAAATCCTTGAAGGAAAAGGAGATTATGGTTACGATGCAAAATCTGACAAGTATGTTGAAATGATGAAGGCAGGAATCATTGATCCTAAAAAAGTAACAAGAGTAGCCTTAGAGAATGCTGCCTCTGTTTCAGGTATGATTCTAACTACAGAATGTGCTTTGACAGATATTAAAGAAGATGCTCCTGCTATGCCTCCAATGGGTGGCGGTGGCGGAATGCCAGGCATGATGTAGTCGGCAACGCCGACAAGCATTTATGAGCTTGTTATAGATATTAAAAAACCGCACTTGAGATTCAAGTGCGGTTTTGTTTTTTAAATCTTTTTCGAATGCTCGGGGAACTAATAAACCAAAGGCTAAAACCACTTAAAACTGTAATCAAGCCCATTAAACTAAATGCCCTTAAAACAAGTGTATTAAAATTGTCACGCCCTTGATAATCCATAGTGTGTGTCATCCACAAAAAATCGAACCAACGCCAATTTCGATGCCTCACAGTTTGAAAAGCGCCGTTTTTTAGAGCTACATAAGCTTTAACATTTTTATCGGATGCATATGAAATTTCATAAGCCGGTAATGGTCTACCTCGATACTCATGGTGTGGCCCAACACTATCGATTCGCAGAACACTATTTACCTTCAAATCTCTCTTAACATATCTTGAGGCAACCTTTAAAGCCTCATCAGATGTTATTTCTGACTTTTTCTCTCCCGTTTTTGCATCAATCAGAACACTATCATTAATCCAATAATAAGGTTTGTCTGCAATAGCAGTAAGTTCCAATGAAGTGATTGTAGAAATAGATTCGATATCTGAAGTACCTAATAAGTTAGAAAAAGATGGTTTTGAAGGAGGTAATTGTTTAAAATGGTCTCCATGAATTTCGTCAATGTTAGTCCAGCTAAAGTATAGCCCGCTTATAGTCCATAACAAAAATTGAATACCAAGAAAAAGCCCTAAATACCTATGCGCTTTACGAATTCTAATTGCTATTTTTCTATTTACCATTTATTCTTTTTAGAAAACTTCAGCCAACATGCTAAATGCCATCACCAGCATAATACTATTTTCGATAAAAGTAGCCTCTGTCATTGGTAATTGCAAAGCCGTTCCCAAACAAGCACAGCGAATGGACTTTTTATCTAAAAGTGTCTTGACCACTCCATATGTTGTGATTCCTAAAATCACAATAGTAGTAATTAATGCAAAAGCAATTTGAAACCTCAATAAGAACAGTAGCCCTAATACCAACTCTAAAAAGGGATATATCCAACCGTAAAAAGGGACCGCTTTTGCTAAGGGGTCATACATTCTAAAACTTTCAGGAAAACCTTTTAAATCCAGTAGTTTAAAAAAGCTAAACACAATGTAAAAAAGACCCATAAAGTCTAGCATGGCTTCATTGGTGTCCCAATCCTTATAATTCAACAAAAAAGAAGCGGCGAAGAGATATGCAAAAATCAAAATCAAGGGCCTTAATTGCCGAAGTTTAGTTTTTTTCTCACTTACCTCTTCGTTCAAGCTAGCGTGGGAATCTGCAAAAGACTCCTGTTTTTCTTGAATACTATACTTCTCAGGTAGCGCACTTTTAAATACCGAAATAGAAATAGGTACATCCATTTCTATTTCGGCTTCACCTTTTTGCAAATCAACTTCAACTGCCTCTACTCCATTTATACTTGAGAGCCTTTCCTTGACTGAAGCTACACAGCCTTGACATGTCATTCCCTCAACTTTAAAAGAATTTCTCATGACTCCTTAACAACAGGGTTCAGGGTGTAAGATGATAATTTTCCATTTCTATAATTAATAATGTACAAAGTATTGTTCATAATAATCATATCCGTTGGCTTTTCAATCTCATCTTTTAATGTTTGTTTGAGATTGCCATCTTTATCAAAAATTAACACACGGTCGTTTTCAAAATCTGTTATAAACACCTCATTATCCGAAACATAAATTCCCGTAGCAGCGTTCATTTTTTGGTCGTCTCCTATCATTTTCACAAAACTCCCTTGCTTATCAAAAACCTGAATGCGATTATTATAAGCATCTGCTACCCAAATTAGACTATCGGTAATTTGCACATCGGTAGGATAATAGAATTCTCCTTGTTTCTTGCCTTCTTCTCCGAAAGAAATCCAATTTTTACCATTGTTATAAAGAATACGATTATTATAAAAATCGGCAATCGCTTTTTCTCCTCTAAAAACACCTACACCAGCTGGGGCATCCAGACTATCCTTTAAAAAAAGCTCTTCCATTATGCCATTTTTATAAACGGCAACATTATCCCTACCATACTGGGGGATAAAGAGCGACGACCCATCAGTAGCTATGTGCATGGGCCTTTCCAAAGAATCTATCGCTTTTATGATTTCGCCTTTGCTATCTATTTGAACTAAACGGTTATGGTCGCCATCTGATAACCATAAGTTTCCGTCTATTTCAGCTATTCCAATAGGGTTCACACCCTCTAATTGAACAATATTTAACAGTTCCCATTCTTTTGGCACTTCTTGTTTTTGTTTGCAAGAGCTGAACAGAATAGTTGCCACAACTAGTATATATAAGTATTTCATAACCCTATTTCGTTAAACGTTCGTAATGGCAACAAGCAGGCAACTCATCGTAAGTTCCGTTTTGCGCTTTATGATTTTTAGTGTCGTGACCAGCCTTGGCAACCGCCATTTCAATTTCAGACAAACTTGTACTACCTGAATCAAAAGAGACCTTCATCATCTTGGTATCTTTATTCCAAAAAACTTCTGAAACACCGTTCACACTACTCGCCGCTTTAGAAATACGTGCTTCACACATACCGCAATTACCAGCAACCATCACATTTTTTGTAATAGTCCCTTTTGTATTTTCAGACAAAGTAGCACCCATAGATTCCTCAACCTTACCGTTTGCTCGCTCTATTTTGGAAGTTACCGGAGTATAGCCCGCTTTTTCAACTTGTTTTTCTACAGCTTCCATGGTCAAAGCCTTTTCTGCTGGGTAGTTAAAACTAAAATCCCCAGTTTCAATATCAATCTTTACGTTTTTAATTCCTTTAAATTCCTTAAATTTTTTCTCTAATCCGTATGCACAGAAAGGACAGCCCAAGCCGTCTACCTGTACCATAAATTTATCCATCGCTTTTTGTGCATTTGCACCAAACATTGTCATCATACCGACAACCAATGTCATTATTATAGTTTTTTTCATTGTTGTATTTTTTATTTTATTAAAATGTAAATCGGGTACCTAAAAAGATACTTTGCCTTAATCTTCGTCCTGCATCAACATCGTTGACCAAAGGAACTTGAACTGCCAAATCAAAAGTTATATTTTTCCGTGCGTATTGAATGCCTTGTGCATATAACAATTGATACCAATCACGCTCTACTAACCAAGAATTAGTATATTCAAAATATAAGTTTAACTGCTTATTTGGGTATTGTGGTTTTAGAAGCGGAAGACCAAAACCCAGTTTGTACCTAAACTCGTCAAGAGTTCCATTGGGCATCCAATTATAGCCTACTTCGTTCGAAATACCATACTTTAGGGTTTCATAACCTGCTACAATACCATAATACCCAGAATACTTACCGGTACTTAGTTCCATTACATCAAGTTCTTCGCCGGTAGGTAAACTTTGTAATGTTTTTGCTACTACCCTAAAAGTCTTTCCCGTAGCATCTTTTCTAAAGAACTGATATTTTCCTAAAATTTTGATATCGGCCAAAGAGCTTCCAGAAGCGCCATTTTCAATATCATAATTTATATATGGCAAATGTACCGCTACCAGAGAATTTGATGTTGGTAAATAGTGCAACATAACTGGAACATAAACAAAGGTTCCGCGTTCAGTTGTTCTAATTTCCGTTAAGGTTTTGGCAGTAAAACTTCCACCGCCCAGCATAATTGGCTTATCTGCTGTAATGGGTGGGCCTTGAGCTGCTGCCATACTTGAGAACAATAGCACCAAGGTTAAAATTACATATGTGTTTTTCATTATTTCTTAATTTGATTTTAATTCTTAAACTATTGAAACCATCCAAAAATGGATGATATCAGATTTCCAAGGTATTGGAAATACATTATTCAAGAATGAATCAAATTAGAAACACTTCATCAAGTAGTTGAATATCCTTGATGAGTATAGGAGGTGGATAGTATTCGTAAGAAAGCTTTTCGCTTTCAATCTTTTTATTGAGATAAGGTAAGGATAAAGTATATGCAACTAAAAAAAGTTGTTGCTCAAATTCAAAATCATTAAAACTCAGTTTTAAATCATTCTGACCCTCAACAACGAAAGTTTCATCATCACAACAATGGTTCTCAACACCTTCTTCTTCCAGAACGGCAATGGCAGCCTCCATACCACAATCCTCAGCTTTTGCGAAGAGTGCAACATCCATGACCCTGCCCATGCACAAATGCTTGTCCACAGTCCAAGAGACGGTCGATAGCAATAGCATAAGTGCCATTATACTGGATAAGATTTTTTGTAACCTTAGTTTCACGCTGTAAAGATATAAAATATAAAAATGCCCAACTTACAATGTAGCAATATGTTAACGAATATTTAGGTTACTAATTATTGTTAGTTAGTGTTTAAAAATCGACTTTTGACATTAGAAATCAAATTTCATTCCATGTTTGAGAAATTACAGAAAGAAGTGGTCACCTTACTTAAATCGGAAGGGGGCAAAGACTCAAAATTATTAGCGATTTGCAAATTATTGAAGTCCTCGGTTCCGTACTATGACTGGGTAGGTTTTTATTTTAAAAACGGTGATAAACGTGAACTAAAACTAGGCCCATACGCAGGTGCACCAACGGATCATACCATCATCCCGTTTGGAAAAGGCATTTGTGGACAGGTTGCCGAAAGCAATAAAAACTTTGTCGTGCCCGATGTGCAAGCTCAAGACAATTACATAGCCTGTAGTATAACCGTGAAATCAGAGATTGTAGTGCCTCTTTTTAAAGATGGAGAAAATATTGGTCAAATTGACATCGATTCTAACACACCCGACCCATTCACTTCAGAAGATGAGCGCTTTTTAGAATTTGTTAATAGGGAAGTAGCCAAAATTCTTTAAAACTTATAGGTTTTTGTTGATAACCCGATGAATTTGTTGGCCTTAAAAAAAGTATTTTTGAAGCTTAATTTTTTGCATCAAAATACACATGAGCACTACCAAAAAAGCTACTTCGGCACTGATTTCGGTCTTTCATAAGGACGGTTTAGAGCCTATTGTAAAAAAATTCGATGAATTAGGTATTATCATTTACTCTACCGGCGGAACCGAAAAATTCATAAAAGATTTAGGAATAAATGTAGTTCCGGTTGAAGATGTCACGAGCTATCCTTCAATTTTAGGAGGACGCGTAAAAACATTGCACCCAAAAGTTTTTGGAGGCATTCTGAATAGGCAAGATCACGATGGTGATGTTGCCCAAATGGAAGAATTTGAAATTCCGCAGTTAGATATCGTCATAGTAGATTTGTATCCTTTTGAGAAAACGGTTGCCAGTGGTGCTTCTGAGCAAGATATCATTGAGAAAATCGACATAGGCGGCATTTCGCTCATACGTGCCGCTGCGAAAAATTATAAAGATGTGCTTTGTGTTTCTTCGATGGAAGACTATTCTGATTTCCTTCAAGTAATTTCAGAAGGAAATGGTAATACTACTTTAGAAGACCGAAAACGGTTCGCGGCAAAAGCATTTAACGTTTCTTCGCACTATGATACAGCTATCTTCAATTATTTTAATCAGAACCACGAAGAGGCGGTTTTAAAAATAAGCGAGCAAAAAGGTCAGGTTTTAAGATATGGTGAAAATCCGCATCAAAAAGGATTCTTCTTTGGTGATTTCGACGCCATGTTCGATAAGTTACATGGTAAAGCACTTTCATATAACAATCTTTTAGATGTTGACGCTGCTGTGCTTTTGATGAACGAATTTAAAGGAGATGCACCAACCTTCGCCATTCTAAAACACAACAATGCCTGTGGTCTGGCACAACGTGACACCGTTCATCAGGCTTATGTAGATGCCCTGGCCGGAGACCCGGTTTCCGCTTTTGGCGGTATCCTCATAAGCAATACCGAAATAGACTTGGCCACTGCGGAAGAAATTCATCAACTTTTTTGCGAGGTTGTCATTGCGCCTAGTTATTCTGATGAAGCACTTGTCGTTCTAAAAGGAAAAAAGAACCGAATTATCCTTATTCAAAATAAAGTCAAACTTCCTGAGACCATAGTTCGCACTTGTCTTAACGGTGTTTTGGTTCAAGATAAAGACCACAAAACAGATACGCTGGCAGATTTGGCCTATGCAACCGATACGAAACCGTCAGCGCAACAATTAGAAGACTTATTGTTCGCTTCTAAATTATGCAAGCATACCAAAAGCAATACCATTGTACTCGCAAAAAACAAACAACTATGTGCCAGTGGTACAGGGCAAACTTCGCGTGTAGATGCTCTAAATCAAGCCATACACAAGGCTGGCTCGTTCGATTTTGATTTGAACGGTGCCGTTATGGCGAGTGATGCATTTTTTCCGTTTCCAGATTGTGTTGAAATAGCCCACAAGGCCGGAATTAAAAGTGTCATACAGCCAGGGGGATCCATTAAAGATCAACTAAGTATCGATTATTGTAATGAAAATGGACTTTCGATGGTAATGACCGGCACTCGTCATTTTAAGCATTAATTTTACTACTTTTGCCGATAAATTTTACCGTTAATCCGATAAACAAAAACTTTTATGGGCTTTTTTGACTTTATGACCGAAGAGATTGCCATTGACCTTGGTACGGCAAACACTTTAATTATTCATTTAGATAAAGTAGTAGTCGATAGTCCTTCCATAGTAGCTCGTGATAGGGTTTCAGGAAAAATCATTGCAGTTGGTAAAGAAGCCAATATGATGCAAGGTAAGACCCATGAAAATATAAAAACCATTCGTCCACTTAAAGATGGGGTTATTGCGGATTTTGATGCATCTGAAAAGATGATCAACATGTTCATTAAGAACATTCCTGCATTAAAGAAAAAATGGTTTCCGCCGGCCTTGCGAATGGTCATTTGTATTCCTTCTGGAATTACCGAAGTAGAAATGCGCGCGGTACGCGAATCTGCTGAACGCGTAAATGGAAAAGAAGTTTATCTTATTCATGAGCCAATGGCCGCGGCAATTGGTATCGGTTTAGATATCATGCAGCCAAAAGGAAACATGATTGTGGATATAGGTGGTGGTACTACCGAAATAGCAGTTATTGCCTTAGGTGGTATTGTTTGTGATAAATCGGTAAAAATTGCGGGTGACGTTTTTACGAACGATATCATTTATTACATGCGCACGCAACACAACCTTTACGTCGGTGAGAGCACCGCGGAGGCTATAAAAATAGAAATTGGTTCTGCGACCGAAGACTTACAGTCTCCCCCAGATGATAAATCCATTCAAGGACGTGATTTACTAACCGGTAAACCAAAACAAGTTCACGTTTCATATAGAGAAATTGCAAAAGCATTGGATAAGAGTATTTTACGCGTAGAAGATGCCGTGATGGAGACCTTATCGCAAACTCCTCCCGAGTTGGCAGCCGATATATACAATACAGGTATTTATCTCGCCGGTGGTGGTTCTATGCTACGTGGATTGGATAAAAGGCTATCGCAGAAAACGGATCTTCCTGTTTATATAGCAGAAGACCCTTTAAGAGCTGTAGTGCGAGGAACGGGCATTGCACTTAAAAATCTTGAGCGTTATAAAAACATCTTGATAAAATAACAAAAAAAGGTCTTAGAGCTAATTTCTTTGAACTCAAACAATAGAATTGAATGCAACGGATTATCAATTTTATCCTAAGCAACAGAAATGCATTTCTTTATGCCTTTCTACTATTCATATCTTTAATACTTACGTTTCGCTCTCATTCATTTCATCAATCAAAAGCCTTTAATTCTTCGAAATGGTTAACAGGAAATGTATATGAGACCTCTACTAATATTACTTCATACTTCAATCTAAAAAAAGAAAATAAAAGCCTGGTTGAAGAGAATAGAAGATTGAGAGAACAATTATTCAATGTAAAGATTTCAAATTCGATTGACTTAGATAGTTCTGCTTCTAACTTTGATGTCGTTAATGCTCAAATCATTAAAAATAGTTATACCTCTCCAAGAAATTACCTTACCATCAATAAAGGAAAAAAACAAGGCATTGAGCAAGATATGGGCGTCATTACCACAAAAGGCATATTGGGTATCGTCGAAAATACTTCAACCAATTTTTCTACCGTACAAAGTATTTTAAACACAAAGTCTAACATAAATGCTAAAATTAAGAATACCGATTACTTTGGCTCTTTAGTTTGGAATGGAAATGATTACACCACCGTTCAGTTAACAGATATCCCTAGATTGGTACCGGTTGCTATTGGAGATACCATAGTAACGGGAGCAATGTCAAGTATTTTTCCTGAGAATATTCCGATAGGTCTTATTTCAGCATTTAATCTTAACGACGCAAAAAGTTTTTACAATATTGATATTCAGCTTTTTAACGACATGGCTAATGTTAAAAACACTTATATCATTCGCAATAAGAACAGAGAAGAAATCATTGAATTAGAAGCACGTACAGACAATGTTCAATAATAATATCGTCTTAAATAGCATCCGATTTATCCTTCTTGTGTTAGCACAAGTATTGATTTTTAATCATATGAATTTCATGGGGGTAATAAATCCTATGATTTATATCATTTTCTTGTATTGGTATCCGCTACGTGAAAATATTGCGGTCTTTTTACTAGTGAGTTTTTTATTGGGCTTCACCATTGATTTCTTTTCCGATACTATGGCGATTCACTCAGCGGCAATTGTAACAGTGGCCTTTGCTAGACCAGTTCTTATGCGCTTTTGTTTTGGTGCGAATTTTGAGTTTCAAGGATTTACATTTAAAAATACCACCAGGGTTCAGCGAATGACCTTTTTAGGCTTATTAACTGTATTTCATCATTTGATATTCTTTTCGCTAGAACTTTTAAGTTTCTCGCATTTCCTGCTAATTTTGAAAAAAGTATTTATGACGGGGATAGCTACTTTTTTGATTTGCTTACTGTTAAGTTCACTTTTTGCAAAAGAAACCGAATAAAAGAGACTAACTTCCGTTATAGAATTAATTGCGGTCAATGAAAAAATTATTACTCTCATCCATAATAATTATAATAGGAATCACCTTTTTAGGTAGACTATCCTACATGCAATTATTTAGCTTTTCACCGAACCAAATTTTAGAAGATCCCGCGATTAAAATTGTTTACGATTATCCCGAACGAGGCTATATCTATGATCGAAACGGCGAGCTTCTGGTTGGTAATCAGCCGGCCTATGATGTCATGGTTATACCGAGAGAGACAAAAGCATTGGACACCCTTGAATTCAGCCGCCTGTTGGGATTAAAAAAAGAAGAATTCATCTCAAAAATGAAGAAAGCGAGACGGTATTCCCCTCGTTTACCTTCGGTTTTGGTAGCACAATTGTCTAAAGAAGACTACGCCCGACTACAAGAGAAAATGCGAAAGTATGCAGGTTTCTACATTCAGAAAAGATCGCTTAGAGATTATGTCACCAATAGTGCTGCAAACGTTTTAGGATATATTAGTGAAGTAAACGAAAGTGATCTACGGGTAAACCCTTATTATGCAGCTGGAGAATTAAAGGGGCGCACAGGAATCGAAAAACAGTATGAAGATGTTTTGCGAGGAAGAAAGGGTGTAAAGTACATACAAAAAGATCGTTTTAATCGTGATATCGGTAGATTTAAAAATGGTAAGCTTGATACGCTGCCAGAATTAGGAACAGAAATACATATTACCATAGACAAAACGCTTCAGGAATATGGAGAACGTTTAATGAATGGTAAACGTGGTGGAATTGTCGCTATAGACCCATCCTCCGGTGAGATTTTAACAATGATTTCCGGTCCAACGTATGACCCCGATCTTTTGGTAGGTAGAGAACGTTCTAAAAATTATACAAAGTTACATTACGATAGTATTGCTAGACCAACCTGGGATCGTTCTATTTTAGCAGAGCCCTCGCCAGGCTCACCGTTTAAAACCCTAAACGCTTTAGCTGCACTCCAAGAAGGTGTAATTCAACCTGACACAAAATTTAGATGTTACAACGGTTTTTATGTTGGTAAGAACAAAAAAGGATGTCATTGTGGGGGTGGCGTACGTGATCTGAACTCTGGCATATTTAATTCTTGCAACGCCTATTTTGCCGGTACCTTTAGAAAGATATATGGCAAGTACAAAACAACCGATGAAGGCATGGATGCCTGGGAAAAACATATGAAAAGTTTTGGACTTGGAGATTATTTAGGAACTGACCTACCTACAGGTCGACCAGGCAGAATACCAAACAAAGCCTATTATGATAAAGCCTATGGTGATGGTAGGTGGGCCTCATCATTTATAATATCAAATGCTATTGGCCAAGGTGAGGTAGCCGCTACTCCGATCCAACTGGCAAATATGACCGCTGCAATAGCCAATCGAGGATTCTTTTATACCCCACATATCATTAAACAAATCGGTAATAATAGTACCATTGACCACATATATACGCAGCGACGCTATACTACTATCGATAAAGAGCATTTTGAACCTGTAGTAGATGCAATGACAAATGTTTACAAATACGGAACTGCAAAATGGCTTCGAGTACCCGGAATTGAAATTGCCGGAAAAACAGGTACCGTAGAAAATTTCACCCGAATTGATGGAGAGCGGGTGCAGTTAACAGATCATTCCATTTTTGTAGCATTCGCACCGGTTAAAAACCCTAAAATAGCCCTAGCAGTTTATATAGAGCATGGGTATTATGGGGGGCGATACGCGGGACATATTGCTTCACTACTCATTGAAAAATATTTGAAAGGTGAAATTACCCGCACTGATTTAGAGAAAAAAATGCTGGAGAAAACCCTTGAGCATGAATATGCCAAACCTTTAAGTGGGGAGCCCTTTAAAATAAACGAATATAACTGGTAACGATTTGCTTAGACGTATTGATTGGTTAACCGTTTTCTTTTATGCCTTGCTGGTTTTCTTTGGCTGGATAAATATTTATAGCACTACTTTATCGGATACTTCGCTATCTATTTTTGACACCTCTACTTTATATGGAAAACAACTCCTTTTTATTGGAATAAGCTTTTTAGGCATTCTGGCAATTTTGTTCGTTGATTCCAATTTTTTTGAAAAATTTTCCGGAGTCTTTTATGTAGTAGGGCTTGTTTTACTCATTGGATTATTTCCTTTCGGAAAAGTAATCGGAGGCGCAAAATCTTGGTTTGACCTAGGCTTTATGAATTTACAGCCCTCGGAATTCGTAAAGGTAGCGGCCGCTCTGGCACTTGCGAAATACTTAGGGGATATTCAAACTGATATCAAAAACAGAAAACATCAATTCTATGCCATCTTGGTAATCCTAATTCCTGTTTTATTGGTATTACCACAACCAGACCCTGGGAGCGCACTGGTTTTCTTTGCCTTGTTCTTTGTTCTTTTTAGAGAAGGCCTGCCTATCTATTACTTAGGCCTTGCACTATTGTTCATAGCGCTTTTTGTATTCACGCTAATGTTCGGCACTATTTGGGTAGCAATTGGCTTAGGTATGCTGGTATCGCTCTTTTTTTTCTTTAAAAGACCTGATTTAAAAATACCGACATTACCGCTTGTTGTTTTTATAGTCGGATGCCTAGTTGTTTCGCTTTCTGTAAACTTTGTGTTTAACAATGTTTTTGAACAACGACACCGAGACCGTTTTGGACTTTGGCTTAATTTAGAAAAAGACCCTGTAAAACTAGAGCAGATCAAGAAAACTATTGGTTACAACACCTACCAAGCAGAAAAAGCCATTGAATCCGGCGGTTTTTTTGGCAAGGGCTTTCTTGAAGGTACCAGAACAAAAGGCGATTTTGTGCCAGAACAACATACAGATTATATTTTTAGTTCAGTCGGCGAAGAATGGGGTTTTATCGGCACATCACTCGTCATTATAATTTTTACTTTTTTCTTTTTAAGATTGGTTCAGCTAGCGGAGCGACAGAAAAGGCAGTTTAGTAGAATGTATGGCTATGGTATAATCGCTATTCTACTGATACACTATTTTATCAATATTGGTATGGTTATCGGCATACTCCCAACTATCGGGATTCCCTTACCCTTTTTTAGCTACGGAGGTTCAGGATTGTTATTTTTTACCGCTATGTTATTTATCTTTTTGAAGTTTGATGCTTCAAGACTGAATGAGGGTATTTAAAATTTCCATCCTTTTTTTGAAATCTTTTTTTCGAATTCATGCTGCAATTCTTCAGATTGTTGGTGAAAAAAATCTATCCCTGTTCTTGCTTCTAAAGCATCAATAGAAATTATAAAATTAGTTAATGGCTTGCTACTCTCTTCATGCGGAAATAAAAAAGCAAGCGCTTGTATTTGTTTGTTCTTTTTTCGAAAGACCACTTTATAAAATGAGTTGGGCACGTCTACATCCTCATCTCCTATCTCCTCTAACCCTTTTTCCAACACACCCCCAGTTATTACATACAAATCCCCGTCTTTCTTACACCATTGACGAATCTTCTGTTCGAGCCTATTCCATACCCCTGCATTAAAATCTTTTTTTTGTGGTGAAATATTACTAGTATAAAAAGTCTCATTGTATGCATATTCAGAAAATCTTCTGTCACCGGCGGGGCACAAATGGCCCCTGTCATAACCAGAACTCTTATAGTTTCTCCAGTCCGCAGATTTTGATTTTACCTTTGGGTCTTCTATAAAATAAGGCCTTCTTCTATCATCATAGGTTAAATGGTCTTTTTTTAGCTCATACATTACCCACTCCGCTTGTTCAAAAGGTTCGTTGTAAGATAACATATAATAATCGTGAGACACAATTGCATTTGTACTTGAACTGGGCAGTAAATCTGAAGGGATATTAGAAGTAGCCCTCCCTATTTCGGTACTTGAATATGAATTTGGGGTATAAAAATTCTCGAATAGCCAGAATCCAACAATACAGACAATAATTAAAATGGAATAAACCGTTCTATTTTTCATTTCCTCATAATAACAGGCTAAATATAGAAACAAAAAAGTCCGGTAAAAACCGGACTTAAAATATATTTTGGCCTTTTAAACTTATCCTTTTACGGCAAGTTTTGAATTATTATGTTTTAACGCATTAAGTTTCAAGTCTTCAAGTACGTTAATAGCTTCTTCTACATACACATCTTTGGCCAAATCAATGTGCCATCTATCTCTTTTCTCTCTTAATATCGGGTCTTGAGTAAATAACTCTTGCTCATACTTTAAAGATTCGAATGTAAGTTTAGAATCATAATCCGTTAGCGACTTAAAGTAATTTGATCTTTGTCTGTTCTTTTCTTGAAGGCCCTTATAACTGTCATAGTTCAACGAAACCGTAGTCTCATTTTGCTGGTCACGCAGCCATCTTGCATTTTCCTCAATCAATTTTATTTGAGGATTGCCTTCCATTCTTGCCTTACTTCTTGCAATGGTTTTTTCGTAGTCAATGTAACCATCCCACACTTTATAATCAGCAGGAGATATCTTATCCCAACCTAATGGATTTTCTTGATCACGCTCACCCAAATCGATATAACTATATCTATCTGGCACAACAATATCACTCTTCACCCCTTCTAACTGGGTAGAGCCACCGTTAATACGATAGAATTTTTGTGTGGTAAGCTTAATAGCGCCTAAATCACCGTGCTCATTACTTCTTACAATATTGTCTAAAGGAATTACATTTTGAACGGTACCCTTACCAAAAGTTTGTTTGCTTCCGATAACGACCGCTCTTTTATAATCTTGCATCGCTGCTGCAAGAATTTCAGAGGCCGATGCAGAAAGTTCGTTTACTAGAATCACCAATGGGCCATCCCACTGAATTCGTTCATCTTTATCTTCATGAACTTCTTTTCCTTGCCCAGAAGAACGTACTTGAACTATTGGGCCATCTTTAATAAAAAGACCGGCCATTTCAACCACGGTTTTCAATGAACCACCTCCGTTATCTCTTAAATCTAATATCAATCCTTCTGCTCCAGCTTGTTTTAAACGATCAACTTCTTTAGCTACATCTGAAGCCGCATTACGGTTGGTATAATCATCGAAATCAACATAGAATTTAGGTAGATTTATTAGGCCGAATTTGCGATCATCTTTTATTACAGTGGCAGATTTTGCATAAGATTCTTCTAATTCGACAACGTCTCTCGTAATAGAAACCACATCGACCGTACCATCGACTTTACGAACGGTTAAATCGACCACGGTACCTTCAGGGCCCTTTATCAGTTTAATAGCATCATCGATACGCATTCCAGCAATATCGATAGGCTCCTCACCTGCTTGACCTACTTTTATAATCTCATCACCAACTTCGAGACTCTTTGCTCTCCATACGGGTCCTCCAGAAATAATTTCTACAACTTTTGCCCCATCTGGTTTCTTTTGTAAACGAGCTCCAATTCCTTCGAATTTGCCTGACATACTAATGTCAAACTTGTCTTTTTCATCAGGAGCAAAGTAAAATGTATGGGGGTCAAATTCGTCAACAATAGTATTTATGTATTGCACAAACCAATCTTTACGCTCAAGGTCATCTACAAAATCAAAAAACTCATCTAGAGTATTTTCAGTGGTTTCCCTTGATTTTTTTTCAACCTCTGCAACGGTCAAGTTTTTCAATTCGCTTTGCTCCTTTGGCAGTTCAACAGAGGTATCTACACTCACTAAATCTTCACTTTTACCGGTGCCCGCGGCAATCGCTTTGTCTCTAATTTTTATTTTATTGTCGAAAACGCTTAAAGAATTATATTTCAACTGCTTTCTCCAGCGCTCTTTAAGCTCCTTTTTGTTCTTGGCAAACGGTTGATCTTTATAATCGATTGTAATTTCTTCGTTTGCATTAAAGTCAAAAGGTTTTTCTAAAACTTCTTTATAGATTCCCTTCGCGTCATCCATTCTTTTCATCAATCTCTGATATACAAGATTGAAAAAAGTAATATCGGTGTTCTTTATTTGATCATCAATCTGATACTTATACTGCTCAAATTCTTTGATATCGCTCTCTAAAAAGTACCGTTTGGTCGGGTCTATAACATCAATAAAATCTTCGTAAATGTTTGCCGAAAAATTATCGTTGATATCCTTTGGTTCATAATGACCACGCTCCAAAACATAGGTAATGAGATCAAGTAATAACTTGTCTTTATCGTTTGTTTCAAAAGATTTATTGGTAAAGCTACAGGAAGCAACGGCAATTAAAATTATTAGAAAGCCAAATGCAAAATTCTTCTTCATATTATAGTTTTTGGGACTGTAGTTAACTGATACTAAACAAAAGCGCTAAGCTTCAGTCTTAATTTTTATCGATATTAATTCCCTAAGATACTGAAAAAATCATGCCAGTTTTTTAGCTAGCTTTTAATTTTTTGTTAAACACCTAGATTATCATATCCTATTTAAAAACGTATTTTTACGTCATTAATTATATCCCATGAAAAAACCTTTGATTCTGGTCACAAACGATGATGGAATCACGGCTCCCGGGTTGCGAGCTCTCGTGAAGTTTATGAGTACCATAGGTGAGGTTGTTGTGGTCGCTCCTGACAGTCCGCAATCGGGTATGGGGCATGCGATAACCATAGACAACGCTTTATATTCAAAAAAGGTAAAATTGAGCGATGAAAAAGATGCTCCCATAGAGTATAGCTGTAGTGGAACGCCTGCAGACTGCGTAAAATTAGGGCTTCAGGAAATTTTGGATAGAAGACCCGATATCGTTGTCAGTGGCATTAATCATGGTTCAAATTCGTCGATAAATGTAATTTATTCGGGTACGATGAGTGCCGCAATCGAGGCGGGCATTGAAGGTATACCTGCAATCGGGTTTTCGCTCTGTGATTATTCTTGGAATGCCAATTTTTCAGGAGTTGGCGAGATTGCCAAAAAAATTGTCTCAGAAGCCTTGAAGAATGGCATGCCCAAAGGAACGGTTTTAAACGTTAACATCCCAAAAACAGATGGCGCTGAGCCAAAAGGCGTAAAAGTCTGTAGGCAAGCCAAAGCCAATTGGAAAGAAAAATTCGATAAGCGCTCAAGCCCCGCAGGAAAGGAATATTATTGGCTTACTGGTGAATTTGAATTATTGGATAAAGGAGAAGATACCGATGTGCACGCCTTAAACAATGGTTTTGTATCTATCGTTCCCACCCAATTCGACTTAACCGCGCATCACGCTATTCAGAATATAAATAATTGGAATTTAAATGAATAAAAAAGAAGTCTTAATAGGTTTTGTTGTTGGAATTATTGCCAATACGATTGGAACATTACTTTACATACTCCTTTTCTCTGATTTTGGTGTTGAAGAAACCATTAAGGCAGCAATAGCCCAAGAACATATTGGAAGTTTATTGGCTTTAGGCGCTATTCTAAATTTAGTTGCTTTTTTCGGTTTTTTAAGACTAAAACGTGATTATAGGGCAAGAGGCGTGATGATTGCAACCATCTTAACAGCTATGATAATCTTATATTACAAGGTTTTCTAAAATGAAATATTACATTATCGCCGGTGAGGCATCAGGGGACCTTCACGGATCAAACCTGATAAAAGCCTTAAAAGAAAAAGACAAGGCAGCAACCGTTCGTTGCTGGGGGGGCGATTTAATGCAAGAGGCCGGGGGTGATTTGGCAAAACACTATAAGGAAATGGCCTTTATGGGATTCATAGAGGTCATAAAAAACATACCCGCCATTTTTAAAAATATAAAATTTTGTAAAGAGGATATTTCAAGATTTCAACCCGATGTTATAGTTTTTATTGATTTTTCCGGTTTTAATCTTCGCATAGCAAAATGGGCGAAACAACAGAATTTTAAAACAAATTATTATATATCACCTCAAATCTGGGCCTCTCGTGAAAGCAGGATTCATAAAATTAAAAGGGATATCGATAAGATGTATGTTATTCTTCCTTTCGAAAAGGCCTTTTACAAAAAACATAATTATGAGGTAGAATTTGTTGGCCATCCTCTACTTGATGCTATTTCCAATAGTCCGTTAGATAAAGAAAGCGAGTTTAGAACAAAAAACAAGTTACATTCTACCAAGCCTATAATCGCACTACTTCCTGGAAGCAGAAAACAAGAAGTACAAAAAATGTTAGCGTTAATGCTTTCGGTCGTTAGCGATTTTGATGGGTACCAGTTTGTAATTGCTGGCGCACCAAGTCTTGATGATTCTTTTTACGCGTCATTTTTAAAGCGTGAAAGTATTGGTTTTGTATCCAATAAAACCTATTCACTTTTAAAATACTCACATGCAGCCCTAGTAACTAGCGGCACCGCAACCTTAGAAACCGCACTATTTAAAATACCCCAAGTCGTATGCTATAAAGGAAGCTGGATTTCTTATCAAATAGCCAAACGAATCATTACCTTAAAATATATTTCTTTGGTGAATTTAATCATGGATAAAGAGGCCGTAAAAGAATTGATTCAGAAAGATTTAACCACTAAGAATCTTAAAGAAGAACTACATAAAATTATCGGCGCCGCTCATCGCGAAAAGATGCTTGAAGACTATGGTATTTTGGAGCAAAAACTTGGTGGAAAAGGGGCAAGTGAAAAAGCCGCCGCTTTAATTATAGAAAATGTTTAATTTTATACACCAAGAAGAAACTTAGTTCTTGGATGTATAAAAAAATCCTCATTTTAGGTATTGCCATTTTGCTATCAGGTTGTTTCGCAAAGAAAAGGACAAGCTATAGCAAAACACGCACTGTTACCGTTGAATCTTCAGATACTACAAAAATTCTTAAAAAAACGAGGGCGAAAGTCGAAGAGAACCGAGAAGCTGATAAGGTTATTGCTTCAGCGATGGCATTTAGCGGTGTACGTTATAAATACGGTGGAACTACCAAAAAAGGCATGGACTGTTCTGGTCTTATTTATGTCGCGCTGCAGGAAAATGATATTGTTTTCCCTAGAATATCGCATCAAATGGCAAACGAAGGAAAAAAAATTCGCGTTGATGAGGTGCAAAAGGGAGATTTGTTATTTTTTAAGACCCGCAAGAACAGTAAAAGAATCAACCATGTTGGTTTAGTAGTAGCCATTGATGATGATGAAATTAAATTTATACACTCCTCAAGTTCAAGAGGAGTTATTGTCTCTTCCTTAAGAGAAGGGTTTTGGAATTCTGCCTTTATAAAGGCCACTCGAATTTTATAATGCGTCAATTTAATTTTATTTCGGTCAAACTTACAATCGCTTTGATTTTAGGTATCGTTTTTGGGTCCTATGCTGAACCCAAACTTCATTTTGTTCTTACTGCCCTTACTATTTTAACAGTAGTATTGGCCATTACTTTTAAAAAACAGCAAAGGGATGGATTCCCTTTCTTTGGGCTTATAGCTTCTTTTACCGTTGTGGCCTTGGGAGTATCTATAGTCGCGATATCAAATCCGAAAAACGGTAAAAGTCATTTTTCACATCAGCTTAAGACCGACAAAAATGTTTGGATCATAAAGGTCGATGAAATACTAAAACCATCGCCGTTTTCTAAAAGATATATTGTAAAGGCAAAAAACCTAAATGAGAATAAGGTAACAGGAAAATTAGTTTTACGAATTGCATCCGACAGCTTAGGCCCTTTGTTAAAAGTAGATGATGAGCTTCTTGTATATGCTAATGCAGAAACCGTGCCTGGGCCATTAAATCCAAATCAATTTGATTATCAAGAATTTTTAAAGAAGAAACAGATCTATCATCAACTAAATATAACAGAAAGCCAATTTTTATTGCAATCCAATCCACAAAAAACGCTATTTGGTTATGCATCGGCCATAAGATTTTCTCTAATAGAAAAACTTAAAAAAGAGAATTTTGGTGAAGAGGAAAGGGCCATTATCCAAGCACTACTCTTAGGACAACGAAATGATATTTCTGAAGACACCTACAATAACTATAAAAACGCTGGGGCCGTTCATATTTTGGCTGTTTCAGGGCTACATATCGGTATTCTTCTATTACTACTGCAATTTATCTTAAAACCCTTAGAATTCTTACCCCATGGCAAGATCATCAAGCTAATCGCAATACTGGTTTTTCTTTGGGGTTTTGCCTTTATTGCCGGCTTATCTGCTTCAATCGTTCGTGCGGTAACCATGTTCTCTTTTATCGCTTATGCCCTATTTTTAAACAGGCCAACAAATACATTTAATATTGTTGCGCTATCCATGTTCTTTATTTTGCTTGTGGAACCCTTATTTCTTTTTCAGGTCGGATTTCAGATGAGCTACGCTGCTGTAATCGCAATCGTCTGGATTTATCCAAAACTACAACGGTTTTGGCATCCTGAAAATAGTATTCTAAGAAAGGTATGGCAACTTCTCTCGGTAAGCATTGCTGCACAATTAGGCGTTCTACCATTAAGCCTATTTTACTTTCATCAATTTCCAGCACTCTTCTTTGTTTCCAATCTTGTTGTAATTCCGTTTTTAGGACTTATTCTTGGTACTGGAATTTGTGTTTTATTCTTAGCCAGTCTAAATATTTTACCTCAGTTCGTTGTAACCCTCTACAATTTTTTAATTGGCTCTATGAATTCTGTAATCGAGTTTGTCGCTGCACAAGAAGCTTTCGTTTTTCGTGATATTCCTTTTGACAGTATTCAATTGCTCTTATCCTATAGTACGGTTGCCTTTTTTGTAATTTTTCTTGCCAAACCTAAGTTCAAAAACCTTGTTTTTGTTTTGGTCGGTCTGATTATTTTTCAAGTTTGGGTAGTTTTGAAAAATGTAGAAAGCACTTCGAAGGAAGAATTAATTCTTACCCATGAAATTGCGAACACAACATTACTAAAGCAGAAAGGCAAGCATTTACAGGTTTTTGGCAAACCCACCCGGTTTTCAAAACAGCTAGTGAGCGACTACAAAACGGCCGAACGCATTGATACTATAAGTAGTTATTCGCTACAGAACAGTTTTTCAATTGAGAACTCAAAAATATATGTAATGGATAGTCTTGGTATTTACCCACGAACCGAATTAGACCATCTAGTGCTAACTCAATCTCCAAAAATAAATCTTGAACGCTTGTTAGATAGCATCAAGGTTAAAAACATAATAGTCGACGGAAGCAATTACAAAAACCACATAAATCGTTGGAGAGCTACTTGCCAAAAACAAAAACTCCCTTTTCACTATACAGGCGAAAAGGGAGCTTATTATTTTAAATAGTTTTTTAAGAAATTTATGTTATTTCTCCCATCCATTTTTTGATAAATGGACTTGCAGCAAAAAATATCAATCCAGCTCCAATTGAAACCCATACTACATTAAGAAATATATTTGGCATTTCAAGTACATTTTCAGGGTCAAAATTACCTCCTATCAAACCAGCAATCAAATTGCCTAATGCAGCACCAACAAACCAAATACCCATCATTTGACCTAAATATTTTTTTGGGGACAATTTACTTGTAGCACTTAAACCTACCGGGCTTATAGTCAACTCGCCTATAGAATGCAAGAAGTATGTTAGTATTAACGCAAACATACCAGCCTTGGCTCCGCTGGCCGCCACTTGTGCAGCTTCAACCATAACCCAAAACCCTAATCCTAGTAAAATCAGTCCAATAGCAAATTTAAAAGGGGTGCGTACATTAATGTTTCTTGCGGCCAACTTTACCCACAGAGCCCCGATAATAGGAGCAAATATTATTATAAATCCAGAGTTAAAAGACTGTAGCATACCTGCAGGCATCTCCCATCCCCCAATAAAACGATCAGTAAAATCTCTGGCAAACAAGTTTAACGAAGATGCAGCTTGTTCAAAACCAGACCAAAAAATAGCAATCCCCACAAAAAGTATAAAAATCACAGTTACCTTCTTCTTCTCCATTAAATTCAAACCTCCATTAAAAAGGATATTGATAAAATAGCCCATGGTAATGACAACGATAATAAGTCCAAGAGCTTGGGCAATACCCGTAGCCGTAGTGACATCAATATAACCTAACATTTGTAAGGTGACCAATAAACCAATTATAAAAGCAATTATGATGAATGTAACAGAACTATTTGATTTTCCCGTTTTTTCAATTGATTTAGCCTTTGGTTCAACACCAATCTCCTTTAAGTATCTTGGAGCATAAACCTTATAAGCTATTAATCCGAAGAACATACCTATAGCCGCTAACCCAAAGCCCAAATGCCAATTATATTCTGCTAAAAGTGGAACAAATATTTGTCCAAAAAATGATCCCAAATTAATTCCCATATAGAAAATAGAAAATCCAGCATCTCGTTTAGCACCATCCTCATTTTCATAAAGTTCTCCAACGAGTGTACTAATATTACCTTTTAATAAGCCAGTTCCTAAAGCAACGAAAGCTAAACCTGTAAAGAATATTGCAGGAGAACCTGGTATTGCCAGAATTAAATGCCCTATCATAATAAGGACTCCTCCGTAAAAAACCGCTTTTCGTTGTCCAAAAATATTATCGGCCAACCAACCACCTGGTAAAGTCATTAGATAAACCGAAGCTGTATAAAGACCATAAACAGCACCAGCTGTCTCTGTTGTTAAGCCTAGGCCTTCAGCCGCCATGTCTGTAGTCATGAACAAAATTAGTATGGCTCTCATACCATAATAACTAAATCGTTCCCACATTTCTGCAGTAAATAAAACATACAATCCTTTTGGATGGCTAAACTTCTTTTTAACTCCTTTTGAGTCTACAACTTCTGACATATTAATTTGGTTTGGTTACTATTCTTTTATTATCCTTTTATCTCTTGAGACTTAATTGTTTTATCTGTTTTAGGTCTATCGCGCAGGTTCTTATGGGCGAATTCCGTCATTTTTTTATACAAATGGTTTCTTGTGTTCCCTCCAAAAATACCATGGTTTCTATCTGGGTAGATGGCCCATTCAAAATCTTTATCAGCCTGAATCAATGCTTCTATCATTCGCATGGAGTTTTGAACATGTACATTATCATCACCAGAACCGTGGACTAATAAATAATCTCCTTTCAACATTTCTGGATAATTAAAAGGGGAATTATCATCATAACCACTAGCATTTTCTTGCGGTGTCTGCATGTAACGCTCCGTGTAGATGGTATCGTAAAAACGCCAGCTGGTGACAGGTGCAACGGCAATTGCCATTTCAAAGGTTTCACTTCCTTTTAGTAATGCATTGGTCGACATAAAACCTCCATAGCTCCAACCCCATATTCCAGTTTTATCGGCGTCAATATAGGGTAATTCACTTAATTTATCGGCAGCGGCAATTTGGTCTTCCACTTCAAGTTTACCTAATTCTAGTTGTGTTACTTTTTTGAAATCCCTTCCTTTTAAACCTGTTCCCCTTCCGTCTACACAGGCAATAATATAACCCTCAGATGCCAACATTTGATACCAGTAATCGTTGGCACCGTTCCAACGGTTTGCAACCGATTGTGAACCTGGTCCACTATATTGATACATAAGCAGCGGATACTCTTTATTGGCATCAAAGTCTATTGGTTTGATCATCCACATATTTAAATCATTTCCATTTATCGAAATAGTGGAAAACTCTTTAGGACTGATTTCATACGCTGCCAACTTAGACTTTAGAGCTGTATTATCTTTAATTTCTTTTACTTTTTTACCATCAATAGCCTTATGCAGCGTATATTTAAAGGGGGTATTGGCGTCAGAAAAGGTATTTATAAAGTAGGTATAGTCAGCACTAAAAGCAGCTGAATTTGTGCCTTCGGCATTCGACAATCTTTTCTTGTTTTTGCCTGAACTTGAGATACTATAAACATCTCTATTAATCGAGCCGTTTTCTACAGATTGGTAGTAGATTCTATCATTATTTTGATCATAACCATAATAATTGGTTACCTCCCATGGGCCTTTGGTAACTTGATTCATTAATTTACCATCTTCATCATGTAAATAGATATGATTGTAACCATCTCTTTCACTTGTCCAGATGAAGCTATCATCGGCCAAAAAAGTTAGGTTGTCGTGAATGTCGACATAGGCGTCATCTTTTTCTTCCAATAAAATAGAAACCGTATTGTCTTTTGCATTGACCTCATGTAGTCTTAAATGGTCTTGATGGCGGTTTATGGTCTGCACACTCAGGTAGTTCGGGTTGTTCATCCATTTAATTCTTGGAATATAATAAGCCTCTCCCAAATCAACCGTAGAAGTATTTGCTTTTTTCACATCGTACATATGCAAACTTACGACGGCATTATCCTCTCCGGCTTTTGGGTATTTAAATTGATTTTGGGTCTGATATAAATTAGCACCATAAACATCCATCGAAAAGTTAGGTACTTTGGTCTCGTCAAATCGTAGAAAAGCAATTTTAGTGCCATCGCTGTTCCATTCATAGGCCTGTACAAATGCAAATTCTTCTTCATAGACCCAATCAGTTATGCCATTTATGATACTACCTTTTTTACCATCTGTGGTAATTGGCTTAACCGTATTGGATTTTAAGTCGCGCACATAAATATTGTTCTCAAAAACGTAGGCCACTTTTGAGCCGTCTGGTGAGAGTTCGGGCTCTTGAATTTTTTGTTCGGCTATTTTAGTTAAAGATTTACTAGCCAGGTCATATATATAATAAACGCCAAGTCTAGAACGCCTAAAAATGGGCTCAACCTCCGTTGCTAAAATTAATTTTGATTCATCATTATTGAACTGATACGAGCTAAAAGGAGGTATTTCTTCTGAAGATGAAACAATAGTACCTACCTTTTGTTGAGTTTTATAATCATACTTATCAATGCTTCTGGTCCCCGTGCTTCTATCGAAGTTGAGCACAGTATACTCCGTTCCGCTTTTCATAGAACGAAGCACGTCAAGACCTTCTGTTCTAAAGGTTCCACCCCAAATTTCTTCTAAAGAAATTTTCTTTTTTTGAGCAATAGAAATATTGGTAAGGAGTATAGAAATAAAGAACAGACAACTTAGTTTTCTCATGTTTGTGAAAAATTGATTAAAAACTATCAAGTTTACTAATAATTTATCGAAAAAGTAAACTTTGAATCACAATTGTGTATCAAGAATCAGACCGCAATAGGCTAATCTATTATCTTTGAAATTTAACTTTTACTATGCAAACGCCAGTAGCGGGATTTTCAAGATTTACCAAAGCCGAAAAAATTGATTGGGTAGCCAAAAATTATACCGACAATTCTGAAGAAACAAAAGCACTATTAGCATCATATTGGAATACTGATACCAAACTTCAACAATTGCATGATGAGTTTATAGAAAATACATTATCCAACTATTACCTACCCTTTTCCGTTGCCCCCAACTTTTTAATCAATAACAGACTCTATACCGTTCCTATGGTTATTGAAGAAAGTTCTGTTGTGGCTGCGGCAAGTAAAGCTGCTAAATTTTGGCTAGAAAGAGGAGGGTTTAAGGCTACAATTTTAGGCACGGAAAAAGTGGGCCAAGTTCATTTTATGTATCATGGAGAACCTTCTAAACTGAAGTCTTTTTTTAAGGATAACAAGTCCGTTTTTTTTGAAGAAGCAAAGAGCATTACTCGAAGTATGAAAAAGCGCGGTGGTGGTATCACCAGTATTGAATTACGCGACCTGACACATAAACTTGATGGTTACTACCAACTGCACTGCACTTTCGAGACCTTGGACGCCATGGGCGCGAATTTCATTAATTCTTGCCTCGAACAGTTTGCCAAAACATTGGAAGCACTGACAAGTGGCTCCAGTATTTTTTCTAAGGAAAAAGATGCCATAGAAATTGTAATGAGTATTTTGAGCAATTATGTACCTAATTGCGTAGTAAGGGCTGAAGTCAGCTGCCCTATTACAGCGCAAGGTGATAGTAGTTCTGTCTCTAAAAAGTTTGCCGAAAAATTGATGCAGGCGGTGACTATCGCAAAGACAGAGCCCTATAGGGCAGTTACCCACAACAAAGGCGTTATGAACGGTATCGATGCGGTTATTTTAGCTACTGGGAATGATTTTAGAGCGGTTGAAGCGGGTGTTCATGCATACGCCTCAAAAGATGGTAGTTATTCAAGTCTAACGCATGCCGAAATAGAGGAAGAAACTTTTCGGTTTTGGATCGATGTACCATTAGCGCTCGGTACGGTAGGGGGTCTAACTTCTTTACATCCTATGGTAAAAATAGCCTTGGAAATATTGCAAAAACCGACAGCGAAAGAATTGATGCAAGTAGTTGCCGTTGCCGGGCTAGCACAGAACTTTGCAGCCCTGCGCTCTTTAGTAACTACCGGTATTCAAAAAGGACACATGAAAATGCATCTCATGAATATTCTAAATCAATTGGGTGCCGATAAAACCGAAAAAACAACTCTCATAAACTATTTTAAGGATAAAACGGTCAGTAACGCTTCGGTCAAGGAAGCCTTGGAAGATATGCGCAACTAATGCAACAAGAGTTTTACAGTAACGGCAAATTATTGCTTTCTGGTGAATATGCCATTTTAGATGGGGCCAAAGGACTTGCCGTACCTACAAAATTTGGTCAATCGTTACAGGTAAGTCCAACCCAAGGCGATAGTATTCATTGGAAAAGTATTGCCGTAGACGCAAAAGTCTGGTTTTCGGGTCAGTTTAATCCGTATGAGTTAAAGCTTATAAAGAGTTCAGATAATCTCATAGCGAATACCCTTCAAAAAATCTTAGTAGCGGCCAGAAATAGTAATCCTGAATTTTTAAATACCCCTAATGGTTTTGAGGTTGTTACCAAGCTTAGTTTTCCAAGGGAATGGGGACTGGGAACTTCGTCGACCTTACTTAATAATATTGCAATGTGGGCTCAGGTGGACGCGCACGAATTACTTTGGAATTCTTTTGGTGGAAGTGGTTATGATATTTCATGTGCACAACACAACAGCCCTTTAGTATATCACATAGAAAAAGGAGTGCCAAAAACAGAATTGGTCACCTTTAACCCAGCATTCACTAAGGCCATTTTCTTTGTCTACCTCAACCAAAAACAAAGCAGCAAAAAGGCGATCGCGAATTACCGAACCAAACAATTTAACAAGCAAGACCTGATCAATTCCATTGATGCGCTCACCTCAAAAATGCTTTCTGCCAATAAATTGTCAGCTTTTGAAGCTGCGGTACAGGCACACGAAGAGTTATTATCAAAAATATTAGGGCTTACCCCAATTAAAGAACAGCTTTTCCCCGATTATTTTGGAACAGTAAAAAGTTTAGGTGGATGGGGAGGTGATTTCGTCATGGTCACCGGAAACGAAAAAACCCCTGAATATTTTAAATCCAAGGGTTTTGATATTGTCATTCCTTTTACGGAAATGGTTCTTTAGTGTTGTATTTATCCTAGTACAGACTCAAGACGACAATGCAACACCTTAGCAAGTGAATTTTAATAAAAGGTTGCTCTTTTGTCTTCAATTTCAGCCCCTTCTTTTAAGGCATTGTAAACCGCACTATTCACACGATTTGCATTTGAAGTACTCAAGGTTTTGGCGTAGGTACTAAAGTTCTGAATTTCTGCCGCCGGAGTTTTCTTGGTTACTTTCACCATAAATACCCCAGTCTCACCTTTTAATAAGCTAGATGAAGCTCCTTCATCTAAGGCGAAAGCACTACCAACTACAAATGGCTCTCTACCCGCCCCAGGAATTGTTGGAGACTTCATTGTTAGTGCAGAAGCGGTAGAAACCGTTACATTGTTCGCAGACGCGAGGTCCTCTAGTGATTTTCCTTTGTTAGCTGCAATGATTTGCTCAGCTTTGCGCTCTTTTCTAATTTTTGGCAGTGCAGTTGCAGAAGCATCTTCTGAACTCATTACACCTTCTTTATACTTTTTAGTAAGCTGCAAAACGGCATAGCCGTTTGTTAAATCAAATCTTTTAATGGCCCCTACTTTGGTATCGTCATTAAAAGCCCACTGTACCACAGCTCGTTGCGAACCCAGACCTGGCAGGTTTTCATCCATCTCTTTAATCTTGTTCACCGGTCTTACGGTAAACTCACTTTCTTTGGCGATATCAGAAAAATCATTCGCATCGGCATCTATAGAAGCCATTTCGAATTTCGTTGCTTCGGTAAATAAAGTATTTATGGTTTCTTCAGAAGATTCTACTTCTCTAGACAGGGTGGCAACCTTAACAATATCTACCTTATCATCTACCCTAATCACATGGAAACCAAAATCGGTTTCTACAAGACCAACTTTACCTACCGCATTTGCAAAACAGAAATCATTAAATTCATCGGCCATAATACCTTCTTGAAAATAACCTAAGTCACCTCCTCTTGGTGCCGAAGGACCGTCAGAATTATCTCTTGCCAAGTTTGCAAAAACAGCATCTTCTTTCTGAGCTTCGACTAAAATCTTTTTAGCTTCTGCTTCCGCCTCTTCTTTTGTTCTTTTTATCTCTGGGTTAGCTCTAGTAGCACCTTCATACGTGAAAAGAATATGACTCGCTTTAACAGAACCATTAGGCTTTCTTTCCATCATTTTAGATAACTTAAAGAAATCTCCATCACGATATGGCCCATAAATTTCACCTACTTCTAAACTCATTATTGAATCTGCTGCGACCGCAGGTAGGTCTTTTTTAGCTTTAAAAATAGTATCGTATTTAGAATCAGAGTTGCGATCCAAGAACGCCGCCATATCGGTGGCGTTTCTAAAACCTGCAATAGTATCGTTCTGATCTGTAGATTGATTATATTCTACAGTATCGTCCAACAAGGCTACTAGACCACCTTTAACGGCATTCTCATCTTCAAGAGAAGGTTTCTCTTCAAAGAATACAAAACGCACATCTCTTGCCTTATCTTGCTTGTAATCTTCTTTATGCTCTTTTACATAAGCTTCTATTTCTTTTTTAGAAACCTGAATGGTACTATCGGCAATTGAAGCATAAGGCACTCGAACGTATTGTACGTCTACCTTGTTGTTCGTAAGATTGTAATCGAACTCTCCCTCGTTCAAGGTTGCGCCAGCACCCGCCTTGACTAAATTAAAATATAATTGCTCCTTGGCCGCTTGCATAATATTTTTCTCGTCTTGTAACCAAGCATCGTAACGTAAAGGATCGTTTACCTTCCAATCTGCAATAGCGCTTTTGAAAATCTCTGCATTAAAGATTCCGTTTTCATCTTGAAAATCAGGAATCTGTGCATATCCTGAAGTTTTTACAAACTCTACAATCTGATCACTTTCGATTGTAATACCTAAATCTTCGAACTGCTGATTCAGTAGTGCACTTCTTATCTCTTGGTCATACACTGTATTTACCAATTGGGTAGATGAAAAATTAGCTCCATATCTTCTAGAAGCTTGCTCTACCTTCTGTCGGAATTCATCAATGGATAAATCTTCTCCATTGACCTCGGCCACCGAAGAACCTATTTTAGCACCACTATCATTTCCTGTAAAGATTCCTGATATTACAAATGCGAACAACGCAAGACCTATAATTAAAATAAGTACCGTAGTTCGTTTTCTTATATTCCCTAGAATTGCCATCTTACCGCGTGTTTTCTTTCAAATTAGTGCGCGAAAATACCATTTTCTTTTCAAAAAAGAAAGCTAAAAAATAGTTGATAAATGCTTTGGTAATACCAGTTACAAATTATTGCTCCGGTTCTGAAACATGAACACTGACCAAATCTATTTTGGTATTAGATACTTCAAGAATTTTAAAAAGGAAGTTTTCCACTTTTATTTCTGAATTCTGCTCAGGTATCTCACCTGTTTCGTTCATGATAAGTCCGCCTAAAGTTTCATATTCATCACTTTCTGGCAATTCTAACTTATAGTTCTCATTGATATGGTCTACCTCCATACGTGCCGAAAATTTATAGGTAGATCCATCGAGCTGCTCTTCAATTAAATCGGTAGTATCATGTTCATCCTCTATCTCACCAAATAGCTCCTCTACAATATCTTCGACAGTCATAATACCCGACGTACCGCCATACTCATCAAGCACTACGGCAATACTCTTTCTGCGTTTGGTAAGTACGTTCAATATCTCATGAATTAGCATGGTTTCGGGAACAAACTCTACCGGAAGCAGAATGCTCTTTATCGTTTTGGGCTTTTTAAACAGCTCGTAAGAATGTACATAGCCAATGATTTCATCTATGGAATCTTTATAGACTATAATCTTTGAATATCCGGTTTCCGTGAATAGTTTTGTCAAGTTCTTTGGCGTTTCGTGAAGCTCCACCCCCATAATCTCTGTTCTTGGCACCATTACTTCTCTTGCCTTGACCTCGGAGAACTCTAATGCATTCTGAAAAAGCTGGATTTCTGAATCGATATCATCCTCTTCTTCTACAGACTCCATCTGTTCTGTAATATAATCGCCCAGCTCTAATTTGGTGAAAGCCAGCTGCACTTCGTCGCCATCGGTTCTAAAAAAAGTTTTTAAAATAAAGTCGGAAACTTTTATAACAAACCATGAAATCGGATAAAAAAACAAATAAAAAACATACCCAGGTACTGCAAGTATTTTAAGTAAGGTATTTGAATAAATCTGAAACAATACCTTGGGTAAAAATTCAGCCGTTACTAAAATAACAAGGGTTGAAATAACCGTTTGGGTCAAGAGGTTAAAATCTATAAAAAGGAGATTTATAAGATTAGAAGTCGACGGAAGAAAATTCTGAAACCATGCCATTAATAAATCGCCCATAAAAAACCCATAAACCACAAGGGCAATATTATTGCCAATTAACATGGTAGCAATAAATTTAGATGGTTTCTCGGTCAGCCAAGTTAATAGCTTGGCAAGAAAACCTTCTTGCTTTTTCTCTATTTCGATATGAATTCTGTTCGCAGAAATAAACGCAATTTCCATTCCTGAGAAAAAAGCGGAAAACAGCAAAGAAACTATAATAATTAGTATGGAGGCACTCAAAATTTATTCTTGATTTTCACGCTTTCGTGCTTCGAACTTTTTACGGTAGTTTCTTCTAAAAAAGAACATTGCTAAAGAAATCACAGCAAAAAAGACAAATAAATATGCTGAGTTTCTGTCCGTATTCCAATCCGTAAAAATTCGATATATCGAGAAAAAAGCTACGACGATATAAAGGTATTCGGTATATCTTAAAATCTTGACCATATTAATCTTCTTCTGAAATGGTCATAAGACCATATGTTTTATGAGCGTTAAAAAAAGTAAAATCCCTATTAAAATCCATACCCTCGCCGTCCATAATAGTTCCATCTTCCGGATTGGTATATATAAAGGTCTCTTCGGTAAAAATCCAATTATCAGACCTATCCCAATATAACTGGGGCGTTTCGAGCTTTTTGCCGTCATGGCTCTCGATGACCACATTACCTTGTAAATCTATCAAATTTGTACTAGAATAAACAATTCCGTAATCTGCAGTAATGACACTTTTTTTATTGTCTTCATCATAAAAATCTACTTGCAGACCGTCTGGAAAAATGCGGTGCTTAAAACTAAGATTATCGTAATTTTTAGTTAGAGGGCTTTTTAGAACCGCAATTATTCTAGTTTCAGATGAATCTTGATTACTTAATTCTTTAACGGCCTCAGTGTAGGTTAAAGTGAAGTTTTTAGCCACGCCTTCAGGAAAAATATTGGTTGCCGCCTCTTCGCCTACCCGCTTATAATTATCTTGACATGCCGTAAAAAGGATTGCCACGGTTAAAACCGTGGCAATTAATCCTATTCTATTTTTTAAAGCGTATAGCACTCCTTATAAGTTAGGCACTTTTACACTACCACCAACCCAGCAGTTGAAAGTTACTGTTTTACCTCCCATACCTGAGTTGAATATCATTGTCTTGTCTGGAGCCTTGGCATTGTACGATGCCGCAGCTTGGTTTGCCCTACCACTTAAAGATGGGTCTACCCTTGCTGCTTTTCTAGCCATATCCGCAGCTTTCCAGTAAATCGCTCTTTTTTCGAAAGCCGTTGTTCCGCAAGCATTGGCACTAGAGGCGTATAAACCTGCAATTAGTAAATATGCCTTACCATTAGATGGGTTTTCATTTATAGCTTTTTGAGCATAGTTTCTTGCCTGAGATTTGCTACCTCTCTTTTTCATCATTGTAGCAACTTTATAAAGGATGTCCGATTTTCTATTACTATCAGATTCCAATTCCACAGCTTTATTAAAATCTGCAACCGCTCCATTAGAATCTCCAGACTTAGACTTCAAAACGCCAGAGTAAAAATAGGCATCTGCCGAAGGGTCCATTGCAAGTTGCTGCTCAAACAATTTTTGGAACATTGGGTCATCGGTACACTCTTTGGCGTACATTCTACCTACGGCTCTTTTTACCCATTTAATATCACTTTTCTTAGCATCGAAACTCTTTTGGTATAAAGGAATTAAGTTATCACAATCTGCCAAAGCACCTAATTTACTATCGATACTGCCAGAAACTTTACCTAACAACTCAGAGTTACGCGTATATATACCTAAATTTCTTTTCTCTTTCGAAGTCAATGCCGTGCCCGCTTCTTCCTTTTGAAGGTACTTGTTAATTTTGCTTGTATACCCTTTGTTAATAACCTCCATTTGGCCATTTACCTCATCATATACATCAAAAACTTCTTGTAAATCTTTGCTTCCAGCATTGTGTAAATTCACTAAACTAGAAAAATAGATATATAACACCTTGGCATTTTTAAACCCCTTTAAATTTGAGTCAAATTTTGGCTTAATCATATCATAAAACTGCTGATCAGATGCCATGTCATTATCACTCATAAAGACAACTTTATCTTCTAGAACAGCTATTTCTGAATATTTAGCAGGAAAATATTTGTTGCTATCGTCGTACATCTTTAACAGATCTTGGATGTAACCATCCTTGTCCGCCCCTGAAGAGTTCTTGATCTTATGTTTTAAGATTTTTTCTCCTAAAGAAAAGTTTGCCTTATTGATATCAGGGCAAGCCTCATACGTCTTTTTCCAAGGCTCGTAAGCCGCATCATAATTTTTAACTTTTGCATGCTCTGCATAAATAGACAGGTTTGTCATGCATTCTGGATTTTGTGCTTGAGCCATACTTAATCCTATCGACATAAGTATCGCTATCATCGTTAAGTAGAGTTTCGTCTTCATTTTTGTATTTTTAAAGTGGTTAATGTACAAATTTTTATAAAATGTTTCTCTTAACTAACTGTTTATCAAACATAAATTATTGAATTAAGAAAAAACACCGTGTTAGTTTATCTTTCTTTTAATGAACCATTTGTCATTTAGTGAAAGCCCTACATTTACTTTAAAGTAACTTTCTTCAATTAGACCGGCATCAGTAGTACCTCTTCTGCCAAGTTCAAAACCTAGATTCAAATTAGAAAAATTGTTTCCTAACGGTAGACCAAATCCAAAAGTTATGCCAAAGTTGTTTATCTCTTTATTATTAACTACCATACCGGTTTGATCATAGCGCAATCCGGCTCTGTAGGTTATTCTCTTAAAGTAACTGGTAAAAGAATCATAATCAGGAACAAAGTAGCCACCAAATGCTATACTACTTGCATCATCATACTGTATATTTTCGATTCTTAAAAAGGTATTCTCAAAAGAACTTAATTGCTGAAAACTATATTCGGCACCCATGAACCATTTGCGTTCTTCGCCAAACCCAAGACCTAAAGTTGTATTGGTAGGTATCTTTAATTCTGTATTTCTTAGGTTTTGTGCATCTAAATCTACATCTATGACTTCAATCTCTTGCCCGTTAGTCGTTGAAAAAGACCCAATGATTTCGGTGTTTTTAGACACAAGGTTTACTTGGGTGTTAACCCCGGCATGGGCAAAAAAAGTATATTTTTCCCCCACCTTTTTCATGTAATTGGCTGCGTAGTTAAAATCAAAGCCATTTACTTTAGATTCTCTATTATCAATAGTACCAAACTGAACGCTTTCGACAGTTTGCAAACGGTCATAATCTAACTTCCCGAAATTGTAATTTATAGTTGCCCCTAGGCTAAGATTTTTAATTGGCTCAAAGCCAATAGAAAGGTATACCCTATTTAATCCGCCCTCACCAGAAAATATATTTGTGGTTTCACCGCTAACCGAAGTAAGGTTATAACCTACCGAAGAATAGGGCATTAATCCGAAACCAAGACCTACCTTATTCGCTATTGGAAAACCAATGGCCAAATAATCTAAATTGGTAACCGAAGTGTTCTGTTGTTCTGTAAAATCTTTTAAACGTAAGGTGGTATTAGAAATACCGGCGGTATATGTTGTTAAAGCCAGTCTCGAATATGCTGCCGGATTGCGTAAATTAATGTGAATACTGTCTGGATACATTTGCAAACCGCCCATCATCTGGTTTTCTACGGTTCCGTTTGAGCGGGAGTCTCCAATACCAAAGTACGAATAGGGAGAAACTGTACCATTCTGCGCATATATACTAAAAGAAATCAGGCATGCACATGAAATCAAAAAATTCTTAATCATCTAGCTTTTATTGTATTCCAGCAGGTAATTTAACCCCTCCAACAGAAATTTAGAATTCGCAAATATGGAATTTTTTAGCCGTTTACCAAAAAAATGAGCGTCACCGCCTGTTAAAATAACTGTTAAATCTTTAAAGCGCAGTTTATATTGTTCGATTACACCATCTACTTCGTTTGTCAATCCATTAATTACACCGCTATGCATGCTACTTTCCGTAGTATTTCCAACAAAATCTAGCAGTTCATTTGGCTCTAATAATGGCAAGCCATCTGTCTGGTTGTGCAGCGCCTTATATCGCATGGCCAACCCTGGGGAAATTGCGCCACCTAGGTATTCACCATAATCATTAATTATATCATAGGTAATACAAGTACCAGCATCTATAACCAAGGTGTTTTTTCGAGGGTTTTTGTAAAAAGCGGCAGTTACCAGGGCTATTCTATCGACACCCAATGTTTGTGGCGTTGCATAACTATTTTTAAATGGTGCTTTTGAGGTATGCGCCAATACATGAACCTTACAAAACAGTGCAAGAATAGCAGGCTCTTTATCAAGTTTTCTGACCGATGAAATAATGGCATTTTCAATTTTTGGAAAAGCCTCAAACATTTCTTTAATCTTTGAAAGAAAAATTACTGAGGTTATTTTCTCATCGATTATCAATTTTTGATTCTCAAAAATGGCGAGCTTTATGCGCGTGTTTCCAATATCTACGACCAGATTCATATTACAAAGATGCCTATTTGTAAAAAAATGGAAGTGTTTTTTAAAGTTTTTGTTTGGATATCATAAATTTGAAATTATATTTGCAGCCCCTTACAAAGGGCAGAAAGGTACCTTAGCTCAGTTGGTAGAGCAACGGACTGAAAATCCGTGTGTCCCTGGTTCGATTCCTGGAGGTACCACAAAAAACCCCGAAGCTTTCGGGGTTTTTTGTTCAATAAGGTCTCGTTTTGATATGTTTTAAAACTCTTAAAGTTTTTATAAATATTAAATACTGATGATTCTATTGATACAAAATATGGTAACCTTACTTTTTTTTTATAGATTACCGCATAATTTTACATAAAAATGACCAAAGAATTACTTGAGAAGGCAGATGAGTTTGAGAATAGAACATTAAGTCACATGTCTACTAGTGACCGTGTAGCTGCATCTAGAGAAGCAAAAGCACTTATACTTTCTATCAACGAAATATATAAAGAGACCAAAGACTCCAACCTAATGGATATCATGAAGCGTCTTACAGAAAAAAAGAAGAAAATTGAAAAACGATTAAAAGGCAATCCGCTTGCTTAATACCTAAGTCTTCACTTTTTATTTTTATAGAACTTACCTCCAACAACAAGGGCGGCAGAAATTATCATTACATTTTTAACTATGTATTGACCTTCTAGTGTAGGCAACAAATAGTTTCCTTTTTGAAAGGTTATTTCTGGCAGAAATACTAGGGGCATAAAAGTGCCGACCATTTGAAGAAATAACAATCCTATTGCGATTTTTGTAGTTTGCTTAAATAGAAAGGTAATTCCGATAAGCATTTCCCACCAACCTATAATGCTCAACCATTGTTGTGGCCCACCAAAAGGAAGCCATGCCACAGTTGCCTTAAGTAAAGGCTCTGCCGAAGAAAGACCCAATGGTTTTAATATGCCAAACCAAAAAAATAGTATCGCAAAAGATATGCGTATGGCAGGCATCCCCAGCTTTCGCATATTTTTAGAGATATTTCGATCTACAGTCTTAAAGTCCATTCACAACTTATTTACTACCATCTATAAAATACTACCTACAGGCTATATAGTTGTTCTATTTTAAGGCTAATTTATTAATAATTTAGACCTATCGACAACCATAGATAAACACAAAACTTCAATCAAATGAACACTGTAGAAGAAAAATTGGGTTATGCTTTTTGGTATCTAGTTTTAGCAAGTTCGCTTGTTTTGCTTGCCAATAGTCTTTACCTATACATTAACTAGCCTTAATCCCAAATTGATGACATTTTAGCTATGCTAAGGTCTTTTAAACTAAGCCCTGCCATAGCATTGGTGTTTTTAATATACAAATCTGTATAATTTTCATTAGGAAAAAGCTGCTCAGTCATAACATACTGCCCTCCATTTATAAACAACTCCATCGAAGATCGGTCCATTAGAATTTGAACTTCAAATTGTGAAGCCTGTAAATTATTTATTGGCATATAGTGAAGTTTATTCCCAAACTCTGGCTGAAAATCCGTTTTACCTGACCTTGTCCTATCAATAATTACCAATTCAGAAGCTGAATCGAACTTTATTGAAACAGACTCTCCAGCTTTATTTCCCAATTTTATCTTGAAATCTTTAGAATCTGTTTTGAAAGTGATTTTTGTTTCGTTTAAATTATCATATATCAGCTTCTTCTCTTCATTTGATGCGATATTTAAAGTTTCCTTGTTTGTTTTTTGCATCAATGTACTTAAACTTTCCAATGGATAATTTTGTAAGGTATACGACTCATTGTGCTTTTTAAGGCTTAATCTTCTAGGAACGGTCATAGCACTTCGCCATGTTGTTGTTGGAGTAGATAAGGCGTACTGCCAATTGCTCATCCATCCAACAAAAATTCTATCATCATTAAGACTATTATTATAGGTGACACCAGCATAATTATCGGTTCCCCAATCGAGCCACTTAAACTCGTTCTGTTCTGAAGTAAATGTTGTTCCATCAAAATCGCCTACAAAATATTGTGTGCCGCTACCACCGTTGGGTCCTCCAGAGCCAATGCTAATAATAAGTACCCACTTTTCTTCGTCCGTTCCCCCAACTTTTAGTTTAAATAAATCTGGGCATTCCCACACTCCTCCGTGTGCACCTTGGTTTTTTCCAAAATCGCTTATATAATTCCATTCTTTTAAATTCTTCGACCTGTAAAACTTTGCATGATCACCTGCAACTAAGGCCATTACCCAACTTTGTGTCTCATGATGCCAAAAAACTTTAGGATCCCTGAAATCTTTAATTCCATTATTCTCAATTACCGGATTTCCGTTATATTTTGTCCAACTCTCTCCATTATCCAAACTATAAGCTATTCCTTGCGTTTGAAAATCCTTTCGTCCCTCTTTCTCGCCTTCCATTAAATGATAGGTATAAATGGCAACTAATGGGGTTTCACCCTCTTTGCCAAAACCACTGGTATTGTTGTTGTCAACAACAGCACTTCCAGAGAATATTAGACCATGCCTATCAGGGTATAACGCTATCGGCTTATTTTCCCATGTGACCATATCTTTGCTAGTGGCATGACCCCAGTGCATTGGACCCCAAACAGTCGCATCTGGATAATATTGATAAAACAAATGATATACCCCATCATTATATACCAATCCATTTGGGTCATTCATCCATTTTTCAGGCGGAGAAAAATGAAACTGTGGTCGGTAAGTTTCTTTATAGCTTAACTTACTTTCGGCAACACCAATTTCTTCTTGCTTTTTTGCATTCTTGCAGCTAAAAATAACCGTGCCAATTAGTAATAAATAGGCAAATTTCTTCATCTTTATGTGGTATTTCGATAAGGCAATATAATCATAAAAGCAAAAACAGTTCTTTTAATACTTTATCTTTGTATATTAATTTTACTATGTGCGCTTAACTTTTCAGATACTTTTCTTTTACTTTTTTTCCGTTGGAGTTTTTTCTCAAAAATCTATTGATAATACCTTAGAAAAATTCAATAGAAACACGGTTGCCTACATTTCCGTAGACGAATTAAAGTCTCTAAAAAATGTAGTTCTTTTAGATACCAGAAAAAAAGAAGAATATGAAGTAAGTCATATTGAAAGTGCCGTTTGGGTCGGACATAAAAAGTTCAAAATAGAGCAGATACAAAATAAATTTCAGGATAAGGATACCCCGATTATTGTTTATTGTTCCATTGGGGTCCGGTCAGAGAACGTTGGTGAAAAATTACTAAAAGCCGGTTATTCAAATGTCAGGAACCTTTATGGTGGAATCTTTGAGTGGAAAAATAAAGGAAATCCGGTATTTGACAATAAAAATAACCAAACGGAAAAAGTACATGCATTTAGTAAGCATTGGGGCAAATTATTGACCAATGCCGAAAAAATTTATTCAACCAAATCTAAAAACCTTGAAGAAAACTTCAGATAACCTTCTACTTATTTTCACTAGAAACCCTGAACTGGGCAAATGTAAAACCCGATTGGCATCAACTGTCGGAAACGAAGTAGCCTTAGATATCTACAAATTCTTACTTGAGCATACGGTAGCAATTATCAAAGACTTGAATTTTGACAAATACGTTTATTATTCTGAAGAAGTTTGGGAAGATGATGTTTGGGATTCAAAAATATTTACAAAAAAACTACAACAAGGTATCGACCTCGGAGCTCGTATGGCAAGCGCTTTTGAACAGGGATTCAGTAGCGGATACAAGAAAATATGCATCATAGGCAGTGATATGTTCGACCTTTCTCAAGAAGACCTTGAAAATGCTTTCGCCGAACTTGACACCCATGATTTTGTAATCGGACCTGCGGAAGATGGTGGTTATTACTTATTGGGCATGAAGACTTTAGAGCCTAAATTATTTCAAGATAAAGCGTGGGGCACTGGTAATGTTTTAAAACATACCTTGCTCGATTTGCAAGAGCGAAGCTTCAACACCTTGGATACCAGAAATGATGTTGACCTTTATGAAGACATTCAAAATATCGATGCCTTTCAACCTTTTTTAAAAAATCTAAAAAAATGACTCAAAAACAACTAGACGAATCAGTAGCACATTTAAAAACCAAAGGTTTTGATACCCCAGAGATCGGTATCGTATTGGGCACAGGCCTCGGGCAACTTGTTAATGAGATAGAAAACCCGATAGAGGCGCATTACAATCATATCCCCTACTTTCCGCTTGCGACAGTAGAATTTCATACGGGTAAATTAATCTACGGTACCATTGGCACTAAAAAAGTAGTGGTTATGCAGGGACGTTTTCACCTGTATGAAGGTTACGATTTTTCAGATGTGACTTACCCAATAAGAGTGATGCGACAGTTAGGGATTGATAAACTTTTTGTTTCTAATGCGGCGGGAGCGATAAATCTAGATTTTAAGAAAGGTGATATTATGCTTATCGAAGACCATATTAATCTTCAGGGTGGCTCACCCTTGGCATTTAAGAACGTTGCCGAGTTCGGAGATCGTTTTGTTGATATGATGGAGCCTTATGATGTAAGTATGCGACAAAAGATTGAAAAAATCGCAGAGCGCGAAGCCATTTCATTACAAAAAGGCGTCTATGCTTCGGTTGTAGGTCCGCAATTAGAAACGAAGGCCGAGTATCGAATGTTAAAAACAATTGGTGCAGATGCCGTAGGTATGAGCACAGTGCCCGAAATTATCGTCGCCAATCATTTACGCTTGCCAGTAGTTGCGGTTTCTGTATTGACCGATGAGTGTGACCCAGATAATCTGCAGCCTGTGAATATTCAAGAGATTATCGAAATTGCAGGAAATACAGAGCCGAAAATGATCAAGCTCTTTAAAGAATTGCTGAAAGAAATTTAGATTATTGCTGTAAGTTTTGGTAATTCTTTACTACCTAAAATGGGTAATTATATATGATGACCAAGGTTAAAGAACCCAAAATAAGTATCATAATACCTGTTCTAAATGAGGCTACTGGAATTGGCAGATTGCTTGACCGTATTCTGGGCATAAATTCAAAATACATTTCTGAAATCTTCTTAATTGATGGTGGTAGTGCCGACGGCACTTTAGATATTTTAAAAGATTATAATACAAAGGTTTTTTCATCTAATAGGGGGCGGGCAGCACAAATGAATTTTGGTGCAAAAAAAGCTTCGGGCGATATCTTATATTTTCTTCATGCCGATACTTTTCCTCCAGATGATTTTGACAGATTAATAGTTGACGCATATAAAAGCGGTGCTGAAACTGGGTGTTTTAGAATGCAATTTGACTCCAAAAATCCCATTCTTAAATTTTTTGCTTGGTTATCTCGCATAAACCATACGTTATGTCGAGGCGGTGATCAGTCTTTGTTTATAGATAGATTACTTTTTGAAAAACAAGGAGGTTTTAATGAAAACTACCTCATTTATGAAGATAGCGAGTTTATTTCTAGGCTCTATAAAGAAACACGTTTTACCATTTTACCGCAAAGCGTGATTACATCCGCAAGAAAGTACCGCCAAAAAGGATGGATACGAGTGCAGTTTCATTTTGGAGTAATTCATTTAAAAAATTACTTAGGCGCAGGCCCTAGGGAGCTGTATCGCTACTATGCCCAAAACTTACTGTCTTAGATGTCTATTTATCAAAAGAGGTTGAAGCCTCAAAGTCTACAATAACCCCTTCAGAAATCCATTTGGCAAGGGCCTGTCTATTATCAGGGTCTAGAATACGTCTTTGATCCTTTTCACTACGAATATTTCCCACCTCGATATAAACCATTGCGGGCAATGTCTTTTTCACCAAATAAAGAGAACTGCGGTCTTCAAAAGTGCCTTGATAACCTCTATTTGGCTGAAACTTGGCGTACTTCTTTAAAAAAGTCTGGTGAATGCTTTCCGCTAAACGCTTTCCATTTTTGCTTTTTTCATGATGATAAAAGAATACATCTATATTGGTTCCTTTACTACGACTATCTACATGGGTAACCAATAGGCGTTGATACTTGTCCAGGTTTTCTTTATAAAGCTTATTGATCACCTTTACCCTTTGCTTTAGCCTTGCCAGTTGGCTTAGAGGAATTTCTTTGTTTGGATAGGTAACCTCATCAGTATCGAGTTCTAATCTTCTACTATCTCTAATACCATCATTTTCATCTTTAATAATCAGAAATACCTCAGCACCGTGCGAAATCAATTCTCTTGCCAATCGTAATGTGATGTCATAAGCGTACTCGTCTTCCGCTATCAACTTTCCGTTATAGTTCTCCACTGCTCCGGGGTCAGGACCTCCGTGACCAGAAACCAAATAATAGATATTGCCTTTTAGGCGATTGCTGAGTGAATCTATTCGTGCAAAATCTTCTCCAAAAATTGGATACTCTCTAAAAGCTGATAAATTCACATTTTTAACCTTACTTAATACCGTTGTATCCGGAATAAAATAAGTTTCCCCGATTTTTAAAAACTCTTCTTCCGTAAGTTTGGCTTTATTTGCCTCAACGAAAGCATTGTAAAACTTGCTGGGATTCACTCCATTTTTTCGGAGAAGGGAATAGATACCATCGCCTTTTTCCGCAGTCACGGTTTTTAAGGAATCTTGCGCAGTTATATCTGCGCATATAAAAAGAAAAAAGAGTAAGAATGATTTGCCCAATTTTTTTAAGCAAATCTAACAGCTATTTTTCAATTTCTAAATCGGCATAATCATTTAAAACCCCGCTTGTGATAATATTTGACAGCAACTCTTGATTCGCATTTACAAGAATCGTGTCTTCAATGGTAGGTTTTTTTCCATTCCCAATCTCGATCAGGGTGATTGCCGGAAGGGCATTCTTTGCCAAGTACAGATTATTCTTATCAGTAAAAATCTCGGTATATTCTCTAAAGGGTTTACTTTCTATACTATTTTCATTAAAAGTGCGCTGTATATTGGCGGCAATACGTCGTCCATTTTCGCTCGAGTTGTGATGGTAAACAGAAACCTCACAATGTTCGTCAGTGATATCGTCGTTTACCCTTGTAATCAGCAAGCGCTGGTATTTACCTTGATGTTTTAAATACTTCTTATTAATAATTTCAACGTACTCTTGCATCTGACTTAAGGGAGCCATAGCACCTTCTGTCTTTTTATATGGTGATTTTTGCACTAGTGCATGTTTATTTTCTGCCTCACTTTCTATTAAGTATACCTGGGCACCGTGCACCATTAATTCTTGAGCTAAATTTAGCGTGATTTCATCCGTTAGTTTATTTACAGATGCAGATGTTCCGTCAACACTATTACCAGAAATAAGGTAAATCACAGCATTTTTAAGCTTCGTACTCTTTGGTGAAATTTCCGCCAACTCCGATTTAAAAATCGATTCTTCCGTTTTATCATCAGTTCGAACCTGAACTGCCGTTTTCTTAAAAGAATCCGCTGCATAGGGTATAAGGTATGCTCTACCCAAATGAAGTTCACTTCCATTTCTTAGATTCTTCTCATTTAACGCTACAAACTCCGCATAATACTTTGTCGGATTTAAGCCTTGCTTTCTGAGGATTGAGAAAATGCCATCACCACTTTCTGCAACTGCAATATGATTGCTGTTTTGCCCAAGCATTAATAACGGACATAAAATCCAAAGGACAGAAAATACTACTTTCATGATAAATTGTTTATGCAGTGGGATGCCCTGCAAATATGCATAATTATCGATGAAATGCAAAAAAATACGATGAAATGTATTAAAATATTTATTTGATAAAGAAAAATATTACAGGTCAGTGTCAAAAATACTGTCCAATTCCAAATACTACGCCCCTAGTAGCATCCTTAGTAATGCCATGGCCGTAGTCAATTCTGAAAATGGCATTAAAAATACGTTTATGGATAAATCGAATACCGATTCCCGGATATACCCTCAGATTTTGGTTGTCGGCAAAATCTCCGAAATCTCCTCCAGGATTACGCCAGCTACCTCCATCAACAAACAGATTTCCTTGCAGTACGAACCAATCTTTGTCTACTAACGTATGTCGATACTCGGTATTCAATACAATGGCCCCGGTACCGCGATCAATCGTATTACCAACACCTCTAATATTTAGATTATTATCTACTGCGAAAGGGGCAAAAGGCGTATTTAAATTACTTGCCAGGCCCAATCTTAATCTATTGGCCCAATTACCTCGCTTGCCCACTCTTGTAAAATAAGAGAAATCATTAAACCCTATTGCAAATTCTGGCAACGTCGGGTTGGCGCTGTTTACATACTGAAAATTTAAGGTACTTCTAAAGCCTGATAGGTATTGGTAATAGTATTCAATGCCATCATAATTATAGATAAACTTATATAAATACTTATCTACGTTAAGACTTTGCGGTACGTTTGGGTCGGTAGCACCCGAAATATATTGGTAATCTTCCGTAAAGAAGTTTACTCCAAACTCAATTCTATGTTTATAATTGAACTCGTAAAGTGCCAATAGTTCAATAGATTCATTGTTGTACCTATAATCTGCATTACCATTTTCAAGAAAAACAGGTTCTTGTGTAGTCAAATCTTGGTAATTGATTGCTAAGCCTAAATGTTTTGAAAACAAATAAGGTGCTCTCACATTAATACCAAATGAATTAAAGATATCGTATTGATAAAAGCCCCCAAGGGTAACATTTTGTCCTAAAAAATTAAATTCTTGTAGCCCTAACCTAAATGCAAACTCATCGTTGTTCGATGTGAAAATATTCGCAAAAGGTATCAAGGTGAAGTTTTCTTCAATACCATAGACGACATCTGCCTTTTTTTGCTTGTCTTTATAGAAAACCTGATAATAGGCATGTGATATTGATGGTAATCTTTTTAAACGAGCAATATCATCTTCAAGGAGAACGGAATCTAACAACATACCCGGTTCTAGTCTTGTGACTTTTTTTACAAAAGAAGTTTTGGTTCTTTTATTTCCCTGTATTTTCAATTCTACCACAGTACTTTGTGCAAAAATTCCTGTGGAAAACAGCAGTATTAAAATACCCGAATATTTCAAAATGGGTTTCAATTTTTTTCTTTAAATATAGTTGAAAACATACTAAGGAATATTAAATGGAACAGTAGAAAATAGATTTACCCAGTTATCTTCACTTACGGCCAAAAGTGTAAAATCATAGCTTTCACCTGTTTCCAATACCGGAGGTATCTCTTCCGTGATGTTTAATACAACATTATCCAATTTGTAATATTGAAACCTCTTCTCAAAAGTATAGGTGCCCGATAACAAATCGTTATTAGCGTTCGAAACCACATGGAAATATATTTTCGTGTCATCAAAAACTCCATCTTGCCAGGTAAATACCGGCATGTTGGATGATTGAACCCTAACATTTTCAGACAAATACTCGGTCGGCTTAGAAGTTTGCTTTAATCTAATTGGGTTTGAAAGGTGAATTTCTCCGCGCTCTTCAAAAGATACGATTATCCATTTCTCTTGTTCTGGCACTATTTCATATTTTAAAAGATAACCATTAAAAACATCAATTAAATCACCTTCTCCTTTAGTGTATTCTGCAAAATCGTTCTTATCAACATCTACGGTTTTGGTTTGATAAAAATTTATGTTGCTGACCCCTGATCGAGGGTACAAAAAAACGCTGACCACGTTCGAATCTATATTGCCGGCTGCGCAGGCAATAACATTATCAATACTAAATTCTTTGTTTCGCAATGCCTCTTCTAAAGAAATATTAGAATCTGCAGAACTGTTATCAGAAGAACAGGAATAGAAGAATATGAATACTAAAAAGAAAAAAGAGGCTTCCCTTTTCATCGGCATATTTTTTTTAATAGTCGCCGTAATACATTCTAATTACATTTTCAACAGGTTTATTTTGGGGGGTAAAACGATTATCTTCAATTCCGCCTGATTTTTCGTGATTTATAAACCATTTCCACACAAATCCTCCAGCGAACCAATCTTCTTTCCAAAATTCTTCAAAAATAGCTTTTGTGGCATCTACTTGGGCTTTGAGATTTACTGCCATTTCATTTCTATCTACTAACCATGGCTTTTTTGCTGTATAATCCATACTGCGATAACCAAATTCGGTAAATAAAATCGGCTTGTCTTTTTCGCTAGAAACCGCTTTTAACTTTGTCTTCCATTTTTGCCAACCTTCTTGCATTTGCTCTTGAGATGGAAACTGTGCTTCGTTGAGGGGAAAATAGGCGTCTACCCCTATAAAATCTAGTTGGCCCCAAAAAGGTGTTCTTGTATATTCATCCCAATTTGCGGCATAGGTCAGTTTTCCTGTGTAAACTTCTTTTACTTTTTTAATGAGCCCTTGCCAATAGTCGGGCCTATTCTTTACAAACTCTTCCAATTCCGTTCCAATACAGTAGATATCTGCCTTGGTTTCTTGCGCTAGCTCCGCATAGGTCACTATAAAATCAGTGTAGGTCTTTTCTAAAGTCTTCCAGTCTTCTTCAGACTCCATAAGCATATCTCCGGTAAACTCACCACGCCAAACCCATATTTGAGGTTTGAGCATTATTTTCACTTTGTTCTTTTGTAGTAATTGAATATACTGTTTGGCACCAGCTCTAGTCTCGCCAAACCATTGCCTATCCGTATTGAAAACGACATTCGGCGTGCTCAGGCTTCTTATGAAGCCAAAAGGCATAATGGCCGCATAGTTCGCATTTACCTTTACGACCGGGTCTACATTTGACTGCGTGACCTTGTTTCTTGAACCAACAAAACTTACTCCGTTTATCTTTTCATCAATTTGACTGACACAAGAAGACTGAAGCAGGCATAAAAAAAGAAGCCCTAATCTTTTCATAGTTAAAAAATTAAGACTTCTAAAATACTTCTTTTGCCTACAGAAGACTAAAAAACGGCACGCAAACCTATGTTAAAAGTTTCTCCAAGACCAGTATCCCTACCCCTAACAAAATTGGTGTAAAGACCTTCTATATTAAGTTCTTTTGTCAGTTGATATTTAACTCCACCTCCCAAAGCAGTAAAATTTTGGCTAAAGTTATTACCTAAATCTATAAGCTCGGTATGTTGCCCCAAAGCTAGAATAGTAAATTTAGAACTAGGAAAATAGCTTAAAAACACGCCAGGTGTAACTCGAAGACTATTGTTAGCAAAACTACCCTCTACAGTAATACCGTTGACATTTTCAACTGCGTCTTTACCAAAATTATATTCAGAATTAATCTCTGTGAACAATTGCCATTTCTTTCCTGGAAAGGTATAGTCATAGAAGAATCTGTTCTGCCAGGTAAACCCATCTTGATCCAAAAAGACTCCGTTATCATCTTCTTCTTGACTTATCAAAGGAATTGAAAATGCACTTAAAATCGAGAAATTACCTACATTTTTAAAAGGTACAAACTTAATAGCCGGAGCAATAGATGTGATACCTGATGTAGTTCTACGCTCTGTTGTTCCATTGTCTAAATTGAAATCTCTTCCATTGGCCCTATATTCAACAATGGCCCCAATATTTACTCTTTTGTTTTCTGAAACCCCTGTAAAAGCTTCTAGAGTAGAAGTAAAAAAGTTTTGTCGAATTCCATCCTCAGAAGCAAAAGTACTTTCCGTTTGGGTATAAAGATTATTGAACAGTTTAAGATCCCACTGGCCTTGGCCTATCAATTTAGAAGGGGTAAGGTTTTGAATAACACTTCCGCCATCATCACTGTCATCTTGCGCAATTACGCTAATTGTGGACAATAAAAGCCCAGCCATAAGAATATGGTTTTTTAAAATTTTCATTTCAGTTGTTTTTAAAGGATTGTTGTTTTAATTATTTAATCTCGTTCAAGGTCCAGTCATAATTGTAGTAACTTACTTTAGCCCCTGAATCTATTTTTTCGTTTCTATATTGGTTTACAAAATCGACTTGGCTTTTTCCGTCTTGCGTAAAGTCACCTTTGTACCATTCAAAAAGTTGAGAAAGCTGCACTTTATTACCCTTGACTTTGATAAAATTAGGGTTGTTCAAAGCCTTTTTCGTCTGCTTTTGCAATTGCGTTTCTAGCGTTGATGGTAAATAAGCATTACTAATAATAGGAGGGCAGCCCAAACCTGCACAAACCAGCACGAAATGAAACCTCGCCTCTTTAGGAAAGTTACCTCTCAGTAATTTGTTCTCTATATCATTTAAAGTGATGGCCTTTCCACCTATGCTATATTTGGTTTTATCAAAGAAGCCTGCCTTGTCCAATGGAGATTTTATAGGATAGTTATCGACAATGCCCTTTATAACAGAAAGGTTATACCCATTGATCCAAAAAGCTTGATAAGTGGTTTTGTCACTTTTAGAAACGGAAATATTCTCAGCAATATTTACCAATTCGTTTAAAGAAGCTGGATTTTCCTTAATACGCTTGTAGTCTACCCTACCGTTTTTTACATAGGTCTTAAAGAAAGTATCTGATTTTGAAAAGAAATCAGAAGTGCTTTGTCCTATACTAAACTGAAAAACAAGTATGAGAAAAATACCGGTTAGTGTTGTTCTATTTATCATTTTAAAAAATTTAGTTGATTAAAATCTTGTGCTTAAGTCGTACATAACTAAAACTACCTACAAAGAATTTAAATTTTATGAATTATTTAAGATTTTACAAATCAAAGGGTTACACGTTCGTAATTACCATAATTACCTTACGACACCCAGATATATTTATATTCTTTCTAAATTAAGGTTTTGTTTTAAGTTCCTATCTTTAAAAACGACATTTAGTAAACAACCAATACATATTCAATGGAGAACATTGTTATTATAGGAAATGGCATTGCCGGAGTTTCCGCTGCAAGACATATTCGAAAACTCTCAGATAAAAGAATCATAATAGTTTCTGCCGAAACAGATTACTTTTTTTCCAGAACCGCACTCATGTACGTTTATATGGGTCACATGAAATTCGACCACATACAACCATATGAGAATTGGTTTTGGGAGAAAAACCGCATAGAATTGGTCAGGGCTTATGTAAATAAAGTCGATACCGAACAAAAACAGCTATTATTGGATGGTTCAAGAGCTTTGAATTATGACAAACTAATTATAGCCACAGGTTCGAAGCCTAATAAATTCGGATGGCCAGGCCAAGACTTACATGGGGTTCAAGGTCTTTATTCTAAACAAGACCTTGATTTATTAGAAGTAAATGCCCCCAATAAAGATGTTTGTAAAAGGGCAGTAATCGTTGGAGGTGGATTAATAGGAATAGAACTTGCCGAAATGCTGCGAAGTAGAGATATCCCTGTCACATTTCTTGTAAGGGAAAGCAGCTTCTGGAATGGGGTCTTACCAGAAGGCGAATCACAATTGATCAATGAACATATTAAAGAACATCATATCGATTTGCGCCTTTCCACTAATCTTAAAGAAATTGTTTCTGATGATAATGGTAAGGTAAAATCGGTAATCATCGATGAAACCGGTGAAGAATTGGCCTGCGATATGGTCGGCCTAACAGCTGGCGTAACCCCAAATATTGATTTTCTTAAAGATTCGGGCATTGAACTAGGAAGAGGGGTGAAAGTAAATCGGTTTTTAGAAACAAATGTGAGTGACGTGTATGCCATAGGTGATTGTGCCGAACAGCACGAGGCAATTGGCAATAGACGACCCATAGAGGCGGTGTGGTATACAGGGCGTATGATGGGCGAGACAGTAGCTCAAACGATTTGCGGTAATAAGTTGGAATACAAGCCCGGACATTGGTTTAATTCTGCCAAATTCTTAGATATTGAATACCAGACCTATGGTTGGGTTTTTGGTGCCAGAGGTCAAAAAGATTACGAAGAGCAATTTCATTGGAGACATTCCAGCGAAAAAGTTTGTGTTACAGTATCCTTTCATAAAGAGACAAATCTGTTTTTGGGCATCAACACATTCGGCATCCGTATGCGTCATGAAATTTTTGATAGATGGTTGACCGAAGAACGTGATGTCGATTATGTAATGGAACATTTAACAGATGCCAATTTCGACCCTGAATTTTACAAACAATACGAAAAAGAAATTGTTTCTAAGTTCAATTCTGATTTCAACAAATCGATACAAACAAAAAAGAAAAGTTTAAAACGAATATTTCAACTCAAATAGCATACAATGAGTAACTACGATAGAAGTATGGCCTTAACGGGTCAACCACCTACAACTTTAAGCAGAAACCAAAAAATTGCAACACTAATTGGCCTTGCAGGCCTAGCTGTAATTCTGCTTGCGGCTTTTAATATTAGCTTTCCTAATAAGGGATTATGGTTAAGTATTTCTTTGGCCGCCATTTCTACAGGTATTATCTGGTTTTCTTGGGATGCTTATTCCAACAAAGAACCAGGTATTAAAAACGATGGTGTTTGGTTCAAATCCATTTCGAGTAAAGGATTTTGGGGTTGGATAGCTGGTATCGCCCTAACGAGTTTCTATATTATTCTTTATTTCTATCCAGAGTATTTAGGATTGGTCGCCAAAGGCGACAACAAAGGGGTAATTGGCCTTTTTGACCCTTTAAGTAGACTTTTAAGTGGCAACCCCGCCAGCCAATGGTTTGTTTACGGAACCCTATATACTGTTGCTATTTTGGCATTTGGCATAAAATTCATGTGGAAATATCGCCATAACAGGTATGAGCGAATTCGTACGATGAGCGTTATGTTCTTTCAAACGGGTTTTGCATTCATTATCCCTGAGTTAATGGCTCGTTTAAATGGAAGTTCGGTCTTAAATGGTGGTAGTCTGCCCTACTATGATCTAAAAAATATGTGGCCTTTGAACTACTATAATTTTGAAGGCTATCGAATAAAAGGCTTCTTGAGTTCTGGTGATATTGGTTTCGCACTATTGATTTTTGGTGTTGCAACCGTATTCATTATAAGCCCGATACTAACCTACAAATACGGTAAACGTTGGTATTGTTCATGGGTTTGCGGCTGTGGCGGTTTGGCAGAAACTGCGGGAGATTCTTTTCGCCAACTTAGTGACAAAACTGTAAAAGCTTGGAAAGTTGAACGCTGGGTTGTTCATAGCGTTGTAGTTTTTGTAACCTTAATGACCACTGCCGTTGTTTACTCGTATTTAGGAACTGACACCAGCAAATATTGGCTCACTAAAAGCACCTTTTTGATTGGTGTTGCGGCATTACTTACCACCGTTTTTACCTTGGTGATGATTTTTAAAAGGGAGCAACTTCAACAAGATGCTAAATATGGCGCGATAGGTTACTTGGTCATAATACTTGCTTTAATAGGTATCCATTTTTTTAGTGGAGAAGGCAATGTATTTTTATTCAAATCAGAAACGCTGCGTAAGTCGTATTCTTTTTTAATTGGCAGTATTTTCTCTGGGGTAATCGGAACTGGATTCTATCCAATCTTTGGAAACCGTGTTTGGTGTCGCTTTGGATGCCCGATGGCAGCCATTTTAGGTTTTCAACAACGTCTATTCTCAAAATTTAGAATAACAACGAATGGAGGGCAATGTATTTCATGTGGCAACTGTTCTACGTATTGTGAAATGGGTATAGATGTACGTGCATATGCCCAAAAAGGCGAAAATATTGTTCGTTCTAGTTGTGTTGGTTGCGGTATCTGCTCGGCTGTATGCCCAAGAGGGGTGCTAAAATTAGAGAATGGCCCTTTAGAAGGTCGCATAGATAGCAAGCAGGTTTTATTGGGTAATGATGTAGATCTAATGTCTTTGGTAAACAAAAAATAAACATGCTACGTTTGAGTTTTGTTATTTTCTTTTTGGTTGTTTCACCTGCAAAAACCTATCATCGCGACTATTATGAGAATGGAAATCTAAAAGCGCAAGGTTGGAAAGAAGGAGAATCTAAAGAAGATTTCTGGAAATATTATCACCAAAATGGTGGCATAAAAGCTCAGGGGCACTATAGCCAAAATCGTGAAATAGACTATTGGTATTTCTATAATGAGAACGGGACATTAGAGATGGAAGGCCATTTTAAAAATGGACAAAAAGTAAAGTGGTGGCTTTTTTACGACGAAAATGGTAAAGTTAACCACAAATGCCAATTAAAAGATGGTATTAAAAATGGCTATTGCCTTAAATACATGGATGAAGAATTAACGTCGGCCGAGAAATATAGAAATGGAAAAAAAATAAAGGAGTGGTTTAGCTTTAGTAGTTTTAAAAAAGAAAACAAACTTTCTGACCTCAAGTAATGGCTGATATTAAAGTTATTATTCCTGCTTACAACGAAGGTGATTCTATAGGCCATGTGGTATCAAAGATTCCGAAATCGGTTTCTGAAATTATTGTGGTCAATAACAATTCTACTGACGATACGGTTACAAATGCACAAAACGCAGGGGCTACTGTATTAACCGAGAACAAAAGAGGCTATGGTTATGCCTGTCTAAAAGGAATGGATTACATAGCCAAACAGTCCAAACAACCTGATATTATCGTATTTATTGACGGAGACTATTCTGATTATCCAGAAGAATTGGATAAAATTGTAGCTCCTATCTTAAATCAGAAAATGGATTTTGTAATAGGAGCGCGAAAAAAAGAACTTAGGGAAGCAGGCTCAATGACTTTTCCTCAAATCTTCGGTAACGAACTGGCCACTTTTTTAATGCGTATATTTTTTAGAGCAAAATTTACGGATTTAGGACCTTTTCGTGCAATTCGATATGAAAAACTCAAAGAATTGCAGATGGAAGACAAAACTTATGGATGGACGGTAGAAATGCAGTTAAAAGCCTTACGTAAAAAACTAGCATATACCGAAGTACCAGTGCGTTACAAAAAAAGAATTGGTGTCTCAAAAGTTTCTGGTACCGTAAAAGGTGCTATATTTGCAGGCGTAAAAATTTTAGGTTGGATATTCAAATACAGCATTAAATAACTATGGGACTCACAATAGCTTATATTATCATTGCGGTTTACAGTTTAGCCTTAATTCTGATTTTTTTCTACAGTCTGGCGCAATTGAATTTATTGGTCAATTATTTGAGTAATAAAAAGCAAAACGATGAGGCACCCAAATTCAATCTTTTAGACCCTAGGGAAATTCCTCATGTTACCATACAACTCCCTGTGTATAATGAGGAGTATGTGATGGAACGATTACTTGAAAATATATCCGAAATAGAATACCCAAAAAGTAAGTTAGAAATCCAAGTTCTAGACGACTCCACCGACGATACCGTAATAGATACTGCAAAACGTATTCAGGCTCTTCAAGAAGCTGGATTGGATATTAAACATATATGCAGAACTAACCGCCAAGGCTTTAAGGCCGGAGCTTTGAAAGAAGGACTTGAGATTGCAAAAGGGGAGTTCATTGCCATTTTCGACGCTGATTTTCTACCTGAGCGCGATTGGTTAAAAAAGACCGTACCTTACTTCAAGGATAGTGAGATTGGGGTTGTTCAAACCAGATGGGGGCATATCAATAGAGACTATTCCACTTTAACAAGAATTCAAGCTTTTGCTTTAGATGCCCATTTTACTTTAGAACAGGTCGGTCGTAATTCAAAAGGGCATTTTATCAATTTTAACGGTACTGCAGGCATTTGGAGAAAAGAATGTATCCTCGATGCCGGTAATTGGGAAGGTGATACGCTGACTGAAGATTTAGACTTGAGTTACCGCGCGCAACTTAAAAACTGGAAGTTCAAATACCTAGAAGATGTAGAAACTCCTGCAGAGTTACCTGTAGTAATGAGCGCAGCGCGTTCGCAACAATTCCGTTGGAATAAAGGTGGTGCTGAAAACTTCAGAAAAACAGTGTTAAGTGTAGTAAAGTCGAAGAATATTGATTTTAAAACCAAATTTCATGGGGTGATGCACTTACTGAACAGTTCAATGTTCCTTTGTGTATTCATTGTTGCCTTGTTGAGCATACCGATGCTTTACATCAAAAATACATATGGTCATCTAGCATGGGTTTTTGAGGTAACAAGTTTTTTCATTGTTAGTACTATAATTTTATTCTTTTGTTATTGGTATACCTATAAGAGTATTCAAGGCAGTGGCTTTGATAAGTTTATTGATTATATCAAGTTATTTTTTACCTTTTTCTCGGTAGCCTTAGGCCTTTCCTTGCACAACTCTATCGCAGTTATGGAAGGTCATTTAGGTAAGCGAAGTGAATTTGTTCGCACACCAAAATTTAATATCAATAATCTAACGGATAGTTGGAAAGGTAATCGCTATTTAGCAACCAAGCTTTCTCCAAATATGATTATTGAGTTTGCCCTAATGCTTTACTTCTTGTTTGGAATGTATAGTGCCGTTCCTTTAAATGATTATGGGCTTTTTCCTTTTCATTTAATGTTATTCTTAGGTTTTGGTTTTGTTTTCTTTAAGTCCTTGACGGCAAAAGCCTAACGAATGTATTCTTACTGGAAATTACACAAATACCCCATAATCATTGCACTGGGTTGTGTTTTATTCTATTACACATTTGCCTATCATTTAATTCGTGAAGACTTCGTAAAACTACTTAGCCTATATTCTGCGCTTTTCTTCTTTTATTACAAGCTTATTCAGTTTGAAAAATGGAACTTTAAATTTCTTTTAGTTACCGGCATACTTTTTAGACTTATTTTTCTTTTTTCAGACCCTAATCTTTCTCAAGATTTTTACCGTTTTATATGGGATGGGGAACTCATCAAGAATGGCATTAATCCCTATTTATATACACCTAATACTTTAATAGAACAATCTGATTTAGTTGTAGCGAACGCGCAACAGCTCTACGAAGGAATGGGTTCTTTAAGCGCTAGACATTTTAGCAACTACCCTCCGTTAAACCAACTTATTTTCACCATTTCTACCTTTATAGGAGGTGGTACCATATTAGGGTCATTAGTTGTGATGCGTCTCGTCATTATTTTAGCAGATATTGGCATTCTAATTTTTGGAAGAAAGCTGCTACTGCATTTAGGGCGTTCAAATCATCTTGCATTCTGGTATTTTCTAAATCCCCTAGTTATAATAGAGCTTTCGGGAAACTTGCATTTTGAGGGGGTCATGCTCTTTTTCTTTGTTTGGGCGATGTACTTAATTTCTATTCAAAAATGGAAATTGGCCGCCCCCGTCTATGCGCTTTCAATTCTGGTAAAACTTGTTCCCATTTTATTTTTACCCTTATTTTTAAAACATTTAGGGCTTAAAAAAAGTGCCCTGTTCTATAGTTTAGTTGGTTTTACCTGCCTTATATTTCTCCTCCCCTTTTATTCATCAGAGTTCATTACTAACTATGCACAAACTGTAGGGCTATGGTTTTCTAATTTTGAGTTTAATGCTTCCGTCTATAATTTAGTCAAAAAAGTAGGCGTTGTCTATTTTGAAGCCAAACCGTGGGAGCTTGTTAAAGCTTACGGAAGTCTAGTTCCAAAATTGGTCATCAGCATTGCTTTGCTTCTCACTTTTCTAAGAAAAAACCAAGACCTAAAAAAATTACTTGGTTCTATGCTTTTATTGCTTTCTAGTTATTATTTTCTTTCTAGTACGGTGCATCCTTGGTATATCATATTCCTCTTGGTGCTGGCAATTTTCTCTGATTACCGTTTTGCTATGGTGTGGTCTGCCACTGTTGTTCTTAGCTATTTTACCTATGCAAACCCTGATTTTAAAGAGAACTTATGGTTAATTAACCTTGAATATTGTTTGGTATTTGGGTACTTCATTTATGAAATTTTTAAAAATCATAACATAAAAGCAAGGTTTAGTAAAAAAATCAACCTTGGTTAGGTGCTTTAAAATTAATTTGTACTTTTGAACCATAATGAACGAACAAAACTACATATCCACACTTGAGAGCTACTCAGCTCCAGTATGTCCGTTCGCTCGTCGCCGTCGCCCGTAAGGGTGCATAATATCTATGGGAATAGGTGAGTCCATTCCCGCAAGTCTCAAAAACAATTTTATTATTTACTCTAAAACATTTAGCAATGGAAATCATTGTTGCTAACGAATCACATTTTAAATACGCTCAAATTATAAGCGATACTATAACTGAATCTGCAAAGGTTAGAGGTACCGGTATTGCGCAGCGTACACCAGAATATATTCTGAAAAGGCTCGAAAATGGTAATGCGGTAATAGCATTAGAGGACGATAAGTTCGCTGGCTTTTGCTATATAGAAGTTTGGGGAAATAAAGGATTCGTGGCCAATTCTGGATTAATTGTTCATCCTGATTTTCGTAATCAAGGCCTTGCCAAAAAAATCAAAAAGCGAATCTTTGAACTGTCACGAGAAAAGTTTCCTGATGCCAAAATTTTTGGAATCACTACCGGGCTTCCCGTAATGAAAATGAATTACGAGTTAGGTTACAAGCCTGTTACCTTTTCGGAATTAACGGATGACCCTGATTTCTGGAAGGGCTGTCAGACCTGCAAGAACTTTGATATTCTTACCCGGACGGAAAGAAAAATGTGCCTATGTACAGGTATGTTATACGACCCCGTAACCAAATCAAGAGATAAAGAGAAACTAAACAGTAAGGCCTTTCAAAGACTAAAAGGAATTAAAGAAAACCTGTTTTTAAAGAAAAAATCGAAATAACCCTGTCACATCGAGCGGAGTCGAGATGCATAGTACAAAAAAAACCAATCTCGACTACGTTTGAGCTGACATTTAGCTATATAAGACAATGAAAAAATTAATACTGGCATACAGTGGTGGATTAGATACTTCATATTGCGCCAAATACCTTTCAAAAGAAAAGGGATATGAAGTTCACGCCGTAAGCGTAAACACTGGCGGATTTTCGACTGAAGAAATTGCGACCATAAAAGAAAAGGCTCTTGCCTTGGGCGCAACCAGCTATACTTCTATCGATGCCGTACAGAACTTTTATGATAAGGTAGTGAAGTACTTGATTTTCGGCAATGTTTTACGGAACAATACCTACCCGCTTTCGGTTAGTGCAGAACGAATAGTGCAGGCTGTTGAAATTGTAAATCACGCTAAAAAGGTAGGTGCTAAATACATCGCGCATGGTAGTACCGGTGCCGGTAATGACCAAGTACGGTTCGATATGATTTTTCAAACCTTGGCTCCGGAAATTGAAATTATAACCCCTATTAGAGATAATCAATTGGCTAGAGAGGAAGAAATTGAATATTTAAAAGCTAATGGAGTAGACTATTCTTGGGAAAAAGCAAAATATTCAATTAATAAAGGTTTATGGGGAACTTCTGTTGGTGGTGCAGAGACATTGACATCTAACCTGCCACTACCGGATAGTGCCTACCCAAGTCAATTGCAACAAAAAGAGCCTTCAGAGGTGAAACTGACTTTCAAAAAAGGGGAACTTACAGCTATCAATGATGAAAAAAATACTCCTGTAAAGAACATCGAAAAACTTGAAGCTATGGCATCAAAGTACGCTATAGGCCGAGATATTCATGTGGGAGACACCATTATCGGTATTAAAGGTCGGGTAGGTTTTGAAGCTGCAGCGCCACTGATTATTATTAAGGCCCATCATTTATTGGAGAAACACACGCTAAGCAAATGGCAGCAATATCAAAAAGAGCAACTGGGAAATTTTTATGGTATGCTCTTGCATGAGGGTAATTATTTGGATGAAGTAATGCGAAATACCGAGGCCTTCTTATCGGATACTCAAAAGTATGTTTCTGGTGATGTATTTGTAGGCCTTTATCCTTTTCAATTCAGATTAAACGGTATCTTCTCTGAACATGATCTAATGAATGCCTCCTTTGGAAGCTATGGTGAAATGAATAAAGGCTGGACAGCAGATGAAGCTAAAGGCTTTATAAAAATAGCATCCAACGCAGGGAAAATTGCAAACCATGTAAATCAACATCATGATTAAGGCAGGCATTATAGGGGGTTCTGGTTATACCGGTGGTGAACTGATCCGATTATTATTGAATCATCCTGAAATTGAAATTGATTTTGTCTACAGTACAACAAAAGCGGGGACAAAAATCTCATCGGCGCATCACGATTTACTGGGTCAAACCGATTTAAGGTTTTCAAGCACCGTAAATGAGCGAGTCGATGTTTTGTTTTTATGCCTTGGGCATGGCAATTCCTCTAAGTTTTTGAAAGAACATATATTTTCCGGTCGAACAAAAATCATTGACCTCAGCAACGACTTTAGACTACAGGCAGATGCAACTTTTGATGGAAAAACATTTGTTTACGGATTGCCAGAACTGTTCAAATCGAAAATTGAACAGACACAGTTTATTGCTAATCCTGGATGTTTTGCGACAACAATTCAATTGGCATTACTACCATTGGCAAAAGCAGAACTATTAGCCAATGAAGTTCATATCAATGCAGTTACTGGTAGTACCGGCGCAGGTATAAAACCTTCAGAAACCTCCCATTTCAGCTGGCGCAACAATAATGTAAGCTGGTATAAACCTTTTACCCATCAACATTTAGGTGAAATTGGTGAAAGTTTAAACTCATTTGGGCATGCTACGGGAAAACTACGATTTCTTCCTAATAGGGGTAATTTCACTAGGGGAATATTGGCAACGGCCTATACCAAATTTGATGGTTCTTTAGAGGATGCTATTAAATTGTATAGGAGTTTTTATTCCGAAGCATTATTTACCCAAATCTCAGAAGAGCCTATCCACCTAAAACAAGTTGTAAATACGAACAATTGCCATATTCATTTGCATAAAGATGATGACGTTTTATTGGTAACCTCAGCTATCGATAATTTACTAAAAGGCGCATCTGGGCAGGCCGTACAGAATATGAACCTTATGTTCGGTTTTGAAGAAGCAAAGGGCTTACAATTAAAAGCAGGCGTATTTTAAAATAAAAACAATGAAAATAGCAATTATAGGAACAGGTAACTTAGGGCTAGCCATTGCCAAAGGAATTTTGCATAGTAACGGTGCTACAACAATGTACCTTACGAAAAGAAATACCGCTGATATCGAAGACTTTGAAAAGTATGGCAATGTCACGGTAACCAATGACAACAACGAGGCCGTAAAAAATTCGGATATTTTAATTTTTGCCGTTCAACCAGGGCATTTTGAGAGCATTTTGTATGACATTAAAAATGAATTGGGCGAGAAGCACGTAATAATGAGTACTATTACCGGTTTTGGTATTGATAAAATAGAATCTATAATCGGTTCAGATAAATACATTATTCGAACAATGCCCAATACGGCTATTTCGGTCGGTAAATCAATGACATGTATTTGTAGTAACGGATTGGGCCAAAAACGAATTGAATTGGCCAAAGCTATTTTCAATAGAATGGGACATTCTTTAGAAATACCAGAAGAACAAATGCAAGCGGCAACGGTTATTTGCGCAAGCGGAATTGCTTTCTGGATGCGACTAATCCGTGCGACTACACAAGGTGCTATTCAACTGGGTTTTGATGCCAGAGAAGCTCAAGAATTGGCAATGCATACTTGTAATGGGGCCGCCAGTCTATTAATTGAATCCGGCAGTCATCCTGAAGAAGAAATTGATAGAGTAACCACACCACAAGGGTGTACCATTTCAGGACTTAATGAAATGGAGCATCAAGGTTTAAGTTCTTCACTGATACGAGGTATTGTAACCTCCTTTGAAAAAATAAGTGATATTAGAAAAGGTTAACGCTGTCAGGTCGAGCGGAGTCGAGACCTAAATAATGAGATTCCCGCCTACGCGGGAATAACAAAAAAGTAATTATGGAACTATTTGATGTATACCCCCTTTATAATGTAACTCCGGTTTCCGCAAAGGGAATCGAAGTTATAGATGATAAGGGGCAAAAATATTTGGATTTTTATGGTGGGCACGCTGTTATTTCTATTGGGCACTCGCACCCGCATTACGTTCAACGCTTAAAAAATCAGCTAGATAAAATTGGATTTTACAGTAATTCTGTTCAAAACCCATTGCAGGCTGAGCTTGCTCAAAAATTAGGTGCACTTTCAAAATGTGAAGACTACAACCTGTTTTTGTGCAATTCCGGAGCCGAGGCCAATGAAAATGCACTTAAAATGGCCTCTTTTCATACAAAAAAGTCTAAAGTTATCGCGTTTAAGAATGCTTTTCATGGTAGAACTTCGGCAGCGGTCGCTACTACGGATAACCAAAAAATAAATGCCCCCTTAAACCAGCAGCAAAAGGTTACATTTCTTGATTTTGAAGATTTTACCGGTTTAGAAGGCGAACTAAAAACTGGTAATTACTGCGCTGTAATTTTAGAGGCCATACAAGGTGTAGGCGGTCTTGATGAACCAAGCTCAGAATTCTATCAATTTATACAAGAAAAGTGTAAAGAAAACAATGTTTTGGTCATTGCAGATGAAGTACAATCAGGCTTTGGTCGCAGCGGTAAATTCTTCGGTTTTCAACATCATGGTATTCAGCCAGATATCATATCAATAGCTAAAGGCATGGGCAACGGCTTTCCTGTAGGCGGAATACTGATTCATAAATCAATTAAGGCATCCTACGGACTTTTAGGAACCACTTTTGGCGGCAATCATTTAGCCTGTGTTGCAACACTGGCAGTTTTAGAGGTTTTAGAACTTGAGAACTTAATTGAAAACGCATCAACACTTGACTCTTATTTTAAAGAAATTGCCAGTACCATTCCTGAGGTAAAAAAGGTAAAGGGAAGGGGTTTAATGTTAGGCCTTGAGTTTGATTTTGAAGTTTCCGGTTTAAGAAAAAAATTAATCCATAATCAACATGTGTTCACAGGTGGTTCGGCCAATAAAAAACTCCTCCGATTTCTACCTGCCCTAAATATTACAAAAGAGCAAATCACTAGTTTCTTTAATGCGCTTAAAGCAGAATTATAATGAAAAATTACCTTCATATCAGCGATTTAGAAAACCTGCAAGATGCGGTTAAAGAAGCTATTGCACTAAAGCAAAATCCGTATCAGTTTAAAGAATTGGGCAAACAAAAAACCATTTGTCTATTATTCTTCAATAATAGCCTTCGTACCCGTTTGAGCACACAAAAAGCCGCTATGACTCTTGGACTTGATGTCATGGTCATGAATTTTGGAAGCGAAGGATGGCAGCTAGAGTTTGAAGATGGAACCGTAATGGACCAAGGAAAATCGGAACATGTTAAAGAAGCGGCAAAGGTAGTTTCGCAATATGCAGATATTGTCGCCATAAGGGCATTTGCAGGTTTAATTGATAAGGAAAAAGATGAAGCAGAAATAGTTCTGAAAAGTTTTGAAAAATATGCTAGCATTCCTGTTGTGAATATGGAAAGTTCAGTAGGCCATCCGTTACAAGCCCTAGCCGATGCCATTACCTTAGAAGAACATAAAACCATAAAGAAACCAAAAATTGTCTTGTCTTGGGCGCCCCATCCTAAAGCCCTGCCCCATGCCGTGGCAAATTCTTTTGTTGAAATGATGAAGCTGCAAGATGCCGATTTTGTAATAACGCATCCTGAAGGATATGAGCTAAATCAAGAAATCACAAAGGACTGTAAAATTGTGTATGACCAAGAAAAAGCCTTGGAAAATGCGAACTTTGTATATGTTAAAAACTGGAGTAGTTATTCGAATTACGGAAAGGTTTTATCTGAAGACAAGAATTGGATGATGACCAAGAAAAAATTGGGTGATGCCAAATTCATGCATTGCCTTCCTGTGAGGAGAAATGTGGTGGTAGAAGATGCTGTTTTAGACAGCAACCAAAGTTTGGTTATCGACCAGGCGAACAATAGAACTTATTCGGCCCAATTGGTCTTAAAAAGAATTTTAGAAAAACTGTGAATCAGCAATTATCTATAGTGAAAATTGGTGGTAACATCATTGAGAATGAGCTAGAACTCTCAAAGTTCTTGACTTTGTTTTCAAAGCTAGAGGGTTCTAAAATTCTAGTTCATGGGGGTGGCAAAAAGGCAAATCAGGTTTTAGAAAAAATGGGGATAAGCCCTAAAATGGTGAATGGGAGAAGAATTACCGATCTAGAAAGCCTTGATGTGGCCATTATGGTTTACGGTGGGTTGACAAACAAGAAAATAGTAGCCCAACTTCAGGCTTTAAATTGTAACGCAATCGGAATGAGTGGCGCAGATGCAAATGCAATTCAAGCCCATAAAAGACCTGTAAATGATATTGATTATGGGTTTGCTGGTGATGTAGATGGGGTTTCAAACAATACGTTGAATTCCATTTTACAATTGGGACTTACACCTGTTTTTTGTGCTTTGACCCATAATCAAAAGGGGCAACTATTAAATACCAATGCCGATACCGTTGCATCTGAATTGGCGATTGGTATGAGCAAAAACTATGAAACGACACTTTATTACTGCTTTGAGTTAAACGGTGTTCTGAGAGATTTTAAAGATAAAACTTCTGTCATTAAAAAAATTGATTCTGCTTCTTATGCAAATTTAATTTCTGATGGAATTATTGCAGACGGAATGCTTCCAAAAATGCATAACTGCTTTCATGCCCTAAAAAATGGTGTTAAAGAAGTTAGAATGGGTAATTTAGCCCTATTCGAAAAAGAAAATACAAACTATACAAGATTAGTTTTATGACAATCGATAAAGATACTTTGGCCCAAGAAGCCATCACTCTGTTAAAGCAACTGATTTCCATTCCTTCATTTTCGCAAGAAGAAGATGAAACTGCTGAAGCTATTGCTACTTGGCTCAAAAAATTTGGAGTAAAAACCAAACGCCAATACAATAATATTTATGCGTTCAACAAATATTATGATGAAAACAAACCCAATTTACTGCTGAACTCGCACCATGATACGGTTAAACCAAATTCGGCATACACCAAAGACCCATTCAATCCGCATGTGGAAGATGGAAAACTGTATGGTTTAGGAAGCAACGATGCCGGGGGCTGTCTGTGTTCGTTGTTGGCGACTTTCGTTCATTTTTATGAGCGAAACGATTTAAGCCATAACATTATAATGTCGGCAACCGCAGAAGAGGAAGATGCTGGTGAACTAAGTATTTCCGCCTTGTTACCAATTTTACCAGAAATTGAACTTGCCATAGTTGGTGAACCTACTTTAATGCAATTGGCAGTCGCTGAAAAAGGACTAATCGTGTATGATGGTAAAGTAAGCGGCACTCCTTCTCATGCGGCACATCCAAATGACAACAATTCTATTTACAATACCATTGAGGTTTTAGAATGGTTTAAAAACTATCGTTTTCCAAAAGTTTCCGATGTGCTTGGCCCTGTAAAGATGACCGTTACCCAAATTAAGGCAGGTTCACAACATAACGTAGTTCCTGCTCATGTAGATTTGGTGATAGATACACGGGTAAATGATTGTTATACGAACGAACAAATAAATGAGATACTACAACAAGAAGCACCTTGTGAACTCATACCGCGCTCCCTTGATAAAAGCAGTTCAGCTATCTCTATAGACCACCCTTTGGTAAAATCAGGCATTGCGCTTGGAAGAGAGACTTACGGTTCACCTACCCTTTCTGACCAAACTGAACTAAGTTGCCAGTCTTTAAAGTTAGGTCCTGGCGATAGTACACGTTCGCATTCGTCTGATGAATTTATTTATGTAAAAGAAGTCGAAGAAGGAGTAGGGCTTTACATAGCTATTTTAGAAGGATTTTTAAAATAGTTAGCAGTTATAAGTTTTTAGTTCTAAGCATGTATAATTACAGTGATTTAATAGTGTGGCAGAAAGCAATGAACTTGGTTGAGTTGGTATATAAAACCACAGGGCAGCTTCCAAATGAAGAAAAGTTTGGGTTAACAAGTCAAATCCGAAGAAGTGCAGTCTCTATTCCAAGTAATATTGCTGAAGGAGCAGGGCGGAACTCAAAAAAATCATTTCGGCATTTTCTCGAAATTTCCAATGGTTCAGTTAATGAACTTAAAACCCAATTAGAAATTAGTAAAAGATTGAATTATATTTCAAAAGAAGAATTAGACGCTATCTTGAATCTTTGCGGTGAAGTCCAAAAAATGATGTATTCACTCATTAGAAAATATTCTAATCCCAAAGACTTATAACTTCAAACTAAAAACTTAGAACTATAAAAAATGAAACTCTGGGACAAAGGATTTAGTACTGACAAGAAAATAGACCACTTTACCGTCGGTAATGACCGTGAATTGGATTTACTTTTGGCAAAATATGATGTTATCGCTTCAAAAGCACATGCGAAGATGCTCGGCAAGGTTGGTCTAATCAAAGATGAGGAAGGAACACTACTTGTCAAGGAGCTGAACATTATTGCAAAATCTATAGAAGAAGGAACTTTCACGATTGAAGATACCTTTGAGGATATGCACTCAAAAATCGAGTTTCTTCTAACTGAAAAGCTAGGTGACACCGGAAAAAAAATCCATTCGGCACGTTCTAGAAACGATCAGGTTTTGGTGGCCATGCATTTGTATTTAAAAGATGAGCTTACCGAAATAAAAGCAATGGTAAAAAGCCTTTTCGATTTACTCTTACAATTGGCCGAGAAACATCAAAAAATATTGCTCCCAGGGTATACCCATCTTCAAATTGCAATGCCTTCCTCCTTTGGGCTTTGGTTTTCAGCCTATGCGGAAAGTCTCATTGATGATTTATATTTTGTAAATGCTGCTTACAAAGTGGCCGATCAAAACCCTTTAGGTAGCGCTGCAGGTTATGGAAGTTCCTTCCCTATCGACCGAAGTTTTACGACCCAAGAAATGGGTTTTGAAACCATGAAATATAATGTGGTTGCCGCGCAAATGAACCGAGGAAAAGTGGAGAAAGCTGCAGCTTTCGGAATGGCCAATATCGCCGCTACACTATCCAAACTAGCTATGGATATTTGCTTGTACATGAGCCAGAATTTTGAATTTATTTCTTTCCCAGATGAATTGACTACTGGCTCTAGTATCATGCCCCACAAGAAAAATCCCGATGTATTTGAATTAATAAGAGCCAAATGCAATAAAATTCAGGCAATCCCCAATCAACTTACATTAGTCACAAACAACCTCCCTAGTGGCTATCATCGTGATTTGCAGTTGGTGAAAGAAATTATAATACCTGCCATTCAAGATATGAAAGCGTGCCTTGAAATTCTGACCTTTAGTCTTAAAGAAATTAGGGTCAACGGAAGTATTTTAAAGGACCCTAAATATGATTATTTGTTCAGCGTAGATACGCTAAATGAAATGGTCAAAAACGGCATTCCGTTTCGTGATGCTTATAAAACAATGGGAAAGGCTATCGAAAATGGAAACTTTAAACCAAAAAGGGATATTTCACATACTCACGAAGGCAGTTTGGGCAATTTGTGTTTGGAAGAGATAAGGGCTAAAATGGACAATCTACCTTAGCGAAAATGCTTTATTCCAAAACTTCAATGACCTCTATTTCGTGTGCATCGATTGTTTGTGGATTAAAAACCCTCATAAGATTATAATAATAGGCAATGCTATAGTGGTCGTAAATAGCAACTTGTAAAAAGTAGCTTGGTCATTTTTAAACCATATGAGAAGGCAAAAAATGAGAAAACAGACCAAACTGAATACTCCAATAATAATGATTGTGAAAAAAGTTCCAAGTCCGTCTGGGCCCCCATCCGCATAAAACATAAAATAATAGCACAGGCTCGCAAAGAGCCATGTTAATATGGCAAAGACTATTGCTGATTTTTTCATTCCAACGGGTTCATTTGTATAATAACACAAACCTAAGAAACTTCTACTATAATTATTTCACTGTTACCAGGGAGTAATAGGTAAGTAATTCACGATAGTTTTACAGTGATTAATTAAAATTAAAACATGAAAGAACCGATAAAATCTCAATCTTGTCGTAATTTGGGATATGTCCCTAAAAGTTTGGAATTCATACTTCATCCTAATATCTTTAAATATAGCTAATAATTGTTTCCCCAAAAATGCACAGATTTTTACCATTGTATTTTCTCTTTTTCGGTTTTATTACCATTGGCCAGTTACCAAAATCTTCAGGGCAAAAAGATTCCATATCGGTTTCAAAGGCTAACTTTTATCTAAAAAAGCTTCGAACAGAATATAAAAATGGAGATTACCAATCGCATAAACTATATAGTGATTCGCTTTATAGGTTATCCAAAGAAAAGGGGTTACCGAAATTTCAGATTTTAGGTATGGTAAATCAAGCGGTTTACTATAATAATCGAACCGAGCACGATAAATCGATTCGATTATATAGAGATGCACTGGTTCTTGCAGATAGCATTCCTGAAGATTATAGAACCAAAATCATTGTCTTGGTCAATTTAGGTAATGTTTATACGAATATCGATTCTCATAAAAAGGCTATCGCCACAATGCACGATGTTCTTGATATGCTAGATAAATATGAAGACAATCCGAAAATAAGGGCATCGGCCTACAATGGTCTTGCCAATAATCATGAAAGCTTAGGTGAAATAGAAAAGTCTTTAGCCTATCATTTTAAATCAAAAAAGTTAGGAGAAGATATAGAGAACGAATCTATTGTAGTAACTGCTTTAAGCAATATCAGTGATGCCTACATTAAACGTGAAAATTATAAAGAGGCCATAGAACACATAAATACCGCACTATTGTTTGAACATGCTCAAAAACCGACAAAACAAAGGGCTTGGTTGCTGTTAAAATTAGGTATAGCAGAACATGGATTAGGAAACAATACGAAATCTATTGAAGTTTTTAAGAAAACGCAAGAATTGGCCGCAAGCAAAGGCCTGCCAAAGATTGAAATGGAAGCTTACAAACATATAGTCAATTCATATAAAGAAAATAAAGATTTTAAAAGCATGAGTCTTGCCAATGAAAAATTCTTGGCTTTACAGAACAAGATTATAGCAAATCGCCAAAGTGCTACCGAAATGGACTTTGAAGAGGACATCTCAGCTAAAAATGAGATTATAAAGTCCAAAGAGTCGGTTATTTCAGGACTATTAAAAAACAAGAATAGGCTTCTTCTTTGGAGCGGGGTATTTGCCGGTATTTTGGCGCTAGTTTCCCTATTGTTTTTTGTAAACCACAAAAGGTTTAAGAAAGAGCAAGCATTGCTTCAAGAGCAATTTATATCTCTAAGGGATAGTTATCAAAATGAGCCCGAAGATTCTTATTCAGATTATCCGGAATCTACAAAAACAAAAATGGCGGTTTATAAGAACTCTTCGTTGACCGAAGAAGATTTTACCAAGTATAAAGCCAAATTGTTAAGTTATATGGCCGAGCAAAAACCGTATCTTAATAATGAATTATCTCAGTCTAATTTAGCTTCGCAATTAAACATTAGCAGCCATCATTTGTCGGAAGTCTTGAATACTGGTTTTGATCAAAACTTCTACAATTTCATTAACTCTTATCGGGTTCTAGAAGCACAAAGACTTATGGAAAAAGATGAGTTTAAGAACACTAAAATTTTAGCAATTGCTTTTGATTCCGGTTTTAAAAGCAAGACTTCTTTCAACAGGGTTTTTAAGGCGCATACGGGTACCACACCTTCAGAATATAAGAAAAATCTTACCTCTTAGTGCCCGTAAACAGTGAAATTTACCAATAAACTGGTCTCACTCCCTTGAGTGGTACACTTTAAGCAATATTAGCTTTTAACATTGCGTTAGCTGTAAGCATTAACCAGATCGCAAATTGTATGACCAGATTTCTACTTTTCTTTATCAGTCTTTTTTTTAGTTTTTTTAGTTATGCTGCTGATATTTTTGTTGACCAATCTGCTTCACCTGGGGGTGACGGCTCCACCTGGATATTAGCTTTCCAGACCATTGAAGAAGCAGTTACGGCGGCATCCTCGGGCGACACTATTTTTATTGCAGAAGGTATTTATCAACCTCAGAGTGAAATTGATATTAACATTCCTCTTAATTTTAGGGGAGGGTATCCACAGGGTGGAGGTACCCAAAATATCAATGCGAATGCAACTCAAATTCAGGCTGACTTTGACCCAGGTAATTTATTGTTCAGGGTTTTTGATATTGGCACAAGTGCAGATTGTTCCATTGAAGGTCTGCGGTTTTATAATGTTAGATACGGTATCGAAACCCGTTCTAGTCTTATCCTAGAACAAGTAGAGTTTGAACAATTCTCCAATTTTGGAATAAGGGTTGCTGGCGCAATATCCTCTTGTTTCATTAAAGACAGCAAATTTTCTGATTTCACTGGGACTGCTTTTTCCCATAGTGGTGCAATTACAAATCTAAATATATCAAATACCATATTCCAAAAAGGAACAGGTACGATACTCTCAATAGACGATGAAGTTAGCAACTTTAGTTTTACAAATATCATTGTAAGAGACTTCAACACTTCCAATAGGATAATTTATTTTAGAGATGTTCCAAACCCGGCAACAATCTCAAATTTTAAGGCATACGACAATACCTTAGCTAGTTCTGGATCCATTTTTTTAATTGACAACTCCAACGTTACTTTTTCAAATGCCGAATTTCAAAATAATAATGGTCAGAATGGTACTCCCTGTATTCAAACTTCAGATGCAACGGTCAGTATTGATAATTCTATCTTTTCAGGAAATTCAGTAATTGGTAGTGGTCCAAAATCCGTTTTTTTAATATGGGATACGGTATTTACAGTAACGAACTCTAGATTTGAGAACAACTATTCGCAAGGAACCTTTTCAGCATTGGCCGATATCAGAGCAGACGACACAGATGCCTTGACCACCTTCGAAAACTGTTTATTTAAAGAAAATAGCACCTTGGGCTCTAGCCAACAAGGCATTATTGATGCTTCATACGATACCAATATTTTAATTAATAACTGCGTTTTTGATGCCAATTCAAGTCCTGGGGAGTATGTTATTGCTTCATTTGCTGCTAGTGGGGCGGTAATTACCAATAATACCTTTATGAACCATAGTGTTGGTCCTGGCGTACTCAGTATCGACTATGTTGAGAGAGGCACCGGCGGCGGAATACGTATTGAAGGCAACACATTTTTAAATAATGTCGGAAAAACTATTGATTTTGGTCGAATGACCGATTTTAGTTTTGAGAACAACAAATACTATGGTGACACTTTTGTTGATATAGATAACTGTGGCACGGGGACAATGACTAACGATTATTTCGAGGGTAATAGCTCAGGAAGTAGTTTTATGGCGTTAGATGAAGTGGGCTTTACCATTACCAATACAGCTATGATTTCTACACAACAAAATGGAAATCACAGACTCATCAATTCAAGTGGAGACGTCGCTTTGAATATTATCAATTCCACATTCTCTGCTACCGATTTCAATGACACCAATGTCAGTGTAGGTTTTAATGCAGATTTGGTTTCAAGAGTTCGTAATTCCATTATTTGGTCGGGCAATGACCTTTCGCAAAGTGGTTTTCATGGCAATACATCAAATCTCCAAGTAAGAAATTCTTTAATCAAAAGTGAGAATCCTTCTGGCACGGGTAATCTAAATGGCAATCAAGCTGCCAATGCTCCCGTTTTTCTAAGTCCAGAAAATGGAGATTTTAGAGAACAGCGGTGTTCCCCGACAGTTAACGCAGGCAACAACTCGTACACTTCCGAAACAATAGACCTCAACGGAGATACTAGGGTATTCCAAACAACAATTGATATGGGAGCCTATGAGATTCAAAGCAATCAAAATGCTTCTTGTACTAATCCTACACTCCCTGCCTGTACTAGCCTAAGTACCCCCACCAACGGACAAAATAATGTTGCAGTGGACACTAATCTTGACTGGCCCAATGCGGCAAGAGCCGACGGCTATCGCATATCTGCAGGTACAACGCCAGGGGGTAATGATATTATTGATAACATTACCGTCTTCTCAAGTTTTTACAATCCTCCTTTTGATTTTGAAGAGGGCCAAACCATTTATGTAACGCTAACATCCTTTAATGAAACCGGAGATGTTGCTTGTACTGAAGAAATTTTTACCATTATAACCAATACAACTACAAGTAGTCAACCATCTTGTTCTACACTAGCAGCTCCTTTTGACGGTGAGACTGATGTTAAAATTGATGCTGATATATCTTGGAATTCCGTTTCAGGAGCAGACGGGTATTTAATAACTGTGGGCAGCACCACAGGTGGCAATGATATTCGTGATGCCTTTGATGTAGGTGACCTAACCACATATGACTTACCCCTTGTCCTCCCTGAAAATTCTGAAATATTTGTAACCATTGAACCCTATAATTCGGCAGGGAATGCCACTGGGTGCGCGGAGCGTTCTTTTTTCACCACTACAGCTTCAACACCTCCAAATTGCACAACCCTAATTACACCAGCCGATGGGGCAACTGACATCGCTGTAGATTTAGCCTCTATAACGTGGAACAGCGCGCCAGGGGCTACCCAGTATCGAATTACAGTTGATGGGAGTACCAGTAACACCAACGATGTGACCGACTTGGTTGTAAACGGTACCACATACTCCTTTACCAATAATTTTGACAATGGGGAAACTGTTACGGTCACTATTGTACCCTTTAATACAGATGGCGATGCCACTGGTTGTACACCTGAGACATTTACCATTGAGGCGGCTGCGCCTACTGGCAATGCTTTTATCACCACATGGGAAACCACTGTGGCCAACGAAACCATTACCATACCCACACGTACAGGGAATACCTATGATTACACAGTGGATTGGGGTGACGGTACTATTAACAATAACATTACAGGTGATGCCACTCATACCTATGTAAGTGCTGGTACACATACCGTGAGCATTACGGGCACCTTCCCTCAAATTTATTTTAATGGTGCAGCGGTTGATAGAGATAAGATTTTAACCGTTGAGCAATGGGGAGATATTGAATGGTTATCAATGCAGGGAGCATTTTATGGCTGTAGCAGATTAGATATCACCAATCCTGCAATCGATGTGCCCAATTTAAGTTTAGCGACCGATATTGGCAATGCATTTAGGGATTGCACTAATTTTAATGGGGATGTTACGCAATGGAATGTTAGTACCATTACCAATATGACTGGATTATTCCGCAATGCGACCATTTTTAACCTAAATATCGGAAGCTGGAATGTAAGCAATGTTACCGGAATGGCCAGGCTATTTGAAAGTGCATCTGCATTTGACCAAGACATTGGAGCCTGGGACGTTTCTAGCGCAACCAGTATGGCCGTTATGTTTGCAAATGCAACAAATTTCAATCAAGATATTGGTGGTTGGGATGTTAGCAATGTGGTAGATATGAATACTATGCTATATGGCATGGACTCTTTTAACCAAGATATCGGTAGTTGGAATGTGTCCAACGTTCAAAATATGAACCAAATGTTCATGTTTTCACCAGCCTTTAATCAAGACATCAGCTTTAAACCGGGCCAAGGTATTCCCTCTGGCGATGCTTGGAATACTGGCAATGTAACAAGCATGATAGTGATGTTTTACAACGCTACCGCTTTCAATCAAGATATAGGTAACTGGAATGTGAGTAGTGTGACCAACATGAGCCAAATGTTGAGAAATGCCACAAGTTTTGATCAAGATATATCGGCATGGGATGTAAGTGGTGTAACGGATGCCAACAACATGCTTGCTGGCGCTACCTTATCCACAGCAAATTATGATGCGTTACTGATTGGGTGGAATGCCCAAAATTTACAACCTAACGTTAGTTTTCATGCGGGCAGTAGCCAATATTGTGTGGGTGAGGCAGCTAGGACAAATATGATTGCTTCTGATAACTGGACAATTACAGATGGTGAGACTGCGGCACCCACTGTAGATGATTTGGCAGACCAAAATCAAGCCAATAGTTATACCCTACCCGCTATTACGGGAACGCAGCTAACGGGGGCCGAAGCCTATTTTACAGGTCCAGACGGAACGGGAACTCAGTACAATGCAGGCGAAACCATCAATTTTGCCGATTTTCCAAATTATCCGGTTACCCTATATATTTATGACGGTTCGGGCAGTTGTTCCAGCGAAGAAAACTTTGAGTTGAACATCACCAGTAGCGCTACCCTAAGGGCTTTTATTACCACCTGGGAGACGACTGTGGCCAACGAAGCCATAACCATACCAACATTTAATACAGAAACTTATGATTATGACGTCGATTGGGGAGATGGAAATATTGATACAAACGTAAATGGAGATGCTACCCATACTTATACAACTCCCGGCATTCATACGGTTTCAATCACTGGGCTTTTTCCAAGAATTTATTTTAATACCAATGGAAATCCAACTGCAACGGATAATTCTGCTAAAATCTTGACTATTGAACAATGGGGCACCAACCCTTGGACTTCTATGTTCAAAGCTTTTACTGGGTGTATAAATTTGACTGGGAATTTCTCTGACGTACCTGATTTGTCTAATGTTACCAATACCTCGGGAATGTTCGCTACCTGCAGACTATTTAATTCTAATATAGACAATTGGGACATGAGTAATGTCACTGACATTTCATTTATGTTTCAGAATAATCGTAGTTTCAATCAACCTCTTAACAGCTGGGATGTTTCCAACGTATCGAACATGTTCATTTTGTTTCAAGGCGCTATCATTTTCGACCAACCTCTCGATAATTGGATTGTAGAAAACGTAACCAATGCTGACAGAATGTTCGATAACGCCACGCTTTCTACAGCAAACTATGATGCTTTATTAATAAGTTGGAACGCACAAAACCTACAACCGAATGTCACATTTAGTGGTGGAAATAGCCAATATTGCGACGGTGCTTCCGCTAGAGCAAATATAATTGCTTCAGATACTTGGACGATTACTGATGGCGGTACAGCTTCACCAACCGTAAATAATCTGGCAGACCAAACCCAGGCAAATAGTTATACCCTACCAGTTATTACCGGAACGCAATTAACTGGAAACGAAGCCTATTTTACAGGTCCTAATGGAACGGGAACCCAATATAATGCAGGCGAAACCATCAATTTTGCCGATTTTCCAAATTATCCGGTTACCCTATATATTTATGACGGTTCGGGCAGTTGTTCCAGTGAAGAAAACTTTGAGTTGACCATTACCAGTAGCGCTACCCTAGGGGCTTTTATTACCACTTGGGAGACGACTGTGGCCAACGAAACCATAACCGTACCAACATTTAACACAGAAACTTATGATTATGATGTCGATTGGGGAGATGGAAATATTGATACAAACGTAAATGGAGATGCTACCCATACCTACACGACTCCAGGTATTCATACGGTTTCGATCACTGGGCTTTTTCCAAGAATTTACTTTGACAACTCAGGCGACAGAGAAAAAATCTTAACAATTGAGCAATGGGGCAGTATTGAATGGACCTCAATGAGCAATGCATTCAGGGGTTGCACCAATTTGACAGGTAATTTTACTGATCGCCCCGATTTAACCAATGTAACTTCAATGGGATCTATGTTTTCGAGCTGTTCTGTCTTCAATTCTAATATAAATGATTGGGATGTAAGGAATGTTACTGATATGGGCTCTTTATTTCTTAGTGCCGCAGCCTACAACCAGCCTCTAGACCAATGGGATGTTAGCACTGTTCAGAATATGGCTAGCATGTTCAGATCTGCAATTGCATTTAATCAAGATGTGAACAGCTGGGTCACGGATAGCGTAGTTTCAATGAGTTCTATGTTTTCTTCAGCAGTTAGTTTTAACCAGCCGCTAGACAATTGGAACGTCTCGAATGTAACTAATATGTTGTCTATGTTTAGGTTTGCAACTAATTTTAATCAAGATATTGGTGGATGGACAACCACAAACGTGTTGAACATGGGATCTATGTTTCTAGAGGCCTCTTCGTTTAATCAAGATATCGGAGGTTGGGATGTCAGCAGTGTTACAAGCATGAGTCTTATGTTTGTCAATACAATATTCGATCAAAATATCTCAGCTTGGAATACATCGAATGTATTGTTTATGAACGGTATGTTCGTCAATGCCTCAAACTTCAATCAGAATATTGGAAATTGGGATGTTGGCTTGGTAACCGATATGGGCGATATGTTTAGAGGAGCAACCTCTTTCGACCAAAATATTTCAACTTGGGACGTTACAAGTGTTACTGACGCTAGCAATATGTTTGACGGGGTCACCCTGTCGACAGCCAATTATGACGCACTTCTAATTGGCTGGAACGCACAAAATTTACAGCCCAATGTCAGTTTTAGTGGAGGTGACAGTCAATATTGTGACGGTGCAGCGGCAAGAGCCAATATGCTAGGAGTAGATACTTGGACGATTACTGATGGTGGCAGTGCAGGCCCCACAGTCAATGATTTAACAGACCAAACCCAGGCAAACACCTATACGCTACCCGTGATTACAGGCTCGCAACTTACAGGAGCAGAGGCATACTATACCGAACCTGACGGCGGAGGCACTAGATATAACGCCGGTGCTATTATCAATTTTGCTGATTTCACAAGTTACCCTATAACACTATACATTTATGATGGTGCTGGTTCTTGTGCAAGTGAAGAGTCTTTTCTTCTAACAATCACAAATACAGGAACTACCCCAGCTTGTACATCTCTTGTAGCACCAGTCAATGAAGATACCGATGTTTCAATTGCCACAGATCTTACTTGGAATGCAGTAAGCGGTGCTGAAGGTTACCGATTGACGATAGGAACTACAACAGGAGGGAACGATATTTTAGACAACGAAGATGTAGGTAACCTACTTACCTATAATCCACCGAATGACCTCCCTGGCAACACCGAAATATTCGTAACTATTGTTCCTTATATAGGAACGGAGAATGCTACCGGGTGTACTGAAGAAAGCTTTACTACAGAAATTGCCCAACCTGGTTGTGCCAATTTGATTACACCTACATTTGATGCCACAGATGTACCCATAGATACCAATTTGACATGGAATACGGCCACTAATGCTGTTCGCTATTCTATTGCTATTGGTACGGCAACAGGATTGGATGATATACTCGCTACAACTGATGTAGGCAACAATACCACTTTTGACCCCCCTGCAGATCTACCGGCAAATACAAGGGTATTTGTAACCATAACTTCGTTTAATGCCGCTGATGAATCCATTGTTTGTGGTGATGACCAATTTACCACTGGAGATAGAACCGCTGTCTTACCAGATTGTACCACCTTATCAAGTCCATTAAACGGAGATAGCAATGTTTCGGCAGATACCGACATTTCATGGAATGCCGTGGCCAATGCCGATGGATACCGATTGACAGTAGGAAGCTCGCCTGGAGGAAATGATATCATTGACAATTTTGACGCAGGAGATACCCTGACATTCGATTTTTCCGGTCCTTTTGCTGAAGGAATAACTGTATATATCACTATAACACCTTATAATATGGATGGTGATGCCCTTAATTGCGCCGAGGAAAGTTTTACCATCGCTTCTCCAATGGCAGATGTACTTTCATGTACCGTATTGACCACACCATTGAATGGGTCTACCGATGTTATCGTAGATACAAATATTGCCTGGAACGAAGTTCTAAATGCTAACGGTTACCGTTTAAGCGTGGGCACAACTGTTGGAGGAAATGATATTTTGGATAATGAAGATGTGGGTATTCTTACCTCATATCAATTACCAAATGCCCTTCCTTTTGAGCAGCAAATATTTGTTACTATTATACCCTATAACGCTGACGGAGATGCCGAGAATTGTGAAGAACAGTATTTTACGACCATTGCAGAAGTTTCACCTGAAATTGAATCACTTAACGGCATATCTCCTGATGGTGATGGTATCAACGAGTTCTGGAGAATTGAAGGAATAGAAGAATACCCCGACAATACCGTTGTTATCTACAACAGATGGGGCGATATGGTCTATAAAGTTGAAGGATATAATAACACGACCAATACTTTCAACGGTGAAGCCAACCAGTTAAATGGTTTAGGAGCTTCACAATTACCGGAAGGCACCTACTTCTTTAATATTATCATCCCCGAAACAAACAACCTAAAGCAGACCAAAGGCTATTTGGTGCTAAAAAGATAATTATGAAGAAAAATTACCCCATATATTTCTTAATACTCATAGCATTAGGGAGCACGTTAAGCCTTAAGGCTCAACAGACCCCAGTATTTACCGAATACAATTACAATCCGTTTTTGATCAATTCTGCCTATGCGGGAGTGCTTGACGGCTCTGAGGCTACCTTGAGCAATATCGGTTTTGGCAATCAAACCTTTGATGGTACTCCCAGAAGTTTTGCTTTTACCTTTAACACTTCCTTACGCAATGAAAAAATGGGTTTGGGAGGAGGCGTCATCAATGATGAGATTGGGGTTACTTCGGCCACTCAAATTTTTGGAGCTTACTCGTACAGCATTATTTTAAATGACAATGCCCATCCGTATTGGAAAGTATATGACCGTACCTTTATTTCTTTTGGTCTAAGTGCCGGAGCCCTTATTTATAATCAAGACCTTTTGAGTTTGGGTATACAAGATGATCCCAACTTTGCAGAAAATGTAAATGCCACCTTACCCACAGTCGGCGCAGGTGTTCTTTTTGGCCGTGCCAACTTTTTTGCGGGTATTTCAGCACCAAATCTTTTGGGAGAAACCCTATCAAACCAAGACAATCTAAAACTATCACAACCCATATATGGGTATACAGGTTACCATTTTTTATTGAACCGATACAAACCTGACTTTATAGTAAAGCCCAGCTTGCTTTTCAAATACGAGTCGGGGGCTCCCTTTCAAATAGATGTAAATATGGGCATTAGTTACAAAAACAGTTTTGAATTAGGCTTGGGGTATCGAACGAGCAGTTCTATAAACTTTGCTGCTGGTTTCTATCTACTTAAAAATTTTAGGGCAATGTACAACTATACCCAAAGAGGGGGTGATGCCCCTATTGGAAATACGCATGGTATTATACTTAGTTATCGAGCTGGGAATGGATACTCTTACAATCTATAAAAAGGAAATAAGAAATATTAAAATTAGTACTCTAGCAATTCTTTTCAACCCACGCATAAAGGTAAGCCAAAGTCAGTCCCATTGTTCTAAGATTAGTCCTCAAATGCATCGCAGGTATTTCTTTGTCCTTTTCTCTGTGTGTAATTGTGCGCCAACAATCTGGACATTTATAATGTACATGTGAGGCTTTCGTTCTTAAGTATTTACAATTATGGTCCGAGAGAAATTTTAACCAGCATTTAGTTTTAATAGGTCTATTGTTACCCATTCTATACTACTGATTCAAGAGAGTTTAGTTGGGCGTGCTCAAGGTTTTGTAATGCTCCACTTTCGTCAACAAATACTTTGGAAAGTCTTTTTTTGAAAAAACGTGATTGAATCCACCCTAACTTCTTGAGCTCATTAATCCTTCTTTGAAAACTCAGTTCTCTAATATCTTCAAGAAAAAGATATATGTTTTCATCAAAAGAATCTACTGCCTCTTCTTTAGTTTTACCATAGCCACTAACTTGTAATGAAGGTGAAATCACAACCCAATAATCACCTTCTTTACCCGTAATGGTATTAACTTTTAAACTAAAAGTTTTTTGAGAAATACTAATGGTCTCCTCTTTAAATGGTTTACCAGTATGCCTTTCAATTTTAGATGTATCCATTGATTTTCAAAAAGATAATAGTTCTATCTGTCGCTAATATATCGGAATAATTTCAAAAATATTGTTAATTCTATTGAAATCAAATATATAGATTTGCTTTAAATTTTTCATTACCAAGTAATACTAACAATATTTCACTTTATCATCCCTAAATTAATCACCTCTTGTGGGGTTAAATTCCGCCAATGCCCTCGCGGTAAATCTTTTTTGGTAAGTCCTGCGAAAACCACACGATCTAATTTAGTTACCTTATATTCCAGATGCTCAAAAATTCGGCGCACGATTCTGTTTCGCCCAGAATGAATCTCAATACCCACCTCTTTTTTGGTACTCCCTTGAATATAAGCGGCTTCATCTACTTGTACCGGTCCGTCTTCAAGTTCCAAACCATTTTGAATTTTCTTGAGGTCGGCGGCAGTTACATTTTTATCTAAAACCACATGATAGATCTTTCGAACTCCAAACTTGGGGTGCGTTAGCTTTTTGGTCATATCACCATCATTGGTGAATAAAAGTAATCCTGTTGTATTTCGGTCTAAACGCCCTACCGGAAAAAGACGGTTATTGGAAGAACTTGAAATAAGTTCCATTACCGTTCTTCTACCCTTTTCATCATTCGTAGTAGTGATAAAACCCTTGGGCTTATTCAGCAGAATATATTCCTTTTTTTCAGGATTCAAACGCCTTCCGTCGTAACGAACATCATCGGTACGTTTTACTTTATACCCCATTTCGGAAACTACTTTTCCGTTTACGGTTACACTCCCTGCAGCGATATAGGTATCCGCTTCTCTACGCGAACAAACGCCGGCGTTGGCGATAAACTTGTTTAACCGAATCTCATCAGGATTTGTATTTGTTTTTGGAGGTGCTTTTCTTTTGTTAGGAGGTATGCTTTTTGAAAAGCTTTTCTTTTTTCTGAACCTACCAGTTGGGTTATTCTTATTCTTATCCGAATTGGGTTTGCGATTGCCTTTATAGTCTGATTTCGCCATCAGTCATTTAATTTTTTGCAAAGGTAGAACTTAATTACTCCCTCAACACAATATTACCTCATCATTCTAGTCTTCAAATTCAACGGTACGTTGTCGTTCTCGATTTACCGTTAATTTTGTAACATCAGGTCTTGAATAATGGCCAACGGCATCAAAATTCTGGCGTTCTTCGTATACGCGATTAAAATCTAAAGTATGGTAAATTAATCCTTCTTTGTCAACTATAGGCTCTACAAGCCATTCGCCATCGGGGCCTGCGATACAAGAGCCTCCGTTACCTAAAACTTCGGGGGCTTTATCCAAAATCTTATCTAAATGCGGGGTATTCTTGGGAAAGTCTTTCTTTTGCATTAACGACGAAACAGAAATCACATAGCTGCGCGATTCGCGGGCAATAAAACGGGTAATATCCTTGGTATTATTCAAATTTCCGGGCCAAACCGCTATGTGTAAATTTTCACCTTGACCATATAAGGCGGTTCGTGGTAAAGGCATCCAATTTTCCCAACAATTAAGGCCACCGACCGTAAACTGTTTTAATGGGTGTACTTGAAGACCATTACCATCGCCAGGGGCCCAAGTCAAACGTTCATCATAAGTGGGTTGTAATTTACGATGCACCGATTTAATTTCTCCTTGTTGATCAATATAGACCAAAGAACAGTACAAACTATGACCTCCGCGATCTTTAGCTCGCTCCATAATGCCCAGGTATATCGAAATGTGATGCTCTTTTGCCAATTTACAAATGCCGTCAAGCTCCCCTGCTTCAATCTGAATTGAATTTCTGGCATAATGTGCATGTAATTCTTTGTTCACTTTTAAATCCCACGCAGCACCTTCAGTATATGCCAACCAAAACGGATAGCCTGGCAACAGGGCTTCTCCAAAAACAATTAATTCACTGCCGTTCTTGGCGGCTTCAAGAATTGTTGTCCCAATTTTTTCCAGTGTTGCTTTTTTATCTAACCAAACCGGTGCTATTTGAGCAAGGGCGACATTAAGTAAGTTTTCCATTATAAAATTCGATTTAGAACCAAATCCACATCAATCAAAAGAATACTGAACACTCCTGATATGATTATAAGCTTAAGAATATTATGTAACCAAACATAGTCTTTTTTATTTTTTGCTTTCCATAATAAAAAGATAAAAATTACAAGCAATAGGCTACTGGCCCCAAAATAGAAATACATATAACCAACATCAAATTGGTTAGTTAACAACCAAGCAGGAACAAGTGTCAATACAATAAGAATACCTATGATAAGTTTAGACATTCTTGGGCCATACAGTATTGGCAAAGTCTTATAGTTTTGGGCTAAATCACCGGCCATGCTCTCTAAATCTTTTATAAGTTCACGAGCCAAAATCAATAAGAATAGAAATAGAGCATGAAAAAAGATGACCGTTTCAAAATTTCTATAGTACACAAAAACCACAAAAAAAGGTGCTATGGCCAATATCGCCGATACTATGTTACCTAAAAACGGAATGCGTTTAAGTTTATGGGAATACAACCAGATTCCAAAAATATAGGCCGAAAAGAACAGTACTGCCCTAAATGAAATATAACTTGCCAAAAAAGCAGCAGCAAAGTTCAATATAAAATATGTGGTTAGCTTAAAACGTTGGCTTACCAAACGATCTAACATACTTTTGGTTGGTTTATTGATCAGATCTTTTTCTGCATCGTAAAAATTATTGATGATATAGCCCCCTGCGATGACCAATGCCGACGCTGTTACAATAATGAAAAGGTTTATGTCAAAAACAACTTGACTTAGCGGCAAATCGGGTGAAAGAATAAAAATAGAGGCCAAGTACTGGGCAAGGGTTATCATTAAGATATTATAACCTCTAACCACCGAAAATAGGCTCAACAACTTGTAGAGTAACAGCCTATTTTTTCTATTAAGCATTAGAATTTTTCTAGAAATTGTAAACCACTTCCAATTTGTGGTCTTGAAGTGCTTTTCTAGCCTTATCGATGTCTTCTGTAAAGCCCAAAATATAACCACCACCGCCAGAGCCGCAGAGTTTTAGGTAATAATCATTGGTTTCGATACCCTTTTTCCAAAGATTATGAAACTCTTTTGGAATCATAGGCTTAAAATTATCAAAAACCACATTTGACAACTGCTTTACATGACCGAAAAGCGATTTAATATCACCGTTTAAAAAGTGTTCAACGCAAGCATCCGTATGTTTGATAAATTTATCTTTTAGCATGCTACGGAAGCCCTCTTGCTTCATTTGCTCCATAAAGATTTGTACCATTGGAGCAGTTTCACCGGTGATTCCGCTATCTAATAAAAATACTGCGCCTTTACCCTCTTTATTTTGGGTAGGAAGGCTAGTAGATTCGATATTATCTTGTGAATTTATTAGAATCGGTAAACTTAAATAACTATTTAAGGGATCTAGACCAGAGCTCTTTCCATGGAAAAAAGATTCCATGTTTCCAAAAATGGTTTTAAGCTTTAATAGCTTTTCTCTAGTTAGATTTTCTAAGACGGTAATCTTATCTGATGCGTATTTGTCATAAATAGCGGCGACCAATGCCCCACTGCTTCCAATACCGTACCCTTGAGGTATGGAGCTGTCAAAATACATTCCATCTTGAACATCTTTACGGAACGAATCAATATCAAACTGCACCAGATCCTCACTTTGCATTTCCGATAAATACTCACAGAATTTCTCTAAACTTCTGTTAGATTCTTTTGCCTCTTTAGACGGGTTATAATCTGTTTTTAAGGCCCCTTTAAAAAAGTTATATGGTATCGAAAGTCCTTTAGAATTTTTAATAATTCCATACTCCCCAAAGAGAAGTATTTTAGAATAGAATAAGGGTCCTTTCATAGCTATTGTCTAGACTTTTGTATGTTAAAGGTAAACATTATTGGTAGTGATATCAAATTGCTTCGTTCTAATTCCTGTTTATCCTTTCAATTGCTTGGCGCCATGACCAATTCGATCACAAATATAATGTCCATTTTCACAGAACGCAACTAGTTCATCCTGAATAAATTGAAATACCTCTTTCTTTTCGGACTCAGGATATAAAACATGAACATTGGCCCCTGCATCCAATGTAAAACAGACATGGGTTTTTGATTTTTTACGAAACGCCCAAATTCTATTGATAATTTCAAGCGTATTCGGTTTCATCAATACAAAATAAGGCAAGCTGGTCATCATCATTGCATGTAGCGTTAAGGCCTCGCTTTCAACAATATTAACAAATTCATTGAGATTACCTTTTTCAAACACCTCTTTCAATTTGTTTAAATTATGGTCTGCCTGTTGAAAGCGTTGTTGCGCAAAAGGATGCTCATGCATTAAATCATGCCCAACTGTACTACTTACAGTTTTTTGGCCTTTATGTACCAATAAAATAGTATCGTGATAGTTTTTAAAAACAGAATCTACTTTGAAAGGATACCGTATTCCATATAAATCGGAGCTTTTTGAGATTGGTTCATAAGCGCCCCATTGAATCAAGTCTCCTTCTATACTTCTGCAGGCACTACCAGAACCTAATCTTGCCAAAAAAGAAGCTTTCATCTTTAAATAATCTTCTCCTAAAGTAGGATTAGCTAATTTTTCGATTGATAACAAACAAAGGGCCAAAGCGGCCATTCCGCTGGCGGAAGAAGCAATTCCACTGCTATGCGGAAAGGAATTGGACGTTTCAATGATAAAATGATATTCTTTTAAAAAGGGTATATATCTTTCAATTCTTTCAAAGAATGTGATGATTTTAGGGGCAAACTCTTCCTTAGGTTTTCCTTCAAAGAAAAGATCAAAGGAGAATGTATCTGACTTTTTATCCAGCTTTTTAAAAGCCAAGCTAGTTGTCGTTGCACAAGCATTTAAGGTAAAGCTAATTGAGGGATTTGCAGGTATTTGATTTGGTTTCTTTCCCCAATATTTTACTAAAGCTATATTACTTGGTGCTTTCCAGGCAACTTTACCTTCGTTAGGGTATTCAAAACCATCTTTTAAAATAAACTCGCTCTCTGTCATGCAAACAAATTTTGGCAAAGATAACAATGCGTTTTTGACTACATCATTTGCTAAAAATAAATTGCTATTTTAGTGCAAATAGTGCCCCTTATGCAAAGAAAAATTCTTAAGATAACTATCACTGTTGCCATTTGCCTGATTATTGGGTTCCTTTCAAGTTTTGCAACCCAAAGCTCGGTGAATGACTGGTACCCTACCCTCAATAAGCCCAGTTTTAATCCACCCAACAGTATTTTTGCCCCTGTTTGGAGCGTTCTTTATTTAATGATGGGTGTTGCTGCCGGGGTAGTTTGGGGAAAAGGCTTTCACCATATCTGGGTTAAAACTGCATTATATCATTTTGGCTTTCAACTGCTTTTAAACTCACTTTGGAGTATGGTATTCTTTGGATTGAAAAATGTTCTGGCCGCGCTTTTTATAATCATTGCCTTAGTCGTAGCTATAATTCTTACTATAAAATGGTTCAATGTCGTGAGCAAAAAGGCCGCGTTGCTCATGGTTCCCTATTTGCTTTGGGTATGCTTCGCTACCATACTTAATTATAAAATTTGGGAACTTAACTAAGAAGCAAGTAAGAGCATTTTTTGCATTGTTCTTAAGTTTCGGGTCGTGGCCGTTACCTTCAATTTTTTCTCTATCAAATTGTTGTTCAATTTTGCCTTTCCGGCACCCACCTTACAATTTAAGTAGACGCAGTCTTCTGCAATTAAGAAGTCCTCCGTATTAAATTTAAGAGTATTGAACCCGTCTACTAAGTTTGCATCGGGCTTATCGAACAACAAGGTGTAATATTGATTCTTATCATCGGCGTCTTCAAATGGATATTTCTCTAGAATAACACCCAACACCTCTTTTGTTGTTACTAAAACTGGCACTTCAAAACCAAAATCTTTTAGAATAACTTTTCTGATACCCTCTTTGACAGAACAGATATCTTCTTCACTATTTAAAATAATATTTCCACTTTGAATATAAGTTTGAACATTTTTAAAGCCTTCTTTTTCAAGACTGGCCTTCAATTCTATCATTTTAATCTTTTTTTGACCACTTACATTGATCCCTCTCAAAAAAGCAATAAAAGTCTTCATTCTAATGTAATTTTTACTTTGACATACTTAAATCTACTATAATTATTTTTAGTAATTTCCGTGAATTAAAATACCGCAATGAGTCAATACATTTTAGCCTTAGACCAAGGCACTACAAGTTCTAGAGCAGTTGTTTTTGATAAAAAGGGCGCCATAGTCTCTACTGCCCAAAAGGAGTTTACACAGATTTTTCCGAAACCGGGATGGGTGGAACACGATGCTACAGAAATTTGGTCTACTCAAGCGGGTATGGCCGCAGAAGCAGTGGCCAAAAAAGGTATTCAAGGAAATCAAATTGCAGCTATCGGAATCACTAACCAAAGGGAAACCGCGGTTGTCTGGGACAGGAAAACGGGCGAACCTATCTACAATGCCATAGTCTGGCAAGATAAAAGAACGTCGGATTTTTGTGATGAATTAAAAAAAGCTGGCAAATCGGCTTTGATCCGAGAAAAAACAGGTTTGGTAATCGACTCTTACTTTTCTGCAACCAAGGTAAAATGGATATTGGACAATGTGGATGGCGCACGAGCACGAGCTGAAGCTGGAGAATTAGCCTGGGGAACCATAGATTCTTGGTTAATCTGGAAAATGACCCAGGGCAATCTTCATGTGACCGACGTGACAAATGCCTGCCGTTCCTTGATTTTCAATATCAATACCATGGCTTGGGATAATGAGCTTCTTGAGCTTTTTACCATTCCAAAAAGTATGCTCCCCGAGGTAAGACAATCAAGTGAAGTATATGGGCATACAGCCCCTAATTTCTTTGCAAGTGAAATACCAATTGCTGGCATTGCAGGTGATCAACAGGCTGCGCTATTTGGCCAAATGTGCACGCAGAAGGGCATGGTAAAAAACACCTATGGTACTGGCTGTTTTATGTTGATGAATGTTGGTGACAAACCGGTTCCATCAAAAAACAATCTCTTGACAACCGTTGCATGGAAGATTAACGGAGAAACCACCTATGCCCTCGAAGGAAGTATTTTTATTGCGGGTGCTGTTGTTCAATGGCTTCGCGATAGTTTAAAAATTATAAAAAAGTCTTCGGATGTGGAGCAGCTAGCTGGTGCTGTAGAAAGTTCTGAAGGGGTATATTTTGTTCCTGCCTTTGCTGGTCTTGGCGCTCCGCATTGGAATCAACAGGCACAGGGCACCATATTCGGATTAACCCGAGGTAGCACCGATGCCCATATTGCTAAAGCGGCCTTAGAATCAATTGCCTATCAAACCATGGATGTTTTGAAAGCTATGGAAGCAGATTCGGGCATTAACATAAAAGAACTACGTGTAGATGGTGGGGCAACAGTGAATAATATGTTGATGCAATTTCAAGCCGATGTTTTAAATACGGTTACGGTTAGACCTAAAATTATAGAAACCACAGTGATGGGCGCTGCATATTTGGCCGGTCTAGCTGTTGGCTTTTGGAAAAGCCCCGAAGAAATTCAAGATATTTGGCAATCTGATGTCCACTTTAAACCGACTGAAGAACGAGAGGTAATCGATAGCGGTATCAAAGGCTGGTATAGAGCGATTGAAGCTTTGGAACATTGGACAAAACAGTAGGCAGTTGTAAGTTGTAAGTTGTAAGTTGTAAGTTGTAAGTTGTAAGTTGTAAGTTGTAAGTTGTAAGTTGTAAGTAAAATTAATATGACTCCGTTTATTGCAGAAATCATAGGCGCTTTTTTATTGATTCTCTTGGGTTGTGGTGTAAACGCCAATGTTTCCCTTGCCAAAACCTATGGTAGCGGTTCAGGTTGGATTGTAATCACTACTGGCTGGGCTATTGCGGTTTACGTAGGTGTTGTCGTTTCGGCGCCTTACAGTGGGGCACATTTAAACCCGGCAGTGACTACAGGGCTAGCTATGGCAGGTAAATTTTCATGGAATGATGTTCCCTTTTACATTTTAGCTCAGTTTATAGGTGCTATTTTAGGCGCCTTTCTAGTTTGGCTAATTAATAAAGATCATTTTGATGCAACCTCGGACGGAAATACGAAAAGAGGTGTTTTTTGTAACACACCGGCTATACCGAATGTGCCAATTAACATTCTTAATGAGATTGTCGGCACTTTTGTTCTGGTATTTACCGTACTCTATTTTTCGGATGCTACAATTACGGACACCAATACCACTATTGGCTTAGGTTCTTTGGGTGCTCTTCCTGTAGCACTATTGGTCTGGGGAATTGGCTTATCCCTAGGAGGTACTACCGGATATGCCATAAACCCCGCAAGAGACTTAGGCCCACGAATAGTACATGCATTGGCCCCTATTAAAGATAAAGGTTCGAATGGTTGGGCATATTCTTGGATTCCTGTAGTTGGCCCAATTTTAGGCGGATTACTGGCGGCAGGATTATTTCTGGTCTTGCAATAGGCTATGTTCTTGCCATTGCTTTAGCAGCAACATAGGCCCCCGTCCAGGCATTTTGAAAGTTAAACCCACCAGTAATGGCATCAACATTAATAACTTCTCCGGCAAAAAACAGATTAGGCAATTTTTTACTTTTAAAGCTTTTAAAGTCAATCTCTTTTAAACTTACTCCGCCAGCCGTAACAAACTCTTCTTTAAAGGTGCTTTTTCCTTCAACTTTAAACGAGCTTTGAGTAAGTTGTTCCGCCAAGTCTTTGAGAATATCTTTTGTCGCATCGGCCCATTTCAATCCCTTGTCAATTTTGGCCGCGGCAGCTAAATTTATCCATAAACGTCTGGGTATATCAAATGCATTTGTGCGAGCGATTGTTTTTTTACCCTCTACTTCTTTAATTTCAAATAACACCTGTTCTAGCATTTCGGTAGAATATTCAGGAATCCAATTTACGTTGATTTTAAAATTGTAATTGTATTCACTAAGAATGTTCGCCCCCCAAGCAGAAAGTTTTAAGATTGCGGGGCCGCTCATACCCCAATGTGTTATCAAAAGAGGGCCGTCACTTTCTAAAATGGGCTGTTCGTTCACTTGACTTCTAAGTTGTACTACAATTTTCGAGTTGTATTGTTTTTTAGCCGGAATTTTAACCTCAACATTTGTGCTGAGACCAGGTATATCAGCTATTCTTTCGTCCTTAATATTAAATGTAAAAAGTGAAGGAACAGCAGGCACTATAGTGTGACCTAAATCATCTAATTGCTGCCATATCTTAGGGTTACTACCAGATGCGATTAAAAGGGTTTTACACTTATAATGCTTGTTCATTGTGGTAATCTGCCAACCGTCATTTTCTTTTAATGGCAAAAAAGATTTTACCGAGCTGTTTTTAAGAATGCTTATTCCCAAACGCTCGGTCTCTTTTAAAAAACAGTCGATTATACTTTGTGAAGAATCGCTCTTTGGAAAAATACGACCATCATCCTCAATCTTTAAAGGGACTCCACGCTCCTCAAAAAAAGCCATAACATCACCCGTAGAATGGGCATGGAAAGGACCTAAAAGTTCTTTCTTACCTCGGGGATAATTGCGCACAAGTTCTTTAGGGTCAAATTCTGCATGTGTCACATTACAACGACCGCCCCCAGAGACTTTCACCTTACCGAGCACGGTTTTTCCGCGTTCAAAAATTGCGATTTTTAAGTTTTGGTTTTCTGTAGCGGTTTGAATTGCTGCATAAAAACCCGCAGCTCCACCACCGATAATAATGATGTCGTACATTAATTTGCCCTATCTGGATAGTTGGTAAAGATTCCGTCTACACCGAACTCTCGCATTTTGGCGATATCTTCAATTTCATTTACTGTATAAGTATATACTTTAAGACCTTCTTTTTGTATGGCTTCGGTTTGTTCAGCTGTCAATTTTTCGAACCAAGGATTTATGGCAATTGCATTTAGTTCTTTTGCCACTGGAATAGCGTCAATAGGATTTTCTTCTGTCAATACAGCGATAGCAATATCTGAATTAATTCTTCGCATCTCGCGAAGCTCATCCCAATTAAAACTTGATATAATAAAATTTTCAGCAGACCAGCCCCTTTGTTTTATATAGTATTTCATTATAAAATTGACCCTGTCGGCAGTATTGGCCCCCTTCAGTTCAATATTCAGTGCTACCTTATTATCAATAAGTTTCAAGACATCTTGAAGCAAAGGGATTTGATGATTGCCATCTAAAATCACCTTTTTTAAATCAAAAATATAATACTCTTCTATTTTACCGCCAGCATTAGACAGGCGTTCTAGTCTTTCATCATGAAAAACGACAACTTCCCCACTCTTTATTTTAAAGACGTCGATTTCAATCATATCAACCCCTAAATCAAGTGCTTTCTGAACCGAAGCAAGCGTATTTTCAGTCTCATAGCCCATTGCACCCCTATGCCCAATAACTAAAAAATTATCCCTTTTCAATTCACAGCTATTTAGAAAGAATACCAAAACAAGTGCCGATATGGAAAGTTTTTTCATACACCCCAATTTTAGTGCTTAAAAATACAATTTGAAAATGAAAAACGTACTACTTGCTTATGGTAATTAAAATATCTTCTTAGGGGTTTTTTAAAGTGTAATCTAATCAATTATTTTATATATTGTGTTGATTATTAACCAACTAAATGAATTATTATGTTTTCAAAATCTAATTTATTAGCTACCCTGATAGGGGGTATCGCTATGTTTGTATTAGGGTATCTTTTATGGGGTATGTTAGGTGAGAGCTTAAATAGGGACAATGTTTTGACCAATGTTATGAAGACCGAGCCAGATTTCATTCATTTATTTTTGGGCTGCCTATTGAGTGCTTTTGCCATGAGTACACTTTATGGAAAATGGGCACGCGGTCATCACAGCGCTAAAGAAGGGGGCTGAATTCGGTATTTGGATTGGAATCTTCGTTGGACTGGGAATGGGACTAATTTGGTACGCCACCTCTACAATGATGAATTTAACCGGGCACTTAATCGACGCCGTCTTAAACATTATTTACTACCTGTTAATCGGTATTATAATTGCTCTTATTTATAAATCAACCGGCAAAAAAGCAGATTCCTGATGGAGCATAAAAATTGAAAACTAGGCGGACTTCAAGTCCGCTTTTTTATTCCCTTACCTGTAAAATAAGGGATTCTAGTGGTCTTAGTCGTAGATTAATCAGACCTACCTCATTTTCAATATTTAATTCATAATCAGTACTATCGTAAAGTTGTTCCTGCAATTTATATGTATTCCCACCTAACCTCCATTTTTTAATGATTTCAGGTGGAAGCTTAAACTCAATATCATACGATTTTTCAACATCAAAATTGGAAATCACTACCAATTTTTCATCATCGACCCATCGAACATAAGATAGAATCCTATGGTCATAGCCTTCTGTATGTTCTTTGTTATAAAAGTGAATCTCTTGATATTCGCCCATTAAAGCGTCACTAGTTATTGTAAAATTCAAAAGCCGTTTGTAAAAATCTCTGAGGTCTTTTTCATCATCAGTAAGTTGACCTCCATCAAATTTTTTGTTATTTACCCATCTTTGATGGTTTGGAACCCCTATATAATCGAAAATCGAGGTTCTTGTCGGGCTACCAAAACCTGCGTTTTCTTGAGCCGGTTCTCCTACCTCTTGCCCAAAATATATCATGGTCGGTGAGGTACTTAAAGTTGCAGAAACAACCATTGCAGGTTTTGCAATCTCTGCTTTGCCCACAAAGTCTGGGCTTGCAATTCGTTGCTCATCATGGTTTTCAAGAAAATGTAACATATGATGCTCAATATCTTGCATCCCTTTTTGTACAACGGGGATGTGATCTGTCCAACCATGACCCTGCATAATATGTTTTATACTATCATACAGTTCAACTTTATCATAGAGATAATCCATTTTTCCTTTTTGGATGTAATCTCGATACAATTGCGGATTGTAGACCTCGGCCAAAAGAAAAGCCTCAGAATTCTTCATTTTGATAGCTGAGTTCATAAAACTCCAAAACTCAACAGGAACCATTTCAGCCATATCAAAACGGAAACCATCGACACCAAAATCTAACCAGTAAAGTGCTATATCGCGAAACTTTTTCCATGAATCTGGTACATCCTTAGCTTCCCAAAACTCAAAATGTTCTTTGAAGTCTTTTTCGGCATAAGAGTCTGGAAGTTCTTCAAAATCTTTGCTTCCATCTGGTCGAACGCCATAATTGATTTTTACGGTTTCGTACCAATCATTAAAATTGGGTTGAGGTAGTCTTGATCCATTACCTGTCCATTTCGCAGGAACTTCGATAAACATATTATCCTCTAAAGGGTTCGTATTATCTCCTAAAGGAGAGTAGCCGTTTTCCCAATTCGGCACTTTAAATTCTGATCCTGGTATGTAATAGAAATTATTATCCCGTTTATATTCTGAAGAAGTATCATCATCCACCCCGAAATCAGCAATACCCTTAGGGTTGGTAAGTCCTTCGTAGTTTCTAGCAACATGATTAGGCACAATATCAATAAGAACCTTCATATTATGCCGATGCGTTCTATCAATAAGCGCCTTAAACTCTTCAAGTCTCTTATCTGGATCTAAAGCCAAATCAGGATTTACATTGTAATAATCCTTAACAGCGTATGGCGACCCTGCCCTACCTTTTACGACATCGGGATCATCATTTGAAATTCCGAATTCAGTATAATCATTGATTACGGTGTGGTGTGGCACCCCTGTATACCAAATATGGGTAATACCTAAATTTTTAATCTCGGTAAGCGCCTTACCATCAAAATCTTCAAACTTACCTACGCCATTTTCTTCAATAGTTCCCCAAGGTTTGTTTGTAGTGTTTGTATTTCCAAAAAGTCTTGTGAACACTTGATAAACAACTGCCTTTTTCTTCTTCATGATTTTAACTTCATTTTTATTTGAATCTTCATTGGCGCATGCTGCAATTAAAAGAATGATCAAGCTTAATGAAGTCCAAATAGTCTTCTTCATACCTCTACTATCTTACCAGGAATAAGAACTACTCTTTGGTCATTGACCCGAATTGACATTTCTTCTTTGCCGGTCAGCTCAAAGCTTGATTCTTTAGCCGATACCGTTACCTTAATAATTCTATTTCTAAAGTTGATTTTAAAGGAATAAGATTTCCATTGTTCAGGAATTCTTGGGGTAAAATGTAATTTATCATCTAAAATGCGCATACCTCCAAAACCTTCTACTACGCTCATCCAAGTACCGGCCATAGAAGTTATATGAAGTCCTTCTTCGACTTCTTTATTGTAGTCATCAAGGTCTAAACGAGAGGTTCTTAAATAAAACGCATATGCTTGGTCCATTCGGCCTAATTTTGCAGCCTGTATGCTATGGACACAAGGCGACAACGAAGACTCGTGAACCGTAAAAGGCTCATAAAAATCGAAATGCTTTTCTAATTCTTCATTGGAAAAATGATCTTCAAAAAGATAAAAACCCTGCAAAATGTCTGCCTGTTTTATATAAGGTGAGCGCAGAATACGATCCCAACTCCACTTCTGGTTTATGGGTCGTTCAGATGAATCCAAATTATCAACTTTGACCAGTTCTTTATCTAAAAAACCATCTTGTTGTAAAAAGACCTCGTGCTTTTTAGAATAGGGGAAGAACATATTTTCAGCGACCTCTGACCATAAATCGGTTTCGGCTTTGGTAAGTCTGGTTTGCGCAACTATTCTATCATAATCTACTAAATACCCATCTTTTACCTTTTCAAGCTGTTCTAAAGTATATTGAATACACCATTTTGCTAAATAATTGGTATACCAATTGTTGTTGACATTATTTTCATATTCATTGGGGCCTGTTACTCCTAAAATCACATACTTTTTCTTCTTTTTGGAATAATTGGCTCGTTGATGCCAGAATCTAGAAATTCCTATTAAAACCTCTAGTCCCATTTCGGGAATATAACTGTAGTCACCTGTGAAACGGTAGTAATTGTAAACCGCAAAAGCTATAGCCCCATTTCTGTGAATTTCTTCAAAAGTGATTTCCCATTCATTGTGACACTCTTCGCCATTCATGGTTACCATGGGATACAAAGCTGCTCCATTAGAAAAGCCAAGTTTTTCGGCATTTTCTATTGCTTTCTCTAAGTGATTATAACGGTATTCCAATAAATTCCAGGCTACGGTCTGGTTTTTTGTAGCCATATAAAAAGGAAGACAGTATGCTTCAGTATCCCAATACGTACTCCCACCATACTTTTCTCCGGTAAAGCCTTTTGGACCAATATTTAATCTAGAATCTGTTCCTAAATAAGTCTGATTTAATTGAAAAATATTGAATCGAATTCCTTGTTGCGCTTTAACATCACCGGAAATAGTAATATCGCTCATTTCCCATATTTCAGCCCAAGCCTCTTTCTGTTTTTTAAGAAGAGTCTCATAACCAAGTTTTAAAGCTTGGTCTAAAGTTGTATTGGCAGCTTTTACCAGATTATCCGTTTTATAATTTCTAGAAACAGTATACCCCCCGTATTTCACCAGGCTTACTTTCTGATTCTTCTTTAGGGCTTGTTGAAATTCGATAGAAACAAAGTTTTCAGACTTTTCATATTTTGTTGCGACTACTCTGTTTCCTTCTAAAAAAGCCTCCGCCTGCATAAAACTGCAGGTGGCGAAGTTAGTCTTCATAGTATGCGCTTCTATAAAAGCTCTATCATCTTTATAAGAAACATTAGTGGTATTCCAGAACTTATCATCCCAGTTACTGTCCTCATTCTTAATTCCAGAATCCAAATAAGGAATTAGTTTTACATCCGCATCAGAGTTCAATACTTCGAGCGTATACTCGATGGCACCAAGTTCGTCTATGGTCAAGCTCAAAAATCGGGTAGTGGAGACTGAAACTTCTACTCCATTAGGCATTTCGGCAATAAAACTACGTTTATACCAACCTTCTTTCATGTTAAGCTCCCTTTCAAAGTCTTTAACTATTTTACAGGTATTCAAATCTAGTGCTTTCTTATTAACAAAGACATTGATACCTATCCAGTTTGGTGCATTTAAAACCTTAGCAAAATACTCTGGATATCCATTTTTCCACCAACCTACACGGGTCTTATCAGGATAATAAACGCCTGCAATATAACTTCCTTGAAACGTTTCGCCGGAGTAATGCTCCTCAAAATTGGCTCGCTGCCCCATGGCCCCATTTCCAATACTAAAAAGGCTTTCTGAAGATTTAACTCGTTCATAATCAAAGTCTTTTTCTATAATTGACCATTCATCGGGTTGTATATAATCTTGGTTCATCTAAACTTTTGCTAATTTTCTTAAAAAATCTAAATCTATTTCCGTGAAATCGTTAAAATTATAATCTGCTTCTTGTAATATTTTTGCATCTCCTATTCCAATGCTTGTCATATTTCCGGCATTAGCAGCTTCAATACCTGCAACGGCATCTTCAAAAACGATACAATTCTTTGGAGCAACATCTAACTTTTCAGCAGCGATAAGAAAAACTTCTGGGTCTGGCTTCGCCTTTGATACTGAGTTTCCATCTATAATGGTATCAAAATAAGATAACAGATTTACTTTCTCAAGTATGGGTTGCGCATTTTTACTTGCCGAACCCAATGCAATCGGTATGTTGTTCGTTTTTAAAAAATCTAACACTTTGGGTACATCTGGCAAAATTTCGGAAGCATCCATCTTCTCTATATAAGCCAGATAATCTCTATTCTTTTCGACCATCCATGTATCAAACTGTTCTTCTGTTGCCGTTGCATCTGCAAGATTCAAAAGTATATCCAAACATCTTTTTCTACTTACACCTTTGAAAAGTTCGTTGTGCTCTTTGGTAAAATCAAAATTCAACTCTTCTGCCAACTTTTTCCATGCTAAATAGTGGTATTTAGCGGTATCGACAATTACCCCGTCTAGGTCAAAAATAAATCCGACTTTGTGCATGCTCTAAATGTTTGGGCAAACTTAATTAATTGTAGAATTACGTTCTATCAAAGTAGGCTCTAAAATTTTCGTTTGATAGGTCTCTTCCTCTTCTTCACTTTCTATTTTCTGAATCAACATTTCTGCTGATATTTCGCCCATTCTTTCGCCATGCTGGGCAATAGAGGTTAAACTCGGGTTTGCATACTTCGACAATAAGCCATCGGTAAAACCGATAAACGAAATATCATCCGGAATTTTCAAGCCCAGATCCTGCGCTACTTGCATACCATAAATAGAGAAAATCTCATTAACGGTTAGAATAGCGTCGACCTTAGAATTTTTAATGAAATTCTCTATCAATTGACCATCCATTTCCATAGAAGGCATTTTTAGTATCAAATCTTGTTGTTCGCTAACCCCAAAATCTTTTAAGGCTTTTTGATACCCAGTTGTTCTAGCTTTACTCACACTTAAATAATCGTGTGTGGTAATAAGCCCGATGCGTTTTCTTCCTTGTTCAATAAGTTTCTTGGTAGCCAAGTAAGCTCCCATAGCATCGTCAATAATAACCTTATCACATTCGACTTCATTTGTAATTCTATCAAATAAAACTAAAGGTATGCCTTGCTCTGTTACTTCTTTTAAATGATTGTAGTCATTTTCTTTTTGGGTTCCCGAAGATAAGGACATGATAAAACCATCGATACTACCATTAGCAAGAAGTTCCATATTTATGACTTCCTTATCAAAAGACTCATCAGAAAGACATACAATTACATTATAACCTTTAGTATTGGCATATTTTTCAACACCCCGAACCACAGTGGTGAAAAAGTGATGTACAATGTCAGGAATAACGACCCCAATATTTTTTGTACGCTTGTTTTTTAAGCTAATCGCAATGTTATTGGGCTTGTAATTATAAAGTTTTGCAAATGCCTGTATCTTTTCTTTGGTTTCTCTGCTGATTTCCTCACTATTTTTCAGCGCTTTCGAGACTGTGGATATAGAGACTTCAAGTTCTCTAGCTATATGTTTAAGTGTTATTTTTTTTTTGAGCATTTTCCGGTTTTAAAACTTCATAAAAATAGCATACTTTTTGGGTAAAATATCTCTAACATATTAACCTTTAGTTAACGCTTAGGTCACAATTTTATCACCGTTCAAAGTAAATACAATAAAGAACAAAAAAAACATATTTCAAGGTATTTCCACCGAATTTGCATATATTTCGCTCATTATTTATGAATTATGTATTTTCTTTCTTGTTGAATTATCTAGCCCGCAATCACGAGAAGTTATCAACACGAAATCGTTTTCGAAAGCTGGAGTTCTTAAATAACAGGGATTTAACATAATTTTTATATATGTTTAACTCTTGAATTTAAATTAACTAAACTTAAAATTAATTATCTATGAAGATTACGCTACTTAAAAGCTTGTTTTTGTTGGGGGCATTTATTTGCTTTGGAACATTACAGGCACAGACCGTATCGGGTACGGTTTCTGATGCTACAGGTCCTCTGCCGGGAGCTAGTGTAGTTGTTAAAGGAACAACTAACGGTACACAAACGGATTTTGACGGTAACTACACCCTCAATGATGTGGCTTCCGATGCTACACTGGTGTTTAGTTATATTGGTTTTTCCTCACAGGAGATTCCAGTTAACGGCCAAGCAACAATAGATGTTGTCTTGCAGGAAAATGCAAGTGAGCTTGATGAGGTTGTTGTGGTAGGTTATGGTACACAATCTAGAAGAAATTCTGTTGGTGCAGTTGAAAGTGTCAAAGCTGAAGAGTTCAACAAAGGTGTTATTGTGAATCCTCAGCAATTAATACAAGGTAAGACTGCAGGGGTACAGATTTCTGCTTCTACAGGTGAACCAGGTGCAGCTGTGAATGTAAGGATTAGAGGTACAGCTTCAGTGCGTGCAAACAACAACCCGCTTTATGTTGTTGATGGAATACCGCTTAGCGGTGCTAACACTTCTGCTGGAACAGGTGGTGGTACTACCGATATTGGTAGTGCTGCATCATTAGACCCTCTTAGTTTCTTGAATCCTGCAGATATAGCTAGCATCGATATTTTGAAAGATGCTTCCGCAACCGCTATTTATGGTTCTCGTGGTGCCAATGGTGTAGTTCTAATTACTACCAAAAGTGGTCGCTCAACCAAAGGTATCCTCGAGTTCTCTACTACTCTGTCGGTTGGTTATATCCCAAATCAAATAGATGTGCTATCGGCAGATCAATTTTTACAAGCTCAATCTGATTTAGGAGCTACTGGTGCAGATTTTGGGGCCAGAAACAATTTTCAAGATGAAATTTATAGAACTAGTTTTACCCAGAATTATAACCTTTCCTATGGTGCCAGTGGAGAAAATGGTAACTTCAGATTATCGTTTGGTTATCAAGACCAGGGAGGGGAAGTTGAAGATAGTTCATTTGATCGTCTAACAGCACGTATTAATGCATCTCAACGTTTTTTCGATGATAAATTAACCTTTGAGACGCAAGCGACAATTTCTAACATAGAAAGTCAAAGACCTCCAATCTCTGATGACCCTAATGCACGTGGAGATTTATTAGCTACAACTTGGTCATTCAATCCAACTAGACCTATTTTTCTAGATAACGGTAGTTTTAATCAACCAACTTTCGAAACCAGAAACCCTTTAGCTGTCTTAGGTTTGTCACGAAATATTTCGAGTACTTTGAGAGCTTTGATAAGTATTGGAGCTCAATACCAATTTACTGAAAATTTACGTTTCAAAACCACTATTGGTTTAGATAAATCCACATCATCTGCAAATTCAGCGATTTCGGCTTTATTTAATTCTGCCCCTACATTAGGGACTGGTAGAGCTACTTTAAATGAATTTGATTTAACCAATACTACTTGGGAATCTTATTTCAATTATAACAAGTCTTTCGGTGATGACGTATTTGATGCAACTATAGGTCATTCATATCAAGAGTTTGTAACAGAAACTATTTTTATGGAGGCTAACGGTTTTAGAACAAATGACCTTTTACAAATGACCAACAATATCGCATCTGCACAGGTTTTTGCTGCCAACTCAAGTTTAGAGCGAGATGAATTACAATCATTCTTTGCGCGTGGTAACTACTCTATGGACGGAAAGTTTAATTTTTCTGGTACCGTAAGAATAGATGGTTCTTCACGATTTGGTGGTAACAACAAGTATGGTACGTTTGGCGCAGTTGGTGCTTCATGGGAAATGTCTCAAGAAGATTGGTTCCCAAAAGCCTTTGATAGATTTAAGCTTAGATTGGCCTATGGTGTAACTGGTAATCAAGAAGGTTTAGGTTCTAATCAATTTACTCAGCGCACACGATTTAATACAGGAGGTATTGACAATGGTGGTACTTTTAACCCTGGTAGCACTGGTATTGTTGCGTTTGCCAACCCTGACCTTAAGTGGGAAGAAAACGAACAATTCAACATAGGTGTAGATTTTGCATTTTTAGATAACAGAATCAGTGGTTCTTTGGAATATTACAATAAAACCACTTCTGATTTCATTCTTCAAATACAAAGTGCACAACCGGCGGTACAACCTTTCTTTTTCCAGAATATTGATGGAGACATCAAGAATACTGGTGCTGAACTAAGTCTAAATGTTATCCCTGTTGAAACAGAAGATTTTGTTTGGGATTTTAATGTTAACATTGGCTATAACAATAATATAGTTCAGAATTATGATGGTCCTGCTTTAGATACAGGTCAAATCAACGGTCCTGGTCTAACTGGTGCTTTTGCACAAAGAATTGCTAACGACCAGCCATTATTTAGCTTTTTCGTAAGGGATTGGCAAGGTATTGATTCAGCAACTGGTGGAAACATATTTGGTAATGAAGGCTCGCAAGTATTTGTTGGAGAGAGTGCATTACCTGACGTAACCTTGGGTATCACCCAAAATTTCAAATATAAAAATTGGGATATGAGTATTTTCTTCAATGGTTTGTTTGGACAATCTGTGTATAACAATAACAGAAATGCCTTCTTTACTATTGGTAACTTATCTCAAGGTAGAAATGTAACAACTGATGTTTTACCATTTGTTGGTGTTGAAAATCCTTTTAACCCTGCAGAAGTTTCAACAAGATTTTTGGAAGATGGTTCTTTCTTAAGATTACAGAATGTCACAATAGGACATAATTTTCCATTGTCTGAGAGCAGTATTTTCAGTAATCTTAGAGTATTCGCCAATGCCCAAAATTTATTTGTTATTACAGATTATAGCGGTCAAGACCCAGAAGTTTCGGTTAACAGAGCTATCGGTAATGTACCTTCTTTGGGTATTGATTTAACAGCATTTCCTAGACCAACAACAATTTCTTTAGGCTTTAATGCTAGTTTTTAATAAAAAAAATTCAAAATGATGAGAAAAAAAATGATTAGTAAAAGATTTGTGAAGTATTTTGGTATAGCTAGTGCCTTTATACTTGCACAAGCATGTACAGATTTAGAGCCAACTTTCGGCGATTCTGTAGAAATTGAATCTGGTGAAGAAGGTTCCTTTGGGGGTGTAGGTAATACTACCAACGCTCTTGCCGCCCTGTATGATAATATCGAAAATATGGGTGACCAAGCCAATGAGTACGCCCTTATGGAAGTTAGCGCCGATGGTATTGCAGTTTTAACCAGAGGTGTAGACTGGAGTGATAATGGTATCTGGCGTACATTGCACGCACATACTTGGGACGCTCAACATGGCTATGTACGTAATGCATGGAACAATCGTAACTCGCAAGTTCTAGCCGCCACACAATTATTGGATCCTGCTTCAGGAGCAGCACCTGCCGTCGCCGCGCAAGCGAGAGTATTAAGAGCATTCAATATGTTCTGGATTTTAGACTGGTTTGGTAAAGTACCTTTCAGGGGCGTAAATGACGGGGTAGATGTAAATCCTGAAGTTTTAGAGGCACAAGCAGCGTTTGATTTTATCTTGAACGATTTAGATACTGCTATTTCTGGTGGTAACTTATCAGCTCATGGACCTGAAGAAGTTTTCTTAGCAGGCGAGGCAATGGCTTTGATGTTAAGGGCTAAACTTCAATTAAATGCTGAAGCGTTTACGGGTACAGCTGGAAATATGAATTCCGTAATTGCGGATGTAAATGCAATTGAAGCATTAGGTTACTCCTTAGATCCAGGTACCGGGCCAAACGGTTACTTTGATATTTGGGATCTTGACGCTGGTAATACAGAGGTTATATGGGCATTAGATACATTCACCGGTAATAGAGTGTTTAACATGTTGCATCCAAACCAAACAGGATGGAATGGTTTTGTAACCTTAACAGAAAATTTCCAGTTATTTGGAACGGAAGACCCTGCAGAAGACGCTCGTGTTGGTGTACCAAGTGATCAAGTTAACGGTGTTACCGTTGGTTATCTGAGAGGTCAGCAATTAGCGTCTGACGGAACTCCTTTAACTGACCGCCAAAACAATCCTTTGGTTTATGAAGTTGCTCCTTTACAAAGTTTAGAAGTTAATAATGAAAGAACAGGCGTGAGAGTCATTAAATATCCTCAAAGAAATGCGGATGGTTTTCCTGCTCCATCAAATGCCGCTGTATTCTTTAGATATGGTGATGCTGTTTTAATGCGTGCAGAAGCAACGCTTAGAGGTGGCACTGGCGGACCAGATGCTCTCGCCGATGTAAACGCCATTAGAACTAGAGCAAATGCAGCACCACTTGGGTCTGTATCTCTTGATGATATGCTTGATATAAGAATGCGTGAATTAAACGCCGAGAACTGGAGAAGACAAGATCAGGTTAGATTTGGCACATTCGCCAATACTTGGTCGCTTAAGAATGTAACCGAGGATTTTAGAAGAAAATTCCCAATTCCCGCAGACGCATTGGCAACAAACCCTAATTTAACTCAAAACGAAGGGTACTAATATTTTAATTTTAATATTAAGAAAAAGGGCTTCATATGAAGCCCTTTTTTATTTTTATATTAGCAAATGATTAAAATAGATATCAATAGAGTCTCTCATTTTAAAGAGTTTTTACCAACAAAATTTTGTAGATTTTTACTATCAATCAAAACTTAATACTCTCGATTTCCAACTTATTACCGATTAATTTATTAGAAAAAAGTAGATTTTCATGTTGAAAAAAATACCTTACTTCTGCCTCATGCTTATAACCCTTCTTAGCTGTAAAAACGGTGTAGAGAAAAAAAAAGCACAAAACACAGAAACTTCATTATTTTCAAAACTGGAAGCCCAAACTACTGGTATAGACTTCACAAATACTATTGAAAACGAAGAAGGTTTCAATATTTTTCTATATCGTAATTTTTACAATGGCGGGGGTGTCGCCATTGGCGATATAAACAATGATGGCCTGCCAGATATATACCTTACTTCGAACAGAAAGAAGAACAAATTGTATCTAAACAAAGGGAATTTTAATTTTGAGGATATAACCGAAAAGGCAGGTGTCCTGGGCACCAAAGCTTGGTCTACAGGAGTTGTGTTTGTAGATATTAATGCAGATGGTTTTTTAGATATATACGTTTGTAATGCAGGTAACATTAAAGGTGATGATCAAAAAAATGAGTTGTTTATCAATAATGGCGATTTATCATTTACCGAAAAAGCTGAAGAATATAACCTAGCTGATAGTGGCCTTACAACACATGCTGCTTTTTTTGATTATGATAAAGATGGTGATTTAGATATGTATATTCTAAACAATAGCTTTATACCAGTTGCCAGTTTGGGATATGAAAACAAACGCCATGTTAGGGCCAAAGATTGGAATGTACCTGAAAAATTGAAAGGTGGTGGCGATAAGTTATTAAGGAACGACAATGGTGTTTTTATAGATGTAAGTGAAGAAGCAAAAATATATGGAAGTCTCATTGGTTTTGGTTTAGGCGTAACCGTTGGTGACATAAACAATGACTTATATCCTGATATATATGTCTCAAATGACTTCTTTGAACATGACTATCTCTATATAAACAATCAAGATGGAACTTTTACTGAAGACATTAAAAATTGGACAAATCATTTAAGTTTGTTTTCAATGGGCGCGGATATGGCCGACATTAATAATGATGGTAGAGCTGACATTTTTGTTACGGATATGTTGCCCGAAGGTGATGAAAGACTTAAGACCACTACTAATTTTGAAACATATGATACCTATCAGCTTAAATTAAGAAATGATTACTACCATCAACACATGCAAAATACTTTGCAATTGAATCAAGGTAATACTTTTGCGGAGGTTGCAAATTATAGCGGTGTTTCTAATACAGATTGGAGCTGGGGAGCATTACTTTTTGATATGGACAATGATGGTTTTCGTGATATTTTTGTTAGTAACGGTATTTATCATGACTTAACGAATCAAGATTTTATCGATTTTTTTGAAGATGTAACCAGACAACAAACCGCTATAAGCGGCAGTAAAGATGAAAAACAAAAGGTAATAGACGCTATGCCTTCAGTTCCAATAGCTAACTATGCTTTCAAGAACAACAAAAATCTATCTTTTACGAATAAAGCAGTTGATTGGGGTTTAGCTACACCCAGTTTTTCCAATGGATCTTCATACGGAGATCTTGATAATGACGGCGACCTTGATTTAATAATAAACAATGTAAATCAAGAAGTATTTGTTTATAGGAACAATAGTGAAAAATTAGGTAATAGCTATATTAAACTAAAATTAAAAGGTCAAGGCAAGAATACATTTGCAATCGGCAGTGTAGTAGAGCTCTTTATTGGGAGCGATATAATTAGACATGAATTGATGCCCTCTCGTGGTTTTCAATCATCCGTTGACTATACAATCACTTTGGGATTGGGCAAGAATAAAGAAATAGATTCGTTAAGGATTATTTGGCCCAATGATAAAGTCCAAATACTAAAAAATCCCACTTTAAATCAAGTCTTGTCGTTTAATCAAGAGGAGGCAAACTTAAATTATAACATAGTAAAACCAAAAACTAAGTCCCTGTTAAAAGAAATTGAAAACAATTTTTCAAAACACATTGAAAATAGACATGTAGATTTCGATTATGAGGGTTTAATATCAAAAATGCTTTCACAAGAAGGACCGGCTATTGCAATAGCTGATATTGATGGTGATGGTAATGAAGATGTTTTTATTGGAGGTTCTAAAGGGCAGGTAGCAAAATTTTATTTACACATGGGTAATGGAAAGCTAGTCCCTAAAAAAACTTTAAATATATTTCGTGAGGATCGTTCGTTTGAAGATGTGGCAGCTAACTTTTTTGATGCGGACAATGATGGTGATGCAGATTTAATGGTAGGTTCTGGAGGTAACAATCCAAATGAGCCAAATGAATATTTAAACAGGCTATACTTAAATGATGGGAAGGGTAATTTTAGCAAAAGCCCAAATCCTATACCAAGCCTTAAACAAAACGTCTCTGATATATTACCATATGATTTTGATGATGATGGCGATATTGACATTATCATTACTAGCAGAAGTGTGCCAGGTATATATGGTATAAATCCGCAACACTTATTTCTAGAAAATATGGGAGACAACAATTTTTCTGATGTAACTGAAAATAGAGCCTTTGTTTTAAAAGATATTGGAATGATAACATCTGCGGAATGGGCTGACATTAATCAAGATTCAAAAAAAGACTTAGTTGTTGTAACCGATTGGGGAGCACCAAAAATATTTACAAACAATGGTCGCCGTTTAAGGCAACTAAAAACAAATTTAGATAGCTTAAACGGTTGGTGGAATGTTGTTAAACCAGTTGATATTGATAAGGATGGAGACATAGATTTAATTTTGGGCAATAGTGGTAGCAACATTGTATACAAGGTTTCCGATCAAAATTCTGCTAAAATCTATATTAATGATTTTGATGAAAATGGTACAATAGAACAAATCATGACCCAAAGTATAGATGGTAAAGATTTTCCTATAATTCTAAAGCGAGAACTAACAAATCAAATTGTTTCACTAAAAAAAGAAAATTTAAAATTTTCTGACTATGCCAAAAAAAGCATTGACCAACTTTTTTCCGAAGAAATCCTTAATAATACTATTATTAAGACTGTAAATACTATGGAAAGCGTAATTGCTATAAATAATGGAGAAGGGAATTTTTATATTAAGGAACTCCCGCAACAAGTACAGTACTCCTGCGTATGCGCCATTAATTGTACTGATATAAATAAAGATGGTAATATTGATATCATTCTAGGGGGCAATAATTATGACCTTAAACCACAATACTCCAGACAAGATTCAAGTTACGGCGATGTAATTTTAGGCTCAGATAATGGGAGTTACGAATGGCTCCCTAATATTAAATCAGGTTTTTTTCAAAAAGGAGAAATAAAGCATATCGCCTCTTTCAAAGATGCCGACAAAAATAACTTCCTCTTTGTAGCAAGAAACAATGATACGCCAATAACCTACAAATTCAATTAAATTCTTTCGGGTTTTGAGCTTTCTTCGTTATAAATAAATGTAAACGTTTACATTTTATTCGTATGTTTATCAAAACTTATTATGCTAAATAAATTGTCCACTTATGGTATAGTATGCCTTGTATTTATAGGAATACTTTTAAATTTCATTTCGCCGGCATTAGCTTTAGGTATTGGTATGTTAAGTGGTATTTTTAAACTGGCCAATGAAGATTTGGTATCTAAAAATAAACCTTTCCAAAAATACCTTCTTCAGGCATCTGTAGTAGGTTTAGGATTTGGCATTCATGTTAAGCAAGCCGTTGAGATAGGCTCAAACAGCTTTTTTATTACGCTCATTACAATAGTCTTTGTATTTATTGTGGCATTTGCAATTGGTAGATTACTAAAATCAGATAGAATTACAACAATATTGGTAGCCTCAGGCACAGCAATTTGCGGAGGTAGCGCAATAGCTGCTGTTAGTCCGAGCATTAAGGCAAATTCCAACCAAACATCAATATCATTGGCGATTGTGTTTTTGCTAAATGCTTTAGCATTATTCATTTTTCCTTCAATAGGCCATTATTTTAATCTCAATCAAGAACAATTTGGATTATGGTCGGCCATAGCTATACATGATACTAGTTCGGTAGTAGGTGCTGCAGAATTATTTGGTGAAGAAGCATTGAATATTGCAACTACTACAAAATTGGTAAGAACTTTATGGATTATTCCTTTGGTATTAATCATCTCCTTTGGAACTGATTCTAAAAAAAAGATTCAATTCCCTTGGTTTATTTTTGGCTTTCTAGTCGCCATGATAATAGCCTCATATATTCCCCAAATACAAGATATAAACCATCACATAGTTTGGGGTGCCAGAAAACTACTGATTTTCACTCTTTTTCTAATCGGTCTTCAAATCAATATTTCTCAAATAAAAAAGCTAGGATTCAGCATTTTAATAGTGGCGGTACTAACTTGGCTTATCTTAGCCATTATTTCCTTGGCATACATTGTCAATTATTTTTAAAAGCCAAATAGTTTATAGAATTATAATAAGTAATGGCAGGAATAAAGGACATAGCGAAAAAAACTGGACTATCAGTTGCAACAGTTTCTAGGGTCTTAAATAATAGTGCTTTAGTATCTAAAGACACAAAGGATAAAGTGCTTAAAGCTGCCAAAAAGCTTGACTATCAACCCAACCTCATGGCCGCTGCATTAAGAAGCGGAAAAAGTAAAATTATTGGGGTAGTTGTCCCGGAAATAAACAATTCTTTTTTTAGCAAAATTATAAACGGGATTGAACAAAAAGCCAACGCTCATAATTATACCATTATTATAGCCCAATCCCGTGAGTCCAAAGAAAAGGAAACTAAGGCCATTCAGTCTTTAATTCAATCAAAAGTAGACGGGATATTAATATCAATTTCAAAAGAAACCGATGATTTTGATATTATTCATAGTTTAAAATCAAATGGCATGCCAATTGTTTTTTTTGATAGACCCCCCCCTGTAAAAAACGTAAATGAAGTAGTTTTTGATGATTATAAGGGTGCCTACATCGCTACGGAACACCTAATTAAACAAGGCTGTAAGAGCATAATACATATTGCTGGAGAACCAAAAGTTTCTATTCATAGAAAAAGGAAGAACGGATTTATGGATGCACTTAAAAAGAATAGTTATTCCTTAAGCGAATCTTCTATTATCTACCTGAGCATGAACGAGTCTGAAGATACCAAAACAATTCAAAAACTATACAAGAGCCAAAATTCTTTTGATGGGATTTTTGCCCATGGTGACGAAAGCTGTCTTTATCTTTTAAACATCTTAAAAACAATTGCAGTAGATGTTCCAAAAAATGTAAAAATGATTGGTTTTGGCAACAAGAAATTCAGTAGATTAACACAACCTAAGCTAAGCACAATTGATCAAAGATGTCTTGAAATGGGTGAAATAGCTACTTCTAGGGTTTTAGAGTTATTAAAACCAAAAAATGAGATTTCTGTTAAAACAAAAATCCTTTCTCCAAAATTGGTTATAAGAAAATCTTCTTTTGACTAAAATTTTAAAAGTTGTGAAATCTGTTTATGTAGTGTTTCTGCCGTTTCAGTATTTACCGTATTAGACTTAGCATCAAGTAATTTATATATTGATGAAATGGGGTTCTTGTTAGAATGCACATGTATGCCCAAATGATTTAACACATCGGCAAGGTGATCCATTCCCCTTAAATTTCCTGCCCTTCCTGAAGCAATACCAGTAATACAGGCTTTTTTATCACTAAAACTATTTTTGTATTCTCTTACGGACATTGAATCTAAGATCAACTTTACTATGCCTGGATAACTCCCATTATATTCAGGCACAAAAAACCAGAATTTAGATGCAGGTATAAAATAAGTATCTTGAATGTGTTGTATAGTTTTTGGTTGATCAGAGTCCTTATACATGGTCTCGCTTACTACACTTCCATCTATAGTGGATAAATCTAAAAATAGCACCTTTTCATCAGTTATTTTTTGGAGCGCTTCGTAAGCATATTTGGCAAAGTGAAGTGTCTTATTATTACTTCTATTAGAGCCTGAGATAATTGTAATCATTAATTACGTTTTAATCATTCGTAAATCGTGTCGTAAAATTAGTTTATTTTTTAATGTAAACGTTTACATTTTGAATTATTTGGTTACATTTGACTAAATCATACTCCTATGCTTTCAAAAGATAATATATCTCCGTTTATAATAGGTACCATGCGTTTGGGCAAATGGGGCAGTAACTTGTCCGCCAAAGAATATGAGAGATTTATTGAAGGATGTATCGATTTAGACTTAATTGATTTTGACCATGCAGACATTTATGGTCATTACACAACGGAAAGCGAATTCGGTAATGTTTTAAAAAATAGAGCTGACCTTCGCAAAAAGATGAGGATAACCACAAAGTGTGGTATCAAATTAATTTCCGAAAACAGGCCTCAACATGCCATTAAATCATATGACTTATCATCAAGACATATAAAAAACTCTGTGGAAACTTCTTTAAAAGAACTCGGAACGGATTATCTAGATGTTTTACTTCTGCATAGACCGGACTATCTATTTAATTCGAAGGAGATTGCAGAAATTTTTTCCGATTTAAAAAAAGAGGGTAAAGTACTAGCTTTTGGAGTTTCAAATTTTTCTCCCTCCCAATTTGACCTTTTAAATGCATCTACTCAATTAATAACCAATCAAGTTGAAATATCGTTAGTACACAGAAATGCTTTTGAAAATAGCACATTGGACCAATGCCAAAAGTTAGGCGTTATCCCGTCTGCATGGTCACCTTTAGGTGGCGGCTTACTATTTAATGAGACCAAGGATAAGTCTATTTTAAGAATACAAAAGACTTTAAAAGAGCTATCAAGAAAATATGGGTTACAAAATGATCAGCTATTATATGCTTGGTTACGAAAACACCCTGCTGGAATTATACCAGTTCTTGGCACTTCTAAATTAGAACGTATTAAAGCGGCGCAAAAGGTATTGGATATAAACCTTACTCATGAAGAATGGTATATGTTATGGGAAGCTGCAATAGGAAGAGAAGTTGATTAAACATAAATATATACACAATGGAAAACGGTAAAATACAGATTAGATCCCCTCACCTTGAAGGTGCAGAAGTTTCATGGTTTGCGCCAATATGTAATGGAGATGATAGATATTTAGGGGAGCGAAGTATGGCCTACAAAAGCACGTTTGAAAATGCTTCGCAGATTCTTTTAACTGCTGACAAAAATGGGTATAGAAATATTTTATGCCCTTCATCATACCAAGTTGGGCAAGATACATTGCCGTTTGCAGCTGCAGTGGCCCCAATGACCGAACGGATAAATATTCTAGCGGCCGTACGATGTGGTGAAATTCATCCGCCGATGTTAGCTAGAACATTAACAACAATTGATCATATCCTAAAAGGAAGGTTTACCATAAATATTATTTCTTCCAACCTACCCGGAGAAGATTTATCCTCCGAAGATAGGTACCTAAGATCAAGGGAAGTCATTGAAATTTTAAAACAAGCATGGACAAAGGATGAAATTGATTTTCAAGGAAAATTTTATAATATGAAGTTACCTTCTAGTCCAGCTAAATCCTATCAAAAAAATGGCCCTTTACTTTATTTTGGGGGGTACTCCCCTGCTGCGGTAGATTTGTGTGCAGAACATTGTGATGTCTACCTTATGTGGCCGGAAACAGAAGGAAATTTGAGAACTTTAATGGAGAACATGAGCGAAAAAGCGGCTAAATATGGAAGGAAAGTAGATTTTGGATTGAGAGTTCATGTTGTAGTTAGAGATACTGAAGAGGAAGCAAGAGCCTACGCGGATAGTATAATTTCTAAATTAGGGGTAGAACAGGGCATAGAAATGCGCGAACGTGCGTTGGACGCCAAGTCTTACGGTGTTAGCAGACAAGCTGAAATGCGAGAAATTTCTAAAGACGATGGTTATGTAGAGGACAATTTATGGACCGGTATCGGCAAAGGGCGCTCTGGTTGTGGTGCAGCATTGGTTGGGACTCCTGATCAAATTATAGCAAAACTTAACCGTTATATGGATATGGGAATAAGATCATTTATTTTTTCAGGTTACCCACATAAAGAAGAATGTGAAAGGTTTGCAAAATTAGTATTGCCGAAAATAAAGACCTTTTCAATGCCTATTGCTCAGGGAAAAATAACCAATGAAGAACCTTTATCTCCGTTGGCTGCTGGAGTTCGGCAATAATCAAGTTTAAAATAATCTTTTTGGAACAAAAGTCTTATCTTACAGTGTTAAACCAAACGCATAACTAGCACCATTTATGATTGACTTACTGATTGTTTGCGCATATTTCGTTATAGTTTTTGTAACTGCGATTACCGGCAAGACCTCAAAAGAAGCAACAACCGAAGAATACTTTTTGAGTTCTAGGAACCTTCGTTGGCCTTCTATCGCTTTTTCAACTATCGCTACAAATGTTCAAGGCTATCAGTTTTTAGGTTTTATGGGTTCGGCATACCTATATGGTTTAGCCCAAGCAAACTTTGAAATTAATGCTATTCAAGGTCTTTTGTTAGCGGCGTTCATCTTTGTGCCGATGTATCTGCGTGAAAAGATTATTACAATAACCCAATTCATAAAAACCAGATTGGGAAGCACTATTGCACTTATATATTCTGGATCGAATATTCTGCTTTTTTCTACGATAACACTCGGAGCTGCGCTATTCTGGGGTGCATATTCCGTTGATTTGGTTTTTGGCGATTATCTGTCATTTATTCATAATGACCGGCTAACTCGAATCGCCGTTCTTATTGTGTTCCTAGGATTGTTCTCTGCAACATACACCTATTTTGGAGGTCTTGCAGCCGTTGTTAGAACTGATGTGATTCAATTTGTAATACTTCTTTCTGGAGGGGTAGTGGTTATGTTAATCGCCATTCATCATTTGGGGGGCTGGTCGCAACTGTACATAAAAACGGGTGATTTAATGCACTTACATCTTCCCGCCGATCATCCTAAATTACCATGGATACATGTTTTTGGGGCATTTTTACTTAACATAAATTATTGGTGCGCAAATCAATCTGTAGTGCAAAGATCTTTAGCTGCAAGAAGTCTAAAAGATGTACAAATAGGTCTTATGGTAGGTGGTCTTATGAAATACTTTATGGCTGCCATTATTATTCTTCCAGGGATAGCACTTGTAGGTATTTTAGGGGAAAACGGATTGACAGATCCTGATTCTGCTTTCCCGTATCTGGTAAATACTTACCTCCCTGTTGGCCTAAAAGGACTTATTCTATGTGCCCTATTCGCTTCACTTATGAGTACGGTGGATTCTACCTTTAATTCATTAGCCACATTATGGTCTATAGACATCTATAAAGTCTATATCAAAAAAGACGCTACAGACCAACAAATAGTTAAATCAGGTAAAAAGGCCATTTTATTATCTTTTATATCTGGTGTAATTATCGGTATTGTATTGTTGTTCATTAAGTTTAAAGACTCCGGCGCGGCATTTACCCATACGCTCAACGAGCTAAGATATTTTATTAATTGCGGAATTGTGGTTTTAATATGTGCTGCAGCTTTCTTAATGGCTCCAAAACATCGGGTGGCTTTGTTTGGTTTTGCGACAACCATTCCCCTTCAGTTTTTATTTATCTACTTGTTCCCGGACATGAACTATCTAGTTAGGGCAATGTGGGTAATTTTGGTCGGATTTGCCATTATTTGGTTAGGTTCAAAGAGTAGTTTCATTAAAGATAAATTAAAACCCGAACCAGCATCTCCCTTACTGGGAAAAGTGGGGATTGGCATGGCATTATCCTTGATTGCATTACATGTTATTTTTCATTAAAAACGCAAAAAGAACAATCTCTTGCCATAAAAAAAGCCCTATAAGCATTTGTAATCTCTTAAATAAGAAGTACTATTCTTTTTAGCAAAAACATTAACTAAAAGTACTTTTTGCATATAGCAGTTAATTCTTATATTCCCCTTTTTTCGTATAATGAAAATTCATCTCTTTGCCATTGTTGTTATAAGTATTCTTTTTTGTAGTTGTACTGAAAAGGAGAAAACTAACCTTTTTAAAAAAATTCCCTCTTCTACTTCCAGTATTAAGTTTAAAAATGAACTCAAAAGTTTACCACAACTTAATATTCTCAACTACTTATACTTTTATAATGGTGCTGGAGTAGCTGCTGCCGACTTCAACAACGATAAATTGATAGATCTTTATTTTACCGCTAATCAAGGAGAGGATAAATTGTATTTGAACAAAGGAAATTTTGAATTTGAAGACATTACCATTAGATCAAAGCTGTCTAATATTGGAAATTGGACAACGGGTGTAACACATGTAGACATAAATAATGATGGTTTATTGGATATTTATGTCTGCAAAGTTGTTAACTACAAAGATTTTAAAGGACACAATCTATTATATATTAATCAAGGGATAAATAAGGATGGTATTCCCATTTTTAAAGAAGATGCTGCCAAATATGGATTGGATTTCAAAGGTTTTTCAACTAAGGCCTCTTTTTTTGACTATGATCTTGACGGTGATCTAGATATGTTTCTATTAAACCATTCCTTACACCCAAACCGCACATATGGTAAAGGGACTAAACGCAAACAAATTGATGAAAAATCTGGCGATAAACTTTTTCGTAATGATGATGGTGTATATGTCGATGTTTCTGCCGAGGCTGGAATATTTCAAGGAAATATCGGATATGGATTAGACTTAAGCATTAGTGATTTAAACAATGATGGATATCCAGACATTTATGTTGGAAATGACTTCTTTGAAAATGACTACTTATACATTAACCAAAAAAATGGAAGCTTTAAAGAAATTATAAGTACAAGTGGTAAATACCTAGGTCATACGACACATTTTTCCATGGGTAATGATATTGCAGATTTAAATAATGATGGGTTGGCTGATATTGTTTCTTTAGATATGCTTCCAGAAAATATTGAGACCTATAAAACATCTGGTTTAGAATTTCCATTCTCAACTTATCGACAATATTTAAGAAATGGTTATGCGCCACAGTATATGCAAAATACGCTTCACCTAAATTTAGGCGATACTAATTTTAGTGAAATAGGAAATCTAAGTGGTATAACTGCCACGGAGTGGTCTTGGGGTGCATTATTAGCCGACTTTGATAATGATGGCCTTAAAGATATTTTCATTTCAAACGGCATCAAGGGAGCCACTAACGATATGGACTTTATAAGTTTCATTGCCAATGACAATATTCAAAAAAGAATAGAACAGGGCATGACAGAAAAGGAAATGGCTTTTGTTAAAGAAATTCCAGAAAAAAAAGTGGCAAACTATTTTTTTAAAAATAAAGATGGCATCTCGTTTGATGACGTTACAGATACCTGGTTTAAAAGTGAAGAATCCTTTAGCAATGGTTGTGTTTATGCAGACTTAGACAACGATGGCGATCTGGATATCGTAGTAAACAATATTGATACAGAAGCCTATATTTTAAAGAATACACTGAATAGTAAAAACAGGTCTATAAAAATCCAATTAAAAGGAAATGAAAAAAATAGATTTGGTATTGGCTCTAAAATTATTATTTATCTTAAAGGCAATAAAAAGGTAATTGAGAATTATCCTTCAAGATCTTATTTATCTGCCGTGCCCAATGAATTACTTGTTGGTATCGGAAATGATAGCATAATAGATTCCTTAAAAGTTATTTGGCCAGACCATAAATACCAAACATTGATCCAAATAAATAGCACTATCCCTTTACTTACAATGGATTATCTCGAGGCTTCAGGAAACTATTTCGAATCAACCCAACTCAAAAAAAATATTTTTACCTCTAAAGAAGAGCTTCCATTTGAGTTTGTGCATAAAGAGAATACATCTATAGAGTTTGATCGCGATCCTTTAGTCCCTTTTGCAAATACGAATGAGGGTCCATCAATTTCAGTTGTAGATATTAATAAAGATGGCCTGGACGACTTTTTTATAAGTGGTGCCAAGGCACAACCTTCAGCGTTATTTCTTCAAACCATTGATAAGAAATTTCAAACTACGCAAGAAGAATTATTTTCTATTGATGCACTAAGCGAAGACGTTTCGCATGTTTTTTTTGATGCCAACAACAACGGTTTTGAAGATTTGTTAGTTGTAAGTGGAGGCAATGAGTTTAAAACTTCGGACAATATTAAACCTAGACTTTACATTAACAAGAATGGTACTTTTTATAAAGATTCAATTCAATTTAATGGTATAGAATTGAATGCCTCAAAAACTAGTGTTAGTGATTTCGATAATGATGGCGATTTTGATATTGTTATCGTATCTGACCAAGTGCCATGGCAGTTCGGAAAAAACCCTAAGCAGTACCTTTTTGAGAATGATGGAAAAGGAAATTTTACCACTATCACAAAAACTAAAGCACCAGATTTTGAAAATATCGGGACCGTAAAAGACATAATCTGGATTGATATTGACGATAACGGATTTAAAGATCTTATTTCAGTTGGATATTGGATGCCAATATCAATATTTTTAAATGACGGAAAAACACTTCAAAAAAAAGAGTTAAGTGGATTAAAAGAAACAAACGGTTGGTGGAATACTGTAAAGGCTGAAGATTTTGACAATGACGGAGATATAGACTTAATTGTAGGTAACTGGGGCAAGAACAGTAAGTTTTCAGCTTCAAAAAAAGAGCCCATAACCCTTTACAGTAATGATTTTGATAATAACGGCTCCAGAGAACCTTTGGTGACCTATTTCTACAAAAACAGGGAAACTACATTCACGTCAAAAGATGAATTAGTCAAACAAATGCCTTTTTTAAACAAGAAGTTTTTGTCTTACAATGCTTTTGCTTCTGCCTCCGTAAAAGAATTATTTGGAACAAAAAACCTTGAAAAGGCAGAGAAAAAATGGGTTTTTGAATTGGCAAGTTGTTACTTTGAAAATGATGGAGAAGGAAATTTTATCAAGAAAGAACTTCCTCTAATGGCTCAGATTTCCACAGTTCAAGATATCATAATTAAGGATTTTGACAATGATGGTTTTAAAGATGCATTACTTGTTGGCAACACATATGAAATAAGCACCCAATTAGGTAGGATGGATGCGTCTCATGGCATATTTTTGAGGTTTGATAAAAAAAATGGATTTGAATATCCGGAAAACTGGCAAGTAGATATTTCTGGACCGGCAAGAAGTATCACTGAAATCAATATAGGTGGTGAAACAAATTTTCTAGTTGGCATTAATAATATGGAACCTGTTCTGTTTAAGGTAAAAAGCAAGTGAAAAGCTATTTTATGAAAGACGTCATTTATATTTTACTTCTATTGTTCATCATTAGTTGCAAAAACAATGAAGGTGAGCTTTTCTCAAATGCCACTTCTAAAGGCACTGGCATTAGCTTTAAAAACACCCTTGAAAGTGATGATGAACTCAATATTTTAGATTATCTCTATTATTATAATGGTGGTGGCGTAGCTGTCGGTGATATTAATAATGATAACCTGCCAGATATCTTTTTTTCAGGAAATCAAGTCAGTAATGCCTTATATATAAACAAAGGCAATCTAAAATTTGAAGATATCTCCGCCACTGCTGGAGTGCAAGGCAATAGTACATGGAATACAGGTGCCGTAATGGGAGATGTAAACGGGGATGGGCTCCTTGACATTTATGTATGTGCCGTTGTAGGTATAAATGGTTTTGATGGTTATAATGAGTTATATATTAATAATGGTCCTTCGGTAAGTTCGGGACAGATTACTTTTACAGAAAGTGCAAGTAAGTATGGTCTAGACTTTGACTCTTATAGCAGTAACGCCGCCTTTTTGGATTACGACCTTGACGGAGATTTAGATTTGTATATTTTAAATCATGCGGTGCATACTCAAAAATCTTTTGGAAAGATGGATTTAAGGTTTAAAAGAAATTATCAAACAGGTGATAAATTGATGCGGAATGATGGTGACAAATTTACTGAGGTAAGCGAAGAAGCGGGTATCTATGGGGGAATTAACGGGTATGGCTTAGGTATTTCCGTTGCAGATTTTAATCAGGATGGTTATCCTGATATTTATGTTGGAAACGACTTCCATGAAGATGATTACTACTATTTAAATAATGGCGATGGCACTTTTACTGAAAGCCTAAGAAAATACTTTGGTCATACAAGTAGATTTTCTATGGGTAGTGATGCTGCTGATATTAACCATGATGGTTTTCCTGACTTAATTTCTTTAGATATGTTGCCCGAGGAAGAAGTTGCTTTAAAATCTTCTGAGGGAGACGATAATATTCAAGTTCAAAAATTGAGAGTTAAAAATTATGGTTACCACTATCAGTTTACTAGAAACATGCTTTATGTAAACCAACCTTCTGGACAATATATGGAAACTGCACTACTCAGTGGTATAGCTGCCACAGACTGGAGCTGGAGTGCTTTGTTTGCAGATTATGATCAAGATGGAGAGCAAGATCTATTTATTTCAAACGGAATAACAAAAAGACCGAATGACCTCGATTTCATAAAATATGTTTCTAATGAACAGATTAGAAAGAAAATAGATAACACAAAATTAGTAGATCAAAACGCATTGAATTTGATGCCTTCGGGGGCAACGCATAACTATATTTTTCAGGGAGATGGCAATTTAGGCTTTAAGGATAAATCCAAAGAATGGATTGTAAATGATACCATAATTTCTGGAGCTACTGCCTTAGCAGATTTCGATAACGATGGTGATATTGATTTGATCACCAATAACATTGATAAAAGTCCAACCCTTTATGTTAATAAAACAGATAATACCTCTAACTATATAAAATTAAAGTTTGATTATAAAAATAGAAATAAGCTTGGGATAGGAACTAAAGTTTTTTCATTCCATAAAGGAAAGTTACAATACAAAGAATTGTATACTACAAGAGGGTTCCAGGCTTCTTCAGAACCTTTTATACATTTTGGCTATGGAAATGAGGAAATTATTGATTCATTAAAGGTCATTTGGCCAGATAAAAGTTATCAAGTGCTAAAGAAGGTAAAAGTAAACCAAACTTTAACTATTGCTCAAGAAAATACCAAGCCGTTTGATTATGGTTCTCTGAAGGAAAAAAATAATACTTTGTTCAAAAAAATAGACTCCAACTTGGGCATCGATTTTACCCATAAAGAAGATAATTACATAGACTTTACTCGTGAAAAATTGATTCCTTATCAAGTTTCAGACCGCGGACCTGCTACAGCAATTGGTGATTTGAATAATGACGGGAGAGAAGATATCTTTTTTGGTAGTTCTAAATTCAACACTTCTAAAATTTATATTCAGCAGGACACTTCGTATGTGGAAGCCCAATTTTCCAGTTTACAAAATAATCTAGTTAAGGAAGAAGTAGCTGCTGCCATTTTTGATATAAATGGAGACTCAAAAGAAGATGTTTTTTTAGGATCAGGTGGGGCTGACTTTTACGCGAAAATGAAACCGCTACTCGATAATTATTATATACAACAAGATACTTCCTTTACTGAAAAAGAGGTTGCAGATTATTTTGAAAATACGTCTGTAATTAAGCCTTATGATTTTGATTCAGATGGGGATTTAGACGTTTTTGTTGGTGCGAATAGTGTTTCTAAAAATTTTGGAGAATCACCAAACAGTGTAATTTTTGAAAATATCAACGGGGAACTATTAATGCATGAAGGTTTCAAGCTCTCAAAATTAGGTATGGTAACAGATGCCATATGGCATGATTTTGATAATGACAACAATAAAGATTTAATTGTTATAGGTGAGTGGATGAGTCCACGGTTTTTCAAGAATTCAAACGGTAAATTAATTGAAATCAATCTCATCGATAAAAAACTCAACGGTCTGTGGCAAAGCATAGCCCCATTTGATATTGACGGTGATGGAGATACGGATTACTTATTGGGCAACTGGGGCCAAAATTCAAAGTTTTCAGCCACAAACGAAAGTCCAATGAGAATGTATTTTTCTGATTTTGATGACAATGGAAGTACTGAAACAATTGTAGCGATAGAAAAAAATGGAGATTATTACCCTTTACTAGGCCTTGATGAATTGTCAAGCCAAATGGTACATTTGCGAAAAAAATACAAAAATTACAAAGATTTTGCTGGTAAAACCATTTCTGAAATTTTTGAAAAAAAGATTTTGAACGAAGCCGAACTTCTTGAGGTAAATGAACTGAAATCTGGATACCTGCAAAACAATGATGGAAAGTTCAATTTTATCCCATTTCAAACAGAATTACAAGTGGCCCCAATAACCACTTTTTTAAATTTTGACTTTGATAATGATGGTAGAGAAGAGGTTTTAAGTGCTGGTAATTACTTTGGTGTAAAGCCATTTCATGGTCGATTCGATTCCTTTTCAGGGGCACTTATAAAAACTGAAAAAAATGTAATTTTGGGTAACAGGTTAGGTCTTAATTTGGAGCAAAAATCCGCAAGACATTTAAATATAATTACTCTTAAAGATAAAAAGTATTTGTGCGTCACTTTCAATAACGAAAGATGCCATATATATGAACTTACAAATTAAAAGATGATGAAAGAAAGATTAGTATTCATATTCGTTTTAGCCTTTTTCTTTTTTTCGTGCAATAAGAAAGAGCCTATAGAAATATTGCCGATTGAGATTCATAATGCAGTGGATAAAGTCACTGAGGTCATGATACATGATATCTTTTCCCCTCCTGTTGCTAGCAGAATTTTTGCTTATCCTAATATTGCTGCCTATGAAATTATTGCTCAAAAAGATAGCAACTATATATCCTTGACAAATCAATTACCTGGCCTGTCAGAAATTCCAAGGCCAGAAGAAAACAAAAAAGTAAACTATAACCTTGCCGCCTTAGTAGCACATTTAGAACTTAGCAAAAGGCTTATTTTTTCAGAAGATAGAGTTGAGCAATATCGTGATAGCCTCTATACTATTTGGGAAGACAAAAACAATCAAGATTTTGAAATTTCAAAAAATTATGGGCTCAGAGTAGCAGATCATATAGGACTTTGGATGGATAAAGACAATTATAAACAGACTCGTACCATGCCAAAATTTACTATTGATTCCGATAATCCATCAAGATGGCAACCAACCCCCCCCGCATATATGGCCGGTATTGAACCGCATTGGAACAAAATTAGGCCTTTTGTAATTGATTCTGCCTCACAGTTTAAGCCTGTAATGCCTCCTGAATTTTCTATGGAAGAAGATTCTGATTTCTATAAGGAATTGCGAGAAGTATATGATATTAGCAATGAGATAACCGCAAAAGGAGATACTTCTGAGGAAGTTGCCATAGCACAATTTTGGGACTGTAACCCCTATGTTTCAGTTACTAGAGGGCACTTGATGTTTGCTACAAAAAAAATCACTCCAGGTGCACATTGGATTGGTATAACTAAAATTGCAAGTACTGAGTCCAATTCTGATTTTGCAAAGACCATTTATGCTTATACAAAAACTTCTATTGCAATTGCAGATGCTTTTATTAGTTGTTGGGATGAGAAGTATAGAAGCAATTTAATCCGACCTGAAACGCTTATTAATGAACATATTGATGAAAATTGGGAGCCAGTGCTTCAAACCCCTCCTTTTCCAGAATATACCAGTGGGCACAGTGTCGTTTCTGGAGCAGCTTCAACGGTCTTGACTCATATTTTTGGTGAGGACTTTGCTTTTGATGATACAACTGAAATTCCTTATGGACTTCCAGTACGTTCTTTTAAATCTTTTGAAGCTGCAGCAGATGAAGCTGCAATTAGCAGAATGTATGGAGGTATTCATTATAGAGCAGCTGTTGAAGTTGGAGTTAAACAAGGAAGGGATTTAGGGGAATTTGTCATTAATAACCTTAAAATGACAAACGCTAAAGGAAAAGTTGTACTAAATGAGTAATACTAAATGAAAAGAAGTTTTATAGTTATTCTGATATTAATAATTGCAGGGTTAAGTTGGTATCTTTTTTTAAAACCTTTTGATTACTTAATCACTTTTAGGGCAAAAACAACACCTGGTACGGTTAGCCAAACCGTAAAGATTTGGACAAACAAAGTTGGAGCAGAATTAATAGAACAAAAAGATAATTATTCGCTTACACAACGATTGAAGTTTAATGACACCACTGTAATTTATGATTGGAAAATCAAAAACCTAAATGACTCCGTTTCCAAAATACAGGTGCAAATTAAAGATCTTGATCATAGCTTAGCAAATAAAATTCAGATTCCATTTAGGAATACCGTATTAGAGAAGAGGTCAAAAAAAATATTGTTAGAGTTTAACCAGTTACTATATGGTCATCTAAAAAGTTTTAAGGTGAAAATTATAGGTGAAGAAAAGGTAGAACCTGTCTTCTGTGCCTATTTGGCAGTTAAGGAATCTCAAGAAAATAAAGCTTTCGGAATGATGGCCAATTACCCATACTTATCTGGTTTTGTTGATGATAATAATTTGGGTATTGGTGGAATTCCTTTTATTGAAATTACGAATTGGGATAGGCAAAATGATAGCATTACTTATAATTTTTGTTATCCAGTAAAACTTTCGGATAGCTTGCCTAAACACAAGGAGATACAGTACAAACAGTTCAATGGGGGTAAGGCCATTAAGGCTATTTATAACGGCAATTACATAACTTCGGATAGAGCTTGGTATGCACTTTTAGATTACGCTAAAAAGAATAAGATAAGTGTGGACATAAAACCCATTGAGATTTTTTTTGACAATCCAAACCTGGGTGGCAATGAATTAGAGTGGAAAGCTGAAGTTTATCTTCCTATCAAATCTGAAGACCGATAAGGAATGGTGCATATTAGTAAAAAATATTACACCATATTTTTCTTTATTACTTTCTTATTTCAAGTAAGCTGTCAAAACCATGGAAAACTAGATATAATTACCGATATACCCTCTAATCTAGATGAAAACTCAGGTATACAAATGTTCACAAGTAATTCGTTGTGGCTTATAGAGGATAATGGCAACAAAGACAATATCTACAGAATAAACTTAAAAGGAGAAATTACGCGACAATTTGAAGTCAAAAATGCTAAAAATGACGATTGGGAAGATTTAGCCAAAGACCTTGAAGGTAATCTATATATTGGTGATTTTGGAAACAATGGTAATGATAGAAAAGAATTGACGATTTATAAATTGTCAAATCCAGAATGGGAACAAGGAGATAAAATTGAAGCTGAAAAGATTGAGTTCGTGTATCCCGAACAGAAAAAATTCCCTCCTAAAAAGTCAAAACTACTGTACGATGCAGAGGCTTTTTTTCATTGGAATAATTTTTTATATATCATCACAAAAAACAGAACAAGACCATACAATGGCAAGGCTTTAATTTATAGGGTTCCAGATAAAAAGGGAACCTATGAAGCTACGCTAATTGCTGAATTTGAAGTATGTGACAATCAAGATACTTGTTCTATTACTTCAGCTGATATATCTTCAGATGGAACTAAAATTGCCTTGTTAACCTATGGCTATCTTATTCTAATTACAGATTTTAAATTTGACGATTTTTCAAAAGGAAAAAAGCAACTAATTGATTTAGGTTTGCGCACACAATTAGAGGCATTATGTTTTAAAAACGATTCTACCTTATTTCTATCAGATGAAAAATCACATCTTCAAGGTGGAAATCTATACCGTTTAGATTTAAACAAGTTTTAAAATCCGAAACCTACACCAAATGCGAAACGCAACCCATCGGTGCTATTAAATAGCCCAAAATTTGCAGATAAAATATTAGAGCCATTTACGAAAAATCCGCCGCCATAAGAATTATGCCATGTATTTGAATCTTCACCTGGCAACCAAACCCTACCATAATCAAAACCCCCAAATATACCAGGTGTAACAGGTAATAAACCTGTTTGCCTTTTTCGAAAACTAAGTCTTAGGTCAGTATTTTGAAAATAAGCCGTTTTTCCATTAAAGCGCTGAAAACGAAATCCTCTAAGACCATTGTTCGCGCCAATTGTAGCTCCTTGATAAAACTCGAAATCATTGCCAATATTAAAATGGCCCTTGACTTTTGTTGCTAGAACCAGTCTCCCATTGGCAACTAGTTTATAATCAAAAGACAAACTTGGAATTATAAAACCATAAGCTCTTCCCGATTCACTCAAGTTTGTTTTATAACCACCATGCAAATTAAATTCCATTCCCATAGTCGGAAAAGCTTCATTGTCAGCATTAGAATAGCTGTACTCAGCATCTAACCCAAAGAAATCATGCTGGGTATCCCTATTGTCACTAGTGAAGAATCCTTCAATAAAGCGATTTTCGGTTTCTTCAACATCATAATTTTCATATGAGGCGCCTACACGAACTTTTGAACCTAATTGTCCTCTCCAAACCAATGAAGGGGCAAATTTGATAGTTCTGATTTTTACCCTATTAAAATCAAGTTCCAATTCCTCTTCATCGTCATTATTTTCAGTGTCATTACCAAATCCGAAAAAGTTAATCGCAAAATTAGGACTGGTAAACTTCGCATTTAATTCTAGGTTTACGTTTTCAAACACATTGGCAAATTCTCCATTATAACCAAAATCAAATCCGCTTGTGGCAAAATAGTAAGCTGCATTAAAAGTATGTTGTTGCGTAAAAGGGTTTTGTCTAAATCCATTAAATGTATATGTATTGGTGATACCTAGACGAAAACCATCGTCCGGATTAAACCCAAGGGCCGGTAATAATTGGTTATTGCTAGCTTTAATCTTTAAAAACTGATATGTATTGGTGTTATAGTCCCTGATTTTATGGACTTTGCCACTGTACGCTTCATCAAACGTGTTCTTTTTGTCTTTAAAATCATAAACATGAACTCCTCTGCTATTTTCATTGATCTTATAAACATCATTATTGTGTCCCCCGATTAAACGGAGTTTTATTTTACCATCATTCTTATTTACTTCAAAAACATCATCATCATCTAGACCATAAATCCAAACCTCTTTTGTAGTAGCACTACTATATGTCTTATCGAAAAAGAGGTCAGTCATTTTTCCATCTTTAATGCGAAACACTTTTACTACTAGATCACCATCATTGCCTGAGTTAATTACAAAATAATCGTCTTTATCAGTGCCCGTTACCACACTATACTTATTTATCACTTTAAAATATTCTTGTGCGGTTTCAACCAAATTTGACTTTCTTGCTAAAAGTGTTTTTTTAATTTTCGTTACTGTTTCGTCTCTTACCCCAACCGGAAATTGCTCAAAAGCATTATCTATATTGGCCGAAGTAAGATTTTCTTGAATATATTTTGCCTGCTCCTCCCAAGTTTTTAAATCAGTTTCAGAGAGTAAGGCCATATCCAAAGCAAAAGTCATTGGTGAGGAGTTGTAACCTTTGACACTTCGAATTTCTTCGTTGAAACCTTCAAATAATCTAAGTGAGGGTACCGTTTTAGAAGCAAAACCCATCAGCGCTCCGTCACCCATTATTGAAAAAGCCTGATCTCTATCTCTAGGTATTGGTTTAAAAATTTTAGTTCCGTTATCATCTTTCATCTGGGCCCAACGCCACTGATCCACATGCCTATCCCAATCACCGATCATCATATCAAAAAGTCTAGCACGTGCGTAAGCCGTTGCATCTATCTTATAATCTTCGTCTTTTCGAAGTTTCTTCATTAAATCATCCGTACTTTCAATTTTTTTGGTGTAGCCAAAACTCTGTAAGTTATGACCATCAGAAACATGTTCTTCGATCATATACAACTCATCACCAAAATCTTTATTGAAATCTTCTAACGCTGCTTGCTTAGGTATATAATAAAGTCTTGGGTTTGTATGGTATACACCAACGGCGTCTGATAGTTCACCTATCGTAAATGGTGCATAAGGATGTGCGCCAGTATAAAAGTCTTGTAATATGGCTTCAGTAATCGTTCCTTCAAAATCCCCTACTATATATTCTTCTTGAAAAGCTAGCGCCTGTAAATAGAGTTCTGCACTTTTTTTAAGTGCTCTCATAACGAATTGCCTGCCATCTTTATGCTCAAGTCGTAAAGACTTCGATTGGTGTCCACCTCCTTTTCTTACAGGTTTAAGGCCTCCCATTAATGTATCTAAATTAACGGTCGGGGCTTTTACTTTTGTAGCATAATACTTTCTGTAACGCTCACCCCATATAGTTTTAAAAAAACCTGTTTTATCTACTTCTTCATTTGTATAGATTGAAGCTTCGACAAATTCAGGAAATTCCGATTCCCCACTGAATTTTTGTTTTTCTCTATTTGGTGGTAGTACCTGAGTACTGTATAACAAACTTTCTTTGTTAGTTTCAACCCCATGGAATCGAACTTTAGAAGAACCGTCTTTATAAACCTCTAAAATGGCATAGCCTGTCTGACCACTTGAGAATTTACTACCGTTCAATAATCTCGTAGCCCCTTTCTTGGCACCAGAGCCGCTGACAATTTGTGGTGTGTTCTCTTCAACTATATATTGCAATGTATGTTCATGACCAGAAGCAAAAATGACCTTATCTGAATATTGTGCCAGCGTGACCAGACGCTTTTTTAGTTGATTGTAACGTTTGTTCTGAATATCAGCTATGGAAGCACCTGAAGTTCTTCTTAGAAGGTTAATAACAGTTCCAATAATTGGTAACGGCACTTTTCCATTGCTTGGATATATGTGTTGTTTAAAAGAATATTGACCACCATGCGAACCATAAGAAAACATCGGATGATGCATGGCGATAATAGTCGTCTTTTGACTATTGTCTTTTATGGCGTCTTCCATTGCCAAGAAAAAACGCTCTCTATCCTTTATTTCACAATCGTCATTTATATCTGGTTTATTATCCCAATTCGTAAGAAACCATTCGGTGTCTATCACGATAAGTGTTATCTCATCATTTATCTCAATCTCCTCAACTGGACAACCATTATCAGGAGAAAAGGCTTTTTTATCCTCTAAGTATTTCTCTACATATTTCTCTTGCCTTTTCAGGCCTTCTAAGTCTTCATTGTACCAATCATGATTTCCTGGAATAAAAATTGGATTTCCCTTAAAATTCACCAATGTTTTCAATTGTGCATCAAGGTGACTTTTAGCTTCAATATATGCCCTGGTCGAATCTTTTTTGTCGGGTAAGCCCGCAGGATAAATATTATCCCCTAAAAATATCGCAGTACTGTTCGAAGGTGCGGCATCTAATGTAGACTTAAAAGATTTAAGAATTGGGTTCATTTCCCCTATTGGCGACAATCCTGCATCGCCGATTAAATAAAAAGTATGTATTGCCTCTTTATTACTATCTACTGATTGCCCAGAAAATTCTTCTGCATATTTTGGCTTGTAAGTTGCGCAACTTACTATAAGTAATACCAAAGTGGTTAGGTAAATTTTTTTCATATCAAAGGGCTTCGTTCCAAAATTTCGTATTTTGGATTATTCAATATACAACTATGTCAGAGATTGTTCAAAAAGCTGAAGAATTTGTCACCCAAATTCTAAAAGATAAACTTGATAAAAAATTTCTGTACCATAATTTAAAACACACACAACGTGTTGTCAAAAGCACTAAAGTGCTGCTTGAAAATCATGATTTAAACAATGATGATCATGAAAGGTTACTGGTGGCCGCGTGGTTTCATGATACTGGTTATACCACTGGAGTTGAAAATCATGAAGAAGCCAGCTGTAAAATAGCAACTGAATTTTTAGAAAAAGAAGCCTATCCAAAAGAAGATATAAAAGAAGTAGGAAGTTTGATAATGGCCACAAAGCGCCACTATTTGCCGCAAAATATTAGTGAAAAAATAATAAGAGACGCCGATTCTTCACATTTTGCCCAGAAAAGCTATTGGGAAACAACAGACTTTTTAAAAGAAGAATTAAAAATGTTGGGTATTGCCAATTATAGCGAAAAGCAGTGGCGAAATGAGAATATTAAAATGTTCAGAAACGAGCATCAGTTTTATACTACTTATGCAAAGGAGAATTGGGATAGTGCCAAGAAAAAAAATCTGAAAAGGTTACTAAAAGATAAAAAAACTGAAAAACAAATAGCTAAAAAAGAACAGCTTAAGGCCAAATATAAAAGTGAGAGCCCAGATAGGGGCATTCAGACCTTGTTCAGGGTTACCTTAAAAAATCATTTGACACTTAGTGATATTGCCGATACCAAAGCCAACATCTTATTATCGGTAAACGCTATTATTATTTCTGTTGCACTATCTAACCTTATACCGAAATTAGATAATCCTTCAAATGGCTATTTAATTTATCCAACATTGATTTTCATCACCTTTAGTGTTATTTCTATGGTTTTGGCGGTTCTAGCAACAAGACCAAATGTTACCAGTGGAAAATTCACGAAAGAAGATGTAGAAAAGAAAAAAGTAAATCTTCTATTCTTTGGCAACTTTCATAAAATGAGTTTGTCTGAATACGAATGGGCCATACAAGAACTAGTTAAAGACAATAAATTTATTTATTCATCTTTAACTAAAGACTTATACTTTCTTGGTTTAGTTCTCAATAGGAAATATAAAATACTACGACTTACTTATACCATTTTTATAATAGGTATCGTAATTTCTGTTCTAGCTTTTGGAATAGCCTTTCGTTTTTTTGGGCCAGATAGAATAGCAATATAACTACGATTCTAATTCCTCCATTAAATCATTATAAGTGTATGTCTTCGTAGACTTTTTGTTTGTTTTGTAAAGAATCTCTGCACGTATTGCTTTAAGACCGGTTACGCCTTGTAGACCTTCAAGTTCAACTATTTCAATTTTGTCGGTGAAGTATCCTTTAGACTTTAAGAATTTTACATATCGTAAATACTCTTTCTCATCTTTCCTCTGGGAATAAACAATGGCAAGCTTGCCTTTCTGGGTCAAGCGTTCATTGGTTCCTTTGATATATGACTTATCTATACGTTTTTTAATTATCTCATAGCGCGCATTATAGGTGCCGTCAACATCAAATTTTTTCTCATCCATTCGAAAACGAATAGCTAAGGGAGTACTATATACCAACATCAAAGAAGCAACATCTAATTGTAAGGGAAGGTTCGGTTTTAACTCATAATGTTTATTTTCCATTTCAACCATTACCTGCAACTGCCACAACCTCAAATTATTGAGATAAAGAGAATCGAAATTTCTATCATTTGCAATTTCCTTCCCGATATACATATTATGCTCTACGCCATCAGTCTTATAACGCTCAAAATAATGCGGGAACATTTCTTGCGCCTCTATCTGTTTTTTATCAAGCATAGCGGCCAATTTCTTGTTTATTTCCATAACACTTTCATCGTAATTACGGCGATGATCGTAATACGATTCCGTACCCATATCAATACCACTCTCGTAGCCTATGATCAAATCATTTAAGTATTTATCTTCACGCTTTAAATGATGAAATACAGGGTTGATTTCTTCCTGTACAAAGTCGAAAATAGCCTGTTCACTATTTGTATATAAGGTTTCTTTTATCTCTTCTAGGTAATCATTTACCCGAAATTGAAGCTCTTCATAAATCGGCAACTTAAATTTCTTTAATGCCTCTGATAAGATGGAATTAATCTCTGAAAGTTGAATCATTAAATCTCGCTGAATAGCCAAATTACGTTCCCTTGAAGAATCTTTAATGTCTATTTGACCATATAGCGGATATACATCTTTAAAAACTATTTCTTTAAATGCCGGTTGATTGCCACTAAGTTCATCCGTCATAAATCTTTTGGCCTCTTCTTGAAATTTCCAATAAACCGACGAGTGTACTGTTGTACATTCATGCTGTATGATTGCATCTATCAAATTCTGCTCTTCTTCAATAGATCTTAGTACCGCAGATACAATGTATGGCATAACATCAACGAGCTTATTTGCGTTTATACTATTGAGCTCGTTTACCTTTGTGGATACCAATTCTAACACTCCCAAAAGATTTCCTTTATCCGCAATTGGGGCTAGAATAGCACTTTTAATACCTTGTTCATATAGGTTTTTATAGGGTTGAACCTTACCCTTAGATTTCTTATAATATTTCTCCACATTCGAAATAGCGTAATATGTACTGTCTTTCAATAGCTTTCCATAAGAATAATCACATAACATCGCGTCACATGACTCCATTTCTTGCCCTTTTAAAAGATAGCTTTCTATTCCCTTACCATGTATTTTAAGAAATTTATTGGTGTTTGGGTCATAGCCTGCAAAACCTACATTTATTCCGTTCAAATTAAAGAGAGAACTAAATGTATTTTGAAAATCAAGCATGAAATTATCACTCCCGCGCTTGTTGCTCCCTATGAGAGTCGACTTTATTTCAGAGATGGAATGCTCGGCCGTTACATCGAACATATTCGAAATAACGAAACCTTTTGATATAAAACTATTAGGCGGTATTTTCTCTTTCCAAAGCTCTAAGTCTTCAAAATTCTCTAGTAGTTCATCAACATCGTTCTGATTTAGTTTTTTTGCTTTTTCCGTCGGAATAATCTCCATAAAATCGGCATTGTACAAAATGCGATAATGGCGCATAACACCATTTTTATCAGGAATATCATAAAAAAGCGGTCTTTTAAAATCGAGCATATAGCCATAATAGAAACCCAAAATAACCGTGCATTGCATGATGTAATGCAAATGATCGGGCATATTTCTCATCTCAAGCTCAAAACCCTCTCCTGCATCTTCAATAATTTTTTGAAAACGTTTTGACGAATTAAAGACCAAATTTTCAAATGCTATTGAGGCAGTTTTAATCTCATTATGAGTTAAAACCGGCGAAAAGGTATCTGCCAAAATAGTGCTAATGACCTCTTTTCTTTTCTCCAAAACGGAAAGGTCATCAAAGCCATCTCTTAGTTCAGGATACGGTGCTTGTTGTTCAAGCACATACTTTGCCCTTGCCACCAGCGATTTATCTTTGCTTTTCAGCTGCTCATCATAATGATTAAGGAGCTTATTAAAACTAACCAGCTGCACCATAGGTGCCTCACCATTGTAATCCTGTTTCATACCTCTATTGGTCTCGGTTTCTCTAGTAAAATTACAAAAAGAAGAAATACGTTATTGTTAACGTAATCTTTATGGTTTTGAGTGCTTTTTTATGATATTTAAAGAAATTTAAAGCATGTCTTCATTTTCAAGATTGAACAATGCCTACGCCGCCGCAAAGCGGATTTCTTTCAATGATGCTACCAAGTTGGTTTTTTTTAGTGATTGTCACCGAGGCGACAATAGTTTTGCGGACGATTTTGCCAACAATAGAAACATTTATTTTCATGCCTTGAATCATTATTACAACCAAGGTTTTCAGTACTGTGAGCTTGGTGATGGAGATGAACTTTGGGAGAACTTGAATTTTGAATCCCTTTTTGAAGCACATAAAAACGTTTATAAGCTCTTACGTCAATTTCACTTAGAAAATAGATTACACATGGTTTGGGGCAATCACGATATGGTTTATCGTGATCAGGCCTACGTAGACAAACATCTATCAAGCTATTTTGAGCCTATTGATGGGGTAGACAAAGAACTTTTTGAAGGCTTAACCTATAGCGAGGCATTGCTGCTTACCCATGAAAAAACCGGACAGGAAATTTTTTGCATGCATGGACATCAAGCAGATTGGTGGAACTACAGATGTTGGCGTATTGGACGTTTTTTAGTTCGTATTTTATGGAAACCTTTACAGGTTGTGGGTATAGCAGACCCGACTAGTCCTGCCAAAAATTATAAAGAACTTATCAGAATCGAAAAGCGGATTAAACGCTGGATCTTAAAGAAAGATTTAAAAATAACCATCGCTGGGCATACCCATAGACCCCGTTTTCCGGAGCCAGGCCAAATTCCTTTTTTTAACGATGGTAGCTGTGTCCATCCAAGAAGTATAACTGGTATTGAGGTTGAAAACGGCCAAATCACCTTAATAAAATGGCAAATAGCTACCAAGCCAGATGGCACTTTACAAATTGTACGTTTGGTGTTGGAAGGCCCAGAAAAGTTGATTGATTATATAGAAAACTAAAATTGGATAGCATTCAGCATATAATAGACCAGATCCCCATAAGACATAATCTTGCGTCGCAGCTTATGTTTTTGGGTATTGTTCAAGGTTTTTTTCTCAGCTTATTGTTATTTATCCGTACTAAAAATAATTCTGCAATCTTATTCTTAGGTTGGTCCTTATTCTTTCAAGCGCTTGTTTTTCTTGACACTTATTTATGTTATACAGGCCTTATTAAATATGGATTGATTTTTAATGACTCTACCGAATCGTTCGTGCTTATGATTGCCCCTACTTTTTATTTGTTTATCTATTGTGCCATAAAAAGGGAATTTCCAGTCTTTAGAAAGCAATTACCACATTTTATAATTCCACTTTTTTATGCAGTAACCCAATTTTCATTTTATACTGCCCCAAAATCGGTAAAGCTTAATGCATATTTAGGGGCCTACTATGATCAGCTTGAAACTGCAAGCGTACCCGATACATTTAACTACAATTATCATTGGATCAAAGATGAATTTGACTGGCTCATCCTTTTCAGTTTTTCATTCTATTCAATATTGGTTTTTAGATTGGTTTGGAGAGAACGCAGTCGAATAAAAGAAATACCGCACCAAGCCAACTTAAACAAATACTTGTTTACCCGAAACTCAGCAATTTTATTATGTATCTTATTGGGAATTATATTTCTTGTCTTGTATAATTATGACGATGATGGTGGCGACCATTATATTGGAATGGTACAAACTCTAATTGCTTTTTCCACGTCCTATGTGATTTTTATGGAATCTCGTTTTTTTGAAAAATCATGGTTTGCAGACAAATACGAAACTTTAAAAAGTCAAACAGTAGATTTTGACAAAATAGAGGGCTATATCTATTCCACGAAATACTTTCTTTCAGAAAAAGCAAACTTAAAAGAGCTTTCAGAAAAGCTGAACAGTAATCCCAACTCCGTTTCAAAAGCAATTAATACTAAGGAAGGAATCAACTTCAACGATTATATCAATAAAAAGCGTGTTGAAGTCACTAAAGAAAGACTTCTCGATTCAAATTTTTCCCATTTAACCATTGAAGCAATTGGTAACTCTGTAGGCTTTAATTCTAAATCTGCCTTTTACAATGCTTTTAAAAAACATGTTGGCACTTCTCCATTAGTGTTTGTAAAAGGAAGAAAGCACCAAAACTAACCTAAGTTCTCCTGAATTGTAATTCAGTACATTTTCAAAACCAAAAAATTTCAAGATTCGAACCATAGACTTCATCTTTGGCTAAAACAAATTAGTCATGGAAAAAACTGTTAGAAGATATGATTTAGATTGGTTACGAGTTATTGTATTTGCCCTTCTTATATTTTATCATGTAGGAATGTTTTTTGTTCCCTGGGGTTGGCATATTAAAAATAACGAAACCTATAATTGGCTCCGTTGGCCAATGGCATTTTTAAACCAATGGCGATTGCCTATTCTGTTTGTAATATCTGGCATGGGTACCTATTATGCCCTTTCAAAGAGAAATTTGAGACAATTTTCTTTAGAACGTATTAAACGTTTAGGCATCCCTCTTTTAGTTGGAATGCTACTAATTGTACCACCACAAATTTATATTGAAAGAATCGTTAATAGTGAATTCGTTGGTTCGTATTTAGAGTTTTACCAAAAAGCCTTGTTTAGGGGCGGCACCTACCCTAAAGGAAATATTAGCTGGCACCATTTGTGGTTTCTGCCTTATCTTCTATGTTTCTCACTTATTTTAAGTCCAGCATTTATTTACATAAAAAGAAGAGAAACAAAATTGATTAGTTGGGTGAAAAAATTAATTCAAAAGCCTATAAACTTATACCTCTTCATAATTCCGTTGTACTTGCTAGAAGCCTTTATGGAACCTTTTTTTGATGTTACACATGCCTTGATTGATGATTGGTTTAACTTTAGCTTTAGTATCGTTTTATTTTTTTATGGCTTTATTTTAATTGCCACAGGGCAAGTTTTTTGGGACAGATTAAAAAAGATTAAGATAAAAGCCTTGGCCATAGGTTGTTTTGCCTTTTTAGGGCAAGCAGTAATTTGGTCTTTCTTTGAAGACGGCTTCGTAATTCATTTTACGGAAGCCCTACTAAAAGTCATCAATATTTGGTCTTGGATTTTAGTACTTTTTGGTTTTGCCGCAAAGTATCTGAATAAACCAAGTAAGAAAATAGCTTATGCCAACAGAGCAGTTTATCCATTCTATATATTGCATCAAACCATTACAATAATTATTGCTTATTATTTAATCGATTTGAATTGGAGCTTTATTGCAAAATCTTCTATATTGATTGTTGGCACATTTGGACTAAGCTGGTTGATTTATGATTTGATAATTTTAAGAATCCCTTTTTTACACCCATTATTCGGATTAAAAAAGAACCCTTTGTCGAATGTAGCGCAGTTTTAACAGCTCTTTATCAAGACTATGGCAGGGTATTTGTTAACTTTATTAATCTATTTCGACTTAGTTTTACATGAAACATGTTTTTCTATTTCTGGTTTTCATTTTCTTTTGCAATGTCTCTATTGCTCAAGGTGATATTCCTACCACCAAACCTTTAAAGGTTGGTGCCAAGAATAATCTCGATGTTAAAGCCAGTAATAAAGGTACATCATTAAGAATGCCCTCTGTATTGGATGAAAACCTCACCTCTAAAAATAATAAGCCAACAATTCAAATGTTACCTACTAGAGAATTGGTGCGTGCAGGACACGATTTAGTCATTGACCCAAAGGTTGGAGTTAGAGAGAAAAAAGGGTCTAAAGAACATTTTGGAGATCAATATTTAGGCGATGTTAAAACCGGGGCCAAATTTATAGGTATCGTCTGTAGAGACCATGAATATGTAGATGGTGATCGCGTCAAGATTTATTTAAATGGTGAAGTGGTAGAACCAAATATTTTACTCACCGGTTCTTATAAAGGCATAAATATTGACTTAACAAAAGGCTTTAATCGAATAGATTTCGAAGCATTAAATCAGGGGTCATCTGGCCCTAATACCGCTCAAGTCATAATTACCGACGATTTAGGTAAAATCATACATAACAACAAGTGGAACTTATCTACAGGTTCTAAAGCGAGTATGATCGTAATTAAAGAAGGAGAAGAATAATTACTCTCCTGGTCTATATGTTCTTTTGGCCCTTTTTAAAACATCTTCCCTATAATAAGGTACCTCTTTCCAATCCACATCGGCATATTTCTGAATCTGGTCATTAAAATGAGGTGATTTTGGGTTGCCACTTTGCCCACCCGCTAGAATCGTTTTTGCTTTTACTTTTTCTCCAAATTCGACCGCAGCGACAAAACTATTACCCCGTGTGCCGTATAATTTCTTAGCCCCTTCTGTTGTATATCTTGCTCCATAAGCTGCTAAAGCCCCCCATCTGCCAGAAGCGAAACCAATAGGAATACTTGGTTTACTATCATCAAAATTCTGACGGATATCCCCATTCAAACGTTGATACCGATTTACCTCACCCCACGGCATCTGCCAAGTACCAAAATCCTCAGTCAGTTGATCTATTGTTTTTTCAAAAATTTTCAATTGCTCACCGGGTTCACTTCCCCAAAATTGCACTCTTTCCATTGCAGTCATACCTTTCTCATATTTGCCTTCTTGATAGTAACGGGTTCCGTAAAAATGAGCCAAAGTCATTGCAATGGATTCTTTTGAAGTTTTATAATCCCACTTTTCCAAAATTTTCATTGCTTCTCGAAGTTTTGGGTTTTTGTCATCATAACGATTGTATGCGTTTATCAAACCCGGGATTAATGTTTCAAAAGCTGGCAAATATGGGTCATGAGCCAGTTGAATTATGCTATCTAAAGTATAACCATCCCTATCATTAAGTAACTCTATAGCATGAACACCTCGAAAGTTTTCTTGATCACGAGACATGTAATAAGGATAGTCCTCCTTTTTAGGGCTAAACTCGGCTGCCGAAGTATATGGGGTTGAATTGCAATTTTGAATCCACCCATTTTCAGGGTTTAGGACTAAAATATTTTCATCTACAGTATGCAATCCTTGCCAATCTGTTTTAGGATTGAAACCATCAACCGGTTTAGAGTAATCAAAACTAACATCTCGTTTAGGGACAAAATTTCCATGGAAATAGGCAATATTCCCGCCAGCATCTGCATATACTGTATTGTTACTAGAGTTGGTTCTAATATCCATCATATCACGAAAACCTTTATACCCGTTTTGCTTTGTTCTAATAAAAGATTGTTCCAAAGCTTTTACAGGTTCCCACATCATAGCAGATGCCGTCCACATTCCATCCGCCATATGCGTAATGGGGCCATGGTGTGTTCGATATGCCGGGTAGCTTTTTATTTTAAGACTATCATCATCTTGGTATTTTAAACTTATTTCTGAAACTTCAACAGGCCGTAATTCTTCACCATATTGATACATGATGTTTCCATCTAGCGAAGTAATGTTTTCCTTAAACTCATCCATCACATCTGTATAGGTAGAAGTATGCATCCAACCTGTTTTCTCATTAAATCCTTGGTAGACAAAAAACTGCCCCCAAGTAACCGCTCCATAGGCATTAAGTCCTTCTTCACTGACTACATGAACTTCTCCCCTGAAATAAAACGAAGTATGGGGATTAATCAATAACATCGCATTGCCAGATTGTGTTAATTCACCAGAAATAGCAATACCATTTGAACCTTGAGGCTCAGCCATCTCTTCTTCTTTTCGAATGCTAATTAATTCAGATTGCGGAACTTCCATCTCGCTTTCATAAAAAGCTTTTATCTTTCGAGTGGAAATACGTTCAATATCACCGCCAATAGAACCCTCACTGAAATACATTGGCATCCATGGTTCAAAACGGGTCAATAGTTTTGGTTTGACCTCCGGATGGGTGTGTAGGTAGTAATTGATGCCATCAGCAAAAGCATCACAAAGCTTTCTCAACCACTCTGGGCTTTTTTCGTAGTTGGCTTTTGCCTGGGCTTCGGTCATAAATAGTTTGGCCCTTAAATCACTGTAAAGTGCATCTTTACCTTCTACCTCGGCAAGCCTACCTGTTGCCCAAATATAGTTTTGCTCAACACGATTAAAATCATCTTCACATTGTGCGTACAAAAGTCCAAAAACAGCATCTGCATCTGTTTTTCCAAAAATATGGGGCACACCATAGTCATCACGGATAATTTCAATGTTTTGGGCTTGATCTTGCCAACGTTCAACTTCCGTTCTTGGTTCCGGTTTTGTCTTGCAAGAAAACGTAATGAGAAATATAAAAATGAAATAGCTAGAGCGCATAGGAGATTTTGTTTTACACCATGAAAATACAAGAATTAGTTGCTATTTACTAATTACCAACTTCCGCTTGCCCCACCTCCACCTGAACTGCCACCACCACCCGAAAAACCGCTTGAACTGCTGCCAGAACTTGAACCAAATGAATGTGAACCAGAAGATGAAAAAGTTTTTCGAACGTAGCTTTTATCATTTTTAAGCCATGAGATTTTTACATTTTCTTTTCCATAAAGCTTAATCTTTATTAAGGCAATCAACATAGCTATACCTAAAAATGGGACCAATGCCCAAAGCAACTTTTGGGGTTGTTCTAGCACATACGAATACTTCTCAAAGTCGAAGCCATAAAACCCAAGACCGATTACGGTTGGCACAGCAATAAAAATTAGACCAAAAAGGATGGGAAACAGACTAAAAGGTATCATAAACAACCCATAGAAAAAACCAAGTTTACCTATGAAAATTCCTCTAAATAGTTCTATTAGACCTTTGTATGATTTAAAAAAGAAAAAACCGCCTACCCCCGCAAAAATTGATAAAAATCCTATTAAAAATACCAATCCGATATTTCTATTTTTCTGTTCCTCAGCTACCATCTTTTCTTTAAGTTCTTCAAGGGCTTCAGGATTTTTTAAATAAAGAATCAGTTTGTCAACTGCCTCGTTTATTCCTTTAAAATAAAACTCTTCCTTAAAACTGGGAATCATAGTATTCCTAATAATTCTTGACGCCACCGCATCGGTAATATAAGGTTCTAGGCCGTAGCCAACCTCAATTCTCACCTCTCTATCATTACGAGAAAAAAGTATCAGTAGGCCATTGTCCTTATCTTTCTGACCAAGACCATTTTGGTTAAAGACCTTATTAGCATAGGTTTCAATAGTTTCTCCGCCTAACTCCCGTACCGTTAATACTGCCAATTGATTGGTGGTTTCAGACTCAAAATTGTAAAGTTTTGTTTTTAAATCTTCTAACTGGTTTGGTGTAAATATTCGTGCACTGTCGGTAACTATTTCACGTAATTCTGGATAAATATTCTGTGAAAAACTAAAAAACGAAAGCAGTAGAGAGAGAAATAAGATACCTTTCTTGATCATAGTACGGTCAGCAGTTATCTTATAAAGATACGTCAGCCATTTAAAAAATAAACTAAGACCAACAAGCATGGGTTAGGTATCTGTTTTCTCTTCAATTTCAAGTACCTTGCAATTCTTATTTCAAACAATTTTAATGGCAGAGAAAAAAGTAAGCATCTTAAAAGCCTTCAAGACCATAATATGGCCTCGAAGAAAACTAGTTTTTATCGGTTTATTGTTAATCGTTATAAGTAAGGCAGCCAGCTTTGTAGCTCCGGTTTCACTACGCTACTTTTTAGATGATATTGTACCCAATAAAGATTACGACTTACTCAAGATTCTGGTCATTGTGGTAATTCTATCGTTTTTGGTGCAGGCGGTTATGTCATTCTTGCTTACCAAAGTATTAAGTATTCAAGCCCAATATATGATTTCTGAACTCAGAGCACAGGTTCAAAAGCAAGTACTTTCGCTACCCATACGTTTTTTTGATAATACAAAATCGGGCGCTCTGGTTTCTCGAATCATGAGTGATGTTGAGGGGGTTCGAAACTTAATCGGCACCGGATTGGTACAATTAGTAGGAGGAACTATAACAGCTGTAGTTTCTTTGATTTTACTATTGCGTATTAGCCCAACTATGACCTTATTAACTTTTGTTCCGTTAATTGCATTCGCACTTATAGCCTTAAAAGCATTTAAAATAATCCGCCCAGTTTTTAGAGAACGTGGTAAAATAAACGCCGAAGTTAAAGGCCGACTAACCGAAACCCTTGGTGGAATTAGAGTGATAAAAGGTTTCAATGCAGAAGAACAAGAAGGAAAAGTTTTTGAAAGCGGTGTAGATAGGCTCTATCAAAATGTAAAGAAGAGTTTGACTGCCACTGCGGTGATGACCAGTTCGTCTACCTTTCTTTTAGGTTTGGCCACAACCGGAATTATGATGGGTTATGGCGGGTATAAAATGATGCAGGGAGAATTGACAACAGGAGAGTATTTTGAATTTACTTTTTTATTGGCCTTAATGGTCGCCCCTATTGTTCAAATGAGCAATATTGGTAGCCAGTTAACAGAAGCTCTAGCTGGTCTTGACCGTACAGAAGAATTAATGAACGAAACTTCAGAATCTGACGAGAAAGACCGAACTATTCAACTTTCAACTATTCATGGAGACGTAGCTTTTAAAGATGTTTCTTTTGCCTATGAAGAAGATAAAGATGTTTTACATAACATTAGTTTTGAAGCCAAATCAGGTGATGTAATCGCCTTGGTAGGCAGCTCTGGTTCGGGCAAATCGACCATTGCAGGTTTGGCGGCGAGTTTTTTAAATCCCGATTCAGGAGAAATCACTATTGATGGCAATGATTTGGCCAAGGTTGATCTAACCAGTTTTCGACAATTTTTAGGAGTTGTTTTACAGGATGATTTCCTTTTTGAAGGAACTATTCGAGCTAATATTCTATTCCCAAGACCAAATGCTTCAGAAGAGGAACTTAAGGCAGCTGTAAAAGCTGCTTATGTAGATGAATTTACTGACCGTTTTGATGATGGATTAGACACCCTAATCGGAGAACGTGGTGTAAAGCTTTCAGGGGGTCAACGGCAACGTATTGCTATTGCAAGAGCTGTTTTAGCGAATCCTAGAATTTTAATTTTAGATGAAGCAACTTCTAATTTGGACACGGAAAGTGAAGCTTTGATTCAAAAAAGTTTGGCGGAACTTACCAAAGGAAGAACAACCTTTGTAATAGCGCACCGCTTAAGTACTATCCGCAAAGCAAACCAGATTCTAGTGATTGAAAATGGTAGAATAGCGGAACAAGGAACTCATGATGAGTTGATTGCTAAAGAAGGAAGGTATTATAATTTGTTTACGTATCAGGCAAGGATATAAAAAGAGACATGAGATACTAGACCGCTTTGCTTTTAGATATTAGATTGCTATGGATAAATCAAAACGTAGAAAAAGAAATTTTTAGAGAAAAAAGCATTTTGAGGAAGGTCATTTTTAAATTTCTTCTGGGGCTAATTCCACTTCAAGTCCATTTAGCTCTTCGGTAATATGAATTTGACAGCCCAAACGAGAATTGTCTTCTACATTGAACGCTTCAGCAAGCATGGCATCTTCATCGTCTGATTTTTCTGGCAAATCATGTTCAGATTTGATATAGCATTGGCATGATGCACACATGGCCATACCGCCGCAAATACCTATTGTACCTTCTGGAGCTAGTTCGTATGAACGAACCACTTCCATCAAGTTCATATTCATGTCTGTTGGTGCATCAATCTCATGCAAAACTCCTTCGCGGTCGGTTATTTTAATTTTTATGTCCATAACAGGATTTAGTAGTTAGGAATAAGTTAACTAAAAGCTACTTCATTGATTGGATTAGTCCGTAAATCATTCTTGAAATTTCATTTGATTGGTCAATCAACTTTTTAACATTCTCTGAACTCAGATATTCTAATCTTTCAGACAGGTATAACATTGAACGCACCTCACTATTTGAACTCATTGCTATATATAGAAATCGAATAAAATCGGGATTTGTTCTTCTATCAAATCCTTCTGCAATATTATTTGATATTGAAACAGAGGCCCTAGAGATTTGGTCTTTAAAAGAATAATCTTTTTGTAAAGTAAAATTACGGTAAATATTTACTGCAAAGTCTTGTGATTTTTGCCATACCAATAAATCCTCAAACCGTTTTACTCCCATTGAACTAATACCTTTTCCCTAATTACTGAATTCTAAAATCAATCTATTGCTTTCACAACTGCTTTAGGTGCTTCTTTTTTACTGCCATCAAAGCCGGTTACACCCCCTACTGTGGTATATTTCATGACATATTTCTTATCTGGAAAAATACGCTGATAGGCACTTTGGCACATTAAAGTAGCTTCGTGAAATCCGCAGAGAATCAATTTCAATTTACCCGGATACGTGTTCACATCTCCAATGGCGTAGATACCGGGAATATTGGTTTGATAGTCCAATGTATTATCAACTTTAATAGCATTTTTTTCAATCTCAAGTCCCCAGTCTGCAATAGGTCCTAATTTAGGCGAAAGCCCAAAAAGTGGAATAAAATTATCTACTTGAACCTCAATGTTATCTTTTGTATCAGTTTTTTGAACTACAACACTTTCTAAACTATTTTCTCCTTTTAGTTGGATAACTTCGGCAGGAGTAATTAGATTTATCTTACCAGCATTTTTAAGCTCTTGCACTTTCTCAACGGAATCCAACGCACCCCTAAATTCATTTCTGCGGTGTACTAAAGTCACCTCATCAGCTACATCAGCTAAAAAAATAGACCAATCTAAAGCGGAATCTCCCCCCCCGGCAATCAATACTTTTTTATTACGGTAAACCTTTGGATCTTTTATAATGTAGGCCACTCCATTATCTTCGAAAAATTCAAGATTTTCCAATTTTGGCTTACGAGGCTCGAAACTACCTAAGCCTCCAGCAATAGCAACAATTGGGGCATTATGTTTTGTTCCTTTCGTTGTAGTTACTACAAAAGAATCATCGGCTAACCTTTCTATCGTTTCTGCGCGTTCCCCAAGTGTAAAGCCAGGTTGAAAAGGTTTAATCTGTTCCATTAAATTATCGACCAGGTCTCCCGCCAAAACCTCTGGAAAACCTGGGATATCATATATCGGTTTTTTAGGATAAATCTCTGAACATTGCCCACCTGCTTGGGGTAATGCATCAATAAGATGGCATTTTAGTTTTAAAAGTCCTGCTTCAAAAACAGCAAAAAGCCCTGTTGGGCCCGCGCCAATTATCAATATATCTGTTTTAATCATGAAAATCTCTTAGAATTGGTCAAAACTAAGTAGTGTAGTCTATGGGAAACTATGACTTATACGATTTAACTAAGGTTAATTACTTCTTCAATTTGAGGTACATATTTTTTGATGGTCATCTCAACACCGCTTTTCAATGTCATTTGATTAACACTACAACCGATACAGTTACCTTCTAATTTTACTTTTACCGATGTGTCATTATCGATAGATATCAAAGAAATATCCCCTCCATCATTTTGCAAAAAAGGACGAATTTCTTCTAATGCTTTTTCTACATTTAATCTTACTTCTTCTGATGTCATAAGAATCATTTTTTAACAGCGGCACAGCCTGCCATTGTTGTGATTTTAATTGCTTCCGTTGGTGGTAAAGCCGTATTTCTATTCACCAATTCTTGCACTACATTTTTGGTCAATTCCTCAAAAGCTACTTCGGTCGGTGTAGCAGTTTGCAATGCAGCCGGTCTTCCTACATCTCCTGCTTCCCTAATACTTTGAACCAAAGGAACCTCCCCTAAAAACGGAACTTTTAAATCTTCGGCCAAATGCTTTGCTCCATCTTTACCAAAGATATGGTATTTGTTCTCGGGCAGTTCTTCCGGTGTGAAATACGCCATGTTTTCTATAATCCCTAGAACCGGTACATTAATTGCCTCTTGTTGAAACATTGCCACGCCTTTTCTTGCATCTGCCAAAGCAATCTCTTGCGGAGTACTGACCACAACTGCACCGGTCACAGGAAGTGATTGCATAATACTCAAATGAATATCTCCGGTACCTGGGGGCAGATCCAATAATAAAAAATCAAGTTCTCCCCAATGCGCATCAAAAATCATTTGATTTAGAGCCTTCGATGCCATGGGGCCTCTCCAAATCACGGCCTGATTTGGCTGCGTAAAAAAGCCGATGGATAATAATTTAACACCATAATTCTCTACAGGTTTCATTTTGTTTTTGCCATCTACATTGATAGAAAGTGGTTTTTCTAAAGCAACATCGAACATTATGGGCATAGAAGGTCCATAAATATCAGTATCTAAAACACCCACATTAAAACCCATTTTAGCCAATGTAACGGCCAGATTCGCCGTGACAGTAGATTTACCAACCCCTCCCTTGCCTGAGGCGACAGCTATAATACTTTGTATACCTGGTATTGGTTTCCCTTTAATTTCATTGACCTTGGGTTTTGTTGCTGCTTCTACCTTTAGATTTACCTTAATCTTAGCTTTTGCGTATACCTTTTCATGGATAATTTTTAAAATTTCAACTTCGGTTTTTTTGCGGGCCTGCAAACTAGGATTTTTTATAGTTAAATCTACTTCTACCTCATCGCCAAAAACCTGAACGTTGGTAACCGCGCCACTTTCAATCATATTTTGGCCTTCACCAGGAACTGTAATATTCTCAAGAGCTTTTAAAACTTCTTTCTTATCTATCTTCATTAATCAAATTTGTCTAGTGATTCTGAGCTTATAAAAGCACAGTCGTTTAAATTGATTCTAAATTACAAAGATACGGCGTAGGCCTCAGATTAAGAAGTCGGTAGATTGAAAATGAAGATGGTATGATAAGGTTCTATTATTAATGCCGATTTATTAATTTATCCTAATTTTTTAAAAATTTACAAATAATGATCTATATTTGGTTTATAATGATTTATCCTAATTTTTTAAAAATTAGGAAATATTGATGATTATGATTGAAAAAGCACCAAAAGTCAAACTCAGTAAAACAAATAAGACTATAGCAAACATAGTAACGAAAACTTCTCAGTTACCAGTATTTCAAAAAATCGAAAAAGAGTATCTCTTTTGGGATAAAATTAAGTATCTAAAGAGTAGAACGTTCGGTGTAGAAGAATTATGGGGAATAACAAAGTTCAAAAGAAATTTAGAAGCACAATTTGGAGAAATAGGCTTAGAATATAAAATCATATATTATCATGCATCAAATTTATACCTCCATCAAAAACTCCACTACCTAGACTTCAACTTTGGTGCTGGACTTCAAAAAGAACAGTTACTTTCAGATTTGGACAAAGCCCAATATCTAAATAACGCTTTAATGGAAGAATCTATCTTTTCTTCTATGATAGAAGGTGCCACTACAACCCGTATCAAAGCGAAAGAAATGTTACGTAAAAAAACCAAACCTCGTAACAAATCCGAGCAGATGATAATGAATAATTATCAAGCTATTCAATACATCAGTGAAAACCAAAATGAGGATATTTCCTTAGCGAAACTCTATGAAATTCATCAAATAGTTACCAAAAATACTCTAGAAAATGAGCATATTGGTATTTTAAGAAGTACTGATGATGTTCATGTGATGAATGAAATTACTGGAGAAATTGTACACACTCCCCCAAAACATGAAGAGTTAAATGCTTTGATGGAATCTTTTTGTGAATTTTTCAATTCCAATCCCAAAGAAAACTTTATCCATCCTATAGTAAAAGCGTCCATTCTTCATTTTTTAATAGGCTATATACATCCTTTTTATGATGGTAATGGAAGAACAGCACGTGCTTTGTTTTATTGGTATTTACTCAAAAATGGTTATTGGCTAACAGAATACCTTTCCATATCACGTGTAATTATGGAAACCAAGACCCAATATGAAAAAGCATATATCTACACAGAAATAGATGATATGGATGTTACCTACTTTGTTCATTATCAAGTAAAAGTATTGACCAAGGCATTTGAAGATCTAAAAAAATACATTGCCAAAAAGAAAAGACAACAGAAAGACCTATCTAAATTCTTTAAAATCGATGGTGTTAATGAAAGACAAGCGCAGTTACTTTTTTGGTTGGAAAAAGATTCGAATCGCTTTTTTACCGTAAAAGAAGTAGAAACAATTTTCTCAGTAACAAATCAAACCGCAAGAACAGATTTAGAAGAGTTAGTGGATAAAGGTTTTGCAAAAAAAATAGCGGTCAATAAAAAATCTTCAAATTATTGGAAAGGAGATAATTTTGATGTCTTAATTCCTTAATTCTTTACCAGGGTCCCAAAAATGTTTTTGAAAATCAATAATTTGATTGTTTTCAACTTGTATACCCTCATTCTCTAATAATTGTTGCATCAGATTAGTACCGTCAAAGTGTTGTTTACCGGTAAGCAAACCCACTCTATTCACTACGCGATGAGCAGGTACATCTTTCGTAAGTGAATTGTTCATGGCCCAACCCACCATTCTAGCGCTGCGTGCCGCACCCAAATATTTCGCAATGGCACCATAGGAGGTTACACGACCGTAGGGAATCTGTTGTGCCACCTCGTAAACCTTATCGAAAAAGTTTTTCTCTTCCATTTAATGATAAAAAACACGTATTAGGGTTATACAAAGTAAAACCAACATTAAGCCACTCAAGATATAATTAGAATTTTTAGAAAAACGGTTTGATTTGCATTCCATTTTATTAAAATAAAACACGTACAAATACATCACCAAAAAAGTACCCAAACCTGCCGCTAAAATAAAGATGACCTCATCGATTATTTCATAATCCATAAACCCTTGTGAATTAAATAGGGTGTTTAATCCACTATAATAGGGCACGGTCAACAGGTTTATTGCGGCCAAAAACAGACCCTTACTAAAACTGCTTCTCTTCTTACCTTCAACAAATTGTAATGGTTCGCTGTTTGATTTCTTAGCCTTGAAAAAGAAAAAGATAGCAAGTACCCCAAATACAACTATGGCTAGTTGTAACAACATTGCTATTACTTCTGGGTTTCTTAAAAGGTATTTGGCTATTCTAACGGCCAAGTACACTTGTAACATGACCATTAGAGCGACTCCTAATCCAAAAATAATACCATTGGATTTCCCTTTTTCTACACTAGTTTTTGCCGCATTTACATTTAGTAGCCCCGGTGGTGCGGATGCCAAAAAAGCAGCAGAAAAAGTAGCTAAAAAAAGCGTTAGCAGTTGTGTCATTTAGTTTGTTATCCTAAACTGGATATAGGTTATTGGTTTTCCCTTTTCAAGATACTGATTTTCATAGAAAGTCTGAATTTTTAGGACTTCTTGGGGGCTGCCTTCGTTTTTATAAACATCGTGGTTAGCGTAAATAACTTCATAGTTTAAACCATGTAACAGTCCAAGCGTATAGCCATGCATAAACTCACTATCTGTTTTAAGGTGCATTATACCGTTAGGCTTTAAAATCTTTTGATATTTTTTAAGGAAGACCTCATTGGTCATTCTATGTTTGGTTCTTTTATACTTTATTTGAGGATCCGGAAAAGTTATCCATATCTCTGAAACTTCATCTTTTTCAAATAGCTGGTCTACCAATTCTATTTGTGTTCTAACAAAGGCAACATTATTCATGTTTTCTTCAATTGACGTTTTGGCACCACGCCAAAAGCGGGCTCCTTTGATATCAATTCCAATATAATTTCTATTGGGGTTTAATTTTGCAAGACCAACGGTATATTCTCCCTTACCACAACCCAATTCCAATACAATAGGGTTCTCATTTTTAAAAAATGAATTCCATTTGCCCTTGAATTCAAAGCCCTTTAAAATTTCATCTCTAGTAGGTTGAATTACATTCGAAAATGTTTCATTTTCAGCAAAACGCTTTAGTTTATTCTTGCTTCCCAAAACAACTGTTTAATTTTTGGCAAAACTAATCAAATCTAAAACGACTCGACTATCAAGAGCAATAAGAATGAACTGTTTTAGGGGGCTAATCTCGCTTAGATACTTTTTCTAAGGTAAAAGAAAATTCAGAACCAACATCTTCTTCACTCTCCACATAAATTTTCTCACCGTGAGCTTCTATAATGTGCTTGACTATGGATAAGCCTAAGCCAGAACCTCCGACATCTCTATTTCCCGTTTTGTCGACCCTATAAAATCGCTCAAAAAGTCTAGGGATATGCTCCCTTGAAATACCTTCTCCGTTGTCCGTCACCCTTACGATAACCTTATTTTTTATAAGATTTTCTACGCTAACCTCAGTAGTGCCATTTTCGTGACCATATTTGATAGAGTTGACCAATAAGTTTGTTAAAACCTGCTGAATTTTTTCGTCATCACCCAACACATAAATAGGGTTGACATACGCCATATCAAATGTCAACGTAATGTGTTTTTTAGCAGCCTTCATTTCTAAAAGTTCAAACACATTCTTGATAAGCTCAATAATATCAAACTCTTCTTTCTCAAGGTTTAAATCGCCCACTTCTAATTTTGTAATCAGGTCAAGGTCCTTAACTATATAGATTAGGCGTTCTACCCCTTTGCTCGCTCTTTTAAGGTATTTTTCGTTTACTTTATTGTCTTTTAGCGCACCATCTAAAAGCGTTAAAATATAGCCTTGTACCGTAAATAAAGGTGTCTTTAATTCATGCGACACGTTACCTAAAAAATCTTTTCTATATTCTTCCCGAATCTTGAGCGTGTCTATTTCCACCTTCTTATCCTTCGCAAATTTGCCAATTTCTTCAGTTAAGGTTTTCATATCGGTGGTTACCGGTCTTGAAGAAAACGAAGAAGATTCCAGTAAGGAAACATCATCATATATTTTCTTTACTCGGCGGTAGATAAAGCGTTCTACCCTAGTCTGAATAATAATGAAAGGAATCAGGAAAGAAATAGGCAAAAATAGCAACAATTGTTTCCAATCTAAACTGTCGGTTATCCAGAAAACCAGTAAAAGTGATACCGTAAGAAGGATTGAAATATATAGCGAGGAACGCAGGGCAAATCTATATGACTTTTTAAGCTTAATAGCCATTATAGAACAAACTTATACCCTACCCCTTTCACAGTTTTAAAGTGATGGTCTCCTATTTTCTCTCTTAGTTTACGAATATGAACATCTATTGTTCTACCCCCGACAACAACTTCATTTCCCCAGACCTTGTCAAGAATAACCTCTCTTTTAAATACTTTACTAGGTTTAGATGTAAGTAATGATAAAAGCTCAAACTCTTTTCTAGGTAATATAATTTCTTTACCATCATTTACAATTTTATACTCTTCTCTATTAATGACGATATTACCTACTTTCACGATATCTTCAGTATCTTCTTTATCTTCTTTCAACCTTCGTAAAAGAGCCTTCACTTTACTGACAAGCACTTTAGGTTTAATAGGTTTGGTAATGTAATCATCAGCCCCTGCATCAAAACCGGCAACTTGAGAATAATCTTCGCCACGAGCTGTAAGAAAGGTAATAATAGCGTTTTCTAAACCAGGGGTGTTCCGCATAATTTCACAGGCCTCGATACCATCCATCTCAGGCATCATAACATCTAAGATAATGAGGTGGGGATGTTTTTTTTTAGCTTTTGCGACACCTTCCACACCATTTTTGGCCGTAAATACTACATACCCTTCAGAAGCGAGATTATAACTTACAATTTCAAGAATATCAGGTTCATCATCAACCAAAAGTATTCTAATATCACTGGTTTTCATCTGTTATAAATTTGTGTTAGAAACCGCTCAGATGCAATTCGCCTCAACTTTTTATCGTCTAAATAATTCACTGCAAAAGCTTATTTCGCGGGATGGTTTTTTCTTTGTTGTTTACCCAAATGTAAATATAATACAATTACACTTTGATCTCTTAACGTTGATTTAATGTGATAACATTATGGTAATACTTTTAAAATAAACTCTTAACCTACGCCTTACAAAGCTTTTACAACACATGTCTTTCTTTGCGCAGCGTTAAACCACAAACCGTACAATGAAAAACGTTTTTACCATATTAGTATTAATATTCACTACAACTGTGCTTTCGCAAGGAACAGGTAGTATTATTGGTAAACTTACCGACAAAGAATTAAACGACGAACCATTACCTTTTGCAAATGTTCTAATTAAAGGAACGACAATAGGAACAACATCAGATTTTGATGGTTTGTATGAAATTGCGAATCTAGAGCCAGGTGTTTACACAGTTCAGTATAGTTATTTAGGCTATGAAACTGTAGAAATACCAGATGTCGAGGTCGTCGCGGATAAAGTTACTACAATCAATGTACCCATGAGTGCTTCTCAGGGTTTTGCCTTAGATGAAGTGGTAATTACTACTTCCGCCAGAAAAGATTCTGAAATTGCCTTGCTTTTAGAACAAAAAAATGCTGTCGTTCTTCAAGAAGCCATAAGTGCCGAGGCATTGACTTTAAAAGGAATAGATGATGCTGCGGGTGCCGTAGCGCAAATATCCGGAATCTCAAAACAACAGGGTTCAAGTAACGTTTATGTACGTGGTCTTGGTGATCGCTACCAAAACACAACAATGAACGGCTTATCACTTCCTTCCAACGATGTCAATAAAAAGAACATCGATTTAAACTTATTCTCATCTAGTATTATAGAAAATGTAGCTGTAAGCAAGGCATATAACTCTGATTTTTACGGGGATTTTGCGGCAGGTAACGTTAATATAGATTCCAAAGAATACACAGGTGATGGTTATTTATCTTTCTCTTTAGGCAGTGGTATTAACAGTAATGCCATTGGTGAAGACTTTTTACAGAGCGAGGGAACTAGCTTCTTTGGTTTCTACAATAGATATAATAACAACCCATTTGCTGTAATTCTATCTCACGGAATAGACCCAGAAAGTATGTCTGCACCTATTAATATCAATGGTTCAATCGAGGGAGGTTACTCTATCAACCTAAATGATGAATCGCGATTGAGCTTTTTTGGTACTGCAAGTTTTGGCAATGGTTATGAGTTTTTGCAAGGCCCTGCAAGAGACTTCACCAATGTGCTAAAGTTTGACTTTCCGAATACCGCGGAGTACGCATATAAAACAACTACTACGGCACTCGGAAATATTGTTTATAAGATAAATAACGAAAATAAGATCAAATACAGCTCATTATTCATAAACAGCGCCAAAGATGCAGTAAGCTTTTTTGGAGTAGATGGGCAAGGCTTCAACCGTGATGGTATAACATCTGACAATGGTTTTTTTGTTTCCAATATCCAGTTCAATCAAGATATGATTTTTGTTAATCAGTTAACTGGTCAGCATCGTTTCAATGAAAAATGGAAGTTGGACTGGGGCACTGGTTATAACAAGGTTTTTTCGGATGAACCGGATAGAAAACGTATTACCCTAGAGAATTACCAATTTGCCTTGGATAATGACCCAAATACCAATCCTGTATTTTTTACCAACACAGCTTTCGAAAATCAACGTTTCTTTCAAAACATTGAAGACGAAGAGTTCAATAGCTTTATCAATTTAAGCAACCAATTATCTGAAAAAACAGTATTAAAATTTGGCTATAACGGAAGAACCAAAGAACGTAACTTTAAGAGTATTCGATATGGTTACAGAATTTTTGACCGAACTACACCAGTTACCGACGTAAACAACTTTGATGATTTTTTCACCATTGAAAATAGCAGTTTAGCTGGTGTAGAAGGAGCTCTTTATGAAATAAGAAACTTAAACCCGATAAACAACGACATAGGTGCCGTAAACAGACCTGGTCTACCAGATAACACCTATACTGGTAACCTTGATATCCATGCTGGTTATCTAATGGCAGAGTTAAGTCTTAGTGATAAATTTTTGATTGTTCCCGGTATCAGGGCAGAATCGGTAAGTCAGCAAATTCAATATGACGTAATCAATCTTCCGCCTTCTGACCCTGGGTTTAGAAACGTTTATGAAAACATTTTCCTTCCCAGTTTAAATATGAGATATAAGCTAAATGAAGATGCCAATTTGAGGTTTGCATTTAGTAATACCGTCTCTTTTCCAGAATTTAAAGAAGTAGCTCCCTTTGTTTACGAAGGTGTTACACAACGCTTTGGTGGAAACCCAGATTTGTTCGGAGGTAAGAATGGGGATGGCGTGAATTTCTCTAAAATCTACAACTTTGACCTCAAATATGAGTGGTTTATGGAAAGAGGTGAGATTTTATCCATAGCCGCTTTCGGAAAACTAATTAAAGATCCTGTGAATAGGGTTATTGCAGCCGATGCTACCGGTACGCAACGTCTTTTCCGTACAGGGAATCAAGCAGAGGTAATTGGTTTAGAAGTAGAAGCAAGAAAAAATCTAATCACCAATGCCGAGGAAAAAACAACCCTTTCCCTTGGTTTAAATGCAGCTTACACAAGAACTAACCAAGATTTAAGAAATATTGAGGCTGGTGAGGCAAATACATTCGGCACCACTTTCGACAGAAGTTCTGATGAACTACAGGGGGCATCTCCTTTCATCATAAATGCAGATTTAAATTATAGCCCAGTATTTGAAAACTATAGCCCGAAAGCAACTTTGGTGTTTTCATACTTCTCTGACAGAATATCTGCCTTAGGTGCAGGTTCTTTAGGAAACATTGTAGAAAAAGCCGTTCCAACACTAAATTTTATTTGGAAAAATCCAATTGGAGAGCATTTTGAAGCTAACCTAAGTGCTAGCAATCTATTGGATCCAGATATTACCTTACTTAGGGAAAATACTGGCAACGGCGATGTTGTGATTAGAGAATATAATCTTGGAATAAACGTAGGAATTACTTTGAAATACAAATTTTAAAAAACCATAATAATTACTTTTTAAACTTAAAACGATGAAAAATAAATTTTTAGTATTTGGTATTGCTTTAGCAGTATTTGCGTCTTGTGAGCGTGATGACACTTCCGATATTGTAATTAACGATAACAGTGTTACTACAGTAAACAATAATCAAGGAACTACAACCGAAGAAGATACTGTGGTTTTAACTCCTGCATCTGGATCTATTACAGAAGATACTACATTAGAAGCTGATGTTGAATATATGTTAACAGGCGCAACTATTGTTGCATCTGGGGTTACCTTAACTATAGAGCCTGGAACAATTATTAAAGCAGAAGCAGGACCTAATGTTTATTTAGCTATTGAGCAAGGAGCTCAAATTATGGCTGAAGGAACGGCTTCTAATCCTATTATTTTCACATCTAACTCAACAGCACCTTCTGCTGGTGATTGGGGTGGTATTATTTTATTAGGTAGAGCACCTGTAAACTCTGTAACTGGAACTTCTACTGCAACTTCAGAAATTGGAAATTTACCGTACGGAGGTAACGTAGCAGATGACAATTCTGGTATTTTAAGATATGTACGCGTACAATACTCGGGTGGTGCTGCAGACGGGCAATCAGAAAATAATGGTTTCTCTTTCTATGGTGTTGGTAACGGAACGACCATTGAATATATACAAGCTTTTGAAGGTGCTGACGATGGTGTTGAATTTTTTGGAGGAACGGTTAATGCAAACTTTGTGGCCGTTGTGAATGCACAAGACGATTCTATTGACTGGACAGAAGGTTACAACGGTACAATAACCAATGCTTACGTGTTACAAGGCAATGGTATTGGGGATGAAGCTTTTGAGTGTGATGGTTTTAATACGGATTTCACCAATGCTTCTGGTTCTTTCTCTAACCCTACCGTAACCAATGTCACTATTAAAAGTGAAAGTGGTTCTAACGATAGCACAAGAGGTTTCTTATTGCGCGCTGGTACCCAAGGTACTTTTACAAACATTTTAATTGAAGGTAAGAACACAGGTATATCCGTTGATGATGATGAAGCTTCTACACCTACATCTCAAGAAATAGGTTCTAATTTGACTTTTACCGATGTTACTTTCACTGACGTAGTTTCCAATACATCTATTGATGGAACTGCCACGGAAGAAGATTTAGTTACAGGAATAGGTAACGGTACAGGTACGGATGTTGCTTCATGGGGAGCTGGTTGGACCGTGGGAATTAACTAAAAAATCGATTTTTCATACTAAAGCCTCGCTTAGCGGGGCTTTTTTTGTGCAGTTCATCGAAAAATGTGGGATTTATCTTTATAGCACTGGTCGTTCCTTCTTCAAATTTTTATATTTGTGGCATACCCTTTGTAACCAATACTTTATATGAAGCAACTTTACTTAGTAATCTTCTTTATGGTATGCTCGTTTGGTTTCTCTCAAAACCAAGCCAAGGGTGATATTGACGGATTTAAATTGTATCCGAATCCTGTTACCAACGGAAAAATTTATATCAGCACTGCGCAAAACGCCCCTAAAAAGATTTTAGTCTTTGATGTTCTAGGCACAAAAGTTCTAGAGACCACCATTCTAGGCAAAGAATTAAATCTATCCAATTTAGATAAAGGTGTTTATATTCTTCGTGTTATGGAGAAAGATAAGATGGCTACACGTAAATTAGTTATTAAGTAACACCTACTCGCTATTTAAAAAATGTTGCTTTATCGATGATTTTTGCATTTCATCGTGCTCACAACCAAACGGCTCTATTTTACAACATAAAATAGTGTAACCTTCTGCCTTTCAGTAATTTTACTTCAGATATCCCACAATCTTGAACATGAAAAAAATCTACTTCATAGCACTAGTAATTTTGCCGTTACTATCTTTTGGCCAAGAATTGGTTACCGTGAACGACGAAAAAGAAACGCAAGTAAAAGGTTTTAAAATGTATCCGAACCCCGCTTATGGGGAAGAAATATATATTACGACAACATCTAATGCCAAAAAGAATATTAAGGTGTACGATGTTTTTGGAGAACTTGTTTTGGTCGATAAAATAAGTACGAACACTCTAGATATTTCTAGACTTGTGCCGGGCGTTTATGTATTGCAGGTAACAGAAGATAAAAAAACAATGACAAGAAAACTTGTCATAAAATAATAACCCATACTAATCAATTTAAAAGCCTCTGACAAGATTGTTAGGGGCTTTTTATTTGGTTATTTTTGTGCTGTATGGCAAACTTTGAAATTGATACCCTTTTTGATATTCAAAGTCAAAAAGAATTTGATTCGTTGGCACTTAAAACGTTCAAATTTCAATACCGATACAATGGGGTATACCATACTTTTTGTGAGCATTTAAAACGAAATGAGGATAGTGTACAACAAGTCTCTGATATTCCGTTTTTACCTATCCAATTTTTTAAGTCCAAAAAAATACTAGCCACAAAAAAAAATGCCGAGATAGTTTTTGAAAGCAGCGGAACTACCGGTGCTATCGCAAGTAAACACTTTGTATTAGATACTGATATCTACAAGAAAAGCTACTTAAACGGATTTAAGGCGTTTTATGGTGATGTAGAAGACTATTGCATTCTCGCTCTATTACCGGCCTATTTAGAACGTAAAGGTTCTTCGTTGATATACATGGTCGATGACCTTATTCGAAAATCAAATCACCCAGATAGCGGCTTTTATCTTAATAATCTTGACCAATTAAAGGTGACATTGGAAAAATTAGAAAGCTTGGGAACAAAAACTTTGCTCATTGGGGTTTCATTTGCTTTGCTAGATTTAGTTGAAAAATATAACTTCTCACTCAAGCATACCATTGTTATGGAAACTGGAGGCATGAAGGGCAGGCGCAAAGAGATGTTAAGAAATGAATTACACAACCAGTTAAAAAAGGGGTTTGGTGTTGATGCCGTACATTCAGAATACGGTATGACCGAACTACTATCTCAAGCGTACTCAAAAGATAAGGGCATTTTTAAATCTCCCCCATGGATGAAGATTTTAACTAGGGATACCGAAAACCCATTGGAAATTCAACAAGTTGAAAAAACCGGAGGCATCAATATCATTGATTTGGCAAATCTTTATTCTTGTTCGTTTATTGCGACACAAGATTTAGGGAAAATCTATCCAGACGGCAGCTTTGAGATTTTAGGTAGATTTGACCATTCTGATATACGGGGTTGTAATTTAATGGCTTTATAAATTAGTTTCTAACAAAAGAATAGTTCACTTCATCGTCCGCAATATTTGGTTCATCAACAAATATCAGTTCCAATGTGTTTTCTGATATTTCAAAATCATAAGAGCTTCCATCTTCCAGAGTAATTTGATTGTTACTACCTGAATAGGAATACGTGCCATCTTCCCTAAAATAAACTTGGCTCCCGTTATTTGACACAATTATTTGGTTGCTCGCTGTAACAAAGGTAACTTGAGTCAGATTAAATTCCGGTGGGTCTGGAAATCCACAAAAGCAACTAACATTAGTTAGTGTCCACTGCCCATTTAAAACACTATCTTCAAGTCTATCATCATCATTTGAACAAGAAACCAAAAAAACTACAAAAAGGCTTACCAGTACTTTTTTCATAATTGTCTTTATTATTAGATAGCTCTTAAGCAAAAGCGTTGCTTTCTATTTTATCACAAGAACAAAATAATTTTTCTTACCCCTTTGCAATAGCACAAACTTGTTATTGATTAAATCTGACCCCTTGATAAGATAATCTTCTTTAACTTTCTCTTTATTTACCGAAATGGAGTTCTGCTTTAATTCACGTCTTGCTTCTCCATTTGATCCTAAAAATCCTGTTTTGGCAGCCAAAGCACCGATCATATCAAGCCCCGAATCTAACTCAGATTTATCGACTTCAGCCTGCGGCACACCGTCAAAAACATCTAAAAACGTCTTTTCATCCAATTGCTTTAAATCTTCAGAAGTAGATTTTCCGAATAAAATGTTACTTGCTTTAATTGCGTTGTCTAAATCCTCTTGAGAATGTACCATTTTGGTTACTTCTTCGGCCAGTTTTTTTTGCAAGCTCCGCAAATGGGGTTCTTGTCGATGACTTGAAACTAAATCGGTTATCTCATCTTTTGATAAAAAAGTAAATATCTTAATATACTTCTCGGCATCTTCATCTGACGTATTCAACCAATATTGGTAAAATTTATAGGGTGAGGTCCGTTCCGCATCCAACCAAATATTTCCTCCCTCAGTTTTTCCAAATTTTGTGCCATCTGCCTTAGTAATCAATGGACAGGTGAGTGCGTATCCTTTTCCACCACCAATACGGCGGATAAGTTCGGTACCTGTCGTAATATTTCCCCATTGATCGCTTCCACCCATTTGCAATGTGCAATTATGGGCATTATACAAATGGAGAAAGTCATAGCCTTGTACCATTTGATACGTAAATTCCGTGAAAGACATTCCTTCTTTGGCATCAGAAGAAAGTCTTTTTTTTACCGAGTCTTTAGACATCATATAATTTACGGTAATATGTTTGCCTACATCTCGAATGAAATCTAGAAAGGAAAAATCCTTCATCCAATCGTAATTATTGACCAAAATTGCTGCATTAGCACTTGCGCTATCAAAGTCAAGAAATCTTGAAAGTTGTTTTTTAATCGCTTCTTGATTGTATCTTAAAGTTTTTTCGTCCAACAAATTTCGCTCCGCTGATTTCCCCGATGGATCACCTATCATTCCGGTTGCACCACCCACCAAAGCAATAGGTTTATGACCTGCTAATTGAAAGTGGCATAACATCATAACCCCAACAAGATGGCCAATGTGTAATGAATCAGCGGTAGGGTCAATACCCAAATAGGCAGATTGCATTTCAGTCATCAGATGTTTGTCAGTGCCCGGCATTACATCATGCACCATTCCTCGCCATGTTAACTCTTCAACAAAATCTTTGGTCATTTTAATTTTAGTTTTCAATAGGTACAAATATAGAATCTTGAATGTTCATAACTAAGAAAATCAGTTGTAAATAGGTACTTTTGAATATGGTTTTAGTTACTGGAGGTACTGGTTTGGTCGGTTCACATTTACTATTTCATTTAGCTAGTAAAGGAATTCGAATTAGAGCAATATACCGAAACGGAGACCGTATTGCTTTAACCAGAAAGGTTTTTGAGTATTATACCGATTCCCCTGATAAAACCTTTAATGAAATTGATTGGGTCAAAGCCGATATAAATGACATACCTTCTTTAAGCACAGCCTTTAAAGGAATTACCAGAGTATACCACTGTGCCGCATTAATTTCCTTTGATCCAAAAAAAAGAAAACAGCTCTTTAAAGTTAATGCGGAAGGCACAGCAAACCTTGTCAACCTCTGCATTGAACACAAGGTTGAAAAACTGTGTCATGTGAGTTCTATAGCCACAATTGGGGAGTCTTTAGATAAAAAACCAGTTGCCGAAACTAAAGAATTCAATGCTTCTGTTGCAAATATTTATGCACTATCAAAACACCAGGCAGAAATGGAGGTTTGGCGTGGCTCACAAGAAGGGATAAATACCATTATCGTTAATCCTGGGGTTATCATTGGTCCAGGATTTTGGGATAATGGAAGCGGTCGTCTTTTTAAAAAGATTTCAGAGGGATTAAAGTTCTACCCCCCTGGAGGCACCGGTTTCGTTACCGTTAAAGATGTGGTTGGCGCTATGGTCAACTTAATGGATTCTGAGATTACAAACGAAAACTATATTCTTGTCTCTGAAAATTTGACTTATAAAGAGGCATTCACAAAAATTGCCGAAGCGGTAGAAAAGAAAGCCCCACAACTGTTATTAAAAAAAGGACTCTTGGCTATTTTATGGCGACTTGATTGGTTAAAATCTAACCTCATCGGCTCCGAACAAGTCTTATCTAAAAAACTTGCGAGTTCATTTGATACCACTACTATTTATAGCAATGAAAAAATCAAAAAGGATAGCAATTTTAAATTCGAAAATTTAGCAGCTGCCATAAATTCTTGTGCCGCTACTTTTTTGAAAGAGAATCATTCAACTGCAGAGTATTAGGCTTTTTTATACTATCTCTGCGCTGCTCATTTGCCTTTTTAATACTGTCATTTTTACGCTTTTTTTGCTCCTCTAAAAGTTTAACCTCATTTTCTAGTCGTGCCTCTACATTTTCATATATGGCTTGATATTCTAGAGGTACTGAAGCATAATACACATCACTTTGCGTAAACTGAATACTATCGATATCGTACTTTCTAAATATAAAAGGCATAACCTCAATATTGTTCTTGCTCAAAAGGCTTGGACTAGTACCTTTTGTACTATTCAAAATCGCCATATCATATAGGATAGAAGCCATCTTTTCTTTAGAGATTAGATTTTCTGGTGGCTCTATTACTTTTTCGCCACAAGAAAGAAGCACGAAAGAAATACAAAAAAAAGAAGCTTTAAACGCATAGCTTATCTATTAAATGTCAAACGTTTTGCATGTTTTTCTTTTGAAAACCCACTATTTTCATAGGCTAGATGCCCATTTATAAAAGTACGTTTCACCTTAGAATCAAAAGTAACACCTTCGAATGGTGACCATCCGCATTTGTATAAAATATTAGCTTTTTTAACTTCCCATTTAGAATTCAAATCAACTTCAACCAAATCGGCAAAAAAACCTTCTTTTACATAACCACGTTTTTCAATGTCAAAAAGCTTTGCAGGGTTATGACACATTTTTTCAACCAACTTTTCTAAACTAATTTTTCCTTCTTTGTGCTTTTGCAACATTGCGGGCAAAGCGTGCTGTACCAGTGGTCCGCCAGAAGGGGCTTTAGTATAAGCATTGTCCTTTTCTTCTAGCAAATGCGGTGCATGATCCGTAGCAATAACATCAATACGGTCGTCCAACAATGCATCCCAAAGCTGTGCTCTATCATTCGCTGTTTTGACAGCAGGATTCCATTTGATAAGCGTGCCTTTTGTGCCATAGTCCACATCACTAAACCAAAGGTGATGAATACAAACTTCAGCAGTAATCTTCTTTTGCTCTAATGGAATATCATTCGTGAATAGATTTGTCTCCTTTCCTGTAGACAAGTGAAAGACATGAAGTCGAGCCCCCGTCTTTTTTGCTAATGCAATGGCTTTTGAAGAAGATAAATAACAGGCTTGCTCACTACGAATTATTGGGTGATATTTTATGGGAATGGCATCACCAAATTGATTTTTGTAGTGTTCTAAATTTCTTCTAATAGTGCCTTCATCTTCACAATGGGTAGAAATCACCAACTCGGTATTTCTAAAAATCTTCTCTAAAACTTCTTCATTGTCAACCAACATATTACCCGTTGAAGAACCTAAAAACAACTTTACGCCCGAACAACTTTTGGGGTCTAATTTTTTAAGCTCCTCAAGATTATCATTCGTACCTCCGAACAAAAAAGAATAGTTTGCATAAGAAGCTTTTGACGCTACGGAAAATTTTTCTTCTAATTTTTCAATAGTTGTCGTCTGCGGATTCGTATTGGGCTGCTCCATAAATGTAGTAATTCCCCCGGCTAAAGCCGCCCGACTTTCACTTTCAATATTTCCTTTATGGGTTAAACCTGGTTCTCTAAAATGTACTTGATCGTCTATAACCCCGGGTAAAATATAATTTCCTAAGACGTCAATAGTCTTTGCATTTGAATCTGATAGTCCGGCCTCTATCTTTTCAATATAATCGTCCTTAATAAGGATATCGGTCTCAAACACTTTACCCTCATTAACAACCTTAGCATTTTTTATGAGTATCCGCCCCATTATTTAAAACTATTTTTATTGAACATGCTTCTAAATTTCATACCAATAACTCCAAAAATAGCCTCCCTAATTATTGAGGAATTCATTTTTGATTCCCCATTAATTCGATCGGTAAATATTATTGATACTTCCTCTATTTTAAACTTTTTCAAATAGGCTCTATATTTCATTTCAATTTGAAAAGCATAGCCTATAAAACGCACAGCATCTAAATCAATAGCCTCTAAAACACTCCTTTTATAACACATAAAACCGGCAGTAGGGTCGTGTATGCGCATCCCTGTAATTAGTTTCACATAAAAAGATGCACCATAAGACAATAAAATTCTAAAAAGTGGCCAGTTTACCACATTGACGCCTTTTTTATATCGAGAGCCTACCGCAACATCGGCACCATTCAAACAGGCGCGATGCAATCGTTGTAAATCACTTGGTTTATGCGAAAAATCGGCATCCATTTCAAAAATAAAATCATACCCCTTCTTGATTGCCCACTTGAAGCCATGAATATAAGCGGTTCCCAAGCCAGATTTTTCTTTTCGCACCTCTAAAAACAATCTGTTGAAAAACTCTTTTTGAAGTTCTTCAACATTTTGCGCAGTACCATCGGGTGAGTTGTCGTCTACCACCAAGACATGAAAGTCTTTTTTAAGGTCAAAAACAGCTCTTACAATAGCCTCGATATTTTCAATCTCGTTATAAGTAGGTATGATTACAAGTCCGTCTGCCAATTCATTCAAATTAAAAAGTAAAAATAGTGTTTTTTATCAGCCCAGTTTTTATGAATCGCATTTGAGGTAATGGTAAAAATTGCATCTAAGCATTATTCGTAACTTTGCCGGCGGTAATAGTGCATGTAATGACTCAGAAGTTTCCAAAGCTTTTTTTATATCTTTTAGGAGCGTTGTTCCTTTTAAATTTGGTTCAAAGTTTTTTTACGGAACTTATCTACGATGAAGCATATTACTGGTATTACGCGCAAAATCTAGACTGGGGCTATTTTGATCATCCACCAATGGTGGCCTTGTTGATTAAACTAAGTAGTTTTCTGTTTAATGGAGAACTAGGCGTGCGTCTAATGAGCTGTATTCTTGGTATTGGTACCCTCGCAGTATTATGGCATATCATAGAAGACGAGCGAAAGAAAGACTACGTTGTCCATTTTTTTCTAATGATGTTCGCAATGCCTTTGTTGAACGTCTACGGTTTTCTAACACTACCCGATACTCCGCTCTTATTTTTTACGGCACTCTTTTTATTGATTTATAAAAGATTTTTGGTAAAAGCTTCAGTTGGCAACGCGGTATTTCTGGGATTAGTTATGGCAGGTCTGATGTATAGTAAATACCACGCGGTTTTGGTCATCTTTTTTGTTCTATTGTCAAATCTAAAGTTACTTCGAAGCAAATATGCTTGGTTAGCTGTCTTTATTTCTTTGCTAGCTTATTTGCCGCACTTTGCCTGGTTATATAATAATGACTTTGTAACCATAAAATACCATCTATTTGAACGGCCTAACCAACCCTATAGTTTTGAAGGGTTTACACTTGGTTACATTCTTAACCTCGTCTTGAATTTTGGGTTGATTTTTCCTTTTGCCTACTGGGCGCTTTTTAAGAAAAAAGCTAATGGAGATTTTGACAAGGCACTGCTCTTTTTAAGTTATGGTATTATCCTTTTCTTTTTACTGTCCAGTTTTCAGCGGCGTACCCAAACTCAGTGGGTCATTGTTATATGCATTCCTATGGCCTTATTTGCTTATGACTATCTTATACAAAATGCTAAAAGCCGCAAATGGATGTACAAATTGAGTATGCTAAGTTTGGTGCTACTTTTAATAGGTCGTATCGGACTCGCCTACCAACCTCTTTTCCCCATTGTCTATGAAACACATGGTAATAAAGAATGGGTAAACGAGTTAAAATCAAAAGCTGGAGATATCCCTATTGTATTTGAAAATAGTTATCGCAGATCCCCGATGTATCAATTCTATTCGGGAGGCACAACTACCTTTTCATTGAATAATGTTCATTACAGACAAAACCAATATACCATTGATGCTTCTGAAGCCAAAGTTCAAGGCAAAAAAGTCGCCTATGTATCGCTCTACATGAACACAGGTGATTTTGAATATCAAGACCTTAAAGGTGGTGTATTTAAAGGTGTTTTCATTGAAAATTTTGAATCTTTCAGAAAACTAAGGTGTTATGCAGATAGCGAAGTAATTCAACTTTCGCAAAAGGATATGCCATTGAAAATTTATAACCCTTACGATGTTGCTATTCCTTTAGAAAAAATAAATATTAGGGTCGGCTATCTCAATCCTTACAAACAACTAAAAGAAACAAAAGATATAAAGTACTCACCAATCGAAGACGGAACGACTTTACTAAAGGCAAGGGATACGACCTATTTTACTTGTAGTCTACCCGATTCTAAATTAGAAGACTTGAGTTATCTTAAATTTTCTATTTCAGAGAATGGCCTTCAATCAGGAATTAGTAGTCAAACTTATAAAGCTGAACGCTAATGGAGATCATTTACAGGAGCGTGGATTCTTTAGATTGGATTACCCTGGTTATTTTCTGTAGTCTATTACTGTTGACATTGAGCAAATATCTGTTCAAAGGAATGTTTTCTAACTTTATCATTTTACCTTTCAATAACAAGTACGTGACCCTTTATAATAAAAAGGGAAAGCTCTTTAACTGGTTTCATTTATTGCTTACGGTTTTTCAGCTCGTAAATTTTTCCTTATTTATTTTCTTGTCCAAAAATATTTTATCCTCAGAAGGGTTTGGTTCTTACCCTGTTGTCTTTTTTGCTGCATTAGGTATTTTAATCGCTTATCTTCTTGTTAAGATGGGTATACAAATGGCAAACGGATTCGTATTTGATGCCAATGAATTGGTCACAGGATTGATCTTTAATAAATTATCTTACTTTAACTATAGTAGTTGTATCGCCTTTCTAGCGAATATAGTTTTAACTTACATATTAAAAGACTCAAAACCTGTAGTATACATAAGTATTTTCTGTATTTTTTTCGTTAATGGCATTGGTCTGGTCAATGCATTGCGAAACCATCAAAAGTTGATTTCAATCAACATTTTCTATTTTATTTTGTACCTTTGCGCACTCGAAATTGCACCCTTAGTGCTTATCGGAAGCTATCTAAACGATTGATTCTTATGAAAGTAAAAACGATTTTGGTCTCTCAACCGGAACCTAAGATGGATAACTCTCCATATTCTCGTTTGATTGAAAAAGAGAAGGTAAAAGTCGATTTTAGACCTTTTATTCATGTTGAGGGCGTAAACGCTAAAATTGTTAGAGAGCAAAAGATTGATCTTAACGATTTTACAGCTATTATTCTTACGAGCAGAAATGCGGTTGACCACTTTTTTAGAATTGCAGAGGAAATGCGATTTAAAGTTCCTGATTCTATGAAGTATTTCTGCCAATCTGAAGCAGTTGCTTATTATTTGCAAAAATATGTGGTTTACAGAAAGCGCAAGATTTATGTAGGGAAAAGACTTTTTGACGACCTTACACCTATGTTCAAGAAATATAAAGACGAAAAGTTTTTACTTCCTTCTTCGGACAGTTTAAAACCAATAGTACCACAAACTCTTGACAAATTAGATCTTGATTGGAAAAGAGGTGTTTTCTATAAAACCGTTATAAGCGACCTTTCTGATCTTAAAGAGGTTTATTATGATGTCTTGGTTTTCTTTAGCCCCTCGGGGATAGAATCTCTTTTAAAGAATTTTCCTGATTTTAAACAAAATGATACACGTATAGCGGTATTTGGTAATAGCACGGTGAAGGCTGCCGCCGACGCTGGCCTTAGATGTGATATAAAAGCGCCAACACCAGAGACACCGTCTATGACTATGGCACTTCAAAAATATATTACGAGCGTCAATAAATAAACCTCGAAAGAAAAAGCATAAAAAAAGCCCCATTAAAAATGGGGCTTTTTATTTATAAATGGCACTTGAAACAAGAATGCTTTCTTTAAAATTAAAACAAGGCTTTTTTCTATATACTAAGGCCCAAAAAAATAATATGCCGGAGATAACGCATAAATTGATTTTCCATTACTGTCAACACCAGTTGTTAATAACATGATTGCAAATACATGTTTATCCGATAAGGGAACTCCCTGAAAATCAAGTTGATCATCAGGAAATGTAAACTCAAAAAGATTATTCTCGGATACATTCTCAATAATTTTCACTTGATATTCAGGTAAATTTAAAATTTTTTCAGGAGTCACCTTAGAAACACTTCTAGCGGTAACATAAATAGCATGGTATTGGGCTATGTCAGATACTGCGACACCCCCTTTAAAAGCAACCGTGATACCATTTATACCGTCTATCTCTGGATTATTAGAAATTCTCGTCACTGATGGGAAAAAATCAGTAAGAAGATTCTCTTCAGATATCATTTTCGAACTTATACTATTGTCATCGGTACATGACAGAAACAAGTAAGTACATAAAAAAAGTAGAGTTGCGTTTTTCAAAATCTAAAAAATAATATTTAAGGTATAAATAAATTTTCTATGTGACATGGCATTTGTTGTTTTAAAGCCATTACATTGAAATTATACCCTATTTTTTCAATCAAATAGAGAAATTCAATTACCTCTTTAATAAAACGCATTAAAATTACAGTGCGTTCTCTACAGAGTTCAAAACACAGAAACTAATTAAAAAGCTAAAGTTAATAATGAAACCCAGTAAAATCTACTCAGTTAAAAATTCTAGTATGCATATCGCTGTGGCCCGCCACGCCTAATCTCTTCATTTGCATGTGCTTCGAACTTTTTAAAATTCTCTCTAAAAGCATTGGATAGCTTAAAGGCAGTTTTGTAATATGCGTCATCATCGTTCCAAGTAGCTCTAGGGCTCAAAACTTTCGTTGGCACCCCAGGGCATTCACGTGGTTGGGCTACTCCAAAAACCGAATGAATGTGATAGTTATCATAATTATATAAACCAAGCTCACCGCTCATTGCCGCACTAATCATTGCCCTGGTATACTTTAATTTCATTCTTGTTCCTACTCCGTATGGGCCACCTGTCCAACCCGTATTTACCAACCAAACATCAACCCCAGACTCTTGCATTTTTTGACTAAGCATTTCAGCATATTTCGCCGGATGTAAAGGCATAAACGGAGCACCAAAACAGGCCGAAAAAGAAGGCTGTGGCTCTACCACTCCCGCCTCGGTACCTGCAACTTTAGCGGTATAACCTGATATAAAATGATAAGCCGCTTGCGCTGGCGTAAGTTTGGATATGGGAGGAAGTACCCCAAAAGCATCAGCAGTTAAAAAGAAAATATTCTTGACATTTCTGCCTATCGAAGGCTCTTGTATGTTATCAATATGATAAATAGGATAACTTACTCGAGTATTCTGAGTGATTGATGTATCTTCAAAATCAACTTCCCCGGCATCATTTAAAATCACATTCTCGAGTATAGCTCCCTTTTTTATAGCTCCATAGATTTCTGGCTCACTTTCTTTTGAGAGATTGATTACCTTGGCATAACATCCGCCCTCAAAGTTAAAAACAGTATTCTCGGCTGTCCAACCGTGCTCATCATCTCCAATAAGTTTTCTATTCGGGTCTGTAGAAAGTGTAGTTTTTCCTGTACCAGAAAGTCCGAAAAAGATTGAAGTATCCCCGGCTTCGCCAACATTCGCAGAGCAATGCATGGGTAGTGTATTTTTGAACACAGGAAGTATAAAATTAAGTGCAGAGAAAATTCCTTTTTTTATCTCCCCGGTATAACCCGTTCCACCGATTAAAGCTATTTTTTTTGAAAAATTTAAAATAGCAAAATTGTGTCGCCGTGTTCCGTCAACTTCGGCATCCGCCATAAAACCAGGTGCATTGATTACCGTCCATTCAGGGGTAAAGTTCTCCAACTCTGCTTCCCTGGGTCTTAAAAACATGTTATATGCAAACATATTAGACCACGGATACTCATTTATCACTCTAATATTTAAACGATAGTCATCTTCTGCGCACGCATAAGCATCACGTACAAATAACTCTTTTTCATTTAAATACGAAATGACCTTTTCATGAAGCGCATCGAACTTGGTACTATCAAAAGGAATATTAATATTACCCCACCATACTTTATCTTCCGTAATCTCATCCTTAACAATAAAGCGATCCATGGGAGACCTTCCTGTAAACTCACCCGTATTGACAGCAATAGCTCCCAGAGAAGACTTAACACCCATGCCTTTGGCAATGGTAATATCGTGCAGTTCTGCCGAGCTTAATTGATAATGAATGTTGTCATGGGTGATTCCATCTTTGTGTAACGAAATCGTTTTCGTTGATTGGGCATTAGTTGCCATAAAACTTCTTTTTTAAAGTTAGTGCAAAGCTAAAAAAATAAAGGGTAAATATTTATGTATTCACTATTAACTGCCAACTTATCGGCTAAAAAATCGCATCCACAGCAATAAGATGCTTTTTGTATGAAATACCCTTAGCCAATTTGCGCTTTTTTCTAAATACGATTTATTTGATTCTAATTATTAAGCCAGTTTTTTTATATGTTTAATAAGACCTTCTGTAGCTTCTCTTGTCGAAGAACTACCGCCTAAATCTTTAGTCAAGAATTTACCTTCTGAGGTTAGCCCTTCTATCGAATTAATTATTAATTCTGCCCCATCATCTTCGCAAAAATGATTGAGCATCATAGCGGCAGTCCAAGCGCATGCTATTGGATTAGCAATTCCTTTTCCGGCAATATCCGGTGCACTTCCATGAACTGGCTCAAACATACTTGGAAATTCTTTCTCTGGATTAAGGTTTGCTCCCGGCGCAATACCCATTCCCCCAACTACTGCAGGCCCAAGATCTGAAAGTATATCACCAAAAAGATTGCTTGCTACTACAACATCAAATTCATGTGGCTTAGTAACAAAATGAGCTGCCAAAATATCTATATGAAATTGAGATTGCTTAATCTCAGGGTATAATTTTCCGATTGCTTTAAAACGTTCATCCCAGTAAGGCATTGTATGAATTATTCCATTTGACTTTGTCGCGCTGGTTAATTTCTTATCTCGCTTATTTGCTAATTCGTAAGCATATTTCATTACACGATCCACTCCTCGCTTTGTAAAAATACTTTCTTGAACAACTAGTTCGTCTTCTGTTCCCTCATTGAATTTACCCCCAATGGAGGAGTACTCTCCTTCGTTATTCTCCCTTACGATATAAAAATCAATGTTTTTAGGTGATTTTAAAGGTGAGCTCACTCCGTTTAAAAGCTTTACAGGTCTTAAATTAACATATTGCTGAAAAGTTCTTCTAATAGGAACCAACAATCCCCAAAGTGAAATATGATCAGGAACGCCTGGATAACCTACCGCACCTAAAAAAATACCATCACTATCTCTTAACTTTTTGAGTCCGTCATTATCCATCATTGTTCCATGTTTTTTGTAATATTCACATGAATAATCATAATATTTATAGCTCAAACTAAAGCCACATAACACAGAAACTATATCAAGTAATCTAATTGATTCGGGTACAACTTCTCTTCCTATTCCATCTCCAGGGATAACAGCTATTTCATAATTTTTCATAAATACTTAATTAGATTGGTTCAAAAAAATTTATTAAGGCATTCAGAGTTTCAACAGGAGCTTCTTCAGGCAAGTAATGCCCACATTGCAATCCAAAACCGGTAACATCTTCTGACCATTTTTTCCATTCTTCTACTACATTGTATTTTCTACCAACAAAACCCTTTTCACCCCACAAGCAAAGTACTGGACAAGCTATTTTATTAGAATTCTCGATATCATATTGATCAAACTCTAAGTCTATAGTAGCGGAAGCTCGATAATCTTCACAACTTGAATGGATGGTCTCGCTTGTAAAGCAGCGCAGATATTCATGTTTAGCTGTTTTGGTAATTGCCGCCTTATCCCTACCCCATTGGCCAAATTTTTTGTTTAAAAAATATGCTGGATTAGCACCTATCAGCCTTTCCGGAATATCAAAAGGTTGAATTAAAAAAAACCAATGATAATAAGCTTTGGCAAAGTCCATATCAGTTGTCTTATACATGCTATGGGTAGGCGCAATATCTAATACCGCCATTTTTATAATTTTTGCAGAATAGTCCAGCGCCATTCTATGGGCAACTCTCCCACCACGATCATGACCTGCCAAATAGAATTTATCGAACCCGAGTGACTCCATTAACAAAACTTGATCTTTGCCCATTTCACGTTTGGAATACGGGTAGTGATTACTATTGGTTGGTGGATTTTCACTATCACCATAACCCCTTAAATCAGAAGCTACAACTGTAAACTTACTTTTTAATTTCCCAGCAATTTTATGCCAAATAAAGTAGGTTTGAGGGTAGCCATGCAATAATAATAATGGTGGACCACTACCACCTATAACATAGTTTATCTTAACCCCATTAACCCTCTTAGTAAAATTTTGAAAGTCTTTAAACATACTTTAAGCTTATCTGAATTTCTCTGGAAAACTTTCTACAACCAAACCCCACAACTCAGGTAAAAGAAAATATACCAAAAAAGTGAGTAGAATAATCGAAACAATATTCATAAGAAACCCTTTGCTCACCATATCTGGAATTCTTAAATACCCAGACCCAAAAACAACCGCGTTGGGAGGTGTTGCTACTGGTAGCATAAAAGCACAAGAAGCGGCCACCGCAGCCCCTACCATTAATACAAAAGGATGCACATCTAAATTCAATGCCATTGGCGCAAGTACTGGCAACAACATTGCAGTAGTTGCTAAATTGGAGGTGATTTCAGTCAAAAAATTGACAGAGGCGATTAAGATTAATAACAATACAAGTATATGGAAGTTAGAGAGGCTCCCCATCTGACTTCCAATCCAAACTGCCAAACCGCTTGTTTCAAAACCTTTTGCCAATGCCATTCCCCCGCCAAAAAGTAAAATGATACCCCAAGGCATTTTTACAGCTTCTTCCCAGTTGATGATTCTTCTTTTCTTATCTTTTGTTGGAAGCAAGAAAAGTACTATCGAAAAAAAGATTGCGATTATAGTATCATCTAAACTTGGCAAAAAACGTTGTAAAATAAAGGACCGCGTAATCCAGCAAAAGGCGGTTAGTGCAAAAACAAAAGCTACTGTTTTTTCTTCATAGCTTATTTTTCCTAACAGCCCCAAAAGCCTTTTAATCTCTGCATTACCTCCTGGAAACTCTTTTTGTTTAAAAGTGAATGCGTATTTTGTAAGATATAGCCAGCAAACTGCCAATAAGAGTAGTGAAACCGGTAATCCAAACATAAGCCATTGTACAAAAGTAATTTCGTAACCGTAGGTATCAAGAATTACTCCTGCGAGTACTAAATTGGGTGGAGTTCCTATTAAAGTTGCCATGCCCCCAATTGAAGCGCTATAAGCAATTGCCAACATTAAGGCCTTGCCAAAAAGTTTGTTTTCATCTTTTATGGTATTGGGGTTGTCTTGAAGCTGTTTAATTATTGCAACACCAATTGGTAACATCATCACAGAGGTGGCCGTGTTAGAAATCCACATTGATAAAAATGCAGTTGCAGCCATAAAGCCAAGAATAATCATTCTTACATCTGATCCAATAATATTTATTATGTTGAGTGCTATTCTTTTATGAAGGTTCCATTTTTCAATTGCAATAGCTATAATAAAACCGCCCATGTAAAGAAAAATATATTTATGCCCGAATGAACTTGAAGTTGTAGGCAAATCCAAACCGCCAGATAACGGGAACAAAACCAAAGGCAATAACGCTGTTATAGCAATAGGTACCGCCTCAGATATCCACCAAATGGCTATCCATGAGGTTGCTGCCAAAACTGCATTGGCTTCTTTTGAAAGTCCTTCGGGATGAAAGAAAAAATAGATTAAATAAAAAGCTATCGGACCTAATACGAGACCGATTTTTTTTGAAATATTCATAATTACAAGAAAATAAAATGTATTAAGATGACCGTTATTATAGAAATTGGTATACCAATACCCGGCATCAAATAAGCCAATTTAGGTCTTAGCTTGAGTTCTGCTGCGACAATGGCTATGGTGTTCATTGAACCAAGACCAGCTCCCAAAATACATATCTTGCCCACCAAAGAATTGTGCATTTCAAAAAAATACAACACTACGTAAATTAAAAAAGGAGCAATGATAAGTTTATAAAATTGCCCTTTTATAAAGTAGCTTTTATTTTTATAATAAGAAGCAGTATCTAAATTAAGGCCGACTGCAAATAAGGCTAAAGGCGAAAATGGTGCCCCTAAAAATTTTAACCCCTCAGTCAAAGATTCCGAATATTGAATATTTAAATTCATCAATATCGTTGCAAACAGCATTGCTACAAAAGGCGGAAACGTGAAAATATCCTTTACGAGCTTGTAATAGTCTGTTCTTTTATTTGCGTACCAAAATCCAGTAAAAACACCTACGGTATTACAGACGATAAAGGTGCCGGCCAACGATAATATTATACCTAAACTTAACCCTTCTTTATCGTAAAAAACTTCAAATATTGGAAACCCTGCAAAAGAAATACTACCAATCCCCGATGTCATAATTAATGTTGCTCTAGCTGGTTTTTCAATAGGCTGAATGCAGTTAAGAACTTCAAAAAATAAGAATGAAAACAAATAAATAATCCAAGGTGAAATAACCAACCATATGTGTGATGCGTCTAACCTTAAGTTTGGCAAGTGCTTTAAAATGAGTATCGGGATAAAAAAGTTGATGATAACCTTGCCTAATATTATAGCTGAATTAACAGGCAATAATTTGTTCTTCTTGCAAAACATTCCAAGAAGCAAAAAAAACAACAGTATTAATGATTTTTCCATGGTGGTTAAAAAAGAAGCTCCTTTCGGAGCCTCTCAAACTAACTTAAACTAATTACAAAAAAACTTAAAAATTGATGTTAAGACCAGTATAGTAGTAAGCGCCATTAAACCCAAATTGGTTTGAGTTACGAGAATACGTTATCTGACCATTAGAATAGTTTGAAGCTTGACCTACAAAACCATCTCTTGTGTTATTCCACTTATCAGGATATACATCAAAAACATTATTACTTCCCAATGAAAAGGTGAAATTATCACTGAATTTGTACGAGATAGCTAAATCGACTAAAGCCTTGGCAGCAAAGACTTGAATGTTTCTGGTACCTTCTCCTGCAATCACGTTGGAATCTTCTAAAGAAAGACCTCCACTTGAAGCTTGAACCTCACCAAAATGAGTCATTCGCCCGGTAAAACCAAAACGCCCCGTATTATAATTCAAGTTAGCAAGCAACTTATATCTTGGTTGAGCAACTTCTATTAATTGTGTTGCCACCTCTCCTAACAATTTAAAATCTGGGTCACCACCTGCAGTAAGTTCAGAAGGCGCATCTTTTTGATTAACAACTTCAGTTTTATTTACAGTTAGGGCTAAACTACCAGAAAAACTGTTTTTTTCAGAAAAAGTCTCTTTATAAGCGGCAACAATATCTAAACCAGTAGTTTTCGTAGTAATGGCGTTTGTAAAGAATCGTATCTCCCTTGCTTCAGGAAACAAAGCGGCTACTGCAGGAAAGCTACCCGTGTTTAATCTTTCTGTTATCACAATTCGATCATCGATATCAATTTGAAAGGCATCTGCAGTCAATAAAAGTTTACCTCCAAATAATTTAGCAGTAACCCCAATATTATAATTGTTTGAAATTTCCGCTTGTGGATCTTCAACACCCAATTGAGCTAATCTTTCATCGTCACTTGATACTTGCTTAGTAATTACGATAACATCATTTTGAACCGTTGAAGTATTTACCCTGTTACCGATCTGAGCTACAGAAGGGGCTCTAAAACCTCTGTTATAAGAACCTCTTATCGCGAAATTATCGGTCAACTTGTAACGCCCAGCTAGTTTTCCTGAAAGATTACTACCGAAATCACTATAATTTTCATATCTAACCGCGGCTCCAAGCAAAAAGCTATCAGAAAAATCTTTTTCCACGTCCACATATAGGGCCGTGTTACTTCTAGACAAATCATTTTCATCAATATCTGCGATACCTGGTCTAGCACTTGAACCAATATCCTTTCCTTCAGCAGCCAATGGTCCAACTTCAAATGATTCTGGAGAACCTTGACTTAATAGAAACCTATCTGTTCTGTATTGCGCACCAAATGCCAAGTTGAATGTTTCGCTCAATGCTTTAGACATATTAAACTCTCCTATAGTTTGTCTAAAATCATATCTGCCAACCTTAAACTCAGTCGGTGATGCTGAGCCTAAAGATGGATTAACCGTATTATTTGCAAATAAATCTAAATAGTTTCTGCCATAACTAAAACTTAAGTCATAATTCCATCCATTGACGGTCACTCTATCCAAGCCAATTACTGAAGATACATCTACAGATGTACCTGGTAACTCAGGCACATAGCCATCAGGGAAAATTCCTAATGCCGCTCTACTGAAACGACCTGGATTTCTAAAGAAACCAAAAGCCAAGATATCTTTTCTTGAAACTCCACCAAAACTATATAGTTTCCAATCTTTTTTTCCAATTGGAAGTCCGGCATTATAAAAGGCTTGGTACGTATCATTTTCATTGGCACCATAATTACCAACAACAAAATCGCCTTGAGGGTAAAAACCTCTATCTTCTCTTGGGTTTGCGGTGTCATACGGAAAGTCTGGTGTTGGCCCTGTTACGTCATAGTCATCTGGTGTTGCTGGATAGATACCTCCCGTATATGTGTCGGATCTATTAGTGCCCGAAAAGGTAAAAGTCTCTAGGGTTACATTGAAATAACTATTCTCTTTACCTAAACCAAAACCATAATTAAAGCTATGTTTAAATGTTACACCATCTCCCTCTTTATGAATCCCCGCAGTACCATTATAAGTACCTTCTCCTACCGATTTGTTTAAGTTTAAATTAATGATACCCGAAATTGCATCTGAACCGTATTGCGCAGCTGCTCCATCACGTAGTACTTCAATTCTACTAAGCGCACCTGTTGGTATGGAGTTTAAATCTGTGACTATAGTACCTAAACCGGGAGAAACATTCAAATTAAGTGTAGAAAACTGATGCCTTCTTTTACCATTGATCAATACCAACGATTGATCTGGTGACATACCTTTAAGGGTAGCTGGTTCGGCATAGTTGGTAGTCCCGTTTACTCCATACTTGGCAGAATTGAAAGAAGGTGAAGAAAACTGAACTTGTTGACCAAGGTCTGTTTGCCCAGTGGCTGCCAATTCTTTTGCTTGAACAACGTCAACAGGTACTGGCCTATCAACATCAGTTCTTGGCTTACCTCTTGACCCTATAATAACAATATCATCTAATTGAGCTGCAGCAATTTCTAGTTGAACCGTTACGGAATTTTTATCAGTAATATCGACCTCTATGGTTTTGTACCCTATATATGATATTATTAGCGTAGTGCTACCATCAGGCACTTCTAAGGTGAAATTTCCATCAAAATCAGTCTGTGTTCCAACTGTGGTACCTTTCACCAAAACATTAGCTCCAGGCAAAGGGTCTCCGTTCTCATCTTTAACCGAACCATTAATCTCTGAATCTTTAGATATAGTTTCTTTTGTTGCTCTTTTGAGATTTTTTTTGGTTAAAATAATTTGTTTGCCATTGATTTTATAATTAAAATTTTCTTGATCGCTCAAATTATCAAGAACTGTTCTTAGTTGTTTTTTAGCCACCGTAAATGATGCTAGTTTAGTATCATTAATCTCATTTACATTGTAAAAAAAATTGTATCCTGATTGTTTTTTTATAGAGCTGAATATTTTCCAAAGCGGAACATTCTGGTAGGCTATATCAATTTTATCCTGCGAAAACATATCATTTGCAGATAGTTGAAATATCATTAAAAAAACTAGTGATGCTGTGAGTTTCAACTTTAAGTGTTTTACCCTTAAGGTATCTTTCTCCTTTAGATACCCATGGTTAGTACATTTTTTCATAATTTTAAATGTTTGTGATTGTTAATTATTCTAGTTAGCGGTCTAATCATAAGGAAGGTGTTGCCGCACCTTCCTTTTTAGTTGGTTATGGTTACTTCATTTCCTTTAATTTTATAGTTAAATGGCGTGCTCAAAGAGATTGTTTTAAGGATAGTGTCTAAATCTTCATTTTCGAATTCCCCTTTATATACCTGTTTTTCTAGATTTTTTGCAGAACTTTTAATTGTCACATTATAAGTTCGCTCTAGTTTTTCTAAAATCTCAGAGAAGTTCAACCCATTTACCACAAGACGATTATTCATCCAAGCGGTAAACAAATCGGTATCTACAAGTCTTTTTGATAGTTCACCGCCATCACGCTTAAATGTGGCCTGGTAATTTGGCTTAAGATCTATTTGATCAGTAGTCTTTTTTGTATTTAACACTCTAACAGATCCTTCCACAAGAGTTGTTGAAATTTGCCTGTCCATTTCATACCCTGCTACATTGAATTTTGTTCCTAGCACTTGTATATCTAAATCACTTGTTTTTACAATGAAAGGACGGCTGGTATCTTTAGCAACATCGAAGAAAGCTTCTCCATCTAAAAAAACCAGACGCTCTCCTTCGGTTCGATTCAAATTCTGTGCAAATCGTAGCCGCGATCCAGAATTTAACCAAACCTTTGTTCCATCGGTTAGATAAATGATAAACTTTTCTCCGTACGGAATAAATATTTCTGAATAATCGGGCTCTTCATGACCCATTTTTTTAGTACTCTCTCCAAAGACTATCGCGCCATTGTTAGTGTTTGCTATAATCTTACCAGATTTATCGGTTATTGTTGAACTCCCTGATTTGACCAATACTTGTTTTGTGCCATCCGATAGTGTAATAGTAACATGACTTTCTTCCTGAATTGATGCTTTGGCATTAACAATATCATTCTCGATTTCAGTACCAAAATAGTTTAGCTTAAAAAACAAACCAACGCTGACTAAAACTAAGACTGATGCCGCATAAGGGAGTAACCTTGGAATAATTGGCTTTTTACGTTGTTTGACAATTAAAATGAACTTTTTAAAAGCCTCATCAGAATTAAAATCTAATTCAGGGTGCTCTAGAGCAAATTTTCTGATTTTAGCCTCAAAGTATACTCTGTTCTGGGTATTTTGTGATACCCATGATTCTAAAGTCTCTTTTTCTTCGGGTCTAATAGAACCATTTAAATAATTATTGATAATAGTATCCATTTTTTTCACGGATCCGTTGTTTATTTTGTCTATAGATGCGATATTATCAAAATACCCCTATTCATTTTATATTTTTTTTATATTTAAACACTGAATTTTACAGATGGAAGAAAAAATTCTGTTAAAAAAATTACGTAGTGGCAACTTAGATGTTTATCAATATTTATTTGATGAATACTATAATTGGTTATGCAATTATGTATACAAACTTGGCGGGAATAAAGAGCTAGCTGAAGATTTAATACAAGACGTGATGTTAAACATCTGGGAAAAACGAAAAGTATTAGTAATTTCTTCATCTATAAAAAATTACTTGTTCAAATCTAGTCACAATCAATTTTTGATGCACGTAAGAAAAGAGAAAAAAAACAAAACGCTCCTAGAACAAATAAGATGGGACCTGGTGGCACAAGAACATCAAAACTATTTTTTTACAGAAGAATCTGATAGCGATAAAAAATTAGAAAAACTACAATCACTCATAGCCATGCTACCTCCCAGGTGTAGAGAAGTCTTCGTGAAAAGTAAAATCCATAATATTAAATACAAAGAGATTGCCGAAGAAATGGGCATATCGGTCAAAACGGTAGAAGGACAAATGTCAAAAGCCTTGAACCATTTGCGCCAACATGCACACAATTTTTTTCTATAAAAAACTATTTCTTTACTAAAACGGAAAATACCAAATACCCCCATGCCGCAATCAACAAAGTTCCACCAATAGGAGTAATGAATCCGATTTTTTTAAAGTCAAATGAAGTAAGTGCGTTAGTTGCAAGAAAATAGATAGAGCCTGAAAACAAAATCAATCCTACTACAACCAGGTAAAAAACAATATTTTTAGTTCCAATTGAGACATCTTGTAACATGCTCAATAGCATTAAAAACAAGGCATGGTACATTTGGTATTTGATCCCTGTCTCAAAGGTATTGATTTCATCAGGGCCGATGACACGCTTTAAACCATGGGCTCCAAAAGCTCCTAAAAGAACAGCCAGCAATCCAATAATCAGTCCTGTAATTAAAATTGTTTTGTTCATAACTCAAATAGCTTAATTCTTTAAAAATATAACAATTTGATACCTTAGCAATCGTTATATACAAAGGTAAGCGAATCTTATGTCTCGAAAAATATTAGTGCTCGGAGCAGGAAAATCAACTTCATATCTGCTTGATTACTTTTTAGAAAAATCTACAGAAGAAAATCTTCATTTGACTATTGGGGATTTAAATCCGAAAAATATTCCTGAGCACATCAGCAATCATCGCAATTGTGAGGTAGTAGCTTTAGATATTTTTGATGATACTGCTAGAAAAGACTTAGTTTCAAAAGCAGCCATAGTCGTTTCTATGCTTCCGCCTAGGTTACATATAGAAGTAGCAAAAGATTGTATCGCCTTTGATAAGCACTTGGTCACCGCATCTTATGTAAGCGATGCAATTATGGAGCTTGATTTAGAAGCCAAGCAAAAAGGGTTGGTATTTATGAATGAAATTGGCTTGGATCCGGGAATCGACCATATGAGTGCTATGGAAGTCTTGGACCGCATTCGTGAAAAAGGGGGTAAAATGTTACTTTTTGAATCGTTTACAGGCGGATTGGTAGCACCTGAAAGTGATAACAACCTATGGAATTATAAGTTTACATGGAACCCAAGAAATGTTGTTGTGGCCGGCCAAGGTGGAACAGCAAAATTTATTCAAGAAGGCACCTATAAATACATTCCCTATCATAAACTTTTTAGAAGAACTGAATTTCTAGATGTTGAAAACTATGGAAGATTTGAGGCTTATGCCAATCGCGATTCTTTAAAATATAGAGATGCTTATGGCCTTACCGATGTCTTGACACTCTATAGAGGAACGATGAGGAGAATTGGATTCTCTAAAGCATGGAACATGTTTGTTCAGCTTGGCATGACAGATGATAGCTATGTTATTGAGAACTCAAAAGGTATGTCTTATCGAGATTTTACAAATCTTTTTCTTCCTTATTCACCTACAGATTCTGTCGAGCTTAAATTAAGACACTATTTAAAGATAGAACAAGACGATATTATGTGGGGCAAGCTTATCGAGCTCCATATTTTCGATAAGAACAAGACCATTTCACAAGATAAAGGGACACCTGCACAAATACTTCAAGAAATACTTGAAGCTAGCTGGACATTGGAAAGTGATGAAAAAGACATGATAGTGATGTACCATAAATTTGGGTACGAACTTAACGGTGAAAAGAAACAAATAGATGCTAATATGGTCGTTCTTGGCGAAAGTCAAACTCATACGGCCATGGCAAAAACCGTTGGTTTACCCGTAGCTATGGCGACACTGAATATCTTAAATGGAAAAATTACGACTCCGGGAGTTCAAATACCTATAAACAAAGAAGTTTACAAACCTATACTTACCGAACTCAAGTCATACAACATACACTTTAAAGAATATCAAGTGCCTTATTTAGGGTATAACCCAGATTCTATTTTAAGTTAACAAATTAAAACTGTTTCAATATCTTTGAGTTTCTAATTCGAAGTTTATAATGAAATCATCTAACAGTTTGGTTAAAATTGATGGTATCGACAAAAAAATACTTAGGTATTTAATGTCTGATGCTAGAAGACCTATTCTTGAAATAGCCAGAAACATTGGTATTTCGGGCGCCGCTATTCATCAAAGGCTTCGAAAGCTAGAAGCTTCTGGCCTATTATCTGGTTCTAAATTTGTTATCAATCCAAAAGTTCTAGGCTATACGACTATGGCCTACATTGGTATTTTTCTCGACAAAGCCATGTCAAACCCAAGGGCTGTTGCCGCACTTGAAAAAATTCCAGAAGTTTTAGAGTGCCATTATACGACCGGAAATTGGTCCATACTCATCAAAGTTCTTTGTAAAGACAATGAACATCTAATGCATCTTTTAAACAAAAAAATTCAGCAAATAGAAGGGGTATCCAGAACGGAAACCTTTATTTCTCTAGACCAGCAAATTGATAGGCAAATCACTATTTGACGACCAAACGATTCATGTTCAAAGAACTTCTTCTTTTTTTGGGTCTTGCGACCTTATTTGTGCTTTTTTCGGTGCAATTATATTCACAGGACATTTCTCAAAAAAATATAAGTCAACAACTTGAGTTACGGCACGATAATGATTTTTTTATGCTTACCGATCGCTATTACTCCTCAGGCTTATTTTTGACCTACCGCAAGCGACTGTCAAAAGGTATTTCTAAAACTGACCAAGAACAATTAGATTTTACTATCGGACAAGAGGTTTACACCCCTTCACAGACACAATCAACGAATAGTGCGTTTTTTGATAGACCTTATGCGGGATTTTCAGGTGTCAAGGCGACATGGTCAACATCAAGGGCTGATCATCTATATCAAATAAGTGCTTTGATAGGCCTTGCGGGCCTTAACTCGGGGGCTGGAGGTTTTCAGCGCTGGTATCACAGGGCGATTGCCATTTCAGATTCTCCCCTATGGATAGACGAATTAAATGATAGTTTTCATCTAAATTTTTACTTTAGTTATGTAAAAGAATGGGAGATAGTGCCAAATCCTTTTGGTATTCGTTTTGCATTAAAGCCCAATCTAGCTTTAGGGTCGCGTGATATTTATGTGGAACCCGAAGCAATTTTTTATTTCGGGAGAAGAAATGAAGTAGCTAAAACTATTGCTTATGACCAGATTGGTTCAACCGACAAGGAAATCTATTTTGCCTTAAGAGCAAGCTACCGAAGTGTGTTCTACAACGGTCTTATTGAAGGCAATCTATTTGGTGACAATTCTCCAGTACTAAAAGAGCCTTCTAGCGGTATCTGGCGTTTAGGTTTTGATTTTTACCATCGTTTTCAGCGAAATGACTATAAATTCGGATTACGCTACAACTCCGCCGAAACACAACTTTCACGAAAACATAAATATGTAATGCTCTCGTACGGGCTTCGTTTTTAAACTAAAAAACCTGTCGCATAAACGACAGGCTTCATTCATATACTATTTAAAAAAAGAACTAGTCTCTTCCACCAAAAACTTGCAGTCCCCAGTAGACTAAGGTCGCCAAAGAGCCTATTGCTGCAACCAAGTACGTTCTTGCTGCCCATTTTAAAGCATCTTCAGAACCTTTGTATTCTTGTTGGGTTACTATGTTTTTTTGTTTTAACCACTTTAATGCACGATTACTCGCATCATATTCAACGGGAAGCGTAATAAAACTGAATAAAGTCGCGAAAGACATCATCACCAGACCGGCAACTGCTACCCAATACCCTAATCCGATACCTGCAGCGGCTCCCAAAGCCAAACCTCCAAAGACTACCCAAGTGGACATACCTGAGGTTACACTAACTATCGGGACAAGCTTAGAACGCATTCCTAACCATTCGTAGGCTTGTGCATGTTGCACTGCATGACCTACTTCATGTGCAGCAACTGCAGCAGCAGCAGCATTGCGCTGACTGTAAACACCTTCACTTAAGTTTACCGTTTTATTTTTTGGATTGTAGTGATCGGTAAGCATTCCCCCCGTTGAAACAACTTTTACATCCCTGATGCCATGGTCGTCCAACATTTTTTGGGCTATCTCTGCGCCACTCATGCCATTTTGTAAATGCACTTTGGAATAGTGCTTAAATTTACTCTTTAATCTACTGCTTACTATCCAGCTGACAAGCGCAATTGCACCTATCAATATATAATATCCCATCATAATTTTATCGTTTTATACTTTAAATATAACAACTAAAACTCAAAAACCCCGCCATTTTAGAGCGAGGTCCTTAATACTGCCAAATTGCTGGTTATACCAATACAGGTGTATCCCAGTTAAAAGCTTCGTTTATTTCTTTATAAACTACTTTTCCTTCAATGATGTTTAATCCTTTTTGTAAAGATTTATCTTTTTCGCATGCACTTTGCCAACCTAGATTTGCTAGCTTAAGTACGTAAGGCAAGGTTACATTTGTCAGCGCAACGGTTGAAGTATAGGGTACCGCACCAGGCATGTTTGCCACACAATAATGTACTACATCATCAATAATGTAAATTGGGTCTTCATGGGTAGTAGCTTTTGTTGTTTCCACACATCCTCCCTGATCTACAGCGACATCCACAATTACAGTCCCTGGGCGCATTTCTTTAAGCATATCCCTAGTGATAAGGTTAGGAGCTTTTGCCCCTTTTAACAACACCCCACCAACAATCAAATCGTGCGTTTTTATATGTTTTCTAATACTATATTCGTTGGAAAAGTCGGTAACTACGTGAGGTGGCATCACATCGTTCACATAGCGTAAACGCTTCATATTCACGTCCATTATGGTAACATGGGCCCCCAGACCTGCTGCCATTTTTGCAGCTTGAATGCCAACAACCCCGGCGCCAAGTACTAAAACCTTACCTGGTGCCACGCCTGGCACTCCCCCTAAAAGTAGCCCCCTACCTTTTGCAGGTTTTTCTAAGTATTTGGCCCCTTGCTGTATAGCCATTCTACCGGCCACTTCAGACATTGGGGTCAATAAGGGTAAGGTGCCTTCTTCATCTTCAACAGTTTCGTAAGCGATACATATTCCCTTTTGCTTAATCATTGCCTTGGTAAGCGGCTCACTTGAGGCAAAATGAAAATACGTAAATATAATCTGCCCTTCCTGTACCAAATCATATTCTTCAGCGATAGGTTCTTTTACCTTCACTATCATTTCACTCATGGCATATACTTGGCCAATCGTATCTAAAATAGTAGCTCCGGCCTGTTGGTAATCTTTATTAAAAAAACCACTACCATCACCTGCACCAGATTGTACATAAACGGTATGATTGTTCTTTACCAATTCAAAAACACCGGCCGGTGTCATACCTACACGACTTTCATTGTTCTTAATCTCTTTGGGTACGCCTACTATCATCTTTGTATTTATATTGATTAATGCATCAAAAATGAATTAAATAATTGACCGAAGGAAGAAAAAATCGATAAAATGCAGATAATTTAACTTAAAAAGTATAGTTATAAATATATAACCCCTATTTTTATAGGGTTAATTTCATAATTATATAGTTAATTTTATTTTGATCCCTATTTTTTTAGGGGTCTTTTTATTTATATTTAATTTTAGCTATAATGATGAATAATGCGAATACAGTTGTAATTGTATTGGCAACAATCACACTCAAACTGTTTATAGCAATGCCATAAATTAGCCATAACACTGTGCCTATAACAAAAACCGTGTACATCGTTAAGGAAATATCTTTGGTAGATTTAAACTTCCAAGCTTTATAGACTTGCGGGATAAATGATGACGTAGTCAAGGCTGCCGCAATAAGCCCTAAAATTTCAATTTTCTCCATGGTAACCAATTGTCATATTCATCGTGCAGAAGTATTGCCAGACTATAAATTAACGTTTTAACAGCACTTCGACAAGCTGAGTGTGAGAGCTTCTGCGGGATATTATCCTACAATATTCACAATTTTACCAGGAACCACAATAACTTTTTTAGGCGTACGCCCTTGTAGTTGCGCCTGTGTTTTTTCATGGTTCATTACAGCAGCCTCTATCTCATCTTTAGACATATCTAATGGCAGTTCCATAGTAAAGCGCATTTTTCCATTAAAGGAAATTGGGTATTCTTTACTACTTTCTACTAAATAAGAAGCTTCAAATTTTGGAAAAGGCGCCTCAGAAATTGATAAAGTATGCCCCAACTTTTCCCAAAGCTCTTCTGCAATATGCGGCGCATAAGGTGAAACCAAGATCGCCAAAGGCTCTAAAATAGCTCTGCTCGTACATTTTTGGGCCGTTAATTCATTTACACAAATCATAAAGGTAGAGACCGATGTATTGAAGCTAAAGTTTTCAATATCTTCTTCTACTTTCTTTATGGTTTTATGAAGCGTCTTTAAGCTGTCTTTTGACGGTTCTGAATCATTAATAGTTAAATACAATTTCCACAGTTTCTTAAGAAAACCATGTACGCCCGTAATACCAGAAGTATTCCAAGGTTTTGATTGCTCTAACGGCCCCAAGAACATTTCATACAAACGCAACGAATCCGCCCCATATTCATTGCAAATCGCATCTGGATTTACTACGTTGTATTTGGATTTGGACATTTTTTCAATCTCGCGGTGTACAGTTACAACATCAGAATCTTCCTCTTTATCAGTAACAATAAACTTTATATGGTCGTACTTAAACTCTTCCATCCATTTTCTAAAACCAGGAATATCTATTTCATTAGAGGAGTTAACATATTTTACATCTACTCGGACAGGATTTAACCGGATTGTATCTAATGATTGACCCGTAAATCCCTGAATAAGCTTTAAGGTTTCCGATTTCGAATCTTGATTTTGATAATTGTCAAAAATCTTACTTGAAACAAAGAAATTAGGATTCTCCTGAATATTATAAACAAAAGCACTCGTCCCCGTAATCATTCCCTGATTAATGAGTTTTTTAGCAAACTCATCTTTTGAAGCAATGCCTCTATCAAACAAAAACTTTTGCCAAAAACGGGCATATAACAAATGCCCTGTAGCATGTTCGCTACCTCCAATATATAAGTCCACATCTTCCCAATAATTAATAGCCTCTTTAGAATATATAACCTTGTCATTATGTGGGTCCATATAGCGGTTAAAGTATTGCGAACTGCCTGCCCAACCGGGCATTGTATTTAATTCAAGCGGGTAGATTCCGTTATCAACAAAACCTTCTTCTCTTGACTCCGCTCGAGATGGCAGGTTTTTATTGCTTACGACCTTGTTCGTATTCGTATCCCAAGCCCAATCGGTGGCATTGCCCAATGGTGGTTCACCAGTTTCTGTGGGCAAATACTTTTCTACCTCTGGTAATTTTATTGGTAAATGTTCGTCCGCTATCATTTGTGGCATGCCATCCGAGTCATAAAAGACCGGGAAGGGTTCTCCCCAATAACGCTGGCGACTGAATACCGCGTCACGCAAGCGATAGTTGATTTTTCCTTTTCCTTGTCCTAATTTTTCTAGTTCAAAAATGGCGCGTTTTACTGCCTTCTTATACGGTAAGCCATTTAAGAAATCTGAATTAGCTATCACTGTTTTTTCCTTATCAGCAAAAGCTTCTTCAGAAATATCTACCCCTTCAAAAATATTTGGGATAGGAATATCAAAATGTTTTGCAAAATCATAATCACGCTGGTCGCCACAAGGCACTGACATCACCGCACCAGTTCCATAACCTGCCAATACATAATCACCGATCCAGATTTGTACAGGCTCTTTGGTAAACGGATGTTCTGCATAAGCACCCGTAAAAGCTCCGGAAATGGTTTTAACATCAGCCATACGATCACGCTCAGAGCGTTTTGCCGTAGCTTCAATATAGGCATCCACCTCGGCCTTTTGTTCTGCCGTAGTGATTTTGGCAACCAATTCATGCTCTGGTGCCAAGGTCATAAAAGAAACACCAAAAATGGTATCGGGGCGTGTAGTAAAAACTTCAATTGTATACGACTTCTCGACTCCGCTCGAAGTGACCGTGTAAAAAGTAACCGAAGCACCTTGAGAACGACCAATCCAATTGGTTTGTGAATCTTTAAGCGGTTGTGGCCAATCTATACCATCAAGACCGTCTAACAAACGTTGCGCATAGGCAGTAATGCGCATCATCCATTGGGTCATCTTTTTACGGATTACCGGATGCCCCCCGCGCTCTGAAACACCGTTTACAATTTCGTCATTTGCCAAAACCGTACCCAATGCCGGGCACCAGTTTACCTCGGCATCGGCCAAATATGTTAATCTGTACTTTAGTAATATTTGTTGTTTCTCTTTGTCAGTATAGTTTTTCCAATTCTCAGCGGAAAACGCAGTTATATCCTCATCGCAAGCGGCATTTATATTTGAATTCCCATCTTTTTCAAAAATTGAAATTAACGAAGCAATATCCTCGGCTTTGTCCGCCTCCTTATTGTACCATGAATTGAATAATTGTATGAAGATCCACTGCGTCCATTTGTAGTATGACGGATTTGAAGTACGTACCTCACGACTCCAGTCAAAAGAAAAACCAAGCCTATCCAGCTGCTCGCGATACCTATTTATATTGGTTTCGGTAGTTATGGCAGGGTGCTGCCCCGTTTGTATCGCATACTGTTCGGCCGGCAGACCGAAAGAGTCGTAACCCATTGGATGCAATACATTAAAGCCTTTGAGTTTTTTATATCTAGCATAAATGTCCCCAGCAATATAACCTAATGGATGCCCAACATGCAAGCCAGCCCCAGATGGGTAGGGAAACATAGAAAGTGTATAAAATTTAGGCTTATCAGAATTGTTCTTGGCCTTAAAAGTTTCGTTTTTAGCCCAATAGTCTTGCCATTTCTTCTCGATTTGCTGAAAATCGTAATCCATTTCTCTTCTTCTTTTGTAAAGCGCAAAAATAGGGGTAATCCCTTTAAAACCGATTTACTTTTCTATTTTTACACATCGATTTTCCAATATGGCGCAATATATTGAACAGTATCAGAGACGACGATTGATTTCATCATACTTCTCGGTGGTTTTGAGCATCGCGTTAGTACTTTTTCTTTTAGGTGTTTTAGGAATGTTGGTCTTAAATACCAAGAAACTTGGAGACCACTTTAAAGAACAGATTACCATTTCGGTCTTTTTAAAAGATAATGCCAAACCTGTAGAGGTTGACCAATTACAGAAAAGTCTCGCCATGGCAGCTTATACCAAGTCAGCAGTTTACGTATCGAAAGAAGACGCAGCAGAACAATACAGTGAAGATATTGGTGAAAACTTTCAAGAATTTTTGGGTTATAATCCTTTAAAAAACTCTGTTGATGTAAATCTGAAAGCAGACTTTGTTTCACCTGAACAAGTTACCGAAATCGCCGAAACGCTTTCAGCCAAAACTTATGTTGATGAAGTTAGTTATGACAAGCCTCTAATTTCATTGTTGAACGATAATGTTAAAAAAATTAGCCTTTGGATATTAATTGCCTGTGCTGTTTTTACCGTAATTGCCGTGCTTTTGATCAATAGTTCTATTCGTTTATCTATTTATTCCAAACGATTTATTATAAAGACCATGCAAATGGTCGGGGCTACCAAGAAGTTTATTCGTAAACCCTTTATAGCTACCAACATCAAATTGGGCCTTTTTGGTGCGCTAATCGCTTTAATCGCTTTAGCGGTAGTTTTGTATTATGTAAACAATAACTTTCCAGAGCTAAATCTATTTCAAGACATCAAAGTTTTGTTGCTATTATTCTTAAGTATTTTAGGTTTGGGCATCTTAATATCTTACCTCAGCACCTATTTTGCTACCCAACGTTTTTTGAATTTGCGAACAGACGACCTGTACTATTAGCAATTAGAACACTTTGCTTATAGATATGAGATTTTAGAAAATTGTTTACTGAAATTTGATAAACTTATCAGAACTAAGTTTGAAATGGTCTAAACTTTTTAAATTTGCGGTATGAGTAAAAAGAACAAAGAAGTTCAAAAACCGAAATCAGAATTCATTTTTCAAAGAAAGAATTACATTTTTCTTTTTATTGGATTGGGGCTTATTGCCTTGGGTTTTATACTGATGGCTGGTGGTGGAAGTGACGATCCCAATGTATTCAATCCTGAAATCTACAATTTTAGAAGAATTCGTCTGGCACCAACCCTAATTCTTATCGGATTGGGCATACAGATATACGCTATCTTGTTGAACCCTCACAAAAAGAAAGAATAGTTTGGAAATTATTGATGCTATTATTCTCGGGATTATACAAGGCTTAACCGAGTTTTTACCCGTATCTTCAAGTGGACATTTAGAATTGGGAAAAGCCATTTTAGGGGATGATTCCATTCCCGAAGAAAGTCTATTATTTACCGTAGTACTTCACTTTGCTACGGCACTAAGTACTATTGTTGTTTTTCGAAAAGATGTTCTTGATATTTTCAAGGGCTTGTTTCAGTTTAAGTGGAACGAAGAGGCAAAATTTGCTTTAAAGATTATTATCTCAATGATACCTGCCGCAATCGTAGGCTTCTTTTTAGAAGATTTTATGGAGGTCTTTTTTGATGGGGCCATCATTATAGTTGGTATTATGCTAATCGTTACGGCGGTGTTATTATATCTGGCCGATATGGCAAAAACCACCGAAAAAGATGTTTCTTTTCGAAGTGCTTTTGTTATTGGTTTAGCCCAAGCGGTAGCTATGTTACCAGGCATTTCTAGAAGTGGTGCTACTATTTCGACTTCTGTTCTTCTCGGTATCGATAAAACCAAATCTGCACGTTTTTCATTCTTGATGGTAGTTCCTTTGATTTTTGGAAAAGTTGCCAAGGATATTTTAGGTGGTGAGCTCAATTTTGAAAGTACGCAAATGGCTGCTATGGGAGCAGGTTTTGGAGCCGCATTTATTGCAGGACTTTTTGCCTGTACTTGGATGATTCAATTAGTGAAAAAAAGTAAGTTAAGCTACTTTGCCATTTATTGTTTAGTGGTAGGTCTAATCGCTATCGCTTGGAGTATTTGGGGAGCCCCCTAACCCCCAAGGGGACTAAATTGTTCTTCAAAAAAATGGATAAAAAAACCAAAGAAGACTTTTTAACCGGTCAAATTCTACTAATTGACAAACCCTTGAACTGGACCTCTTTTCAAGCGGTAAATTCTTTAAAATGGGGGATTCGAAAAAAATTTGATCTTAAAAAAATTAAGATTGGCCATGCTGGTACTTTAGATCCATTAGCAACAGGTCTTTTGATTATTTGTACGGGGAAATTTACCAAACGCATACCGGAACTTCAGGGGCAAACCAAAGAGTATACAGGAACTATAACTTTGGGCGCAACTACACCATCTTATGATCTGGAAACGGAGGTAGATAATACTTATACAACGGACCACTTAAGCAAAGAACTTATAAAAAATACCACATCAAAATTTTTAGGAAAAATTGAACAAATACCACCTATATTTTCGGCTCTTAAAAAAGATGGAAAGCGTTTATACGAATTTGCTCGTGAAGGTAAAACCGTAGAAATAAAATCACGCCAAATCGAAATATTCGAATTCGAAATTACCAAAATTCAACTCCCAGATGTCCATTTTAGGGTAAGCTGCAGTAAGGGTACCTATATACGCTCACTAGCCCATGATTTTGGTAAAGCATTAAATTCTGGCGGGCATCTTTCTTCCCTTAGAAGAACCAAAATAGGCGATTATAACGTAGATAATGCTGTGAGTCCTGATGATTTTAAACAAACTATGCTTTAGAAAAGTAGCATTAACACTAGTTTGCTTTAACCGTCAAGATGAAATATTTTTATAAAAAATCGGTTATAGTAAGACCATGAACCTGAATAGAAAGCAGTTATCGTTAATAATTACCATTTTTTCAATGGCTATTGTGCTATTGCTTTTGTATAGTATTCGTTTAGGCGCCAAACAAGAAGACGAATATGTGATCGAGATGGCCTTAGCTGACGAAGATCTTGAAGAATTATTGCAAGAAGAGGAAAAACGTTTGGAAGAAATGGCCTCAAATGCCGATCCTATAAAAAGTCATATGGCTTTTAATCAAACTGCAAAGCCAAGTGTTGGAAGTCCCGAGCCTTTGAAGACACTTCAAGAAATCATGGAAGAACGGGCCATGAATGAAGCTCCAAATGACTTATTGACTTCAGATGGCGGCTATGCAGCAAATCTGAAAGAACTTGCCAAACAGCGCGAAGAAAAAAAGAAACAGTTGGGGGAAAAAGAAGCCCAGAAAAAGGAGTTCACCAACAACCTTGCTGAAAAAAGAACTTCTATATCTTATTCTTTGGTAGATAGAAATGCTTATGACCTGCCACCACCAATCTATACTTGTATTGAAGCCGGCAAAGTAGTTATCAATATTCAAGTAGATTCTGACGGTTATGTAACCGAAACCAGTTTTAACGAAAAAAGCTCCACTACCACCAATGGTTGTTTGGTAGATAACGCTATGGCATACGCCGAAAAAGCCTATTTCAACTCTTCTAATAAAACATCACAAAAAGGAACTATCACCTATTTATTTCAGGGGAAGTAAACCAACAATATCGGATAAGGTATTCTGACCTTTATCTTTATTATACCAAACTTGTAAGTCTTGTTTAAATTCTGGAGTGAGCATACCATGCAAGGTCTTATAGTCTTCTACCAATTTAGTCGCCATACTTGGTCTTGGGCCCCAGTCTGCAATAACTTCTTCGGTATCATGGTCTACAATAATCAGTTTTGGAATAGACATGGCGTTATTGGTCAGAAAACGATTCATTAAATCTAAATTCTCATCTCTAAGCACAATTCTTAACTCAATATTTGGGTTGAGCTCCGCTATTTTATTTATAACAGGCAAACTAGGGGAAGCATCTCCACACCAACTTTCCGTAATCACTAAAAAAAGAAGGCTTTTATTTAGCTGCGCAATACTTTCTTGAATAGCTGCGGGAATCTTTAAAGTTTTATCCCAACGGCTCATACGCCTATCATTCAGCTGGGTATAATTTATTAAAGCTTCCGATTGAACCTCACCTATCGTCTTACCGTTCATTGCGAGTTCATGAACCTTCTCTCTATAAATTTCGTAAGACCAAGACCTTGATAAGCTCTCGTTTATAATATCTATGGTATTTGTATCTTGTGTTGTTTGCATTTTTTTCCTTCTAACAGGGTATTTGTAGTAGTTCATTAAAAAAACTTACAACGAAGCTTAGTCTATCCACTCTAAAAGAATACATTGATTTAATTGAGGTACAATTGCATTAAAATTATTATCGGCAATAATGAGCAATGATCTATTTCCATTTTCAAAATTGGAGCCAAAAGTCATTCCTTCTAAATTATAGAGCAATCCATTGGTTAATTCAGGCCTTATATCCTCAAAATCAAAAAGCAGCGTTTTGGTAGCCGATATAAAATCCGCGCCATCTAAAGCTTCAATTGAACTAATATCCGTAGCATTGGATGTATCAACTTCATAAATTTTAATATTATACCCTCCATCGGCATAGCCTGTGGCAAAAGAACGTTCTAAAAAAAGAAACTTGGTACTACTTACAGCAAGTATTTCTACAACACCATTTAGCTCAAAAGAAGTCCCTAATGTTGCTGCTCTTGCGACTGGATCCAATTTATACGCAAATTCCTCTCCCATTGCCCCTGTAGTTTTATCTATAAAGGCCACTCTAACATGTGAATTGGTGCTGGCAGTTGTAGGTGCTGGGCCATCTTGCTGTAGTGGCAGTTCCATACTGACCCAATACCCTTGATTGTCTGCACTTAAAGAAAGTCCTTCAAAAGCCCCATTTTGCAGTGGCCCGTTATTTTCGGAAAAATCATTGTAACGCGATGCCAGTGTTGCAGTATTGATTAAATCGCCTTCGCCGTTAGAAAAATTAACCGATGGAGGCTGATTGTTATTAATATTGCCTTCTGAGGTCCAAATAATCGTTTCTCCATCTATTCTAATCGCTTCGGGATCATTAAAACCATCATTAAAAATCACCCCTGAAGTATCTTTAAAAATTACTACCGAACTGAATTGAAAATCAGTAAATCCCGAGCTATTGTAGACGATATCAGCGGTATAAAATCTAGACGTATTGGGGTCGTCACTTATGAGATACCATTGCCCATTTGCATAATCGATACCTGATAAACCGCCAACTCGAGTCTCCTCGAAACTTAAATCAGCAGGAATACTATATTCATCCACAAAAACCAATCCTTTTGCTTCATTTTCATTAGCATCATTTTCCTCTTGCTGAGTTTGTTCTTCGCTATTGGTATCTGTGATTTTCGAATCAGAATTACCACAAGAATACAGGCCAAAGCATAAGAAAATGATTACTAAGAACTTACTTATTTTCATAGCTAAATTATTTATTATAGGGAGCGTTTCTTAATCATCCCCCCTCGAGTGTCGTTAATTCGGTGCATTACCACAAAAGCTTTAGGGTCTATTTTTGAGATTTCAATATTAAGTTTGCGTATCTCTAATCGCGTGATTACGGTAAAAATCACATCATGATCTTTTTGAGTACCATGGGTGCCATACCCGCCTTTGCCTTTGTAAATGGTAATCCCACGGCCCATTTTCTCGGTAATCATCTGGCGTATTTCTTCATTTGATTGTGAGATAATGGTAACGCCCGTATACTCTTCTATACCGTCTATGACAAAGTCTAAAGTCTTTGAAGCGGACAAATATGTTAGCATAGAATATAATGCCGTCTCAATGGATAATAAGTAAGCAGCAGCCAGAAATACAAGAATATTAATAAGCACAATAATATCACCAATGGTGGTGCCCAACTTTCGGCTTAAATAAATTGCCAGTACCTCAGTACCGTCCAAAACGCTACCTCCCCTTACTGAAAGTCCAATTCCGGCACCAAGAAAAAATCCCCCAAAAACTGCAACAAGCAATTTGTCTTCTGTTATTTCAGGGAAATGGACAAAGGCCAGTACCAAGGAAAGCCCTAAAATGGCAATTGTAGTTTTTATGGCGAACATTTTGCCGATCACTTTATAGGCAAGAACCATAAAAGGGATATTCACCAAAATAATCAGCACGTATAGGGGCAAAGAAGAAATTGTAGTTAGCAATAGCGATATACCTGTTGCCCCGCCATCTATAAAACTATTGGGAAGCAAGAAACTCTCTAACCCAAAAGCAGCGGTAAAAATACCTAAGACAATAAAAAAAGTATCTTTTAAAAGGGTTTTGTTGGTAATACTTGCTGTAGTATTCAAATTAGTTGGTTTTAAACCTTAAGTTACAAATTCTGAGGGTTGACCGCTAAACTTTTAAAGAGATTGGCCTTCGTTTTAAAGAATTTGTTCTGAACCTCGTTTTGCTTTAATTCGGCATCTATAAGTTTACTTTCTCGAGAATTGATGAGGAATAGCGAACTTTCTCCAAAGCTAAACTTTCTTTCTTCTGCTGCAAGTAAGGTATTGTAATCGGTTACAATATTATCGATTAATTCGTTTTGAACCACGTAAGAATCCAGTTCTCGATAAATGGCGATTACTTTATTCTGAATTTGAACCTCGGCATTGTCTCGCTCAAACTGTGCATCTTGTAATTTAAATTTCGCCAATTTTAAATCACCGCGTTCCTTTCTCAAAAAAAGTGGGAACCTAAAACTGAGTCCGCCTTTATACTGCTGTGTTTCAAAAGACCTTATCTGATCTGGAGTTTCGGTTAGAAAATTATACTCTACATCGATTTTAGGAAGCAGTTTATTTGCTTTTAGCCTTTTATCCACAGTAAGACCGTCAATCTTAAAATTAAGAGATTTTAGTTTAGGATGATTTTCTAAAGTAAAACTATCCAAAGGTTTACCCATTATCTCTAAAGTGAGATCAATCTCATCTGCAACTTCGGTATCGGGAATAACGTTAGGTTGCAGCTCTACCGGCACATCATTGATCCACAGAAAATTCGATAACTCCAATGACTTTTTCATGAGCTTTACCTTTGCCTGCTCTAAATTCAGCGCCCTGTTCTGCATTGCTATTTTAGCCTCAACAGTATCTATAGCAGCTACCTGCCCTGATAAGGCACTTGTTTTCACCCCTTCAAATCTTATTCGGGCATTCTGTAGAAAATCTCTGAAGATTTCAGCATCGTTATAGGCCTGCAACCAATTAAAATAGGCCAATGAAGCTTTGTATAGCACTTCGTTTACCAATAGGTCTTGATCGGCCTTGGCCTGCTCTCTAAAAAACTTGGCCTTCCTTAAGGTTGCCATACGCTCATTGATCCAAAAACCTTGGCCCAAAGACATGGATACCCCTGCACTATACAGCCCGTCTTCCGGTAAAAACTCAGCAGGATTAATAAATTGTCCTTCATTCTGCTCAAAATTTCCTTTCAACTCAATTCCGAAATAGGTCGGAATTTTAAAGGTCGCATTCAATCGGTCCCAATATTCGGTCTCTTTAAACTCTTTTCTATCATAATCGACCTCGACCTTGGGATCAAAACCACCTCTGGCCTTCATCAAATTGGCCTGACCGATAGAAATTGTTAGCTGAGCTTGTTTTGCTATGGGATGGTATTTTTTTACATAGCCTAGATACTCATTGAACTGAAGTCTTAGGGTATCTTGCTGGGCACCCATAGGTAGTGCTAAGCAAAAACATAATATGAAAAAGAGTATTCTCATTTTTTTGCTGCTTTTGCCATATCGTTTTCTGGCTGATAATAATTTGGTGGGAATCCGTTAAGTTGCCTCCATAATTCGAACCAGATAGGAACATCTTCTAAAAGTGCGATGGTATTTGCTCCAGAACCGACCCTTAAATCTTTGGGCCATGGATGGTCTTCTTTATCTGGAGCCAATAAAATACGGTATCTACCATTATCACTAATAAATGTTTCAATGGCTATTACGGTTCCACCATAGGTACCGTATGATGCATTGGGCCAACCGCTAAATACGATTGCGGGCCAACCATCAAACTGAATACGTACTTTTTCACCTAGATGCACCAAAGGCAAATCGATAGGTTCTACATAAGTTTCAACCGCCATATCATAATTGGCCGGCATAATGCCAACGAGTTTGTCCCCCTCTTTAAAAGTTTCCCCCAATCCACCTTGTATGGCTCTGTTAATGTAGCCCGTTTGGGGTGCCTTTATATAATACATATCATTTCGCATGGAGTAGTTGGTAAATTCATTCTCCAACTTGGTGACCTGTGCTTCAGAATCAAATTGATTCGATTGGGCCGTATACATATCGCTCTGCGCTTTAGAAATCTTATCCGTGTAGGAAGCCTGTACCCTATTTATTTCGACCTCGGCATTAATAACTTCATTCTTGCTAGCTAAAAGCTTGTTTTGCTGAGAAATCAGTTTTGCCTGTGTTTCCTGCAGTTTTAGGCGTTTTTCTTCAACATCCGTTACCGCTTTTAAGCCTTCAGATTGTAGCTGTACGGTACGATCGTATTGTCTCTCGGCAATAGCAATATTCGTCTTTGCAGCTTCTAAGTCTATACTATCACTTTGAACCTTGTATTTAGACTGAAGTAACTTGTTCTTTGCCTGCTGTAACTTTAAAGAACGTTCATTTGCCAAAGCTCCAATCTGGTTGTTCAAAGCTTTTACCTTACCTTGATATGAGGTGACCGACATTTCTTTTGCTTTTATCTGCTGCCCCGTTCTTTCAACTAGGTTTGGATCAAAATACTCGTTCTTAATCTCTGAAAAGAATAAGATGGTATCCCCTTTTTGAACAAAGTCTCCTTCTCTTACATACCACTTTTCAATTCGCCCAGGAATGGGAGATTGTATGGTCTGTGGTCTTTGATCTGGGGTCAGCGTGGTCAAATAGCCTTTACCTGTAATATTTTGTGTCCAAGGGAGAAAAAGTACAATAATCCCCAGTAGCGAAAAGGCCAATAAAAATCGATTAAACTGCTTATAGTGGCGCTTATGAAATACCTTTTGCGCAGCTTTAAAACTAAGCAAGTCTACCTTTTCATTTAACTTATTAGGTGAAATGTTAAGCATCTTTATTCGTTTTTTCGTTCAACAATCGTCCATTTTCCATCGTTATTATCCTACTGCAATGCTTGGCCCACTTAGCGTTTTCACTAACAATAACCAAGGCCCAACCATTGGCCTTATCGCTTAAGAAATCTATAATTTGTTCCGCTTCGGCTTCATTAAACTGATCAAGAGGGTCTTTAAGAATCAATAGTTTTGGTCTGCGGATGATACTACGGGCCAAGACTATCTTCTTGGCTATCGAATTTGGTATTTGTTTTCCTTCCGGATATAAAATAGTATTCAACCCGTCTGGTTGTTCCTTCACGAATGATGTTAAGTTGGTTTTTTCCAAGGCCCAATAAATATCTTCTTGAGGAATGGTTGTATCACCAAAGGTGATGTTATTAAGAATGCTTCCCTCAAAAGGAGATTCTTCCGTTAGAGATTGTCCTAGATGTGATCTATAATAACTAAGATTGATCCCTTTTAAAGAAACGTCGTTAATAAAAATCTTGCCTTCATCGGGCTCTAATATGCCCGCTATTAGTCTTAGCAGTGTTGACTTGCCCGAGCCACTTGAACCTCTCAACAGAATACTACAAGTGGGAGTGATGGTCAATGAAACATCATCTATAATTTTTTTCTCTCTATCAGGTACTTGATAGGTGACATTTTGCAATTCTACTGTAAACCCATCATTCTCTTTAAATGGTTTTTCGCCTTCTTGAAGCTCTAGATCTTTATCAACAACTTGGCCTAACTTTTCAAGTGAAGTCAACAAATCGTAAAAGGTTTCTAGCCCAAGAATCAACTTTTCAACGGAGCTAATAACCAATAGAATAATGATTTCTGCCGCTACAAACTGACCAATATTCATCTCTTGATTCAATACCAAAAGACCACCTATTAACAGTAAACCTGCAGTAACCAAAACCTTAAACCCGATCATTTGAATAAATTGAATGACCAGTATTCTAAAGTGACCTTCTCTAGCTTCTAGATAATTTGTAACTAATGCATCATTTTTATTAATGGCATGTGAGGTTTTACCAGAGAGTTTAAAACTTATGATAGAACGGGCCACTTCTTGAATCCAATGGGCAACCTTATACTTGTTCTTTGATTCATCTAAACTAGTTTCCAAACCTTTTTGTGCGGTGAACTTAAATACCACATAAATTAAAAGCAGTAATAAGATTCCATATATAATGAAGAACGGATGGTAAAAAGAAAGCAATAACAATCCGAAAATAATCTGTAAAAGTGCCGCTGGGAAATCTATTAAAATTTTAGAAAGCCCTTTTTGAATGGTAAGCGTATCAAAAAAACGATTGGCCAACTCTGGCGGATAATAGTTTCTTAACTCGCTCATCTTAATTTTTGGAAAGCGATAGGCAAATTCAAAAGAAGCCCTAGTAAAAATTTTCTGCTGTACATTCTCAATAATTCTTATCTGCATAAGTTGGAGCGCACCAACAAAGGCTACGCCAAGTGTTACCAATACCACAAGAACTATCCATGAAGTACTTACCTGCGCCCCTTGTATCAAGTTAATGATCGCTTGTATCCCTAACGGTAAAGAAAGGTTTACAAGACCTGCAAAGATTGCATAGTAGAATACCTGGAAAACATCTTTTTTATCCAGTGAGAGAAGACCTATTAGACGTTGCCAAGAGGTCAATATTGTTTTAGCCATGATTGGATTGGTTAAGTGTTTTAAAAACGAGGTCGGAAATAAAATCTCCTGGGGTTTTTGAAGTATTGCAATTCGTCAGGGTCGGAAAATGTTCCTTTAAAAAATGCTGATGTAGGGTACTCTCTAAAACCGTACTTGCCAGACTTGAAGGATACTCGTATTTCGGAGAGACAGTCTTTATCATTTCTTCTAACCTGTTTACCATTCTTTTATAAATTGTGAAGTAGCCTTCTTTATTCTCTTCGTCTACTTCTTTGGTCAAAAAGGATTTAGAAGATTCGTTTACTACAATCTTGTTGAGCAACACCTCGTTAACATGTGAAAAAGAATTATCTTGTACTACGGTTTTACTAACAATATTGATTGCTTTAGTCAACTTTTCTGTAGGGTCTGAAATACTGTTGGTAGCAAAAACCAATTGATATTCTAACCAGCCCCAGTACCATGAAGTCAAGTATACTAATAACTTGTGCTTGTTTTCGAAATAACGATAGATGGAGCTCTCATTAGAATCTATTTTTCTACCCAATTTCTTAAAGGTAAAGCTTTCAAAACCTATTTCGTCTATCATCAAGATACTATGTTCGACAATTCTTTTACCCAAATCAGAAGACTCAGGATCTTTCACATATATCTTATCGTTTATGGCAATTTTAACTGTTTGTAATAACCTTTCCATGTTAGTTTACTAATTGTTAGCACAAATATAATAGTAATACTATCATTATATAATAGTTTAACTTTCTTTTAACTATGCATTACTTTCTTTTATTAATATTGATACTATCTTTATTTAATTAATATGAGGCAATATGAAATATCTTATCATTTTTCTACTTGCAAGTGTATCAATCTTTGCGCAAGAAAGAGAATATGTAAAGCGGTTTGAGCATTTTTCAGAGAGTAGAGGAGATTCTGAAAACGGGCGAATATTAACGCTTCCGTACCAAGAGATTATACGATTGCATGACAACCTCAACTCAAATTCCGGCTTAGGACCAACATTCAATTATTATGGAACCATAGTGGTTGTAGACCAAATGCAAACTTTACCCAATGGAGATATGCAATTGGTTCTTAGAAGAGAGGACGGTAAAGAATTCTATGGTTTTAAGCAAACCATAAAAGCGGTTTTATCAAATAAGAATTCGCAACAAGAAGCATCACGCTAAGCCTTTACAAAAATTGACAATACACCAAATCTTCATCAATTATTATATAGTCGAACCATGAGCAATCAAAAGGATTTTAAGTTTAAACTAAAAAAGTACAATCTTTTTAGTTCTGGTTCAAAAACAAACCCTGATGAGACCATAAAACTAGTTGAAGGACTATTTTCGCCGCAAGATGCCGCCGAAGTTTTACTCTCTTTAATTAACTACAAGATCAAGTTTCATTCATTACAGCTGCTAAACTTACAGAACGGATGTGAAACTACTATCGAAAGTTCTGAAGAGCGCATAGAAGAATTAAAAAAAGCCAAAGTAAAGTTGACCAATTTGGTGTTAGATGCGCGTAAGAATAATCAAGAAATGATAATTCAAAGTGATTTGAACATTACCCTACAATCAAGGCAAAATAACTAGTCAATGGAATTTGGGTATTCTTCAAACCACTTGAAGCGAGTTTGAATAATATTTTGCTTCTCTGCAAGGATGTATTCCGAAAAGGCCTGAGCTACTGGTGAAAATCTTTTAGAAGCCATCCAAGTTAAGTTCCAATTAGTTTTAATAGGCAAGCCTTTCATAGGATGAACCTGTAAATCACCCGTTTTTATCACATTCTTAATCCCGATCAAAGGCATTATAGAATAGCCCAACCCTGCTAAAACCGCTTGCTTGACCGCCTCATTTGAAGTTAATTCTATTTTTTTTGATACCTCTATCTGCCTCTTTTTAAGAAAATTCTCCATTGCCATTCTTGTTGCCGAACCATTTTCCCTAAAAATCAGTGGAGCCTTGTCCAAATTTTTTAATGTGGGCTTCTTTGGCGAACCTACCACATGGGGGCTCCCTACCAAGTAAAGGTGATTCTCCATCAGTTTAATGGTATCGACCTTCAAATGATTGGGCAATACAGAAACCAAGGCAAAATCTACAGCATTGTTTTCTAAATGCTCTACTACCGAAGATTTATTGGTTACATCCATCACCAACTCCACTCCAGGGTGCAACTCCATAAAACCCGATAAAAAATAGGGCATTACGTATTTTCCGGTAGAAACCACAGAAATTTTTAAACGCCCCGCTAGTTTTCCACCGTACTCCAAAGTCTTATAGTTCATGGCGTAAACCTCGTTTAAAATACGTTCTACAGCCACAGCTATCTCTTTACCGAATTGGGTGAGGTAAAGTTTTCTACCTACCACCTCGGTCAATGGAATTGGGAATTGATCTTGAAAATTTTTCAGCTGAATAGATACTGCCGGCTGGGTTAAATGTAGTTCCTCCGATGCCTTTGTAATACTCTGATTTTGAGCTACTTTCTGAAAAACTCGCAACTGGTTTAAAGTATAATTCATAAGTAATATTTATATATATCATTATAAATATAAATAATTATTAATGAATTATTTGCCTCAACTTTGTCAAAAATTTTAAAACATGTTATTTAAACTTCCGATTACACAGAAACTCACACAGAAAAAAGAAGCATCAAAATCGCATGACGTTCTTTATCCTATCTATTACACCCTAATGGGGCTCATCTTTGGTGGTGTTCTACTTTTATCTGCAATTAACAATTTCTTGTTTTTTGGCTGGCTGGCCATTTCAATGGCAATCATTTTTGGCCTAATGACAATTCATTTAATAGGAGAACAACAAACAAAAAGATTCAAAAATTAAAATTCAAAAATTATGGAAACAATGATAAAAACAAAACAGAAGATTCAATTGGTCGATGGAACTTTTACACCTTCAGAAGCGGGAGATGTAATCTTAGCCTTAATCGATGAAAAAATAAACTTTCACAAATTGCAACGTATTTCTTGGTGCGAAGGTAGTTCAGATGCGAACACCAACTATCCTGATGGAAGAATTCAAGAACTTCAAGAAGAGAAACGCATCGCGAAAGAATTCATCGCATCGGTCCGTAACGAAGGTAAAAAACTTCGTATCGATGGTGTTCTAAACATCACTTTAGAAGAATAAGAAATTGCATGGACTTACACTTGTTAATAGATAACCTCACCAACCCCGCACTGTTATTTTTCTTTTTAGGAATTATAGCAGTGCAATTAAAAAGTGATCTTGAGATTCCTCAAAACTCATCAAAATTCATTTCACTTTACCTTCTTTTTGCCATTGGTTTCAAAGGGGGGCAAGAACTCTCTCACAGTGACCTTAATATGGAAATCGTTTGGTCACTTCTCTTTGGAATATTATTGGCTGTGGCCGTACCCATTTACGCTTATTTCATTCTTAGGCGCAAATTTTCAGTAGAAAACTCGGGGGCTATTGCTGCGGCCTATGGTTCTGTAAGTGCCGTTACTTTTGTAACCGCAATCTCATTCTTAGAGATGGAGCAAGTAGAATTTGGCGGGCATATGGTGGCTGTGATGGCCTTAATGGAGGCACCATCTATTATCGTAGGTGTTCTTTTGATGGCGCTCTTTAGAAAAGATAAGCCAAAGAATGGCGAAGTAAAAAAAGTATTTCACCATGCTTTAACCAATGGTAGTGTGCTGCTCATATTGGGTAGTCTTGTTATTGGCTTTTTGGCCAACGACCATCAAGCTCAGGGCATTAAACCTTTTACCACGGATATCTTTAAAGGTTTCTTGGCGGTGTTTCTTCTAGACATGGGCATAACGAGCGGCAAAAAGCTTAAAGACTTTATTAAAAAGGGTGGTTTTGCTTTAATCTTCGCAATTGTAGTTCCAATCATTAACGGAGTCTATGTAGCCTGGTTTAGTCAATTCATTACCGGGGCCGAAGGCAACCGTTTTCTGTTTGCGATACTTGCAGGAAGTGCCTCATACATTGCTGTACCCGCTGCTATGCGCTTAGCGGCACCAAAGGCGAATCCGAGTTTGTATTTACCTATGGCGCTAGCGATTACCTTTCCGTTCAACATAACCCTTGGCATGCCACTTTATATGTATATTGTACAAAACTTTTAGTACAAAATGCAAAAACACAGATGTGGTTGGTGCGAAGGAGACACCCTTTATGAAGCCTACCATGACCATGAATGGGGCGTGCCTGTAAAAGATGATAAATCTTTGTTCGAATTTCTTATTCTAGAAACTTTTCAAGCAGGTTTAAGTTGGATTACTGTTCTTCGAAAGCGAGAAAATTTCAGAAAAGCGTTCGACAACTTCGATTATAAAAAAATAGCGAACTACGAACAGCCTAAAATAGCTGAGCTATTACAAGATGCTGGAATTATTCGGAATAAACTAAAAATAAATGCCACCGTATCCAATGCTGTGGCATTTATGAATGTTCAAAAGGAATTTGGAAGCTTTAGCAAATACATATGGGGATTTGTAGACGGAAAACCCATTAAAAACAAACTTAAAAACTACAAGGATGCTCCAACCAACACCGCACTTTCAGATACCATTAGTAAAGACTTAAAAAAAAGAGGCTTTAAATTTGTTGGCAGTACTGTGGTCTATGCACATATGCAAGCAACGGGAATGGTAAATGATCATGAAATAAACTGTTTTAGGTACAATGAAGTTTAAAGTATTACTTATTGGTCTTTTTATTTTTATGGGGATGGCTTTGAAGGCCCAAACCAAAAAAGAACAAGAATTTAGAATTGACGAAGAACTATTCCCAACAAATGCCGCCGAAGTATTACGACCCTTTTTAACGGGCACTAAGCGCATAAAATATTACAAAGAATTCGATGGAGAAAAAGTTTCTTATGAAGCCAAATTCAAAAAAGACCGTCTTCGTTATAGCATTGAATTTGATCAAAACGGAAACTTGGAAGATGCTGAGTTTATAATTAAATCAGCCGACATCCCCGATAGTACTTTTGAGACGATTAAAAACTATCTTGAATCGAATCATCAAAAATATCGCATTAAGAAAATACAGCAGCAGTACCCTTGTAAAACTGGCAATGCTTCTGAAGTCTTGAAAACTGCTTTTCAGAATCTTATTTTGCCAGAAATCAACTATGAAATAATCATCGCGTCAAAAGATGATAGTGGCTATGTTGAACATGAAGTCACTTTTAATGCCGACGGAGCACACATACTCTCAAGAAGACTAGTTAAACAAGGCTATGATCATGTCTTGTACTAAACTGTCAAAATCGCTTCTCTTTGGTATTCTTGGTGCAATGACTGCAATCAGTTTTGGACAAGAAAATTTTACCACCTACTGGCAACCTGCTATTGGTCTAAATTATCATGTTTCCGCAACGTATTCCCATAATTTATCCGTTCAAAATAGAAACTATATTTATAATGATGAAAGGGCTGTTTTAGAGGTTAGACAAATTGATATTGCCCACTTTTCTAATTTTCAGATTCAAGACAATCAAAGCTTGGCTTTTGGAATTCTGTATCGCTTTCGTGAAAATTTTGATGGTGGCAACAACGAACTGCGTTTGACCCAGCAATATAATATCAAATTAAAACCAAACATTGTAAGGTATGGTCATCGATTGCGAAGTGAGCAGCGTATTACCCGCACCAAGACCATTCATCGATTTCGATATCGATTTTCTTTAGATCGCCCTCTAAAAGGTGAAAAATTAGATTTAGGTGAACCGTACTTTGTTGCTAATGTCGAAAAGCTCTTAAGTGTTTCAAAATCAAAACCCCAATACGATACTCGTTTTACATTAAATTTTGGATGGAAACTAAGCGAAAAAACTAAGTTTCAAATAGGCACGGAATATCGTTTAGAAGACTATAGCCAAGACCTAGAACAGGTACTGTTTTTTTTAACAGGTCTAAACATTTCCCTGTAATACTTTTTCAAAAGCTTTTCTGCCCATTTCTTCGGCCCCTAAACTTTCTAAATGCTCCGTGTAAACCTGACAATCAATTAGTTTTCCTCCCTGATCCTTAAATTCCTCCACCAAATTTACAAAGGCAACTTTAGATGCATTAGACACTAAACTGAACATACTTTCACCGCAAAAAACATGACCTAAATCAATACCGTACAACCCCCCAACAAGTTTATCTTTTTGCCACACCTCATAAGATTTTGCGAAGCCTTTTTCATGAAGTGTACAATAGGCATCAATCATGTTTGGGGTAATCCAAGTACCTTCCTGTCCTTTACGAACTAGTTGGGCGCATTGCTCTATTACCACACGGAAACAAGTATTTTGTGTGACCTTAAATTGATTGTTTTTAAGTACTTTTCGCATACTTTTAGAAACCTTAAGTTTCTCAGGATATAAGACCATTCGCGGATCTGGGCTCCACCATAAAATTAAAGCGTCTTCGTTAAACCACGGAAAAATACCTTTTTTGTACGCTAGCAGTAAGCGTTCGGGCGATAAATCGCCACCAACGGCCAGAAGACCATCTTCATTTGCAGTCTCCAAGGGTGGAAACTCCAAACGGTCATTTAAAAAAAATAAAGGGCGATTTTTGCCATTATTATCCAAGGGTGCAATTTTTTAATAAAGTTATGGAATAGCCACTAGAAAATAAGCAACCCTGCAATGTAAATAATACTGCCAACAAGCATAAATAGAAGTGTATAGGGCAGAATTTCTTTGGCTTTTAGTTTTGTAATACCCAATAACGGCAGCGCCCAAAAAGGTTGAAGCATATTTGTAATTTGATCACCGTATGCCAGTGCCATAATTGCTTTAGGTAATGGTACATTCAATGCCAATGCCGATTGCAATACCAGCGGCCCTTGAACTGCCCATTGTCCACCGCCACTAGGCACAAAAATATTAACTAGGCCAGCACTGAAAAAAGTAAAAATTGGTAAGGTGGTAGTCGTACTTACGGATACAAAAAAATCAGAGATTTGATTGATCATACCGCTGCTTCCCATAATGCCCATAATTCCAAAATACAATGGAAACTGAATAAGGATACCCGAAACATCACCAATGGCTTCTTCAACACCAAGTAAAAAGCTCTTAAAACTTCCGTGAAGTATGATTGCCAGACCGAACATAAAAAAGTTGAGCATATTCGGGGTGATATTTAGAGTGCGTATTGCAGGTAAATATTGAATTAAAAAAACACTTAATATCAAAATGCCAAATAGCATTGAAAAGCTCTTTGAATGGTCTAATTTTTCGGCCCCTATATGATTTTCCTTATCTGAAGACTTAAATTGATATTTATTAAGTGCTATTGTACTCGGGGCAACTCTTTTCCCTAAAAAATACACCAAAAATGAAATTGCAACCAAAACCGTGAAAAATATACTGAGGTTCGAATAGCTAAAGACCGTAAGTGCAGTAGAAACGGACTCTGGAAAATGGTCCACAATATCCGTAGTTGTGATATTTTCTAGTAACTCTTTAAGGTGACCGGCTTCAGAAACTTTGATGGGAGCCGATCCGCTAATGCCCCCGTGCCATACCATTAACCCTACATAACCGCATGCACCTATTAGAGGGTAGTTGATCGGTATATTATTTTCTTGGGCATATTCGCCAACCTTTCTCGCGAGGATTGCGCCAAAAATAAGTCCTAGCCCCCAATTGAAAAAAGATACCAGCATTGTTGATAACGCAACCAAAACTGCGGCATTAGAAGTATTCTTAACGTATTTAGTGATGCTAAGAATCAAGCGCTCCATGGGCTTGCTCAAAACCAATACATGCCCCAGCACCAGAATCAACATCATTTGATAAGCAAATACCAAAAGACCATTATTCCAGATTCCATTCTCCCAATACGAAAGAACAGCAACTATATGACTATCTCCTGTAGTATTTTCAGTAAAAACAATGGCAAGAATTATTGTAAGTAATGTCAATAACACTGCAATTGTAAAGGGTGAAGGCAAATACCTTCTAAACAGATGTGTTATAAGCTTGGTGATGGCCATTCCTTAGAACGGAAGGTCGTCGTGGTCTTCTTCATTAATATTGTCAGCTGGCTCAAAAGCTTCCATTGGTGGAACGGGAGGCATGTTTTCAGTTGTATTTTCTTGTTGAAGATTTTCTATGCGCCATCCTTGAACAGAGTTGAAATATTTGGTTTCACCCTGAGGGTTTACCCATTCTCTACCTCTTAGATTGATACTAACTTTAACCATTTGTCCATCAGCATAGTTGTTCAGCAGGTCGCATTTGTCTTGAACAAACTCCACCAAAATATGTTGCGGGTATTGCTCTTCGGTTGTAACCACCAACTCTCTTTTTCTAAAACCATTATTGCCAAAAGTCTTAGTTTCCCCGATCATTTTTATTCTTCCCTGAACTTCCATGTGTGTCGCTTTAGTATAAGGTTCAAAAATACATGAAAAGCATCACTTTTAGAAAAGAGTTTATGAACTCCTTTTCAACAATTCCAGTCTTTTTACGTTATCTTTAAATACAATATTGACCTTTTAATGGAATTCAATCCAAAACGCAGGACTTCGAATATCATTTTACTGATTTCAGCATTCGTTATTGTAAGCCTCATTCTGTGGAACACTAACATTTTCTTTGAAAAATTTAAGCAAGAAGAACGCTTGAAAATAGAAAATTGGGCGGCGGCCCAGGCTGAAATTGATAACTCTCCCGTTGATCAAGAATTAGGGAACCTGCCCGTACAAATTCTACAGAACAACTCATCTACTCCCATGATTTTAGTCAATAAAGATGGTACTGTAAAAACACACAACATGCCAAAGGAGCTAGAAGAAGACTCTATAAAACTTCAAAAGAAAATAAAAAAATTCAGCAAAGAGAATGAACCTATAGCCATGTCTTATAAAGGCGAAGAGCTAGCTATGTTATATTATGGCAATTCTGATGTTTTGAATAAACTCAAGTATTACCCAATAGCTTTACTGCTCATCATCTTTCTGTTCGCAGCGGTTATATTTTTCTTTTTCAAGACCAACAAAGCTTCAGAACAAAACAAGGTCTGGGCAGGTATGGCCAAAGAAACCGCGCACCAAATTGGCACGCCCCTCACCTCACTTTTAGGATGGAACGAACTATTAAAATCTGAAAATATAAATCCTGATATTACAAAAGAAATTGAAAAGGATATTTCGAGGTTACAGACTATTACAGAACGTTTTTCAAAAGTAGGTTCTATACCAACTTTAGAGGTACACGATATCGTTGAAGAAACTGAAAAAGCTTACCAATATTTAAAGCGTAGAAGCTCTAAACTCATCCACTTTTCTTTTAGTTCTGAAATTGAAGAACTTCCTGTGCTATTAAATCCGCCGCTATACAATTGGAGTATTGAAAACTTGGTCAAAAACGGTATTGACGCCATGCGAGGCAAAGGCAATATTGCCATACAGATAGAACGGCAAGGCAATTTTGTTCACATTATGATATCTGATACAGGCCATGGCATTGTAAAAAGTGAGTTTCAGAATATCTTCAATCCGGGGGTAACATCTAAAAAAAGAGGCTGGGGACTTGGTCTTTCTTTAGTTAAAAGGATAATCGAAGAGTACCATAAAGGAAAAATTAAAGTATTTTCGTCAAGTAAAGAAGGAACAATCATGCAAATTTCCCTTAAAGCAAATGTATAATCATGGCAAAGGAAAAACAGCTAGCGATAAAGGATGCGGAGATTACCAACAACTGCCCTGAATGTTTTAACCAAAAGCTAAAGCTTACTTTTTACCAAAAGCACACCTACAACGCTTTCTACCATAAAACTACTGGTGAGGTAACCCACGAAATCAAGTGCAGAAAATGCTACTCCATTATTTATCCCGTTAATTGGACACCTGATATAGAACGTGTTTTTGAGTATTATAATAAACTGGTTGAACCCGCTAAAAAATCGACCCGGTTTACAACTTTATTCTATGTAATTCTACTCTTAATACTTGCCCTTATCGGAACAGGTGTATATCTACACCTAGAGGGTATTATTTAAGTGCCGCTCTAATTTTACTCGCAATTTCTTCAAATTCTTTTGGTTCTAATTTTTCCTTATGTTGGAACGTAGCATTTTTCATGCTGTGTAGGGGAATGAGATGTACATGTACATGTGGAACTTCTAATCCGATAACCGTCATTCCCACTCGTTCACATGGAATTGTAGCCTCAATAGCCTTACCAACTTTTCTACTAAAAGCCATTAAACCCATATAGGAAGCTTCATCTAAATCTAATATTTTATTTACTTCTTTTTTGGGCACGCATAGTGTATGCCCGGCAGCATTAGGGTTAATATCTAAAAAAGCAAAGAATTCGTCATCTTCGGCTACCTTATAGCAAGGTATTTCCCCATTTATGATTTTTGTAAAAATACTTGGCATTGGTTTTGGCTTAAATAAAAAAATCCTATCGGTCGGATAGGATTAAATATAACCAAATATAGTGAGTTTCGACCAAGAACTATCCATCGACAGCTAGTCATAGCCTGATAATTACGAACGTGTGATTTCTAAAATATCAAACTTTAAAGTTCCGTTCGGCACGGTTATTTCGGCTACCTCACCCACTGTTTTACCTAATAGGCCTTTACCTATTGGAGAGTTTACCGATATTTTTCCCGCTTTTAAATCAGCCTCGCTTTCGGCTACCAAGGTATACTTCATTTCCATACCATTGGTTTGGTTTTTTAACTTCACCGTTGAAAGAACCAAAACTTTTGAAGTATCCAATTGTGATTCATCAATAAGTCTGGCATTGGCCAAAGTTTCTTCCATTTTAGAAATCTTCATTTCTAACAAACCCTGAGCCTCCTTTGCAGCATCATATTCTGCATTTTCAGATAAATCGCCCTTATCCCGAGCTTCACCAATAGCCTGTGAAGCCTTAGGTCGCTCTATATCACGTAAATAATCTAATTCTTCGCGCAATTTCTTTAACCCTTCTGGTGTGTAGTAAGATACTTTGCTCATGTCGTTTATTTTTATGCAAAAGAACATTGAAGAAAACAGCAATTGTTTTCCCAATGTCTTATGTTATGTTTTAATCGAAAAATCCTCTGCTACACCTATATTTCTATAGTTTTTTTAGCGAGGATTTAACGCAAATATACATAATTTTTAGCCATTTTTGCTTCTAAAGTACTATTGATGAAACCCTTTTTTGGACTAGTATTACTCTTATTGTTTATTTCTTGTGAAAAGAATACTTCCAACAGAAATCCGTTTTTACAGGAAGTATCATTTCGTTTTGATCTAAACCTGAACCTACCGCTATACAATGGCTTGAACAATATCGGAAATCCTGTTTACGTAGGTAATAACGGTGTTGGTACCAGGGGAGCTTTTGTTATGCGCACAGGCATTGATACTTTTCTAGCTTTTGAAGCCAGTTGTCCGAATCACACTCCTAACAACTGCTCTACAATGACTATTCAAGGGCAAAATGTGATTTGTTCTTGTGAAGATTTTGAGTATAGCCTTTTTACCGGTGGGCAGTTAAATAGGCCTGACGACGGCAATAGGTATTATGACCTCTTATTTTACAGAACAACCCAAAGTGGAAATACGGTTAGCATTTCTAACTAAATTATAGCTTGATTTTTCGGTCAAAATAATCTTTGTTGAGCATTCTGGTATATGAATCCAGTTCTTCACTAGCGGTTTTAATGTAACCAGAATATAGCTTTAAGGCATCTTCATCAATATTTTTCTCTTTTTCAATTACCGCAGCTATAGTAAGTAGATTGGCCACAGGTTTACGCAGTACATGTGAAATATAAAATAAAATGTCTTCTAAGGCCTGTTCATAGTCTTTTTTAATGCTGATATTTTGAAAAGTCGCGTACCAAACCACGGTGCCATCTTCTTTTTCCTCAGGTATTGCCTTACCTAGATACCATTGTACGACTCCATTTTCTGCGGTAACCCTAAATTCTTGACGCCATATGGAATGATTTGTAAATGATTCTTTAATTCCCGTTGCAAATTTTTGTTTGTCCTCAGGATGAATAATCTCAAAAACCAATTCAGGATTTGTTCTCAGGGCTTTTTCTGTAAGTTTGGGATGGGCCGTTGCAATACCCTCACTCACAAAAGGAAAGGAAATTTCGCCCACGGAATCTATCTCTAAATGAAGAAAAAAGCTAGGGACCTGATTCGTCAGCTTATTTAAACGAGATTTTCCTAATTCTAGTTGTAGCTTTTGGTCTAATAAAAGTTTTCTTTGATTTAAATAATCCATCACCTTGTTGGAAAGTAATTGCAAGGCTTTCTTCTGTTCTTCGGTAATTGCACGTCGCTTGGTATCGATAACACATAAGGTGCCCAAAACATTACCTTTTGGAGTACGTAAGGGTGCACCTGCATAAAATCTGATATTGGGATTTCCGTTAACCAATGGATTGTTCTTAAACCTTTCATCGGCCAAAGGCTCTTCTACTACCAAAACTTCAGAAGGTCTGTGAAGTGCATGTTGGCAAAAAGCATCTCTTCTAGGAGTTTCTTGAACCGACAAGCCTTTTTTGGATTTGAACCACTGTCGGCCATTGTCTACCAAAGAGATAAGAGAAATAGGGGTGTCACAAACCGCAGAAGCAATCTGCACCAACTCATCCAATTCTTTTGAAGCCGGAGTATCTAATATTTTATAACTCAATAAATCTTGAAGTCGCTCACTTTCGTTCATTGACAAGTTTAAAGAATCATATAGTTGTCTCTAAGTAAAGGTAGGAAAGAAAATAATATAATACGTATTTTCTTACAAATTAATTTTAATTAAGAATTGCATCCATTACCCAAGCTGTATGTAAGCCTGACTCCCCAGTGGAAGGATGCGTTCCTTTTTTAGCTAAATGCTTTTTCATATTTAATACATGAAATTCATGTAAATGCTTGGGGTGTTCTATTACCTCAACTATACTCTTTTCAGGTGTTAGCAATTCGACCGGTTCTTCATCTAAAACAGAAAATCGTATTATTCCATCACTACCTATAATTTCAACCTCGTCTTTTGCCTCATTTGCCCCAAAATTCCAGCTGCCCGAACCCATAACTCCATTTTTATGCATCCAACTACCTGAAACGGCATCATATGCCGAATATAAGCCTTGTTGATTTGTAGCAAAGCCATTTGCTTTTACGACATCCCCTAGCAAAAAGATAAAAAGATCCAGGCCATGACTTGCCAAGTCATCAAAATAACCTGCTGGGGCTATCTTGGCATCTGTCCGCCAATTGTATTCCCCACTTATATCCAATGGACTTGCCGTCCTACTTTTATACCATTTAATATGGCGCACTTCCCCTATCATATTCTCTGACAACCATTCTTTAATTTTTAAGAATCGCGGTAAAGACCTCCTGTAATAAGCAATAAATAGCGGGATATCTTTTTCTTTAAAAGCATTATAAATCGCCAAGCTCTCTGCATACGTTGGTGCCATGGGTTTTTCTATACAGCAGGGTTTGCCAGCCGCCGCAACCTGTAAACCATATAATTTATGCGTATCTGGGGGCGTTGCAATATAAATAGCATCTATCTCAGGATGATGAATCAAGGCATTTGCATCATCTGTATAAAAAGAAACCTTGTGTCGTTTGGCATAATCTTCAGCTTTATCTAGATTACGTCTCATCACACCAAAAAGCTCAAAACCTTCTGTAATTTGGTAAGCGGGGCCACTCTTCACTTCGGTGACATTACCACAACCGATTATACCCCAGCGAATGCTATCCTTATTTTCAAACATGGCACTATGAAGTTATGGAAAATATAGAGTACTATAAAAGTCCGGAGTATACTAAACTATGATATTCCAATGAAGCTTTTTCTAAACCATTGTCATGTAACCAATTTATAAAACGTTTTACTTCGTCTTGTTCTAAAATACCCCAGTTGGTTTCATTACCATAAAATGGATTGGTCATGAGTTGACTTTGAAGTAAATCGATTCCCCTATCGTTTTCCGATATAAAAGCCTTTAAAGAAGCTACGGCAAAATCTGGATGATTTTGAGCATATAAAAACCCGGCTTTTGTTGCCGCTAGAAATTTTTTGAATAAATCCTCATTCTTCGCTACACATTCTTTGTCTGCCATTAAAACTGGCGAATAGCCATATGGAATACCATAATCAGCCATTTTGAACAAACGCAGTTTAACCCCTTTTGCTTTGGCATGCGCGCCTTCCCAATTGGTGAAAATCCAAGTTGCATCGTAGGTACCCGAAAGCAAGGTTTCCCAAATACCTAACTTATCGGGATAGGCCAGTTGTAACGAACCTTCACCTCCATCATTTTTTATCATTTGAGAAACAATATGGTCCTCATAGCGTGCCTTATAAGATGCATACAATTTGCCATCTAGGGCTTTTGGCCTATCAATTCCGCTATTTTCAAGAACCGCGATTGCACTAATATCTTCCCTAAAAATGGCTGAAATGGCAACAGCCTCAAAAGGCTTTGATTTGGTATTGTAACTTATAACACTCTCAAAAGGGCAAAGGGCTACATCGGCCAAACCGAGTTCTACTTTTTTAGCAGGTGTTACCATGTAATTATCCGCATCTGGGGTTAACAATTCCACCTTTAAGCCTTGGTCTGCATACCAGCCCTTTTCTTTAGCAACATAAAAGCCACTGTGATTTGTATTTGCTGTCCAATCGAGTGCAACTTTAAAATTTTTCATTTTTTAAAAATTAACCGTTGCCCCTAATAGAAAATTGATACCCGCTTGTGGGTAAAAGCCGGCTCCTTCAATTGTTGTGATAGTACCAGGGTTTGAAAAATCGTCGTCAAAAGTGAAAAAGTACCCATTAGATTCGAACTCAGCGTTAAAAAGATTATTCACCAAGCCAGAGAACACGATGCTCTTTAAAAAGCCATCACATTCCAGTTCATACTGCAAGTTAAAATCCGTTTGTGAATAAGCATCTAAAACGGAGGCTTCCGCATCTATATTACCCATATATTGTTTACCTACATATTTTGACAATAAGCTTATTTGCATCTGAGAAACCGGACTGTACACGAACATATTACCTGCTATAATATTAGGCGAATAAGCAATATTCGTATTTCCTAAATTTTGAACCACCCCATCACGTTGAAACAAAAAGTCTCGATTTTTGTTTGTGCTTAAGGCGATATTCGGACGCAAACTAAATTGATTATTAAATCGAATATTGGCATCTATCTCTAGCCCCAGACGATAGCTGTCGCCAACATTTGCTCTTAAAGGAGCGCCAACATCATTTAATTCACCCGTTAAAACCAATTGGTCTTTATAGTTCATGTAATAGATATTGGTATTTACCTGAACATCAGAAGAAACATAGCGCCAACCCAATTCAAGATCATTTAATCGCTCTGGTCTAGGGTTTCCGTTTTCATAATCGTTACGGTTCGGTTCTCTATTCGCAACCGCGTAAGACAAATAGAAGTTGTTGTTTGTATTCAAATCAAAGGTCAGGCCCGCTTTAGGGTTGAAAAAATTGAAGGTATCGTCTACCAAGCCCGTATCTTCTCCATTAGCCTCGTACCCAACAGTTCGATATTGAAGGTCCCCATACAAAGACCATTTGTTCGTTAATCTATAGTTGGCCTTGGTATAAATGTTGAAATCTGTTTTTGTGGAATTATCGTCGTAATAACGCTCATTATATTGGCTATCACTGGCAAAACGCGCCCAAATGACCTCACCAAAATGGTCTCCTTTATACGTATTCCAGCCACCACCAATAATTAAATCTAGTTTATCCTTAGAATAATTAGCAGAAAAAACAGTGCCATAAAAATCGTTATCGAGCCATCTTCTTCTAATCAAATCTGTGGTGTTTACTTCTTCGCCATCCACCGTAATCGGTTCAAAACCATACGTGGCAAAATCGTCATCTTCGCGAAATTGCTCAAAATAACCCCTTCCACGAGTGTAGTGCAATGCTATGTTCGTACTCCAGAAATCTGAAAGCTGCTCATTCCATAATAATTGAAAATGGTCTTGTTTGTAATTGTCCACCTCGTTCTCATAAAAACGGGTATTGCCATCCTCATCGGTATAAATACCCGCTGGATTAAATGTTCTATCGGTCGCCAAGGTTTCAGGATCTAACCCGAACCAAGATTGGTAAGTTATTTCATGGCCGCCAAAAAGCAATGCTTTTATCAAGGTATTGTCATCTTTATACGCCCCTTGTAAAAAATAAGAATCGAGTTCAGATGATGCCCTATCTACGTAGCCATCAGAGGTTATTCTAGACAATCTTCCTGAAATTTCTATATGGTCATTAAGTAATCCTGTACTGAACTTAATATTGTTTCTGAGGGTATTAAAACTTCCAAAAGATGATGAAATTTGTCCGTAGGCGTCTTCAGAAAAAGCGTCTGTCAACAAATTCAAACTTGCGCCAAAAGCACCAGCCCCATTAGTTGAGGTACCTACGCCTCTTTGGAGTTGCAAACTTTCAACAGATGAAGCAAAATCGGGCATGTTTACCCAAAAAGTGCCCTGTGATTCGGCATCGTTATACGGTATACCATTTATGGTTACGTTCACCCTCGTAGCATCACTACCTCTAACACGAATGCCTGTATAACCCACGCCAGCCCCAGCGTCTGAAGTTGTAACCACAGAAGGGAGAAAGTTCATAAGAATAGGAATATCTTGCCCCAAATTTCTTGGCTTGATATCTTCTTTTGTAAGATTCGAAAAAGTTACCGGTGATTCTTTAGTGACACGCACTGCCGAAACAAAAACCTCATCGAGCACTACTTTTTTGCCTACTAAAGAATCTGTTGGGTTTTGTTGAGCAAAAACACTCGTGGCCAATACAAAAAAAGCCGACATAGTTAAAATAGTGTGTTTCATCCGTAAAAATTATTACGAATAAAAGGGGCTATTATTCTAAGTTAAAATTTGATTTTCAGTAATTTATATACCTTACTTTGAAAAATGACGAAGCTTTAAACTCTTTGCAGCCGCACCATCTCACTACTTATAAAAAGGTCTGCTAGACCTTTTTATTTGTTTGTCCCTTGGCAGCATTACCTGCCCAGGTTCATTGGGTATAATCTCAGCCTTTTAAAGTTATTGGTTAAAAGCTAAAAGTTTTAAGAGATGCTTTCTTAAAACTTTAAACTCAAAACCTGGAACTTGTATAGCACCCCTTTGAGACGGGGCAAATGTAATGCGCAATTCTATAGAAAACAAGAAGCGTGTAAAAGTAGTTAATTCTTCTTCTTTTGGATCCATCTTCCATAAGCATCGATATAAACTGTTCTAGCGGTACCGCTGCTTAAAACCATTACCAATTTGTACGTATTTCTATTGTCTTTATATGCCTGGCGTAACTTTGAGGTTGGGTACTGTTTCAATATTTCTTCGACCACGGCTGGGGGCAATTCAGAAGACTTTATTTTCTTAAACTCATCAGTAATACCGATTGTCTCAATATGCAAATGGCGTATGGTGCTGCCCGCGTTGACATTATTGAACGTTATAATCGCTATGATAAATAAAAAAACGCTTTTCATTTTTAAAACAATTTTAAATTTTAAGGACGAACTATGTACGAAGTAAAACGTCTGATGGATTTTTAAAGTACTTTATTCCCCTATCCCAAAGTAAAAAAGGCTGCCGAAGCAGCCTTTAACAACCTATCAAATTATTGATGGTCTAGGAATACGCATGGTTAGTGTAACATAGCTAGCATCCTTTCTAAAATTTCTTTTTTTGTTAAAAAAAGGGCCGCATAATCAGTGCGGCCCTACAACCAATCAACCAACCAAAATCCGCGAGCCAGAACGGCTACAGCGGAATGTGAAAATCTTTTTTGTTTTTTATCTTAGCTTCTTCAGTAACTGTCTCTTCTACCGCCATCGTTACTTCTTCTGTTTTACTTTCTGTGTAATCGTTATTTGAGTTTTCAGATTCGCTCGAATTGGCCGAAGCAAGTGCCAATGCTCCTATTAATGCTAGTCCTAACAACCCTGATTTAAAAATATCTTCCATTCTTCTGTTTGTTCATTATATAAGACACAAGTGTTTTTAAAAAGTCACATTTTTTAAAAAATCGAAGAAACGAACCCTAAAAATGGTATCGACAGTATTAACATACCATTGGTATCTAACAGCAGCCTTAAAACGTAGGTATTATATCAAAAAGAGAACTTAGGGCTTATGAAAGATAGATCCCGCAGAAGTTTTACGGCAAAAATAATTGTTAGCTATGCATTGCTGGTGCTTTTGGGGCTTATTGCAAGTATATTTATTTACTCAGAAATTAAAACATATACTTCTTCTGATCTTTTAGAAAGAAATGATGAAAAACTATTGAAAACCAGTTCACTACTAACAGGAATATATATCTCAGAGAACCTTTCTACCCTAGCGCAACAAAGAAATACCAATACAAGCCTTAAGAAATATACCCAAAAGGTAGACTCGCTTTTTTCAGAAATAGATACCTTAAAAGTAAATTCAAAAAGCGACACGCAAAAGCAGTTGCTGGATAGTATTCAACTTTTATTACAACAAAAAGTCTTTAATGTAAGTGAACTAAGAAAGTTGCGCAGAAAAAATAACACGAGCAATTCAATAGACTCTCTTTTAAAAGAATTTGGTAAGATTGAAGTTTCAATTGGTCATATTACTCCTGAATCTTTCGTTTCCAACTTTAAAAAGTTGCCCGATAAAAGCAGGGAGGTTATAAAAAATTATGTTTCTTTTCTAAACAAGAATATCCCGGATGACGAAAAATCTAAAAAATTGGATTCCGTTTTGGCTGCTTCAAAGCTTATATTATCCGAAGCCAAACTTCAAAGTGAGAAAACAAACTATGAGCTGAGTAAAAAAGAAAGAGAGCTTTCAAATGCAAACCTTACCCTATCACTTAAACTGCAGCGTATAATTTCAGTAATTAGTGAAGAGATTACATCAAATACCATTACGAACGAAAAAATAAAGAACAATGCCTTGGCAAAAAGTATTCGCCTGGCTGGAATAACTGCAATAATAGGACTTTTAGTGGTTGCCCTGTTCACCTTTTTAATCAATAAAGATTTTTGGAGAATTCAGACGTATCGACGCAAACTTGAATCTGAAAAAGCTTTTTCTGAATCGGTTTTAAGGAGTAGAGAACAATTAATCGCCACTGTTGGCCATGATCTTAAAACCCCTTTAAATACTATACTCGGTTATTCAGATTTACTGCACACAACTCCTTTAAATGATACTCAGCTAAATTATGTAGAAAGCGTAGCATCAGCATCTAAATATGTTGATGGTTTGGTAAACGACCTCTTGGATTTTTCGAAAATTGAGGCAGGAAAAATAAAGTTAGAAGATAGTTCTTTTCGAATTGATCAATTAATAACTCAACTCGCCGAAGACCTAAAGGAATTTCATGATAAAAAAAGGGTAGTATTAATCTTAGATATTTCTCACAAACTTAAAAATGAAATTATTGGTGATGCCCTTCGTGTAAAGCAGATTCTGGCCAACCTAATAGGCAATGCAATAAAGTTTACGCACAAAGGTTCAGTTACCATTAAAGCAAATATTGAAAAAGAAAATACACTTCGTATAGACGTGGCGGATACCGGAATCGGTATTAAAAAGGAACTACAGAAAGCCATTTTTCAAGAATTTTCACAGGGAGAAGATACTATTGGGAAAAAGTATGGGGGTTATGGATTGGGATTGACCATTTCAAAAAAACTCATTGAGCTACTTGGCGGTACCATACAATTGAAAAGTAAAGAAGGTAAAGGCAGCACCTTCACTTTTACCATTCCCTTTGTTTTTGCTCAAAAAAGCCCTGCCAAAATTGAACATGCTAAATTGAATAGCATCACCTTACTTATTATTGATGACGATTTGGCCCTGTTAGATATGCTAAAAGAAATGTGCAACACCTTAGGAATTGGCGCCCATACCTTTTCGAATTTCGATAGTATTCAAAAAAATGATGCTATCCATTACGATGCAGTGCTTACCGATATTCAAATGCCTACCGTAGATGGTTTTAAGGTGGCTAAAAAATTACGGTCAGGCGATTATCAGCACTACAACCAACAACCCATTTTGGCCATGACGGGGCAAACACATATTGATGAACAATTCTATATTTCTAAGGGGTTCACTAAAGTTGTACAAAAGCCATTTACAAAAGAGGTTTTTCTAGAGAAGCTAGTTAAGAGCTTCCCAAAAGTAAAAAACAACTACACGCGTGATAAAAAAACAGCAAAAACTACTTTAAATAAAGAGGCCGGTTTATACGACCTAACCGATATTAAAGCTTTTTTAGGGGATGACACCCTTATTGTAAAAGATGTGCTAACAACCTTTTCACAAACAAGCCAAGAAAACATTAGAAGACTTAAGGAATTTATTGCACTTAGAAAGGTTAAAAAGGTAAATGAACTAGCCCATCAAATGTTACCGATGTTTCGGCAGCTCAAAGCATATAAAATCGTTCCTTACTTAGAACAACTTGAAGTAATGGCACAACAAAGCGATTCAGAAAAAATGACAGCTATATTTAATGTTTTAAAAAAACATGTAAATAACCTCGTGAGAACAATACAAAACGATTTCATTATACATCAAGATTGTAATGACTGATTTTATTGTAAAGTGTTTTTCTTGTAATTTGAAGTAGTTCCGCAGCTTTTGATTTGTTAAAGTTAGTTTTTTTTAAGGCCCTAACTATTTGCTCTTTTTCATAATTTGATTTAGAAAAGGAAGCTGAGAACCCATCATTGTAATTATCGACATTTATTACCTCTTTTGGTAAAGCATCAATATCAATGTATGTCTTTGTGGATAGTAGAACGGCCCTTTTAATTACATTTTTAAGTTCTCTTAAATTTCCGGGCCAACTGTATTTTTGAAAAAGCGCAATCGCTTCTTTAGAAAAACCTATAATGTCCTTATTCAGCTCATCGTTGGCCTTCTTTAAAAAATGTTCGGCAAATACTAACAAGTCTTCAAGGCGTTCCCTTAAAGCCGGAACCTCAACAGAAAATTCATTCAACCGATGGTATAAATCTTCTCTAAACGCATTCTTTTTAACGGCATTTTGCAGGTTCTCATTAGTAGCACTTATAATTCTGACATCTATTAAAATCTCATCAGTGCTGCCTACTCGCTTAATTTTTCGTTCTTGAATTGCCCTGAGTAACTGAACTTGATTTTCGTAGCTCAGATTACCAATTTCATCTAAAAACAAGGTGCCCCCATTGGCTGCTTCAAAATGACCTATTTTATCATTTACTGCTCCCGTAAAACTTCCTTTTAAATGACCAAAAAATTCACTTGTTGCCAATTCTTTGGGTATAGCCCCACAATCGACAGCTATGAAATTATTACGTTTTCGGTTGCTATTTTCATGTATGGCCTTGGCAGCTACTTCTTTTCCCGTGCCGCTTTCACCAGTAATGAGTACGGACATATCGGTTGGAGCGACCAATTGAATGTGCTCTTGGAGCTTTTTAGATTTTTCATCAACCCCCTCTAGAATATTCTCTTGAGTATCACTTTTCACTTTAGAAACTAAACTATCAGCTGATTTCTGAATCGTTGTAGCTCTTGATAATTGCATGGCTTGATTGATAACCATCAAAATCTCGTCAGGTGTAAACGGTTTGGATATATAATCATCTGCGCCTTTTTTCATAGCGGCAACCGCAGTACCGACTTCGGCATAACCCGTCATCAAAACAACTGGTGTATTAGGATGTATCTCTTTAATTTCGCACAACAAATCAATACCATTACTGTCCGGAAGTCTAAGGTCAGAAAGAATAATATCATAAGTGCTAGAGTCAATGTTTGCTCGAGCATCTTTTGCCGTTGAACAAACCTCGCTTTGCCAGGCATTCTTTAAAAAGAAATTCTTCAACATTTGACCAAACGCAATGTCGTCTTCAATAATTAAGATTTTTTGGGGCATGGGGCAATCTTATTATTGTAAAGATACAATGCCCTATGTATGTGTTTATTGTAAAATTATCATAAAAAAAGAGGTGCAAATGCACCCCTTAAATCTAGTTACGAAAAACTCAAACCAAAATCGACTACATTTCTAACCAATTACCTTCTGCATCTGCATACAAAGTTCCATCAGTTCCGTCTTGAGCGGTCACCTCTAGCTTGTACTGATTTTCTTCGTTTACATATGCCTTATTGATAGTTGCACCAGCAAAATCGGTTTCTAAAGCTTTAACAACCGCAGCAGGCAAGTCAGAAGCTGAAATCTCTTTAAACTCACTAACTTTTACCTCGATACCCTTATCATCTTCGATAACTGTTGTTGAGGCACTGATTGCCGTTAAACTTCCTAAAACTAATGCCGTAGCAAAAAATAACTTTTTCATTCTCTTTATATTTAGATTAAACTTTAATTGCTTAGTCTAAAGGAAAAACAATGCCATCTAAGTTATTTTGCAAATAATTATTTAAGTTATTGATTTTTAGTGTATTGCAATTTATTTGAGAAAGCAGAAACTGTGTAAACATGTATACTAGTTTAAAAAAACGTATACTTTTTACACACTATTACCAAGTGCAAAATCGAAAATTATACCTGATGTGTCGGTTTCAATAAATCGTTTACCGTTTTTACGGGATTAAACGTCACCAAAGGTACCTCAACAAAAATAGTGTTCCAGTAGGCCATTGCGCCGTTCCATAGCCCTGGAAGCTCCAAAGCCTTTAATTCTTTTCCTTCTTTGGTTTTTCCGGTAATAAAACCTTGTTTGGTATCTATATAATCCAACAAATTATATTTCTCTCCCTTATAATTGCGAATACCACATACCAAGTCTACGGGATTAAAATGGGTAGCATTTTTCAAAATAGCAACTTGGGTCGTATCGTTCATATCAATTTGAGCAGATTCAATAATTTGAAGAGAAATCGTACCATCTGCGCCTTTCACCCAAAAAGGACCACCACCCGGTTCACCCTCATTTTTGACCATACCACAGATTCGTATTGGCCTGTCTATCTTATCCTTTAATATTTTGATTATTTCTGCATTGCTCTTGCCATTAATGTCTTCTGCAATCTTTACGTTCAATTCTTTCTCTAAAAAACTGGAAATCTCGGCAACTTGTTCTGAAGTAATCTGTTCTGTATCTAAAAGTCTGGCATACTCAAAAGCCTTTGCTTGTTGTCTAATTAATAACCCAGCCAATACCTTCTTGCTATCAGACACGGCACTTAGATTTTCTTCAATAACAACATTGTCAATATTTTTGATAAAGATAATGTCGGCATCTTGGTCATTGAGATTTTCAATCAATGCCCCATGCCCTCCTGGTCTGAATAAAATAGACCCATCAGGATTCCGAAAAGGCCCATTATCCACGGTTACCGCCAAGGTATCGGTCGATGGTTTTTGATTAGAGTAGGTAATATCAAAAGTAGTATTGTTACTTTTTGAAACCTTTGGGCCACTATTTTTCTCTTCAGCTTTGAACATGGTTTCGTGCTGCTCAGAAATGGTAAAATGCAAATTGGCCTTACCCTCCGTTTTCGCATATAAAGCTGCTTCCTTTAAATGCTCCTCAAAAGGAGTAGCCGAACCTGAATCGTACTTATGAAAAGGAAGCAGGCCCTTTGGATAAAAACCATAGTTAAGACCATCTTCTTCTAACATTTCCTTTACGAAGTGGTACGCTATTTCGCCTTCTGAATCGGCCTTTTCTGCAATTCTATCAAATATTAAGTCGTGAAAGGGCAGATTTTTCATGCCATCTGTGAACTGTTTTACATCTTTATCACCAGTTCGTTCAAGGTATACATCCAGACTTTCCTTTGAAGGTTTATAAGAGTCTATAAAATTGAACATTGCTTTGAACATTCTTGAGGCTGCACCTGAGGCTGGCACAAATTTTAAAAGCGACAATCTTTTTCTTGAGTCTTCGAAATTAGCAATCAGATCATTTTGCTCGCTTTCAGAAAATTTAGAAATACCGTCATCTACAATTGCAGCTTTCTCGAGATTTACAAAAGGTATTCCTTCCTTAAAAGTCTCTATTTGAGTTAATACTTTTTCTTTTGAAATGCCTTTATCCTTCAACTGTTCTAGATCCTTTTTACTAAACTCGATCATTGGCTTTATTAATTTATCTATATGTTCGATTGCTATTTTTAATCGTTCTTCCTTCCCTCCGCTTAAAATAATAAAATTTCGATGGTAATTCTTTAAGGTATCATGAAAATATCGAAACATTTGCTCGCGCTCATCTGGCTTGTCTCTTAAGTCATCTGCTTCCCAAGGTATATCAATATTGGTCAGTAGATATAAATTATAAGAATTTTTAAGAGCATATTTTTCCAAAAGCGGGTCACACTCCCCAATATAATATGCTTCAGAATATACTTTGGTTTCCAGTAAATCTGTATCACAAAAAAGCACTGTGTCGGCCTCTTTGGTCAACTGATTCTCTAATTCAATCTGGCCTATTGCTATGGGTAATAAATCTTTTGGTTCACAAGTTTTTTGCTCTTTGTTCCATTTATCTTGCAAATACTCTCTGGCATATTCTGGCACCCAAGCGGTTTTGTAATGAGCGGCCAATTGTTTTGCCAATGTAGTCTTTCCCGTAGATTCCGGACCAAAAAGAACTACTTTAATAATATCTGAGGGCTCTTGTTTAAGTTTTTCTTCCATGCTTTATAGCCATAAATGGCAATAACCGTTAAAACTGCAAAAAGGATTGAACTAAAAATAAGACCCTTATACCAATATAAGGGCACTGTTATAATATCACCAATAATCCAATACAACCAATTTTCTATTTTCTTTTTTGCCATTAGCCACATACCCACAAAGAAAATTGCTGTGGTAAAAGTATCTACATAAGCCGTCCACGTGTTATATCTATCAGTGAGGTAGTAAATCAAAAAGACAAAGAGCAATGCTCCTAGAAATAGAAGGACCGACCATTTCTTTTCTTTAACTGTAGTTTTTGTTATTGGTATAAAGTGTGTATCGTCAACCTTTCGCGTCCAAAAATACCAACCCAGAATACTCATGGTAAAATAGTAGGCATTAATAAGCATATCCCCCAATAGACCATAGTAAATGAGAATATAAACGTACAACCCTGTAGCTATTAAGCCTGTAGGATATACCAATATATTTTCTCGTTTGGAATAATATACACTTAGAATTGTAAAAACAACCCCTATCATTTCCAAGACAATTAAATGTGTAGGCGTGCTTTGGTATTGCGCAAATAACCAATCAAAAATGTGGTTCATATTCGCTACGATCAGATTTTACGATTTTCATGTACAAGAGCCCTTTATCCATTAATTCAAAGGCTTTCTCTATTTCTTTATTGAGCACTTTCATGACCTGCGAAAATTCACCAAATACTTGTGTACTTAAAGGGTTCTCAAGAATGGTAAGCCCAGAAGCTCTAAGACTTTTGATAAAATCAATGATATGGCTTTCAAAATCATCCTGTAACGGTGAAAATGTTAATTCGACTGATATATTCATGTTTTATTTTTTTAAAGCGTAAACACAAGTAAAACTTTCCAATTCAAAAAAGAACACCTCAAAATCTGATTTTTTACCATCGTATAAAATTTCTGCTGTAGTTCTTTCATCATCAAGTGAAAAATCTTTTACATCAATGTGATTTAAAAAACTAAGCCCCGGTTGGGCGTAAATCTTGTATAGTGATTCTTTGGCTCCCCAAACAGTAGTAAGTTTTCTAACAATTGCTTCCGAATTGGCCAGTGTACTGTATTCTTGAATAGGCGTGAATTTGTGGGCTATCCGAAGTATTTTATCTCGTTGTTTTTCAATATCGATACCTACCTCTTTATCTGAACTTATTATTATTGCGGTAAAATTATGTGAATGCGTAATAGAAATATGCTTTCCATCAACTAGATGAGGCTTTCCAAACTCATTGTAAAATACGTCTTTATCCTCATAATTTGCCAGTTTGAGCAAGTGCCTAATACTTAAGAATGCCCTTCGGTGCATTTCAGATTTCATGCTCAGCATTCTTTCTTGACAGTGCTTCGTAAGCACCACGTCTTTAGAAAGTTCGGCCTCCGATTCAATGACCTTCCAAATATAAACTTGAGTAGCTTGTGAAACTGTTATGGTTTTGTAAATGGGCACAACTAAAGTTAAGTGATTTCGTATCTTTGCACACTAAATATAAGCTACGAAAGTAAATAGAAAATAATTATGAGCACAAAAACAATTCCGTTTGTACCATTCAAAGTAAAGGATATTTCTCTTGCCGACTGGGGAAGAAAAGAAATTGAACTTGCCGAAGCAGAAATGCCAGGCTTAATGGCCTTACGTGAAGAATATAAAAATGAGCAACCCTTAAAAGGTGCTAGAATTGCCGGATGTTTACATATGACCATACAGACCGCAGTACTTATAGAGACCTTGGTTGCTTTAGGAGCGGATGTAACTTGGAGTTCTTGTAATATATTCTCTACCCAAGATCAAGCTGCCGCAGCGATAGCTGCTGCTGGCATACCCGTGTATGCTTGGAAAGGTATGAATGAAGAAGAGTTTGATTGGTGTATTGAACAAACGTTGTTTTTTGGGGAAGACAGACAGCCATTGAACATGATTTTAGATGATGGTGGCGATTTGACCAATATGGTTCTAGATAAGTATCCTGAGCTTGCGGCAGGTATCAAAGGCCTTTCTGAAGAAACCACAACAGGTGTTCATAGACTTTATGAAAGGGTGAAAAAAGGGACATTGCCTATGCCCGCGATTAACGTAAACGACTCGGTTACCAAATCAAAATTTGACAATAAATATGGTTGTAAAGAAAGTGCCGTGGATGCTATCCGTAGAGCAACAGATACCATGTTGGCAGGAAAGCGTGTAACTGTATGCGGCTATGGAGACGTAGGTAAAGGTACAGCCGCTTCTTTCAAAGGAGCTGGGGCCATAGTTACAGTCACTGAGATAGACCCAATCTGTGCTTTACAAGCTTGTATGGATGGTTTTGAGGTTAAGAAATTAGAAACTGTAATTGGCAATGCTGATATTGTAATCACCACAACAGGGAATAAAGATATTATTAGAGAAGAGCATTTTAGGGCTCTTAAAGACAAAGCCATTGTTTGTAATATCGGTCATTTTGATAACGAAATCGATATGGCTTGGCTTAACGGGGCATATGGAAATACAAAGGATGAAATTAAGCCTCAAGTAGACAAATACACCATTGATGGTAAAGATCTTATTGTTTTAGCAGAAGGGCGTTTGGTAAACTTAGGTTGCGCTACGGGGCACCCAAGTTTTGTAATGAGCAATTCTTTTACGAACCAAACTCTGGCACAAATAGAACTTTGGAAAAACAGTGCAAATTACGAGAACGATGTTTATATGCTACCTAAGCATTTAGATGAAAAAGTTGCTAAATTACACTTGGCTCGTTTAGGAGCAGAGTTGACCGAATTAAAACAAGAACAGGCCGAATATATTGGGGTAACCGTAGAGGGGCCTTACAAACCAGAATATTACAGATACTAAATCAGTATAAATTTTAAGATAAGCCCTTACTTAGTGTAAGGGTTTATTTTTTGAAAACACTTTACAAACCAATCATAAGAATGCACATTATTTTAACCGGAGCTACAGGAACCTTAGGGTCGCAAATTCTCTTTTCAATACTTGAAAGTAGATTTGATACTCTGGAAAAAATTTACCTGATTGTCAGAAAGAAAAATTCAAGCTCCCCTCAAACTCGTATTAATAATATATTGAAGAGTCCCGTTGTTTCAGATTTTATTCGAGAACATAGAATAGCAATATCTAAAAAGGTTGAAGTTGTTGATGCGGAGAAGTTTTTAGAACCGCAGACTTTTATTAATGAAACCAAGAAGTATCATTTTATTCATTCTGCAGGTTTCGTAAACCTTTCTGTGGACCCAAATAGCAAAGAAGAAATTTTTAAGGAAAATCTTACGCTCACCAAACGCATTTTCTCGGCATACAAGAGCTACCTTTCTAAATTTATTTACATAAGTACCGCGTTTTCTATAGGTAAATTAGAGGGCTTTTTAAGCAACAATTACGTTGATACCGAACAAAACGAGTATCGCAATTTTTACGAAGCATCAAAACATGCGGCAGAAAAGTATTTGGTAAAAGCTGGTGAAGAAACAGAAATACCTATTCAAATATTAAGACCAAGTGTTCTTGGTGGCAATATTATGGGCAATCCGAATTTCTTTATCTCGAAGTATATGGTTTTCTATCTGTTCGCAAAGTTTTTTCATAGAAATACCTCATCAGATTCTATTCGGATTCAAGCCAATAAGGATAGTCTGTTGAACATTATTCCAACTGATTACGCCGCCAAAGTAATTGCCAAGGTTTTTGATACTACAGTACAACAATTAAATATTGTAAACTCAGCCGGTACAAACATTTTTAATGGTATTACCAAGATTTTAGAAACGGTCGACTTTAGAAATTTTAAGCTAACCCAAGAGCTTGTAACTACTGCTTCTGAATTTGAAAACACTTTAGAAAAGTTCTATTATGAAACCATTGGAGTGCATTTAACCCCATATTTAACTTCACTGCCTCAACAATGGGACACAACTTTATTAGAAAGTATTTTACCAATTCCAAAATATAACTTAGAAGATTATTTAGTGGCTACCGTTGAGTTTGCAAAAACTAATGGATTTCGTAACCAACGGTGGTAAATAAATATTTCTTAAAAAAATAAAACCCCCACTGAAAAGTGAGGGTTTAATAATTTTATAGACCGTAAAATCTAAGCCTCAAAAGGCTCTATCGAGACGAAAGATTTTCCGCCAGCTTTTTTCTCAAACTTTACAAGGCCATCAACTCTAGCATGTAATGTGTGATCTTTACCAGCATACACATTTTCACCTGGGTTGTGTTTTGTTCCACGCTGTCTAACAATAATGTTACCAGCAATGGCAGCTTGGCCACCAAAAATCTTAACGCCTAAGCGTTTCGATTCTGATTCTCTACCGTTTTTAGAACTACCTACACCTTTTTTATGTGCCATAATTATAAGGTTTTAATTTTTTATATAATTAATGGTAATGCAATTACGCCTTACCACCGTCTAATTCGTCTTGCCATTTCTTTAACTCGTCCCACTTACCATCAGCAGCTAATTTTGCTTGTGCTGGCCAAGTATCGGTTACGTGATTTCCACGAACTTCGGCGATGATTTCAGAAATTTTTGCCGGTTTAGCTTTTGCCAAGTCAGCGAAAGTGGCGATACCTGCTTGAATTAAAGTTGAAGCAATCTTAGGGCCTATACCTTCAATTTTCTTTAAATCATCAGCTTTAGCTTTTGCAGGTGCCTTTTTAGCCGGAGCTGCTTTTGGTGCTGCTTCCTTTTTAGGGGCCGCTGCTTTCTTTGGCGCCTCAGCCTTAGCTTTTGCCGGAGCTGCTTTTTTCGCTCCTTTGGCAACAATGCTCTCAACAATAATTTCTGTTAAAGACTGTCTGTGACCATTCTTTACTCTGTAACCTTTACGTCTTTTCTTTTTAAAAACGATTACTTTATCACCTCTAAGGTGCTTTACGACTTTGGCTTCTACAGCCGCACCGTCTATGACTGGGGCGCCAACAGTTACGTTACCGTTATCATCTAAAAGAAGGACTTTGTCAAAAGTAACTTTCTTACCTTCTTCTGTTTGTATGCGGTGAACGTACACTTTCTGGTCTTTTGCAACCTTAAATTGCTGCCCTGCCATCTCTACAATTGCGTACATAATGCGTTGAATTAAATTATTTTAACCACTATTTTCACAAATAGCGGGTGCAAATATACTTCTAATTCATTAATCTACAAGGTTTTTTTAAGCAATTGCGCAATTATTTTTTTAAATTATTAGATGTTTTAAAAAGTTGCATAAAAGTGAGGGTAAGCACAATAGAAGTAGCCACTCCCATTATTGCAACGGTAAAGAATACTATTCCCTTAAAATTGCCATAATCCTTGTTCCAAACTTGAGATAATTCCTCTAAAAAAGAACTATTCAATTCCGTTGAATAGAATGCGAAGAAAATAGTGAAAAGAGCAGTCGCCACAGCCCCGGTAGTAACTCCGGCCTTAAAACCACTACCGTAATTAAAACCATTACCCTCTTGTAGCTTCACAATCTTAAGGGTCTCATAAATACCAAATCCAGTAATTACCCCATTAAATAGGCTAAAAAAAACGTTAGTATGCTTTCCTAACAAAGAGAGTATCAAAAAGTAAGCGATTAGAACGGCACTGGTGACTATACCAAAACGGATGGGTAATGTTAAATTTTTCATTTCTCAAATTTTTTGGATGGAGTAATAAGTTACGGAATTATTGCAAAAATTCTTGTTAAAACGATTGTCCTTTTCGATCCTAACTTTTAAAAAATTTATATTCGTGTAACACTTTTGAATATCAGTAGACTAATTCACGGTAACATTAAATTCTAAACACTAGAAAATGAAGAAATTTTCCTTTTTATCCTTTTTTGTGCTTGCTTCAATAGGGCTACTTTCCGCTCAGGAAGTTGCCTATGAAGAGTATGATCTAGACAATGGTTTGCATGTAATATTGCATCAAGACAACGGAGCCCCGGTTGTAACTACTTCGGTAATGTACCACGTTGGCGGTAAAGACAGAACCGAAGGTAGAACGGGTTTTGCCCACTTCTTTGAACACTTACTTTTTGAGGGTACTAAAAACATTGAACGAGGCAAGTGGTTTGAAATAGTTTCTTCGAATGGAGGAACAAATAATGCGAACACTTCACAAGACAGAACCTATTATTATGAAGTTTTTCCTTCTAACAACTTAAAGTTAGGTTTATGGCTAGAGTCTGAACGTATGCTTCACCCAGTAATAGACCAAAAAGGTGTAGATACACAGCAAGAAGTGGTGAAAGAAGAAAAAAGACTGCGATATGATAATTCACCTTATGGCCAATTATTACCTGTTTTGGGTAAAAATTTGTTCGAAGTACATCCATACAAAGACCCTAACATTGGGTACATGAAGGACTTAGATGCTGCTACTCTTGAAGATGTAAAAGCGTACAATAAGAAGTATTATGTACCAAACAACGCAGTTTTAGTAGTTGCGGGTGATATTGATATTGCTGAAACAAAAAAATTGGTTTCAGATTATTTCGGAGATATCCCAAGAGGCGAAGATGTTGTTCGTAATTATCCTAAAGAACAACCGATTACAGAACAAAAGATAGCTACTGCCTATGATGCCAACATTCAAATACCAGCAATTGGCATGGCTTATAGAACACCCGGTTTCGCTGAGCGTGATGCTTATGTATTAGAGATGATATCGACCTATCTCAGTGATGGTAAGAGTTCTAAATTATACAAAAAGATTGTAGACGATCAAAAACAAGCCTTACAGGTAGGGGCATTTAATATAGCCCAACAAGATTATGGTATGTACCTTGTTTTTGCCTTACCTGTTGGTGAAACAAGCTTAGAAGTTCTTCAAGAAGAAATGGAAGAAGAGGTCGCACTGGTTAGAGATAATCTCATTTCTGAAAAAGACTACCAAAAACTGCAAAACAAGTTTGAAAATAACTTTGTAAACTCAAACTCAAGCGTAGAAGGTATTGCTGGTTCTTTGGCAACCTATCATATGCTTTATGGTGACACAAGTCTTATCAATAAAGAGATAGAAATTTATCGTTCGATTACACGAGAAGAGATAAAAGAGGTAGCAACTAAGTATTTGAAACCAAATCAGAGTGTTATTATTAACTATCTGCCAGGAGAAAAAACAGAATTTTAAGAAAAAATCGCAATGAAAAAACTATTCACAACATTGGTAATGGCAGTTATTGCCTTTAACGTTACCGCACAAATAGATAGAACTAAGCAGCCAGAACCTGGTCCTGCCCCAAAAATAAATTTAGATGAACCTAACTCTTTTCAGCTTAAAAATGGGTTAAAGGTAATGGTAGTTGAAAATCATAAGCTACCTAGAGTCTCCATTCAATTGACCATTGACAACCCTCCGGTTTTAGAAGGTGATAAAGCTGGGGTTTCAGACCTAACCGCTAGTCTTTTGGGTAATGGTTCTACTTCTATTCCGAAAGATGAATTCAATGAAGAAGTTGATTTTTTAGGTGCTAGAATCAATTTTGGTTCTCAAAGTGCTTTTGCAAGCTCACTTTCGAAATACTTCCCAAGAATATTGGAGTTAATGGCAGATGCAGCTATTAATCCGAATTTCACCCAAGAAGAGTTTGAAAAGGAAAAAGCAAAACTTATTACGGGTATAAAATCACAAGAGAACGATGTTTCGTCAATCGCATCTCAGGTACAACGCGCATTGGCCTACGGTAAAAATCACCCATATGGTGAAATAACCTCGGAAGAAACGGTCAATAACGTTACTTTGCTAGATGTCGAAGGATTTTACAGAGATTACTTTGTTCCAGAAAATGCTTATCTAGTGGTTATCGGTGATGTAGATTTTGAAAGCTCAAAAAAGTTGATTACCGAAGCTTTTACACCGTGGACAAAGGCTACTCCCCCATCATTAAGTTATACTAAACCTAAAGATGCGCAGTATACACAAATCAACTTTGTCGATATGCCCAACGCAGTTCAATCAGAAGTTGCGGTTCAAAATATAGTTGAACTAAAAATGAAGGACGAGGATTATCTTCCGGCTCTTGTTGCCAACCAGATTTTAGGTGGTGGTGGTGAAGGCCGTTTATTTTTAAATCTTCGTGAAGATAAAGGCTATACTTATGGTTCTTATTCTTCGATTGGAAATGACAAATATCAGCCCGTTCGTTTCAACGCGTATGCACAGGTGAGAAATCAGGTGACAGATAGTTCAGTCGTTCAAATTCTGAGTGAAATAAATAGAATCATCAAAGAACCCGTTAGTGCAGAAGAGCTTAAAAATACGAAAGCCAAGTATTCCGGTAGGTTTGTAAGAGCATTGGAAAGACCACAGACCATCGCAAACTATGCGCTTAATATTGAAAAAGAAGGTTTGCCAAAAGATTTTTACAAAACCTATTTAGAGCGCATAAATGCTATTACTGTTGAAGAAGTTAAGGCTGCTGCTGAAAAATATTTTTCAATTGACAATGCCCGTATCGTAGTTACCGGTAAGGGAAGCGATGTTGCTGAAAATCTTGAAAAAATCGAATTCAACGGAAAAAAAGTTCCAGTACTTTACTACGATAAAAAAGCGGAAAAAACCGAAAAGCCTGATTACAACGCGGCAATTCCAGAAGGGGTTACTGCAGCTAGTGTACTTGAAAAGTACATTGATGCTATAGGCGGAAAAGCTAAATTAGATGGTGTTGAGTCCTATGCAATGCTCGCCGAAGCAGAAATGCAAGGCATGAAATTAGAGCTTGAAATGAAAAAGACTTCTAAAGACCAATTTTTACAAGATGTAAGAGTTATGGGCAATTCTATGCAGAAGCAGGTTATCGACGGTGACAAAGGTTATATGATGGCTCAGGGTCAACGCAAAGACTTATCTGATGAGGAGTTGAAGAAGTTAAAAGAGGAGTCAGCTGCTTTTCCAGAATTAAACTACCTTCTTGCAGGCGGCATCACCATTGATGGTATTGAAGCAGTTGGTGATAAAAAAGCTTACAAGCTTAAAGTAACCGATGAAAAAACAGTTTTCTATGATCTTGAAACTGGATTGAAGTTACAAGAAGTAAACAATATAGAAGCTGGCGGGCAACAAATGCAACAAACACTTACTTATGGAGATTACAAAGAAGTGTCAGGAATTATGTTCCCTTTCACGTTAACTCAAACGATGGGGCCACAAAAGTTTGATTTTATAGTAAAGGAAATCAAAGTTAACGATGGCGTAAATGCTGCCGATTTCGAGTAAGCTTTTAAGCCCATACTTTATAAAATTAAGACGCCTTTTTAGGCGTCTTTTTTTTGTTTACGAGGTATACCCCCAATAAAATCAAGAGTGTAGCAAAAAATTGCTGCAAACTAAAATTCTCTCCATCTAATAATCCCCAAAAAATCCCAACAATGGGAATCAAATAAGTAACGGAAACCGAGAATACCGCAGAAGATAGTTGTATCAATTTATTGAACATAATCTTAGCCACGCATGTGCCTACGGCACAAAGAACGATTACATAGCCCAAAGAACTCCAAAAGAACTTACCAGAAGTGACCTCATTACTAAAGAATCCCGACAGCGGAAGTATTACAAGTGCAGGTACAATGATCGTTGCAAAATTACCCACTGCAATGGCCATTGGGGAAACGTTCTGTAATTTGCTTTTAATAATATTCGCGTTACCTGCATACCCTATCGCAGCTATAATCACAAAGCCTGCATACCAATAGTTTTGATTTGGATTAACATTATGACCGAAGAGTATTAAAAATCCTGCCCCAATAAGCCCGACCAGAACCCCTAAAAATTGATTTTTAGTAAAGGAAACTCCGAAAACAAGTAATCCTAAAAACAAGGTGAACAAAGGCACCAAAGAATTTAAAACCGATGCTATACTGCTATCGATTTCCGTTTCTGCAAAAGCAAATAAGAACATCGGAAAAAAGCTTCCAATAAATCCGGAAACGGCAACCCATTTCCATTCTTCTTTAGAAATAGTTTTTAAGGATTTAAAACCTATTAAAAAAAGGAATAACCCGGCAATTACGATACGTACCGCACCAAGCTGAATCGCTGTGAACCCATCTAATCCCTTCTTAATTAAAATATAGGAAGTACCCCATATTACCGATAAAACTATAAGATAGAACCATTTATTGCTCCGCACTTTTTATCCTTTTTTAAGTAAGCCACAAAAGTCCGCTTTTATTCGAGAGTGTTCGCACTATGTTCATTAATTTTGTTAGTATAAAATCATTTCACATGAAAATCAAAATAGTTGTATTACTTCTCTTGTTAATAACCGCATCTTGCAAGCAAGAAAAAAAAGTAGAAAAAGAAACTACCCAGATGGAAGAGGTAATGATGATTCATGACGAGGTCATGCCAAAAATGGGAACATTGGCAAAACTGGTTGCAGAGCTAAAGGCCAAAGTTGATACTACAGCCACTGGAAAACAATATGAAGTCGCTATGAAAGATTTACAGGAAGCCAACAAATCAATGATGGATTGGATGATGGGCTTTGGCAACCGTTTTGATTCTGATGAAATTTTAGAGGGCAAAGAACTTTCTCCGGAAAAGCAAGAATGGCTTAATGATGAAGAAGAGAAAGTTAAAGCACTTAAAGAACAGATAAATTCTAGTATTGAAAGGGCAGAAGTCTTACTAAATAAAGATTGATTTAGTCTTTCCACTCCATACTCTCCATGATTCTGCGAATATCTCTTTGCAAATAGTTGGCTGCAGGATAAATAGAATCGTAATTCGGCTTGGCATAAAAATAGAGTGACCCTGTTACAAAATGATTAGTACTATCGGTCACATAAAACTGTGCCTGAGAAGCAGCATTACCCGTAACTTCATAGAACATGCCGTATACCTTTTTTTCAGGGTTTACAAAAGGTTGTTCAACTATGTTGTCGGCCTTGACCGCATGCTCGTAAGATAGTTTTTGAGTGTCTCTTAGAAGGGTATTCAAATTATCGCCGACTTCTTTATAAGTAATATAAACCGAGCCTTTTATATTCGGGTAATCAATTACCATAGAACAGTCTGATTTCTGTTTTACATTGGCTATCGCATTTAGCTCTAATTTATAGTTGCAATCGCTGATAAAATCTATATACTCCGCTTTAGGAAAATCCAATCGGAGCATAGCCTTAGGTTTGGGTAGCACCTCATCTTTGCAGCTTACAAGTAATACAACCACTGTTAGTAAGATTGAAATTCTATTTCTCATGTGGTAAGGTTACTTTAATTTGTTTTAGTCTTTTTTTATCCATGCTTTCAACTATAAACTGATAATCGTTAAATAGCACTTTCTCGCCCCTTTTTGGAAAACTTCCAGAAATTTCTAGAACAAAACCGGCTATGGTTTCCGACTCTCCTTTTTTTAGTTCAAATTCTTCTTCATTTTCAATTTTAACAACCCGATAAAAATCTTTTAGGGTTGTTTTTCCTTCAAAAACATAAGTATAGTCATCCAATTTAGAAAATATCAAGTCTTCGTCATCGAACTCATCACTAATATCACCAACTATCTCTTCAATAATGTCTTCTAAGGTAACTATACCTGAGGTTCCACCATACTCATCTACTACCACGGCCAAATGCTTTTTCTGTTCTTGAAATTCTAACAAAAGGTCATCCAACTTTTTATTCTCGGGAACAAAGTAGGGCTCTCGAATCAAAGACATCCAATTAAAAGTCTTTCTGTCGATGTAAGGGAGCAAGTCTTTTACATACAATACGCCTAGAACATTATCCATATTTTCGGCAAACACAGGAATTCTTGAATATCCATTTTTCTTTATTTCCTGCATTACCTCAGGAAATTTCATCTCTTCATTTAGGGCAAAAATGTCTATGCGCGGTCGCATCACCTGTTTGGTATCTGTATTGCCAAATGAAACAATGCCCTCCAATATTTTTTGTTCCTCTTTTGTGGTATCACCCTCAGAAGTAAGTTCTAAAGCTTGAGAAAGATGGTCTACGCTAAGATTAGATTTTTGTTTTCCTAATTTTTCTTGAAGAAATAAGGTCGCAGAACGCATTGGCATACTTAAAGGTGTAAGTACAAAATCAAAAACCTTAAGCGGTATGGCCATAAAACTAGAAAACTGAATTCTGTTTCTATTGGCGTAAATCTTTGGAAGAATCTCCCCGAACATTAAAATTAAAAATGTAGCTACTATTACCTCTAAAACGAACCGAACCGAAATTACCTCGAACAAAACTTGGTCTATTTCCGAAAATAAGGTGTTACCGATAGCGCTGAACAATAACACAATACCAATGTTAATGGCATTGTTCGCTATTAAAATAGTAGCCAATAACTTTTTAGGTCGGTCTAAGAGTTTGATAATCAATTTTCCCCGAGAAGTACTTTCTTCCTCAATCGCATTTAAATCTGTTTGCGATAGCCCGAACAAAGCCACCTCTGCCCCAGAAATTAAGGCAGAACAGATTAAAAGTAGCACCAGTACAACTACCTTGGCCACAAAGACTCCGTTAAAAGAAAGAAATAGTACTAGTAAACAATAAGGCTCTGGGTCCAAATGGTTACAATTTAATTAACTAGAATGGTAAATCATCTTCTTCTTCAACATTCTGAACCGGTGCCGCGGCACTCGCGGGAGTATTTGAAGTCGAAGGTTGAACATTAGCATTCTGTGGTGATTGTTGTGCAGAAGTTCCGCTTTCATTTTTTGTGGTCAAAAACGTAAAATCTTGAACATGTACTTCCGTAGTATATCGGGTATTACCATCTTCACCTTGCCACTGCCTGTTTTTTAAACGCCCTTCCACATATACTTTATCGCCTTTGCTCAAGTATTTTTCACATATTTCAGCTGCTTTATTTCGCACGACAACATTATGCCAATCTGTATTGGTCACTTTTTCACCTGTTTGCTTATTGGTATAAGTTTCATTGGTAGCAATAGGAAAACGGCCAATACAGCCACCACCTTCAAAATAATGCATTTTTACTTCGTCACCTAGATGCCCGATTAGCATCACTTTATTTAATGTTCCGCTCATAACTTTATATTATGTCAAAAGTACTAAATTTTAAAGGTTTTGATGAAGTCGGCTATCAAAACTGGAACGGGAAAATTAATGACTTCTTTCCATGGCAAACCATCTTTTATTTCTTCGCCAAACTGTACAATCCAAAAATTAGTATGTAAATGTTGGTGCGATAGTTTGTGAATAATAGGTTTATCATTGTAAAGGTAGATTCCAGTAATTTTTTTAGCAGCTAAATGTTGTGTCGCGAGTTCTTTTAGCTTCTCTTTAGCTAAAATTGTTTCACTTTCGACTAACGGAAACTGATATAAGTTTTGCCAAATTCCTTTACCTGTTCTTTGCTCTAAAAGCGTATTGCTCTGATTGTCAAAAACTACCAAATAATTAAAATACCTATTCTTGATCTTTGTTTTCTTCAACTTGACAGGCAACTCATGTACTCGATTTTCTTTTAGGGCAACACAGCTTTCATTTAATGGACAATGTAAACAATATGGTTTTTTTGGCGCACATTGGATTGCCCCAAATTCCATAATGCCTTGATTATAATCCCTTACATCACCAACATGCATTACCTCTCTAGCTAAATCTTTAAAGTGTTTTATCCCTTCCGAAGAATTAATTGCTAGGTCAATACCGAAATATCGCGCCAATACCCTGTACACATTGCCATCTACTACAGGTTCTGGCTCATCAAAACTTATTGATGCTATGGCACTGGCAGTGTAGTCGCCAACTCCTTTTAACCTTAGTAACTCTTTGTAGGTTTTAGGAAAATCCCCGTTATAATCCTTAACAATGGTCTTGGCAGTGCCATGCATATTTCTAGCCCTGGAATAATACCCGAGTCCTTGCCATAATTTCAATACTTTTTCCTCAGTAGCATCTGCCAAATCATAAACACTGGGGAACTCTGAAACAAACTTATTATAATAGGGTAAACCCTGCGCAACACGTGTTTGTTGTAACATAATTTCAGACAACCATATTTTGTAGGGGTCTCTGGTGTTCCGCCAAGGCAATTCGCGCTTGTTTTCAGCGTACCACGCCAGTATTTTTTCAGAAAAATCCATCGCTTAAAATACTATCCGCGCAAAGTAACAGTTTATATACTTAAAATTTAGGGCTTTATATAAAACATTTATATATTTGCAAGCCTAAAAAAACGAAAATATAAATACGAAATGACGAAAGCGGATATTGTATCTAAAATCTCAGAGAAACTGGGTATTGAAAAAGGAGATGTACAAGCGACTGTTGAATCTTTTATGGAAGAAGTGAAGACATCTTTGGAGAATGGTGATAATGTGTACTTAAGAGGTTTTGGCAGCTTCATCATTAAAACAAGAGCTGAAAAAACAGGAAGAAATATTTCGAAGAATACTACGATTAAAATTCCTGCGCACAATATTCCTGCATTTAAGCCTGCGAAGGTTTTTGTAGAAGGAGTAAAAAGTAACGTACAAGTTAAATAAAATACTAACGTCTAAAGCAACACTATATGCCGAGTGGAAAAAAGAGAAAAAGACATAAGGTAGCTACCCACAAGCGCAAGAAGCGCCGGAGAGCAAACCGACACAAGAAAAAGTAGTCTGTTAGACTACTTTTTCATTTTTAATCATACGTTCATTGACATCACGGTTCACAAATTAGCATAAAATTACGGCTACAAAAGCCGTTATAAATATTTTTTAATCATTCGCCATAGGCGGATAAAAATCGATACATGAATAGAGAATTAATCGTAAGATCTAGTTCTGACGCAGTCGATTTTGCCTTATTAAAAGATGGAAAACTAGTTGAACTTCATAAAGAAGAAGATAATAATAGCTTTTCGGTGGGCGATGTATTTCTCGCCAAAATAAGAAAACCGGTTACTGGCCTAAACGCAGCCTTCGTAAATGTGGGTTATGAAAAAGATGCTTTTCTGCATTATCATGACCTTGGCCCGCAGTTATCTTCTATGTTAAAGTTCATAAAACAAGCAAGAACAGGAAAACTAAGAGATTTTTCCTTGAAAGACTTTCCATTTGAAAAAGATATAGACAAGAATGGCAGTATTAACGAAGTTATCAAAGCCAATCAGTCATTATTAGTACAGATTGTAAAAGAACCCATATCAACCAAGGGGCCAAGAATTAGTTCAGAATTATCAATTGCTGGACGTTATTTGGTCATGGTTCCTTTTTCGGACAGGGTTTCAGTTTCTCAGAAAATTGAAAGCAACGAAGAAAAAAGTAGGTTAAAAAGACTTGTTACAAGCATTAAACCTAAAGGATTTGGTGTAATCATCCGTACTGTTGCAGAAGGCAAAAAAGTCGCAGAACTTGACAAAGACCTCCAAAACTTGCTGGATAAATGGACAGCAATGTGCAAAACCTTACATAGAGCAGAGCATCCATCTAAAGTATTGGTAGAACTCAATAGAGCCTCTTCAATACTTAGAGATGTATTCAACGATTCCTTTACCGGAATACATGTTGATGATGAAGCGCTTTATGAAAACATAAAGGATTATGTGCACGAAATAGCTCCGCAGAAGGAGTCCATTGTTAAACATTATAATGCTCCAGCCCCAATATTTGAAAAATTTGGGATTGAGCGCCAAATAAAAACATCATTTGGGCGTACCGCCACAATGAGCAAAGGTGCTTACCTGGTCATAGAACATACCGAAGCTTTACATGTGATAGATGTAAACAGCGGTAACCGTTCTAACAAAGCCAAAAATCAAGAAGACACCGCTTTAGAAGTAAACATGCTTGCAGCCTCAGAAATTGCAAGACAATTAAGGCTTCGTGATATGGGCGGAATTATCGTTGTTGATTTTATTGATATGGTAAGAGGCGACCATCGTAAAAAACTCTTTGACCACTTAAGGGACGAGATGAAAGATGATCGCGCAAAACATAAGATTTTGCCTCCTAGTAAATTTGGCCTTGTTCAAATAACAAGACAACGTGTACGACCAGAAATGAATATCAAAACCAGTGAAGAAAACCCCAATGGCAGTGGCCAAGAGGTAGAAGCGCCAATCGTTTTGATAGATAAAATCAATTTCGATTTAGAACGAATTCTAAAAGGCCCGAATAAGAAGAAAAGTATTGTATTAAACATACATCCTTTTATTGCAGCTTATTTGACCAAGGGGACTCCTTCTATTCGTCAAAAATGGTTTTTAGAGCATAAAAAATGGGTTAAAGTACAGCCCAGAGATGCCTATACCTATCTTGAATATCGTTTTAAAGATAAAGATGGTAAAACGCTGAAATAAACAAAAGCGACCTCAATAACGGGGTCGCTTTTTTTGTTTGAGCTGCTTCTACTTTTTCGTACATTCATTCCCTCTTGGAAATCCCATTTAATGACCAACTGCCTTAATTGTAATAATAAAGTAGCTAAAGAAGCATCGTTTTGTCCAAATTGTGGCGCTAAAGTTATTACTGAAAGGATTACTTTAAAACGTATTCTATCAGATGTTGCTGAGACTATTTTTGGATGGGATAATAAGTACTTTTATACGCTGAAATCACTTATTATAAGACCTCAATTAGTTCTAGAAGATTATGTAAAAGGTGTAAGAAAAAGATATGTGCATCCCTTTACATATCTAATTATTGGTGCAACTTTGGTTTTGTTCACTTTTACTTTTTTTCTCGATAATTTTATGGAGCATCTTACTGACTTCAATATAAAATTAGCTGAGAATTATCAAAATATTGGCATCAAGAATCTAGATTTACAAGGCACAGATAAAATACAGGGTGAGATTTTAAAATATTTTAACATAGTTACACTTTTACTCATTCCTCTATATTCTCTTTTTACCTTTATAATCTATCGAAAGACCTTTAACTATGCCGAACATCTCGTATTCAATTCATATATTCAGGGGACTGGTTTTATTGTTGCCTTAACTTTCTTTTACATAAGCTTAATCACTCATCCCCTAGTATATTCTATTACCACCTTTATAACTTTGTTTCTCCATGCATATATATTTGGAAAGTTATATCGACTAAGTATCGGAATGTCCATTTTAAAGTTATTACTATTTAATGTCATGTTCATAGCTTTCATAATTATCTTAGTTACACTTATCGTCCTTATTAGCATTTTAATCACATATCTTAATGGTTAACGATGCACTTAAAAGCCTATTCCATAACCGAAGCTACTAGAAAACTTGAAAGCTATTGTGCCTACCAAGAACGTTGTCATAAAGAAGTAGTTCAAAAGCTTAGGGATATGCGTATGATTCCTGATGCGATCGATCAGATAGTTACTCATCTTATAGCACATAATTTTTTGAATGAAGAGCGCTTTGCACAAAGTTTTGCTAGGGGTAAATTCAATATTAAAAAATGGGGTAAAAACCGCATTGTAAATGAGCTAAAAAAACGTGATATCTCTAGATTCAATATTAAAACCGCCCTCAAGGAAATTGATGAGGATGCTTATCTTGAAACTTTAGATGCGCTTTCAAAAAAAAGACTTTCTCAAATTAGCGCAACCAACCTTCAAAAAAGAAGAAAAAAATTAGCTGATTATCTTTTATATAGAGGTTGGGAAAGTCATTTGGTGTATGAAAAACTTAAAGAGTTGATTCCAAATACTTAACCCAAAACATACTTCGATTAAGCTTAGTGCGATATCTAATTTATTACTAAACACCCCTAAAGTACCCTCAAGGGGACAATACTTTATCGGTATTGACAATTGCCCGTTCATTTTTCCAGTCTATCCATTTTTGACCTTTTAATCGTCGCATTAGATTATCAAAATGGCGCATTACCATAATATTATAAACGGCTTTACCAAAATTCTTGGGTTTTCTGGCTATTGCCCTTAAGCTCATCGAAAAACCAGGCGTTACATATTTCATATGATGCCAATAGCCTTCAGGAATGTAAATTACATTACCATGCTCCAAATTTGCCATATAGCCTTTTGCATGTTTTAGTGCCGGCCATTTTTGCAAATCAGGATTGGAAAAGTCGATATCCTCCCTTACAATTAAAGAATGTGGTATTTTGTATAAATACTTTGTTTCTGACTGGGGAAACAAAATACACTGTTTCTGCCCTTCAAAATGAAAATGAAAGATATTGGCCAAATCGATGTCATAATGCATAAATGTATGTGAATCGGCACCTCCAAAGAAGAGCATCGGAAGGTTTTTCATCAATTTGATTCCGAAATCAGGATAGCAAAAGTCTTTTTGAAGTTGTGGCACTTCTTTTAAAACATTCCACAAAAAAATACGGAATTTAGTTGGCCCTTTTTTCAATAAATCGACGTAATCAGCCATTTTCATTTTGGCGTGTGGCTGATTAAAACCTTCATCATGTTTTACGGGCCTATCATCATATAAAGGCACTTCTTTTTCACCCGCAACCTCTTTAATATACTCCAAGCTCCATTTAGAATAGGCTGGCCAATCTTCAATAAATTCTTCAATAACCACAGGCCTCTGTGGTCTAAAATAGTCTCGGATAAATTCTTCTTTAGAGAGTGTCTTTACCCTAGGAATTTCTTGAAGGTTAAGTTCCAAAATATAGTTTTACGAACTATCTAAATTAATAAAAGCATCCTAAAAAAATAAAACTTACTCTTTCTCTACCAATTTAGAATTCGCTTTAGCATTCTCGTTACGCTCGATTTTATGGCCAGGGCGCGTCCACTTCGGTTTTTCACCTAGTGGCTCGATCTTAGATGCTGTAGCCTCAATTGTTTCTGGCTGTGGAGCTTTTACAAAGGCTTTCTGTGGATTGAGCCCTAACAATTTGAACATTTCCATATCCTCATTTACATCAGGATTAGGAGTGGTCAATAACTTATCGCCTGCAAAAATGGAATTTGCTCCTGCAAAGAAGCACATGGCCTGACCCTCTCTACTGATTTCAGTTCTTCCTGCCGATAAACGCACTTGTGTTTTTGGCATTACAATACGTGTAGTTGCGACCATACGAATCATTTCCCAAATTGCAACAGGCTCAATATCTTCCATGGGCGTACCTTCTACAGCAACTAAAGCATTAATGGGTACTGATTCAGGTTGTGGGCTTAAAGACGCCAAAGCAACAAGCATTCCGGCACGGTCTTCAACTTTCTCACCCATTCCTATAATTCCTCCACTACAAACCGTAACATTGGTTTTACGAACATTATCAATAGTTTCTAAACGGTCTTCAAAAGCCCTTGTAGAAATGACATCTTTATAATAATCTTCTGAGGTATCTAAATTATGATTGTAAGCATAAAGCCCAGCTTCTGCTAAACGTTTTGCTTGGTTTTCGGTAATCATACCAAGTGTGCAGCAAACCTCCATATCTAATTTATTAATGGTACGAACCATTTCTAAAACCTGATCAAATTCAGGACCATCTTTAACATTACGCCAGGCCGCACCCATACAAACACGCGAACTGCCGGATGATTTAGCACGTAATGCCTGAGCTTTTACCTGTTGTACGGACATGAGGTCATTGCCCTCGATATCGGTATGGTAACGAGCTGCCTGTGGGCAATAGCCACAATCTTCTGGGCAACCGCCAGTTTTTATAGAAAGTAAGGTGGAAACCTGAACCGTGTTTGGGTCGTGATATTTACGGTGCATAGTTGCCGCATCATAAAGCAACTCCATTAAAGGCTTATTGTAAATTGCTAATATTTCCTCCTTGGTCCAATTGTGTCTTGTCTCGCTCATAAATCAAAAATAGGGATTTCCAATACAAAATCCCTAATCAAAAAAAATGTCGTTCTAAATGAAATAAAGAATCTCAACTTAAGATTTTTCGCTATCTACTTCGACAAGCTCAACATGACAGCTCAGAATAACATTGTATTCGTAAAAAATACCCACGGGTCATTTCGATATGAGGATTGCAGCGACGATTGAGAAATCTAAACTCCTTAGATTTCTCACGCTCATTTTATTCGGTTCGAAATGACCTGAATTGTATTAATTTATCTATGAGACCTATTCCTCTTTTTTCTTAGGCGTTGTAGATTTTTTGGTTTCAGTTTCTGCTTCTCCCTCAGCGACGTCCTTACCCTTTAAATACTCAGGCAATTGCATACCGGCCATAAAATGTTGGTTAATAAATCATTTAAGATAAGACATTGCCGAGAATATAGGAAGCTTATTTTGAAAGCAAGATGGATACCGCATTTCCTCCAAAACCTACTGCGTTTACCAAAACAGTTTTAATCGATTTGGGATTCTGCTGTTTTTCTGCAAAGGGAACGGAAATCGCTTTATTATTTTGAAGCATCAGTATCGCCATTTCTACACTTAGCATTCCCGATGCCCCAAAGGTGTGGCCTACTTTCCATTTATTTGTAGTCAAAAAAGGTTTTTTGTTACAAAATATTTTTTTGATAGCCTTAAATTCTGATAAATCGCCCTTTATGGTGCCCGGGGCATGCATCACCACAACATCTACACTATTACGGTATTTGTCCCCTAAAGCCATTGCCATAGCATCTTGAAAACACTTTGCATCGGCAGATATGGAAACATTATGTGTTAGCGGTTCTGTAGCATATCCTATTCCTATAATTTTAGCCAGGGCTTCTCCAGAACTCTCTTTTTCTAAACAAGCCACGGAAGCTGCTTCTCCCAGTACCATCGTGTTTTGTTTTTTATCTAAATCGAAAGCACGGCACGGGAACCCTTCGACAGGCTCAGGGTGACTATTTTTGTTGTTCGAGTAGATTTTTAATGCCTTCATCTGCGCAATGGTAAATGGGGTCAATGGTGCTTCACTGCCACCTACCAAAAATTTAGTTGCCATTCCGCTTTGTATCCATGCAATACCGTTCAACATTGCGTGCAGGGCAGTAGAGCAGGTTATGGAATGTGAGATCTCTGGCCCTTTTGTTTTTAGGTCATGGGCCACCCAAGAAGAGATATTGCCGAGCGTTGTAGTTGGCGATGCCAAAGTAGATGTGCTATCATCCTTTAAAAATTCTTTATGGAATTTTTCAAACAGAGCCGTTGCTCCCCGAGATGAACCTATGTTCACCCCGAAATCTACATCTTTAGATTCTATTGACCAACCTGCTTTTTCTATCGCCTTTCTAGAGGCATACATGGCATACAATACAGATTCATCAAGATTCGTGTATTTATTATCAGAGTTTTTGAGCGCCGTAATCTCATCACTTACCTTTTCAGGAAGTGTACCTGCCCATACTTTTTTATCACCAATTTCTATTTCTTTGAGCTGCGTATCGTCATTTTTATAATTTTCCCAAGCTTGTTCAAGAGAATTTCCCAATGGGGAAATTGAAGAAATTGCAGTAATGTAAACAGGTTCTTTCAACATATTTTATAATTAAAACAAAAGTAAAAGTTCTTATCTTCATCTGGCATATTAAATTTAAGAAAGCATGAATAATGAACTCGTACCTCAACCTAGTTGGTGGAAAAGAAATTGGAAATGGGTCGTTCCGGTTGGAGGTTGTTTCACACTGATTATTGGAGCGATTATTTTATTCTCTTCCATTTATTTTGGGGTAACCAATATTATGGAAGGCTCTCAACCCTATGAATATGCTTTTGAGCTCATTAATAAAGACGAACAGCTGTTGGATATTTTAGGCTCCCCTATCGAAAAAGATGGTATGATTCAAGGAAATATCAACTGGACCAATGGAAATAAAAGTGCAAAAATGGTTATTCCCATTACTGGCTCAAAAGGCGATGGCAAACTATATATTGATGCTACTGGGGAAGGAGATGAATGGAACTATCATGAAATTCGCGTTGAGGTCAATGATCAAGAGTTTGATTTTATAGACGAAATCAACTCACAGCACTAGGTTTCCAGTAATTCTAATATAACATTATAAATCTTTTCTAGCTGCTCATTAGTTATTACATATGGCGGCAATACATAAACCGTATTACCTAAAGGGCGAAGGTTTACCCCTCTAGACATAAAGAACTGATACAGTTCGTCTCGCGATTTTCCATAGCGATCCATTTTTACATTTAAATCAACCGCCAGAATTACTCCAAGACTACGGGCATCTTCTACTTTTGGATGTTTTTTAATTTTTAGAACGAACCTCTCATGCGCATCTTCAATATACTTCCTGCGCTCCAAGACCGTTTTTGATTCTAACAAATCGAGACCCGCTATTGCCGCTGCGCAACCTATAGGATGCGCACTAAATGTATGGGCATGAAAGAACCCTTTTGCTACCTTATCGCTTAAAAAAGCATCGAAAATATGTTGCGAACAACTCGTAATACTTAAAGGAAACATGCCTGCAGTTAAGGCTTTACTTAGACATATAATATCTGGTTTATGTTCTAAATAATCAGATGCAAAATTTTTACCTGTTTTGCCAAAACCGGTCATTATCTCATCGGCAATACATAAGACATCCAAAGATTTACACTTTTGAATAAGAGCATCCAACCCTTTAGCAGAATGAAATTTCATTCCTGCCGCACCTTGAGCTAGGGGTTCAAAAACAAATGCTGCACAATTGTTTTTCTCAATGATCTCCTCTAGTCTTGCAAGCACCTCATCAATGGTATCATCTTGTGGCGCCGGAATGCGTTTAACCTTAAGCAAGAAATCTTCAAAAGGGCCATTGTATGATGACAAACCTGAGGCGCTCATGGCTCCAAAGGTATCTCCGTGAAATCCCTCTTCAAAAGCTATTAGCGTATCTCGCTTTTTACCTTTATTATGGTAGTATTGTAAGGCCATTTTTATAGCTGCTTCCACAGCTGTAGAACCATTATCGTTAAAGAAAATCTTAGCCTGATTTTTAGGCAATAGCTTCATCAGCTTCTCAGATAACTCAATCGCTGGTTTGTGCGTAAAACCGCTGAACATAACAAAGTCAAGTTCTTTCATTTGAGCAGTAATCGCTTCTACAATATAATCACTGCAATGACCATACATGGCAGTGTACCAAGAAGCTATACCGTCTATATATTCTTTGCCATTTTCATCCCATAACAATGCCCCTTTGGCTTTTACAATAGGCAAGGCGTCTACTGCGGTTTTGTGTTGCGTTAAGGGATGCCACAAGTATTTCTTATCTCGTTGGATTAAATTTTTTGTCTGTGCTGAATCTTTCAAATCACTCAATTTGGCTACCTTGCAAAGATGGCAATAAAACCAAAAAGTTTATTGTCGCTTTATGTTATTTTACGATATCTCTCCCTAGAGGTATAATGCCTAAATATCAATGATTTGAACGATTTTATCATTTTAGTGCCGTGCTATAATGAAGCCAACAGATTACCTATCGAAAGCTTTCATTGTTTTTTGGATACTGAAAAAAAGGTTTCTATCATTTTTATAGATGACGCTTCAACTGACGATACTTTAGAAGCACTAAGAAAACTGCAGAACCGCCATCCAAAACAAATACAAATTCTAGAAAATAAAGAAAACAAAGGGAAAGCGGGTAGTATTAGAAATGGGGTCCTCTACTGTTTAGAAAATAACATCGGAAAACTATTTGCCTACCTAGACGCAGACCTGGCCACATCTTTGGAAGAATGTTACTCTTATAAAACCTTTTTGTTAAATAATAAAGAATTTGTTTTTGCATCTAGGATTCTAAAAATAGGCTCTACAGTAGAAAGAAAGTTTTCGAGATTTTTCTTTGGAAGAATCATAGCAACCATTATTTCCAATATCCTAGATATAAAAGTGTATGATACTCAATGCGGGTGCAAGGTATTCACTAGAGACGTAGCGATAATTACTTTTTCGAAGCCTTTTATTTCTAAATGGCTTTTTGATGTCGAACTTTTTAGTAGGCTTTTACGGTATTATGGAAAGGAAAAGGCCCTAGACATTATGGATGAAATACCGGTTAAAAAATGGATAGACATTGGTGATTCAAAAGTTAAAATATCATATTTTTTTCGTCTTTGGGTAGATTTGTATAAAATTAGAAAAGCCCACTTAACCAAAAAACCTTAGTTTGATTACATTCCTTAAAAAACTGCTACATTCTGAAAGAAGCATTTTTTTTACGCTTTTTATTTACGGTTTGCTCATAAGATTTCCCTTCTTTTTTAGAGATTATATAGACCGAGATGAAAGCACTTTTATTCTTATGGGACAATCTTGGGTTGATGGTTACCTCCCCTTTACCCAATTATGGGATATTAAACCACCTCTTACTTTTCTTTTTTTCGCTATAATCATCTCGATATTCGGGAAAAGTTTTATCGCAATAAGACTTTTTGGTGTACTGCTAGTAACTATTTCCTCTTTTTTTACTTATAGAATTACTCGCGAGCTATGCAACAAAAGAGTGGCGATTATAGTATCATTTATTACAGTAGCCGTACAAAGTCTATTTGGTAGTTTACAAGGGGTAATGTCAGAACACATCGCAATGGCATTTGTCACGCCGGTAATTTGGATGCTCATTAAAAAACAACGTTCTTCCCAGAACATTTTGTTTGCCGGATTACTTACGGGATGTGCTTTAATGGTAAAATTAAACCTTGCATATGTAGCACTTTTATTGGGCATTTCAATTGTCTATCTAGAGTATGTGAAGTTTAAATCGCTGGCCGTAGTTACAAAGCCCTTACTTTATGGCATTGGCATTCTATTTCTGATTTTTACCACTTTTATGCCCTACTATTTCAGTGATAACGGAATGCTTTGGTGGAAATCTGTTATCGAAGCACCGCTAGCCTATGCAGGCGCTCGCCAAGATTCCCCCTATAAGTTAATAAGTTATCTTCTTCCGTTTATTGGAATTCTGGTTTTTGGATGGAGAAAAAAAATATTTGATCTTAAAAATCCTACTATCCTATTTCTGGTCATTGCAACTTTGGGAACCCTACTTGCCTTTGTAAAAAGTGGAAGAGTAAATGGCCATTATTTGATTTTGATTTATCCTATAATTCTCCCTTTATTGGCACTTATTCTTTCAAAACAAGTACGAGTAAAATCTAAAAAAATTGGCTCAGCCGCCGCTATAGTATTCTTATTAATACCCGTAGAATCTTATATAGAATATAGTGCAATAATAAAGAATCATAGTAAAAATGGTTCTTATTTTAATGGAGAAGGAATTACAGTTCCAGCTTATTTTGAAACTCATAATCTCCCAACCAATAAGGTGTTATTTATGGAATACCATATCGGGTACTGGGTACTGGGAATTAATCCCCTAACAAAATCAACCACGCAGCCTAGCAATCTTTTAAAGGATGAAATGTTCTTTGCTTACGATAATCCAAGGAAAAAGGAAGAAGAGGAATTGAAGCATATCATGGAACGAATTAGACCCGATTATATCGTCACTCGAAAAAATAGAAAGATATTTGGTAAAAAAGAGGTTGCCGCAAACTTTTATATGAATATACAATTATCGAAGAATTATATCCCTTTAGACACCATTGAAAATGCGGTAATTCACAAACGTTTAAAACTCCAGTAGTGCTTTTCTAAATTCTTTAGCATAGTGCTTAACTACTTTTTTGTCAATTAACTCCTCCTCATTAATCCTCCCTAAAAAAGAAGCATCCGTTTTATTCAAAATAATGCTTTCAGTCGTCGGGTATTCATCTCCACTAAAAATTAATCCTACTCTAAAATTTCTTTGTTGAAGTGCTTCTATCGTAAGTAAGCTATGATTAATACTGCCCAAATAATGCCTTGAAACAACTATAACTTTGTAATCTGACTGAATCAAGTCTAAAATTGTATCTGAGTCATTTAAAGGAACCAATAAACCACCGGCCCCCTCGATAACCAAATGATTTTCTGTACGGGGTTCTCTAATTGCATCTAAATCAATCTGAATACCATCAATTTCTGCAGCGGCATGTGGACTCATAGGGGTGTTTAGCGCATAGCTGTTCTGATGAATAATGGATTTGGTATTGGAAATCAAATTCTTGACCTTGTGGCTATCAGAGTTCTCTAAATCCCCAGCCTGAATTGGTTTCCAGTAGTCGGCTTCTAAAGCTTCAGTAACTATTGCCGAAGCAATGGTTTTACCAACTTCTGTAGAAATACCGGTAATAAATAATTTCATACTTCTGCCTTGGTAATAAATTCACAATTGGTACAACGGTATTTTTTAGGTTCAAAAAATGGAAAGAGTTTATAGAACAGTGTATTGCGCAAATAATGAACTTCAGACTTCTGTGCCTTACAATTTGGGCATTGAACCAAATTTCCATTTTCATCAACCGCATATTTTCTTAGTTCATTATAAATGTCTTGTGCTTTCTCTTTATCGGCCGCATAAACTTGTAACTTAATACCACCTATTGCATTACTAGCAAAGGGTTCTACACCTACGGTGTTTTCATCTTTTAGGGTAACCGTTATACCTTCAGATTCTAATTTTCCCTTTATTATCTGTACATCGGCTAAAAATTCAAAACTGCCTAATGTAACTAAGTCCTTGCCCATTTATAGTTCTTTTAATAATGATACTAGCTGTTTTATCTCGTCTTTTGTATTGAACGCATGAAGGCAAAAACGAAGCCGTTCTTTTCCCTTTGGCACTGTTGGTGAAAGAATAGCCTTAATATCAAAGCCGTTCTCTCTAAGGTTCTCAGAAATCGTTTTAGCTTCTATATTGCCTCTAACGAACATACATTGAATTGCAGAATTACTTTCTATAAAGCTTTTTTGTAACCCTTGTCTAGCCAATTCTTGTTTAAAATAGACAATGTTTTTCAATAAGCTATCTTTAAAAGATCTACCCTTTTCTGATTTTAGAAAATCATACGCGGCTAAGTTGGTCGCAATCGTATGAGGCGGTAAAGCAGTGGTATAAATAAAGCTTCTTGAAAAATTCACCAGATAATTCTTTAGCTGGCCACTTCCTAGTATTGCTGCACCATGAGAACCTAAAGCTTTACCAAAAGTGATAATTCTGGCAAAAATAGCAGTTTCAATTTCTCTTTCAAGACATAAGCCCTTTCCATTACCAAATATTCCAACAGCATGCGCTTCATCTACAATTAAATAATATCCATTTTTGGTGCAAAATTCAGAGAAGGCTTTCAAGTCTGAACTATCTCCATCCATAGAAAATACAGATTCGGTCACTACATAAATCTCTGAATCTAAAGTACTCGGATTTGTTCCAACTAACAGTTCAACTTTAGATTTTAAGTCGGACAAATCGTTATGCTTAAACTTATAGTTTTTTGCGTTACTTAATTGAATTCCATCTCTAATACTGGCATGGGCCAGTTCATCATAAAAAATCATATCTCCGCGCTGCGGCATCGAAGCGAAAAAACCAAGATTGGCATCGTAGCCAGAATTAAACACTAAAGCAGCTTCACAACTATAAATGCTAGTAAGTTGTTCTTCTAATTTTTGATATAATTGATGGTTTCCAGAAATCAATCGGGATCCTGTAGCTCCGTTTTTAGAATTACCCTGATTTAAAATTTCTTTTGTTCTTTCCTTAATCCAAAGCTCTCTTGAAAAACCTAGATAATCATTTGAAGAAAAATCAACCAATCTGCCGGCACTTGGCAATTTGCGATAGGCATTCTCTGCTACTCTTTTTTCTAGTTTTTGGGTTAATTTCTTTGGGAAATTCGTCATAAATCAAAAATAGTCCCTTTATTGATATTACGTATAAAAGTAAACTAACCATTAGAAATGATGCTCTTCAGGATAGAAAAATAATATCAATTAAAAAACAAAAGCCACTCTAGATTAGAGCGGCTTTTTTCATTTAAAACGTATTGGCTTAATCCGCCAGTACAATAACTTTATTATCTTTCAATTCAATAGTTCCGCTTGAAATTGCTAAAACAGTTTCTCCGTTAGCGCCCTTGGTGAACTTATCTTGAACCTCTTCTTCTATTGTAATATCGCCTTGTACTTTAACTTCACCTTCTTGTAATAACGATAAAATTGGAGCATGATTCTGTAACATCTGGAATTCACCATTTATTCCAGGAACTGTAACCGATGTTACTTCGCCTGTGAATAATGTTGCTTCTGGGGATACAATTTCTAAATACATATTCAATAGTAGTTAGTAGTTAGTGGTCAGTGGTCAGTGGTCAGTAGTTGATTTCTCCATACCAAGCACTAATATCTAATTGCCATTTTAAGCTTCGGCTAACATTTTCTCACCAGCTTCAATAGCTTCCTCGATTGTTCCTTTTAAGTTAAAGGCAGATTCTGGTAGGTGATCTAATTCACCATCCATAATCATATTAAATCCTTTAATAGTTTCTTTAATGTCTACCAATACTCCTGGGATACCTGTAAATTGCTCAGCAACATGGAAAGGCTGAGATAAGAAACGCTGCACACGTCTTGCACGCCCTACAGCTAATTTATCCTCCTCAGATAGTTCTTCCATACCAAGAATGGCAATGATATCTTGTAGTTCTTTGTAACGTTGTAACAACTCTTTCACACGCTGCGCACAACCATAATGGTCATCCCCTAATATATCCGCTGTTAGAATTCTTGACGTAGAATCTAAAGGATCAACCGCAGGGTAAATACCAAGTTCTGCAATTTTACGAGAAAGTACAGTTGTTGCATCTAAGTGAGCAAAAGTAGTAGCGGGCGCCGGATCCGTTAAATCATCTGCAGGTACGTAAACCGCCTGTACCGATGTAATAGAGCCTCTTTTAGTTGAAGTAATACGCTCTTGCATTGCACCCATCTCTGTTGCTAGCGTAGGCTGATAACCAACTGCAGATGGCATCCTTCCTAAAAGTGCAGATACTTCTGAACCCGCTTGTGTAAAACGAAAGATATTATCTACGAAGAACAGTACGTCTTTGCCTTGACCATCACCAGCACCATCACGGAAATACTCAGCAATTGTTAATCCTGATAATGCCACACGGGCACGAGCCCCAGGTGGTTCGTTCATTTGACCAAAAACGAAAGTCGCTTTTGATTCTTTCATTGCTTTCTTATCTACTTTAGACAAATCCCAGCCACCTTCTTCCATAGAATGTAAGAAGTCGTCACCATACTTTATAATACCTGACTCTAACATCTCACGAAGCAAGTCATTACCTTCTCTTGTGCGTTCACCAACACCAGCAAATACCGAAAGACCACCGTGACCTTTAGCAATATTGTTGATCAACTCTTGTATCAGTACCGTTTTACCAACACCAGCACCACCGAACAATCCAATTTTACCTCCTTTTGCATAAGGCTCAATCAAATCGATTACTTTGATACCTGTAAACAAAACCTCTGTAGAAGTGGATAAATCTTCAAATTTTGGAGCTTCACGGTGAATTGGAAGTCCATTGTCTCCACTTTTAGGCAGTTCCTCAAGTCCATCAATTGCATCTCCGATTACATTAAAAAGACGTCCATAAACATCCTCTCCGATTGGCATCTGAATAGAGCTTCCTGTGGCAACAGCTTCAACACCTCTGCTTAATCCATCAGTAGAATCCATCGAGATTGTTCTAACGGTATTTTCACCAATATGTGATTGTACCTCGAGCACTAGCTTAGAGCCATCTGCCTTATCGATTTCTAATGAATCATAAATTTTTGGGATTACCGTACCTGACTCAAACTCAACGTCAATAACCGGTCCAATGATTTGTGCAACTTTACCTGTAACTTTCGACATTACTTGCTTATTTCTGTTATTCGATTTTTTGGATAGAAAAAACCCTGTTTTTTCCGGCTGCAAAGATATGTTATTACTATTTGAAATAGAAACTTCTGAATTCTTTTTTTCCATAAAAAAAGGCATCTAATAAAGATGCCTTTTGTACGTCTTATGAAATTGTTGCTTAAGGATTTATGGTCCAAGAAACATAATAGATCGAACCTATTAATCCAGAGCCTATAGCTTGAAAGTATTCGTCTGCCAATAAGTTTGAACCACCTGCTTTGAATACTGATTTAATACTTGGCACCGAATAGTTTATTTGTGCATCTAAAACTGAATAAGCTGGCACATCACCATCAGCAAAAGATGCTTCCCAGAAGAAATCATCACTCCAGCGGTAATTCACTCCAAAGCCAAAGTTTTTAAATAAATCTGTCTTGCCGAAAGAAGCTTTAACCTTATGTTCTGGACTATTGAAGTTCGTTCGAATACCTCTAGCTCTTAGGTCCTCGGCATCTTCTAAGAGGGTATAAGTATAATTAACCCCTAAGTCAAAACCAGCAATCTTGGTATCAACTCCTATAGTTCCACCATAAGATGTAATTTGCTCCTGCGAATTCGTATACACCTGATATACTTCAAAATCTCCATTCTGTAGTGCCAATAATGATAAGCCACCATCTCCGGCTTCACCATACAAAGGAACCAGTGTTTGTGTTTGCGATACAAACTGGTCATAAATATTGTAATATCCACTTAAATCGATTGTAAATTTTCCTAGCTGAGATCTATAACCCAATTCAAAAGCTGTTATTTCTTCAGGCTGAACAAGCGGAATGTTCACTGCAGTAGGGTTACCTGCCTGCACAGAACTTAAAGAAAAAGCGTTTTCATATGCTGCTCTACCTACCACATCAACAGTTGGTGAACCTGAAAAAGCCTGACCTTGTTGACTTACATCGAACGTTCTCACATCTCTATCTAGGTTATCCGGCGCAGAACCTACAAGTATTGCCGCTCCGACATTTAAGCCTATAAACAAATCTTGTGTTGTCGGGTTTCTAAAGCCTTGTTGAACTGAAGCTCTAACATTATGATTTCTGTTCTCGCCCAAAGTAGCCGAAATACCAGCTCTTGGAGAAAAGAAGCCATCAAAAAATTCATTCTTATCATATCTTCCTGACAAAGTAAGCTTTAACCTATCGTCCATTAATTTCTTTTGAAGTTGCATATACCCACCATATTCTTGGTATGTGATAGGTCCATCAAAATCTGTAAAAATGGTTCCCTGAGAATTTAACTCATATTCTCTCCAAGAACCCCCAACTTGAATGTCTGCCCAGTCATCTATTAGGTGGGCCAAGTTGTAATTACCATTTACGTGGCGAAACTTTGTGTTATCGATAAATTTTGCCCCCGTAGTTAAATCTCCATCTGAAATAACTCGATTAAAAGCATTTTCAAATGCCGCGGTACCTGGTATCAATCTACCCGTATCGGCAACGACCCTTGCGGCCGCGTGAGCTTGCTCATCAGTTGCAGGAACTCCTGTCCCTACTCCTAACTTCGCTCCAATAAAGGTTTGCGCATATTCCGTAAACCACTGCGTATTAGATTTCCAAGCGCTATTAGTATTTATAGCTGCAAATCTGGTATCATAAGCATCTCCAGAATTTTCAGCAACAATGTAGGCTCGAATAAAAAAATTGTCATTTTTCAATTCCAATTTGTGCTGCTGCATTTTAAACCCGTCTACAGCATATCTGTTTGCACCTTGATAAATAGTATTTCCTCGACCTATTCTACCATTGTATATCAATTCCAAGTCATTGGCAAAAGGCTTATAGTGCAAGGACCAGTCGGCTTTAACGCTTTGCGCATCATAATTGAATAAATCTACTTCGTTGTACCCAGTTCTGCTTACTCGAGCAGAACCTACAGTACCGGTTGGCAAACCAGCAGCGGCATCAAAATTTAATAAGGTAGACACCTCATCGCCGTAAACATTCAACCCATTATAATTCGGGTCGGATCTATCCGCTCCAGGATTACTTAAATCATCTGTTCTATTTGCATGCCAGTCTTCACCCTGTAGATAAGAGAAACTAACTTTTCCGGCAAATTTATCGCTAAATGCGTGTGCTGCGCGGATACCAACATCATAGTAAGGGTTATCACCAGCTGCATCTTGCGATGTTAAACCTGTTTTCACATAGGCGCTTATGCCTTGAAAATCCCATGGATTTTTACTTCTCATAAAAAGAATACCATTAAAGGCCCCTGCTCCATAAAGTGCTGAAGATGCACCTGGTAGAATTTCTACACTTTGCACATCGAGCTCATTCATACCTACTAAATTACCCAGTACGAAATTCAATCCTGGTGCAGTATTGTCCATTCCATCAACTAATTGTAAAAAACGTGTATTTGCAAAAGTTGCAAAACCTCTGGTGTTTACTGATTGAAAAGTTAAACTGTTGGTATTGATATCGACACCCTTCAAATTCTGAAGACCTCCATAAAAAGATTCAGCAGTAGTGTTCTTAATCTCTTTTAGTCCGAAACGTTCTACAGAAACTGGTGACTCAAAAATACGCTCCGGTGTTCTAGAAGCGGATATCACTATTTCATCAAGTAGCGTCGATGCCTCATTAAGCGTTATTGATAAAACCTCATTATTAGAAGTTACATCAACTGTAGTATCGGTGTAACCAATACTCGATATTTTAAGCTTAAAAGGTGGTGTTTCACTGGTAGAAAATGTGAAATTTCCATCAAAATCCGCCACGGTACCCTCTGCTTTTCCAAGAAGCAAAACATTCGCACTTGGTACTGGTTCTCCGTTTTGATCTACTACTTTTCCTGTAACAGTAGTTTGAGCAATTAGTGTTGCTCCGAACAAAAAGGTAAAGACAAAAAATAATTTTTTCATTAGTCTTGAATTTGAGTTAAGTCAGTTTAAATTACGCATTAATTAAACGAAGCGGAATATACATTTTTTTTGACTTTTGTCTTAATAAAAACAAAAAAATTATGCATGCATAGTACTTTTTTCTAATAAAAAGCCCTTTCCTAGTATTAAATTAACAAAAAAACGGCCTAATTAGGCCGTTTTTAATATTAAATGAATTTTTTATTAGTTACTCTACGGTAACCGACTTTGCTAAATTTCTAGGCTGATCCACGTTACATCCTCTCATTAATGCAATATGATAGGACAACAACTGTAGTGGAATAGTAGTCAAAAGAGGTGTCATAGGTTCAGAAGTTTCTGGGACTTCTATTACGTGATCCGCTATTTCTTTAACGCTCTTATCTCCTTCGGTAACTATTGCTATGATTTTTCCGCTTCTAGATTTAATTTCCTGTATGTTACTAACAACCTTTTCATAATGACCCTTTTTGGTTGCAATTACAACCACGGGCATTTCTTCATCTATAAGTGCTATGGGCCCGTGCTTCATCTCAGCGGCCGGATAACCTTCAGCATGGATATAGCTAATTTCTTTTAATTTCAGTGCGCCTTCTAAAGCAACTGGAAAATTATAACCTCTACCTAAGTATAAACAATTGGTTGAATCTTTATATACCTCGGCAATTTCTTCAATCAACTTATTAGACTTCAAGGTCTTCTCTACTTTAGTGGGTATACCCTCAAGTTCCGTTAAATATTCATGAAACTTAGATTCTGACATGGCACCCTTCTCTTTCGCAAGTTTTAAAGCAATTAGCGATAACACTGTAATCTGAGTGGTAAAAGCCTTTGTTGAAGCCACTCCAATCTCTGGACCAGCATGGGTATATGCTCCCGCATGAGTTTCACGCGCAATCGAAGAACCAACAACATTACACACTCCAAAAACAAAAGCACCTTTTTCCTTAGCCATTTTTATTGCAGCTAAAGTATCAGCAGTTTCTCCAGATTGGGAAATTGCAATTAATACATCCTTATCGGTAATAACAGGATTACGGTATCTAAATTCAGAAGCATATTCTACCTCAACCGGTATTCTTGCCAAATCCTCAAAAATATACTCTGCAACAAGGCCGGCATGCCATGACGTTCCGCACGCTACAATTATAATTCTATTTGCGTTAATGAACTTTTCAAGATTTTGATCTATTCCAGCCATTCGAATTAAACCTTGATCCGCAAGTAGTCTTCCTCTATAGGTGTCTAAAATAGCTCTTGGCTGCTCATAGATTTCCTTAAGCATAAAGTGATCATAACCTCCTTTTTCTATCTCTTCGAGATTTAATTGAAGTTCCAAAATATTTGGATACGCTATTGCGTCATCCTTAATCTTACGGAGTTTTATTTCTTTGCCAATTCTAATAATTGCCATTTCTTCATCTTCGAGATAAACAGCATTATTAGTAAATTCTATGAAGGGAGATGCATCGGAAGCAATAAAATATTCATTCTCTCCAATACCAATAGCAAGTGGACTACCTAATTTTGCAACAACTATTTCATCGGGTTTATTTTTATCAAATACTGCTATTGCATAAGCACCAACCACCTGATTCAGTGCAATTTGAACAGCTTTCCCAAGTTTAACGCCTTCTTTCTTCTTAACTTCTTCAATTAAGTTAATCAGGACCTCTGTATCTGTATCCGACTCAAAAGAGTAACCTCTCTTAATTAGAGCTTTTTTAAGTGATTCATAGTTTTCTATAATTCCATTATGTATAATGACTAAATCTCCGGAATTGGAATAATGTGGGTGTGAATTCACATCATTGGGTACACCATGTGTTGCCCAGCGCGTATGGCCAAGACCCAGTTTTCCATTTGTAGAAATAGTAATCTCTGCTTTATGCTTTAAATCTTCTACTTTTCCTTTTGTTTTTGCCAAATGGGTGTCTTCTCCATCGAACAGTACTACCCCAGCACTATCGTACCCTCGATACTCTAATCTTTGAAGGCCTTTTATTACGATTGGATAGGCATCTCGATGACCTATATACCCTACAATACCACACATAAGTAAATAATTTTTAAGGGGTTACAAACTCTTAATGTTTGCAAATTTAAACTATGAGCAATGAAATCTGCTGAAAACATAGATAACTAACGTAAAAAACCTTTAAGTCGTATCAACGGCCTTCCACTAATTCGCCTCTGTATAGAAAATTTGAAGCTTAAGTTTTTTTGATTCGTTCTCTGGAGAAACATTACTCCCAAAAAGAACGGTACCCAACGGATTTACAGTGGACATAATCGGCACATTGATATCACTAACTGAACCTGCACCAATTGCTTCGGCAACATTTGATATTGCAATATTCGAAGTGAGCGCCAATGCCAATTTAGCATTGGTAGAATCTCTTACAATAATATTATTTATATGCTCGGTAATTCTAACAGTATAGCTTGTACCTAAATCACCTTCTTTTTCTATAATTCCATCATAATTTAAAAAAATGTCCAGAGGAGCATCTGACAAACTAACTTCGGTAGCCGGATTATAAAGGGGTTGATTGGTTTCAGCATTAAAAAGATAAATTCTGGGCGGTTCAATACCGTTTGCTACGACATCCCTGTCAATGGAAAATACTAAATTGGCCTCGTTAATAATCCAGTTGTTCCGTTTAATTTCATTAATTATTTCAGAGCCGTCAACTTCATCAAATAGCACTATTTCGGCTATAGTTCCCGCACCTCCCTTTAAGAAAATTCGCGCTGCATTTTCTCCACTGTTCAAGCTAGCAGTAATATTAGCCGGATAAGGCTCATTATTTAACGTATTTACTGCGTTACCTGAAATCGAATTATTGGCAGCCTGTAAAAAAGTCAACACAAAGTCTCTTTCTATTCTTTCAGAAGTGTTAACTGTATTATCACCTGAATCATCAATAACAAAATTATCATACTCATAAGTTATAGTAAGATTGGCTTGGGTCAAATCTAGCAACAACATAATATCTTTGTCCATTTCTGATGATTCAACCGAAATATGCAGCCCGCGTAAAAAATTGTTGAAGTTCGATTGACTTAAAAGCTCAGAACCTCCTTCTTTATCAATAAGGTTCTCTTGAAAAAATTGAGTATCTAAATTTATTCTTATTCCCGGATTGAGACGTGATTCTACTGTTAATGATTCATCTACATCATCGGTTTCTGGGTCATCATCTGCAAAAAAGATATATTCCAAATCACTGATGGTTACCAAGGTATCGGCCAATACGTCGGCGGTGAACGCAGGTGAGAATTGCTGATTCGAAAAATATTCCTGTGCCTCCTCAAAATTACTATTAGGATCTAAATCTCTAAGGAAAAACGTGGACTGTTCCACTTTCAGTCTTAGAGACGTAGTCCGACTTCCAAAAATACTATCTAAATCAAACTTTCGTGGAAAAGTATTACCTGCAAAACCTTCTTCTGTTCCATCCTCATTTGGGTTTAGTGGATCTGATTGAGCCGTCCTCTCATCTATATCACTAACTCCATCATTATCAGAATCTGAGTTAGGGTCATTTGGATTTTTATCAAAAGCATCTGCAACGCCATCATTGTCAGAATCACGGGCCCCATTTGGTGAAATTAAGTATGGTAAATAAAGTACAACTTCTTTTACTGTTTCATTTTCTGGAATAGTCGAATCCTCATCATCATTTTCCGCTAGGTCTTCAGTGGCCTGAGATAAGTCGCCAAAAGAGTTTGTTGTAGCTCCGGTATTTTGATTTACAGGAAGCCTAAGCTGAGTAGTAATGCTAGCCTCAGTTCTTCCAAAAACAGGGTCATTGTATGTGCCTAACTGATAAATAGGAAGGCGATTTGTCTGAACGGCCTCAATGTTTTTGTTAAAAGCAAAAACATCATATTCCGCTTTTCCAGTAGTAAAGGGTTCGCCTGCGACTACCCCTTCACCAATTGTATTCAATTCTTCTTCACAGGAAGCAACAAGTACCACCAAAAATGCCCCAACAAAAGCTGGAAATAAATTTTTACCAAAAAAGCTCATGCAATTTATTTTAGAACCTCTGTTTTATAGAAATTAGAATAAGCCTCTTCAGATTCTTGGACTGAAACATAAGGCAAAACAGGTTTTTGCAGACTTTCAATATATTGCTGTAAATCTTTAGAAACCCCTTCTGAGGCTAAAATAATCGCATCTGAATAATCTACGGCAACCTTTAACAAATTATTATAGTCAGGTGTACTAAGCGACGCTATTTTGCTTTCATCGATACCATCAAAAGCAATTTTCTTATCCATATCTGCATTAAGGGCCCCTTCAAAGCCTTGATCATAAACCGAGGTCACAATCTTACTATCTGCAAAAATAGGTTCATCCGCATAGTACTCTCGAAGATATAGCGGTAATAATGAAGCCATCCACCCTTGCACATGAATAATATCAGGGGTCCAATTTAATTTTTTGACTGTTTCAACTACTCCTTTCGCAAAGAAAATTGCCCGTTCATCATTGTCAGGAAATAAATTTCCTTCCTTATCAGTAAAAGTTCCTTTTCTTTTGAAGTATTCTTCGTTATCGATAAAGTATACTTGAATACGTTCTTTTGGAATAGAGGCCACTTTTATAATAAGAGGCATATCCATGTCGTTAATCACTAAATTCATCCCTGAAAGACGAATAACCTCATGTAATTGATGTCTTCTTTCATTAATATTTCCATACCTAGGCATGAAAATACGTATCTGTCCTCCACTACTGTTCACCATTCTTGGGGCTTCGTATGACATTAAAGAAACAGGATTCTCTGGGAGGTAAGGCACTAATTCAGAAGATACAAACAATATCTTTTTACCATTCATAAACGCAATTTTTATGTATCTGAAAAAACGTAGCTGCAAAAGTACAAAAATAATGTAGATATGCAGTATTTATAGTATTTTTGCGAGCTTTTATGCTCATTCATGCAGGTATTACACTACAAAAAAGAGTTGCGGGACATTTTATTATCCAAAGACGGCAAAAACCATACCATAGGGTTTGTGCCCACCATGGGTGCTCTGCATAAAGGACATCTTTCACTGGTAAACAGGGCCGTCAATGAAAATGATATCACTGTAGTGAGTATTTTTATTAATCCCACACAATTCGACAATAAAGAAGATCTTGAAAAATATCCTGCAAATCTTGAAGAAGATATGGTTTTGCTAAAAACGATATCTAATGACATTCTGATTTTTGCTCCATCGGCCAAAGAAATATATGATGAAAAAATTGACTCCAAAAAATTCGATTTCAATGGCTTGGAAAAAGTAATGGAAGGTGAATTTAGGGCGGGACATTTCAATGGTGTAGCTACAATTGTTGAACTTTTACTTCTAACTGTAAATCCTACTCGGGCCTATTTTGGAGAAAAAGATTTTCAGCAGCTTCAAATCATTAAAAAACTTGTGGAACTTAAGGGTTTTCCGTTTAAAATTATAGGCTGCCCCATTGAAAGAGAAGCCAATGGTCTGGCAAGAAGTTCACGTAATGAACGTCTGTCGTTGTCTACACGAGAAAAAGGTGGTTTTATTTACAAAACCTTGAAAACTGCCAAATTAAAATTTGGCACGGAAAGTGCTAATTCTATTGAAGAATGGGTAGTGTCAGAGTTTGCAAGAAACGCTGTTTTTACACTAGAGTATTTTCAAATTGCAGATATTAATACATTAACACCCATTTTAAAAAAACAAAAAAATGTAAAATACCGAGCTTTTATTGCCGTCTATGCAGAAGGTATTCGCTTGATAGACAATATAGCTCTGTAAATTCTTAAATTTGTATCATGCAAATAGAAGTTGTAAAATCAAAGATTCATCGAGTAAAAGTTACTGGTGCAGACCTGAACTATATTGGTAGTATTACAATTGATGAAGATTTGATGGATGCTGCAAATATTATTCGTGGCGAAAAAGTTCAAATTGTAAATAACAACAATGGTGAACGACTTGAAACCTATGCAATTCCCGGACCAAGAGGTTCAGGTGAAATCACCTTAAATGGTGCTGCATCAAGAAGAGTGGCCGTTGGCGATGTTTTAATTTTAATTACCTATGGTAGTATGGACATTGAGTCGGCTAAAAGCTTTATGCCAGCCCTAGTTTTCCCAAATGAGGACACTAACTTACTCAACTAGTTTTGAGTGATTCTGCCAAAAAATTTCTAAAGACCTTCATTCCCATTGCATTGGGAATCTTTCTAATTTGGTATTCTTATACGTCTACCTCACCTGAAGAAAGAAAACAGATTATGCATTATATCTCTAATGCGAGTCCGTTTTGGGTTGGACTTTCGGTTGTTATTGGAATTCTAAGCCATATCTCAAGAGCCATTAGATGGAATTATATGCTCAAACCTTTGGGATACAGCCCAAAACTAAGCAATAATGTATTTATCATTTTGATGGCATATTTTGCAAATCTTGGAATTCCAAGATCAGGAGAGTTCTTAAGAGCGACTGCCCTAACCACATACGAAGGTGTTCCATTTGAAAAAGGTTTTGGAACTATAGTGACCGAAAGAGTCATAGACCTTATCATGCTTTTAGTGATAATTACAATCGCCTTGATCTTACAAACAGATATTATACTTGAGGTACTAAACGAAAAAGGTGTTAATCTAATCGGTGCTGCTGGCATTCTATTTGTTGGTATTATTGGTTTACTAGTTGCTGTAAAGGTTATTAAAAAGTCCAATGCAGGGTTTGCTCTAAAGCTTAAAAACTTTTTAGGTGGATTGTTGGATGGAATTTCCAGTATCTTAAAAATGAAAAATAAATGGGCATTTGTTTTTCATACACTATTTATTTGGGCATGTTATATTGCCATGTTCTGGGTCATTAAATACACTGTTCCAGAAACCGTAAATCTTACACTTTCAGAATTACTGATTGCATTTGTTGGAGGCGCTTTTGCAATGTCTACTACAAATGGCGGTATAGGTCTTTACCCAATTGCTGTAAGTACCTCGTTGGCAATTTTTGGGATTTCTTCAGTTGCGGGAGATGCTTTTGGTTGGATAATGTGGATTGCACAGACCCTTATGGTTGTGGTTTTTGGGGCAATATCTTTTGCACTACTTCCGTTATTGAACCGAAACCGATAATACTGATTATCAAAAGCCTAACAAATGAAGAAGTTGTTTTTGCCAATATTGGCATTATTTTGCTTTAGTGTTAACGCCCAAGTACAAAAAGAGATTTTTGAATCGTTTAAACTACAAGAGAGAAGAGACGTTTCCTATTACTTTCCAGAAGATTATACAGAAGACAAAAAATATCCTTTAATTCTAGTTTTAGATGCCGATTACCTTTTTGACTTAGTTGTAGCCAATGCCAAATTCTATAGCAAACACAACCGTATGCCCGAGGCCGTTGTTGTAGGAGTTCATCAAAGTAAGAACGACCTTAGATGGGAAGATTGCGATTTCGAACAAACCACAGGCTTACCCACAGAAAAGGGGAAACTGTTCTACGAATTTTTAGGAACCGAGCTTATACCATATCTTGAAACTAACTATAAGATTGCACCGTTTAAGATGTTTATCGGTTATGATATCACTGCCAATTTTGGCAACTACTTCTTATTTAAAGATAAATCATTGTTCAACTCTTACTTGACAATATCTCCTGTGCTGGCCACAGAAATGGAGAGTAGGGTGCCCTCTAGGTTATTAGATTTAGACCAAGAAATATTTTATAATGTGGTTTTAGAAAAAGAAAAGACAGAAGATCGCCAGCGTATGCTTCAAATGGATAATGCCATAAAATCGATTTCTAAAGAAAATATTCATTACTTCTTTGATCAATACGACGAACCGGATCATATTTCAATAGCCGCTTATGGCGTAAGTAAGGCATTTGACAATGTCTTTAAATTATTCAGGCCTATAAGCCCTAAAGAATACAAAGAGCAAATACTTAAATCAGAAGAACCTGTATTTAAATATCTAGAGGAAAAATATAGTCGCATTGAAGACCTTCTAGGTTTTGAAAAACAAGTTGAGCTCAATGATATCATGGCAATTTATGCTGGTTGTGTAAAAAAAGAAGATTATGAGTCTTTAAAAGAACTTTCTCAGGTCTGTAAGAAATTCTACCCAGAAACTATGATGGGCTTCTATTTTGAGGGCGAATATCTTGAACTGCTAGGAGAGCCCAAAAAGGCAAAAAAGGCATTTGAGAAAGCGTACCAGATGGAAGAGATAGATTTCTTGACAAAAGACCTTGCCATTGAAAAATTGGATGCCCTTAAAGCTGATTTTGGCTTTTAAAATCTAGAACTTTAAACTTATCTTTAGCCAAATTCCTTTTAGGTTTATGGCCAAAACCAAAACAGCTTTCTTTTGCCAAAATTGCGGTACCCAGTATGCCAAATGGATCGGGCAATGTACTTCTTGTAAACAATGGAATACCATTGTTGAAGAAATCGTGCAAAAAGAAGAAAAAAAAACTTGGAAGACTAGTTCAAGTACACTTCAAAAAGCTTCGAAACCACTTCGGGTCAACGAAATAAACAGTGACAAAGAAATTCGATTTAACACTCAAGATATCGAGTTTAACCGCGTTTTAGGAGGAGGGCTTGTGCCCGGTTCTTTAACGCTTCTTGGTGGTGAACCTGGAATTGGTAAGAGTACACTCTTACTACAAATTGCCTTAAAATTAGCTTATAAAACACTTTACGTTTCTGGCGAAGAAAGCCAAAAACAGATAAAGATGAGGGCAGAACGTATTCATCCCAGTTCTGAAAATTGCTTTATCCTTACTGAAACAAAAACACAAAACATCTTTCAACAGATTGTGGCATTAGAGCCCGATTTGGTTGTCATTGATTCTATACAAACACTACATTCAGATTATATCGAGTCAGCCGCGGGTAGTATTTCTCAAATTCGTGAGTGCACCGCCGAGCTTATAAAATTTGCCAAAGAGAGCAACACTCCTGTTATTCTTGTTGGGCACATTACCAAAGATGGAACTATTGCCGGGCCTAAGATTTTAGAGCATATGGTGGATACCGTACTTCAGTTTGAAGGTGACCAAAACTATGTATATCGTATTCTTAGATCTCTTAAAAATCGTTTTGGTTCTACCGCCGAGTTGGGGATCTATGAAATGCAGGGTAGTGGACTTAGAGAAGTAAACAATCCTTCAGAGGTTTTGATTTCAAAGAATGATGAAAATTTAAGTGGTGCCGCCGTTGCTGCTACCGTAGAAGGTATAAGACCGTTGCTTATTGAAATTCAAGCGCTAGTAAGCACCGCTGTTTACGGAACCCCGCAACGCTCTGCTACCGGGTTTAATGCTAAAAGATTAAATATGCTTTTAGCTGTATTGGAAAAGAGGGCCGGGTTTAAACTTGCCGCGAAAGATGTATTCTTAAATATCACTGGAGGTATATCTGTAGACGATCCAGCGATAGATCTAGCCGTAATAGCCTCTATATTGTCAAGTAATTTTGACACTCCTATTCCAAAAGGGGTATGCTTTGCGGCAGAAGTTGGCCTATCTGGTGAAATAAGATCAGTTCAACGAACAGATCAACGCATATTGGAAGCTGAAAAACTCGGCTTTACATCTATCTATGTTTCCAAAAACAATAAGATTACATTGAAAGATACCAAAATCAGGGTGCGTTTAGTTTCAAAAATTGAAGATGTCGTAAGTACCCTATTTAAATAATTTAGCTCTAAGGCGCTGGATTAGGAATTTCTTCATGAATCGCTTCAATACCTTCTAAAACTTCATCCGATAAATCGATATTAATACTATCTATATTTTCCTTCAATTGCTCCATAGTTGTGGCCCCAATAATATTACTGGTTACAAAAGCCCTAGTATTTACGAAAGCCAATGCCATTTGCGTTAACGAAAGACCGTTACTTTCAGCGAGATCAAAATACTTTTGTGTAGCGGTCATAGCATTTTCTCCGCTATATCTGTTATAGTTAGGAAATAAGGTTACTCTTCCTTTTCTAGGTTTTTGACCTCCTAAATACTTTCCGCTCAAAACACCAAAACCCAAAGGAGAATACGGAATTAAGCCTATCTTTTCTCTTATCGAAATCTCAGAGAGCCCTACTTCAAATAATCTATTTAAAAGATTATAAGGGTTTTGTATGGTGACCATTCTTGGCAAATCTTGATGTACTTTGGCCTCTTCAAGAAAGCGCATCGTGCCCCAAGGTGTTTCATTAGATATGCCTACCTGTCTAATTTTACCTTCTTTGACCAGATCGCGAAGAGTTTCTAAAATCTGATGGATATTATCCTCCCAAAAATCAGGTTCACCGGCGTTAAAACCTCTTTGCCCAAAATAGTTTGTGTTTCGTTCTGGCCAATGTAACTGATATAAATCAATATAATCGGTCTGTAGTCTTTTTAAACTTCCTTCTACTGCAGTAATAATTGAATCTTTACTGAAACCGGTGGTTCTGATAAACTTTGTGTAATCTCCAGGACCAACAATTTTTGATGCCAAAACTATCTTATCCCTATTCCCATTTTTTTTGAACCAGTTGCCAATTATCTCTTCTGTAACCGCGTACAATTCTTTCTTTGCCGGAACAGGATATAATTCTGCCGTATCAAAAAAGTTTACCCCTTGCTCTAGAGCATAGTCCATTTGCTCATGACCTTGTTCCTCAGAATTCTGGCGTCCCCAGGTCATCGTACCTAAACAAATTTTACTAACTCTAATATCAGTATTGGGTATTCTGGTATATTTCATGAACAAAGCAATTTTGAACGCAAAAATAATCGTTTTACACTACTGTTTTCTTAAGAAAACTCTAATCTATTTCAATAAGGATAGGGCAATGATCACTATGTTTTGCTTCGTTAAGAATTACAGAACGTTTTAACCTATCTTTCAAAGAATTGTTTACCATGCCATAATCTAAACGCCATCCTTTATTATTATTTCGAGCATTTGCTCGGTAGCTCCACCAGGTATAATTATGAGGTTCTTTGTTAAAATGTCTGAAACTATCAATAAAACCACTTTCGATAAAATTACCTATCCATTCTCGCTCTACTGGTAAGAACCCCGATACATTTTTAAGCCCTACGGGATTATGGATGTCTATGGCTTCATGGCAAATGTTATAATCTCCGCAAACAATTAGGTTTGGTCTAATCTTTCGAAGCTCATTAGCATATTTTTGAAAATCTGCCATGTAGGTCAATTTAAATTCTAACCTATCCATGTTACTACCTGAAGGCAAATACATGCTCATTACTGAAACATCCCCGAAATCAGCCCTAATATTTCTTCCTTCAAAATCCATATAGTCAATACCAGTGCCATATTCAACATGGTCTGGCTCTTGCTTACAAAGTAACGCTACACCACTATACCCTTTTTTTTGGGCACTGAACCAGTAATTATAGTTATAGCCGGCTGCCTCAAAAAGCGAAACATCTACCTGCTCTTTCATGGCCTTGGTTTCTTGTATGCAAACTACATCTGGGTTAACGGACTGCAACCATTCTATAAAGCCTTTGTTCAAGGCTGCTCTAATGCCATTAACATTATAAGATACTATTTTCATCTACCTAATTTTGCTTAAAAATAGCTAAATTTAACCCTTACTTTCCGCTTAATGAAACATGTTTTTATTATTGTAGTTGCCTTTTGTTATTCTTATGTTTTAATTGCCCAAAATGATTCTATCACCAATCTTGACGAAGTAACTCTTATCGAAGAGTTTATTGCCAAAAAAGCCATCGGCATTACAGAATCATCAAGCATTGATACCGATAATTTAGAACAATTTAGCCCGATAGATTTTGCAGGGGGTATCAATCAAATTTCAGGGGTATACCTGCTTTCTGGGGCTTTGAATACTAACCGTATTACCATTAGAGGTGTAGGGTCAAGGTCTCGTTTTGAAACTGATGAAGTACGTATGTATTTTAATGGCATTCCGGTTACTGATGGAACTGGAATTTCTACAATTGAAGCTTACGACTTTGAAAATATGGGGCGCATTGAAGTAGTGAAAGGACCAAAAGCTACCTCACTTGGCACTAATCTTGGTGGCGCATTACTTTTGAATACCAGACCTCCAGTAGTGGGGGAGACCTTTTTGCAAAATAACTTCACCATTGGTTCTTATAACCTCATTAAAAATAATTTGGCTTTTCGGCATTCAGAAAAAAACTTCAATATCAATATAAATTACAATTATTTAGAGACTAATGGTTTTCGCCAGAACAACCACTTTGAACGTGATGGCTTTTTACTGACTTCTTCTTTACGAATAAATACCAAAAACAAAATAGATTTTTTAATTAACCATATTGATTATACTGCAGGTATACCCAGTGCAATCGACGAAATCGATTTTAGAGAAGACCCGCGAAGAGCCGCTTCTATTTGGTTAGCTGCCAAAGGTTTTGAGACCAACAACTATAGCTTGACAGGAGTATCATACCAACATCAGTTTAATCAGCACTTAAAAACTACCAATAGTATTTTCTACAGCTATATTGACCGTTTTGAACCCAGCCCGTTTGAAATCTTAGGTGAATTTACCCATGGATATGGTTTTAGGTCAGTGACAAAAGGTCGCCTATTTAAAGGTGATTTTACATTTGGCGGTGAACTTTATCGCGACAATTATTACTGGAAAACTTTTGAAAATCTATTTCGAGAAAATGAAGGAAAAGGATATTTACGGGGCGCTCAAGAATTAGATAATAAAGAAATAAGGTCGCAACTCAATATTTTTGCCACCTATGGGTTTTCTATATCAAAAAGACTTTTGGCACAAATTGGTATTAATTTAAACAATACCAAGTACCATTTCTTTGATCAGTTTAATACAGGTAATGCCAATACTTCTGCTGAGCGTAATTTTAACCCTATTGTTCTGCCAAACCTTAATCTTCAATACACCATCAATAACGGACGATTTTTTGCCAATATCGGTAGAGGCTTCTCTAACCCTGGTATTCGAGAAACCTTGAATTCAGACCGAGTACTAAATCCTAATATAAATCAAGAAAAAGGTATTAGTTATGAAGTTGGTAGCTCTTTTTCTTTGTTTAAAAACACATTCAACCTAAATACTTCTGTTTACCGCATGAACATTAATGATTTGTTGGTATCTGAACGGCTTGACGAAGTACGGTTTATTGGAAGAAATGCTGGTAGTACCAGGCATCAAGGTTTTGAATTCGATGCAAATTATCTATGGAAGATATCTGATAAATGGTCGGTTAGCCCCCGTATTAGCTATACCTTTAACGACCATGTTTTTGTGGATTTTATTGATGGCGATAATAACTTTTCAGGTAATGAATTAACAGGTGTACCTAAACATCTTGTTTACTCAGGTTTAACTTTAAAGCAAACCAAAGCATTTACCTTTAATCTTACCCACCAATTTGTCGATGAAATCTCACTTACAGATGCCAATACCGAATTTAGTGAAGCTTTTAATGTTTTCAATATGCAGTTACGCTACCGGGCTATGCTTTTTAATAAATTACGGTTTGAATTAAATGTTGGTTCAAACAATATCTTTGATACCACATACGCACAATCGGTATTGATTAACCAGCGGAGTTTTACTAGCGCTCCACCTCGCTTTTTCAATCCAGGAAATGGCAGAAATTATTTTGCTGGACTACGTTTAAATTATATGCTTTAAAAAAAATGAAGACTACACCTATTAATTATATCGAATTAAAGTCTACTGACCTTAAAGCGACCAAAACATTTTATTCTCATGCTTTTGGCTGGTCTTTTACAGATTATGGAGATGGTTATACTGCCTTTACAGATAGTGGTGTTTAAGGTGGTTTTGAACTTACAAAAGAATCAATTGTAAACGGTGCACTAATAGTTTTACACCATAATGATTTAAAGGCCATTAAAGAAAAGGTCATTGACTTAGGGGGAACAATCTCTTTGGATATTTTTTCATTTCCCGGAGGCCAACGTTTTCATTTTTTAGACACTTCTGGCAACGAGCTTGCGATTTGGTGTGAAGAAAAAAAAGCATCCTAATGAAGATTAGGATGCTCTCTTTTTTCATAGCAGTATGAGCTGTTATTTTAAATCAAAACGATCAAGGTTCATTACCTTAGTCCATGCTGCAACAAAGTCTTTTACGAATTTGTCTTTTGCATCATCGGTACCGTAAACCTCGGCAATAGCCCTTAGCTCTGAATTTGAACCAAAAATCAAATCTGCACGGGTTCCTGTAAACTCCACCTTACCCGTAATTCTATGGCTACCTTCAAAGTACCTATCGTCTTCAGAAGTTGCTTTCCAAGTATAGGTCATATCTAAAAGATTGGTAAAGAAATCATTTGTAAGGCTGCCTACATTATCGGTAAAAACACCATGATTGGAACCATCGAAGTTCGCTCCCAATACGCGAAGACCACCAACTAAAACAGTCATTTCTGGTACAGTCAAGGTCAATAAATTAGCCTTGTCTACTAATAGGTCTTCAGCAGCAACTTGTAAATCAGCTTTTATATAGTTTCTAAATCCATCCGCCAAAGGCTCCAAATAGTTAAACGACTTTATATCTGTTTGTTCTTGACTTGCATCACCTCTACCTTGGGTAAAAGGCACTTCAATATTATGACCGGCATTCTTTGCAGCTTCTTCAACACCAACATTACCGGCCAAAACGATTAAATCAGCAATAGAAACGTCTCCGCTAAATTCATTTTGAATTTCTTCTAAAACAGTGAGTACTTTATTTAACTCTGCAGGGTTATTGACTTCCCAACTGCGTTGTGGTTCTAGTCGAATACGACCTCCGTTAGCACCACCACGTTTATCGGAACCTCTAAACGTAGAAGCCGAAGCCCAAGCCGTAGTTACCATTTGTGAAACACTCAAGCCTGAAGCAGCAATCATCTTTTTCAATGATTCGATATCGGTATCACTTAGTTTATAATCTACGGTAGGAATGGGGTCTTGCCATAATAGCTCTTCGCTAGGTACTTCAGGACCTAAATAACGGGCAATAGGGCCCATATCTCTATGCGTTAACTTGTACCAAGCACGTGCAAATGCATCTTCAAATGCCTTGTGGTCTTCATGAAAACGTTGTGAAATTTTTAAATAAGCCGGGTCTGTTTTTAATGCAATATCGGCAGTAGTCATCATTAAAGCTTGCGTTCCATTTCCGCCAGCAGACGGTGCCATTTTGGCCTTTGATTCAGCTGTAGGTGTCCACTGATGTGCCCCTGCAGGACTTTTTGTAAGTTCCCAATCGTAGTTTAATAGCACATCAAAATAATCTGCATCCCATTGTGTAGGGTTTGGAGTCCAGGCACCTTCAATTCCACTTGTAATGGTATCTTCTAGAACTCCAGATTTATACGAATTTTTCCATCCGGTACTCATCTCTTCAATAGAGGCACCATGAGGTTCTGCACCAACATATTTGTTAGGATCTGCAGCACCATGTGCTTTACCAAAAGTATGACCGCCTGCTACAAGAGCTACGGTTTCTTCATCGTTCATGGCCATACGACCAAAAGTTTCCCTGACGTCGGCTGCCGAACCCATAGGGTCAGGGTTTCCGTTAGGGCCTTCTGGGTTTACGTATATCCAGCCCATCATTACGGCGCCGAGATGACCTTCTAGCTCTCCATCTTCATAACGCTCTTCATTTGCGCCCCATTCGGTCTCACTACCCCAATATACATCTTGCTCAGGCTCCCAAATATCTTCTCTGCCTCCGGCAAAACCAAAAGTCGGAAAGCCCATTGATTCTAGAGCACAGTTACCTGCTAAAATCATCAAATCTGCCCAAGAAATACTACGACCATATTTCTTTTTAATTGGCCATAAAAGTAAACGAGCTTTATCTAGATTGCCATTATCTGGCCAGCTATTGATCGGGGCAAATCTTTGATTGCCACCACCGGCACCACCGCGACCATCACCAACACGATAGGTACCTGCACTATGCCAAGCCATACGAATCATAAAACCACCATAATGCCCGTAATCTGCCGGCCACCAGTCTTGAGAATTGGTCATCAAATCGGTGACTTCTTTTTTCAATGTTTCATAATCGAGACTGTTAAACGCTGCTGCGTAATCAAAATCTTCATCCATAGGATTAGAAGCAGCTGAATGTTGACGAAGAATATTCAACTTTAGCTCGTTGGGCCACCAATCGCGGTTTTTGACACCTTGACCTGCCGTTTTTTTAGTTGTACCAGCAAAAAAGGGACATTTGTTGATGTCTCCGTTTCCGTTGTGCGGATCGCTCATAATATTTAGATTTTTATTTTACTTAGTTGAAAGTCTTAAAAATAAGCTTCTTCTGTTAAAGAATATTTCTCAATTTATTTTTTTGAGTTATGTGACTATTGGTAATGTTTATACTGGGAGCTGTAAAGTATTGTTTTTGGTTATCTTAGTACATGTTCTTTAATCAAAACTCCGTGAATCAGCTGAAATATTTATTCTTCATAATAATTAGTATTCTAGGAAACCCTATTTATCAAATGATAGCGTATATTATTTGTGATGAACTAAATTTAAAAACATACAAATCGACGAATGTTTATCAGGTTTACTCATACGCGTTTATTCTAATTCTTCTATTGATTTTTATAGTGCGTCTTTTTACCTATGCCCTAATTTTTACATCTAAGAAGTATCCGTTTACAATAACAGGGAATACAAGTTTTTTATATATTTTTTGCGAGAGACACCTCTTTCAAGTAATTGGTTTGTTCTCTTTTCTAATATGGACTTCCCCTTTGGAAGGAAATATTATTGGCTTTTTTATTTTTCCATTGACATTATTGTTTGGCGGAATAATTTCAATAATAACTTTTATTAGAATTTTGAGAATAAAGAAAATCTATTTAGCCAAGAATACAAGTATTTAAAACTTTATGAAATTCTATAAAGCGTTGTTTGTAATCGCCCTTTGAATTCTTTTAAAACAACTTCAGATAATAGTTGTTCTTCTGTTATTTTTAAGTTGAAAGGAGGCGCCAAAAGATTAACACCACTTTCCTTTTTTAACCGAATTCCTTGACCCGAGATAATGTCCTTGTTGGGTTTAAAATCACCCACCGGTATATGTTCAGTTAAAATCAGATATTTAAACTTGTTCAATTTACCTACAATACGATGGACCTCCGCATTTGATAAATGTTGAAGTACCTGCCTCAAAATAACACAATCGGCCTCGGGTAAATCATCAATGGAAATATCAAGACATTTGAATTCTAAATTTTCTTCCTGAAAAAATTTACTGTTATGTTCGATAAGTTCAGGTACAATATCTACTGCGGTATACTTTTTTGTATTTCTGAATAAACTTTTACCAATATTAAAATCTCCACAACCTAAGTCACATACTGTAATTGGTTCTTTAAAAGAAGTTAAAAATGATGTTACAGCTTCTATATAGGGATGTATAATCTCTGGATTGTGTGAGCCTGCACCCGAATAAAACTCAGTGCTATTATCACCCCAAAGCTTCATTTTATAAATCTGCTCCATGACCTCTTTTGTCGGCCAAGGTTGCTTCATCTTTTTAGCAGAGACTTTTAAATCTTTTTCAACCATTTTCGCATATCCACTTCTTTGGCAATAATGCTTTTTACCTCCGAGAGTTTAACACGTTGCTGTTCCATAGTATCTCGATGACGAATGGTAACAGTTTCATCTTCCAGAGTTTGGTGATCCACAGTGATACAAAAGGGGGTTCCATTGGCATCTTGCCTACGGTAGCGACGGCCCACGGCATCCTTTTCATCATAGGCCACATTGAAGTCCCACTTTAGCTCATCAATTAATTTTTTGGCCACTTCGGGTAGACCATCGCGCTTTAAAAGTGGCAGAATGGCTGCTTTGGTCGGTGCCAAAACCGCTGGCAATTTTAAAACTGTTCTCGTAGTATTGTTTTCAAGTTCTTCTTCTTGCAAAGAATTACTAAAAACAGCTAAAAACATTCTATCTAGACCAATAGAAGTTTCCAATACGTAAGGCACATAGCTTTTATTTTCTTCAGGATCAAAATATTGGAGTTTTTTACCCGAGTGCTTTTCGTGCTGGCCTAAATCAAAATCGGTTCTAGAGTGAATCCCTTCCAATTCTTTAAATCCGAATGGAAATTTAAATTCGATATCCGCCGCCGCATCTGCATAATGTGCCAATTTTTCATGGTCATGAAAACGGTAATTGTGTTCACCCATACCCAAAGACAAATGCCAATTCATTCGCTTTTCTTTCCAGGTGTCGTACCATTCTTGTTGCGTGCCGGGTTTTATAAAAAATTGCATTTCCATCTGCTCGAACTCACGCATTCTAAAGATAAATTGACGTGCGACGATCTCATTTCGAAACGCTTTACCGGTTTGGGCGATACCAAACGGAATTTTCATTCTGCCTGTCTTTTGAACATTCAAAAAGTTTACAAAAATACCTTGTGCTGTTTCAGGCCGCAGGTATAAATCCATCGCAGAATCTGCCGAAGCCCCGAGCTTGGTGCCAAACATTAAATTAAACTGCTTTACATCGGTCCAATTCTTAGAACCAGAAAGCGGGCAAGCGATTTCAAGTTCTTCAATCAAAGCTTTCACATCTGCTAAATCTTCATTTTCAAGAGATTTACCTAAACGTTTCAATATACCATCAGCCTTGGCCTGATAATCAACTACTCGACCGTTAGTTTCTAAAAACTGTTTTTTGTCAAAACTATCACCAAAACGCTTTGCAGCTTTAGCAACTTCTTTATCAATCTTAGCTTCAATTTTGGCTACATAATCTTCTACCAAAACATCTGCGCGATACCTTTTCTTAGAATCTTTATTATCTATTAGAGGGTCATTAAAAGCATCAACATGGCCAGAGGCTTTCCATGTGGTGGGATGCATGAAAATGGCAGCGTCAAGACCCACAATATTATCATTTAGCTGCACCATGGCCTGCCACCAATATTCGCGTATATTTTTTTTGAGCTCAACTCCATTTTGGGCGTAGTCATAAACTGCGCTTAACCCATCGTAGATTTCACTTGACTGAAATACATAACCGTATTCCTTAGCATGTGAGATTACCTTCTTGAAAATGTCTTCTTGATTTGCCATTGGGCAAAAATAGTACAATGACTAAAAAGAGTGAAGTTTATTTTAACTGAAATTCCGTAGAAGATAAAAGGCGTTCGTCTTCAAATATATTTAAAGTATAAATACCTTCTTCCAAAGAACCCTCTGGCACCGTAATGGCATCGCAAACGCTAAGCTCTTTGCCAAGATAAACGAGCTCTACACGTTTACTGTAGGTATTACCCCCAACAGAAATAGTATTTGCATTATCTTCTATAACTTTCATGTCTGGATTCAGAAACTGAAGGTAGATAACTTTAATGTTTCCTCTTTCGTTCGGATTACCTAAAATGGTGACACAACCTCTAAGTTTTTCTATGATAGAAGCCTTATTGGTTTGTATGGGTCTTCCGGCGCGTAAGCGAAACCCAGAACCTTCTGCACTATTTTCGCTCATTTGCAAATAGCTTTTCACTTTCAGCTCTTTACTAAGCTCCTTGTTTTTTTGTCTTACAAGAGATTCGGCTCTTTCCAGACTATTGGTTTTACCTCTTAACTCTTGTATTTCTTTACGCGTCTTTTCGTATTTATCTGCCAAAAGGCTATTGTTATAGCGTAAAAAGTTGTTCTTAACCTTCAAACTATCAAACTTCAATTCCAACGCCCTTAGCACTTTTTGACTTTCTTTTAGCTTGGTAATACTGAAATTTAATCGGCCAACAGAATCCAATAATTTTTGAACTTGCGTTTGTGAAGTTTGTAATTCAATATCGTTTATCTCATTAAGACCAGACAATCTATCGACCTCGACCTTCATTAAGGTTACGTCTTTAACAAGCAACTCTTTTTGGTCTTCTAGATAACTTAATTGCGTTTGAGATTGGGCATAGCTGTAGTAGAAGGCTATTAGAATAGCGATAATGACCGCAACTAATGCCGTTGAAATTATTTTATAATTGAATTTAGTATCTTGAGATTCCATCAATAAGAGGCAAATTCAGCAGGTAATAAGATTTGACAAACTACAGGCTTTCAAAGATAATAAACGATATTAACTACGTCCTATTGCCACAGGTCTGTTTTGGATGTAATACACAATTATACGGAGGAGAGCACATTCTGTGTACCGTTTGTCGAAATGATTTGCCGATTACCGATTATAACTTCCTAAAAGAGAACGCAGTAGACCGAATTTTTTATGGGAGAATTCCTGTTAAAAAAGCAAGTTCCCTCCTTTTCTTCTCACAAAATGGTATCGTAAAACAACTTTTACACCATTTAAAATATAAAAATCAAGAACAAATTGGTGAATTTTTAGGTGATTGGTATGGCGAAATCTTAAAAGAACAAGGCGGACTAGAAGATATTGATGCCATAATACCAGTTCCCTTACACCACAAAAAACTTAAAAAAAGAGGCTATAATCAGGTGGCCCTTTTTGGTGAGCGTTTATCACATTATCTAAATGCACCTTTTTTAAAATCCGTTCTAATAAAAACCGCCAACACCAAGACTTTGACCAAAAAGAATCGCTTTAACCGATGGCAAACCACAAAAGAACTCTATAAGATATCAGATTATGAATCTTTAAAAAATAAAAAGGTGCTATTGATCGATGACGTTATTACAACAGGTGCCACTATAGAAGCTTGCGGTTCGGCCCTTCTGAAAATTGAAGGTCTCGAACTTTATGTAGCGACAATGGCTGTAGTACCAAAATATTCCTAAATATGAAATACCAAAGTTTTCTAAAATTGAAAGACTTAAATTCTATAATACTGCAAGATGTTGTTTATTTGTCTATCAATACGAGTTTATGCTTTTTTTGAAAAAGACTTTAAGTTTCCTTTTTCTGCTTTTACTAGCAACGGCACTTTGGCACTGCGCCCGACGTGGAACTCCTTCTGGTGGTGATAAAGATATTACCCCACCAAAACTGTTACGTTCAGACCCAGAAAACCTTAGTATAAACTTTAAGAAAAAGAGCATTCGACTTTATTTTGATGAGTATATTAAGTTAGAAGATGTTCAAAATCAACTTGTTGTTTCCCCTCCATTAAAAAATGTGCCCGAGATTAAGCCTCAAGGTGTTGCCAGCAAATTCATCGAGATAACTTTTAAAGACACTTTAAGAGAAAACACTACGTACACCATCAATTTTGGGCAAAGCATAGTCGATAATAACGAAGGCAACCCAAATAGTTTTTTAACCTATGTGTTTTCTACAGGAGATTATATTGATTCGCTCTCGCTTTCAGGTGCAATTAAAGACGCTTATAAACGCACTGCAGAACAATTTGTAAGTGTTATGCTCTATGAAATAGACAGTATCTATAACGATTCGACCATATACAAATACCCGCCAAATTATATTACCAATACGCTAGACAGTCTACCACTTTTTTCTTTAAAAAACCTAAAATCTGGCGAATACGCATTGGTGGCCATTAAAGATGAAGGAAAGAATAATGTTTTTGATCAGCGAAGCGATAAAATTGGTTTTGTCACAGATACCATAAGTCTACCGACCGATAGCATTTATTTACTTAATCTGTTTAAGGAAATTCCCGACTACAGTATATCCGTGCCCAGTTATGTGGCCAAAAACCATATTATTTTTGGCTATCAAGGTCTGAGAAGGGATTTTAAAATTAAACCATTGACCGTTTTGCCTGATTCTGTAAGAACCTTAATGACCAAGGATAGGGAAAAAGATACTATCGACTACTGGTTAACGCCCACAGATTTAGACTCTATTATTTTCACGGTTACAAATGAGAATATCGGCCTCATTGACACTTTTACAGTAAAAACAAGGAAACTCGGACTAGATTCACTAAAAATTACGCCGAGCCAAAGTGGCAAACTGAATTTTTACGATAAATTTCATGTTTTGGCAAATACCCCAATTATAAAGATTGACACAAGTAAAATTGGTATTTTAGATAAAGACACTATACAGACACCTTTTAGGCTAAAACTGGATACCATAAAGAACAAGTTGGAATTTAACTTTGAAATTGTGGACAATCAAAAATATAGCGTCGTTTTATTGCCTGGTGCAATTGAAGATTTTTTTGGTATGCAAAACGACACTTTGGTGACCAATCTTTCCACTGGAGGATATGCGGACTATGGTAATTTAACATTAAATCTTTCTGGAGAGGCGACTTACCCCTTAATTGTTGAACTTACCGATGAAAAAGGAGGGTTAGAACGGTCAATTTTTGCCGAACAACCCCAAATCTTCGAGTTTAATAATCTAGAACCAAAAAATTACCGAATCAGAATTATTCTTGATAACAATGGTAATGGCAAATGGGATACCGGAAGCTACCTGCAAAAGTTGCAACCAGAAGTAGTGAAATACTACCCTGATTTAATTGAAATAAGGGCAAACTGGGAGAAGAACGAAACCTTTGTTATAACAAATTAAAGTCATCCCTATCTTGAAGGAATTTTAACTTATCCCGGTTAGTTTTTAAATGTTCTTTTGAAAGTGATACATATAAAATTTCTTCCCTTTCGGAAAACGCCAATTGCTTGCCCAATGCATCATAAGCACTCGAATGGCCTGAATATTCATGCCCCAAACCATCTAAACCTATTCTATTGACACCAATAGAATAACTCATGTTTTCGATTGCCCTTGCTTTTAATAAGGTGTCCCAAGCTTCTACTCTAGGTTTGGGCCAGTTGGCAACATAGATCAAAACATCATAGTCTTCCGTATTTCTTGCCCAAACAGGAAAACGAAGATCGTAGCAAATTAGGGGGCAAATTTTAAATCCTTTGTAATCCACTATTAATTTTTTTTCTCCCGCTTTATAAACCTTATGCTCCCCTGCCAATGTAAATGTGTGCTTCTTGTCGTACCTATGAACTTTTCCGTTTGGCTGAACAAAAAATAGCCGGTTATAAAAATGCGCGCCCTCTTTAAAAACAACACTGCCAACAATTACTACTTCTCGCTTTGAAGCTTCGAACTTCATCCACGCCAAGGTTTTTTCTCCTTCGCGTTCATCAATATTTTTTGGATTCATGGTAAACCCGGTTGTAAACATCTCAGGTAATACGATGATATCGGTTTCAGAAGAAATCGAATCGAATTTTTCAGAAAAAGCTTTTCTGTTAGCCTCTGGATTTTCCCAAAATAAATGTGCTTGCACAACCGCTACCTCAAGTTTATCCATAACCATAGACTAAATGTATTTTTTGAGAAGTTGTATCATCGGTTCTGATTCCTTAATTCTGGCGTGGTCCAACGCACTACTGCCCCTAGCATCTTTAGCAGTTACATCTGCCCCTTTTTTTAGTAATAGTTCTGCTATCTCTAAACGGTTAAAGGTCGCGGCATAAATAAGGCAGGTGCCGCCCATAGTGTTTTTATAATTGATGTCTGCACCAGCTTTGATCAGGCTTTCCGCAATACCTGAATAGCCTTTAAAACAGACTCCCATCAGGGCAGTATTACCAGAACTATCTTTTTCGTTTACATCTGTACCTCTGCTAAGAAAAAAATCGACCAAAGACCCATGGTTGTAGTATGAAGCCAAAATAAGTGGGGTCGAACCTCTAGAGTCTCTACTATTTATAACTTCGGGGTTTCTTTCAAGGAGTTCTTCGACCGCCTTTAAATTACCCTCTCGTATATTGCTAAAAAATGTTTCTTTAATATCCATCTTCTTCGAAAGTTATACAAAACTAAATAATGACTGTCGATTTTATTCAACTTTACCTTCTTTTCAACATAATATTGACTAATAAGTGAATCTCAATACTATTTAAAGCCCAAAAGCCGTTTAGGTCTTAGGTATAAGTAATTTCCTACTAATTGAAATTTTCTTAAATTCACGTAGTTTTTGGCCTATGATAAAATCTGAATCTAATATCTATACCTCTTTAATTCCTTTTTTACCACACTCGGTAGCATTGCTCGATGATAGAAACTGTTTCATTGATTGTTCCGATAAATGGGTAAAACTATTTGGAAAGAAAAAAGGCACACTACTGGGTAAAAATATTTTTGAGGTACTTCCTCTTCTTAAAGATAAAATTTCAAGAGCACTTGACAGAAAGGTAAGTGCTAAGACCAAAGAGTTTTATCAAGATGAATTTGTTCTTGAAAACGGGGCGAAAAAATGGTTTAAATGGAGCGTTAAACCAGTTTTAATTTCTGAAACCGACCACCATTTTGTGTCATTAGAAGATATTACATCAGAAAAGAAAAAAGAGGAACTCATTAATAAAGCAACTGAAGTTGCCAGAATTGGGTACTGGGAAGTAGAGATAGCTACCAACACTGTAATATGGTCAGATATTACCAAAGAAATTCACGAAGCCGCAAAAGATTATGAGCCTACCTTAGAGGAAGGAATTAATTTTTATAAAGAGGGGGAACATCGCGATCATATATCAAAACTTGTAAATACTGCAATTGCCACTGGAAAACCGTGGGATACCGAACTGATCATTGTAACTGTCAATGGTCGTGAAGTTTGGGTCAGAGCCAAAGGAGAGGTAGAAAGAGTCAACGGAGAACCTGTGCGTATTTTCGGCACTTTTCAAGATATTGACGAAAAAAAGAGGTCAGAATTAAGGTTTAATGAGGCTTCTGAACGTTTGACACTCGCAACAAAGGAGGCCAAAATAGGGATATGGCAGTATAATATTGCAGAAAACGAATTAATATGGGATGACAATATGTTCGCATTATACGGCATAAAGCGAGAAGACTTTTCGGGTGCTGTAGATGCGTGGGAAAAAAGTATTCACCCTGATGACAGAGAACGAGGTCAAAGAGAATTGGAAATGGCCATCAAAGGGGAAAAGGAATTTGACACCACTTTTAGAATTATAAAACCAAGCGGCAATATATTCCACATCAAAGCTTTTGCCACGGTCAAAAGAGATGATAAGGGTAATCCTCTAAGGATGTTAGGTACAAACTGGGATGTCACAGACTTGAAAACCACGCAACTTCAATTGCAACGCAGTGAAGAATCTTTTGTCGGGGCTTTTGAAAACTCATCTATAGGTATGGCCTTGGTCGGTCTCGATGGCAGATGGATGCAGGTAAACACCAGTTTATGTGAAAGCCTAGGTTACAGTAAAGAAGAACTTATAGACATCACTTTTCAAGATATTACCCACCCAGAAGATCTTGAAAAAGATATCAACTTATTACATGACCTCATTAATGGTAAGACCGAAAGCTATCAAATAAATAAACGCTACCATCACAAAAATGGAAACGTTGTACATGTACTTTTAACCGTAACCGCAGTTTATGGTGTAGAAGGTCATCTTTTGCATTTTATATCACAAATTGTAGATGTCACCAAAATGGTCGAAAGCGAACGCAAGCTTAAAGATTATTTGCAAGTTACACGTGAACAAAACCAAAGTCTATTAAATTTTGCACACATCGTATCACACAATCTACGTTCGCATTCTACCAATATGTCGATGTTGATAGACTTTTTGATGAAGGAGAACGATTTAGATGAAGTAAACAAAATTAAGGAAATGCTGCACTCTGCTTCTGGCGGTCTAACAGAAACAGTTGCACATTTAAATGAAGTTGTTCAAGTACGTACGAGCACCTTAGAAAAAATGAAGCCAGTAAACCTGAATAAAGCCATCTATGGGGCTTTAAGAAATCTCGAAGCTCAAATAGATGAGATGAACCCTGTTTTAAAAATAAAGGTGCCTAAAAAACACTTGGTCAATGTGGTACCTGCATATTTAGATAGTATTCTATTAAATCTTTTTACCAATGCAATGAAATATTGCTCGCCAAAACGTAAATTGAAAATTACGGTGACTTCTGAAGAAAAAAACGGAAATATAATAGTGAAGTTCAGTGACAACGGTTTAGGTTTAGATCTAGGGCGTTATGGAACTCGTGTCTTTGGCATGTTCAAAACCTTTCACAACCATAAAGATGCCAAAGGCATAGGGCTTTTTATTACAAAAAATCAAATAGAGGCCATGCGTGGTAAAATCGATATCGAAAGCAGCGTGGATGTGGGAACAACATTTATTATGAAATATGAAAAACCTGTCTTATGAAAAAAGTAAATTCTGCCTGTATCATTGACGATGATGATATATTTATCTATGGCACACGAAGAATAATGCAAGAAGTTCGTTTTTGTGACGATATCATCGTTTTTAAAAATGGTAAAGAAGCTATCGATGCTATGCAAAGCTATCTTCTTGAAGGTAAGAGTCTACCAGAGATTATCTTTTTGGATATTAACATGCCTATTATGAATGGTTGGGATTTTTTGGAGGAATTTACCAAAATTCCAAACCTAAATAAGGGTAAAATACTACTTTATGTAGTGAGTTCTTCCGTTGATCCATCAGACCTTCAGCGGGCCAAACAATTTGAGTTGGTCAACAACTATATCTTAAAACCTATATTACCGAAACAGCTCAACGAAATATTAGAAGCAATAGGTTAATAGACCAGACCATTTACCATTTGTAAATTTTCATTCCCTGAGCCCTGGCGTGAAATCTTCAGGCGCATTTTGGGGCATATTTGTTGTTCCATTGCCACCTGTGTCGTTAAAAACAGTCCATTCTGAAAAGGTGTATATTGAACTTGCTTGAACGACTTCTAAATTTCTAAAGGCTCTACCGTCTTCAAATTCGTGATTTGTACCTGAGCCATCTTCACCGATAACCCCAAAAACATCGATTACAGTACCGAAGGGGTCAACCAATTCTAAATTATCATCTCCATTAGAATCTGCCGGACTATTTGTAGAGACCGCTATGTCTGGCAAAAAACCATAGACCAATTCAAACTCGGCACCGTTTGGTGAAATTAGTAACGTGCTTCTGGCCTCGATGATATTGCCAGTTAAATCTATGGTTGAACTTATTTCTGTGTTGGCATTGGTATACCTTCTAAGCGTCCATCCATTTAAATCTAAAGGTTCATCATCGGCATTATATAACTCTACAAAGCGAGCCTCTGCATTGTTGTTTGGATCCGCCAATTCTGAAATAAAGATAGATGTAGATGTAAATTCGGTTACCGGTTCTACGCAGCGTTCATTTTCAAAACTTAAGTCTTCTAAACTTCTAATGGCTAGTTTAAAATCATCTCCCTCCTGCAATAAAACGCCTATGATACTGCCGTTATTTTCTGGGAGTATCTCTGATTGAAAATCAGCAAATCCGGAGTTGAGCATTAGCAATTCATTGCCTTTGCAATCTGTTACTATTCGTTCGGTTTCTTCCCTAACTTCAGCAAATGGAAGTCCAAAATCAGCAATTCTAAATTCCAGACTATCTAGCTGCACAAGCGTATTGACCAGGGTTTCATTTAAATTTTGAATAGCGGTTACTTTCGGTGTAATGGTAGCTGTATCTTCGCAACTTAAAAAAATATGCTCAGGTATTTTCAATGCTGGTAGTCTTCCGACTGAAGTAGTGCCAAAAGCGGCAAATGTTCCACCTAGTTTAAAGACTCCTCTGCTTTGCCCTAGGTAAAGGCCTTTAAGTTTGATGATTATTTTGCTGCCAACTTCAAAAAATAAATGAGATTCTCTTAAATCAACTTCAATTTGAAATCCTTCAGTTGGATTGCTAGGGTTATCTTGAAAATGAAGAACACTGAAAAAATTACCTGATTTATCGGATGATAGCACATAACCTTCAATAATCAAATCTTCCTGAATCTGAAGCAGTTCTCCGTTATACAATTCCTTTATCTGAGAAAATGAAGCATTGACAACTAAATCGTCTGAACAAGCATTGGAAATCTCATTAAATTCTGTATTCTTAACACAAGAATTTATGAGAAAAAGCAACATTGGTATCAGAAAAGTTATTTGCCTGTTCATTCTTTTTTAAACTTAAGCTTTATTCATTTCAAAAACTGACTGCCAGATTTAGAAAATACGTTCTACCGAACCCGTACCAATACTTTGGCGCAAAAGACGAATTGTCTCTTAAACTATCTTGTTGCAGCTGCCCAAAGTTGCCATTTCTACTTTGTTCATAGCCTCCAGTTCTAAATACAGCATCAAAAGCATTATTAATACTCATAAATATGCTTATATACTTACCATCTATTAACCATGATTTTCCGCCCACTAGATTCAGTAAGTAAAAGTCATCAAGTCTAGACTGTTTTAAAAGACTAGCAACATTTTCTCGTGTGGCATTGGGGAAAGCCTCGCCAGTTTCTGGATCTAGAAAAAAGCTTTGCGTTCTCGTAATTGTAGAAATATTGGCATAATTGTTACCCAAATAATTTGCAGTAGCGGCAATCCACCAATATTTTGGGTCGCGGTACTCCACCCCTAAAGCAAAAGCCTTTTGAGGACCTTGGGCCAATTTATAGTCCTTTATATTTGCTGCGCCTAAATCTATATTCCCTGAAATATCCAAAACCTCTTCTTCTGCCCCAGCAGTGTCAAAATTTATAGTGACCGACGGATTACTAGCGTATAAATATTTTGCAACATTGGCAACTGCTGAAAGTTTTACCTGTGATGAAAGTTGATATTCTAGGCCAAGCTCAACACCTGCGTGTAATCTATCCAAATCTGTAAGAACCTCTTGTACGAAATCTGAGCCTACCCCAGAATCTACAAAAAAGAAATTGATATCCGTTGTATTCTGAAATCGAGTATAGAAGGCCGAAAGTCTGCCTGTTAAATCGGGTAGTCGCAAAAAATAGTTGATATCGAGGGTTGAAACCGTTTCGTTCTCAATATTGGGCACTACTGCATTGTTCTCCCTTGGGTTAATAAATACATTTTGCAAAACTGGTGCTCTTTGAATATATGCAGCATTTGTTTCTATCCAATGTCTTCCAGATATTTTATAGGTTACACCTGCCTTTAAACCCAAGTTTGAAAAATCAACGACTTCACTTTCACCGCTAGAGTTTTCAACGAATCTTTCGTTCTGAAAGATTCCTGTTCTTTGATAATTCGTTTTTGAAATTTCGCCAGAAACAAAACCTTGCCAGCTATTCTTCTCAAATCCGAACTGTGTAAAAGCATTTAATAGCGTTGCATCGATTTCATAGTTGTAATTGAAAATATCTTTCTCTGTTTTCTCAAGAGAGCCGTTTCTGTCGTTCTGGGTATTCGAAAAAGGGTCGATATCCTCATGAAAGTCAGCGCCTAATAAATCCTGAATTTCAGCATAATTGTTTGAACTTAATTTTTGATAGTTGACACCAAAATCAAGTTTAAAACCTGAATTCAAATTTAGGTTTGCCGCAGTTGAAAATGAAATTTGCCGGTCATCAACAGTGTCGTTGTAATAGACATAAGCAGCCTTTCCATTAGAATTCGCCTGATACAAGTTTGCCCAATTGACTTGTCCGTTTCTTAAAAAACCTTCACGGGCAAGCGCCGCATTTGTAAAGTCGGCCCCTATTGGGTTATTGATATAAAAACTTGGCAAATACCTATAATAAGTCGGCTCTGGATTTGGGGCATTAAAATAGCCTAACCTGCTACGGGCATTTGTTCCGAATTGATATGCCAAACCGCTGATTATGTTTAATTTTTCAGACTTAAAATGATAATTGAACATTACAATCGGTTCAGAAATGTTTCGCTCTCTAGAATTTCTAATCGCTCCACTTTGCTCTCCCCAATAAGGGTTGTACTTATTACCGACCAACTCAAATACTTCCTCTGTAATTGCAGAAGAACGCCCACGTCTATTTTTTGCCAATATGCTTGTGAGCACAATACTATTCTCATCGTTAAGCTCATATTCTATTGCTCCAAAGAAAGAATAGGCATCGTATAAAGTTCCATCTATATAGCCTTCTTTAGCCCATCTTCTTGACGCAGAAAAAGAATACGAAAGCCCATTGCCATTAGTTCTAGATGTATATGTCGCCATTAAACGACCCGCATAAGTTCTATTTGAAGCAGAGGTCGACAAACGAATACCTGGTCTAAATTTAGAAGGCCGCATATCAATGTTCGTATTTCCTAATATTCCCCCGAAAGTATAGTCAGAAGGAGTTAATCCATTTGTGAATTGTTGATTTCTGATTACATCATTAAGACCGCCCCAATTATTCCATTGCGGACGGCCGTCAAAAAACTTGTTCATCCGAATTCCATTAATAAGTACCTGTCCATTTCTAGAATCGTAACCCCGTACCCTAAAGAAAGCCTGACCAAAATCAAAAGCTGCCCTATTCAGAAAAACATCTCTTGTTGCCTGCAGAATGCCGGCAGACAAGGAGACTGTTTCGTCGTCATCCGACAAATCAGATTCCGTAAGAGTAATCAAATTATCCGTTTGTTCGACAGTTATATCACTGCTCAAAGAAATTAAACCCAAGTCTAAACTTTGTCCTTCCAAAACAATAGGTATGCGTTTAGTATCGAAATAAGGAGCTGAAATACGAAGAATATAAGCTCCTTTTAATAAGGTAACCATTTCAAAAAGACCTTTGTCATTTGATAAGCTTGTCTCGCTAGTGCCCTCAATTGATACTAAAGCTTCTTTTAGAGGAGTACTCGTGCCATCTTTTTGTATGCTTCCGAAAAGACGAGTCGGTTCTTGTGCATAAACCAATGATGTTACACAAAAAAGAATGAAAAATAAGCGCATACAAATGGCAATCTGTACTTTAATGATACCTAAAATGTAAGAAATTCCTTGGACTTAGAATAAAAATTTGAAATGTTACCTTATTTTTATTTTACAATGAGAGTTCTATTATTACTAATAACATGTATTCCCTTTCTAGTTTTTAGTCAAGCTAAAAAGACCTTTAAAATAAAAACTGTTGCCTTTTACAATGTTGAAAATCTATTTGACATTGTTAATGACACATTGATTTTTGATGATGAAAGAACCCCTGAAGGGAGTTACAAATGGACCCAAAAACGTTACGAAAAGAAAATTGAACATGTTTCTAAAGTGCTTTCAGAAATTGGAAAAGAACTAACCAAAACCTCACCAGATATAATTGGCTTATGCGAAGTAGAAAATAAAAATGTGCTCAATGATTTGGTACAGCATAAAAATCTCAAACAAAACGATTATGGAATCATCCATTTAGACTCTCCGGATGAAAGAGGTATAGATGTCGCCTTGTTATACAAGAAAGCTTCATTTCTACCCACTTCTTTCAAAAGCCATAGACTACTCTTATTTAATGAAGAAGGTTATAGAGATTATACTAGAGACCAACTTGTTGTCAATGGCCTTTTAGATGAAGAACTAATATTCTTTATCGTGAACCATTGGCCATCTAGAAGTGGCGGTGAAGCTCGCAGTAAACCCTATAGAAGAAAAGCGGCAGAATTGAACAGAAGAATAATTGATTCTATTCAAGATATAGAACCTTATGCCAAGATTATTAGTATGGGAGATTTTAATGATGACCCTCGTGATACAAGTTTTAAAAAAGTATTGAAAACCAAAGGAAAAATAAAACAATTGGATAGTCTGTCTTTATTCAACCCCATGGAAAAACTGTTTAGAAATGGCGTCGGTACTTTGGCCTACAGGGACAAATGGAATCTGTTCGATCAGTTCTTTTTTACATCAAACCTTATTGACAAAGAAAAAGATGAATACTCTTTTTGGAAAGCTGGCGTATTTGCACCACCATATTTAAAAACTGCAAGCGGCAGATACAAAAGCTATCCCTATAGAACCTACGTGGGCACAACGTACCAAGGTGGCTATGCCGATCATTTTCCTATATATCTATATCTCATAAAAGCATATAAATAATTGTGTGCCTTACGCAACGCTGCAAACTTTTTGCATCTTGTGAGAAAAGAGCTATGAAAAAAGCAGGCTTGTATTTAATGGCCTTTTTGGTCAGTATCTCATGTAACCAAAGTGATGATGGTGTACCATGTGCTTTGCCCGATGGCAGTAGTGTTGATGTCATTGTTCAGTCAATGTATGTTGAATTGGTAGACGCCAATGGAACAAATCTCATTGCTAACGATACCTACCCTGGGCTTGACATTAGTGCCGAGAAAGATGGTTTTGTCATCCGCCCTGTAGTTTTTGATGAATCTAAAATACCTAACCTGCCAGAATCGGTCAAAGATATTATCGTTTTAGAGCTTTTAGGCCCAGAAGGAGAAAATACTTGGGTCATAAAACTGAATGAAAACGAAAACGACACCTTAGTAATCGATTTAAAGCATGGCGCCGCCGATGAATGTGGGTTATTTTTACTAGATGTGTTATCAGCTACCTATAATGGTGTCGAACAAATCGTTGAACCTTTTGCGGCGTATGATGTTGATTCTAAAATCGACTTTAAAATTACTGTAGTCAAATAATTAGTTAAACCATTGAGACCATGGAATACGGCTTAAAATCAATAAAAGGCCAAGTCCGTAGAATATGGCAATACTTTTAAATTTAGCGGTATCTTCTGTTTTCTTTTTATGACGTGACCACCCTATAGTAATTAAAGCAAGTGCTATAATATTTATTAATGGGTGCTCTAAAGCAAGTAATCTTGCTGGTGCGTTTAAGCCACCCATTCCTAAGGTTTGTATGGCTTTTAATCCATTAACCGAGGTAAAATATAGTATTAAGCCCACTACTAACTGTATGTGGCTTAAAATAAGTGCAAAAAGACTTACTCTCAGGTCCTTATCAAATCGAAACTCTCGTTTCCCTAACCAACCAGCAAAAGCATTGATAACAGCTAAAACTAAAATAGCAAGTACAACATAAGCAAAGTAAGAGTGAAGATTTTTTATAATTTCCATAGTAGCATTTTGATGTCTAAATGTACGAATTCTTTAAAAGAAAAAACCCCACTTTTAGTGGGGTTTTAAACTTATAAAATAGTTTTCTTAGTTGAATATGTATCTTATACCTAACTGCGCTTGCCATCTAGAAGATTGAATTCCTTGATCATCAAACTCCGTAAAATCAGGATTACCATTGTCATCCATAACGCCTTGGTTTATAATAAAAGTAGGTGTCCCATCAGTATCGACAGTCGTTAAAGGGTTTATATTACTCCCAACTCTTTTTAAGCGACCCCAATCCTTATTCAATAAATTCGTTAAGTTGAAAATATCAGCAGACAACTGAAAAGTATGTTTCTTATCACCCATGTTGAAGGAAAAATCCTGTAATAGTTTAAAATCAACAATATGACTCCATGGTCCTCTTTCTCCATTACGTTCAGCATAACCACCCCTATTTTCACGCAAATGATCGATACTGTTAATGAATGTATCTAGCTGTTGCCATTGTGAGGCCTGTTCTTCTGGAGTACCGGCGAACTGTATTTCACTTGCATCTGCTGGAATATATATTAAAGCATTATCCCTTGAGTCATCGTTTAATAATTCATTACCTCTGGTAGGTCTGTAAGTGAAACTATACGGTGATCCTTGAAAACCTTGATACAATAATGAAAAAGTAGTTTTAACATTATCATTCCAACTCAACTGGTAAGATGCGTTAGCGACTATACGATTGCCTAGAGCAAAATCAGAACGACTTACAGGTATATTTGAGTTCTTTCCATTTACTGTTTGGATGTTTCTCCATTGGGAGCTGTTCTGAGAAGATGTACCATCAAAAATCTTGTTAGATTCCCCATAGGTATACGAAACAGAACCAGCAAAGCCATTTTCAAAAGGTTTTCTCAAAGTAAACGTTGCGTTGGTGGCATTACCTCCTCCTGTATTGGAAGCTAAAATGATTCTACCATAGGTATTGTCCAACAAGTCACCAAAACTTCTAGTATAGAATGGTCTGTTATCAGCACCTCCGTAATTACCTACAGAAGCAGGAATGTTTAAGTTTTCATAATAGATATCTGTGATAACATCCGTATATAAGAAATCTGCAGAAGCTATCAATCCCCAGAAAGGAAGCTTTTGGTCAATAGCAATATTAAATTTAGCTACTTGGGGTAATTTAAAATCAGCAGCTATTAAATCTACGTTACCACTTAACCCTCCTGTGCCTGGCTCTACAGCTCTTGTTTGGTCATTAACATCTGGATTGAACTCAGTAACATTCGTGTTAAAGAAACCTGAGAATCCACCGGTAATACCATTATTGTTGTATGTACCGCCTGGCCATACCAAAGGAAGTCTTGACGTAAATACCCCTAAACCACCTCTTATCTGGGTCGTTCTGTTTCCATTTACATCCCAATTGAATCCTAAACGTGGAGAGAAAACCGCATTACTGATTTCCTGACCCACACGAGCACCCTGTAAATCTTTACCAGCCGCTTCTAAGATACCAACAGTAGTTGTATTGAAATCTTCATTTACAGGACCTGATTTCCATACCGGAAGATCTATTCTCGCTCCAAAACTTAATTTAAAATCATCGGTTACGGCAAAATCATCTTGCACGTAAAATCCATATTGCGACGTTTTAAAATCAGCAGAACCGTCAGATTCGTCTCCAACTGCAGTGCTGCCAACTAATGAATACCCGTGCTGAAACTCTTCTGGTTCTCTGTTATTTAAAAATTCATTCAATCCTGAAGAAACAAGATTGCCATCCGTATCAAAAATATCCTCATAGGTATAGCTGCCAAAGTTAAAAGCGAAAAACAAATTTTTAACATCTGCAAATTCGGCGTTCGCACCTAAAGTAACCGTATGACGACCAGCGTAGATTTCAAAATTGTTTGAGATTGTTAAGTAATCAGTATTCAACAAGTTAGCAGTTGAAAAAGGTTCAGCACCAAAATTTATAAAACCGTCTCCATCTTGAATTCCAACGGTTGGAAAAGGATTTCCTAAAGGATCTCTATCATCACGCACAGTAGTGTAACCAACAACCAAATTATTAGAAAATTTGTTGCCAAATCTAGAGTTTAATTCCAATGCAGTAGAATTGGTATTGGACACAAAAGATTCAGAACCATTTAGGAAGCCAATAGTTCTGTTACCAGAGTTACGTGCTTCCAAATTATCAGCACCAACATAGCTATGTCTTAAAGATAGATTATGGTCTTGATTAATATTCCAATCTAACTTAGCAACCAAAGTATTACTTTCTAAAGTTCTAGTATTATTATCAAAAATACCAATATCATAATCATACGTAGTTTGAACAAAATTTCTCAAATTAGTCAAATCAGCTTCTGATGCGCGACCCGTATAATTACTGAATGTAAATGGCTGAGGAGTTTCCGTCTCATTTCTTTCATAGTTTACAAAAAAGAATAACTTATCCTCTATAAGTGGTCCACCCAAACGAACGCCATAAGTGTTTGCAGAAAAATCATCTACTTTTTCACGCTCATCACCTTCGTTTATTAATGCTCCTGGTGTTTTACCAACCAAACTTTCATTTCTGGTAAAATAGTATGCAGAACCTTCAAATTCATTAGAGCCTGAACGTGTTATCGCGTTTATAGAACCTCCTGAGAAACCAGACTGCCTAACATCAAAAGGTGCAATGTTGATTTGAAACGTTTCAATAGCATCAACAGAAAGTGGATTCACCCCTGTTTGCCCACCATTAGTACCAGAACCTGCCAAACCAAAGACATCATTATTAACAGCACCATCAATATAGATTGCGTTATAACGGTTGTTCTGCCCAGCCAAAGAGATGGAAAACCCGTCATCACCCTCACTCAATTGCGCTTGAGGTGTTAAACGAACAAAATCTGCAATAGAACGTGAAGCTGCTGGAGTAGTAGCTACTTGACGTTGTGAAATGTTGGTCTCAGTCCCTGTTTTGTTCGATCCAAATACCCCATTAGAAACAGCAGTAACCACTACTTCATCAAGTGCAGTAGCCGATTCTACCATTTGAGAGCTAATTCTAACTGTTGAACCAAGATTTAAATAGACACCTTCTTTGACATCTTCATTAAAACCAACATAAGAAATCGTTACCGTGTAAGGACCTCCGGTACGCATACCTGAGATTCGGTAGAAACCATCAAAATCTGTTGCAGCTCCATACACAGTACCTGAAGGTGTATGAACAGCAACAATACTTGCGCCAGGAAGGGGCTCCCCAGCATTGTCAGTTATCTTACCACCTATTGCAGATGTGGTAACCCCCTGTGAAAATGCTGTAACACCAATAAAAAGCGCTACAATAACCAAGTAAATTTTTTTCATTTGTTTTGAGTGTTTAATTGTTTTATTAGCTCTGCAAAAGTCTTGTTTTAAACTTTTTGCAGTGTTAAACTAACGTTAAGATATGTAATACGCAAAACTTGTTAAAAGCTTACTAGGCAATTGTTTATAACTAATCTGAGCTTGTTAAAAAGTGAATTAATTCTTAAATTTTTGTAAAAGTGTCATTGTAGAGGAATCATGATTACCGATATCTGAATTTTCAATATCCTTTAATGTGTTTTTGGCAAGTTGTTTGCCCAATTCTACACCCCATTGATCAAAACTAAATATGTTCCAAATAATCCCCTGAACAAAAATTTTATGCTCGTACATAGCTATTAAAGCCCCAAGGGTTTTCGGAGTAAGTTTTTCTATTAATATGGTATTGGTAGGTTTATTTCCTTCAAATACTTTAAAATTGGCCAACTTAGCAATAGCGTCGTGTTCTAAACCATTGGATTTAAGTTCCTCTACTACTTCGGCTTTTGTTTTTCCGTTCATCAATGCCTCGGTTTGAGCAAAGAAATTGGCCATTAGTTTGTTGTGATGACCCTTATTTCCATGTAAGGAATACTTAAAACCAATAAAGTCGGTCGGAATCACTTTTGTTCCCTGATGAATTAATTGAAAGAATGCATGTTGTGAATTTGTGCCTGGTTCGCCCCAAATTATAGTACCTGTCTGGTAAGGAATTTTGTTTCCTTCACGATCAACACTTTTACCATTACTTTCCATTATCCCTTGCTGCAAGTATGCTGAAAAACGACTTAAATATTGGGTGTAAGGTATAATAGCTTCTGTTTCCGCACCGTAAAAATTATTATACCAAACACTTAACAGTGCCAGTATTACGGGGATATTTTCTTTGAAGTCAGCTTCTTTAAAATGGACATCCATTTCGTTAGCTCCTGCCAATAGTTCATCAAAGTTTTCATACCCAACAGCTAAAGCGATTGATAAGCCTACGGCGCTCCATAGTGAAAAACGCCCCCCTACCCAATCCCACATTGGAAAAACATTCTCTTGGGCAATTCCGAATTCCTCGATCTTTTCAGTATTGGTAGACACCGCAGCAAAATGCGCAGCAATATCTTTTTGTGAGGCATATTTTAAAAACCACTCTTTAATCGTGGTGGCGTTGCTAAGGGTTTCTTCCGTAGTAAAAGTTTTAGAAACAACAACAAATAAAGTGGTCTCTGCATTAAGTTCTTTGAGCACTTCATTTACATGGTCGCCATCAACATTACTTACAAAATGAAGCTTTAAATGATTTTTATAGAACTTAAGGGATTCCGTGACCATTGCAGGCCCCAGGTCTGAGCCTCCAATGCCAATGTTAACGACATCTGTGAAGGCTTTTCCTGTAAATCCGGTTTTCTCACCTGATATAATAGCCTGGCTAAAAACTTTTATATGTTCTTTTACCCCATAAACTTCGGGCACCACATTAACTCCATCAACAAGAATTGCATCTCCTTTTTTAGCTCTTAAAGCCGTATGCAAGACAGACCTGTCTTCTGTTTGGTTTATTTTTTCGCCACTATAATAACTGCTAATAGCTTCTTTGAGGCCTACCTCATCGGCCAGTTGCAGCAACAATGATAGGGTCTCATCAGTAATTCTGTTTTTTGAAAAATCTACGTAGAAATCTTTCCATTCAATAGCAAACTTTGCCGCTCTTTTGTGGTCTTGAAGAAATAAATCTTTTAACTGTTTTTCTTTTGAAGCTTCAAAGTGTGAAGCAAGTTCTGACCAAGCCTTAGTTGCTGTCGGATTGATTTTTGGTAGTGTCATCTTGTTGGTTAAGTGTGATTAAATCTTCTTCTTGTCCTTTGGGTTCTTGATATTCAATACAATCTAACTGTGTCTTAATCGGTTCAATATGTTCTAAATAAGCGGTTCGTAAAGAATCGACTATTGGATCAGCTGAGGGTAATTTTTCTCGAAGAGGATCAACTTGCCTGCCATTTTTCCAAAAACGATAACAAACATGGGGGCCACCTGTATTGCCTGTCATCCCTACCCATCCAATCACATCACCTTGCCTGACATATTCCCCTTTTTTCACCTTTTGAGCCTTCATATGCAAGTACTGTGTACTATAGGTTCCATTGTGTTTTATCTTAACATACTTGCCGTTACCCCCTCTTCTTCTAGACTCCGTTACGGTACCATCTGCTGTGGCCACTATAGGCGTTCCAATTGCCGCTGCATAATCAGTGCCTTTATGAGGCCTAACTTTATAGCCATAATAGGCAATTCGTCTTCTTAAATTATATCTTGAAGACAAGCGATAGTTAAATTTAATAGGCGCCTTTAAAAAAGTACTTCGAAGGTTATTTGCATCTTGGTCGTAATAATCTGTGAGGCTTTTTAAAGAATCTGCCACGTAGGGAAATGCATAAATAGGCTTGCCCTTATGTTTAAAATAGGCTGCTTTTATAGGCCCAACGCCAGCATAAATAGAATCATTAATGTAGCGCTCATCATAAATAATTTTGAACTTATCCCCTTTTTCTAGCCTAAAGAAATCAATAGTCCAAGCATAAATATCGGCTAAATTCAAGGTCACATTATAGTCAACACCTAAAGAATCCATATCAAGAGATAGTGAATTCTTGATCTCCCCCGCTATTTCCCGCTCCTTATAACTTACCCTTCTTTTACTCCTATAGACTTTTGCCGAATCTTGTAAGTCAAAAACAGTATAATTTATCTTGTCATTCTGATAAATGAATACTTGGGCCTTTTCTAAAGAATCTTTAGATTTTAAAATAAAATAGGGCTTGCCAACATTAATCTTTCGAACATCGAAAGTATCTCTGAACTTTTCAGAAATGGTAATTACTTTTTCATAATCTACATTGTTCTTTAGCATTAATTGACCAAAACTATCACCGTTGCGAACAGTATCTTGAACAATGCTGTACCCGTCAAAATCGAATCCAAACCTTTTTACAACCGGCTCTTCAATAGGTATTTGTGCAATTTCTTTTGGTTGCACAGGTTTGTTTTCTTTACATGATATAAAGATGGTCAATGCTAAAATAGCGCCCCAATATTTATGCATTTTACGCTTTATTATTTGGATTAAAAATATGATCTACCCACTGTTTCCCCCAGGTATTCAACTCCATTTCTGAATGCAAATTTGGGAAAAATATTATTTTCTGAAAACTTGGAGGTAAATACGCTTTCCAATTAGTGCCCCCAGTGGCATCAACAGGTGCTTTATCCTTACCCAGATAACGGTATGCGGAACCCATGTGCATTAGTGGCCAATTAACATTGGCGTTCACATCCAATTCTTTCAAGACCTCGATTAATTCTTTGTTCTCCTTTGATTTTGAGGGAAGATTAAGGTATTTACTATACATCGTATTACCCTTCACTTGGTTGGCAATTCTTAATAATCTTGGGGTATATCTAAATTCAAACTGTTTTAAAGTAAGTGTTTTTTCACCGGTAGTAATATCCGTCGCGCCCTTTTTCCAATAGATGTGTTCATATAATTCCTCAATAGAATTTGCAACAGAAAAATCAGCCCTTTGCGTGTGATGCACCAAATTTTCCATAGGTGTGGCGTAAATCTCGATCATTCTGTATTGCGCAGATTGAAAGCCACTTGCAGGAAGCAGCGCCATTCGATAACGTAAAAATTGTTCACGGTCCATCCCCTTTATCATAATACTAAAAGAAGAGGTCAGTGCTTTGTAATAACTATTGATACGATGCACCTTGTTTATAAAAAACTCAAGATCTTGTGATTTATCTTCTACCAACTGTTTCTGTTCATGCAAAATAAGCTTGAAATACAGCTCGGTAATTTGATGGTACATGATAAAAATCTCCTCATCAGGAAAGTGTGTTTTGGGCACCTGTATACTTAGAAGCGTATCTAGATGAATATAGTCCCAATAGGTTAAATACCTTTGGTAAAGTAGACCGTCGAGGTAAGAGCTAAGGTCTTGTCCTGAATTTTTAAACTTTTCTTCAAGCTTGTTGATTTGGGACTCAATTAGCTCGTCTTTCTTCATTTAGTGATCACTTCATAATTATCTTGAACTGATTTTTAAGTCCATTATATCCATCTAAATCTGCTTTGATCGAGCCTACGGCCAAATCTGCCTTTATACGAATAGGAATCTTATTTAAATCGTTCGATACCCACAAAGTTAAGCTTTCTTGCTCTTTAAAAACCCTGCCTGATTGTACATAAGGCCTAAATTTTAAGCAGTCTACTTTTCCATACTTGGTTTTAACCACTTCAGTACCTAAAAATTTTAATTTGAACTTGTACATTCCGTCATCATCATACAACATATCAATACTGATACTTTCTCCCACTTTAAAGTCTTCAAGATCATAATTACTTCTAAGATAATATGAGGCCGAAATTAAATCTTGCACCTTGTGATTAATCGCAATATTATAATCTTTCTTGTTCTTTTTATCTTCAAGTAAAGCGGATGATTTATCGTAGTCGAAATTTATTTCAATATCCTTAGTATAGCCCCCCTCGTCTATTTTTCTGACAAAACGATAGGGTTTGCTGTTATACTTATCAAAATAGCTTTCATACCTATCATCGACCTTAAAAAACCATCTTGCCATACCAGTAGTTCTACCTTTGCCCACGGCATGATAAACCGGCGTTCCATTTAAGTTTTCTGAGGTAAGTTTTAGAGTGGCAAAACTTGCATTAAAAATGCCATAGTGAATTCTGAACTTCAACCACTCACCAGCCTTGTAGGCAGGTTTCTGTTGTGCTGAAACACCCAGCATCAAAAATGAAATAATGATGAAAGTAAGTTTTTTCATAGCAGATAAACTAACATTAAAAATACTATATAAAATGGCTTTATTCGCACATTTACTTTTACTAAAACAAAAGTTATTCCAAAGTATTGTACAAAAAAAGCCCTGATGCTTACATCAGGGCTTTCTCTAAATAACCAACCAAACTTTAAATTATGAAAAACCAATACTTAAAGTAGTGAGGGAACCACCCCTCTTGTTATACAAATGTATGACAGCTTAACTTAGAAATCTCAGGTTTTAACGTACTTTAACTTAGCTTGACCATAGTTGGTTTTCTTTTAAGAATAATTACCATTTTTTAGGATAATATTTTGCTAAAACCAATACCCAATGCTAAAAAGGACTTCGCTCTCATTCCGTTGTGGCGACCATGAATAATAAATCTGCAAAGGGCCAAGGAAAGATTCGAACCCATAACCGATGCCATAACCTGAAAAATTAGGTTCTGTAAACCACTCTCCCGTTCTGAATAGGTCATCATCTACATTTGCAACGTTGGCGGTAAAAAGTGCATGATTTTTTGGAGCGAATTCGTAGTCCAACCTGGCGTAAGCCTTTACGAAACTATTGCCCGGGAGTGATAAAAAATCATACCCGAAAAAGGGAATAAAGTTGTGAGTCGGTTCACTGCCAAATCCTCCTAAAATAAAATCGAAAGAAGATACATTCGAGGTCCCTAACTTAAAGCCACCCTCAGTTTCAATATTTAAGGTCAAATTTTTGAGCCATGTAAATGCCCCTCCCATGCGTGCCTTGGTTATCGAAAAATCCTTAAAATTATTATTAAAATCAGAAGAAAGTATGTAATAGTGAAAATCTCCATCAAAATATAATCCTTTAGTCGGAAAGTACTTGTCATCATAAGTATCGAGTTTTAACTTTCCGTAGGTGCTAAAATAGTTGCTGTTTTCAAAAAAAGTACGATCAGTAGGAGGAGGAACAGCTGCTAGTGCGCCTATATTATTATTTAAAGTTCTTGTACTATAGCGCAACAATTTATGTTCAAGACCAATGCTAAAAGCAAATTCTTCTTTTAAAACAGTTTGCAGATATACTTGATTGGTCAAGTCTGTTACATCAAGATTGATTTCGCTGATATTTGGGTCATCGGGCACATCAAAATTTGAACGTATAAGACCAAAATCAACCTCTTTATCAAAGTCATTAAAATTCGAATTTACCCCAAAACTCCAGTAAAACCCTTTATCTAAGTAGTACTGAAAATTGTAGCGCACATGATCGCCCAAAATAAAATCAAATGACGCCACATCATCTTTTAGCAATAGGTTTTTTCTGGTAATGTTCAACAAAGCCGCACTTTTATATAAATCATCATAATGAGCGCTCATTTTAATATACATCTTGGTGGCATTCTCTTTTAATTTCAAGATCAAATCTGTACCAAGACCATTTGAGACCAACTCGTACCGTATCGCTTTAAAATTACCCGTTGCAGCAAGGTTATTAATTCCCTGCTTTAATTTCTCGAACGGAATTTTATCTGCAAGATTAAAACGCAGCTTTCCTTTGATATATCCTCTGGTGTATCTATTGTTGCCTTCTATAATCAATCTATTGATACTGAGGCTATCCATACTTTTTCCTATAATTCGATTTGCCCGTTTCGATTGTTTTTTTTCCGCCAAGGCCTTTAAATCCATCCATTTTTCTTTTGCCCCAATTTCCCCTATCTCAATAATTGTTGATCCCTTTTCAAAATCAATTACTGAAAAATCTTCGATATTGGGTTGAATATAGATGTCTGTTTCTTCCCTTTTTTTAACCATATCATTTACGGTACGGTAATTATTTATTTGCAATAAAACTTCCGTTGCCGATGATAAAGATTCTCTTTTGGCCAAAGCATCTTGCACATCGATACCAATAATAACATCTGCTCCTAGATTTTTAACCTCATCTATTGGATAGTTATTGACCACACCCCCATCTATAAATATTTTACCATCCAACTCTGTTGGTTCAAATAGAGAAGGTAATGTACCACTTGCCATAATAGCTTCAGGCAAGTAGCCACTATCTAACAATATAGGATCGCCGGTCTCAACGTTGGTAGCGATACATAAAAAAGGGATTGGAAGTTTATTAAAATCTCTTATATCCTTTACATGGAACAATAAGCGAACGAATTCATTGTAGATATTTTGCCCTCCGGATATCGCTTCTGGAAAGGAAACTTTAAAGTTATCAAAAGGCAAACCTAGAGCATAGCGCTCAGAATCGTCCTTTTCATAAAATGATTTTGCCCCTCTCGGCACATTATCTTGAATTAGCTTTGAAAAATCTGTTGATTTAAATATCGAATCCAATTCATTAGCCGTATAGCCCGAAGCATACAAGGCACCCACTATAGCACCCATACTGGTGCCGCCTATATAATCTATCTCTACCCCAGCTTCTTCAATTATTTTTAGCGCCCCGATATGTGCTAGCCCTTTTGCACCTCCACCGCTTAGTACAAGCCCAACTTTAGGTTCTTCTTGTGAGCATACCAAAGTACATACTAAAAGTAAAAGAAGTGTTATCTTTTTCTTCATTCGAATTCCATTCTTAATGAAATGATTCATAAACTTTTTTGGCTTTGGCCATACCTATTGACTTTGCCAGATTATCTATTGATGCCTCGCGTATTCTTTTTACCGATTTAAAACTTTTAAGCAATTGCTCAGCGGTTTTCCCGCCTATACCTTCAATCTTTTCCAGCTCTGAATTAATGGCTGCTTTACTTCGCTTATTTCTGTGAAAAGAAATACCAAAACGGTGCGCCTCGTTACGAAGTTGTTGGATAATTTTTAGCGTTTCGGATTTTTTATCTAGGTATAGAGGAATCGGGTCTTCAGGAAAATAGATTTCTTCCAACCGCTTGGCTATACCTATAATAGCAATTTTACCTCTTAAACCTAAAATGTCTAGGCTCTTTAGTGCTGATGATAATTGCCCTTTGCCACCGTCAATTACAATTAACTGTGGCAAATCTTGAGCCTCGTTCAACAGTCTTTTATACCTTCTAAATACGACCTCTTCCATTGAGGCAAAATCATCTGGACCTTCAACCGTCTTTATATTATAATGGCGGTACTCTTTCTTTGCCGGCTTACCGTCTCTAAAAACAACACAGGCCGCTACGGGATTAGTTCCTTGAATATTAGAGTTGTCAAAACACTCTATATGTGTTGGGGCTTCGGACAACCTTAAGTCGGACTTGATTTGTGCCATGATACGTTTGGCGTGGCGATCTGGGTCTACTATTTTTATTTGCTTAAAGCGCTCTTGCCTGAAGAATTTGGCATTTCGGGTTGATAGATCCAATAGTTTTTTCTTATCTCCTAATTTTGGGATAGTAATCTTAACATCCTTATCCACTTCAACGGCAAAAGGCAGGTACAATTCTTTAGAATCAGATTTAAAACGTTGGCGCAGTTCAACGATGGCCAATTGCAATAACTCTTCATCTGTTTCTTCTAGTTTCTTTTTTATTTCTAGGGTGTGTGATCTTATAATTAATCCGTGAGAAACTTGTAAAAAATTCACGTAGGCATGGGTCTCATCAGAAAAAATAGAGAAAATATCAACATTGCTAATTTTAGGATTGACAACTGTCGATTTTACCTGGTAGTTTTCCAATACTTCTATTTTCTCTTTGATACGCTGCGCTTTTTCAAACTCCATTTCTGCTGCGAGCGTTTTCATCTGATGTTTAAAATAGAGTAATGAGCTTTTAAAGTTTCCCTTGATGATGTCTCTAATATCATCTATTTGTTTGTGATATTCGACGGCTTCTTGCAAATTTTCACACGGTGCTTTACAATTACCCAAATGAAACTCAAGACATCGCTTGTACTTGCCAGCATTTATTTTCTCCTCCGAAAGGTCATAATTACATGTTCTTAGTGGATAAACACTTTTAATCAAATCCAAAAGTGTCTTTACCGTCTTCATACTCGTGTACGGACCAAAATATTCCGACCCATCCTTAATCAACTTTCTGGTTGGAAATATCCGAGGGAAACGCTCATTTTTTATACAAATCCAGGGGTAAGACTTATCGTCTTTAAGCAACACATTATACCTAGGTTGGTATTTTTTAATAAAATTATTTTCAAGTAGTAATGCATCTGATTCGGTAGCTACTACAATATGCTTGATAGACCTTATTTTTTTCACCAATACCCGCGTCTTTCCATATTCGTGGTTTTTGGTAAAGTATGATGACACCCGTTTCTTGAGATTTTTAGCCTTACCTACATAAATAATAGTATCGGATTCATCGTAAAACTGATAAACACCGGGGCTATTGGGCAACGAACTTATTTGAACTTCAATCGGTAAATGTACCATGTGAGCTTTAAGAAATTTAAGGTGCAGTACACTTGGTTAAATTACTACCTTTTTAAAAAAGCATGAATCGTTTTTAATTTTTTAACTCAAAAATCAATGTGATAACCTTAGAATTACATGTGGTTTACAAAACCTAAATACATAGTATGTTGTTGTTAACTATTACATTAAACTGAAGAATTAATTTTCTTTTTCTTAAAAAAACTACAAAAAAAAGTGTAATTCAACGATAAAATTGCGCAGTTCATAGGTTGTATGTAAAATTTTTCTTTATATTTAAATCAAATTAAAGTTACCCCCTATGGAAAACTATTTAATTGTTTTAGGTATGTATCTGATTTTGATGCTTTTCTTCAAAATCTACTTTGCTGTCTCAACGAGAGAGTAGAACTTATCTTAAACTGCCCCCAACAGTATCTTCTATTTTAAGAAGTTAGATGCGAAAAATTGAACTTAGAGAGGCCTACCGAAACAAAAGGAGAAAACTTAGTTTCGAAACCATACAAAGTCAGAGTTTAAAAATTTCCAATAATATACTCCAAATGAATATTTGGAGTTTTTTTTATTATCATGTTTTCTTGACCATTACCGAAAGTAAAGAGGTTGATACCTCTTATCTTTTAACCTTGCTTCATGGTAAGGATAAAAATGTTATTGTACCTAAAACAGTGGGAGAAAAGCAACTGGAGCATTTTCTTCTTACCGACAGCACACTGCTCAAAAAAAACAAATGGAATATTCCAGAACCCGTAAATGGTATTCTTATTGATGAAAAACAACTAGAAGTTGTTTTTATCCCCCTACTTGCTTTTGATTTAAAAGGAAATAGAGTAGGATACGGAAAAGGGTTTTACGATACATTTCTCGAAAAATGCAATGCCAATGTCTTAAAAATAGGGCTATCTTTTTTTGAAGCTGAAAGGGAAATCGAAGATGTTGACAAGCATGACATACCTTTAGACTACTGCGTTACACCAGAAAAAGTATATGAATTTTAACTTTCTGTCTTTGCGAAGGCTCTTTTATTAAAGAAAATCAAAATTCCGACCCCAGTGCTTATCGCAGTATCCGCGATATTAAAAATAGGTTCGAAAAATCGAAAGTTTTTACCTCCAACACGAGGCACCCATTCTGGCCAAGTAGTATCAATCAAAGGAAAGTACAGCATGTCTACCACTTTTCCATAAAAGATATTACCGTAAGGTTCATTAGAAAACAATTCGGCAACTTGGTTATTACTGTCATTAAACAACAGTCCGTAAAAAACAGAGTCTATAATATTACCCAAGGCCCCAGCAAAAATCAAGGATACGGCAAGTATCAGTACTTTGGGAGATTTCTTTTTGATGATATCAAAAAGCCAATACCCTATACCGAAAATCGCGAATAAACGGAATATGGTTAAAAACAATTTTCCTAATGACTCAGAAATAGGTAGAATATCGCTAAGCTTTGTACCCCAAGCAGCCCCTTCGTTTTCAATAAACAAAATTTTAAACCAGCTAAAAACCTGAACAGATTCGCCTAAAACAAAATTTGTTTTAATATATATTTTGCTCAATTGGTCTATGACCAAGATGATAACAATAAGTAAAATAGATTTCTTTAAATTCATTTCTATTTGATAACTGGGGCAAAAATAGCCATATTAATCGGTTTTATTTACGTAGATATCCCCTTCTACGGAGACAAGTCTGTAACTTGAATTTCCTGTGGGAATTTTTGCTAATTGCACCTTACCATAAGTACTTTCTGCCGTTATTTTTCCTTCTTTTGCAGTAATGTTAATTGTTCCTTTCTGTGTCTTTACTTCTACATTTTCAACAACATTAACCATACTGCAATCCCCTGTATCGGAACTTACTTTTAAGTACTTGTATTTCCCCGAAGCCAATACTTTACTGTTTGTGCCATAGACATTTACATTACAATAACTGGGAATCGTAATTTTGAGTGAAATAGAAATTACCTTATGCGCACTTAACTTATCGTTTGGGGCAACAAAATTGGGCAAAAAGTCCGCACTTACTAGTACGTTAGCCCCATCTTCTTCAATCTTTACAGCCAAATCTTTTTCATATTCCCCCTCTATACTCGCCTCTACTTTTAACTCGCTCTCTTTAGAAGTTTCTAGCGTAACCAGATAACAATTTTTGGTGTCAACTTGTATGGACTGCTTTTCAGAATTTATAATCGTTTTACGGATTGTTTTTTGCCCCATCAACGAATGGGTTAAAAGCAAAACTGTTATAACTACTAATAGAATCCTCATCAACAAAAAAACGCCCTAAGGCGTTTTTATTATTTCTGCATATTTTTGGCCTCAATGCTCAATGTCGCGTGAGGAACTAGTTTAAGGCGCTCTTTATTAATCAGCTTACCGGTTACACGGCAAATACCATAGGTTTTGTTCTCAATTCTGAGCAAAGCGTTCTTTAAATCACGAATAAACTTCTCTTGTCTTATAGCTAATTGCGTATTAGCCTCTTTGCTCATGGTTTCAGAACCCTCTTCAAAAGCTTTAAAGGTAGGTGAAGTATCATCAGTACCGTTATTACCATCGTTCATATAGGCGCTTTTCAACAACTCTAAGTGATTCTTTGCCTTTTCTATTTTTTCTTCGATTAAGACCTTAAACTCCCCAAGGTCTTTATCTGAGTATCTAACTTTTAAATCTTGTGCCATTTTTAGTGTTTTTGGATAAACAATTTAGTGTTCACGTCATCGAAAGCAATTTCCGTGCCTTCTTCTAAACGTTCTTCATATACTAGTTCTGCTGTTAGTGTTTCGCTCTTTAAATATGTCTCGTTAGCCGCAATGGCTTTTTCGATAAAACCATCCTTTAATATTTTTAAATCTATTTTATCGGTAACCTCAAAACCAGATTCTTTTCTTAAATTCTGGATTCTATTTACCAATTCTCTAGCAATTCCCTCATTTTTAAGACTTTCGTCAATTGTAACGTCCAAGGCGACTGTTAACGGACCAGAAGTCGCTACCAACCATCCTTCGATGTCTTGAGAGAAGATTTCTACATCAGACAACTGTAAATTAATACTTTTATTATCCAATTCCAGCGTTATTTCGCCTTCCTGCTCGATTTTTTGGATATCTTCCTTTTGTAAAGCATTGACTGCATTGGCTACGGCCTTCATGTCTTTGCCAAATTTTGGTCCCAAAACTTTAAAATTAGGTTTTATTTGCTTCACTAGAATTCCTGATGCATCATCCATCAGTTCTATTTCCTTTACATTGACTTCTGATTTAATAAGATCTACAACTGCTTCGATTTCGGACCGTTGCGAATCATTTAAAACAGGCACCATTATCTTTTGTAAGGGCTGGCGAACCTTGATTTTTTCTTTCTGACGGATGGATAAAACTAAAGATGAAATCTTTTGTGCCGTCTGCATTTTACTTTCTAGATTGGCATTTACCATTGTTTTATCAAAAGCCGGGAAGTTTGCCAAATGCACACTTTCAAAGCCCTCTTTACCGGTAACTGCATCCAAATCTTTATACAATCTGTCCATAAAGAATGGAGCGATCGGTGCCGATAATTTTGCAACCGTTTTTAAACAGCTATACAAAGTCTGGTATGCCGAAATTTTATCATGCTGATAATCACCTTTCCAGAAACGTCTTCTGCTCAAACGTACATACCAATTGCTTAAGTTTTCTTGTACGAAGTCTGAAATAACACGTGCAGCCCTGGTTGGCTCGTAGTCATTATAGGCTTCATCCACTTTTTGAATTATGGTATTCAATTCAGACAATATCCATTGATCCAACTCTGGTCTATCGGCCAATTCAATTTCTTTTTCGGCATAACTGAACTCATCAATATTTGCGTATAAAGAAAAGAACGAATAGGTGTTATAAAGTGTGCCAAAAAACTTTCGTTTTACTTCAACGATACCGTCGATATCAAATTTTAAATTATCCCACGGATTGGCATTGGAAATCATATACCAACGCGTAGCGTCTGCGCCGTGTTCTGGCAGGGTAACAAAGGGGTCAACCGCGTTACCCAAACGTTTGGACATCTTCTTACCTTCTTTATCCAATACAAGTCCGTTCGATACCACGTTCTTGTACGCCACAGCATCAAAAACCATGGTCCCTATCGCATGCAAAGTATAGAACCAACCTCTAGTTTGGTCTACACCTTCCGCTATAAAATCTGCCGGAAAAGTCTCTCCTTTATCAATCAAATCCTTATTCTCAAAAGGATAATGCCATTGCGCATAGGGCATTGAACCACTATCGAACCAAACATCAATAAGGTCAGACTCACGCTTCATAGACTTACCAGAAGAAGAAACCAATGTTATTTGGTCTACAATGTTTTTATGTAGATCGATTTTATCGTAGTTCGCTTCACTCATGTCACCCACAACAAAGTCTTCAAAAATGTCTTTTTCAAGAACTCCTGCTTCTATAGCTTTTGCCATTTCGGCCTTAAGTTCCGAAACCGAGCCAATCATTAATTGTTCCGAACCATCTTCTGTACGCCAAATAGGCAATGGAATACCCCAATAGCGCGAGCGTGAAAGATTCCAGTCATTCGCATTGGCCAACCAATTGCCAAAACGGCCTTCACCAGTTGATTTTGGTTTCCAATTAATAGTTTCATTGAGTTCGAACATTCGGTCTTTGACATCCGTTATTTTGATGAACCATGAATCTAGAGGATAATATAAAATGGGCTTATCGGTACGCCAACAGTTAGGGTAACTGTGTACATACTTTTCTACCTTAAAAGCCTTGTTCTCTTCTTTTAACTTAATGGCGATTTCTACATCGATAGATCGTTCAGGAGCTTCGCCATCATTATAATACTCGTTCTTTACGTATTTACCCCCAAACTCCTTAAGTTCAGGTCTAAACTTGCCCTGCAAGTCAACGAGCGGAACCGGATTTTTACTTTCATCCAGCACCAATAAAGGCGGTACTTCTGGCTTTGCCAATTTAGCCACCAGGGCATCATCTGCTCCAAATGTAGGTGCGGTATGCACAATACCGGTACCATCTTCAGTGGTAACAAAATCGCCAGCAATAACCCGAAACGCATTTTCAGCGTTTTGGTATGGAGAAGCATAATCTATTAGTTGCTCATATCTAATTTCTAAAAGGTCTGCCCCTTTACACTCGGCAGCGATTAGATAAGGTATTTTTTTGTTTTCCTTAGAATAACCAGAAAGTACCGCAACATCGTCGGTCTGCTCATACTTTCCTGTAAATTGCTTGTTTACCAAATTTTTGGCCAAGATTACATGTACTGGCTCAAAAGTATATTGGTTGTATGTTGCCACCACCACATAATCAATTTTAGCGCCAACAGTCAATGCCGTATTACTTGGTAAGGTCCATGGCGTTGTCGTCCAAGCCAAGAAATGTAAATGGTCAAATCTTTTTAAGAATTCTGGCAAAGTACTTTCAACCGCTTTAAATTGGGCGGTTACTGTTGTATCCGTTACATCTTGATACGTTCCAGGCTGATTCAACTCATGTGAGCTTAAACCGGTTCCCGCTTTTGGAGAATAAGGCTGAATGGTGTAGCCTTTATAAATTAAACCCTTGTCATAAATCTGTTTCAGCAACCACCAAACAGATTCCATGTATTTCGACTTGTAGGTAATGTATGGATCATCCATATCTACCCAATAGCCTACTTTTTCGGTCATCTCGTTCCACACATCGGTGTAGCGCATCACCGCTTTTTTACAAGCAGCATTATATTCTTCAACAGAAATTTTAGCACCTATATCTTCTTTGGTAATACCCAGTTCTTTTTCTACACCAAGTTCTATGGGCAGACCATGCGTATCCCAACCCGCCTTGCGCTTTACCTGAAAGCCCTTCATTGTTTTATACCTAGGGAAAATATCCTTTATGGTACGTGCCATTACGTGATGAATACCTGGCATTCCGTTTGCCGAAGGTGGCCCTTCGTAAAAGACATAACTTTTCTTACCCTCACGTGTAGCGACACTTTTTTCGAAGATGTTATTCTCCTTCCAGTAGTCCAATATTTCATCGGCCACTTTTGGCAAGTTCAATCCTTTATACTCTGCAAACTTCATATAGGCTTTCTTCAAGAATTCCAAGTTTGCAAAAATAAAAATTTAGATGGATTTCAATCGTATTCAGTGACCTAAATGCGTATAATGTGTCTAATATGTAACGGTTTACATCTAAAACCTATTTTTAACCGTATATGTACCATAACAAACACAAAAACTATTAAAAATGAAAAAAGTATTTCTTGCCGTATTGGCATTATCAATGACAGCTTCTGTTTTAACTTCTTGTAAAGAGGTAGAAAAGAAAGCTGAAGACGCTGCCGAGGCAACAGAAAGTGCATTAGAAGAAGCTGGTGACAACTTAAAAGAAGCCGGAGACGATCTTAAAGAAGCTGGTGAAAATGCAATGGATAAAGCAAAAGAAGTTGGAGAGGAAATGAAAGAAGGAGCTGAAAGTGCCATGGATAGCATTAAAAAAGCTGGTGAAAACTTAAAAGAAGGTGCCGAAAAAATGGGTGCTGACGCTAAAGATGCCATGACCAAAGCCGGTGATGAAGTAAAAGATGCCGCTAATAAAGTAGCGAAAGAAGTAGAGGAAGCGACTGACGACCACTAAACACTTTTGTTCCAAATCATTTAAAAACCCTAGCCTTTATTGGTTGGGGTTTTTGTTTTTAGAACGTATACCCTAGCCCCAAAATCAAATTTGTGCCCGGTGCTACAATACCGGAAGAGTATGTTCGGTAACGTTGATTCGTAATATTCTCTAAACTCAATGTTGTTTTTAAGGCATTCGAAATCTGGTACTGCGAGCGAAAGTTAAGCGTATACCAAGATGGTGAAAAAGGGTTGCCGTTTTGGTCACTGGCATAAATAAAAGGCTTGTTACGTTCTGAAATGGCCAAATCTGCAAAAGGGATTTCGCCATTATAGTTCAAGAAAAAATCTGCCTTAAGTTTCTGGTTTTTCCATACTAGGTGGGCATCTGCAAAGGTCGGGGCGACGTGGCGTGCAGCAGAATCGGTTCCATCATCATCCTCTTCTACACCCTCAGTTAAAGTCAAATTCCCTAAGAAAGACCAATTCTCGTTCATAAAAGCCTCCACGCCAAACTCAAAGCCATATACATAGGCTTTGGCAGCATTCTGTATGGCCTGTACATTGCTCAATTCGCCATTATATTCAATTTGAGACTGCCCATTGAACTCAAAATCCCTACGCACCAAAGCGTCTACCAAATAGGTGTAAAAAGCGGCACCTTTCAACACCAATTTATCATTAAAATTCTTACTTACCCCTAGCTCCGCATTGTATGCATATTCTGAAACCAAATCAGGGTTTGGCACTACTACCGAACCAGGTTCAGAATCAAAAACCTTTCCAATATCATCAATATTTGGTGCCCTAAAACCAGTTGATCCGTTTAAAGTAATCTGTAAATCAGCTTTTGGAAACCAACTCATACCCAAACTACCTGTAAGTGCCCCAGAGCTTACGCTGGCCTCCTCAAAAGGAAAGGGAAAAAAGGTAGTATCAAAATCAGCATTTACATAAACCTGGCTGTATCGCAATCCTGATAACAGGGTCAGATTGGGCTGAATTTGATACTCTCCATTAATATAACCCGCCAGCGTCTGCCAAGTAGAACCATCCGGATGTCTAGAAACTGCACCCGAGATTTCACCTGTATCAATGTTTAGATTTTGCCCGGTAGAGCCTATTTTATTAAAAATATATTCGGCACCATAATACAAACGAAGATTCCCGATTTTCTTGTTTTCAAAATCAAGGTTTAACGATAGGGCATCTACCTGTTCGGTTGTCGTATTTCGAACAACTTCTTGAAAGTTTCTACTAATTCTACTTTCTTCAAAAAACTGATAAGCCGCCGTAATTTTTAAACCATCGTAAAACCGATTTTTTCCCTGCTGCGTTGCTCGCAAATTGGTCATAAACCATTTTTGCGGACCGTAGAACCACTCTGCAGAACGAAGGCCAGTACCAGCGTCGTCTGGTCTAATTAGACGGTCGTAACGTGAATAATCAGAAGTTTCGGAATAATACAGGCCTAAATCATAATTCCAATTTCTGTTAGGTCGATATCTAAATTTTTGAAGAAAATTAATCTGGTCATAGCCCGAAGGCACTTGTTTTTTAGGGTCGTTATTCTGTACCAAGATGTCTTGACCATTTTCACGGGCGACAAAATTGTTTCGCAAATACGAGTCAGGGCCATGTTCACCCATCATTAAATCACCAAAACTATTGTAAGTGAAACTAGTGTACGAGGCCCAAGTTTGGTGCCCCAAGTTAAAATCTAGGTGTACGGTATTCTCATTATTTGCAGTAGCAAACCGATAGGCCGCCTTACCTGAAAAAGTAAGGCTATCGGTATATGAAAACCTAGGGTCTTGCGTAAAAAAATTCATTACCCCACCAATGGCGTCACTACCATAAATAACAGAACCTGGGCCAAATATAATTTCGGTATTCTTAATGGTAAAAGGGTCTATCGAAATAACGTTTTGAACATTTCCGCCCCTAAAAATGGCGTTGTTCATACGTACGCCGTCTACAGAGAGTAGTAATCGATTGGTTGCAAAACCTCTAATTAAAGGGCTGCCACCGCCTAACTGACTCTTTTGAACAAAGACCTTACCACTATTTTGTAATAGGTCCGCTGAGGTTTGCGGGTTTGTAAACGCAATAGTCCTAGCGTCTATAGCCACTATTTTTTGTGGGACATCTTTGCGTTGTTGTTCCCACTTTGAAACAGACATCACCACCTCTTCTAATTGTTCCGGTTTTAAATTTAGATAAACCCGATTTCCTCTTTTTGAAAGTTGGGCAATAGTGGTTGTAATAGCCTCATAACTTATGTGTTTAAAGGTAATACGCTCGTTTTTGCCAAAAATGAAAAGGTCGCAGCTACCGTCAAAATCGGTGACCGCTGTTTTTGATTTATCTTGATTAAAAACAGCAACATTGACTATCTCATTGCCAGAATCGGCATCTAAAACAACCGCCTGTTGGGCCATGGTCGCTAAAGAAACTAGAAGGAAAAAAATAAGCAGAGCTACATTGCGCATACTAGTCAAAAACTGCATTTAAAACGGCCAAAGACTTGGGTTTTCTAAATCCGTGCAAATGTAATTCAAAATAGAGAATTACTGATTTTAAAAGTGATTCACGGACACCTTTGGTTATTCTTATCTCTTTAAGTGCATCAAATTTTATGCCCAAAAGTTTTTTGAAATATGTCGTATTTTCATTTTCAATTAAAGGGTTCAATGTAGGGCTCGAAACAAATTGCCCCTCTAACAAATCGAAATAGGCTGCTGTACCCTCTGATTCCTCTGGATAGAAGCCCAAAAACTTGGTCAGATTCACTAAAAACAACAAGTGAAAATCGGCAATTTTTTCATTACGATCCAACCACCGAAAACTATTTTCGAGATAATCGTATAAACCCGTGTCTTGCTGTTCTTCTTGAATACTGCTGCCCAACATTTCGGCTAAAAAAAGCACCAAACTATTCTTTACAATATTGGTGTGCAAAGTCTTATAAGGGTATAATACTTTAACCTCCCTAATGGTTTCTAAAGTCCCTTTATTTTTATGGCTTGCCGTTAATTCTAACTGTGTTAAAGGTTGAAAATAGGCGGTTTTTAATTTTCCTTTTTTCGAAGCCAGAACTCCCTTGAGGAGATACGATTTTAAGCCGTCTGATTGCGTAAATGCTTTTACAATAAGGCTGGTATCGCCATATTTTAATGACGAAAGTATAATTGCTTTGGTAGTTACCTGCATATCATCATGCGAAACATGCTAGTCTTTGGTGTTCGGATAAACTCTTATAAAATAGATACTGGCAGTATCTATTTTATGTATAGGCATAGTATTATTGTAGCTAGGTTTAAAAACCGGCATACTATTGTTGCTTTGCGCCAATACTTTATCATTCTTTTGCAAATTGAATAAGTCATTCATATAGTTTGAGTCCTTTGATCCTATCGTCAAAGAATCCATTATCCTAAATTTGGGGTAAGACTTTTGGTTGAATATTGGTTTCGTCGGTTTTTGACCAAGTAAAGAACACATGGATAGTGTGGCTAAAACAACCAATATAGTTCGCATAAGGTATAATTTTATATAAAATGAAGGTACAAAAAATGGCACAAAGGAATTATCCTTGTGCCATTTAATCAATCTTTTAGGGTAACCTATATTACACCTTGTGCTAGCATCGCATCGGCCACTTTTACGAATCCGGCGATATTTGCCCCTTTAACGTAGTTGCAATAACCGTCAGCGTCTTTTCCAAATTCTACGCAAGAATTGTGGATATCTTCCATAATGTCTTTCAATCTTTGGTCTACCTCTTCACGAGACCAACTAATACGAAGAGAGTTTTGTGACATTTCTAACCCTGAAGTAGCAACCCCACCAGCGTTTGAAGCTTTACCAGGTGCGAAAAGTATTCTCGCCTCGTGGAACTCATGAATAGCTTCAGGTGTCGATGGCATATTAGCACCTTCTGCTACGCATATACAACCATTTTTAATTAGTGTCTTGGCATCGTCTCCGCCTAGTTCATTTTGTGTAGCACAGGGTAATGCAATATCACATGCCACTTCCCAAGGCGTTTTTCCAGCATGGTAAGTAGCTGAATCGTATTTATCGGCATACTCAGAAATTCTTCCGCGACGGTTGTTCTTTAAATCCATCACAAAAGCCAGTTTTTCGGCATCAATACCGTCATTATCATGAATATATCCTCCAGAATCTGAAAGTGTCGATACTTTACCGCCAAGCTGCAATACTTTTTCCGCAGCATATTGCGCAACATTACCTGAACCTGAGATTACAACCTTTTTACCTTTAAAAGATTCTCCTTTGGTTTTCAGCATACTATCGGCAAAATAAACGGTGCCGTAACCTGTAGCTTCTGGGCGAATTAAAGAACCGCCCCAAGAGCGACCTTTACCTGTTAATACCCCGGTAAATTCATTTCTGATTTTCTTATACATTCCGAAAAGGAAACCAATTTCGCGTGCTCCGACACCAATATCACCGGCAGGTACATCGGTATTAGGCCCTATATGTCTATTCAATTCTAACATAAAGGCATGGCAAAAGCGCATTACCTCATCATCAGATTTTCCTTTAGGGTCAAAATCCGAACCTCCTTTACCACCACCCATGGGTAGTGTAGTTAAACTGTTTTTAAAGACTTGTTCAAAAGCCAAAAACTTTAATACACTTGCATTTACCGTAGGGTGAAAACGAAGTCCTCCTTTGTATGGGCCAATGGCAGAGTTCATCTGTATGCGGTATCCGCGGTTTACATGAATTTCACCATTATCATCTACCCATGCCACTCTAAACGATAATAAGCGTTCTGGCTCAACCATTCGTAAAAGAATATTCTTGCCGTTATAAATTTTGTGCTTCGCGATGTACGGAATTACAGTTTCTGCAACCTCTTGTACAGCTTGAATAAATTCAGGTTCGTGTCCATTTCTAGACTTCACCTCATCCATAAATGCTTTAATCTTTGCTTCCATAAAGGATTGATAATTTGTTAACCCTTAAAAGGGCATATTTTATTGAATTAGGAATTCAACGGCAAAATTATGCTATTTGTATAATTTGAAGACCTTATTTTTGAAAATATTTCAAAAAAAGATTAGCCTATTGCCTGCTCTAAATCTGCAATAAGGTCATCTGCATCTTCAATACCAACACTAAGCCTTATTAAGGCATCTACAACACCACTCTTTTCACGCTCTTCTTTCGGGATACTTGCATGCGTCATGCTCGCCGGATGACCTGCCAAACTTTCTACTCCACCGAGTGACTCGGCGAGCGTAAAAATCTCTAGTTTTTCTACAATCTTGATAGCATCTTCATAACTGCTACCGTTAGGCACAAAAGAAATCATACCACCAAAATCATCCATTTGACTCTTGGCCACATCATGGTTCGGGTGACTTTCAAAACCAGGCCAGTACACTTTTCCAATTTTAGGGTGATTCGCCAAATACGCTGCTACCGCCTTTCCATTTTCACAATGCCGCTGCATTCGCACATGAAGCGTCTTTATTCCGCGAAGGGTTAAAAAACTGTCCATAGGGCCACAAACCGCACCACTGGCATTCTGGATAAAATATAATTTATCTGCCAAATCTTTGTCTTTAACAACTAAAGCACCTACCACAACATCGCTATGGCCACCTAAATATTTGGTAGCGGAATGCATCACAATATCTGCCCCCAAATCTAAAGGTCTTTGTAAATAGGGTGTAGCAAAAGTATTATCTACAGCCAACAACAAGTCATGCTTTTTTGCCAAAGCAGAAACTCCTTTAATATCAATAACATTCATCATCGGGTTGGTCGGTGTTTCTACCCAAATCAGTTTGGTGTTTGCATTGATTTTAGCTTCTATTTTATCTAGGGATTGCATGCCTATAAAATGGAAGGTGATCCCATATTTTTCAAAAATCTGCTTAAAAATTCGATAGCTGCCACCGTAGAGATCATTGGTAGAAACCACCTCATCTCCAGGATTCAACAATTTTACTACCGCATCGATAGCTGCCAATCCACTTGCAAAAGCTAATCCATACGAACCATTTTCAATACTGGCCAACGAATTCTCCAAAGCTGTTCTTGTTGGGTTGGCACTTCGTGAATACTCAAATCCTTTATGACCCCCAGGGGTACTTTGGGCATATGTAGAGGTTTGATAAATTGGCGGCATTACTGCTCCATAAGCTGCATCTGGCTCTTGACCTCCGTGAATTGTTTTACTATTGAATTTTAAATCTTGTTTGCTCATTCTATAAAATTATGATTACAAAGGTATTGTTAAGTTTTGGAGTAATCAATCTTACCATAACTGAAGACAAGTGCTTATTTTTGACATCTAACTTGCCCTAATGAAAAACCTTTCCGTTTTCCTATTAATAATATTGCTTCTGATTGGTTGTGAAAAAGAAGCAAAGCTTACGTTCGAAACTACAGAACTTAAAAATAATTCTTGCAATGACTGCCCAAAAATTAATATTACCATCCCTAGGGCTTTAAACGAAACAAGAATTGCCAAAAAAGTTAATACTTTAATCAACGAAGAACTCATCTACCATTTAAAATTTGAGGATAGTAGTAATGTAAATACAGTAGAACAGGCCATGGCCTCATTTAGTAAGGGCTACCAAAGTTTTAAGAACGAATTTAATGACGAAGCTATTGGCTGGGAAGCAAAGGCGAATGGAGAAATACGTTACGAGAACGCATTCTTGCTATCGATAATTTTAGACACCTATACTTATACTGGTGGGGCCCATGGGCATAGCGAATCTATTTTTTTGAATTTCGATAAAGAAAAAAGTGTAGAACTAGAAAACTACCAGCTTTTTAAAGATTTGGAAGGTTTTATTGATTTTGCCGAAATAAAGTTTAGAAATGATCAAGAAATTCCGGAACAAGGCTCCATAAACGCTACGGGATTTATGTTTTCTGGTGAAGTTTTTCACCTACCCAAAAACTTAGGGTTCACCAAAGAAGGCATTCAACTTATTTACAACCAGTACGAAGTCGCTTCATACGCCGATGGGGCGATTGAATTGCTAATTCCTTATACGGATGCCAATCAGTTCTTAAAAGAAAAGTACAGGGTGCTAATTTAGTTTCAAGTACTATGCGTGAAACTGAGCCTGTCGAAGTGCTTTCTTAAAATAAAAACTACACCTTTAATACTCTTGCCAAGGCCATAATGCTGCCAAGGTGCAACCCTTCATGAAATGCATTAAAGGCAATAGCATCTTCTACAGAGTTCAATTCTACTTTGGGAGTGGTCATATAACTTTTAAAATCCGTGAACATACCATTATTATAATCCGATTTTGTTTTTTCTGGAAGTGAAAAAAGTAATTTTTTGATTTCTTCCACTTCGGTTGCAGGTGGGTGCCCTTTAGGTGCAGTACCTTTCTGATACTTTTCCACCAATACTTTAGAAATGTTAAGTGGTAATCGACTCAATCCATAAACCAATTTTTGTTCTGTGACCACCACATGGGCAATATTCCACCAAATGTTGTTGTTAAATCCTTCAGGTATTTTAAACAATTCTTCTTGTGGGGTATGTTTTAAAAAATGATAAAGTAATTTCCGGTTTTGAGTGATAATTGTGAATTGGGTTTCCAAGAATGCTGCTTTTAATGTTAAAACATATCTAATATTCTAGATATATAAATATAATTATTATCTTTACCCTGTGAATATAGTAGAAATAAGCAAGATTTTGGCAAACCAAACCCGGGTTGATATTTTAAAATGGCTGAAAAATCCAGAGGACAATTTTCCGCCTCATCAAGATATCGACCATTTTGATGATGGGGTTTGTGTAGGTTTTATTCAAGATAAAACTGGTTTATCCCAATCTACAATTTCAACATATTTAAATTCCATGCAGAATGCCAAATTGGTAATCCCTACTAGGCACGGAAAATGGACCTATTACAGAAGAAATGAAGAGGTCATAAAAGCATATACCCAAAGCTTAAGTAAAGAATTGTAATTTTTTAAATAAACATATCTATAATTAGCGAAATCTAAAAATGAATACAACGGAAATTTGTTGTTCGACACAAGAAGAGTCAAAAAGTTGGCTTACCCTAAAGGCTATTTTAAATTGGTTTTTAAGTCTAAAGATATTGGGGGCCGAAGAAATGTCAAAAACAAAATAACTATGAAAACAATCGGATTGATTGGGGGTATGAGTTGGGAATCCTCTAAAGTATATTATGAATATATGAATAGATTAGTACAACAAGAACTAGGTGGCACACATTCGGCAAAGATTATTATGAGCTCCGTAGATTTTGCCGAGATTGAAAAATTGAGTTTTGAGGGTAATTGGAGTGCAATTGGTCAACTAATGGGTGAACACGCTTCTATTTTAGAAAAAGCTGGAGCAGACATGGTCATTCTTTGTACCAATACCATTCATTTAGTCAGTGATGCTATAACTGGAACGATTACAGTTCCATTTCTTCATATTGCAGAAGCAACTGGTAAAGCTATCCAAAAACAGGGTCTCAAAAAAGTAGCGCTGCTAGGCACTAAATTTACTATGGAAGAAGATTTTTATACTAAAAAATTGGAGGATAATTATAAACTTGAAGTCTTATTGCCAGAACAAAATGATAGAGATTTTCTTCAAGATTTAATTTATGATGAACTAGTTAAGGGTAAGTTCACAAAAGAGGGAAAAGAAAAGTGTCTAAATATTATTTCAAAGTTACAAAAGAAGGGTGCCGAAGGAGTAATTTTAGGTTGTACTGAACTTCCTATTTTAATACCTAATAAGGAGTTATTTCTTCCTTCTTTTAATACAACTTTAATTCACTCACAAGAAGCAGTAAACCTTGCTTTAAGCTAGGCATTAAATTCTTTTAATACATAGGAAAGCTGTTACTTTGCAATTCCAAATAACATATTGAATGAAAAAAATATTCCATCTAGAAACCTGCAAAACCTGTCAAAAAATCCTAAAAGAATTAGAACCGCTTGATGGTGTTGAGCTAAGAGAGATAAAGTCAAAAGGTGTGACTCCAGATGAACTACAAGAAATGCGAGCTTTAACCGAGAGTTATGAGGTTTTGTTCAGTCGTAGGGCAATGTTATTTCGTCAAAGAGGTCTGAACAACCAAGAATTGGGCGAAGAAGATTACAAGAATCTTATTTTAGAACACTATACTTTTCTAAAACGTCCGGTGGTCGTTGTTGACAACCAAATATTCATCGGTAATGCTAAAAAGCAGGTTGAAGCAGCTAAAGAAGCCTTACATAAATGAGCAAACGTACGCTTGCTTTTTTAGCGGCACTTGCAGCGACGACCATCTATGCTATTAATCACACTGTGGCTAAAGGGGTAATGCCCGACCATATTAAACCCTTCGGATTTATTCTGCTTAGGGTCATTGGGGTTGCAGCTCTTTTTTGGAGCATTTCATTTTTAGGCCCAAAAGAAAAGATTGATCGTAAAGATTGGGGCAGAATAGTTTTGGCCTCGTTATTGGGAATGGTTGTAAATATGCTGGCCTATTTTAAAGGTCTTGAGCTCTCGACCCCAATAAACAGTTCGGTTTTAATGACGATAAGTCCTATCGTTGTAATTGTACTATCCGCATTGTACCTCAAAGAACGTATTACCCTTAATAAAGGTCTTGGTATTGCCCTAGGTTTTATTGGAGCCCTGGCCTTGGTTCTTTTTGGTGCCGAGCTAAGGCAAGATGCACCTAATATTCCTTTTGGTAATATACTGTTCATTGTAAACGCAACAGCTTATGGAGGCTATCTAATCGTTGCAAAAACACTTTTGGCAAAATACCACCCTTTCACATTAATGCGATGGCTTTTTCTTATTGCGGTTGTTATTAACATTCCTATCGGTTTACCCCAGGTCCTTGAAATTAAGTGGAGTACTATGCCGCTCTGGGCATATGGCACGATAGCCTTTGTCATCATTTGTACCACCTTTATGACCTATCTTTTTAACATTTTTGCCATGACACAACTTAAAGCTTCGACTATAGGGGCTTTTATCTATTTACAGCCCTTATTCGGAATTTTGTTCGCTTTACTTACAGGAAAGGATAGCTTAACAGCGGTTAAAATCGGTGCAGCAGCTTTGGTCTTGTTGGGCGTGTATTTGGCGAGCAAGAGGTCTAAGTCAAATCCTTAGGAGTTCTGGCGAACTTTCGGGTATCTTCTTTGGTTAAATATTTAAAGTCTTCTGCCCGTTCTATTAAATCAACTGCTGTCATAAACTCATCGGGCAAAATGGTCAGTTTTCGGGCCTTAAGATCTATCCAAGCGCCCATCATTTCAGAATGGGCAAAATTTTTGCCGTCCGTATCGTAGAAATCATGATGAAACTCAAAGAACATCCCATCCTCGCTCATACCCTTTAATTCTGAAGAAACTTTAATGGGTTTACCAATAAAGACCTCTTTAAAATAATAGATATGTTCATAGAAGACCACTGGGCCAATTTGGTGCTTCGCCATTGTTTTCTGGTTAAAGCCCAACTGCGCCAAATGCGACATTCTAGTATGCCCCGTATAGTTTAAGTAAGCCGCATTGGCCAAATGCCGATTGGCATCAATATCACTCCAACGAATTTCAAATTCCTTTAAAAACATAGATTTAAGATGTTAGACCGCTACGCTAGTAGAATCAAGAGACTAAACTTTTCTGTTCTAACTATTGATTCTTAACTTTTGCTTCCATTCGTAGCGTCAAAGTTAAGTTTATTATGCACGCATAACAATTGACAAAAATACGTTAGATTTGAATATATCTAAATTAATAACAATGAGTCAAAAAGCTTCCTTTATTAACGATTTGTCATTACCAGCTGTAGCCGCACCTATGTTCTTGATTTCCGGACCTAAACTGGTAATCGAATGTTGCAAAAACGGTATTGTAGGTACTTTTCCGGCATTAAACCAACGTACCAGCGAAGGTTTTGAAGAATGGCTTATTGAAATTAAAGCTGAATTAAAAAAATTCGAAGAGGAAACGGGTAAAAAACCAGCTCCATTTGGGGTAAACCTTATTGTTCACCCTACTAATCCACGATTAGAGGCCGATGTAAAACTGTGTATAAAACACAAAGTCCCTTTAGTAATAACCTCTCTAGGAGCTGTTTCTATGGTAATCGATGCCATACATAGTTATGGCGGATTGGTTTTTCATGATGTAATCAAAAAACGCCACGCAGAAAAAGCCGCTGGCGCGGGAGTCGATGGTTTAATATTGGTCGCGGCCGGGGCAGGTGGCCATGCAGGCACCATAAACCCGATGAGCTTAGTCGCAGAGGTTAAAAAATTCTTTGATAAGACCATTTTACTTTCAGGTTGTATATCTACAGGTCGTGATATTGCTTCAGCAATGCAAATGGGTGCAGATCTCGCATATATGGGCACCCGCTTTATCAATGCCAATGAGAGCAAGGCACCACAAGAATACAAAGATATGATTATAGCAGCAGGGGCCAGTGACGTCACCTATACCGCGGCCATATCTGGTGTGCATGCCAACTTTTTAGCTGCAAGCTTAAAAGCTGCAGGGCTTACAGAAGAAGATTTAAAGAAAGACACCAAAATCGATTTTGGAAAAGAATTGGATACCGAAGCCAAAGCCTGGAAAACTATCTGGTCCGCAGGGCAAGGGGTAACTACTATAGAAAATACAATTCCGGTTGCTGAACTAATTGGTAATCTCAAAACGGAATTTAAAGAGGTAATTGAGGAGCAAGGTAAACTTTTAAACCGTTTTCCTAAAGAGTAATAATTGGACCGTTCTTTTTGTAAATTGGAGCTTTAAACTACCAATTCACAAACCATGTACATTAAAAGAAATATAAGCTGGGGCATAATCATGCGCTTTGCTTGGAAAAATCTCTTGTTTTTTATCATATATGCCGGGGTCATTTTTTCGTTCTATCACATCTTAGAATGGAAGCATATAGATATTCCCTTTCAGCCATTATCGGTCATAGGAATTGCTGTTGCTTTCTATATTGGTTTTAAAAACAGCCAAAGTTATGATCGTTTTTGGGAAGGGCGTAAAATATGGGGCGGTATCGTGAACTACTCCCGCACGTGGGCGAACAATGTTTTGAGTTTTGTTGAAAATGACCGTGCCGCACAGGTAACGTTGATCTACAGGCATATTGCATGGATCAACGCCTTGCGTATTCAACTGCGCCAACCCAACAGTTTTTCTAAAAAAGAAAATCGTGCCGTAGAACGTATGTTCGACAGGCATGGAGAGCGAAATCCTGTCTGCAATGGTTTTGAACTCTTACTTGACCCAAAAGAAGTAGCAGATTTGGAGGAAAGAAAAAATGTGGCCACCCATTTAATAAAAAATCAAGGTCTTCACCTAAAGCAGTTGTTGGCCGAAAAAAAAATAACCGAGTTTGACAAACAGGTTTTTCATAATAATCTGGAAGAAATGTACAACTTACAGGGAAAGTGCGAGCGCATTAAAAACACTCCTTTTCCTAGGCAATATGCCTATTTTAGCACTGTTTTTACATGGATTTTTGTGCTTTTGGTTCCTTTTGGACTATTGAATGTTTTTGAGTCTCAACTGATAGCCTTGGAACAAGGAAATAATTGGTGGCACATGGTATTAATGATTTTCTTCTCAGTTTTGATTTCTTGGATTTTTACAACCATGGAAAAAGTAGGCAGTAATAGTGAAGATCCTTTTGAAGGCCGTATTAATGACGTTCCTATGACAGCACTTTGCAAAACCATAGAAATTGATTTAAGGGACATGCTAGATGAGGAAAGTCTTCCCGAAAAAACAAAACCAATACATAATATATTGTACTAATGCCTTTAGTTCCCTCTAACTATAAACCTCCATTTCCGTTTAGAAATGGTCATTTCTCTACTATATACTCCGGGGTTTTTAGAAAGGTTCACGGTCTGGTACAAAAACGCGAGCGCATCGAACTCGCCGATGGAGATTTTTTAGATTTAGACTGGAGTGAAAGTAAGTCAAACACGAACAAAGTAGTTATTTTAATACATGGTCTTGAAGGTAACGCGCAACGTCATTACATCACGGGGAGTGCGAAAAGATTCAATCAAAACGGTTTTGATGCTTGTGCCATAAATTTAAGAGGATGCAGTGGAGAACAAAATCGATTATACCGGACCTACCATTCTGGCGCTTCAGATGATTTGATAGAAGTAATTCAGCATGTGTTAAAGACAAAATTTTACGAGTCCATTTTTCTTATGGGCTATAGCCTCGGCGGCAACCTTTTGCTTAAATATTTAGGTGAGGTCAATAAAATTCCACCGCAACTAAAAGGTGCGGTCGGTGTATCTGTACCATGCAGTTTAAAAAGTGCGAGTGATGAATTGTTAAAATCAAAAAATGCGATTTACTCGCAACGGTTTAAAAAACACTTACTGGCCAAACTGCATGAAAAAAAGCAATTGTTCCCTCAAAAAATATCAGAAACCGATATTAAATCGATAACTACCTTAAAAGATTTTGATGATGTCTATACCAGTAAAGCACACGGATTTGTAGATGCGCTAGACTATTACGAAAAATGTAGTTGCCAACAATTTTTACCTAACATTAAAATACCCAGTCTCATTTTAAATGCCAAGAACGATTCTTTTTTGGGTGAAGCATGCTACCCCTATAAAGAAGCACTTGAAAATTCCCATTTATTTCTAGAAGTACCTGACTTTGGAGGACATGTAGGCTTTTGGGGAAGAAAAAATATTAGCTATGCCGAAAAGCGGGGAGTAGAATTTTTAAACTCGTTGTAGCTTATTGTTACAAAAAGAAAGTTGCTTTTGTTAAGGGGCAAAGTTTGACTTATATTAGTGGCTCTAATCAACGTAACGATTAAACAAAAAGCAAGATGAAAAAAGTAATTCTGTTCATTGCCTTAGGAGCTTTTATAGCAAGTTGTGGCGGAAAGAAAGAAGAAAAGAAAGACGGATTTGAGGTAAGCCGAACGAAATCTGCAGATAAAAAAGAGGAAAATGCCGGGGTACCGGTAGATTTAGATAACAAAGGTGTTGGGCCTATTAAAAATGTGGACTTTGCCGCTGATATCGATACAGAAATGGCGGCTCGAGGAGAAGCCAAATTCAATGCCATCTGTGTAGCTTGCCATATGATAGAAGGCAGAATGATTGGGCCCGCTATGAAAGGAGTGTACGAACGTCGGAGCCCAGAATGGGTAATGAACATGATTTTAAACCCTGATGGCATGTTAAAAGAAGATCCTATTGCAAAGGCCTTATTAAAAGAATATAACAACGCAATAATGCTCAATCAAAATTTAAGTGAAGATGAAGCTCGTGATGTTGCCGAGTATCTGCGTACTTTATAAAACTTTTTTACCTAATTTAAATGCTGTTATGCTGCCAAAAGGTTGGCTTAACAGCATTTTTAATTAAAAGCAACTCCAAATGAAAACCTTTTTCTCAATAGTATTCATACTGTTTTCGTTTTGTGCACTGCAGTCTCAGTCTCTCATCGGTGCTTGGGAAGCAGAGAAATCCGCAAAGACCGATTCAATCACAAAAGGCTTTAAAATTGTATTTATTTTTTCTAAGAATCATCATGTTGCCTCAGCGTATAATACTAAAACAGGTGCTTTTATGGCAACATTTGGAGGGAGTTGGTCTACTGATGGTAATTCCATTTCCCAAACAATTGAATTTGATTCCCAAAATCCTGATAGAATTGGCAAGACCAAGTCTTATGAGATAGAACTCACCGCTAATTCATTACACTTGAAAGGTGATAATATTAAACTAAAACGCATAGATAGTGGTGGCCCAGGTGCACTTGCCGGAGCTTGGTTAATGTCTGGCCGTAAACGTAATGGGGAGTTTCAAAGTAGGGATACCAATAGACCACGTAAAACCATGAAAATACTTTCTGGCACTCGCTTTCAATGGATTGCATACAATACCGAAACAAAGCAGTTTATGGGTACTGGTGGCGGCACTTACACCACCGTTAATGGCAAATACACCGAGAATATTAAATTCTTTTCGAAGGACGATTCTAGAGTTGGTGCTAGTTTACAATTTGATTTTGAATTAAAGGAAGGGGATTGGCACCATTCTGGTTTTAGCAGTAAGGGTGATCCGCTCTATGAAATTTGGAGTTTGAGGCAGTAGGCAGTAGGCAGTAGGCAGTAGGCAGTAGGCAGTAGGCAGTAGGCAGTAGGCAGTAGGCAGTAGGCAGTAGGCAGTAGGCAGTAGGCAGTAGGCAGTAGGCAGTAGGCAGTAGGCAGTAGGCAGTAGGCAGTAAAATTATTAAAACTAAATATGAAAAGATTATTTTTAATCGTAGTTCTTGTATCAGTTTATCATTTAGAAGCCCAAGATATGAAGGTTCCATATGAACAAATTCCCGAAGCGCCATCAGATTACACCACCGGAAATGTTATAGGTAGAATGATTGATGGTCTAGGGTATCGATTTCACTGGGCCACAAAAGACCTTACAAAAGCAGATTTAGACTATAAAGCTTCTAAGGAGGGAAGAACTATTCTAGAAACTTTACAGCATATTTATGGTATGTCTGAAATGATTTTAGAAGCCCCAAAAGGAGAACCAAGTATCCGCCCCAAAGATTTTAGTAGCTATTCTTTTGAAGAATTACGAAAAAAAACCTTGGAGAATCTGGAGGCAGCGAGTAATCTTGTTAAAGGCAAAAACGCCAATGAAGTTTCCGATTTTAAGGTGACTTTCGAGCGAGGTGGCAAACAAACCGATTTTCCATATTGGAATATGCTTAATGGAATGCTGTCTGACTGTATTCATCATACGGGGCAAATCGTTACCATGCGAAGGGCCAACGGCAATCCGCAAAACCCAAAAGTGAATGTATTTTTAGGAAAAACCAAAGTGGATTAATATCTTCTCTTGTAACAAAACCACTTTTTTCACTACCCATAATAAAAGCAGAAGATTATGGGTTCAGCTAGTCAACCAATGTTAGTTGTTAAATACAACCGATCATTATTAAAAAAAAGGAAAAGTTTTAAAGAACTACGAAAAGACTATATAGGATATGCAGGCGAAACTAAGCTTAGATTTAAAGAACTCACTCCTTTTGAGCAACAAAAAATTCGGGATAAAATAATTGCTCAAGCTAAAAGAGATAAAGCCTACAATATAAAAATGGGGCTAGTTTCACTCCTTCTCTTATGCCTAATTGTTTTTGGGCTATATCGCTTGTTTTCTTAGAAAGTTATAATCCCCATAGTTTAAAAGGATTATTGGTGTCGGCCTCTGATTTGGTCACAATTTTATCGGCAACCACTTTATAGGTCGGATCTTCCATAAGGTTGACCTCTATAATGTCTTCCGCATTTTTTAACAAACGCACACAGTCTTTACTCAAATGCCTTAAATGCACTTTTTTACCTGCATTTGCATAACGCTCGGTAATTTTATTTAATGCTTCAATACCCGACATATCAGCTACACGGCTTTCTTGGAAATCAATTATAACCTCATCGGGGTCGTTTTGAATATCGAACTTTTCGGCAAATAAGGTGGTGGATCCAAAAAATAAAGGGCCGTAGATTTCATAATGTTTTATACCATCTTCATCAACATGTTTTCTGGCACGAATGCGTTTTGCATTCTCCCATGAATAGGCCAATGCCGAAATGATAACCCCCAATAAAACCGCAACCGCAAGGTTATGGGTAATTGCAGTTATTAAAGTGACCAAAATCATAACAATAACATCAGAATTGGGCATTTTACGAAAGGTCTTAAAACTCGCCCATTCAAAAGTTCCGATAGCCACCATAAACATTAGACCTACCAATGCTGCCATAGGTAAGCGCTCAATAAGGCTACTGCCAAACATAATAAATACTAGAAGCATTACCGCTGCCGTTATTCCAGATAGTCTTGCCCTTGCACCAGAAGAGGTATTGATCAAACTCTGCCCAATCATGGCACAGCCACCCATACCGGATAAAAACCCTGAAAGGATATTCGCCGTTCCCTGTGCAACACACTCTTTATTACCTCGGCCGCGTGTTTCGGTGATTTCATCTATAATATTTAAGGTCAGTAAACTTTCGATAAGGCCAACACCAGCTACGATACCTGCATAAGGTAAAATAATCATAAAAGTCTCCCAAGTAAACGGTATCTGGGGAATGGAAAGCGGGGGAAATCCTCCTTTTATAGTCTCTCCTTCACGCATCGTATCTGCAACGGTAAGCGTGTCTACACCAAAACCTAAAACTATTGCCGAAACAATAACAATGGCCACTAACGAAGATGGTACTGCTTTTGTCAATTTTGGTAAACCCCAAATAATTAACATGGTCAATAGGGTTAAGCCAAGCATAATATATAACGAAGAACCTGATAGCAGTTCATCTGTTCCTTTTTGATAAAAATTAGGAAACTGGGCCATAAAGATGATAATGGCCAAACCGTTTACAAATCCGAACATCACGGGATGCGGTACTAAACGAATAAACTTACCTAATCGAAGTATTCCAGCAAGAATCTGAAATGCTCCCGCAATAATAACGGTAGCAAAAACATAGTTCAAAATCGTTTCTGGTTCTATTCCTGGAAAAGTTTTTTTTAATTCTAAAATTAGCCCAACAAAAATAACTGCTACCGCCCCTGTTGCACCAGATATCATTCCTGGCCTACCGCCTAAAATCGAGGTCACCAACGCCAAAATAAAAGCGGCATAAAGTCCTGTTAATGGAGAAAATCCAGGAATAAGTGCAAAAGCAATAGCTTCTGGAACTAGAGCCAGTGCAACTGTTAGTCCTGAAAGGATTTCAGTCTTGTAATCTACTTTTTGTTTAAAATCGAATAGGTTCAGGTACTTTTTCATGGGTACTGTTTGAAGCGCGCAAAAATAACACTATTCCTTAAGTAAGCATCAGAAAATCAAATTTTTAAGAATTTGCTAAACTACCAGGTTTTTAATCCTAGTAACCTCTCTCCTAACTGACTTAATTTAGCAGTTTCGTATTTTGTTTGCTCCCAATTTCTCGGGTCGCCTGGAAAAGCATAGCCTTCTGGAGCAATTCTGTTTTTCCAAGAATTAATACGCCAATTGCGTAACGCCTCATTGTCTTCTTCCGCAGGCATCATTGAAATATATTGAGCAATACGCACTTTATCCTTTGATTTGTTAGGTCTAATACCGTGGGGCTCTGTGCTATTAAAAATCAACAAATCTCTAGCATTCATTTTAACCTTTACAATCTTGTCTTCTATACCATCCAAACTTGGTTGAAAATGATTTCGGTCTTCAGGTTGTGTCAACTTCCAGGTATCATAATTTCTATATAGCCATGGGATACATTGAAAACCTCCCATATCCTCATCTGTCTGATCGGCCAGTGCGAGAACACCTTGAACGTTTTGCGGTCTGGTCTCAGGGTCGTAATCCCAATGGATAAATCCTTTTTTGTTGTCTCCAGGCCGTTGTGGAAAATTCAAGTTTGCTCGATCAATAGTGACCCATAGTTTTTCAGTACCCCAAATATCTACAAATGCATCATATACCCTTTGGGTCTGCCTATTGTTCCATAAATATTGATGATTGTATACCTCTACCATTCCTGTTCCCGTTAACTCCTTCATTTGCATTTCTGCTCGAGGTGGTGCGTACCAAGTGCTAGGATCATTAGGATTTTTCTCGTCAAATTCCCAAAGAAAATCTGCAGTTGCCTTTGCTTTTTCTTTAGATACCGCATTTTTAATAACGATATATCCATTATGAATCCAAAAACTCCAATCATCTTCAGAGAGTACTCTTAATGCTTCTTTATTAAAGCGTTTATTTAAACTTTTTTTACTAGTGGTGGCCGTAGAAGGATTTCCGGGAATCTCTTTATGCACCTTATTTGCCATTTCTAATTTTTCAGCATTCTTCATAGTCGTAAGTTTTGTTTTACTGGTTCAAATGTAGTAGAGTGACCATTACAATTTGATGCTAATATTGACATAAATTTGTACTATTTTAACTTTTTGAATATCATTACTTATTTTTAATGACAATTTTGTGCTATATCTAATAAAAAGGCATTTATGAAAATTCAATTGGAAACCATCTCCCCAGATGCTAAAAGTCCCTTCAGACTTTTGCACAATCCTAAATTGAATCATTTATTTTATTGGCATTTTCACCCAGAGCTTGAGCTTGTTTATATTGAAGGAGCTAGTGCAAAAAGACATGTAGGAAATCACATATCAGAATACAGCGAAAGTGACCTAGTCTTAATCGGCGCCAATATACCACACCTCAACTTTGATCACGGAGTAACAACGACCTATCGCAAAGAAGTTCTACACTTTAAATCTAATTTTAGGGATAAGATACTAGACAGTTTGCCAGAGTTGCACCAAATTGATAGGCTACTGGAACTGTCTAAGTATGGAATTGCATTCTTTGGAACCACTAAAAAGAAGGTGGGAGAACTCATGAAAACCTTACACTCCCTTGAGCCTTTTGATTACTTTATGACCATTATGAATCTTTTAAAATTATTAGCCGGCAGCAACGAATTTGAATTGTTGCATAAAACCCCATTTGTTAATAAGTATAGTAGCAAAGAACAAGAAAGAATCCGTAAAATCTATGGTTTTATTGACGAACAATACCAGTCTAAAATCTTACTTGAAGAAGTAGCTTCGCTATGTAATTTGACCAAACCTGCGTTCTGTCGATATTTTAAAAAAGCTACCGGAAGTACATTTATTGCGTTTTTAAATCAATATCGCATAAGCCAGGTAAAGCGATTACTTTTAAAAGGTAAAAATGTGACCGAAGCATGTTTTGAATGTGGTTTTGAAAGCCTTTCGTATTTTAATCGAAGTTTCAAAAAAGTCACTGGTGAGAATCCATCAGAATTTAGGAAAACTTATTTAAAAAAAGAACCGCCCCGAGTCTTAGACACTTCGGAGCGGTTCCTAACTAAATAACCAACCAAAAAACTTGTTCTAATAGTCGTAGACTATTTATATTCCTTACATTTTACGTTTTCGCGTTACATTCATCTTTTTATTTGAAGATTTTACACGCTTTTTACCTGTTTTACTATCTGATTTTAAGAACTGAATAAACCCTCTGCCTCCAAATTCATAAACCGTTTCACTGGCAACGTGGTACAGTTCAATTGTACTATCATCAATAACGTACAACTCAAAATAATCATTGCCCAAAAAGTCATAATCGAGTGTTAAAGTTTTTAAAGTTTCATCATTGGTATCAAAAACTTCATAGTCTCCCTCATAATCCCACTGAAGATTCTGCAAAGGAGTATTAGATGCGTCTATTGAAGATCTAAAATACCCTCCATTATCTGAAAAGAACTGCAAGTAATTTTCATCATCAAATTCATTTATTGCACCAACTTCACTTGTAAAAGTTTTCTCCCATGCGCCATATTCTTGCAGAAACAAGTTTATATTTTCATAAAACACCCTGTCGTAATCAAAATTATTACGTCGATACCCGTTTAAAAAGTACGATGTATTGGAGCGTGCATCATAAAGTTCTAAAGTCGAATTGTTTACGGCAAAAACCTCTAGCGCCCATAAACCATCTACATCATGGTCAATATCTACCACTCCGCTTAATGTTGAATATGAACCAACATCAATACCAAGCCCATTACCCGTCTTGCCTATACCAACAATATTATTATTTGCATAAATAATGCCCCTATCAAAAGAAATGGTGAATGCACGTTGCAAAAATGGTACTTCTCCATTGCCCTCAGTTGCATTAATATCTACATACCATAAGTCATAAGACTGCAATGCCTGATCTGTATTAAAAGCAGACTCTACAATTATAGTATCATCTAAAATAACTTCTGTATAGCAAGAGCTTGCCAAAAGTCCGATCCCTAATAATCCGAATAGTAGTTTTTTTGTTCCCATATCTTTTGGTTTTAATGATTTGATAATACGATTTCAAGCATCATGCCAAAAAACATAACTATTTGAAAATCAATGCTTAATATGAATTCTTTTTGATTTACCTACCTTTAACTCTTTAATCGATGTTAATACATTCCATTTGAAGATTACAGTTTTAGGGGGTGGTAGCTGGGCCACAGCTATCGTAAAAATGTTAACGGAAAATTCTGATGATGTGCATTGGTATATGCGAAGTATCTATGCTATAGCACATATCAGAAAAGAGGGGCATAACCCCAATTATTTAAGTTCTGTGGAACTACACAATGAAAGAATTACGCTGACCGATGTAATAGATGAAGCCGTAGCAGCCTCAGAAGTACTTGTTTTTGCCATTCCATCGGCCTTTTTAGAGACGGAACTGAAAAAACTGACCGTATCTCTCGAGAATAAAATTGTTTTCTCGGCTATTAAGGGAATAGTGCCAGAAACCGGATTAATTGTTGGAGAGCACTTTCATGACCACTATAATATTCCTTTTGAAAATATTGGTGTCATTACCGGACCCTGCCATGCAGAAGAAGTAGCTCTAGAACGTTTGTCTTATCTTACAATCGCCAGTGCCGATGAAAAAAAAGCAAAACTGCTCGCCTCTCATTTGCAAAGCCATTATATAAAGACCAAAATATCAGACGACATTATTGGTACCGAATATGCCGCCATGCTAAAAAATATCTATGCAATTGCAGCTGGTATTGCCCATGGCTTAGGCTATGGAGACAATTTTCAAAGTGTTTTGATGAGCAATGCAATTCGTGAAATGAAACGTTTCATTGACCGTGTGCATAAAATGAAACGAAACATTAATAATTCTGCATATCTAGGAGATTTATTGGTTACCGGATATTCCACTTTTAGCCGTAATCGTATGTTCGGTAATATGATCGGCAAGGGCTATACTGTAAAAAGTGCCCAAATGGAAATGAATATGGTTGCCGAAGGGTACTACGCTAGCAAAAGTGCACATCTACTTAATCAAAAGCACAAGAAAAAAAGTAAAACTCCTATAATTAATGCGGTTTACGATATTCTGTATGAAAATAAAAACCCAAAAAAAGTCTTTAAAAAGTTAACTGATAAAATTGATTAAGCCCTTTCTAGGGAGAAATTAGAGTGGGAATCCAGCTCTTCTTCCAACTTTTCCTTAAACTTTAGAATTTCAGCATCATCGTAGTCATATGATTTTTTAAAATCTGCCAGTACAGGTTCCATATAGGTTCTAATACTGTCTATATCAAAATATAAACGCCCGGTTCTACGAATAAAGAAATCCATAGGATTGAGAACCATTTCATTTTCGATACCAAATTTTAATTCTGCACGTAGCATCCGCAACCCAGCATCACTATTTTTGAAGGTTTTATACGCTTCAAGTATTTCTTCGGTCTGCTTTCCATAATTAGTCACGAGATACCAAGCATCATAGTGCACAAAGCCATCGGGCTCTATTTTTGAAAAGACTTCCTCGATATACTTTTTAACATGTTTGAATTTTTTGAATTGACTTCCACACAGCGGAATTTTATCCGTAGTACATTCCTTGAAATCTAAATCATATTCTTCTTCCATTTTTTTCGAAATACGATTTACCACACGCTCGGCCATCTTACGATACCCTGTAAGCTTTCCTCCTGCAATACTCACTAATCCAGTATCTGAAGTAAAGATCTCGTCTTTACGAGATAACTCTGAAGCCGATTTACCTTCTTCATGAATTAATGGCCTAAGACCTGCCCATGACGAAATGATATCATCCAATTCTAATTCGATATCCGGAAACATATTATTCACGGCCGAAATCAAATAAATGGCGTCCGCGATATCTGTTTTAACATTGTCCTTATCCAAATTAAAGTTTGTATCGGTGGTACCAACATAGGTGATTTTTCCTCTAGGGATGGCAAACATCATTCTACCATCGGGAATATCGAAATACACGGATTGTTTTACTGGAAGTTTTTCAAAAGGAAATACCAGATGTACCCCTTTTGTCAAATGTAAGCGCTTTCCTTTTTTAGAATTGTTAGTACTTCGTAACTCATCAACCCAAGGGCCAGCGGCACTTATTACATATTTCGACTTGATATTGAACTGTGTGCCTGTGGCCACATCCATAACCTGTACTCCGGCTACTTTTTCATCTTCATAGATAAAATTCTCAACTTCAGCATAGTTTAAGGCCTTTGCACCGTAATTAAGGCTTGTTTTAATATTTTCGATTGTCAATCTTGCATCATCGGTGCGGTACTCGGCATAATAACCTGCACCGTTTAGAATCTTTTTAGGCAAAAGAGGTTCTAGTTTTAAGGCCTCTTTCTTTTCAAGCATTTGCCTTTTATCATCTCCCGTCACCTGAGCCAAAATATCATAGACTTTGAGCCCAATAGACGTCAACCACTTACCGTAAGATCCACCATCGATTAGGGGTAGAAGCATTTTCTCGGGCAATACCAAATGTGGGGCCAATTTATGCACAATGGCGCGCTCCGAACCCACCTCTTTTACCAACCAAAAATCGAACTGTTTTAGATAACGTAAACCTCCATGTATCAATTTGGTCGACTTACTGCTGGTACCAGAAGTAAAATCTCCCTTTTCTACCAAAGCTACTTTCATTCCCCTAGATGCTGCATCCAAGGCGATTCCCCCTCCTGTTATTCCACCGCCGATTACAACCAAATCATAAGTTTGAGTAGAAAGTTCTTGAATAATTTCTTTTCGATCAAGGTTAGAAAATCTAATCATGCTGTTCTTTTTCATAAATTTTATACAAAGATGCAAAAATATGTATGCTACACTATGCTATTATTAATTTTTTGTTCCCTTACATACTGGGCTTATGGCCAAAGTCATATTCTCGTTCTACCACACAGACCCTTACTTTATACCAAGAATACCATTCTTTTACGCCCCTGTCTTGCGCCGTAAGGTGTTCTAAATTAGCCTTCCAGTTTACGATGGCCTCTTGCGATTCCCAGTAACTTATCGCGATTCCTAAACCCGAACGAGCACTTTCAAAATCTAAAAATCCGGGTTGTTCCCTGGCAAGCTTTTCCATTTTAATCGCGGTTTCACTGTAACCATTATCACCTGATGTTCTTGTATTGGTAAAAATCACGGCGTAGTAAGGCTTTTTTAATTCCATTATTGAATATATTCTTTCTCTAAAAAATAACTTACAATCGCCTCTTTCATTAAAACGGTCTGCTCACCGGCCTTTAAAGGAGGTAGTTCTGCCTTTATATTGTAGTGCGGCCAGCCATCGTCATCAAAAAAATCGAACTCATAATACCCATAAGGTTCGAGTAATCTACAAATTGCAATATGCATTAAATTTACCTTTTCGTCTTTCTTATACTTTTTTTCATATTGCCCTAATTCTTGTACTCCTACTAAATAAATAATAGCGTCCAACTCCAACAGGTCACCATCTGCAAATTGCGCAGAAAGTTTTTCTACAAGTACATCCCATCGTTCTTTTAAAACTGTATCTCTGGCCATAAAAAGATAAAATTCAAAGGTACAAATTCAATATCCTATATTTGTTCAAAACACCATTATCATGAGTTTTCTCGACATCGTTTTAGGCATTCTTCTCGTGTGGGGACTTTATAAAGGCTTAAAAAACGGCCTTTTTGTAGAACTTGCTTCTCTGGTCGCCCTTGTAGCCGGAATTTATGGCGCTATTCACTTTTCTTATATCGCTGGGGACTATCTATGGCAAAATATGGAATGGAACGAAAAGTATATTAAGGTGACGGCTTTCTTGATCACTTTTGTGGCCATAATTGTACTCGTCGGCCTGGCAGGGAAATTACTTACCAAAATAGCAGATTTTGCCATGCTAGGGATTCTGAATAAAATTGCCGGTGGAATTTTTGGGGCCTTGAAAGTAGCTATAATTTTGGGCGCAATGCTCGTGTTTTTTGAAAAGGCGACATCATCTTTTAACTTTATTAATAAAGACACCCAGAATGAATCGATACTTTATAGACCAGTTCGAGATATCGGCGCTTTTGTTTTTAGTCAGGTTTTTAAAGAGGAAAAAGTTGATGATGAGGCCAAAAAATAGCTTTATTAGGTATTTCTTCCTATAAATCATACACTACATCGAAAATCACAAGAGTACCTTAGTTTGAATTTGCCAAAGAGGCTACATTTAAACCTGCTCTTCTTAGAGCATTGAAGTTTACCCCATATCTTCATTATGAACTGCCGCTATCAAGTAAGATACGAATGAGCAGGACACTATTTTTAAGACTACTTTTATTTACATGTGCACTATTTGCCTTGTCTTGCACAACCGAAGAACTAGCAGAACCCAATACCGTCGAGGCCCTTAACGACACCAGATTAGAAGCCGAAATAATGGAACTTGTCAATTCTCACAGAAGTACACTAGGGCTAGATAAATTAAATTTCAACGAGGTTGCCTATACTTATGCTGGTGAACATAATGACTATATGATTGCGAAAGGCAGTCTAAGCCACGATAATTTTAATCGACGGGCGTCGAGAATTTCGTCAGAAGCAAATGCAGAAAGGGTTGGCGAAAATGTAGCCAAAGATTATTCATCTGCAGAATCGGTTTTCAACGGTTGGTTAAAGAGCGAATCACATAAAAAAAATATTGAAGACATTTATACGCATACCGCAATTAGTGTAAAGAGAAATTCTGAGGGCGACCTTTACTTTACACAAATCTTCTTCAACTAATAAAATGAATACTACATTGTTGTAAATGAACGATGTTTTTTGCAGTTTCTCTATAGCAAGTATTTTCTTACATCCTTGAAAGGGGCATTAACGGCGATAAAGTGTTAAAAATGCCATGAAAAGCAGCTTTTTAACGATGAAAAAACCCTTGTCTTTCATCGATAAGCCCTTATAGGTTCTTATTTTGCAGCTTATCGAAATTTTTAACCACGATAAAGGTTTTTTAATGCGTAAAGTGGAGTTCAGTTGTAGTTTCGCTGAGCAAAAAAATAACAAAAACGATTCAAAGATTCCCCCAAATCATGAAATCAAATTACATCTTTTTATTACTTATTATAATTGTTCTTGCTTCTTGTTCGTCACCTTCAATAGAAAATGAAGAAGCCTTATACGAAAATGAGAACACCGCATTAGAAAGTACAACGCTAAATGCTTCTACCGTAGAGAAAGAAGTTTTTGAAGCAATCAATTCACACAGAGAAGAAATGGGCTTGACCAAATTGGTATATAGCAACGAAACCTATAAGTATGCCGAAGAGCATAATAGCTATATGATTGCTGAAGGAAAAATTAGCCATGACAACTTTAATTCAAGAGCAAATGGAGTAGCTAACGAAACGGGTGCCTCTGTTGTAAAAGAAAATGTAGCCAAAAACTATCCAAAAGCCGAACAAGCATTAAAAGGCTGGTTAAACAGCAAATCACATAGAGATGCAATAGAAGGTGACTTTACACATACCACTATAAGCGTAAAGGCCGATGACAAAGGGAAATTATACTACACACAATTATTTTTCAAGATATAAATAAGGTTAAGAAATAGATACATGTTTTAAATTAAGTATTGAGGTTTGGAGAAAAGGTCTGTGGTGATGCAGACCTTTTTATTTGCAAAAACCTGCTGTGAGAATAATTTTATACCTTTCTGAAAAAGAAGAATGATACTCATATTAGCTAAAGTTATAACCGTAATCGTCGCCTTAATGCATTTCTATTTTTTATGGCTAGAGATGTTTGCTTGGACTACGAAAGGGAAAAAGGTATTTCGAAACTTTCCTGCAGACTTATTCGAGCCTACCAAAAGTATGGCTGCCAATCAAGGGCTCTATAATGGCTTTCTAGCTGCCGGTCTAATTTGGTCAATTTTTATAGGCAATCCCTTATGGGCGGCCAACGTGGCTTTATTTTTTCTTGCCTGCGTTGCAATTGCGGGAATTTATGGCGGGTTTTCGGTGTCAAAGAAAATATTCTTTGTCCAGGCAGTTCCAGCATTAATCGGTATCGTTCTTTGGCTTTTCATCCGCTAAATATTGAATTACCTACTTCGCAACTAACAATACTATTCTTTGTAGTTTTGTGAAAAATCTAACAATACACTTTTTAAAAGTTATAAAATGTCAAAAATCGCAGCTACTTTCGGCTTAGACAAAGCCCTTGAACAACTTGGCCTAAAAGAAATCAATTCAGGAACCTCAACAGGTTCCAATAATTTTGGTTCTGGAGAGTTGATTGAATCATATTCCCCGGTCGATGGCTCGCTTATCGGAAAAGTGAAAAGCACCACCAAAGATGACTATGAAAAAGTATTGAATACAGCTACTAAAGCCTTTATAGATTGGCGCTCGGTGCCCGCACCTCAAAGAGGTGAGATGGTCCGTCAGTTCGGAGAAAGACTAAGAGAGCTTAAAGAACCATTAGGTAAATTGGTCTCTTATGAAATGGGTAAATCATATCAAGAAGGTCTTGGAGAGGTACAAGAAATGATTGATATCTGCGATTTTGCCGTAGGGCTTTCAAGGCAGTTGCATGGCCTTACCATGCATTCTGAACGACCGGGGCATCGCATGTACGAGCAGTATCACCCACTTGGTGTTGTAGGTATTATTTCTGCCTTTAACTTTCCGGTAGCGGTATGGGCTTGGAATACCGCATTGGCCTGGATTTCCGGAGATGTTTGTGTTTGGAAACCTTCGGAAAAAACACCATTATGCGGTGTAGCCTGCCAAAATATTATTGCACATGTTTTAAAGCAAAACAATTTACCGGAAGGAATCTCATGTTTGATAAATGGTGATTACAAAGTAGGTGAGTTAATGACCAATGATAAGAGAGTTCCTTTAATTTCTGCAACCGGTTCTATAAGAATGGGTAAAATAGTTGCTCAGGCTGTAGCTGCAAGATTGGGAAAATCACTATTGGAACTTGGTGGTAACAATGCTATAATCGTTACCCCCGATGCAGATATAAAAATGACGGTTATAGGCGCTGTTTTCGGAGCAGTCGGTACGGCCGGTCAACGCTGTACCTCTACCAGAAGATTAATTATTCATGAATCCGTTTACGATAATGTTAAAAACGCCGTAGTTGATGCCTACAAGCAACTTCGCATTGGAAATCCTTTAGATGAAAACAATCATGTCGGGCCTTTAATAGACACTGATGCAGCAAAAATGTATACGGATGCTTTAGAAAAAGCAAAAGAAGAAGGGGGGTCTGTTTTAGTTGAAGGCGGTATACTCTCAGGAGATGGCTATGAAAGTGGTTGTTATGTAAAACCTGCAATTGTAGAAGCAGATAATAGCTTCAATATTGTTCAAGAAGAGACCTTTGCACCGATATTATATTTGCTTAAGTATTCTGGTGAAGTAGAAAACGCCATTGCACAACAAAACGGTGTTGTACAAGGCTTGTCTTCGGCTATCATGACAAACAATCTAAGGGAAGCTGAGCGTTTTTTATCTGCATCAGGTAGCGATTGTGGTATCGCCAATGTTAATATTGGTACTTCAGGAGCTGAGATTGGCGGTGCTTTTGGTGGTGAAAAAGAAACGGGGGGAGGCCGCGAAAGCGGTTCTGATGCATGGAAAATTTATATGCGTAGACAAACCAACACCATTAACTATACAACAGAGCTGCCCCTAGCACAGGGAATTAAGTTTGACTTGTAATATTTATTACCATATAACACTTTAAAAAAAGCTTCCTATTCAGTTTTAGATGGGAAGCTTTTTTATCAGGTAAGGCTATGGCCTTCTTAAAAGTAAAACCGCTGCCCCACTAAGAACAACGGTTTAAAACCAACTTAACTAACTCAAACTTAATATTTGAAAACCCTATCTCAGTGCCGGAACTTTGTCGGGAGAAATAGGGTTATTACCAAAATTTTGTTCTAATTTCTTACTGTTATGTTTTAGGTCAATTAACACTCATATAACTTGTAGAGAAAATTGTGTATTTGGTCATTTTTTATCCTTTTTTGCGCCTAGAATAAAAATTGGGTTGATTCCTTTTCTCATCCAACTAATTGGTTTCTAAGAAATTCCTTTGAAAAATTTAACTTTTTTTAAGAGATTTTTAATACTTTGGGGTCTTAAACACTAATTACTATTAACATGACTAGAAACCTGTCCTATCTATTAGGTATGATCATTACGATCTTAGCAGGAATCTATTTTTATCTAAGCTGTTGCAGTGAATGCGGAACCCAAGTGGCCGATACTGATGCTGAAGCAGCACAAGAAGAGATAGTTCCTCCCAAAGAACCAGAAGCCACTACTTTCCCCTTTTCTTTTAAAGATGGAGATTACGCTTTTGAGGTTCAAGAAAATTTCAATTTTAAACTTTCCTCAGCCTCTTTTTTAACTCCCCTATCCGATACTATCGGCAGTGGAATAGAAGGATTAAAGGGTTATTTGGCAGAAAACACTAACAAAGTGATTAACATCACAGGCTTATACAAAAGTGAAGAAACCAATAATACGGCTTTCCCAAACTTAGGCTTAGCCCGAGCAAACAAAGTAAAAAACTACTTTGTTTCACAAGGTATTCCTTCTGCACAGACAAATACGTTCGGAAAATTGATGGATGATTTAATTCCTCTCGAGGACACGCTCTTGGGCCCAATTACCTATGAAATTAATACACAGGCCGAAGATGCTGGCGAAGCGCTAAAAGCACTTTATGATGATATCAAGGCGAACCCCTTAGTATTATATTTTAATACGGGTGAAGCAGCTATTAATTTAACGCCTGAGCAACGTGAAAAAGTGGCCAAGATAGCACGTTATCTAGACAAGGTAGATGGCGCCACATGCAATGTTGTAGGTCATACCGATAATACTGGCTCTAGAACGACCAATATTAGATTAGGCCTAGAGCGGGCAGATTTTGCTATGGCATACCTTATAAAAAACGGAATCACCGCATCAAAAATCAAGACTAGTTCAAAAGGCCCTGATTCTCCTATTGCGACCAATGCAACCGAAGAAGGCAGGTCTAAAAACAGAAGAACTGTTGTAACACTAAATTAAATAACACAATACTAAAACATATAAAAATGGATTTTGAAAATATGAACATCTGGTGCTGGTTAATTCCGCTTTTAACTGGTTTAATTTGTGGAATTATAGGCTATTACTGGGGCAAGGGAAACAGTGAAGTAATAGATAACTCTGCAGAACTTAAAGTCTTAGAGGATAAAAATGCACAATTAAAAGCAGACTTAGATGCCTGCAACAAGAAGTTGACCGTAGCTCCTGCCGCAGTAGCCCCTAAGAAAAAGGCTACCCCTAAAGCTAAAGTTGCGCCAGCTTCCATTGCGGCCGCCGCTTTTGATGCAAATGCCGCCAAAGCCGCCTTTGGCAAGCGCGTTAAGCAAGACGACCTTAAAGTTGTTGAAGGTATCGGACCGAAAATAGAAGGTCTTTTCCACAATTTTGATATTAAGACCTGGAAGGCCTTATCGGAAGCTTCTGTCGCTAAATGTCAAGAGGTTTTAAATTCTGGCGGTGAGCGCTATCGCATTCATGACCCAGCTTCATGGCCGCTGCAAGCGAAAATGGCCTACAAAGGAGACTGGAAAAAACTTGCTAAATGGCAAGATGAACATAAAGGAGGTAAGTTATAATTATCCAAATACTAAATAATCAACAAAAAAACCGGTCTTTAACAAGACCGGTTTTTTTATAACATTCCGTTAGCTTCTACCCACTTGAACTTGTATTGATCTTGTTCAAAAATCATACGTTCAGATATTCTTTGTAATCGGTCGGGCAATTTCATCAAGTAGTCCCTGGCTTTTTCAGCTTGATCTGAAAGTTGTCCTAGGTTACCAATAGCCCAATAGTCATTCAGTTTTTTGAGAATATCTATATAATCTTGTGCGGTATACACCCCTAGTCGTTGTGCACAATTTGAAAAAAGCTCAAAAGCCGTACCTATTTCACCCCCCGATTCCCTTAAAAAATGGGCCGGCATAACAATCTTCTTTTTCATCATATCTGCAAAAGCCAACAACATTCCATTTGGGTCTTGGCCTAAAATCGTTTTAACGAATTCTCTGTAAGCCAAATGATGTCGCATTTCATCGCCCGCGATTATGGTACACATTTTACCTAACAAACTGTTCCCTTTTTGTTTGGCCATTTTACCAACACGTTTGTGGGAGATATTTGTTGCCAATTCTTGAAAAGTAGTGTAGACGAAGTTTTTATAGGGGTCTCTATCTGTACCGATATCAAAACCATCAGCAATCAAGTGTTGCGTAGTAATCTCAATTTCGCGCATATTTACCCTACCAGACAAGTATAAATATTTATTAAGCACGTCTCCATGCCTATTTTCTTCAGCAGTCCATGCCCTAACCCATTTTGACCATCCATTTTGCTTGCCAGAATGTTGGTCTACTCCTTCTACATCCATTAACCAAGATTCATAGGTCGGCAATGCTTCTTCTGTAATTGTGTCGGCGACTAAGGTTACCCAAAAGTCATATCCCAACTCCTTAGATTCTTCCCTAATTTGCTCGACCTCATCAAAAAAAGTGTCTTTTTGAGAATCGGGCAAGAAATCGGTCGGTTGCCATATTTTTTCTGGGGCTACCAAAAAATCTTCCATAAAACCTTCAACCTGTGGCTCTACAGCTTGCATCACCTCTAACCTTATATTCTTTTCGGACATCTTTGGAATTTTTACAAAGGTCTCTATAATTATTTGAAAAATATGTTGAAGTTTCTAGTTTCTTCCTTTTTCGTTTGGATAGAGCAAATGAACAGGGTCACTTTGCCAGAAAGCTTTTGTTTCAACATCCATAATGGTCAATGGTCCTTTAAAAGCAGCCCCGGTGTCAACATTCCACACATTTCCTCCTTGTTGGGGCACGGCAACGCCTGTTTTTGAAATTGGGGTATGCCCAATAAATATCTCTTTATAATGCGTTAATCGTTTTGGAAAGTCTTTATCAGTTTGTTTTAATTTAGGGTTTAGGGCGCGTGCCAATTCCCAGAGCGTTCTATCCCAATAGAACAATTGATCAAAATATTCATATTCTATTCCTTTCAAATTTGTAAAACCGGCATGAAGATAGAGGCGCTGATCCTTATCTAAATAGTTGTTTCTCAAATTCTTGTAAAAGTTAAGGTGCGGACCCCAATTTTCCTTCCCAGCTTTTAGATACGAATCTCTTGTTGCGGTTCCGCCATGGGCAAGCCACTGCGGATTTTCTTCCCCGCTTAGCATCCACTCATAGCAAAGTTCATCATGGTTTCCTCGTATAAAAAGACAGTTATGGGTTTGCTGTAGTTCGATTAAATACGCAACAGTTTCAAAGGCCTCACTCCACGAGTCTACATAATCTCCCAAAAAAATCAAGTGATCTTTTTTGGTCACCTTGGCCCGCTGTAATAGTTGGGGTATTGCTTTTTTACCTGAATGTACATCCCCGATTACAAGTCTTCGCATATTCAAATATTTAGACAATAATAGCCACAAATAAATTTAGTGCTGAAAACTTAAGGTAAAATTTGTCCGCAAAAAACACCTCTTCCCCTGTTTTTTTGGTCATAAGTACGTTTTCTGTGTACCTTGTGTTATTAAAATATCATGAAGGCATGACTCGAGTCTTTTGTATAGGTGAATTATTGATTGATTTTGTGGCCGAAAACCAAGGCAGTAATCTTTCAAAAGCAATGAATTTTACCAAAAAAGCGGGTGGTGCACCGGCCAATGTGGCTTGTGCCATTGCCAAACTCGGCGGAAAAAGTTCTTTTATAGGCTGTGTGGGCAAAGATTCCTTTGGAAGTTTTTTATTGGATGTTTTGAAAAATGAAGGTGTGGATATTTCTATGGCCCAACGTTCAAATATCTTTACGACTTTGGCCTTTGTCTCTATTGCAGAAGACGGCGAACGTGATTTTGTTTTTAATAGAGGTGCCGATGAGCAATTGAAATACGATTCTTCTATAAAAACTGAATTCAAAAAAAATATATTGCACTTTGGCGCGGCTACTGCCTTACTTGGCGGGCCTCTTGAAAAAGCTTACGGACATTATCTTTTTGATGGGCTTTGCAATGAATCTTTTATCGCTTTTGACCCAAATTTTAGAAGTGACCTTTGGGGCGATGATGAAGCTACATTTACAAAAAAGTGTATGCCCTATATTGAAAAATCGCACCTGTGTAAATTTAGTTTGGAGGAGGCCTTGCTATTATCAGGCAAAGATACCGTTGAAGAAGCCTGCGCTTTTTTACATGAGATAGGGGCAGAAATAATCACAGTTACCTTAGGAAAGGAAGGAACTTTTGTCAGCACCAAAACACTTCAAAAAACCGTACCAAGCATAGCTGTTTCAGCAGTAGATACCACTGGCGCGGGAGATGCATTTATTGGCTGCCTTCTTTATCAAATTAGCCTTTTACCCAGTATCGAAGCTCTGTTCAATGATGATCAAGCACTATTGAAAATGGTCGAGAAAGCCAATAAAGCCGGAGCTATTACCGCAACCAAGTTTGGCGCCATTGTAGCGCTACCCAGTTTAACCCAACTAGAGGCCTAAATGAATCAAGCCGCATTACACAAACTACTTTCTTCTAAAAAAGAAGGTCAAAGTTTAAATGAGCTATTCGAATTACGTTTTAGCACTAACCTTACTTTAATAAAAGACTTATTTTTTTCCCTATATCCAGAAGAACATTACAGGCCAACATTTGAAAAACTCTTAAAACAGCTCCACGAGCTTTTTAAAACCAGACCAGAAAATCTAAAACAGCTTGATATTGTTCGTTTAAAAAAAGGCAATTGGTATCAATCTGAAAAATTGGTTGGCACACAACTCTATGTGGACCACTTTAACAAAGACATTAAAGGCCTGCACAAAAAGCTTTCTTATTTTGAAGAATTAGGCATAAACTTTTTGCATCTTATGCCCCTTACCACAAGACCTGAGGGAGAAAATGATGGAGGTTATGCCGTAAATAGTTATGACCAAATCGATAAAAAGTACGGAACCCAAAAAGATTTCGAAAAACTAACTGCAGCGCTACGAGATAAAGAAATGTACCTAATGCTAGATTTCGTGGTAAACCATACTTCTAACGAATATCCTTGGGCCAAAAAGGCAATGGCCGGTAATAAAAAATATCAAGAATATTATTACACTTATACGGATCGTGAAGTTCCTGATGAGTTCGAACACAACCTACCAGAAATCTTTCCTGAAACCGCACCTGGCAATTACACTTTCGTGCCAGAGATGAATAAGTGGGTCATGACTTGCTTCAATAATTACCAATGGGATTTAAATTATACCAATCCTGAAGTTTTTCTAGAAATGCTAACTAATTTGGTAAACCTAGTAAATCTTGGTGTTGACGTCGTTCGGTTCGATGCTTTGGCCTTTCTTTGGAAAAAAAAGGGAACCATCTCTCAAAACCTTCCTGAAGCACATGTACTTACTTCACTTTTTAGAATGTGTTTGCAGATTGTTGCCCCAGGAAGTATTCTATTGGCAGAAGCTATTGTAGCCCCAACCGATATCATTAAATACTTTGGTGAGGGTAACAAAACTGGCAACGAATGTGAAGTTGCCTATAATGCTTCATTAATGGCTTTATTATGGAATTCCATTGCTACAAAAGAAACAGTTCTTTTACAAAAAAGTTTGACCACTATTCCGCAAAAGCCCAAATACTGCACTTGGATAAATTATATACGATGTCATGACGATATAGGGCTTGGCTTAGATGACCGCTTTATACATGAAATGGGTTGGAATCCGCAAGATCATCGAAAATTTCTGCTCGACTATTATTGCCAAAAACTAGATTGGTCACCCGCAAAAGGATTGCTCTTTATGTACAACCCAAAAACGGGCGATGGCAGAATTACAGGTAGTGCCGCGTCATTGTTAGGCTTAGAAAAAGGTATTGAAGAGAATGATACTACTTTGATAAGGGAATCTGTAGCTAAAATTATTATGCTGCATGGTATTATTTTAGCTTTTGGTGGAATCCCATTAATTTATGCAGGTGATGAAATTGCTACGTTAAATGATTATTCTTTTCTAAAAGATAAAGATAGAAAAGATGATAATAGATGGGTAAATCGCCCCTATCAAAATTGGAATATTATTGCTGATTTAGATAAAAAAGACACGCCACAGACTAAAGTGTTTTTTGCTTTAAAAAACATGATTGCGCTGCGTAAAAAGCATCCATTCTTTGCTGATGAGAACAATATTGAACTTCACCGTACCAATAACAATCATATTCTAATTTTTGAAAGAAAAGGAGAGAAAAAAGACGGGGTTTTAGTCATTTGTAATTTTAATAATACCAGAGAAGTAATAGATGGAGGGTTTCTAGAAAAACTAGGTTATCTTAAAAACAAAGAATTTAAAGATTTGATAACTGCTAAAAAGACCAAATTGAATAGTGGGTTTCTAGAAATTAAGCCTTATCAATTAGTATGGGCTAGAAAAATGGATTAGGAGTATAAAAGTCGTTTGTAAATGCATACTATACTTCTAAAACCCTATAAACAATACTATTTCAATGGATTTCATTAAATTACTATAAAATAGAAATAAACAAACTAGTTTGTTTATTCGTGCGTTATGCTCAATTTCTAAAAACCGAACGTATTAAAGATGAACTATTACAGACTACTGCTTCTTTTATTAATTTTTCCATTTTCTAGTGCGTTAGCACAAACATATAAGGATTTCTCTAATGAAGAAAGACAGTCTATAATAAATAAATGGAATTTGGATAATTGGGATGATGGTGGTGAAATTTCTCGTTACATATTTTTAAATATGCCTGAATTTTGGACTCACGCTACAATCAGGGGAACTGGGTATATTAAAAGTTTAAAAGAAGATTATCGAAAAGAAATTGCAGAACTTAAGATTAATTCTCAATTGGGCGAAATGACACTTCAAGACTATGTGAAAAATAGTGAGAAAGTGGATGGTATGATTATATTACAAGGTGACGGAATTATATATGAAGCCTACCCAAGAATGCTTCCAAATGACAGACATCTTTATTGGTCAGTATCTAAAGTATTTGCTTCAACTATTATTGCAATTCTGGAAGACAGAAAGCAACTTGATGTAACAAAACCAATTGACCTTTACCTGACGGAACTTAAAGGTTCAGGATGGGAAAACGTGCCTATTATTGATATTCTTGATATGGCTTCTGGAATTGATTGTCGTGAATGGGTTGATGGTGCTTTCGAGAATCCAGAAACTTGTTATTATCAATTTGAAGCTTCTCTTGGATTTTTAAAACGCACTGAAAAGACCGCAGAAAATGCTTTTGCACACATTAAATCCTTGTCGTCTGCAAAAGCTTCGGGAAAGATATTTGAATACACTTCAGCAAACACGTTTGTCCTTTCTTGCTTAATTGAGAGATTAACTGGACTTTCATATGCGGAAAATATTGAACGTGAAATTTGGCAAAAAATTGGTGCGGAATCTGATGCGTTTATTACGCAAACCAATGGTACAAGTGTTTCTCACGCTGGAATCAGTTCTACACTTCGAGATTTAGCTCGTTTTGGATATATGTTTTTAACCGACAATCGTACAAAAGAAAACGCTTTCGTTTCCAAAGAATATTTTGATAAAATTCAAAATCAAGGTCGTCCTCAATTAATAACTGCATACGGTTCGGATAAATATATGCTTAACAATGAGAAAGTACATCACAACACCTATCAATGGGACAAAGTAATGGAAGATGGAGATTTTTATAAAGGTGGTTTTAGTGGTCAAGGACTTTTCATTTCACCTTCGCGAAATTTAGTAATAGCATTTTTTGGAACTGCAGATGAAAATGGAGTTTGGAATGAATTAGAAGATATTTCAAGACAGATTTCTAAATCAGACCTTTTTGATGAATAGAAATGAAAAAAACAGAGCATAACAATGGCTCCTATGAAAAGCCATAGTCCAGTGTCCCAAAGATAGTTAATATGTAATTTTTATCTTAAACCACTTTTTTCTTTTTAGTATAACTTGCTCAGCATCCTATATGTGATCGTCTTTAAAGTCGTCACCAGCATCTGTATGATTATAAGCTATAATACGTTCAATCACTTGCTAACCGATGTGATGACCTGAATACGGGCCTCACCTACATTGTTATGTGCTTTGAACGTTTGCCTTTAAATGAGCTTGGCTATCATTGTTTTTATTCTACTACCCCTATTTCATAGGGCGTCCTTGTTTTGATAACGGCCAATGTCCGGCTCAATAGCTTTCTGGCCACTTTAACGATTACTTTTTTAACGTTCTTTCCTTGGTGTTTCCTGTAATACCGCTGCATAATGGGGTCGGCACGTATCGCCTGCCATGATGCCTCAATGAAATAACTGCGCACCAAACGGTGCGCACGCATGGCCATTCCCGTATGTTTTAGAGTGTCCCCGCTTTGGTAAATGCCAGGGGAGAGACCAACATAGCCCGCCAGCTGTTTGATGTTCCTGAACCTTCGCAGGTCCCCCAGCTCGCTCAAGATGCCACTGGCAACTATGGGGCCGATTCCCGGGATACTGCGCAGGAGCATATAATCTTCTTTGTAATGTTTCTTGGTCCATTTGCGCAGTTGTGTGGAAACGTCCCTGAACTCCCGGTCGATGAACCTAAAGCTCCGCATGCGGCTCTCCAATGACTCCTTGCCCGTTTGGAACTCAAAGTCCAGGGCATCCAACCAATGCCTGAAACCATGGCTCCAGTGGTCGTTGTCGTACTGTTCGGGCACCTTGATACCATAATAGAGCAACTGCATCTTGATGTAGCTCTTTATCTGGCGCATGTCCTTCACAAGGTCGTTCCTCCTTCGGAACAGGCTGCGAAGCTGCTCACGCTTGGGATCCGGTACCTCGATACCGGCCAACCTGCCGTCCTTGAGCTCCCTTGCCAATAGTTGCGCATCTATGCTATCGGTCTTGGTATGGCGCTCCTTGCCACGGCGGAAAACATCCGCCGGGTTCACTACCATTGAATCCCAACCATAGGACTCAAAACAACGGTGGGCGGAATAACCGCAGCAGCCCGCCTCATAGACAGTGCTGACATGGTGGCCACCATAGTACTTGTTCACGTAGCTCTCCAATTGATAAGCGTCCGGAACCATGGAAAAGGTCTTGCCCATTCCGATATCAGTGGCACAATGTACCTTCCAGCTCCGTTTGTGGATGTCAATGCCAATGTATAACTTAGGTGTTGCAGTAATTTGAGTGTCCATATCTTAAGTTTTTTGCTAACCTTTAAGATACTCGACTTACTGCTTTTTCATAGATGCTATAGCAAATAGGGCATAAAGTGCCATATTTAAAGGTTTGGGCTTGTTTACTAAGTCCGCCAAATCTTTTGGATTTGGCAATTAAAAAAGAAAAATTAATTACAAAACAAAAAGCTCTGGCTCGCAGACCAGACGGAAACGAAAAGTTTCCTTGCCTGCCCTACTTGCCATAGCCGAACCGTTAGAGCACATTCAGCTGAAGCTGACTTTTTTTGCTCCGTGCCATGGCACTCCCGCCCAAAAAGAAATGTGCTCTAACGACCTGCTAAACCAAATTGCTTAATCACTTTTACTACAAACAGCTCCTAGCTGTCCGCTCAAGCGGCTAACGTGCAATAACATAAGCTAAAAGCAATTTGGCACGGTAATTTATACTCCCAATAACGCAAAATCAACAAGGGTACGTTCGCTAACGCGAACTACTTGACGAACTATATAGCGAATCTATAAGGATGACTAATATCCGCTACATAGTTGATTTGATTTTGCTATATTTCCGTAGAAATCACCGAACTGCGTTTAGCAGGTCGTTGTGCTTCATTATCAGAAACCACTAAACAATGATAAAATTCTTTAGAAAAATTAGACAAAAACTACTCTCTGAAAATAAATTCAGCAAGTATCTGATATATGCGATTGGAGAAATAGTACTTGTTGTAATCGGAATATTAATTGCTCTAAGTATTAGTAATTGGAACGAAAGGGAAAAGCTAAAAGTGGAAGAAATCAAGTTTCTAAAAAACTTCAAACAAAGTCTAAATGAGGATATAAAATACAATGATTTCAGATTTAACAAATATATGTCCAATAAAGAATCCATTTCCATTTTATTAAATCATCTTGAGCAAGATTTACCATATCATGATTCCTTGAATTACCATTTTGCAAACACTACACAGACTTGGATACCTAAAATAAATACTGAAGTCTTTGAAGCTCTAAAATCAAATGATTTAAATCTAATATCTAATGATGATTTAAGGGATGGATTAGTCAGTTATTATTCATGGTCGAACAATGCATTTGATAAACAAATAGCTCAATACGTTCAAAGAATTGAAGATGCAAATTCAACTCTTTTTAATTCGCGATTTAACGCTATGTGGAATGGGAATTACGAAAAGTATCGAGAGACAAAAATCTTTGACGACTTAGAGATTGAAATGATACCCAATAATTATAGTCAACTAAAAATGGATAAAGAGTTTATGTATTTTCTTCGAAGTCTTAGAAACCAATTTTATTGGGAGATTGAAGAAAGTCAGATGGGTCTTAATGAAAAGGTCAATGCTCTAATAAAATTAATTGACTCTGAATTAAAAACTACAAAAGAATAACGAAAGCACAACAAAACCTAAACGTAATGCGGACTTTAGGGCAAAACCGAAAGGTCTGTGTATATTTATGAAGTCGCTAAATCTTATGGATTTAGCTTTGGACAAGAAAAAATAAAACTAAACAATAAGCTTTAGCTTCGGAGTATGGCGCAAAAGGAATCGCATCTCTAAAACCGCACTACGCTTAGCCCGAGCGTTGGCGGTAATTAGAGTTAATAATTAAACATGCGAATTAATTTCATAACATACATCTTACTTTTAATCCTTTTTAGTTCTTGTAATTTGAAAAAGGAAAAGTCAAAGAAATCTGAAATCCAAACGAATGTTGTTTCATACTTTGGCCAAAGTCCTCCTAATATGGAACCTGTGATTTTTGCACCTAATATTGTTTCAATAAATGGAAGAAACGAATATGGAATTTCCTTTTCACCAAGTTTAGATGAACTCTATTTCTCGGCAAGTAAAAATGATTCTTTACCTGTTATCTACTTCTCTGAACTCGAAAATGGAAAATGGACATCGCCCGCGAAAATAAGTTTCACAAAAGGAATAAAAGATGCCGAAATGCATCCATTTGTTGACTTGAAAAATGATAAAATATACTTCACAGCTCACAATACGGACTATACCGACACAAAAATTTGGTACGTGAATCGTTTAGAAAATTCATGGAGTGATGCCGAAAAATTAAATTCTCCAATTAATGATGATGAAGTCTTTTACTTAAATCAGTCCAATAATGGAGATTTCTTTTATACGAACATTTCGAAATTTAAAATATTCTATGCGTCTAAGGGGAATGAAAAACTCGATGAAGTTAAAGATAGTCGGATTGAATTTGGTATTCACGGATTCATTTCACCAGAACAAGATTACTTATTGTTAAATGCTCGAAATAAAGAAAACAAAGGCAGAAAGGACAATGACATTTATGTTTGCTTTAAGGAGGAGAACGGTAAATGGACAATTCCAATAAATTTAGGGACAAGAATAAATACAACTTATGACGAGACTTGTCCAAGTTTAACTCCCGACGGTAAATATTTATTATTTAGTAGATATAACGAAGAAAATGAATTATCAAATTTTTATTGGGTAAGCTCAGAAGTAATTAAAAAATTAAACCCTATAAACTTAGAAAACTAATTGAACGAAATAAATAACTACCGCCAACAAAGAACAGAGGTAAAAAACAAGTCTTTTGTTATTTCTGATTTATACAAGTAAAATAATCAAAATCAAACTTAAGACGTGTAACTATTTAACTAACTATACCTCACTTTTCTTAACACACGCAGGGCCTCTTTTAATGATAGGTGTACCCTTTTATCAATCTTCTTTAAAATAACCCTAGCTTTTTCCATTTGATCTTTGGCTTCTTCAAAGCCATTTAAATAGCAAATTAAATACGTGTCTGGCAAGTGGTTTAAATCCTCAAGTTCAGAGGAATTTAGTTGAATTCCCTTTTCCAATTTTTTTATTAAGGCATTATTCGTATTTAAAATATGATGGAGCGTCTTTTTATCATATTGTGGTGGATCAAAAACTAAGTTGCTATTTATTGTATATTTTCCATTTTCCGAAAAAGTTATTGTCACCTCTTCCAAAGGGTAATATTTTTGTTGCTTTCCCAGACCTAGCTGCACATATTCTAGTGTTGTAAAGGAGTCTTCATCATAAGAAATGGTAATCTCATCAAGAGCGGAGTAAAATAGTTTTACCTGTTCATTAATAAGCTCGATGTCAACCCGGGAATAGTACATATCGTCTCCCACCTTTTTTTGATTTCCAGCCCAACAGACCACAAATTGTTCCTTAAAAACCTTGTAATTGCTCGTTAAATCGGCATGGCGATTATTTATAAAATCGATAACTCCGTCTAGCGTCAGTTCAATATTATTACGCGCGTGCTGCTCAATGGTCGCTACTTTTTCAGAATTAATGTCCTCTAGCTTGACATCAAAGGCTTTTGGTAAGCTGATACTACCTTCCCTAAAAAAAACCGCACCACCATAATACTTCCATATATTCTTTCGTAGTGCACAAACTTTACCGCTCGAGGTAATGGTAACCAAACCTACCACCTTACCTTCGGGCAAATGCGGAAAAGGAATATTCTCGTAGGCAATTTTTGGAGGATTATCTAGATATGCGTTGACCAGATTCTGAATTTTGCTATCATCAAAAAAGTCTACCCCTACAATCTTGTTGTCTTCATCCTCAACTCCAATTACAATAAACGAATTGTTTTTAGGGTTACTGTTTGCCAAGGCACAGACATGCTTTAAGAATTTAGCCTTGCCTTCTTTTTCGCCTATAGCGATAAAACGTTTCTTGTCATAAAAACTATTCTCATCGTTATGAGCGAGAAGGTTTTTTACAAGAAGACGTTTGTTGATCATAGCTAAAACAAAACTGTTATTTAATTTGATGATATTCGTCAGTTCGAGTGAAATTTGCGATAGTAAATGAGTAAATTTTGTATCGAGAACAAGAATTTTCCACCTAAACTAGTTCTCGATACTATTTTTCGTACCTCAAAATCACTCGAACTGACATATAACTATATTTTGACCACTATCCCTGATTCGTTTGTTCCTCCCAACTCGAAACTATTTTCTTTTCACGATAATGCTACTTGCCTGAGCGGTACACATAACAACCAAATCGGCAATGTTCACGTGGTATGGCCTTGTAACCACAAAGTGTATAATATCGGCAATATCTTCAGGTCTTAGTGCTTCAAAGCCTTGATACACTTTTTCTGCCCTTTCTGAATCTCCCTTAAACCGAACTTCACTAAATTCGGTTTCTACCAAACCAGGGTTTATGGCTCCTACCCGAATGCCGTAATCATTTAAATCTAATCGCATACCTTGGTTGATGGCGTCAACGGCATGTTTTGAGGCACAATACACATTACCTTTAGGGTAAACTTCTTTGCCGGCCGTAGAACCGATGTTTATGATATGCCCCGCTTTACGTGCAACCATCTGCGGCATAACAGCCTTTGACACATACAAAAGCCCCTTAACGTTGATGTCTAACATAGCATCCCAATCATCAAGGCTTCCTTCATCAACTTTATCCAAGCCATGAGCGTTTCCGGCATTGTTAATTAAAATGTCTATTTTGGAAAATGGTTCTTTTAAAGATTCTATCTGTTTGAATACAAGATTTTTATCACGAACATCAAAATTCAATGTTGTTACTTCCGTAAGGTTTCCCAGTTTCTTTTTTAATTGGTCAAGCCGTTCTTGTCGACGTCCGCAGAGAATCAATCGAAAGCCGTTTTTGGCAAAAAGTTCAGCGGTAGCTTTTCCTATTCCACTTGTAGCCCCAGTAATCAATGAAGTTTTCATTATGTGTAATTTTTTATGGTACTTGTTCCCCCTTGCTCGCTTCAAGCAATACGAACCAATCTTCTAATTCTAGTGCTATGGAAACCGCTTCCATTGAAGCTTTTAAACGTTCCTTTGTTGCCGTGCCCACTACGGGATAAATTCCTACAGGATGTTTTAAAATAAAGGCCAAAAGCAACTGACTTTCATCTGCGTTATACTTTTCCTTTAAGGCTTCCATCACTGCTTTTATGCGGGAGTTCTGCTCATTTTCTTCTCTAAAATAGTTTCCCAGTGGACTCCAAGACATTGCCATTCTATTTTTAGCAATACAATCATCAAAAGTGCCATCATACATGGGTTGGTCATGGGTCAACGAGAATTCCACTTGATTGCCCGTAACCGATAATCTGGTTTCTAGCATTGCTATCTGTGAAGGTGAGAAATTAGAAACCCCAAAAGCTTTTATCTTACCATCCGCCATAAGTTTTTGAATACCCTCGGCGATTTCATCGGGTTGCATTAACGGGCTTGGTCTATGCAAGAGTAATAAGTCTAGGTAATCTGTTTGTAACTTTTTTAATGATTGTTCCGCTGACCAAATAATATAATCGGCATCATATTGGTAATGGGCTACTTTGTTGTTTCGACCGCTTGTCATTTGTATACCACACTTACTTATCAATTGAATTTTTGACCGGTCTAAGCCGCTTTTGGCATAAGCCTTTCCAAAGCCCGTTTCATTTTCATAATCGCCATAAATATCGGCATGGTCAAAAGTGGTAATTCCAACTTCGACACAGTAATTCATCACATCTGTTATTTCGGATATTGAAAGCCGTTTTCCCCAACTTCCCCAGGTCATGGTTCCGGCAATAATTTTTGAGTATAAATTAGTTTCTTGCATATGCAGTGAATTTATAAAATTAATCCCTTAAACTCTTCATAAAACTTGGGGTTTCAAAGTTTTTTTAACCAATAATTAACAGGTGAATTTTAAATAAATTTTCATTTTGCACTCTGTTAAAATTCTGAATTAAAATATAAGCAATCACATAATTTCCTATGGAAGAAAATACTACGATAGACATAAGCGCCGTAAACGAGAAAATTGCTCAAGAAAGTGCTTTTATAGACCTACTTACACTGGAAATGAATAAAGCCATTGTTGGGCAAAACCATATGATCGAGCGACTGCTCATAGGGCTGTTAGGGCAAGGTCATATTTTACTGGAAGGTGTGCCGGGTTTAGCAAAAACATTGGCCATTAATACCTTGGCAAAGGCTGTCAAAGGTAGTTTTAGTAGAATTCAGTTTACCCCTGATCTTTTACCTGCAGATGTTGTAGGTACGATGATCTACAATATAAAAGAGAACGATTTCTCGATTAAAAAAGGACCCATTTTTGCCAACTTTGTATTGGCAGATGAAATCAACCGTGCGCCCGCAAAAGTACAATCTGCGCTACTAGAGGCGATGCAAGAAAAGCAGGTTACCATTGGTGATGAAACTTTTAAACTAACGCCTCCATTCTTGGTAATGGCCACGCAAAACCCTGTTGAACAAGAAGGAACTTACCCTTTGCCAGAAGCCCAGGTCGACCGTTTTATGCTGAAAACGGTAATAGATTATCCAAAACTGAACGAAGAACAATTGATCATACGCCAAAACCTCAACGGAGGAGGTGAGGCCATTAAGCCGGTAATTACCGTTAAACAGATTCTTAGTGCCCAAAAGGCAGTTCGCGAGGTTTATATGGATGAGAAAATTGAAAAATATATTCTTGATATTGTTTTTGCTACTCGATATCCAGAAAAATATAACCTTGAAAATTTAAAACCCCTAATTAGTTTTGGGGCTTCCCCGAGAGGAAGTATCAACCTTGCCAATGCTTCTAAGTGCTATGCATTTATTAAACGAAGAGGATATGTAATACCCGAAGATGTTCGTGCCGTCGTACATGACGTTCTTCGTCATAGAATTGGAATTACATACGAGGCCGAAGCAGAGAATATTACTTCAGAAGAAATCATAAACAAGATTGTAAACGAGGTTGAAGTGCCTTAAATCAGTTGTCAGTGAAACGGCAAAAAGTGCTTAAAGCTGCATTACAAGCATTGACCGCTGCATACTAATCCCTGTTTACTGAACTAAATGAATACAAAAGAGTTACTTAAGAAAGTACGGAAGATTGAGATCAAGACACGACGGTTGTCCGATCATATCTTTGGAGGAGAGTACCACTCTACCTTTAAGGGGCGGGGTATGACGTTTAGTGAGGTTAGGCAGTACCAATTTGGCGATGATGTGCGTTCGATAGACTGGAATGTTACCGCACGCTATAACGAACCATACGTTAAAGTATTTGAAGAAGAGCGTGAGCTGACCATGATGCTCATGGTAGATGTTAGTGGCTCTGAACTTTTTGCAACTACCAATCAGTTTAAGAAAGACGTGCTTACCGAAATATCGGCCACCCTGGCTTTCTCGGCAATGCAGAACAATGATAAAGTAGGTCTTATTTTATTCTCCAACGAAGTAGAGCTTTTTATTCCTCCAAAAAAAGGAAAAAGTCATGTGCTTAGAATTATTCGTGAACTACTAGAGTTTAAGCCTCAAAGTAAAGAAACCAATATAGCCGAAGCACTTAAGTTTCTTACCAATGTGATGAAGAAAAAGGCAATCGTTTTTGTTCTCTCAGATTTTATTGCTGATGCTTACGACAATACACTTCGCATTGTAGGAAATAAACATGATGTTACGGGCATACGAGTTTACGATGAGAAAGAAGAATATATCCCGAATCTAGGAATGATTCAGGTGCAGGACACCGAAACTGGTGGGGTCAAATTAGTAAATACTAGCTCAAAAAAAGTGCGCCATGAATATTGGCGTTACCATTTAGAAAAAGTGGATTATTTTAATACTGCATTTACAAAGTCTGGAAGCGGTGTTATTGATTGCCGCGTAGATGAAAGCTATGTGAAAAAGTTGTTGGGCTATTTTAAACGAAGAGGTTAATACATGAGAGTTCAAAATTTAAAGTTTAATGTTCAATGTTTTGCAAGGGTCGTTTGCAAGGCTATTACGTTTTGCTTTTTAATTTCTTCTCTTTCTAATTATGCCCAAGACTCAAGAGTTTCAGCTGAGATAGATACTACCACAATTAAGATAGGAGAACAGATACAGTACAAAATAACTGTAGAAACAGACTCTTTAAACCTTGTTTATTTCCCCGAAGACCAAACTTTTTCTCCTGTAGAAATGGTTGAGGCACTGAAAATAGATACCACAAAAAATAAAGACAGGGTTACTTTGCAACGAATTTATGCCCTTACACAATTTGACAGCGGAGCCTATACTATTCCACCCCAACGTATTGCCATAAACGAAGAACCATTTTTTACCGATTCTTTTAGAATTAGGGTCGGAGACGTAGCAGTAGATACCACTAAGCAGAAGTTATACGATATTAAACCGCTCATTGAAGTGGAGAAAAGCAACGCCAAACTCTGGATAATTGCCTTTTTTATTTTATTGGGAGTGTTTATGCTCGGTGCTTTGGTCTACTGGTTTTTCTTGAGAAAAAAACCATTAACAGAAGAAGAAAAAGTAGCCCTGCTACCGCCATTTGATCGTGCACTTTTACAGTTGAAAGAGTTAGAAAATTCGCGGTATTTAATTCAAGATGAATACAAAAAATACTATTCGGAACTTACCGATATCGTGCGTTCTTACTTAGAGGAAGATGCCCACGTATCGGCCCTAGAAAGTACTACCGACCAACTTATTGAAAAGTTAGAACTTTTAAAAGATGCTGGAGAACTGGCCATTGAAGATGAAACTTTAACGCAATTCAAAAAAGTTTTACAAACAGCAGATTTGGTAAAGTTCGCGAAATCAAAGCCGCCTACATCGGTAGCCGAACAAGACCGCATTTTAGTTGAAAATATTGTTGTTAAAACCAAAGAAGCACTCCCTGAACCCACAGAAGAAGAATTGCTTCAAAATGAAGCGTATTTAGAAGAACTCGAAAAGAAAAAACAACGCAAGCGCATCTATATTGCTGCGGCCGTTTTTGGTGGTTTAGTATTACTTGGTGGTGGAGCTTCCCTTGCTTACTATGGTTTTAAAACTGTTAAAGACACTGTTTTCGGCTATCCCACAAAAGATTTATTAGAGGGAGAATGGGTAAATAGTTCTTATGGCTATCCCCCAATAGATATAAAAACCCCAGAAGTTTTAATAAGACAAGACCAAGAGTTGCCCGATGAAGTTCGTGAGGCCTTACAAAGCATTCAGATATTCTCTTCTGGCAGTACACTCGGTGTCTTTTCCGTTACCGCCAGTTCAGCCACTTTCAAAGAACAAAAAGAGGCCAATTTTGAAGGAGCTATCGGGAACGCACTGGCTACTTTTGAAGCTCAGGGAATTAGAAATATCATTCCAAAACAAGAAGAATTTGTTTCAAAATCTGGTGTACAGGGCATAAAGACTTATGGCTCTGGGCAATACCAAGACCCCTTATCAAAAGACAAAAAGAAAATTAAATACGCCATTGTACTTTTCGGCGGTAAGGGTTTCATGCAACAAGTACTAATGACTTGGGAAGATGGTGATGACTATGCGGAAAAAATTGTTGAACGAATATTGGCTTCGGTCGATGTAAAAACGCAGGCTTAATGTTAGAGAATATAGAGTTTGCAAATCCCGGATTGTTTTGGCTGCTGTTACTGCTGCCTTTAGCAATATTGTGGTACGTTCTTACACGCAAAAGTCAAGTAGCTTCCTTAAAAATATCAAGTACCAAAGGATTTAGAACTTCAAATTTTCTTTCCAAGCTCAAACCCTTGCTTTTCGTGCTGCGACTTTTAGCGCTTGCCGCGGTGATTACCGCCTTGGCCAGGCCTCAAACCAAAGAAGTTTCTACTAGAACGAAAACTACAAAGGGTATTGACATTGTAATGGCTATAGATGTTTCTTCAAGTATGCTGGCCAGAGATTTAAAGCCTAATAGGTTAGATGCCCTTAAAGATGTTGCGGAAGACTTTATCAGAAAACGCCCAAACGATAGAATAGGTCTTGTGGCCTATGCGGGCGAAAGCTATACAAAAACACCCATCACAAGTGATAAATCCATTGTTTTAGCCGCGTTAAGAGATATCGATTATGGTCAGCTTGAAGACGGCACTGCAATTGGTATGGGTCTAGCTACTTCGGTCAATAGACTCAAAGAGAGTAAGGCAATAAGTAAAGTGATTATTCTTTTGACCGATGGTGTAAACAATGCTGGTTTTATAGAACCCCAAACTGCTGCAGACCTAGCTGTCGAATACGATATTAAGACGTATACGATAGGGCTAGGAACTAACGGAAACGCACTTACACCTATCGCTTATAAACGTGATGGTACGTTCCAGTTCGGAATGCGACAAGTAGAAATCGATGAAGGTTTGTTGCAAGATATTGCGGACCTCACGGGCGGAAAGTACTTTAGGGCAACCGACAATGACAAGCTTGAAGAAATTTATGATGAAATAAATAAGTTAGAAAAGACCGAAATAGAAGAATTCAAGTATACGAAATACGAAGAAAAGTTCAGGCCATGGGTGTTTTTGGCCGGAATTTTGTTACTATTAGAATGGATTTTAAGAGCAACAATATTTAAAAGTTTTATTTAAAAATGGTGCAATTCGACGAAAAATTATACTTCTATTTACTGGGCATTGTTCCGGTATTGGTATTGCTTTTTCTTATGTTGCAGGTATGGAAAAAAAGTAAGCAACGAGAGTTTGCAGATACCCAGCTCCTTAAGCGCTTAGCACCTGAAAAATCTACTTTTAAATCCACCTTAAAGCTTATTTTTCTTTTACTGGGGCTAACCTTCTTGACCCTTGGTTTGGTAAATCCAAAAATCGGCACAAAATTAGAGACCGTAAAACGCGAGGGGGTAGATATCGTTTTCGCCGTAGATGTTTCTAAAAGTATGTTGGCCGAAGATATCGCACCAAATCGTATTGAAAAATCAAAGCGATTGGTTTCAGAAATCATTAACCAATTGGCCAGTGACCGCATTGGTATTATTGCTTATGCTGGTCAAGCCTACCCGCAATTACCCATTACAACAGATTATGGGGCCGCAAAAATGTTTTTGCAGAGCATGAATACCGATATGCTTTCTTCACAGGGCACCGCAATAAATTCTGCCATAGAACTGGCGACTACTTTTTATGACGATGCAGAACAGACCAATCGGGTGCTATTTATCATTTCTGATGGTGAAGACCACTCTGAGGGCACAACAATAGATGCCGTTGAAAAAGCAACGGAAAATGGTATTCGAATTTTCACTATTGGTGTTGGTAAGCCCAAAGGTGCTCCTATTCCCATTAAAAGAAGAGGAGTTGTTGAAAGTCTAAAGAAAAATTCGCAAGGCGAAGTGGTTATTACAAAATTGAATGAAACTGTTCTTGATGCAATAGCCCAAGAAGGTAACGGACAATATATCAACGGATCGAATACCGAAGAAGCCGTAGAATTTATCAAGGAACAGCTGAACCAAATGGATAAAAAAGAATTCGAGGCCAAGCAATTTGCAGAATACAAAGACCAATTTCAATGGTTTCTTGCTATCGGACTTTTATTTTTATTTTTAGATATTTTTCTTTTGGATAGAAAAACTAAGTGGCTGAAAAAATTGAATCTTTTTAATGAACATGACGATGAGTAGGATAAAACTAGTTTTGACAATTACACTGTTGTCTTTCTATGCAGTTCAAGCCCAAGAAGAAGACAAAAAAGCACAACGTGAAGCAGAAAAGGCTCTACGCGAATCAAAAAATATCACCTACGAGGCAAACGAAAATCTAACCCAAAACGATTTTATAAATGCAGAAGCAGACTACAGAAGAGCGATATCTAAAAGTCCTGAAAATATTGCTGCACCCTATAATTTAGGGCGTGCATACTACAATAGGGAAAGTTATTCAGAAGCTTTTGGAAAGTTTAAACAAGCAGGTGAAAAGGCCTCTTCTAAAAGCGAAAAACACAAGGCCTATCACAATATGGGCAATGTGTTTATGAACAACAAAGAATACGAAAAAGCTGTTGAAGCTTACAAAGAAGCTCTACGTGCAAACCCTACTGATGAAGAAACCCGATATAACCTTGCACTAGCAAAAGAAATGCTTAAAAAACAGCAAGACGAACAGAAAAACGACCAAAACAAGGACGATAAAAACGATAAGGACAAAAAAGAGGAAGAAAATAAAGACGAAAACAAAGAGGGAGATAATAAAGAAGATCAGGAAGGCGACCAGAAAGACGATAAAAATAAAGATGAAGGTGATGATGGAGATAAAGGCGAGAAAAAGCCTGAAGAAAACAAAGAAGGTGACGGCGATGAAAAAAAAGAACAAAAGCAGAAACCTAATGAAGGTGATAAGCCGGAACAGAAAAAGAAACCCCGACCAAATCAGCTCTCCAAACAACAGGTTCAAAACCTGTTAGAAGCTATGCAAAACGAAGAAAAAAAGGTGCAGGAAAAAATCGATGCCAAAAAAGTAAGGGGCGCTAAAATTAAGAACGAAAAAGATTGGTAATGCGAAGGCTATTCTTCACATATCTATTTTTACTACTACCAGTTTTTCTAATTGGTAACCTTTTGCATGCTCAAGAAGAGATAACTTTTGAAATGAAACTCAGTAAAGATAAGCTCGGTGTCAACGAGCGTCTACGTGTAGAGTTTATCATGAATAAAGATGGCGATAATTTTAACCCTCCAAACTTTAAAGGTTTTAAAGTGGTCATGGGGCCATCGCAATCAATAAGTTCTTCTTGGGTAAACGGCAAAAGAAGTTTTTCAAAATCATATGGTTATATTCTTACCCCAACGGCAACTGGTAATTTTGAAATAGGTCAAGCTACGATAGAAATAGATGGTAAAACCTTTAAAACGGTTCCGAAAAAAGTTCAGATAACAGCAGCCGTAGCAAATCCTAATGCTCCTAAAACTGCCAACGATATTGCAGATGAAAATTTACATTTGGTGGCGGAGGTATCCAAAACCAGTCCATTTTTAAATGAGGCGGTCACGGTAGTTTATAAGCTCTATATAAGCCCATCTGTAAGTGTAACCAATTTTAGGCCTATTGATAGCCCTAAGTATAATAATTTCTGGAGTCAAGACATTCCGGTTAAACGTTATGACACTCAAAATGCTACTTATGATGGTAAACCTTTCAGAAGCGTAATTTTAAAACGAGTGGTACTTTACCCTCAAAAAGCCGGTAAATTAACTATAGAACCATTAGCCCTTGAGATTTATGTTGATGTACCGACCAACAGAAGAGACTTTTTTGGTGGAAAAATCTTCAAACAAGCTAAAAAAACAGTCTCTGCCGGTAGAAGAACATTAAATGTGAAGAACTTACCTGAGGCAGGAAAACCAGAAGGTTTCGGTGGCGCAGTTGGCGATTTTGACTTCTCTGTAACAACAAGCAAAAGCTCCTTGAACGCTTCAGAATCTTTACAGGCGCGCGTCGAAGTTACCGGAAAAGGAAATTTAAAGCTCTTTCAACTTCCTAAACCTGAACTGCCCAGCGCACTTGAGGTTTATGAACCTGAATTTGATGAGAGCGTAAGAACGACTACTACTGGAATGGAGGGTAAGGTTGCCAACAATTATACCGTAGTGCCCTCTTATCGCGGCAAGTATCCAATACCAAGTATTTCGTTTAGTTATTTTAATCCCAAAACAGGAAAATACAACACCCTCAATTCTGATGAGATAACCATAAACGTTATGGAAGGTCCTGAGGATGCAAATGCCGGTATTGCTGCCAACTCCTCTAATAAAAAACTAATTGTACCAACCGGGAAACAATTTCATTTTATTAAGGTAAACCCCAATTTAAGCGCAATTAGAGCAAACTATTTTCTTGGTTCCAATACATTTTACCTTTTGCTTTTTGGACCTCTTCTTCTAATTCCTTTAGTAATTTTATTGTACAGAAAGCGAAAAGAAAAAGAACAAGACGTAGTTGGCAATAAAGTTAAAAAAGCGAATAGGCTTGCTAGAAAGTATTTGTCAACGGCCAAAAAAGAATTAGGCAACGAAGCCAATTTTTATATCGCATTGGAAAAAGCTTTGCACAACTATTTAAAGGCCAAACTTAAAATTGAAACTTCAGAGTTTAGTAAGGAGAAAATCACTTCTTTGCTAACAAGTAAAAAAGTAGATTTGGATACTACAAATAATTTTATCGATTTACTTAAAAACTGTGAACTAGCACGTTATAGTCCTTTCACGAACGTGCAAATGCAACAAGATTATGATAGGGCTAGCGAAGTAATTTCTCAAATAGACAAACAGTTATGATAAAAGATTGCATTGTCATTTTAGTTTTTTTGTTTGTTACCGCCCTAAACGCGCAGAACGAAGTCTTATTTAGCCGTGCCACGGATTCGTATAATGATGGGGATTTTGGAAAAGCTATCGAGTACTACCAAAAGATCATAGATAACGGCAAGCATTCTGCCGAACTCTATTTTAATATGGCCAATGCCCACTATAAACGCGATGAAATTGGCCCAAGTATTTATTACTACGAAAAGGCCCTATTACTGAAACCCAATGACCCTGAAATACTCAACAACCTTGGCTACGCTCAAAATATGAGGTTAGACGCTATTGATAAAATGCCCGAGAGTGCCATGGAGCGTTTTTATAATGCTATAATCGGTAAGTTTTCTTTTGACCAATGGGCTTATTTTGGGGTAAGTATGACTATCCTATTTGTACTGGCCTATTTGGCCTATTATCTCTTTAATAGTGCACTTAAAAAACGAATCTCTTTTATCGTAAGCATGGCAGCGATATTACTATGTGTTGTTTCTATAAGCTTTGCTTACATGCAGTATGACGCTTTTAACTCGAACAATCCGGCAATTATTTTTGAACGCGAGGTGGCCATTACCTCAGAGCCCAATCAACGAAGTGAACGCATATTCACCCTGCATGAAGGCACTAAAGTAAATGTGCTAGAAGAGCTCAACGACTGGATGAAAATTAAGATTGCAGACGGACAAACCGGATGGGTTCCTTCAGAAAATTTAAAACTGCTAAAGATTTTTTAGCGCAGTATTAACAAAATTTCAATAGCTTTACTATTATCTTTAATTTTCTGAAGTTATTAGATGCTTAAATCGTTCACATTTTCATTGCTTTCGATAATGTTGGTTATTTCTATTCTTGCTCCCTCCATTGAGGTTTTATGCAAATCTAGTTATGACAACTTTCTGGTAATGGATTTAAATGAAGAAGAAAATAACAAACAAGAAACCGAGCAAAAGTTTGATCAAAAAGAACTTTTCTTCACAGATTCTATTGAGAGTAGAAGTATCAATTTCTCACAAGAAATTGCCATTATTCAAACAACATTGGTATCTTATTCCGATTTCTCGGTTGAGATAGTCCTCCCTCCTCCACAAGATTTGATTTAAATCATCCCTTTTTTAAATCTATTTTTAAATTGTCTTCGAAAACCAAAACAACTTAGAAGGCTAAAAACCATTTTTTATGTTTAAGTATATTAAAAACGACTTGCCTGCAAGTATTGTAGTCTTTTTTGTGGCTTTACCGCTCTGTCTGGGTATTGCCTTGGCCAGTGGTGCCCCACTATTTTCTGGTTTAATTGCCGGTATTGTAGGCGGTATTATGGTCGGTGCTTTAAGTGGTTCACAAATTGGGGTCAGTGGCCCTGCTGCTGGACTTGCCGCTATTGTATTGGCCGCAATAGCTACCTTAGGTTATGAAAATTTTTTAGTGGCAGTAGTTTTGGGCGGTGCCATCCAATTACTATTTGGAATACTGCGCTTGGGTATTATTGGTTACTATTTTCCTTCATCAGTGATTAAAGGTATGTTGACAGGTATTGGTATCATTATAATACTGAAACAAATCCCACATTTTTTTGGTTACGATCCTGATCCAGAAGGTGATTTTGCCTTTTTTCAAGTGGATGGAAAAAATACATTCTCTGAAATTTTAGAAACTGTAAACAATATAAGTCCTGGGGCAACCTTAATAGCTTTAATCGGACTGGGCATTCTATTATTATGGAGCAATGTACTATCAAAAAAAGGTAAATTTTTCCAGCTTGTTCAAGGGCCACTTGTAGCCGTAGTAATTGGAATATTGTTTTATGTTTTCACTAAAAACAATGAAACACTTGCGATATCTGCAGATCATTTAGTGAATGTTCCAGTTCCAGAAGATGCAAGTTCCTTTCTAGCCCAATTTAGTTTTCCAAATTTTGCGGCAATCACAAACCCAGCTGTCTGGTTAACGGCATTCACAATTGCTTTAGTGGCCAGTTTAGAGACATTACTTTGTGTGGAGGCAACGGATAAATTAGATCCGGAAAAACGGGTAACACCAACAAATCGAGAACTTTTAGCACAAGGTACCGGAAACATCGTTTCTGGTCTTATAGGAGGCATTCCTATAACACAGGTAATTGTGCGCAGTTCAGCAAACATTCAATCTGGAGGTAAAACAAAAGCTTCCGCAATTATTCATGGATTCTTTTTATTGATTTCAGTAATGCTCATTCCAAGATTACTGAATATGATTCCTCTTTCTGTTTTGGCCGCAATACTGTTTATAGTAGGTTATAAACTTGCAAAACCAAAACTTTTTAAAACAATGTACCAGCTTGGTTGGAAACAATTTTTACCATTTATTACAACCGTATTGGTCATTGTATTCAAAGATTTGCTTTGGGGAATCGGTATTGGCCTTGCCGTTGGCATAGCTGTAATATTAATAAAAAGCTACCAAAACTCTCATTTCTTACATATTGAAGGAGAGGATGTTGATGATGGGAAAATTAAAATGACATTGGCCGAAGAAGTAACCTTTTTTAACAAAGGTGCAATTTTAAAAGAATTGGATAAACTTCCAGAAAATTCATATCTCGAACTTGATGTGACAAAAACAAGATACCTTGATAATGACATCATTGAAATTTTGGAAGATTTTTCGACCAAAGCCAAAAACAAGAATATCAACATAAAGTTGATTTCTGAGCGAGGTATTGTGGAAAATCCACCTAGTTATATTGAATTTTTTAAACTAAGACCAAAAACATCCGTATAGATTATGATAACACAAACAAAAGAAACACAAGATGCATTAAGCCCAAATAATGCTATCGCATTATTAAAAGAAGGCAATAGTCGTTTTATCGAAAACAAAAAAGCAGATAGAGATTTGCTAGCACAGGTTAAACAGACTACTTCTGGTCAATATCCATTTGCTACCATTTTAAGTTGCATTGATTCACGTGTGTCGGCTGAATTGGTTTTTGACCAAGGTGTAGGAGACATTTTCAGTGCACGGGTTGCCGGGAATATCGTTAATGAAGATATTTTAGGCAGTATGGAGTTTGCCTGTAAATTAGCGGGCACAAAGGTTATTGTCGTACTAGGCCATACAAGCTGTGGGGCAGTAAAAGGGGCTTGTGATGATGCGAAATTAGGTAATCTTACTATTTTACTACATAAAATTAAAGCTGCGGTCCGCGCGGTAAGCAACCCAACTGATGAGGAGTCAAGAAACTCAAAAAATATTGAATTTGTAAATAAGGTCGCCGAGAAAAATGTTCAGCTCACCATTGAAGATATACGAAGCTTAAGCCCTGTTTTAAAAGATATGGAAGACAACGGTGAAATTGCCATTGTTGGTGCTATGTACGATATTGCCGATGGCAAAGTGCATTTTATGTAAAAGATTCATCACTTAAAATTTAGGGGCATTGGTTTGATTATCATTGCCCTTTGTTTTTTTCTAAATTAGTAGCATAAAACATATTTCTTACAAAAACTTACTCATGTTCAAACATTTAAAAGGAGATCTTTTCGGAGGAATAACTGCAGGAATTGTTGCATTACCATTGGCCTTAGCCTTTGGGGTAAGCTCTGGTCTAGGGCCAAGTGCTGGATTGTATGGAGCCATATTCATAGCATTTTTCGCGGCTTTATTCGGGGGTACAAATACACAAATATCTGGTCCAACAGCCCCAATGACAGCTGTAAGTATGTTAGTCATTGCAGGGATTATCGCCGCAAACGATGGTGATGTGGCTACTGCTTTACCCGCAATTCTAACTGTTTTTTTATTAGCGGGACTAATGCAAATAGGTCTTGGAATTTTAGGCTTAGGAACGTATATTAAATACATTCCTTACCCTGTTGTATCTGGTTTTATGACCGCTATTGGCATCATTATATTGGTCACTCAAATACTACCGGCTGTAGGATATTATCCAAAAGAGGATATGGACTATGTTTCACAGTATAGCGCTGTTGCCGAAGAAAAAATTCTAGAAAATATTTTAAGTGATGAGCGTAAAGAGGGTGCTTTAGTTTTAGAGAATTTTGAAAAAACCATAATCCGAGCAGAAAGTACTACAGAAGCTGATGTTCTTAAAGAAGCCAAAACCATAGCAGCAAATAATGCTTCAGGGGTTTTGGGTACTTTTAAAGTACTAGGCCGTGCATTAAAAAATATTAATTGGTTAGAATTTGCCTTGGCGCTTGCCACTATTATTATCATTTACGGATTTAAACGTATTACCACCGCAGTACCAAGCACTTTGGTGGCACTGGTTTTGGTATCAGCAATTGCATATGGTTTTGGTTTAAATTACCGCCCTATAGAAGAAATTCCCAGTGGACTACCCGTACCTAATTTGCAAATATTTACTTCTTTTAGTCTAGGTGCCATTACACCCTATTTTTTTACTGCACTAACCCTTGCGCTATTAGGAGCTATAGACTCTTTATTAACCTCGGTAATTGCTGATAATATGACACAAACCAAACACAAACCGAATAAAGAACTGGTAGGGCAAGGTATTGGTAATAGCATTGCTGCGCTTTTTGGAGGAATTCCAGGTGCTGGTGCCACTATACGTACAGTGGTAAATATAAATTCTGGGGGTAAAACAAAACTTTCAGGGATGATAGCAGGTGTATTACTACTGATAGTGCTATTGGCTTTAGGCCCTATTGCCTCGCAAATACCTGCGGCAGTTTTAGCAGGTATTCTAATCACTGTAGGTATCGGTGTTATGGATTATAAGGGGCTAAAAGCAATCCCCTACATGCCAAAAGACATAAAATTGGGTCCACTAAAGTTAAGTTCAGAAGTAATTATTATGCTTGTTGTAATGGTACTTTCTTCGGTTTGGAATTTGGTTTACGCTGTGGGAATAGGGTTGATATTAGCTTCCTTATTGTTTATGAAAAAAATTGGAGACCTTACGGCAAAACAATCTGGCTTAAAATTACTGAAAGAAATTCCATGGGCAGATGAAAAAGAATTTCCTTCTAAATTAAAAGAAGAAGTTTTTATTAAACACGTAAACGGTCCCTTGTTTTTTGGTTCTAATAATGAATTTCAAATTCTGGCAGCACAAATTCCTGATACCGCAAACACCGTTATTATTAGAATAGATAAAATGGAGTATTTAGACCAATCTGGGCTTTACACTATGGATGATGTGCTTCAAGATCTTGTTAAAAAAGGCATTAAAGTATTGTTTGTTGCTGTTTTAGAACAGCCAAGACTTATGATGGAGCGTATAGATATTATTCCAGACCTTATTCCAGAAGAACATATTTTTAAAAACTTTCACACTTGCCTGCAATGGGTACAAGAAAATATTAGAGATGAAAACTAGCTTCATGGATTTTAGTAAAACAAGGGAGTAGTGGATGGTATTTTCTAACTTTTAATCTTCTTTAAGTTTTGTATAGGTTTTTATGAAATTGCAACTTTAAAAATAAAACCGATAGCATAGCTTTTGAATTATATCGATTTTTAAAGCTTATGAAGAAAAGATTAATATTTGGTCTAATTTTAAGTATAACAGCAATTATAGGTGTAATATACTTTTTAGGTATTGGTTTAGGTTTTAATACAAGACAAGTAAGAACAGAAGTTCCCGTAACTTTTAAAGTAGGTTGGTGGAGCAATCAAAAAGCTTTAAGCATCACAGATTTGAAAGTAACTATTGTAGAAAGTAAGTTAAGTATGTTCAATAGTCACTCCATTATATCGTATGAAATACAAGGAAAACTCAGTTTGCCAAGAGATACTTGGCAACCTTATATTGAAGAAGTACATATTAGTGAAAGAAATGTACAGTTAAGTTCAGAGGGGCATATAGCAACGGATAAATCTATATCCAAAACTAAAGAATCATGGGGTGCATCTAATCCGCAGGTTATAATAGAAATAACTCCTATTGTTGATACTAAAAAGAATAACTCTTATAACGCGGGTGATGTAATTGATTTTAGTTTTAAAAACGAACATAAAATTCAATCACTTGGTTGGGGTAAAAGTCATTATGTTATAAAATGTGGGGATTTTGAAAAAGTAATTGTTTTAGATCAAAACAAATAACCAATTCACTAAATTTGTCCGCTAATAGTGCCATCAACCATGATTGAGACCATAAAAGAACATTTGGCCCAAGTTGAAAATTTCACTTCAACTTCAAAAGATGAAATAGAAAACTTCCGGATAAAGTATTTAGGAAAAAAAGGCTTGCTTAATGATTTCTTTGCCGAATTCAAAAATGTTCCTAATGATCAAAAAAAGGAATTTGGTCAGGTCATCAATCAATTAAAAACTACAGCTACAGATAAGGTAAATTCTTTGAAAGCAGCTTTAGAAAATCAAACTGAGACAAAGGGCAAGTATGGTGATTTAACCCGACCGGGGGAGCCTGTAGAAATTGGAGCAAGACATCCTATTTCAATTGTAAAAAATCAGATTATAGATATCTTTTCAAGAATAGGTTTTAATGTTTCTGAAGGTCCTGAAATTGAAGATGATTGGCACAACTTTACGGCACTAAATCTACCAGAATATCACCCTGCACGTGATATGCAAGATACCTTCTTTATACAAAAAGATCCAGATATTTTGCTTCGCACCCACACCTCATCAGTACAAGTGCGCTACATGGAAAATAACCAACCTCCTATTCGAACAATTTCTCCTGGCAGAGTGTATCGAAACGAAGCTATTTCGGCTCGATCACATTGCTTTTTTCACCAAGTAGAGGGTTTATATGTAGATAAAGATGTTTCGTTTGCCGATTTAAAACAGACTTTACAATATTTTACTACGGAACTATTTGGAAAATCTAAAATCAGACTTCGCCCTTCATACTTTCCATTTACCGAACCAAGTGCAGAAGTAGATGTCTACTGGGGCCTAGAAACCGAAACCGACTATAAAATGACCAAGGGAACAGGTTGGTTAGAGATTATGGGCTGCGGAATGGTAGACCCCAACGTTCTGCAAAATTGTGGAATTGATTCTGAGGTTTATTCTGGTTTTGCCTTTGGTATGGGTATAGACCGTATTGCCCTATTACTTCATCAAATTTCAGATATTAGACTGTTAAGCGAAAATGATGTGCGTTTTCTAGAGCAGTTTAAAAGTGCATTATAGTGCCACTTTATGAAAAAAGATATTGAAATTCCTGTTGCAAAAGACGTTTACGTAGTTATTGTTCATGAATGGAACAAAGAATTTCTTTCTAAAGATTGGAATGCCTATATCATCAATAACAGAAAGACACCAATTGAAATGGCACTTGTTGTCTCTAAAGGTTATGACGGTGATAAAAAGACATCTACCATGCGCTATGCTTTTGGTCTTGTAAAAGCCAAAGGGTACGAGAAAATAGAAATGGTAACAGAAGATGTGCTGGGTCTGACCAATGAATTCTATGTCACCTATTATGCCGATAATAAGTTGTACGAAAAACGCTTTGTTTTCAAAAAAGGCGCTGTTACAGTTAATAACTTAGTAAACATTCCGTTACTAGAAATGGAAGGTGTTTTTGCTGTATAAAAGGCGTAGCTTACAGCGTTTCTACTTGAATTAACCAACTAATCAGGTAGTATTCTGAAAACTAAAATCAATTATTCGGTAAGATATGACTGTCATAAACCTTTCTTGGTTTATGGCTCATGTCAACTGACCGTGATCAAACCACACCCAAAATCTTCTCGGGCATTAAAAGTAAAATACAATCCAAACTTAAAAAAAGAATACTAAAATCGTATCTTCATAAACCTAGTTACAACAACGTATTAAACATCAATCAAAAATGAAGGAACACAATTTCAAAAAGGCCCTATTTACTGTTTTAACAATAGTACTTACATTATTTTTTAGCTTTAGTAGTAAAGCTCAAAAGGAAACTAAGCTTATGCACCAACCCGCATTGAGCGACTCACACATTGCTTTTGTATATGCCCAAGATCTTTGGGTGGCCAATAGAGATGGGTCTAACCCAAAACGTCTTACTATTGATGAAGGAGTAGAGTCTAGCCCAATATTCTCGCCAGATGGAAGTATGATCGCTTTTAATGCGGAGTACGATGGCAATTCAGACGTTTATATAATACCGACCAAAGGAGGAATTCCGAAGAGACTGACCTGGCACCCATATAACGATTTGGTCCGTGATTTCACCCCAGATGGAAAAAATATCTTATTCGCTTCAAGGCGTAATTCACATACCAATAGATATTTTCAGCTGTATACCGTTCCCATTAATGGTGGTGCAACCACGCAATTGCCAATACCCAATGCTTTTTGGGCAGCGTACTCTAGTGATAAGCAATATGTGGCCTATACCACAATTTTTGACGCTTTTACCCAGTGGAAGCATTATCGTGGTGGGCGTACCTCCCGCATTTGGGTGTATAACACCGATGACCACAAGGTTGTAGAAGTGCCAAAACCGCAAGGAGGCAGTAATGATACACAGCCTCAGTGGATAGGTGAAGACGTCTTTTTTAGAAGTGACAGAGATGGTGAGTTTAATCTTTTCAGCTATAACACAGTATCTAAGACCATTAAAAAGCATACCGATTACAAAGATTTTCCGGTAATCAATGCTAAAACACATAAAAATTCAATCATTTATGAGCATGCCGGCACCTTACATATTTATGATACTACTTCTGAGACCGATAAAAAACTGACCCTTACTATTAATACGGATTTGTTAGAACTGCGTGAGCGCTACGTATCTGGGCAACAGTATGTGCGCTCGGGCAATATCTCTCCTTCGGGGGCTAGAGTGGTGCTTGATTTTAGGGGAGATATTGTTACCCTACCAGCAAAAAAAGGTGATGCCGCCAACCTGACCCAGACTACTGGAGTGCACGAAAAATTTCCATCATGGTCGCCTGACGGAAAACACATTGCCTACTTTTCGGATGCTTCAGGAGAATATCAGCTTCATGTGAAAACAACTGCCAATGGTATCGTTCGCCAAATAAAGCCAGGTGGAACAGGTTTCTATGGAAATATTCATTGGTCACCCGATAGTAAAAAAGTAAGTTATGTAGATAATGGTCGTAACCTATATCTGACCAATGTAAGCTCAAAAAAAACGGTTAAGATTGCTCAAGACGACCAGTTCTTTCCTGGTGACCTTAGGGATTTATTCAGTGATTGGTCTTTTGATTCTAATTGGATTGCCTACACTAAAATAATAGATACCAATTTTGAGAAAGCCTTTTTGTATTCTATTTCAGAAAATAAGTCTTACGAGCTTACCGATGGTCTATCTAATGTTACACAGCCCACGTTTGACCCAAGCGGAAAATACATTTATCTGACCGCTTCAACAGATGCTGGTCCACTTGTAAATTGGTTTGATCAATCTAACATAGATAAAGAATTGACTACTGCTTTATATGCCATTACCCTTCAAAAAGATGTAGTTTCTCCCCTAAAAAAAGAGAACAATGTTGAAGAGGGTACCGCTGAGAAAAAAGATGACGACGATAAAAAAGACAATTCCAAAAATAAAACACCTGAAGCCCCTAAACTGCTAAAAATAGATTGGCAAGGTATTCAAAATAGAATGCTTGCCTTGCCCGTAGAAGAAGGAGTTTTTGATAATCTGTCATCGGTAAAAGAAGGAGAATTATATTATGTTTCTTCCTCCTTTCATTCCAGTGATGCAAAAATGTATAAGTTCACTTTTGAGAAAAAGGAAGCAGAGGAGTTATTCCCATTGAATTACTATGAAATTGCCGCAGGAGGTAAAAAAATGTTTTACAATAGCGGTAGGTCTTGGTATGTTTCCGATTTAGGCAAAAAGGCTGATGGAAGTCCTTTAGATTTAAGCAGTATCTCCATTAAAATTGACCCTAAAGAAGAATGGAAGAATATATTCAATGAAGCTTGGCGGGTCAACAGAGACTATTTTTACGATCCTGGCATGCATGGTGTTGATTGGGATGCCATGAAAGTCAAATACCAACCGCTCATTGCCCACGCTTCCTGTAAAGACGATTTATATCGGGTGATGCAATGGATGTTCAGTGAACTTGCCGTTGGGCATCATCGTTTCGGGAGTGATGGAGATCAATTAAATAACCCCGATAGAGTCTCAGGCGGTCTATTAGGTGCCGATTATAAAATAGAGAACGACCTTTATCAAATAAGCAAAATCTACGGCGGGTTAAACTGGACCCCAGGTTTAAGGTCCCCTTTAACCGAACCCGGTGTTGCGGTTAATGAAGGTGATTATATTATTTCAGTTAATGGTAAAAATGTATCTGGGTCAGACAATCTTTATAGTTTCTTTGAAAATACGGCAGAAAAATTAGTCGATTTAAAAGTAAGTACATCTGCAGACGGAAGTAATTCTAGAACTTATGAGGTAACTCCCCTAAGAACGGAATGGGCCATTAGAAACAGAGATTGGGTAGAAGGCAATATGAGAAAGGTACATAAAGCTACAAACGGTGATGTTGCTTACGTATATGTGCCAAACACCTCAGTGGCCGGCTTTGAGTATTTTAAGCGTTATTTTTATCCACAGGCAAATAAAAAGGCTATCATTATTGACGAACGCTTTAATGGCGGTGGCTCATTGGCCGATTATTATATTGATATTCTCAAACGCCCAGAACAAGCGTATTGGAACTTTAGATATGGTAACGATTTAAAATCACCAAGCGCATCTATTCAGGGTCCAAAAGTGATGATTGTTGACGAAACAGCCGGCTCTGGTGGAGATTATTTGCCTTGGATGTTCCGTAAATTTAAAATGGGCACCATTGTAGGGAAAAGAACCTGGGGTGGTCTAGTCGGTGTTTTAGGCTATCCAGAATTTATCGATGGTGGAGTTGTTACCGCACCCAACATTGCTTTTTATACCGAAAACGGATTCAGGGTCGAAAACGAAGGAGTACACCCTGATGTTGAAGTAGAACAGCTGCCGGAAATGGTAATTAAAGGGCATGACCCACAACTAGAAAAAGCTATAGAAATCGTAGTGAAACAATTAAAGGAAAATCCACCTAAAAAAATGGTTAGACCTGCCTATCCGGATAAGACCAAAAGCTAAATTTTATAGTCTCAAACAGGTTTCCTCCTTTTGATAACAACAAAAGGAGGAATCTTGCTGAGTTAAAGCATAATTAAGACCCTTCGATTTCTACAAGGCGCAGAAAACTAAAAAGTATGATTAATTTCTTCAGAAAAATTCGTCAAAATCTACTTTCGCAAAACAAATTTTCTAAATATCTACTTTATGCTTTTGGGGAAATTTTGCTGGTTGTAATCGGTATTCTAATCGCGCTACAAATCAATAATTGGAACGAGCATAAAAAAGAGAAAGTTCAAGAAATAACACTTTTAAAACAGTTGAAGTCCGACTTGGTTGAAAATCAAAGAGAGATTGAAGAACTAAAAGAACGTATTGAAATCAATCGCTCTGCGATGGATACCGTTGTGGTGAAACTTCGAAAAAAAGAATACAATTCTACTTTTGATTTATTGGTAACCCTAGTACACCGTAAAAGTTATTTTAACAATGCAAATTCTGGTTACAAACTTATTGGCAACGGCTTGGCGTCAATACTATCAAATGACAGTATCTTAAATGGTGTTTTACAATTGTACGAAAAAGATTTTGCCAATATTATTACAAGACAAAATCTAATGAACACGACCATTGACAACCGTGTTTATCCACTTACTAATAGGCTGTTTAAAACTAAGCCTATGAGTATAAAGTTCGAATCACTTGATGGGGCCGCTACGGATGTTTTTACCCCTTTAAATTTTGAATCATTATCTGATAATAATCAGTATATAAATACACTGCTACAATTAAAGAGAATCATTGAAGAACGTTTAAATTTAATGGACCAGACCAAGAACAATGTAGAAAAAATGATTCTTCGCATCGAAGAGGAAATTAAACTCAAAAGCAATGATTAACTTTTTTCGTAAAATTCGGAAGAACATGCTTAAAGAAGGAAAAGTAACAAGCTATTTACTCTATGCACTAGGCGAAATTCTTTTGGTGGTTATAGGTATTCTTATCGCATTGTGGATAAATAACAAAAGTGAGAATGCAAAGGCACTTGACAATGAAAAAATTCTAATTCAAAAACTTGAGGAAGAAAACAAAGTGAACCTTAACACCATGAAAACCAATATTGAATATAGAACAGAACTGCCATCTATTCTGGAGGATTTTAGCCAATTTTTAGCAAGTCAACCCGTTGAAGAAAAAAATGACCTCTTAGTAGATTTTCTTGATGAAACTTTACAAACCTCAACATACTCTTACCCTAGAATAAATTTAACGAATTACATAAATTTGTCCAATTCATACTATTCTGACTTTACCAAAGAGCTCACTATATTGAACGATTATCAAAAAAGTTTAGAGCAAATCTCAGAGAAAGGTGCTGAAATTAAAATTGAAAATTTTATAACCCCTTTAAAATCAGAAATAGACTTTAATAGCTTACAAATTGCTAGCTACGATATTTTTAAATCACTTGAATTCAAAAATAATATTATACTCATTACAAGTGTTGAAGAAGAAATTACAAGACAATTTGATCAAACCTACAATCAGGCCAAAAGGGTAGATTCTTTAATTGCCGAAAAATTAAAATATTAACTTTTTTGATTGCCTTTTATTTCCACGTTTTAAAAGGATGTTTCGCTAGTCTCGAATTGTAATAGTTGACGTCACCTGTCACCTCATCGCCCAACCAATCTGGTTTTTCAAAAGTTTCATTTTCATGTTGCAACTCAATTTCTGCGACTACCAAACCTTGATTGTCACCCAAAAACTCATCAACTTCAAAAAGATGATTGCCGACAGGTATTTCATACCGTATCTTTTCGACAATGCCAGGCTCACACAACTTCAATAAATTATCCGCTTCATTTTTGCTCATCTCATGTTCCCATTCAAAACGAGTTGTTCCGCTAGCATTCCCTTTGCCTTTTACAGTTAGGTAGCCTTTGTCACCTTTAAGACGAACGCGAACGGTTCTTTCGGGATGCGTGTTTAAAAACCCTTGAACAATTCGAGTATGTAAAGAAGCCTCATTTTTATAGGTGCTGGAGCTGACCAAAAACTTCCTTTCTATTTCTGTATCATCCATTTTGACAATTTCTTTAAGTTCGTCAGAAAGAATCCTCTTTTTATCAAAATCATTATTGGCCAACCATTGCATTGCAAGCGCGATAGTCTTCGGGTGTATGACACGATACTTTTTTAATGGGCCTAAAAACAAAAAGTTTAAGGCAGACATCAATTTTTTTGAAACATACTCGCGAGGTCTTTTTTCATCTCTGTGCCCCCCTATCATCGAGGGCTGAACAATATGGGTTTTCGGTATATCAATCTCTAAAACTTCATCTTCCATTTCACCTTTGATACGGCTATAAAAAATATTGCTTGTAGCATCGGCCCCTAAAGCAGATACCACAATTAGAGTAGGTATTCTATTTGATTTACAAAGTTCCGCAGCAGCTATGGGAATACCATAATCAATTTCTTTATAAAGTTTCTTATTGGGGGTTTTTGCATTGGTACTTCCTAAACAGCAAAAAACTTCATCGGCCTTAAAGTGTTCTTTCTTGGTTTTTAAGGCTAATAAATCACAAATATGTTCCGTTATCTTGGGATTGTCTTTATTTACCGAACGCCTTGAAAAAAGAATAACTTTTTTATAGCGTGTATCGGCCAAAAGAAGGTCTAACAAAATACCTCCGACCAAGCCCGTAGCACCTAATACAATTGCCGTTTTTTCTGCTGTTTTCATCCACCTAAATATAGCCTAAATTTGAAGTATGGAGTTCGATTTTCCACTTCGAAAGATTATTCATGTAGATATGGATGCTTTTTATGCATCGGTAGAACAGCACGACAATCCAGATTTAAAGGGAAAACCTGTTGCAGTTGGCGGAGGCTCTAAACGAGGTGTAGTTTCAGCTGCAAGCTATGAAGCCCGTAAATTTGGGGTTCGGAGTGCCATGAGCAGTTATATTGCCCAACGTAATTGCCCCGATTTGATTTTTGTAAAACCCAGATTTGACCGTTATAAAGAAGTCTCACAACAGGTACGAGCTGTCTTCTTTGAATATACAGATTTGGTCGAGCCACTTTCTTTAGATGAAGCTTATTTGGATGTCACCAAAAACAAAACCGGAAACCCTTCGGCGACCTTAGTCGCTCAAGAGATTCGGCAAAAAATTTTAGCTAAAACCGGATTAACCGCCTCGGCCGGAATATCAATAAATAAGTTCATTGCCAAAGTTGCCAGCGATTATAATAAACCCAACGGGCAGAAGACCGTAAATCCGGAAGAAGTACTTGCATTTTTAGAAGATCTGGAAATACGTAAATTTTATGGTGTTGGAAAAGTTACCGCTGAAAAAATGTATAAACTCGGCATTTTCACCGGCAAGGATTTGAAGCAAAAATCCCTGGAATTTCTTGATGCCAATTTTGGTAAAAGTGGTAGTTACTATTACAATGTTGTTAGAGGTATTCATCTGAGTGAGGTAAAACCGCACCGCATTCCGAAATCGGTCGGAGCAGAACGTACTTTTAGAGAAAACCTGAGTAGCGAAATTTTTATGTTGGAGCGCCTTGAGCATATTGCTATAGAGCTTGAGCGAAGACTTCTAAAATCAAAGATTGCGGGCAAAACCATTACCTTAAAAATCAAGTACAGTGATTTTACCTTACAGACCAGAAGCAAAACCCTACCTTATTTTATTGCTGATAAAGAACTTATTCTTGAAACCGCCAAAGAGTTGTTGTACCAAGATAGTCTTGAAAATTCTGTACGCTTGTTAGGCATTTCATTGGCCAATTTAAATACCGATAAAAAAAAGACCGAAAAAGAGGTAGAAACGGAGCAGCTATCGGTACAATTGAAGTTTGATTTTTAAAGCTACATGCTTTTTACCGATACTGTTAAAAACCAAATAATCACTGAAGAAAGAAAAATACCCAGAGCATTGGCCATGAACGCTTTTTTACGCTCTATTTTAAATAGATATGAAGCTATGGTGCCAGCATAAACCCCTGTGCCCGGCAATGGAATCATTACAAAAAGTACAAGCCCAAAAAAACCATATTTTTTGATTTTGTCCTTTGTCCCCAGTTTCGCTCTTTGGGCTACCCATACCGCAGCTCTCTTGTAGGGCCGCCATTTGACCAGAATTTGGTTGATGTAGTCTAAAAAGAACATCATTATGGGAAATACCAAAAGATTGGCCAGAAAGCATGCCACTAAAACCAAATAGCTATTGACCCCCTTCGCAATACCAAAGGGAATACCAACTTTAGATTCCCCGAAAGGAGAAATACTCCAAAGCACGGCCATTAATAGGTCTACAAACACAGCAAGAATTTATTGCTAAGCTACGCTTGAAAATGGCATTAGTTGCTAATTAATATCCTAAAAATTGATTAAAGTTTTAAAGGCGCTAAACCATACTATAAAACCCTCTTTCATAAGTAAATTCATTCATTCTCTTCCTAGACAGACTAGTCTTTATTATCTTTATATCATGCAAAAAACCAATATCAAACAACATATCGTCAATGTTGCCAGTAAACTCTTTTATACCCAAGGTTACAATGCCACTGGTATCAATGAAATCATAGCAAAATCAGAGATTGCAAAAGCGACACTTTACCATCATTTTAAATCTAAAGAAGATATTTGCATTGCTTATTTAGAGCAAAGGCATAAAATATTCTTGGGCGCCCTAAAAGAATTTACCGACAAAGCCAACAAAGGAAGACCGCAATTGATAAGTATTTTCGATTATCTAAGAAACAGTTATCGAGAAGGTGAATTTCATGGTTGCTGGGCTATTAAAATCCTTTCGGAATTGCCTCCTCAAAACCAAAAAATTCTTACCGTTATTCAAAGACAGAAAAAAGAATTACTGTTGTTTTTAGGGGAAGTTGTGGGTGATAATATTGCCAACATCTCTATTGCGGAAACAGAAAAGATATCTGGCGGTATTTATTTACTTTATGAAAGTGCTATAACTGAAACTCATCTCCATAAAAACGATTGGCCTATACATTTGGCAAAAAGCCTTGCACCTTCTTTATTTGCCGAAGCGCAGCTGGTCAACTAAAAAAGCCCTATAACTTTAATGGTTATAGGGCTTTTTAAAATAATAAACACTTACTTATTTTACAATCAAGGTATTGTCTGTAGCTGTTGGGTTCAACGGACAGAAATAAACATACTCCCCTTTGCTTAAGGTAGTAGGTTTTGATGTCTGTGAAGAGTTTGTCCCCACCGGCGCCGTAACATAGGCAGTTTGAATGTGATTTTCGGGCTTGCTTATATCTTTACCTTTCTCAACCAATACAAAACCTACATTGTGGTCAACGCCATTATTGGCAATTTCGAACACATAAGTACCTGCAGATACTGTCACTTGTTTTTGGGTAAATTCACCCTCCGTTTGTTCTAAGGCAATGGTTTTAACAGCTTTGTCAACCATTTTATCTTTCATCATTTTGTCTTGGGCATTTACTGTAAATACGCTTCCTACAGCTAGAACTAAAATTGCTATTACTTTTTTCATCTTTTTTGTTTTTACTATTGTTATTTAATTATGCTATTACGGTTTCCAAGGGTTGTGCTACGGGAAAATCAACTGGTACTTCAGTTGTATTGTTGATGTAGTTAGATATGGTTTTATCACCGACCAATACTATAGTGTCTATAAGATTTTCTTTTGTCCAACCAGCTTCAAAGAAGTTTTCCAATACGGCTGTATCAGTGGCTCCTCTATTTTCAGTAATGTTTTTAGCCAACTTTGCCAAGGCGTCCAACTTAGCATCAAATGATGCATGGCCCGCTCTTAGTTCTAGTATTTGCTCATCGGTAAATCCGTTCATTTTACTAATCGCTGTATGTGCAGAAAGACAATAAACACAGTTATTTACTTCACTTACAGCTAAATTGACTACCTCCTTTTCTTTTGTTTTTAATGATGTTTTCGCGTTTGAAAGGTTAAGGTAGTTCGCTAAGGCATTTTCAGAATGCGCATAGGTAGCAAATAAGTTGGGTACAAACCCAACCGCTTTTTCTAGGTTGTCAAAAATGTCTTGATTATTTCGTGTTACTTCTTCTCTTTTAGGTACATTAAATGTGCTCATAATACTATTTATTTAAATTGTTCTACAAATGGTTTTTCGGCATCACAATAAAAATCGTGATGATGTTTTTGTTCACAATGCGCTTCATTTGAAACGATTTGTATTACAGCTCTTTTTGAGCTTCTAAATATTTCAATTAGATTGAAAATCGATTTCTGTGCTATATTCATCGCTATTGATTTTTAATTACACAGCAAAGATGTAGCAAATGAAGAGGTAGGTGTTAGCAGGTATTTCCCGACTGCTTGCCCAAATTTCCCTTAAGAGCTTATTTCAGCCTTTTCGCGGTATTGAGAGGGAGTCAAAAGTGTCATTTTCTTAAAAAAACGACTAAAATGCGCAGGGTCATTAAACCCCAAATCGTATGCAATCTCTTGATTTTGTTTGTCGGTAAAATGTATAAGCCGTTTAGCCTCTAACGCCAATCGGTCTAAAATAATCTGTTGTGGAGATTTATGGTTATAGATGGAAAAGAGATTAGAAAGTGTTTTAGGCGATTTAAAAAGCAGTTCTGCATAATCACTAACTTTTCTTTTAGTCTTATAATGAATATCTACTAAATAATTGAACTTACGAATAACATCGATTTGATCATTATTGAGCTCTTTTACAATAAGCTGTTCTTTAGCAAGGCGAGTACTCATAATAATAAGTCTTTTAAGCATCATCTGAAGCATATCGCCCTGTATCTTATCTGGTGTAGAAAATTCTTCTACAAAAATCTCATACAGGGCATCAAATCTTTTTTGCTGTTCTTTTGGAATGGTAATTATGGGTAGGTCTTGAGTTCCAAAGAACAAGATGCCATTACAAGAAACTTCGGCGTCATGATCAGATATACAGTAAAATTCTCTATTGAATAAAAAAGCGGTGATAGGTAGTTCAGATTGTGAAAAGGAAATATGCTGTAAATAAGTAGTTGTCACAATCTGATTCGGCAATAGATCAAAACTTATACCATCTACCTGAAGTTGAACAGCTTCCTCATTTCTATTCCAAAGTAACTTAATAGTATTTTCGGTCGAAGAAAATCGCTTTTCATTGTTTTTTATATCATCGGTCAAACCTAGTATAGCATCCAATTTATTTTCCCTAAACTCCAGTTTCATAGTTGATTTTCTCTTTGAATTACCTCTTTAGTCCATTTTTTCTGTTGATTCTTACAGCAGGTTTATGCCTATTTACAGGCCAAAAATTGAACAGAAACGTTAATCATTGCTTTAAATTTTAACAAGTTTCCAAGTTTTCATAGTATTGAGCATGCAAGAGATACAACATTACGACAGAGCGGCGCATGATTTTTATCAAAAACAGACTTTTACGGCGCTACCTTTAACTACATGGGATTTGTTTGCCGAGCAATTTAAAACTACCTGCGAAGGGTTGAACGACATTACGCAATTCACAAAGTTAGCCGAGGCGAATAAATGGAAAACTTCGATTTCATTTAAAAATGAAATTTTAGACAAAAACCATGTTGTCGTAGTTACTGATGAGGCTTTGAATATTGTGCATACTTCTCAAAATATTCATAAAATGAATGGGTACACAACGAAAGAGTTGGTTGGCAAAAAGCCAAAACTGTTTCAAGGTGCACTTACTTGCAAAGAAACCTCTCGGAAAATTGGAGAAGCCGTTCAAAATAAAATACCTTTTGAAGCTACTATTCTTAACTATAGAAAAGACGGTTCAACCTATAACTGTTGGATAAAGGGAGCTCCCATTAAAGATGTTAATGGCAAGGTTGTAAACTTCATCGCCTTTGAAAGAGAAGTGGCTTAAACTACTCTATTTCTGTAACCCTTAAGGTATTAACCATACCTTTGGCCTTTATTGGCATTGCAGCAAGACTAACGACCATATCACCTGCAGCCAAAAACCCGCGGTCCATAGCAATCTTGTTCACATCTTCTATAGTATCATCTGTTGACACAAACTTGTCATAGAAAAACGCTTTAACACCCCAAAGTAAGTTTAACTGGGTCAAAATTCTCCGATTAGAGGTAAAAACCAAAATATGTGCACTAGGTCTCCAGGCTGATATCTGAAAAGCTGTATAACCGCTATTTGTTAATGTAGAAATAGCTTCTGCCTGAATTTCATTGGCCATTAACGAAGCATGATAACAAATAGATTTTGTAATATACCTTTTTGTTCTAATGTGCGGAGGACTCTGTGGTACAGATATTAAATCAGATGCTTCAACACTCTTTAAAATACTGGTCATTTTCTCAATAACCTGCACTGGATAATTGCCTACCGAAGTTTCCCCTGAGAGCATAACCGCATCAGCGCCATCCATGACCGAGTTGGCAACATCGTTCACCTCGGCTCTGGTAGGGGTTAAACTGGTAATCATAGTTTCCATCATCTGGGTTGCTATGATTACGGGTATTCTCGCTCTTTTTGCTGTCAACACCAATTTTTTCTGAATCAATGGTACTTCATGGGCAGGGACTTCAACCCCTAAATCTCCACGGGCTACCATTAAACCATCGCAATAGGCAACAATCTTCTCAATATTCTCAACCGCCTCCGGTTTTTCAATCTTCGCAATAATCGGAATTTTATGTTCTGAATGCTCTTTAATGATATTTTGAAGATCAATCAAATCTTGACTAAAACGAACAAAAGACAGCGCTATCCAATCGACCTCTTGAGAGATTGCAAAAATGGCATCTTTTACGTCTTTCTCCGTCAGTGCTGGTAAAGAGATATTGGTATTAGGTAAGTTTACTCCCTTTTTAGATTTTAATGGTCCTCCCTGTATCACTTTGGCTTTAACCTCATCTTTCCCATTGGTGGATACCACTTCGAACATTAGTTTACCATCATCTAGCAAAACCCGCTCCCCCGCCTTTACATCTTTAGGAAAGTTTTCATAGTTCATATACACTCGCTCGGCATTACCTTCAAAGGGCTTGCCGGTAACAAATGAAATTTCGTCTCCAGGTGCAACCACAACTTCTCCTCCCATTACACCAACACGTAGTTTTGGACCCTGTAAGTCCGCTAAAATAGAGGTATGCTTGCCGGTTTCTTCATTCAGTTCTCGAATCATCTTAATGCGTTCGATGACATCATCATAATTCGCATGGGAAAAATTGATGCGAAAAACATCTGCACCAGCTTCCATCATGCTTTTCAAAACCTTTCTGTTGCTCGTAGCAGGCCCTAGGGTTGCTACTATTTTTGTTTTCTTTTTAGTTGGCATTTTTTAGAAAATTAAATTTCTTTTCGACTTTAAAGAAGTAATATCAAGGCTATAGGCAGTGACTACTTTAGGTATCGAATTTATTTTTTTTACGGCTTCCGTTATTACAGCATTATTTTCTGCTTCCACTTTTAAAAAGTAATCAACCTCTTTACGTTCAGCTACAAGGTGAAATGTATTTATCGCTTTTTCATTAGAGAAAAGACCTAAAGATTCACTGTCTTTTTCCACTGTCACTGTATTGCATACCAGAGTCCAATAATGATCATTTAGCTTATCCTTCCACTCATATATTGGAAAAGTGGCGGAAGACACATCTAGGTCTTTCTCGCATCTGACCAACTTTAGATTTGCAGACTTATTTAAATGATAAGCCATTGCGTAATTTTCTAAACCACAATGCAAAGCAATGAGTTTAAAAGAATCGTCATACAGTTCTGCCGATATCTTGTGCGTTGTTACCATTAAAATTAAGCGAATTGTAAATATAGAACTAAAACATAAATCAGCCTAGTTGTAGTGGAGCTTTACAGGTGGAAAAACCAACGAAAACGTTTGAGTTTGCTCTTTTTTATCCTTTTTAAGGGTTATCTATTTTATCTTGCAAGGCAAAATAGGCTCTTTTCGAAGCTTTTTCTTCTGCTTTCTTTTTAGATGTTGCCCTAGCTTTGGCCATAATTTTTTCACCAATGCTAAGCTTAACCGCAAAATGTTTTAAAGCATCATTACCTGTGTCTTCGTACACATCGTAATTAAAATTTTTCTTCTGCTTTTGACACCATTCTATAACCAAGCTTTTATAGCTTATGACCTTACCTTCCAACTGCTCTATATCAACATAAGGTTCTATTACCCTACTTTGGATAAACTTTTCGCAATAGGTATACCCCTTGTCCAAATAGATGGCCCCGACTAGAGCTTCAAAAACGTTTCCATGAATATTTTCGCCAAAGTGGGACTTCGGAATACGGCTTTCCACAAATTTTAAAAGATTTAGGTCTTTGCCGAGTTCGTTGAGGTGTTTTCTGCTCACAATTTTAGAACGCATTTTGGTCAAATAACCCTCATCACCTTCAGGAACTTCATTGTAAAGATGTTTTGAAATTATGGTTCCCAACATGGCGTCTCCTAAGAACTCCAACCTTTCATAATTCATCGGATTTCCATCGTCATCTCTTTTATTTACCGATCTATGGAGAAATGCTTTTTTGTAAAATCCGATATTTTTAGGTGCAAATCCTAAAATTGCTTTCATTCCCAAAAAAAAATCCCCATCCGTATTCGGATGGGAATTAAATATTTTGGAATAAAATTTCATACGTATTATTAACTCAGTTTTTTGAACAAAACACAAGCATTGTGTCCACCAAAACCAAAAGTATTGCTCATAGCAACATTGACCTCTCTCTCTTGAGCTTTGTTGAGCGTTAAGTTTAATGAGGGGTCTATATTTTCGTCGACCGTCGTATGGTTTATCGTTGGTGGCACTAAACTGTGTTTCATAGCCAAAATAGAGGCTATGGCCTCAATGGCTCCGGCAGCACCTAATAGATGCCCGGTCATAGACTTTGTAGAATTAATATTTATGCTCGGTGCATGAGAACCAAAAACCTTAGAAATAGCTTTTAATTCGGCAACATCACCTAAAGGTGTGGAGGTGCCATGGGTATTAATTGCATCTACATCCTCTGGTTTTAAACCTGCATTTTCCAAACAGTTTTCCATTACTTTAACTACTCCTATACCCTCTGGGTGTGGAGCGGTCATATGATAGGCATCACTTGAGAGGCCTCCGCCTAAAACTTCGGCATAAATTTTTGCGCCTCTTGCTTTGGCATGTTCATATTCTTCAAGAATCAAGGCACCTGCTCCTTCTCCCAATACAAAGCCATCTCTGGTTGCATCAAAAGGTCTTGAGGCCGTTTCTGGGCTATCATTTCTTGTTGATAAAGCATGCATCGCATTAAACCCACCCATACCGGCAATGGTTACAGCTGCTTCACTACCGCCTGTTACCACTACGTTACAATGCCCTAGACGTATGTAGTTTAAAGCATCTATCATCGCATTTGCAGATGAGGCACATGCCGAAACCGTGGTATAATTTGGCCCCATGAAGCCATGTTTTATTGAAATATTACCTGGGGCAATATCCGCAATCATTTTTGGTATGAAGAAGGGGTTGAATCTTGGTGTACCATCACCAGCGGCAAAATTCATCACCTCATTTTGAAAGGTTTCCAGTCCGCCGATTCCTGCGCCCCATACAACACCGACCTTAAACTTATCGACCTTGTCCAAATCTAGACCAGAGTCTGCAATAGCCTCATCTGAAGAAACCAATGCATATTGCGCAAAACGGTCTAGCTTTCTAGCTTCCTTTCTATCAAAAAAGTTTAATGGGTCGTAATCTTTAAGTTCGCAGGCAAATTTTGTTTTGAACTTTTCCGTATCGTAATACGTTATAGGGGCCGAACCGCTTTTTCCGCTTATTAATCCGTCCCAATAGGTTTGTATATTGTTTCCGATGGGTGTTAATGCCCCTAATCCGGTAACGACAACTCGCTTTAATTCCATAGAACTAACTTTTTTTTAACCTATTTCGCCTTAAATTAAAAAAAATTATCCATGTGGGTATTACCACATGGATAATTTACAATCTTTAGTAAGATATCATAAAATTACTTAGCTTCTTCTATATAGCTTATTGCTTGACCAACGGTTGCAATGTTCTCCGCTTGATCATCTGGAATCTGAATATCGAATTCTTTTTCGAATTCCATAATAAGCTCCACAGTGTCCAATGAATCTGCACCTAAATCGTTGGTAAAACTTGCTTCAGGTACCACCTCATTTTCATCAACACCTAATTTATCAACGATGATAGCTTTTACTCTTGATGCAATGTCTGACATAATTATATTGGTTTTAAAAAATTTAATCTGGGCAAAAATATAAAACTTTGGATTAAATACCTCATTTGTCGATAAAATGTGCCTTAAATTACAGATTTTAAGTTCAACAAACTTAATTTAGCGTTTGTTTTAAGCGCTGACCTTAACCCGTTATGAACTAGATGAAACGCATTATACTACTCGCCTCTGGATCAGGATCTAATGTTGAAAATATCATAACATATTTCGACAAACATGAACAGGTAGCCGTTTCGGCCGTACTTACCAATAAAAACACGGCCTATGTTTTGGAGCGTTGCAAAAAGCTAAAGGTACCTGCGCTTTATTTTAACAAAACTGCTTTTTTAGATACTTCTGTTGTTTTTGATTTTTTGATAGCACAAAACCCAGATTTAATCGTTTTGGCCGGTTTTCTATGGAAAATACCTCAAGAACTGGTTGCGGCCTTCCCAAATAAGATTGTAAACATACATCCGGCGTTGCTACCTAAATATGGTGGAAAAGGAATGTACGGTGCTAAAGTTCATGAGGCAGTAAAAGAAAATGGTGAGACCGAAACCGGAATTACCATTCATTATGTAAACGAGAATTATGACGAAGGAGGCATTATTCACCAAGCCAAAACAAATATATCACCTCATGATACTCCAAAACAGATAGCTGAAAAAGTACATGCCTTGGAGTATGAGCATTTTCCGAAGGTATTAGAAAAAATACTGCTTAAAAATGGCTAAAAAACAAAAGTTTTACGTGGTTTGGAAAGGAAAACACCCCGGTATATTCGAATCTTGGGATGATTGTAAAGCACAGATAACCGGAATAAAAGGGGCGGAGTATAAATCTTTCTCCACATTTGCCGAAGCCAAGAAAGCTTTTAACGGAAACTACTTGGAATATAAAGGAACAAAAAAAGGGAAGCCCTCGCTTACACCCGAAGAATTATTAAAAATTGGAGAACCTAATATGCATTCTATTGCAGTGGACGCTGCTTCAAGTGGAAACCCTGGTGTAATGGAATATCAAGGTGTAGATACCAAAACCAAAAAAAAATTGTTCAAGCAAGGCCCTTTTAAAGAGGGCACTAATAATATAGGTGAGTTTCTGGCCTTGGTACATGGTCTCGCTTTTCTTAAAGAGCAAAAAAGCGATCGTATTATCTACACCGATTCTCGTATTGCAATGGGTTGGGTAAGAAAAAAGACTTGTAAGACCAAGCTAAAACCCAACGTAAAAAACAAAACGGTTTTTGAACTTGTGGCCCGCGCGGAAAAGTGGTTGAAAACAAATTCTTACAACACCCCTATCGTTAAATGGGAAACAAAAGCTTGGGGTGAAATTCCTGCTGATTTTGGAAGGAAATAGTTCTAGAAAATCGCCATATATTTGCAGCAAAATTCAAATTGAATGGGCAAACTTTTAATTGTAGGCTCCCTAGCCTTCGATGCCATTGAATCTCCTTTTGGGAAAACAGATAAAATACTAGGTGGTGCCGCGACTTTTATCGGCCTTGCGGCATCAAAATTTGATGTCGATGCCGCTATCGTTTCCGTAGTCGGTGACGATTTTCCTCAAGAATACTTTGATTTACTTACTTCAAGAAACATAGACCTTTCAGGCGTAGAAATCGTAAAAGGGGGTAAAACCTTCTTTTGGAGCGGTAAGTATCATAATGACATGAACACCCGTGATACCCTGATTACGGAGCTAAACACCTTAGCGGACTTTAATCCTATAGTTCCTGAAAATTACAAAGATGCCGGTGTAGTAATGTTGGGCAACTTACACCCAAGTGTTCAGCTTAGTGTGATCAATCAAATGAAAAAGCGACCAAAGCTTATCATTTTAGACACCATGAATTTTTGGATGGACAATACTTTGGATGAATTGTTGGCCGTTATAAAAGAAATCGATGTTATTACCATAAATGACGAGGAAGCTAGGCAGTTAACTGGAGAATACTCCTTAGTTAAGGCAGCAGAGAAAATACATACAATGGGGCCCAAATATGTTGTTATTAAAAAAGGAGAGCACGGCGCTTTATTGTTTCATGACCAGCATATCTTTTTTGCACCTGCTTTACCCTTAGAAGAAGTTTTTGATCCTACTGGGGCAGGTGATACTTTTGCTGGTGGTTTTGCCGGATATTTAGCAGCAACGGAGAATATTTCGTTTGAGAATATGAAAAATGCCGTAATACACGGTTCAAATCTGGCTTCTTTTAGTGTAGAGAAGTTTGGGACCGAGCGTATGCAGGCTTTAGATAAAACAGAAGTCGATAGTAGATTGCATCAATTTAAAGCATTGACACAATTTAATATTGAATTACAATAACCCACGCCCTGAACAATCGGGGCTTTTTTATTTTATGGAAACATGAGTGATGCCATTAAACACGAATGTGGAATTTCTTTAATTCGATTGTTAAAACCCCTCGAATACTACAAAGAAAAATACGGTACGGCTTTTTACGGCGTAAATAAGATGTACCTGATGATGGAAAAGCAGCACAACCGAGGTCAAGACGGAGCCGGTTTTGCAAGCATTAAACTAGATATGAACCCAGGGGAGCGCTATATGAGCCGCGTAAGGTCTATTGAGCAACAGCCTATTCAAGATATTTTCAAGCAAATCAATGGCAGAATAAATGCTGCAATTACAGAAGATTCTTCGCTAGCGACGGATGTTGCCCGTCAGAAAAAAGAAATCCCATACATAGGTGAGCTTTTATTGGGCCATGTTCGCTACGGCACTTTTGGAAAAAATAGTATTGAAAGCGTGCACCCGTTTTTAAGGCAGAACAATTGGATGCACCGTAATCTGATTGTAGCCGGTAATTTTAATATGACCAATGTTGATGAGCTCTTTGGAAATTTAGTGGAGTTGGGTCAGCACCCAAAAGAAATGGCGGATACAGTAACCGTCATGGAAAAAATAGGTCACTTTTTAGATGATGCAGTTGCCAAAATATACAAGCAAATAAAAAAGGAAGGCTATAACAAAAGGGAAGCTTCTCCATTAATTGCAGAACGTTTAAAATTGGCCAAGGTACTGCGCAAAGCGGCAAAAAACTGGGATGGCGGTTATGCAATGGGCGGATTAGTTGGTCATGGTGATGCATTTATGCTGCGTGACCCGGCAGGGATACGGCCAAGTTACTACTATAAAGACGATGAAGTTGTTGTTGTCGCATCAGAAAGACCTGCTATACAGACCGTATTTAATGTAAAGTATGATGATGTAAAAGAATTGGACCCAGGTCACGCCATTATTATCAAGAAAAGTGGCGCCGTGTCTTTTGAAGAGATTCTTACCCCTACAGAACGTAAGGCATGTTCTTTTGAGCGTATCTATTTTTCTAGAGGAAGCGATAAAGAGATTTATCAAGAAAGAAAAGAGCTCGGAAAATTGGTTTTTCCTCAAATTCTAAAGGCGGTAAAGAACGATATACAAAATACCGTCTTTTCATATATTCCGAATACCGCCGAGACTTCCTTTTTCGGTATGGTGAAAGAAGCCCAGAATTATTTAAACAGAAAAAAAGAAAAGCAGATTTTAAATATTGGTGCCAGTATAACTAAAGAACAACTACATGAAATTCTAGAAGTCCGCCCAAGAATTGAAAAAGTAGCTATTAAAGATGCCAAACTAAGAACCTTTATTACCCAAGATAGTAGTAGAGATGATTTGGTCGAGCATGTTTATGATATTTCCTACGGGTCTGTTAACAAAAATGATAACCTAGTTATTATAGATGATAGTATCGTAAGGGGAACAACCTTGAAAAAGAGTATTCTAAGAATGCTGGATCGGTTATCTCCTAAGAAAATTATCGTGGTGTCATCGGCACCTCAAATTCGCTACCCTGATTGTTATGGTATTGACATGGCAAAATTAGAAGACTTTATAGCCTTTAAAGCGGCCTTGGCTTTGCACAAAGAAAGGGGAACTATGAATTTAATTGAAGACATCTACAAAAAGTGCTTGACCCAAGTAAACTCTAAAGATAAAGATGTGGTAAATTATGTGCAGGAGGTCTACAATCCTTTTTCACCAGAAGAGATTTCTAAAAAAATAGGAGCGCTCTTGAGTTCTGAGGCGATTAACGCAGAAGTTGAAATTATTTATCAGACTATTGAAAACCTGCACACCGCCTGTCCTAAAAATCTTGGTGACTGGTATTTTACAGGAAACTATCCTACCCCTGGGGGAAATCGTGTGGTAAATCGAGCTTTTATCAACTTTTTTGAAGGGAAAAACGAACGTGCCTATTAGTTTTTACACTTTGTCCCATAGTTTGTGTAATTCATCGATGAAAACAACAATTCACCGTCTTTTTAGTCGGTTTGGAACAGGCAAAAAGTAAATTAGTACTTGCCATAGCATAAGTAGGTTAAGTTCATGGTAAGATTTGGGGCAAAAAAGGTGGAGACTTCTCCGCCTTTTTTATTTATACTACTTTCATTCTAAATCACTGTACTCTTTTTCTTCAGCTTTTATACTACATATATTCAAGTAGGCATTTCAACGCATTAGAAAGGGTTCTTATCTAAAACCTTTTGTATATGCAACACGCTATCATACATTTGAAGAACCATAGCATAAGTAGGTTAAGTTCATGGTAAGATTTGGGGAAAGAAGGCGGAGATAACTCCGCCTTCTTTATATTTGAACATCAATGTTTTATCTTCTCTTTACTCGAAAAAACAGTCCTTTACTTTATTTTAAAAATCAAAAAAGTGTTAAATATCCTTTGTTATTTCTCACAATACCAGTAATTTAGTTTCGCCATAGCATAAGTAGGTTAAGTTTATGGTAAGATTTGGGACGAAAAGGGTGGAGACTTCTCCACCCTTTTCTATTATGCCAATTTGAGGAAACTCCATAAAAAAAGCGTGTCTTTCTAAGACACGCTTTTTTTAATTAGAAAACTTATTTCTTTTACTTGTTCGCCGAGTATAGCTCAGCCACTTTATCCCAGTTGATTACGTTAAAAAAAGCAGATACATAATCTGGCCTTCTATTCTGGTAATTTAAGTAGTAAGCGTGCTCCCAAACATCTAATCCTAATATTGGATGTCCTCCACAACCAACACCTGGCATCAAAGGGTTGTCTTGATTTGGAGTAGAACATACCTCTAACTTGCCCCCTTGGTGTACACAAAGCCAAGCCCATCCAGAACCAAAACGTGTTCCTGCTGCTGCACTGAATTTTTCTTTAAAGGCATCAAAAGAACCAAAAGCATCATCTATTGCACTTGCCACTTCTCCTGAAGGATTTCCTCCTCCGTTAGGGGACATCACACTCCAAAAAAGAGAATGGTTGTAAAATCCTCCTCCATTATTTCTAACTGCTCCGTTAGACATATCTAAATCAGAAAGAATATCATCTATTGATTTTCCTTCAAGCTCAGTTCCTGAAATCGCAGCATTTAATTTTGTAGTGTATCCGTTATGGTGTTTCCCATGGTGTATTTCCATAGTACGGGCATCGATATGTGGTTCTAAAGCGTCATGCGAATATGGTAAAATCGGTAGTTCAAAAGGCATAATTGTTTGTTTTTAAGTTATTACTATTGTCTTTCAAAAGTAAGGGTTTTAACATAAAAATTCATCCAATTTTATGTTAAGAACACTATAAGAATGTGTAATTTGCAAGCAAAACACTTGCTCACAAACGCCTTTAAAATATATAGTGCTTCTGCTGGTTCGGGTAAGACCTACCAGCTTACCAAGGCGTATCTCAAACTTATTCTAGCGCCTCTTTCAAAACAAAAATACCGTGAATTACTGGCAATTACCTTTACCAATAAGGCAGTGGCCGAAATGAAAGAACGAATTCTAGAAAGTCTCTATGCATTTAGTCAAGAAAAGGTGCCTGAAAACAAAATTGCGCTCTTTAACGATATGCTTGACAGCCTTAATGTGGCTCCTGTAGAATTGCGCTCAAAGTCAAAACAGGTTTTAAAAGAACTACTGCACAATTACGCCTTCTTTGAAGTATCTACAATTGATAAATTCACTCATAAAATTATTCGCACTTTCGCAAGGGACCTAAAAATTTCACAGGGTTTCGATGTTGTTCTTGATACTGATGCCCTGCTTGAAGAAGCAGTTGGCAAACTGCTAAATCGGGCAGGCGAAAACCAGGAACTTACAAAGGTGTTACTAGACTTTTCATTAGAAAAAATTGAAGATGACAAAAGCTGGAATATTACCTATGACCTTTTCGAAATAGGAAAGTTACTTTTTCAAGAAAATCATAATTCCCATTTAAAAGCCATTGCAAATAAAGGAATAAAAGATTTTACCCATTTACAAAAAACCATTAGAAATAAGACTAAAGCCTCTGAACAGACCATAAAAAAATATGCTGAAGAAATTTTGGAACTTATTAATGCCAACCAGCTTGAGTTTACAGATTTTACGAGGTCTTCTTTTCCAAAATTCATAAAAGGATTGGCAGATGGCAACTTTAAAGTAGATTTTACCGCAAATTGGAAACAAAATTTCGCTTCGAACAAGCTTTACAATAAAACTTGCCCTGAGACCATAAAAGCAAAATTAGATAGCCTTCATCCTCAATTTTCAATTCTTTTCGCAAACATAAAAGAACAGGTTCATCGGTCAAGTTTTTTGAAAAATTGCTATAACAATATTGTGCCCTTAACTGTCTTGAATGAAATTTCTAAAGAAGTAAGAGCGTTGCAAAAAGAAAAAGACATTTTGCCTATTTCTGAATTCAACACCATAATTTCAGAGGAGATAAAAAATCAGCCTGTACCTTTTATCTATGAAAGACTAGGAGAAAAATACCGCCATTATTTTATAGATGAGTTTCAAGATACTTCTCAAATGCAATGGCAAAACCTTATACCTTTAATTGGCAATGCGGTAGAAAGTGAAAATGAACGTGGAGAAAAAGGATCTTTACTTCTCGTAGGTGATGCCAAACAGGCAATATATAGGTGGAGGGGCGGAAGGGCCGAACAATTTTTGAATCTTCTAAGTTTAAAAACAAATCCGTTTGTTCTCGAACCAAAAGTTGAGAGCCTTGACACCAATTGGCGTAGTCAAGAAGAAATTATTGCTTTTAATAACAGTTTCTTCAACTTCGCAGCAAGCAAACTGAACAATTCAGATTATAAAAAATTATTTGAAGATGGAAACCGCCAAAAGACCAATTCAAAAAATGGCGGCTATGTAGAAATTGATTTTGTAAAACAAGATGTATCCATAGAAAATGATCCCTATTGTGAAAAGACATTAGAGCTTCTAAAAAGAGTTTTGAACAATGGCTTTCAGTTAAAGGATATTTGCATTTTAGTGAGAGACAACAAAAAAGGGACTCTACTTGCTGACTTTTTGACCAAGCAAGATATTCCCGTAATCTCTCCAGATTCATTACTATTGGCCAATAATAGTGAAGTCTCGTTTTTAGTATCGCTGCTGCAGTTCATTGAAAATTTTGAAAACAAAGAAGCGGTGTATGCGATGCTAGTATATTTATTTAAAGATGAAGGATACGAGCATGATTTTATAATTCAACACCTTTCATCCTTTAAATCGTTCTTGAAAGAAGCGTATGGTTTTGACGTTGAGCTTGCAAAAACATTATCAACCTATAATTTGTTGGAACTGGCGATTACCCATTTTCAACTGGCAGGAAATTCAGATGCGCACTTGACGCAATTTATGGATGAGGTTTTTGACTTTTCTCAAAAAGAGGATTCAAGTATTTTCTCTTTTCTTAATTTTTGGAACCGCAAAAAAGATAAGCTCAGTGTCAAAGCCCCCGAGAGTCTTAACGCCGTTCAAATAATGACAGTACATAAGGCCAAAGGCTTGGAGTTTCCAGTGGTGATCTTTCCTTATGCAGATGCAAAAATAATTGATCATAGAAGCAAAAAACTTTGGCTCCCTGTAGATGCTGCAACTTATGAAGGTTTTAACGAGTTACTTATCAATTCAAATAAAGATTTGGTTAATTATGGTGATACCGCTGCTAAAATTTATAATGATGAACTTCAAAAATCTGAGTTAGATTCATTTAATGTACTGTATGTAGCCTTGACCAGAGCTAAAAATGCCTTGTTCATAATCTCATCAGAAGAAAATACAGGCAATACCTATGCTGAATTATTTATTGATTATCTAAAAGATCTTCATCTTTGGAGTTCTGAAAGATTGAATTATAGTTTTGGTGATTTTACGGAAAACAAAATAACTTCCTATATTCAAAACAAAGAACAAAGTATACCTTATATATATAGCCAAAAAAGCAACTCAAACTTCGGTATAGTCGCTAAGGCCAATATGCTTTGGGATACGGAAAGGCTAGAAGCCATACAGACAGGCAATCTTATACACAAGGCCTTGTCTAAAGTTATTTTTTATAATGATGTTGAAACGGCAATTACAACACTTATAACTGACGGGGATGTTACGGCTTCTAATGCGCATCAACTAAAAGAAATTTTAAAACAAGTCGTTTTTCACCCACAACTAACATCTTATTTCAAGGATAATCTGTTAGTGTATAATGAAATAGAACTGTTAACTCCAGAAGGTCAAATGTTACGCCCAGATAGATTAGTTGTAGCTGACCAACGTATTTCAATAATAGATTATAAAACGGGAAGCGCCAATGAAACACATAAAAATCAATTGTTAGAATATGCTAGTGTTTTAGGAAGGATGGATTATGTTGTCGAAGACATGATTCTCGTATATATCAATGAAACAGTGAAGCCAATTTTTATATAAATTAATACCCATGTACGGAAAAATAAAAGAACATCTTCAGAAAGAACTAAAAGAAATAGAAGAAGCAGGATTATACAAAAAGGAGCGTATTATTACATCGCCCCAAGGGGCAGTAATCAAAATCTCAACAGGAGAAGAGGTTATCAATTTTTGCGCAAATAATTATTTAGGGCTATCGTCACACCCAGAAGTTGTGCAAGCAGCTAAGGACACTTTGGATTCCCACGGATTTGGAATGTCTTCAGTAAGGTTTATTTGCGGAACTCAGGATATCCACAAAGAGCTTGAACAAAAAATAGTTGAGTTTTACGGCACTGAGGATACCATTCTATATGCCGCTGCTTTTGATGCTAACGGAGGGGTTTTTGAACCATTGCTTACAGCAGAAGATGCCATTATTTCAGATTCTTTGAATCACGCCTCTATTATAGACGGTGTTCGTTTATGCAAAGCAAAACGCTACCGGTACACTAATAATGATATGAGGGATTTGGAAAAGCAGCTCCAACAGGCCAATAACGATAACGCGCGATTTAAGATTATTGTTACTGATGGTGTCTTCTCCATGGATGGGCTACTGGCCCCATTGGATGAAATCAGTGTTTTAGCAGAAAAATATGATGCCATGATACTTATTGACGAATGCCATTCCGCTGGTTTCATTGGGGAAACAGGTCGGGGCACACTCGAAGAAAAAGGAGTATTGGACAAAATAGACATCATAACCGGAACCTTAGGGAAAGCTCTTGGCGGAGCCATGGGCGGATATACCACTGGCAAAAAAGAAATTATTGAAATCCTAAGACAACGCTCAAGACCCTATTTATTTTCAAATTCTTTGGCTCCGGCAATCGTAGGGGCTTCAATAAAGGTCTTTGACATGCTCAAAAATGATACATCACTTCGTGATAAACTTGAAAAAAACACGGCATATTTCAAAAATGGCATGAAAAAAGCTGGTTTTGATATCATTGATGGCGACTCTGCTATAGTTCCTGTTATGTTATACGATGCAAAACTATCACAACAAATGGCCGATAAACTTCTTGAAAAAGGAATTTATGTCATCGGTTTCTTTTACCCTGTTGTACCCAAAGGCAAAGCGAGAATCAGGGTTCAACTCTCCGCTGCCCATGAAAAAGAACATCTTGATCATGCCATAAAAGCATTTATCGAAGTGGGTAAAGAGTTAAACATCGTTTAACGGTATGGTTTTTTCTATGTAATACGTTAAAAAAAATAAGTAATTGATTTTGTTAATAGTTCTTAACAACTTACATTTGCAGCTAATAAACACTTAAACTTAAAATTTTGAGCATGAAACATCTTAGCAAATTTTTAGTTGTTGCCTTACTATTTGTAGGAGTAAACAACCTACAAGCGCAAGACGAGAATAATCCATGGCAGGTTAGTTTTGGAGTAAACGCAATTGACACTTACCCAGCAAGTGCAAGCCAACTTTCTGAAGCCCTGGGTCAAACAAGTTCTTTCGGCAACGAATTCTTCAATGCGACTGATCACTGGAATATTTTGCCTTCTATATCTTATGTATCTGTGTCAAGATATATTGGTGATGGATTTTCTTTTGGAGCAAGAGGTTCATTAAATAGAATAGATCAGTTAGGCGACGCAAGTGTCGATGATTTGTCCCATTATGCTATCGATGGAACCATTAAATATAATATACTTAAGAATACCAAATTAGATCCTTTTGTTGAAATCGGAGGTGGTTATACTTGGGTAGACGAAATTGGAGCAGGTACCGTTAATGGTGGTCTTGGATTAAACTATTGGTTTAGCGATAATCTTGGTATTACTGTCCAGTCTACATACAAACACGCTTTTGAAGATTATGGGGTTACTCATCTTCAACATTTAGCTGGTCTTAATATACGTTTTGGTGGTACTGACACTGACGGTGACGGTATATATGACAAAGACGATGCTTGCCCAGAAGTTGCTGGTCTTGAAGCATTCAATGGTTGTCCTGATTCTGACGGAGATGGAATAGAAGACGGAAAAGATAGTTGTCCTAATGCAGCTGGTTCTAAAGAAATGAACGGTTGTCCTGATTCTGACGGAGATGGTATAGCTGATAAAGATGATGCTTGTCCTAATGAAGCTGGTATTGCCGCTTTAGCTGGTTGTCCTGATGCTGATGGTGATGGCGTAGCTGATAAAGACGATGCTTGTCCTAGTGAGGCTGGCCCTGCTGAAAACAAAGGTTGTCCTTGGCCAGATGCTGATGGTGATGGCGTTCTTGATAAAGATGATCAATGTCCTCAAGTTGCTGGTACTGTAGCTAATAATGGTTGCCCAGAAGTAACTGAAGAAGTACAGAAGCAGTTGAATGATTACGCTAGAACTATATTGTTTGACACTGGTAAAGCATCTATAAAAGCTGAATCTACTTCAGTAATGGTAGATATCATTCAAATTTTGAGTGAGTATCCTAACGCTAAATTTACAGTTGAAGGTCATACTGATAGTGTTGGTAGCGCTAAACTAAACCAGTCTTTATCTGAAAAACGTGCTAATTCAGTTCGTGATTTCTTAATCGATAAAGGAATTGGATCAGATAGATTAACTGCAATTGGATACGGAGAAGATAAACCAATCGCAACAAACAACACTAGAGCTGGTAGAACTCAGAACAGAAGAGTTGAAATCAACTTAGTGAAATAAGTTTAAGACAAATATTTATAAAAAGCCTCAGCAATTGCTGAGGCTTTTTTATTTTTAAGAAATGCAAAGCTTCCTTGAAAATGTTCTTTTTCAATTAAACAAAAATGGTGATAGGTTAGAAGAATTAACCTATATCGTGCCTAGTAAAAGGGCAGTTATATTCTTAAATAAACACTTATCCTCTTATTTAAATACTCCTGTATTCGCACCTAAGATTTATAGCATAGAAGAATTTATAGCTGAAATAGCAGGTTTAGAATATGCAACCAATACTGAATTACTCTTTGAGCTTTATTCATCTTATTCAAAGGTTACTCTGGAACAAAAAGATGATTTCAGTTCTTTTCTCAAATGGGGGCAAACACTGCTTCAAGACTTTAATGAAATAAATCGATATCTGGTCGACCATAATTCGCTATTTCAATACCTAACATCAATTCAAAAACTAAACAACTGGGGCCTTAGCGCTAAAAAATCTGAATTAATAAGTAATTATTTAGCTTTTTGGAATAGCCTACCTGCAATTTATTCGGAGTTTACCCAACACCTTCTTCAGAATAAAAAAGGTTATCAAGGTTTGGTATACCAACAAGCTTCAGCAGCCATTGAAAGCTATCTAAAGTTAAATACAAATAAAACATTCGCCTTTATTGGATTTAATGCCCTTAATAAGGCAGAATCGAGAATAATTCAAAAATTTCTGGTTGATGGTAGTGCTAAAATATACTTTGACCTTGATGCTTGCTTTTTAAAAGACCCTATTCACTCTGCTTCGCATTTTATACGTTATTACAAAAACACATGGCCTTATTTTAAAAGTAATGACCTTCTTGGAATCACTACTAACTATGCCTCTAAAAAATCAATTCAGATTATTGGTGTGCCAAAATCCGTTTCACAAGCCAAATATGCCGGTAATCTAATAAGCAAGATCTATTCCACTAACCGGAACGATTTAAAAAATGCTGCATTAATTCTAGCAGATGAGAGTTTACTGGAACCCGTTTTAAATTCCATCCCCAATACACTTAAAAAAGTGAATATTACTATGGGGCTCTCCTTACAAAATACAGCCCTCGCAAGCTTTTTTGAAGCACTTTTTGAACTACATATCAATAAAAGTAAAAATGGATTTTTTTACCAAGACCTTCTCAAGTTTTTATCGAATCCATATACCGTAACACTATTTACTGAAGGAGCCATTGACTACTCCAAAAAACTACAAGAAAAGATACACAACAACAACTGGGTCTTCTTGAGCCTAAATCAAATATTAGCTGCGATACCCATACTTCAAAATCTGAATTCTAAGATTTTTATCGACTGCGCTAACGGGCAAGACCTTTTAAAAATTCATCAATATACTATTGAATTGCTAAAAGAAAAAATTAGTGAAAGAAACAGTTTTTATGACTTGGAACAGCTTTATCAGTTCTATAGAATAACAAATCAAATTGAAGCCCATTTAGACACCTTTAAATTTGAGATGGACTTAAAGGCCCTTAAGAATCTGTTCTTTGAATTATTAAGCAAAGAAACCTTAGATTTTAGAGGAGATGCAATGGAAGGTCTACAGATAATGGGAATGCTGGAGAGCCGGGTTTTGGACTTTGAAACCGTTATTATAACCTCGGTCAATGAAGGTATACTACCATCAGGCAAAAGTAATAACTCTTTTATTCCGTATGATGTGAAACAAGAGTTCGGTTTACCAACCTATAAAGAAAAAGATGCCATTTATACCTATCATTTTTATCGTATTCTACAGAGAGCCAAAAACGTATATCTTATTTACAATACGGAACCCGATGTTCTAGAAGGTGGTGAAAAAAGTAGATTTATCAATCAACTTTTAACAGATGAAAACATAAACAAATTCATCACCCACAGTATTGCCTCTTCAAATGTAAAATCGAATATACCCAGAAAAGTGGTTATAAATAAATCGCCAATGCTACTAGAGGAGTTACAGGTACTTGCCACCAAGGGGTTTTCACCTACATCACTGACCAACTACATCAGAAACCCGATTGAATTCTATCGAAAAAATATCCTCAAAATAGATGCTCTTAATGAAGTAGAGGAAAGTATAGCGCTTAATACTTTTGGGACTATTATACACGATGCTCTAGAAGATCTGTACTCAAACTTTGTTACTCAAAGACTGACACAAGAAATGCTTTTAGATGCAAAGCAAAAAGTACCATCAGTTGTTCAGCGTCATTTTAACAAAAGTCATTCAGAGGCTGATTTGACCAAAGGAAAAAACCTTATTATCTATAACGTCATCATAAAATATATTGAGGATTTTATTGCATACGAAATAGAACAACTGAAAAAACATCAAATAATATTATTGGGCGTTGAACTGAATCTTAGGCTGGAATTGAACATCCCAGAATTGGCCTTTCCGGTAGTTCTAAAAGGCAAAATAGATCGGATTGATGAAATAGATGGCCAACTAAGAATACTTGATTATAAAACAGGCACTGTCAACCCCAGTGAAGTAGAGCTTATGGAATGGGATAGTATTGTAACAGATAAAAAGTTTAGCAAGGCATTTCAACTATTATGTTACTCACTAATGTATCGTAGAAAAGAAAAGAAAGCCTCGTTTGAAGCTGGCATCATCTCCATAAAAAAAATAAGTGCCGGTGTTTTTCGTTTCGCAACTAAATCATCAACAAGAGGCCCTAAAGAGCATACAATAGATCCTGATGTGCTTTCAGTCTTTGAATCACATTTAAAAGAACTTATCCTGGAAATATTTAATCCGGAGGTTCCGTTTACAGAAAAAGAAGATTGACTATTTTAAATCGGGCCGAGTTGGTCTAACTTCAATTTTACTGGGTAAGGTTCTTGGATGCATGTTTAATAGGTCGACTACCAATTTTCCAATATCTTCAGGTTGAATTTTCCATGCATCCTTAGCAGAAGGTTCGTTATCATTAAAATAAGTTGATACAGAACCGGGCATAATTGTACTCACCTTAATGCCATACTTTCTTAAATCTAACATTGCGGCCTGGGTGAAACCTACAACTCCGAACTTTGTTGCATTGTACCCCGCACCCTGGGCAAAAAAATTAGTGCCTGCTAAACTTGCAAGAGTCATATAGTAACCCTCTGTAGCTTTTAGAGCTTCAACGGAAGCCTTTAAGGTGTGAAAGACCCCTGTTAAATTGGTGTCTATCATTTGTTTCCAACTATCTGCTTTCATTTGGTCCACCGGAGCAAAATGACCTACCCCTGCATTCGCCAAGACCACGTCTAATCTACCCCATTTATCTAAAATAGTGCTTACCACAGCTTTTTCATCCTCTAGAACAGTAACATCTGAACTTAAGGGCAGAACATAGTCTTCATGTTCTAAAGTCTTGGCAGCCGCTATAACCGTCTCTAAATTTCGGCCGCTTATTGCAACTTTCATTCCTTGCTCGAGCAAACTCTTGGCAACGCCCAAACCAATTCCTTTACTACCTCCTGTGATATAGGCAACTTTATCTTTTAACATCTTTAATTCTTTATTACAAAAATAGTATCATACTTCTGAAGAAATGCCTCATTGTTATAGATTAACTTCCTTTTAGTACAATCTTAAATGGTTAAAAGTCCGGTTTATAGTCGGTTGGAGGTCTTTTTCTTTTTAAGTGAATCTTGTATGATAGGAATTACCAAAACCAACATATATACAAAAGCGAATCCGGCCAAACCTAAACAAAGACCTAGAATAAGATTTATTGTAGTATCATTCATTTTACTGTGATTGATTGTTGTACTACATTGGACACCAATTACTTAGAAAAGTCACTTTTCTATATATCTTGATCAAAAAAGCCCTCACATCTGTGAAGGCTTATATTTACTAAGTGGAGAATACCGGAGTCGAACCGGTGACCTCTTGCCTGCCAGCAAGAGGATTGGTATACCAAACCGAATCAAAATTATACATAACTAATTATAAATCAATTATTTAATTGAATTCATATTCATTTGATATCAAAAAAAAACATCTATTTGCGTGCAAATTGCGTGCAAATTTTTTTTACCTTTGATTAAGATGAATACTAATATTAAACTTTCTTTAGATACTCGCAGGCAGAAAAAGGATGCCTCCTACCCGGTCATTTTACGATTGACTCATTTTCGTAAAACAACGTCAATAAGTTTAGGCCAATCTGTACAAAAGGAGTTTTGGGACAATAAAAACGAGAAGATAAAAAGAGCGTTCAAAGGCACTTCATCAGTTAGTAAATTGAATAATCAGCTTTTGAAGGAAAAGACCAGAGCTGTGGACATAATTAATGACCTGCACGAGAAAGATGAACTTAACTTTTTATCCATTCTACAACTCAAAAGCAAAATCGTAAAAACCGCCTCATTCGAATCATTTTTTGAGTATAGTAAGGGTGTCGTAAATGAGCTAAGGCATGCTGAACGCTTTGGAAATGCCAACACATACTATGCTGTAATCAAGGTAATGGAAAAATTTACCGGTGGGAATGATATCAAATTCAACGAAGTTAATTACGACTTTCTTAAAAGGTTTGAAAGTTGGCATTTTTCAAGGGGTAATTCTGTAAACGGTCTTTCGGCATACATGAGAACTATAAAGGCTATTTTAAATAAGGCCATTAAATCTGATGTTATTTCAAGAGATGCTTATCCTTTTACCCACTATAGAATTAAAACAACTCCTACTGAAAAAAGAGCTCTTGACATCAAAAGCATCAAATCTATAATGCTTTTAAAACTGGAAGAAACCGATAGTCTGTTTCATTACAGAAACTACTTCTTAGCATCTTACATGCTCTATGGCGTTTCATTTATGGACTTGGCTTTTTTAAAAGTTGAAAATATCATTGATAACCGCATTAAGTTCCAGAGGAAAAAAACATCCAAACCTTATGACATAAACATAACCTCGCAGCTAATGAAGATACTTTCGTTTTACCTTAAGAACAAGGGGAAATCAGATTTTATATTTCCGATAGTTAAAAGGGACATCTTTGAACTTCAATATAAGGATGTATTATGGGCTCGGAAGAGATATAATAAAGGGTTGAAGGAGATTGCAAATAAATGTAACATAGAACAACGGTTGACCTCGTATGTATCTCGCCATAGCTTCGCAACTCAAGCCATGTTACAAGATGTTCCTTTGCAAGCAATCTCAGCTATGCTGGGTCATAATCGTTTATCCACTACTCAAATATATCTTAAGTCCTTACCAAGTGAAATACTGGATGATTACAATAAAAAATTGGTTGAAATATAGGTTAGTTTTTCTGAACCAGTCCCAAATCTTACCCTTAAACTTTGCGCATGGATCCTGTGGAATTTTTGTAGCGATTCCGGTAGATAAGCGTTAAGCAAAAATTCCATAGGGCGCACACTACTGTTGCTTTGGAACGCTATCTTTTTCTTTTATCCATTTCCGGTATGATTCGTAATGCTCGGGGTTTTGGTCAAAATATCCTTTTAGGTTTGAAATTACTTCTTGCTCACCCTCGGCGAAGGCCTTTTCTTTTATATCATTTATTCGAGATACTTTGAAGGCTAAATAGCCGATAATAATCAAGGAAGTTATCCAGATAGAATAGTGGAGCCATACCTGTACTTTCGGAACCAATCTTGCTTTTGAAATCTGCTCGGTAATACCTCGAACGGATTCATCAAGCCTTGAATTATTCGCCTTCTCGGAATTCAAATGTTCACGGAGCAACCTTTCAATTTCGGTGGTATCCGCTTTAATCTTGAGGTTATCCGTGTTTTGGGTCAACCGTTCCAGTCTGACAAGGGACTTGTTAAACCCGTCCAGCTCGTCGGTGAGCAGTTCCATTACTTCATCCAGTTTTTTATACCCCATAGTTTTCAATTTTAAATTCCGATTCCTGTATCAATGGCCTTCTTGATTGTTTTTTTTATGATGTTCTTGGCGATGCTCGTAGCAAGATTGGTGCTTATTTCCACGGTCTTTCCCAATACCTGAACCGATTTACCAACCTCTATTGGTTTTGCCATACCCCTACTGTAGGAAAGTTGCGCCATTATCCTTCCTCCGGACATGGAGCGGTGCACCTCGCTTGCCTTGAAATTATGGCCTTCGTATTGGAATCGAAATCCCTGCAATTTGTTCGCCTTGTTGATAGTTGGAATTACTTCCACGTTCCTTTTCTGCATGGCCTTGATATAACTATCCAAGGTTTTTGGTCTTTGGCTCTCCATTACCCTCTGATGAACGTTTCTTATTTCAAGGCGGACTTTTATGGAATCCAGCTCCTTTTCCAGTTGTACTTCCTTGACCGTGGTCAGTCCCATTTCCCTGGCCACGTTTTTGGCTGCCAGTTGGCTCCGCTTCCCGATAAAGCTATCATTGTATGCCCTGCCGTCGAAATCGATGCGGTTGACGTACAAATGCACATGCGTATGTGCCTTGTCCCGATGAACGAATGCGATGGCCTGCCGCTCTTTTAGCTGCATTTCCTTAATGAATTTTCGGGTCAGTTCCCCCAATTGTTCCTTGGAAAGGTTTTTACCGTCCTCTTGTGTCGGGCTGAGGATAAAGCTCAAGGTGTTCTTTTGGCAACGGGTATTCTCTTCCTGTATCAACTTGAACTCTTCGGTTATCTCTTGAGGATCGGTTCCCGCCAGATGTTGGCTAAAGACTATCTCGGCATCTTTCTCTTGGTTCCAACCGTATTCGATACTTGTCCCAGTGTGGGCTATGGAGGTTCCCTTTCCTATCATTACTTTACTCTTTTGAAATTATAAAGGTGTGTGCGTATTTCCTCCGCCAATTGCTCGACCTCGCTTGCCAGTTTCGGGTTGTGTTTCCTGAACATATTCCCGATGCGGGTAAAGTTGCTCTTGTACTTCACTAGCATTTTATAATGTGTCAATTGTTCGTCCGTCAACCGTTCGATGACGGAATTGCCGAAAGCGGAGCTACGGCAATATTCGGAAAGGGAAATACCCGCCCTTTCCGCTCTTTTTTTGAGCAGCTTTTTCTCATAGATGGAGCACCGGAACTTGATGTAGGTTCGTTTCATTTCTTTTTTACTTTGCGACCGCCGGGAGTAAAGCGAGTTTGTTTTTGTGGCAACAAAAACACATCTCGCGCTTCCTGACCAAGTCCCTTTTTAGCATTATATATGAGCCATTCGTTCATGTCCTTATACCTCTCGTATAAACTTGATTTGTCAATGCAGTTATTCGAATGGGCAATCAAGTCTCCGGCGGTTTCCCTTCCATTTTTGTCATTATCCAAATAGAGGCCGATTTCGTTATAGCCATCAATGACTTTTATCGCTTTCCGTAGAAAGGCCGTAGAGTTTAAGACTAGAAAATCATATTCCAATTTTAAATCTTTAGTACTCTCCAAAATCGATAATAGGTCGAACATCCCTTCGGTAACAATTAGTTTTTTATTACCGTTTTTGATATGGGCGGTGTCCTTCGGGGAACTGGAGTTCTTACAGTATTTGTTGCGTAGTTCCCATCCATCGGAATCGTTCTTCAAACCGATGGCGAAGTATCGTCTTCCTGTATGTAGATAGTGGACTTCCTTACAAATGGTTGATGCCCTAGCAATGGAAATTTTTCGTTCAAAAAGATATCTTAACAGACCGTAATGCCGAATCGGTCGTACATGGAGAATCTTTAGGCGATTGCTGTTATCATTTATTAAAACTGGCCGCTGTTGAAAAGAGAAAGAGGTCTGGTCTTGTCCAATAAACTTTAAAGCTTCCTTTACCGAAGATTTGTTGATTTTGCAAACCAGGTCAATTACATTACCACCAATACCTTCTCCATGGTCGTACCATCTATTGAGCTTCTTGGCAACCTTGAAAGAGGCTTGGGTCTCGAGCCGGAACGGACTCAGGAACCAAGCTTCTTTTTCGCTCGTCTTGGTCGGAAAGTGCCCTAGTTTTGCCAGCGCTTTTTCGATGGGAAAAGCTCGGGCTCTTTCACACGATAATCCAATTGTTCTTTCTTTTTTCATAAGCCAAATAGTTTTGAGCAAAAAATTGATGTTTTGATGACAGAACATGGGAAAGCCCTTCTTTACTTCGGTTTCCGTAGCATCGTTTTCTTCATCGATTCATCATTTTTATATTTTTTCTATGTTTTCTTGTCATCGTTTTATTTTTTGATGAACAAATGATGATATAATGATGACAGCCCCTGCATCGATAAATAAAGCGAACAGTTCAATCCGTCATCGTTTCATCGAAATTGTCAAGCAAAAAAGATTTTTCCACTACAAAATAGCGTCCCTTGGCATCCAACAGCTGCATGGAGGCATCCTGCCAAATGACCAGTTTTTGATAGCTCAGGGAATTGTCCTTGTTCTCCAATTTCCAGTCCCTCTTCAGCAGTCTTCTGAGCTGTGTCAGATCGGTCTTTATCCGTGTCCTGTTCAACAGCTGTAATGCATCCAGAGGGCAAATATGTATTTCCTCAGCATCGAATTGTTCCATGGCCCCAAGCAGAATCGTAGCAAGTTCCTTTTCGACCCTATTACGATTATTCTGTACCAACTTTTTCAAGGCAGATGTCTGTATCTGTTTTGGGGTAAACCACATTCTAGTGGTATGCTCGCTCGATAACCGCCGCTTTTGCATGTAATGCAGAAAAGCCGGTATTTCCGATATCAGTCGGTTCAGGAAATCGGTCTTCTCCTTTTTGAGCACTGGTATTTTCAGCACCCAAAAGCGCGTCTCGTTCCCGTCTATTTTGATGAAATTATCCTCATTGTTGCTGCATAGAACGAACTTACCAAAGAACTCCACTTCCCTTTTGTCCTTTCCCTTCGCCTCCAACTTGTTGATATTGGTGGTACTCAGATACTTTATACGTTCGGTAAGCTCTTCCTTGTTGAACAGTACTTCGTCTATACAGATGAGCAGCTTGTTCGCCCAGTCCGCATTGAACTGGCTACTGAAACTATCGTTGGTCAAATAGGTCATGTTGTTATCGAAGATGGCCTTCAGCCATTTCAGAAAGGTGCTCTTGCCCGTGGAACGTTCCTTAGAAACCAAACACAGTATTGGCAATACCTGTACCGGTTTTGTGTACAGTAATTGCAAGTAGTCCAGTCCCAGTTCCTTGTGCTTGCCAAAAATGTGTTCGATGAAACTCAATGAAGTATTGCATTCCCCTTCTTTGGGGACTGCGGGCAATGGGGAATAGGTATTATAGAACCCTTTATACTCCTGTTTGAAATCGACGTGGCTGGGGATACAGGTAAATCCATCATACTTGGGAACTTTACCCAAGTAATCCTTGCCATGGTCTTGGCGTATGGTCTCTATGTTCCAATGCACCAGTATTTCGTTGAAATGGCCTGCGATGGTGGGTGCCTGCACCAGTTTATAATAGGAAGTGCCCACCCGTAAGCATGGTGCTGTTTTCATATAGTGACGTTTTGAACACCGAGGGAATTCCCAAGATGTAACAGTAAGTTCATGAAAATTCAAAATGGTATCGCCTGCTTTTACTTATCGAACAGGCTCCGCTATCGTTTCGATTTCCTGTATGGATTTTCGTTCGTTCTGTAGCAACCAACGAACGATTTTCTTCCTTTCGAAAAAAATCAATTTTCCATTAGGCTTGGAGTGCGGAATGTTTCCCGAAGCGGTAAGTTTGTAAAGGTAACTTCTGGATATGCCGGTATAGTCACAGGTTTCCTCAAAGGTCAGTACCTCTTTATTGGCAATCAACAGTCTTTCCAAACGGTCTAGCCGTTCGAGTATTAAAAAATTGTCCATTTTGTTTCTTTTTAGGGTTACGAAATGAACAAAAGCGCTTTTGTTTTCCTTCAATATTATTGTTGAATAAATGTATGAAAATAGGCGAATAACCAAATAGATTATTACAAAGAGTTATTCACAAATAACTGATATACAACAAATTAAACCAAATAGCACCAAACTAGATAGTGCTAAAGGACCAGTAATTTTATTTGGTTCCGTTTGATACCAAACGACACCATTCTAAATAAGAGTGTAATCCGTGATTTAGCAGAAAATTGTGGGTTATCAACAATTAAAACTGAAGGAATTAGAAAATAAGGACTTTAAAAAGACGGATTTTGACATTTAAGTTATACTAAAAACGGTTTGATATTTTATTATTACGTGAAGAAAGATTGGCATTTCATTTGAAAGTACTGTCTCAAAAAACGTTCGTTTTGAGGGACTTACGGAATGGCATACAACGAGCGCTATGTAAATCATCGGCTAGTGTATTGCGTATACCGAAGGGCACTATACACACCTTTGCTGTATGCCTGTTTATTACACTTTAAACATATTTAAATCATTTTCTTGAACTATTAAAGAGCTATCATTCAATTGCCAATTAAAAGGAAATAATCATTAATCAACTTTTGGTCTGGACGTATTTATTTTATAAAATTAAAATATATAATGGTTTTTCAATTCTCCACATACCTAATCCGTAGTGTAATTGGTGTAGGGTGTTGCTTTTGAGTCTGAAAAATATGCTGTAGAGAGTAATGTTGGTGGACTTTCGAAGTAATGATTCATGATATATTCCCTCTTCTTAATTTCACGCGATTTTTCGAGTATTATTTTATCTGTAGGTATTAAAATATTATCTGTAATTCAGACTTACCACTGTTTTAAAAATTCTATAATAATTAAAACATCTATTCTACGAATATCATGTAGATTTAATAAACACTTATCTTTTGTCGAGTTTTTTTAATCCTGTAATTGCCTCTTCATTATCTGGCCATAATTTGATTGCATTTTTAAAAGCATCAATTGCTTTGTCCTTTTTATCAACTTTTAAATAGACATTCGCCATTTTGGTATATGTTCCAGTCAATGCAAGTTCTTTAATACTTAATTCATAAAGTCCAATTCCTATATCATAGTTTTCATTTTCAACAAATTCATCCGCTAATGCGTTAATCTTCTCTGGTGAAAAGTTATATATAAAATAGTTATTCTTATCTTTTTTTAAAGTATTAAACTTTTGTATACCTACCTCTAGCCCTTCTTTAAGAATTACGTTTTTTATAGCGTTGTCAATAGAAATGAGTGGCACGTTTAGAGGCTGTTCCTTGGTGAGGATTTTTTTAAGATAATGTGTAGAGGTACCATATATAGCATTAGCTCCAGTAAATTTATCTGTAGCAGAACCTCCTACAATTCCAATTAATAAACCATTTTTATCAACAATTGGAGAGCCACTCGCTCCGGCTACATTAGCTTCCTCTGGTAATGAAAAAACAATTCTACTACCTTCAATTTCTAGTATTTTACCTTCTTCGGTTATACATTTTTTATCTTTATAAGGGCATCCAAAATAATAAACACTTTCTCCAACTTTAACTTCTGTAAATCTTGGCTTCAACGGTTTTATGTTAGGAGAAACGTATTCTGTTCTAAATACAATCCAATCACGTTCGGTAATTGTTGATTTAGGCCCGGTGAGTATTTCAGAAGAGTCCGTATTTATAAGTTTCGTGGCGATAACTGAATCGTTAGGGTTCCCCTTGGGATGCATAATCCATTTTTTTAAGTTTCCCTGTAAATCCACTGAATTCATTGATTTAGTCTTTGCGATCCAAAGTACATGTTTTGCAGTTGCAGCCAAGGTATCTGATCCAGTGTCGATGAGAAATCCCGTTCCAGCATATTCAAAAGAAGAATGGATATAACTTTCACCATTTTTATACTCTACATTGTTTATCATTGCAATTGCTGGCCACTGTTCTTTTGACTTGTCAATCCAAGATTCTTCATGCTGTGCAACGCAATTGGCACAAACGATTGCTAACAATAAAGTTTTAAATTTATTCATAAGTTTCTATTTCAGTAAATCAAGTGTTTTTTCCAACGCTCTGTTTGACTCCGTTTTATAGTCTGGAATAACTCCCGTTAACTCCCAATTCTTATTGGTTTTGGCGTTTATAGGTGCAGCAACAGAAATAGAAATTTTAAAATCGTGCGGTAGGTCAAAAAAATCATTCATATGAGCAGCACCGGCACTATTTTCTCCAACAATAATAGCTTTGTCAAAGGCCTGAAGCGTATAAGCAAAGTATTCAGCTGCTGAACCCGTTTTAGAGTTTATAAGAACATACAAAGGTTTATTTATCATCAATTTGCCATGAATTAAATCGGATGTGTAAGTTTTATCAGTACTTTTCTCATCTGCAAAATAGGTGGTGTGTAAATGTTCAGGAGGACCTTCAAAATAATGATTTAGAATATACTCCATTATACCGGGATAACCCCCACTATTATTCCTAAGATCAATAATCAATGCTTTAGTTTCTTCCACCATTTTCATTGCAGCGACAGCAGTGGGAAAGGACCGTTTTGGGTGCATAAACTCTACGATTTTGACATAACCAATATTACCTTCCAATATTTGGATCTTGGTAAACCCAAAATTTTTTTCAATCTCATCCTTTCTTTCAATTTCTTCCCATTCCAGCGGTTCTTCGGTGCTAGACAGATTCTTTTTAACACTCACATAAAGATGACCGTCATTACTTATTTCCCTGATGTCTTTGGTCAAAACCTGAGCCAAGCTGTCCGGGTTCGTATATTTTACATATTTGTTTGGAGATAAATTGATTTGAAACTGTTTTGAAATTTCGCTGCCTTTTTCTAAAAACACATATCGATCGCTTATTAGAATAGGGATTTTTTCAGTAATCTCCCTTACCTGATTCGCAGAAAGGTTTTGGGAATAAATTGAGTACGCGGAGGAAATAAATAAAAGAAATATTGATATGGTTTTCATTTGTAATGATTATGTACTATTGTTATTTAAAAATCCCAACTTTAAACTCTTGTCCTTTAAGACCATTAACCAAATGCAAATGATTTTTCGATAATATCAATTCAGTATTTTTTAAGATTTCTAATTTACCTTTGCTTATGATTCTGTTTTCTTTTATGAAGGGTTTTGTATTCTTCATTATGGCTTGATCAGCACTGGACCAATATCCAGTATACCCACCATTTTGCGTAATTATACTATTATTAAAGGCTGAGGAATAGCTCACATCTTTAGCACCGACCAAAACATGATTGTTGTTAAAAATTAAATTGTTTGAAAAATTGAACTTGTAATCCTTTGCTCCAAACCAAAAAGCACTTTCGTAAGATTCCGTTACAATGGTATTTTTGATGGTAAAACCTTCTACGTTGTTAAAGAACAGTACGCCATTTCTGCATTGAAAAAAGACACAATTTTCTATGGTATTCTTTGGCCCATGTGCCCAAACTCCTCCCTGAATAGGTGCAGACTCCTTATCTCCTATGAAATAGCACTGGGATACCATTAAATCTTCAAGTTCTTGATTTTCCTTTGAAATAGGGTAGTAATAGGAAATAGTAGGATTGGCATTTCCCAAAAATTTCAAACCTCTTATCGTTACATAAGCCGAAGAAACCAAAAAGCCGGTGGTATGCGGAAATTGGGTTACGGAATTATTCCCTGAGACGGACAGGATTCGTGGCATTTTTTCTTGTGACCAACCCACATCATCGGGCATATAGACTGCTTCAATAACAAACCGGGTAGAATCAGTCATTTTTCGAATAGGGTTAATATCCTGTCTTTTGTTCAAAACGTATAATCCAGGATTTAGTTTAATAGTAATTGACCCTATTCCTGTAAGCGAATTGGCGTATGACAATGCTTTTGAAAGCGAATTAAATGGTTTTTCCAAACTTCCATTGTTTCCGTTTTGATTTGTAGTTGGGTCCACATATATTTCTTGGGAATAGACTTCTTGGGAAAGCGATAAAAAGAAGGCTGCCACAATTAAAATTGAATTATTAATTTTCACAAGTTTATTTTTAAGATTAAAATTCTATTAGATGTTTATTTGTTATAAAGGATATCGAGGTCCATTTTCAGGAGTGATCTAAAATCCCATAAACCAAGATATTCAGAGCATTTACCATACAAGTGTTTGGTAATTTGTTCTTTGCTCATTTACGGTGTAAAAAGCGCTTCAAATTGTATTGAAGCGTTTTTTTATGTTCGGAATTCGTAAAGAAAACATAACCACTTTTATTTTCAATATTGAACATGTACTGTGCAGTAGAGCTTAAGTTATCACCTCCGTGAGAATAATTTTCTCCATAGTCTGTTGATTCAATTCTAATACCCAGACCGTATTTTTTACTATTTGCATTTTTGGTTGCGGGTGAAGTCGATTGGACTTTTAGCAATTGATTTTTTTCATTTTCTGAAAGTAATTCTCCATCCATTAACTCAATCAAAAAGTTACTGAAAGAAACTATGTTTGTTTGCAAACTTGCCGCAGAGTTGAAATTAGGATTGTTTGAATTGCTTGCCCATCCGGTATTTAATTTTCTATTCAAATGGCCTTTAGCTCTATATTTTTCCAAATAATCGTTCCATATAAAACTGCTTTTTCCCATATCCAATGGATCAAAAAGTTCTTTTTTAATAATAATTTGCAAGCCATTTACATCAGTATTTAAAAGATGCGCCAAAACCTCTGATAAATATTGATAACCCTCACCAGAGTATTGAAATTGAGTGCCAGGTTCAAAATCAATCCTAAGCTTTGCGTTCCCGTCATAGTTACCATTACTATCCAAAAATCGCCAGTTTGGAAAGCCGGAGGTATGGGACAGAACCATCCGAGCGGTTATCTTCTTATAACGGTCATCATGGGCAATGCCCGGGTTTTCCAAATATTTATATAATGGCTCATCCAAATCGATTAATCCTTTCCCAATCATTTTTAACACAAAAAAGCTAAAAACGGTCTTGGACATGGAAGCGGCATCAAACATGGTTTTGTTGGTAACCTTATCGTTTGTTTCGACATTCGTTACCCCCATATATCTTTTGTAAACTATTTTTGAATCATTAATGAAAGCAAAAGATAATCCGGGGATTTTTAAAGAATCCATTTGTTTTTGAAGAAACTTGTCCAGATCAGCCTTCTTTATTTCATATCCATTTATAGACCTAAGAGATTTTGCATCTAACATGGGGCTGCCATAATCTTTTTTATTGTTTAACCTATCAAATTTGTCTTTCAACAAAGTAACTGCAGGTTTTCCCCCTTTATCTATTCCTGTGACAGATAAATTGATAATGGCATCAGAAATGGGATTGTAAATTGAAACAAAAGCAGATCGTGCTTTTTGTTTACCACATCTTTTATCGCCACCAGCATTTTCGCCTGCCTCTAAGGCATCCATTAAACGCTCTGAAAACGGTTTGTCCTTAGCTGCATTAAAAGCCATGAAAGCGTCGTTTATAACGACCTCTCCAACTAAGATGTTCCCAAGGACGGCAAAATTATTATCTATCCTGGACCCGTTCCAATCTTTTATTTCACTTCCAGAATAAACCAAAGGAGCGCTATTATTATCCAGTATGATTACCCCGTATTGTTGCCTTTCAGGGTTAAATTCCTTCGCCTTCATAGCTTTTAATATGTCCTCAATTGGCATATCATTTTCCATAAGGTCTACTCCTTTCATCCTCGCAAAGTAATTACTAGAAGCTTGAACGACTATGGCACCTTTACCAGGAATTAAAGATGCTATACCTGAAACATCAAATGTGCAAGAAGCCCCTGCAATACCAATTTCTCCAGTATTCCTGTCGACTGCTATAATCGACCATGTAGCATAGGAACTTGTATTTACAAGCAGAATTAAAAATAGTAGTAATGAAATTTGAATTGTTTTCTTTCTTTTTGTTGAAATCATGTTTTTGATTTTGATTGATGAATAATATAATTGCATGCAGCGAAGCTAAAGTCCAATTAATTTTTTTAGCTTAACCGATTGCCTTATTGACACTTCATAAGAAGTATTTGTTGTTAGGGTTAATTGCAACTTATTTTTGAAATAAGGATGAACCTCTTTGATATAATCAATATTTACCATTTGACCTCTATTAATTCTGAAGAACTGTTGTGACGGTAATTTCTCTTCCAACAGATTCAGAGACCTATGTATTAAAACAGTATTATTTCCATAATGTATCCTAGCATAATTTTCCAAAGACTCAATAAGCCATATATCGGTGATTGCTATGATGTGATATCTATGCCTATCTTTAACAAATACCTTTTGCTGTGGGGACAGATCTTCATTATTGCCTTTTTTTGCCAATAATGTTTTCCTAACTTTTTCAATGGTTTTTTGAAATCGCTCTTTTCTTAGAGGTTTTACTAGATAATCAAGAGCGTTTAGCTCAAATGCTTTTACAGCATGCTGATCATAAGCCGTAGTAAATACAACTTCAGGGACTATAGTCAATTCTTCCAACAACCGAAGCCCTGATTTTTCAGGCATATGAATATCTAAGAAAAGTACATCAGCTTTAGTGGAGTTAATCAATAATTTCCCTTCCTCCGCATTAATTGCCTCACCAATTACCGTAAACTCTGAATATGGTTCTAATGCCCTCTTGACTTCTTCTCTTGCCAGACGTTCATCATCAACTATTATGACTTCATACTTTTTGGTCATTTTAAGGTTTTGGTATTTGAATTGTTGATATTACTAGGTCTAAAGATTTTTGTTGAATACTAAAATTCGCTTGCCCATTGAATTGGATCAGCAGTCTTTTTTTTAAATTTTCAAGCCCAATCCCCTTGGACTCATTTTCGGTAATCGTTCCTGGATTTTCCACATTTATAGTGACAAAATTATCATCGTCTAAAACGGTAACACCTATTTCCCCCCCTTTCTTAAGCTTATCAATACCATGCTTTATAGCATTTTCTACCAACAATTGTATGCTGAATTTTGGAACCTTTTGAACTTTTGAACTTTCGCTTACATCAAAGGCAAAACTTAATCTATTCTCATATCTTATTTTTTCAAGTTCTAGATAATCATTGACCAGAAGCAGCTCCTCTTCAATGGTAATCGATTCACTGTCTTTTCGATTTAAAGAGAATCGGAGTAAATCCGATAATAGGTCAATCGCCCTTCTAGCTGAAGAGGGATTCTCAACGATTAAGGATTTTATGGAATTTAAAGAATTGAATAAAAAATGTGGATTAAGCTGCGCCAACAAATTATCAAGTTGGGCTTGTTTGGCCATAGTAGACAGCTCAGTATTCAACTTCAATGTATCAACTTCTCTCCTGTGATAATCATATAGATGATATGCCAGAACCCAAATTGACATCAAACGTAATCCTGTAATAAAAACTGGGTCCCATTTGAATAGGGTCTTATAAAATCCAAAGTTTTGACCTGCTATAATTTCCCAGAAGAAATACCATTTAAAATTGACAAATAGCATAAATCCAGACGCTAGGACCAATACTGATGGAATTGTTTTTAACAACAACCTGCCGAGCGGCAAGGATTTCCAGTTATAGGCTTTAGCCACCTTTCTATACATATGGGTTAACCCTATACACATCGCCACATCCAGTACATAATTACAGAAGGCTAAAAAAATAGGATAATCATCTCTATTAAGGGTAATGTACAACCAGTATAATGCAACCAGTCCCCAACCGAGAATTTGGCACTTCCAATACAGCGATATTTTATTTCTCAAAAACATATTTCACCTAATTTAATAGAATAACTCATTATAAAAAATCATATTTCCTTGGACGCAGAATATCAATGATAAACGTGCATCAATGTATCATAAATTAATGTAGACAATGTCAAATGTTCCGGAACACTTAATCTTCAAGAATGTTCAAGAATCAAGAAGATAAAGAAAAACGACCATGATAGGTTGAAATCATATTTTGAATTTCTATATATAAGTGATAGATTAATGGGTGTCAATCCCCGGGTTATGGTATTGTGAATATTATTTGTTTATGTCTTTTCTTTCTTGTAAATATTTATTCGAACAAATTTCATTAGTTAGTAAATGGCTGGTTTATTTTGTTAAATACTAAATTTTCGACCCTATCTGAACTTGCAGTAAAACTTTTTACCTTACCATCTTTTACCTTAAATTCAAGCGTTCCAAAAAACCAGGTATTACAAGAAAACTTATGGTCATTCAAAGGGGATAACTTTGTTTGCTCTTGACGTTGGTGTTTAGCAACCAAGAATCCATTTTCAAGTATCAATTCATAAGAAGTTCGTAATTCGGGACTGTAATAAAATCCTGTATATTCTTGGAGCCTTGAATTGTCCATATGAAACTTTATTCTTTTGCCAGTAGAATCCTGACCTTTGTGATTAAAGGTCAGCGTATCATAGTCACCGTTCATGTTTTTTACAAAAGTAATTGTGGCACTTATTCTTCTAATTTGAAATTGTTCTTCATTGAGCATTTCCAATGGAAAGGTTCCCTGACCAGTTGCTGTTATGTACAATTGCTCTTCTTTTTCATTGAAATCCAGTATAAAACCGGGTTGTAGCTCAAACTTGCCTTCGTATTTTTTTAGTATTTCTTTGGTTATACCACTTAAAGGTTTTTGGACCACGTCAATCGACTTTTTGGCATCAAGTATTTTTCTGTTGTCCAGATAGATGTCGGCAATAGCATACGCCTTTTCATCAGCATTCAATGATCCATCATTTGTCAGAACCAGAATGGACAACTTTTCTTCAGGAAATCTTAGAATTTGACTTCTGTATCCGGCATCGGCTCCACCGTGAAAAATGACTTTTTTGCCGTTATATTTTGATACTCTCTGCCCAAAGGCGTAATTCAAAGTATCTCCATTTTTTAAAACAGTCGTCTGAGCTAATTTATTGAAGAGTTCTTTGCTGCCTATTTTTGTGTTCTCAAAATTTATGACCCACTTGCTTAAGTCTTCAATATTTGTTCTTATGCCAGTATTACCCACAATGTCTTTTGAATTTCTAATACCCCTCTTATAATCTTTTCCATCAAAAAAATATGGATTCGAAAGGTTAGGAATTACTTTCTGGTAATCTTCAAACAAAACCGTGCTTTTCATCCCTAAAGGGGTAAAAATAATTTCATTGAGATATTGATGAAAAGATTTCCCTGATACACGTTCAATTAATTCTGCCAATAGCATGTAGCCCGAGTTATTATAAGAGAAATCTGTTTCAGGTGGAAAATTTAGTTCTTGTTGTTGTGTCAATAGTTTTAAGACATCTTTTCTAGATATCAAATCTTCAATATCCCAACCGGCGATTCCTAAAAGATAGGTTATACCCCTTATCCCATGAGTATGCTGTGCCAACGTTTTTACTTTGATAGTTTCGCCGAAATTGGGTAATTCTGGAATGTACTTTCTAATGTCGTCATCTAAGTCTATTTTACCTTCTTCCACCAAATGTAAGAGAGCATATGCCGTAAATTGTTTTGAATTTGAAGCAATATTGAAAAGTGTTGATGAATTATTTTTTATTCCAAATTCAAGGTTAGCCAGTCCATATGCCTTTTTAAAAACGACTTTACCATCTTTTATAATGGCGACCGATGCTCCAGGGGTTTTAACACTGTCCCAAGCTTCAAATAGACTATTTATCTGTTCTCTGGTGGTGTTATTGATTAAAGCATCGTTTTTGACTTGACCATTTATTAGCGCGGATTGCATTACAAGAAATATAATACAAGTGAGTCGTGTTAACTGATTGTTTTTCATTCTATTCTTTTAAATTCGATTAATTATTTCAATACCAACATCCAGTAATTTTGGTATTAATTCTTTGTAAAGAAAATATCCTTTGTCCCCATTGGTGAAGATGATAATACCTCTTTGAGATTTTGGAAGTAAAACAATTACGGTATGAGCACCCTCATCACCACCAGCATTGTAAAGGGCATATTCATTATTGGATAAGTTGGAGAAAATAAACCACCCCAATCCAATTGCTATACCGTCTTTGACCATAACTTGTGGCTTTGCCATTTCTTGATAAACATCGACACTACCCTGTAGTTTTTCAATGACATTGACCCCAAAAAGCCCGAAGTCCTCAATGGTAGTTAATGCATTGTCAGCACCATTGGGCAATTTGTCTTTTGGTAGTTGATAGATATTTCCGAGTTTGTCATGACCCACTGCAAATCTTTTTTCATCGACATCGGCATCCCAAGAATGTCTGGAGTCTACCATACCCAACGTCTGAAAGAGTAAAGAGCCTGATAACTGCTGTAACGAGACACTAAATTTACCTTCTAAAGCCTTTCTTAAATACTCAAAACCCTCTCCTGAATATTTAAATTTTGTTCCAGGCTCAAAAAGAAATTCAAGCTTGTTGGACTCATTCATCCAACGCCAGTTGTTAAACCCGGTCGTATGGGTTAAAACGTGTCTTGTTGTAATTAGTATATGCTGAGCATTGTCTGTTATATCAGGGTCTATCCAATAGGTGTGCAGTGGTTCATCCAAATTCCAATCCCCATTTTCCACTAATTGCAAAGTGGTCATTGTTACAATAGACTTTGTTAATGAAGCAACATCAAAAATTGTATTGTAGGGTGCGGTAACTCCTGCTTTGATTTCACCGTAAACCCCGACTTCTACAAGTTTTCCATTTTCGATGATACCCACACCCAAGGCGGGTACATTGTATTTCTGTAACAGTCCCTGTATTTCTTGTTTATCGGTTAATTTTGATGAAACAGTTTGAGCGTTTAGATATGCCGACAGAAGCATACCAAATATGATAAGCGGTTTAATGCTCATCTGTCCTGTTTTTTTCGATTTTGTAGTTCAAGATGAGAGCCAATCCACCAAATAGAAATATAAACACAAAATAAAACACAGAGCCATCTTGAATATTGAAGACATGGTTGATGTAATGGCCAATTAAAATCCCCGTTGCAATACCAACACTTAACATCCCAATTTTTAGAGTTGCCGCTATCGTTTTGGATTTGCTGTAAAGAGAATCGGCGGACACACCTTTTTCTATCATAGTTGTGCGTTCTCGATGTCTTGACTTGAGATAGAGATAAATGATTCCAAAAATGGAAGCTATAAATGTTATGGGTACTATAATGTCTCCGTTCATCAAAATTGATTTTGTTGTTTTTGATATGATGCACGAATTCTAAGTAAGGTTACACAAAAACATAAAAATTATTTTTTCAACTAATCTTATAAAAACTGTAACGCAATGTGAAAAACTTGCATCTTAACTATAAGATGGACTATAAAAACGATTGGATATGCATTGATAAAGTAAAAGAGGGAGACTTGACTGCGTTTTCGTATCTCGTTGAAAAATATAAAGAGATGGTATATGCAGTAGCTTTAAAAGTTTTGGGGAGTACTATCGATGCCGAGGATGTAGCCCAAGAAAGTTTTATAAAAGCTTATCAGAGCATAGGAGGTTTTAAACGGGAATCTAAATTTTCAACTTGGTTATACACTATAACATATAGGTCGGCTCTATATCATAAGAGAAAGAACAAAATTGACACTAGGTATATAGTGGTAAGTGATGAAGCGAATTTTCAGGCGAATTCCAATTCACAAATTGAAGATTTCAAAATAGGGGAGCAACAAAAATTCATTAAAATTGCGGTTGACTCTTTACCACCTATGGAAGGACTTTTAGTAACGCTGTTTTACATTGACGAAAACACCATAGAAGAAATAACCTCCATCACGAACTTATCGGCGACCAATGTAAAAGTGAGGCTATTTAGGGCTCGAAAAAAGTTACGGAAAAAGCTTGATGTTTTGCTAAATGGAGAACCAAATTCAATATTATAGGATGAAACGAAAAGACGAATTTCTTATTCAGTTAATCAAATCTGTACAATTAGATAGTCCAAGTCCAGATTTCACAGAAGATGTGATGGCCTTTTTGAAGGAAGAATCTACCCTAGTTGAAAAAATGGATGTGATATCAGAGCATACTCTAAAAAGGGATTTACTGCCATCAGTTCCAAAAGACTTTTCGATGAAAACAATGAAAGCTTTGGAAGATAGCGTTAAAAAATCTGATATTAAGCCATTGCTATCACAAAAGACGACAACCATTGTGATGGGCACATTCGCAATAGGTTATGCTTTTTTAATTCTTGATGAATTCTTTTTGAACATACTTTATGTTTCGGATGAATCACTTTTTAAAGTGGAATGGTTTCAGGAATTATCGAATATATCACCAGTTTTTTGGATTAGTATCGTTGTCGTAACAATTTTACTCCTATTAGATTTAAATATCAAGAATAACGTGGTGCTAAATCAGTAGCGTATAGAAATTTAATATTCTTCAATCAGTATTATTAGTAACATATAACGGCCGTTTTACGGGGCTATTATGTAAACTAGGCGGGTCCCATTCATGGTCTCTTTTAGTAGTTTCGTTAATTGACCTTTTATGGGTCTTAGATTCCTTAATCTAATATTGAAGTTAAAGCACCCAATAAATGTGATGCTTTTTCAAAAAATACTCTGTAAAGAGTGAAGGGGTATTAAAATAGACCAATTTGAATCAAATAATACCATGGTTAAATTAAAACCAGTTTTGCGTGCAAATTGCGTGCAAATGAAAAAAGCTTCAAAAGTCAAAAACTCTTGAAGCCCTCGTTTTCTTGGTGGAGAATACCGGAGTCGAACCGGTGACCTCTTGCCTGCCAGGCAAGCGCTCTAGCCAGCTGAGCTAATCCCCCTTTGCTGACAAAGAAAACACAATTTAAATTGGTTTCAAAATTGGTTTAGTGTTTAGTACTTCTTTACGCTTAGTACTAGAACCGGTACAGGTGCAAAGAATTCAGATTTTAGTACTGTACTCTTTTCCCAAAGCTTTTTGAAAAAACCTCTTTTTCTTCGAAATACGCAAAGCAAATCTGGCTGTGTTGTTCTAAAATGTTCCAAAACCCCTAAATACGTAGTGGCATTTTCAGAAATGGTAAGGTTTTTACTAATGTCTAGAAGCGAAGTATTCACTTGTAAATCTTCTTCTGAATACCCTGGGGTTTTCACCAGTAGTAAATTAACCTCAGCATTATTCTTATTCATTATAGCCACTAAAGGGTGTAAAATTTTACTTCGCTTTAAAATACCCGATTTAAATGCCGTTAAAATACTCTTTATGGGCTTATACTTTGTTCCTTTTGGAACTACTAGGGTTGGTATATTGGTCTGTTTAATTATTCTTCCTGAAGTGTTTCCTAAGTAATATTCTTCATTGATGTCATTACTTCTTGGGGCAATAACAATTAAATCTATACCCAATTCCTTTTTAATTTCTAAAAGCCCATCAACGATATCACCATTGTAAGATGCAATTTTTACATCCAATCCTTTTGTATCTATTCTACCAACAATACCCTTTATATTCTCCCTACTACTTTGGGCCACTTTCTCTTGAATATTTCCAAGACTACCCGTTCCAGAAGTTACCGTAAAAACATCCATTATATAGATATTTGCTCCAAAATCGGATGCAAAGTCTACCGCATATTGCAATGTTTCGTGTGAGTCGGGTGATGTGCCTAAAGGAACCAATATATTGTTCATGGTCAGGTTATTAAGATTATACTATAAATTTACAACTTAATCCAAGTCATTTAATGATACGACATGCAAAGATATCTGAAATAAGCGATATAATGGCAATTACAAGAGAATGCGCTGCATTTATGATGGCCAAAGACATTTACCAATGGAATGAACACTACCCTTCTAAAGAAGCATTTTTACTGGATATAAAACGAAACGAATTGTATGTGCTCCAAGCAGAAAACAAGGTCATCGGCACCATAGTGATTTCAACACATATGGATGTTGAATACATCCCCATTAAATGGCTGACCGAAAACAAAAACAACTGTTATATACACCGCCTAAGTGTGCATCCAGATTTTCAAGGAAAAGGGTATGCTCAGAAAATGATGGATTTTGCTGAAAACACTGCAAGGCAAAATGGATTTTTATCGGTGCGTTTAGACACTTTTTCTCAAAACAAGCGCAATCAAAAATTCTATGAGACTCGAGGTTATCAAAAACTGGGAGACATTTTTTTTCCGAAACAAAGCGAGCATCCCTTTCACTGTTATGAATTGGTGCTGTAACTTGTAGCCTGATTTGAAAACTACCGTAAACCTAAAGAACATCAATAATCTTGCAATTCCTGCGACCATCTCAGGCATTGCAGAACCCATTTTATCGATTACCGATACCGCTATTGTAGGCAATATTTCTATAGATGGATTAGAATCTCTTGCAGCAGCGGGAATTGTAGGGTCTTTTTTATCAATGCTTATTTGGGTATTAGGGCAGACCCGAAGTGCTATTTCGGCTATTATCTCGCAATATTTGGGAGCAGGTAAAATTCATGAAGTCAAAGACCTGCCTGCACAGGCAATTTTCTTCAATATTTTGTTGAGTTTGTTTATTCTGCTTTCGACCATTTTTATCGTTGAAGATATTTTTAGGCTTTTTGAAGCTTCGGGCAAAATTTTAGAATACTGCGTCTCCTATTATTCCATTCGTGTTTGGGGTTTTCCGTTAACACTTTTCACTTTTGCGGTTTTCGGAATTTTCAGAGGGTTACAAAACACCTTTTACCCCATGCTCATCGCAATTATAGGGGCCGTTCTAAATATAATTCTTGATTTCATTTTTGTTTATGGTATCGAGGGGGTACTACCGGCCACGTATTTAGAGGGTGCTGCCTGGGCAAGTCTAATCTCTCAAGGTGTTATGGCCATCTTGGTTTTCTTCTTGTTACGCGCAAAAACGGACATCAGTCTAAAACTTCGTTTTCCGTTGAACAAAGAATTGAAACGACTTGTTTTTATGAGCCTAAATCTTTTTGTCAGGGCCTTGGCCTTAAATGCAGCTTTGATTATTGCGGTACGAGAAGCAACCGCTTTGGGCGACCGGTTTATCGGAGCCCATACCATTGCTATTAATCTATGGTTGTTCTCTGCCTTTTTTATTGATGGCTATGGCGCTGCCGGCAATAGTATGGGAGGTAAACTGTTGGGGGAAAAAGATTATAACGGCTTGTGGATGTTGGCAAAAAAGATTATTACTTATGGAATGATAGTAAGTCTTATTCTGATGCTCGCTGGATTCATTTTCTATTATCCTTTAGGGCGTATTTTCTCTAATGAACAAATCGTTCTTCAAACGTTTTACGGTATCTTCTTTATCGTTATTTTAGGCCTGCCTATGAATACGCTTGCCTTTGTTCTCGACGGGCTATTTAAAGGATTAGGGGAAATGAAATACCTTCGTAATGTACTCCTTTCAGCGACCTTTTTGGGTTTTGTTCCCGCATTGTACCTAGGAAAATATTTTGGATTGGGTTTCTATGCCATATGGATTGCTTTTGTGGTTTGGATGGCTATTCGTGGTGGAGCATTAGTTTGGAAGTTTAGGCGAAAATTTCGTCCCCTCTTGCAAAACCAGTAATTTTAAACTTTACAAAAAAATAGCACTTAATTATGCCCACAGATAGAGCAAACGGAAGTCTTTATACCAATATCAATAATCAAATTGCAACTGTAGAGTTTGGCCACCCAGCCAGTAATTCTTTCGTATCAGAATTATTGCAAAGACTAACTAATGAAATTAATCAGCTTTCATCAAATGATGAAGTCTCGATTATTATTCTTAAGTCTGAAGGTGACCGGGCATTTTGTGCCGGAGCATCTTTCGATGAACTCGTAGCAATTTCTAATTTGAATGAAGGAAAAGCCTTTTTTAGTGGCTTTGCCCATGTTATTAATGCCATGCGTAGTTGTGACAAACCGGTTATTGGTCGAGTACAAGGCAAGGCCGTTGGTGGTGGCGTTGGCTTAGCAGCTGCCTGCGATTATGTTTTTGCTACTGAAGCGGCATCCATTAAACTCTCTGAAATTTCAATCGGTATAGCACCACTCGTAATAGCACCTGCGGTAGAACGAAAAATTGGTAAAGATGGCCTTGCAGAGTTGGCCTTATCTCCTACTGAATGGAAAAACGCCTATTGGGCCAAAGAAAAAGGACTTTTTTCTAAGGTTTTTAATTCTATTAATGAACTCGACAAAGAACTGGACGATTTCAGCTTAAAGCTAGCCTCATATAATCCAGAAGCGCTAATAGCAATGAAAAAAGCATTATGGAAAGGAACCGAAAACTGGAGTTCATTGCTTTTAGATAGAGCCGAACAGTCTGGAAGATTAGCCTTATCTGAAGCAACTAAAGCCGCACTGGCCAAATTCAAAAAGTAGTACATATTAAAAGCATTTATATTTTGAAAAAGTTCACGACTGAAATTAAATGGGCACTCCTATTCACCATTGTAGCTTTGTTATGGATGGTTTTGGAAAAAGCTTTGGGCTGGCATGACGAGCATATCGCCAAGCATGCTATCTACACCAATTTTTTCGCTGTTATTGCCATTGCTCTATATGTTTTCGCACTCGTAGAAAAACGCAATAAAGACTTAGGAGGCAAAATGACTTGGTTTCAAGGGGTTGCATCAGGTATGTTGATAAGTGTGTTTGTTGCTATTTTAAGTCCGTTAGCGCAGTACATTACGTATGAGTTTATTAGCCCTGATTACTTTACAAATATGATTGATTATGTTGTTGAAAATGATAAAATGACACAAAATAATGCGGAAGTCTATTTTAGTCTTAAAAGTTATCTATTACAAGCGGCTTTTGGGGCTTTAGGTATGGGTGCAGTGACTTCGGCCATTATAGCGTTATTTGTGAGAAAAAAATAAAGCCTTGAAAACTTCGTTGTTAGTTATATAGTAAAAAGACGTCTTACAGCTAGAAGTTTAAATTAAACGATACCTATGGATATTCTCTCCATCTTAAATAGCGACTTGGTATTACCTACGGTAGCATTACTAGTAATTGCTATCTACATTTTTACAAGAGTTAGAAATAGAAGAAGGTTCAAACGTTAGAAAGCAATAGCTATCTTTGCCTTAAATGAATACCCTTACCATACCAAAAGGCAAAAAGGTCTACTTCGCCAGTGACAACCATTTAGGTGCTCCAAGCTCAGAAGAAAGTCTTCCTAGGGAGAAAAAATTTGTCGCCTGGTTAGATAGTATCAAAGAAGATGCCGCGGCCATATACTTAATGGGTGATCTCTTTGATTTCTGGTTTGAGTATAAAAAAGTAGTGCCCAAAGGTTTCACAAGAACGTTAGGTAAACTTGCAGAACTTACGGATGCCGGCATTCCTATCACCTATTTTGTGGGTAATCATGATTTATGGATGAACGGTTATTTTGAGGAAGAGCTCAACATTCCTGTTTTCCATAAACCACAACAGCTTAAAATCAATGACACTTCTTTTTTTATTGGGCACGGAGATGGATTAGGACCAGGGGATAAAGGCTTTAAACGTATGAAGAAGGTTTTTACCAATCCGTTAAGTAAGTGGCTCTTTAAGTGGCTGCATCCAGATTTAGGCGTCCGATTAGGGCAATACCTCTCTGTAAGCAATAAACTCATCTCTGGGGAGGAAGATGCCAAATTTTTAGGAGAGGACAAAGAATGGTTGGTACAATACTGCAAACGAAAGCTCGAAACAAAACATTACGACCATTTTGTTTTTGGCCACCGGCACCTACCTTTAGAAATCAACTTGAACGAAAAATCAAAATACACTAACCTCGGGGACTGGATTAACTATTTTACTTATGCAGTCTTTGATGGTGAAAAGTTAGAACTTAAGAAATACTCATAAGAATTGTGTCATTCATCGATTAAACATATTGTAATCCTTTTCTTACAACATTATAATATTACTTCACAACAAATCTTTTTAAAAAAAGACATACTAACGTACATTTACAGTGTTGTTAGTTTCGCTATGATTCTCAAATCCATACTTGAAACCTACTAGAAACAAAGCAACAACCTAAATCTTTAAAACCTACATTAAAAAATTGCCCTTCTCCCCAAAGAAGGGTTTTTTTATTTCATAAACTTACATTCATAGGATTTTACAAAAAAAGACAACCAAGATTAATTATATACATATTGTAATCTTTTTCTTACAACATATATTTACTACTTCACAACAATATTTTCGAAATTGTGCAGCACCGCCATACATTTACAGTGTTGTTAGTTTCAGAGTAGTTCCCAAATCCATACTAACCTACTTGAAGCAAGGCAACAAACCAAATCTTTTTAAAACCTACATTAAAAGAGCAGCCCTTCTCCCCAAAAGAAGGGCTTTTTTATTCCAAAATATTAATCTTCATTTTCATGGGCCTCTACATCTTTAGACAAATCCAATCTTCTAAATGTAGGTGAAACTATCGCCGTTGTTGCTACAGTCAATAAGGTCATGCATCCACCGAAAACAACAGCAGTAACAGTACCAAGAAGTTTTGCCGCTAAACCACTTTCAAAAGCTCCTAACTCATTGGAAGATCCTACAAAAATTGAATTTACCGATGCAACCCTACCCCGCATATTATCTGGAGTTTTCAGTTGTAGGATAGTTTGTCTTATTATCATAGAGACTCCATCCACAGCACCACTTAAGAATAAGGCCGCGACCGAAATCCAGAATGATGTTGAAATACCAAAAACAATAATACAAATGCCAAAGGCAAAGACAGCCCATAACAACTTTTTACCAGCATATTTATGTAAAGGAAATCTTGTAGAGCCCAGCATCGTAATTGATGCGCCTACTGCTGGTGCTGCCCTTAAAACACCAAAGCCTTCAGAGCCTACATGTAAAATATCTTGGGCGTAAATTGGCAGCAGCGCCACTGCACCACCAAAAAGTACTGCTATCATATCCAATGTTAATGCCCCAAATACCGCTTTACTATTAAAAACAAATTGAAGTCCGTCTTTTAAACTTTGTATAATCGGCTCCCCTATTTTCGGATTTAAAATAGGTTTTTTTGAAATCTTAAAAAGAAACAATAAGGCTAAAACTGAAAATCCGAAAATGATACACATAGACCAGTGAACTCCAATCCAACTTATCGCAAATCCTGCAAAAGCTGGTCCTAAAACAGAGGCCATTTGCCATGTAGAACTGCTCCACGTTGCAGCATTTGGGTATATTTTTTTGGGAACTATCAATGCTATTAATGAAAAAATTGTTGGCCCAATGAACGCTCTTACTAAACCTCCCAAGAATACCAAAGCATAGATAACATAGAGTATTGTTTTAGTGGTATATTCAGCTTCAATAGATGGTAACGTAATTAAAAAAAGACCTAAGCTCACAACAGAAAAACCTAAAATACATTTAACCAAAAGATTTCGTTTTTCACTTTGGTCTACGATGTGACCTGCAAACAAGGCAATACTTACTGCAGGAATTATTTCCATAAGACCAATAATGCCTAAAGAAAGTGGGTCTTTCGTCAAAGAATAGACTTGCCATTCAATTACAATAAATTGCATGGACCAAGCAAAAACCATAGCAAAACGGACCCCTAAAAAAATGTTGAATTCTTTAAAACGTAAGGCGGCATAAGGGTCTATTCTATTTTCCACAAGCCTACTTTAAATCTTTAAGTTTTAGTTGAAGGCTTACATTACCTTGCCATTCGTTTTCATCTAAGGTAAAAGCAATATCAAAACGATTTTTAGTTTTTATCTGCCCAATTTTATTTCCTAGATTAAACCCAATGGCACCAATTGGTTTTGAACCTTTTTGGGTAAGGGATAATTTCAAATGCTTTTCATCTTCGCCAACACCCTTACCATATCCCGTATCCTGTACACTTTCTGCTATAAATGTTGGGGTCATATTTCCTGGTCCAAAAGGGGCAAACTGTTTTAGAATCCGCATCAATTTTGGCGTAATCTGTTGCATTTCAATCTGCATATCAACGTTTAGTTCAGGAGTCAATAGTTGTGGGTCAATAGTTTCAGATACAACTTCTTCAAACTTAGCTTTAAATACTTTGTACTGCTCTTCAAGTAGTGTTAAGCCAGCTGCATACTTGTGTCCGCCAAATTGCTCAATACATTCGGCACAACCTTCTAAAGCGTTATAAACATCAAACCCCTTTACTGAACGTGCAGAGGCGGCGAGTTTATCTCCACTTTTGGTAAAGACCAGTGTAGGGCGGTAATAGGTTTCTGTTAAACGCGAAGCAACAATACCAATAACTCCTTTATGCCAATTTTCATTATAAACCACCGAGGTAAATCGGCCTTCTTCTTTATGTTCTTTTATTTGTTTGAGGGCCTGCTCTGTAATCTCTTTATCAAGACCTCTTCTATCGGTATTAAATTTCTCGATTTCCGCAGCAAAAGTTTCAGCCTGACTTAGATTCATTTCTGTTAGGAGATTTACCGCATGTTGACCATGTTTCATCCGTCCAGCGGCATTAATTCTTGGGGCGATGATAAACACCACATCGGTAATCGTGAGTTCTTTCTTTTTTATTTGATTAATAATGGCCTTAAACCCTATTCTAGGGTTGGAATTAATGACTTGCATACCAAAATAGGCCAAAACCCGATTCTCTCCCGTTATCGGAACAATGTCCGCCCCAATAGCAGTAGCTACTAAATCTAAATATGGGACTAATTTTTCGATAGTATCACCTTTGGCAGATGCAAGCGCTTGTGTCAATTTAAAACCTACCCCACAACCACAAAGTTCATCGTACGGGTATTCACAATCTTCTCTTTTAGGGTCAAGAACCGCAATGGCATTAGGTAATTTTTCACCTGGTCTGTGGTGATCACAGATGATAAAATCGATACCTTTCTCTTTAGCATAATTTACTTGGTCAATCGCTTTAACACCGCAATCCAATGCAATAATCAACGAGAAATCATTGTCTTCTGCAAAATCGATTCCTTTTAAAGAAACCCCGTAACCTTCATCATAACGGTCTGGAATATAAGTGGCCACATTAGGATAATTCTCTAATAAATATGATGAAAGTAGCGCTACTGCCGTGGTACCATCCACATCATAATCACCATAAACCAAAATGTTCTCTTCGTTATTAATTGCCTTTTGAATGCGCTCCACAGCTATATCCATATCCTTCATTAAAAAAGGATTATGCAAATCTGAAAGTTGAGGCCGGAAGAATTTTTTTGCTTCCTCGTATGTTGAAATTCCTCGTTGCAGTAGAAGCTGCGTAACTAAGTGTTCAACTTTCAATACCTTAGAAAGTTGTTCTATTTCTTTTTGCTCAGGTTTAGGTTTTATAGTCCAGCGCATGGTAAAGTTCAAGTTCAACGAGCAAGAGCAAGTTCAAAACTTACTTTTTATTCTTAATTATTGTTGCAATTATTTTTATAAGTTGTTTCGCCTCGTCCAATAACTCATCCCTGACTTTTTCAGAACCATATTCAATAGTATTCAAAATCTTAAGATTAACTCTTGATTCTTTTAGCTCCTTTAGACAAATAGATGCCTTATTTATATAATCCTTATCTGAATTTGTCCCCTGGGCTTCTCCAAAATTTAGAGCTGAGCTACCACCAGAGCGCAATAATTGATTACCATAATATTGACCAGTAAAATCGTTAGGTAATTCTTTACAAAAAATGGCGCTTTTTGCAGCAAAACGAACTAATCTATCTTCTAAATCATATTTTTTATCGGTCATAACCCAATTTGAGTTTGAACTTTTTCTTGAACTTGAAATTTATTTCGAATGAAAAATCGTCTTAATCTCTAATTCTGCAAACCGTCTAAACATTTCCATAACCCCACAATATTTCTCGATTGATAAATCCACAGCTTTCTGAAGTTTCTCCTCCTTTAAGTTAGCCCCATGAAAATGATACTCAATAACAACGGAATCATAATATCTAGGGTGTTCATCCGTAAGATTAGCGATAGTTTCAATATGAAATTCATCTACTTCTAATTTCATCTTTTTCATGAGTGAAGCAACATCAAGCCCCGAACAACCCGCTAATGAAGATAACATTAAGGCTTTAGGTCTAAAACCACTGCCATCTCCCCCATCTTCTTTTGCAATATCTATCTTAAAATTATGTCCAGAAGGGTTATTACTTTCAAAGGCCATATTACCTAGCCATTTTGTGGAAATATGATTTGTGGTCGCCATAAATTTTTGTTTCTTGTGAAGGATAAAAATACAATAAAAGAAACCAAATGGCATTAGTACAACCGCTTGACCCTAACCACGATCCTGACACTAAAAAATTAGCTGAATTCTTTAATGAAACTTTGGGATTCTGTCCAAATTCAGTGTTAACTATGCAGCATCGCCCTGCAATTTCAAAAGCGTTTATTAACCTAAACAAAGCCGTTATGGCTAATGAGGGTAGAGTTACCTCAGCACTCAAAAGAATGATTGCGTGGGTAAGTAGCAATGCCACTGGATGTCGTTATTGCCAAGCTCATGCCATACGTGCTGCAGAGCGTTATGGAGCTGAACAAGAACAGTTAGATAATATTTGGGAATACAGAACGCATCCTGCTTTTTCTGAAGCAGAACGTGCCGCATTAGATTTTTCTTTGCAAGCGTCTCAAGTACCCAATGCTGTTGATGCCGAAATTAAAGAACGCCTATACCAACACTGGAACGAAGGTGAAATTGTAGAAATGCTCGGTGTTATTTCTTTATTTGGCTATTTAAACCGTTGGAATGATTCTCAGGGTACAGACATTGAAGATGGTGCGGTTGAAAGTGCCAACCAATACCTTGGTAAGCATGGTTGGGAAAAAGGCAAGCATGATGGATCTAAGTATTAGAATTTAGACATTATTAGTATTGAGGTATTAGACCCTGCCAATTGGTGGGGTTTCATTTTGAAAAATATTCTATTTTATTTGTCATAATGTAAAGTTTTATTTACTTTTAGTCAAAATTAATAGAATTATGAATTTTCAAGTATTACCAAGCTGGTGTAAAAAACTAGGTTTAGCACTATTTTTTATAGCGTCAATATTAACGGCTGGAGACTCCTTTATGGATGGATGGAAGAATGTCCCCATTGGCACAAATCATTATTTTAAGGATTTTTATGGAGCATCTGTTTTTCATATTCTTTATATCTTACCAACCTTAGGCTTGCTAATTTATCTGCTTTCAAAAGAAAGAACGGAGGACGATTTTATAAAATTGTTACGATTAGAAGCTTACCAAATCACTGTGATTTCTTTTCTTACTATTGCTTTTGTTTTTTACATCATAAAGCCTGAAACAAGTTTTAGTTTAGATTGGTTCCTATCTCTCTTTATGTTTCTATTTCTTTTAGTTTTTCATCTAAAAAAACAGGCAAATTCATGAAAAATTTGGTAAAAGTAGAGCGTGCAAGACTTAATTTAACTCAAGCAGAATTAGCCGAAAAACTTGAAGTATCTAGGCAAACAATTCATGCCATAGAAAAAAATAAGTTTAATCCTTCGGTGACATTAGCCATTAAAATGGCTAGACTCTTTAAACTAAGTGTTGAAGAACTTTTTATGATTGATGAAGAGAGTTAGCAATCTTTTTCTGCAACGCTTCCAAAACCTCACCCTCAAACCAAGGGTTCTTAGTCAGCCAAAATCGATTTCTGGGTGATGGGTGTGGTAAAGGAAAATACTTTGGCAAATAGTTACGATATGACCTAACGGTTTCGGTCAGGTTCTTTTCTTTCTGTTCTTTCAAATAATAATTCTGGGCATAGGTACCTATCAAAATTATTAATTCTAAATTGGGCATGTTGTCCCACAGTTTTTGGTGCCATAAAGGTGCGCATTCAGGTCTTGGTGGCAAATCGCCTCCTTTACCTTTTCCTGGGTAGCAAAAGCCCATGGGCACTAAAGCTATTTTAGTTTCGTCATAAAAAATGGCATCTGATACTCCTAACCATTTGCGTAACTGCCGGCCACTGGGGTCATCCCAAGGGACACCCGTTTCATGCACTTTGGTACCCGGTGCCTGACCAATAATAATAACCCTAGCCTCTGAGTGAGCAGCTACAATGGGTCTTGGGCCTAAAGGCAGGTGGGCAGAACACACTTCACAGGCCCTAATCTCTGAAAGTAATTTTTTCATTTGTCTAAATGTATAAAAAACACCAAAGCACATCAATCATAAGATCAACATGCTTGGAGCCATAACCAACCAAAAGTCTTTAGCTGTTTTATGTGAAAAAGAACATTGTTTTCTAGGTGTTCTAAATTACCTAGTAGTACATCAACATTTTATGGTGTCATTTCTGCTTTGTGCAAACTAACTACCGTAAGTACCGCAATTCCGTTTATCCAATAGAAATAAGCATCTATTCCTTCAAAAGAGAAAATAAAAGGCGCCAAAATAAATACAATGGCCACTGCAAAATCTACTATCAAGTGAAACTTATAAGGAATGACCTTAAATGCCCCTAAATGGTGATCTGTTAATAATGTTAGAACAAATGCGGCTATTCCTGTGGCTACTGAAAGCTGCAGTGCTATTGGATTAGAACTTCCTAATCCTAATAAAAATGGAAGTGCTATTAAGGCAATAGCTACCGGATAATCTAAAAATGCGTGAATTCTCTTGGTTATGAATTTCATGATTTAAAATTTTAATTATTTAATTGTTTTGTTTGTTGTTTTCATTTTTAAAGAACAAGACCGTTCTTACTTTTCTAATAACCAGGTTTGTTTTCGCTTGTTACCTGATCAGCACCTAGAATCCCACTGGCGAGTTTGGCCTGGTATTGCCATTTGGTCCTTATTAATAAGCTTCCTAAATCCGTCCGGCTGCTCCGATGCCCTTTTCTCTGTTTTATATTAGAAAAATAGAGGTGCATTTATTCTGCGTTAAAATATTCTTCTTGAATTACCTTTCCCTCATCGTTCCATACTCTTCTAATGATTTCGTGCCAGTAAATTTTACTGTCATCTTTCATGTTAAAATCGAATGTGAATTCTGAAGCTGAAACGTTACCATCAACAATAGAGTGATGATGTGTTATTCCGTTTACCGCATCAATAGCACCGGCAAAACCTTCCATTTTAGCAATCATTGCAGGTTTCCCTTTTGTTCCACCATTTCCGTAATCTGAAGTGATGGCATCTTCTGCGAAAAATTCTTTCACAGCCTCAACAATAGCTCCTTGAGCTACTATTGCATCCATTTTTGTTACTTGTGTCTTAATATTCATCTTTACTATTTTTTAGTGAATTTTTACACTGCAAAGATGAGTTAAGAGGTAAATTAAAAGACTACAAAAAAGGCGCTAAGAATTGTACTTTTCTAGTTTGTATTCTGAAGGTGTTATTCCGGTATGATGCTTAAAGAAGTTAGAGAAGTGATTGGGTTCTTCAAAACCCATTTTAAAGGCAATCTCATTAATAGGGGTGTTCACCGCCAATTCTGACTTAGAAGAATTTATGAGCTCGTTCCTAATGAGTTGACCTACCGAAACGTTCAGTTTGTTCCTGGTTTTTTTTGAAAGTGTCTTTACAGAAACATTCATTTTATCGGCGTAAAAGTCTAGAGACCGCTTTTCTTTATGGTATTCTTGAATTAAATCAATAATATCTTGCACAAAGATATCTCGCTCTTCATAATCAAAATTGGAACGAAATTGAGAAGGTGTATATCCTGTAGTATTCTTGAAAACTCGGTTAAAATAAGCATCATCTTTATAACCCATTTCAAAAGATATCTCTTGTATGCTTTTATCGGTAAAGGCAATTTTGCGTTTGCTCTCCACCAGCCTTTTTTTACTTAAGAGTTTTGAAATTGATATACCGACCTTCTCTTGAACCAACGCCTGAGCGTCTATCCCATTTTTATTAATTAAATGCACTAAATCTGCATTTGACAACCTATTGGAGAAGTGTTCGTCTATAACTTCTTTAACATCAAAAATAATTTGATATTCACTTTTACTGGCCTTAAAAGGGTTTTGCCAAAACCACTGTTTCGAAGAAATATCTATAATCTGCTTGGTTTCTTCAGAGAAAACAGAATTATTCAAAAAGTTTTGACAATCTGAGCATTCATTAAAATCGATGTAGCCCAGTGATATTAAATGTTTAAAAAGAACACGAACATCTTTATTTCTAAACATGGCTTCGTCTGGGAATTCAATTTTTCGAACCAAAAAATCATCAGATAGAAACTTAATGTACTGCCCCTTTTCTAAGTAGATAGCCTTGTCTTGCCAATCGAAATAATTTTCAAAATCTACCTGAATATTACCTTTTCCTGATAGGATGTGGATTAAGGTATACTTCTCAATAAAGTAAACTTTGTCAATCTCTGGAAAAAGCTTAGTGACCACTGGTAGTTGGATTTTAATCCTTAGTCGTAGTTCTATTCAAAAAATTAATTTTTATTATTTATAGAACAAAAAAGCTTTCCAATAAGTAAATCGTCAACATCCCCCAAAATGTTCCCGTAGCCATGCTTAAAATTGCCAAAACAATAGCATGAGGCATCCATTTTTTTTGATAAGCCGCAGTAACTGCTGGCGCAGTAGCTATTCCGCCAACGTTAGCCATACTTGCTATTGGAACCCACGCCATATTTACGTTTAAAGCTTTTGCAGCTAATACCATAAAAACAAAATGTCCAATCAACCAGACTAAAAGAAAGCCAAAAAAGTACAGGTCAAATCCTAAAGTTTCAAATTGCAACTTCAACCCTAAAACAGCCATCACACAAATTATTAATACTGCTCCTGCTTTAAGTGAAAACTTAAAATTCCACCGAGGGATAAAATTTCCTAAAAGCAATCCTAATATTGATAATAACACAACTTTCCATACAAACCCAACTACCAAATAATTAGTAATTAAAACTAAGCCCAATAAGACTACTATTGTGAGCCAAACTGGCAAAGTTTTTTGGCTCTCTGATCGAATGTCCTCTGGCAATTCTTTATCTGTAATTTTAAACCATTTATTGAGCTTATTACTTTTTTTAATCCCCTGGAACATTAAGATTGTCCAAACATTTACCAGAATATTATCCATAACCAAAACCGACAGAAAAATTGCTTCAGGACAATTGACTAATTCTTTTAATACCAATTGACTTGTGCTGCCGCCAATCCAACTGCCTACTATGGGGGGAATGCCTTTCCAAAACTCCTTTTCGGAGAGGGTACTAACAACTAAATCTGACTCACTAAAAGCAAATACAAATACCACAGGAAATAGCGCGATAAAAACAGACCCTGCCAAGAATACCAAGATAGGCTTGTAACCTACGGCTTTTAATTGCCCCAAGGATAAACTGGCCATAACAGAAAGGATAGCCAAGGGAATAAAATAGTCTTTACTAAAATTGTGAATTGTAGCTTGTGAATAATCAACTGAAAAGAAGTAGGATATTAAAGCAGGTATTAAGTATGCCAATAAAATAGCAGGGACCCAATCAAATAACGATTTTACGTGTTTGTTTTCCCATCGATCTAAATAATAAACCAGTAAAACCGTAAAAACGGTAATAATCCAAGGTGTTATCATTTTTCTAAAATCCCAAGATGAATAATTCTGCCTCCAGAGGTATTTACAGGGTTAGTGCTTTTACCAACAACAATTCCGTCTTCTGGTGCTTTATAAGTTGCTATTAATTCTCCAAAAGAATTTTTTAGTGTTGCTATAGTATCACCTTTTTGTGTTTTTTGATTTAGGCTTACTTTAATATCCAAATAACCTCCTTTGTCCGTGTATATCCAATATGATTTTGAACATATATTTTCAATTGTGGGAATCACAATTTCTCCCTCCATTAACCCTAAGTGAACAATTAAATTTTTAAGGCCTTTTACGCCTCGCTCAATCATATCTTTTTGGTAAACTTGTGGGTTTCCATATTCCATGGTTATGGATTTAACACCTTTGCTAATTGCAAATGCCCTCATAGTTAGTCCAGAGGCAGAACCAAAACTAGCTTTCCCTTTGTTAGAAACAACAATATCTGGTTCTAATACCTGTAACATCCCAGCTAAGGTTTCATCTTGCATATCGCCACGCCCATAAAGACTGTTTATCCTACCAAAACTTGCCGTATGTAAATCCACATGATAATCAAACAAAGGGATAATCTTTTCACCAATCTTATATGCCATTTGTTCGGAGCCATTTCCATTAGGTTTTCCTGGGAAAATGCGATTTAAATCTACTCCATCAATAAATTTGCGTTGATTCTTGCTTATGGCTAAGGTATTTAAGCCCGGAATACCGATAATGGTTCCTTCTAACTCAGTCACATCAATCTTAGAAAATAACTCATGTATAATAGCAATCCCATTTAACTCATTCCCATGGATAGCTGCAGTTAATCCTAAAACTTTGGATGTTCCATCACCTTTTGCAATTAACACTGGTACTTTAATGGGTTCTGATAATTCATTTTCACCAAGTTGAAGCCAGAGCTTATGAATTTTGCCGCTTTCTAGCTGTTCCAAATGCAAATCCTCTACCACCGGTATTCCATTATTACGGGCAGAAACGTTTTCTTGACAAAACGAATACGAGAATAGGGAAGTAGTTAAAATTAAAAAAAGCTTTTGATACATTGCTAGCCGTATTAGCTTTCTAAATATAATCTTTTAATCAAAGCGCAATAAAACTTTTAAATTTCAGCAAATAAAAAGCCGCTAAAAAGCGGCTTTTTCAAGATTTTGCGATGTTCTTTCTAATTAATAAACAGTTGTTAATGCCGTTTGATCACCAGAAGTAAATGGTCTATTTGTACCATTGCTACAAGCTAACATCCAAGATCCAGCTTCTGGACCAGTTGGTGTGCCTGGAATGTAAACTGCGCCAACACCAGCATCTCCCTCGTTGCCAGCTCTTCCGCAACTAAATTCTCTTTGATCATAGTCTGTATGTCTAAAACCAATAGCATGTCCAATTTCGTGAGCTATTACCGTTGCTGCATCGGCAGGAATACCACCTCTTCTCGGGTTGTAAATATCTGAATTCAGTACAATTGGTGTTGCAGGATCTCCATTGGCATCTGGGAAACCTGCACTACGACCAAGAATTACGCCTCCACCTCGTACTCTCTTAAGCTTTTGAGACAGAATATCGATGTCTGCACCAGAACTATTGGCTCTTTGAAATGTGATATCTAAATTTAAGGAGTTATATCTATTAATTGCATCATCAAAAGCTGCTTGCATGGTGCTATTGAATGCGGCATCCATATAAACACTTACGACCCTACCATCTGGGCCTACGATATTATTTGTTCTATAATGTTCAGTGCCAACACCAGAGGCGGGTGCCATTTCATTAATTTGATCTCTTGTTAAAAAGATATCTCCCTCTACTGTAAAACCGTCTACACCGTTCAACGAATCTTCCGTTAAATTGTCCGTATTAAAACCTAAAGATTCTAATTTAGCACGAACTTGAGTGTCAATCACATCAATTTCTTCGTTATTTTCAGATTCACAAGAAACAACGATTGTTCCTACCAAAACGGCAGAAAGGGCGAACTTTAAAAAATGGTTACTTTTCATGTTTTAAATTTGTTAATGATTAAGATTATTTTTTAATTCGACCGAATATATGTTAAAAAATTAACATATTCCGAAAACGTTATAGTAAATCGATAAGATGCAAAAACGAGCAATTTTGAGACTTTCCATTCTTATCCTATTTTTCTGTGGACTGATGGAATCTATTTCACAAGAGAAATTGCCATTCAAAGGATTTAAAGGCGGTCTTCAAATAGCAAAGGACAAAAATAATTTGCCCAACCGTTATGCCGAGAACATTTTTTATACCCTTTCTAAAAATCGAAACGTTTTTTTCTTGGTGCATAAAATTCCGAAAACAGAAACTCCCATATCTGCCGCTGATTTAAGTGTCAACGCAATTACCAATGCACATGCAGTTTTTCCCAATGCCAACGGAGCAAATGTATCGGTTTCCATAAAGGAATTACTCTTTAACGTGAATGACATTGACTATTCAGAAAGGGTCAGTTTAAACGGAAATGAAGCAAACACCCTTGATCAACATGCTACGGCTATGGCCACAATAGTTGGGGGCAACGGCAATTCTGGTCCAAAAGGACTTGGAGTGGCCCCCAACACACAGCTAAGCTCCTCGAGTTTTCTTGAGTTGTTACCTGACGATTCCCAGCAACTCATCACAGATGGGATTTTTGTCCAAAACCATTCCTATGGGGTCTCCATAGAGAATTTTTATGGTGATGAAGCTTCGGCTTATGATGAACAGATTTTTGTATTACAAGATATGGTTCATGTTTTCTCCGTGGGCAATAGCGGTACTGAGGTGGCCGTAGACGGACCATATGCAAACCTTGAAAGTTTTGCAACGCTGACCGGTAACTTCAAGCAAGCAAAAAATGTAATTACCGTTGGAGCCACTGACGCTTTGGACAACATTAGTGAAAGGAGCTCTAAAGGCCCTTCTTTTGACGGAAGAGTAAAGCCCGATTTGGTGGCTTATGCACCTGGTGGAACTTCCGATGCCGCGGCCTTGGTTTCTGGAACTGTGGCCTCTATACAAGATCTATATTTTAAGAAAAATGGTGCAATACCATCTTATCCGCTTGTGAAATCTTCTTTAATTGCTGGGACCGAAGATGCTGGAGTGTCAAACATTGACTATGTATCAGGTTATGGAAAGCTAAATGCCAAAAACAGTCTGCAAATTATAGACAATGGCCAATTCTTTGAGGGAACGATGGCAGCCAACGGACAGACCAATAATTCAATCACTGTTCCAGAGAACACAAAATCTTTAAAAATTGCTCTTTCTTGGTTAGATACAGAATCAATAGCTGGCAGCACTGATTTATTGAACAATGATTTAGACTTGGTGGTCAATGGTCCAAACAGCAACGAATACCTTCCTTGGATATTGAGCAGTTTTGCCAATGCCGACTCTTTAAAAAGACAAGCATTACGTGGAATCGATAACCTAAATACCCTAGAGTTTATTACTATAGAAAATCCTTTTCCCGGCACCTACGGCATAAATATAAGCGCGGATAGTGAAAATACAACCGAAGTCCCTTATGCGGTAAGTTATTCCCTGGAGAATTCGGGGATTTTTGAATGGCAGTTTCCATTGAAAAACGAGACACTTTCTAACCTTGGTCTGCCGGTTCTGAGATGGAAAAATACTACGGCTTTGAACGAGGGAAGTCTATCATATCGTGTTGAGGGAGGCGAGTGGGTTTTGATCAGTAATGCCATAGATTTAAATAATCAGTTGTACCAATGGGAAATTCCGGAATTGAACGAAGTTGTAGAATTGCAAATGGTCTCGGGCACTCAGGTTTATACTTCTGATAAATTTTTTGTTTCCCAAGAAATTATCCCCCAGGTAGAATATAATTGCGCTGATGAAGTTGGTATTTCATGGGAAAGTGTTTCTAATGCCATTGCCTATGAAGTGAAAACTTATACAAACAACTCGCTTCAGGTAATTGCAACCGTTTCGGAACCCTTTTTCGTTAACCAAAAGGCTGAAAATGGTTCTGTCTATTTTTCGATAACCCCAATTTTTAACGATGGTAAGGGCCTTAGAAGCAACACCATTAATATTGAAGATTCAGGGGTTCAATGTTATTTCAGGGGTTTCATAGCATTGCTCAATGACGATAATGAAGTGGACCTTGCCCTTAGCCTAAGTACCGGGATAAATATAGAGCGTATAGATTTTGTTAAAACGATTGCTGGACAAGATTTTATTATAAACAGTTACTCCGAAGGATTTGAAGACCTTGTTGTAACAGATACGGATAGCATTTTGGTTCCTGGAAACAATAGGTATAGGGCAGAGATTATCCTCACCAACGGAAATATTGTGCAAACTGATGAGGTTGAACTATTTATTCCGGATAAAAATGAACTTATCCTATTTCCTAATCCTGTCGAGAACGGATTTGATCTCAACTTTACATCGCAGGGTTCAAAATTTCAAATCTTGGATATGACGGGTAAAGTTATCGTTCAAGACTCCGTATTATCCATTCAAGATTTTATTGGAATAAATCTTTCCGCTGGCATATACATATTTCATGTGGTAGACGAAAACAATAAGACGATTACTGCAAAAAAGCTTATTGTGAAGTAAACGGCCGCTAGGCCTAATTCATACTTTGTCGCTTGGTTAATAGATTTTTATTTCTTCCCACTTACGATAATTACGATTTCGCCCTTTGGTGGTTTTTGGGTGTAGTGTTCTAAAACTTCCGAAATGGTACCTCGAATAGTTTCTTCGTACAATTTGGTGAGTTCACGAGATATTGAGACCGGTCTGTCTAGTCCAAAGTATTCTCCAAATTGCCCCAATGTTTTCAATAGTTTGTGAGGCGATTCATAAAAAACCATGGTTCTGGTTTCCTCAGCTAAAAACTCCAATCGGGTTTGCCTCCCTTTCTTTACCGGAAGAAAACCTTCAAAGACAAAGCGGTCATTTGGCAGCCCACTATTGACCAAGGCGGGTACAAATGCCGTAGCCCCGGGAAGGCATTCCACCTCAATATTATTCTCTACACAGGCTCGAGTCAGTAAAAAACCAGGGTCAGAAATTGCCGGTGTACCTGCATCGGAAATCAGGGCAATTGTTTCCTTGTTTTGTAGGCGCTTTATGATGCTATCCACCGTCTTATGCTCGTTGTGCATGTGGTGGCTATGCATTGGGGTCTTAATCTCAAAGTGTTGGATTAGTTTGCCGCTTGTGCGGGTATCCTCGGCCAAGATCAAATCAACCTCTTTCAATACCGTAATTGCCCTAAGTGTAATATCTTCTAGATTACCGATTGGAGTAGGCACCAAATATAACTTCCCCATTAAGTAAAGTTAAGGTCTTACTTCTTTTCCTGTAAAATAAGAGAGTAAAACCATAATAAATGCAATAACTGCACCCATGTGTTCGCCGTCACTTACCATATAGTGGGCAAAAAAAGCTAAAACGGTATTAAAGAAAAAACCTGCATAGGCCCATTCTTTCAACGACTTCGAAAAATTACCCCAAACTGCAACTAATCCTAAGATTTTGGCAATTGCCAGAGGGTAAATAAGATAGGTAGGATAGCCCATATTTACGAAGAAATCTACAATAGCTTGGTGGTTAAAAAAGTAGTTGTAAACTGAAAAAAACATGATAAGGGTCAGCATACCTGTAGAGACCCAATAGAGAATTTTCTTTGCCATCGATGATTAAGTTAAATTGTAAAACTAAATGTAATGATATTTAGCAACCTAAGCGAACTTTCTGGCTATCAGTGTCATAAAACGATTTTCATACTCGTCTTTTCCTTCCCAGTTCTTATACTCCGGCTTCACCATATTATTGATAAAAGCCACAGAACGCTCTTCAGTGTCAATAGTGTTTAATTGCGAAAGCACGCGATTGTAATCTTCTACATTATCGTGAAAAAGATGCTTTACAAAGGCCAACTTATCATTTAAGCCAATTTGAAGTTCTTTGTTTAATCTATCGTTCAAAGATTTTGGCACCGTATTATCTTTTGTTGGTTCTGGTGCCAACAAGTCTTTATCGTTTTTTATAGTTTCAGGCTTGGCAATAAAATCGCCAAAAATATGTTCGATAGCTTCTGTTGGCATTTCAGAAACCATATCTTTTATAGTATCCATACCTGGATGCGTAATAATATCCTCTTCATGCGGATTGTTTTCTGGCACTCCGGTATTTCCGCTCATCACGGAACTCGCTAGTTTTTCAAAACGCGATGCAAGTACATTTTTAGAAACATCGACCTCAACATCGCTAAGTTTTTCATCTATAAACTTTAAAACCGCCAACTTTTCGTATAATTCCTTGGCTACTTCGTACAATTCAGCAAGTTCTTTATCTTCACGAGAAGTAATTATATCCGTAGACAATTTTACCAATTGTTCTCTTATCTGTCGTTTCATCAACTTAATCTTTAACTATATAAATGTACTACCAAATTCTATGCCTTTTTAAAAACGAAAGGTTAAATTTAATACTAGCGTCTAGGGTTATTTTTTTAGTAATTTTAGCACTGCTATAACAAAAACGAATAAACCCCTATTTTCGTTTAAAAGTACAATATGTTTCTCGAAAACACCGTAAACCATAAAGAACAGTTTGGATGGATAGAAGTTATCTGTGGTTCTATGTTTTCAGGAAAGACCGAAGAACTCATCAGAAGACTAAAACGTGCACAGTTCGCCAAACAGCGAGTGGAGATTTTTAAACCTCAGGTTGACACCAGATATAATGAGGAAATGGTAGTTTCTCACGATTCGAATGAAATAAGATCTACACCTGTGCCGGCAGCAGCAAATATTCGATTATTGGCAGATGATTGCCAAGTTGTGGGAATAGATGAGGCGCAATTCTTTGATGATGAAATAGTTACCGTTTGCAATGATTTGGCCAATCGCGGGGTAAGGGTAGTAGTCGCCGGACTAGATATGGATTTTAAGGGCAACCCTTTCGGACCAATGCCGGCATTAATGGCCACGGCAGAATATGTTACTAAAGTGCATGCCGTTTGCACTCGCACCGGAAATCTTGCCAACTATAGTTTTAGAAAATCTGATAATGACAAATTGGTTTTATTAGGCGAAACCGAAGAGTACGAGCCCTTAAGCCGAGCCGCTTTTTACAAAGCCATGCTAAAAGAAAAAGTAAGTCAGATGGATGTTGACGCCGAAGAAGTTACTTCCAAAAAAAAGGCTGCTAATGGGTAATGTTCAAGAGACTACTTTAGAGATCGACCTTTCAGCTCTGGAGCACAATTTCAATTTTATTAAAGCCAAACTCAAAAAAGAAACCAAGTTTTTAGCAGTGGTAAAGGCGTTCGCCTATGGTAGTGATATGGCTATTGTAGCTAAAAAACTGGAAAATTTGGACGTTGATTATTTTGCAGTTGCCTATGTAAAAGAAGGTGTGCTTTTAAGGGATGCAGGCATTACCGCCCCTATTCTGGTATTACACCCGCAACCTATAAATTTTGAAGAACTCATTGATCGTTGTTTAGAACCCAGCATATATTCCCCAAGAATTTTAAATTCTTTTTTGGAAACCGCTAAGAAAAAGGGACAAACCAACTATCCTATTCATTTGAAATTTAATACTGGCCTAAACAGATTGGGCTTCTGGGAAAATGACATCTCTCTTATTTTAAAAAAGTTAGACGGTGAAACTGCACTTAAAATAACATCGGTTTTTTCTCATTTAGCAGCTTCAGAGGACAACAAGGAGCGTGAGTTCAGCTTACAGCAAATTGAAAGCTTTAAAAAAATTAGTGATGAACTATCTGAAAAACTTGGTTCTTCCCCCATGCGACATATACTGAACACCTCTGGTGTTCTAAATTATCCTGAAGCACAATTTGAAATGGTACGCAGTGGAATTGGGCTTTACGGCTATGGAAACGAATCAGGTATCGATGCACAGTTAAAACCTATTGCCTCCTTAAAAACCATTATCTCTCAGCTCCATCAAATTGAGCCCAACGAAAGTGTGGGTTACAATCGTGCTTTTAAGTCTAAAGACTATCGAGTTACGGCTACCTTACCTATTGGGCATGCAGATGGTATCTCTAGACAATATGGCAATGGTAAAACCTTTGTGCAGGTTCATGGGCAAAAAGCACCCATTATTGGTAATGTTTGTATGGATATGATTATGATAGATGTTACTGGAATAGATTGCAAAGAAGGAGACGAAGTTGTGATTTTTGGCGATACCTTATCTGCCGAAAGCTTTGCCAATACAGCAGACACCATATCGTACGAACTGCTTACAGCAATATCGCAACGTGTAAAGCGGGTCGTGAAATAGATTGCACTTCAACCATTTTAACATTTCTTTAGTCTTTTTTTGTAAATTGTGCAGGTATTAACCACTTAAACTATAAATACAATGCTTAAAGAATTTAAGAATTTTATCATGACGGGTAACGTCATTGAATTTGCTGTAGCCGTTATCATGGCCGGTGCCGTAGGCTTGGTAGTAAACGGATTTGTTGCCGACATAGTAATGCCTGTTGTAGGTCACTTTGCTGGCGGAATTGACTTCGCTGAAATGAAAGTAGTACTTGATGAAGCTGTAGTAGCTGCTGACGGTAGCGTTACCAGTCCAGAAAACGCCATTAGGTGGGGTGCTTGGGTAAATACCATTGTAAACTTGTTAATCGTTGGTTTTGTAATGTTCTTGATTGTTAAGGCTTACAACAAAACAAAAGCTCCAGAACCAGAAGCTGCTCCAGCTGGGCCAACTGCCGAAGAGTTGCTTACTGAAATTCGTGATGCTTTAAAAAAATAGTGAGACCCTGAAATAAATTCAGAGCAGGCCGCTACATCACACATTTAACTAAAACCGTCAGTTTGTTCGCTAACAAGCTGGCGGTTATTTTTATTCCAACCTATTAGGTATTTAGTTTGTTATACTATCTTAGTTCTACACATAAGTAAGATATAGTTAATAACTATATCTAATTGTTGTACTTCATTATCAGAAACCGCTAACCAATGATAAAATTCTTTAGAAAAATTAGACAAAATTTACTTTCAGAAGGCAAAATTGGAAAGTATTTAAAATATGCGATTGGTGAAATTGTACTTGTTGTTTTTGGAATATTGATTGCTCTTGGAATAAATAATTGGAATAATAATAAACAAGAGAAAAATAATATAATTGATTCATATAAAAGTATAGAAACGGAAATCAAATTTTTGAACCCAATTATTGAACACCAATATAAGAGAAACGATAGTACAATTGCTTATTTGCAAAAAGCAGTGAATCTATTACAAAATAAGAAATACGAATCTGTAAATCAATTAAACAATAATCTCAAAGGACTTAATAGATTAATTCAATTAAAATTTGACTTTCCAGTTATTTTAGGCTTTATCGAAAGAACTAATCCTGAATTAATTGAAAACAAAAAACTACTAAATCTATTACAAGATTTTAAATCAAAATTGACTTTTCTTGATTTTTATCAATCATTTGCTATAAATGAAGTTCAAAATTCCATAACACCATATATTATTAACAATCTAAAGTATGCCGATAATAACACTACTATTCTCTTAACCGATAAAAAACAAATCATAGATAATATAGAAATTATTAATCTTCTGAATAAAAAATTAGGAACTGATAGACAGTCTTCGCAGAAATTAAGCGATTTATTAGAAACAATGCAAAAATTAAAGAGTGAAATCCAAAGCGAGTTAAAAAATAAATAACGAAAGTACGACAACGTGTATAATTCATTGCTAGTACTAGCCTACTTACGAAAATCCTCGTGGATTTTCACCTTAGTGTGTACTTGCAAAGTTTAGTGTTAACCCACGCAACTACTAATATCCGAGACCGTTGTGCTTCATAATAACCAACCATTAACCAATGATAAAATTCTTTAGAAAAATTAGGCAAAAACTACTCTCTGAAAATAAATTCAGTAAGTATCTTATTTATGCAATTGGAGAAATAGTTCTTGTGGTTATTGGTATTCTTATCGCACTTTCAATTAACAATTGGAACGAAGAAAGAAAAAGTAATATACAAGGAAAGGCGTATGTCGCGGAAATTTATAGAGAGATAAAAAAAGATATTAAGAAGATAGCTGATATTCTTGACAAATTTGAAGCGAATAAAATAAAATCTCGACGCATACTTGAAATTTTAGAAAGTGAAAGTAGATATATAGCCGATTCGAGTTTGTTTACAAAAGATGTATTAAATATTATCGGGGTCATAGATGTTGGTCGACAAAATAATACCTGGGATGAGTTATCATCTTCAGGGAAAATTGCAATAATAGATAATGATTCATTGGATAATCAATTGAAAAACTTCTATGAATATTATGACAAACAAGTGATTCAATTTTCAGAGACACCTGCAAAAATGAGAGAGAAATGCAGAAATACCTACGGACAATGTCTGGATATTGCAAGTGTGGATAGATATTGGAAACCAGATGGCGATCAGACCAACAGTAGAAATTGGTTTACTTGCTTTCTCAATAATAAAGAAGTTCGGAAGGATATCAACGCTATACACGTGTCGTCCTACTGGCAAATTTATCATTTTGCAAAAATTAAAGCTGAAGGGCAATCAATTATAGATTATATGGAACAAAATTTGAACCTATAAATATGTTGCCTATGAGAATAACGAAAGCATAACACTGTGCATGAGATCAGACTCGCTATCGCTTCGTCCGCTCCATACACTTGGACGTTGTGAACAATTAAAAGACATAACATAATGAGCTACAGATACATCAGTTTTAACAAATTTGGAGGTCCTGAGGTATTGGTTGTAAAAACAGCGGAAAGACTTCCAGAACCCAATCAAGGTGAGGTAAGGATTAAAGTTCAAGCGACAAGTATCAACTTTACTGATACGTTAATCCGCAGAGGTATTTATCCTGATGTTAAAAAGAAGCCTCCCATTACACCAGGTTATGACATGGTCGGAGTTATAGACAAACTAGGTGCTGGAGTTACTGATTTTAAAGTAGGTCAAAAAGTGGCAGAACTGACCATAATCGGTGCTTACTCAGAATACAATGTTCTACCTGCCAAGCAACTAGTTACCGTTCCAGAAAATGTGAATTCGGTTGAGGCAGTCTCAATGATTCTGTCATATGTGACAGCTTACCAAATGCTAACTAGGTCAGTTAAAGTTAAAGAAGGAAGCAAAATTCTTATTCACGGAGCTGGAGGAGCAGTTGGTAGTGCCTTACTACAAATTGGGGCTATCTTAAAGCTAAAAATGTACGGCACTGCATCAGTAGACCAGCATGACATCTTAAAAGAATTAGGCTGTAAACCAATTGACTATAAGTCTGACGATTTTGTTCAGGTAGTCACGGATTTGGAACCAAATGGACTTGATGCAGTATTTGACCCATTTGGTGGAGACCATTTCAAACGTTCTATCAAAACACTTAACAAAAAGGGGAAACTAGTGGCTTTTGGTGCGTACAATGCAAAAACGAAAATGGACTTGATAAAGAGTTTTTTACGTGTTCAAATGTGGAATTTCACGCCTTGGATGCCTTCTACCAAATTCTACTCTATTGGTGCGTGGCATAAAAAGCATCATGATTGGTTTGAAAGTGACTTAAAAAAGCTTTTTAAACTTCTATCAGAAAAGAAACTAAAGCCCCTTGTCTCCAAAACCATCAAATTAGAGGACGCAAAAGAAGCACATGAACTAATTGAAAAAAGAGGATTGAAGGGGAAACTAATTATACAAATGGAAAATTAAAAAAATGCACAACAATGGCTGTAAAATAGGGTGGACAAGGTTGTAGCCTTGAAATGTCCTACTTTTCATAACCAGAATGTTAGAGCACATTTCTACCAATTAACAAGGATGTACGATTGTTAAAAATAAAACATTTTGTTGTATTTTGATTATTCCCTTTAGTTTGCTTGCCAATCTAAAATTCAGAATTACCTTTGCCCTGTCAAATTAAAAGAAATGAAAGTAGCAGTAGTTGGTGCCACCGGTATGGTTGGCGAGGTCATGTTAAAAGTATTGGCAGAACGTAATTTTCCCATCTCAGAATTGTTATTGGTAGCCTCAGCACGTTCAGTAGGCAAGAAATTGAGCTACAAAGGCAAAGAGCATACTATTATTGGTCTAGAAACTGCGGTGGCGGCCCGACCAGATATCGCCATCTTTTCAGCCGGTGGTGACACTTCATTAGAATGGGCGCCAAAATTTGCCGAAGTGGGCACTACTGTGGTAGATAATTCATCCGCATGGCGTATGGATGCTTCTAAAAAGTTAGTGGTTCCAGAAATAAATGCTTCTGAATTAACGGCAAGTGATAAAATTATTGCCAACCCCAACTGTTCTACCATACAATTGGTCATGGCGTTGAACCCATTGCATAAAAAGTATCAGATGAAACGTGTAGTTATTTCAACGTATCAATCCGTTTCTGGTACTGGAGTAAAAGCCGTAAAACAACTTGAGAACGAAATGGCAGGTGTACAAGGTGAAATGGCATACCCATATCCCATTAACAGAAATGCACTGCCCCATTGTGATGTCTTTTTAGAAAATGGCTATACCAAAGAAGAAATGAAGCTCGCTCGTGAGCCACAAAAAATATTGGACGATAGAACTTTCTCTGTTTCTGCTACCGCTGTGCGTATACCAACTGCAGGGGGGCATTCAGAATCGGTAAATGTTGAGTTTCATAATGATTTTGACCTGGCCGAAGTTCGTCAATTACTAAGTGAAACCCCTGGAGTCACCGTGCAAGACAATCCAGATACCAATACCTACCCCATGCCTATTTATGCGCATGACAAAGACGATGTTTTTGTAGGGCGAATTCGTAGGGATGAAACCCAGCGCAATACCCTTAACATGTGGATTGTGTCTGATAACCTCAGAAAAGGAGCCGCAACCAATGCGGTGCAAATCGCAGAGTATTTGGTGGAAAATAAGTTGGTGTAGGTTTTGTCATTCCTGCGCAAGCAGGAATCTAAAAGAATAACAAAGTGGATTCCTGCTTTCGCAGGAATGACAAGTGCTATTCGTTAAAAAACGTTAACAAAAGCTAGACTTAACCAGACTTTCTACTCTTTTATGGTATTTTCGGGAGGTTAAATCCACCTAAAAAATGAAAAAAATCACCTTCTTATTGGCAGTGCTTGTTTTAGCCGCCTGCGAAACCGAAAAAAAGAGAGAACCTATCGTTGTGAATTATCCTATCACCCAAAAAGTTGATACCGTAGATACCTATTTTGGAACCGAAGTACAAGACCCTTATCGCTGGTTGGAAGACGACCGTAGTAAAGAGACTGAAGCATGGGTAAAAACTCAAAACAAAACCACTTTTGGCTACCTGGATAGTATTCCGTTTAGAGAAGATTTAAAAAATAGATTGGAAAAACTATGGAACTATGAAAAGTTGGGTTCTCCATTCAAAGAAGGCGAATACACCTATTTCTATAAAAATAACGGACTGCAAAACCAATATGTGGTCTATCGCAAACAAGGTGATGGTGCCGAAGAAGTGTTTCTTGATCCGAATACCTTTTCTGAAGACGGAACTACCTCACTGGCAGGCCTTAGCTTTACCAAAGATGGTTCTCTAGCCACTTATCTTATTTCTGAAGGCGGCAGCGATTGGAGAAAAGCGATTGTTATCGATGCGAAGACCAAAGAACAAGTAGAAGATACTTTAGTGGATATAAAGTTCAGTGGAATCTCTTGGAAAGGAAACAAAGGCTTTTACTATTCCAGCTACGATAAACCTAAAGGAAGTGAGCTTTCGGCAAAAACAGACCAGCATAAATTGTATTACCATGAATTGGGTACTCCACAGGCTAATGACAAACTGATTTTTGGGGGTACTCCTGAAGAAAAGCATCGCTACGTTGGGGGATATCTTACCGAAGATGAACGTTATTTAGTGATTACGGCTTCTACCTCAACGTCGGGCAATAAATTATTCTTAAAAGACCTAGAAGCAGATGGGGATTTAATTACTGTTTTAGACCACACCGATTCAGATACCTATGTGATAGAGAATGAAGGGTCAAAACTATTTATGGTCACCAATATGGATGCCCCGAATAAAAAGATTGTAGTTACGGATGCTAATAATCCTACTCCTGAAAACTGGACAGACTTTATTCCTGAAACTGAAAACGTATTAACTGCTGGTTCTGGTGGCGGTTATTTTTTTACAGAATATATGGTCGACGCCATTTCTAAAGTGCTACAATATGATTTTGATGGAAAACTGGTGCGTGAAGTAGAACTTCCCGGTGTCGGTAGTGCTGGTGGATTTGGAGGGAAGAAAGAAGACAAAGAATTCTACTTTTCTTTTACCAATTACAACACACCCGGCTCATCCTACAAATACAATGTGGAAACGGGCGAATACGCACAATACTGGAAACCAGAAATTGATTTTAATCCAGCCGATTATGAATCTACCCAAGTTTTTTATGATTCGAAGGATGGTACAAAAGTACCTATGATTATTACCCATAAAAAAGGTGTTGAGCTTAACGGCAAGAACCCTACTATCTTATATGGTTATGGCGGCTTTAATATTAGTCTTACACCTTCTTTTAGCATTGTAAATGCTGTATGGATGGAACAAGGTGGTGTTTATGCCGTGCCTAATTTAAGAGGTGGTGGAGAATATGGTAAAAAATGGCACGATGCAGGTACTAAAACGCAAAAACAAAATGTTTTTGACGATTTTATAGCTGCTGCAGAATATCTAATTGCGAACAAATACACTTCAAAAGAATATTTGGCCATTAGAGGTGGTTCTAACGGTGGGCTTTTAGTTGGTGCAACCATGACGCAACGTCCAGATTTAATGCAGGTAGCTTTACCAGCTGTTGGAGTTTTAGACATGCTACGCTATCATACATTTACTGCAGGTGCAGGTTGGGCCTATGATTATGGAACAGCAGAAGAAAGTCAAGAAATGTTTGAATATTTAAAAGGATACTCTCCTGTACACAATGTTAAAGAGGGAGTGGAATATCCTGCCACTTTGGTAACAACCGGTGATCATGATGACCGAGTTGTGCCAGCACATAGTTTCAAGTTTGCCGCCGAATTGCAAGAAAAACAGGCAGGCACCAATCCGACATTAATCCGTATTGAAACTAATGCAGGACATGGTGCTGGAACACCCGTGAGTAAAACTATTGAACAATATGCCGATATTTTTGGCTTTACATTATTCAATATGGGCTTTGATCAACTGCCGAATCAAGCCGTATTAAAAGAGTTTAAAGACTAAATCTTCACAAAAGCATAATAATTATATAAAATCCGTTTCTTTGGAAGCGGATTTTACTTTTTAAAGCCCAAATGCTTCATATAAACAACATCTCATTCTCCTATAAGAATACTCCTGTTCTTGACCATATAGCTTTCGCTCTTGAAAAAGGAAGGCATCTATCAATTATGGGCGAAAGCGGCTCGGGCAAGAGCACTTTGCTCAAAGCTATTTATGGTTTACTCGATTTAGATTCTGGTGAGATTTTTTGGGATAAACAGCAAGTTTTGGGCCCTAGTTTTAACTTGGTCCCCGGCGAAAAGTATATGAGGTATGTGGCTCAAGATTTTGATTTAATGCCCTATACTTCCGTAGCTGAAAACATCGGGGAATTTCTCTCCGTTTTTGAACAAGAAAACCATAAAAGAAGAATAACCGAGCTGTTAGAAGTGATAGAGCTCGTCGACTTTGCAGATGTTAAGGTTAAAAACCTAAGTGGCGGCCAACAACAGCGCGTTGCTCTAGCAAGAGCTTTGGCACAAGAACCTGAAGTCTTATTGTTAGATGAGCCCTTTAGCAGTATTGACCAGTTTAAAAAGAATCAACTAAGGCACAGTCTTTTTCCCTATCTAAAAGAAAAAGGCATTACCGTTATCAATGCGACCCACGACCCTAACGATGTACTTTCTTTCGCAGATGATATGCTAGTTTTAAAAGATGGTAAAACAATAGCTTATAATAGTATTGAGGCGCTATACCAAAAGCCAAAGGAAAAATACGTTGCTTCACTTTTCGGGCAGGTGAACGAACTACCAATTTCTTTATTAAAAGAATATACAGAGGTAGATGCTTCCATTCTTATTTACCCTCATGAATTTGAAATTTCCAAAGAATCCGGATTTGAGGTTTACGTTGTAAACAATCATTTTAAGGGCGGGTATTATGTAATCGAAGGGGTAGCCGAAAATAGTCAAACTGTATTTTTTACCAACCCCAATACACTTAAAATACACGCCAGAGTATATCTTAATGTTTCATTACAGTTGGTGAACCGCAGAATTAGCATTAAAAAATAGCGCCTTTCATCGAAAATACATCTGGCTGCATACTTCTACCTTACCCTTTTTCGTTCCTTTTTTAGAACCCAAAAACTATTGAAATGAAAAAGCCTATTCTTCTTTTATTACTGTCCTTATCGGTGATATTATCTTCTTGTTCTGCCGAAACTAATCTTCTTGAAGAGGTTCTAACAGATACCGAAGCCGATGAAGTTGATGAGACCCCTGAAGATAACTCCGATGATAACCCAGAAGATACTCCTGATGATACCTCAGGAAACGATAATAATACAGACCTCATTACCTTAGAAGCTGACCCCGACATTATTGTCAATGATGGTGAAGGCAACCAAACCTGGAACGAAGATGTTACAATTAGCGCTTTAAAAATAGATCGCTCACCTGGTAAGGTAGTCTATGAAAGTCGTTTTACCGATGATGGTTTTGGAGTTGCAGGAGGACGATGGCAGCAGATAGATTACTACTATGAATATCAAGGTGAAATCGTCAAAGCAAGTGAGCAGCTGATACTTGAATTTAATTCTCCAGTAAATAACGTAATACTGCAGGTAGGTCAAATGGACCCCGATGAGGGCAGGCAAGCAAAAGAAGGTACGACCTGCGCCGATAATGATACCAATAGGGCCGATGAATCTGGGAAATGGACAGCCTTTAACGCTATGGGACAAGAGATTGGAAACGGAATTTTATTGGATGAATACTCGATTGAAGGTAAGCTGCCAGACTCTATGGGCTCTTACCGCTTTGAGCTTAATACCAACAATATTTCTAAAATTATTATTGAAGCTACCCAGTGGGGAGGTGAAGAAAGAGGCTGCCCAACCTATAGGGCAAGTTATGCAGGGCAAGCCTTAAACGATAGTGGCAATACGGAAAACAATTCAGAATTCAATCTAATGGCCCTAAGCTATAAAAAACAATAACCTGCTTACTTATCTATCTTTGTGTAAAGTAGCGTTTTGCAAAAAGAAATTATTTTAAAGGAGTTGAAATTCAAGGCTATTCGCAGCAGTGGTGCCGGTGGTCAGCATGTAAATAAGGTTTCTTCAAAAGTCGAACTTAGTTTTGCCATTTTAGATTCAGAAGGCCTATCCAACTCGGAAAAAGAGCGTTTACTTTTAAAGCTGAATACCCGGTTGACAAAGGAAAACCTTTTAATTCTACAATGTGACGAGGCTAGAAGTCAGCATAAAAACAAAGACCTTGTGGTAAAACGGTTTTTGGATGTACTAAAAAAGGCTTTGCACATTCCTAAAAAAAGGAAACCTACAAAACCTTCAAAATCTTCTGTTGAAAAACGGTTAAAATCTAAAAAGGCCGCTGCTTCAAAAAAATTAAATCGAAAAAAGCCAAACCTAGATTAGTTGATTTACATTCCCTGACCCATATCAGGTAATTGGTAATGATACGTAGCCCTGGTAATCTGATCGTTTTCTACTTGATATACGCATAGCTCATCCATTTGCTGCCTACCCCTGTCCTTAAAAGTAGCATCCATAGACATCGGAACCACAAAATGATTACCTGCGACCATTGGCTCACCTACAGAACCGCCGTGCATTTCTTCGATACTCTCTTCCCATTGCTGAAACCCTTTTAAAATATTTGCCTTACCCTTGGTTACATTGTTAGGTACCCCTGGCATTTCTTCGCTTACGGCATTATCGGCATACATTCCGTATGCCTCATCATATTTTCCTTCTTTACATAAGTTTACAAACTTGTCTGCTACTTCTTTAGTTGTCATGCTTATTTATTTTTTGGTTAACCTCTTAAAGATAGTGAACAACAGCAAATAAAATTTTAAGAAATAGTTAAAAGAAGCAAGTCGTTACTAATTGACTTCCAGTATTTTATGCGCTTTTCCGTTAAATTGAAAAGTAGCTCCTGCGGATTTCCCCATTAACAGTTTCCCAATTGGGGTATTAGCAGAAATGCAGAAATATGTGGCTGTGCCGCTTTCATACTTTCCAGCAGAAATAGCGATATAGTAATTGGCATTGGTAGTTTTAACCAAACTCCCTAAAATAACAGTATTGGATTGTTTTGAAGCGCTAACTTTACGTAGTAAGATTGCGGTTTTCTCAGCCTCTAATAATTGTTGCCCCAATTTCTCACGCTCAAGTTGAAGCATGGCTCTACCTGTCTCATGTTTATCGCCAGCACTGCTCTTGGTTTCAGAGTTTAGAGAATTATTGACCTCATCAATATTGTTTCTAATTCTTTGAAGTCTGGCTAAAATGTATGCTTCACAAAACCTATAGAGCGCTTCTTTCATACAGTTTTTAAAAAGTGAGCGTAAATACAGTTTCCTTATTTAAAACAGAATATAACTTTAAACTTCCGCCGTGCATTTGCATGATCTGTTTTGATAGGCTTAGCCCTATACCTGTACCCTTTTCTTTTGTGGTGAAGAAGGGAATAAAAATATCTTCAAGTATGTCAGAAGGTATTCCGGGTCCATTATCCCTTACCTCTATATTCTTTTTTTCTTTAGCATCAATAAAAGCACTTACCCTTACTTCACCATTCTGTTGGCCTTCTAAAGAGTGTATAGCATTTTTCACCAAATTTATGAGCACCTGCGTTATCTGCTTTTCATCAATAAACAATTCTAAACTTTCATCGGCCAACTCCCAAAATATTTTAGTCCCGCTATCTGCGTCAAGTTCCATTAGCACCTGTACTTTTTCAAAGAGCTGTTTAACACTTACCAATTTTTTATCCGGTTTGGGTACGCTAAGTAAGCTTCTGTACGACTGTACAAACTCCATTAAATCGTTGCCCTGATTTTTGATAACCTCAAGGCCCTTTGCAGTACTGTTCAACTTGTTTTCATCTAACTGTTCAGTAGAAACTAATCCATCACGGGTCTTATAATACTTTAGAATAGATTCTGATATAGAGGTTATCGGAGTTATGGTATTCATAATTTCGTGTGTAAGCACACGAATCAATTTTATCCAAGAATCCGTTTCTTTTTCATCTAATTCTTTATGAATATCTTGAACAACCACTAGTAATAAAGTCTGGCCGTCAAAAGTAATAGGTGTAGATTTTAAAGCAAGCTGTATTTGTTCGCGCTCGTTTATTAGCTGAAACAGTTTGCGTTCAAAAGGTTGAAAGTTTTTAAAGATATTATACAGCTTTTCATCTATTTGCGCTAACTGCTTAATATGGTTTAAAGGAGTGTAATTGAGTAATTTTTCTAAGGTTGGATTAGCAAAGAGAATATGCCCCTTTTCATTAAAAGTTAAAATGCCGATACTGGCCTGCTTCAAAATTTCTTGATAATACTGTTCCCTTACTTGAAGTTGTAGATGCACCTCTTGAATTAGTCCATTTACCCTATTCAAACTTTGATTTAATTCTTTAAAAGATTTGATGGTTACTTTTTCTGGGAAACGTAAGGTGAAATCTTCATTTCTAATAGCATCAAAAAAATAAGCGATTTTACGGTTGGTACTATTAATGAACTTAATTAAAGAGTAGGTCTGAATAACTAAAAGTATGACCAAAAACCCAAATAAGAAAAAACGATTTTGCACAAAGGCCAAAGCCAATAAAATGGAGGTAAGTGTAATAAAACCGACCCTAACGATAAGTTGAAAATAAAAATTTCTACTAGCCATTATTTATTTTCTTAAGCTTGTTATACAAGGTTTGTCGAGACACTCCCAACTGGTCGGCAGCAGCACTATAATTACCATCATGCGCTTCTAAAGCCCTTAAAATCATCTGCTTTTCCATTTCCTCAAGAGTTTTTGGATCAGCACCAAGAGATGGGGTCGATTTACTGTTTAAAATAAAATCATCTGCCTTTAAAACATTGCCTTCGCCTAAGATTACGGCGCGTTCAATGGTATGCAATAATTCTCGAACATTGCCGGGCCATTGATACTTCATCAACTTTTCTTGAGCTGCGTTGTTTATTCTCAGGCTTGGTTTATCGTACTTGTTACCAAAACGCTTTAAGTAGAAATCAGCTATAATCAGTATATCATCGTCTCGTTCTCTGAGCGCAGGTACCTCAACGGAAATGGTATTGATTCTGTACAAAAGATCTTCCCTGAAAAGTCCATCAGTAACCATTTGTTCAAGATTGCAGTTTGTAGCGCAAATCAATCTAATATCAACGGGGATTGTCTTATTTGCGCCGACTCTTACTATTGCTTTATTCTGTATGGCAGATAATAATTTTGCCTGCGCCTGTAGTGAAAGATTTCCTATTTCATCTAAAAACAACGTTCCCTTATGAGCCGCCTCGAATTTTCCAGTTCTATTTTCACGAGCATCTGTAAAGGAACCTTTCACATGGCCAAAAAGTTCGCTCTCTAATAGATTTTCAGAAATAGAACCCATGTCAACGGCTATAAATACTTCATCTTTTCGTTTTGATGTCTTATGAAGCTCTCGTGCTATGAGTTCTTTTCCTGTTCCGTTCTCGCCTGTAATAAGAACATTAACATCAGTTTTCGCTACCTTTCTGGTAAGGTTTAAAACAGTATTTAAAGCTTTAGAATTACCTATGATATAGTTTTTATCTTCATTGATAACCTTTTTAAGACTACTTTCTTTCTTTTTTAAAAGGTGTACCTCTTGCCTTGATTTTCGCAGCTCAAATGCAGACTTTACGGTAGCCAACAACTTATCGTTGTTCCAAGGTTTTAAAATAAAATCAGAAGCGCCTTCTTTAAGTGCCTTGACCGCCAAGTCTACAGCACCGTATGCCGTCATCATAATTACTGAGGTGTTCGCGGCTTTCTTTTTTATTTCTCTGAGCCAAAAAAGGCCTTCATTTCCTGTGTTGACACCAGCCGAAAAATTCATGTCCAAAAGAATTATGTCTACCTCTTTAAGGTCTTTAGACGATATCTGATTCGGATTGGAAATGGTCTCAACAGTTTTATACTCGAACTGTAATAAGATTTCTAAAGCGCTCAATACACTTTTGTTATCATCTATCACTAAAATTTTCGCATCGACCATTCTTAAACAATAAAATATAGTACTAAAACTACAATATGAATTTTTACTTAATTTAAAAGTGTCAATTTTTTTTACAATATCTGTATAAATATTTTACATGTGTCTTTTGGTCGAAATCGATAATATATTCTAAGTAATTCAAAATCAACAATTTAAAATAATGGCATAACAATAGTATATAGTTTGGCATATTAATAGTTATGAGCCCAAAAATTAAAACAACCATCCTAATCATTTGTATGATTTGCTCTAAGGCCTTAGCACAACAAAAATGGTCTTTAGACGAATGTGTTGCCTATGCCCTAGAGCATAATCTGCAAATAAAGGATTTCAAGTATAACGAACAATCCAATAAGGAAACTTATAAGCAATCTATCAGGGATCTGCTCCCAACTGTCAGTGGTTTTGCCAATTATTTTGTTAGGTACGGTAGGCAGGTAAACCCAGAGGATAACAGTATCGTGAATACCGATATTTTTTCCAACAACTACTCCGTGGACGGTTCTTTTGATGTTTTTCAAGGGTTCCAAAAAATTAATACACTAAAAGCTTCCAAGTTTTTACACAAAGCCACCAAGGAAGAGCATGTGCAGCAAAAATATTTGTTGGGCTTTAGGGTGATGTCAGCCTACTATGACATTCAATTCATCGAAGGCTTAATTTCAATTTCAGAAGATCAGGTGCAAATTTCGCAGACCAATTACGATTTGGTAAAAAGGCAAGTAGAGCTGGGTACTATGGCGGGGGCCGATTTGTATGAAGCAGAATCCCTTCTTTTTACCGATAAATTGGCATTGACACAAAATGAAAACCGCTTAAAAGCTGCTAAATTGACCTTAATACAGGCGATGAACCTCCAAAATGAAGATAACATTACAATCGCGCCCGAATTGAGTGAGGTGAAAACGACCAACGAAGAAAATACTGTAATTTCAGATTCCATTTTCACCAAGGCCAAAGGTTTTATGCCCTCCATAAAAGCTCAAAACTACCGGGTAAAAGCGGCAAAGAAACAACTTGCAGCAACAAGAGGTGGCCTTTACCCTTCGCTGAGCTTACAAGGAGGTATCGGTACCGGGTATTTTGAAACAATTACAGAGGAAATCATTACAGGCAACGATACCATTAGAAAAACAAAACCATTTCGTGACCAATTTGAAGAAAACAGGTTTGAATATGTTGGAGCTTCCTTGAATATTCCATTATTTAACGGATGGGCAAATCGCTCTAGGGTAAAACAACAAAAAATTGCTTTGGAAAGGGCCAAGAACAACGCCAAAATCACCGAGCAAGAACTTTATCAAATCATTCAACAATTGGTGCAGGAGCATGAAGCCCTAATTACGGAAACAGCACAAACATCCAAAGCTTCCAAATCACAACAATTGGCCTTTGAGATTGCTCAAAAAAGATATGAAAAAGGTATGATTAACGCCATAGAGCTGGGCCGGGCAAAAACGCTCTTTGCCACTGCAAGGAACCAGCAGTTACAGGCACAATTAAGATTGCGGGTAAATAAAAGTACGCTGGATTTCTATAAAGGACTTCCGGTTTTCAATATTAATTAGACAATAGTAAAAGAATGGATATTAAAATAGAAAAGAAAAAAGGATTAAAACCAAAACACTTTGGCTACATAGCGTTAGGGTTACTATTGCTATTTGTTGGCTATCAATTGCTTTCTCCGTCAGTTTCTACTTTTAGAACCGAGAAAGACAAACTTTCCATTGCCCAAGTATCACAGGGGAAATTTGATGACTACATCACTATTAATGGAAACGTTGCCCCAATCGCTACTATTTATATGGATGCCTATGAAGGTGGAAGGGTTACCGAAAAATTGATAGAAGAAGGAGCTACAGTGAAGAAAGGTGATATCATACTTAAACTTGAAAACATCAATCTCTATGAACAAATATTGAATAGCGAAAGTAATTTGGCCTTGAAGCAGAATGATTTACGCTCTACACGATTAAATTTTGACTCACGCCAAGTCGAAGGCCGCAGGTCGTTGGCAACTGCGAGTACGGATTTACAACGCTTAAAAAGAAGTTTTGAGCAAAATGAAGCCCTTTTTAAAGAAGAGTTGATTTCCAAAGAAGTATACCTGCAAGCAAAGGAAAACTACGAGCTATCGAAAAAGCAATATGAAATCGTAAAATCTCAAACAGAAACTGATGATGAGTTAAGAAAAACTTCACTTACAGGATTGGATGCAGATTTATCTAGAATGCAAAAAACCTTAGGTATGGTCTATCAAAGATTAGATCATTTAAATGTTCGAGCGCCGGCAGATGGCCAGCTTGGCTTTTTAGATGCAGAAATAGGGCAAAATATTACCCAAGGCCAGCGTATCGGGCAAGTAAATGTTCTAACCGATTATAAGATAGAAGCCGATATTGATGAGCATTATATCGATAGGGTAAAACGTGATTTAGTGGCGGTTTTAGAACGTAATGGCACTGAATATCCCCTGCGACTGCGAAAAGTATATCCTGAAGTTCGTAATGGAAGATTTAGGGTTGATTTGGTTTTTACCGAAGACAAGCCAGAAACTATTCGTACCGGTCAGAGCTATAACATCAAATTACAATTAGGAGAATCTAACGATGCCTTGTTATTGCCCAAAGGAAGCTTCTTTCAAAGTACTGGAGGACAATGGATTTTTGTTGTAGCTCCTGGTAGTAATGAAGCAATAAAAAGACCTATTAGAATTGGAAAACAAAATTCTAGATACTACGAAGTCTTAGAAGGTTTAGATGCCGGTGAAGAAGTGATTACCAGTAACTATGATAGCTTCGGGGAAGCAGAAAGAATTGTATTAAAATAATAAAAGAACTGTCACATCAAGGGAAATCTTGGTGTAATTATACTAATCGAAACAATTGAACAAAATGATAACAATCCAAAATTTAAAGAAGAGTTTTAGAACTGAGGAAGTAGAAACTTTAGCACTGAACAATGTGAACCTTAAGGTAGAGGATGGTGAGTTTGTAGCTATCATGGGCCCATCAGGATGTGGAAAATCCACCTTATTAAATATTATCGGAATGTTGGACAACCCAACGGAGGGGAGCTACAATTTTGCCGGTAACGAGGTTGGTGGTTTAAAAGAAAGTCAACGCACACAACTAAGAAAAGGAAATTTAGGCTTTGTTTTCCAGAGCTTTAATCTTATAGACGAGCTAACGGTCTATGAAAATGTAGAACTGCCACTTATTTATTTAAAAATGGGTAAAGCGGAACGTAAGGAGAAAGTGATGAAGGTTTTGGAGCGTATGAAAATCGCGCACAGAGAAAAGCACTTTCCACAGCAGTTATCTGGTGGGCAGCAGCAACGCGTAGCCATTTCAAGGGCGGTGGTTACAAATCCGAAACTAATATTAGCAGATGAGCCAACAGGAAATTTGGATTCTAAAAACGGTATCGAAGTAATGAACCTTTTAACAGAGCTTAATCAAGAAGGCACAACAATCGTAATGGTAACACACTCAGACAGGGATTCGCATTATGCACATAGAGTTGTAAATCTATTCGATGGTCAAATCGTAACGGAAAGCCAAAATAGAGCTATTGGAGCAATGATATAGGAGTTTATTCATCAATCAAACAATCATTAATCAATCAAAATTATTTCTGCCATGTTCAAGAACTATATAAAAATTGCTTTTAGAAATCTTTGGAGACGAAGAGGGTTATCTGCAATTAACATAACCGGGCTTGCTGTAGGTTTAAGTGCGACCTTTCTTATCGTATTATATATCAGTTTTGAACTTAGTTATGATTCTTTTCACTCTAAAAAGGCAGATATCTATCGTTTAATCGCTGATGTTGAAGTGCCTAGTGATGTCTTAGAAATTGATAGACCCGCACTTGCCGTTCCCACTCATTTAAAAGATGACTTCGAAGAGATAGAAGATGCTGTTCGAATTATGGGTCTTTCTTTAGCTGTAAGAAACGGAGATTTAAAATTCAAAGAAGAAGATGCCGTCGCTGTAGATGCATCCTTCTTTGATATGTTCGATTACAATCTATTACAGGGAGACAAAGCAACTGTTCTACAAGAACCTTATTCCGTTGTATTAACACCTGAAACATCAAAACGATATTTTGGAAGCGAAAATAGTATTGGAAAAACCATAAAAATTCAAAATGAAGATATAAACGATTTAACATTTACAGTAACCGGTATTATGGAGCAAGCTCCACAAAATTCGCGATTTCGACCCGAATTGCTCATTTCTTTTTCTACCTATTTTAATGGGGTAATACCTAATATCAACGACATGTGGGGTACCTATGACCCAGAGGCATTTGTGCTTTTAAATCCGAATGTTGATGTTTTGAAATTACAGTCAAAATTTCCAGCTTTTCTCGAAAAATATACAGGTGATCAAATGCGCCAAGAAAAATCATTGGTGACCCTAAAAATGGAGCCCTTCACAGATGTGTATTTACATTCTAATCGCAATCAGGGTGTAAGTGGTGATATCAATTCAATCTATATTTTTTCAATAATTGCACTGTTCATCCTATTGATTGCTTGTATCAACTTTGTCAATTTAACTACAGCTCGTTCCGTAGAACGGGCAAAAGAAGTCGGTGTCAGAAAGGTGATCGGTGCTGAAAAAAACCAACTATCCAAACAGTTCATAGGTGAGTCGATAATCATCGTTCTACTTGCTTTTCTTTTATCAGTTTTTCTTTCAGGACTTGCCCTACCTGCTTTTAAAGAATTTATAGGTAAAGAAATTAGTTCAGGCATTTTATCAAATCCTGGTTACATATTCATTCTATTCATAACTTCGTTATTAATAGGGGTGCTAGCTGGAATTTATCCTGCGTTTGTGCTTTCTTCTTTTAAGCCTGTAAATGTTTTAAAAGGCAATTTCTCAACAGGCTCTAGCGGTATTCTTTTACGAAAAGGCTTGGTGATTGCGCAGTTCACCATTTCTATTACTCTGATTATAGGTACAATAGTAATCTATAACCAAATGGGGCATATGAGCAATCAAGAGCTTGGTTTTAACAAAGATCATGTTGTTGTTTTGGAGACGGGTTATATTCCAGAAAGAAAAGCGCTTCAGCAAAAACTAAATGAAATTCCAGAAATAAAATCAACGAGTTACACTTCAAGTGTTCCCGGTGTTAAGAATAATATCGCCTATTCACTTATAGAAGATAGCACCAATGAACAATTGGCGGTTCATATAGATGCATTTTTCGTGGATTATGATTATATGGACCAATACGGATTGAAACTATTGGCAGGCAGGTCATTCTCTAAAGCCTTTGCCTCCGACTCCACTGCCGCAATGATAATAAATGAACGAGCGGTAAAATTATTAGGTTATGTTTCACCTGAAGATGCGCTTGGAGCCAGTTTTTCTCAATGGGGCAAACAAGGGGAAATAATAGGTGTGGTAAAAGACTTCCATTTTAAGTCGTTAGAAGAAAAAATTAACCCCATGAGCATAACGGTTTCAGAGGCCGGGGGCGATTTTTTATCGGTTACCATACAGTCGAACGACATGTCCAAAACAATAGCTGCCATAGAAACTGAATGGAATAAAGTAATGCCGACCAATCCATTCAACTATTATTTCTTAGATGAGGCGTTTGACAGACAATATAGAACCCAACAACGTTTCGGAAAGATCTTTGTCAATTTCGCAGTTTTGGCAATTTTCATCTCTTGCCTTGGGTTGCTAGGGCTTGCTGCTTACAGTATGTTACAGCGTCGTCGTGAAATAGGTATTCGCAAGGTACTAGGGGCTTCTGTTACCACAGTGGTCAACTTATTATCACTTGAATTTATGAAACTAGTGGGTATTGCATTTTTAATCGCAGTACCGATTGCAGCATTTACAATGAAATCATGGTTAGACAATTTCGCATATAGAATAGATCTTCAGTGGTGGATATTTGCGCTTGCCGGACTTATAGCATCAATTATAGCATTGGGTACCGTTGGTTTTCATGCGATTAAGGCATCACTAACCAACCCAGTAAAGAATTTAAGAACTGAATAACATCATCAATCATAAAAACAAAATCATGAAATCATCCATTAAAAATATCAGTTTCAATCTTATAGCATTTGTTTTCGTATTGTTCTCAATCAATGCGTTTTCCCAGATCAAGACAATCTCTGTCGAAGACTTTGACAAGGTAATTGTAAGTCCGCACATCTCGGTCACTTTCGTGCAAGGTTCTCAAAACAATATTAAAATACATAGCAGTACGGAGCCACTTGAAAAATTAAACGTTGAAGTCGTGGGTTCAACCCTTCGCCTTTATCTAGATGGTGCAAAGACATACACGGATAGTAAAAAGGAAAAAGGAGACAATTACAGTTACAATAAACCTATTTATAAAGGCACAGTTATTATAGCCACCGTAACCTACACCCAGTTAGAAGAACTTTCGCTAAGAGGTGCCGAAAAATTTATTTGCGAAAGTATACTAGATCAATCTGAGTTTACACTAAAGCTTTTTGGAGAGTCCGAAGTATATTTTAATGAAGTACGCTTAAATAACTTGACGACTACAGTATATGGAGAAAGTTATCTAGAACTTAAAAAAGGAAGTATTGATAATCAAAAAATCACAGCATATGGTGAAACTAAAATAAATATGCTTGATGTTGAAACCAATAGTGCTAAAATTACAGCCTACGGAGAAGGAAGCTATCGCATCTCGGTTAAAGACAGATTGAAAGTTACTGCTTATGGTGAAGCTGTTATTGCCTATAGGGGCTCTCCTGAAATAAAAAAAGGAATAATAATAGGTGAAGCGACCATCCAAAAAATATAGGCCATGTTTAAAAACTATTTAAAAATTGCTTGGAGGAACTTACTGAAAAATAAGGGCTACAGTGCCTTGAATATTTTTGGTCTGGCCATTGGAATTACATGTGCTTGCCTAATTTTGCTTTGGGTTGAAGATGAGGTGAATTATGATAGTGTTTTTCCAAAACAGGATCTGGTCTATTACGTGCCCACCAACCAGACTTTTGAAGGGGAAGTATATACTTATAACGTTACCCCTGGACCCCTTGCCAAAGATTTAAAAGAAGAAGTACCTGGAATTGCAAAATCTGCCGCAACATTTGGGGATAAGATGTTGCTCACAAACGGGGAAACGGGAATCAATAGATTTGGAAGGTACGTGCAACCTGATTTTTTAGAAATCTTTAGTTTAAATTTTTTGGAGGGAGAATTGAACACGGCCCTTTCTAGACCGGACGCAATTGTGTTGACACAGAAAACCGCAATAGCGCTTTTCGGCACCGATAAAAACGTCTTGAATAAAGTACTACAATTGAATAGTGAGTTTTCCTTTACCGTAACAGGTATAATACAAGATTTGCCAAGTACCATTACCTATAAATTTGATTGGCTTATACCCTTTCAGCGTTTTCAATTGGGACAAGAAAATATGGCATGGGCCGAACAATATGGTGGAAATTTTGCTGATACTTTCGTAGAACTTACTCCAAATACTGACTTTAAAACAGTAGATAGCAAGGTCAGGAAAATGATAGCTTCCAAAATAGAATATGCCACGGAAGTTCCAAATGAGGCGTTTTTACATTCCATTAAGGATTGGCATCTACGTTCCGAGTTTGAAGAAGGAAAAATTGTTGGAGGCAGGGTTACTTTGGTAAGGTCGCTGACCTTCATCGCTTTGATTATTCTTTTGATTGCCTGTATCAATTTTATGAACCTATCTACGGCGAGAAGTGGTAAGCGGGCCAATGAAGTTGGTGTGCGAAAAGTATTGGGATCTAGTAAAAAAAGATTGATAGGCCAATTTATGACAGAAGCCATTATTCTGGCAAGTATCGCCGCCCTGTTGAGTATTGTTTTAGTAATGGTTTTACTGCCATCATTCAATAGCTTAGTAGATAAGCAGATTGAATTTAGGCTGTCTAGTCCTATGCATCTATTTTCCCTATTGAGCATTACGCTTATATGTGGGCTACTAGCTGGCTGGTATCCCGCTCTGTATTTATCTTCTTTCCGCCCGGCAAAAGTCCTTAAGGGCGCAGGTTCTAGCGAAGGAAACGCTAACGTAATAAGAAAAGGTCTTGTGGTTGCCCAGTTTTCCGTTTCTATAGTTTTTATTGTCTGCAGCACTATAATCTATCAACAAATACAACATGTAAGCACTAGGGATGTAGGTTATAGCAAAGAAACATTACTAAATCTACCCGTAAGCGGGAATATGATTGAGAAATTTCAACCTATTAAAGAGGAAATGATAGCATCAGGTCTAATACATAATGTGGCGCTGACCAATGCAAACATGCTCACAGGAGGTTTTAATGGGCAAGGATATCGATGGCAAGGGGGGCAGAATTCCGAGAATGTATTGGTGAGATATAGGTTTGTAAGTCCAAACTTTTTTAGCACTGTAGGATTAAATTTACTTGAAGGTCGTAGCTTCAACAACAATGCTATTATAGACAGTACCAATGTTATAATAACCCAATCTTTTGCTAAATTGATGGGAGAAGATAGTGCTATCGGAAAAACTATTACGGACGAGAATATCAACTATAATGTAGTAGGTATAGTAAATGATTATGTCTATGGGGACGTATACGGTAATAACAATACAGGACCGGTTATTTTTTATAGTTATTCTGACAATGCGAACACCATGTATATAAACATAAAACCCAAATCATCTAAAACGGATGCACTTGCGGCTATCGAGAATGTTTTGAAAAAATACAATCCTGGATTCCCGTTTGAGTATCGGTTTGAAGATGACCTCTTCAATGCTAGGTTTAGAAACGAAGAATTGGTAGGCGAGTTAGCAAAAATATTTGCAGTACTTGCCATCATTATCTCATGTTTAGGTTTGTTTGGTCTGGCAGCTTACACAGCGGAACAACGAAAAAAAGAAATAGGAGTACGTAAAGTATTGGGTTCAAGCATTTCGGGCATCGTTAAGTTGCTTTCTAAAGATTTTATGGGTCTAGTAGTGATTGCCTTGCTCATTGCAATTCCTTTATCATGGTGGTTCATGAGATCATGGCTAGAAAGCTTTGCTTATAAAATTACGATGAGTGCTTGGGTGTTTTTAGCAGCAGGAATAGTAGCTATGGGTATCGCATTATTAACGGTAAGCTTTCAAGCTATTAAAGCAGCTGTAGCCAATCCGGTAAAAAGTCTTAGAACAGAATAACATCAATCAAAAAACGAAATCATCATGTTCAAAAATTATCTAAAAATAGCTTGGAGAAACCTCTTAAAAAACAAGGGGTATACTGTTATTAATATCGGAGGGCTGGCCCTAGGTATGGCAGTAACACTTATTATTGGTCTTTGGATGTATGATGAGTTAACACGTGACGGTTACTACGTAAATAAAGATAAAATTGCGCAGGTTTTTCAGTCACAAACCTTCAATGGCCGAACGGGAACCGGGCCCGCAATACCACTACCTCTAGAACCAGCATTAAGAGATGGGTACGCTGATAATTTTAAACATTTAATGATGGCCTCTTGGACACAAGACAGCTATATAAAATATAAGGATAATAGTATCTCTCGCCCAGGTAATTATATGCAGCCAATGGCTCCTGAATTTCTTAATCTTGAAATTATAAAGGGCGAAAAAAATGGGCTCAAGGAAATCAATTCTATAATGCTTTCGGCATCCACAGCTGATGCGCTTTTTGGCAAAGAAGATCCTATTGGAAAAGTCGTTAAAATCAGCAACGAGTATGATTTAAATGTAACTGCCGTTTATGAAGATATCCCTTATAACAATACCTTTAATGATACCGATTATATTATCCCTTGGGATAATTATGTAGCCAATCGCGAATGGATTAAAAATTCACTTGACAACTGGGGCAATAATTCTTTTCAATTGTTTGTGCAGTTGGCAGAAAACGCCAATATGGAAACAGTTTCCGAAACCATCAGAAATGTAAAAAAAGACCTTAATGAAGATACCGCAGAATTCAACCCCCAACTTTTTCTGTTACCGATGGAGGACTGGTATCTGCGTTCCAATTTTGAAAATGGTAAACAAGTCGGCGGTCGTATAAAATATGTTTGGTTGTTCGGAATCATTGGGGCTTTTGTACTGCTTTTGGCGTGTATCAACTTTATGAACCTAAGTACTGCTCGCTCAGAAAAACGCGCTAAAGAAGTAGGAATACGTAAATCCATTGGCTCTCAGAAAGGGCAATTGATATATCAGTTTTTGAGTGAATCTTTTTTAGTAGTTCTTTTTGCTTTTGTTGTTGCAGCTGTTATTGTACTTCTATCTTTGAATGGATTCAATGAACTGGCCCGTAAAGAAATTACTTTTCCCTGGAACAATGGTTCTTTTTGGTTGATTTCGGTTGTTTTTATATTATTTACTGCTTTGTTGGCCGGTAGTTACCCCGCACTTTATCTTTCCTCTTTTAAACCTGTAGATGTTCTAAAAGGCACTTTTAAGTCGGGCAAATATGCTGGCTTGCCAAGAAAGATTTTAGTAGTACTTCAATTCACGGTTTCGGTGGCTTTTATTATTGGTACCGTAATTGTGATGCAACAAATAAATCACGCTAAAAATCGTCCAATAGGTTATGATAAAGAAGGGCTGATTCAAATACCCACATGGTCCGCCGATTTTACGGGTAAGACAGATTTAATGCGTGAGCAGTTTTTAAGCTCTGGTGCCGCCACTGCCATGGCTACCTCTAGTAGCCCTACTACCCAAGTTTGGTCTAACAGAAGTGGTTATACCTGGGAAGGAAAACCAGAGGGCTTTCAAGAAGATTTCGCTTGGACGGAAGTCTCACCCGAATATGCAAGTACCTTAAACCTTAAGATTGTTCAAGGAAGGGATTTTTCTAGGGATATGGCTTCGGATTCATTGGGAATTTTAATTAATGAAACCGCCGTCAAATATATGGGAGTTGAAAATCCCGTTGGCATGGTAATCAGAGATACCGATGAAGAAGACCCAGGGCCTTCAAGAAAAATTATTGGCGTAGTTGAAGATATTATAGCCCAATCTCCGTATGAAGCGGTAAAGCAAGCTTGGTACGTATACGACCGTCATGATAATTTTAGCTACTACACCCTAAGGTTGAATCCGAAGCAAAGTGCAGCCAAAAGCATTGCGACCATAGAACGGATATTCAAAGATAATTTTCCCGCGATTCCGTTTCAATATGATTTTGTAGACGATAAATATGCTGAAAAATTTGCTGCGGAGCAGCGCGTAGGCACGCTTTCAGGCATTTTTACGGCCTTGGCCATCTTAATCAGTTGTTTAGGGTTATTTGGCCTTACATCTTTTGTAGCAGAGCAGCGTACCAAAGAAATTGGGGTTCGCAAAGTATTGGGGGCTTCTGTATTCAATGTTTGGAATATGCTCTCTAAAGATTTTTTAAAGTTGGTGGTGATATCCTGTTTTATTGCAGTGCCAATTGCCTACTATATTATGAACGGTTGGCTACAAGAATACCCGTACCGAGTAATCTTAAAATGGTGGATTTTTGCATTGGCCATGTTGGGAGCTATGGGGGTAACTGTGTTAACGGTAAGTTTTCAAGCAATTAGAGCTGCCAAACAAAACCCGGTAAAAAGTTTACGGACAGAATAATAATACTATGCCTTGTTCTAAAAACTTTAAAACAAGGCGTTTAGGTTTAGTAAGGTGTAAATATGTTGTACATAAACTGTAAAAGAAATTTACACACTAACACAATGGTTTATTTTTATATAATTGATTATCAATTGTTTATATGCTTGGCATGGTAATCGATTTTAATTCGTAAGTCAATCATAAAACGAATCGGTCATGTTTAAAAATTATCTAAAAGTAGCCTGGCGAAACATTAGAAAGAATAGAGGAATATTCGCTATCAATATTATTGGTCTCACTTTAGGTATAGCTTCTTGTTTGCTGATAATGCTTTTTGTTGTAGACGAATTGAACTATGACACCTTCAATGAAAAAGCGGATGAAATCGTCCGGGTTGTGCTCAAAGCTAAAATTGAAAATGAAGATATTAGGGAGGCGGTAGTAATGGCTCCTGTTGCCCAAACATTAAAGGAAGTCTTTCCAGAAGTTTTAGATGCTACGCGTTTACAAAAAATTCACAATCCCAGTATCAGCTATAACAAGGTCAAATTTAACAATACGAGCCTGGCCTATGTTGATCCAAACTTTTTTGATGTTTTTACAATGCCCATTATTAAAGGCACATACAAAAATCCTTTAGACGCTCCATATGCTATTGTAGTTACCGAAGAATTAGCATTCAGGTATTTTGGAGAAGAAGACCCGATCGGTAAGTCGTTATCCTTAAACGAAGAAAGTCAGCCTTATAAAATTAGTGCGGTGATGAAAAATATTCCTAAAAACGCGCATTTTCATTTTGACGCCTTTATTTCTATGCAAGGTTTATCTGCCGCTAATAGTAATTCTTGGACTCAAGGTAATTTTCATACCTATCTAGAGCTAGAAAAGGGAGCTTCTCAAAGCGATTTAGAATCAAAATTACCAGGGGTCGTAGAAAAAAATATGGGGCCTCAACTTCAAGAAGAAATAGGTATTTCTTTCGCCGAGTTCAGCAAAGAAAACCCGATAGGTCTCTTTTTACAGCCTTTGACCAGTATTCACCTAAATTCAGAATTTACCAAAGCATCCTCTTTAGAAGAAGGCGGTGATATAAAATACGTTTACATTTTCAGTGCCATAGCACTTTTTATGCTGCTCATCGCCTGTATCAATTTTATGAATCTCTCAACCGCTTCAGCTTCTAAAAGAGCAAAGGAAATAGGCATTCGTAAAGTGTTGGGGTCACGCAGAAAGCAGCTTGCAAATCAGTTTTTAATGGAGTCTTTTTTGGCAACACTTATGGCAATGCTATTTGCCGTAGTATTAGTGGCCATTGTACTACCTTATTTCAATACAATCTCAGGAAAAGAACTTGAATTATCCTATTTGGTAACCCCTAAGCTTATCTCGGCTTTATTGGTAGCCACTTTACTCATAAGTCTTTTGGCTGGTAGCTACCCCACTATTTTCCTATCCTCATTTAAACCCGTAACAGCTTTAAAAAATAAATTCTCTGGCAGTGGCAGAACAAAAGGTTTACGCAGTGGGCTGGTAGTTTTTCAATTTGTAATATCGGCAGCATTAATATTGGGTACACTAGTGGTAAATCAACAGATGTCTTACATTCAAAACAAAAGTCTAGGTTACGATAAGAACGAAATATTGGTTCTTAGGGATGCCTATCTTCTTGGAGAAAACAAAAGAAATGCCCTTAAAAATGAATTGCTTAAAAATTCAAAAGTAGCAGGCGTTAGCGTATCAGGATTTGTTCCGGCAGGCCCTTCCAATAATTCAGTATCTCCAATCTATAAAAACGGCAAATTTATTAGAAGAAGTATGCAGTATGATATTGATGGTGCATACATGAATGTAATGGGCATGACCTTGTTAGAGGGTCGAAATTTTTCAGATGATTTTGGTTTTGAACAAGACAAGGTCATCATAAACGAAAGTGCCGTAAAAGCATTCGGTCTTGGTGAAAATCCATTAGGAAAAAGCTTTGAAAGAGCAACTGACAACGGAAATGAAACAGTGACCGTAATTGGAATAGTAAAAGATTTTCATCATGAATCACTTCATAAAACCATAGAACCCTTAATTATGAACTATGGTTCTGCCGGGGGTCTTGTTGTGCGGGCAAAAACAGCAAATATGAAAGCCCTTATTGCAGACGCACAACAATTGTGGAATGGTTTCAACACAGATGAAGTTTTTAGTTACGCCCTTTTAGATGAGTCTTATAGAGACACCTATGTTGCTGAGCAAAAAATGGGAACTGTGCTCAACATTTTTGCGATACTTACCATTTTAGTGGCCTGTATGGGTCTATTTGGTCTTGTAACTTTTACTGCCGAACAACGCTTTAAAGAGATAGGTATACGAAAAGTTTTAGGTTCTTCGGTTTATCAAATTGTTACAATGCTTTCAAAAGATTTTTTAAAACTTATCGGACTTTCATTTTTAGTGGCATTTCCATTGGGGTATTATTTGATGAATAGCTGGCTTGAAAATTTCGCATATCATATAACAATAAAGTGGTGGTTTTTTGCTTTGGCAGCCATATTTACCATGCTGATCGCTTTTGCTACCATTAGCTATAAGTCATTACATGCCGCTTTACAGAACCCTATCAAAAGCTTAAGAACGGAATAAAAAACACAATCATTCTATGTTGAGTTTAATCAAAATCAAAAAACGAGAATCATGATTACAAATCATTTAAAATTAGCTTGGCGAAATTTGAAAGCTAACCGTATGTTTTCGGTTATAAATATTGTGGGCCTTTCTTTGGGTTTAGCGATTACGATACTTTTATTTATGTTCATTGCCTATGAACGGAGCTATGACACAGATTATATAAACAAAGATGATATTTATAGGACCCTTATTCACACGGGCGAATCTTATGGTAATCAGGTGTTTTGCACTGCGCCGGCTGCATTAGCTCCGGCATTAAAATCCGATATTCCTGATATAGCTTACGCCTCTTGCATGCTAAAACATGATTTTGGGCAGACCGCATTTATCAAAATCGATGAATCTAACTTTTTAGAGAAAGAATTGTATTGGTGTGACCCTGATTTACTTTCCATTTTTAATATGGAATTTGTAAAAGGGAATTCCAATGCTGCTTTAGATAGACCTAATACCGTGATTTTATCAGAAAGTACTGCTAAAAAATATTTTAGCGACAACAATCCTTTGGGCAAAACAATCACGGTAGACAATGAAAAGCAACTAGAAGTAACAGGTGTATTTAAAGATTTCCCGGGGAATAGTACTTTGCATTGTAATGTTATAGGGTCTTTTAGTTCTTCTTGGGCAGCAAAAAACCCTACTTGGGGCAACTCTAGTTTTGAAACCTATGTTCAGCTTAAAAAAAACACTTCTGTCGCAGCAACAGAATTGCAAATGCAAGCTATTTTAGATAAAAATGTAGCGAAAGAGGGGCAATGGTTTACACTATCCTTGCAGCCTTTAGAGAAAGTTCATTTGTATTCCTCAAATTACGTTAATTCGTATACCAACAGAGTCGGTAATATTAGCGAGATAGAAAACTTATCCATTCTAGGCTTATTAATTCTAATAATAGCCTGTGTCAATTATATGAATTTAATGACTGCCAGGTCTCAAAAACGATCAAAAGATGTTGGTATTAACAAAACACTTGGAGCATCATCTAAAAGCATGATTGTTCGTTTTTATGCAGAGACAGGTTTAATAACGTTTATTGCTTTAGTTATTGGAGTAGTATTAGCGGTTGTTACCGTTCCAATTTTTAACGCCATTACGGAACAACAGCTCGATATTTCTTTATTGTTTAAAGCAGAATTAGTGATTGGCTTGTTTGTTTTTTGGGCAATCACAACGCTTATTTCGGGGTCATATCCTGCATTTTATTTGTCGCGTTCTTCTCCAAAAGCGATTCTTAATCCAGAAATAAAACAGGCAGGAGGCGTTGTGAATATTAGAAAAGGGCTGGTAGTATTACAGTTTGCTGCCTCTGTGATGCTTATTGTTGGTGTTATTACCATTTATAAGCAATTACAATTAATACAAAATCAAGAATTAGGATATGAACCTGAACATACGGTCGCTATTTCTACCATGGCCATTAACGAAACAGCAAAGAAAACAGCGTTGGTACAAGAGTTCAAGTCTTTAAGTAATGTAACCAATACTGCCATGGCGCAAGGGTTCCCTGGGGTTACGGTAAGTGGAAGAATGCTTTTTAAAAATGAGCAAGATGAAAACGGATTACAGATAAGTACCAATCGTGTTGATGCCGAAGTTATTGATTTGCTCAAGTTAAAACTGTTATCAGGTAAAATGCTGCCAAGTGTAAAACAAGAAAATGACACCTTAATTGATGTTGTCTTAAACAAAAAAGCAGTGCGATACTTAGGTTATTCTGTAGAAGATGCTGTAGGTAAAAAAGTCTTGATAGGCGGTTTTAGGGATAATGCCACCATAGTTGGTGTAATTGATGATTTTAACTTTGAATCGCTACACGAACCTATTGGAGCATACGCTTTCCATAATGGAAAATCAGAAGCCAAATCGTTTGCTTTGGTGCGTTTTAATAGTGCTTCATTACCGGTTATTATGGGAGAACTAGAAGCAAAGTTTAAAGAAGTTGTACCAGAATCAGGTTTTGAATACGTCTTTTTAGACAAGAATCTTGAACGTTTCTATTCCTTAGAACGAAAAGCGGCAACTCTGGGGCTTTTATTCTGTGGCTTAGCCATATTTGTTGCTTGCTTAGGGCTCTTTGGATTAGCTGCTTTTATGGCAGAACAGCGCAAAAAAGAGATCGGCGTTCGTAAAGTTTTAGGGGCCAGTGTATTTAATATCACCAAAATGTTATCGAAGGAATTTGTAAAGCTTGTTTTAGTTTCTCTTTTGATAAGTTTTCCTTTAGCCTATTGGGTGATGAATGGTTGGCTAGAAAATTACGCGTACCGTATAAACATAAGCTGGTCTATATTTTTTATCGCCGGATTACTAGCGATAGCAATTGCCTTGTTTACGGTAAGTTTTCAATCCATCCGGGCAGCAATGATGAATCCGGTAAAAAGTCTAAGAACAGAATAGCCTTGTAAATTAATTATACATAAGGTGTAAAAAAAATTTACAGTCTATAGTTGGATGATTATTTTAAACAATTGATTTATAAATAGTTAAATAATGGCATAAAATTAGATTTCAATTACATATCAATCAAAAAAAGTAATCATGTTTAAAAACTATCTAAAGATCGCTTGGCGGAATCTTCTTAGAAATAAGAGCTTTTCGCTACTGAATATTTTTGGTTTATCAATAGGTCTAACGGTTTCTGCCCTGATACTTCTTTGGGTTAACTACGAAATTGGGTATGACCAATTCCATGAAAAGAAGGATAGAATTTATCAGGTGTACAATAAGTATCCTGTAGACGGAGAAATATGGACTTGGAACAGTACTCCAAAAGTGATGGCTCCTACTTTAAAAAAAGACTATCCAGAAATCGAGGAAGTCTCCCGATATTTTTACAATTTCAATTTTCTTTTTAGTCAGGGCGACAAGAGTATCCAATCAACGGGTACTATAGTAGACCCTAGCTTCCTAAAGATTTTTAGTTTTCCATTGATAGAAGGAAACATAACAGCGGTTCTCGAAGATGTAAACAGTTTAGTGGTGACAGAATCCTTCGCCAAAAAGATGTTTGGTGACGAACCAGCTATTGGACAAGTGGTTGAAATGGATGACAGGGATTCTTTTAAGATAAGTGGAATTCTTAAAGACCTTCCTGAAAATTCAGACTTCAGATTTGAATATTTAATACCGTGGTCCTATTTGAAACAGCGCAATTGGGATGATGAATATTGGGACAACAACTCGGTCGGTACTTTCGTCCTGTTAAAGGAGGACGTGGATTATCATGCTTTTTCTAAGAAGGTTTCAACCCTCAGAGAGAAATACGATAGAGAATCACCCAATATGATTACTTATCTCTATCCCTACACTCGGTCACACTTATATTCTGAATTTGAAAACGGTATAGAAACAGGTGGACTTATCGATATCATTAGGCTGTTTGCCCTAATTGCAGTAATCGTTTTGGTGATTGCCTGTATTAACTTTATGAATCTTAGCACGGCACGGAGTGAAAAGCGAGCCAAGGAGGTAGGCGTTCGAAAAGTTGTTGGGGCTAGAAAATATACATTGATTTGGCAATTTTTGGGAGAGTCTATTCTCATCAGTACTCTAGCTACAATTGTTGCTTTGGGAACGGTCATATCGGTACTGCCATGGTTTTCAGAATTAATAAACATTGAGCTTTCCATTAATTGGAAAAATCCCTGGTTATATCTCTCTATCTTAGGAATTGTATTGTTTACAGGAATTCTAGCGGGAAGCTACCCTGCTCTATATCTGTCTTCCTTCAAACCCTCTTCAGTATTAAAGGGAACTTTCCAAAAAATCAATACGCTCGTAACTCCTAGAAAGGTATTGGTAGTCATCCAATTTTCCGTGGCCATCATTTTAATTACGGCTACTATCGTTATTAGGCAGCAAATTGATACTGTTCAAAATCGGAAATTGGGCTACAACAAAGACCAATTAATCACCATAACTATTGAAGGCGAAATAGAAGAAAGCTACGAAACCATTAAAACCGAACTTTTAAAAAGTGGGAGCGCTACATCCATTTCAAGAATGGGTAGTAGGGTAACGGAAAGTTGGAGCAATTCTTGGGGTATAGAGTGGCCAGGAAAGAATCCTGAGAATAAAACTTTGGTCCACCGTATGAGTACTGATGCCGATGTGGTTAAGACACTGGGACTAAACTTAATACAAGGTAGAGACTTTGATTTACAAAGATATCCTACGGATTCTACGGGGGTTATTTTAAATGAGGCAGCCGTTAGTTTGATGGGTTTCGATGACCCACTGGGAAAAATCATTAAAGATAACAATACCGATTGGCAGGTGATAGGTGTAGTGGAAGATTTTGTGTTCAACTCCCCCTTTCAAAAAATTGAGCCAATGATTATTCAAGGTGCCCAATGGTGGTTAAATACTATTCACATTAAGTTAAATTCAGACCAAAATGTTGCAGATAATTTGGCAATAATTGAAACTATTTTTAAAAACCAAAATCCCACATATCCTTTTAATTATGAGTTTGTGGACCAAGTGTATGCCAGAAATTTTGTTAGTGAACAACGCTTTGAAAAACTCGCTAGTCTTTTTACGCTTTTAACCATTCTAATTTCCTGTTTAGGGCTATTTGGTTTGGCTAGTTATATGGCTCAGAACAGAATCAAAGAGATAGGAGTCCGCAAAGTATTAGGGGCTTCTGTAAGTGGTATTACCGCTTTACTTTCAAAAGACTTTTTAAAGTTGGTAGGCATTTCGCTCTTGATTGCTATTCCCATATCATGGTACGCCATGAATCAATGGCTTCAAGATTTCGCATACCGCATAGACCTTTCGTGGTGGGTGTTTGCATTAGCCGGTCTTTCAGCATTGGTTATCGCATTCCTAACGGTAAGTTATCAAGCAGTTAAGGCAGCAAAACGGAATCCGGTAAAAAGTCTAAGAACAGAATAGCCTTGTAAATTAATTATACATAAGGTGTAAAAAAAATTTACAGTCTATAATTAGGTGATTGTTTTAAATATTTGATTTGCAACTAGTTAAATAATGGCATAAAATTAGATTTCAATTACATATCAATCAAAAAACGAATTGGTCATGTTTAAAAATTATCTAAAAGTTGCCTGGCGTAGTCTTAAAAGACAGCCCTTTTTTACTTCATTAAACATCTTTGGTCTTGCCATAGGTATGTCCGGTGTTTTACTAATCTCATTATATATTCATAATGAGTTGAACTATGATAAAATGTTCGCTGACGCCAGCCGCATTCATAGGATAAATGCGGATATTAAATTTGGTGGAGATGAAAATATATCTGCTGAAACAGCTGCACCTATGGCAGCAGTATTGGAAAATGACTTTCCGGAAGTAGAAATGGCTACCCGAATTAGAAATTTAGGAAGTATTCTTTTACGTAAAAGTGCTGCAAAAAATAATACTAAAGAACTCCATTCTGCGTATGCCGATGCCAACTTCTTTAAAATGTTCGGTCTTGATTTACTAGTTGGCGACACCAGAACTGCGCTAAAAGAACCAAATACCCTAATACTTACCAAAACAGCGGCAGAAAAGCATTTTGGGGTTAACAATGCATTGGGGCAAGAACTAGTTCTTGACAATACAGATACGTATACCGTCACTGGGGTAATTAATGATTTACCTAAAAACTCTTTATTGCGTGATCACAGCATTTTTATGGCCATGTCTGGTTATGAAGATGCCCAACAAAATGAATGGGGGAGCCATAACTATTTTACTTTTATTAAGCTTATTCCAAGTGCAAAAATTGAAGATTTTCAAGCTCCGCTTCAAGGAATTGTTGGAGATTATCTAATTCCTTGGGTGCAAAACATTTATCCAGGGATTACAGAAAAAGACTTTAGGGCCTCGGGAAACTATGTGAATTATTATTCCATCCCTTTAACAGATATACACTTACATTCAGATGCTCATATTGAATTGAGCGCAAATGGATCTATCCAAAACATTTACATTCTTTCTTTTATCGGGTTGTTCTTAATTCTATTGGCAAGTGTAAATTTTATGAATCTGTCTACTGCCCATTCTTTAAAGAGGGCCAAAGAAGTGGGTATTCGAAAAACCTTAGGTTCAAATAAATCTGGTTTAATAAGACAGTTCTTAACAGAGTCTGCACTTATCTCTTTTATTTCGCTCTTGGCAGCAATTGTAATCGCAATTTTTGTAATGCCTTTTTTTAATGAGCTTGCAGGAACAGAAATAAGTATACCCTATCTCAATCCGATTTTTTGGTTAGTTGTACTTTTTTCAACAGTTGTATTAAGCTTATTTTCAGGATGGTACCCTGCTTTTTTTATGTCTCGATTTATTCCGGTGAAAGTTCTGAAAGGGTTAGGTAAATCAAGTGTAGGCGGAGGTAATATTCGTAACTCATTAGTAATTTTTCAATTTGCTATTTCTGTGTTCTTAATAGTAGGTACACTTGTAGTATTTAACCAGCTCGATTATATACAAAGTAAAGAATTGGGTTTTTCAAAAGATCAGATTTTAATCGTTCAAGACTTTTATGGCGCAAGGGAAAAAGGCGATGTAATTAAGCAAGAAGTGCAAAAACTCGCTCAAGTTGAAAGCGCTGCAATAAGCAGTTTTTTGCCAACACCATCTTCAAGATCAGATTACACTTATTTTAAAGAAGGTTTTAATAATCAAGAAGATGCCGTTAACATGCAGCGATGGCTTGTTGACTACGACTATTTAAAAACTTTAGGTATTGAACTTAAGGCAGGACGCGATTTTAGTCCACAACGGACAGCGGATTCTACAGCAATAATAATAAATGAAACTGCGGCGTCACTTTTAGGTGTAAGTGCCAAAGAGGCTCTAGGTTTAAGAGTATCTAGTGATATAGGAGATGAAAATGGCGAATTTTATACCATAATTGGTGTCGTTGATAACTTTCATTTTGAAACATTACGAGATGACATTGGCGCACTAAGCCTGAGATTAGGAACCTCAACAGGAAACTTGGCCGTCAAACTCAGTGGAAGGGATTTTTCTAATACAATAGCTGCAATTGAACAAGTATGGGATAAAAATATTCCTGAACAACCTTTAGCTTATAGTTTTATGGATGAGTCGTTTAATAATACGTATCGGGCCGAACAAAGATTGGGGCGAATTTTTATTGTTTTTACAGTTCTTTCCATTTTTATTGCTTGCCTTGGCTTATTCGGGTTGGCCGCATTTAATGCAGAAAAACGTACCAAGGAAATCGGTGTAAGAAAAGTTTTAGGGGCTAGTGTTGGCCAAATTTCATATCGACTTACCTTAGATTTTCTAAAACTTGTAGGTGTTGCCATATTTATATCATTACCCATCGGTTGGTACGCAATGAACAAGTGGTTACAAGATTTTTCATATCGAATTGAAGTCAGTTGGTGGATCTTGGCGCTCGCTGGGCTTATAGCCATATCGATTGCCATAATAACTGTAAGCTACCAAAGTATTAAAGCGGCTATTGTAAACCCTGTCAAAAGTTTGCGTACGGAATAAAATATATAAATTCATCTTATGCTAATAAAATACGCATTAAGGAACATAAAAAAAAGACCTGTTTTAAACGGTATTAAAGTTATTGGTCTAGCACTTGGTTTATGTGGAATCATATTTATTGCACTTTTTATTAAGAATGAATTAGGTTATGATAGGCAGTATGCTAAGGCAGAAAATATTTATCGGTTAACTGCTACTAGTCCAGATTTTTTAGAGCACAATCATTTTGCACGTTTTTTTGCCGCTCAAGAACTGCCTTCATTAACAGAAGCAATTCCCGAAATTGAACATTTTGTGCGCTTAGCACCAATTCGTGGTAAGCTTATACGGCACCAAGAAAAATATTATGCAATAAATCAAGGCTTTGCAGTTGATGACTCTTTTTTTGAGCTTTTTGATATTCCATTACTAAAGGGCGATACGAAAACCGTTTTTCAGAACCCAGGTTCGGTGGTGGTTTCAAAATCACTTGCAGAAAATATTTTTGGAAAGAGTAATCCCATTGGTAAAGTAATCTCTTTACCAGAAGGTCATTTTAATGCTACAAAAGCTGATTTTCAAATCATGGGGGTAATGGAAAACCCCAAACAACAAAGTCATCTACATCCTGATATTTTATTTATGCCCGGGAAAGACAAAATTCAGGGCTGGGCCTATCAATATTTACTTTTAGCGGAAAACACAAATATTAAAGCTGTAGGTGAAAAATTATCTCTTGCCCTAGCAGATGTATTTACTAATGATAATACGACAGATAAAACTGAGGTTGCAGCTCACTTAATGAACATAACTGATATTCATTTGCAGTCTGATCTGTTTCGTGAAATTGAACCAAATAGTTCTCTGTCCAACATATGGGTTCTAGTAATTGCAGGGATAATTTTACTACTGATAGCATTGAGCAATTTTGCAAGTCTAAACCTGGGAATGTCTGGTTACCTATCAACTTTTTTGGCAATTAATCAAATTTTAGGGTCATCCAAGCGAATCATGGGTAGCTACTTTTTAATTGAAAGTGCTTTAGTCATACTATTTTCAATAGTTTTTTCGCTCGCATTACTATATCCCATTAATACCTTGATTTATGAAAACTACCAGATCGATCTCATTGAGAATAATTGGTTATTTATAGCGCTAACGATTAGCATATCTAGTATGCTCATGATTTTTGCAGGCTTACAACCGGTATTAAAAAATCGTTTGAGGCGTGTATCTCTTCAAAAAAAATTAAGAAACGAAGGAAAAACTAAAACGCACAAAGTTTTGCTTGTCACACAGTTTAGCCTTGTAATTATAATGTTGGTTGTTGTACTGGTTATATCCAAACAGACAAATTATGCCCTAGACAAAGCCATGGGCGCTAAGGAGAACATCGTTTGTTTGCCTTTGGTACATTCTGAAATTCAAAAAGATTTTGGCCTCTTTAAAACCGAATTGTTAAAACAAAGTGGGGTTTCTTCTGTCTCCGCAATGATGGATACTCCTGGAAGCGAAACACATGATATGTTTTCCTATACGCTCCAAGATGCTCCCAAATCTGAACAAGATACTAATACAATTGGAGTTTTTGCGGCGGATTACTCTTTTGCTGATGTATTTGGACTTACCTTTTTGGGTGGTGAAAATTTTACTAATGATAATATGGATGAAAGCGGTAATGGGGAATATCTTATCAATGAAAGTGCTTTACATCATTTAGGTTTTCAAGATGCTCAAGCTATAGTAGGTAAAGAATTTCAATTGCTCTCTCCAGTGCCTGGTGTGGAACTTCCCCAGGGTAAAATTATTGGGGTAGTCGAAGATTTTCATTTATCGGGATTGCAAACTAAGGTGGAGCCTCTGGTACTATTTAAGAGGGAAAATAGCTGGTTAAATAGTATTGTAATTTCCTATAATTCCAAATCTAAAAATGAAGTTATTCAAAGCATGCAGCATGTGTGGAGCACGCTATTTCCAGAATATCCTTTAGATTATGTAGAAGTGAATACCATTTACAGGGATGTTTATAAAACAGAATTACTCCAGAAAAGACTGATTTTGCTTTTTGCGTTAATTTCAATTTTTGTTTGCACAATGGGCGTATTGGGCCTTGCCTTGATGTTAGCGCAGCGTAGATATAAAGAAATAGGAATTCGAAAGGTAAACGGCGCGAGCAAGACAGAAATACTAGTGCTTCTTAACAACGATTTTATAAAATGGTTACTAGTGGCATTTATCTTAGCTATGCCATTATCCTATTTTGCGGTAACCACTTGGTTAGAAGGTTTTGCCTATAAGATTTCATTAAGCCCATGGATGTTTCTTTTATCTGGTGGGGCGGTCATTCTACTGACCTTATTAACGGTTAGTTTTCAGAGCTATAAAGCGGCTAATCAAAATCCCGTGAATAGTCTAAGGTCAGAATAGTTTAAAAGATTTTAAGTGTAAACATATTATACAAAACCTGTCCAAAAAATTTACACTTCTCATTTTATTTATTTTTACAGTTATTTGTTTTTCAATACTTTATGTGTTTGGCATGAAAATAGACTTTTGATAATGATCTAGGTATTTCTAACACAAACAAACACTTTATGTATAAGCTTTTTCTAAAAATTGCAACGCGTTATCTCTTCAAAAACAAGTTGTATTCTTTCATAAACATTTTTGGTCTAGCTATTGGAATCGCCTCTTTTGTATTAATAATGCTATATGTAAATTATGAGAATAGCTATGACAAATTTAAAGGTTCGGAGAATGTGTATAGAACTTATATGGATTACTTGGAAGGTGGGGACACCTTCGCCCCTGGGGACGCTATGACCTATAATTTATCTGGCCCTACTTTAAAGAAAGAATTTCCAGAAGTCTTGGATTATGTACGTTTCTACTATTTTGAGAAGATGACCTTTAAGGTAGGAGACCGAATTTTAGAAGAGCCTCTTGGGTCGCTGGCAGACCCCTCCTATTTTAATATTTTTAGTTACCCTTTACTTAAAGGAAATAAAGAAACAGTACTTGCTGAACCCTATTCCATAGTGCTTTCAAAATCATTCGCTAAAAAATTGTTCGGTAATGAAAATCCGATACAAAAAACGATCTCAGCTTATCGAGCAGGCACAGAAGCAGTGCTCACCGTAACTGGTATTATGGAAGATGTTCCAAAAACGGCCCATTATAGAAATTCTTTCTTGATTTCATATGAGACCGAAAAAACCTGGACAGATTGGGGGCCAAGGGCCCATGAGCTCAATTGGAACATGAATAATTATTATACCTATTTAAAGTTGGCTCCAAATACTAATACTGATCTTCTTCGCCAAAAAATAATTGATAGTGATATTGAAGAAGATGAAGAAGAAAGACATAACATAGAACCTATTGAGGCTATCCATTTATATTCTAACAAACCTTATGAAGTCTCTGTAAATGGAAGTGCTACACGCATTAAGTTTTTGTCGGCTATTGCCTTTATAATCCTTATACTATCGTGGTTAAACTATGTGAATCTTTCCGCAACAAAATCGATGGAGCGGGCAAAAGAAACCGGGATTAGAAAAGTTGCAGGTGCGCAAAAATCGCAATTAATTATCCAATCCTTAATGGAGTCTACGCTGCTAAATTTTATTGCGATAGGTTTTGCAGTTCTTCTGGTTTTAATTCTTTTGCCCACATATAATGCTATTACCTCTAAAGAATTGAGTCTTACTTTTTCTAATATAATAGATTTTTTACCATACTTCGCTTTCATCCTTTTAGGGATGCTATTAGCTGGTCTATACCCAGCTGTATTACTAAGTAGGTATTCGCCGGCAAAAGCCTTAAAAGGAAAGGTAAGGGCATCTGCTGAAGGGTTAAATATTCGAAAAGGATTAATTACAACACAATTTTTAGCGACCATTATTTTATTAATCGGGACTATTGTTGTCACCAAACAAATCAACTTTTTAGAAAGTAAACCTATTGGCGCAAACGTGAACCAAATTATTGCATTAAAAGGTTCTGTAGTGACATCAAAAGCAGACTCTTTAGTGGTAAACGATTTTCAGGTTTTAAAGGAAGAACTTAAAACTTTGTCTTTTGTTAAAAATACCGCAATAGCGCAAACCTATCCTGGTGATAGTTTTGACAACCTATCATCAACACGAGGAATTGAATTACCCGACGGAACACGAAAAGATGAAAAGATATTCTATAGTTACCATGCCCAACCTGATTATTTTGACTTGGTCGATATAGAGTTTTTAGCTGGAGGAACATTTTTACCCTCATCGGATTGGGAAGGCAATCAAGTTGTAGTGAATGAAACTTTCCTGAAAACTATGGGGATTTCGTCACCAGAAGATATTTTAAATAAAACGATTAGTTTCTGGGGCAATAATGATTGGCGGGTTTCTGGTGTTATTAAAGATTACTATCATTTTGGTTTAAAAAGTCCGGTATTACCAATGGTCATACGATATCAAAGAGAAGTGAGCAATGTTCTGGTAAAGCTAGACCCATCCGTAACATCTACTGCCGGATTTACTCCTGCGATAAACCAGATAAAAGCCAAATGGAAACAAGTTTTTCCACAGAGTACCTTTAATTATATTTTTCTAGATCAAAAGTTCGAAGCTCAATATAAAGAAGATAAGGCCTTTGGCACAGCATTTCAAATTTTCACATTTCTAGCAATTATAATTGCTTCAATGGGGCTATTTGGTCTTACATCATACACGGTAGTTCAGCGTAAAAAAGAAATTGGTATTAGAAAAGTAAATGGAGCTACCATAGCTCAAGTACTTACCCTATTAAATAAAGATTTTGTGAAATGGGTAGGTCTTGCTTTTGTTATTGCTTTACCAATTTCTTGGTATGCTATGAACAAATGGTTAGAAGGTTTTGCATATAAAACTACATTAAGTTGGTGGGTTTTTGCATTGGCCGGAATTGTAGCGCTATTTATTGCTTTACTAACCGTAAGCTGGCAAAGTTTTCAGGCTGCCATTGCAAACCCTGTAGAGTCTTTAAGAGACGAGTAACAATCAATCAAAAAACAACAATCATGTTTAAGAACTATTTGAAAATCGCCTGGCGTAATCTTTGGAAAAACAGACTGTTTACTTCAATAAATATAGTAGGTTTATCCGTTGCCTTTGCTGTGGCTACCCTGTTGGTTATGGATTCCCTTAATGAACTTTCTTATGATAGCTTTCATGAAAACGGAGACCAACTTTATAAAACTTACATTACCTGGCAGACACCAAAAGGTACAGAGATTGGTACAAGTATGCCCACCCCATTTTCCGAAGCGTTAAAGTCTGAGGTGCCAGGTGTTCAAAAAATCACTCAATTTCTTGAAGAGAATGCCTTGCTGTTCTACAAGGAAAAGGAAATCAATCTAGACGCTGTATGGGTAGCTCCAGATTTCTTTTCAATGTTTACCCTGCCTATTCTTCAAGGAAATAAAACCAATCCACTACAAGATTTATCATCAGTAGTCATTTCAGAAGCTGCAGCAAGTAAATTATTTGGTGATGAGAATCCTATAGACAAAGTTGTCAACATCTTAATTAATGGAAAACAAGAACCCTTTACAATAAGAGCTGTTACAAAAGAGAATACTAACGAAAGTTCATTAGAATTTGAAATTGCAATACCTTTTGAAAAAAATGCGTCATATGTGCCAACCAAAGAAAGATGGGGGGCTCAATATCATGATGTGTTGGTCCAATTAGAAAAAGGGGTTTCGGCCAAGGCTTTTGAAAAAAACAGCAATGCATTTACCAATCTTCATTATAAAAACTCGATTGAAAAACTAAAACGTGATGGTGCATTACCAGATGCAAACGGACAATTTCTTCAACTAGGTCTACTTCCCATAAAAGAGATTCATTTCACCAGTTTTAATACGGGCGTTGCCGAAACCAGCCGCACCAGTGTTTATCTTGTTCTAGGGGTGGCCTTTTTAATTTTATTTATCGCCTGTGTCAACTTTATTAATATGAGTATCGCCAAAAGTTCACAAAGATTACGTGAAATAGGTATGCGCAAGACCTTAGGGGCAGAAAAGAGACAGTTATTTTTTCAATTTTGGGGAGAAAGTCTTTTGGTTTTTACCGTTTCGATAGGTGTGGGCATTCTTCTCAGTATTCTGTTGTTAGATAATTTTCAGGCTCTTTTTAGAACCAGCGCTTCTTTCGAAGTGCTCCTTTCTTCAAAAGTACTAGTGGGCGCAATCGTTTTGATATTTGCCATTACACTGATAGTTGGTGGCTACCCGGCTTTACTGCTAAGTCGCCTTGGTACCATTCAATCTTTAAAAGGAAAACTGGAGACTTCTGGAGGAAATAGGTTGCGTGATGCATTGATAGTAGTGCAATTTGGTATTGCCATATTGCTCATTAGTGGCACTTTAGTGTTATGGGGTCAGGTAGAATTTATGCGCAATAAAGATCTAGGGTATGATAAGGAACAAGTATTCTCCTTTCCTATTAACGGAAAAAAGAACAGCTACGATGCTATAAAATTATTGCGCCAAGAGCTTTCTGGAAACCCTGATATTTTAGGAATCAGCGCTTCAGACATCAACCTTGGAAGAGGAAGGGACGGAAGCCAATATACAAGTGTATGGGGTTTTGATTATAAAGGCAAAAGTGTTAATACCAACGCCTTGGTTGTCGATTACGATTACATAGAAACCTTGGGGCTAGAGTTGCTTCAAGGGCGAAACTTCGAAATTAATAGAAAGACGGATGCTCAGGCGGTAGTTATAAATGAAAGTATGGCAAAAGAGCTTGGTGAAAAGAACCCCTTAGAAGCTAAAATTGCTATTAACGACACCTTGGCTTACCCTGTTATAGGCGTGGTAAAGGACTATAATTTTCAAGATGTTTCGAAGGCCATAGAACCCCTTACCTTTCTTTTAGATAGAACGGAAGGTTTAAACTACGCCTTTGTAAAAGTAAACCCGGTAAACATGGCCAATTCTGTTGAGTCAATAGAAGCGGCTTATAAAAAGATAGAGCCAAATGCAACATTTTTGGGCTCGTTCTTAGATGAAAATGTGGACCGAACTTTTAGAAGGGAGAAAACTATGGCAACACTTATTACCACAGGTTCTATTATAGCAATAATTTTAAGCTGTATCGGTCTTTTTGCTATGTCACTTTTAATAGTTGCACAACGCACTAAAGAAATAGGAATTAGAAAGGTTATCGGTGCAAGTGTATCTTCCATAACCTATATATTGACCAAAGATTTTCTTCGATTAGTATTCATTGCTTTTATAATAGCCAGTCCAATAGCGTGGTGGTTAGGTAAAGAATGGTTGCAGAATTATGCCTATCATATGAATCTAAATTGGTCCTTGTTTGTTATTTCTGGAGCAACGGCAGTCCTGATAGCACTTTTAACTATTGGTACTAAAACTATCAGAGCTGCAATGCAAAACCCTATAGATTCTTTAAGGGATGAATAAAATACTTTTTGAGCCATCACTATATAAAATTAAAACATGTTAAAGCACAATCTTTTATTGTATTTGAGAAACATTAGAAAGCACAAAAGCAGTTTCTTAATTAACCTAGTAGGTTTATCCACAGGATTAACTTGTGTCTTATTGGTCTATTTATGGGTTTTCAATGAAGTTTCGATTGATAAGTTTCATGAGAATGAAGCGTCTTTATATCAAGTTCGAAGAAATGTCCCCATTGGTCAAGGAGCAATTGGCACATTTACTTCAAACTCTAGCTTAATGCTTAAGGCATTGCAAGAAGAGGTGCCTGAAGTTGAAATGGCCGTGGCTATATATGAGTTTGACGGTAATGCAAGACTAGAAACCGAAACAAAAAAATTAAGTGCCTTTGGGCATATGGCAAGTGACGATTTTTTTAAGGTCTTTTCTTTTCCCTTAATCTCTGGGGATAAAAACACAGTGTTGTCAGATGTGAGTTCTGTGGTGATTTCTTCAAAATTAGCCAGTAGGTTTTTTGGTCCAGATGTTGATTTAATAGGAAAGACTATTGCTTTAAAGGAAGGGGAAGAAGAAATAGATGATGTATTTACCATTACTGGTGTTTTTGAAATACCAAAAAATTCTTCAAAACAGTTCGATTTTGTACTGCCGTATAAAACCTTTTTAAAGTACCGAAATCCAGATTACATCAACTGGTATAGCAACAGTTCTAGTATTTACACATTGCTTAAACCTAATGTAGATATTAAGGCCTTTAATGGTAAAATGGCCAACTTTATTAAAAAGAAAAATGAAAATGTTGATGAGCAGGTATTTTTTACTAAGTACAGTGATAATTATCTAAAAGGAAGCTATGAAAATGGAAAACAAGTTGGGGGGCGAATAACCTACGTGATTCTTTTTTCTATAGTAGCACTCTTTGTTCTTTTAATAGCCTGCATCAACTTTATGAACCTTTCAACGGCCAGAGCATCAAGAAGATTAAAAGAAGTAGGAATCAAAAAAGCAGTGGGAGCAAGCAGAAAGTCGCTTGTTTTTCAATTCCTTACCGAATCTTTGTTGCTGTCATTCTTTTCTTTAATTAGTGCCTATTTTATTGTGTTATTGATTTTGCCTTGGTTTAATAATTTAACGGGTAAAGAATTAGTCTTTGCAATCGAAGGCTCAGTGATTTTTACAATTATTGGTATAACCCTATTGACAGGTTTAATTTCAGGGAGCTACCCGGCTTTATATTTAACTAAGTTCAGTGCCGTTAAAGTTTTAAAAGGAAAGATACGCACTTCGTTCGGAGAGCTTTTTATTCGAAAAGGTCTTGTAATTTTTCAATTTAGTATTTCGCTATTACTAATTGTTGCGGTGAGCGTAATCTATATGCAACTCGATTATATTCAGTCAAAAAACCTAGGCTTTAATAAGGACAATGTGATGATTTTTGAGCGTCAAGATGGACTTATTACCAACATGGAAGTTTTTATTAAAGAAGCAAAACAGCTACCTGGGGTAGTTAATGCCTCTTTTATGCAGGGTGGTATGACTAATTTCAGTAATTCATCTCGGGGCCATACATGGCCCGGGCAAAATGAAGAAGATAAAGAGATAACTTTTAGACATGCACATGTTGGTCCAGAATTTATAGAAACCATGGGCATAGAACTAAAAGAAGGTCGGTCTTATGTCAAAGAAAAGCCTGATAACGATTCAAAAATTATACTGAATGAGACAGCGGTAAAACTAATGGGGCTCAAAAATCCTATAGGAACAATTATAAATATGCGCGGACCAAACAGAGAAATTATTGGTGTTGTAAAAGATTTTAATATTCAATCATTATATCAAGAGATTGCCCCAATGGCATTATTATGTAGAACAGAATGGGTAAGTAATTTAGTGGTGAAAATAAAGGCAGGTGAAGAAAAAGCTACCATAGCAGCTTTAACCAAATTGTACAATAAATTCAATCCCGGATTAGAATTTAATTTTCGCTTTCTGGACAATCAATACCAACAACTCTACTTATCTGAACAAAGAGTAGCTACTTTATCCAAATATTTTGCAGGAATGGCCATTTTAATATCTTGCCTAGGTCTTTTTGGGTTAGCGGCTTTTTCAGCAGAAAGACGAAAAAAGGAAATAAGCATTCGAAAAGTTCTTGGCCAAACAGCATCTCAAGTTACAATAATGTTGTCTAGTGAATTTGTAAAATTAGTGCTAATCTCAATGGTGATTGCACTACCAATAGCCTATTTATTGGCAAAAGATTGGCTGTCGCAATTTGCATACAAAATACCATTACATGCGGGCTACTTTATAGGGGCAGGGTTAGCGGCTTTATCAGTTGCGATGTTTACCGTTGGAAGTCAAGCGATTAATGCGGCCAATAAAAATCCTGTTAAGGCACTTAGAGAAGAATAAAAATTAAAATAATTATACTATGCTACTACAACTAAATAATATTTTCAAATGGGTCAATTCAGGAGGTCAAAGAATCTTTCTGTTAAAAGACATTAATCTACAGGTAGAAGAAGGAGAGTTTATCTCGGTTATGGGGCCTTCAGGTTCAGGTAAATCCACACTATTGAATGTAATTGGTATGTTGGATACTTTTGATGAGGGAGAATATAATTTTTTAGATGAATCAGTTCATACACTCAAAGAAAAATATAGAGCTAATCTGTACAAAGAATATATAGGCTTTGTCTTTCAGTCTTATCATTTATTGGATGAGCTTACGGTTCAAGAGAACCTAGAAATGCCTTTGTTATATAAAAAGTACAAAGGCGCGGAACGAAAAGCCATGGTTGCCGATATGTTGGACCGTTTTAATATTGTGGGTAAAAAAGATTTGTTCCCGGCTCAATTGAGCGGGGGGCAACAACAGCTTGTTGGTGTAGCTCGTGCCCTAATTGCAAATCCGAAACTAATTTTAGCAGATGAACCTACCGGGAATTTAAACTCGCAACAAAGTGAGGAAATCATGGAGCTTTTCAAAAAATTAAACCAAGAAGATGGTGTTACTATTATACAAGTGACCCACTCCGAAAAAAATGCCGCCTACGGTTCAAGAATTGTAAATCTATTGGACGGCAGAAAGGTTTAAACTAAATCGGCGAGCTCTTTTCCAACTAGACTTCCAATGGCGATACCCATACCGCCTAAGCGAACACCGCAAAAGACGTTGTTGGATACCTGTTTGATAATTGGTTTCTTTTTGTTTCCCACACCCATGATTCCGCTCCAACGTTGTTCTATTTCAAAAACGGAGTTGGGTAGTATGACCGTTTTTAGAAACTGCTCCAATTGCTCTTGTACCAATTTTGTTCTACCAAATGTGGTCGTTTCTTCAGCATCAAAGTCTAAGTTTCGGCCACCCCCGAACAAGATTCTGTTATCAATGTTCCTAAAATAATAATAGCCTTCATCAAAATGAAAGGTCCCCTTTAACTTTAGATCAGAAATTGGTTTGGTAATTAACACTTGTGCTCTTGCCGGCTTTACATTTTCATTTAAGAATTGGGAAGCAAAACCATTCGTAGTAATTAGGAGTTTTTGAGTACAAAATTCAAACTGACTTGTTTTTATAGAAACGTTATCTTCATTTTCAAAAAAGTCCTCTACGTTTACCGAATTAAGAATAAGAATACCCTCTTTATTGGCAATATGAAGAAGTGCTGTCATCATACTTCCCGTATCTATTTGACCTTCGAACTTTTGGGTAATATAAGAAGGTATAATTCCTTCAAAATTATAAGTGTTTGTTTGTTGCTCAAAAGCTCCTTCTTTAAAAACTGGTAGTAAAAGCTTGTTTAGGTAAGATAGTTTTTCTCTGCATTCTTGAAATTGTTCAACGTCTTTTTGCAAATAAAGTTCATGCCCTCCATATTGCTCAAAGTTGAGTGCCTTATCGCCTACTAATTCTCGAAGTTTCTGTATGCCTTCACAACGTTGTTTTGCCAATTGAAGCACCTCATCTTCTGTATGTGTCTTTAAGTCTGAGAGCAATTCAGAAGCACTGCCGAAACAGGCAAAGCCCGCATTTTTTGTGCTCGCACCTTGTGGTAACATCCCTCTTTCTAAAATAAGAACCTTCGCTTTAGGAAAACGCTTTTTAAGATGAACCGCAGTCGTAAGGCCAACGATACCGCTCCCCACAATAGTAAAATCTATGTTCGAAAGCCATGTCTTATATTCCCAATAACTTAATTCCATAAAAGCAAAAACCCCGAAAGATCGGGGTTTGTTTTAATAGTCATATTTTTCATCCATTTCAAAATCTTCCATGAATTTGGTAGTATAATTACCCGCCAAATAATCTGGCTCATCCATTAACTGTCTATGAAAGGGTATGGTCGTTTTAACACCTTCAATTACAAACTCATCTAAAGCACGGCGCATTTTATTGATAGCTTCTTCACGAGTCTGTGCCGTAGTAATCAATTTTGCCACCATAGAATCATAGTTTGGTGGAATAATATAGCCGCTATAAACATGAGTGTCCAAACGTATACCATGGCCTCCTGGGGTATGTAATGTAGTAATCTTACCTGGTGAAGGTCTAAAGTTGTTATAGGGATCCTCCGCATTGATTCTGCATTCTATCGAATGGAGTTTCGGATAATAATTCTTTCCTGAAATTGGCACACCACCAGCTACTAAAATCTGCTCACGTATTAAATCGTAATCAACAACTTGTTCCGTAATCGGGTGCTCTACCTGAATACGTGTATTCATTTCCATGAAGTAAAAATTTCGGTGCTTATCTACCAAAAATTCTACTGTTCCAGCTCCCTCGTACTTAATATATTCAGCGGCTTTTACAGCGGCTTTCCCCATGTCATCCCTTAACTTGTCGGTCATAAAAGGAGATGGGGTTTCTTCGGTAAGCTTTTGGTGTCTTCTTTGTACCGAACAGTCCCTCTCAGAAAGGTGACATGCCTTACCGTACTGGTCACCAACAATCTGAATTTCGATGTGTCGAGGTTCTTCAATTAGCTTTTCCATATACATAGCACCATTACCAAAAGCCGCAGAAGCTTCTTGTACAGCACTATTATATAAATCTTCCATTTCCTCTTCACTCCAAACAGCACGCATTCCTTTTCCTCCACCACCTGCAGTAGCCTTTATCATTACGGGATAGCCCATTTTTTTGGCTGTCTTCTTTGCGTCTGTTACATCTTTGAGCAAACCATCTGAACCAGGAACACATGGCACTCCGGCTTTTTTCATTGTTTCTTTGGCCGTAGCCTTGTCTCCCATTCGGTCTATCTGATCACCAGAAGCGCCGATAAACTTTATATCATGCTCGGAACAGATTTTTGAAAACTTCGAATTTTCGGAAAGGAATCCATATCCCGGATGAATCGCGTCTGCATTTGTAATTTCGGCCGCTGCAATAATATTTGGGATTTTTAAATACGATTCGCTACTTGGCGCAGGGCCAATACAAACTGCTTCGTCGGCAAAACGCACGTGTAAGCTTTCTTCATCGGCCTTTGAATAAACCGCCACCGTTTTGATACCCATTTCTTTGCATGTTCGTATCACACGAAGTGCAATTTCCCCCCTATTGGCAATCAATATTTTTTTGAACATATTCTTTTAGTTTAAGAGTTTACCGTTTAGTAGTTTATTTGTTTGAAAGCGTTTGCTTTAAACTTTAAACTTCAAACTTCTAAACTTAAAATTATGATGGGTCAACCAAAAATAAAGGTTGGTCAAATTCTACCGGAGAAGAATCATCAACTAATATTTTGACAATTTTTCCTGAAACTTCAGATTCAATATCATTAAAAAGTTTCATCGCTTCAATCACACAAAGCACATCGCCCTGTTGTATCTCTTTGCCAACCTCAACAAAGTTAGGTTTGTCGGGCGCAGGCTTTCTATAGAAAGTACCTATGATTGGAGACTTAATGGTGATATATTTTGAATCATCAGAGGCAGCAGCAGCTGGAGCGGCCGGTGTGGCTTCGGGTGCGGCAGGAGCTTGTGGAGCAGCAGCTACCGGAGCCTGAGCCATAGGTATTTGTTGCACTATAGTTGTCTCTGGAGAACTTGACTGATCACCGGTACGAATGGTAATCTTGATATCTTCCATTTCCAACTTCACTTCACTTGCGCCAGATTTGGCAACAAACTTGATCAAGCTTTGAATTTCTTTAATATCCATTGAATTTGATTTAGTTATTCTAGTTAGTTAATATGCCCATTTTAAATAAATAGACCCCCAGGTAAATCCGCCACCAAAAGCGGCAAAAACGAGATTGTCTCCTTTATTTAATTGATTTTCATAATCGGCCAAAAGTAATGGCAGTGTTGCCGAGGTTGTATTGCCATAACGATGAATATTCATCATTACCTTGCTATCTTCTACCCCCATACGTCTGGCGGTAGCGTCTATAATTCTTTTATTGGCTTGGTGCGGAACCAACCATTGCACATCATCATGAGATAAATTGTTACGTTCCATAATTTTGCCAGATACATCTGCCATGTTAGATACGGCAAATTTAAACACCGATTTACCATCTTGAAAGACGTAGTGCTGACGGTTTTTTACGGTTTCTTCAGATGCGGGCAAAATTGAACCTCCGGCATCCATCTTTAGAAAATTTCTCCCTATACCATCTGATCTTAAATATTCGTCTTGCAGGCCTAAACCTTCTTCATTAGGTTCAAAAAGAACTGCCCCTGCCCCATCTCCAAAAATGATACATGTAGTTCTATCTGTATAGTCTATAATAGAAGACATCTTATCGGCTCCTATCAATAACACTTTTTTATACCTGCCTGATTCTATATAGCTAGATGCTGTTGACATTCCATATAAGAAACTAGAGCATGCAGCTTGTAAATCATAGGAAAAAGCATTTGTAGCACCAATCTCAGAAGCCACAAAGGCTGCCGTTGAAGCAACCATCATATCTGGTGTTGCGGTCGCCACCAAAACCAAGTCTATCTCTAATGGATCAAGGTTTTGTTTTTGCAAAAGGTCTTCCGCCGCTTTTATGGCCAAGTATGATGTTCCTTCCCCTTCTTTTTTAAGTATTCTTCTTTCCTTGATTCCGGTTCTACTGGTAATCCATTCATCATTGGTATCTACCATGGTCTCCAATAGCTGATTGGTTAAGATGAAATCTGGGAGATAAGCTCCCACAGCTGTTATTGCTGCTGTTTTTTTTGTCATGCTAGTGTCCGTTTTTTGTCAAAAAAGATGAAAATAGACCAAAAAGTGGTGAAAAATAGTGATTTTTTACGACTTTTCGCTTTAAAATCGTTCGTTTTTAAAATTGAGTTGAGTCCATAAAAAAACTCCCGATAATTACATCGGGAGTCGCTATTTTTTAAAAATAGAGCTTACTTACGCAGCAGTTTCTTCCTCTGTTTTGTCTATAAGGATTTGCCCTCTATAGTACAATTTACCTTCGTGCCAGTGGGCTCTGTGGTATAGGTGCATTTCTCCTGTTGAAGAGTCTTTCGCAATTGTTGGTGCAACCGCTTTATAATGTGTACGTCTTTTGTCTCTTCTTGTTCTTGATATTTTTCTTTTAGGATGTGCCATTGTTGCCTATTTATCCGTTAATAATTTTTTTAGTCCGTCCCACCTCGGGTCTGTATCTTCTTTATTTTCTTGTATCTCTTTTGGTTGTAATTCTTCAAGCTTATCTAAAACCTCAGATTTTAATGTTCCATCAAGTACCCCGGGGTGCACTCTTTTTTGTGGAACCGCCAAAACCAGCATTTCATAGACATATTGAGCAATGTTGATTTGGTATTCTCCGTGAGGTAGAATCAAAATCTCATCGTCTTCATCATTATATTCTTCCCCGAACTTTACGACCAGTTGCAAATCTGATTCGATTTCTTGATCGTATGGTTCACTGGTAAGATCACAATTCACATTAACACTGCCCGACGCGATGATATCCAATTCCATCATCGTGTTCATCTTATCAAGAATAGCTTTTATGTTAATTGAAGATGAATTAAACTCTTCATAACCAAAAGATTCAAAGAACGTATTATCAATTGTGTACTCAAACTCGTGTTTTCCTAACTTCAATCCTGAGAAAGGAATAAAAAACCCCTTCAACTTCTTCATTTTTACGCGTATGGTTTGTGTACGAGCCATTAAGGCGGGTGCAAAGATAGTATTTATTTACAAAAAGCCAATCTTTAACGAAAAATATCCGTTGCTGTTAGGCAGAACGCTTTACCCTCTGTTTTTTTAGTGGATTCTTAGTAAGCTCGGCATACTCATTTCTATTTCTAAAAATACGTATCGCTGCAAATACCGCTTCTTTAAAAGAGCTTTCATCTGCCATGCCTTTCCCCGCTATTTCATAGGCTGTGCCGTGGTCTGGTGAAGTTCTTACTTTGCTGAGGCCCGCTGTAAAATTAACCCCCTTACCGAATGAGAGCGTTTTAAAAGGTATCAAACCTTGATCATGGTACGCCGCCAGTATCGCATCGAATTTTTCGTGCCCATTAGATCCAAAAAAACTATCTGCAGAATAAGGCCCGTACACCAAATGCCCTTCATTGAATAATTTTTCAATAATCGGTTTCATAATTTTCTCATCTTCTTCACCAATAGTGCCGTTATCACCACTATGTGGATTAATGCCCAACAGAGCTATTTTTGGTCTACGAATACCAAAATCCATCTGCAATGATTTGGCCATGGTTGCCACCTTTTCTTGAATCAATTTGGTGGTAATTGCTTGTGCCACATCTTTTACCGCAATATGATCGGTTAAAAGCCCTACCCTAAGTTCATCGGTAACCATAAACATTAGGCTTTCACCATCTAATTCTTTCGCCAAATAATCGGTATGACCGGGAAATTTAAAATCGTCGGCCTGTATGTTGTTCTTGTTTATCGGGGCGGTTACCAAAACGTCTATTTCATTTTTTTTTAGGGCTTCGACCGCAGCTTTTAACGATTTTATGGCGTATTTTCCTCCTTCTTCCGTTGCCTGACCAAAGGCGGTTTCTGGAGTTTCTTTCCAAACATTGACCACATTTATTTTACCATCGAGTGCCTTTGCAGCATTGTGAACGCCATTAAAACTGACTTCAATACCTAAGGTCTGCTTTTGGTTTGATATGGTCTTGTTGGAAGCAAATAAAACTGGAGTGCAAAAATCGAGCATCCTATTATCCTGAAAAGTTTTTAGGGCTACTTCACATCCAATACCATTTAAATCACCCACTGAAATGCCTAACCGTATTTTTTTACTTCCGTCCATAGAATCAATATTCGAATAGCTACTTTTACATTACAAAGCTAGGTAATTTCAAAAAGACATGTTTACAGGTATTATAGAGACTTTAGGAGAGGTAAAAGATTTAAAAAAGGAAGGCGAAAATCTTCATATTACTATTTCATCTGCTATTACTTCAGAACTTAAAATCGACCAAAGTGTTGCGCATAACGGGGTGTGTTTGACCGTCGTTGCTATTGATAATGATTTATATACGGTTACGGCTATACAAGAAACCTTGGATAAAACAAGTTTAGGCGAACTTAAAGTTGATGATAAGGTAAACTTAGAAAGAGCTATGGTTTTAGGTGCCCGATTAGATGGCCATATCGTTCAAGGCCATGTAGACCAAACCGCTTTTTGCCAAAGTGTTGAAGAAAAAGACGGTAGTTGGGTTTTTACTTTTAAATATGATTCGTCCTTAAATAATGTAACCATAGAAAAAGGATCAATAACTATTGATGGTACCAGTCTTACGGTGGTAGATTCTAAAAAAGACCGTTTTAGCGTGGCCATAATCCCTTATACCTATGAGCACACCCGATTTAACACCTATAAAAAAGGAACTGTGGTAAACCTAGAGTTTGATGTTATTGGCAAATATGTAGCTAGGTTATTGGAAAAATGACATTAGATGTAAGACTCTTTTGCTAAGTCGAAAAGGATGACTGACTAAGAATAAAATCATTAGTATTTATTCTATTAAATGTTGAACTTTTGGAATTACAATTTTGTCATAAATTCCATTTGAGAAAGTTTTAAAATCATCATAACAACCTATGAATTCGCCATTTGGAAAGGTTAAACAGTATTTTGTGCTTAATCTCAAGCTTCCAAACCCATTTTTTGCTCGATATTTAATAGTATGTAAGACTGGATATCTTTCTTGATTCGAAAGAATCTCCTTAAAAATAGTATTAAATTCTGCTTCTTTCTTAATATAATCTTCAATAGATAATTGATCAGGTTTACTCGAAATATAAAGCTCCATTTCAGATTTTAGAAGTTGATATGAATCTATTTCAACCAATTCAAAACTTTTAGAATCATGAAGGCCTTTTTCAAAATATGATGCAACTTCTTTTGGTAAATCTGAGAATTGATTTTTACATGATAAAAGCAAAAGTAGAGCTACTAAAAAGAATGGTAAATTTAATTTCATAAGAAAAAACTGTAAATCAATTGTTCGATTTTTACATTCATTTAAATGTATTCTAGACTAATATTTTTTTTGTTTAAACCTTAACAAAAATCTTACGCTTATAAAGTACATACGCCAATAGGCAATAGAAAGCAACTACACTTAACCCATAAAGTAAGGAAGAAGTTTCTAAAGACATAAATTCTTGAACATATATATTCTGAAAAAGCCAACCATGCAAAGAGGTTTCTCCAACCTTAATGAGGCCCATTACCTTGCTGATAAAGCTTGATAAAAAATAGAGCACAATAGCATTTGCCCCAGCGTATTTGAATATACTACCAAATTCAATTTTCTTTACCTCCGTTAGGTAATAAATCAATGCTAAAACCACATTGGCCCAACCGGCGGTAACCAAAACAAAGCTGCTTGTCCACAGCGCTTTGTTAATAGGAAATACAAAATCCCATAAATGGCCTATTAATAGTAGCGACCCTCCCAGACCAAATAGAATAGTTGCCTTTTTCTTTTGTTTTGACAGTAATATTAGTCCTGTGAAAATTCCTAACAACGAACTTACAATTGATGGAATTGTGCTTAACAGTCCTTCGGGATCATAGTCTGGTTTGTAATTGTGGGTTCCGAATACTTTTACATCTATCCAGTTTGCAAAATTATTAGGCGCACGGTCTAAAGTTGATTCTATGCCGTTTACTGGCACTAAGGTCATCAACAGCCAATATCCTATTAAAAGAATAGCTGAAACGCCGATAAGTTTTTTCCAGTCAAGATTTATAAATAATATCGAAGCGAAAAAGAAAACCACCCCTATTCTTTGCAAAACTCCTGGAAACCTAATCTCTGAAAAGTCTTTTATAAATGGAAAGCTTAGCATGAATGCACCCAAAAACAGGCCTAACCCTATCAGTTTTAAGCTTCGGATAGCTATTTTTTTATAGGTGCCAGCGTTTGTCTTTTTGTTCTGGTATGCAAAAACTATTGAGGTTCCGACAATAAATAAGAAAAAAGGGAAAACCAAATCGGTTGGTGTATAACCATGCCATTTTGCATGCAAAAAGGGGGCGTATACGTTAGACCATGTACCAGGCGTATTGACTAAAATCATCAAAACAATAGTCATGCCCCTAAAAATATCAATCGCTAATATCCTGTCTTTCATGTCTATGTTATAAAATAGTTGACTTCATTTTACCCCAAGTACGAACCAATAAAATTGCTGCTACAATAGCAATGCCCGTAAGCGTTAGCGCCAATGTGGTTTCACCATAAATCCAATACCCTGTGGCAAACATGATACTATAAATTAAAACGACTCCTATTAACATTGCGCCAATACCAGAGGGAACGCTCCATTTTTCGTTAGTTGTACTAATCTCCTCATTATCTCTGGTTGCTTTTGAAACCACTTTTGCCCATCCTGGTCCTCCGGGTTGTATTTTTTTATAAAATGAGCGCAGCGTTGCATCAGATTCAGGTTTTGTCATAAAAGTAACCGCCACCCAAATTGCTGTAGTGACCACCACCACAAAAGGATAATTGGCCCATTCTGGCAAAACTCCCGTTATAGGGTCAAATAATATGTCGCCCAAACTGGTTTTTACCAATAGAATTGAGATGATTCCCGAAGCAAACATCGCCGTAATTTCACTCCATGCATTGATACGCCACCAAAACCAGCGTAAAATAAAGACTAGTCCCGTTCCTGCGCCGAAGGTTACCAAAAGGTCAAAAACTTCGAATGCGTTTTGAAGCGTTAGCGCTAATAATGCACTAAGCACCATCAATATTACAGTAGAGATTCTACCCACTGCAACCATCTGCTTTTCTGTGGCATCAGGATTTATCTGTTGTTTGTAAAAATCAAAAACAATATAAGAAGAACCCCAATTCAATTGTGTTGAAATGGTGCTCATATAAGCTGCAACCAATGAAGCCAAAACCACTCCTAAAAGTCCGCTTGGTAATTTGGTCAACATGGCGGAATATGCAAGGTCATGACCCAATTTACTTTCAGCCACTTCAGGAAATGCCGATGCTATACTAGCAATATCAGGATAAACCACCAAAGATGCCAAGGCCACTAAAATCCATGGCCATGGGCGAAGAGCATAATGCATAATATTAAAAAAGAAGGTGGCCCCAATAGCATGATTTTCATCTTTGGCAGCCAACATGCGTTGTGCGATATAACCACCGCCACCAGGTTCAGCCCCTGGATACCAAGAACTCCACCATTGCACTGCAATAGGGATAATAAACATGGTTATAAGTACACTGGTATTATCAAAATCAGGCAATATATTTAGTTTGCCTGCAACGTTCTGGTGGGCTATCAAAGCTTCAATGCCTCCCACTTCAGGAATATTTACCAAATAAAATGCGGCTCCAATTGCACCTGCCATGGCTACAAAAAATAGAAGAAAATCCGTATAGACTACTCCCTTAAAACCCCCTAATGCGCTAAAAATTACCGTTATGAGTCCTGCTCCAACAACGGTTTCCCAAGGCTCTAGACCCAACATAATACCGCCTATTTTTATGGCCGCCAAGGTAACCGATGCCATGGTTATTACATTGAACAGCGCCCCTAGATATATCGATCTAAACTTTCGAAGAAAACTCGCTGGTTTACCTCCATAGCGCATCTCATAAAATTCTAGATCTGTTTTTACATTAGACTTTCTCCATAGCTTGGCATATACAAAAACGGTAAGCATACCTGTTAATAGAAAACACCACCAAACCCAATTTCCAGAAACCCCTGAAGTTCTCACGATATCAGTAACTAAGTTGGGCGTGTCGGTAGAGAAGGTTGTGGCCACCATTGACAGGCCTAATAGCCACCAAGGCATAGTGCGGCCCGAAAGAAAAAATTCTGAAGAATTCTTTCCTGATTTTTTGGAAACGTATATTCCAATTCCTAAAACAAGGGAGAAAAAAACTATAATAAAACCGTAGTCAAGTGTACTGAGTTCCATAAGTTGGTTTTGGTCGATTTTTAAAGATATCGATTTTTAAAATATTTTTGCCTTAGATTCGCTCAACCTAAACTCAGGTTCCACCAATAACATCAGAATTAACCACCAAGCATGAATATTGAAGTTTCCACAATCGGTTGGGTGTTGGCCGCAACCGCCTCTTTTTTGCTTGGTATTTCAAAAGCCGGGCTCAAAGGCCTCTCTATTTTTAATGTAACCCTTATGGCCCTTGCATTTGGCGCAAAGCAATCTACGGGTCTGATAATGCCCTTGCTTTTGGTAGGTGACGTTTTTGCCGTAATCTACTACAATAGACATACCCAGTGGAAGTACATTCGTAAGTTTTTACCTTGGATGCTCACTGGTATTTTAATCGGAGTTTTTGTAGGTAAGGATTTGCCCGAGAAGCAATTTAAAATTGGCATGGTCGTGGTGATTATGATAAGTCTGGCCATTTTGATTTATTGGGAAAGACGAAAATCAAAATCAGTGCCTACTCATTGGGCCTTTGCAGGCGGCACAGGTATTTTTGCAGGCATCTGTACAATGATAGGCAATCTCGCAGGTGCCTTTACCAATCTTTTCTTTTTGGCTATGCGCTTGCCTAAAAACGAATTTGTTGGCACAGCAGCTTGGCTTTTTTTAATTACCAATCTCTTTAAGTTACCTTTTCATTTATTCGTTTGGGAGACTATCTCTTTAGAAACCTTGGCCATAAATTTAAAATTAGTGCCTGCTATTTTACTTGGTCTTTTTACAGGTGTAAAACTGGTAAAGTTGATTAACGAAAAGCAATATCGCATCTTTATTTTGGTGGTCACGGCGATTGGGGCCATTGCAATTCTGGTACGCTAAGTTGTCTTATTTATTTTAATTCTTAGAAAGGTTTACGCTAATTTTAATTTATAATAAAGATTAGACATGAGTGATTCTTACAGCCCTATTAAAGTTGATTTAGAAAAAGATAAGCGCTATGCCTGGTGTACCTGCAGCCATAGTACCAACCAACCTTTTTGTGATGGTTCTCATCGAGCAAATAATGCTACCCCATCTATGGGTTTTAGTGTTGAAGAAGACAAAGAAGCCTATTTATGTACTTGTAAAAAAACAAGTAATCCGCCCTACTGTGACGGCACGCATAATGCTTAAATAAGACCCTATTTTAGGGTAGTCGACTGCTTTACAAGATATTAGATTTGTTAAGTATTTGTTAATCTAATTTTTTTAGATTACTTTTAGTTAACCAACTTAATCAATTTGGCATGAAAGCTTCTGAAAAATTACTTCCTGCAAGAATCCTTATCTGGTCTTTAGTTATAGGAATGCTAGTTGTAGGCTACACGATTTACGCTCAATATGCCGATGAAATTGGCCAGGAAGTTACCAATACTATTGTTGAAGCATTGCCCGACTTTGACAACGCGGTCGCAAAGCTTTAAGGATTTACAATAATCTTTCTGTTCGTTACAAATAATTCTATACAGTATATTATCTCTCGTTTTATGTGAATGTTTTCTTTAATCATTTCAAATAGAACATACAACCTAGAAATGAAACGTCTCTGAAATTTTCAGTATGCCAGTGCTATGTTTTCAAATACTCGCTATTGTAGAGCGTCCCATTCTTTTTGAGTTGCAAGTGGTTTTTGATATTCCATCATAGCGTACCATTTATTATTACGTTTTACGAGTAGCATTTCAAAAGGAATGATAAACCTGACTGTGTTTCCACCATTGGTATCAGTAGATGTATAAACAAATATTCCTGTTTCGTGAGCAGTAGTTTCGTTGCCAATTCTTTGAGAAAAACGAAGTTCTATATTCACTTTTATTTCCCCTTCTCTAGTATCTTTAAACCCCTTCTTCCAACCTTCCAGCGCAGTCGAAATTGGCACAGAAGTCTTGTTATTTCCTGACGCAAATACGATAACGGCATCTTTATGGAAGCAATCTTTATTCCCTTCAAAATCACCCTCTATTACAGTTTTATTTAATCGTTCCCAATAGCGGTCAAGTTCGGCGATTCTAGTCGAATCGTTTCGCGCCTGAATGGAAGGAAAGCATTTTTTTGAAGCAGCAGCTGACAGCTGTACACTTACCATTAAAAAGATTACTAAAACTAATATGTTTTTATGCATAATTCTGAAATTTTTCTTGATGATTTTACTTTAATACACGTTTATTAGTTAGTTCTTTTTCGCAAATAATTGAATAAAAAAGTTCTTTACTCCGGAAGCTCCTTTTTTTCCATCATCATCTTGATTCGATAAGATGATTACCGTGTATTGGTCTTTTGTGAAATGGAGTAATTCGTTGTGAATTCCATACCAACCTCCACTATGGCCGGTAATCTTTTGATTATACCTTGAATCAATGTCCACTCCATAACCAATATGGGTATTATAGCCTTTGGTTTTTGGTTGATGCATTTGTTTTACCGTTTCCTTTTTAAGCAATTTGCCCTTTCTTAATGCCTTTGAAAAATTGAACAAATCTTCAGCAGTAGCATAATGAAATCCTGCTGGGGACGCTTTTGAAAGGTAAGATTCATTTTTCTTAAGCGTTTCCATTTCTCCAAAATGAGAAGTATAGCCATCAGCTCTGTTTTCTGTTATTGCATCTATTTCAAATACCGAGGCGTTTTCCATCTGTGCAGGTTTAAAAACAGCATTTTTAATATAGTCATAGTAATTTTGCCCGCTCACTTCTTCAATAATCAAACCTAATAACACAAACCCCGATGCACTATAATGATACTTTGAACCAGGTTTAAATAAGAGGGTGTCATTTTCAAAAAGTGGCACAAAGTCACTTACATTTTTGTACTGCAATTTATCCGTTGCTAAAAACCGTTCTTCAGTATAGAAATTATTAAGTCCTGAAGTATGAGACAGCAGTTGATGAATGGTAACACTGTTTTTAACTTCTTCATTTGAATAACTAGGTAGATATTTTCCAATCGGTTCTTCCAAAGAAATTTTACCCTCATCATAAAGCTTTAAAACACCAACTGCCGTTATCATTTTGGTAATGGAGGCGAGATTGAATTTAGTGTGTACCTCATTCTTAATTTTGTGTTCGATGTTTGCATAGCCATAGGCCCTATAGTCAATTATACTATCTTCTTTAGCAACTAGTATTGCTCCCGAAAAATCTTTTGTTGTTAACGCATTCAAATAATTCTGAATTTCAGAAAATTCGGACTTCACCTCTGGACTGCACGAAGAAATTGAAATTGTGGAATACAGAATCAATAAAATAATGCTATTATTTCCTTTGCTTATGCTTTTTCTCTTAGCAAACTCTTTATTCAAAAAATAGATACAAACTAGTACTAGAAGTACTGAACCACAAATCGCTAAAACTAGGTTTAATAATCCGCCATATAGCTCTGTTAGCGTTTTATCCATGGTAGAGTCCATGTCCACAAAGTATCGGACCAAATACCCGCTAAAATTAGCTGTCGCATGAATTATTATGGAGTATGAGATACTCTGTGTTCTATAATACACCCATCCTGAAAAAATGCCTATTACCAAACCTGTTACAAATTGCCATGGGTTTAAATGAACTAGTCCGAAAAGGAAACTGGAGACTATAATTGCAGTAATTGGAGTATACTTTTTTAGTAAACCATCCAATATAATCGCTCTAAAAATCAATTCCTCGAGAATTGGCGCAGCAAACACCATTAAGATAAATGCAAAAATTCCTGTTTGATTGCTAAAGGACAAAAAGACTTGTTTAATACTTTCTGGTATTGGAATCAAGTTTGTAATAGGAAAAATTAGACCAAAAAGCAAAGCTACAGCCGCAATGATAATGAAGGGAATTATCTTTTTATTTTCAATCTTGAAATTGAAAGCCTTGCTATTGATCTTACTCTTTCGAATGGCGCTTATAATCCAAAAAGGCACTCCTATGGCCAAAAGATAGTAGATAAGTGTTGCAGGTTCTTTGCCCATAAAATTACCCAATAGTAAACTCATTGGACTAAACAAGAGCATTCCAAGAACCACGATTGCCGTAATCCCGAAGCTTTGTAAAATAGTAAGGTCATTTTTTTTCATAGAATTCGATTTTCAGCAGTATCTAATAATTCCACATTTTTAGTCCAATAAAGCCAATGCTCCATAAATACCATGCTAGTGATAGCGCTCCTATAGAAGTAAGTATATACAAACCATTAAAGACCTTAGATCCGGTTAACTTAAAACACCTATAAATTGAAAATACCGACATGATAACAAAAGTGAATGAGCTCAAATACATGAGTACGGAGGGGAAATCTATGCCTGAAAATGATTTTAAATTACTCGCAGTTGTACCAAAACCAACAAAAATTAAGATAAATGAGACGCCAACCCCAAAAATAGTAAGCTGATTGACTGGGCTTTTTTTGTTTTTTCTAAAGCCATTTCTGATTAGCCATATCAAACTAGACAATGTGAAAGCAAGTACTAAGACTACAGATAATAATATGCCGAAAAAAAGAAAAATTCTTTTTAACCATGATTGCCGCACTGTATAATTATCATTTATCCATAAGACCTTGTTTTCAGAATCATTACCTATAAATAGTACAGATGGCACACCTTCATCATTTAAATAGAATTGATTCTTACCTGCATAATATAAAGTGTCTTTAGATTTTCCTAACAAGGTTCTTGTAATCACTTTCTCTTTTTGAAAATCCAATTTCAATCCGGCGAGCATATCATCTGGAAAGGTCGTTAGTTTACTTTTGGGGCTTTTGAATTCGTAAAATCCTGAAAATTCGTCTTTCATTGAATCTGGAATCGGCACTATTTTTCTGTTCTCATTCATTTTATTTACAGTGCTTAAAACCTGCTCCAAGATTTCATCGACGATTTCGTTTGCGTTTCCGTTTCTATTTATTGCCACCGCCACTCCGATATCTGCATCTCTTGAGTAAACATATCGTGAGGTAAAACCGTCTATTTGCCCTCCATGGCCATGAAAAAGAAAACCATTTTTCCATATGGAATAATTACCAAGTCCATATCCAACTATCAATCCATTCTTAGCTGCAATACTGGTCTTGGGACTTTCGATTCTCTCAAACTCTTCTTTTGAAAATACCGAGGTATCACGCTTGATCATGTGCTGAAGGTATGCGGCAATATCAACTGCATTTGCACAAAAATCTCCTGCCGGACTGCCATTTATTGTGGCAAATTCTATAGGATTTAAGATTTTACCGTTTCGTTGGTAGCCTTGAGCGAATAAGTTATCCTCAGGTTTATTAAAAAAATAACCCGAAGACCACATTCCTATTGGTTTTAGAATGTTTCTATCAACATATTCAGTAAAAGAAATATTTGATATCTTTTCAATTAAATGCCCAGCAAGAATATAATTCGGATTTGCATATGCTTTTTTTGTCCCTGGCATCCATCTAGAATGTAACGAATTCCTATGGTCATTAACCAAATTAATTATGGCCGGAAGAGTGTTGTATTTTGTATTGTACATAGCATGAAGATGAAAATCTTCAAAACCAGAAGTGTGTTCTAAAAGATGCGATACTCTAACTGGAGATTTGTCTTTCCATTTATTTGTAAATGGAATATTCTTATCGATTTCAATTATAGGCGTACTTAAATCATATGGTGAATCTCCAAGTAATTTATAGAGTCCCATCGCCGTAAATGATTTAGAAATTGACCCTTGACGAAATAAATGTTTCTCGGTAACTTTTTCTTTCTTTTGAATATCTGCATAACCTATACCACCCACAAAGATTTTACTGTCAGCAGTAACAATGCTAATCATTGCACCTGGGATAAGTTTCTTTTCAATATAACTTTCAAGACTATCAAGCAGTATTTCCGTTTTACCTTGACCGAAACTATTCGTTGAGCCTAATACTATGGTAATTAGTGTTATTATTATAGTGAACGATTTTTTCATAGAATTAAGTGCTAATTTTCTAGTGGTGTTAATTGGGGCTCTGCGATTATATCACTCAAATAAATAATTAGTAAAACATATTTCATCACTGCATCAGTTCAATTAGTTGTTTTTTTCAATTAAAATCGAGCAAACCAGGTCATTTCATGATTTTGCGGAACTCTTCGCACCACGGAATCTGACTTTCTATTATACCAAACAGCATCGAAATTTCCCGAAGTGGTTAAAACCACACGCCATTCGACATACAGATTCTCATAATCTTCGTACGAAGCAGATAGGTTCTTCCAATCTGTATCGGCAAAAATCTGTGGGTCAAGGTAAGCCACAACCTCTTTTTCATTTAAAATCGCTAACCATATTGGTGAACTTAAATGTTCAATTTTTCTTGTTTTCCCCACAGATTGCCAACCAATTTTAATATCCGCACCTTCTCTAATTGCCTTAATAACATTTTCCTTGGAACCTAAAAGGGTTTCTCCATTTTTAGCATTCCTATAAAGCAGCTGTACTTCAAGAGAGCGACTTTCTTTTTTACAAGAAGTACAGATTGAGAAGGCTATGCAAACCAAAAGCAAGCAAGTTTGAAAATTACTAGGTGACAGATTGGCTTTCATTTTCTTAAACTCAACTACTTGTAGGGTTTTACTATAGTGTGTTTCAAATTATACAAATGATCGTCATATCTGGTAAAACCTGTTATTGTATTATTTTGATTCCTTTCAAAATGGATATATCCTGAATGTTCTGAGGTAAATATATCTTCCGCAATGCCCTGCAAACGGAAAATTTCCGCTCCTTTTACCAATACTTGTAATTCGTTCTCCACAGCAACAATTTGAAAAAAATCGTCCACATCTTTATTGTAATAGTTATTTTCAAACTGTTTCAAATCGGACTGTTTGTATGTATGCTCCTTATATTTTTGATAGGGCATTGGTTCTTGGTCATTAATGGTCACTACAAATGAATTAAACGAATTCTTGTCAAATAAAAACTTCACCCGTGATGTATGCTCATAGACTAACACATTCGGAGCTATAGCAACTAATGGCACTGGATTGGCCCCAGCACGCTCATAAACCAATCTATTATCTTCTAATAAAATCTCCCTTAAATAACCGTTTAAAGTACTATAATATTTACTAATGAATTTTTTCTTTTGATTGTTCGTAAGAGTTAATGGCTCCATTTCATGATCGCTGTTGGCACTCATGGCTTGCCTTGCCTGAGTAATCTCTTCATTTAAAAAAAGAGGTGCTATCTGATCTAATAATTGCCAGACATTGGTATTCGCATTATTGCTAAGTAAGATTATAGAGGTGTCATGATTTAAAAATTTATAGAACAGTGACCGAAATCCTGCCCAACTTCCGCTATGAGCAACTCTTGGCAAACCGTCAATGTCATAATGATTTTCGTAAAACAGGCCTCCTGCATAACTAATGGCTTCTCCATTATTTAATTTCCCTGGGGTAATCATTCTTTTAATAAATTGCTCACCACCAACTTTTCCGGTTTTTAAATTATCGCTCCAACGAATAAAATCCTCCAAGTTGGTATGCAATCCCCCGTCGCCGACAACAGTAGCATTATAGTTATGATTTTCTATAAAAGATTCTCCATTTAACTCATAGCCGATAGCAACATTTTTGATGATGGCATCCCTTTTTTCCTTAAAAAATGTATGCTCCATGCCTAAAGGCTTAAACAAATGTCTTTTAGCATATTCTGCAAGCGATTGGCCGCTTACTTTTTCTACTATGCTGGCTAAAAGTGCATAGTTTGTATTGCTATAGTAATAGCGTGTTCCAGTAGGAAAGTTTAATCCTTTATGTCTTGCCAATATTTTAATAGCATCTTCATTGTTAAAGCTATCGCCCCAGAAGGTATTTTTAGAATGTAAGGTTGCTAAATAACTGCGAACACCGCTGGTATGATGAATTAAATTTTTAATAGTGATTTCACCTTGAGGATAAGTAGGGATTTCTGGTAAATAATTCTGAATTGGGTCATTGATATCTAACTTACCCTCTTGCTCAAGCAGAAAGATACATGCTGCCGTAAACTGTTTGGAGTTAGAAGCAACATCAAATATCGTTTCTGTAGTAACCGGAATGTTATACGACATATTTGCCAAGCCATATCCTTTTTGAAACAGTGTCTTGCCATTTTTCGCAACAGCTATTGCACAACCCGGTTGTTCTTTAAAACTGCTAAAAATAGAATCGATTTGTTGCTCAAGCTCTTGACTAACTTTTGTTTGTCCATAAATCATCATCGGTGAAACCATAACGATTGCTATGATGTTGATGTATCTTTTAAAATTTTTTTTCATCATTTTATCAATTTCGAAGCGATTAATTTTTTGCTGATTTCGATACTTTTTCTGGTAACCATCTCTGAAGAGAGTGAATTCTGCCCTGTTACCAAACGACCATCGACTTCCATATGCGGAGTGCCAATTTTTGAGTGATAAAAATTCCCTCCCCTTTCTTTTAAAAGTGTTTCTATAATAAAAGGGTATTGGGTGTAGTGCGGCAATTGTTTGCTCTCGTGGGAGTCGGGCACACCGTTTACCCTTTTGTTTTTAATAAGATATTGTCCATCTTTAGTTTTTAAGTTTACAATACCCGCCGTGCCATGGCAAACCGCAGCGATTACACCATTATTTTCATAGATTTTTATAGCGATATCTTGGAGTTCAATATTTTGAGGAATATCAAATATAGGGGCACTACCTCCGGTAAATTGAAGAACAACATAGTCATCAGGGCTTATTTCTTCTGGTTTTTGGGTATGTGAAATGGCATATATAAAATCAGTATCATACAAATATTGTAGCTGCAGGCTATCTGCAGGGTTTATATAAGCCAGTGGGATTTTTCCGCCTTTAGGGCTAACGACATCTACATGGTACCCTGCCTTTTTATATTCATCGTAAGCCACAACCACTTCTGAAAAACTATTACCTGCCGGAAGTTCAGAATTTCCTTGTTTTGATACGTTGGAAACAACTAAAAGTACCTTTTCACCATTCTTATAGGTATTTTCGCTGCCCGCGGTCTTGCTAATGATTTTCCAGCCGTCATCCAGTTTTTTTAACAATAAATAGTCGATAAATCTAAGGTTTGCTTCGGGTAGTAACACCTCCAATTTGGCTGTTGCAATGCCTCCAAATCGGTCAATATTTAAAATGTTGGTTGTCCTTCCGTTGAATTGGCCCGCTTTTGACGCATCAATGCGATTCGCATATTCTTCAACTTTCATTATGAATAAAGGCTTGTCTTTATGATCTAAAAACATGTTGGCCCCAGGTAAAAATGCAGATAAAACTTTTTCGGATTGGTTGTATGCAGTGCCTAGGGCATAACTGTCAATTACGTTATGTATTGCTACTTCTTCGGTTTGAGAGAATATGCAACTAACGTATCCAAAAAACACAAGATAGCGTAGTTTCTTTGTAATCATATAATTTGATGATTTCAATTCATTAATTTCTGGTCAAAAAAAGAAAACAGCAAAGGATAATCCTACCAGAATCATGATTCTGGTAATCAATTAGCATTAATTTAAGGATTCACGGTATTCTTTGGCAGTAAGACCAACAAACGCTTTGAAGCTGGCATTAAAAGAAGACGTACTATTGAAACCGCTATCGTATGCAATGGCCGAAATTTTGTGGTGATTCTTATCTGTAGAAGCGAGCATGATTTTGGCCTCCTCAACCCTGAGACAGGCGATATACTTAGAATAATTATACCCTTTTATCTGATTGATGGACTGAGAAAGTGATTTTCTTTTAACCTCTAACCGTTCACTAAGTTTTGATAAGGTAAGTTTCGGGTCAAGATATAGCTTTTCGCTTTCCATAATGGTGTCGAGCTTTTCAATCAACCTTGAGGCCTCAGCTTCCGAAATGCTTGAATTTGCATATTTAATAGGTAAATCGGCAGCAATTGCTTTCTTATTTCGGCGAAACACCCAGAGTAAAATGGTAATATAAAAAACGAATGAAAAAGTTAATGCCCCAACAATATATGATGTATACTCTCCAAAGTCGTAAGCTAAATACACCAAGAAAACACCTACGGAAATATTCAATAACCAAATTTCTTCATCTGCGATTTCCCGGCTATTGTTAAAAAACTTTTTAACAATAGGAATCATATGAACACTTGCGGCGATAATACAGAAAAACCACAGTTTGTAAAAAAGATTTATAAAAGGGGCCCAAATATTATGATATTCATAGTACGGATAGCGAATGCCCAAGAATAGAATCAGCACAAGAAACGGCAATATATACCACCACCATGTTTTTTTCAGCCGATGCTCTTTTTTAGTCATCGAAACTACATAGAGATAATAAAAAGGACCAATAAAAATACATGCAGATAGACCAATTTGGACGAAAAGCTGAAAAAGATGGGGGTTAAAATATAGAAATACAGATTTTATGGTGCGTATACTAAGCATCAAAATCAGTGCTCCCAAAAAGTAATCGCTAAGTCGTTTTTCTTTTTTAAAATAAAGAAAGTATAAACTCAAAAGAAGTCCATTAAAAGCGCCAAGGGCACTAAAAATTAAAATACTTTGCTGTTCAAGATTCACGACTTAAATATAAACAATAATGACGTTGATGTATCTTTCAATTGTGTAGCTGACCATTAGCAGGTGTTTTTCCAAAATAGTTCAAAATACGCGCAATTCAATACAACCGTGCTGAAAGCGATGGCGATAAAGTTTCTATTGGAAGGAGGGATGGAGATTCGTTAAAAGAGAAATGTATTTTAGCCTCTGTGTAACTGGACCAATAAAAATAAAAAAGCCTGAAAATGAACTATTTTCAGGCTTTTAGGGAATTTTTGAAATTTCCCAGTGGTCCCACCTGGGCTCGAACCAGGGACCAACTGATTATGAGTCAGCTACTCTAACCAACTGAGCTATAGGACCTATTTTCTAGGGCAGCAAAATTAGGATATATTTTTCTATACACCAACATTTTCTTAGCCTTCATTTTCATTGATTTCTTGGCAAAGTTCTACCAAGACACCATTTGTAGTTTTTGGATGCAAGAAAGCCACCCATTTATTGTCTGCACCTTTTTTAGGTTCTTCGTTTAAAACGGTAAACCCCTCATTTTTCAATCGTGCTATTTCTTGCTTGATGTTTTCTACCGCAAAAGCGATATGGTGTACACCTTCTCCTTTTCGGTCTATAAATTTCGCTATAGGGCTATCTTCATTGGTAGCTTCTAACAATTCAATCTTATTTGGTCCCGTTTTAAAAAAAGAAGTGCGCACCCCTTCTGTAGCTACCTCCTCGATTTTATAATGTAGCGTTCCAAAAAGCTTTTTAAATAATTGGTTAGAAGCATCCAAGTCTTTGACCGCTATGCCTATGTGTTCTATCTTATCCATTTCACCACTAAGATAGCATTATTACCTTATTTTTGCAGGTATGGAAACACAACGCCAGAAAAAAATCGCAGGTATCATTCAAAAAGATATGGCCGAAGTTCTGCAGAGAGCAGCTACTGATGGCGGACTTAAAGGAACCTTGATTTCGGTTTCAAAGGTTTATATCACTTCTGATCTATCTATTGCTAAAGTTTATGTAAGCATATTTCCTAATGATAAAGCTTCTGAGCTATTGGAGGGCATGAAGTCTAACGAGCCTCTTATTAAGCATGAATTGGCACAACGAACCAAAAACCAACTTCGTCGTGTTCCAAATTTGACCTTTTATTTAGATGATTCCCTTGATTATATCGATGGTATTGAAAAATCATTAAAAGGAGAAGAGAATCCTATTGAAAATCGAGACCTGCTTGCCAAACGAAAGAAATCTTAAAAATTGAGTTTTCCGTTTTACATCGCCAAGCGGTATTTGCGTTCAAAAAGCAGCCAAAATGCGGTAAATATTATCAATTTTATTACTTTTTTGGTCATTGTTATCGGCTCCGCAGCCTTATTTATAGTGCTTTCCGCTTTCGCGGGATTAAAAACATTTAGCCTTCAATTTACAAACGTATTCGACCCCGATATAAAGGCTATACCAACTACTGGTAAATTCTTTTCTATTTCACCTGAAGAGGAAGATGCCTTGTCTAACTTAAACGGTATGGCAAGTTATTCTAAAGAGCTAGAAGAGCGCGTTTATCTAACCTTTAGAGAAAAGGGCGACTTAGCTTATATTAAAGGGGTCGATGAAAATTATCGTTCTGTAACCGGTATCGATAGCACCCTTTATTTTGGCAATTGGGGCGTAACGGAATACAATGCGGTTATGGGAATTGGTATTTACAATGAACTTGGGGTGCCCATAGACAATTACAGAACCCCCATGCAGGTTCTGGCCCCAAAACCTGGAAAAGGCTCTTTTTCTCCACAATCATTAAACACCGAATTATACAATAGCTTGCCGCTTGTAGTAAGCGGAGTTTACACGATTGAAGAGGGTTTGGACAAAAAATATGTAATTACACAATTACATTTGGTACAAGAGCTCTTGGAAAAAGACGGTACACAGGTTTCGGCAGTAAATTTTAAGTTAAGCAGTGGTATGGCATTAGAAGATGCCCGTTCATCTATAAAAAAAGTCCTGGGCGAAAAAGCAATCGTCTTAAGTCGTCGTGAGCTTAACGGTACGCTTTATAAAATGCTCAATACCGAAAACCTTGCTACCTACCTCATCTTCACATTAGTTTTGATTATAGCCTTGTTCAATGTGGTTGGCGCCATTATTATGATGATTCTAGACAAACAACAAAACTCTAAGACCTTATTTGCGCTAGGCACCACTATCAAAGAACTACGGCGCATTTACTTTTTGCAAGGTGTCTTGGTAACATCTTTAGGAGGCTTCATCGGAGTTTTGATCGGTGCTATTCTAATTGGCTCTCAGCTCGCTTTTGAATGGTTGAAGATAACCCCCTCTTTGGCATATCCTGTAGAATTTGATTTGCTGAACGTCTTTGTGGTTTTAGCTACCATTATAGTTTTGGGCTTGATTTCTTCAAAGATTGCAAGTAGTAGAATTACTAAAAAGTTAGTCGCGCAATAAAATTCAGTGTTTATTTAATCTTTGAATGACACCCCTAAAGTCCCCTCAAGGGGACAATTTTATAAATAAACTTAGGTAGTAACGAATTGGTGGTCGCCAAACTTTTCTAACACCTCATCAAAAGCCGCAAATACATCCGCCGATTCATCGCTGGTCACCATTTTCATTCGATACTCTTTGAAATTGGGAATTCCCTTAAAGTAATTCGTATAATGGCGACGAGTTTCAAAAACACCTAGCTTTTCCCCTTTCCAATCAATAGACATTTGTAGGTGTCTTCTAGCCGCTTCTACACGTTCTGCCAAGGTTGGGGGTGCTAAATGCTCCCCTGTTTTAAAAAAGTGTTTTACTTGCTTAAAAAACCACGGATTTCCAATAGTTGCGCGGCCGATCATAGCACCGTCCAACCCATAACTATCCCGCATTTCTACAGCGCGTTCTGGCGTATTGACATCGCCATTGCCAAATACGGGTATATGCATTCTAGGGTTGTTTTTTACCGCTGCTATCGGTTTCCAATCTGCGTCGCCTTTATACATTTGTGCTCTGGTACGCCCATGAATGGCAATAGCGGCGCAGCCTACGTCTTGCAGTCGTTCAGCTACCTCGACAATTTTTATAGAATCGTGGTCCCAACCTAATCTTGTTTTTACGGTGACTGGCAGTTTGGTACGTTTTACCATTTCTGCCGTTAGCTGCTCCATCAGGCAGATATCCTTTAAAATTCCGGCACCGGCACCTTTAGAAACTACTTTTTTTACGGGGCACCCAAAATTAATATCAATAATATCAGGATTAGAACGCTCTACAATATCTATGGTTTGCAACATACTATCCATATTGGCGCCAAAAATCTGTATGCCAACAGGGCGTTCTTTTTCATAGATATCCAATTTCATCACACTTTTAGCGGCATCACGAATCAAACCTTCGGAAGAGATAAACTCCGTGTAGACCACATCGGCACCCTGCTCTTTGCACAAAGCGCGAAAAGGAGGGTCGCTCACGTCCTCCATAGGGGCTAGAAGCAATGGAAAATCCGGTAATTGTATGTTGCCTATCTTGGGCATTTTAGATTCTGATTTTTAAGGGGTTGCAAAAATAAGGAAATTTAAAATTTTACTTCCGCCTCAACTTTTTCCCCATTACGGTTTACCACCACTTTGGCAATGCTTCCTTCGTCAAAAGCAGAAAGCGCTCTCATATAGCTCATCATGTCGCTAACTGTGCTGTCGCCTAGTTGTATTACAATATCCCCCTTTAAAAGCCCTGCTTTGTAAGCTGGTCTATTTTCTGTTATACCGTCTATTCGCATCCCTTTTCCATCAAAAAGATAATCGGGCATCACTCCAAGACCAACTTTAAAACGGGGTACTTCTTCACTTTCATTTTTAGTAGTTCTGAAGGCCAATTTTTTCTTGTCATCCAGCTCGGCAACGATGCTCAGAATATAATTGCCGATTAGCTCCATCCCTTCATAGTTCAACTTTTCAAAATCATCGGAAGGTTTGTGATAGTCTTCGTGTTGCCCAGTGAAGAAATGCAAAGCAGGAATGTTCTGTAAGTAGAACGAGGTATGGTCGCTGGGGCCGACCCCTGATTCGCTCAACACCAATTTGAAGCTTGGATTGGTGGAATTCAAAACTTGGTTCCAAATGGGCGCCGTACCCGTTCCGCTTATGGAAAGTGTCTTTTCTTCGCGCAAGCGACCGACCATATCCATATTGATCATGTAGTTGGCCATAGCTAAATCGATTGTCGGGTTTTTCGAAAAGTAATTACTGCCCAACAACCCCATTTCCTCACCTGAAAATGCGATGAACAAATAATTGCTTCCTACTAAGGTATCTTTCAATTTTTCTGCAAGCCGAAGCATCAAGGCTACACCACTTGCATTGTCATCAGCGCCATTATGAATTGCCTCCCCATCCGCATAGAGCGAACCCTGTCCACCCATGCCTAAATGGTCGTAATGTGCTCCAATAATCACCGTTTTCATTACTTGATTATCGACATAGCCAATTACATTAGTGCCCGTAATAGTGCTATCGCCTGAAATATACTGCACTTCGGAATGTGGGTCTGTTTTGGGCTTAAAGGAATAGGTCTGAAAATAAGTGCTAGCGTTTCCTCTTGGTTGCAGTCCTATATTTTCCATTCGCTTTTGCAGATAACCTGCGGCCATAAGTTCTTGAGCAGTTCCTGTTTCACGACCCAACAGACTATCGGCCGCTAAAAATGAGACATCATCTTTCAAAGAGACCTTTTTAGGCGGTTCCTGTTTACAGGATATAAAAAGGATTATTAGCAGGTAAAAAACAGTTCTATTCATGATATTTGTAAAATAAACAGCGTAAAGATAAAACATAAAAAGACCCTGAAAGTTTTCAGGATTGGTTCAACTTCCTAATTTTAATTCGTTTTAAACTCTTAAAATTGGGGTTTCACTAATAATATGTATGCAATGAGAATTCCTTTTGTTTTAATACTCCTATTTCTAATCGGAAGCTGCAAGTCAGAGCCCAAGAAAACGGAAGCTGCTCCGGAAAAAGAAAATACAAACTCTTTAATGGCCGGAAGTGATACGCTCATCTATCCTGAGGAAAAATATTTTAAATCTATTCGTCAAATTACGTTCGGAGGTGATAATGCAGAAGCCTATTGGAGTTGGGACGATAAGCAAATGATCTTTCAATCGAATAATGAAGATTGGGGAATGGAATGCGACCAGATGTTTTTAATGAATATCGACGAGAATTTCAAGGATAAAAAGCCACCAATGATCAGTACCGGGTTTGGGCGCACCACCTGTGCCTATTTTCTGCCCGATAACAAACATTATGTCTACGGCTCTACGCATTTAGTTGACAAGGAGTGTCCAGAGGTTCCTCTTCGTAAAAACGGGAATTACGTTTGGCCTGTTTATGATTCGTTCGACATATTTGTAGCCGATTTAGAAGGAAATATCACCGCGCAACTTACAGACGAAGTGGGCTATGACGCAGAGGCTACGGTGTCTCCAAAGGGTGATAAAATTGTTTTTACTTCAGATAGAAGTGGCGACTTAGAACTATACACTATGAATTTAGATGGTTCAGATGTAAAACAAATTACAGATGAATTGGGGTATGATGGCGGCGCTTTTTTCTCCCCCGATGGCACTAAATTGATATTTAGGGCTTCCCGACCAAAAACCCCTGAAGAAATCAAAAAATACAAAGACTTATTAGCGGATGGCCTTGTAGAGCCCACTGAAATGGAGCTGTTTATTTGCAATGCCGATGGGTCGGATTTAAAGCAGTTGACCTTTTTGGGCAACGCGAATTGGAGTCCGTTTTTTCATCCTTCCGGAGAGAAAATTTTATTCTCTAGTAATTTTGAAGCCGAAAAGGGATTCCCGTTTAATCTGTACTTTATTGATATTGACGGAAAAAACCTAGAGCGTGTTACCCATGGGGAAACCTTTGATGCTTTCCCTGTTTTCTCTAATGATGGTAAATACTTGGCCTTTTCAAGTAACCGCAATAATGGCGGTACCCGCGATACGAATTTGTTCATTGCCGAATGGCAGGAATAGACCTCCCATTTGAACCTATACTATTCGGTGTTAAATTGAACATGCACCTAATACTAGAGTATGTGGCTTTCTTTGTAGCCTTTCGGTATTATGTAATCCATAGAAAGAATAGTGCTGATCCCATTTCATCGAACAATAGATTGTCAATCATTATCGGTGCTATTTTCGGTGCACTTTTCTTTTCTAGATTTGTTGCCTTTTTAGAAAATCCGGCCTTACATCTTGAACAGGGTTGGTTAGCCATTCTTAACAACAAAACCATCATGGGTGGACTTTTCGGTGGTTTGTTGGGAGTCGAACTTGCCAAAAAAATTATAGGGGAAAAACAATCTTCAGGTGATTTGTTTACCCTTCCTATTATTTTGGGTATTATCATAGGTCGCGTAGGTTGTTTTTTAGCTGGGGTAAAAGAATTCACTTATGGCACTATCACTTCTTCCTTTATGGGCATGGATTTAGGAGATGGTATGAATCGGCATCCCATAGCGCTTTATGAAATCGTATTTTTGGTCTTTCTTTTTATTTGGATTCGAAAATTTCAAAAGCGACCCGTTTCTTTTGAAAGTGGCATTTCGTTCAAGATTTTTATGATTTGTTATTTCGGATTCCGGTTTTGTATCGAATTTTTCAAACCGAATACCTTTTTCTTTCTAGGCCTGAGCAGCATTCAACTATTATGCTTAATTTGTTGGTTATACTACTATAAAACCATCATTCAAGCAATTAAATATGCCGGAAAGAAATTACACCTACTATGATTTTACATTAAGCCTTTGCCCCGATTGTCTTCGAAGGGTTGATGCCAAAATCATTTTCGAAAACGATAAGGTGTATATGTTGAAAAACTGCAAAGAGCACGGTAGGTCAAAGGTTCTGATTGCAGATGATATCGAATACTATAAAAACATTCGAAACTATAACAAAGTCTCGGAATACCCCAAAACCTTCAATACAAAGACGCATTATGGCTGCCCTTACGATTGTGGGTTGTGCCCCGACCACGAGCAGCATTCATGTCTTACCGTGGTAGAGGTAACGGACCGTTGTAATTTAACATGCCCGACTTGTTATGCGGGCTCCTCGCCGACTTACGGCAGACATCGTACTTTAGGGGAAATCAAAAAGATGCTCGATGTCATCGTAAAAAATGAGGGTGAACCCGATGTTGTGCAAATTAGTGGGGGCGAGCCCACGATACACCCACAGTTTTTTGAAATCATGGACTATGCCAAATCCTTACCGATTCGGCATTTAATGGTCAATACCAACGGCATTAAAATCGCCAAAGATTTTGCCTTTGCGCAACGGTTGGCGACCTATGCTCCTGATTTTGAAATTTACTTACAGTTCGATTCTTTAGATAATCAGGTTTTGCGAACACTACGTGGCGCGGATCTTGCCGATACTCGCTTAAAAGCCATAGAAAACCTCAACAAACTAAACCTTTCTACCACCTTGGTGGTTACCCTTCAAAAGGGTTTGAATGACCATGAGATGGGAGAAACCATAGATTTTGCTCTGAAGCAAAAGTGTATTCGTGGTGTGACTTTTCAGCCCACTCAAATTGCCGGTCGTTTAGAAAATTTTGAAGTTGATGAAAATCGAATTACACTGACTGAAGTACGAAGAAAAATTTTAGAGCAATCCCCTATTTTCGAATCCGATGATTTAATTCCTGTGCCTTGTAACCCAGATGCCTTGGTCATGGCTTACGCACTGAAATTGGGTGATCAGGTGAGTCCGTTAACACGGTATATCAATCCAGATGATTTATTGAACGAAGGTAAGAACACCATAATCTATGAACAAGATGAGCAATTACATGGCAAAATGATTGAATTGTTCAGTACGGGAAATTCCGTTGAGAGAGCTTCGGAAAATCTAAAAAGCATTATGTGCTGCCTACCTGAAATAGATGCGCCGGAATTGGGATACGATAATCTCTTTCGTATTATCATTATGCAATTTATCGATGCCCATAACTTCGATGTTAGGGCCATTAAAAAGAGTTGCGTACATATTGTGAACAAAGACTATAAAATCATTCCTTTTGAGACGATGAATCTGTTTTATCGGGATGATAAGATTGAACGGTTGAAAGAATTACAAAATGAATCTCTATGAGTATATTCTTTTTAGAGCTGTATTTTAATGATTTTTCGGCTATTGGCTTCTTTATGTTTGGGCCTACTATTTTATTTTTATTGATAAGTATAATACTGTTCATTGCAAAACAAAAAAAGCCTGGAAAGATATTCTTAATCATCTCTGGCTGCTGTTTGCTTATAGCAGCAGGATTGTGTGGAATAGGTGAACTAATTTAAACTGTATTACAATGTTTTCGATTTTTTCTTTAGAGGTGGGCAATTTAGACGGTTTGGTCGTCCTCATTTTTTTGGTCATGTTCGGACCCGCCCTTTTATTCCTCATTATAGGCCTTATTTTATTTGCAAAGCAGAAGAAAAAAGCAGGGAAAATATTTTTTATACTTATGGGTGTCTATCTTTTAGTCAGCCTCGGTGTTTGTGGAGTTCTAATGAGCGGGTATTAAGAAATGGTTGTTATTCTTCATTTAAACGGTCCCGTTCTTTTTTATCGATACCTCGCTTATTATCTTGAAGTCTAAAATTCCCAAAATTATAGGTGAAGCCAACTCTGATGAATTGGGTTTCAAATCTAGTCCTATAAAAATTATCTTGATTCAAGTACTGGGAAGTATACCGGGGATTCGCCTTTCTTAGTAAGTCTTCGGCACCAACGGAAACTACTGCTCTGTTCTGCCACAGCGTTTTTCGGAATCCAACATTTAAAGTAGTAGTTGGCGATTGAATATAAGATCCAAACAAGTAATTAGAAAAATGAGTTAGCGAAAGCTCACCTGTTAGGGTGCCGTCTTTTGAAAAATTAAAGTAATTGCCAAAATATAAATAATAGCCTTCTAATTCATTGGTAAATGGTTGATTACCGCTCTCTTCCGCCAAAAAGGTTTCATCTTCGTAAAAAAGAGATAAATACGTATATATTGACCATGCTGAAAAAATACTTTTGCTTAGTGTAAAATCTAAGCCATAAGAAGTGCTTTCTAAAACATTTTGTTTTGATGACCTCAAAGTTTGGTTTTCATTATTTTGAAATACAAGTCTACGGCTTATGAACTCTCCATTATCACGATAATAAAAATCGACGAAGAACTCGCTATCGAATGTATAGTTGAAATTAAAGTTATGGCTGAAATTAGGCCTTAAAGTAAGGTTGCCTTCTTCAAAATTATTTTCGTTAATGAAAAAACGGAAAGGGTTTAAATCATTGTATCTGGGGCGTTCAACCTTTCTTCCATAGTCAAAGGCAAAGCTGTGTTTTTCAGACGCCGTATAAAGAAGATAAATAGACGGAAAAGCTTGAAAAAAATCTTGGTTATTTACCTGATTTAATGTTCTAGAGACGCCTTCTGCTTCGGTGAGTTCACCTCGTAAACCTAGTTTCATCGACCATTTTTCCCGGTTTTTCACAAAGCTTACATATCCCGCATACACCTTTTCATCATAAAGAAAATTATCCGATAGTGTTTCGTCTACGGTAGTGCTGGAACCTGAGAAATTGAAGTAGTCTATTTCATTTTCAGAATGAATAGATGAAATTTTTAGTCCAGATTCAAAAGAAGCGTTCCCTATAGGTGTGGCGTAGTCAATTTGTCCTGTGAAAATTTGAATATTTTGGTCCGAGTTTGTCGTAAATCCAAAATCCCTAAAAAAACTCTGGTTATTGTTAAAATAACGTGAGTCTATTCGCTGCGCAAAACCTTCATCATAATTGGTATAGTGCCCATTAAATGACAATTGAGATCCTTCTTTGCCAAGTTTAGTTGTATAAGACAAGTCAAATGCCAAATTGGTATTGTCTTTAGATACTGCATTATCGGTAGTAAAAGTGGAGTCAATTACATTTTGGGAATTTTTAATTTCCGTATCGATTAGTTTCTCTCTTCTCTGGTTAGGGTTTACAGCAATATTTGAGGTGAAGTTGAGACTATTCTTTTCATCAAAATCATAATCTAAAATAAAGGTGCCGCTGTGCGCTTGTGTTCTTATTATTTCTTGTGAACTAATATCCCAAACCGAAAAAACTGAATTCGTATTGTCCCTAAAATTTATTCCTTCTCTTCCTTTTTTCAGTTCTTTTCTAGGGTTAATACTGTAATTAGCGAAAAAATTAAGCTTATCTGTTTTATAGTAATGGCTTGTGCCCAAGCTGAATTTTGGAAATACCGCCTGCGTTAACGAGCCATTTACACTGCCTTTATAACCTGGGACAATACTTTTACTGGTTACAATATTTAAAATGGGGCCTCCTTCTGCATCATACCGAGCGGGAGGGTTCGCAATTACTTCGATTGACTTTATTGCGGTTCCTGTTAATCCTTGTAATAAATCCTGGACCTCTTGGCCTGATAACTGTACCTTTCTATCGTTTAAATAAACAGTTGCGTTCTGACCCCTAATCTGAAGGTCGTTTTGATTAACGATTACCCCTGGAGTACTCTTTAAAATGTCCCATGAGTTTCCTTGAGAAACTACTGTGTTTTCTACATTAAATACCAACCTATCCGATAACCTTTGAACTGTTGGTCTGCGTGCAGTTACCACTACTTCATCTAAATTTTCACTTACAGTTGGTACTACTAAAGCCCCTAAAGCAATATCTTTTCTTATATCTAACGCTAAAGGTTTAGAGCCCTTTCCGATATAACTTGCCTGAAGTAAATACAGATCAGGTTGAATTTCGGTAAGCTCAAAAAATCCGTTTTCAGAAGCAGATGTCCCCTTTACGAAAGTGGAGTCAACAGCATTTAAAAGAAGAATGTTGGCAAAAGGAAGTACTTCGTTCTCTGTATTTATAACCTTTCCTGTAATCTTAAAAGTTTGTGAGAAACAACTTCCAATTGTGAAACATGCCAATAAAATGGGAAGTAGCGGGTTCTTCATTTGAGGTTCGGGTCGAGTATCAAATCTAAGAAAATATTTCCGACTAGAAATCGATAATTCGCTATCCTGCTAGGCAAAAGAACTATATTTGCATTTGGTATGAAAAAGATTAGAAATTTTTGCATTATTGCACATATAGACCATGGTAAAAGCACTTTAGCAGATAGATTGCTTGACTTTACAGGCTCAGTTACCGAACGCGAAAAACAAGACCAACTGCTAGATAGTATGGATTTAGAACGTGAACGTGGTATTACCATAAAAAGTCACGCTATTCAAATGGAATACACCTACAAAGGGGAAGAGTATATTCTAAATCTTATCGATACTCCAGGTCATGTTGATTTCTCTTATGAGGTTTCAAGGTCGATTGCCGCATGCGAAGGAGCGCTATTGGTCGTTGACGCGGCACAAAGCATTCAAGCACAGACCATTAGCAATTTATATTTGGCTTTAGAGAATGATTTGGAAATTATTCCTGTCCTCAATAAAGTAGACTTACCAAGTGCAAACCCCGAGGAGGTTACCGATGATATTGTAGATCTTTTAGGTTGTGATGCCGAAGAGGTCATTCCAGCCAGTGCTAAAACAGGTATTGGAATCGAGGAAATATTAAGTGCTATTATAGAACGAGTTCCTGCTCCGACGGGAAACCTTGATGAATCCTTACAGGCCTTGGTTTTTGATTCAGTCTACAATCCTTTTAGAGGCGTAGAAACGTATTTTAGGGTTATCAATGGAGAAATTACGAAAGGTCAAAAAATAAAGTTTGTCGCTACCGATAAAGACTACTTTGCCGACGAAGTCGGAACCTTAAAACTGGAACAACATCCGAAGAAAAGTATAAAAGCTGGTGATGTTGGCTACTTGATTACTGGTATTAAAGATGCCCGTGAAGTAAAGGTAGGCGATACTATTACGGATGCAGCAAGCCCAACAAAAAATGCCATTGCAGGCTTTGAAGACGTAAAACCAATGGTTTTTGCGGGCATTTATCCCGTAGACACTGACGAATTTGAAGAACTAAGAGCTTCAATGGAGAAGCTCCAATTAAATGACGCCTCTTTGGTTTTCGCCCCGGAAAGTAGTGCGGCTTTAGGCTTTGGTTTTCGCTGTGGTTTTTTAGGGATGTTGCACATGGAAATTATTCAAGAACGTTTGGAGCGCGAGTTTAACATGACCGTTATTACCACAGTACCCAACGTAAGTTATCATGCATTTACCAGAAAAAATCCTGATGAGATAATTGTTGTGAATAACCCTACCGATTTGCCAGATCCCTCTGGCATAGACCGTGTAGAAGAGCCCTATATAAAGGCTACTATCATCACAAAATCTGACTTTGTGGGTAACGTAATGTCGCTTTGTATCGAAAAAAGAGGGCAAATTACAAACCAGACTTATTTAACTACACAAAGGGTCGAGCTAACGTTTGACATGCCTTTGGCCGAAATTGTTTTTGACTTCTATGATAGGTTAAAAACAGTTTCTAAGGGTTATGCTTCATTTGATTACGCCCCCATTGGTATGCGGGTATCTAAATTGGTTCGTGTTGATATTTTATTAAATGCCCAGCCAGTTGATGCGCTTTCAGCATTAATTCACGCAGATAGCGCCGTTACGATTGGCAAAAAAATGTGTGCGAAATTGAAAGAGCTAATTCCAAGGCAGCAATTTGATATTCCAATACAAGCTGCTATTGGGGCCAAAATTATTTCAAGGGAAACTACCAAGGCACTTCGAAAAGACGTTACCGCAAAATGTTATGGTGGTGATATCTCGAGAAAGCGTAAGCTACTTGAAAAACAGAAAAAAGGTAAAAAACGTATGCGCCAAGTGGGTAATGTAGAAGTGCCTCAAGAAGCATTTATGGCGGTGCTGAAGTTGAACGACTAGCATTTATTAGTTTTCTTCCTCAAAATCAAAGACCTTGCCTAAGTATACCAATTTGTAACCTTCTTTAATATCCGTAAATTCTTTGCTGAACGCAGATATAATTTTAAGGTCGTTTTGTGGTGTTTTAAGAAATAGGGGGATAATATCATTATCGGCTTTCGTGATTTCTATTAGCCCGTTATAATGCTCTTGATCTTTTAGCTCTATTTCGTTTATTGACGGATATTTTCTTGCTGCATCCGTTAGTTTTATAAAATCGTCGGTATGCGAGAACAAGCCCTCTTCGGGATTGTTTTCAGGGTCATTCATCTCATCCGTATTCACTATTCTAAAAGCTCCATTTTCACCGAACTGTTTTTTAAACTTATCAATGGCAAATTTGTTGATATCAGAATTCCCCGTTAATGCCATGAGATATCCCATATCGTTCAACTCGATATTATCGGTCAACGAATCAGAAAAAATATTGGCAGCCATTGCCTCTATACCAAGCTTTTTGGCTTTTTCTACGTTGGTCTGGTTATTATCGATAAGTACAACATGGCGTTTATTTTTCTTTAAATAATTCGCAATCAAGCGAGATACTTTAGAAGCTCCAATAATTAAGATTCCTTCAGATTTGGTCAAGAATACGCCAACCAATTTGGCAAAAAGACGCGCAGTCGTCGCATTGAGCAACACGGTGCCCAATACAATCATAAATACCAATGGCGTAATATACTCTGCCCCTGGCTCACCTTTAGCTAGAAGTTTGGAGCCAAAAAGTGACGCGATTCCTGCTGCCACAATACCCCTAGGCCCTACCCAGCCAATAAACAATTTTTCGTTGAGCTTTAAATTAGAGCCTTGGGTGCTAAGAAATACTCCGATCGGTCTAATTAGAAAAACAACCAAAACAAACAAGGCCGCTGTTCTCCAATTCATCAATAGTTCTAAATCACTGATATTAATATTGGCTGCTAGTAAAATAAATAAGATAGAAATCAATAAGACACTCAACGATTCTTTAAAGTATAACAACTCTTTAAGGTTAGGTAAGTTCATATTGCCAAGAACCATACCCATTACCACTACAGCTAAAAGCCCAGATTCATGGGCAAATAAGTCAGACTCCACAAAAACCAACAATACAACAGATAGCGATACCACATTCATTAGATAATGTGGAATTAAGTTCTTTTTTATGGCAAAAGCTAAAGCATGCGCAAAAGTGAAGCCAAAGGTTGTGCCGAACAATAAGATTTTACCAAATTCTATCAACGCGGTCTGGGTATAACCACTTCCTTCGCCAACACTAATAAACTCAAAGACCAAAACGGCTACCAACGCACCAATCGGGTCGATTAAAATACCCTCCCACTTTAGTACCGTTGACACGTCTTTTTTAAGCGGAATATTTCTTAAAATAGGGGTAATTACAGTAGGGCCCGTAACTATTATAAGCGCAGAAAAAAGAAAAGATATTTGCCAAGAAAGATCAAAAATATAGTGGGCAGCGACGCCAGCGCCAAAGAAGGTAACTACAGAACCGACAGTAATTAATTTGGTGATTACCGGCCCAACGTTGGCTATCTCGGCGCGTTTCAGGGTGAGTCCGCCTTCGAAAAGAATAATGCTTATTGCCAAGGATACAAAATAATAGAGGCCTTCTCCGGGAAACAATCCTTTCTCGCCGTTCCAAATAGGCTCTATAAGCTTTGCTCCATTTTCAGTATATAAAGTGGCAATAGGCCCAACTAATAATCCTATTAAGATTAATGGTAAAATAGCAGGCAATTTTAGTCGCCAAGCTACCCATTGAGCAATGATGCCTAAAATAATAATTCCCGCAAGCTCTATCATTGGTTTTGAATTTTAGTAAAAATAAGGATTATACATTTGCTTTGAGGGCTAATTATCCCTCATGGTAAGTCTTAAGACAGAACATGCCGATTTTTCGGTATATTTATCCTTGCCAGTTCCGAACAAAATATCTACCCAATTATCTTTTTGTGGGGTACCGAGAATAAGTAGGTCAAAACTCGCAGATGCTTTTGAAATGGCGTTAATAGGATCATCGTCTTTTTGAATAACAACCATACTCTGCCGCTCTACTTTTTGAAGCAGTTTTTTGGAGTTTTCTTCCATATTCTCAATGGTTTCTTTATCCGTTTTTTCTGAAACAACATGTAGCAAGGTTAAAGACGCATTGTAAAAAGAACATATTCTATCGGCCACTGCAATAAAATTTTTGTCTCTCCTGCCGGGTCTCAACGCAAGCAACACTTTACCTATATAACGAACACCGTCATCCTTAAAAAGTGCAAAATCAGAATTAATATGTGTCAAAAGCCACCCGATGGGATTGCTCACCAAAATACCGCTATGCGCTCGTCCGTTCCAGCCCATTACAAGCCAGTCGCAATGGGTTTGATTGCTAAGCTCGTGTATGGTGTCTGAAATTTCATGGGTAACCGCAGCTTCAAAATCTACATCGATGTTTTGTGATGTTGCTAGTCTGGTCACCCGTCGTTCTAAAGACGCTATCCTTGGGTTTTCTTCGACCATGGCGTCCAAAAAAGTTTGGTTGGGGACTTCGGTTACATTTACGACCTGTATTTTTTCGCGCTTGTTGATGGCAGCGGCAATTTCTACAAGCATTTCTGGTGAACGTTCATTTCCTAAAAGCGGAACGACAACACCGGCATTTGAAGCTAGTTTTCCATCTAAATTCTGAAGACTTACCGATTGATTATTTCTATAGGTGATTTTAGCGTCTCTTTTTTTCTTGTAGAGCAGATACAAGGCTGGGCGATGTCCATATTTTCTAAGGATCCCTGTTCTTGTTGCATTTTTTCCGAAAAAGAAATAGATGATAAACCCTAAAATAAAAATTCCTAGAATGGCAAGCATCGGGCCTATACCTAAAAAAACAAGTAGGGCTATCCCGCTAAAAATTCCAAATAGCTGAACAAAGGGGTAAAAAGGCGAACGGTAAGGCGGTTTGTACCATTGTGCCGAGGTTTCCCTAAGAACGATTACACAAGCATTTACCAAAATAAACATCATAACCATAAAAGCACTTGCCAATTTGGCTATCTTTTCTACATCTAAAAATAAGATGACCATTGCCATTAAAAAACAGGTCATGATAATGGTCACAACAGGAGTTAAATACTTACTGTGAATCTTCGCCATAAAATCTGGCAATAGTTTATCTATAGCCATTGCAAATGGAAATCTTGATGCTGCCAAAACGCCTGAGTTTGCCATTGAAATTAGGGTAATGACTCCTATTAGCGCTGCAGTATACCCTATAACATTGCCCCCTAAAAGTTTTGATATTGTGTAGATGGGCTTTATATCAGATTTAAGTTCGTTTAAAGGCAGGTTTCCCACCAAAGCAAAAGCTACTGATACATAAATAATGGTCATAATGAACAATGAAAGAATCATCGCCCTGGGCAGATTTGTGCCGGGATTCTTTATCTCACCTGCTATGGCAGCAACCTTTGTGACACCTGCGTAAGAGATATATACAAAAGCTACTGTTGAAAACAGGCCCATTTTTCCTTTTAATAAAAAGGGGTCTAATAATTCAGAAGAAGTTCGAGGAAGTCCGAATAAAAGAATAAGTCCTAAAGCAGTAAGACTAATGCTAACAATAAAAACCTGGACCTTACCCACTTTTTTCACCCCTAGAATGTTCAAGAACAAAATGAGCACTAAAAAAAGAACAGCAATGTATTTTGTAAGTCCCGGATCAATATTAATTAGTATGGAAAGATATGCGCCGAAGCCTACCAAAGCGAATGCACTCTTAAAAAGTAATGACAGCCAAAGACCAAAACCGGCAATAGTGCCAAATAAAGGGCCGAAAGCTCTTTCTATATAAACATAGGTGCCCCCCGAAGAAGGCATCGCTGTGGCCAATTCTGATTTTGATAAAGCGGCAGGAAGAATACAGATTGCGGCTATTAGATAAGCTACCCAAACTGAAGAACCCGTTTTTGCTGCCGCTATGCCCGGCAAAACAAAAATACCACTGCCCAACATGCCTCCTATACTAATGGCAATTACAGAAGTTAGGGATAAGCTACGTTCTAATTTTTTCAAATAGGTTTGGTCTAAGGCCTAAAAATAGCTTTTTTGAATTAAAAATCATTTCTGTTAAAATACATCCAATAATTGGGTGTTTTAAAGGCAATTACACCTCGTTTTCTTATTTTGTCCGTCATTTTGTTTTTTGATGACTATATATCCCGTTGAAACCGGAAATTTTAAGCTTGATGGCGGTGCCATGTTCGGTGTGGTGCCAAAATCTATTTGGTCGAGAACCAATCCTGCCGATAGCAATAATATGATCGATATTGCCGCCCGTAGTCTTCTTATCGAAGATGGTGATAGATTGATTCTTATTGATACCGGAATGGGAGATAAGCAATCGGAAAAGTTTTTTGGTTATTATTACAAATGGGGTAATCATTCCATAGACAGTTCGCTTGAAAAAATAGGTTTTCATAGAGACGATATTACTGATGTTTTTATGACCCATTTGCATTTTGACCACTGTGGCGGAAGCATTCAATGGAATAAAGACAAAACTGGATACGAACCGGCCTTTAAAAATGCGGTGTTTTGGACAAATGAAAATCATTGGAAATGGGCGACCGAACCAAATGCTAGGGAAAAGGCTTCATTTTTAAAAGAGAATCTTCTCCCCATGCAAGAAAGCGGGCAGCTTCAATTTGTAAAGAGGGGCACAAATGCTTTTTTAGAAAAATCGGAATTAGGTTTTGATATTCTCTTTATTGACGGGCATACAGAAAAACAAATGATACCTCATATCAATTACAAAGGAAAAACTGTCGTATTTATGGCAGATTTAATGCCTACTGTTGGTCATATTCCGCTTCCGTACGTAACTGGTTATGACACCCGCCCGCTATTAAGTATGGATGAAAAAGGCATGTTTCTTGAGCAAGCGGTAAAAAATGAATTTGTTCTATTTTTTGAACATGATGCTCACAATGAGCTCTGTACACTAAAAAACACCGAAAAAGGAGCACGGCTAAACGAGTTATTTTTATTTAAAGACCTGTTAAGCTAATATTACAATTCAAAATACATTTTATGATGACTACATATTCAAAATCACTTTTTGCACTTGTTTCAGGAAGTCTTTTTCTTGCAGGTTGCGGGGCAACTTCTTTGGTTTCGACCCCTGTCGAAAATATCGATACGGTTCCCTTAAAGATTGCAGATTTATCTGACGCTCAGAAAAAAAATTGGGGCCACACAGACTTGATTACAGATACCATTCCTGGTATGAGTGTTGATAAAGCTTACAATGAATTGATAGGCAATAAGAGGGGGCAAACTGTAATTGTTGCTGTTTTAGATTCTGGTATGGACCTTGACCACGAGGATTTGGATGATGTGCTTTGGACAAATAAGGGGGAGAAGCCAGGCAATGGAAAGGACGATGACAATAATGGATATGTAGACGATATACACGGGTATAATTTTCTCGGAGAGGCTTATAATGAACAATTGGAATATGTAAGAATGCTGCGCTTAGGGGTAGGAGATGCCTCAGAAAGGGCAAAAGCGCAAATAAAGTTGGATAAAGAATATCCGAAAGCGCTTCAAAACAAACAACAATATGAGCAGATTCTTCAAGCCGTTAAAAACGCAGATAAAGAGGTAAAATCTGCATTAGGAAAGGATTCTTACACAAAAAAAGAGCTGTTGGCCATGAAGCCTTCAACTGAACAAATGCAACAAAATGTGGGTATACTATCTCAAATGTATCAGTATGCAGATAGCATAGATGAAGTACTTAAAGAATTGACAGAGGGTGTAACTTACTTTACAGAACAAGCCAATTATAACCTCAACAAAGAATTTAATGGCAGGGAAATTGTTGGTGATGATCCTTATGATTTTAACGATAGAAATTATGGTAACGGTAATCCAGACAACCGTGTTGAAGATGAAAGTCACGGAACCCATGTAGCGGGTATTATCGCAGCAGAGCGCAATAATGGAAAAGGCGTTAACGGTGTCGCCAAGAATGTAAAATTAATGAGTATTCGTGCGGTACCAAACGGGGATGAGTATGATAAAGATATTGCCTTAGGTATTCGTTATGCGGTTGACAATGGTGCAAAAATTATCAATTGTAGTTTTGGAAAGTCATTTTCGCCTAACGCAGAGTGGGTGTATGACGCTATCAAATATGCAGGATCAAAAGATGTGTTAATTGTGCATGCTGCAGGTAACGATGGTGCCAACTTAGATGATTCGAACAATCCTAATTTTCCGAATGATCACAAGTATGCCGGTGCAGAAATAAGCGATAACGTCATTACCGTTGGGGCGCTTGCGCCAGCCTATGGTTCTAAAATGGTGGCCTCGTTCTCCAATTATGGTAATGCCAATGTAGATGTTTTCGCTCCTGGTGACGATATCTATTCCACTATGCCAAATAATAAATATGACTTTCAAGGCGGAACCTCAATGGCCGCACCAGCGGTTGCTGGCGTCGCTGCTCTTATCCGCTCTTATTATCCAAACTTATCGGCTTCTCAGGTAAAAAATGTATTAATGCAATCTGGTCTGCGGTCAAAGGCTTCCGTAATTGTTGCCGGAGACCCTTCAAAAAGTAAATCGTTCTCGGAAATTTCAAAATCCGGAAAAATGGTCAATGCATACAATGCACTCCTTTTAGCTGAAAACATTTCAAAAGGAAAACTAACTTTAGATTCTAACGCAGAATAATATGGTCAAACTAGCTAAGAAAATTGTCTTTATCCTTTTATGTGGATTAACATCGCTTATTGCCCAAAACAATACCGGGTATTGGCAGCAACATGTTGATTATACCATGGATGTTGAGATGGATGTTGAAAATTATCAATATACCGGGACTCAAAAATTAGTTTACACAAATAACTCGCCTGATGAATTAAGCCGTGTATACTTTCACCTGTACTTTAACGCTTTTCAGCCTGGTAGCGAGATGGACATGCGCTTGCAAAATATTGCCGATCCTGACGGCAGAATGGTCACCGCGGACAAAAAGAGTAGAATTGCTGCTTTATCTCCCTCGGAAATAGGGTATTTGCATGCTACCTCTTTGCTGCAAGATGGCGAAGTTGTAGATTTTAGCGAAGAAGGTACTGTGCTAGTCGTTGATTTGGCAAAACCTATTCCTTCTGGAGGTAAAACTACTTTTGACATGGAGTTCAAAGGCCAAGTGCCCGTTCAAATACGTAGGTCTGGTCGCAACAACAGAGATGGTGTTGCGCTTTCTATGAGTCAATGGTATCCAAAATTGGCAGAATATGATTTTGAAGGTTGGCATGCAGATGCTTACATCGCCCGCGAATTTCATGGGGTATGGGGCGATTTCGATGTAAAACTTACAATCGATAAAAGCTACACTGTTGGAGGTACGGGCTATTTACAAAACCCAAATGAAATTGGTCATGGTTATGAAACGCCGGGAACCAAGGTGAAAACAAAAGGAAAAACGCTGACTTGGCATTTTAAGGCTCCTATGGTGCATGATTTTATGTGGGCTGCCGACCCTGAATATGTGCATGATACCTTACAAATGGAAAATGGCCCGACCTTACATTTCTTATATAAGAATGATGAAAAGTTTAAGGAAACTTGGGAGAAAGTACAACCGCTTACGGCCAAAGCCATGAACTTCTTTAATAAAAACATTGGCGAATATCCATATAAGCAATACTCTGTAATACAAGGTGGTGATGGCGGCATGGAATATGCCATGTCAACACTTATTACCGGTGGAGACAAACCCGGCAGTGTCGTTGGTACCATGATCCATGAATTGGCCCACTCTTGGTTTCAGCATGTTTTGGCTACCAACGAAGCCAAGCATGAATGGATGGATGAAGGTTTTACCTCTTTTATCTCTGCCCTTTGTAGCAATGAAATATTGGGAAAAAACAAAGAAAATCCTTTTGAGGGCTCTTACAAAGGCTATTATTATTTAGTGAATTCTGGTAAAGAACAACCACAAAGCACCCATGCAGACAGATACAACGAAAATACGCCTTACGGAATAGCGGCATATAATAAAGGAGCTGTCTTTTTATCTCAACTTGGTTACGTTATTGGTCAAGATAAATTAATGGAAACGGTTCGTAAATATTATGAGGATTTTAAGTTCAAGCATCCTGTTCCTAATGATATTAAAAGAACTGCTGAAAAAGTATCCGGAATAGAGCTTGATTGGTATTTAACAGATTGGACGCAAACCACAAATACCATCGATTATGGAATAAAAGAGGTGGTGGCCGATGAAGGAAAAACCAAGATTATTCTTGAGCGTATCGGACTAATGCCAATGCCCTTGGATATTTTAGTGGTAGATTCTAACGGAAATCAAGAAACCTATTATGTTCCTTTGCGTATGATGCGTGGTGAAAAAGAAAATCCGTATCCCTCTTTAAAAAGAACCGTTCTTGACGATTGGGCATGGGCCAGTAATACGTACGAAATGATTATTGATAAGCCCATTGAAAATATTGTAGGCGTAGTCGTAGACCCATCAAAACTGATGGCCGATGTAGATCAAAATAATAATATCTTTCAGGCTAACTAATCAAGATATAATTTTAATATGGAATCCGTTTGGGTGCTTGTTCTCAAACGGATTTTTTACTTTTATAAATGGACTCTTCCTTTTCAAAAAAAGAAAAACTTAAAAGCAAAAAGCTGATTGAACAACTTTTTGTCGAAGGAAAAAGTATAAACAACTTCCCCCTAAAGCTCATCTACCTTAAAACTGACTTTGAAGACGGATGTCATATAAAAACAGGTGTTATCGCTCCAAAAAAAAGCTTTAAAAAAGCAGTACAAAGAAATCGCATTAAGCGATTACTGCGAGAGGCATATCGCTTAAACAAGCATCTCGTTTTTAACAACATTGAGGGAGATTTTGCGTTCATGATTTTATATCTTGGAAAAGAAATGCCCACGTATGACTTTGTTGATACGAAAATGAAAGGGCTATTGAAAAAATTTAAAGAAACCGTACTTCATGAAAAATCTTTATAAAAAACAGTTGTTGATTCCGGTTTTTGCCGTTGTTTTTTTAGTTGTAGGAACTAGTTTTAAAAGCGACTTTTTTGAAATAGCTAAACAAATTGAAATTTTCACCACGCTGTTCAAAGAATTGAACATGAATTATGTAGATGAGACCAACCCTGGTGAATTAATGGATTCTGCCATTAAGAATATGCTGGAAGAGCTTGATCCCTACACCAAATTCTTAAATGAACAAGATGTTGAAGAATACAAAATTAATAATGCGGGTGAATATTCAGGTATCGGTGCCCTTGTTCGTTCGTATAAAGACAAATTGGTCGTAGTAGAGCCTTATAAAGATTACCCTGGAGATAAGGCCGGACTTAAAGCTGGAGACGAGATTATAAAAATAGGAGAAATTGCCGTGGCCGATTTTGAAGATAATGCAAGCGAGTTATTAAAAGGGGCCAACAATAGCAGTGTAGACGTCACTTTTAAAAGACAAGGTGCAACTAAAACAACAACTATTACCCGTGAAGGTGTAGAGGTCGATGCTGTACCCTACTACAATATGGTAGATGATAAAACCGGTTACATCGTTTTGGCCAAATTCAATAGAAAAGCCTCTAGCCAAACCAAATCGGCTCTACAAGATTTAAAAGGCCAGGGAGCGACTCAAATTATTTTAGATTTAAGAGGTAATCCTGGCGGCTTGCTCTCTGAAGCTATAAATGTTACCAATTTATTTGTGCCAAAGGGAGAGTTGATTGTTACTACAAAATCCAAGGTAAAAAAATTCAATCAAACCTATAAAACCAAAAATAAGGCTGAAGATTTAGCTATTCCGCTAGTAGTTCTGGTAAATGGAAGAAGTGCATCGGCAAGTGAAATTGTTTCGGGAAGTCTACAAGATTTAGATCGTGCAGTAGTTATGGGAGCGCGCAGTTTTGGAAAAGGTCTGGTGCAAAGACCTTTAAAACTTACCTATGGAACTCAGTTAAAAGTTACCATTTCTCGCTATTATACCCCTTCGGGAAGGTGTATTCAGTCCTTGGATTATTGGAATAGGGATGAAGAAGGTAAAGCGGTGAGAACAACAGAATTCAATCAATTCAAAACAAGAAATGGAAGAGTGGTTGAAGACGGTGGTGGCGTAATGCCCGATGTTGAAATAGCATCATCAAAATCAAATGCCTTAACAGATGCCTTGTTGGGCAATAATATCATTTTTGATTTTGCTACGGATTTCTACTATAAAAATGAGTTCAACAGCGTAGCTGATTTTAAGTTCTCGGAAAGCCATTATAACGAGTTCAAGAGCTTCGCAAATAGCAAGGATTTTTCATTTAAGACTAAAACAGAAAAGCTTTTGGAAGAAAGTCTGAATTCTGATGATTCCCTTTTGGGCTCAGATGTTCAAGAGAAATATAAAGATTTACTACTTGCCGTAAACCGAGGGAAATTTTCAGCGCTGGACACCTATAAAAAAGAAATCACCAAAAAATTAGAAGATGAAATTATAAAGCGTTATTTCTATCGAGATGGTCTTTATGATTATAATCTAAAAAATGATGATGCTATTCTTTCTGCGGCAGCGCTTTTAGAAGATTCTAAAAAGTACAGTTCCTTCCTCAAGTTGTAGTTATAATGCTCAAATTGCAAGTCGTCCTTTATTTGAGAAATTGTAGGATTTTGCTTAGCTTTACGCTCCAACAATACTATTTTCTTTTTAGACCAACCTCCTTTTATTAAATGGCCAAAGCTGCTAAAGATTCTGTTTTTTCCTCAAATGGTCATGCAATGGCGCCAAATCATCATAGCAACAGTTTTTCAATTATCGGCATCGGTGCAAGTGCGGGTGGTCTTGAAGCATTGAAGTCTTTCTTTGATCATGTTCCTGCTGAATGCCAGCATAGTTTTGTAGTAGTGCAACATTTAAGTCCAGACTACAAAAGCCATATGGCGGAACTTTTAGGGAAAAACACTTCCTTGCCTGTTGAAGAGGTAAAAAATAATACTAGGGTTGAACCAGGAAAAGTTTACTTAATTCCTCCAAAAAAGAACATGACCATTTTTGGCGGTAAATTGGTTCTTACCGATAAGCCTACCACTAATGAGCTAAACCTTCCCATTGATATCTTCTTTAGGTCCTTAGCAACCGAACGAAAAGAAAAAGCCATAGCAATCGTTTTAAGCGGTACTGGAAGTGACGGCACCAGTGGGGTGAGAAATATAAAAGAATTCAATGGCATGGTCATGGTACAAAGCCCGGTGCAGGCAAAGTTTGACGGCATGCCTCAAAGTGCGCTAAATACAGGTTTGGTAGATTATGTTTTGCCTGTTGAGAATTTGGCCAGTGAGCTTATCAATTATATCGAACACCCTGATGCAACTGGTGATCTTGAAAAAATAATAGAACAGCAAGAGCCTACAATTTTAAAAATTCTCAAACACCTCAACCATCTCACGAATTTTGATTTTGAGCATTATAAAAGACCGACTTTAATACGTAGAATTTCGAGAAGAATGAGCGTGAATAAGCTCGATGAGCTTTCACACTATAAAGATTTCTTATATGAAAACGCCAATGAATGCCACATTCTTGCCAGGGAGTTTTTAATAGGTGTTACTAGTTTCTTTAGAGACCCTGAGGTTTGGGAGTTCTTGCAAAAAGAAATTATTCCAAAAATAGTATTGTCAAAATCAAACGACGATACTATAAAAATTTGGTGTGCAGGCACTAGTACAGGAGAAGAGGCTTACAGTCTTGCTATTCTACTCAACGAAGAGCTAAACAAGCAAAAGAAGAAATGTGTAGTTAAAATCTTTGCTACAGATCTTGAGAAAACACATTTAGAAATAGGAAGCAGGGGGCAGTATGCCGAAAGTATCGTAGCACATGTTTCAAGAAAAAGGTTAAATGAAAACTTCTTAAAAAAAGGGGACGAATACCAAATAAAAGAAAGCATTCGCAGGATGGTGATTTTTAGCCATCATAACGTACTTAAAGATCCGCCATTCAACAAAATGGATTTGAGTATTTGTAGAAACCTGCTTATTTACATGCAGCCAATAGCCCAAAAACGCATCATAGGTATTCTGCAGTACTCTTTAAACCTCAACGGTGTTTTAGTGCTTGGCTCAAGTGAAACTGTTGGTGATTACAAAAAAGTTTTCAAGGAGATTAATCGAAAACTTAAGATATATAGAAACCTGCACCCTGCGCGAACCTTGGGCATGGAGGTTTTAAACTATCCCAATATAGCTCCTGCAAGAAATTTTACTCCGCAAACGGCACAAAAAAAACTGGCTGAAAACAGAATGTATGAGGCCATGAACGAAACTATAGCCGACGAACTGGGTGTGGCCGGGGTTTGTATAGACAACCAATACAACATTGTCAATGCAATTGGTGAGTTTAAGAATTATATTGAGTTACCCGAGAGAGGTTTTAGTGTCAACCTTTTAAAAATGGTGCCAGAAAATGTTTCTTCGGCGATAAGCCTGGCTATTCGAAAGGTCAATAAAAACCATGAAAAAATAAAGTTTAATTCTATTAAGTTCAGGCAAGACTCCAGGACACTTCTCGTTGATTTGCTTATTTGTCCCTTTTCAATGGGCATTTCCCAAGAAGAATCCAATTATCTCATTTTGTTTTTTCCGAAGGAAGAACAAGAGAGTTCTGCCGTGTCTATTGAAGACTATACCGCTGGATCATCGAACATTCATGTTGCGGAGTTGGAGGCCGAACTTAAAGATACCCGGCAAAACCTACAGACTTTATTACAAGAAGTAGAAACAAGCAACGAAGAATTACAGGCGGCAAATGAAGAATTATTATCGGCAAACGAAGAGCTTCAAAGCACCAATGAAGAATTACAAAGTGTAAATGAAGAATTACATACCGTTAATGCCGAATTACAGCAAAAGGTAGAAGATTTGGCTACGGTAAACGTAGATATGGATAACCTTTTAAAAAGTACCGATATCGGCACCATTTTCTTGGATAGGGAAATGAAGGTTAGAAAGTTCACCCCTAAAATCAGAAAGTATTTTAATCTTAGGGAAAACGATATCCAACGACCTCTTGAACATTTCTCGAACAGCTTTGGCAATAGCGGTAAAGAAATTCTCGAGATTGCCGATGAAGTCTTGAAATCAGGAAAGTTCATACAAAAAGAGGTTGCTGATAGCGAGGGTAACTGGTTTTTACAAAGAACCATTCCTTTCTACAATGTCAATCAAACTATTGATGGCGTCGTTATCAGTTTTATTGATATCAATGAACTTAAAAAAGCTGAAAAGGCCCTTAAAAACAGTGAGTCTGAATTTAGAAAGCTCTACGATAATGCTCCAGACATGTTTGTTAGTGTTGGTCTAGACGGTAGAATTCTCAACTGTAACCGCAAGCTGGTAGAGAATTTAGGTTATGAAGAAATGGATGAACTGGTACATGTTCCGCTATACAAAATAATGGATGGCGACTATGTTCAAAAATCAAAAGAAGATATCAAACTTCTAAAAAAAGAAGGCAAACTAAGCAACCTTTATCGTGTTATCACTACCAAAAAAGGAAATAAGATTCCTATACGTTTAAATGCTGAGAGTATTTTTGATGACAACGGCAAATTAAGCCATTTTATAAGTAGCTGGCGAGATGTCACCGATATTCAAGAGGCCGAACAGAAATATGCGTACCAAAACAAGGCTTTTGAGCAAGTTTTAGAGGCTACCATGGCAGGTTATTGGGATTGGCTCATTCAAGAAGGTACGGAATACATGAGTCCTTCTTTCAAAAAAATGTTCGGTTACCACGAAGCTGACTTAGAAACTGGTCCGAAATCTTGGCAAGAGCTCATACATAAAGATGATTTGGTCAGTGTTCATGAAGCCCTTGAAAACCACATGACAAGTAAGGGTGAAATTCCTTATGATATCGAGGTGCGCTACTATCATAAAGATGGAAGTATTGTTTGGGTATGGAGCAAAGGACGTGTCATAGAATGGGACAAAGACGGCAAACCGGTAAGAATGGTGGGCAGTCACGTCAACATTACACATTTAAAAGCGGTACAACAACGTTTAAGTCAGAGTAATAAGGCCTTGGAACGTTTTGCTTACATTGCCAGTCATGACCTTCAAGAGCCTTTACGGACCATAAACGATTTTATAGACCTATTAAAAGAAGATTATACTGCAAAACTTGACGAAAATGCCGAAGTATACATGCGTTTTATTTCTGAAGCCTCTAATCGAATGGGGCAGCTGGTCAAGGGTATATTGGCTTATTCAAGAATTGGGGCGGTCGGCGAAAATACTAAGGTGGATTTAGATAAGATTCTTGAAAACGTAAAAAAGGACCTCCACCTAAAAATATTGGACCGTAATGTCGTTTTTGAAAATGATGTCTTGCCGAAAATTAAGGGCAATGAACATGAGCTACATTCACTGTTTTTAAATGTCATCGGTAACGCTATTAAATTTGTGCCTCCTGAAATAAGTCCGGTTATAAAAATCAATTCTAAAAAAGAAGGGGTTTTCTATACCATCTCGGTATCCGATAACGGAATTGGAATTGACAAAAAACATAAAGAGCAGATTTTTGACATTTTTAAAAGACTCCACAATTCTGATAAATACGAAGGAACCGGCATAGGTCTTGCGCATTGCAAAAGAATTGTTGAACTTCACGGCGGAGAAATCTGGGTAGATTCAGAGCTTGGAAAAGGCAGTTCGTTTCATTTTACCTTAAATTCACAAATCTAGTTTATGGTAAATACCATATTACTTTTAGATGACAATTCTGCAACGAATTATATTCATAGAAAATTTATTTCTAGGTCTCCGTATAATGCGGCGGTAGTTTCATTTGAAATGGGCAAGGACGCCTTGGACTATCTCAATAACACTGAAAATCCATTTCCTGAACTTATTTTTGTTGATATTAATATGCCAACAATGAGCGCTTGGGAGTTTTTTACCAACTATAGATTAGTTGAACGTGCAGAAAAAGCAAACGCTATATGTATTATTCTTACAACCTCATTAAGTCCTGAAGACACAGAAATTGTAAAAGACTTTGAGGAAGTCAACGATATTATGATGAAGCCTCTTAACATAGATGCGCTTAAACAGGTGTTTACCAAGTTTTTCTAGATTCTTCTATCGATGAAATGCAGGTCACAATCAGTTGACAACAAATAATCTTTTTCTTACAACAAATATTACTATTCTTACAACATAATTGTATTGTAATCCTTTCCTTACTTTAAATTTGGGAAAAATAGTCATAGTATGGATAATCTTACAACTAATCAACCTACTGCAACCAAATGGATAACGCAGCTACCATCGTCAACCGCGCTTTTAGACGCAGACTTAAACCTTATAGATGCATCATCTAATTGGTTCAAAATTTTCGATTTCAAAAGAGAGAATGTTATTGGGGAATCATTCTTAAGTCTTTTTCCGCACTTTTCAGAGTCTTGGGAAGACAGTTTGGAGTATGCCCTTGAAGGGCTTACCGATATAAAGGTAATTGACAAAATGCCGCCTGAAGAAGAGCCCGAACAAGATTTTGTTTGGCTTCTTAACCCCTGGAAAGATGGTTACGGAAAAACCGTTGGGGTCATTCTAAACGTAAAAGATGTAACTGAAAAAAAGGCACTGGAACTTGAGCTTAAGCAAACTCAGATTTTACTCAATGAAAAAAGTAAAATTGCCAAAATAGGCAGCTGGGAATATAAAATAGATACCAAAAAAATGTATTGGTCCAATGAGATTAGGTCGATTTTCGGCGTTCCTAAGGACTATCAACCAACTTTTGATGCTTCTATTTCTTTCTTTAGTGAAGAAAGCGGTTCAAGAGAGGCCATTAACAATCTTGTGGAGGCGGCTATTGCCTCTGGCAAGCCATGGAATAAAAATTTAGAAATCAACACCTTTGACGGCAAGTCTATTTGGGTAAACACCATTGGTAGGCCCAAATTTAAAAATGGTAGATGCGTACGTATTATAGGTACCGTTCAAGACATAACGGAAAGTATGCCTCAAAAAGAGGATAAACAAGAAGCAAAAAATATTACTTCTGTTCAACCAATTTTTGATGTCGCCCCAACGGGTATGGCAATTATTGACTTAAAGTCTGGGGCGATTATAGACATAAACGCTCATCTGTTACAATTGCTTCACAAGCCTAAAAGTGTATTTGTTGGCAAAAACTATAAATCATTCATATCGTTTACAAGGTTTGAGTATGTACAATTGGCAAAAGAGCTCGAACAAAACAACGTTTTTGGCCCTATTGAAAAAGAGCTTACTTTAGGTAATGGTCAACAAATCTATTTGAAGCTTAAGGGAAAAACTATTAGCGCTAATACTACAAGCCAAAAAATTCTTTTAAGTTGTGAAAACGTGACCAAATACAAAGCCAAAGAAGAAGTAATGGCCCAGGGCATTCAAAAATCTGAGAATGAACTTGACAAATTGGTGCACTTCTCACACATGGTTTCACACAACCTTAAATCACACGCGACTAACTTTGATTTGCTATTAAATTTTCTAAATACCGAAAAGGATAGCGCTGAGCGTGAGAATCTTCTGAAAATGCTTTTTAAGGCAACAGAAAATCTCACCGGAAGCATAAAAGGTCTTAGAGAATTAGTGGATATCAGATATAAAATCGACGATGAGAAAAAAACCTTAAAGCTGAATGATTATGTTTACAAAATTCTAGAGAATTATACCGGGCTGGTCAAGCAAGAAGGGGCGAAAATATTCAATGAAATAGCTGATGATGTTACGGTAATGGCAATACCTAACTATTTAGAAAACATTTTAAGCAACTTAATTGTAAACGCCATAAAATTTAAAAAAGACGATCAAAAACCAATACTCGTTATTAGTGCCGAGAAAACCAAAGAACATACCATCTTCTCTATAGAGGATAATGGTATGGGAATGGACCTTTCACAGGTAGGCGACAAACTATTTGCGCTTTATAGAACTTTGCATAGCATAGACCGTTCTAGAGGAATGGGGCTATATCTCACCAAATATCAGGTTGAACTTATGAAGGGTAAAATTGAAGTGGATAGCGAGTTGGATAGAGGTAGTGTTTTTAAGGTTTATTTTCCTAATGAATAAATAGTTTTTCATCGCACCATATACCACAAGCGGGCTCTCTTCTTCCAGAGCCCGCTTTTTTTGTAGTATTTCAAATCCTTATTTTTGACAGATGCAGAAACTAAAAGTTTGCGAACTTTTTGCCGGTGTTGGTGGCTTTAGACTAGGTTTAGAGAAAACCGGTGGTTTTGAGGTAGTTTGGAGCAATCAATGGGAGCCTTCAACCAAAACCCAACATGCTTCGTTGGTCTACGAAGCCAGGTTTGGTTCAAAAAACCATTCTAATCAAAATATCGAAAAAGTACTTTCTAAAGATATTCCTGATCACGATGTTTTAGTGGGTGGATTTCCTTGTCAAGACTATTCCGTTGCTACCACCTTAAAAAACTCAAAAGGCTTGCTTGGTAAAAAAGGGGTTTTGTGGTGGTCTATTCATCGTATACTTTCAGAGAGAAAAAATAAACCAAAATACCTGATTCTCGAAAATGTAGATCGTTTACTAAAATCACCATCTTCTCAACGGGGCAGGGATTTTGCCATTATGTTAAAAAGTTTGTCCGACTTAGATTATGCCGTTGAATGGCGTGTAATCAATGCCGCTGAATACGGTATGCCGCAGCGCAGAAGGCGTGTTTTTATTGTGGGTATCCATAAATCTTCATCTTTGCTTTCAAACTATAATACTTTAAGTTCAGCAAGTATCCTATTGGAAAAAGGCATTTTTGCCAACGTTTTTCCTGTATCCCAAAGCACCATAAAACTAAACCATCTAAGTCTTGAAGCTGATATTCTAAACATTTCCGAAAACTTCAATAAAGGTGAAAAATTATCTCCTTTTTTTAATAGTGGTGTTTGTATAGATGGTAAAGTTTCTACCATAAAAACCATTCCGAGCTATGATGGTAATTTTACCCTGCTTTCAGATATTTTACAAAATGGCGAAGTATCGGAAGACTATTTCATTTCTGAAACAGAACTACCTAAATGGGAATATTTAAAAGGAGGGAAAAAAGAATTAAGAACAACTAAAGAAGGTTTTACCTATAATTACTCAGAAGGGTCAATGGTTTTTCCTGATGCGTTGGATAAAGCTTCTAGAACAATAATTACAGGAGAGGGCGGCAAGTCGCCTTCGCGGTTTAAACATGTAATACAAACAAATAAAGGCCTCCGTAGGCTTACTCCTATAGAACTGGAGCGACTTAACATGTTTCCTGACAATCACACCAAGCTTGAAGGTGTTACAGATACCAAAAGAGCATTTTTTATGGGTAATGCCTTGGTGGTCGGGGTCGTTGAGCGTATTGCAAATTCGCTCATTGAAAAAATCAATGCCTAAATGGGTTTGAAAAGTAATTTTAAAGAGGACCTTAAGAAAGAAAAGCTTTTGTCCGTTCTTTTAGACTCTTGTTACAAATCTGAATTACGAAATTACTCATTTGAACGAGTGACCAATTTAAGTGAGCAGTTTAAAGGCGTTGACGTATTGTTTAAACACCATAAAAAAGAAATCACTTACTACATAGATGAAAAAGCTCAATTAGACTATATAAATGATGATTTACCAACATTCGCCTTCGAGATTTCATACTTAAAAAATGGAAAAGCTAAAGAAGGGTGGTTATTTGATGAGCATAAAAAAACAGACTTTTATTCCTTAATCACCGCAATTTATTCTGATGAACCTGATTCTTATACATCTTGTAAAATAACTTTAGTAAACAGAAAAAAGCTCATATCCTTTTTACATACAAAAGGTGTTAATCAAACTTCTATTCTTCAACAATTAAATAGCGTGCGAGGTCGGCATGGAAAGCATGGCATGAAAGAATTAGATGAGCGAAAAGAAGGTTATCTTTTTGTTTCAAAAGAGAATAAGTCAGAACGGCCTATTAATCTAATTCTTCGGTTAGAGTTTTTAATACAACACAAACTAGCGCGCAGATTAGTATAAAGTGTTTATTTTTTAATCATTTTTATATGCGGAATTCCATCCTCTAAGTATTCTTCTCCTATTATTAGAAAACCTAAATCATTATAAAACTTTTTCAAATAAACTTGCGCGGAAAGTTCAACCTTATCGGTGTGTAATTTTTCTTTTATGGCTTTGATTGAAGTTAACATGATTTCTTTTCCAAAACCATATTTACGTTCTTTTTTTTTACTGCAACCCGCCCGATACTCGCATTTTCAAAATAATCGCCTGGTTTAAATATTCTTGTATAGGCAACTATTTTATTGTTTTTAATTCCTAGAACATGTAAGGCTTTTTGGTCTTTATCATCTATGTCTTGATAAATACAGTCTTGTTCAACCACAAAAATTTCACTTCGTAATTGTAAAAGTTCGTAAAGTTGATTTAGATTTAATTCATTGAAAGATTTGATAAATACCTTCATCTCTATCTTCAACTATTTACGAACAAGGTATTTTCTCAACTCTACGCTCATGACGACCGCCTTCGAAAGTTGTTTCTAGAAAAGTATTTACCATCTCCAATGCTTGCGGTAGCGCTATAAAACGTGCAGGGAGACTTAGAATGTTAGCATCGTTATGTTCTCTAGCCAACTTGGTAATTTCTTTTGACCAACAAAGAGCGCTACGTATTGCTTGATGTTTATTCGCCGTCATGTTTGCTCCATTTCCGCTTCCGCATACAACAATACCGAAATCGACATTGCCTTTTTCAACATCCTCTGCAACTGGGTGAACAAAATCTGGGTAATCTACGCTATCCGTTCCATCCGTTCCATAATTGGCGACGGCTATACCCTTAGATTTTAGCATTCCTACTATGGCAAGCTTATATTCCGTACCGGCGTGATCATTTCCTATGGCTATTTTCATGGTTTGTTCTTTAAGATATTTAGGTCTATCACAAAGGTACAATACTTTTAAATTTGCATTGTTTATAAAGTTTATGAAATAAATACAATACGCTTTAAATCAAACTTTTATCAAAATCATGGTTTTGTTGACAAACAGAAGAGAACTATTTATTAATAGTTTTTCTTTTTAAAGGGATTTTTACCAATGCAATCTTAATTTAAATATCCAACTAAAATTCAATTAGAAAATAATCAACTATTGTTCAACATAAAACCAAACTAATCAACATTAAAATTACATTTAGTTATTAGTATTTCTATGTTAAAAACAGTTGTTAACTAATGTTATTAAACTATTCAACTAATTGATTTTTAAAACTATTGAACAACTACAACTTGTCAATAAACTTTAATACTTGTTAAGAGCAAGTAAAATTTGTTTTTTTTATTACACCTTTTAACAAGCAATCATAACAATCATAATTATTTAAATTTTAAGAAAAAGAAAATAATGATATTATAATATGTTTATAAAGTCTAAATGAAACGATTCTCTGCGTAATTTAAGATTCACGAATTATAATTTGTAATTTTCACCAAATAACAAAATTGAATGTCAAAGAAGAGAAAGAGAGCTAAAAGCCAGCGAAAGAACGAGATTACAAAAGGCATTTTTACAATACTTGAAAAAGAACCTTCAAAAAGTTTTAATTATAAACAAATAGCGGCAAAACTAAGCATAGACGATACCGAAGGAAGAAACGACCTTATAAAAAGGCTTGGTCAATTAAAGCAGAAAGAACGTATTGTTGAGGTAGAGCGCGGCAGGTATCAGAAAAAACCATCTGTACATACTTTAATACAAGGTAAGGTCGATTTAACATCTAGCGGTAACGCCTATATTTTGGTAGAGGAAATGGATGATGACATCTTTGTTCCGAAGCATAAGTTGAATAGAGCACTACATGGTGATACAGTTGAGGTATTCTTAAAAAAGAAGGGTAGCGGTAAAAAATTGGAAGGTGAAATTTCAAATGTTTTAGAACGAAAAAAGGCTACTTATGTTGGCATATTGGACAAACAAAAAACCTTTGCTTTTGTTCGACCTACAGATTCTAAAATGTATACCGATATTTTTGTTCCCCTTGAAGATATAAAGAAAGCAAATGATGGTGATAAAGTTTTGGTAGCCATAGGAAATTGGCCTAAAGATGCGGACTCACCTTACGGCAAAGTAATAGAAATTCTTGGAAAACCTGGGGAACATAATACCGAGATACATTCAATCTTAGCTGAATATGGTCTGCCTTATGAGTTTCCATACGAAGTGGAGCAGTTTGCTAAAACATTAGATACGAGTATAAAACCAGAGGAAATAGCTAAAAGAAGAGATATGAGAGATATCTTAACTTTTACCATTGATCCAAAAGATGCTAAAGATTTTGACGACGCTCTGTCATTTAGTAAACTAGAGAACGGCAACTTTGAAATTGGTGTTCATATAGCGGATGTTTCGCATTATGTACAACCCGATACCATACTAGAGGAAGAAGCTTATAATCGTGCAACTTCGGTTTATTTGGTAGATAGGGTGGTGCCCATGTTGCCAGAAATTTTGTCTAATAATGCGTGTTCGTTGCGACCAAACGAAGAAAAATATACATTTTCTGCGATTTTTGAACTAGATGATAAGGCAGTTTTAAAAAATCAGTGGTTTGGTAGAACGGTCATCAATTCTAATGAGCGTTTTGCATATGAAGAAGCACAACACATTATAGAAACATCGGCAAATAGAATACCCGATGAAATATCAATTCGTGAAACGGGCTATACTGTCGGTGAAGATGTAGTTGAGGCAGTTTTAATTTTTGATAAACTTGCTAAAATTATGCGTTCGAAACGCATGGATTCTGGGGCGATTTCTTTTGACAAAATAGAAGTGCGTTTTAATTTGGATGAAAATAGTAATCCTGAGGGGGTCTATTTTAAAGAGTCTAAAAATGCAAATAAACTAATAGAAGAGTTTATGTTGCTCGCGAATAGAAAGGTAGCGGAGTATATAGGAAAACAAAATCCAAAGAAAACATTTGTTTATAGAATTCATGATGAGCCTAATGAAGAAAAACTAATGGCTTTAAATGGGGTTATTTCAAGATTCGGTCATAGTGTTAATCTAAAGGATAAAAAGAGTATAAGCAGTTCTTTAAATCAATTACTACACGATGTAAAGGGTAAAAAAGAGCAGAATTTAGTAGATACCCTGACTATAAGAAGTATGAGCAAGGCGATTTACACCACTGATAATATTGGCCATTATGGTCTTGCCTTTGACTATTACAGTCACTTTACATCACCAATACGAAGGTACCCCGATGTAATGGTACATCGACTATTACAACATTATTTAGATGGCGGAAAATCTGCGAACGAGGCGGTTTATGAAGAAAAGTGCAAACATTCTTCTGGTATGGAGATTTTAGCTTCAAGTGCAGAAAGAGATTCTATTAAATATATGCAGATTAAGTTTATGCAAGACCACAGCGACAAAGAGTTTCTTGGGGTAATTTCTGGGGTTACCGAATGGGGTATTTATGTAGAAATTATTGAGAATAAATGTGAAGGAATGATTCGTATTCGTGATATTAAAGATGATTACTATAATTTTGATGAAAAGCAGTACGCTATAGTTGGCGAGCGTTCAAAAAAAGTATACCAATTAGGCGATGAAGTCTTTGTAATGGTAAAGAATTCAGACCTTATTAAAAGACATCTTGATTTTTCGTTAATCGGTAAGAAAAACTAATACTTTTTTGTAAAAAAATTTGTTTATGTTATTGAATACCAATCAGAAACATATATGAAAACTATTAGATTCATCTTATTTTTTTCTTTCTTTTCTTTTTTCTCCTTGTTGTTCGGTCAAGAAGAGAAAATCACCCAAGAACTCACAGCTTTTAAAGAACTAAAGGCTTTTGACGGTATTTCTATAAAACTTATTAAGTCAGATGTAAATCGAGCGGTTATATCAGGCGTAAATACTAAGAAAGTTGCTATTGTCAATAAGAGCGGAGTTTTAAAAATACGAATGGAAATAGATAAAATTTTCAGTGGTTTTAGAACTTTTATAGATCTTTATTATACAGAAGAACTTTTAGTTATAGATGTCAATGAAGATGCCTTAATTACTTCAGAAGAAACGATTACACAAAAAGTACTTGAATTAAAGGCACAAGAAGGTGGAGAAATAAATCTTAATTGTCAAACAGAACAATTATTGATTAAATCGGTAACAGGTGGAGATATTATTACCACTGGTTTTTCAGATAACCAAGATGTTAAGATAAACACCGGCGGCACCTATGACGGAAAAGCTTTTAAAACAAGTTTTACGACCATAACCGTGAGCGCAGGGGGTAACGCCGAAGTATATGCAATAAAATATGTGAAAGCAGACGTTAAAGGCGGTGGAAAAGTAAAAGTTTATGGTGATCCAGAAAAAATGGACGAGAAAACGGTTTTTGGAGGCACTATAGAGCGACTGGAATAAAAAAGTAAATGATAGAAGATATACAGGCAGCGATTCCTTTAGGCTTTTTATTAAGCTTTATGATTGGCCCTGTGTTTTTCGTACTCTTAGAAACTAGTGCAACTAAGGGTTTTAGAGCAGGATTGGCCCTGGATATTGGTGTTATTCTAGCTGATATTCTTTTTCTTTTCATCGCTTATTTTAGTAGCTTTCAATTGCTTGAAAACCTTAGCAACCAGCCAGGACTTTATGTTTTTGGCGGTATGATATTATTGGTTTACGGAATAGTGATTTTTGTGAAGAAACCCCCAAAGGAAGAAAAAGCAAAAAGCACGAAGGGAACGTATCTAAACTTAATGGTTAAGGGTTTTCTGCTAAACTTCATCAATATAGGCGTATTGGTTTTTTGGCTTGGGGTTTTAATAATCGTAGGACCGAGCCTAGATAATGAACCGAATAGAATTTTTATCTTTTTTGGAACGATGCTTGCAGCTTATTTTATTACGGATCTATTTAAGATAGTACTTGCTAAACAACTGCGCAAAAAGCTGACCAAAGACAGAATTAAACTGATTAAAAAAGGCCTTGGAGCTGTGCTTGCCATATGTGGTTTGGTATTGATAATAAAGGGATTTCTACCCAAAGAGCAATTTAATATCCACGACGGTATTGAACGTATTAAAGAACAAAAAACCCAGTAAACTTTTACTGGGTTTTTTTTGAGGCATCGAGCGGATTCGAACCGCTGTACAAGCTTTTGCAGAGCTGTGCCTAGCCACTCGGCCACGATGCCGTAAGGCGCAAAATTATAAAATAAAATGGAGTTAAATGATTATTAAACGAATCATTTTCTACAAAGTAATAACTAATATTAAACCGGGGGAATTTTTCTACTTTGAGGCATCGAGTGGACTCGAACCACTATAAAGACCCTTGCGGGGTCCCGCCTATCCATTTCGACCACAATGCCATTTGTGAACTACAAATCTAGAAATTTAAATGCACGACTCGAAACAATAGCGATACCGTTTATCTAGAATATTTCATTTTTATCGAAACACTCTCGACATCACCACCAATAGGGGGGTTTATTTTAGATACCGAAACCTCTGCATCTGAAATGGTTTCGATTTCAGAAAAAATACGATTTAAAATGCGTTTGGCAACGTGTTCAAGAAGTTTTGACTTAATCGCCATCTCTTCTTTCACAATATTATTTAGATGAACATAATCAACGGTATCGCTTAAACTATCGGATATTGAGGGCTTTGAAAGATCAGCGGAAACGCTCAAATCTACACGGTAATCACTACCGATAATACTCTCTTCTTTTAAACATCCATGCCACGCATGAACCCTTATATTGTTTAATTTAATTTCACCCATTGGTTATAGTAAAAGGGCAAATTTAAAGCAATATTAGTTTAGTAGGTGCAACGGCAGTTACTAATTCCTTGAAAGAGGTCTAGCCCTACGGTTACTACATGGGTACCAGAACTATAGCCTAAAAGCTCATTGGTAATAACTTGGTATGAATAACCAAAATAAAAATTATTCTTTTTAAAACCAGCTATAGGGGCGATATATAAAGGTGTACCAACTTGATCGTTCAAAAAACGATAGGTCAGGCCTAGGTAATAGTAATCTTCATAGTCATGAAAACGAACCTTTGTATTTAAATCGGTGACCGAACGACCATCACTTTCGAACCATTGAAAAAATATGGATGGTTCAACCTCGACTTTACTGTTCTTGTTTTTAGAAAAGCTATATCCTAAATAGGCGTAGTAATTTCGTAATGTATTTGGCTCAAAAGTTGGGTTAAAGTTTTCTAGGTTTTTTGGCAGAATATTGGATGCATTAAGACTTAAGTAAAATTTATCTAAACGATAAAGTACCCCAATGTCGAAGTTGTGATTTACTGTTGATTTGTCGTCTGTAGGAATCTGTCCGTTTTCATCTCTAAAATTTTCAACATCAATTCTAAATTGGTTGAAATTATATGATATACCTAAGGATAAAAATTCATCATCATAACGGTCTAGGGTTAAGTGATGCGCAAAAGATATTCTGGCACCACGTTGCCGGGTATTTCCGTTACTGTCATTATACATGAGCATTCCAATACCAGAGCGATTGCCTATTCTGGCATCGGCCGCTAAAGTTTGTGTGTCAGGCGCGTTTTCTATACCTACCCATTGAGTTAGCCCATTTAACCGAATTTTGATATGGTCACCAACACCCGCATAGGTCGGAGACATTAAAAATGGATTGTCAGCAATATATTGTGAGAGCTGAGGAATAGTCAGCTCCTGTGCTTTTGCGCCGAAGGCTACCAGCATTAATAGAATTAAGATTTGGGTCTTTTTCATGGCTTTGGGTTAATACATTATCTGTATAGGGTAAAATGGCCAACAAATTCTCTTTCGTCATTTGCTCCATTAAGTTTAATCACATACCAATAATCACCTGTTGGTAATTCATGGCCTTGGTATTTTCCGTCCCAACCTCTATGGTCTTGGCCCATTTCACCGAGCTTTCTACCATAACGATCGTAAAGTATAATTAGTATCTCTGGGAACCCTTCAAGATTATCAGGAATCCAAGTGTCTCTTGTACCATCGCCGTCCGGTGTGAAGAAATTTGGTATCTCAATATCAATAAACTCCATTTCTATTTGAGCAATGGCCTCACAACCATTGGCATCAACTACCCGCACCGTATAGGTGTCAGTTCTATTAATGTAATAGACATTATTGTTTCCATTATCATTACCATCAAAATAGTAGGTATAATCTTCTAAACCTCCTGTTACGACGGCAGTAATTTCGTTAACATTGTTTTGTTCTAAAACCAAGGTCAAAGGCTCAAAGTTTTGAATTTCAAATTCAATGGTATTGATACACCCATTAGCATGTGCTATAGTTAGGGTATGTAGGCCAGGCGCCATGTTTGTAAAATTGGGCTCCAATTGCATTGGATTGGAATCCAATCCATATAACACATCTGAGCCTATGGATGGGTCTTCTAATGCTACATTGATATAATTATCTGGAGTATCGCCCGTACATTCATAAATAGGAGTAACCGTGGCATTTAAGTTCACACCAGACTCGATTTCTACTATGATGTTTTGTTCGCATCCTTGAGCATCTCTTACGAATATTACATACGTTCCAGCCGCCAAATCAGTAAACAAAGTTTGATCTTGCACAAAGTCTGCATCAGCATTTGAATTAAATGCCGTGCTATATGGAGCGGTACCCCCTGTAATTTCAACCTCAACAGACCCATCTTGATCTCCTTCACAAATTTCATTAGTTACGACGACCGCATCCATTTGTAATGGCTGAGGTTCAGTAATTGTAAAATCAAATGCTATAAAACAACCGTTTACATCTTGAGCAATAACATCATAATCTCCAGGAGCTAAATCATCAAAAACATTCACCGTATCAAACTGATTTAAAGTTGGAGAAATCGCATAAAGAATTTCGCCAGTACCACCAGAAACCTCAACAGTAATGGTTCCATTTTCTTCTCCAGCACAAGTAATATTTGTAAACTCTTCCCTATCAATTTGAAGCGGTGCAGGATCAACAATTAACGTTTCACCAGCAACCTCAACGCAGTCATCGCTGGTTACCCTAACATAATAACTTCCTGCAGGCAAACCACTGAACGTATTTTCAGATTGTGGGCCTGCAATAAGATTTGTTAAAGTAGCATCACCAAACAACTCATAACTGTAATTGCCAAGACCACCAGTTGTATTTGCAACAATTGTTGCGGAAGCCTCTCCTGTGCAATTTATGAACGCAGCGCTATCATCAATGGTAATTTCTAATGGTGGCACAGGCTCAACACTTATCTGGTTGGATAAAGGCACTTCACAATCATTGGCATCCCTTACCACAAATTGGTAATCCCCAGGCACTACGTTGCTAAAAGTATGTGAGCTTCCATTGTTGAAGGGCTCCCAACTTGCCGTAGTATCATTATAAAAGAAGTATGGAGCCGTACCCTCTGTAGCGGTCAGAATTAACTCTGCTCCTGTGGTACAGGTCATCTCGGCAGATTGCACAAGACTTGGCATTACTTCTGTAGGCTCATCTATTTGAACATGGTTTGTAGTTACATCACATCCCCAACCATCAACAACAGTAATACTATACACCCCAGCACCAAGATTATTAAAAGTCAGACTTGTTTGTGCGCCAGAAGTAAATATTGGAGTGGTGTCACCAAAGCTCGCATATTCATTCAGAACATATTGGTATTCACCGCTACCACCAGTAGGAAGGTCTGCAAATACAGAAGCATTTGTATCACCATTACACTGTAACATTAAGGTAGACGCGTTAATATCTGTTATTATTGGGGTTGGAGCTATTATAGCCTCAGAATCCAATAATTCGCAATTATTTGCATCAACTATTCTTACCAAATAGGTTGCCGCAGACAAACCAGTAAATATATGGCTGTTTACATTATCTACCTGTGTTACAGCTCCTGTTGAGTTATTGGTTAAGGTTATATCATAAGGAGCATAACCACCAGAAGGATCAACGAGAATCTCACCTCTGTCGTTGTAGCATGTTGCAGGCGCAACAGAATCTACGATTGCGGTTAAGGCCATATCTGGAGAGACTATGGTCACCATGTTCGTATCATCATTACACAATGAACTTCCAGCACCGGTTTCGGTTACCCTAACATAGTAATTACCACCCGAAAGACCGCTTACAGCTAAAGTAAAAGGATTGGCATTGGATGTCCCCGTATTGGTTTGAACAGAAACATTGTTTTGATCAAAGACTTCAAAGCTGAAGGAACCTATGTAATCATTAATTGTAACTTCCAATTCGCCATTAGTATCACCAAAACAAGTAACTGGGGTTGTTGCAACTGCGGTCACATCTATTAAATCGAACGCATCAATTACATGCACTACATCAACATAACAACCCGTTACATCGTTAGTAACCCTAAATGTATAGGTGTCTGCAGCAGTTAAGTTGAATGTGGAAGAAGTACTAGTTGAGCTTGCGTTGGAACCGTTAGGATTTCCTATTGGCAGCAATTCAAACGTATAGGTATGTCCTGTTGGGTTGCTCTCATTTATTGTAATTGTAATGTTTTCCGGATTCACACAAGTTATATCCGTATTTACAACTATAGATGCTGTAAAAGTGTTCAATGGATCAATGGAAATACTATCTGGGTATTCGCAACCATTGGAATCCCTTACAATATAATTTATGGTTTGTACAACACCATTATCAATTACCTGATAAGTGTTGGACGAACCAAAACCATTGCCATCAAAGCTATAGACGTATGGCGCCGTACCTTCAGTCGCGGCAACCTCAACCGTGGAGGTATTCACTGTGTTGTTGACATTACAAGAAAAAGGAGTTGCAGTCGCCGAAGCAAGTAGTGTATTGGGTTGCGTTACAGTTTCGTTTTTCACATCCTCACATCCTCTACCAGAGATTACGCGAACTTGGTAATCACCAGCAGGCAGGTCACTAAACAATGGACTGTCCTGTAAAGGCCTGTTTGGGGCCCCGGCACTTAACCCAATGAGTTCGTATTGATACACTGGATTTGTGTCAGTTGTTCCATCTAGCACCGCGGTAATACTGCCATCGCTGCCACCAAAACAACTAACATTTTCTATTACGGCATCCAAAAGAATTGGCGTTACTGGCGCATCCAAGGATTGCCTTACCTCATAAGTACACGGAGTGGCAGTGTCTAAATCCGTTATTACGAACACATATTCCCCATCTTGTGTAAGATTGGTAAAAATTCCATTGTTTTGTGAAACAACGGTAGTAAGGTCGGGATACGTAACAGTATAATCCAAGTTTGATGACCCACCGTTTACGTTTATTGTTATTTGACCACCTGGATCAACCGTACAATCAATTTGTTTTACAACATTAGCTGTTGCGGTCATTGCATCTGTTAGGACAACAGGACCAACGGTTGTATCACAACCCCATTGATCTAGAATGTAAACTTCGTAAGAACCTGCACCAAGCCCTGAGAAGATTGCTGAAGTCTGAGGAGAGCCCACGTTAGAACCATTTCTTACCAATTGATACGTATAATTGCTTCCTTGTCCTCCGCTTACCGGATTGGTAGACGGAATACCAACCACCTCTATTTCTCCTTCTAGGTTGGTACAGTTATAGTTGTTAATTTGCAAGTCCGCAATAATAGGTGTTGGGTCAGCTAAAACAACATCTGTTAATTGTTCAGGACAACCAAATTGGTCTATCACCCAAACTTCGTAAGTTCCAGCGGTTAGGTTTTCAAACCTTGGATTTGGCCCATAGTTGGAAATGTCCGTTGGATCAGGGTTTGGTGTTGTACTCACATAGTATTGGTATCCGCCCCATCCGCCTTCTACATTTACAATTTCAATAACACCATCGTTTCCAGGAACACATGTAATTTCAGTTACAATTCTATCGCCTGTAATAGCAGCATCTGGACCAGCAATACTAAAGTTTTCTTGATTCGTACAAAATGGATTGTTGTCTTGTGTAATGACCACGTAATAATCGCCAGCATTTAAATTTAATACTGGTGTTGGACCAAGGTTGGCATGGTTTAGAACACCTGTAACTGGAGTGTTGGTCACTTGCTCAAAAACTTGATAATCAAAACCAGCAGCGTATGTTGGATCGGTAATAGAGAACACAACTTCGCCAGTAGCCGTTCCATGACAGATTACATTACTTTGTACATCAACAACTATATCAAAAGTATTTGGTTCTGCAACCGTATGGGAAACAGTTGTTACACAACCTGTATTAATATTTTGTGCTTCAAAATTGTAAGTGCCAGCGGCTAAATCAAGAAATGTTCCAGAAGCTTGGTAAGCTCCGTTAGGCAATATTCTGAATTGATAATTGGCTGGATCAGCTGTAGAATTGGTCAATGAGCCTGTTGCGGTAATGGTAATATCTTCACCGCCGTTGGTACAAGAGATTGTTTCATCAACTGCAACAGAAGCAGACAACAACTCATCAAAAGGAGCTATTGCGGCTGTAGTACTGCCCACACACCCGTTTTCATCATAAACGTTTATGGTATAGGAGCCTCCAGCAAAATCGGTTTCAATATATGTTGGATTATTTCCTGATTGAACCACCACTTGAGCTTCAATAAGAAGCGTGCTGGGATCATCCTCCTCAATAAATTCATATCTAACATAAGTTCCACTGCCGCCTTGTACAAAAGGAGCTATGTCATTTACTGTGATTGATGCATTATTAGGATTGTTTCCGGTAGTACAACCAAATTCAACTACTGTTGGGTTTGGAACCGTAATTTGAGCAGGTGAGCCCACAGTTTCTGGTCTATCGGCAAAACATCCAGCCCTACCAGAGTACACCCTAACAACATAATCATTGGCGGAAAGGCCCACAAAAATGTTTGAAGACTGTACGCCGGATTGGGGGATCAATCCAGTAACATCAAATAATTGATAGGTATATAGCGGATTATCCATTCCCGGATCTAAAGTAACCGTGATGGTTCCGTCCGAACCTCCAAAGCATGTTACATCTGTAGGTGCTGTGGTAAATGACACCGGCGTTGGCACTGTTAATTCTATTGATGTAGAAGAATCACACCCAACAAAAGTTACATCATAAACAAAAGCAGTATAAAGACCACCATCTAAGCCACCAAATGTTGGCGATAACTGTCTTCCTCCAGTAACACTAAGGCCATTGTTAGGCCCAGAGGCATAGAACAACTCATATTCGTAAACACCGGAACCACCAAATGCCGTGATTACAATTTCACCATCCCCACCAATACATGATGGTAGAACGGTAGCATCAGCAGTAACTGCCGTTGGAGGAAAAACATCTACGGTTTCTGTTTCACCACAACCGTTTGCGTCTATAATTTCCACAGTATGTGTTCCAGAACTAAGTCCGGTAAAATCAAAAGTATCCCCAGCTACAGACAGTGTTGTTGATTGTGGAGACCCTCCATCCAATCGGAGGGTATATGGACCAACACCTGCAACATCCAAGGTTGTTGTTATTGTAAAATCGCCCTCAACCGCAGTACATTGATCAACGGTCAATGTTATTTCTGGAGATGGGTCATCAGCTATTGTAATATCTAAAACAGGACCAGCACAGTTATTGCCGTCAAGCACATAAACATCCCAATCCGTATTTACTGAAGGGTCTAATTCCGCATAGTTGCTTGTAGTGTAGTTACCAACAGGTGAAGCTCCATCCTCAACAAATGCATAAGTAAATGTTCCGTTTCCACCGGAAGCAACAACGGTTACCTGGGCATCATCGTTACAATTTCCATTATTGATGTCCACTAATCTTAAGTCTACTGGATTAGGTTCTATAATCCTAAATTCAAACGTATTGGAGCAAGAAGGATTTGTAGCTTCAATAAAGAAAAGCACGTAATCTCCTGGCGGTATGTTGTTTACCGTTTCCAAAGTAGTTGGGCCAGGTCCTGGAGGTCCAGTTGCTGTTCCACTATAGGCACCCCCCAAAGGATTATTGGTAAGTCTTTCCCTAATTTCATAATTAACAGCAGTTACAGTTCCGTCATATTGTTCAAATTGAAAAGAAATAGAACCATTGGTGTCTCCATGACAAGAAACATCTGTTACTGTTGGGTCTGGAACAACATCTATTAGGGAAACAGGATCTACATCCACCTCAACATAACTGGAACAGTTGGTGTCTAAATCTTCAACTTTAAAAATATAGGTCTGTCCTGCATTTAGTCCGGTAAAAGTTGCAGTTACATCTGTTCCAGCTCCAGGCGTAGTACTATTTGGTGCAGTTCCTGGACCAAATATTTCAAAGAGATAATTACCAGAACCACTATCAGCTGTTACTTGAACTGTACCCCCCGTTGCACAGTTAACAATAACGTTAGATGTTAGGTTAAGGAAAGGGCTAGCTAGAACACGAACAGGATTTTCATAATATTCACAGCCATTGGCATCAATAATCCTTACGTAATAATCCCCAAAGTCAAGACCATCAAAAACAACGGATGTGCTAGAAGTGTTCACGATAGGGTTGGACCCTGTTACAGGTACAATATTGTTTAAGTTATCATAAAGCGTGTAGGTAAAAGGCGCTACACCCCCACTGGTTCCTGGTATGTCAATTTCAATTCTTCCAGGAACATCTCCAATACCGGCTCCACCACAGCTCACATCAAAAGGTGTAACATCAGCAGTAAATAATGCAGGGTCGGTTAAGGTTACCGTGTCCGTAAAAGTACATTGGTTGGCATCCCTAACCGTGTAGGAGTAGGTTCCGGCCGCCAACCCAGGATAAACTGTTTGATTACTGAAACCAGCACCATCAAAATCCACCTCATATGGACCTTGACCAAAAGCAGTGTCAGGAATAATTTCTACTATTCCATTGGAATCACCATTACATGTAGGCTCAGTTATATCCGCAGTGGCTTGGGGATTTATTGCAGCTGTTACCGTAACTATATTTGATTCACCTGTACAGCCCTCACTGTCCGTTACTCTAAACCGATAGGTTCCAGGTGTTCCCGTACTGTAGGGCAATGCTCCAGTATATGCAGCATATGCACCACCGTCAAAACTTAATTCATAAGTATATGGAGCATATCCCCCATTAATATTTAACGTCAAAACAGCATTGGGCGACGAACTACAATCAATGTCTTTGGTAAGCACCAAATTTGCGGTCACTGCCGGTTCAATATCTTGAGAAACAGTATCCGTACATCCATTGGAGTCGGTTACCGTAAAGGTGTAGCTTCCCGGAACTAAATCAGAGAACGTATTTGAGGTTCTTTGGGCACCACCATTTACACTATAAAAATATGGCGCAGCACCACCTGTAGCTCCAACGACGATTGTAGCTAAATTGGTTGAGCTATAACAAAGATCAGAAGAAGCATCAATGCTTGCCGACGGGTTATCTGGGGTAACTGTTGTAAAAGTGTCCGTTCCAGTACAACCATTGCTATCTGTAACGGTAATGGTATGAACCCCTATTTCCGTAAGACCGGTAAAAGAGCCATTGTTCTGTGGACCAGCCGTAAAACCATTTGGACCACTAATTTCATAGGTATAACCAGGAGTCCCCCCAGTTGCAACAACAATCACTGAGCCATCTGCAACACAGGTTGGTTGTGTTAAGGTGTTGCTCAGTAAAATTGCATTGGGTTGAGTTAGTGTTTGACTAAAGGAAACGGTACAGGTATTTCCAAGACTGTCGGTAGTTCTAACATCGATGTCATAATCCCCTGCAGTTAACCCCGTAATGGTTACAGGAGTAGAACTCTGTGGCGCAGAAAATCCTCCGCTATTAACTTGATATTCAAATGTAGCATCAAAATTTTCAACTTCAAAAGTGATACTGCCATCATTACCCGCGTTACAACTTATGTTTGAGAAAGTAGTTATTGAAGCAGCAAAGGCATTTCCACTGTCAACGAAGACATCTGCACTGGTAGTACAATTGCTTCCATAGTTCACCGCAATCGTATGGTTGCCAGGAAGAACTCCATCAAACGCATTGCTTGCTTGAAAAGCACCTCCGTCTATGGAATAGGTATAACTGGGGTCGTTTGGCAATACCGTGATAGTTGCGTTACCATCACAATCGTAATCTGTGTTGAAGCTCAAAGTAGGTTCAGCGGGCAACGGTGCGATGACAATATCTGCCAACGAAATGGAACAGCTGGTTTCATTTGCATCTCGCACTTGAATGGAATAGGTTCCATCAGTTAAACCAGTAAAGGTGTGACCACCCGTAGTGCTTGTGGTCCAAGCCCCACCATTCAAACTATATTGAAAATCTCCTGAACCTCCGGATGTTGGCGTTACATTACCTACAGTAATCTCACCAAGTGTAGTACAGGTGTAAGCCTGTGTGAGTGTCGCTTCTGCAATAATTTGGTCTGGTTCTGCTACCGTGACAGTTGTAGTAATTATACAACTATTGGCATCTTGCACGCCGATGGTATAGTTGCCAGCACTTAAATTTGAAAAAGTAGCTCCCGAACTGAATGCGCCACCATTTAAATTATAGGTATATGGTGCTTCACCCCCAGAACCAATTATGGTAATTGCTCCGTTGGAGCCACCAAAACAGTCCACGTCAGTTACAGTAGAGGAAATGGCAAGGGTTGGATCTTGGGAAATCGTAATATCAAAAACAGCTTCACAATAACCGGCATTTCCTAAATTATCCCTAACGTAAACATCATAATCACCTACAGATGAAACAGTTACTGGGTTGGTTGTGGAAAAATCTCCTGAGTTTGGTGTTACTCCATCTGTAACAACAGCATAAACGTAATTTCCATCACCTCCGGCGGCTGTAATGTCTATGTTGGTATCAGTGCCACATGCTGTAATATTTGGCGCTGTTGCCACTATGGACAACTCTGGGTTGATTACAAGATTTTCTACAAAAGCAGTACAGTTGTTACCGTCCCTAACATCCACCCTGTAGGTCCCAGGACCTAATCCAGTGAACACATTGGAAGTTCCAAAAGGACCGTTGTTCAAACTGTATTCAAAATTTCCATCTCCTCCAGAGGTTACCGTAGCCGTAAGGGTAAGACCGGTAGCGTCATCGTAACAAAAATCATTTGGTGTTACTGCAAGTACTGGTGGAAAAGCCTCAAAAAGTTCAAAAGAGAAAGGCTCTTCACAACCATTCACATCCGTTACGGTACCATTGTAAATTCCATATTGCGTAAGGTTTGCAAAAGCGCCGTTGGTGTTCGTTGTTACTGGAGAACCATCTGGATTGTTAAGGACAAACGTATAACTGCCCCACCCTCCAGTTGCTGTAATTTGTGCAGCACCGACGGTTGTACACGTGGGCTGGGTTTCAGTAACAGTTAATGCAATTGCAGATGGAGGACCATTGATGGTTACATCCGTAGTTGCGGTACAATTGGTATCATTGTCCGTTACCGTGATGGTATACGTTCCATCGTCTAAGTTATTTAAATTGATTACCCCGTTGGTTTCGTTGGTTCCGGAAAAATTGGAAGGACCGGTCACTGTATAATCAAAAGAGGTGTTGAAGTCTGAAATGGTAAAACGCGCTTCGCCATCAGTATCGTCAAAACAAGTGATATTATTTATCAACTGTCCAACAACAGTAATAGGTGCAACGGGAGCTATTGTGAAATTTTCTTCGTAAACACAGTTTTTGGCATCAGTTACCCTAAACGTGTATGTGTCTGGGGAAAGACCATTAAAATCAGCTGAATTTCCGGAAGAGGAACTAGCAGTAACAGAAGATGGTGCAATTATCTCAAACACATAAGGTGCATTACCGCCTACAACAGTTGCTGTAACATCAGAAACCAATGTGGGACAAACAGGATTAGTAGCATTAAATGTTAGATCGGTTGTTGGGTTTAGGGGGTCTATGACAATATCTGGTGTTATAAAAACACAATTATTGGCATCCCTTATAGAGATGTTGTATGTTCCGTCCGTTAAGCCACCAAAAACATCGGCGCCAGGAGAACCATCAAAGTTTACCCCATCAATACTATATTCGTAGGGAGCAGCTCCTCCACTTGCAGTTTGTACTGTAATTACACCGTTTTGGGTACAGGTATAATCTTGGGTTAGGGCAGCAGTTCCCGTTACGCCACTGGTTGGACCTGAGACAGTCTGGTACTCAAGATAATCACAGGAAGCACTTCCCTTTCGCTGATTTACAACTATTACGTAGTCTCCCGCTGGCAGTCCAGGGAAATTTCCTGAGCCGTTGGTCGCCAAGGCATTGTTAACGTCATAACTATCTTCATCAAAATTAGTTGCATCAAACAGGTAAAAGGTAAGCTGATAGCCATTATTGCTTATCAGGTCAAAAACTATTGCGCCATTAGAATCCCCAAAACAGGCAACATCAGTTATTACAGTGGGATTAAAATCAGCCGAAGGCTGAAACTCAATAGTTACCGTATTGGAAATAGCACTACAGTTATTTCTATCAACAACAACGAACGTATAGTCTCCAGGATTAAGAATGTCAAAAATCACACTAGTCTGAAACTCACCAGCCGGAATATCATTAACGGTAGGATAGGAAGTAACAGTAACCCCGTTATCATCAACATAAGACCAGATAGCATAGTTATGAGGCGTTTGGCCTCCCGAGGAGTCCATTTGAATATTTCCCTCTCTACACGTAATATGTTGAGAAACCCTTGCTGAGAGATCTAAATCTGAAAGGTCATTTATCGTTACTTGTTCGGTATAATTACACCCGTCATCTGTGGTTAGTGTGATATCATAAACACCATCATTTAAACCTTCAAAAGTGTAGTTGTTGTCGTTGGAAGGACCAAACGTATCAACCGTTGTGCCCCCTTGTGAGATTTCGTAATAGTATTGCGCTTCAACATTAAGTGCTGAAATTGAAATCTCCCCAAGACCGGTACAATCAGTATCTCTGGTAGTCACATCAACCTGAAAATCTCTATCGAGAATGCCTATGTTGTCAAGTATGAAAACACAACCATCTACAACACCTTGTTGTCTCATTTCAACGCGATACGCACCGTTGGCCGCTATATCAAAACTAGGACCATTATTGGCACTATATGGCACTAAAACGGCATCATTGGTAGCGTCAACAAGTTGAAATTCATAGTCTAAAGGCATATTGGTGACAGTAATGTTACCAGGGGTATTACAGATAATATCACTGCTGTTGAATTGTGGGTCGAGAGGGTTTTTGAAGATGTTAAAATAAAATCTTGAAAAACAACCGTTGGCGTAGTTGATGACCACTCTATACTGACCGGCATCCGATGCTGTAAAATCACCTCCTGTTTCGACCGTATTCCATGTACAGGTATTGTTTTTATTGGCACAGTCTTCAGTAGCAGCAGTACAGCTTGCCTCATCCAATTGCTCCCAAACAATACTATCTGCATCAGGGATATTAATTTGAATAAGTTCAGTGTCATTAAGTCCACAAAGGAATATTTCCGGCAGTTCTTCACCGTCATTTGGACAAACGACGACCTCTCCTTCTACAGTATTTGAGGTATCATTTATCAATGCTGTTATCGGATTGCTTTGGGTTGTGCCAAACAAGGTAACAGTTATGATTTCTTGAAAACCTTTACAGGGGTCAGCAACTTGTTTGTCAACAATATATGTCCCTACTTCAGTTACTAGAAGGGTATCTGTATTAGCACCCGAAATAAGGGTGTCACCTGCATCAATTAGACCGTCATTATTTTCATCTACATACCAGAAGTAGGCATCAAAATTATCACCGGCATCAAGTACCACACTATCACCGCACAATTGAACCGTTCTTGAAAAATCACAGGCATCCAAGTCATCTAGCAAGAAGTTAGTTGCACCTGCATTTACAAAACCACATGAATCAAAATCGTTAACACTGGGGTCATCGGTTATTTGTGCTGTATTGATTTGGCCACGGTATGTAGAAAACGCCACATTTTGAATTTGATCAGTACAGGCATCAATAAAATCAAAACAGTTTTCAGCTACCCTTACCCGCATTCTAATGCTAGAGGCAGGATCGTTTTCTTCGATTAAATTATTGGGTATTGTAAAAGTTATTTCTCTTGTAGCTGGCGTATAAACATAGGTAACCCCAGCAGGTAAGATTAGATTTGTTTCATCGAGAGTGACATTAATTGGTAAAACATCACGTATTGTATAGTTTGTCGCATTATCATTTCCGATATTCTGAAAAGAGAGCACATAATCTAAAAATTGGCCCAGGTTTACACCTGCGCCAGTAATATCATTTCCAGCAATATCTTCTACCCTTTTCTCTAGAACAATATTGGGTTCAATAACCTCAACATTGAAGGAATTAAAGAAGGGATAATATTGGTCTCCATCTGTAGAAAACCGAAATGTTGCTGCCGTTTCACCATTTGGTATTATGGAGTTGGCCGCATTATTTAGGCGGAAGATATCGGTGTCGTAGCCCAGCGTATTTGTACTTGCCGGGTTTCTATTGGCAGTTACGATCCCATCTAAGGTAATATTACTGTTAAAGAAATTATCTGTTGGATTGGTGGCGTTGCCTATTGCGGTAAAACCTGAATTGCTTGAGGCTTCAATACTTAAACCGTCACCATCTATTCTAAAATCCCCTTCAAGTGTAGCGGCACCTAGGTCAGCTTCCACAGGTCCTGAAGGAATAGTTTCAAAACCACTATAATCGATATCGATAGTGTTTGTTCCGTTTACTCTTGCGAAACCATCAAATGTGGTTATAAACTTACCGGTTACCGTTGGGTTTTCATAAACAATTACTAGGGTCCAACCGCCGGTTGAACCGCCCCCAGGAGTCAAGCCCCCAGTTGTTGCCCTGATGTTTGCTACGGTATAATCTCCTTCGGGATTGGCTAATGCCGTAATCATAGAAGTCACGTCGGCATAACAGGCATATGGACTATTTTGTCTTACAGTATTATCGGTACTGTTAAATCCGTCGAACAATACTTCATCAGCAGTAATATCTACATACGCCCCTCCAGGAACCCTGAATTTCACTTGGTTAAAATCGGTTTGTCTTCCCGTTCCGACAGCTACGGTATTGGGGGTATAGCCTGAACTATTATAAGAGCCATTCGCCGTTGCACTAGGGTAGGTTGCTGACCAGTAAAGCCCGGCATAGCGAATTAAATTACAATCGGCCTGTTCAAATGTAAATGTTGAAGTACTTGAACTAAATGTAGATGAATCACTATCTACATCAATGTACTGCATATTTTTAAAATCATTGTAATTGTAGAAACCACTGCTATCATTGTTGGTGGAGCCATTATTGTTGTTGAGCTGATTATTATAGTCATCGTTCGGGCCTTCGCCACTAGTGCCGCTGTCCCTATTAAGAATATTGTTGCCAATAAAAGTAAGGTCACCCCTTAAATTACTTTGGTATCTAACTTCGAAAGTATTGTATTCTTGTGCAGATGCTATACCCACACAGCAGAGTATGAAAAGTAAAAAAAGAAAAGTAGGTTTTGGTATCCTAAAAGATAGTTTCATTTAGTTCGTCGGTTTAATAAAACTGGGCCAAACCGGGGGCGACTTGGCACTGTTTTAGTGATAGAGTTAAGCTATTTGTCTATTTGAAATAGGGCTACTACAATCTTATCTAATAACAAAGATTAGCCTTAAAACTGAGGTCGTAAACTTATTGTTGTAGCAGGGTTACTTTCTGTTGTGAAAGCAGGATTTCTCATGGTAAGCCCTAGTTTTAATGGGGTTACAAACAAGAGAGCATAGATGAACAGTGCGTTTTTTAAGACAAAGACATATGTTCATTTGAGATAAGAATATGTTTCTACATGATTTGGCAACAGAAAAGTCGACTGATCTTCGAGAAAATAAAAGTGAGAACCGGAAAACGCTCGAGGTGCGTAATGAGTTTTAAAGCATACAAAACAACTTGGCCTAAGCTATTTTATTAGGCTTAACACGCATTATCCACATTTTATCATCGTAGGCATCATCTAACCTATCATAATAAGATATAAGTGCGTTGTTCCAAGTTTCGTGTTTTTTCAAATACACATATTTGTAGTTGTTCTCTGGATTAATAAAGTAACCCGCATTTAAACCTTGTGCATTTAGTTTTTTCACAAATCGATTTGCATTTGAGGTATTTGCAAAAACATTGGCGATGATATAGTACCCGCTACCAACTCCGTTCAGGTTATAGGTTTTTGCAGTTACTTCATTTGGGTTTTGTTTGTTGTTCTCAACAATGTTCTTTTGAAGGGTATTTGCCCCGTACTTAGATGTGCTAGTAGTAGCGGCGATGTCATTGGTATAATCATCTGTGCCTTTCACTTTCATTACCCACATATCATTATTGTAAGTTCCGCCCATTTTTGAAGCATAGGCGGTCATGGCTTCTTGTTTATTGGCAAACTTCTTTAAATAGACATACTTGCGCCCGTTACGTGGATTTTCTATATAATCTGCATCAACACCCTGAGATTCTAAATCTTCTAAAAAAGTGTTCATGTATTTTTCTCCATTGTATACATTGGCCACAATGTAATAACCACTCTCTACATCAGGAATATTGAAGGCCTTTAGTCTACTGTTTATCTTCTTAGAAGGCTTGGCCGTAGTTGGTCGGTAAATCTTATCTTTTACTACAGCACTTGGAGTATCTGTATTAGCTGCTATAGCGGCTTTCTTTTTGATATTGTTTTGTAATGAAATTGCGTCTTTCTTAGAAGAAGTCTTTATCTCGTTATTAGAAATACGAGAAGTTTTTGGAGTCGTCTTTAAGGCTATGCCCTGTTTTGTAGAAGCCGAACTGGTTATGCCCTGATTCGAAATAGGGTTGTCAGTTTTAACATTGTTGGCGATGCCCATACTATCCGCGTCTTGAAAATAAGCCTTTCGGGCTTTGTTCTTTAAATTAGGATTGCCATTTGTTTCTCTCTGAACCATTCGCATCACCATATTGAACCTACGCTCCAGATCGGACTCCCTAGTGCGCTCAATAGAATCTTGACGAAGCAACAACTCATCAAGAATGGCGTCGTTTTCGGCCAGTTTCTGTTGTAAGTCAGCTATCAAGGCGTCTTTTTCGGTTATGGAGATTTCTTCTACTTCTGGCTCTTCATTTACAACAAGGTCTTCATAATCTTTTTCAAGCATTACACGGTCTTCCGTCAAGTTTGGAGTAAAAGAATAGGCCAACGAAATTTCATGAGTAGCCCCAAAATTTTGGGCTTGTTCGCTTAAACCTTTTTCAATGGTATACCCTAACGAAATATTCTTTGTTAAATTAAAACCAATACCGGCTGCAGCGCCATAAAAATCATCATATCCAGCTTGTAGCCATCCTAATTTTGGAAGGTCAAGAATAAGATTTCCGCCAAGGGTATAACCGTCTTCGCCGACCCTTTTAACTCTTGCTAAAGGCATAAGACGACCACTTTCAAAAATACCTTCAGTAGTTTTAAACTGATGGGTATATTGTAAATGGCCAGAATACGTTTTCTCGTTAAACTCGGTATTCGACTCACTTGTTTTTAAATTATAATCAAAAAGATTTTCTGCAAAAACACCAAAATCAAATTGCCCGTAAGAAATATTAAAACCAGGTTGAAAAGATATTAAAGAACTGTCATCTAAACTATTTAAGACAACATCATCGGGGTCTAGGGTATTTGCACGGCCTTCATCAAAACCACTTGTGTAATACGAGAAGTTGGCACCAAAAGTGAAATTGCTTTTTTCACTTAATTTAATTCCATAGGCGTAGTTGGCCAATAAGCCAAGATTGCTAAAAAGACCTTCACGCTGAGTATAAAGACTTAGTCCAAGACCACTCCTATCCCCTATTCTACCGCTATAACTCAGATAGTAGGTTTGATTGTTGTCATCAAAAGATACCGATTGGTTTCTATGAAAAAGATTAATATAAGACTTATCTTCTCTTACCGTCGAAAATGTTGGGTTAATTAAAAACCTGTTGAACTTTATTAAGTTCTGTGATGGGGCTTCGTAGGTCAAAAAAGGATTTTCCTCTTGTGCATACATGCCTGAACACATAAGTGTGACTATAAGAATACTAAGTGCTTGAATCTTTCTCATGATGAGCTTAGCGAATAACTGTTATGGTTCCTTGATTTAATGTTTTACCGCCATTAAGAATTCGGTAATAGAAAATCATGTTTTGTTTGGTAAATGCCGTTGACGATTGTGGCCAGTTGTTTTGGTAATCGGGTTGATTTAAAATCTCTTCACCATTTTCATTATAGATAATAACGGTCACGTCTGGTTTTCTCGAAAAGGTATTAGGTAATACCCATAAATCGTTTATGCCATCTCCATTTGCTGTGATTACGTTGGGTATTGCAAAATTGTCCCTAAAAGAAACGGTAAAGGTTCTTGTTACTTGACAGCTGCCTACTGAGGCCACCAAAAGGTAGGTTCCTTCTTCGCTCAAAGAGACCGAGTCAGTACTTGATATTCTGGTGTTGCCTTCATCGTACCACTCGTAAGACTGGGCTCCTGAGGCAGTGATAGTTTGGGCACTACCTTCTTGAAAGATGATGTTTTCATCAGCATCTACAGTAACGATAGATTCATCAAACTGAATAATTGTAACCTGATTGGATCTAACCGGGCAACCAGTGCGTTGCACCTCTAATTCATAAACCCCAGTTTCACTAGTGGTAAGTGAACGGTCGGTTGTTGAGACGGTATTGCCATCCCTTGTCCATGTAAATGTTTCATTCGCTAAATCAATGTCTGCCGTAAGGGTAACGCTATTGATGCCATCGCAAAGGGCTAAGTCCGTACTGCTAATAGTAACGGTTTCTCCGCTAGCCAATGTGGCGTTTCTTTCATTGGAGTTTGGGCTAAAAGAATCTAAACTACCTTCTAATGTGTAGTTGCCGTTTTCAGCTGCAGAGGCCAAAGAAATGGTATTACTTGTTTCACCGGCTACGGCTATGCCATCTTTCAACCATTGATAAGAGAAGTCAGCTGATAGGTCCGCAGTCACATCGGTTCTAGTGCCATCCGTTGCAACCGCGTTGATTTGTGTTAAAGCCAATACTGCGCTTGTGCTTTCACAAGAAGTATAGCTACTTGAAAAATCAATAGTAAATTCAAAGCTGGCTGGTAACACTGCAGTAGTGTTTTCAGAATCTTTTGTGTTTCCTGAACAGGCACCACCATTTTCGGTTACTCTCGCAAAATAAACACCTACAGCAGAAATTTCTAATGTCGTATTTGTTTCACCAGCGAGGGGGCTTCCATCTTTATACCATTGGTATGTTGCACTTGAAGCTGTAGAAGAAACGCTTAAGGTTCTTGTTTGGCTTGGTAGTAAAACGATATTGGTATCATTACCTAAGGAAACAGAAAAGTTTCCGGCATTCGAAATGGTGATGGCGTTTGTAGTTTCTGTACATACACCACTACCCTCAATTTGTAGGGTGTAGTCTCCTTCAAAGTTTGCTGTGGAACTATCCACTGTAAATGAACTGTCGCCTAAAGTTGGTGATGTTACTGCCGTACCATCTTGGTACCACGTATAGGTCCAAGTAGGGTCATCTATATTTGCAACTAAGTCAACGGTCTGCCCCGCACATAAAGTAGTGCCAGAAGAAGCAGCAATGGCGATTCCGGAAGAAGCACCTGTTTGAATCTCTATCGTATTGGATAAAGTATTTGCAGAACCGGAACAATTGGGGCCGTAATCGATTTCCACAAAGTACATTCCATCTTGGGTCACCGTAATGGAGTTTGTTTTTTCGCTTAATAAGGTTCCGCTTCGGTACCAATTATAGTTGTAATTCTCGGGGTCTGGTACGTTGTGTGTCGCTAATGTTACATTGCCGTTGTTGCAATTTTCTATAACCCCACCAGGTGGAATGTTTCCGCTACCATCTTTACTAATAAGAATAGGGTTATTATACCCAATATAATACATCGAAAAGGCGTCTGACTCTGGACTCATAAGTGCAGGACTTGTGCTTCTCACACGAAAGCGATAGCCATCACCCTGCACGTCTGTCGCTAGGGAAAAGCTAAAATCGAAATCAAAATTGGTATTCTTGTCACTAACCCTATCCAACTCTGTAGGGGCATCAAAATTTCCCGAAGCATCGGAAAGCTCAAGAATGAATTCATTGGCAGAGTCCACTAATGGTGGGCTCCAAGTGAAGTTCATAAAGTATTCGTTGAAATCGGCAGAGGCACATGCAGCGGTCCACGGAGAGGTCGCTCCGATGTTCGCATTTGGTGCAGGCTCAGGTTTGTTCAATACTTGACCAATTGCTATTGTGCTGGTGAACAGCGCAATACATGCGGTCAGCATAAGTGTTCTACATAGGTTTACATCTTTCATAAGGCAATGGTTTAGCTTTGGGGTCGCTTTTCTTGCTTTTTAAGATTTTGAGACGGTGTATTTCACTGGCTCAGATGGTAATACGGTATTCTATATACAAATATGATTGATATTAGGGGCAATGGAAACTTATTGTTGTACACACCCCTAAATATGTTGTGAATTCGATTTTTTTGTTGGAGTAGACTCGAAAAACGTACGATACACCGCATTTTTCCTACATTTGCGCTTACAAATTAATTCTGATGGAAAAGGCCGAAAAAGCCCTCAATTTTATTGAACATATTGTCGAAGAAGATTTAGCAAATAATTATAAACGAGACGATTTACGTTTTCGTTTTCCTCCCGAACCAAATGGGTATCTGCATTTGGGCCATGCGAGCTCAATTTGCCTAAATTTTGGGCTTGGCGAAAGCTACAATGCCCCGGTAAACCTACGTTTTGACGATACGAACCCTGCGAAAGAAGAAAAAGCATATGTTGATGCCATTAAAAGGGATGTAGAATGGCTTGGGTATAAGTGGGATAAAGAATGTTATGCATCAGATTACTTTCAGCAGCTTTATGAGTGGGCCATTCAATTGATCAAAGAAGGGAAGGCATATGTAGATAGCCAATCTTCGGAGGAAATGGCAAAACAGAAAGGGACCCCCACAGAACCTGGGGTTGCCGGACCTTATAGAGATAGATCTGTAGAAGAAAATTTAGAACTCTTTCAAAAAATGAAGGATGGCGAGTTTGATGAAGGGAAAAATGTGCTTAGGGCCAAAATAGATATGGCTTCGCCAAACATGTTGATGCGCGACCCTATTTTGTATCGCGTCTTACATAAAGCGCATCACAGAACAAATACCGATTGGTGTATTTATCCAATGTATGATTGGACGCATGGGCAAAGCGATTATTTAGAGCAAGTTTCACATTCGCTATGTACTTTAGAATTTTTGCCACATAGAGAGCTCTACGACTGGTGTTTAGACCAATTGGTATCTTCTGATAAATTAAGACCCAAACAGCGGGAATTCGCGCGTAGAAATTTGAGTCACACGATAGTAAGCAAGCGAAAACTGCTCCAGTTGGTAGAAAAAGGTGTTGTTTCGAGCTGGGACGATCCTCGGATGCCTACGATTTCCGGATTGCGCAGAAGAGGGTACACACCGGAATCTATCCGCAATTTTGCAGATACCATTGGTATTGCAAAACGCGATAATCTTGTTGATGTTTCATTATTGGAATTTCACGTTCGTGAACATTTAAATGAGATTGCACCAAGAGTAATGGCGGTTCTAAATCCCTTAAAATTAGTGATTACAAACTACCCTGAGGATAAGGAGGAATTATTGGAAACCGAAAACAACCCAGGAGATGAAAGTGCAGGTACGAGGGAAGTAACATTTTCTAGAGAGCTGTATATAGAGCAAGAAGACTTTAGGGAAGAAGCCAATCGAAAGTTCTTTAGGTTGAAATTAGGTGGTGAGGTTCGATTGAAAAGCGGATATATTATTAAAGCGGAGTCATGCACAAAAGATACCGATGGGAATATTGTTGAAGTGCAGTGTACCTATGACCCTAAAAGTAAAAGTGGTAGTGGAACAGAAGAAAGTTTACGCAAAGTAAAAGGAACCCTGCATTGGGTTTCGATTAAACATGCTATCACCGCAGAGGTAAGATTGTATGATCGACTGTTCAATGACGAAAACCCTGATGGACATAAGGACAAAGACTTTATGGAATTTGTAAATCCGGATTCGTTGACAACAATTACCGGATATTTGGAACCTAATCTCAAAAGAGCCAAGGTTGGAGAAAAATTTCAATTTCAGCGTTTAGGATATTTTAATGTCGATACCGATTCAAAGCCCGAAAATTTAGTTTTTAATCGTACGGTTACTTTGAGGGATACTTGGGCGAAAATTCAGCAGAAGAATTAATAGTTAAGACTTTGAAAGAAAAATCTTCGTATAAGAAAATCCTATTTGATTGAATATATCAATCGGTATTTTCTATAAAAAACAAGGGTTTTTGAGCTAATTGAAGACCCTTTGTCTAATTATACGCCCAGATGTTCCATGTTGGTATAGAAGCCCTTGTAAATAGCCTTATTTGTCTTTTTTTATTCTGCCATACCTATTTAGGTAATAGAGGTTCAAATCTCCGGAGTTCGCTTCCAAAATATCTAAGTAATTGTCACCGTTAATATCTGCAAGGTGAATATCATAAGTGTCCATCTTAATTTCCGGATTAAGCGAAATTTTTTCAAAAGAGTTTTTCCCCGTGTTGATGTATACATAATTTACCTCGTCTCCATTTGCGTTGACGATATCTAAAAAACCGTCGTTATTTAAATCTGCAACTTTGACGCTCGCGGTTGCCAAGTCTTCCTTTTCGTAAGGTATCTTATTCTTGAAATCTTTTCCGTTACCTAGATACACATAGTTTGAACCAACTAAGTTTCCGGTTACGATATCTGGATAGCCGTCATTATTGATATCACCAATTGCTACAGAACGGGTCTCATCTTTACCTGTACCGAATGGAATTTTTTCCTTGAATACAAGAGAGCCTTCTTGCAGATATACAAAGTTCTGCTGCTCATCACGATTTGCCAGTACTAAATCCAATTTACCATCTTGGTTCATATCATCAGCTACAATGTCTATGGTAGAATCTTCATCTGAGCCAAATGGAACGATTTTGTTAAAATTTCCACTTCCATCGTTAATAGCAATTTCATTGGCGCTGCCCCTATTGGTAAAAAGAACATCCAAATCGCCATCACCATCAATGTCGCTTAATGCAACATTTCTTGTCGGGGTCGTTTCCCCACCAACTTTTCCAGCACGCTCAAATAGACCCTTTCCATTATTTCTATACCAAATATTAGGATGCATGTCATTTCCTGTTACAATATCCAAATCGCCATCACCATCCAAATCCCCCAATTCTGCAGCATAACATGAAGACCACTCGCTATCCAATACGCGGGATGTCCTAAACACACCATTTCCCACATTATAAAAAACACTGTTGGGAGCCGGCCAGTGCCTGCCTTCTGCGGTAACTACGTCTAAGTCGCCATCACCATCCACATCACCAGTAGCTATGGAAGCGGTTCTAATTTCTGCCGCACCAAGGCTTAAAAAATAGCCGCCGGGATTAAAAAAAGGATTTTCTTGACTTAAAACCATTACTGGTAACATCAAAAAAATCAATAATGATTTAACCATTTTTCTTTGGGTTCGTTTTTTTCATTTGCTCCCCGATCATATTGCTCGCTGTAAAAGAAGCCACCATATTGTTCAACATATCACTACCAGCTTGAGGAGAATTTGGTAAAAGAATTAAATTGGTATTGGTCTCCTCACCAATTGATTGCAAAGTATCATAATGTTGTGTTACCACAATTAGCGCCGAAGCTTCTTGAGAATTGATACCAACTTTGTTCAATACTTCAACAGATTCTTCTAGACCACGGGCAATTTCACGCCGCTGGTCTGCGATACCCTGCCCTTGCAATCTTTTGCTTTCGGCTTCTGCTTTAGCTTTTTCAACGATTAAAATACGTGCGGCATCACCTTCAAACTGCGCTGCTATCTTTTCACGCTCCGAAGCATTAATTCTATTCATCGCTTCTTTTACTTGTGCATCAGGGTCAATATCGGTCACTAAGGTTTTGATGATATCGTAACCGTATTCTAACATCGCATCTTGCAATTCACCTTTTACCGCAATGGCGATATCATCTTTCTTTACAAAGACATCATCCAATTTCATTTTAGGTACTTCTGCACGTACTACGTCAAATACGTAAGAGGTAATTTGATCATGAGGATATTCTAACTGATAAAAGGCATCGTAAACTTTACTCTTGATAACTACATATTGTACCGAAACCTTGAGTTTTACAAATACATCATCTAAAGTTTTGGTTTCAATGATAACATCCAATTGCTGAATCTTTAGACCGACCCTTGCCGCAATGCGTTGCACAAAAGGAATTTTAAACTGAATACCCGATTGTCGCACACTGGTAAACTTACCGAAGGTTTCAATAATAACGGCGGTCTGTTGTTTTACAATAAATACACCCGAGAGTATTGTCAAAACGATAAAAAATGCCAAAGGAATCCAAATATAACTGCCCATAGTAATAGTGTTTTTAGTTTATGTGTTTAAAATACAAAAGAGAGTAATAGGTTAGTAGCTTTTAATAGAGAATTGTTACAAAATAGCAAATGGCATGACTTTTCGAAACCGTAACATAGGTGAAGATTTGTTATCTTGGTGAGCCATATATTAATTAGTTATAAAAACGGAAAAGTTTATATGAGACATAAAAACGGAATTTTTGTAATTGGTATTTTGATAATCTTTCTAGGTTCATCTTGTGTTGGCGGAAAATATACCTATGAGTTTGATTCCGGAAAAGAGCTTGATTTTAGCACGGGCAAATGGATTCTTAATAATGTGCAGTCCAATTCAAAAATCAGATACAGCAAAAAGCTATATGAAGAATCTTATGAGGAGTTTAAAAAAATATTAGGTGATTCTTTAATCGATTTAATAGCCTTGAGAAACAGTTCACTAATCGGACCAGATATAAAGTTCGAACCCAGTCGATCAGAGCTAAAGGAACTACATAGAAATTCTGACTCTGATTTTTTAATCAATGTAAGAGGAGAAATTATATCAAATAATGCGAGTAGCTTTTACAGGAACAACCATAGTTCTAGTTATGCAACAAGTAATAGGTCTTCAGTGGCAATTAGAATATACGACTTAAAAAGCGGAACACTTATATCTTCTTCAAATGCAAACGCAATAGATACCGAAAGCCATTCTGAATTGGACAAAGATGGCGCCCTTAATTGGACAACCCGTGCCGAACCAATGATGCTTCGCGCTGTTGAAGGCCTTATTTTAAAGTATAAGAAACATCGGCTAGATAAGTAAAGTATCGAATAGGAAAGGTAATTAATCATCAAGATATTGCTAATGAACTAATTATGGCTTTGCCTCAGTAACAAATCTGTGTGTAGGTCGTCTAAAATTAAGACCAACCAACAACACGAATGAAATCTCCTAGTAAGGCTGCACGAATAACGGGATTGATTGGCATAATTGTGCTTATCAGTGGATCTTTAACGCATTCGATCAATTCGAAGCTAATCAGTAAAGACGACGCCCTGCTAACTGCTCAGAACTTAATTGATTCAGGGTCTTTATTTCGTGTGGGTTTCGTTAGCAGTCTCATTATGGAGACTGTCTTTATTTTTTATGCTTTCGGATTATACAGGTTGTTGAAGTCGGTTAGTAAAAAGGATGCAATGCTTATGCTCCTTCTTGCCCTTGTTCCTGTTCCTCTTTTTATGTTAAATCAACTTAATCAGTTTGCGGCTTATCTTCTCGCACCTGATAATGTTGACCAAATGCTACTTTTCTTAGAATTACATAAATATGGCGGTTTAATTGTGTCCATATTTTTTGGACTTTGGCTCTTTCCTCTTGGGTTTTTGGTTTATAAGTCAGGGTATTTGCCAAAATTTTTGGGTATATTTCTTATGATAGGATGTTTCGGCTATTTAATACACTTTTTCCAAGGGTTTCTAATGGAGAATGAGGAATCATCATTATGGACCAGCCCTTTTCTTATCATTACACATATTTCTGAACTGCTCTTAATGTGTTGGCTATTGATAAAAGGGGTAAATACCAATAAGTGGATGATAGTGAATAGCAAATAAAAACTTTGAACAACCGATTTTTTGCAAAGCATTGATAAAAACAGACTTTTTATAAGTTGTATCCAGTTATTTAACATATTTATAACAGGTTCTAGATTAGGGCAAAGTGCCTTTAAATTGTTTATACATAAAACACTAGAAAATGAGAAGACTTACTTTTATTTTGTTGGGAGCATTAAGCATTTTGGGCTGTGACCCAGTTTCAGATATGGAAGCGGATATTGAGAACCTAACTTCCCAAACCCTGATTATAGACGTTGTTTCCGCAATAGTGGAATTAGATACAACTTTACAGGTAGCACCTGATCAAACACAGCGTTTTCAAGAAGGTTTTGATATTGGCAGCACCTATTTAGAGCCTACATTTATGGATATTGATTCCATTGTTGTTAAAAATCAGGCAGGTGAAGTACTGAAAGTTTACAAGGAAAATAGTCCTGGCAAAAACATCTACAATGTAAGGGATTGGAAATCCAGTGAACCTTCCAAACGGTTTTTTAAGTACGAGTTTGAGATACTTTTAGAGGACTTGGATTAGATGCCTAGCCCAAAGTTTTGATTGCGTTCTCTATACGAACCAAACACGCTTCTTTACCTATCATTGCCAAAATATCAAAGAGGTGGGGGCCTTTTAAGTCGCCCACGATTACCAAGCGTAGTGGTCCCATGACCTTACCAAAGGAAAGTTCGTTAGAGGCTATCCATTCTTTGATTTTGGTCTCTAAATTTTCAGAGGTGAAATCAGAAGTATTTCCAATAATTTTTGCCACATTTTGCAAAATTTGTGGGGTGTTTTCTTTCCACTGTTTTTTTACCGGTTTTTCGGCATAAGTAGTTGGCGCTTCAAAAAAGTAGCTTCCCAATTCCCAAAAATCAGAGGGGAAGTCTGCCCTTTCTTTTATCAATCCTACTACCTTTTCAACATAGCTGTCATTTCCAGCTTCGCGAGAAATTTCTTTTTCGGCCAACACCGAACCAAACAATTCAGCCAATTCTGCGCTGCTTTTGAGCTGTAACCACTGATGATTATACCATTTGGTCTTTTCAGGGTCAAAGCGAGCTCCAGATTTATTTACACGCTCTAAACTAAATTCTTGAACAAGATCTTCAAGAGAGAAGAGCTCCTGTTCCGTTCCAGGATTCCAGCCCAACATCGCTAAAAAGTTAACGACGGCTTCTGAAAAATAACCTGCTTCTCGGTAGCCTTCAGACTCGTTCCAAGACAATGGAAAAACAGGGAACCCTCCTTTTTCACCATCGCGCTTGCTCAGTTTCCCTTTTCCGGTCGGTTTCATGATTAATGGTAGATGTGCAAATTTGGGCGCATCCCAACCAAAGGCATTATACAATAACTGATGTAATGCCAAAGAGGGCAACCATTCTTCACCACGAATAACATGGGTAATTTCCATCAGGTGGTCATCTACAATATTCGCTAAATGATAGGTGGGCATGCCATCACTTTTAAAGAGAATTTTATCATCTAAAACATTCGTATCGATTTCAATATCACCACGGATGATATCATTTAAATGCAATTTTTCATCTTGTGGAGACTTAAAACGAATCACATAGGGCTGACCAGAATCCAGTTTTGATTTTGTGTCTTCCGCAGACAGCGAAAGAGAGTTATCCAACTTTAAGCGATTATGCCAATTATAAATAAAGGTCTTGCCTTTGGCTTCATGGTCTTTGCGATGAAAATCTAATCGTTCAGAAGTGTCAAAGGCATAATAGGCATGTCCTTTTTCTATTAATTCTAAGGCATACTGACTATATAGGTCTTTTCGCTCACTTTGGCGGTATGGACCAAAACGCGTTTCTTTTCCCGGGCCTGTTTTGAGCGGAGTCGAAGGGCCTTCGTCAAAAGGTATTCCGCACCAGTTCAAAGCTTCAATGATATAGTCTTCGGCGCCTTCTACATAACGGTTTTGGTCTGTGTCTTCTATGCGCAACACAAAATCTCCACCATGTTTTTTGGCAAACAAATAATTGAATAATGCCGTGCGAACACCACCGATATGAAGTGGCCCTGTTGGACTTGGGGCAAAACGAACCCGAACTTTTTGACTCATTATTAAAAATTGAGCCACAAAGGTAATGAACTCTTTTAAGCTGAATCTACTATATAGTCAGTCTCATTTCTTTTGGAATACGCTTGTTCATAATGCTAAACCAAAGCGGAGGAATAAAAGATAAAACCATGGACGTAGGATACCCATAGGGCATTTGCGGAGAGATATCATGATAATCTAAAGTTTGGTATTTTTTTGAAGATTTGTAGTGATGGTCACTGTGCCTTGTTAGTTCGTAAAGCACAATTCTACCGATGATGTGATTACTGTTCCATGAATGGCATTCCCTCACTCTTTCGTAACGGCCTGAAGGCAATTTGAAACGTCTTAAACCATAATGTTCAATATAGTTAACGGTTTCTAATAAGAGAAAACCGACCACACCGGCGGCTAAAGCGAATAAGGCTCCTAGTGGTCCGAAAAATATGAAGACGCAAGCAAGGTAAGCAAGCTGAATAAGGGTATAGAAAAACATGTCGTTTTTTAAAGAGAAGAAATTTTTATTTTCAGTCTTTAAGAGTTTGTGTTGAATTTTCCATGAGTTTAGATATTGCCGCAGTGTTGAGGTAAACCAAAACGAATAAACAGATTGATTATACTGTGCGGTGGCTGGGTCTTCTTTTGTAGCGGCGTGGGCGTGGTGCCCAAAGTTATGTTCAATATAAAAATGCATATAAAAAGACGGCAGCAATAATAGTTTGCCCAAGTAGCGCTCAAAGGTTTGTTGCCTGTGCCCCAATTCATGGGCTACATTAATACCGTTTACGCCAAATACGATGCCTATTGAAAATACTAGCCCTATAAAGTCATAAAGTGCATAAGATTGTTGGGTAATATCCCATAAGGTAAATAGCATAAACCCAAAGACTATAGGAATATTTAGATAGAGCATCCAATCAAAGAGCTTGTTTTTCGATTTAATTTCAACTTCTTCAACCTCTAGGTTAGAAGTATCATGAGGCAGTAAAACCTCAAGTACGGGTATAATAACAAAGGCATAAAAAGGAGTAAAAAAACTCATATATCCTTTAAAATAGATGCTGATTGCAGCAGAGATTGGTATCGTTAAGGCCGCTAGATACTTTAAATCCTTCATATCGTCTATTTTAACATAAAATTTTCAGCCCCATTTTGAAACAACGGGTATCTTGGTATTAAATATAGCGGATTTTGGACAGTTTTAATAGCATATTTGAAAAGCTAAACGCCTTTACCAAAAAGTATTACACTAAACTTTTGGTAAAAGGGCTTCTGTTATTTATAACCCTTGGGCTACTTTTTTTCTTGATCATAACAGCTGTGGAGTATTTTCTTTGGTTGGGGTCTACCTTACGTCTTATATTATTATTGGTTTTTGTTGGCATCGAGTTGGTTCTTCTTTATGGTTTTATTTTGACCCCTTTGATTTATCTGTTTAAGGTAAAAAAGGGCATTTCAAAAAGAGAGGCCTCTTTGTTAATCGGAAAGCATTTTCCTAATGTGGCCGACAAGCTGGTTAACCTTTTAGATTTGGCTGAGAGCAATCAAGCGTCAGACTTGCTTGTTGCGGCAATAGAACAACGCTCTCAAGAAATGAGACCAATCCCTTTTGTGAAAGCGGTTGATTTTAAGGAGAATATTAAATATGCGAAGTACGTTCTTATTCCTGTTTTGTTGTTTGCGTTGATATGGTTTTCTGGTAATATCGCAGCTTTTTTTGGGTCGTATAAACGGGTAGTAAATTATGATGTGGCGTATGAACCACCTGCGCCATTTTCTTTTCAACTGCTCAATGAGAGCTTAAATGTATTAGAGGATGAGGCTCTCACACTAAATTTAATTACTGAAGGAAAGGTAAGACCGGAAAACGTTGCAGTAGTCATTGATGGAAAAGAACTATTTATGCAAGAAGTGGACGGACAGTTTCAATTTACTTTTCAGGCTCCATTTAGCTCAACTGATTTTTACTTTTCAGCGAACGGATTTGATTCTAAAGTGTATAGCGTTATCGTAGGAAAAGTTCCAACAATTCAAAATTTTGAAATGAATTTGGCGTACCCGGGATATCTTGGTAAACGAAATGAAGTTTTAAAGGGTACGGGTAATGCTACAATTCCTGAAGGAACAAAAGTTACTTGGAGTATTATTGGCGCACACACAGATGCATTAGATTTGATAACAAGAGACACAATACGTGGTTTTCTAAAGGAGGATGCGCGATTCACGCTTTCAAAATCGATTTATTCAGATTTAGATTATGAGTTGGTCACATCAAACGCTAATGTGAAGGCTTACGAAACTTTGGGCTACCAACTAGAGGTTGTTAAAGATGCCTACCCTTCGGTTAAAGTCGAACAAACCTTAGACTCTTTGAATCCAAATCTATCGTATTATTCTGGGTTGGCTGCCGATGATATTGGATTGAAGAGTATTAGCTTGGTCTATTATCCTAAAAACAAACCACAGCTTGGTAAAAAATTGGTTTTGCTTCAGGCCAAAAGCAATGTAGAACAGTTCTATTATACATTTCCGTCAGGCATAAACTTACAAGAGGGTGAGGATTATGATTTATACTTCGAGGTGGTGGATAATGACGGCCTACGAAATGGCAAATCTACTAAAAGTCAAGTGTTTAGCACTACTGTATTGGATGATAATCAATTGAAAAACAAGGAGTTAGAGTCTCAAAAGTCAATTTTGCAGAACTTAGATAAGTCTTTGGAGAATTTCAAGGAGCAAAAAGAAGAGCTACAGAAAATTAACGACAGACAGAAGGAGAACAGTAATCTTAATTTCAATGAACAGAATCAAATAAAGGATTATTTACAAAAGCAGGAGCGTCAAGAATCGATGATGCAAAAGTTCAGCAAAGAACTTAAAGATAATCTGAATAAGAGTGAGAATAATGATGAGTTGAACGAACTGTTAAGAGAGCGTTTAGAGCGTCAAGAATTGGAGGCAGAAAAGAACAAAAAGCTTTTAGAAGAATTAAATAAAGTTGCCGATAAGATTAATAAAGAAGATTTAAAGAAACGATTGGAAGAGCTCAGTAAGAAACAAAGCAATAGTGAACGTAATTTAGAGCAGCTTTTAGAATTGACCAAGCGGTATTATGTAACGGAGAAAGCTTCACAGTTGGCAAAAGAATTGGACAAACTGGCTGAACGACAGAGGTTACTATCAGAGCTGAAACTTGGTGAAGAATTTTCTAATGAACAGCAAGAACGGTTGAATATCAGATTTGAAGAAATTTCCAAAGAGTTATATGAACTCCAAAAAGATAATCAAGCTTTAAAGAAGCCATTGGATATTGATATCAGTGAACAAAAACAAGAAGCGGTTAAAAAGGATCAGCAAGACGCTTTAGAAGAAATAAACAAGCATCAGGGTATAGAGGAGTCTTCGCAGAGTGAAGAAAAACGAAATGCCGAGAATAACGCTTCAAAAAAGCAGAAGTCAGCCGCACAAAAAATGAAAGAGATGAGCGAAAGTTTGGAGCAAAGTTCATCTTCCTCCGGAGGCGGTTCATCTATTGCAGAGGATGCTGAGATGCTGAGACAGATTTTAGACAATCTTATTACATTTTCGTTTAAGCAAGAAAAGTTATTTGATAATATTCAAGAAGCTAGAGGTAATATTTCTGAGTTTTCAAGTACAGTACGGCAACAAAAAGAATTACGGGGACTTTTTGAACATGTAGATGACAGTCTTTTTGCCCTATCATTGCGTAGGGCCGAACTTTCTGAAGTGGTCAATGAGCAGATAACGGAGGTGTATTATAATATAGATAAATCTTTGGAGAGTATAGCGGATAATCAGATGTATCAAGGGGCTTCATATCAGCAGTATGTATTGACAGCTTCCAACACCTTATCGGATTTTTTGGCCAAGCTGCTGGACAATATGCAGCAGAGTATGCAGTCTGGTTCTGGCCAGGGTAAAGGAGACGATTCACAGTTGCCTGATATTATAAAAGGACAACAAAGTTTACAAGAAAAGATGGGGCAACAGGGGCAATCTGGTAAACAAGGAAAGCAGGGAGGAGAAGGAAAAGGCGAGAAAGGTAAAGATGGCGAAAGTGGAAAAGAAGGAAATGAAGGAAAGGAAGGTAGTTCTGGCAAAGAGGGTGATGGAGGGAATAATGGTGAAAATGGCAAAGATGGTGAAGGAAAAAATGAAAAAAAAGGTGATGGAAAAGGAAATAGTGAAGGTCAAGGAGGCAATGGACAATCTGAAGCACAGTTAAGAGAAATCTTTGAAATTTATAAGGAACAGCAAGTTTTGCGCAATAAGCTAGAACAGCAGTTGAAGAATATTCTACAACGGGATAAACAGGACTTAGCAAAAAAGTTGGTTCAACAAATGGAAGATTTCGAAAATGATTTGTTAGAAAACGGAATAACGCAGCGCACGGTGAATAAGATGAATAGAATTCAACAGCAGTTGTTAAGATTAGAAAATGCGGCTTTGAAGCAAGGGGAGAAAAAAGAGCGAGAAAGCAAAACAAATGTAAACCAGTTTGAAAATCCCATTTTGACAAAACCGACCTTATTGAACAACAAAAGCAATACCATTGAGATTTTAAATAGACAAGCCTTACCTTTGCGGCAAAATTATAAGCAAAAGGTTAAGAACTATTTTAAAGATGAAGGTTGATTTTCACTACGAACTAGATTTTAGGTTAGAGGATAGTTTAAAGTTTTCCGATTGGATAAGTAGGATTATAGAAAAGGAGAATTCATCATTAGGGAATTTGAGCTATATTTTTTGCGATGATGAGTACCTAAGTAGCATCAACCTAGAGTATTTAAACCACGATACGCTTACCGATATTATTACATTTGATTATACAGAAAACAACACCATATCTGGTGATGTTTTTATATCTGTAGAGCGTGTGAAGGAGAATGCGGAAGGGTTTAAGGTTGAATTTAGAACGGAGCTGTTGAGAGTGATGAGTCATGGCATTCTACACTTACTAGGCTACAATGATAAGGGCGAAGAGGAGAAGGCCGTAATGCGAAATAAGGAAAATGAAATGATGGAATTGTTCCACGTGGAACAATAAGAATTATGTTTGATAAAGAATACGATGTAATAGTAGTTGGTGGAGGTCATGCAGGCGCAGAAGCAACTGCCGCCGCTGCCAATATGGGGTCAAAAACTTTGTTGATTACCATGAACCTTCAGACTATTGGGCAAATGTCCTGTAATCCTGCTATGGGCGGAATTGCAAAAGGACAAATAGTTAGGGAAATTGACGCATTAGGTGGATATAGTGGTGTTGTAACCGACAAGTCTGCAATACAATTTAAGATGCTTAATAAATCTAAGGGCCCTGCTATGTGGAGTCCAAGGGCCCAGAATGATAGAATGCGTTTTGCTGAAGAGTGGCGTCTGGCTTTGGAGAATACCCCAAATGCGGATTTTTACCAAGAGATGGTTTCCGGCTTGCTAGTGGAAGGAGGCAAGGTTGTTGGGGTCAGAACGTCTTTAGGCATAGATGTAAGGGCAAAGGCGGTTGTGTTGACAAACGGAACTTTTCTAAATGGACTAATACATATTGGAGAAAAACAATTTGGTGGCGGCCGGGCAGGCGAAAAAGCGGCAACAGGAATAACAGAACAATTGGTTGATTTTGGCTTTGAAAGTGGTCGTATGAAAACAGGCACGCCACCAAGAGTTGATGGAAGGTCGTTGGATTATTCTAAAATGATTCTTCAACCAGGCGATAATAATCCTGAAAAATTCTCTTATTTAGAGACACCAAAATTAAAGGAACAGCGCGACTGTCACATGACCCATACAAGTCAATTGGTGCATGATTTATTACGCGAAGGTTTTGACCGATCCCCAATGTTTAATGGTAGGATTAAAAGTATCGGCCCGCGATATTGCCCTTCGATAGAGGATAAGATAAATCGGTTTGCGGATAAGAGTTCACATCAAATTTTTGTAGAACCGGAAGGATGGCATACGGTTGAGGTCTATGTAAATGGATTTTCTACCTCTTTGCCAGAAGATGTTCAATATAAAGCTTTGAAATCTGTTGTAGGTTTTGAGAATGTAAAGTTCTTTAGACCGGGTTATGCTATTGAATATGATTATTTTCCACCTACTCAGTTGAAACATACTTTGGAAACGAAGTTGGTGAATAACCTGTATTTCGCAGGTCAAATTAATGGAACAACTGGTTATGAAGAGGCGGCGTCTCAAGGCTTGATGGCAGGCATCAATGCCCATTTAAAGATTAATGAGAAAGAGCCTTTTATGCTTAAAAGGGATGAGGCCTATATAGGGGTTTTAATAGACGATTTAATCACAAAGGGCACAGAAGAACCTTATCGTATGTTTACCTCAAGAGCCGAGTATAGAACTTTGTTACGTCAAGACAATGCAGATTTAAGATTGACTCCAAAGGGTTATGAGCTAGGTTTGGCCAAAGTAGAACGTCTTAGAAGGATGGAAGAAAAGGAAAAGAACTCCGATAAGTTTGTTGCGTTTTTTAAAAACACGAGTTTTACTCCAGAGGAAATCAATCCAATTCTTGAAGAGGTTTCATCTTCTCCGGTAAAGCAATCTGATAAAATGTTCAAGGTTTTTTCACGACCTAATGTGACTATGGACCATATGCTGCGATTAGATGCTGTTTCCAATTTTGTGGCTGAACATAATTTAGGCACCGAGGTTTTGGAGCAGGCGGAAGTACAGGTAAAATACTCAGGATATATTGCCAAGGAAAAAAACAACGCAGATAAATTATTGCGCTTAGAAAATATTAAAATACCAGAGGATTTTGATTACAGAAAATTGAAATCATTGTCATACGAAGCTCGTGAAAAGTTAGAGGCAATTCGGCCGGTTACCATTTCTCAAGCATCGCGGATAAGTGGTGTTTCGCCATCCGATATCAGTGTCTTGTTGGTTTTCTTGGGCAGATGATTAACAGTATCTTTTTTAGGCAGCAGAAACCGCTTACTGTGAAAATACTGGGCATAAGTTTTGGCGTATTAGCGGCGCTTGCCGCCATGGAAAACATAAACGAATTAGAGCCCGTTGTTACGATGGCCTGCATCAGTTTAATTTTGCTATCGTATTCAATTTCTTTTGAAATTAGGCAAGATTATATTCACAAAAAACATTTCAAGTTGTTTGGCTTGAGCCTATTTAAATGGAAGTTGCATTGTATTGAACCAGAATATGTGACGGTATTTTCTGCAAGCAGTTCTAAAGGTTCAGATTGGGGTCCGGTTGCAGCGATGAACGGGAAATTAAGCGAGCAAAATTATGTCGTAAGAATTTTTAGAGGCAGGCAGTATTTTACCTTATTAAGAACGAAATCTAGGTCTTTGGCAGAAACCAAGGCCAATGATTTGGGCGAGCTTCTTGGTGTAGAAACCCGTTTCTAATCAAGAGGTGTTCCACGTGGAACATTGTTTTGGTCTAGTTTTTGATATTAGTGATTTCAACTAATTAAAAAACCAAAATGAGAAAAGCCATCGCCTTAGTGTTAGCATTGGTGTTCTTTAACGCCTGCATCCCACTGCGTATTGCACCAACGATTTCTGATTACAAATTAACCGAAGGAAAACGCTTTAAAAAAGGACTGCCCGAAAAAACGGTGTTTGCTTTTGAAGACCCAAAAGATGCCGAAGCTTTCTACAACTATATTAATATCAAGTATCAACTTGAAGATTACTATGTTGATGTAGAGGTGCCATTTAAGATTGATGATAACGAATACTTTCTTTCTTTTTACGAGGTAGAGATACCAGATAAATCACTGAATCTTTTACCCATGGCAGTCGATGTCGCTTTGGTAGCCTCAGATAGTGAGCCCATATTATCAGATTCTTATGCAACAAGAGATGGCAATTGGTATATCGCCATTGAGGTTTTTAGTGCTACGGAGAAGGATTGTTTACATGAAAACTCCCCTTCAAGAGCCGAAGTTTTATCTTATCTTCGAGCGATAAAAGAGGAATACCTTTCTACGCATAATTATAATGAAACCTTATTTAAAAACTAAAGACTATTCTGTTTCTCAAGAAGAGTTTGAATTACGCTATGATGAAGAGCGCGATATGTTGGTTACATTTCCTGAGCCTAAAGACTTAGAAAAGTATTATGAAAGCGAGGCGTATATTTCTCATACCGATGCTAAAAAATCAATAGTTGAGAAAATTTACCAGTTGGTAAAAAGATATAGCCTAAAAAGAAAACTTGCCCTTATCAATTCTTTTTCACCTTCAGAGAAAACAGTATTGGACGTTGGAGCGGGAACAGGAGATTTTCTTGTCGTTGCAAAAAATCATGGCTGGCAAATTGAAGGAGTAGAACCAAATACAAATGCTAGGGCTAGAGCAAAGGAAAAAGGAATACATCTTCATTCTAACCTAGAGCAACTAAAAAGTAAAAGTTTTGAAGTGATTACCCTTTGGCATGTACTGGAACATTTACCCAATCTTGAGAAACAAATAAAGGACATTGTTTCCTTATTAGCAGAAAATGGAACCTTGGTTATTGCCGTGCCCAATTTTAAATCATACGATGCAAAACATTATGGTAATTTTTGGGCGGCTTTTGATGTGCCAAGACATCTTTGGCATTTTTCAAAAAAATCAATCGAGCAACTTTTTAAGCCTCAAGGATTACAACTTATAGAAAGTAAGCCAATGTTATTTGATTCGTTTTATGTTTCCCTGCTTTCTGAAAAATACAAATCCGGAAGACAGCGCATGATAAAGGCTTTTTGGATCGGTCTTAAATCTAACCTTAAGGCAAATAGCTCTAAAGAATACTCTTCACATATTTATATCCTTAAAAAAGGCATTTAAGGCCTTTTAAGGGCACTTTGTTATTATGGGCACTTATTGCTATGTCAAATAAAATTATATGCAAAATAGGCCTGTTTAATAAGTCAAAAATCAATAGACAGAATAAATTATAATTTAAAAAAGAAATAGAAAAAATCTATTTTAGAGCAAAAACAATAAAATCATAAACTTTCAAGAATTTGAAATCGCTTTTTATATTTTTGCCGAATCTAAAATTTAAACAATGAAAAAATTATTAGCGCTTGTATTGGTTGTTTTCTTAGCAGCTTGTCAGCAAAATAAAATTGGTTACGTTGACAATATAAAGTTGATGGATGGGTATCAAGAAAAAGTTGATATTGAAGCCAAGTTTAAAACTAAGGCAGATGCCTTAGCCAAGAAACGAGATAGTATTTCGCAGGCATTTCAAATTGAAGTGCAAGCATTTCAAAGTAAGGCTCAAAAAATGTCTCAGAGCAAAGCTCAAGAAGAGTATGGCCTAATTCAACAAAGAGGGCAATTTATGGGGCAGCAATTACAGCAAGAAGAGCAGCAAATGCAAGCTGCCGGCCAAGTAGAAATGGACACCGTTGTAAGCAAGGTAAAAAAAGAAATTGCAGCTTATGGCAAAGCCAACGGATATACCTATATTTTAGGTGGTGGTGATGGCGGAAGCGTACTCTATGGATCTGAAGCACAAGACCTTACAAAAGAAATCCTTAAAATTTTAAATGATAATTACAAGAAATAAATTCTTGTATAACATTAAGCTAGGCCTCAACATTTTTGTTGGGGCTTTTTTATTGGGTTTAAAAGGATTACTGATATAAGTTTCGATAGTGCTCTAGCTTGATGTAAGCCTAAACAAGCTTGAATTTACTTTTGTTTTAAATAATTAGGTATATGTTTGGAATGATATTTGTCCCTATTCATTTCATTTACACTAAATTCCATTAAAACCAAGCAATGAAAAACGTACGTATTCTGGTACTATTCGGGTCGTTATTTTTAAATTTTCAAGTTGTACTTGCCCAGAAAGGTTGGACAAAAACAATATCTGGCGACAACTTAATCTATTCACCGATCACTATCAAACAAGGAAAAAAGTTTAACTACATATTCTTTAAACCCACAGACTTAAATGGTCAATCAGAAAAGGATTGGTTATTGGCAAGAGCAAAAAAAGAGCATAGCAAATTAGGAGTGGCAGAAACTCCTTGGAAATTAAAACAAGAAACAAAGGGAGGTTGGAGTGTAAGTAATGCCTACACCAATAATCAAAATGAAAAAATGTCGGCTGGTTATGCTAGTAAAAAATTGTCGAATGGCAAGGTCTATATGCTACAGATGATTTCAAGTTCTGATGTAGCCATACTATTAAAATATGGCCAGCAATTTAAAAATGTAATGCTAGACGCAGAATCAATTTTTAAGCAAGAAAAGAGTTGGGCCAACTCGTCTTCCGTAAGTAAAAAAAGCACCTCTACTTCCAGTACATCTAAAAAAACGAATACCCCAACTAAAAAGTCAAAACTCACATCAAAAGAAAAAAGACTATTGACCGAAAAACGTATTAGAACCCAACCAGGAAAGGGAGTTCAACCATCGCAAATTCATGTTTTATGGGTAGATAGTGGGGTAGATGTGTTAATGGGGGGTATTAAAGTTGACACCTATCTTTTCTTAAAAGATGGTACTGTTTATACTGATTGTGAAATTCCTCCAAATGAACTATTAGTAAAAAAATCAAAGGAATTACAACCAAGTAAATGGACTATCTGGAGAAAAGCTGGCGCATCATACCAAATTAAGAATAAGAAGAAAGGTACTTGGAAAACATTAAAAGGAAATAGGGTAATTGCTACTCAGGCTAATGAAAAATTAAACAAAAAATTCATTACTACAGGCGGAAGCCAGTATCGAGGTTCTTGGGAAAACAGTATTACATTTAAAACCAACGGACGCTTTGAAATGAGTCGTTTTTCAATGAAAGACAATTCATCTATTGGTGGAGGTACAACAGGCCCATCTATACAAACTGTAAGCAAGAGCGATAAAACTGGTACAAGGGGCACCACTGTGGTTAGCGGAAGTGGTGTTGGCGGTGGTACGACATCACAAAAAAATAATGGCGCTGCAAATACAGGAAATTACTACTTAAAAGGAAATACCATTACGCTAAAGCATGACAATGGTTATGAGCACACCGAGCTTTTCTTTTTTGATAAGAAAGATAAACAATCATTCATATTCAAAGACGATAGGTACTGGATACGGAAGTTAAAGCAGTAGCTATTTTTTAAGCTTGCAACAAAAACAACAGAAAAACAGTAGGCAATAAATAGATTACAATTGTCATCGCACCGGCATAGTCTTTATTGATACGCTGCCCTAAAAATAACATTAGCAATGCCAAGCACGAGGTGAGTGCACCGTAAAGCGCAAAGGTTTTATCGTTATGCAACAGTAGGTGTATGATACCGGCCAAGCACAATAATCCGGCTACGAGTTCAACCACGGTGATGACACCTAACAATAAAGGCACGGAATTTTTAAATAATGATTTTGAAAAATGTTCCTTTAACCATGATAGATTCCCCTTCCAGTCGACAACCTTATCGATTCCGCTTTGTAAAAAGGTGATAATCAAAAATATCAGTAATACGGTTTCAGTAGCATTTTCGTAAAAGTGAAGGTGCATAATGTTTGGTTTTAGGCGGCTTTGGTATGTAGAAGCCTGGTTAGTTTTATAGATAGATCGGTAAAGATGATTTTTGCATTTCCGTTACGTTCCACGTGAAAAATAGCCTCTTCCAATTCTGTTGTAATGTCTTGAATATTGTTTTCGTGCACAAAGGGGGCAAACTTTTTTAAATCGAACCCATCCATATGTATTTTGGCATAGACCAACTCATGGGCATTGAAGTTCATCAGCATTGCCTGGCGCATTATTGTAATACAGTAGTGCAGAAACTTCTTCTGGACCTCGCGACCATGCTTTGCTAGCTCATTGCTCCAATTAATAAGCTCATGAATGGCCGCTTTATTTCCCTTAGCTTTAAAAGCACTGCGCACCCATTGCACAAACCATTTTTCGAAAACCAAATCTTCAGAATCGTTGTTCATTAAATCGAGAGCCTTATTAAAGTTTCCATTTGCCTCGTGCGCCAAACGATTTGCTTCTGCCTCGGCAAGCCCTTTTTTCATTAATTCACTTGCTATTACGCTTTGTGGTAGCGGAGCAAAATGAATGACTTGACATCTAGATTTGATGGTATTTATGATTTGCTCTTCGTCTTCGGTAATAAAAAGAATGACCGTATTATTTGGTGGCTCTTCAATCAGTTTTAAAAGCTTGTTTGAGGCAGCAATGTTCATTTTCTCGGCCATCCAAACAATGAGGATTTTATAGCCACCTTCGTACGATTTTAAAGAAAGTTTTTTAACGATATCCTGTGCTTCATCAACCCCAATCTGGCCTTGTTTTTTTTCGATTCCGATAGCGCGGTACCAATCAAAAAGATTTCCGTAGGGCTGTTCTTTTACAAACTTTCGCCAGTCTTCTAAATAGTGGTCGCTAACCGCATGGCTTTTCACCTTATCGGAGTTAGATACCGGAAAAGCAAAATGCAGATCAGGGTGGGTTAAAGAAGCGCATTTGGCGTTACACACTTGATTTTCGCCATCGTTTTCCCCATTTGTGTTTTGGCAAAGCACGTATTGCGCATAGGCTATGGCCAAAGCAAGTGTTCCTGACCCTTCTGATCCTACAAATAGCTGTGCATGCGGTATGCGGCCAGCTTCTGCCGTTGTGGTCAAGTGTTTTTTTAAATGGCCAAGCCCTAAGACCTCTTTAAACTGCATAAAGCAAATATACGTTTTAGTGTAACAGGTTTTTAGAGAAGAATTTGGTTACGGTTATTGTTTTTCCAGCTCTTTTTCAAGCATAGTTATGGTGGACAAAATAAAATCTTTTAGGTTCAGGTCATTAATGACTACATAATCGTGATTATGCTTATGATGCCATACTTGGTTCTCGAATTCCATTAAATCTTCTTTTGGTAAATTAAACCTGAAAGGTGATTTTTCTTTGTAAGTCTTCAAATAGTTGTTCTTATCAAAAGGCAATTTTTTGGTGAGCTCTCCATTGGCAAGTGGAAATCGTTTCATCAAAAATGGCATTAAATTCATGGTGTAATTATCTGATCTAAAAAGGATATCCTCTTCGCAGTCAATAATTAAGGTTAGCCAATTCCCCAATTGTTCCCGGATTGCCCCGTTTTTTAGAATGCTTAATTTTCCCGAATTCACTATTTCACTAGAAACCCCAGTTATGGCATCAAAAGAATTGAAAGCACCAATGTTAATCAATAATTCATCGACCAAGTCAGGATTTTCTTCCAATGAATTTAATCGTATGATTTGAGTAAGAGCAGCACAAGATTGATTGACTTTATTATTAACCTTGATAGATTCGTCCAACGAAGTTAAATTATATTTGAATTCTTCTTTTAAACTAGTCAGTAATTCTATTTCTTTTTTGTCTTCAATTCGTTGTTGGTTCCAGGTGTTTATTTGAAGTGCCAATAGAATCCCAATGACCACCAGCAGTATTTCACCAATGGCATATTTAAAGTATTTTCCCATTTTGTTTTCACTCATAAGGTTGTAGCGTATTTTACGGAAGAGTTTAATCATGATTTTAAATAATCTTCAATTGTAGAAATTAGTTTTTTGTTGGTTTCAATAAGTTCTTTTAGCTTAAGTGCGATACTGGGATTCGCTATTTCATTACGGTTTAATATTCCTTGTAGAGATTGTTGTCCATTGGCTTCGTTTAGAATTAATGAAGGTATCGTACCATCTTTAAAATCAGATGGTTTTAAATTTTTAATCATAGAATTGTATAATTTATGATTATCGGTAAAGTAACCACCCCTCCATAAATCTAGTTCAATGGTTTCACTGAATGCATTTAACCGGTTTTCTTCGAACATAACCAATTCGACTAACCGCATGTATTCTTGCTCTAAATTATTTATTACAGCTTTTTTTTCACTCCAATAATACTTGGCGGTTGATGTCTCATTTCTTTCTACGGTAGTAGTAAACCTACGTTCTGTAAAAATCTGTTTTGTGGTTTCAACAACATCGAACACATCTGTTTTTTCTAAGCCTAAATCAAGAAATTGTCGGCTTTTTTCTGCTGCATTTAGTCTAAATTCTTTTAATTCAACTAGTCTTATTTGGTCTTCATGAAGGTTAACCAATTTTTGGTTAAGATAGGTGTTGATTTCTTCTTGTAATTTGTTCGCCTCATTCCAATTGTTAATCTGAAGTGCAATTAGAATCCCAATGACCACAAGTAAAATTTCACCAAGGGCATATTTAAAATACTTGCCTGTTTTGTTTTCCATGAGAAGGTTTTGACGGATTTTTCGAAAGAATTTAATCATTAATAGGCTTTTAGTTCAGTTTCTATTAAATTTCGTAGGCTGTTATTAAGTGTTAAACTTCTATTCTTAATTCCGTTTATGTTGGATTTTAATTTAAAATTTGCTTCAAATAAAATTTGTTGAAAATCAGTGTTCTTGCTAATTTTTATAAGATCTTCTTTACTTATCATATTTACTTTGTCGGCATCTAGAGTCTCAAACTGGCTCTCTAAATTATAAGCTTCCTTTAGCCCTAAATAGGGTCTAATTTTATCTTTAACGATACTAATAAACTCATTCATTTCGATTACTCCTAAGTTTAAATCTTCATTATAATCAATAAGTTCTTTTCTAATCGTCTCATTATTTAATTGACTTACTAATAATGATGACGTTTTTAAACTCGGTGCTTCAAAAGTTACGTAACGTCTAATGCTTCTTGGGTTTTCAGTTAATGGCTCATTAGAGTTTTTGTAACCAATATTATAAAGTTGTTGGTGTAAGCTATTTATTTCTGATAGCACTTTAAGATTTGAGTCGAAAGCAATAGAATCTAGTTTAAGATCTTCGAGAAGTTTGTTGAGTTTAGTAACCTCAGTTAGTCTGGCTTTCCTGTTCTCATTCCAATTATTGATTTGCAGTGCAATGAGGATACCAATAACCACAAGGATGATTTCACCAATGGCATAGATGAGATATTTCGAAAATTTATTTTCTGAAAGCAGGTTTTGACGAATTTTGCGAAAGAATTTAATCATGATCTTTGTTTTTTTTGTCATTTCGAAATGAGGAATGAAATGACAATTGAGAAACGTGAGTTCGGCGTAGCCAAATCTCAAATGAGATTCCTCGTCGCTTTGCTCCGTCGGAATGACAAAATATATGGTTTTGGTTAATTAGTGAACGACGTATATGGCGGAAGAATTTAATCATTAGTTAGTGGTCGTACTTTTGTTATTTTTCTAATTTCCGTTCAATATCATTAATTATACTTTGCTGTATATCAATTAATTTTGTTGCCCGTTGAAAAATCATTTCTGCATTTATATTCCTTATTTTAATTTGATTCTCAAAAACTGGATTTGATAAAATTGATTTTTGATTAACTGGAAAATAGCTTTGGTCATCTTTTAATATAGAATGCTTGAAATTTTTTGATTGATAATTTTTTGTCAAAAATGGATAAATATGACTATTAAATTGGTCATAAGTTAACTTTAAACTATAGCTATACAATTCATAAGTTAATCTCCAATTTGCAATTTCATTTTTGAGCTGATAATCATTAATCGTTTCAAGTTTTTCTGAAGATATCATTGCGTTAAGAGCTTTAAATTCTGGTATAAAAGCTACTGCCCACATCAAAGTATCAAGCTTACTTAAAGAAATTTGTTTCGGATCAGGATTTATTAAATCTGACAGTTCTTTTGTCTTTAATTTTACAAATCTGTGATAGGAATTAATTCTTTTTAATTCTTCTTGATTCGCTTCAAATTCACTTAATAAATTCACCAAGTACTCTCGCTCTTCAGCGTCTTTTTTGTTAACTTCATTCCAGTTATTAATCTGAAGTGCAATGAGGATACCAATAACCACAAGCACAATCTCGCCAATAGCGTATTTAAAGTATTTGCTTGTTTTATTTTCCATGAGAAGGTTTTGGCGGATTTTTCTAAAAAATTTAATCATTCAACTCTTTGTTTATAATTTCTATAATTCTGTCTATTAGGGTCGAGACTTTTAGGAGTCTGCCATTACTGCCACTCCAGTTATCTCGATTTAGGATTAAAAGGTTTCTAATTTCGCCACCAATTTTTAACTCTGAGTAATCTTGTAAATCGACTAATTTTCCAAAATTGTGTGTTACTACATTTTTCTTGAGAATGGGTATCCAATCATTATTGAACATTTTTTCTAGGTCATAACATGCTATATTAGCCGCAACCGCTTGATCATCGTAATACATACCGAGTAGAAATTGAAGTTGGTTATTGGATATTTTATCTATGCCTTTAGATTTAAGTACTTCGTAAGCATTGGTTAATGCCCTAAACCTATCGAACCGTACAACATCACCTAGCCAATATTTAATACTGTCGTTAATTGTTATTGATGAATCTTCTGCTAAAATTTTATCAAGTGATGAAACTGCATTTTCGGCATTAGTAGTATAGTTATTTAATACTAATTTATCTTTAATGAGATTTGCTCTTATTTGAGTCAGAATCTCGTTTTCAAATGTTTCGTTTTTTCTTTGCTCATTCCAATTATTAATCTGAAGTGCTATGAGAATCCCAATGACTACTAGGATAATTTCACCTATGGCGTATTTGAGGTATTTACCTGTTTTGTTTTCCATAACTAGGTTTTGGCGGATATGTCTGAAGAATTTAATCATTGGCTTTATTCAATTATTAAATAACCGTTCTGAGTAGCTCTAAATTTTTTAATGCAATTGCCGCTATTATCTACTTGTTCAATCAGGATATTTTGATTCCCATCTATGCCTACAAAATAGCTATAGCTACGAGCCATTTGGTATGGTTCTAGTATAAGTTGACTTGTTGCCTTTTTATCAAAATATAAATTTAGAAATACCGAATCTTTAGTGGTGTTTACAAGTAGATGAGACGCTCTATACTTTCTGTATTGAGGCGATGTAATTTGTGACTCTGAACACGCTGCTTTTTTAAAAGGGTTCATATTATAATGTGCTAATAACTGCTTCATTTGAGAGGTGTCAAAATTTTTATTAGCCTGTTTTATTTTTAATAATGTTGCTAAGTTTATAGCCATATATCTTGATATATTATCGTAATACACTTGATTCATTGACCAACTCTTATAAAGTCGTTTTTCATACTCAGGATTATGTAAAAAGAAATTAATTTTGGCTTCTTTATTAATACTGTCTTTGGCTGATATAAAAAGATACTGACTCATATATTCTAATTCATCACTAATAACTTGAGTTACATGCTCCCAATTGCTATCTAAATCTACTTTTTGATCTCGCAATAATTTAGCTTCCTCAATGACTTCTTTGTATTCTTTTTTTGCATCTTTTTCGTAATCTATTAACTTAATGATGTTACTGGTCTTTGGTCTTAGCTGATCCCAGTTAGTAGTGAGATAATCAAGAAAATTATTTTCATAATAATCCTCTTTTTTGAGTTTTTTATAAATACCTAATTTGGTTAAACTATCCATTTGATAGTAAAATTTTAGAATCCTTTGTGCTTCCTTATGATTATAAGTTAAGTCATTTTCTAAATCACTAATGGTTTGAGTTATTTCATTTTCAATTTTTTTGCTCTCGTTCCAGTTATTGATTTGAAGTGCAATGAGAATACCAATCACCACAAGGATGATTTCGCCGATGGCGTATTTGAAATACTTGGATGTTTTGTTTTCCATTAGAAGATTTTTTCTGATATGTCTAAAGAATTTAATCATACTGCTTCAGTGCATTAGTAAGAGTAGCAATCAATTTTTCTGTTTCTTCAATAATGTAAATCATCTTCCTCATGTTACTTTCCTGGCCGTTGGCCATCAAATTCAACCCTATCTGAAAATCTTTGTAGGCCTCAGAATCAGAATCAGAATAAAATGGGTAATCCTCTAATTTAAAATTGGCCTTGTTGTAATCATAGTCCAATATCAATTTACCAAAACCATCTTCGTATTTGTTAATTCCACGTTCCACAAACCCTGTGTTTATGACGTTGTAGTCGGCTTCGCGTTGACACATCTTATAATAGCCTGTAATTGCAGTTGTTAACGTATCTGATTTAAGTGTATAAATTTTACCCGTATTCAACATCTCGGTGTAGGTATTATCTGGTATATTAAGTAATGAACCGCCTGCATTTATTCGTGCTGTTACCAAATAGTCAAAGTCGTTTTCGTCCAAACCTTTATAGGTTAGCTGCAAAAGAGAATCACAATCTTTTGCCGCTTCCTTTAGACTGGGCCAACTGAAAGCATTTTTGCGTTCCATGCCTTCGAGGGCTATTTTATGTAATCTGGCTTTGGTGGCGTTAAGATCATTCAACATTTTGTTGAGATATACCTTATTGCTTGCTCTTAATTGGCGATCTGTATTCCAATTATTGATTGCCAAGGCGAGTAAAATCCCGATCATAACGAGGACTATTTCGCCGATGGCGTATTTGAAGTATTTACCTGCCCGCCCGACCGAGTCATTCGGGCTGGTTTTGTTTTCAGTGAGCAGATTCTGGCGAATTTTACGGAAGAATTTAATCATAGTTTAGTGTTTTTGTCATTCCTGCGAAGGCAGGAATCCACTTGCAAGTCCATTTTATACATCTTTAAAATTAGGCCAATCTTTTGATAAGTCGCTCCAAGTAGGGTTCTCTGCTTCAATGATATCTTTTTTCCATTGACGCTTCCATTTTTCATGTTCTTTTCCCTTTTAATCGCATCATTGACGTATTGAAAGGTTTCGAAATAAACTAATCGATTAAGGCTATATTTTTTAGTGAAGCCTTCAACAAGTTTGTTTTTATGTTCGAACATTCTACGTTCTAAATCGTTAGTAACTCCAATCTATAATGTTCCGTTATACTTATTTGATAGTATGTATAAGTAATACTGATGAACATTTTTATGCATTATACTTATTTATTCTTTGTGGATTCCTGCCTTCGCAGGAATGACAAATCGGTTTTATGTTTCACCACAGGGCAATTTCGCCAAGGGTCATATGCTTGAGCTGTTCTTTGGTGTAGGCAACATGTTTGGGGTTGTATGGGATGATTTTTCTCATAGTTTTACTCACCCCTTTGTCCCCTCCCAGGAGGGGAATTTAATATGATGGATTCTGCGAGAGAATTTTATCATTCGTTTAAATCTTGTTCAATTAAATCAAGCATTTCTACAATACGCTGTCGTAAACTAATTGCCTGACTATTGGCTATTTTTGCATAAGAAGCACATTGCGCAATATGACTTTCAAATTGTTCATCATCCAATAATTTTGACACCTCTATTTTCTTTGCAGAATTTCCTAAATCAATCTCTGTTTTTGTGCCTTTATCTAAATGGAAAGATGCGAGAACATTGTCTTTCCAATATCGATTTAAAAGATTTCTTACAATACCTTTTTGAGCTAGCATAGGCATATATTCATTATTTCTAACAAGCATCCAAGCCTGCTCTTCTTCGGTAACCTGAATGACTTCACTCGTCCATCGAGCCAGACGCTCTTTAAGATTTCTATTTTGCAGTAACTGTATTCTTCCAGAGCTATTAATATCATTAACAATGGGGTCAAAGGTCGGACTTACTGCTGTATGTCCTATGTATATTATAATAGAATCCGTATCTCGAGTTTCTGGATAGTCAATGTTGTGAAGTAATTTTAATGACGCAGAAATCTTCTGTTTGCGCATCTCAATTTTTTGGTCCAATTGCTCTAGATTACTTTTAAATTCTGAATGTAATTGGGTTAACAATTCTTGTTCTTGAGCTCTTTCTTTTTTGCTTTCATTCCAGTTGTTAATTGACAACGCAATCATAATCCCAATAACAACTAGTAAAATTTCACCAATAGCATATTTGAAGTATTTACCTATTTTGTTTTCCATGAGAAGGTTTTGACGAATTTTCCGAAAGAATTTAATCATTGGCCTTTTGTTTGGTTGCATCAATTATTTGGTCAATAAGTTTATCTGTTTCTTCACAACGTTCAATTACTTGTTGATTATACCAAAGATGATTGTCTAAATAGTTTTCAAATGCTATGTCTTGAAACAATGGATAATAATCTGGTTTTACTTTAGATTTTCCAGACCAAGAATAATTACTATTCATATCCATTTGCTTAAAGGATACTTTATCTAATAAGTAAGGTACAAACTGTTCATCTGACCATTTATCTAATTTGCCCATGCGTGTTTTTCTAATTTCAGATAGTGTATTCCATTTATAAAGTAAGTCAGTAATAATATCATTTTTTAGAAGGTTTAATTTTCCACTTTGCATTATGTTTTTAATAGTATTATCAGCAAAAGCAAATTCACTTGCGCTAAAAGCTACATAGAGTAGGCTATCTAAATTATGTTTAAAAAGTTCTTCTTTTGATACTCCAATTAAACTCATTAGTTTCTTTTCAGTATTCGCTTGACTTTTAATTACAGTCAAAAAATCTTTTAAAACCTTTTTATTTTCTTTAAAATCAGCATGCAATTTTGCAATCACCTCTTTTTCCTCCTTTTGTTCGATGCGGTTTTGGTTCCAGTTGTTTACTTGTAAGGCTAGTAAAATACCAATCATTACTAGTATAATTTCACCAATGGCGTATTTAAAGTACTTGGTAGTTTTACCTTCTGAAAGCATGTTTTGACGGATTTTTCTAAAAAATTTAATCATGGATTGTTTTATTCTGCACCGCACTTAGCACTTAATAACTTGTAAGGTTTTTCCATTAGCGTATTTATAATTTCAAAATGCTGTTTTTGCCTATCTGCAATCGCAACATTAAAAATCAACACCTTTTGTAAGTTTTTGTAATAGCCACTACTTGGGTCTTTGTGCCAATCATTTTTTGGAAGAGTAGCCACAACTTCAGCACCAATTAAGTCATTGACATAATCAAATTCGTAAATGCCAAAATCAATGGATGTGTTTATGAGCTTAAAAATCTCATTAATTAGTTCTTCTCTATTTTCCCTAAGAATGATGAGCTTGTCGTCTAATTGGCTATTAAACTCAAGCAGGCTATTCCTAATGCGCTCATCTCTTAATAGTTTAATGTTTCCTGAAGACACTAAATCCTGATAGGTAATATTTCTGGGCAAGTAGGTGTCTGTTCTGTACGCTTTCAAAAATTTATTAACCAAAAAGCTCTTGTCCTTTTCTCCTGATGCTAATTCTAGCATAAGTTCCTTACTAAGTTTAACCCTTTCGTCTGCCTTTAAATTAAGTTCTTCACGAAGTATTATATCTGCTTCAAAATCCGCTAAGAGCTTGCAATAGTAAGTAGCTTCTGATGCATTGTTTTTCCTCTGGTCATTCTGGTTATTGATACCAAGTGCCATTAGTATACCAATGATGACAAGAACGATTTCACCAATGGCATAGATGAGGTATTTTGAGAATTTGTTCTCGGATAATAGTTTTTGACGGATTTTTCTAAAGAATTTAATCATTTGTTGTAGGCTTTGAAAGTTCGATAATATTATCTAAAGCTTCCTGTACTTTTTCCAATTCTCCACTAGAAACTAATATTTGATTAACTAAATCGTAATTATTTTTTACTAAATATTCAAACTCTAAAGTTTGTAATGCATCAAAATTATTTCGCTCATCTTTAAAATTATAATTCCAGTCAAAATGTTTAGACATATATGCGTCATATTGATTTATTATATAATCTCTTGAACGTAATTCTTCTTCTTGATAATCAGTAATCAAATCATTCCAAGAAATCAATAAATCGCGTAAGGTTTCATTTTTAATGATATCAAAAGATGAGGTGCTCGCAAGTGCATTAATACTCGTTTGTGAAGGATTAAAAGTAGCGCCTGCAAATGACCAAAATAGTTGAAAACTTAAGGAATCTAAAACTGCAGGTTTAGGTTTTGATTTTATTGGAAATAACTTTATAATCTTTGTACTATTGTTATGTGAAATTTTATGTTGAGCTACAACAGAATCTAACTGTTTTCGGTTTTGTTGAAACTCTTTATGAATGTTTGCTAAAATCGCAGTTTCTTTATTAGAATTTATTCTGTTTTCATTCCAGTTGTTAATTTGTAGCGCTATAAGGATTCCTATGACAACCAATAGTATTTCGCCAATGGCGTATTTAAAGTACTTGCCCGTTTTGTTATCTATGAGAAGGTTTTGGCGAATGCGACGGAAGAATTTAATCATTTTAAGATTTGTTTAGTGTTAGCCTTAATTCTTCCCCAGTTTCTTTTAGTGCTTCAATCGAAGCTTTTAAGACACTAGAATAATTCACATAATATAATTGGTAGTTGCTAATAACGCGATGTCTATATTCAGAACTATATAAAAAATAATCTTGTAGCTCTTTGCTGCTATTATCTTGCATTATTTTTTTGCCCATATATTCAGGATACCAATCGTAATTGTCCCTAAAAATATTTACTAGTTCTTCAGATTGTTGATTGATTCTTTTTTCATAATAGTCAATCACTACAAGGCCCATTTTGTCATAGACATCTATGATTTTTAAGGACAAACTATCGTTAACATTCAATGCTTTTAATTGGTTTACTCCGGTTGTATTTAAATTAGTTGAGGCGATATAATTTGTCAATATTCTAGAAAGGCCCACATCAAACAAATCTGGCGTGATAGAATCTTTAATGACTCTTTGAAATATAAATTCTATTTCTGTGTAGTAATTTAAGTTTGAAGACAATTCTTGAACATCATTTTCAATATCTGTTAGAATGCGTTGGTATACCGAAAGTAGTTGCTCGTGTTTGATTCTTTTTTCATTCCAGTTATTGACTTGTAAGGCCAAGAGAATACCTATCATGACGAGGATAATCTCGCCTATGGCATAAAGAAGATATTTAGAAAATCGGTTTTCTTGCAATAATTTTTGGCGTATTTTTCTGAAGAATTTTATCATATGGTTAGTTGGTTATTTTGGACATTTCGAACCGAGTTTGCCAACGTGAGAAATCTGGATTTCTCAATCGTCTCCCGATAGCTATCGGGATTCCTCATATCGAAATGACTTAGTGTGGTTTCTTGAATTCCGCAGAAGAATTTAATCATTGATTTTGGTTGGTTGGTGGGGGAGTGCTAGCATCAAATATAAGGCAATAGGCTCTTCATTTTAACAAAAAGTGTTCAATTTCAGCCATTTGGATTAAAACCGACCACTTTAAACACCACAAAAACCTTAAAATTTAGCGGTTTGGTAACACCCTAAAGCCTAAAGAAATCTTTACTTTTGGCATTCAAACCGAGTAACTCATGAAAACACTGGAAGATTTCAATTTTGAAGATAAAAAAGCACTAATCCGTGTAGATTTTAATGTTCCCTTAGATGCAGAATTTAATGTAACGGATACTAGTAGAATAGAAGCGGCAAAGCCTACAATTTTGAAAATCTTGGAAGATGGTGGCAGTGCCGTTTTAATGAGTCATTTAGGCAGACCAAAAGGCCAGCGCAATCCCGATATGTCATTACAACATATTTGCAACACTGTTTCTGATATTATTGGAGTGCAGGTAAAGTTTGTCGATGACTGCGTTGGTGAAAAAGTAGATGAAGCGTATGCTAATTTAGAAAGTGGCGAAATTTTATTGTTAGAGAACCTTCGCTTTTATGGCGAAGAAACCAATGGCGATGCTGAATTTGCCGAAAAACTATCTAAATATGGAGATGTGTATGTGAACGACGCTTTTGGCACGGCGCATAGAGCACACGCATCAACAACGGTAGTTGCCAATTATTTTGCCGAAAACAAGTGTTTTGGGTATTTATTGGCCAAAGAAATCAAAGCCATCGAAAAGGTAATGGCCACTGGCGAAAAACCGGTTACTGCAATTTTGGGTGGCGCTAAGGTGTCTTCTAAAATTACCATTATCGAAAATATATTGGACAAGGTAGACCACTTGATTATTGGCGGCGGAATGACCTATACTTTTGTAAAAGCCAAAGGCGGGCAAGTAGGCGATTCTATTTGTGAAGATGATAAAATGGAATTAGCGCTTGACATTCTAAAACAGGCCGCCGAAAAAGGGGTAGAAGTCCATTTGCCCGTCGATGTTATAGCGGCCGATGCGTTCGACGCCAACGCAAATACTCAGATTAGCCCTGTAGACACTATCGCAGATGGTTGGCAAGGTTTAGATGCCGGGCCGGCCACATTAGAAAACTTTAAAGAAGTGATTCTAAAGTCAAAAACGATATTATGGAACGGCCCTGTTGGTGTTTTTGAGATGGAAAGTTTTGCAAAAGGAACCATTGCCATTGGTAACGCTATTGACGAAGCCACCCAAAATGGGGCTTTTTCACTTGTTGGTGGTGGAGATTCGGTTGCTGCGGTAAAACAATTCGGCTTTGAAGACAAGGTAAGTTATGTATCCACTGGTGGCGGGGCAATGTTAGAGAGTTTAGAGGGTAAAACACTACCCGGTATCGCCGCAATATTAGGCTAGTAAAGACGTTATCGATTAACGGACTTTATCCTAAATTTTGATGGTTTTGCCCATAATCCTTTATTTTTTCAATAAAAAACTGCATTTTCGCTAGTCCCGAATAAACTATGACCGAAATGAAACGAATTAAAATTCATTTTTGGGTCTTACTGTTTTTGACTGCGATAACAGTTAATGCCCAACAAACAGATACAACTGCGGTTAAAGCAGTTGATTCTCTTTTGGTAAATCTTGAGAAAAAAGCCCCCATTGCTGAAAAGGAAACAGCGAAGACTGTGCTGAATATTCCGGCGGTCGAAGATAAATCAGAACAAAGTAAGCTTCAAGACCTGGAAGAGGCGTATAGATATGATAGCCTTTGGATGGATGAGCTATACAAAAACGCATCCTATTTTGATGAAATGTATGCTGAGGTAACCAATCCGAACAGTGCTGACGAATACATAACCGAATTATCTACGGACACCTTAAAGGCCCGTCTAAAAAGGCTTAATGAAAAAACACCTTTTAATATTGCCTATAACCCTTCCTTAGAAAGTGTTATCAAGTCTTTTCTCTCAAGAAAGCGGGGCCTTATGGAGCGAATGATAACAAAAAGTCAGTTCTACTTTCCGCTTTTTGAACAAGAATTGGATAATTATAATGTGCCCCTAGAGGTGAAATACTTGGCCATTGTAGAATCTGCATTGGATCCAAAAGCAAAATCCAGGGTAGGTGCTACGGGGCTTTGGCAGTTCATGTACGGTACGGGCAGAATGTATAAGCTAGATGTAAGTAGCTATGTCGATGAGCGTAGTGACCCTATCAACTCGACCACTGCCGCGGCGAAATATTTGAAAAAGCTATATGATATTTTCAATGATTGGGATTTGGCCCTGGCGGCCTACAACTCTGGCCCGGGCAATGTAAACAAAGCCATAAGACGCTCAGGGGGGTATAAGAACTATTGGAACATTAGACAAAACCTACCTCGCGAAACCGCAGGTTATGTGCCAGCCTTTTTGGCAACAATGTATCTTTTTGAGTATGCCGAAGAACACGGGCTAAAAGCTAAAAAAGCGGACCGCGCTTATTTTGAAACCGATACCATACATGTAAAGAACACGATTACCTTTGACCAAATTTCTAAAATGGTGGGTATTTCGGTTGAGGAATTAGAGGTTTTGAATCCGGCCTACAAACTAAATATCATTCCTAAAGTTGAAGGCAAAACATACACTTTACGCTTACCAATGAAGCATGTTGGCGAGTTTGTAAACAATGAAGAGGCCATTTATGCCTATGCCAAAAAAGAATTGGAAACCGTAGAGAAACCCCTGCCTCAACTCATTACAAGTAATGATAGGGTACGATACAAAGTAAGAAGTGGCGATTACCTAGGTAAAATAGCAGAACGCTATGGTGTAGGGGTAAGCCAGATCAAAGGCTGGAACGGCCTTCGAAGCAATAACCTAAGGGTCGGTCAACGCCTAACGATTTATCCCAGAAAGCCGGTTACGACCAAAGTGGCGAGTACTGCAACAAAACAGGCAGCAGCTGAACCTGTTGGGGCATTACCAAAAGACCCCTCTAAGATTCATGTAGTACAATCTGGAGATTCTCTTTGGACCATTTCTAGGAAGTATCCCGGAATTTCAATCGATAATCTTAAAAAGTGGAACGGTCTTACGGGCAACAATCTCAAGCCGGGCACAAAGCTGAGGTTGTGTAATTGCTCATCTTGATCGAATTAGAACATTTTGAAGGAATTCGTCAATTCGAGTGATTTTTTAGAATGAAATGAAAAAAAATCGTATCGAGAATAGAATTTTGGAAGACAAACACGTGTTTTTGATACTTCTCCCTTTTTGAGAAAGATTCGAACTAACGATTTATATTAAACAAGGAAATTTACTCCTAACACTCACTAAAAAGTGCATTACACTCATTCTAATACAATCGGTTTGTATAAATTGATTATTTTAGAATTATGATGCAAAAACTAGGAACAGTGCTGTTGTTTGCCCTTCTGGCATTCACTTCTTGTAGAGATAATTCAGAGAATAAAAGATACCTGCCACCTTCTACCGGAGCGGTAAACTCGTTAATGGTGGTGATGGATAATAACCTTTGGCAAGGCGAAGTCGGCGATAAAGTACGTGAAGTATTTGCAGATCGCGTATTGGCCGTTCCACAGAGTGAAGCGATTTTCTCGCTTACACAGATACCTCCACAGGTTTTTAGAGGGGCCACAAGTCATTCGAGATCGGTATTGTTCGTACAGAAAGACACCTTATCGATTGGTCATGTAAAGTCCAATGTATACTCGGTACCGCAAAAAGTAGCGGTAGTCAAGGGTAGAACCAATGACGAATTGCTTTTAAACATAGAAGGGGTGGCTCAAAAGGCGGTAACCGCTTTTAAAAACAACGAGATAAGCGAGGCACAAAGACGTTTTAAAAAGTCTTTGAACAACGAAACCGACCTAAAAGATGAACTTGGTATTCAATTGGACATACCTTCGGTATATCGCGTAGGAAAGCATGAAGAAAACTTCGTTTGGATCGATAGACAGATCTTAAAAGGCAATATGAATATTATTGCATACGCCATGCCTTGGGATGCTTTTAGCAACGACTCTACTTTTGTTCAAGATATCGTACAAATGCGTGATTCTATAGGCAAGAAATATGTGCCCGGCCCATATGATGGCACATTTATGATAACGGAAAAGGCCTTTTCCCCGTACGTTTTCCCGGCAGAAGTGAATGGCTTTAAAGCTGCCGAAGTCAGAGGTATTTGGGAAATTAGCGGATACCCAATGGCGGGCCCTTTTCTGACTTATATCATAAACGATGAGGCCAATAAAAGAAAACTGATACTCGAAGGTTTTATTTTCGCGCCCTCCGCCAATAAACGCGATGATTTATTGGAACTGGAGGCCATTATGAAAACCCTCAAATTTGAAAATAACCAGTCGTAGCTAAACATTGCGTTTAACTCACTTTACCTTAAGGTGATAAAAAGTCTTGTCTTTACTATTGAAAGGCGAAACCAGTTAGTATTCTATATATGAAAGCATATAGTACGACAAAAAACATGGCAAAGCAAAACCAAGAAAACAATTTGAAATAATGCTTGACCATAATGCTTCCTAAATTTCTAAATCCTTCTAAGTAAATCTCTTTAATAAGTAATAATTTTCTCATAAGTAGTCATTTTATGTTCGTGTACAACACAAAGATTAGACTAACCATGAACTTTAGTATAACTAAAAAGACAAAACGAACTTAAACTAGGATAAAATACAAGGCACTTTTTAACATATAGATGAACGGGTATTTTGAATCGTCAAGAGGATTCTTTCGCAATGCCGTTCAACGATAGTCTTCTTCGATAAAATGATTTTCTTCTAGAAAAGGGCTTGCTCTAATAGTTCAAAAGAAAAAGCCACCTGCTTAGAGGTGGCTTTGTTTATATAGGTGTTTTATTGTTTTTACATTTTTACGATAATGAATTCAGATCGTCTGTTGAGTCGGTGTTTGTCTCTACCGCATCGTACCACGTCGCTACAGTCGTTAAGTAGCCTTTCTTCACCATAACCGATAGCGCTTTCAATTCTTGAGGCATCAATACCTTGTGAGATAAGGTATTCTTTGGTTGATGTTGCACGCTTACCAGAGAGGTATTTATTGTATGCCGCATTACCAATGGCATCGGTATGAGATTCAATTTTTATAACCATACTTGGATATTCGGTCATGACCTCAACCAGCTTGTCAAGTTCTTTTGATGCATCTGTTCTGATATTGAAGCGATCAAAGTCAAAGAATATCATTTCTGTTTTCAACTTCTTAACACCTTCTTCAACCACAATCATTTCTTGCAGGCGCTTCATAGGCTGTACAAAATCTATTACCTCGTTGTCTTTTGTGGCGATAGGTGTAGTCTGTTCAAAATAACCGTCTAAAATGGTCTGTAGGGTATAATCTGTTGTTGACTTGAGGTTGTTAAATCGGAAACTTCCGTTTTCATTAGTTCTAATCTCACCAATACGCACATTTTCGTTGTCATATAATGATACCATGGCATTTGGCAATGAATCTCCGGTAATTCTATCAACAATGTATCCAGAGATTTCATTTAAGTTAGGCATCTCTTTTCGTGTGGGGGTAAAAGAATAGATATCATCTTTTCCTTTTCCGCCAGGGCGGTTAGAAGCAAAGTAACCTTTCTCTGTCTGCTCATCAATAATTAAAGAAAAATCATCTCTTGTACTGTTAAACGGAGCGCCAAGGTTTTCAGCTTTATCAAAACCTTCTGCACTAAAATCAGACTTATAAATATCCAATCCTCCTAAGCCTTCTGTTCTGTTCGAAGAAAAATATAGCGCCTCATCCGTAATAAAGGGGAACATTTCTTTTCTGTTAGAGTTTACGGCTAACCCTAGGTTTCTAGGTTCAGAAAAAGTATTGTTTTCTAATACATCTACGACATAAATGTCAGTTCCACCGTAGCCTCCGGGCATATCAGAAACAAAATAGAGTTTTTTGCCATCTGCGGTCAATGCAGGGTGGCCTGTAGAATAGTTATCGCTATTGAAAGGGAGTTCTACCGCTTCTGTCCATTCGCCATCTATCTCTTTTGACATGTATAACTTTAGGTGGTTTACCCCTTTTTTATCCCTTCTAATTTTCTTTTTCTTTCCGTAATTATTTCTCGTAAAAAATATGGTTTTTTTATCTGGAGAAAAACAGGCCGACGCTTCGTGATATTTGGTATTCACATTTTTAGAAAAACGATAGGTGCCTGAAGCATCATTTTTAGCAGAATCTACTTTTGCCGTGTACAAATCTAAATAAGGTTGATTGTCCCATCTATACTTTCTGGTATTTAAAAACAAGGTATCCTTAGCGGAAGTGTATAGTAATTTGTCTTTGCCATAATACATCGGCGAAAAATCAGAGTATTTAGAATTTATGTTAAGATTCTTAAGGTCGAACCTTGAATCTTCTTCAAGTGTTTCTTTTAGGCTTGCGGCATCTTCTCTTAATTCTCGTTCATTTTTTTTGTTGAGCACGGCCATTACGCGATTTGCCCTTCTTTTTCTTCCGGTTCCTTTTAAAGTATGTACATAATTAAAAAGGGTATTATCTGAGATTTCATTCTCGTAGTTCTTGTAAAGCTTATTGTACCACTCGTAAGCCTGTTTGATGTTCGAATTAAAATAGTGAGAATCTCCTGCTCTTGAAAGTAAGTATTGCGATGGTTCTCCTTCACTTTCTTCGATGGCCAGATCATAATACTTGGCTGCTTCGGCATACCACATCTTATCAAAAAGGCCATCGGCTTTTCTAACAAGCTTGGTTTTTTCTTTAGTATCAGAAATGCTTTTGGGGTTAGCATCTTCACCTTCGGACACGATTTGGTCTGTGGTATCTGTTTGAATGCTGGCAAGGGCGTCTTCCGATAATTTTTGCGCATTAAGGGCAAATGTTATCAAGAAAATAAATATGAAATTAATTCTGGTCATGATTCACTTTAGTTCGACTACTACATTTTTTTGTGATTTTAACACAAAAGTCTTGTAGTAATAACGTCGAAAGTACGCTATCATGCTTAAAGGAATTAGTTTTTGTTGTGAAAACGAAGGTTTACGGGGTGAATCTTGATTTAAAGATGTTTTCAATCGATGTTACCCACAAAATAGTGTGTCTAGAGTATACTTGGGAAGCTTGAAGTTTAAGAGTTTTCGCTCGTTTTGTCTTCAAGTTTTTCGTCTTCTTTGGAGGCGTCTTTAAATTCTTTGATGCCGCTACCAAGTCCGCGCATTAATTCAGGAATTTTCTTTCCTCCAAAAAGTAAAAGAATACACAAAACAATAATGGCTATCTGCCAAGGACCAACTAAACCAAGAAATATATTTTGAGCAATCATGAATTTAAATTTTAAATAGATTTCAAAAGTACAAAAAAAGAAGATGCACCTATTTTTGATAACGTAAAATTACGTTAAGAATTGCAGTATTCATTGATTTTTAGAGATTTGCTAAAGATTTCACAATTTTAGATGGATAATGCCCATGTTAAAATCTAAGATTATATTTGTGTATTATGGCCAAAAAGCAAAAAAAAGGCAAAGAAATAAAACGGAAGCTACTGCACAAGTACCGCTTGGTGATACTTAACGAAAGTACTTTTGAAGAGAAAATATCCTTCAAATTAAGCAGGCTAAATGTGTTCGTCACCGGCACATTGTTTATCATTATTTTGATTGGGCTAACAACGCTCTTAGTGGCGTTTACGCCTTTAAGAGAGTACATTCCTGGCTATTCTTCTACACGTCTAAAAAGGCAGGCAACGGAACTGACCTATAAAACGGACTCTTTGGTGACAGTTTTAGAATATACCAATAAGTATTTAGCAAACGTTCGGCTCGTGCTACGCGGTGATATTGAGAACAACGAAATAAATAGAGATTCTTTATTTGAACAGTTTAAGCTCGACCCCTCTACAATCGATTTAAAGCCTATTCGAGAAGACTTGGCACTGCGTGAACAAGTGGAGCTTGAAGATAAATACAACCTTTTTGAACGAAATACCGGAAATGCTGGAGAAGTTCTTTTCTCACCTATAAACGGCTCGGTAACCCAAGGGTATGATTTACAGAAAAAACATTATGCCACCGATATTTCAGCCACAAAGGACACTCCCGTTAAAGCGGTAGCGGACGGCACCGTTATTTTTGCCGAATGGACTTCAGATACAGGCTACGTTATTATTGTAGAACATAAAGAGGATTTAATTTCTGTGTATAAGCATAATGGCTCGCTGAGCAAATCGCAAGGTGATATCATAAAAGCAGGAGAGGTAATTGCCGGTGTTGGTAATACGGGCGAACTAACTACGGGGCCTCACTTACATTTTGAGCTTTGGAAGAAAGGAAAACCTTTGAATCCGCAAGATTATATCGACTTTAATTGATACCTATGTCGCTTAAAGCATTTGCCGCGAAGCTCTTCGCCAAAAGAATAGCAAAAAAAAATACCGATTGGATTTTAAATCCGCATAAAGCCCAAAAACAGGTTTTTAATCATCTTATACGTACTGCCATAACCACTCAGTTTGGCCAAGACCATAATTTTGAATCTATTCAAACCCATGAAGACTTTACAAGGCAGGTGCCGATAAGAGATTATGAGGAGCTTAAGGCTTATGTTGAAAAAATTATAGAAGGCAGAGAAGATGTGCTTTGGCCTGGTAAGCCTATTTATTTCGCAAAAACTTCCGGTACCACTTCTGGCGCTAAATATATTCCCATTACCAAATCATCTATTAAGAATCAGGTAGAAGCTTCAAGGAATGCCATTCTAAATTATATACATGAAACGGGTAATGCAGATTTTGTTAATGGTAAGATGATTTTTCTGCAAGGCAGTCCGGTTCTGGAAGATAAGAACGGCATTAAATTAGGGAGGCTTTCGGGCATATCGGCGCACTATGTGCCGAGCTACCTACAGAAAAACCGACTGCCCAGTTGGGAAACCAACTGTATTGAAGATTGGGAAACCAAGGTCAACGAAATCATCAAAGAGACCGAAAATGAAGATATGTCCGTTATAGCCGGTATACCATCTTGGGTTCAGATGTATTTTGAAAAATTAACTTTAAAAACTGGTAAAAAGGTAGGTGAGTTGTTTGAAAACTTTCAATTGTTCATTTATGGTGGGGTCAATTATGAACCCTATCGCTCAAAGTTTGAAAATTTGATTGGCCGAAAGGTGGATAGTATCGAACTATTTCCCGCAAGTGAAGGTTTTTTTGCCTATCAAGATTCCCAAAAAGAAAAGGGGATGTTGCTTTTACTCAATTCAGGGATATTTTATGAGTTTGTAAGGGCAGATGATTTTTACACTGAAAATCCTCAACGTCTTACTATCAAAGATGTAGAGCTAGGGGTTAACTACGCTATGATTATTAGTACCGACGCTGGTTTATGGGGGTATAATCTAGGAGATACCGTTCAGTTTATTTCTTTAAAACCCTATAAAATAGTAGTCTCTGGAAGGATTAAACATTTTATTTCAGCCTTTGGAGAACATGTAATTGCTAAAGAAGTAGAAGAAGCGATGCGACTGGCCATTGAAGAAACTGATGCTGAAGTAAATGAATTCACGGTAGCACCACAAACTACACCAAAGGAAGGCCTGCCCTATCATGAATGGTTTGTCGAGTTTGAAAAACCACCCACTCAGCTAGAAAAATTCTGTTCCATTTTAGATACTTCAATGCAAAAACAGAACAGTTATTATTTTGATTTGATCGACGGTAAAATTCTGCAGCAACTCAAAGTAACGCAAGTTTCTAAAGATGGTTTTCAAAATTATATGAAAACACTGGGCAAATTGGGGGGGCAAAATAAAGTACAACGCTTGGCTAACGATAGAAAAGTAGCGGATGCAATTCAACCCTTCACGACATAAACTAAAGTCCGCCATTTACTTTTCAAGGAATTTCCATGTACTTTTGTAAAGAAGTCGATATGGGTACAAAAATCAAAGAAACAACTAGAGCTCAAGAATCCACAAACGCCATTGAGCGCTTGTACATTACCATGCGCCATTTGCTGAATAGAGGTTTTTATAAACCTTCAGGAGTTTCGGGTAATGCCCTTCGCAATGCTTTACTTTCGTTACGACCCGAAATTTATGGCACTATTGCCGAAGAAAAGGCAGAATTGAACGGACTTATTTACGTTTTAGAGCGACTTCCGATAGGCATTGAAGAGTGCCGTTTCATTAATCTAACTTCAGATGAAGGTTTTTCAAAATCGCATCTAAAACCGATAGTTCCTCCAAAAAGAAGAAGAAATTGCTATCGTATCGATGATGAGCAAATGAATATAGAAATTACTAGGGGGCGTTCCGATATTTATGACATTCTTACCCATTTGACTTTTCTTTATGTTGAATCTGGTAAGATTTGTGACAGAGTATTAATAGAGGATGGAAAAGCAACCGTACGCGATTGGGAAAAGTTGGCAGAATTTATTCTCAAACCAGACAAAACGGATGCTGAAAGAGAAGTTGCCCTTATCCATACGGCCAATATTTTAGGAAGGTCTTTCGATGAGGTTTCCGATATCCATGATAAACTAAAGTCCAAAAGCCGACCAGATCGCTTTTTGAATATTGTGTATTGGTTAGGAAAATTAGCGATTGAAGAAGAAACTACCGGCGATAAAAGAACGGTTACTTTTACACCGCTTCTTCGAGAAAGAATTGGACATCATATTCACGGTGAGCGATGGGCGGATACCATAAAAGAAACGCTTAAGAAAAACGGATTATTCCATAGGCCGCTTCATATTATCAGCGCCAATATGCACAGTGTTATGAATTCGTTGTTCGCCAAAAAGGCGTTGAAACAAGAGTTTCCAAATACCGATTCCCTCGACATTTATGAAACACTTAGTTCTTCTTCAAACAAAGATTTAAGGGAGAAAGTGACGGAAATGGCCACTAAAAATGGGATGATTTATATTGATGATAAATCAGGAGCAAACATTGATGTTCAAATTTTTGACATGGCAAAAGCAGCTAAGACAGCCTGTTGTTACAATTTTTCTGAGGACGGACCTGAGGCCGAAAAACCTGTTATATTTGTAATGGACTACGCCTTTGGAGAGCAGGCTTACGAAACTATCGATGAGTTGCTTAAGCCTTATGAAGTTGATGGTGAGAAATTATTTTTAAACGTTGATTCGGTTTCTATAATGGGTAAGGCTGGAATTTTAGAAGGAGGTAAAGGAGATTTAATGATTCCCTCTGCCCATATTTTTGAGGGCACCGCGGATAACTATCCCTTCAAGAACGAACTTTGTGCCAAAGACTTTAAAGGGCATGGCTTAAAAGTATTGGAAGGTACTATGGTGACCGTTTTAGGAACCTCTCTACAGAATAAGGATATTTTGCAGTTTTTTTACGACTCCACCTGGAACGTTATTGGTCTAGAGATGGAAGGCGTACATTATCAAAAAGCAATTCAATCGGCTTCTCAAATACGTAAAAGCATAAGTAAAGAGGTTAAAGTTAGATATGCGTATTACGCCTCTGATAATCCATTGGAAACAGGTAGTACTTTAGCTTCTGGAGGACTTGGCACTACAGGCGTGAAGCCTACTTATTTAATCACGGATAAAATTTTAGAGCAAGTGTTCGGCAACTAACACAATCTATATTTATGATTTAAAATGGGATTTTTGGCCACACTCTAAGAACACTATAATCTTTTTTATGAATTTACTTATAACAGGAGGAGCAGGTTTTATAGGGTCTCATGTTATTAGAAGACTGGTAAAAAATTATCCTCAGTATCATATTTTTAATTTCGATAAGCTCACTTATGCGGGCAACTTAGAAAATTTAAGAGACATTGAGAGTGCTGCGAATTATACTTTTATAAAAGGAGATATTGTTGATACATCTTTTGTAAACCGAGTTTTTGAGAAATATAGGTTTGACGGAATAATTCATTTAGCAGCAGAGTCTCATGTAGACCGTTCTATAAAAGACCCATTAGCTTTTGTTAAGACCAATATTTTTGGCACTGTAAATCTTTTAAATGCAGCAAAAAATTTATGGAAAAGCAATTTTGAAGGTAAACGTTTTTACCATATTAGTACGGATGAGGTATATGGGTCTTTAGAAAGTGAAGGTCTTTTTACCGAGAAAACACCTTACGACCCTAATTCGCCATACTCAGCATCAAAAGCTAGTTCTGACCATTTTGTTAGGTCTTATGGGGAAACATACGGTTTACCTTATGTGATTTCCAATTGTTCCAACAATTATGGTCCAAATCATTTCCCGGAAAAATTGATTCCTCTTTTTATCAATAATATAATCGAAAAAAAACCTTTGCCAGTATATGGTAATGGAAATTACACAAGAGACTGGTTGTATGTAGAAGATCATGCTGAAGCTATAGATTTAATATTCCACAAAGGAACCAACCAAGAAACTTATAATATTGGGGGGTTTAATGAGTGGAAGAATATAAATTTAGTAAAACTGCTCTGTGACAAGATGGATAGCAAATTGAATAACCCTGCAGGAACATCGCAAAACCTCATAACTTTTGTAAAGGATAGACCAGGGCATGATTTAAGATATGCAATAGATGCCAATAAGATAAACACAGAACTAGGGTGGAAACCCTCTGTCACTTTTGAGCAAGGCCTTGAAAAAACAATTAAGTGGTATCTAGAAAATAAAGAATGGTTAAAGAATGTAACATCGGGGGAGTATCAAGAATACTATTCGAAAATGTATTTATAGGAATAGTTAATTAAAGAGATTTTAATACTTAAAAAATGAAGGGAATAATTTTAGCAGGTGGTTCTGGAACACGGTTACATCCACTTACCTTATCAATAAGTAAGCAATTGATGCCTATTTATAATAAGCCGATGATCTATTATCCTTTATCTACTTTAATGTATTCTGGAATTAATGAAATTTTGATAATTTCTACACCAAAAGATTTGCCATTATTTAAAGACTTGTTAGGTGATGGAGAGAAATATGGTTGCTTATTTTCATATGCTGTACAAGAGAAACCAAATGGATTGGCAGAAGCATTTATTATTGGAGAAGATTTTATTGGAAATGATAAAGTCGCCTTAATCCTTGGAGATAATATTTTTTATGGCTCTGGGTTAAATAAACTTTTACAGTCTAATACTAACCCAAATGGAGGTGTTATCTATGCGTACCGTGTTACTGATCCAGAAAGGTATGGTGTCGTTGAATTTGATGAAAATGGTAAAGCTATTAGTATTGAAGAAAAACCGGAGCATCCTAAATCGAATTACGTGGTGCCAGGAATCTATTTTTATGATAATAACGTAGTAGAAATTGCAAAGAAGATTTCACCTAGCCAAAGAGGAGAGTTGGAAATAACAGATATTAATAAAGCTTATCTAGAAGAGAATAAACTTAATGTCAGCATTTTAGATAAAGGAACCGCATGGTTGGATACGGGAACCTTTCAATCTTTAATGCAGGCCTCCCAATTTGTTGAGGTAATAGAAGAGCGCCAAGGTCTAAAAATTGGAGCAATAGAGGCTGCAGCTTTTGAGATGGGCTATATTAATGAAGAGCAGTTGCGAGTTTTAGCTAAGCCTTTGGCGAAAAGCGGTTATGGTAAAAGCTTATTGGGGATTTTAAATAAGAACAAATGACTTTTACAGAAACCAAACTAAAGGGATGTTTCGTTTTAGAACCAGATGTTTTTAAGGATAAAAGAGGCTCTTTTTTTGAATCTTACAACAAACAGGTTTTTGATGAAGGAATCGGTGCTGAGGTCAATTTTGTACAAGACAACCAATCCTTTTCAACAAAAGGGGTTATTAGAGCAATACACTATCAAACCGGGGAATATGCACAAGCAAAATTAGTTCGCGTTTTGCAGGGAGAAGTATTGGATGTAGTAGTTGATTTGCGAGAAGACTCTATTACTTTTGGCCAACATATTGCCATAGAGTTAAGTGATACTAACAAGAAACAAGTATTTATTCCTAGAGGTTTTGGCCATGGATTTGTAACGCTATCAGAATCAGCAGAATTCTTTTACAAATGTGACAATTACTATAATAAGAGCAGTGAAGGAGGGATAATATACAACGACCCTACCTTGAATATTGATTGGAGAATTGAGTCGGATAAAATTAAGGCTTCAGAGAGAGACTTAAACTTGCCTACTCTAAGCGAAGCTAGATTATGAAAAGCGTACTTGTAACTGGAAGCAATGGGCAATTAGGGAGGTGTATTAAAGATGTTGTGCAAAGTTCAAAAGAACTGAATTTCATTTTTACAGATAAAGCTGAACTGGATATTACCAACAGGGAGAGTGTAAATGCTTTTTTCGAAAAGAACCCTATTGATTATTGTATCAATTGCGCTGCATATACCGCTGTTGACAAAGCAGAATCTGATAAAGATGCGGCAGAAGCACTCAATATTTATGGAGTGGAAAATCTTGCAAAGGCTTGTAATCATAACAATATTATTTTAATCCATATTTCTACAGATTTTGTGTTTGATGGAAAACAAACACAACCCTATACAGAAGTTGACGAGCCCAACCCATTAAATGTTTACGGCATCACAAAACTGCAAGGCGAAAAGGTAGTTGAGGAAGTATTAGAGCACTATTTTATTATTAGAACCTCATGGCTTTATTCAGAATATGGAAATAATTTCTTGAAGACCATGCTTCGACTGGGCAAGGGTAAAAATGAAGTGCGAGTTGTTTCAGACCAAAAAGGGATTCCCACTTATGCAAGAGATTTGGCGTTAGTACTTATTTCAATCATAAAAAACAATAAAATACCTTTTGGTATTTATCACTATAGCAATGAAGGTGTGGCAAGTTGGTATGATTTTGCAACTGCTATTTTTGATTTGAGTGATATTAAGGTTAAGATACGTGCTGTTAAAGCAAAAGACTTTGTCAATTCCGCTAGTCGCCCTGTATATAGCGTTATGGATAAGAAAAAACTTAATGATAATTTAGGAATTGCTATTCCACAATGGAAAGAGAGCTTAAAGGAATGCTTAATCAATTTAGCTGTTAAGAAGTAAATTTTGAAATTTGCTAAAAGGGTGAGTTTTTTATAATTAACCAAGACATTATCTTGAGGTAAAAACCTACTATATTTGTGGCAGCTAAATTTTTAGAACACTAATTTCTTAACTAATCATGGCAGATAACCAAACAAATAACAACTCAGATGAAATAGATTTGTGGCAGCTATTTCAGATGATCGGGAAGGGTTTCAATAAGCTTTTTAAAGCCTTTTTGAGGCTGTTTCTCTATATCAAAAAGAATGCTTTAATTCTTTTGAGCCTTATAGTTTTAGGTACTGCCATTGGGTATGGGCTAAATCAGATTATAACCAAAAAATTGAAAACGGAGGTAATTGTTAAGCCCCAAATGGAAAGTAAAAACTATTTGTATGATGTTGTAGATGAGATTCAGGCGAATATTAAATCAAAAAATATTGAATTCTTTCAAGAGATTGGATTGGATATTGAAGACTTATCAGGACTTGAGATAAGCATTGCCCCAGTGGACGACGGTAAAAAAAGTTCTGAAAGTGAAATGAAATTTTTGGAGCTCCTTCAAAGTTTTGAAAATTATGATGCAGTTGCAGATATCGTACGAGCGGAATTACAAAACAAAAGTTCTTTTAACCATCGTATTACCATCTTTTACAAAGATACCAGTAAAGGAAGACTATTTGCTGAGAAAGTAATAGCATATATTAATTCCAATGAATATTTTGATGGGCTATTAGAAATTTATAGGGAAAATGCTGAAAGCAGAATAGAGGAAAATAAATCATTGTTGAAACAAGTTGATGAGTTAATATCCAATTACGCCAAAAAAATGACCCAGAGTGATAATTTATCCGGCACAGATAGGATAGTATTGGACAATGAAGAACGTATGGATATTACAGGGCTATTTAATCTTAAAAACAGCTTAATAAAAGACATTGAATCAAAGAAATTGGAACTGATAGAACGAACGGAAGCTATCAAAGTTATTAATTTTGGCAAGTCCCAAGAAGTTCAAAAAGCGGTTTACGGGAAGACGACTGTTCTGACTCCTCTTATTTTCTTAGGAGGCTTTTTTATCACATCTTTTCTATTCTATCTAAGCAAAAAGGCAAAAGAACTTTTATAAATCGAATTCGATTTGAAGTAATAAACTTTAGATTAAAAACAATTGAAAAAAAAAAGAATCTTATCGTATTTGGAACCCGTCCTGAGGCTATAAAAATGGCACCTTTGGTTAAAGAATTTCAAAAAAGAGAAGGTGAATTTGACACTAAGGTTTGTGTTACGGCTCAGCATCGAGAAATGTTAGATCAAGTTCTTTCTTTCTTTGAAATTATTCCAGATTATGATTTAGATTTAATGAAACCTAATCAGAACTTGTATTCCCTTACAGGTGACATAATAGTTAATTTAAAACCTATTCTTGAAGAGTTTGAGCCAGATTATATATACGTACATGGAGATACCACTTCCACCATGGCTGCAAGCTTAGCTGCTTTTTACTCAGGAGCTAAAATTTGTCATATTGAAGCTGGACTTAGGACACAGAATATGAAATCTTCTTTTCCTGAAGAGATGAACAGACGTGTTACTGGAGTGTTGTCCACTATCCATTTTTCACCAACTGAAACTTCAAAAAAGAATTTGTTAGCAGAGAACAAAGCAGAAACTTCAATTCTTGTCACGGGAAACACGGTTATAGATGCGCTAAAATATAGTGTTGGTAAAGTAAACGGTAAAGGATTCAAAGATAAAGAGATTGATAGCCTTGAAAAATTGGTAAATGTTAGTGAAAGGTTAATCTTGGTAACAGGCCATAGAAGAGAAAATCATGGCCAAGGATTTGTAAATATTTGCAAAGCGTTAAAACAAATAGGGATTGAAAACCCTAATATTCAAATAATTTATCCTGTACACTTAAATCCAAAAGTTCAAAAGCCAGTTTATGAGATTTTAGGAAATGTTGAAAACATCAAGCTAATTCCTCCTCTTTCCTATCCTGCATTTGTTTGGCTCATGGAAAAATCTTACATAATAATTATGGATAGCGGTGGAGTTCAAGAAGAGCCACCAAGTCTGGGAAAACCAGTTTTGGTTATGCGCGATACTACTGAAAGACCCGAAGCTGTTAATGCAGGAACTGTAATATTGGTAGGAACAGATAAAACAAAAATTTTACAAGAGACACAAAACTTACTAAATAGTCCCGAGAGTTACAAAAAAATGAGTCTACTTCATAACCCTTATGGGGATGGTAATGCGTGTACTAGAATTGTTCAACACATACTAAAAGATTAAATATGAATTATAAGCCTGAAGTTGTAATGATTGGCTTAGGCTATATTGGCCTTCCAACCGCTGCTTTAATTGCAAAGAATAAAACGCAAGTTCATGGTGTAGATATAAACCCTAAAGTGGTTGAAACCATAAACCAAGGGAAAATACACATAATTGAACCAGAATTGGATGAAGCGGTTTCTATGGCTGTTAAGAAAGGTTATCTAAGAGCTAGTGTTAAACCAATTGAAGCCAATACCTATATTATTGTGGTACCCACTCCTTTCAAAGATAAAAATGAACCCGATATTTCTTATGTAGAGGCTGCAACTAAGGCAATAATTCCACTATTAAAAAAGGACGATTTATATATAATCGAATCAACTTCCCCTATAGGAACTACAGAAATAATGATGTCTTTAATATATGATTCACGTCCAGAACTTAAAGGAACTTTAGGCATTGCATATTGTCCAGAAAGAGTACTTCCAGGAAATGTAATGTATGAGTTGGTCAACAACGACAGGGTTATAGGTGGCATTGACCAAAAATCAACAGAAAAAGCAGTTAGCTTTTACAGAGAATTTATAAAAGGAGATTTACACAAGACTAATGCAAGAACTGCCGAAATGTGTAAGTTAGTTGAAAACTCTTCAAGAGATGTACAAATAGCGTTTGCTAATGAACTTTCTCTTATATGCGACAAAGCAGATATAAATGTATGGGAGCTAATCAACTTGGCAAACAAACACCCAAGAGTCAATATTTTGCAACCAAGTTGTGGAGTCGGAGGACATTGCATAGCCGTTGACCCTTATTTTATAGTGGCTGATTATCCTATGGAATCGAAAATTATAGGAACTGCAAGAGAGATAAACAACTATAAATCGTTTTGGTGTGCAGAAAAAGTAAAAACTGCTAAATTGGAGTTTGAGATTAAAAATGGCAGAAAACCAAGTATTGCTTTAATGGGATTGGCTTTTAAACCTAATATTGACGATTTAAGGGAATCTCCTGCAAAATACATTGTTCAAAAAGTATTGCAGAATTCTAATGATGAGGAATATTATATTGTTGAACCTAATATAAAAGAGCATAAAGTATTTAAGCTTACTAATTATCAAGCAGCTTTTGAAAAAGCTGATATTATTGTTTTTCTAGTAGCCCATAAGGAATTCAAAGAATTAAACTTATCTGAAGATAAAGTAGTTTTAGATTTTTGTGGAATAACTAGTGGAATAACTAAATGATAAAAAGGCTAGTAATAGTTGCTATTGTCACCGGATTAGGACACTTGACAACTTTGTTTTCTCTAAAATATATCGCTACATATATCAATGAAGACACAGTAGCATTTATTGGTGAGATAGACTCACTTTCTTTATTCATAGTCTCAATTATTGCTTTTGGCCTACAATTGTCTTCAACGAGAAATATTGCTTTACAAACCAATTGGAAAAAAGAGTTATATGAAACTCAGTCAGCTAGGCTTACACTAGCTTTAATTCTTGCGCTTTTCGGGGCTTCAGGCTTTTTTATTACAAAAAATTATTTATTCTTAATAGCACCAGCGATAAGTTTGAATGCAGATTATGCATTATATGGAAGAGGAAAACCAATTCAAGGAGCGTTAATTGCTTTTGCCAGAATAATGACACCCTCTTTGGTGCTGATAATATCTTCATTATATTTTAAACAACAAATTGTGTTACTGTTTTCTTTGAGTTTGTTTTTAACATACTTTGTTGCCGGGTTAATAGTTTCTTATGTGTTGAAAATACCTTATCTAGTTGTTCCAAGAATAAAAAGTCTAAAAAAATATATTGATAACTTTACTATTGGCATTGCTAGCTTTTCCCTTTTTTTTGTAGGTATTGGAATAATAAACATTATGTCTTATTTCTACACAAGTGAAAGTATAGCTGTTAGTTATATGGCCTTAAAACTTTATATGATTTTTAAGGGTGTTCGTAGAATTATTGTACAATCTTTTTTTAAAGAACTTCAAGACTTTAAGGTGGCATTAAAAGTTGATTTTCTCGCAATAGTGGCGGGATTGGTTTTTCTTCTATCTATTATTGTTTATCCTGAAGTATTAATTTCGTTGTTGTTTGAATCTAAATATATTACTTACACAGCTACATTTGGAATTTTGGGCCTAGCAGGATTTATTTCTTCTTTTACCACGAGTTCGGGCACTCGGTTGTTATTGAGAAAACAAGATGCTGATTACAGCAAAAATCTTATTATAGCAGCCATTGTGTCTATTATAACTGGAATTGCTTTTTGGTTGATTTTTGGGAATAAACCTTATTTGATTGCTTTGGCAGTATTGTTAGGCGAAATAATTATCTCAATATTTAATGTTGATTCACTAAATGAAAAAGGTTACATGAAAAAAAGGATGAGAGAAGTAATAAAATTAATAGTTCCGACAATTATATTCATTTCCTTGGCTTATTTTCTAGGACAAAATTTATATGTTTTTCTAATTTCATTAGTGATATTTGGTTTTTTTGTTTTAATAAATTTTCGGAAACAGAACGTGTAGAATATGAAAACGAAAAGCTTTACAACCCAATGGGAAAATCTAAATTTTCAGATTCAATACGAACCAAAAGGTTTCTTGACCTCTTTTTTCATGCATCTCTTTTTCAAAAGATGGAGTGTTTCTAAAAAAAAACCAAGTCATAAAAAAGTTTTTTTAAAGTTTGGGAAATGTGAAGGAGCAAATGTTATCCAGGATAGGTTATTTACTTATCAAAGAGAGATAAAGGAAGAATCTATTATAACATATTTGTGTGAAATTGATTTTTATAGAGCATTCATAAGAAGTTGCTATAAATTTATAAATAAGAATGCCAGTGTTGTAGGAATATCTGAGTTATATTTAGCAATAATTAGAAAGTCGATTTTAGAACCTTTGGAGTTCTACAAGTATCAACAGGGCTGGAGTCTTGTACATTCTAGTGTGTTTATTTATCAGGATAGGACTTTCGTAGTCGCTGCGGGAAGTAAAGCAGGTAAATCAACGCTTATTAAGCAATTGGTTAAAAAACTGGATGTTCTAGTTTTATCGGATAACTATGCATTTTTAAAAGATAATTGTGTCAAAACTATTGAGGAGCCAATGAGAGGAGGAGATTCAAAGATATTTAAACCAACCTTTTATGGGCGTTCTATTAGTGGTTACCCTAAAGCATATGAAAGTAATACAGATTTTATTATTTATTTGAATCGAGGAAAAAAAAATCAAATGCGAGAAATTAAGTTAGGAACCTTGGCGGCAATATTACTCAAAATAAATAACGAGGAGCAAGAAGGAGTTGTTTACTTAAATCTTAAAGACCCTTTAAGTAGTTTTCCGAGAAAACCTATTTTAGCCGCTACGGTAGCTACTTATGAGCTAGAAATTTCAGAAGGACTGGACAATATAGCGGTTGCAATAGATTTAATATTAAACCTAAAATAAAATGAAAAGAGAGTTTTCGATTGCTGAAAGGATAAACGTAGAAATCTCAGGTGAACTATCTAACGACTGTATCAGTTTTTTGAAAAAAATATATGAAAATTTTGATGAAAAATGCGAAAGTCCAAAATTTATTCTAAAAGTAGTGGTGACAGATGAAATTCCTAAAATTAATAAGAAATATTCTTTGGGAAAAGATGGGTATTTTGATGAAAAAACTTTAATACTTAGTTCCGGACATTTTTTTATAAGAGATCAGGATAATATTCTTAAGGTGGGAATACCAACTAAAGTGAAACGAGGCAGAATCCCTTTCAAAAGGGTAACACCGGGCAGGCATATATCTGATGAAATTATTGAACCCTTGCTTCAAATCATTCTACAGCGATATGGTGCCACCTTTGTTCATGCTTCCTCTATTTATGAAAACGGAGAGGTCTCCGTAATAATGGGGTGGAGAGGCACTGGGAAAACTAATGCTATTTTAGAAGATATTGAAAAAAAAGAAATCTGGTCAGATGATTTATCTATAATTGATAGTGAAGGCTTTGTCTATCCGTATCTTAGACCTATAAGAATATACTCATATAATCTTCACTTAATAGATAAGTCATATTTAAAAGAACACAGGTTGAATGTAAAAAAACACATTACTCCTCCGTGGAAGCCAGTTCACTATTTATCTTTACAAACTAAATCTGAAATTAAAAAAGCACCGATAGGTGAGATGATATTTTTAAATGATTTAAACACTAGAACCCTTGCTCAAGATTCAGAAAACATCATGGAATTTGAACAGATTTTTTTTAAGAACTATCAAATTATGTTGAATCAATCAGGAATTTTCAAATCGAAGCTCAATGTGAAAAAGATTGTTGATGAAGCTTTAATTAAAGCCGGAATTAACCATTAGATCGATATATGTTGAATTTAAATAATAACAGGTAACGGGCCTACCGTATAATTACTATAGGCAATCCTATTATATGGATAAATTGAAAAAAATGGCAGGCATAAAACTTTCAACCCGCAAAACGGCGATGCTATTTTTATTAATTTTTTTGCTTAGTGTGTCCGCAGGAAACCCTGCTATGCAACTCGCAGGAGGTTTGGGAACTGTTTTTATATCATTTTTTTTTTTAAATTAAGACTAAAGACCAACCATTGGATTACTTTTTACTTCTTTATGGGGGTGGTTACCATATTACAATGGCCTTTCTACTTGGATGGGCAAAATCTTATGGGATATACAATAAACACAAGTATTGTATTTCTAATGTGGGGTTTGATGCTGGGGTTTTCTTATTTTCTTTCTCAATTGCTACGAAAGTTGTCCCTTCAATCTATTAAAAAGGTACTCTTGTGGTTTTTTTGGTTGAATTTTGTATTAATGGCCTTCCAATATATTCATACTGCAATCGCAAAAGGGGCATTCATACCTTATATGGTAAGTATGGGGTCCGGAGATTTTATAAAAGGAGTTTTTGCAAACTCTTCCGTGTCAATGATAGTTTTTTCCTTTTACACGGTATATTTCTTCTATTCCAAGAATATTCAATTGGCTGTAATGGCCGCCCTACTAATGCTGGCATCTACTTATATGAGCGGTATTTTTATTTTTTTGGTGGTAATATCTGGATTTGCCTTTTTCTTTCTCTCTTTTTCAAAAAAGATTAAAATACTCATTTCGTTGTTTCTTGGGATTTTGATATTTTCCATTGTAAGTCCCCAAAATGTGAACTACGTAAAACAAAACTTGAGTGAAAAAGTGTTTAGTGACAAAAACCAAGCAAGAAAAATGATTTCCTTCAGCAAGACTGCAGACCATCTTTTTTCTGGCTTGGATAGTTTTGTTTTTGGGGCAGGTGGAGGAAAATTTTCTTCTAGAGCAGCTTTTCTTACCTCTGGCGATTATGTGAGATGGTACCCCGAAAATTATGTTTATATGTCCAGGAAGTTTGAAGAGGGACACTATTCATTATGGAATTCGGAGCTTTTGAAGAAGCCTTATATGGACGGGACTGCCAATCAGCCTTTTTCTTTTTACAACAAGATTTTTGGTGAATATGGCATGTTAGGTTTTGTTGCCTTTCTAGTTTTATACCTTGGAAAAAGCATTGATACTTTTTCTAACCTCACATTTGGAAAACCCATACTATTGTTGATGCTTTCGTTTTTTTTGCTGGACTATTGGTTCGAATATTTTACTGTGATTCTCTTTTATGAACTGTTTATACAATTGGATATAAGAAAAAGATTAGATGCCACAATTTGATAACACGTTGCATAAGGTCCAATATTATTTGTTGGTCATGACCAGCATATCGCTTCTTTTACCGATGGTCATAAATAACATACTGATAGGATTATTGGTGCTTGTTTCAATTTTGGCCCTGACAAAGAACAGGTCATTTTTGTACGGCAATATCGGACTTGGCTATTTTTTGGTCTTATTATTGTTAACTTCTGTCATCTGGCTTTTGTTTTCTTGTGATTTTTCTTTGGGGCTAAAGAAAATAGAAAAAACCACAGCATTTTTTCTATTCCCTTTTGTTTTAGGCACTATTAAATTGTCAAAATCCCAGCTACGGGTTATGGTGCTCGCATTTTCCTTGACCACGATTTTAGCGCTAACAATAGCAATGGTGATTGCCGGTTTTAGGGCTTTTGAAAATGGCTCACCATATATTTTTAATGAGGACAATCTTGTTTTGGAAAATTTTTTCAGATATCACAGATTAAGTGGCAATATTGGATTCCATGCCACCTATCTTTCCATTTTTACTGCGTTTTCAGCGTTTATCATTCTTTATTTTGGCATCATTGAGAGGAGATTCCTCAAAAAAAAGCCATTTTTTATTTGGCTTCTTTTCTTTTGGGCGTTATTCCAGGTTTATCTACTCAATTCATTTGCAGTAATTTTTTCGACTGCTATAATTGGAATTACTTTTATCCTAGTTCTTAAAAACAAGGGTTTGTCAAGAAGGCGAATGGTTGTTCTAGTGACTGTTCTGTGCCTTATCGTCATAGTTGTTTTTGCTAAAAAAGCTAGAGGCATCAAACCCGGAATGTTTCAATTTTCTTATGAAACCCCAGCAAAAAACCCGGCGTGGAACTCAATTAATGTACGATTGGCAAAATGGGATTGTGCATTGGAAGTTTATAAAACAAACGCCCCTTTTGGTGTGGGGACTGGGTGCACCCAGATTGAACTTTTGAAAATGTACCAAGAAAAGGGATTTGCCTTGGGCCTAGAAGCCAATTATACAAGCCACAATATGTACTTGAGATATTTGGTCCAAATGGGTCTAGTAGGATTTTGCTTATTTGTAATGTTTATTGCAGTCGGACTTTACAGGGCCATTTCCAAAGGAAATTTTTTACTTTTTTCATTAATGGTTCTATTGATGATTACTAGTATTACAGAAGAAGTTTTGGCCATTAACAAAGGCATAATCTTCTTTAGCTTTTTTATCATATTTCTTCAAAACACCCAAACAATTAATCAGCATGGCAAGGAAAGACCCACGCCCTAAAATATTATTTCTCACGCAGATGCCGCCACCTGTGCATGGTGCTTCGTTAATGAATCAATATTTAGCGAGCAGCAATCGTATAGGGGAACGATATGCAGTGACAATCATCGATTTGGATTTTGTTGACAAGGTAAGCCAAATAGGCAGTTTCTCCTTGGTAAAACTTTTGAAAATGTTTCGAGTTATGTGGAAACTTCTGTGGGCCCTAGCCGGAAACAGATATAGACTGGTTTATTTTACTTTGTCACCTGTTGGCGGGGCTTTCCTTAGAGACACATTGTTTGTAACGGTTTTAAAGGTTTTTCAATGTAACATACTATACCATCTTCATGGCAAGGGTATTTCCAATAATCTAGATTCATTCTTTAAAAGAACCCTTTATCGTTTTGTTTTCAATAATACCAGTGTAATATGTCTTTCCAAACTTTTGGTATATGATATTGAAGATGTCCATAAAGGCAAGATTTTTATTGTTCCCAATGGAATCCCTTTATGCAAGAAAAAGGATGATTCTAACAGGGAACATAAAAGCATACTGTATCTTTCTGCACTAAAGAAGAGCAAGGGTATAATGGATTTGGTAAAGGCTTTGGAAATCCTACACGAAAAAGAAATTCCCTTCGCTGTCAAAATTGTAGGAGGGAATACAAATGACTTGACTGTACTTGAGCTTAAGGATATCCTTCTAAAGAAAGGCCTGGAGAAAAAAGTTTCGGTGCTGGGTCCAAGGTATGATGATGAAAAATGGGAAATGTTCTCCTCCTGTGGAATTTTTGTTTTTCCCACATACTATGCAAACGAGTGTTTTCCACTTTCAATATTAGAAGCCATGATGATGGGTCTTGTTCCCATTTCCACGACCAATGGAGCCATACCTGAAATAATCTCTTCTGGAAGGAATGGATTTACAATAAATGAAAGAGATGTGGAAGGCCTTGCCGATTGTTTAGAAAATCTTTTACTCGATGGTGAAAAGATAAATCAAATGGCATCCGAGGCGCAACATTCTTTTAAAGAGAACTATACCATAAAAAGTTTTGAAATGAACATGCTGAAGGTATTTAATGAGTTGATCAAACAATGAGAGCATCAATAAATTTTGTTGGGGATGTTTCAATTTTTAGAAAATATGAAGAAATGGGTATCGACCCATTTCATGAAGTTGTATTGCCAGACTCCGATTATAATATTGGTAACATGGAGTTTGTGATTCCAAACGGAAGGGCCAAGAATTTTTATGATGTTCCAGATGAATATGGGGTGACCTTTCCGTACTTCACATCATTGAGCTTAGATAGGTTCAATGCATATGGTTTGGCCAATAACCATTGTATGGATTATGGGTTGGAGGGTGTATTGGACATGAGAGATTTTTTGATTTCTAAAGGAATTTCAGTTTTTGGTTTCGGGAAAAAGGATTTCAATGTTTTAAGATTTAGTTGCAATGGAATAGAGTTTGGGGTAATTGCATTTGTAAAGAAAGGAAGGTGGAGCAGGAAGGATAGACGTAAAGGCCCTGACCCTTATGATACAAAAGCAGTTTTAGATAAAGTTATCTCTTTAAAGCAAGCATGTGACCATGTTATTGTATACCCGCATTGGGGGACTGAGTTGATAGATGCCCCACATGAAAAAGAAATAAAAAATGCGCGTTCGTTTATCGATTCTGGTGCTTCCGCAGTAATAGGACACCACCCTCACATTGTTCAGGGCATAGAGAAATATGCCCACGGAATTATAGCTTACAGTTTGGGAAGTTTTATTTACATCCCTGAAGAAGAATTAGGTTTCTCCAAAAGCCAAGGTGCTCAACGAAACTTTTCATTTTGTCTTAATCTGGAATTTGATAAAAATTCAATCCTTTCATGTACCCCACAACTGTATCGTTACGATTTGGATTGTAAGTTGCCTTTAGTTGATGCAAGCGAACAAGGACTGTTGTACCAAGACTTTGTAAACTCAAAAATTGGAGACAGCAAATATTATCATAGTCGTTTAAGAAAGGTTTTGATCATGAGGGAAATAAAATCTATGGCAGAAAGATTTAGAAAAAACCCCCTTAAGGCATTGAGACATTATTCCACGTATTTTGCTTCCATAATTACAAGAAAGTTAAAATATTGACCCGTATGAGTTTCGAAGATAGTTTGTATGGTTTGTTGAAGTTTTACAAAAAGCTTCCATATCCTATTAAATGGATTTTGGGTAAAGCATATCAACTTATCCCCAAAAACATTAAATATGGAGGTTTCTATGTAAAGTACGGACGGAGAATTGATTTCAACGCTAATTTTGAGCACTTATTAATGAAACAGTTGAGTATCGCGACTAGAAGTATAGGTTTTTATAAGGGAAAGAAACTCCAAGAGCTTTCGGATTTTCCAGTCATCGACAAAACCATGGTACGTGATAACTTTGAAGACTTTTGTAATTCGAACCATACAAAGAGATTGCTTTCCAATACGGGAGGTTCCAGTGGAACCCCATTCGAATTTTATCTTGAGTCCGATATTTCTCGCCCAAAGGAAAAAGCCCATTTTGATTGGTACTGGGGACAATTTGGTTATAAGGATGGAGATAAAGTATTGATGGTAAGAGGTGAGGCACTATCTAACAACAAGCTGTATGAGTATCAACCAATAGGTAATAAACTGGCTATTTCTTGTTATCTTTTGAACAAAGACAATGTTGGACAAGTACTTGAAAGAATCAAAAACTTTTCACCAAAATATATTCATGCCTATCCATCTGCACTTAAAAATCTTATAAAAATAGTTGATGATTTTGGTAAAGAGCTACCTTCTTCCATATTGGCCATGTTTTTAGGTTCTGAAGGGTTGTCCGAAAAAGACCGCGAATATATCAAAACCAAAACCAATGCAACAATAGTACATTGGTATGGTCATTCGGAAAGACTGGTGCATGCCGGCAACTGTGCATATTCAAATGACTTTCACATTTACCCTTTTTATGGTTTTACGGAGCTTTTAAACGAAAGAAATCAGCCAATTACCCAACCATTTGTAAAAGGAAGAATTGTAGCTACTGGATATGATAACAAAGCGATGCCCTTAATTCGTTATGATACAGGTGACGAGGCGGAATATGCGGATACTGATTCCTGTAAATGTGGATTTAAAGGAAGAAGCTTTAGAAGAATTCATGGCAGAAAACAAGATTATATTTACTTAGATGACAAAACAAAGGTATCTTTGACAGCATTTATTTTTGGACAACATTTCGATGAATTTGCATTAATCAAAGAGTTGCAATTAGAACAAGCGGAAAAAGGTAAATTGTTGGTTAGAATTGTCTTGGAAGATGAAATAAATTTTGATACTATCCTTTTTAGGCAAAAGCTTGAAAATTCTGTCAATGGAAAACTAAGTGTAAATTTGAAGGTTTGTGACAATATAGAAAAAACACCTACTGGAAAACATATTTTTCTAATACAAAAAATCAGTGACTAGAAATTGAACTATGAAACAGGTCATACAAAATTTTAAAACAGGAGACTTATATATAGATGATGTTCCTGTTCCCGCAATTACAGATAAGATGGTTTTGGTAGAGAACAAATTTTCACTTATCAGTTCTGGAACGGAGAGAGGAACCGTAAAAGTTGCAAAAGCCAATCTGATAGGCAAAGCCAAACAAAGGCCAGATTTGGTTGCGCAAGTCCTTCAAAACATGAAGAAGGAGGGAGTAAAAGCAACCCTGGAAAAGGTACGTACAAAACTTGATTCTCTCAAGGCACTAGGTTATAGTACTTCTGGCATTGTAAAAGCATCCCTTGATAGCAATGGGGCGTTCAAACCTGGGGACAGGGTTGCATGTGCAGGTCAAGATTATGCATCCCATTCAGAATTTGTTGGAGTGCCCCAGAATTTAATTGCCAGAATCCCTGATAATGTTAGTTTCGAACAAGCCAGCTATACAACTCTTGGTGCAATAGCCCTACAAGGAGTTCGACAAGCTGAACCAAGGCTCGGAGATAGGATATGTGTTATAGGATTGGGGCTTTTGGGCCAAATTACGGTTCAATTGCTCAAAGCAAATGGTTGTCGGGTTTTCGGTATGGATTTATCTCCAAATTTGGTGGAAATCTCAAAGAACAGTGGAGCGGATGAAGCGCTTTTACGAAATGACGAAAATTTGTTGACAGCAGTGGACAATTTCACCAATGGACACGGCTTTGACAGTGTAATAATAACCGCAGCCACAACTTCAAATGATCCGATAGAACTTTCAGCTGTTATTAGTCGAAAAAAAGGGAAAGTAATTGTCGTTGGAGCGGTTAAAATGGATGTCCCGAGAGATCCAGACTTTTATAGGAAAGAATTAGAATTAAAAATGTCTTGTTCTTACGGCCCAGGGAGGTATGACGTGAACTATGAAGAGAATGGACAGGACTATCCACTAGCCTATGTACGTTATACAGAGCAAAGAAACATGGAAGCTTTTTTAGATTTAGTTTCTCAAGGAGCAATCAAACTTAATGAACTGACCACCCATGTTTTTGACATATTGGAAGCGGAAAAAGCCTATGAGATTGTAATGGGAAATAATCCAGAACCGCACATAGGAATTCTACTGTCTTATCCAAAATCAGAAGGTAGGGACTCCACATTGGTTTCGATGTCCAATAATAATGCGCTTGGAATTATTAACGTAGGGTTTATCGGAGCTGGAAGTTTTGCCCAAAGTTACCTTATTCCTTCTGTGAAATCATGGGGTGCTTCTTTGGAAACGGTGGTCACTACAAAAGGGATATCTGCAAAAAATGTAGCTTCTAAGTTTTCGTTTAACCATGCTTCTACTTCTTCTGTGGATGTGGTTGGCAATGATGAAATTAACACGGTTTTCATAGCTACCCCACACAATTCTCATGCTAAATATGTTATTGAGTGTTTACAAGCGAGGAAAAATGTTTTTGTTGAGAAGCCTTTAGCCATGAACCTTGATGAGCTTTTAGAGGTGAAGAATGCCTATGAACTAAATCAAGGCCAATTAATGGTAGGGTTCAATAGAAGGTTTTCTCCATTGGCAACCAAAATAAAAAATGAATTTGAAAGCAATGGCGAGCCAAAGGTCATTAACATTAGGGTAAATGCTGGATTTATACCAAAGGAACATTGGACGCAAAACCCAGAACTCGGGGGAGGTCGTGTTATTGGAGAGATGTGCCACTTTATAGACCTTTTTCAATTTTTTGCCGACGCAAAACCAATTAAGGTCTATGCGGAGAGTATAAAAACCAGTAATGCCCTGATTACACCTGAGGACAATATTTCGGTGGTTGTTTCATTTGAAGATGGTTCCGTAGGAAACTTACTTTATTTGGGCAATGGGGATAAATCTATGCCAAAAGAATTGGTAGAAGTATTTTCTGGAGGTAAAATTGGAAGAATTTTTGATTTTAGGAAAGGTTCTATACATAAGAACAACAAAGAAACCAAGCTAAAGGAATCAGGGAAAGGCCATAGACAAGAAGTAAATGCTTTTTTAAACTCATTAAAGGATAAAGAAAAAGAAACACCATTGACTTTTGAATCTATTTATTACACCACGCTGGTTACATTTAAAATCCTGGACTCTTTAGCTACGGGACTTCCACAACAAATAAATTGATTTTCTTCCGTGATGTTCATTATAAACGAATCTTTTAAAAGACTTAGAGAATATTGTGAGAAAGAAAACTATAAAGGTTGGGATCCTTATGATGGATTGAATAGTTGGCTAATTCAGCATACTTTTTTAGGAAAATCGAGTTACTTTAGACTAGCCTGGATACAACTTTTCAAAAGAAACCCTGTTAATCTAAGGAATGTTTTTGGAGTAAGTAAAGGTTATAATCCTAAAGGGCTCGGGTTATTTGTCATTGCTTATTCTAATATGTACAAAGCGAAAATTGACCAGAAGGAATCCCTAAAAAAGATTGAATTCTTGGCAAATAAATTAGTGAAGCTAAGTTCAAGCGACTATTCCGGCGCTTGTTGGGGATATAACTTCGATTGGCAAGCCAGAGCTTTTTTTCAGCCCAAAGGAACACCAACAGTAGTTGCTACTAGTTTTGTTGTTGAAGCGTTATTTATGGCTTTTGATCTTACCAGAAAAGACGAATACAAAAAAGTTGCTCTTAGCAGCTCAAAATTTGTGCTTAATGACCTGAATAGAACTTATGATGAAAACAAAAACTACACACTTTCATATTCTCCCTTAGACAAAACTCAGGTTTTTAATGCAGGTTTATTGGGGGCAAAACTGCTTTCTCAATGTTATAAATACAGTGGGGACTACAGATACCTAAGTGAGGCAAAAAAAATCTGTAACTATGTTAGCAATAAACAAAATAAGGATGGCTCTTGGGTTTATAGCAACCTTCCTCACCATCAGTGGATTGATAGCTTTCACACTGGATTTAACCTTGAATGTCTTTATGTATACACTAAAATTTCAGGGGATAAAGCTTTTCAAAATAGCATTAATAAAGGATTAAAATATTATCTGGAAAATTTTTTTCTTGAAGACGGTAGGGCTAAATATTACAACAATAAGACATACCCAATAGATATTCACGCTCCAGCTCAACTAATTGTTACCATTTGCAAAATGAATTGTTTCCAAGAAAACAAGGAACTAATAGAAAAAGTTTTGGGATGGACAATAGAAAATATGCAGGATAAAAGAGGCTTCTTTTACTACCAGAAAAAGAAAGTGATAAGTTCTAAAATCCCTTATATGAGATGGGCTCAATCATGGATGATGTATTCAATGAGTTACTATATAATAAATCAAAAAAATAATGGCTCGAATTAAAATTCTTCAGACGTATATTGATAATTTGAGTATGTCTGAAACACTGAATAAGATTTCCAAAGCTATAAACCTAAAGGAGCAAATCCATCATGTAGTTGTAAATGCTGGAAAAATTGTTGCCATGCAAACAGACCTAAAACTGCGTCAAAGTGTAAACCAAAGTGATTTAATCAATGCTGATGGCCAGGCAGTAGTATGGGCCTCCAAAATATTGCGGAAACCATTAAAAGAGCGTGTTGCGGGCATTGATCTTATGTCCAATTTGGTGGAGCTTGCATATAGGAACAAGCATAAAATTTTCTTTTTTGGAGCAGAAGAAAAAGTCCTAAAAAAAGTTGTAGATATATATTCCAAAAAATATTCTCCCAATTTAGTTGCTGGTTTTAGAAATGGATATTTTGAGAAGGAGGAAGAAAAAGATATTGCCATGTATATTTCCAATTGTGGTGCTAACATGTTATTTGTTGCAATAAGTTCCCCTATAAAAGAAAATTTTCTTTATGAGAACAAACAAATACTTTCAAAAGTGAATTTTATTATGGGTGTAGGGGGAAGTTTTGATGTAATTGCTGGTAAAGTAAAAAGAGCACCTGTTTGGATGCAAAAATTTGGGTTGGAATGGTTATTTAGATTGATTCAAGAGCCTAAACGCATGTGGAAACGTTATTTGGTTGGAAACAGCAAATTCATAGTATTAGTTATCAAGGAGAAGTTTGGTTTTTAATACCTTTAGTTATTAGTAGATATAAAATGTTTTTCAAACAGGGCAGATATTCAGGTTTTATCAATCCCATTTCTTACGGAATAGATTTAGTTGTTATTAACTATCTAGCTTATTTACTTCCAATAAACATAATTGAGGTAGTTTTATTCCACACCTATATTTCCATTGCATGGATAGTCATCGCATTTTCGGTAGAGTTTTATATTATTTATAGGTATACTAAGGTCACCCATATTTTAAAACTGCTTTTTAGACAATTTTTTTTCTATGGTTTAATTGTATATGCATTTATTGGGTTTTTTAAACAACCCAACATGAGCAGACTGGCTCTTGCCAAATATGTTGCTTTTGTTTTTATAGCTGTGTTTATTTTAAAATTTGTCTTCTATTACCTCTTAATGAAGTATAGAGAAAAGATTAAGGGTAATATTAGAAATGTGGTAGTCATAGGCGACAATAAAAAAACCCAACAACTCATCAATGTCTTTACAGAAAGAACAGAATATGGGTATGATTTTAAAAAACAGTTTTCTCCTAAAAAAGACGAATTCAATATAATGGATTGTTTTCGCTTTATAGTAAAGAATAATGTAGACGAAATCTATTGTTCGGTATCTGAACTTACGAACACCCAAATAAGTGCTTTTATCAACTTTGCAGATAATAATCTTAAAACACTAAAATTTCTTCCTGATAATAAAAACATATTTTCTAAAAAATTAAAGTTTGAGTACTATGATTACCTTCCGATACTTTCGTTAAGGAATATACCTTTACATAATCCTATTAACGCGTTCACAAAGAGAGCCTTTGACGTTATATTTTCGGTGTTTGTTATTTTCGGAATCTTAATATGGTTTGCTCCAATATTGGCCTTATTAATAAGATTGGAGTCTAAAGGCCCAATATTCTTTATACAGAAAAGGACTGGTTTTGACAATAGAGAATTCCAATGTTTTAAGTTCAGGTCCATGGCAGTTAACGAAGATGCGGATGCCAAACAAGCAGGTAAAAACGATATGCGAGTAACTAAGATTGGCAGGTTTATAAGAAGAACTAGTATTGATGAGTTACCGCAATTTTATAATGTATTGTTTGGAAATATGTCTGTTGTAGGGCCGAGACCACATATGCTAAAGCATACAGATGAATATGCAAATAAAGTAGATAAATACATGCTGCGCCATTTTGTGAAGCCAGGCATAACAGGGCTAGCTCAAGTTAGAGGGTATCGAGGAGAAATAGAGCAGGATAGTGATATTCAAAACAGGATTAAGTTTGATATTTTCTATGTAGAAAACTGGTCTTTTCTATTAGATTTGAAAATTATTTTTCAGACCATACTTAATGGTATTGCTGGAGAAGAAAAAGCGTATTGATTTTATAGATGAAAAAAACCCTAATCACAGGAGCTGCAGGATTTTTAGGTTCGCACCTTTGCGATAGATTTATTGCAGAAGGTCATTATGTAATTGGAATGGATAATCTGATTACAGGAGATTTAAAAAACATAGCGCATTTATTTCCTTTAGAAAACTTTGAGTTTCACCATCATGATGTTTCCACTTTTGTTCATCTAGAAGGGGAACTGGATTATATCCTGCATTTTGCATCTCCAGCAAGCCCTATTGATTATTTAAAGATTCCGATTGAAACGCTTAAAGTAGGATCACTGGGGACTTTAAATCTTCTAGGATTGGCCAAGCAGAAAAATGCAAGAATTTTGGTTGCATCTACTTCGGAAGTATACGGAGACCCATTAGTACACCCCCAAAACGAAGAATATTTTGGAAACGTAAGCCCCATTGGACCTAGAGGAGTTTATGACGAAGCTAAACGGTTTATGGAATCAATTACCATGGCATACCACCGGCATCATGGACTAGATACTCGTATCGTTCGAATCTTTAATACCTATGGTTCTCGTATGCGATTAAATGATGGCCGTGTAGTTCCAGCATTCATGGGTCAGGCTTTGCGAGGTGAAGATTTAACGGTTTTTGGAGACGGTTCCCAAACAAGATCTTTTACATACATAGATGATCAAGTAGAAGGAATATATCGTTTGTTAATGAGCGATTATGTGGAGCCCGTCAACATCGGAAATCCAGATGAGACAACCATTCTTGAATTTGCCCAAGAAATCATAAAACTCACAGGCACTGATCAGAAAATTATTTATAAAGAATTGCCTAAAGATGATCCTCTGCAACGGCAACCAGATATTTCAAGGGCTAAAGAAGTATTAGGATGGGAACCTAAAGTGCATCGTTCTGAAGGATTGAAGAAAGTATATGACTACTTTAAATCTTTGTCCCCTGAAGAACTTCAAAAAAAAGAACATAGAGATTTTTCTAACAATTCTTAGCTAGACTTTTTTCAAATAGTATTTTAGCCAAAAATTAGACAAATGAACATTCTTATTCTTGGCTCTGGAGGACGCGAACATACTTTAGCTTGGAAGATAGCGCAGAGCAGCAAACTGACTAAGCTTTTTGTAGCACCGGGCAATGCAGGAACCAAAGAGCTAGCCGAGAATGTTGCTATTGGGGTCAATGATTTTGAAGCGATTAAAATACTAGTTTTAAAAGAGAGTATTAGCCTAGTTCTCGTTGGTCCTGAGGACCCTTTGGTAAACGGAATCCATGATTTCTTTTTGAGAGATGAACAACTAAAAAACGTATCGGTAATAGGTCCGGAAAAATTGGCAGCGACTTTAGAAGGCTCAAAAGAATTTGCAAAGGAGTTTATGATGCGGCACAACATTCCTACCGCTGCGTATCAAAGTTTTACTTCAAACAACCTAGAAGAAGGGTATACGTTTTTAGAAAGTTTAAATCCGCCATTTGTGCTTAAAGCGGACGGCTTAGCGGCAGGGAAAGGGGTTTTGATACTCAATGACATTGAAGAAGCAAAGAATGAGCTTAAATCGATGCTTTTAGACGCCAAGTTTGGTGCTGCAAGTACAACGGTCGTTATCGAGGAGTTTTTAGACGGTATCGAATTAAGTTGCTTTGTACTTACCGATGGTGAAAATTACAAAGTATTGCCAATGGCTAAAGACTATAAACGTATCGGAGAAGGAGATACCGGACTCAATACAGGTGGTATGGGGGCTATTTCACCGGTTCCGTTCGTTGATTCGGCATTTATCCAAAAAATAGAAGAACGAATTGTAAAACCTACGGTTGAAGGATTAAAGAAGGATAACTATCCTTACAAAGGGTTTATTTTTATCGGCTTGATAAAAGTCGGTGACGACCCGAAGGTTATAGAATACAACGTACGTATGGGCGACCCGGAAACGGAAGTAGTCATCCCAAGAATTAAAAATGACTTTGTTGAAATTTTACAAGCTGTAGCAAACCAGAACTTAGCAAGTATCGATTTAGATATCGATAATAGGGCTGCAGTTACGGTAATGGCAGTTTCAGGAGGGTATCCGCAAGCCTATGAGAAAGGTAAAGAAATCGAGGGCATAGAACTAGCTAACGAATCTATTGTATTTCATGCGGGCACAAAATCGGATAACAAAAAAATCGAGACCAATGGGGGGCGTGTATTGGCAGTAACATCCTATGGTGTTGATTTTAAGGATGCCCTGAAAACATCCTATAAAAGCCTGAAAACAATTAGTTTTGATGGAATGTACTACCGAAAAGATTTAGGCTTCGACCTTTAAATGGAATAGCGAAGCTAACTTTCGGGTTGAAATGAAACTATAAATAAGAATGCGAAGTGCTACTTTTGTCTTCTTCGCCGTTGTCATTAAAGATTTTTAACTGTCCCATCCAGTAAATCATAGCTAAAAAACCAATAATCATAAACAACCAGTTGATGGTGTTTGCACCCCACCAGTTTTCCATAAAACGGAAAAAATCATAAGGGGCAAAAAGTACGTTTACAAATAAGTCTTCTATCCAATAAAAAAATGCACTCATCTTAGCTATATTTACTAGGCAAAAATAGTAAAACATAATATGATATCAAGTTTTTTTAGCAAAACTAAGCCGATCAACTATTTGGTTCTACTGATTATACTCGTTCTTTTTTATGTTGCCAACTATTTTATCTTAAAAATCAACTTCGATAGTGTTGTATTTCTTCTGCTTATATTAATTGCAATTTCGCTTCAGGTAATTGGGGTGCAAGAGACCGTTAGAACAAGAAAAACAACCAATACCACTTCTTTTGCCATGCTGTTCTTTGTACTGTTATGTATGGCAGTGCCAAAGACTTTGCAGTATAAGGAGATTGTATTTTGCAACCTTTTTTTAATGTTGTCATTAAATCGTTTGCTAGCTTTAAAAAGTCTAAAACAGGTAAAACAGAAGATTTTTGATGCTACACTTTGGATATGTGTCGCGAGTGTTTTTGATCCTTGGGTGTTGCTGTTTTTAGTAGTGGTTTTTTTGGCAGTCTATATCTACGGCACGAAAGAATTTAAGAATTGGCTGGTGCCGATTATCGCTATTGTCTTTTTTGTTTTGTTAATAAGTGCATTTCTGGTCTTGACCAAGAATATTAATTTCCTTGAGAATCATTATGTAATAGATGTTGACACTAATTTATTGGAAAGTTTTATGGCCAATTTTAGCATAAAACCTTTTCTATATATCATTGTAATTTTAATGGTTGCAAGCTTCGTGCTTGTTAAACAAGGATACCAAGGCGTTGGAAGAATTATACATTTACGCTTGTTACTGGTCTACTTTCTAGTGGCTATTGTGGTTTTTAGTGTTCAAAATCTTGAAAATAAGAACTATACCATACTGCTTTATTCGTTTTTTCCTGCGGCGATTTTCGCCACAAATTTTTTGGAAACCTTTAAAAAGAAGCGATTGAAAGAAGCAGTATTGCTGGTATGCATATTCTTTCCGTTTACCTTACTTCTTATTGATCTGGTAAAAAAATAAACAGATAGGGTATATTTGCTAAAATTTCTATCATGTTCAGTAATTCCGCTTTTAAGATATTTGAAGAAAGCATTGATAAGTACCATGTGCTTGATGATGTAAGCCAGTCTTTTTCAAACCCATATGACAAAGACAGTATAGAGCATTTATTATATCGTAAAAACTGGATTGATACCGTACAATGGCATTATGAAGATATTATTAGAGATCCAGAAATTGAGCCTTCGGCAGCCCTTGTTTTAAAACGTAAAATTGACGCCAGTAATCAAGACAGAACAGATTTGGTAGAATTTATAGATAGTTATTTTCTAAAAAAATACCAATCGGTTGAAATAAAAGAAGATGCCACTATAAATACGGAAAGTCCTGCTTGGGCGATAGATAGATTGTCTATTCTAGCACTGAAGATATACCATATGCAAGAGGAGGCCAATAGAACGGACGCTTCACCATCACACATTGAAAAATGTAGTGCTAAACTTCAAGTACTTTTAGAGCAAAAGAAAGACCTATCAACAGCAATTGACCAATTGTTGGCCGACATTGAAACGGGGAAAAAGTACATGAAAGTCTACAAACAAATGAAGATGTATAATGATGAGGAATTAAACCCCATCCTTCGTGGACAAAAATAAAACGTACCATCTCCTTATTATTCGCCTATCTGCCATGGGCGATATTGCGATGACTGTTCCTGTGCTTTTACACCTCACAAATACTTATCCAGAACTTAAAATCACTGTTCTTACCAAAGACTTTTTTAAACCTATTTTTTCGGAAATCCCTAATATATCGGTCTATGGCGTTGATGTAAAAGAAAAGCACAAGGGAATTTTCGGACTTTGGAAATTGTACAGAGAACTGAAATTATTGCATATTGATGCAGTAGCAGATTTACACAATGTGCTACGAAGTAATATTTTAAAATTTTTCTTTTGGTTTTCAGGAACCCCTTTTCAGAAAATTGATAAAGGAAGGAAAGAGAAGAAAGCGCTGACCTCAGGAGAACCAAATTTTTTCCGACCTTTAAAAACAACACACCAGCGATATGCAGAAGTGTTCAAAGCACTAAATTTCCCTATACGTTTGCAGGAGAATTTTACATTACCTAAACAAGAGATCGCCGTTAGGCTTCCGGATTTATCATGTCCCAAAACACAAAAATGGATAGGTATTGCACCGTTTGCAGCCTTTTCAGGAAAAACGTATCCATATAAATTAATGCAGGAAGTTGTTGATAAACTAAATGCTTCAGGAAACTATCAAATACTACTTTTTGGAGGTGGAAATCATGAAAAACAACTCTTGGAAGCATGGGAAGAAAAGTTCGTAAATTGCATTAGCATAGTAGGAAAAATGTCCTTTACGCAAGAACTCTCCATAATTTCAAATTTAAATATAATGCTTTCCATGGATAGTGGTAACGCCCATTTAGCAGCGAATTATGGGGTTTCGGTGGTAACGTTATGGGGCGTAACCCATCCATATGCCGGTTTTGCACCTTTCGGTCAGCCAGCGGATAATGCTTTATTGGCTGACAGAGAAAAGTTTCCGTTAATACCTACTTCTATTTATGGGAATAAAGCTCCTGATGGATATAATGATGTCATGAAAACTATTTCGCCAGATGATGTAATTCAAAAAGTCCTAGAAGTAATCCACTAATATATTTCTATCCAATTTTAATAATTAAAGGAAATTCAACGACTAGTTTGCGAAGAAATCAAGCTATTTATAAAATCTAAGCCACCGTCCCCTGGCAACTACTTCCTGCACCTGCTGTACAGCCATAGCAATGCTGTGAAATAATGATGTTTCTATCGTTCAGTAAATCTTCATTATAATCTTTAATGTGTTTTACCTTGCTAGCCACTTTAAGGTCGAGCATCTGGTTAAAATCACAATCGTAGAGCCAACCATCCCAACTAATGGAAATCGTATTGGTACACATTACATTTGCCACTGCTGCAGGGTTATAAGCTTCCACTAAGGCATACATATAGTCCTCATAATTTTCTGAAGCGATGAGGTAATCTAAGAAGCGCGCTATAGGTAAGTTGGTAATGGCAAAGAGGTTATGAAATTGAATACCAAAATCCTCATCTAAAGCCTTTTTAAAGTCTTTTTCCATAGCCATTTGGTCTCCTGGCAAATATGCCCCAGATGGGTTGTAGACCAAATCTAAACGTAAATCACTACCCGGCATTCCGTAACCCCGTGAGTTGAGTTCTTGCAGGGCTTTTATCGACTTATCAAAAACTCCATCGCCACGTTGTTTATCAGTTTTGCCACGGGTATAATGTGGCATAGAGGAAATTACATGCACATTGTGTTTTTTAAAGAAATCTGGCAAGTGGTAGTATTTTTTATTCGCTCTAATAATGGTAAGGTTAGAACGTACAATAAAATCTTTGATTCCGGCTTTTGCAGCTTCTTCGACGAACCATTCAAAATCAGGATTCATTTCTGGTGCACCGCCAGTTAAATCTAACGTGTGTGCCCCCGTATTTTTAATCACTTCCAAGCATTGTTTCATGGTTTCACGGGTCATGATTTCCTTTCGATCGGGGCCAGCATCTACATGGCAGTGTTCGCACACTTGGTTGCACATATACCCTACATTGATTTGAAGGATTTCCAACTTTTTAGGACGCAGTGGAAAATGCCCTATTTCGCCGATTTTATCCTTGAAATAAGGTAGTCCCCCGTCTGCGAAGATGCCTCCGTTAAGAATATCAAGCTGTCTGTTGCTTTGTGCAAGCTCGTTTCCTTTTGCTTTTAATGATTTTGTAGCCATATTATTAGTATTGAGTACTTAGTGGTGAGTATTAAGAAACCACCAATTAAATGCTATTAATTATCTATTTTCTAAAAGCGCAGCGGTCTTAAATCTAAGAGCGTAGCGTTCTGTCGATTACATCGACAACTTATCATATTTGTTCATCATCTGCACGCCGTGTACCAAGGTTGCTCCACTCTCAATTGCGGCGCCAACATGCACTGCTTCCATCATTTCTTCTTTCGTAATTCCTTTTTGTAAACCATCTTTGGTATACGCATCTATGCAATACGGACATTTGACAACGTGCGAAACCGCAAGAGCAATTAAAGATTTCTCTCTAGCACTTAGTGCGCCTTCTTCGAAAACCTTACCATAATAATCAAAAAACTTGGTACCAAGCTCTTCGCTCCATTCGGTAATTTTTCCAAATTTTCGTAAATCTTTCGGATTGTAATACGTATCTGCCATCTTTTTTTGTGTTTTAGGTACTATATTTTGTTTTGTATTGTCTAGGTAAATCGGAATGCCCTGCCCCATTTTTTCAACTTCAGGGAGGATTTCCATATTATCCCAAATGCCGGAAGAAAGCGTATCTGCATATTCTTCGGGTAGGTGGTTTTTATACATTAATTGTTGCGTAGTGTTGTAATCATATTCAAAAGACCGATGAGTATATTTTAATTCACCTCCTCCTATTTCTAAGAGCATATACCACACTCTTGTGGTGCCATCATTTGCCGGCATACCAATAACACCAGGGTTTAGCCATAGTTTTTCTTTTATGGATTGATGAAATGGTAGTCCACAATGCCCTGCGATAATTACATCACTTTTAGTCTTTTTAAAACAGTTTTGTTTACTGGTGTCAGCATTCGATTGAAATATAAATTCCGACGTATTACCATAATTACCATGTACTACAGTTACTTTTTTTCCTCCATAGTCAAAACTTATGTATTCGGGAATGGTAGCAATCCAATCTAAAGATTCTTTAGATAAATGTCCTTTGGTATACGGAAACCAAAGTTTAGAAAAACTATCACAGCGACCACCAGCTTTAAAATCGCAACCGCAATCTTCACTGTCATTTGCTAATTGTAATTCTACATTGCCTGCAATACTCAAAGCCCCCCAAGCTTTAAATGCCTGAACAGTTTCTTCAGGTTGGGCGCAATAGCCAGTGATATCTCCTGTACAAATACAATTTTCAGGAGCAATCCCTTCATCTTTGGCAATAGCCATTAGTTGCTCTATAGCCTGTAAGTTGCTATAGACACCGCCAAAAAGCAAAAGCTTTCCGGTTTTAGTTCCGATATGTTTTATATCCTTATCCATTTGGGCATAAAATAGAGTAGTATACAGCTTAAAATTCCCCAGAAATTAATCCAAAGTAAATCGGCATACTTTCCCGTGGTAAATATTAATGACTGTGGAAACCAACTAAAAATCAATAGAAATCCGAATAGTATTCCACAAAAAACACTTAAATGAAAACTGATTTTTGAGGCTTTGTCTTTCCAAAATAGAAATATGGGAGTTAATCCAATAATCATGGTACCGCTTATTGTGGTTGCCGAGAGTATTTCTGCATTCAAGAAAACAGGAATAGTACCTAAAACGGCAATAACAACCATAGACCATCGTCCAAATTTCAAAGAGTTACCCATGTTTAAATCAACAGCTAATAACTTTGAAAAAGATGAAAAGGTAGAGTCTAAAGTAGATGCAGCTGAGGTAATCATAATAAAATTAATAACTAATAAAATAACAACACCAAAGGCTTTGCCAACCTCTACAGCTGCTTGCCCTGTCATATTTTGCGATTGCGCATACACACCAATTATACTGAACAGTACAATACAGATGCCTCCAATTATACTAGCCCATAAAAAACTTTTTAGTGTGACCCTAGGACTACTTAAAAAACCTCTGTCAGTAAGTACAGGGTCGTGAAATGGATAACTAAAGGATTGTAATACCGCTGCAAAAAGTAGATTTAATCCCATATCAAAAGACCAAACACCAGAGCTAATAACTTGGGTAGGTGTAAATGTTTCTTTTGAAGTAAAAATAGCACCAAGAATCACCAAGAGTAAAATACCAAATAAGCCCATTTGAAGTACATCTGTAAAAATGGAACTACTCATACCACCTTTTAAAACATACGCTAATGTTAATGCTGTAAAAACTAAAATGGACCAGTAATACGAACTGGAACCCATATCGCCAAAATAGGTGCCAATGACCATGGTGTTGCTCCAAACTTCGTTAAAGAGCCGAATGGCAATTAATATAGAGAATACGGCAACTGCTCCTTTACCAAACTTGGATGTCAAAAAATGATGGATACTAGTATATTTTCCATGAAGCCTCATTTTATAGATTACGATACCAGCTACTGCAAATGATAGATAATAGGCAGCGTAAGCCACACCGCCTACAATACCATAATCTAACCCTAAATTTGCGGCATTGGTGATGCTTTTGGCGAATATCCACGAAATCACCAAACTACCCATCAACATAAAGGTGTTGGGTGCTTTCTTTTTTTGAACAGCTTTAAAAAACTGATTGGTATTTTTTGCCAAAGGAGAAAGGAAGAACAGCACCAAACTTGATGTTATTACAAGTGCCCACTGTAACCCTTCTACTCCGAAAGAGGAAACTTCTGCAAGCGTTATGATACTGTTATAATTCATTTATAATTTAATAACTCTTTTATTCTTTTTAGGTCTCGACTCCGCCTGTCTGCCGACTAGGCAGGCTCGACCTGACAGAAAACATATTTTTATCAACCATCAACCTATTCGAGCAATAACACCAGAGTAGGTAAATCTTAGGGGGCCTCATCCCACCAAACTGGGGAATTAATACTATTGCCATCCGTTCTGGCCGCTGCCACTTCATAGTTTACAGCGTTCAATGCTTGCTCCTCTGCAGGATAGGGCATGCGAACAGGGAGCAAATCATTATTTAAACTAGCTGAAATTGTTTTTAATTGCGGAAAGCCTGTTCTTCGGTATTCTATCCACCCTTCATATCCATTAATGATATTTGCTATCCATTTTTGGGTTATAATATTTTTTAGAGCATCACCATTGGTAAAAGCCCCTTCTGCACTTAGATAAGTTGCTGGTAATGCAGTATTCCAATATTCAAAAGCTTGTGTTACCCCAGTTTCGTATAACGTTTGTGCATTGGCAGTGATAAAGCCACGTTCTGCGGCCTCCGCCAATAGAAAATGTGTTTCCCAACTGGTCATAAAGTTAGCATCCAAAGCACTGGTCGCTTCTCTAAAACTTGTTCCTGCTAAAGAGAAATCGGCCAAGACAACCGCATTCTGTGTGGCATCAACACCATTAAGCAAACCATTGTATTCGCCAGATGTACTATTTGAAAAAGGACGGAAGAGTGTTGAAATTCTTGGATCATTTAAATCCGTTAGAATTTCATCCATCGTTTCTGAAAGCACAAAGTTGTTGAAGTCTCCAATTCGTAATCGCGCTAAGCGGAAGTTGTTGGGTTCTCCATCATTAAAATCAAACGCTGCATTTTGGCTGTTAGCAGTTATGAAGCCACCTTCATCTACTAGACTTTGCAATGCTGCTGCATTATCTTGAACGTTTGAGGTACGCATTAAAAATTTGATTTGGAGCGACTTTGCAAAACGCACCCAGGCCTGTAAATCACCCTCAAAAAGAATATCACCCTCAAGCGGAATAGTACCTGCATAATTTTCTATAGCGTTAATCCCTTTTTCGAGATTATCAAAGATTCCTTCTTCACCATTATAGATTAGCTCTTGATTATCATAAACAGGCGTAACGGTTTCTGTCTTTCCTTGAAAACCTTCTGAGTAAGGCACATCACCAAACATATCCGTTAAGGCTCCGGCCATATAGGCTTTTAAAATTCGGGCTGGACCTTCATATACTTCAAAAGTTGGATTTTCTAATGACAAGCGTAAAATCTCCTCATTATCCCTAAGGTTTGTATATAGAATAGGCCAAGGATTACCACCCAATTGCGGTGATTTTAAATCATGTCGGTCAAACAAATTAAAATCTAGTGCAGTTCGGTATTGCCCTAACAAATCACCTGCGGTAAAACCTTCGTAGGACATTTGTTCTCCATAATCATAAATCACCTGTCTTAGCAACAAACTAGGCTGCACAGCAACAGGCTGATTAGGGTTTGTGTTGATTTCTTCAAAGTCTTTGGTACATGAGCTTGCAAATACAAGTGCAAATACAAGAATCAAGTTCAAAGGCAATTTTGAATTTACCTTAATTTTTTTGAAAAGAGTATCTCTGTCAGTTCGAGCGGAGTCGAGAACAACAGGGACCAGGATAGTTTTACCTCTCGACTCCGCTCGAGGAGACAGCCATTTCGTTATTAGTGTGTATATAAATTTCATCATCTTCTAATTAAAAATTAAACCCAGCTTTAAATCCAATACTTCTTGTGGTGGCATACGACATGTCTTCTACACCACTCACAAATCCTTGCCCTTGAACGGCTAATTGTTCTGGATCAAAATGTGGATTTTCAGTAATGGCAAATAGATTTCTACCAATAAGTGATAATCGTAAACTCGCATCTTGCTGCAAAAACTTAAGATTTTCAAAGGTGTAACCCACGGAAAACTGTCGTAGTTTCAAGAAAGAGGCATCATAGGTATTATTCTCTTCATGGTTTCTATCATAAAACTGGCGGTAGAAACTTTCAGCGGTAACTGCTGTAGTATTTTGAACATAAACCGGATTTTCATCGGTACCTGTGTTTACAACACCTTGTGGCACAATACCTTCTTCTGGTCTAAAAGCGGTTTCAGCCAATTGACCACCAACATTCCCTAAAGCTCGCGTACGGGAAACTATAATTCCGCCTTGGCGCCAGTCTAAAAGAAAGCCTAAATCCCAATTCTTATAATTAAATTGGTTATTGAAACCTACCATAAAATCTGGATTTGAATTTCCTAATTTTTGCAAGGTATTATCAGGAATGTAGCGTCCTTCATCCGTTAGAATAAAATCACCATTTTCGTTTTTCAAATATCCTGTTCCATACAAATCTCCAATACGACCACCTTCTTCTACCTGTACAAAAACGGTTTGGTTTTGACTATCGTAGATTCTAGAGAAGGCTAGTGTTAAACGGCCATCATCTTGTGGTAAGTCTTCTACCGTAGAACGATTTGTACTAAAATTCACGGTACTATTCCATTTAAAGTTTTGAGTTACTATAGGCGTTGCTACTAATATTACTTCTAAACCTTTGGAACGCACTTTACCACCATTGACCACTTGTTGCGTGAATCCGGAGGAAATACCAATAGGTAAGGATATAATCTGGTCTTTGGTTACTGCGTTATAGTACGAAACATCTAAATTCAGCTTATCCCCAAAGAAACGGATGTCAGCACCAACTTCAATAGCCGCGGTCTGTTCCGGTCTTAAATTAGGATTAGCAATAAGGTTCTGGTCACTAAACGTAGGCTGCCCATTAAATGGTGTTTGCGCGATAAATGCCCCTGTGGTCTGGTATGGATTGGTATCATTGCCAACCTGCGCGTAACTCGCACGAAGTTTTGCAAATGAAATCGCTTGGGGTAATTCTGTTACATTGGATAATATAAAACTTGTAGATACCGATGGATAGAAAAACGATACATTATCTACAGAAAAAGGCGTCGCTAAAGCACTTGACCAATCGTTTCGACCCGTAATATCCAAATACAGATAATCTTTGTAACCAAATTTGGCCAAACCATAAAAACTGTTGATACGTTTATTGGATTCAAACTCAAAAACCTCGATTGGTGATGCAGCATTGCTCAAGCGGAATATCCCCGGCTGTGCCAAACTCGTCGTTTGCGACTGTGAGGTAAATGCCTTTTGGTCCAAACGGTTACCACCAAGAGAAACATCAACCTTAAAATCACCAAAGGAGTTGTTGTAATTTAAAAGAAAATCGGTGTTTATTTCCCTATAAAACACGTCATGTTCAGCATAGCCCCCATTTCTAAATCGGTTGGTGCTAAACGCTCTTCGAAACTGGCGTAATTCGCTAGAATAGTCCATTCCAGTGCGTACCGTAGCCGATAAATTGTCGGTGATATCATAAGACGCGGAAATAGTACCAAAAACACGATCTCTGTTAAAAGAGTTTCGGTTTTCTTGTAGTATAAAAAACGGATTATCAAAGAAGGTATAGTTGAAAGAATACTGCTGTAAACCTTCTAAACCTGGTTGCCAATAGTTGCGTAGGTTATCGATATTAAGCGACCGTGGACCCCATGCAACTAGAGAATAATTTACGTTCTCAGAGCCGTATCCATTGGACGGTCTGTTATCACTTTGAGAGTTTATATAGCTAATGCTCGACCTAATACGTAATTTATCCGTTGGACGGAAGTTTAAACGAGACGATATGGTCTGTCTATCTAAATTCACTCCGGGAATGATACTTTCACTGCGTAAATCAGTAAATGAAAGCCTAAAATTACCCTTATCAAAGCCAGAAGAAATCGCTAGGTTATTGATAAAGGTAGTTCCTGTTTCGTAGAAGTTTTTAAGGTTATCAGGATTGGAACGAAATTCTGTTAGGGTGATAGGAAGTCCATTATATACCGAAGTATCTCCACCGCGAACTATAGTTCCATCAGGTAAGGTCACCGGGCTATCAAATTGCGGAATTAAATTACCGACATCTAAACGAGGCCCCCAACTATAGGTGATATTATCACTGGTACCACCGCCGAGGCCATCTACAAACTCAAAAACTCCTGCTTGTCCTTGACCATATTCATTTTGGAAATCAGGCAATCTAAACGCTGAGTCGACAAAGAAACTGGTATTGTAACTTATGCCAAGACCTTTACTTTTAGAACCATCTTTGGTCTCGATAACAATAACCCCGTTTGCCGCACGTGTACCGTATAACGCAGCTGCACTTGGTCCTTTTAATACCGAAACTTCGGCAATATCATCCGGATTCACCTCCATAGCACCATTACCAAAATCAACTTCTTGGAATCCGGCTGCAGCTTCATTGGTGAAGTTGAAGACCGAGTTGTTATTGATGGGAACTCCGTCAACTATAAATAAAGGATTGTTATTAGAGAATGAAGCTTCACCACGAATGGTAATTTTTGAGGAAGAACCGACACCAGTTGCACCTCGGTTAATGGTCACTCCTGCTAGTTTACCTGCAAGATTATCCAAAAAGTTGACAGATTTTACTTCAGTAACACCTTTAGCATCTAAACTTTGTACTACATAGCCCAATTCTTTAGTCTCTCGTTTAAGTCCTAGTGCCGTTAGCACCACTTCATTTAGCTGTTCTGAAGATTCCTTTAATTGTACATTGATTATGTTTTGATTTTGAATGGAAACAGTCTGTGTTTTGTATCCGAGAACAGAGAATTCTAGAAGAGAAACACCTTCTGGAACCGTAATTTCATAGTTTCCATTTTCATCTGTTGTGCTTCCAGTTTGTGTACCTACGGCTAAAATATTTGCATAAGGTATCCCCAAATTGTTGATATCGCTAACGCGACCTGATATGGTTTGTTGAGCATTTAATGCCACCACAAAAAGCAGTAATACGCTCAGTAAATAATACTTCATTTATTTGTATAAAAGTTAGTCTTGTGGCCAATTGGCCGAGAAAAATGTTTATAGAAGATGAAGCAAAACAGGTGAGCCCTTGTTGAACAAAGGAGAAGAATATGAATCGGAATAGTTAAATGCTCTCGCGCTAAAAACTTTTAAAACCTTTTCTTCAATAGCGCGAAGTATTTTTAGAATGGTAATTGCAATCGATCTTGAAAAACCAAGTAATTTAACGACATCTACTGCAGTATCGATATCCTCAAAAACTGGCAACCTATGGAGATGCGAATTGCTGTTTTCAAATAATTGTGAAATTCTATTGAATAAACCGAAACGTTGCCACGGAAGTCTTAAGAAAAGAGAGGCGTCAAAGTTTGATTTGTGAAGCCCCATCAGGTAGAAACCACCATCGAATGTTGGACCTAAAACCGTTTTTCCTAATTGAAGTTGCTTGTAGGCCTCAAGTAAATGCGATGTTTTTAATTGAGGGCTATCGTTACCTATGGTAATAATGTTTTTATACCCTTTTTGATAAACTTTTTGAATGGCATTTACAAAACGTTCTCCAAAAGAGTTTCCGAACTGTTCTTTTTCTGTAAAATGGAAATATGGAAGCTTTGTTTTTTTAACCTTGTTCAAGGTCTCTTTGTTAAGCGCTTCAAATACTACAGCACTTTTAACAAATGGTTTTTGCTCAAATTCTTGTGACGCAGAATTGGCAAAAACGAGGATTGCAGTAGTATGTTGAACGGCTTTTAGCAAGGCATAGCAATTGTTATGTAAACTTACGATAAAAACTTAATAGCAGTTTTGGTCGAAGCTCTAATAAAAAGATTACAGGCAAGATTGTTAAAATTCAGGGAATGGAATTAACTTTAACACAAAAGACAAAACGGTGCAAAGTTTAACAACTTCAAATAAGAAAATCGGACTTGTTTTATCAGGAGGCGGTATCCGCGGCATGGCCCATATTGGCCTGTTAAAGGCAATGCAAGAAAGGGATATTGAGGCACATGAAATTGCGGGGGCAAGCGTTGGAGCTTTAATAGGAGCGCTTTACGCCAACGGAAACAGCACTGATGAAATGCTTCAGTTCTTTAGAGACACGCCGCTGTTTCAATACAATTACTTTGCTATTGGAAAACCAGGCCTAATCGATACTACAAAATTTGCAAGTGTTTTTCAAAAACATTTTTCTGTTAATTCATTCGAGTCTTTAACTAAACCGTTATATGTGGTTGCTACGGATTTGATGAACGGGAAAGAAAAAGTCTTTACTAAGGGTGAGCTTATTTTACCATTGCTTGCTTCAGCCGCATTGTCTCCTGTTTTTAGCCCTGTTGAAGTGAATGGCACACTATACGCCGATGGCGGGATAATGAACAACTTTCCTAAAGAATATCTAGAAAAAAATTGCGAACTTATCATTGGTAGTAATGTATCTATTAACGGTACGCTTGAAAAAAAACATCTCCGTAATTCCTTTCAATTAACTGGAAGAATCACCGGCCTTATGATTTATGCCTCATGCAGAGAAAAAATTGGGGAATGCGATGTACTTATAGAACCGCAAGAATTGGAACATATTGGGATGCTTGATAAGAAAGACATAGATAAGGCATATACAATTGGCTATGACCGTGCTTGTTGGGCCTTAGATAAATTTGATAGATAAGATTTGGATTAGACCGATGGGTTCTATTTTTAAGGTTTAATTCATTTTAAATGTAGAGTTTTGTGCAGTATTTTTAAAATAAACTCTCACAAAAAAGTACTTACTGTTTTAGCTAAATTTGATGCATGAAAAGTGCGGTAGAAATATTTGAACAACTTAATGAAATAGATGAGCTTACAGAAATTGAAGCCAAATCTGGAAGTTCAATTTCAAAATCTATAATGGAAACGGTTTGTGCTTTTAGTAATGAACCAGGGTTAGGCGGAGGCTATTTGCTTCTTGGCGCAAGAATAGATGATGAGAGTTTGTTTCCTCAATATGTGGTAGAAGAACTTTTAGAACCTGATCGAATACAGTCGGATTTTGCCACTCAATGCGCAAACATATTTAACATACCTGTTAGACCATCTATCAAGATTGAATTGATAAATGATAAACCTGTTGCGATTATAAAGGTTGATGAATTACCTGATGGTCAAAAACCCTTATATTTCAAGTCTGATGGTTTGCCAAGAGGGGCATATAGAAGAATCGGACCGACTGATCATAGATGTACAGAAGATGATTTGAGGGTTTTTTACTCAAATACGGACACATATGATAAAGTAGTTCTAGAACAAACAGATTTTGAAGATATTGATGAAACTGCTTTAAAGAGATATAGAGATTTAAGAAGTAGAATTAATTCAGCGGCAGAAGAACTAACCTTCACGGATATTGAACTTTTACAGTCCTTGGGATGTATGGATTATAGCAGCTCTAAACTAACAGTAGCTGGTATTCTATTATTTGGAAAATCTTCTTCGTTAAGAAGAATTTTCCCATTAATGCGTGTTGACTATATAAGGGTTCCTGGTAATAAATGGGTTGAAAATCCTGATGAACGATTTATCACCATTGATATGAGGGGTCCTCTCTTGTTAATGATTTTTAGAATAGTTGATGCCATTTATTCAGATTTACCAAAAGGGTTTAAACTTGATAACAAGAATATTCAGGCAGACTCACTTGGACTTCCGATTAAGGTTTTGAGAGAAGCTGTAACAAATGCCTTAATGCATAGATCCTATAGGGTTAATTCTCCTACTCAAATTATTAGATATGACAACCGATTAGAAATTATCAATCCTGGCTTTTCTTTGAAATCTGAAGAACAATTAGGTAACCCGGGTTCTGAAAGCCGAAATCCTTTTATAGCATCTGTTTTTCACGAAACAAATTTGGCAGAAACAAAAGGCTCAGGCATTAGAGCAATGAGAGCACTTTTAGCAGAAGCTAAATTAGCTCCGCCAACGTTTGAATCTGATAGGGATAATAATAAATTTACTACACGCCTTTTATTACATCACTTTTTAAATAATGATGATTTAAAGTGGCTAACTCAATTTGATGATCTTGATCTTTCAGATCACCAAAAGCTAGCTTTGATTTTTGTTAGAGAAGTTGGGGCAATAGATAATAATACTTATAGACAAATTTCAAATTCTGATAGTTACAAATCTGGAACAGAACTAAGGTATTTGCGAAGTAATGATCTTTTGGCTCAAAAAGGTAAAGGAAGAGGAACTTATTATATTGAAGGAGAATCTCTTAATTGGAATATTAAGGAAATAAACACAGATGTTGTTGTTCTTAACACAGAAGGTGATTTAACTAACACAGAAGGTAATGTAACTAACACAGATGCTATTTTAAATGCGCAAGAAGAGGAAAACATAGAGGAGGTAAAAAAACTCTTATCTAAACTTCCTGAACATGTAAGATTAAGGGTAAAAGATTTAAGAAAAAGAGAATCTGACGTAGACAAAATAAAATCGTTAATAGTTGACATTTGTAAAAACAAAGGATTTAACCTTTCAGAATTGGCTATGCTTTTGAAGAGGGATGAAAATTGGATAAGTAGAACATATGTCAAACCCTTAATAAATTCAGGTAAACTATGTTACACTATTCCAGATATGATAAAACATCCAAAACAAGCTTACCGCTCTACTAATACATAAAAAGAAGATTAGAAAATAAAATTAAGAGTAATAATGTATAATCTTGATTACTTGCCCCCAATACGTTATTCAAACCAAACAAAACGGGTTGGAAGACTATACTGTTTTAACAATTTCAAGTATTATTGGTACTTGCGGACTTAAGCTTTAAGACTACTATTTACAACTAGATTTTATTTAAACATCATCATAATCAACTTTCAAGGTAGAGGTAGTCGGATGCGCTTGACAGGTCAGAATCAAACCTTCGGCAACTTCACCATCAGTTAGAATCTGATTTTTTACCATCTCTGCCTTTCCTTCGGTAATGCGGGCAATACAACTACTACAAACGCCACCTTGACAAGAATAGGGTGCATCAATATTTTCTTTGAGTACCGCATCTAAAACCAACGTTTTTTGGTCCATTTCAAAGGAGAAAGTCTCATCATCTACCAATACCTCAATTTTGGTTTTCCCATCCAGATTTTCTGCAACAGTATCCTCGGTATCTAAAGTTGTGAAAAGTTCAAAATGAATATTAGCCTCAGAAATGCCGTTGTTTTTTAAGGTATCGGAAACGGTATTGATCATCGCCTCGGGCCCACATAGGTAAAAATCATTAAAGGAAACACCCTTGAACTTATTTTTAAGGATAAGGTTGACCGTTGAGGTTTCAATACGGCCAAAAAGGCAATTAGGTTCCGATACTTTACTGTAGACAAATTGCACATAAAAGCGTTCTCCATATTTTTCTTGTAAGGCCACTATTTGAGAGTGGTACATGGTTTCTTCAGGGTTCTTATTGCCGTAAATCAAGACAAAAGTATTATCATTATTAGCTTCTAAAACTGTTTGTGCAATACTCATAATAGGAGTGATACCGCTACCGGCTGCAAAAGCTGCGATATTTTGTGTTTCTCTACGAGGTTCAAAAGTAAAACGGCCATCCGGAGGCATAACTTCCAGAACGTCTCCTACTTTTATTTCTTTATTGGCATAAACAGAAAAAGTACCACCTTCAACTCTTTTTATGCCAACAGTAAGTTTCTCCGAAGAAGGTGCCGAAGAAATGGAATAAGCACGGCGAACTTCCTGACCATTAATAGGATGTTTTATGGTAATATACTGGCCGGCCTCATATGAAAAAGTAGTTGCCAGAGCGGCAGGTATATCGAAAGTTAATGCCACCGAATTTGGGGTTAGTGAATCAACGGACGCAACAGTTAATTTATGAAAATCACTCATGAGATGAATTTTGGGTGCAAAACTAAGGATTCATACTATTTTGAGGGCTATTTTTTTAAAATGGTTTGATTTTGTAACAAATCAACTATTTTAGTCACTAACCTTCAGAACAAATAACCAACGACAATGTTCAAACACTTTATCAACCTTCAGTGGAAATCGTTTTTTAGGTCCGCTTCTTTCAAAACAGAGATATGGTTTAAAATATTAATGGCACTTGGGGCCTTATATTTTATTGCCGTATTCTTAAGTCTGGGTTTTGGAGTTTATTTTATCATTGAAAAAGCGGAACTAGGCGACCCATTACGTGTAGTAAACAAGTTCTTGATTTATTATCTCGTTATCGATTTGGTTTTTCGCTATATGTTGCAAAAAATGCCGGTTACCAATATTAAACCGCTCTTGTATCTGCCCTTTAAGAAGAGCCAGGTAGTGCACTATTTGCTTGGTAAGACCATTGTTTCCTTTTTCAACTGGTCTCACGCTTTTTTCTTTGTACCGTTCAGTATAATATTATTGACTAAAGACTATGGCGTTGCTAATGTGATAGGTTGGCATTTGGGTTTTATGGCGCTCATTTACTGTAACAACTTCATCAATGTCTTGGTGAACAATAAAGACAATGTCTTTTATCTTATTGCAGGAGTATTCATTTTATTTGGTGTATCTCAGTATTACGGTTGGTTTGATGTCACGGCTTATACGGGACCCTTATTTGACAAACTTTATGATATTCCGATAACAGCAATCATTCCATGGACCATTTTATTAGGTCTCTTTGGGTCATCCTTTAATTATTTTAAAAAGAATATGTTTTTAGACGGTGGTCTGGCCACCAAAGTGACCGAGGCCAAAACCGAAAATTTAGACTGGCTCAACCGTTTTGGAAACCTAGGCACCTTTTTAAAGAATGATATTAAACTCATTAAAAGAAATAAACGTGCACGCTCGGCCGTAATCGCGGGATTCTTTTTTATTTTTTATGGACTCTTGTTTTTTACCGGAGCGGTAGAATCTTATGATAATCCGTTTATGAAGATCTTTGCGGGTATTTTTGTTACGGGAGGGTTTTTGTTCAGTTTTGGACAATATGTACCAAGTTGGGACAGCAGTTACTATCCACTAATGATGAGCCAGAATATTCAGTATCGAGAGTATTTGACTTCAAAATGGTATTTGGTCATCATTGCAACGGTAATTTCAACATTTTTGGCATCTTTTTACCTTTACTTTGGTTGGGAAGCTTATGCCGCGGTTCTTGCCGGTGCCGTTTACAATGTAGGCATCAACTCTTATCTGGTTTTATGGGGCGGAGCGTATGTAAAAACTCCTATAGACTTAACATCCAATAAAAAGGCTTTTGGTGATAAGCAAGCCTTCAATGCGAAGACCCTTTTAATAACACTGCCTAAACTATTATTACCAATAATAATTTATACAATTGGCCATTTTACGCTTGGCCCGGCCGCTGGCTATATTTTTGTTGCGGTATTCGGTCTTTTAGGCTTCGTTTTCAAGAACAAAATGTTCGCAGTCATTGAAAAAATCTATAAAAAAGAAAAGTATAAAACGCTTTTGGCGTACAAACAAAAAGCATAACCAACTATGATATCAGTAAATAATTTATCAAAAACATACGGGGCTAATACCGTTTTAAATATTGAATCTTTAGAAATACCTAAAGGGCAAAGTTTTGGTTTGGTAGGTAATAACGGAGCCGGTAAAACTACTTTATTTAGTTTGTTGTTAGACTTAATACAGCCTAGCACTGGGCATATTATCAGTAATGATGTGCAAGTAGACCAAAGCGAAGCTTGGAAACCGTTTACGTCGGCTTTTATTGATGAGACCTTCTTGATTGGCTATTTGACTCCTGAAGAATACTTCTACTTTATTGGAGAATTACGGGGTCGTAATAAGGCCGATGTGGATGCTCTTTTATCTCAATTTGAAGATTTTTTCCACGGAGAAATTTTAGGGCAAAAGAAATATTTGCGCGACCTATCTAAAGGAAACCAAAAAAAGGCGGGTATCGTTGCAAGTTTTATTGGCAATCCTGAAGTGGTAATTCTTGATGAACCATTTGCAAATTTAGATCCCACTACACAGATTCGCTTAAAGGGCATTATAAAAGAACTGGCAGCAAAAGAAGAGGTAACGGTGCTGGTCTCTAGTCACGATTTAATTCATGTGACTGAAGTTTGCGAACGAATTGTGGTGCTCAATAAGGGCGAAATCGTAAAAGATATTAAGACTTCAACAGAGACATTAAAAGAGCTAGAAACTTTCTTTGGGGGATAATAAAGGTAGCTCAATGAAAGCGGAATTGAAAAATCCTTGAATAGTACCTAATTGGGTATCTTATTCAAGGATTTTATCCTTCAATTTAGTCTGTAACTATACTTGTTCAATGCTTATTCAACATTAAAAAATTTAACTCTTCTCAAGACCTTACCATTATTATCGATTCCATTTACAACTACGGCGTAGCTACCTGACTCTAGGTTAGACGAGGTCAAATCTATATAATTGTTCTCTCCGGAAGCCAACTCTAAAGAAGGATTCGAATACACTGCAACGTTTGATTTTTCTTTATTCGATTCAATACCTTTACGAACCACTCTGGCCATTGTGCTGTAGATACGTTCGTTATTCTCATCATAAAAAGGATTGTTTAAAGTGTTTTTTGAATATACGGCAACTACTCCGCTTGCAGCCCTTGTTCCATACAAACTGGCCTTAGGGCCTTTAAGTACATCGACAAAGTCTACTTCGGTCAAGCGCATAGATTTTATAAAACTGGCACTTACCTCAAAACCGTTAAAAAGAAACATAGGTTCTATATTGCCATTAATCGAGTTCAAGCCTCTTATCAATACTGTCTGTGTTGGATAGACTCCACTTACCCAAACCCCAGGAACTTGCGCTATTAAGTCTGGAACACTCCAAGATTGGTGTGAAGGTAAGGAATCAATAAAAACTCTATTATCGGGCCTGCCATGCAATGTAAGCTTATCGATTCTAGCGTTTCTTTTTTCGATAATACTTTTTAGTTCATCTTCCACAACAACCTCTCTTAGTGCTATGATATTTTCATCATCAAGGTTTAGATTTGAGGTTTTTTGCCGGTTATAGTTATCTCGAGTTGCTAACTTAGCATCATTGGCTACAGAATTAGTATACAAATCATTAGACTGAAGAGCGGCAGGAATTTTCTCCTCGTCAATAACAATAAAGGCTTCATCATCATAATTCTTTCTTTTAGATACAATTTCTACTGTACCTTCAATTTTGCTGGCACTTTCAAAAGGCCCAAAACTAAAGTTGCCTTTATCATCGGTGGTAGAGGTAAAGTGATAGAAACTCGGTTCTAGGATATTTAGTTTAACCGTTGCAGGCAAATGCCTTTTACCATTACTTATATCAACTACTTTTCCGCTAATGAATATGCCTTTTTCAGAATTTACAGCAATATTTTGCTTAGATACTTTAGCCTCATTCTCAAGTTTTGTGTAGTTATCAGGTTTTGTCAGCATGAGCAAGTCTAGAAAATTTTTATCTAGATGGCTGTAATTAGAAGTTTGCATTGCACTCTGTCCATCAGAAGCATCGAGATATTCTGTTTTGATAATGTTGACAGAGAATTTTCCGTAGAGATTATCTTTACCATGCATGCTTATTTGAAGAACAGGGGTTTTATTCAAACTACTGTCAATTGCGATACTTAGATTACCATTAGATTCATTTTCATCACTTACATATAAGTTTCTATACGCTTTAAGGTTATTCTCGGCATCTACAACTTTCAAGTTTAAAACACCTTTATTGAGGTTCGACTTTTTCAGTTTTAACGTATTCAGAGTTCTATTGAATGGTATCTCTTGTTTAAAAATTAGATTCCCGTTCTGATATGCGTTCAAATGTAAATTTCTTTCGTTGCTGGTTTTTTGAAAATAGACTACAAATTCTTCCGAGGATTCTCTAACTGTAATGCCCAAACCGTCTTTACTAACATTCGGGAGAGGATATAGTTTTGTCTCAAATTGTTGGTCATGAATTTTAGCATAATACAGCTCTCCTGATTTTGGGGTCAACACTACATATCCCAGACCTAGGGGATTTGTCTTAAAGTTTGTTATATGCTCACCTTTTTCATTGACAATAAATCCTTTGGTTGCAATCCCGAGACCATTTTTATCCGAAATATTTATTGCTATTCTACTTAAAACGTTTTCAATCAATTTACCACCTTCTGGATAAAACGCCACGTCTTCTACAGTGGTCTTTTTTTCATTGTAAACTCTAGTATTTTTTCCATGGTGTAATGCTTTGTCTAGGTTTTTGTTCTCCAGAATATAGGTGCTGTACCAACTAGACTCTTCGGCAATACAATATGCTTTGTTAGTTGTAATGTGAGTATGTTCACTAAAGCTAGATTTAGAATATAGTTGTTGAACCAATAAAACTGTAAGGAGATTGAATACTAAGTGTCTAGTTGAAATCATAAAATTTAGTTTTAATATACGACAAAAAGCAAGCCTATAAAGAAGAAAGACCCATAAAATAAAGTTAAATCCTACAAAATAATGGTTAGCTCTTTACTTAATTTGTTAAGGTTTAGTTAATATTAAAAAATTTAGTATTACTAAGTAGTTTGCCAGTATTTGAAATGCCCTTTACTACTACAGCATAACTACCTGGTTCTAATGATGAAGTGGATAAATCAACATAACTATTTTTTCCGATGGATAACTCTAAATTTGGATCCCAGTAAATCGTTGTATTTGATTTTTCTTTATTGTTGATGAAATCTTTAAAAGATAAACTCTGATCAAAACCTTTACGTACCACCTTGGAAATGGTATTGTAAATGCGTTTATCGTTTTCACCATAAAAAGGATTGTTTATAGTGCCTTTAGAATATACAGAAACAATACCTCCAGATCCTCTAACGCCATATATACTTGATTTTGGCCCCTTAATAACGTCAATGAAATCTACTTGGCTCAAACGCATGGATAATATAAAAGAAGGACTCACTTGAAAACCGTTAAAAAGATACATAGGCCCAGCACCACCACTAATTGTATGCAACCCCCTTATTGATACCCTTTGATTCGGATAGGTTCCGCTGACCCAAACACCCGCAGTTTGTGCCAATAAATCAGGAACGCTCCAAGATTGGTATGAGGGTAAAGAATCTATAAATATGCGTTTATCTGGGGTACCATATAAAGTAAGTTCATCGATCTTAGCTTTTCTTCTTTCAACTATACTTTTTACGACATCTTCTACAACGACCTCTCTCAGTTCAATAATATTTTCATAATCAAGATTTAAGTCGGTTAGATTTTGTTGGTCATCGGTATTTCTAACTGACAATTCATTATCATCTGCTGATAGGGTAGAATCAAAATTGGTGGGATCCAGTTCGATCGAACTTTTATCCTCATCAATAAATACAAAAACCTCATCGTCAGACCCTTCCCTTTTAGAAACAATTTCTACAGTACCTTCAATACTTTCTGTGCTTTAAAAAGGGCCAAAACTAAAATGTCCTTTCTTATCTGTTGTAGAAGTAAAATGATAGAAATTAGGTTCTAGGATAGTTAATTTTACCGTGGCGGGTAAATGTCTTTTTCTCAAACTTAAGTCAACTACTTTTCCTCTAATAAAAATGCCTTTTTCAGAATTTAAGGAGATATTCTTTTTTGATATTTCGGTCTTTTTTTCAAGTTTTATGTAGTTGTTCGGCTTCGTTAACATGATCAGGTCAATACAATTTTTGTTTAGGTAGTTGTAATCATTAGTTTTGACCATATTTTGCCCGTAAGAAGTACCGAGATATTCTGCCTTTACGACGCTTACCGAAAACTTGCCTGATATACTATCTTCACCCTGCATGCTTATTTGAATAGGACTAATATTTGAACCACCATTAATACCCACGTTCAAGTTACTTGTATTTTTACTTTCGTCGCTTACGTATAGATTGCGATATGTTTTAATTTTATTGTCGGAGTCTACTATTTTTAAGCTTAAAATACCTTTATTAAAATCCGCTTTCTTCAATTTTAATGTATTCAGGTTTCTATTAAATGGTATATTTTGTTTAAAAATTAGAGTGTCGTTCTGATATGCTTTTAGCTGTAGTTTTTTGTCATCTCCGATTTTTTGAAAATACACAATGAAGTCCTCTGGCGATTCTTTTACCGTAATACCTACACCATTTTTATTAACAAAGGGGAGAGGATGTAATTTGTCTTCGGGCTCATGACTATAAATTTTCGCATAATACAACTCTCCTGGTTTAGGGGTTATCACTGCATATCCTAATCCTAAGGCGTTGGTTTTAAAATTTGTTATACGATTTCCTTGTTCATTAGTAATAATTCCCTCTGCCGCGATTCCTTGTCCATTCTTATCCAAAATTTGAATTGCTACCTTCGTAAGAATGTTTTCGATTAAATTACCACCTTCTGGATAAAATGCTACGTCTTTTACAGGTGTCTTTTTATCCTTATAAAGATTTGTTCCGTTTACGCTATAAAGTTCTTTTTCGTCCGCAATAATATATATTTCGTTTTGAAAATAACTTCCTAAATCTTTGCCCAACATCTTTTTAGTGAATGCGATAAGTACATATTTTCCGGGCGTTAGCTTATTTTCAAAGGTAAATGCTCCAGAAACAGAAAAATCTTTAAGATAATGTCTTTTACTTTCAATGAGTTTATCGCCCTTATATAGTTGTACGTGCACAACGCTGCTCGTTTCGTCTTTAACGGTATTTTGGTTCTTTAAAATATAGGCGCTGTACCAAATAGGTTCTCCTTTAACATAATATGATTTGTCGGTTGTAACATAGGTCTGTTCACCAGAACTAGATTTTGAATAGGTCAGTTGAATTAATAAAAATGTAAAGAGATAAAAGAAGAAAACTCTATTCGAAATCATAATGTCTATTTTCAAATAAATACCACAAAAATTATGCCGTACAGATTTGTACGTACATAAATATAAGTAAAATCTTACAAAATTAAAAATTTATTGGAGACAACTTTATGCTCTTTTATATGAATTGTCGTTGCCTTTTTATACCATGCACCTAGGCATTAACTCATGATAAGCCTAGAACAAATATTGACCCTAATACACAAATTCGTATAAAAATTTTAAAAGTCACTAAGACCTCTATAGAAACCTTATTTGGAGGATGACGAAAATTTTCATCAAAGTTTTTAGGCAAAACCATTGAACAATATCATGTTAGGTTTTATGTTTATGAGTTTCCTCCAAAGTTTTTTGCTAAAAGCTTATTTCTTTTGATTTAATTTATATCAAAAAATTTAGTGGTACTCAATAGTTTGCCAGTATTTGAGATGCCTTTCACTGTCACAGCGTAGCTTCCTGGTTGTAAATCTTTAAAGTTTAAGTCAATTTTATTGTTTCCATTGGAATATAATTTCAATGAAGGATTCCAGTATATAGTGGTTTCGGATTTTACTTTATCTGTACTAAAATCTTTGTAAGAAACTGTTGGGTCAAACCCTTTTCTAGCAACTTTGGCGGTAGTATTGTAAACTCGTTTATTACTTTCATAAAGAGGATTGTTAATAGTTCCTTTCGAGTGCACAGATATAACTCCTCCGGCTGCCCTTGTGCCATACATGGCAGCCTTAGGGCCTTTAAGAACATCTATGAAATCTACTTCGGTCAAACGCATGGATTTAATAAAACTGGCGCTTACTTCAAAACCGTTAAAAAGAAACATGGGTTCGATATCGCCATTGTATGAATTTAGACCCCTAACCAATATTGTTTGCGTGGGGTAGGCGCCACTTACCCAGACCCCTGGAATTTGCGCTAGTAAATCTGGAACACTCCAAGATTGGTATGAGGGTAAGGAATCAATAAAAACCCGATTATCAGGTTTTCCATACAGCGTACTTGAATTGATTTCCTCATTTCTTTTTTCAATAATGCTCTTTACTTTGTCTTCTACGACAACCTCTTTAAGTACTATAGTATTTTTATCGTTCGCGCTTAGAATTTTAAAATCTTCTATTTTTTTTCTTTTTCTAGTAATTGTATCAATATTTTCAACGGCGAGAAGAGCTTTTTTAAAGGTCAAATCCAAAACGGGCAAAGCTTTTTCTGAATCGATGTTTATAAATACTTCTTTTTCATGACCTTTTTTATTTGTAACTATTTCTACAGTTCCTTCAATATTTTTAATACTTTCGAACGGACCAAAACTAAAGTTGCCTTTTTTATCGGTGGTAGAGGTAAAATGATAAAAGTCAGGCTCCAATATATTTAATTTTACCGTTGCCGGTAGATGCCTTTTGCTATTGGTTAAATCTACCACCTTGCCTGTTATAAGAATACCTTGCTCAGGCAAATCTTCTTTGGCAGATGCACTCTCGTTTTTGTTTATATCTGGGTTTTTTTGAAGTTGACCGGTCTTTGTCAACATTAGCAAATCCATAACGCTTTTATCAACATTCAGATAGTTCGTGAGTTCGGCTTGATTGTATAATTCTTTTTGATTGACAAACTCTTTTTTGGCTATGCTTACAGAAAAATTTCCTGAAACGCTATTTGTTTCTTGAGTGAGTAAACCTAATTGAACACCTAAATCTTTGGTTGGACCCTTTCGTATTTCAACTTTTAATTCACTAGGCTTATTTTCTTGAGATGAATACAGATGTCTGTGTGCTAATAGCTTATTATTGCCATCGGTAACCTTCAAAATTAGAACTCCTGATTTAAGCGCAGATTTAAGAATTTTCAGAGAGTTGACAGGCTTGGTAAAGGGCAGTTGTTGTTCAAAAATTAGATTGTTATTTTGATGGCCCTGAATTTTCAAATCGTTTTGTGATATCGTTTTGTGAAAGTAAACCTTGAAATCTTCAGGAGATTCTTTTATCGAAATACCCAAACCATCTTTTTTAATTTTTGGTAGAGCGTACCTTATTGCTGTTGACTCATTGTCATTTAATTGGGCAAAATAAGACTTCTCCGGCAGCGGGTTAATTACAGTAAAACCAAGCCCCAGCTGATTTGTCTCAAAACTAGTGATGGCATTTCCATCAGAATCAACTATAGTTCCTTTTATTGAAAGCCCCATGCCTTTTTTATCGGTTACTTTTATAGCAACTTTTGCAGGAATTGATTCTATTAAATTTCCACCTTCTGGATAAAAGTTCATACTGGCAACAAGACCGGAATTCTCATCAAAAAAAACATTGTTGTTCTTAACACGTTTGAGAGCTTTTGTATTATTGACAATAAATATTTCTTTTTCATAGTAATTAGAGGCTTTTTGAGATAATATTAGTTTGGTATAAACCCTAAGATGGTATTTTCCGGCAGGCAACTTTTTTTCAAAATTAAATACGCCAGGGGCTGAAAAATCAATTACATAATGTCTTTTTGTTTTGATAAGTTTATTATCCCTAAACAAATCAATATAAACCACTTTACTTTTTTCTGTCGGTTTAATATTCTTGTTATTAAGTATATAGGTATTATACCAAATAGCCTCACCTGCTAAATAATAAGTTTTGTCCGTTGTAACGAAAGCTTGCTCTTCAGGTTCAATATTCGAGAATAGCAGTTGAAAGCTTAACAAGAAAATGAAGTAAGAAGCAATAGTTTTACCTGAAATCATACTATAAATGTTTAAGAAAAATGATTAAAGCATGTACGCGATAAAATAAACATTTTAAGGCTCATGCTAAAATTTAAAATACTGAATTTGAAGAGCTAAAAAAAGTCATAGTAGCAGATTTAACAGTTTTTTAGAACGCAAAAAATATTTCTTGAATTTTAAAGGTGTAGTTTGTCGGTAAGCCCTATACTAAATAGGGCTTTTTTTAGTTATGATACGTAGGAAAGATTTTTACATTGAAGTTTTATTTTAATCGTATCATTTCGGGAGTGATGTTGATTATGCTAATTGCAGCATGCTCAACAAAAAAAGACGCCTTTATAAATCGTAATTGGCATGCCTTAAATACCAAGTACAATACCTTGTACAATGGCAATATTGCTTTTGAAAAAGGTCGTGAAGAACTGAACAATAGTTACCGCGATGATTTTTGGGAAGTACTTCCTGTAGAGCGCTTAGAGGTCACCGAAGAAATAAAACTTGATTCTGAAGACAATAACCCCAATTTTATCATTGCCGAAGAAAAGGCAACCAAGGCCATACAGAAGCACAGTATGGATATTAAAGACGAAGAGCGCAATCCGCAGACAGATGAAGCGTTTCTTCTTTTAGGAAAAGCACGTTATTTCGACCAACGCTACATCCCTGCACTAGAATCTTTCAATTACATTCTTAGAAAATATACCCAAAGTGATAAGTTAAATGAGGCTAGAATTTGGCGTGAGAAAACAAACATGCGATTAGACAATCCGGAGTTGGCCATTAAAAACCTCAAAAATCTTTTTAAATATGATGTGCTTAAGGGTCAAGAATACGCTGATGCCAATGCAGTACTTGCACAAGCTTATCTGAACCTGGGGGCGGCGGACACATCAATTCAAAAATTAAAAATTGCCCAAGGCTACACCAAAAAAAAGGCTGAAAAAGGGCGGTACTTGTTTATCATAGGTCAACTTTATAATCAATTAGGTTTTAAAGACAGTGCCAATTATGCCTATGATAAAGTAATTGCATTGAACCGGCAATCACCTCGGGTGTATATGATTAATGCCCATCTTAAAAAGATACAGAACACGGTCATTACAAACGGTAATAAAGAAGAACTGCTAGAATACTTGACCGATTTAGAAGAAGACCGTGAGAATCGACCATTTTTAGATAAAATATTTCATGAAATTGCCCAATACCATTTGGCCTTAGGCTCAGATAGTTTGGCTTTGGCCTATTATAACAAATCGTTACGCGCTACCGAGACCGATAAAAAGTTGAATGCCAAAAATTATGAAAACCTAGCAGAATACAACTTTGATAAAAATAAATACAAGGCTTCAGGCGCTTATTACGATAGTGTACTCACCAATTTGAGTGAGAACACGAAAAAGTATCGCGCCATAAAAAAGAAGTTCGATAATTTAGAAGATGTTATCAAATACGAGGATATTGTCTTTAAGGCCGATAGTGTGATTGTGCTTTACGAAATGTCTCCTGAAGAGCGCGTTACCTATTTCGAAACCCATATTGCCGAACTTAAAAGAAAAGCCGAAGAAGCTACATTAAAAGAAGAAAAAAGAACTACTCAGGGCATTGCTGCTTTTGGGGATACCAAAGCCGGTAAGAAGAACAAAGGTAAATTTTACTTTTATAACATAACAAGTTTGGGTTACGGTAAAAACGAGTTCAAAACCCGTTGGGGAGAGCGAGAGTTAGAAGATGACTGGCGTTGGAGCAATAAAGCAAAAGCCACGCGTTCTGAAGCTACTGGAGAATTGGTAGCTGAGGTAGACCCATCGCAAGAACCAACAACGGAAGAAAAATATTCGCTGGACTTTTATATGGATGCCATACCCACAGATGAAGGGGTAATCGATAGTCTGCGTACAGAACGAAATTTCGCCAACTATCAATTAGGATTAATATATAAGGAAAAGTTTAAGGAGAATATGTTGGCGGCAGACAAGTTAGAGTTAGTTTTGGCCTCAAACCCTGAGGAAAGATTAATACTTCCATCTAAATATAACCTATACAAGATTTATGAGGAATCTGGCAGTCCCTTGGCAACTACGGTCAAGCAAGACATTATAAAAAACCATTCAGATTCGCGGTACGCAGAAATTCTTTTAAATCCGCAGGCAGTATTATCCGATAGTTCAGATAGCCCTGATAAAAAGTATACTGAGCTGTATAAGTTGTTTCAAAACCAAGAATTTCTAAACGTAATCACAAAGTCACAAGAGTATATCAATAGGTTTACTGGCGACCCAATTGTGCCCAAGTTTGAAATGCTCAAGGCAAATGCTATAGGTCGTCTACGCGGTTTTGAACCTTTTAAAGAGGCATTGAATTACGTTGCCTTGACCTACCCGAACAATCCTGAAGGGAAGAAGGCCGAACAAATGGTAGCAGAACAACTACCCAAACTGGCAGTAAAAGAGTTTTCACCCGAAACAGGCTCTAAAGGCACCGGTAATTGGAAGGTGGTTTTTCCATTCAAAATAAGCGATAATGAAAGCGCATTAAAACTTAAAAAACGTTTAGAAGAGTCCATTAAAGATTTAAAATACAAGAATAACATATCTAAAGATATTTACACTTTAGAAGACCAATATGTGGTTGTGCACGGATTTAAATCTAAGGACTTTGCCCTTGGCTATGCAGAACTTTTAAAAAACAATAAGGATTACCGCATTAAGGATGAGAATTTTGTAATTTTATCATCCAACTATAAAATCATACAAGTACATAAGAATATAGACGAGTATAAATCACAAATTTTAACCCCAAAACCGTGAGCAAAATGTTTTCAGACAACAAAAAACCTATGGAGAGCTTTGGCGGACAGCCAAACAGAATTGAAAAGAATACCGTAATAAAAGGTAATATTACCTCACAGGCCGATTTTAGAATCGACGGCAAATTAGACGGTAACGTAAAGACCTCTGGCAAAGTAGTCATTGGCAAAGACGGATTGATCAAAGGAAAGGTAGAATGTGTAAATGCCGATATTGAAGGTAATTTTGATGGAGAACTTTTTGTTTCTGAATTACTCTCATTAAAGTCTTCCGCTAAGATTGAAGGAACTGTAAATGTATCTAAACTATCAGTAGAGCCTGGAGCTACGTTTAATGCCTCTTGCAGTATGGGCAAGGGAGTCGCTTCACCAAGTGCCAATGGAGCTGCTCATAAAATAGGCGCGAACAAAGCGAATGAACCAGCAAAAGTCTCCTAAAAAAGGAGAGCCTTCTTTAAATAACTATGCTCGATTTTCTGGAATCGCCTTCCAGATGATAGCTATAATTGCCGGTGGTACTTATATAGGTGTTCTTTTGGATGATAAATATCCAAACGAGCATTCTATCTATACACTTATATGTTCTTTATTTTCTGTTTTAATTTCGATTTACTTCGTAATAAGGCGAATTATTAAAATGTCTAAACGGTAAATAAATGGAGGACTCTTTTAAAAAGCGGCAAATACTTTTTTCGCTTCAGTTACTTATTGGCTCGGCAATTCTTTACCTGCTACATATTTATTTAATAAACGCTTTATTTTCTGCTAAAACGTTTATCATTCCACTTTGGAATATTTATGTTTTCCACATTATATCAGTATTAGTGGTCTATACCACTATTAATTTGAGATTTTCCAATGGTAAAACTCAAGTCTTTAATCCCTTCATATTACTGATGATATTAAAGATGATTTTGAGTATCGTTTTTTTACTTCCATTATTTCTTTCTGACACTACAGAAAAGATTGGGGATACCCTAAATTTTTTCGTTCCCTATTTCATATATTTGGCATTTGAAGTATATGGAATTGCCCAGTTTTTAATGGCCAAATAATCCTATTAATTATTGTTTGCCAATTAATATAATGTCCGTACATTTGCAGCGAATTTTGAGAGCTGTATTTTAATCTGACGGACGAATGCAAATAAGTACTTTTAAGGCAATTATTTTAGGATTATTTCTTGCACTGCCTATTGCAGGTTTTGCTTACGATAAAGATGAGGTAGATTCTGACGGGGAAAATGAAGAGTTTGATCCAAAGGAGATGATTTTACATCACGTAAAAGACGCACACGGATTTCACTTGTTTGACTGGCAGGGTTCACCTGTCTCAATACCACTTCCAATAATTTTGTGGACAGAGAATGGTTTAACAACCTTCATGTCAAGTGCATTTCATCATGACGATTCTGGGCATGAAATTGTTGAAGCGAATGGCGGAAAGTTCGTTAAACTCCACGAAAAAATTTATCAATTAGACGCTGGTGCCACAAGTGTTGAATTTGACGCCGAGCATCATCCTATAAATGCCAAAAAACCACTTAACTTTTCTGTAACCAGAAATGTTTTTATGATGTGGGTTTCCGTTGCAGTCTTGTTATTTATTTTTATTGCTTCGGCAAGACGGTATAGAAAATCGGACGGTAACGTACCTACCGGCATTGCAGGTTTTGTAGAACCCCTTGTGGTTTTTGTCAGGGATGAAATTGCCAAACCAATGATAGGGGAACATAAATATAAAAGGTATATGCCTTATCTACTTACTATATTTTTCTTTATTTGGATAAATAATATTTTTGGTTTGATTCCAATTTTAAACGGAGCTAACCTTAGTGGAAATATAGCGTTTACTTGTACCCTTGCCGTTTTCACATTTATCATCACCACCTTTAGCGGAAATAAAAATTACTGGAAACATATTTTTTGGATGCCAGGTGTACCAGTACCCATGAAGATTTTTTTAATGCCAATTGAGATTATAGGGATGTTCGTAAAGCCGATTTCATTAATGATTCGACTTTTTGCGAATATTACAGCAGGTCACGTAATTATCTTGGCCTTGATGTCGTTGATATTTGTGTTTAAATCAATTTATATCGCACCTGTATCTGTAGCATTTTCATTATTCATTACCGTAATAGAAGTTATTGTAACGGCAATACAAGCATATATTTTTACCATATTGTCAGCCCTTTATTTTGGGATGGCAACAGAAGAAGAACATCATTAATTAATTTTAAATTTTGTAAATATGACTATTACTGGAATTGCAGCTATTGGTGCTGGTTTAGCGGCTATCGGAGCTGGTGTAGGTATTGGTAACATCGGAGGTAGAGCTATGGAAGCTATGGCTCGTCAGCCAGAAATGCATGGAAAGATTCAGTCTTCTGCGCTTATTCTTGCGGCTTTCGTTGAAGCGGTAGCATTATTCGGTGTTGTTGTTGCTTTCTTGCAAGGCTAATACAAGACCTAAAGTATAACTGCAGGGGCAACGGTTGGTTGGTTCTGCAGTTTTCAAAATTTAAATTAAAAAAACAAAGAAATGGATTTAATTACTCCTGAATTTGGATTGGTATTTTGGACAGCAATTACCTTTTTAATTTTATTGTTCATTTTAAGAAAATTTGCTTGGGGCCCGATCCTCGGTGCGGTAAGTGATAGAGAGCAATCTATAAAAAATGCCTTAGATTCTGCTGAAGAAGCTAAAAAGGAGATGCAAAATCTTCAAGCAGATAATGAAAGAATCTTAAAAGAAGCAAGAGCTGAACGTGACGCTATGCTTAAAGAGGCTAGAGAACTAAAAGAAGGTATTGTTTCCGATGCAAAGGAGCAAGCGAAGCTAGAAGGTGATAAAATGCTTAAGCAAGCACAAGCCGCTATCGAAAGCGAAAAGAAAGCAGCTGTTGCTGATATTAAGGCTCAAGTCGCAAATCTTTCGGTTGAAATCGCAGAAAAAGTAATCAAAGAAGAATTGTCCGATAAAAAGAAACAACTGAAGTTAGTTGATGATATGTTGGGCGACATCAAATTGAACTAGAAGAAAGAGTTTAGAAGTTTAAAGCTTTTGGTTTAAGAGTTTATAAAATGCGCTAAACCAATAAACATCTAACCTTATAAACGTAAAAAAATGAACGAAGCTAGAGCGGCCATACGATATGCAAAAGCAACTTTAGACTTCGCTGTTGAAAAGAAAGCAGCGGATAAAGTTGAAAAAGATATGCGCAATATAGCAGCTGTAATTTCTGAGAATACAGAATTACAGAATGTGCTATCTAGTCCTGTTGTTAAGAGTGAGGTCAAGAAAAAAGCATTAAACGAAATCTTCAAAGGAAGCAACGAAATTACTTTGGGTTTAATCGGCACACTAACAGGAAACAAGCGTATCGAAATGCTTCAAGAAGTGGCTTATAAGTACATTATCCTTCATGAAAAATTGAAAGGTGAAGATGTCGCTTTTGTAACGTCAGCGGTTCCTTTAACCGCAGATTTAGAAAAAAAGATTTTAGCACAGGTAACCAAACTAACAGGTAATAAGGTTACCATAGAAAATAAGGTTGATGAAAGTATTGTTGGCGGATTCATTCTAAGAGTGGGCGATTTACAATACGATGCCAGTGTGGCAAGCAAACTAAACGGATTAAAACGAGAATTTACAAATAGTCTATAAAAATGGCAGGAGTAAAAGCAGCTGAGGTTTCAGCAATATTAAAACAGCAATTATCAGGTTTCGAAGCAAATGCTTCTCTAGACGAAGTGGGTACAGTACTTCAGGTAGGTGATGGTATTGCACGTGTGTACGGTTTGGCAAATGTTCAATATGGTGAACTAGTTGAGTTTGATGGCGGTATGCAAGGTATCGTACTGAATTTAGAAGAAGATAATGTTGGGGTCGTATTGTTAGGTCCGTCAAGGGAAATTACAGAAGGGGCTACCGTAAAACGAACACAACGTATCGCTTCTATAAATGTGGGTGAAGGTATTGTTGGCCGTGTTGTTAATACTTTAGGAGCACCTATTGATGGAAAGGGTCCAATTTCGGGTAAAACTTATGAAATGCCATTAGAGCGTAAAGCGCCTGGTGTAATTTACCGTCAACCAGTAAATGAACCATTACAGACCGGTATCAAAGCGATTGACGCGATGATTCCTGTAGGTAGAGGACAACGTGAATTGGTGATTGGTGACCGTCAGACTGGTAAGACTACTGTTTGTATTGACACCATCCTTAATCAAAAAGAATTTTACGATGCTGGTGAGCCAGTATATTGTATATATGTAGCAATTGGACAAAAAGCATCTACTGTTGCGGCCATTGCTAAAACGTTAGAAGATAAAGGTGCGCTAGCTTATACGACTATTGTTGCAGCAAACGCATCTGACCCTGCTCCAATGCAGGTATATGCTCCTTTTGCAGGTGCTGCTGTTGGAGAGTATTTTAGAGATACAGGTAGACCAGCATTAATTATCTATGATGATTTATCTAAACAAGCGGTTGCTTACCGTGAGGTATCCTTATTATTAAGAAGACCTCCAGGACGTGAAGCATACCCTGGTGATGTATTCTATTTACACTCAAGATTATTAGAGCGTTCGGCTAAAGTTATTGCTGATGATGAAATTGCGAAGAACATGAATGACCTTCCAGATTCATTAAAGCCAATCGTAAAAGGTGGCGGTTCTTTAACTGCATTACCAATTATTGAAACACAAGCGGGTGACGTTTCTGCATATATACCAACAAACGTAATTTCGATTACGGATGGTCAGATTTTCTTAGAGCAAGATTTATTCAACCAAGGTGTTCGTCCAGCGATTAACGTAGGTATCTCAGTATCTCGTGTGGGTGGTTCTGCTCAGATTAAGTCTATGAAGAAAGTAGCAGGTACTTTGAAGTTAGATCAAGCTCAATTCCGTGAATTGGAAGCATTTGCTAAGTTCGGTTCAGATTTAGATGCAGCTACATTAAACGTTATTGAAAAAGGACGTAGAAATGTTGAAATATTAAAGCAAGCACAAAATGATCCTTTTACTGTAGAAGACCAAGTAGCGATCATTTTTGCAGGCTCTAAAAACTTGTTGCGCGATGTACCGGTTGATAAAGTAAAGGAGTTTGAAAGAGATTTCATCGAGTTCTTAAATGCTAAGCATAGAGGTGTTTTAGATACCTTAAAGGCAGGTAAATTAACCGATGAGGTTACAGATACATTAACTGCCGTTTGTAAAGATTTATCAGGAAAGTACAGAAGCTAGTTGTCATTTCTGTTGTCATCCTGAGCGCAGTCAAAGGAGAAGCAGGAATTAATAAATTTAAAGAATGGCAAACTTAAAGGAAATACGAAATAGAATAGCATCCGTTTCTTCAACGATGCAGATTACTAGTGCCATGAAAATGGTATCTGCTGCAAAATTGAAAAAAGCTCAAGATGCTATTACTGCAATGCGACCATATTCGGATAAACTAACTGAACTTTTACAGAGTTTAAGTGCTAGCTTAGATGGGGATGCAGGAAGCAAATATGCTGATAACCGTGAGGTCAATAAAGTATTGGTAGTGGCAATAACTTCAAATCGTGGACTTTGTGGTGCTTTTAATACCAATATTATAAAGCAATGTTCAGTTTTGTTAGAAACTTACAATGGTAAGCAATTAGATTTTATTACTGTTGGGAAGAAAGCTAACGATGCTCTAGGGAAAAACAATAACATACTTTCTAATCATAGTAATGTTTATGATGATTTAACTTTTGATAATGTTGCCGTTATTGCTGAAAACCTAATGCAGCGTTTTACAGAAGGGGAGTATGATAAAATTGAATTGGTGTATAATAAGTTCAAAAATGCCGCAACCCAAATCATCATGTCGGAACAGTTTTTACCAATTGTCCCGGTTGAGGGCGATACTTCTGGAGCGGCGGATTATATTTTTGAGCCATCAAAGCCAGAGATTGTAGAACAACTGATTCCGAAATCATTAAAGACGCAGTTGTACAAAGCTATCCGTGATTCGTTTGCTAGTGAACACGGTGCTCGTATGACAGCAATGCACAAGGCAACGGATAATGCCACTGAGTTAAGAGATCAGTTGAAGTTGACCTATAACAAAGCAAGACAAGCAGCGATTACAAATGAGATTTTAGAAATTGTTGGTGGAGCCGAGGCTTTGAATAATTAGATAATTTTTACTTCAAATAAATTAGGAACCTCACAGTAATGTGAGGTTTTTTTGTTTTTAGATGTAACATTTTTTGAGAATTGAATCTAAAGGGAAATTCAATCTAAATTTCAAAAAAATGAAGACAGCTAAAAAAGCAATTATGCTATTCCTACTATTTATTGTAGTTTCTGTAAAAGGGCAATACAAAGAATTTGAAGTCGACGTAGTCGGAACAGGAGAATCAATTCTATTATTTCCAGGCTTTACGTGTACCGGATCGGTATGGGAAGATGTAGTCGTTGAACTTTCAAAAAATTACGAGTGCCATGTTTTTACCTTTGCCGGTTTTGGTAATGTCACACCAATTGAAAAGCCATGGCTGCCCAAAATTAAAGATGCTGTCAACAAATATGTTAAAGAACACGAGCTTGAAAACCCCATAATTATTGGGCATAGTTTGGGAGGTGCCTTAGGATTGTGGTTGGCAACCGATTATAAACACCCATATTCCAAATTAATCATTGTTGATGCACTACCATCAACAGGAGCTCTAATGATTCCTAACTTTGACAGCGAAAAGATAGCCTATGAGAGCCCATGGAACAAACAATTGTTAGAGATGGATAAAGTGTCCTTTCAAAGCATGGCTGCTCAAATGGCTTTGGGAATGACCTTAAATATTCAAAAACAACAACAAATAACAGGTTGGATACTACAGGCAGACAGAGAAACCTATGTTTATGGCTATACAGACTTGTTAAAGCTAGATTTAAGGGAGGATATTGCTAAAATAGCTATTCCTGTTACAATTCTGGGGGCCGCACAACCTTACGGATTAGATATGGTAAAAACGACGTTTGAGAACCAATATAAGAAGCTAAAAAACTATAATATTGAGTATGCCGAAGATTCTGCACATTTTATTATGTACGACAAACCAGAATGGTTTTTGATAAAGTAGTGGCAGCTTTAAAATAAGAATGAAAGAAAAACAGAAGACATTTCAAGAGATTTATCATTCAAACTACGATAAAGTCATGCGACTTTGTCTTGGATATTTGGCAGGTAATCAAGACGAAGCCAATGATCTTGCTCAAGAGGTATTTATAAGGGTTTGGGATAATTTAAATGATTTTAGAAATGACAGCAAAGTGTCTACATGGATTTACAGAATAACGGTAAACACATGTCTTTCGGAGTTACGACGAATCAAAAAGAAAGTGAAAATTTATGCGGCAGATACAATTCCTGAAACACGGGAAGAAGTTCCTACAGCTGATAGAGAAAAAATGTTTGAGAGCTTGTATAGTTGTATCAATAAACTTTCTGAAACAAATAAGGCGATTATCTTACTAGTGTTAGAAGGGCTTCCACAAAAGGAAATTGCAGAAGTTATCGGTATAAAGCATGAGGCTATTAGAACAAGAATACACCGTATAAAAAATGAACTTACTAAATGTGTACATCATGAATAGTTTTGACGAAATACAATCTAAATGGAATAAGCAGGATGAGATTAGGCCACCTAAAGATGGGTTTCAAATACTAATGCAAGAAATAGAGAAAATCAAGAACAAACAAAAGATAACTAATTACGTTCTTTTTTCGACTTGTTTGGTTTTAGTGGGCTTTTTCTTCTATATCTCAGGATACAACAACAAACGGATTATATTGGGTCTGGCGCTTATGATAGGGAGTTTGGTTGTTCGTATTATCATTGAGATTTTAAGCATTCAAAATATTAAGAAAATAAATAGTGGTAGAGATAGCAGAATATTTAAGGAAGAATTGTTGAGGTACTATTCGGAAAGAAGAATTGTGCACTTTGTTGTAACACCATTAATAGTTACACTGTATGGTATTGGTTTCGTTATTCTCTTACCCTTATTTAAAGCTAGTCTTAGCACTGGCTTCTATAACTATATTGTAGTATCCTCAATTGTGATATTACTGGTATTAGGGTTATTTATAACAAAACAAATTAAGAAAGAACTAGAAGATTTGAGAGTTTTAAGGGATTCTGAATAAAATTTGAAAATGTATTTTAAGCTATTTCTTATTTAAGGGAGAATCAATATTACTAGCATTATGAATATCGATATATTTTTGGTTCAACTCATCAGAATCACCATATTTTTCTCTTAAATCATCCAGCTTTAATTTAAGCTCAGTAACTATTTCAGTATAAGCTGGGTCATTATAGACATTGTTCATTTCATTGGGGTCTTTTTTTCGGTCATAAAGTTCCCATTCATCAATATCATAGTAAAAGTGGGACAATTTATAATCAATAGTTACAATGCCGTAATGCCTTTTCACTTGGTGTACCGCGGGATATTCGTAATAATGGTAATATACCGCATTACGGGTCCAATCTGTGTAGTTAGATGTCAATAAGGGCATTAGACTTTCCCCTTGCATATCATTTGGAGCTTGAATTTGTGCAGCTTCTAGCATTGTTTGAGCAAAATCCAAGTTTTGCACCATTTCTTCATTAGATATTCCTGCTTTAATTTCATTTGGCCAACGAATTAAAAGAGGAGTCTTAAATGATTCATTATAAATAAACCTTTTGTCAAACCAACCATGTTCTCCTAAGTAAAACCCTTGATCTGAGGTGTAAATTACTATAGTATTGTCAGTCATTTTGTTCTCATCTAAATAATCCAGAACTCGACCAACATTATCATCAACAGAAGAAACACAAGCCAAATAATCTTGCATATAGCGTTGATACTTCCAGCTCATTTTCTCTTTTTTGGTCATTTTGGGCCAGTTTTCTTCAAAATCTTTGTTGATTTTATCCAAAATAGGGTCGTACGCTACTTTTTGTTCTGCATTGATTCTGTCAGTATAAGGCTTGTCAAAACCTCCTTCATATTCAGGAACCAGCGGAAGTGGGTTCATTTTTTTTGTCAGTTCTGGGCGAATTTTACTATCATGGTTATACATCATGTCTGTGAGCAAGTTCATTTCTGCTGTTCTTGCTGCAGTACCTCGATTTTCGTAGCTATCAAAAAGAGAGGTTGGCTCAGGAAATTTTTTAGACAGATACTCTTCAAATTTATCCGGTCTTGGCCACCATGGTCTGTGTGGTGCTTTATGTAGATACATTAACATAAATGGCTTTGCAGTATCTCGTTTCTTTTCTAGCCATTCGAGCGTTAAGTCTGTAATAACATCGGTCACATAACCTTCTTTTCTTATAGTATCACCTGTTTTTGTAATGAAATCGGGATTTATATAGTTTCCTTGTCCAGGTAGAATCATATAATCATCAACCCCTTTTGGATTATTGCCAAAATGTAATTTTCCATACATAGCAGTTTGGTAACCCGCTTTTTGAAATATCTCTGGAAAAGTAACCTGTGTTGTATCAAAAGGCCGTCGATTGTCTGTCTTCCCATTGATATGGGTATGCTTGCCGGTAAGAATAGTCGCCCTAGAAGGGGCACAGATTGAGTTCGTAACACAGGCGTTTGTAAAGGTTATACCTTCTTTTGCAATTCTATCGATGTTCGGAGTTTGAATTAAATGACTATTATATGCGCTAATGGCTTGGTAGGCATGATCATCTGACATTATGAAAATAATATTGGGGCGAGATTTTACAGCAACCTCCTTCACTTTTTCCTTACAGGAAAATTGGGCAGTAATAATAACTAAAAAGGCTATTTTTAGAATTGATGTTTTCATTTTAGAGGATAAAGGAAGTTCATATGAGAACAACAAGATATAAAATATATTAATCGTAATGGAGAAAGAGTAAAACCGAATTTTGGCACTACTTTTGGTTTAGTATCTTTATAATCGTTAAATGAGACATATGAGAATCTTTACCTATACAATCTTAGCAATGGTCTTTTCCTTATCAGGATGTTCATCACAAAAAAAACTGGTTAAAAACGCACCCTTTGAAATGGGCCAAGCTACCTGTCAATCATGGACTGGAGGTAGGCCTGAAAGTGGGTCTGGAATAAAACTGGAAATACCTGTGCTTTCAGATAAAATGGACAACATCAAAATGCAACAAGCTTTTTTTAGAGGTAAAATTGCTGATATCAACATGGAAACAAGGGAAGGTAACCGGATTGCAACAGCAAATTTCATGAAGGTGAATTCTGACAAACAAGATATCATTATGCACGAAGACGCTAAACAAGAAGTTGGTAATCAGCCCCCAAAATTACAAGAGAAATTCCCTTTTGAAATTTCAGGGGATGAGTGTGTTGTTAGCTATATTGATGGTGATCAAATAAAATATTTCAAAATAGAAGGTGTAAAAGAGAAAAAACCATTGCTTTATCAATAGTTAAAGCCACTACTTTTGAACAAAGAAGGTTTATGACTACTTTTATGAAAACATATAGCCCTGAAGTTTAACTTCGGGGTTTCTTTTAAACGCACGTTTTCTATTGAATCCGCTCAAAAAGCTATTTAAGCAAACAGCAATTTATGGTTTGGCAACGGTGTTGCCAAGGATGATGTCTTTTTTGTTGCTTCCACTATATACTGGTGTTCTTGCGACGGCTGGCTATGGAGAAATTTCAATAATATTCGCATGGTTTGCAATTTTCAATGTGCTACTGGCTTATGGAATGGAAACAGCCTTCTTCAGATTTTATAACGGTAAAGACAATAAGCAAATAGTGGTCTCTACATCTCTAGTTTCCATTTTAGTGACCACCATTTTATTTGTATTGGTTTCATTTTTATTCCAACATGGAATATCAACCGTAATAGAAATACCTTTAAAATTTGTTCAATATTCAATTGTTATTCTGGCCTTAGATGCATTAGTAATTATACCTTTTGCATGGTTAAGGGCCAATGAGAAACCAATGAATTATGCAATAATTAAAATCCTAAACGTAGCAATCAATTTAGGATTGAATCTTTTCTTCCTTTTGCTTTTGCCAAAATTAGCAGCTAATAATCCAGAAGGGATATTAAGCGCCCTATATAAACCGGACTTTGAAATTACATACATATTTATTGCAATGCTTATTTCTAGTGCCATAACATTAGTTTTAATGCTCAAGCTTTACGTAAGTTCTAATTATAATTTCGATAAAGATTTATGGCTTAGGATGATGAAATATTCTTTGCCAGTTTTAATTGCTGGGATAGCTTTTACAATTAATGAAGTTTCCAATAGAATTCTATTAGATGAATTATTGCCAGAGCAAATTGCCAGAAGTGAAGTTGGAAAATACTCCGCCTGCTTAAAACTTGCACTGTTTATGACATTATTTGGCACAGCTTTTAGAATGGGGATTGAACCTTTTTTCTTTAGTCACGCGAAAACAGAAAACCCTCAGAAAACCTACGCACAGATTACAAATTACTTTGTCATTTTAGGAAGTTTTATTTTACTTGCAGTTGTAGTTTTTGCCGATATTTTAAAGGTACTATTTGTTCGTGATGAATCGTATTGGGATGCTATGGATATTGTGCCGATAATAATTTTAGCCAGTTTCTGTTTAGGCATTTACCATAACCTATCAGTATGGTACAAAATAACGGATAGAACAAAGTATGGCGCATACATCTCTTCCATAGGTGCTATTTTGACTTTACTTATCAATTTTATCTTTATTCCTAAGATTGGATATATGGCTTCTGCGATGGCAACATTAGTTGCTTATGGCACTATGATGAGTCTGTCTTATTATTTTGGGAGAAAGCATTACCCCATCCCATATAACATGCGTAAAATTTTCTTTTATGGAGGATTGTCAATAGTATTTTCTGCACTTTCCTTTTATGTTTTTAACCGAAACTTAATTGCGGGCAGCATCCTGCTTTTAGTATTTTTGGCTCTCATTTATAAACTGGAAGGTGATAAGTTAAAGGTGATATTTTTAAATAAAAAAATATAAAATATGCTGAGTGTCACACTGAGCGGAGTCGAAGTGCAAATGAAGCATATTAGTTAAATAACATTAAAGATTCCCACTTTTGCGGGAAATACATATGATAAAACTCTTCAATAAAATAAGAAACCGCGCGCTCAATGAGAATAAGTTGGGCAAGTATTTAAAATATGCCATTGGCGAGATTGTTCTAGTTATGATAGGTATTTTGTTGGCACTACAAGTAAATACTTGGAATAACAATCGCGAGCTTAAAAAAGAAGAGCTTAAAGTGATGAAAAGCCTTCATCAGGAGTTTAGTAAAAACTTAAAAAAATTCGATGTTATTTACAGTAGTCAATTAAAACGCAAAAAGGCTATAGAAAATGTAATGTCTACAGAATTACAAACACTATCAGCAGATAGTTCAGTAACATTAGTGAATACAATAAATGCTAATTGGACATTTGACCCCTTTCAAGGTATTTATAATTCTGTAATCGGCTCAGGCAAAATAGAATTAATCTCTAATGATAGTTTGAAAACCAAATTAGCTACTATTCAAGACCTTATAAAAGATTATCAGGAAGAAGAGCATCAAGCGAGAGAGTTTTCTAAACAACTATTATATCCTTTTCTATTAAAACAGCCATTAAAAGATTTTAATTTTGATTCAAAAGATATTTTAGAATCGGAAAAAGTGAAAGACAAATATATTAGGTTATTTAAATCTTTTGAATTTGATAAACTCATGCAACAACTTAGAGGCTGGATGCAATCTATTTTTGACGAAGGCCCAGTTTTAAGAGAAGAAATGGTGTCAATCATTAATGTATTAGAAGAAGAAATAGAAAAGCAAGATTAATAAAGTTGTCCCCTCGAGCGGAGTCGAGAGGTCAATTTGAATTATAGAACATAAAAATCGTTATGGACTCCGCTTGAACAGACAGAAATGAATATGAAAATAAACATCATCAACAAATCAAAACACCCATTACCGCATTACGAAACCAATGCTTCTGCGGGCATGGATTTAAGAGCCAATATTTCTGAAGCAATAACGTTAAAACCTTTAGAAAGAACCATTGTAAAAACAGGGCTTTTTATTGAGTTGCCAGTTGGCTTTGAAGCTCAGGTTAGACCTAGAAGCGGTTTGGCGGCTAAAAAAGGCATTACGGTGCTTAACGCCCCGGGAACAGTGGATGCGGATTATCGCGGTGAGATAGGCGTTATTTTGGTAAACCTATCAAATGAAGATTTTATTATTGAAGATGGCGAGCGTGTTGCACAATTGGTGATTGCCAAACACGAACGCGCAGATTGGAATGAGGTAACAGAATTGTCCGAGACCTCTCGTGGTGAAGGTGGTTTTGGTTCGACAGGCACTAAGTGATGGAATGTCAGGTTACGCTGTCATATCGAGCGGAGTCGAGATGCGAAACCTAAATTGAAAATAAATACTAACTAAAAGATACCTGTTTTGCAGGCAGTTTTATGAAAATAATAGTACCAATGGCCGGCAGAGGCTCAAGATTACGACCACATAGTTTAACGGTTCCAAAACCATTAATTCCAGTAGCAGGTAAACCTATTGTGCACCGATTAGTGAGCGATATTGCAAAGGTGCTTGGCGAACCAATAGAAGAAGTAGCTTTTATTCTTGGTGACCCTGCCTTTTTTGGAGATGATGTTGTAGCAAGTTTAACGGCTTTAGCCGAAGAATTAGGCGCAAAGGCTTCTATTTATAGGCAAGACCAACCCTTGGGCACTGGGCACGCTATAATGAGCGCTAAACCTTCATTAAGTGGGCCAGCGGTAATTGCTTATGCAGATACTCTAATACGAGCGGAGTTTAATCTAGATAAAGATGCGGACAGCGTTATTTGGGTAAAACAAGTTGACCAACCGGAAGCTTTTGGCGTTGTTAAACTGAATGATGCTAATGAGATTGTGGAACTGGTAGAAAAACCAGAAGAATTTGTATCAGATTTAGCGGTTATCGGAATCTACTATTTTAAAGATGTTGGAGCACTTAAAACGGAGTTGCAATATGTTTTAGATAACAATGTAATCAACGGTGGCGAATATCAAATAAACGATGGTATTAAGCGCATGATGGCAGATGGAAAAAGATTCGTTACAGGGCAAGTAGATGAGTGGATGGATTGCGGAAATAAAAAGGTAACTGTCGAAACCAATCAACGCATGTTAGGCTTTTTAGAGAAAGATGGAGAAAACATGATTTCGACTTCCGTTAAAAAGGAGAATGCAAATATTATAGAACCTTGTTTTATTGGCGAAAATGTAGTCTTAAAAAACACTACTATTGGTCCTTTTGTATCGATTGGCGCAGAATCAGTAATTGAAGACTCAACCGTTAAAAATAGTATAATCCAAAGTCATACTACTATCAAAAATGCTAATTTGGACAATGCTATGATTGGGAATCATGTAAAATACAATGGTAATTTTGAAACCATTAGTATTGGTGATTATTCGGTGTTAGAGTAAGTCTCTCCTTAAGAAGTTGTCTAAAAATTGAGTTCATTGTCATATTGAGCCTGTCGAAATATTTTAACTTACTGATAATCTATTTCAGTTTCGACAAGCTCAACTTGACAAAATGGATTTCGATAACTTTTTAGATGGTCTCCTTTTGCATAGGTGATAATCAAGATTGTCCCCTTGAGGGGACTTTAAGGGTGTATAAAATGAAAAAAATTTATAATGATTTGTCGCCCTGAGCGCAGCCGAAGGGTAATAACACTTATGAAAAACATAATCTTTTGTATAGGATTTATTTTAATGTGCATTTGCGCGTTACAAATTGCCTGCGCCCAAGAAGAACCTTCTAAAATCATTGAAGAAGAGGAAAGTGCCGAAGTTTTTCTAGAGGAATATACCGATGAGTTTCAAGAAAAATTCTTTGAGGCGCTAAAACAAAAGGGAATTCAAAACTATGACCGCTCCATTAACCTTTTTCTAGAATGTAAAAGGCTGCAACCCGAGAATAATGTCATAAACCATGAGTTGGCAAAAGCCTATCTTTTAGATAAAAAATATATTTTGGGGCAACAATATGCTGTTGAAAGCATCATCTCAGAACCAGAAAATTATTGGTATTTAGACACACTTTTCACCTTATTGGAAAAACAATCCAGCACGATGGATGAGGTTAAATTTACATTGCCTTTTGACAACGTTGACCTTCAAAAAAACCTCGCTTTAATCTATTTCAGAAAGAAACAATATCAAAACGCCATTGATATACTGAAAGGTATAAAAAAATCTACTTTTAAAGATAATTTATTGGCTAGAATAGATGATGCCAATAATAAAAACAAGCAAAATGCCCAAGTAAAATCCACAAGTGCCTTTATTGTTGCGAGTGAACCCACTTCAAAAGGTCTGGAAATGAACATTAAGAACCAACTGAAGTTAGAGCAATACCGAATAGTTGAGAATAACGCTAGAGATGCGGTAGAAGCGTATCCATTACAGCCCTATTTTTACTATGCATATGGGTTATCACTTCATAAGAATAATAAAAACAGTCAGGCCATAGAGGTTTTAGAAAGTGCTTTAGACTACCTTTTCGACGATATCCCGTTGGCAAACAAAATATATCAAACCCTAGCGGATGCCTGCACCAAGATGAGTAATTTTTCAAAGGCAAATCTGTACCTTAGTAAGATAAAACCAGGATTTTAGAATGAACATCACCTTTAAAATACTACAAAGAATAGGTTTGGTATCGCTTTTGGTTTTTATTGCTTCGTGTAAATCGACCAAAACAATAGCTGCAGGCGAGGTTGATGAGTCGTTGACTACTAAAAGGGTTATCTCGAATCATTATCAGAATGAATTGGACTTTCAGACCCTAAGTGGTAGAATAAAGATTGACTATGATGATGGAAAATCTTCTCAAGGTTTTACGGTTAATCTTAGAATGCAAAAAGACAGTATAATTTGGATCAGTAGTTCTCCAATTCCTGTTGTAAAAGCAATAATTACAAATAACAGGGTCTCTTTCTACAACAAATTGCAAAATGAATATTTTGATGGCGACTTTTCTTATCTCAGTAATTTATTGGGTACCGATCTGGACTTTTCAAAGGTTCAGAATCTATTGCTTGGCAATGCAGTTTTAGATTTAAGAACTGAAAAATACGCTTCTGAAATAGTTGATGCCAAATATCGCCTTGAACCAAAAAAGCTGAATGATCTATTCAAGATCGTTTTCTTTTTAGAACCCAAGAACTTTAAAGTAGCCGCGCAAGAATTATCACAGCCTTGGGAAAATAGGATTTTGAAAATGAACTATCAATACCAAGATGTAGACACAAAAGTGCTTCCTACCACCATAGCTATTGAAGCAATAAATAAGGACGATACAACCAAGATAGACCTATCTTATAGGGGCATTGAGTTTGGCAAACAATTGAATTTTCCATATAAAATACCGAAAGGTTTTGAAGAGATAGTTTTAGAGTGATATGAGAAAACTACTTGGCTGCCATATCGTATTTTTAGTAGTTGCCTTACTCTTTTCTGTGGGACTAAATGCGCAGACCAGCCAGCAAAAAGCTTTAGAAGCCAAACGTGCCAAACTTCAAAAGGAAATTCGTGAAATGAATAGGCTGCTTTCCGAGGAGAAACAGGAGAAAGGCAATGTTCTTGAACAGATGGATGCCCTAGATAGAAAGATAAATGTGCGCCAAGAGCTTATTAGGGTAACCAATCAGCAATCAAATCTTTTAAATAGACAGATTAATGCCAATGTGCGAAGTATCGGTAAGCTTCGTGAAGATTTAGAGCTGTTAAAAGATGACTACGCACAGCTGATTCGGAAATCATATCAAAATAAAACACAGAATAACCGGCTGATGTTTTTGCTTTCCGCAGACAACTTTTTTCAAGCATTTAAGCGATTACAGTATATGAAGCAATATACGAAGCATCGCAAGCAACAAGGTGAGAGTATCGAGGCCAAGACGGAAGAATTATCGACCTTAAACAAAGATTTGGTCGAACAACGAAAAATAAAAGACCAGTTACTCGCCGAAAATAGAAGGGCTAAAAACGATTTATCAAAAGAAATAGGCGCTCAACAAGCTTTGCTCAAAACAATCAAGCAGAACGAGTCTAAATACACCCAGGCTATAGATAAAAAGAAAAAAGAATCGCGAAGAATCGATAGGGAAATAGAAAAATTGATTCGTTCGGCCATTGCATCATCAAATAAGAAATCAGGAAGTAACAATACAACCACCTTTGCCTTAACTCCAGAGGCGAAGCTCATTGCCAATAATTTCTCTTCCAATAAAGGCAAGTTGATATGGCCAGTCGAAAAAGGAATTAAAAGTCAAGGCTTTGGGGTGTATGCCGATAAAATTTACCCAGGGATAAAACACCAAAACAATGGCGTTACAATTACTACGGATAAGGGAGGACAGGCAAGGGCTATTTTTGAAGGTGAGGTTATTACCATTTTCACGAATAAAATGGGAGTAAAGGGAGTGTATCTAAGACACGGTAATTACATAAGCATGTATTACAACCTCTCTAAAATTTATGTGCAAAAAGGGGATAAAGTAGCTGCGAAAGAAGCTTTGGGTGAAATTTATACCAATCGGTTCAGTGGCGCGACAAGTTTAAAGTTCTATTTGTACCAAGATACCAAAAGACTAAATCCTGAAAACTGGATCTATCAGCTTTAATCCATAAAAAGCGCGCGTAATTCTGTTGCTTCGTTGGGCTTCATTTTGCCTGCTAATACCAAACTCAACTGTTTTCTTCTAAGGGCGGCATCAAAACGTTCTTTTTCTTGTTCCGTAACAGGTTCTAAAGAGGGTACTTCGGTAGGGATACCCGTATCGTCAACGGCAACAAAAGTGTAAATAGCTTCATTGGCCTTGGTCTTCTCACCCGTAAAGCGATCTTCCATCCAAACATCAATATAGATTTCCATTGAGGTCTTAAAAGCTCTTGAAACGGCGGCCTCCACAGTAACTACACTCCCTAAGGGTACAGAACGGTTAAAAGCTACGTGGTTCACCGATGCGGTAACCGTAATTCTTCGACTATGGCGTCTTGCTGCGATACTCGCAGCCCTATCCATTCTAGCAAGCAGTTCTCCTCCAAAAAGATTATTTAAGGGATTAGTTTCACTGGGCAAAACCATATCCGTCATTATAGTTCGCGATTCACTAGGGTTTTTAGGACGCATGAAAGTAAATTTTGAACAAAGATATTGAAGTGTACTTCGGGAATAAAGAAAGAATTACTATTTCTCTGAAAGCATCCACGCATCTTTTGATACGGTACGTTTAATTTTTCGAAGAAAACGAAGCGCTTCACGTGAATCACTAAAACTAGAATAAGCTACTTGATGCAGACCAAATTTATTCGCCCCAATGTATTGGGCGCTGTAGCCCAATTTTTCAAGTTGTTTTACTTTTTTGTCGGCATTTTCCCTAACACGAAAAGCTCCTGCGATAATGTGATGTTGCGGACCTGTAACAACTTCTTTTTTATCAATTTTGATACTCAATGCTGGAAGTTCCAAAGGTGTAGTATCAAAAAAAGTTGCTTCTTGAATATGTCTTGAGACCTCTCTTTGGGCTTCTTTTTCAACCAGTTCTTGCTTCTCTAAATTCTGGTTGTAAAATTGATATCCCGTAACACCCGTGGCACAAAGCAGTAAAAATACCGCTGCGTATTTTAGTAAAGGCCTAAAGGAGGATTCTTTACGTTTTTCTGGCGTAATTATAAAGGGAACCTTTTCTTCCAATATTTCAACCTCTTCTTTTAATGTTTCTCTAAGAACAGGTGCGGCAGAGAAAGCAGAAAGTCCGAATGAGGAAGCCAAATAATTTATTTTCTCTTCAGGCTCAAATTGAATCTTTTGCTCGGTGTTCATCGATAATTTTCCCACACCGTGCAAGTCAATACTTTCGCCATTTTGTAAACGTTCTTTCCAACTTTTTGAAGTTGTGATTACTTCTTCAAGAAGGTCTTCGTACGAAAGCTTTTTTGCCTTTGATATATGCGAGACCAACAAACCATCGTTTTTAGAAAGCTGTTGATTGAATGAAATCACTTTTGTTGGTGGATGTAAAGTGTTGGATACCGAATCAATACGTGCAGAAGCTGTATGGGCCAAAAAGGCTCCAAACTCTGGCACAACCACACAGTTATATCTGTAAAGTAATTCCTTTATATAGTGTTCGGTTCGCATTGGAGCAAATATTAGAAAATTTGAAGGAGTAGAAAATAGCCTAGATAACTTTTTATTAACATTCTATTTTGTGTATTTTGTGGAAAACTCAAGTTGCAGAATTGATGTCTGAGAATGAACTAATTGCCCTACTTCGATTACAGCGAATACCTAATATAGGAGATGTAAATGCCAAAAAATTGTTGGATAGATGTGGTAACGCCCAGGCAATTTTCAAGGAAAAAGGGGGAACGTTACTTAAAATAGACGGTATAGGCACTTATACTATTCGGAGTTTATATGATACGGAGCATTTAGAAGCGGCCGAGGCAGAGTTAAAATTCATTCAAGAAAATAATATTGCTTATGCTTATTTTCTTGAACCAGACTACCCCAAACACTTAAAGCATTGTATCGACGGCCCTATTTTACTTTTTAAATCGGGCAATATTGATTTAAAAGACCGAAAAATTGTTAGTGTGGTAGGTACACGAAAAATTACCAGCTACGGGCAGGCATTTTGCGAAGAGTTTATTTCGGCGATTGCGCCCTTAGACCCAATAATCGTTAGTGGTTTTGCCTATGGTGTAGATATTACGGTTCAACGTGCCGCAATGGAACACAACCTACAAACTATTGGTTGTTTGGCACATGGGTTAAACCAAATTTACCCCAAGGTACATAAGAAATATGTCGCTCAAATTGAGAAGAACGGTGGTTTTTTAACGGAGTTTTGGAGCACAAGTAGCCCTGATCGAGAGAATTTTTTAAAACGAAACCGTATTATTGCTGGTATGAGCGAAGCTACCATAGTCGTAGAATCTGCCGAAAAAGGAGGCAGTTTGGTTACAGCGGATATTGCCAATAGCTATAATAGAGATGTTTTTGCAGTACCCGGAAGAACTACCGATAAGTATAGCGTGGGCTGCAATAATTTGATCAAACAGCAAAAGGCCCAAATGCTGACCTCAGCGGCAGAATTGGTCTATTTAATGGGCTGGCAGGTCGATGAGCAGCAAAAAGGGCCTGTTCAAAAACAATTGTTTGTTGAGCTTGATGAAACAGAACAGTCAATCTACTCGTACTTGCAAATGAACGGCAAACAACTACTGGATACCGTTGCTTTGGAGTGTAAGTTGCCAATTTTTAAAGTTTCGGCCATGTTATTGAATATGGAGATGAAAGGAGCGATTCGTCCGTTGCCCGGTAAATTGTTCGAAGCGATATAATTCAGAACCAACCTTGATTTCCCTTTTATCGATAGTTTGTAGACAGAAAAGGCATTCTATTTTAGACGACTTTTCAGCTCTATTCTATGACCTTTTAACTATTATTTATCTGAAAACCATTTATTTGAAGCTTAAATCAAGTAGACTCTGGATTTGAAAAAAGGGTTGTATTTAGATGAAATACCTTAATGCCATTACCAGTTTGAAATACATGAATTTTAAGGAATTATGCCTTTAAGCGTAAGAATCGAGAAAATGCAAGATTCAAGGTTTAACTAGCAAATTATTGGTTGTGAAAATTTAGGAAGGGATTTGTTGCTAAACTGTTTAATTTGTCATTCTGAGCGTAGCGAAGAATCTTTTTTTAATTTAAGCTTATGAATAATGAAGGATGGCACGTATATCACGTATACATTATAACAAACAAAAATAAGACAGTATTATACACTGGCATGACCAATCATTTAGCTAAAAGATTACACCAACATCAGTTAAATATTGACGAAGGAACAAAAACTTTTGCGGCAAAATACAAATGCAGATATTTATTGTATTATGAAAAATTTACATGGGTACAAGAGGCTATTAAAAGGGAAAAAGAGATAAAAGGTTGGGTTAGAAATAAAAAAATCGACCTGATTAAAACAATTAATCCAGAAATGAATTTTTTAGAAGAGATTTTTCCCTATAAAGATTCTTCGCTACGCTCAGAATGACAAAATCAAGACCTTTTCCACAATAAATCGTAGTTTTATCATCACATATTAATCAAGACAATTCAGATGAATAAAGTTATTCTAGCTATTTCAATATTCTTTTTTGGTTTTATAGGGTTTAGTCAAAAAAAGAAAGATTTGATCAAAGAAATTGATGGGCTAAAGCTTCAATTGTCTGGTGTCAACGCAGAACTAGCGAATATTAAAAATGCCAAAATCTTAGATAAGAAGGATAGTTTGCAAAGTTTTAGTTATGCCTATGGTATCAAAATTGGACAAAAAGTAAGGTCTATCGGTATCGATACTATTTCTTATGATTTATTTGCTAAAGGTTTGAAAGACGCAATCAATAATTCCGAAAAGATGGAAGACAGTGTCGTTAACAAAACTGTTAGCAGTACAGTTAAGCTTATTAAAGAACAAGAAAATAAAATTAGAAATCAAAAAGGCATTATTTTTTTGGCAGAGAACAGCAAAAAATCTAATATAATTACAACAGAAAGTGGATTGCAATATGAGATTTTGACTAACGGCGATGGTACTATCCCAATTGCTTCTGATAAGGTAAAAGTTCATTATACAGGAATGTTGATTGATGGAAAAGTGTTTGATAGTTCTTTAGAAGATGGTGAACCAGCTGTTTTTGGCGTTACTCAAGTTATTAAAGGATGGCAAGAAGCACTTCAGATTATGCCAGTAGGGTCTAAATGGAGAGTTTTTATACCTCAAGATTTGGCATACGGAGAACGAAACATAGCTAATGGCTTAATTCCCCCATATTCTGCTCTTATTTTTGAAATGGAATTATTGGCTATAGAAGATAAATAACAATTAATCCCCCTCCTTTGGAGGGGTTAGGGGAGGCTTAATACCCAATCTTACTCCTCACTCTTTCTAGAACTCCATTCGCTACTTTTTTGGCTTTATCGGCACCAATGGCCAAAGCCTCATCAACTTCGTTCAGGTTGTTCATGTAATAGTCGAACTTTTCACGGGGTTCTTCAAATTTTTGAAGAATAACCTCGTATAAGGCCTGTTTGGCATGACCATAGCCATAATTTCCGGCTAGGTAGTTGGCACTCATCTCTTCAATCTGTTCTTGTGAGGCGAGTAACTTGTATAAGGCAAATACATTATCGTTCGTAGGATCCTTGGGGTCTTCCATAGGTGTGCTATCCGTTTGAATGCCCATTAACTGTTTGCGTAACTTTTTATCCGGTTGAAAAAGATTGATGGTATTACCCTTGCTCTTACTCATTTTTGCACCGTCCGTTCCAGGAACATACATGGTGCTTTCTTGAAGTTTCGTCTCGGGCATTACAAAGGTTTCACCAAAAAGATTGTGGAATCTTGAAGCCACATCACGGGTCATCTCTAAATGTTGCGACTGATCTTTACCAACAGGTACAATATTGGCATCATACAACAAAATGTCGGCTGCCATAAGCATAGGGTAACCGAACAATCCAGAATTTACATCTTCTAAACGGTCTGCTTTATCCTTAAAGGAATGTGCAAGAGTCAAACGCTGGTATGGAAAAAAACAACTTAAATACCAAGATAGCTCCGTAACCTGAGGAACGTCGCTTTGGCGGTAGAATACGGTTTTTTCAACATCTAAACCAAAGGCAAGCCAGGTCGCAGCGGTAGCATAGGTGTTTTTTCGTAGTTCTTCGCCATTTTTTATCTGTGTAAGCGAATGCATATCCGCAATAAAAAGAAAAGATTCATTGGCTGGGTTTTCTGCCATAGCAATGGCAGGCATTATTGCACCTAAAATATTTCCTAGATGTGGAACACCGGTGCTCTGAATTCCTGTTAAGATTCGTGCCATGTAGTATTTTGAAGTGGTAAAAGTAACAATCCGAAGGATATAAAAAAAGCGGCTTTTAGCCGCTTTGTAGTAATTAATAGATGTGACTTATTTTTTAAAGAGTCCGGCAACGAACAAAACTACAACAGCACCAATGACCCCTGTAACCAGGTCACCGATAATACCTGAGCCTATGTATATTCCGAGTATGCCGAAAAGCCAATTTCCTACCACCCCGCCAACTATTCCTAAAATAATATTAATCAGCGCGCCAAAACCACCACCTTTCATAATTTTTCCGGCCAGCCATCCTGCTAAAGCACCGATTAACAAAGCATATAAAAGACCCATTTTTTTGTTTTTTAAGGTTAGTATCAGAAAGATAGTCAAAAATTCTATTTTTGCCTGTGTCTAAATTCATTAGAAATATAGGATATACCCTATACCGAATATGGTTCTACATCTTAGTAGCCCTACCAATAGTCATATGCTTTCCTTTTTTATTGGTTACAACGATTTCTGAAAAGACCTACCCACAGTTCTTTTGGTTGGCTCGAAACATTTGGGCAAAAACGATACTCTTCGGTATGTTTTGTTTTCCGAAAGTAAAACTAGAAGAAGAAATTAACAAGAAGAAAAGCTATATGCTTACAGCTAACCATACTAGTATGCTAGACATTATGTTGATGCTTTATGTCAGTAAAAATCCTTTTGTTTTTGTCGGCAAAGAGGAGCTGGCGAAGATTCCTTTATTCGGGTTTTTTTATAAACGGGTCTGTATTTTGGTGAACCGTCATGACCCTAAAAGTAGAACTGCTGTTTATCGCCGCGTACAACACAGGCTGAACCAGGGCTTAAGCATATGTATTTTTCCCGAAGGTGGGGTGCCCGATGAAAATGTGGCACTCGATAGTTTTAAGGATGGCGCATTCCGTATGGCAATAAAACATAATATACCAATTGTTCCAATTACTTTTTTAGATTGTAAGAAGCGCTTTTCTTGGACCTTTTTTAGCGGTGGCCCTGGGCGACTTAGGGTTAAGGTACACAAATTTGTGGATACCCAGATTTTGGGTACGGAAGACACATCGACAATTAGGGAAGAGGTCAGGGAAACAATACTGGATGAACTGATTAAAAACGCATAAAAAAACACCTCGTAGCAATTGCGAGGTGTTTTCGGATGCCGCTAGCGCGACACTTCCTAACCAACTTTTTAAACTTTAATGCCTTATCATAACATTAAAAGTTAAACCTAACACCACTATAAATACCAACGGAATAAGGATTAAAACTACCTGCTGTTTGCGAGAAGGTGTTCAACTGATATTTAAAAACCGGCTCTAAGTTTATTTGAATTTTTGGAGAGAATTCATAACTGAATCCTAATCCGAAGTTTCCACTGAAATTGACGCTATTCACATTATTGGCCTCACCAATTTCGGTTACCAGACCTTCAGACTGTAATGAAACCGAGTTGTCTACAAGAAATAATGAACTGAATCCTCCTATAAGATTTACACCAACTTTCTTATCCACTAGGGTATAGTTTAATTCTAAAGGAACTTCTAAATAGCCAAGTTGCTGAGACATAATACCATCTCTTTCTGGAGTTTGGGCTGCAAAATCACTCGCATTCGGACTGGATAATTCATTAGAAGTAGCTTTTTTGCTTTGAACCACAATAGTTCTTGAACTTTGAGAAAAGTTAATGTTATCTATAGTGCCAGTACTATTTGCCGCTATTGACGATGAGAAAACAATTTCGTTGGTATCGTAACCATAATCTACCTTATGAATTCCCGAACGAACTTTTAGTCTTTTGCCCAAATCATAGGCAACCGTTAAACCGTAGCTCAAATTAATGTTTCCAGATTTTGAGTTTTCTACAAAATTTGAATGGATAGGTGAACCCTGTCCCACGGCATCAAAATACACCGGGGCAATAGAAGGTCCAACGGACCATTTATTTTCCTTGGTTTCTACTTCAGCAACCTCTTCTTGATCTTCTTTCTCTTTAATAGCGTCGAAAATCGATTTTTTGCCTTTTTCTAAATCCAGAGAATCAACAGCCGTTTTGGCAACAGCTTCTTTGGTATTTGATAATTCTTTATCTAAAGCTTCTTTTTTATAAAGGTCGGTGTCGACCTTTTCTTTTTTAGTATCAATAGTGGTTGCTACTTCACTGTTTTTAGAATTATTAGGTAGTGATTTATTAAAATCTATTTGATTGTTATCCTTTTTAAGTGCCTTTTCGTTAGAGGACTCATTTTCTGCAACAAGAATTCTTCCTTTATTCTTTACACTTTCTTTTTGTTGGTCTTTTTGCGTTTTAGTGTTGGCAAATTGTTGGCCTGCAGCTTCATTCACGTTATCTTTTTGTGAAGATTGTATGGTTGTTATTTGAGTGTTGTTTGTTTCATTAGTTTGTCCGGCTTTTTCGGTATCTGCAAGTTTGGGTTCATTTTCCGTTCTAATGATTTCAATAGAATCGTTCGATATTTTTTGATTACGTGTATTCTTCTCAGGATTTTGGTCCGTATTTTTTTCCGTGCTTGTGGTTTGATCTTTAGGAATAGCTGATTCAAAAGGATTTATCACAAAGACAAATAATGCCAATAATGCGGCAACCCCACCCAGTTTCCACCAGAGCGGAATTACCCTTTTCTTTTTCTTCTTATCCAAGGAAGTGGCAATAGACTCCCAAACATTCTCGTCAGGAACCTGCCTGAAGTCTTTCAACTTCTCTTTGTAGAGTTTTTCTAAATTCTTTTTTTCCATACTTAATGTAATTAAGCTATGCTTATATTTTCTTTTTCAATTTTTTCTTTTAAAATCATTTTGGCCCTCGCCAAATTAGATTTTGATGTTCCTGTTGATGTTCCTAAAAGCTCACTGATTTCTTTGTGAGAATAGCCGTCAAGAACATAAAGGTTAAACGTGAGCCGGTATTTATTGGGCAGTTCTTGAATGTAATTCAGTAATGTAGAGAGATTAATATTATCTAAATGCTCACTTTCAATGCTTACCTCTTCATCTCCCATGTTTTCAGAGACTACATTCAAATGCTGCTCTTTTCTATATTTCTGTAGAACAGTGTTTACGGTAATCCGTTTCATCCAACCTTCAAAAGAACCTTTGTTCGTAAATTGATCAATTTTGTCGAAAATCGTCATAAAACTGTCATGAAGACTGTCTTCAGCTTCTGTTTTATTCCGTGAATACTTTAGGCACATTCCAAAAAGCACTCCCGAGTATTTGCGGTAGAGTTCTTCTTGAGCCCGTCGATTGCCCTGTTTACAGTTATTTATGAGTTTTTCAAGACTCAAGCTATTTGTTGGTTAGATTTAACACTAAGATTATTATCGTCTTTTATTGCATTACGGGCACCTCATATTCCAAGTATGTGGCGTTACCAGCCTCATCCGTTCCCGAATAAAATCGAAATAAATAGGTATCCGTATAATCCACTCGAAATCTAAAGGTCGCACTTACTTCTTCTAAGGAATCGTTGCAGGAATCACTCTCAAGTATTGTGCCGATTGTAGAAACAATTCTAGTGGTGGTCTCTGGTGAGGTCACCTCAAAACCTTCAAAAAACGTACAGTCATTGGGTCTTGTAAAAGTCACTTCAATCTCATGTATTCCATTGTGGTCAAAAGACTCGGGAAAATCAGCACTTACCACTTCTAAAACAGTAAATTGAAAGTTCTGTTCATCAGAATCTAGCGAGCAACTAGAACTGCTGAGAATTGCTAACGCACAGCACAGTGCTAAAATTACTTTTTTCATAGGCTTTAATTTCAAGTAGTAAGATGCGTTTTGCCCAGAAAGGTTGCGTTTAAGACGTTTTTTGTGATTTAAATTACTCTTTTAGTGTAGTTATGGCTTCGCGTATTTTTTCTTCAAGTTCTTCGGCCAATTCAGGATTATCTTCTAAAAGTGATTTTACGGCATCACGTCCTTGACCTAATTTGGTGTCACCGTAACTGAACCAAGAACCACTTTTCTTTACAATTTCATAGGCTACACCTAGATCTAAGACTTCACCTACTTTAGAAATACCTTCGCCGTACATAATGTCGAATTCCACTGTTTTAAATGGCGGAGCAACTTTGTTCTTAACTACTTTTACACGGGTCTTATTTCCTAAAACATCACCATCGGTGCTTTTTATTTGTGTAGAACGTCTAATATCTAATCTAACAGAAGCATAGAATTTAAGTGCGTTACCACCTGTAGTAGTTTCGGGGTTACCGAACATCACTCCGATTTTTTCACGTAATTGGTTAATGAAAATAACGGTACAGTGCGTTTTACTAATTGTGGAAGTTAGTTTTCTGAGGGCTTGAGACATCAATCGTGCATGTAAACCCATTTTAGAGTCACCCATTTCCCCTTCAATCTCACTTTTGGGTGTAAGAGCGGCAACGGAATCAATGATAACAATATCGATTGCCCCAGAACGGATTAGATTCTCCGTAATCTCTAACGCTTGCTCGCCGTGATCGGGTTGCGAAATGATGAGGTTATCAATGTCGACTCCTAAATTTTTGGCGTAAAAACGGTCAAAAGCATGCTCTGCATCAATAAAGGCGGCGATACCTCCATTTTTTTGAGCTTCAGCTATGGCGTGTAATGTCAAAGTTGTCTTACCCGAAGATTCCGGGCCATATATTTCGATTACCCTTCCTCTTGGATAACCTCCTACACCTAAGGCCAAATCCAGACCTAAAGAGCCAGAAGATATGACTTCGACATCTTCTATTACACTGTCACCAAGTTTCATAACGGCACCTTTACCGTATGTTTTATCAAGCTTATCTAATGTTAATTTTAATGCTTTTAATTTTGCCTCGTTCTCGTTAGCCATGTTTCAAAAATTAGACGACTAAAATACCATTTCTTTTGCATTTAAAAATGGCAACGCAACCTTTTTAAAAGGTTTACATCCTTTAGGTAGCTAATTCAAATAATTGTCAAATAGTTTCTAAAACTTTTTGAGACCACAGTATCTTATTTTATCTATGAAAAAGAAATGTTAGTGGTCAAAGGCGCACCCGAAAGCGAGGTGCGCCTTTTTTATTTAATTCCTATTTTTGCGACACTTTAAAACTTAAAATATTAGTATAGCATGCAACTGTACAATACATTAAGTGCAAAAGAAAGAGAGAAATTAATAGAAGAAGCAGGTAAAGACCGGCTTACTATCTCTTTCTATAAATATGCACACATCGGTAATACCGAAATTTTCAGAAATCATCTTTTTATTAACTGGGATGCTTTAGAAGTGTTAGGGCGAATTTATGTTGCCCATGAAGGCATAAATGCCCAGCTTTCTGTACCTGCAGAGAATTTCGATGCTTTTAAAACACATTTGGACAGCATTACTTTTTTAAAAAATGTACGACTGAATATTGCAATAGAGCAAGACAACAAATCGTTTTTGAAGTTAAAAGTAAAAGTGCGTCAAAAAATAGTTGCTGACGGTCTTAACGACAAGACTTTTGATGTGACCAACAAGGGAGTTCATGTAAATGCGGAGCGTTTTAACGAACTGATTGAAGACCCGGATACGGTGCTTGTGGACATGCGCAACCATTATGAAAGTGAGATTGGGCATTTTAAAAATGCGGTAACACCCGATGTCGATACTTTTCGTGATTCGCTGGATATTATAGAAAAAGACTTGGCAGACCACAAAGAAGATAAAAAATTGGTCATGTATTGTACAGGGGGCATACGTTGTGAAAAGGCCAGTGCCTATTATAAACACAAGGGATTCAAACAAGTATATCAGTTGGAAGGTGGAATTATAGAATATACCCGTCAGGTCAATCAAAAGAAGCTGGAAAACAAGTTTTTAGGCAAAAACTTTGTTTTTGACCATAGAAGGGGAGAGCGTATATCTGAAGATATCATTGCCAATTGCCACCAATGCGGAAAACCATGTGACGAACATGTAAATTGCGCCAATGAAGCTTGCCATTTATTGTTTATTCAATGTGAGGAATGTGCTATAGCTATGAACAATTGTTGCTCAGATGATTGTAAAGAAATTCACGCCCTACCTTATGAGGAACAAAAAAAGCTTCGTAAAGGAAAACATGCCAGTAATAAAATCTTTAAAAAAGGACGTTCAGAGGTGTTGAAGTTTAAAAAGTAAGATTTCTTTCCTGCCACATTTTATATGTATATTTACTTCTAGTTAATTTATGAACCCTTATTAAGAAATTGCTCTGGCTTTTTTCTTAATTCAATATATAAAGTATGGGATGTAGCAGTTGTTCAACCGGCAAGGATGGGCAGCCGCGGGGATGCAAGAATAATGGCACTTGTGGCACTGATGGTTGTAATAAACTCACGGTATTTGATTGGCTTTCTAACATGTCTTTGCCCAATGGGCAAAAACCTTTTGACTGTGTAGAGGTCCGTTTTAAAAATAGCAGAAAAGAATTTTTTAGGAACTCCGAAGGCCTATCGTTAGCGATTGGAGACGTAGTCGCTACTCAGGCAAAGTCTGGTCATGATGTTGGTATAGTAACCTTAACAGGCGAGCTGGTGAAGGTTCAAATGAAACGAAAAAAAGTAGACCCTACCGACCAAGATTTACCAAAAGTATACCGAAAAGCTTCTCAAAGAGATATCGATATTTGGCAAAAATGCCGTGATAAAGAAGCCGAAATTCAAAAACGATCCAGAGAAATTGCGATTTCGCTGAACCTACAAATGAAGCTCAGTGATGTGGAATTTCAGGGTGATGGATCTAAGGCTACTTTTTACTATACTGCCGAAGACCGTGTTGATTTTCGTCAGTTAATTAAAGATATGGCCAAGGCCTTTTCAATTCGTATTGAAATGCGCCAGATTGGATATCGCCAAGAGGCCCAGCGTTTGGGCGGTATCGGTTCTTGTGGGCGAGAATTGTGCTGTTCAACCTGGCTGCATGATTTTAGATCGGTAAGTACGTCGTCGGCAAGATATCAGCAATTGGCACTAAATCCGCAGAAATTAGCAGGGCAATGCGGAAAGCTAAAATGTTGTTTGAATTATGAGTTGGATATGTATCTTGATGCTTTAAAAGATTTCCCGGGGCAAGACACAAAACTGCATACCGAGAAAGGCGTTGCCTTTTGTCAAAAATCTGATATTTTTAAAGAAACGCTTTGGTTTTCTTACAAAAACGACCCTTCTAATTGGCATGCTTTAAGTAAAGAGAGGGTTCAAGAGATAATTGAAAAGAATAAGAAAAAGGAATCTGTTGCCAGCCTTGAGCAGTATGTGGTCGAAACAGTAACCGAAGAAAAAATGGTCTTTGAAAATGTAGTTGGGCAAGACAGTCTAAACCGTTTTGATAGACCAAAAAAGAACAAAAAGAGGAATCACAATAAAAAGCGAAGAAGAAACAAACAAAATGCACATAAGAAATCTTAAATATCTTCTTTTTAGTGGTGTTTTTGCCTTGGTAAGTTCATGTGAAACACAAACTGCCTATTCTGAGTACAAACAATTATACAAAGGGGTTTGGCAAGCAGAAGATACCGTACAGTTTAGTTTTTCTGATTTGGATCTATCAGAACGGTATGATGTATATCTTAACCTTAGAAACGACAATAATTTTCAATACAGCAATCTTTTTTTAATCACTGAGTTGAATTATCCCGGTGGAGAAACGGTATCGGATACTTTAGAGTATGAGATGGCGCTGCCAGATGGCAGTTGGTTGGGTAAGGGTTTTGGCAGTGTAAAGGAAAATAAACTTTGGTATCGTGAAAACATCGTTTTTCCAGATTCGGGCGTATATAAACTAAAGATTTCGCATGCAATGAGGCAAAACGGAAAAGTTGATGGCATCTCTAACCTTACTGGGATTACCGATGTCGGAGTTGAAATTAGTAAAAGAACAAAATAGCTATGGCAAAGGCTAAAAAAAAGGAGAACAGCGGATTCTTCAAATTTATTAAGTGGTTTTGGATTTTATTTGGTTCCGGAATTGCATTAGTGGCATTAGTATTTTTATTGGCTTCTTGGGAAGCATTTGGGGAAATGCCCACCTTCGAAACCTTAGAAAATCCGCAAACAAATCTGGCTACCGAATTTATATCGTCAGATGGAGAAACCTTAGGAAAACTCTATTTAGATGATAATAGAACTCCGGTTGCTTTTGATCAATTACCAAAAAATTTAGTCGATGCACTTGTCGCAACTGAAGATGCAAGATATTACGATCATGCTGGTATTGATGCCAGGGGAACCTTAAGGGCATTTGCTTATCTAGGAAAAAAAGGTGGCGCAAGTACGATTTCGCAGCAATTGGCAAGACAATTGTTTGTTGGAATCAGAGCAAAAGACTGGACCAAGTATACCCAAAAAATAAAAGAATGGGTAATAGCTACTCGGTTAGAGCGTAACTATACCAAAGAGGAGATTATTGCAATGTATCTTAACATTTACGATTTTGGATACGCTGCAGACGGTATTCGTTCCGCTGCTAGAATTTATTTTGGGAAAGAACCAAATGAATTAAGGACAGAAGAATCGGCAATGTTGGTAGGAATGCTTAAAAATTCTTCGTTGTTTAATCCTTTACGAAGAGAAGAACTTGTCTTTAATCGCAGAAATACGGTTTTAGGGCAAATGGCCAAATACGGTTACATTTCAGATAAGGAAAAGGATTCTTTACAACAGTTAAAGATGGACTTGAATTTTAGTCCTGAATCCCATAAAGAAGGTTTAGCGACGTATTTACGAATGTATCTGCAACGAAGCTGGTTAAAAAATTGGATTAAAGAAAATAAAAAGCCCAACGGTGAAGATTACAATATGTACCTCGACGGCTTAAAAATTTATACCACGATTGATTCGAGAATGCAAAAGAATGCCGAAGAAGCTGTAGTTGCACACATGAAAAAACTACAGGCCGAATTCTTTGTACAGAATACGAAAGAACGAAATCCTACAACCCCATTTTTAGATTTAGAGAAGTTTGAAATAGACAACATTATAGAACGGGCCATTAAAACTTCCTCTCGTTGGAAAGCTTTAAAAGCACAGGGTAAATCTGAAAACGAAATCAGGGCTTCTTTTAAAAAGAAGATAAATATGACCGTTTTTGATTGGAACAGCGATTCATACGAAAAGGATACGGTGATGAGTCCTATGGATTCTATCCGTTATTATAAAACCTTTTTACGGACGGCCATGATGTCGATGGAACCGCAAACGGGCCATGTAAAAGCTTGGGTAGGGGGCACTGATTATAAGCATTTTCAGTATGATAATGTAATCCAAGGTTCAAGACAAGCAGGATCTACTTTTAAGCCTTTTGTATATGCAGCGGCCATTGATCAGCTAAGATATTCACCTTGTGATTCTTTGCCGGACACTCAATATTGTATTGAGGCCGGGAAACATGGTAATATGGAGTCTTGGTGCCCTAAAAATTCGGACGGGAAATACTCGGGTAAAAATAAGACACTTAAACAAGCATTGGCAAATTCTGTAAACACGATAACGGCAAGGTTAATAGACCAGGTAGGCCCAGGGTCGGTAGCAAGAATTGCAAAAAGTATGGGTATAACTAGAGATATCCTAGAAGTACCCGCTATAGCATTAGGCGTACCCGAAATGAATGTATTTGAGATGGTAGGAGCTTATGGTACCTTTGCCAATCAAGGGGTCTATGTAAAGCCTGTCGTGGTCACCAGAATTGAGGATAAGTATGGTACAGTTTTATACGAGTATGTGCCGGAAACCAAAGATGTTCTAAGTAAAGATGTTGCATATGCAATGGTCAATCTTATGGAAGGAGTTACACAATATGGTTCAGGAGGGAGATTAAGACATACCTTTAATAAAAATAATCAGGTTTATAAAGAGGTTGTTACTGGTTATCCTTATGAATTAACTAATCCGATTGCCGGTAAAACAGGTACTACGCAAAACCAAAGTGATGGTTGGTTTATGGGTATGGTACCTAACTTGGTAACTGGTGTATGGGTAGGTGGTGAAGAAAGATCTACACATTTTAGTCGTCTGGCTTATGGACAAGGAGCATCTATGGCGTTGCCTATTTGGGGCTTGTATATGAAAGCCAATTATGCCAACGAAGCCTTGGGTGTTTCAAAAGAAGCTTTTGAAAAACCTTCGAATTTATCCATAAATGTTGACTGTACTAAAATCATCAAAGAGATGAAAGATGATTTGGATACCGAAGATGATCTTGAAGACCTGGATTTTTAATACAAAACGATGATAAAAAAAGTAGTTTCTAATGTTTCTGAAGCTCTTGAAGGAGTACAAGACGGAATGACCTTTATGTTAGGTGGTTTTGGTCTTTGTGGAATTCCTGAAAATGCAATTACAGAATTGGTACGATTAGGAATAAAAGATATCACATGTATCTCCAATAATGCTGGAGTCGATGATTTTGGATTAGGGCTGCTGCTTCAAAAACATCAAATTAAGAAAATGATTTCTTCATATGTCGGGGAGAACGATGAATTTGAACGCCAAATGTTAAGTGGAGAACTAGAAGTAGAACTTACCCCTCAGGGAACACTTGCAGAAAAATGTAGGGCCGCCCAGGCAGGTTTTCCAGCTTTTTATACCCCTGCGGGTTATGGCACTGAAGTAGCCGAAGGAAAAGAAACAAGGGAGTTTGATGGTAAAATGTACGTGCTTGAGCCTGCATTTAAAGCAGACTATTCATTTGTGAAGGCCTGGAAAGGTGATGAAGCAGGAAATTTAATTTTCAAGGGAACGGCAAGAAACTTTAATCCGTGTATGTGCGGGGCGGCTGCAATTACAGTTGCTGAGGTCGAGGAATTGGTTCCTGCTGGAAGTTTAGACCCAAACGAAATTCATATTCCGGGAATTTTTGTACAACGCATTTTTCAAGGAGAGAAATATGAGAAACGAATAGAACAGCGAACTGTAAGAGAAAGAATGGATTAATTTGAAGATTTTCTAATTTGAAAATGCGATGAGGAATGATAAGGAGAATTTAATTGTAAATCTTACGTATGCTTTTGCACTTAAGGTTATAAAATTCTCTGAAGAACTTCGTTCTTTTCAGAAATTTGAAATGGCATCTCAAATTTTTAGAAGTGGAACTTCAATTGGCGCAAATATACGTGAGGCTCAAAATGCAGAGAGTAAGAGAGATTTTATACATAAATTTAAAATATCTGCGAAGGAAGCAGATGAGTTGGAATATTGGTTGAAGTTATGTGAGGGTTCTGAATTTTATCCTTCACCTGACGAAACATTATTTAAAGAGTTGCACGTAATTATCAAAATTATAAGTAAGATTATTTCTTCTTCCAAGAAGCCATAATTTTCAAATTAAAAAATCTTCAAACTAAGAATAGTGTTAGATAAAAACGGAATCGCAAAGCGAATCGCACAAGAAGTACGAGACGGTTATTATGTAAACCTTGGTATAGGCATACCAACTTTGGTCGCCAATTTTGTACGCGATGATATTAGTGTAGAATTTCAAAGTGAAAATGGAGTACTGGGAATGGGACCTTTCCCATTTGAAGGTGAAGAAGATGCAGATATCATTAATGCAGGCAAGCAGACCATAACAACATTACCTGGGGCATCATTTTTTGATTCGGCTACGAGCTTTTCCATGATTCGAGGTAAACATGTAGACCTTACCATTTTAGGTGCTATGGAAGTTGCCGATAACGGCGATATAGCTAATTGGAAAATACCTGGAAAAATGGTCAAGGGTATGGGTGGTGCGATGGATTTGGTTGCCTCGGCAGAGAATATTATTGTAGCCATGATGCACACCAATAGGGCAGGTCATTCTAAGCTTCTAAAAAAATGTAGCCTACCGCTAACAGGAGTAGGATGCGTTAAGAAGATAGTTACCAACCTAGCGGTGTTGGAAGTTACTAAGGAAGGATTTAAACTTTTAGAACGTGCACCAGGAGTTTCTGTTGAAGAAATTAAAAATGCTACCGAAGGAAATCTTTTGATAGAAGGAAATGTGCCTGAAATGCTAATTTAAATAATCGACTTTTTTATATCCTATGGTTTGCATTCTCTTTAAGGTGCTAAATAAGGTATTAGGATTAAAAGGTTTGCTAATATGACCGTTCATTCCGACTTCATCGTATTCTTTCTCCATATGCACCGCAGTTGCAGCTGATAAAGCTATAATCGGTATATTGGAATCAAACTTCCGAATTGTTTTGGTTGCTTCAAAACCGTTCATATTTGGCATCATAATATCCATTAAAATCAAATCAAACGAGCCATTTTCATATTTTTCAACTGCTTCATTACCATCAGTTGCTATTTCAAAAGAAACATCCCACTTAGACAAGAACTTTCGCAAAACAAGGCAATTTACTTTATTGTCTTCGGCAACTAAAACAGATAGCCCTCTTAGTGACTTATTTGAGTTGTTCTCTTGAATTTCTAGATGTTTTTGATGTTGATTTTCACTACCAATTTCAAAAGTCAGAGGAAAACTGAAAATAGACCCTATACCGGGCTCACTTTGTAAGTTAATTTTACTGCCCATCAATTGCAATAGTTTTTTACAAATGCTAAGTCCTAAACCAGTGCCTCCAAATTTTCTGGCTGTAGTTGTATTGGCTTGTGTAAACGAATTAAAGATCTTTTGTCTCTCACTTGCTGAAATGCCAATACCCGTATCTATTATCTCAAAATTTAAAGTTACATGCTTACTGGTTTTCTTACTTTTTTTGATATTAAGCACAACCCCGCCAGATGAGGTAAACTTTATGGCATTACTTATTAGGTTTCTTAAAATTTGTGCTAGTCGGGTAGCATCGCCTATTAAAATTTCAGGAATACCATAATCTCTATTTACTGAAAAATTGATTTCTTTTTCTTCGGCAATATTTAAGTAAGTCGATAAAAAACTATTGATGACATTAGAAAAGTTAAACTCAACATTTTCCAGTTCAATATTACCACTTTCTATTTTTCCAAAGTCTAGCACGTCGTTCACTAATGAAAGCAAATGTTCCGAAGAATGCTTAAGAATATTTAGATTTTCTAATTGTGAACTATGAGGGTTTTCTATAAGAAGTAAATGTGAAGTGCTTATTACCGCATTTAACGGAGTTCTAATTTCATGTGATATGGTCGATAAAAACTCATCTTTGGCCTTATTGGCCAGAATTTCTTTTTCTTTTGCCTGGAGCAAAGAAAGCTCTACCTTTTTCTGCGAAGTAATATCACATATGGTGCCTATATAGCCTGTGGGTTCACCAGAAAGTGAAAAAATCGTTTTTATACTTACATCAAGCCAATGCGGTTCGCCATTGCTAGGATGGATTTCCAACACCTTACAATACGATTTAAAACTGCTATTTATTAATCTGCTTAATTCTAGATTGTCTTTTGGCTTTAGAATACCAAGATACTTTGAGTAAGGCTCCCCAAGACAATCTATGACCTTTAACCCAGTTAATTTTTCCCAAGCTTGATTCAGGTAAATCCAATTTCCTGCCAAATCAATTTCAAAGACTACTTCGGTAATATTGTCAACGGCATTGTTTGCATTCCGTGTAATATTCTCGATCTTAAGATTGGTGTGCGTTTTTTGTTTTCTATGAATCTCAAGCGACTGTTCGAGCTGCTTTATAGAAGTTTCTAAAGAAAGGTAAGATTCATTTACTTTTTGTAAAAAAGATGGAAAGTCTTCGAACCCGTTTTTGAAGCTGTCGAATTCGAACAATTGCTTTTTTAATAAAGGATTCAAATCATAACTCATATGCATGTAGGTGTTAAATAAGCAGTAAGACTTGCTTGGGACTCCTATATTACAATGATATATTTTATGCACCTTATTTAATCGGCGTAAGAATAAAAATATCGATGGATGGATATAGGTAAGAACTCATTTAAGCTATCAAAACATACTTGTAGTTCCATTTACAACAACCTAAATTAAATTCACAACATAAATTTTAACTATTAATACTTGTTGTTTAGTTTTGATATAACAAAATATTTACCCAAATTAACCACTTAAAATTTACCCCATGACATCAGAATTTAACCATATGCCTATTGAAGAAGAAATCAAGGTATATCGTAATGATTTTTATGCTGGCTTTGCACTTTTAGTAAAAAAGCTTTTTATGTTATAACAAATCATTTCAATTATTTTAAAAGGACAAGATTTTCAGAAATCTTGTCCTTTTTTTATACGCCAAAGTGAAAATACTTGTCTGCTTAATAGTGTCATAAAACGAAGAAGTTGTACACTTTGTCGATAATACACATCAAAAATGTAGGAATAAGACTACATTTTTGATGCATTCACAACATATATTATATTTTACTCCTATTTGAATGTAGGTTTGTATCAACAAATCTTGCGAACCCCAAATCGCGCCAAAACCTACATTATGAAACCTACGATTACAATGCTATTATGTTGTTTATTATTTAGTTGCTCTGAAGTTGAAACGACCGATGACCCTATCCTTGGTATTTGGATGAATCAACTTCAAAGCACTATAACCATCGAAGGCGAAAATGTTGACGCACAAGAATGGATTTTTAATGACCTGTATAAAGGTCGCTTTCATGGTTATAAAAATGGTCAAGTAGTTTACGAAATGGATTATAACTGGAGCAATGATAATGGCATTTACACATTGAACTACAATGCTGGTGAGTTAAAGAGAATAAACTTTAGAATGGAAGATACCGTCTTACGAGCAATAGAAGGAAATGTAGTTGCGATCAGAGATAAATATCCAGAAGAAATATTCAATGATTAAGAAAATAGAACAAGAACCCCCAAATTTTTCAATTATGGCATTAGTAACCTACATAATAAAATTTCTTAAAACCGCCCCCGAGCCAACTTACACCTCAATCTTAATCCCAATTAAATCCAAAAATTATGGCATCCCAAATCAACAATGAAGCTACAGGTAACGAAAACAAAAAGAGCAAAGGTCATTTTTACAAAGCACTATTTGTTCTTACTAGAAAGCTATTTATGCTATAAAGTTACCTGTAAAAAGTAAAAAAGGGCAACATCATCGATGTTGCCCTTTTTCATTATTCGCATTTGGGTTACATTAGTTATATGGAACTGGATTTTCAAAAATGTGGAGAGAAAGATGTACCGGTACTCTCTAAAATTTCCCGCGAGACTTTTACAGATGCCTTTGCAGTACAGAACAATCCACGCGATTTTCAAGATTATATTCATAAAGCATTTTCTCATTCCACTTTAAAAAGGGAACTAAATACCAAAGCTTCTCATTTCTTCTTCATTTATTTAGAGAAACAACTAATCGGGTACTTTAAATTAAATGAGTTCGATGCCCAAAGCGAATTAAAACAGTCAGAGGGTATAGAATTGCAACGCATCTATATTATTAATAAACATCAAGGAAAGAACTTAGGTACCAAAACACTGTTAGAGGCTTTAAAAATCGCAAGACAAAAAGAGAAACAATATATTTGGCTTGGAGTGTGGGAACATAATTTAGATGCCATTCGTTTTTACCAGAAACATGGTTTTGTAAAGTTTGATACACATCCCTATTACATCGGAAACGACAAACAAACCGATTGGTTAATGCGAAAAGAACTATAACATGAATAAGTTAAGCCTGAGTTGTATAACAATACTGTTGACGTTTAATCTTCTCTGCGGGCAGGAGTACTACTTTCCTGAGCGCAATGAAATTTGGGAAGAACAAAGCGCCCAAACGCTAAATATCAATAGTGAAAAGCTTTCAGAAGCTATTGAGTTCGCCAAGAATAATGAATATTCTGGCTCAAGAGATTTGCGTATTGCTATTTTAAAGGGTTTTGAACGCGAGCCTTTTCATGAAATCTTAGGCCCCACTAAAAAGCGAGGCGGCCCAGCAGGTATGATTTTAAAGTACGGTTATTTGGTAGGTTCTTGGGGCGATACTAAAAGAGTTGATATGACCTTTAGCGTTACCAAAAGTTTTTTATCCACCGTTGCCGGTCTAGCCGTAGATAAAAAATTGATAGCGAATACAAATGATAAAGTCGAAAATTATATTTGGGACGGTACCTTTAATGGTGAGCACAATTCAAAAATTACTTGGGAACATTTGTTACAACAAAATTCTGCATGGTCTGGAGAATTATGGGGAGGAAAAGATTGGGGGGACAGGCCACCAAGAGAAGGAGGTGTCGACGATTGGAAATTTGAAAGACCAAAAGAACCGGGAACGGTTATGGAATATAATGATGTTCGTGTAAATGTTTTGGCTTATTCTTTAACTCATGTTTGGCGTAAACCTTTGCCCATGGTCTTAAAAGAAAACTTAATGGACCAAATAGATGCTTCTACAACGTGGCGTTGGCACGGGTATGACCATGCATGGACGGAAATTGACGGAGTACAAATGAAATCAGTTACCGGAGGAGGCCATTCTGGGGCGGGTTTATTTATTTCTACAGAAGATATGGCACGTTTCGGACTGTTATTTTTAAATGAGGGTCAGTGGAAAAATGAGCGATTATTAAGTAAAGAATGGATTTCAAAAGCCATTACACCTTCAATACCCAATGTAAACTATGGTTATATGTGGTGGCTGAACAAAAAAGGAAGTCGCCATTGGAAAGGGCTTTCAGAGAACATCTACTACGCCGCAGGTTTTGGGGGTAATTTTATCGTCGTTGATAAAGAGAACGATTTGGTCGTGGTTACCCGTTGGCTAGAACCTAATAAAATAGATGAGTTCATGGCAAAGGTGAATGCTTCTTTAAAATAGGCTATATTTTATTTAAAATATCGGCCGCTTGTTGAAGTGTTTCTTCTTTTTTTGCAAAACAAAAACGTAGCATTTTATCGTTTCTGTAGTTTAAATTAAATTCTGAAACCGGAATGCTTGCCAATTTATGTTCAAGAATGAGACGCCTTACAAGTTCATCATCCTTCTCATCTGTAATCTCCGAATAATCTAAAATTTGAAAAAATGAACCTTGGCTAGGGGTAAATTTAAAACGTGAATCTTTAATGGCATCTAAAAAGAAATCCCGTTTCTTTTGATAGAAAGCACCTAACTCTAAATAGTGGTGTTCTTTTTCAAGGTATGTAGCCAAAGCATGTTGTACGGGTCTGGGTACACAAAACACATTAAATTGATGTACTTTTTGAAATTCATGCATAAGCTCTTGGGGAGCTACGCAATAACCGATTTTCCAACCAGTAACATGAAAGGTCTTTCCAAAAGAGGAGCATATGATGCTTCTAGAAGCCAAATCTTTAAAACGTGAGACACTTTGATGTATTTCACCATCAAAAATAATATGCTCATACACTTCATCGCTCAATAAAATAATATTGGTACTACGTAGAATTTCTTGTAACCGTAACATATCGTTTTTTGAAAAAATACGACCTATGGGGTTATGGGGCGTATTTATGATTACCATTTTGGTCTTGGCAGTTATTTTGGTTTTAAAGAGTTCCCAATCTACTTCATAGTCAGGTGCATCCAGTTCTACATGAACGGTAAGGCCTCCATTGATTTTAATGGCAGGCTCATAACAATCGTATGCAGGTTTCAGAACAATTACTTCGTCACCAGCATTTATGAAAGCTGTAATAGCGGTATAGATAGCTTGAGTAGCACCTGCTACTATCGTAATTTCGTTTTCAGGGGAATAGTGATGGCCATTAAGTTTTTTAATCTTATCGGATAGTATCTCGCGCAGCTCTGGAAGCCCTTTCATGCCTGCGTATTGGTTGTGCCCGTTTCTCATTGCTTTGCTGACAAGTTCTATGAGCTCTGGGTCAGCTTCAAAATTGGGAAACCCTTGTGATAGATCAATGGCATCATGTTTTCTGGCCAAGTCACCTACAACCGTGAAAATTGTCGTTTTAACATCTGGGAGTTTAGAGTTTACGGTTGGTGCTGTAATCATGGCGAAAAATTAGTTAACTAAGCTACCTTATTTTATTTAATTTGTCGTTGTACCGCTTCTAAATGGAGGATTACTTTTTGAAGACAGTTATCCAATTCTTTTTTTATATCCGTTTCCCAAAAGCGAAATACGGTATAACCTAATTCCAGAAGCTCTTGGTTAACTTCCTTGTCCCGTTGCATGTTTCGCTCAATCTTGGCAATCCAGAACACACGGTTGGTCTTTATTTTAGGCTTACGTTTTCCCCAATTATAACCATGCCAGTATTCACCATCTATAAAAATAACTGTTTTGTATTTTTTTAAGGCAATATCGGGTTTGCCTATTAGTTTTTTATAATCGATTCTATATCTGTAACCTGCCGCGTATAGCGCTTTTCTAAAAGCAAGTTCGGGCTTGGTATTTTTACCCCTGATTTTGCCCATAATCTTTGAGCGTTGAGGGGTGGTGTAAAAACCAGATTTCTCATTGAATCGAGGGACTTTAATACGCTCTTCCGAATATTTCCTAGGCATATTTAAAAATAAAAAATCCTGCTCGGATGGGAGCAGGATTCATATGTTTAAAAAAGTCGTGTTTATCCCTTAATGTTTGCCGCTAAATATTCCCTATTCATACGGGCAATGTTCTCTAATGAGATTCCTTTAGGGCATTCTACTTCGCAAGCTCCAGTGTTGGTACAGTTACCAAAACCTTCCAAGTCCATTTGGCGCACCATATTTTGAACGCGGTCAGCAGCTTCTACTTGACCTTGAGGTAGCAAAGCAAACTGAGATACTTTTGCAGAAGTAAATAACATAGCACTTGCATTTTTACAAGCGGCCACACAAGCTCCACAACCAATACATGCAGCAGAATAAAAAGCCTCATCTGCGTCATGCTTATCGATTGGAATAGAATTGGCATCTTGGGTATTTCCGGAAGTATTTACAGAAACATAGCCACCAGCTTGCTGAATACGGTCAAAAGCACTTCTGTCAACAATTAAATCTTTAATTACAGGAAAAGCTTTTGCTCTAAAAGGCTCAATAACAATAGTGTCACCGTCATTGAATTTACGCATGTGTAATTGGCAAGTTGTAACCAAACGGTCCGGGCCATGAGGCTCGCCATTAATTTGTAAAGAACATGAACCACAAATACCTTCACGACAATCGTGATCAAATTCTACGGGTTCTTCACCTTTTGCGATTAAATCTTCATTTAAGATATCTAACATCTCTAGAAAAGACATATCACCTTCAACACCATCAAGGGTATATTCGGCCATCTTGCCTTTGGCGTTAGCATCTTTTTGTCTCCAAATTTTTAAGTTTAACTTCATAGCAATTATTTATAGGAGCGTGTTTTCAATTCAATATTTTCGTACTTCAAAGTCTCTTTGTGAAGCTTCGCATCTTTTGGCTCACCTTTGTACTCCCAAGCGGAAACAAATTTGAAGTTTTTATCGTCCCTCAGGGCTTCCCCTTCAGGAGTTTGGTATTCTTCACGAAAATGACCACCGCAAGACTCGTTTCTTGTTAAGGCGTCTTTAGCAAAAAGCTCACCTAATTCTAAAAAGTCGGCAACGCGACCAGCTTTTTCAAGCTCTTGGTTTTTAGCATTGGCTTCTCCGGGAATTCTAACATTTTCCCAGAAGTCTTTACGTAATTCAGAAATCTCTGCAATAGCTTCTTTAAGCTCTTTTTCATTACGGGACATTCCGCATTTGTTCCACATGATTTTACCTAATTTCTTATGATAATAATCCACGGAATGTTCTCCTTTGCCGGCCATTAGTTTCTCTAACCTATCCTTAACATCTTTTTCTGCAGCTTCGAACTCTGGAGAATCTGTAGAGATTGGTCCCGTTCTAATATCATCGGAGAGATAGTCCCCAATAGTGTAAGGCAATACAAAATAACCATCTGCTAAACCTTGCATTAGTGCCGAAGCACCAAGTCTATTGGCCCCGTGGTCACTAAAGTTTGCTTCACCGGCGGCATAACATCCGGGTATGGTTGTTTGTAAGTTATAATCCACCCAGAGTCCGCCCATAGTGTAATGCACGGCAGGGTAAATCATCATAGGAGTTTTATACGGATTCTCATCAACGATTTTCTCGTACATCTGAAATAAGTTTCCGTATTTGGCCTCTATAATTTCTTCACCTAGTTTTATGATAGTAGCTTCATCGGCATTTTTCATACCTGAGGTAAGTGCCTTTTCGGTTCCGTACCTTTTAATGGCTGCAGAGAAGTCTAAATAAACAGCTTCACCGGTTTTGTTAACTCCGAAGCCGGCATCGCAACGTTCTTTTGCCGCTCTAGACGCCACATCACGAGGCACTAAATTTCCGAAAGCGGGATATCTACGTTCTAAATAATAGTCGCGTTCTTCTTCAGCAAGTTGTGTTGGCTTTAATTTACCAGCACGAATTGCTTCTGCATCTTCTTTGCGCTTCGGCACCCAAATACGACCGTCGTTACGTAATGACTCTGACATCAAGGTCAATTTAGACTGATGATCCCCCGAAACCGGAATACAAGTTGGGTGAATCTGCGTAAAACAAGGGTTGGCCATAAATGCACCTCTTCGGTGTGCTCTCCACGCAGCCATTACATTACTACCCATTGCATTGGTTGAAAGAAAGAATACATTCCCATAACCACCAGTGGCCAAAACCACGGCATGTGCCGAATGTCTTTGTATTTCTCCGGTGACCAAATCCCTAGCTATGATACCACGTGCTTTTCCATCAACCAATACCAAATCCATCATTTCGTGACGGTTCATTGGTTTGATTTTTCCTCTGTTGATTTGACGGTTCATTGCGGAATAGGCGCCTAGTAACAATTGTTGTCCTGTTTGTCCTTTGGCGTAGAAAGTTCTAGAAACCAATACGCCACCAAAAGAACGATTGTCTAACAAACCTCCATACTCACGTGCAAAAGGCACACCTTGAGCAACACATTGGTCAATAATGTTGACAGATTCTTGCGCTAAGCGATATACATTGGCCTCCCTAGATCTGTAATCACCACCTTTAATAGTGTCGTAAAATAATCGGTAAGGGCTGTCTCCGTCACCTTGATAGTTTTTTGCTGCATTGATTCCACCTTGGGCAGCAATAGAATGCGCGCGTCGTGGTGAATCTTGGTAGCAGAATGTTTTTACATTATAACCCAATTCTGCAAGAGTTGCTGCAGCTGAACCGCCGGCCAGACCGGTACCAACAACGATAATATCGATGTTTCTTTTGTTGGCCGGGTTGACTAGGTTAATGTCGTTTTTATGTTTGGTCCATTTTTCGGCCAATGGGCCTTCAGGAACTTTAGAATCCAATACTCCCATAATTAATGTGTTATTGGGTTAAGGTGGTGGTACAATGCTATAAAAGCAAAGCCTAATGGAATTACCACCGCGAAGATTTTAGCAAATGTTTTGATAGCTGGCGTGTATTTATTGTTCAAGCCCATACTCTGAAATGATGATGCAAAGCCATGCCATAAATGAAGGCTCAGCAAAACAAACGAAATCACGTATATAACCGTTCTCCAGAACGGAGCGAATTTTTCGACAGTTTCCGCATGATATCTTGTTGGGTCTTCCGGAAGTACATCAATGTATTTGTAACTCATTTCATGTACCCAAAAATCGTAGAAATGAAGACCTAAAAAGGCTAGTACGACCAGGCCTGAATATATCATGTTTCGAGATACCCAAGGTGCATTGGCACTACCTTTATATTTTACATAGCTTACCCCCCTTGCGCTTCGGTTCTGAATCTCCAAAACAAAGCCCATTAAAAAATGGATGATTACCCCAGCGATAAGAATAGGCTGAAGCAGATATTGCACCAAAGGATTATAGCCCATAAAATGAGACCAAGTATTAAATGTCTCTGGGTCAATAACGGAAGTAATATTGATGGTAAAATGTTGCGCCAAGAAAAAGACAAGAAAAAGACCTGAAAGCGCCATCACTACTTTTCTGGCCAGCGAAGATTTAATCAATCCACTCATTTGTTAGTTTTTTAACATTACAAAGTTACGGTACGGGCAAGTTATTAACAACTTTTACAACGTTTTCGTATTTTATTTATAATCAGTTTAAGCGAAGAATTTGAATTGTTTAAGATATGACTTTTTTGTTTGCATAAAATGATTAAAAAGCTGAACAAAATAAATTTAGATTATTACCAATTATAAAACTATTTAAAAAATAAAAAGCACTTTATCGTCAAATCAAAAATTTTTGAGCGATATTGAAAGGGTATATAATTTGCTTTTTATATTGGTATGGATATCGCCCTTCTGTCGGTAAGTTTAAATGTACATTCTACGAGAAGAATTGCTGAAGAAGCTGAAAAACTTGGCCATTATGTAGAACTTATTGACCATACCAAATGCTCCGTAAAATTAGGAGATGGTAAACCAAAAATATTTTTAGGCGAAGAAGATGTTACCAATGAGTTTGATGCAATAATTCCTCGAATAGGCACAAAAGTTACTCGTCATGGTGCGGCCATTGTAAAACAATTTGAAATGAACGGTGTTTTCAGTACTGCCCGATCTTTAGGTATTACCAGAGCCAGAAATAAAGTGCGTACCCTACAGATAATGGCGAGAAAAGGTATCCCTATTCCTGAAACCTTATTTTCGATAAACCCTGATAATATTGCTGAACAGATACGTATTTTGGGCGGTGCACCCGTGATTATAAAAATTCAGGAAGGAACGCAGGGGATGGGCGTTATTTTGGCTGAAAGCAAAAAGTCAGCAAAATCGATTATCGATACTTTTTATAAAATGGACACGAGTATTCTATTGCAGCGTTATGTTGAGGAGGCCAATGGTGAAGATATTCGCATTATTGTTGTGGGCAACAAGGTGGTGGCCAGCATGAAACGTACCAGTGAGATTGATGAGTTTAGATCTAATGTGCATCGAGGAGGCAAAACGGAGGAAGTTGAGATTAGCCCAAGAGAAAAATATATTGCGCTTAACGCTACAAAATATTTAGGCCTTGGCGTTTCAGGAGTGGATTTAATGCGTTCAAAGAACGGACCAGTTTTATTAGAAGTCAACGCATCCCCAGGATTAAAAGGAATAGAAGGAGCCACTGGGGTAAATGTGGCAAAACATATCATTCAATTTGTAGAAAGAAATGCCCTTAGAAAACGAAAATAAGACCCTAACCATTAATGGTGATGATATCAAACCAGGGCAAAATAAGCTGGTGCGAATTCAAATTTCACGTTTGCCCACAGGTACCTTAATCGATATTCCCGTGCATGTTTTTAACGCCAAAAAACCGGGGCCGACAGTTTTACTTCAGGCCGGGCTCCACGGTGATGAAATTAATGGTGTTGAGACCCTAAGAAGAATGTTAGAACAGAACGATTTCAATATTGAAAAAGGAGCCGTTATTGTGGTTCCTATTTTAAATATTTTCGGGTTCATCCATTTTTCTAGAGATGTGCCCGATGGTAAAGATGTGAACAGAAGTTTTCCTGGCACAAAATCCGGTTCTTTAGCAAGTAGGATGGCTTATCATTATACCAATAAAATTTTACCTCAAATCGATTTCGGAATCGATTTGCATACTGGTGGAGGTCAACGCCATAATTACCCTCAAATACGGTATACCGCTGAAGATGAAACTAGTAAAAACCTGGCAGAAATTTTTAACGCTCCAATCTATTTCGCTTCCAAATTAATTTCAGGTTCTTTTCGTAAAGCAGCTTTTAAAATGCATAAACCTATAGTTGTTTATGAAGCTGGAGAGAGCATGCGTTTTGACGAACTCTCGATACAAACTGCTATTGAAGGTATCAAGAATGTACTTATTGAGTATGGAATGTTGACCGGTTCTAAATCATCGCAAAAAGAGAATGTACATTTAGAAAGTACAAGATGGGTGAGGGCATCAAGGGCGGGTATGTTCATTCCGGAAGTTGAGAATGGGGCGGCGATAGAAAAAGGACAGACGCTAGGTGTCATTACAGATACTTTTGCTAAAAGAAGTAAAAAGATATTGGCTCCTTCAGATGGATATGTTTTCTGTATAAACCATCAAGCAGTGGTTAACCAAGGAGATGCTTTATTCCACATAGGCCTACAGTATCAATAACTGCTTATTTTGAGTATGCTTAGCCTTAACAGTATTTTAACCCATTGCTGGATAATGATTTAAATTTTACACGACCTAAGTGAGTAAATAGTATAACTATGTCACTTACAGAAACATTATTAGCGTATAACAAAAAAAGTAGAGAACGAATTCCTGCTGCCAGTTTGGCCATTATGGATAGGGCCACTAAAGCCTTGGTAAATGAGAATATTATAAATAATAGTATTAAGAAGGGTGATACACTTCCGGTAACTCAACTTGTAAATGCGAAAGGAGAAAAATTGGACCTTGCCAAACTATTGGATAACGGCCCGTTGGTTATTTCTTTTTATCGCGGTGGATGGTGCCCTTATTGTAATTTTGAGCTAAGGGCCTTACAACAGATTCTACCAGAGCTAAAGCAATTGGGGGCAAATTTGGTCGCGATAACACCAGAGACGCCGGATAATTCGCTTACTACGGTAGAGAAAAATGAAATTGCTTTTGACGTGCTAACAGATTATGATAACTCGTATGCCAAAGAGCTCGGTTTAGTCTTTAAAATGCCACAGGACCTTCAAGAAGTATACAATGCCTTTGGTATTGATTTAGAATCCCATAACGAAAATTCAAATTATGAACTACCGATGCCAGCGACATTAGTTGTTGGGCCAAATAGAGAAGTATTGTATTCTTTTGTAAATGAAGACTATACTAAAAGAGCTGATACAGTTGCTATTTTAGAAGCTTTAAAGCAATTGCAACTGGCTTAGACAATATAAAAGCCCAAGTAAGCATTTACTTGGGTTTTTTTTACTCCTCCATATTTTTTAGTTGAATTCCCAATGCTTTGGTGGATAATTGCACCTCGATTAATGAAAGAATCAAGGATATCATTAAAAAAACCAAACTAATTCCAAAAATGATATTTGCCCATACTTCAAGTTCCACATAGACCAAAAACATGGTAACCGCTGCCAACAGAAAACTTACAATAGCGGTAGCTTGCATATTTTTAATGATATCCAGTCGTTTTCGAAGTTGTTCTATCTGCTTTTTGAGCGGTGCAGTGGCATCGTTTGAATACTGCCCGTGAAGATTTCGAATTAAAGCGGCAATGGCCAAATACCGAGCGTTATAGGCCAGCATTGTCAACGAAATAGCGGGAAAAAGTAATGCAGGAATGCTTAGGGTTAGTTGCATTTATTTTATTTCAAATTCGATTGTTTCTTTTTCGCCATTGCCAGAAATCTCAACAATATAGTTCCCTGTAGGCAAATACGTTTTCCCATTTTTCGCTTCGGTCAATTTCATTTTATTTTTTTTAAGAAAGTTACGCTTACCTTCTTTGGTAAAAGCAACATCATAAGACAAAATATTTAATCCCTTAGCGGCATCTATTTCCGTAGCACTAACTTCAATTCCGTCTGCAGTTTTAACCACAGCAGTACAAGTACCTGGTTTTGAGCAATAAAAAGTCACATCAAGTCCTGGGGTTTGTGGTTTGCCCCAACTGCTCCAGCTGCTTCCCCAACGTTTAGAGTGTTTTATAGCATCCACTTCAAATACATACAAATCATCATTCAAAATGCTAGTATTCATTTGCTGTAGCTTCGATATGTCCGCTTTGTAAATGCTGCGCCCATGTGTACCGACTAATAAATGTTTTGCTTCAGGTTGAATGACCAAATCGTGCACGGCAACGTTAGGCATTCCGTTTTGGAATAATTCCCATGATGCACCTTGATTAAAGGAAACATAAAGTCCGTTATCGGTTCCAACAAATAGTAAATTTTCGTTTTCCGGATCTTCAACTAAAGCATTGACCGGTGAAGTGGGAATTCCTTTTGAAATACTTTTCCAGGTTTTTCCAAAGTCGTTGCTCATAAATACATAAGAAGTAAAATCATCAAAACGGTAGCCATTTAAGGTGGCATAAACACGTTCTTTTTTGTGCTTGGAAGCAGCAACTTCACTCACCCATAAATTTTTTGGAAGCGATGCTGAAACATTCTCCCAACTACCTCCCGCATTTTTAGAAACGTGAATTAAACCGTCATCACTACCGGTATACAACAAACCAAATTTGAATGGCGATTCCGAAATTGTGGTTAGGGTTCCGTAGGCAACATTTCCTTCTTTAGACCCTTGGGTTAAATCGTCAGAAATAGCTTCCCAATCGTTACCTTGGTTTAACGAGCGGTGTAATTTATTTCCACCTAAATATAAAATATCTTGATTGTGAGATGAAAGCAGTATTGGGGTTTGCCAATTAAAGCGATACGGTGCCTCGCCCAACTCATGTTTTGGTTGAATACGGGTTTGTTTGTTTTTTCCTAAATCCAAACGATAATAATTTCCAAATTGAAATCCGGTGTAAACAACATTAGAATTTCGGTTGTCAATTTGTACCTGCATGCCGTCACCACCCATAATCATTTCCCATGGATTCTTGCCAGACTGCTGCCAACGGTTGTTTTCTTCTGATGTGTGAGCGCCTTTCCAAACCCCGTTGTCTTGGAGACCGCCGTAAACATTATATGGTTTTTCGTTATCAACATTTATAGCGTAGAATTGACCAACGGTAGGTGAATTGTTCTTCATCCAAGTACCGCCATCATCGTAAGTGATATTTACGCCACCATCATTTCCATTGATTAGATGGCCGGATCTTTTAGGATTTATCCAAAGGGCATGATGGTCAGCGTGTACATTTTCTTTGCCAATAGCGGTTAAAGTGTTTCCGCCATCATTGGACATAATTAAGGGTACCCCGGCCAAATAAATCTTGTCTTTATCGGAAGGGTCCACACGTACTTGTGCAAAGTAATATCCATAGCTATAGAAAAGGTCATCAATATAATCTTGGTTCATTTTTCTCCATGTTTTTCCGGCGTCATCACTACGATAAACTTCTGCTCCTATTACTGGGGTATCGAACAGGGCAGAATTGGCATTCTCTAAATATTTGGCTAAATCGGCTGGTTTTACAGCACCATCTTTAACCATATTTTTTACATTTTCGGCACGGTACTTTTCTTGAAAACCATTTGTTTTAAGATATGTGTTGAGTTTCTTATTGTTTAATGCCAGAAGCGTCTCTGTGGACATGGTTTTAAAATCGTCTTTTGTCAACTCATCAGAAGACTTTTTCTTCTTTCCATCAGATTCACGTCTAAACTGATTATCATGAACAGCATATACCGTGACGTCATCAAAAACGGCCAAACCGATTCTGCCCAAACCATTACCAGTTGGGAAACCACTTTCCGTTGTGGTCGAAAGCGTCCAAGTTGAACCTCCATCAACACTTTTATAAATTCCTGAGCCCGAACCGTTACCAGTAAAATTCCAAGCTTTACGGTCTTTTTGCCAAGCTGCGGCATATTGAATGTTGAAATTGTTTGGTGAACAGGCTACATCGATAATGCCTGTTTCATCATTTATAAATAAGGTCTTTTTCCATGACTTGCCACCATCGGTCGTTTTGTAGATTCCGCGTTCTTGATTCTTTGAATAGAGATGACCTGTAACACCGACCACCACTTCATCAGGGTTGTTGGGATTTAGTATAATTCTACCAATATGGTGCGAATCCTTTAGCCCCATATTCTCCCAAGTTTTACCTTTATCCGTTGACTTTAAAATGCCGATACCGGCATATGAAGAACGCGAAGAATTATTCTCTCCGGTACCCACCCATATGATTTTGTTCTTCCAATCCACTGCAATCTCACCAATATTTTGGGTTTGTGAATTGTCTAAAATAGGTTCGAAAGAAATACCATTAGAGCTTGTATGCCATAAACCACCCGAAGCATAAGCCACATAAAATTCCGTGGTATTATCCGGATTTACTTCCAAATCTACTACGCGACCGCTCATCACAGAAGGGCCAATATTTTTTAGGGGAATATTTTTTACGATGGAGTTTTTTGCCATTTCAGCCTTTTGGCTCAATGCTTTTTCGACTTCAGCTGCAGAAGTAGCAGACTGCTGTGAAAAACTTAATTGCATAATTAAGAAAGAAAAAAGAAAAAGGAAGTGTCTCATTATGGGTTGATTTAATTTGAAGTGGAAGTTATGAATAACCCGCTATTACAACAAACTAATAAGAGCTAAAAAATGAAGCTAAATAATTGAATAGATGACAATTAATTATATAAATTTTTGCGATTTCCATTAAAATGACGTTTATTTATTATCAAGTAACCATTAAAACTAAAAACATGGAAGAGTATTTGCCATTAATTATTCAGCTTATTTCTGGAGCTGTAGGCGGAAACGTAGCAGGTAAGTTATTGCCAAAACTGAATTTAGGAACACTTGGAAATTCCATTTCAGGAATTTTAGGTGGAGGACTTGGAGGATATCTTTTAGGTATGCTCGGACTAGCAGGTGATGGAGGTATGGATGTAGCGGGAATTCTGGGTAGCGTAGCTGGCGGTGGCGTCGGAGGTGGAGTAATAATGGCAATAATTGGCGCTATTAAAGGCGCAATGTCAAAATAACTAAATAACTACCAACTTAAACTTAGGGCCTTAGGGCCCTTTTTTGTTTTGTAAGGGTATGCGGAATCGCTATTTTTGAGAAAATACTTCCTGATGAAATACGATAAAATTCCCAATACACTTTTCATAAAGAATCGCAAGAAGTTTATGGCCAAGATGAAGCCGAAAAGCATTGCGGTATTCAATTCCAATGATGTTTATCCAATAAGTGCTGACGCTACAATGCCTTTTGAGCAGCATAGAGATATCTTTTATTTGAGCGGTGCAGACCAAGAAGAAACTATCTTGGTTTTATTTCCTGATGTGATGGATAAAAAGCATCGCGAAATCCTTTTCGTAAGGGAAACGAATGAACATATTGCCGTTTGGGAAGGCGAAAAATTGACCAAAGAAAAGGCGACTCAAGTTTCAGGTATTAAGACTATTTACTGGCTATCAGATTTTGATAAGGTCTTTTTTGATATCATGACCGAAGCGGATACGGTTTACTTCAATACCAACGAACACTACCGACAAGCTGTAGAAACCCAAACCCGAGAAGATCGGTTTATCTTAAAATGTAAACAAGAATTCCCGGCACACCAATGGGCAAAAAGTTTTCCTATCTTAAATGAAATAAGGGGGGTAAAAGAACCCGAAGAAATCGAACTGATGCAAACGGCCTGTAATATTACCGAGAAGGGCTTTCGTAGACTACTCGGTTTTATAAAACCGGGTGTTTGGGAATATGAAATAGAGGCTGAATTGCTACATGAGTTTATCCGAAACCGTTCAAAAGGTTTTGCATATACGCCCATTATAGCCTCTGGTAACAATGCGAATGTGCTGCATTATATAGAGAACAATCAGCAGTGCAAGGATGGGGATTTGATTTTAATGGATGTTGCTGCGGAGTATGCCAATTACTCCAGTGATTTGACAAGAACCATTCCCGTAAACGGAAAGTACACCAAACGGCAAAAAGAAGTTTATAACGCCGTACTTCGCGTAAAAAACGAAGCTACTAAACTATTGGTGCCCGGCACGCTTTGGGCTGAATACCATAAAGAATGTGGTAAACTTATGACTTCAGAATTATTGGGCCTTGGTTTGTTGGACAAAGCGGATGTGCAAAACGAAAATCCTGAGTGGCCTGCCTATAAAAAATACTTTATGCACGGTACAAGCCACCATATTGGTTTAAATACCCACGATTATGGCGTGCTAAAAACACCCATGAAAGCCAATATGGTATTTACGGTAGAACCTGGTATCTATATTCCTGAAGAAAACATGGGGATTCGTATAGAAGATGACGTGGTAATTCAAGAAAAAGGAGAACCTTTTAATTTAATGGCAAATATTCCTATCGAGGCCGATGAAATTGAGGAGTTGATGCGGTAGTAGAACAGATGCTTTACTCATAAACAAACCTAAAATTATGAAGGGGATATCGATTCTAATAGTATGTATTTTGTTGTTGACGAGTTGTAAAAACGTTGCACCTTCTAGTACTCCCACAAAAGAGACGCTTGCAAGCGAGTTCATTGATGCTTTTTATTCATTTGACAAGGTTAGGCTGGCTTCGGTACTTTCGGAGGCCAAAGAATCACAACCTAGCATCTTATATTATCAGAAATGGGCTAAATGTGGAAATTATATGGTATTGAATCGGCAAGATTTTGTGGTTCAAAACGATTCAACCCTACTTTGTCCGGTAACGGTGAAAGACGACCTTATGGCAGCTTTGGCCATAGACTTTAATGTTACCGACACTTTTCGAATCACCGTAAAAAAAGGGAATATTCGTTCTGTCACTACTTCTTCAAATGACCCTGATTTGTATTACACGGCAAAAGACTGGGTAAAACAAAATAGAAACGAAATTATTGAAGTGCCCTGTGACGGTATTTGGGAAGGAGGGCCAACACCTTGTGAATGCATAAAAGCTATGATTAGAGGTTTCGGAGAATTTAAAAAGGAAACCAATACTGAACCTTAAATACATAAAGATTGGAACATTGGGTGGTATTTGCAAAATATAGTATCATTGCTTTTGGTGCGTTTATAATATTAGCTGGTTTTTTAATGTTATTTAACCCTAAAAAAACAAGTGCAATTTTAAAGAAGGCAGGGAGCACTAACCTGATTAACTATGGAGAATTAGTGATAAGAATGATACCGGCAGCAGCTTTGGTATATTATTCCGGTTTTTCGAAATCTCCAGAATTTTTCAAATTTTTAGGCTGGGTAATGCTAATCACTTCCACAGTGCTACTAATTTTACCAAGAAGACTACATCATGCTTATTCGCTAAAAGCAGCAGAAATACTTAAGCCACTTTATTTTCAATTCATTTCTCCGCTTGCCTTTTTCTTTGGCGGATTTTTAATTTATGCTTCGATTTAAGTAATCTTATTAAAGGGTGTTCTTATTTCTAGAAATAAGATTAGCCCCTACAAAAACTAAAAGAGCCGGCAATACCCAACCCATTTGAAATTTACTCAAAGGAATCCATTTAGAGATTCCGGCGACAGCTTCACCTAATCCGATACTCCCTAAGAAATCAGGAATACTAAAAACAATAGTGGCGAGTACAACTGCTCTAAAAACTTGTTTGGAAGCATATTTATTCGGGAGAACATTCAGCAGAATAAGAACGATTGTTATTGGGTAAATAAACATTAATGCCGGAATTGCAACAGCTATAATGTAATGAACATCAAACTGCCCCATAAGCACCCCTAAAATGCACCCTATTACTGCAGTGATAACATAGGCGGTTCGAGAATCTTTAAACTGGCCCTTTACAAAATCTGCCGTACCGGTAACGATACCTACGGCAGTAGTGAAGCAGGCCAAGCTTACCAAAACACTTAAAAAGAAGCTGGCCGTACTTCCTAAGGTTTTAATGCTAATACCACTCAAAAGGGCGGTTCTTGAAATATCTGAATCAAATGAAGTGTGCATCATGGCACCAGTTACAATTAGACCTGCATAGATTAAAAAAAGACCCAGACCTGCCAACCATCCTGCTTTGGCAATTAAAGTTCGTTTGGCCGAATAATTTGATTCGGTATGTTTGAGGTTGATAGAAATGATAATTACCCCACCGACAACGACCGCACCAATGGCATCAAAAGTTTGATAGCCCTCTAAAATGCCGCTTGAAAAAGGACTGGGGAATACGTTTTCGCCAAAACTAAATTCAAAATTGAAAATCGTGGTACAGACTATGGCCAATAAAATTAGAATTATAGCTGGGGTCAATAGTTTTCCGATAATATCTAAAATTTTAGATCTATTCACCACAAAAAGAAATACCAGAACGAAATAAACGACACTGGTCAATAAGGGTGAAGAATCGAACAAAGGTTGAACGCCCATTTCATGTGTAACCGAGGCTGTTCGTGGCGATGGTAAACTGATTGAAATGGCATAAACGATATAACAGTAAATCAAACTAAAAGTTGGCGATACTTTTTTGGCAAAATCGAACATTCCGCCCTGTAATTTGGCGTGAGCTAAGATTCCCAATATTGGAATTAAAACTGCCGAAATACAAAACCCGAGTGCAACCAACCACCAAGTATCACCGGCTTTAAAACCAAGCTGAGGTGGAAGAATAAGATTTCCTGCCCCAAAAAACAACGAGAAAAGTGCGAAAGCGACTACAACGGTGACTTTTTTGCTGTACATGTGTCTAAATTATTTGTTAATATAGGTCAAAATTGTATATTGTTTCCGGTGTTAATCACCGATACTTTTTAACACTTAATCGATGTATTTCATCGAAAAGTCTAATTGTCAACTAAATACATATACTAAAACATAGGCGCAAATCGTTCAACTACATACAAGGTGAATAATTTGTCTTGTAAAAATCAACAAAAAGAAATAATAATCCCGCATTTTCGACCCCAAATCGTTATGCTAACAGCTCCCCGGCTTATGAAAAAAACTACCCCTGAAGGAAATAAATTAACTGGCATTTTCTGCCATATTTTTGGACACCACTACACCGTTTCAAAACGAGTTACGGAGCATATTAAAGAGTACAAATGTCTGCATTGTCAAAAACAGGTTACCACTGATGAACGTGGTAAACTTTCTGCGTTGACCCCTGTTATGCAAGAAATAAACAAGACTTTGGAAGAGATGTACCAAAAGCGTAACCGCAGAACCAGTACCGTAAGAAGACAAGTAGCCTAAGAGGCATTAAAACTATTCCAGCCTTGGGCCGTGATAGGAATCTTGGTATTATTTCTTGCCACAAGATGTGCCCCTTCGCTCTGTTGGGTCATATGACCGATTACAGTTAGATTAGGATTGCCCTTAATTTTATCAAAGTCAGCTTGAGCTATCGTAAACAACAGCTCGTAATCTTCGCCTCCGCTTAAAGCAATCATCGTACTATCCATTTTAAACTCCTCTGATGCTGAAATGACAGTTGGGTCTAAAGGAATTTTTTCTTCATATAGATTACACCCTACTTTGCTTTGTTCGCACAAATGCAAAATTTCTGAGGATAGGCCATCACTAATATCGATCATGGCCGTAGGCTGTACCTCCAACTTTTCCAATAGGTCTACAATATCTTTTCTCGCTTCTGGCTTTAATTGCCGTTCTATTAAATAAGAGTAAGGCTCCAGGTCTGGTTGATTTTGAGGATTTACCTTAAAAACCTCCTTTTCCCTTTCTAAAATCTGAAGGCCTAAATAAGCACCGCCAATGTCACCGGTTACAACAAGAAGGTCATTTTCTTTGGCGCCTGACCGATAGACCAGCTTTTCTTCATCAACTTCGCCAATAGCGGTAATGCTTATGAGCATCCCTTTAGTTGAAGATGTGGTATCGCCACCAATTAAATCTATTCCATAAACTTTACATGCAGCAGCTACTCCAGCATAAAATTCCTCTAAAGCTTCTAACGGAAAACGATTTGAAACTGCCAAGGACACTGTTATTTGTGTAGCGTTGGCATTCATGGCATATATATCTGACAAGTTCACTACTACGGATTTGTAGCCTAAATGCTTTAGGGGCATATAGCTTAAATCAAAATGTACACCCTCAACCAATAAGTCTGTAGAGACCACTGTTTTTTTTGATTTAAAATCTAAAACGGCGGCATCGTCACCGATGCCTTTTAGTGTAGATTTATGATTGAGTTCAAAGTCTTTGGTGAGGTGTTTTATAAGTCCGAATTCACCAAGCTCTTCAATTGAAGTCCGTTGTTCGTTTTTATCCGCTAGCATTTTGCAAAAGTAAGGAGTAAACCTAACATGTAGGCATAAAAAAACTGGAGCTAAAAAACTCCAGTTTCAATTTTTATCTTTTAGAAAAATTACTGCTACCAACCCATAGAGTACCCTTCTCTATACGTTCGTTTTACATACTTATTCGCGGGTTCAAAATTGGTCACTTTCATGTTTTTGGCATCCCATTGCAAGCGTTTTCTACCGTAGTATTGCCCACCGCCACTCCAGAAACCTTTGTTCTCTGCTTTAGGGTCTACTTCAAAATAGGCTTTTAGAGCTAAATTACCGATGAGAATGCTCTCGGTAAAAGGCCCTGCATAATCAAAGGAAGAACTGGTTTCGGCATTACCATAACCGGCCATGCAGGCATTTACCCATTGCAGGTAATGCCCCTCAGGAACTCTCGGTAAAGTTTCTTCAACGTCAAACTGTTCGTTGAGTGATAATGGCAGTAATCTTGGATTGGCCCCATAACAATCTGCCATTAATTTTCCTTTTGTGCCTATAAAGAGCACGCCACCATCCCAGTTACCTAGGGCTTCGTTATCGCCTAATTCCTCGGGTCTTTCAGGTAGAAGTCCACCATCCATCCAAGTAACCTTTATGTTTCCTTTACCATCTGTTCTTGGATATTTTAGGTGGATTTTACTCGAGTTAGGAAAACTTTTAGGGTAGTCTTTATATTGAAAATTACCGCTGAAAGAATCCGAAACACTACACTCTACCTGAGTAGGATAGAGTATAGGCAGAATTCTATAAACCGGATCCATAATGTGACAGGCCATATCACCCAAAGCACCAGTTCCAAAATCTGACCAACCGCGCCAATCAAAAGGAAGATAGGCATCATTGTAATCTCGCATTGCTGCTGTACCTAACCAAAGGTCCCAGTTGAGCCCCTTAGGAATTTTATCTTTTTTCGTAGGGGTTTGTAATGCCTGTGGCCATATAGCCCGATTGGTCCAACATTTTACAGTGTGGACTTCTCCAATGATTCCCGTATTATAAATTTCCTTCATTTTTCGGACACCTTCGTCTGAAGCACCTTGATTACCCATTTGGGTGACCACTTTGAATTTTTTGGCTGCCTCTGTCAACATCCTGGCCTCCCATATATCATGGGTTAAAGGTTTCTGTACATAAACATGTTTGCCCATCGCCATTGCTTGATAGGCAGGTACGGCGTGGTTATGGTCAGGTGTGGAAACAGAAACAGCGTCTATGTTTTTACCCTCTTTCTCAAGCATTTCCCTAAAATCTGCATAATAACTGGCACTTGGGAAAGCTTCTCTTGACCTAACGGCCAACCTATCATCTACATCGCATAATGAAACGATATTTACGTTGGGGCTTTCTGCAAATGATGTAAGATCACTATGGCCTTTACCACCTACACCAATACCCGCAATATTGAGCTTATCGCTAGGAGGAATGTAACCCTGGCCGCCTAAAACATGTCGGGGAACAATCATAAATCCGGTAGCTGCCAAGCTGGTGTTTTTAAGAAAATTTCTTCGAGAATTTTTATGGTAAGGTCTCTTTTTAGCCATAGGAAATAAGGTTTTTTGATTTCGCCCTTCAAGTTAATTCAATTAATTGATTTTAAAAGAGCTGATAGCCAAATTTTTAAGGCACGAATTTTGTGTTTTGTATCTTTACGATTCACTAAAAGTTTCTATGCTATGAAACAGATGTACCTACTGCTATTGCTTTTCGTTTTTTTTGGATGCTCTTCAAGTAGTGATGACCTACCAGCGGGTAATAACACTAATCTAGATAATCAAGATGCTGAATTTCAATCTGGTTTTATCCCATGCGAAAATGGTATGGCCGCTAATTTCCCATGTGATGGATATGATTTGTTGGGAAGACTAAACCTTTCAGAGTTATCGGCTTCAGCAGCAAATGATATTTGGGGTTGGACTGATAGTAGTAGCGGTAAAGAGTATGCTTTGGTCGGACTGGATAACGGTACTGCTTTTGTTGATATTTCTGAAGACGACCCGATTTATCTGGGCAAATTACCTACAGCTACAAGTTCAAGCCCTTGGCGAGATGTCAAAATCTATCAAGACTTTGCTTTTATTGTTGCAGAAGCCTCAGGCCATGGCATACAGGTTTTTGATTTGACAAAACTTAGAAATGTAAGTAATCCACCCCAAACTTTTGCCGCAGACCAGCGTTATACAGGCATCGGTAACGCCCACAATATTGTAATTAATGAAACAATGGGCTTCGCTTATCCCGTGGGTACGGCAAGAAGTGATGCGTTTAATGGCGGTGTACATTTTATTGACATTCAAGACCCGTTAAACCCAACTGCTGTTGGCGGATATGGAGCTGATGGATACAGTCACGATGCCCAGGTAATTTCATATACCGGGCCGGATACTGATTACGCAGGAAGGGAAATTTTTATCGGAGCAAACGAAGACCAAATTGCAATTGTAGATATTACCGATAAGGCCAACCCAACAAGAATTGCCACCCTAAACTATAGTCAGTTGAGTTACACCCATCAAGGATGGTTTACTGAAGACCAACGGTATTTTCTTTTAGGTGATGAATTAGATGAACGTGATTTTGGCTTTAACTCAAGAACCTTGATCTTTGACCTGCAAGATTTAGACAATCCTATATTGCACACCACCTATACCGGTCCAACGGCTGCTATTGACCACAATGGTTATGTCTTGGGCGATGAGTTTTTCTTGGCCAATTATTCCGCAGGAATGCGTGTTTTGGACATTTCACAAATTGGTAGTGAAGTTATTACGGAGACAGGCTTTTTTGATACCTTACCCGCTAATAATGCAATAAGTTTCGATGGTGTTTGGAGTGTTTATCCCTATTTTGAAAGCGGAAAAATTGTAATCAATGACATCAATTCAGGCCTTTTTATTGTAAAGAAATCAAACTAATAAAATTCTTTTAGCTATGAAGAAGGTTGTTTTTGGTTTAGCGATATGCTTAGTGTTTGCCTGTAGTGACGATGATAATAATTCGGAAAATATAGAGGCGGTAAACCAAAGTACTTGGATTAAAAATTTTGGAGGCTCAGGTGATGATTCGCCAAGAAGTATACTACAGACAACAGATGGAGGCTTTGTCGTATTCGGTTTTACGAATAGTACGGACGGCGATTTGTCAGCTAAAACACTAAACGTAAACGACTATTGGTTGCTAAAGTTAGATGCCGAAGGTAATTTACAATGGCAAAAAACCTATGGAGGAAGCAAAGATGATCGTGGGCAAAAAGTGATACAAACCGCCGATGGCGGATATGCCATTACGGGCTATGCTATGAGTGATGATGGAGATGCGAGTAATAATGAAGGGTTCCACGATAATTGGGTGCTTAGGTTAGATGCTTTGGGTGAAATTTTATGGGAAAAAAGTTTTGGCTTTTCTGGCCATGATCACTCTTATGATATTATTGAAACTCAAGACGGAGGGCTATTTTTTTCAGGCTTTTTAGATGTGACCTCTTCCAATGGGGAGGGTAGTACAAGCAAGAATTCGGGCTTGACCAGGCATGGCGTTGGGGAATTTTGGGGAACGAAATTGGATGCCGACGGTACTATTGTTTGGCGTAAGTTTTTTGGAGGCACCAATAATGACAGATCATTTGGCGTGATAAATGCGTTTGATGGCGGATTTATACTTTCTGGAGCTTCCGAGAGTGATGATTTTGACATTTCCGACCCAAAAGGAAGCTATGATTTTTGGGTAGTAAAAGTTGATAAGAACGGTACTTTAGAATGGGAGCGGTCTTTTGGAGGCACAGGTATAGAACAATCAAGAGATATATCGAAAACGGCGGATGGTAATTATGTGATTGTGGGCAATACTTTCAGTGCCGATACACAAGTAACCAAAAACAACGGAAGCTCTGATGTTTGGTTGATAAAAATAAGTCCTGCTGGAGAGCTAATCTGGCAACACAGTTATGGGGGTAGTGGGTTCGATTCTGCCGACTCGGTAAATCTCGCAATAAACGGTGGTTTTATCATATCGGGTAATTCTAAAAGCACTGATAAAGACGTATCGGTAAACCAAGGAGAAAATGATTTTTGGATACTGACCACAGACGCTCAAGGAAATCTTTTAAGCGAGTTTTCCATGGGAGGTACAGATTTAGACTTTGCCTATGACGCCATTGAAGTCAATGATGGTAGTATTTTTGTAGTTGGTGAAACGGCGAGTGGCGATTTCCCCGAAATCGAACATAAAGGAGGGGTAGATTTGGTTGTGGCGAAGATTAGATAAATGTTTTTAAATTACCCTGAAAACCGTTAACTCGATTTTGTTTGAATAACAGAACTTTGATTTAGTCTGTATCGTTATTGCCCATGAAAAATTCTAAAAGAAAATTATTTGTAGAAGCTTTATTGGTTCTTACCTGTTTGGTTGTATTAGCAAGCCTTGTCTATCATTTTTATCAACAAAACCAGAAAAAAGAAACAGCCTATGCACAAGAATATGCATTAAAAGAACAAGTAGTTTGGGATTTATATTACCACTATGAAAATTTAAAGGATTTTGCCTCTAGTTGGAATTCATATTACGCAAAACTATCTTTAAATAGCAATAGGGATACCATCACACATTCAAAATACACGGTAAAGGAGTTAACGCGTTTACATGATAGAATAATCAGCGGTATTTCCAATTATGAGAACAATGCAGTGATTAACCATCACAAAATCGATATTTCACAAATCTCGAACTTATATCCGGTTGGTTATGATTCTAGGCAGCTTTTGAGCACTTACCAGTTTAGAGAAAAATTGTATGCACAAGCTAAAGAATTAAATAGTATTTATGTTAGTTTGGTAACTAATACTAGAACAACTGATTCCGTTGATACTTCTTACAGCACGGAAAGTAAATTCTATTCCTATTTTTCGTCTTTGAGAAGACTTGATAAAGTAATTTATGAACTTTTATCGGATGAATACCCTAGAAGTTTAAAATACGCTGTCAGCACAGAAAATGACTTTACACTTAGCGCTAAAAATAGACTGTTTAGCACGCAAGTTTCAAATGTAAGATTACCGTCCGAATATCGTGTCTATACCCCTGAAGCCTTATATTTAAAGCAAAACATGATGAATTGTTTAGATGAGAAAAACATTCGAATAAAAAATTTAGAGTTCGAGGTCAATCAGGGCAAAGCACTACTTCTTGTTATTACAGATACTTTAAAAAACGAAAGCCTGGAACAAAACAAAATCGCAAAAAATCTTTCTTCATGTTATGCTACAATGAAAAAAGATTATGAAAGGGAATTATTCTTGTATATAGAAGACGTAGAGGGTAGCGCTAAAATTCAATGGCCAGGCCAGAAAGAGCTTATACCGCTGTCAGAGCAAAATCAGGATTCTTTTTTTAATTTTTATGAAGAGAATTCCACCCCTTATATCGTTGAGGGAACATTTTCTCCACTTTACCAATGGTACCCAAAAACCATAGAAGAAGCTATTAAAGCGTATAATAACGCACCTTAATTAATGGCTTTTCAGAGCATTAAAACATATTGACCGTAATTTTGGTCATGCTAAACCCTGTTTAAGCTTTCGATAGAAAAAGTTTATCAAAACATACGTTATAATAATGTTAGGAAATAGGCAGAAATCCTACTTATCACCTATATTTGTAAGCTATTTAGATTTAATCTAGTTAATTATGATTCAAGTATCAGAAACAGCTAAACAGAAAGTCATCAACTTAATGACTGAGGAAGGGTTTGATGCTACAAAAGATTACGTACGTGTAGGGGTCAAAAGTGGCGGTTGTAGCGGTCTTTCCTATGAATTGGATTTTGATAATAAAATGGGTGAAACCGATAAGGTTTTTGAAAATAACGATGTTCGAATAATAGTCGATAAAAAAAGTTTTTTATATCTGGTCGGAACCGTCCTCGAATACTCTGGCGGTTTAAACGGTAAGGGCTTTGTTTTTAATAACCCAAATGCCCAAAGAACATGTGGCTGTGGTGAAAGCTTTTCATTATAAAGAGACATTAGAAGATGGCATATACAGAAGAGGAATTAAAGAAAGAGTTAGAAACCAAAGAGTATGAATATGGTTTCTACACCAATATAGAATCGGATACTTTTCCTAAAGGTTTAAACGAAGATATTGTCCGTGCTATTTCCAAGAAGAAAAACGAGCCGGAATGGATGACCGAGTGGCGTTTGGACGCCTTCCGCATTTGGGAAAAGATGGAAGAACCAGAATGGGCGAATGTTCATTACGAAAAACCAGATTTTCAGGCCATCAGTTATTATTCCGCACCAAAAAAAGCAGACCCTAACAAAACTTTAGATGACGTAGATCCTGAGTTACTTGAGATGTACAAGAAGTTGGGAATTTCTGTAGATGAGCAAAAAAAGCTTCAAAATGTCGCGGTTGACATTGTTGTAGATTCGGTTTCCGTAGCCACTACATTTCAAAAGACTTTAGCCGAAAAGGGTATTATTTTTATGCCGATTTCAGAGGCAATTCAAGAACACCCTGAATTGGTTAAAAAATATATGGGTACGGTTGTCCCTAAAAAAGATAATTTTTATGCTGCATTAAATTCCGCAGTTTTTACAGATGGCTCTTTTTGCTATATTCCGAAAGGGGTAAAATGTCCTATGGAACTGTCCACCTATTTTAGAATTAATGAAGGAGGTACAGGTCAGTTTGAACGCACTTTGGTCATAGCCGATGAAAGCAGTTACGTAAGTTATTTAGAAGGGTGTACCGCACCTTCACGTGATGAAAATCAATTGCACGCCGCGGTTGTGGAATTGATTGCTCTAGATGATGCAGAAATCAAATATTCAACGGTACAAAACTGGTTTCCAGGAAATAAAGAGGGTAAAGGTGGTGTTTACAACTTTGTAACGAAAAGGGGTCTATGCGAGACAAATTCCAAAATTTCTTGGACCCAGGTCGAAACAGGTTCTGCAGTTACCTGGAAATATCCTTCTTGTATCCTCAAAGGAAATAATTCGGTTGGTGAATTCTATTCAATTGCCGTTACCAATAATTTTCAGCAAGCCGATACGGGTACGAAAATGATTCACTTGGGCAAGAATACGAAGAGTACCATTATTTCAAAAGGTATCTCTGCCGGAAAATCACAAAACAGTTATAGAGGCTTGGTTCAGATTGGCTCTCGGGCAGAGAACGCAAGAAATTTTTCACAATGTGATTCTTTGTTAATGGGCAACGAATGCGGTGCGCATACTTTTCCATATATCGAAGCTAAAAATAAATCGGCTCAAATAGAGCATGAGGCAACGACCAGTAAAATAGGTGAAGACCAAATTTTTTATTGCAATCAAAGAGGTATCGATACTGAAAAGGCAATAGCATTAATTGTAAACGGTTTCAGTAAAGAGGTACTCAACAAGCTTCCAATGGAGTTTGCTGTTGAAGCACAAAAACTATTGGAAATAAGCCTTGAAGGTTCAGTAGGCTAATTAACCTGTCACACTGAGCCTATCGAAGTGTAATAGAAACATGAAAATGAAAAAAATACTACTCACATTTTTAATTTCGGCAACGCTTTTTTCTTGTAAAGAGATAAAAAAAGAAGCTGAGGAAGCTATCACAAAATCAGAAAAACCAGAAGTAAAACTGTATACTTTTGATGGGGGTACGGTTATGGTGAACAATTTGGAATTGTTCTCTCAAGACACCACATACCATGGGCAATCTAAAGAGTTTGCCGATGCATTTTATGTGATCTCACATCCTAAAGGAAATTTAATGTGGGATGCAGGTCTTCCTGAAGCTTTAGTGGCTTCCCCAGAACCTGTGACGCCTCCGGGTGGTGCATTCACTATTTCAAGAAGGGATTTTGTTCTAAATCAGTTAAAAAGTATCGATATGACAGCTGATGATATTGATTATATCGCACTCTCCCATTCACATTTTGACCATAGTGGCCATGCCAATGTTTTTAAAGATGCCAAGTGGCTGGTTCAAGAGGCGGAGTACGCCATGGTTACCAGTGATGAAATTAAGAATAGTGAAAATGCTGGTCTATACGAGGCAATAAAAGAGCTTACCAACGTACAAAAACTAAATGGTGATTATGATGTTTTTGGTGACGGAAGTGTAGTGATAAAATCAATGCCTGGCCATACCCCGGGGCATCAAGTATTGTATTTGGATTTGATGGAAAATGGGCCAATACTTTTAACCGGTGATTTATACCATACCTATGAAAATAGAGAGCACAAACGTGTGCCCGTTTTTAATACAGATGTAGCACAAACATTAAAGAGTATGGAGGCTTTTGAGGCTTTTGCCAAAGAAAAGAATGCGAAAGTGTACTTGCAGCACCAAAAAGAAGATTTTAATAAAATGCCTAAGGCACCTAAATATTTAAATTAAGAGACGATGTTGAAAATCAATAATCTACACGCTCAAGTAGAGGATAAAGAAATACTAAAAGGAATAAACCTTGAGGTTAAAGCAGGTGAGGTTCATGCTATTATGGGGCCGAATGGTTCAGGTAAAAGTACCTTAGCTTCTGTAATCGCGGGCAAAGAAGAATTTGAGGTAACCGAGGGTTCGGTAGAATTGAATGGAGAAGATTTAGAAGATGTTGCTCCTGAAGAAAGAGCACACAAAGGGGTGTTTCTTTCTTTTCAATATCCGGTAGAAATTCCCGGTGTTTCTGTTACGAATTTTATGAAAACGGCCATCAATGAATCTCGTAAGGCTAGGGGCTTAGAAGATATGCCTGCTAAAGATATGTTGAAACTTATCCGTGAAAAGTCTGAACTACTTGAAATTGACAGGAAGTTTTTATCTAGATCATTGAACGAAGGTTTTTCGGGAGGGGAGAAAAAGCGTAACGAGATTTTTCAAATGGCCATGCTAGAACCTAAAGTTGCCATTTTAGATGAAACGGATTCCGGTTTAGATATCGATGCCTTGCGTATTGTTGCCAATGGCGTTAACAAGCTAAAGAGTAAAGACAATGCTGTTATCGTAATTACGCACTACCAAAGGTTGTTAGACTATATCGTCCCTGATTTTGTTCATGTCTTACATAATGGTAAAATAGTGAAGTCTGGCGGAAAAGAATTGGCTATGGAGCTTGAAGAAAAAGGATACGACTGGATTAAAAATGAAGCTGTAGTATAAGATGGATTTAAAAGAGAAATTAATTTCCTCCTTTATGGCGTTCGAAAACAACGTAGACGTTGAACATCCTGTTCATGACATTCGTTCGGAAGCCATAAAGAATTTTGAGGCAAAAGGTTTTCCCACTAAAAAAGATGAAGCCTGGAAATATACATCCTTAAATAATCTTCAGAAAATAGATTTTAGCATTTTTCCAAAGCAAGAAAACGCATTGGAATACAAAGATGTAAAACGCTATTTTCTGCATGAAATAGACACCTATAAAATTGTTTTTATAGATGGTATTTACAGCTCTTTTTTATCGGAAACTACCCATGATGGTGTAGACATTTGTTTGATGAGCTCGGCATTGACCAAGCCAATGTACAAACAGGTAATAGATGTATATTTTAACAAAGTGGCTTCTAAAGATGAGTCTTTAACGACATTGAATACCGCTTTCAGCCGAGAAGGGGCATACATTTATATTCCAAAGAACAAGATGCCTAAAAAACCTGTAGAAATACTACACTTTTCTACCGGTAATGAAGCCTCTTTGCTTTTGCAGCCGAGAAATTTGGTTATTGTTGAAGAGAATGCCGAGGTGCAGATTATAGAGCGTCATCAGAGTCTTACCTCAAATGAGGTTTTAACGAATTCAGTGACAGAGCTATTTGCAGCTGAAAATGCGATTGTAGATTATTATAAAATTCAGAACGATGCAGGAACAGCTTCATTAATAGATAACACCTACATCAACCAAAAAAGTAAGAGTAATGTGAATGTGCATACTTTTTCTTTTGGAGGGAAACTCACCCGTAATAACCTAAACTTTTACCAAAATGGGGAGTATATGGACTCTACCATGAAAGGAGTTACTATTCTGGGCGAAAAGCAGCATGTAGACCATCATACCTTGGTACATCATATTCAACCGAATTGTGAAAGTCACCAAGACTATAAAGGCATCTACGGCGAGAATTCGACAGGGGTTTTTAATGGTAAGATCATCGTAGATAAGATAGCCCAAAAAACCAATGCTTTTCAGCAAAACAATAATATTTTGGTCAGTGATAAAGCTACCATCAATACAAAACCACAGTTAGAGATTTTTGCAGATGATGTAAAATGTTCGCATGGGTGTACTATTGGTCAGTTAGATGAAGACGCCTTGTTTTATTTACAATCTCGCGGAATTCCGAAAAAAGAAGCCAGGGCTTTATTAATGTACGCCTTTGCAAATAATGTATTGGAAAGCGTACGTATTCCTGAATTAAAAGGTAGAATCAACAAATTAATTGCCAAAAAGCTCGGAGTTAATCTTGGGTTTGATTTGTAAAATAAGTTCGAAGCGACGCTAACATATGCTTAAAACCTCATTGGATATTCTAAAAATAAGAAAAGATTTTCCCATTCTTAAGCGTGAGGTAAACGGAAAACCTTTGGTATATCTAGACAATGCAGCTACATCGCAAACACCACAACAGGTAATAGATGTAATTACAGAGTATTACCAAAACTATAATGCCAATATTCACCGTGGCGTTCATGCTTTATCCCAAGAAGCAACAGATAAGTACGAGCAGGCAAGAATAAAAATTCAGAGACATTTTAATGCAGCTAAAGCGCATGAGATACTATTTACTTCGGGCACTACTCATGGGATAAATATTGTAGCCAATGGGTTTTCATCTTTAATTAAAAAGGGCGATGAAATTTTGGTTTCGGCTATGGAACATCATTCCAATATTGTGCCTTGGCAAATGCTTTGTGAACGAACGGGAGCAAAGCTGAAAGTAATTCCTATGAACGAAAAAGGGGAATTGCTTATGGATGTTTACAGTGAGTTACTTACAAACCAGACCAAACTTGTTTTCTGCAATCATATTTCTAATGCTTTAGGCACTATTAATCCTATCGAAGAAATTATTGAAAAAGCACATACGGTAGGAGCTGCAGTTTTAATTGATGGAGCTCAAGCTGCCCCTCATTTAGTAGCTGATGTTCAAAAATTGGATGTTGATTTCTACACCGTTTCTGCCCATAAAGTTTGCGGCCCTACAGGAGTTGGAATGCTTTACGGCAAAGAAGAGTGGCTCAATAAATTGCCACCATACCAAGGAGGTGGTGAAATGATAGCGGAAGTAACTTTTGAAAAAACTACTTATGCAGATCTACCCCATAAATTTGAAGCAGGCACTCCTAATATTTGTGGGGGAATTGCTTTTAGTGCTGCCTTGGATTATATGAACGGTATTGGTTTTGATGCAATTGCCAGTTATGAGCAAGAGCTATTGAAATATGCTACGCAGGAGTTATTACAAATAGAAGGACTCAAAATATATGGTACCGCTAAAGAGAAGACTTCGGTAATTTCATTTAATATTGAAGGAATACACCCTTACGATATTGGCAGTATATTGGATAAATTGGGCATTGCAGTGCGCACGGGCCACCATTGCGCACAACCGATTATGGATTTTTATAAAATTCCTGGTACCGTTCGCGCGAGTTTTAGTTTCTATAACACCTTAGACGAAATCAATGTATTGGTAGAAGGCGTAAAACGTGCTAAAATGATGCTTTCGTAGTCCATAACTCCTTAACATAGTTTTTACACTTTATCGATTTTATTTAACAATTCATTGGCAAATTGTTAAATAATAGTATCTTCTGGCCCATTATTAACCATTATAACTATATATTTTATGAAAAAAGTAGTTTTTACAATGGCATTTTGTGCTGTTGTAGCTGTTTCTTGTGAAAAGGAACAATCCCCCGAAATTAATGACTTTCAAGAAGTGCAAGTCGACATGAGCGACTTTTTCGTTTACACGGACGAAACTGATGAAACTTCAACCGCAGGAAAAGGAAATGAAGGTAGAGGGTGTCACACAATGAAAGTTTTAAATCAAAAACTAAAAGAAAATCCTGGCCTTGAGAAGAAGATGTTTGATGTTGAATACCAGGTTCGAAAATTTATTGCTTCGAAAAAACCAGATGGTGTCGGCAACGGAAACGGCAACGGAGGTGGAGGCGGTGACCCTGAACCACCTGTAGATGATAATCTTGGTACAATTACCATACCTGTTATTGTTCACGTATTGTACAATAACGCCACAGAGAATATCAGTGATCAGCAAATAGCAAGTCAAATTGCAGTTTTAAATGATGACTTTAGTGCTACGAATAACGATATTAACCAAGTACCTTCTTTGTTTTCAGCTAATGTGGGTGATGTAAATATTCAGTTTACCTTGGATAGGGTAATTCGCAAATCGACTACTAGAACTTCATTTGGCACCAATGATGCGATTAAGTTCGATGCCCAAGGCGGTTCAGATGTAGTAACACCAAGCACGCATTTAAATATGTGGGTAGGTGATATTGGTGGTGGAATTTTGGGCTATGCACAATTTCCTGGAGGTAATGCTGCTACCGATGGCGTTGTAGTTGGCACGGCATTCTTTGGAACTATAGAAACTGCAACAGCACCTTTTGATAAAGGTAGAACAATGACCCATGAAGTAGGTCACTGGTTAAACCTTAGACATATATGGGGAGATGGTAGATGTAAAAGAGACGATTTCGTTGCAGATACACCATCTTCAGATAGTCCAAACTACGGTTGTCCTAGTTTTCCAACAACAAAATGTAGAACAACGGATATGACTATGAACTATATGGATTACGTTGATGATAGATGTATGTATATGTTTACCAATGGTCAATCGGAAAGAATGCGAGCCTTGTTTGCCGCAGGCGGAGCAAGAGAAAGTATTTTACCATAATTAGATACATTTAAGTAGTAAAAAGGCATCCATTTGGATGCCTTTTTTGTAGCTTTAAATTCTATGAAAACACTTATCGGTTCCTTATTATTTATGCTGAGTCTTAGCAATTGTCAAGAAAGGGATTTTGAATTCGACTACGTTGCCCAAACAAGAGGGTTTTATCTGGCCATTTCAATAGGGAATAATGTCTTATCTGTAGTTGAACAGCGGGGTGGTAAAGAAAGAGAACTTAATCTTTCGGAAGTACAACAAAATGAACTAACCGCTATTTTCAATAAGATTGATTTTGAAAATGTTGTTCTTTCAAATGAATCAAAAAGTTCTTATGATGCCGCACCTATGGCAACAGCGAGTTTTGTAGTTGAAGAAAGTCAATATGATTATGACTTTGATCATGGGTATCCTCCTAAAGAATTAGAAGCTTTTATATCTAAAATCTTAACACTTTCTCAAATAGTTGAGTAAGGCGTTCATATGTATTAATTTTGCAAGCAAAAGATAGATGAAAATGAGCATTCAGACCATTCAAGAAGAAATAGTTGATGAGTTTTCAATGTTTGAAGACTGGATGCAGCGCTATGAGTATATGATAGATTTGGGCAAGTCACTACCTTTAATAGATGGGCGATATAAGACCGATGATAATATTATCAAAGGCTGTCAAAGTAAAGTATGGGTGCATGCAGAATTGGAAGATGACAAACTCGTTTTCACTGCTGATAGTGATGCGATAATTACAAAAGGTATTATTGCGATTCTTATCAGAGCTTTTAGCAATCAAAAACCACAAGATATTATAGATGCAAATACCGATTTTATAGACGAGATTGGTTTAAAGGAACATTTATCCCCCACAAGAGCAAACGGTTTGGTAAGTATGATAAAACAATTGAAGTTATATGCAATTGCCTACCAAACACAATTGAATTAAAATGAGTGAAGAAACTACAATAGATACTACCGAATTAGGCGAAAAGATAGTTAGGGTTTTAAAAACAATTTATGATCCAGAGATACCGGTTGATATATATGAACTGGGCCTGATTTATGACGTTTTTATCAACGAAGATTATGATGCCAAAATTCTAATGACGCTTACCTCGCCTAACTGCCCTGTTGCAGAATCTTTACCTGTTGAAATAGAGGAAAAGGTAAAGTCTTTAGACGAACTTAAAGATGTTGAGGTAGAAATAACATTTGATCCGCCATGGACCCAAGAATTAATGAGTGAAGAGGCTAAATTAGAGTTGGGGTTATTATAGAGTCAAGGTTTCAGAATCAAGATGTCAGAAAAAGGCTTTGAACAGATTATTTCTTGGAAGAAAGCAAGAGCTCTGAATAAACAGATTTATGATTTAACTAAGAAGCCTAGTTTTTCAAAAGATTTTGGTTTAAGAGATCAGATAAGAAGGGCATCTATTTCTATTTCCTCAAATATTGCCGAAGGTTATGGGAGAAAAACTGATAAAGAGTTTATATACTTTCTTAATGTCGCACAAGCTTCTTGTTATGAAGTGAAATCGCAATTGTATCTAGCTTTGGATATTGATTATATTTCTAATAAAGAGTTTGAAGATTCATTTTTAATTTGTGATGAAATTTCTAAGACCATTTTTGGCCTGATCAAACATCTTGAAAATAAAAACTGATTTCTTAAATCCGAATACTTATGTCTGATATAATAAATAGAGTAGCCCAAAGCAAACTAGTCACCTTTGATTTAGAAGAGCTATATCCAGAAGGGAAACGTGTTCTATTTGATATCAAAGATTGGTTGTACGAGGAACTGATTCTTCGTGAAAAAGAATTTAGGGCTTTCGTCGAAGAGCATAATTGGACGCAGTACCAAGGCGACCATATTGCACTTACTTGTTCAAGCGATGCTATTATTCCCGGATGGGCCTATATGCTTATAACTTCTAAATTGGGGCCGTATGCCAAGAACATAGTTGTGGGCGATTTAGAACATTTAGAATCTTCAATTTATCAAACTATTCTCAAAAATTTAGATCTTGCCACGTTTAAAGACAAACCCGTTATCATTAAGGGATGTTCCAATAAACCTGTACCTCAAAATGCCTATATTTTGGCAACTGCCAAAATACAAACTGTAGCCAAAAGTGTTATGTATGGCGAAGCCTGCTCTTCGGTACCCCTTTTTAAGAGAAAGTAGAGCTTATATCTAAAAAGATTGTGACAATTCTTACTTTTGCGTTTCTAATGAACAAAACACTTACATTATGAAAAAAACAATTTTGGCCATAGCTATGGTTTTTACAGTTGCATTAATAAATGCACAGACAAAAGAAGAGCTAGAGGCTCAGATTGCTTCCAAGAAAGATTCAATAGCGGCTTTAACAGGGCCGATACAAGGTCGTGTAGATGCACTTCAAGCCCAAATCGATGGTATGCCCGGATGGCGAAAAGGTGCTTTCGGAACTATTGGGGGCAGCTTGTCCAACTTTAACAACTGGTTTGCTCAAGGAACACCAAACAACAGTTCTGGTAATATAGGTATTACAGGTAACGCTTTTGCGAACTTAAAGCAAGAGAAGTTTTTCTGGAATAACTCATTAAACCTTAATCTAGGTTGGGTAAAATTAGACAACAAAGACATCGATACGGATTCTGAAGATTTTGAAGCACTTACAGATGTTTTTCAATTGACGTCCTTATATGGTAGAAATATCAGTAAAACATTTGCTGTTTCTGCTTTGGGAGAGTATCGAACAACTTTATTGAACAATTTTAATGATCCAGGGTATTTAGATTTAGGTATCGGTGGTACTTGGACGCCAATAGAAAATCTAATAGTTGTAGTTCACCCTTTAAACTACAACTTTGTGTTTGCTGACAACGATGCGGTTTTTAATTCATCTTTAGGTGCTAAAATTGTTGCAGACTACACACGCAAAATCGGTGCTATAGGTTTTAAATCTAACCTATCTGCTTTTGCAAGTTATGAGAGCAGTAATCTAAGCAACTGGACTTGGACAAATAATTTCTCATACACGCTTTGGAAAGGAATAGGCGTAGGTTTTGATTTTGGATTACGTAATAACAAACAAGAAGCATTAAACTTTGCGCTTGCCCAAGATCCTGCAACCGCTACTTCTTTTGATGATTTGGATAACCAGCTACAATCTTTTTACACTGTTGGTTTAAGTTATTCTTTCTAAGGAGAAAAGGAAGAAAATACATATATCAAAAAAGCCTCAACATTTGTTGAGGCTTTTTTATTTAAGTAGGTATAAAATTGGGGCATTAAATTCTTTTAATGGTCAAATTAAGAGTGAAAGATTTGGGAACAACACTAATAATTCAACACTCCAAATCTACGCTCAAGCATATCGAATTAAAAATATATGTTGTCAATTAGGTCTAAAACGTGGTCTTGAAAATGAAAGGTTAGGTTTGATCGATGAACCGCATCGACGAACGGTAATCGGCTTAAAACTCATCGAGATTTTCTGGGTATAAAAAGTTATTGTAAGGGAAACGGGTAACATGAATTTCTCTTACTTCGTCATAAACCCTTTTTCGAAATGAATCTAAATTTTCTTTGTTCAAGGCTGAAATAAAAAGTGCTCTATCTCCAATTTTACTGTACCAAGTTTTTTTCCACTCTTCCAAAGTAAAATGTATGCTGGTCTTCTCGGTTACCAAATCATCTTCTTCAATAATTTCAGGAGCATATTGATCTATTTTATTGAACACCATAATGGTTTTCTTATCCGCACTTTTTATTTCATCAAGAATTTTATGTACAGAATCAATATGTTCTTCAAAATTAGGGTGCGAAATATCAACAACATGCAATAATAAATCGGCTTCTCTTACCTCATCTAATGTACTTTTAAAACTTTCTACCAATTGCGTAGGCAGCTTTCTTATAAAACCAACAGTGTCGCTTAGTAAAAATGGCAAATTACCGATAACTACTTTCCGTACGGTAGTATCTAAGGTTGCGAATAGTTTATTCTCGGCAAAGACATCACTTTTACTAACAACATTCATTAAAGTAGACTTGCCAACATTGGTATATCCGATTAAGGCAACTCTTACGAGTGCTCCTCTATTGCCGCGTTGCGTTTCCATTTGACGGTCAATCTTGCCTAGTTTCTTCTTAAGTAAAGAAATTCGGTCGCGTACAATACGTCTATCGGTTTCAATCTCTGTTTCTCCGGGTCCACGCATACCAATACCCCCTTTTTGACGCTCCAAGTGTGTCCAGAGTCCGGTTAAGCGTGGCAGCAAATACTGATATTGTGCCAATTCTACCTGCGTGCGTGCATAACTAGTCTGGGCCCTTTGTGCAAAAATGTCTAAAATAAGGCTGGTGCGATCTATAATTTTACAGCGTAAAAGTTTTTCGATATTCCGCTGTTGTGCCGGGCTCAACTCATCATCAAAAATAACAGATCCAATATCGTTTGCTTTTACATAGGTCTGCACTTCTTCCATCTTACCGCTACCGATTAAGGTTTTTGGATTAGGTATATCCATACGTTGTACAAAGCGCTTGGTCACCTCTCCACCAGCAGTGTAGGTCAAGAACTCTAACTCATCTAAATACTCGGTTACCTTTTCTTCGTTTTGAGATTTGTTTATAATTCCGATCAAAACCGCTTTTTCGTACTCTATGGATTTCTTCTCTAGCATAAATCAAGTAAAGTGCAAAGCTAAACAATGTTTGTAATAGCTTTTTCGTATTTTCCAGTTCTTACCAGGTAAAAGCTAAAAATATTATGGCTAAGAAGTTTTTTGTAGAAAGAGAGAAAATTTCAAGTGATGGGTTTCGATATAGAGGCTTAAGTAGTTCTAGGTTAGAAAACCTGACGGATGCAGTTTTTGGTTTTTCCATCACGCTATTGGTAATTTCTTCTCAGGTACCAACTACCTATATTGAATTACAAGCCTCTATGTATAGCTTTATAGGTTTTATTTTCTGTACAATGCTATTATTAGGTTTATGGAACAACCACAGTAATTTTTTCTTGTATTATGGATTACATGATAAAACCACAAAGGCACTCAATGCACTATTCATTTTTATGCTGCTGTTTTACATATACCCTTTAAAATATCTCTTCTCATATATTGGCACGGCAATTTATGCCACCCTAAAAAGAAATTTAGGCGATAATTCCGAGGCGTTAAAAGTTGCATGGAGAGATTTAGCCGCTGCCGATTTAAATGTATTACAATGGAAAGATCTTATAATACGTTTTGGATTAGGTTTATTGCTAATTTATCTTATTCTAGTTTTAATGCATTTAAATGCCAATAAAAAGGCTGATGAACTTGAGCTTAGTAACAAGGAAAGATATATCACCAAAACTTTTATTCATGAATATTTATTGCTAATGTCGGTTTGTGTGTTATCAATTTTAATAGTACTTTTTTTTGGCGGCAGGGCAGCGGGTTATGCTGGTGGCGCCTATACACTTATACCTATTTTACTTCCACTTTATCATAGATATCGAATACGGAAAATGAAAAAATTAGAATTGTAATCGACAAGGGACTTGTAGATTCAAATTAGAAATAGAATGAAAGATAGCTATACCATTGCCTTTTATAACCTTGAGAACTTTTTTGATACGGTCAATGATAATGGAACCCTAGATGATGATTTTACACCTGACGGATTTAAACGATGGGATGACCGAAAATTTGGTATTAAGGCGAAGAAGATTGCGAAAACAATTGCTCAAATAGGTACGGACGACTCCGATACACCACCAATATTGATAGGTATAGCGGAAGTTGAAAATAACGATGTGATCGCAACCCTCCTTAAAACCGGTAAGTTAAAGGGTATGAACTATGATTTTGTTCATTTTGACTCTCCGGATGAACGCGGTATTGATACCGCTTTAATTTATCATAAAGACCACTTTAAGGTCTTAGGATCAGAGACTATTCCCTTATTGATTACAAACGAAAATGATTTAAGAGATTTCACAAGAGATATATTATATGTTAAGGGTCAATTACATGAAGAGGTAGTACATGTGTTTGTTAATCATTGGCCGTCTAGAAGAGATGGGGCGGATTTAACTTCGTATAAAAGGGTGGCCGCCGCAAATACCATTTTAAGAAGGCTAGATGAGTTATCTGCCACTACAGACATAACAAACGTTATCGTTATGGGCGATTTTAATGACGACCCGAATTCCGATAGTATTAAAACGCTAATGGAATCTGATCGATTTATTAATCCTATGCAGCAATTGCTCTCACCTGCAAGTGGTAGCGCAAATTATAAAGGTGAATGGAGCCTTTTTGATCAAATCTTGATTTCACATAGCTTTCTGAACTATGAAAAAGGAACCCATAGTTTTAAAAAAGCGGAGATATATGCCCCTAAATTTTTAAAAGAATGGAAAGGGAAGTATAAAGGAAACCCTTTTAGAACGTTTGCCGGTAAAAAGTATTTGGGAGGATATAGTGATCACTTTCCGGTCTATATCATTCTGAAAAACAATTTGTAGGAATTTTCACCACAAAATTTTTATAGTTCACAACACATGAACTATAAAAACTATGTATTTCATCGAATTAATGATGATTTTTATCGATAAAGCTCTTACTTGAAAATATATTTGTAGTCCAATTCTTACTTAACCTACAGTTATGGACTATTTCAAATTTGTTGCCAAAACAAAAAATCTACTACCCCTTACAGTAGCGATTTTAAGCTTTTCTACACTTTTCGCACAATCTAAGAACCAGAGAGATGCCATCACTGCCAATTATGATAAAGAGAAACTTTCTACTTTGCTTTCAAGTTTTGAGAGTGAATTCAAATCATCTTTGAATCAAATGACCAAAATGTCAAAGTCACAAAACTTTGATTTCATGACAAAATCAGATGACGGAACAATTACCGAGTTAACAGAGTTTGGCACCGATGGTTCCCCTTTATTTTATACTACTTTTAATATGCCAAGTGGCAAAGTCTCTAGAGCAAACTCCTTACACAAAGGCGGAGCTTTAGATTTAGACCTTAACGGTTTGGATATGCAGGTTGGTGTTTGGGATGCCGGTGTAGCCTTAACAACACATCAAGAATTTGACGGAAGGGTAATCAATTCAGATTCAAATGGTGGTGAACTGGGCGCACATGCCACGATGGTAACCGGTACAATGGTTTCATCGGGAGTAAAGCAAAACGCAAAGGGCGTAGCTTATAGAGCTACGGCATTAACGCACGATTGGACTAGGGATAAGATCGAGGTAACCGAAGCAGCTGCCAATGGATTGTTATTGTCAAACCATTCTTATGGTATTAACACAAGCAGAGTTGCAGATTGGTATTTTGGATCATACATAAAAGTATCTCAAGATTGGGACAAGATAATGTATAACGCGCCTTACTATTTAATGGTAGTCGCAGCTGGAAACTCGCAGACCAAACAAGATAACAGCGCCCCGATTTATGGAAGATCTCAAGATGGCTTTGATTTATTGTTAGGTTTCACTACCTCAAAAAACGGATTGGTTGTGGCCGGTGCAGATGTGAGAATAGATGGTGAAGGAGATTTAAAAGACGCCTCCGTTTCTGGTTATAGTAGTTTTGGCCCTATTGATGATGGCCGTATTAAGCCAGATTTGGCCGGTGACGGTACATCTATATATTCAACCTACTCTCATAATAATCAGAGCTATAATAGTTCTATGGGCACTTCGATGGCAGCACCTGGTGTTACCGCATCTTTATTGTTACTTCAAGAATACTACGGCGAATTAAATGGCGGATATATGAAGGCAGCAACGCTCAAAGGGCTTGCTTTACATACCGCTGACGACGTTCAAGAAGCGGGGCCAGATTATAAGATGGGCTGGGGTATATTAAATACTAAAAAAGCAGCCGAGGTTTTAACTAATAATGAATATACTACCATAGTATCAGAAGAACGTTTAGAGCACGGGCAATCATATTCAATTACGGTAAGGGCCAACGAGACAGAGCCGTTAAAAGCCTCTATTTCTTGGACCGACCCTGAAGGCCAGTTCATCAACCATGGTGATTTAAATAACCCAACGGCAGCATTGATAAACGACCTGGATATTAGAATCACAAAAGACGGGAAGACGTATTTTCCTTGGAAAATGAATGCGGCGGATGCAAACGCAAATGCAGTTAAAGGAAACAACATTGTTGATCCTTTTGAAAGGGTAGATATTTTAGATGCAAAAGGAGAATATACCATAACCATAACACATAAAGGAACACTTACAAATGCAGCACAAGATTTTTCGCTTATAGTTTCCGGTATAGCTTTGACTCAATGTGAATTGAAGGCCCCAAAAAATATTGAGCTGGATAAGGCGGATGAAAATAGCACATCATGGTCATGGGGCGCCGTTGAAGAAACCTTATATGAAGTTCAGTTTAAAGAAGAAAATAACTCAAATTGGAATACGGAGCTTACATGGGATAGTACGATGCATATTTCAGGATTGGAAGAAGGTAAAACATATCAAGTTCGTTTACGTTCGGTATGTTCTGCCAATTTAAGCTCTGAATTTAGTGAGACAATAGAATTTGTATTCAACGGAGTAACAACAAAATTAGCAGAAGAAGCGGTGCCAATTTTTACCGATGAGCTTGCTATCACTGTATATCCGAACCCGGCTATTTCTCAAATTAATATTGATGCAGAAACCTCATCAGATGCTGTTTATATGATTTCAACATCTTCTGGTAATACCATAAAGAGAGGCAAGGCCAACGAGCAAATCAATGTTTCGAATTTAAAATCCGGACTTTATATTCTTACTGTGCAGGATTATTCAGGTATAAAGAGCACTAAATTTTTTAAGAGCTAATTCCCTCTACAATAAAAATGGCATTTTTATTTAAATCATAGAATCCAAATTCATGGGTCCCCCAGGGGGTATTCAAATGAAGCTTATCTTCATTTACAGTACCTCTTCCTATGAATTCTTTAAAAATAGGCTGAATATTCTTTACAAATATTTTAATCACAGAACCCCCTATTAGTGGGTCATCTTTAGTATCTGCATGCCACTGCAAATGAATAGAAAGCCCTTCGCGCTTTAAACAGGCATACATCTCATCTTCAAAAAGAACTTCAAAACCGGTATGTTTTTTATACCAAGCGATGTCTCTTTTAATGTCTTGAGACGGCAATACGGGGATAATTTTATCAAGTTCGGTGTTCATACTTTTTTCACTTGCTCTTCTTCAAGAAGCTCATCTCCGCGCAGGCGCAGAAAAACTTGGGCAGTAGTAACCACATCCAACTCGCAATAGGTAACTATACGGTCTAGGTCATTTTCGGCGTAGTATACATCTCGAACCATACTACCATCCATATCATCCTTGGGTGAAGGAATACCAAGAACATTGGCCATTAATTTTAAAGATGTGAAGTGTTTATAGTCACCAAACTTCCATAATTCCATAGTGTCTAAATGCGGAATTTCCCAGGGTTTTTTTCCGAATAAATCCAGCTTATAAGGAAGTCGAATTCCGTTTATTAGCATTCTTCTGGCAATGTAAGGAAAGTCGAATTCCTTTCCGTTATGACCACAGAGCAGATGTTTTGCTTGGTTAAAATGTACTTGAAGTAGGTTTTTAAAGTCTTTTAATAGTTTTGCCTCATCTCCATAAAAAGAGGTCACCCTAAAATTTTTATCGTTTCCTTTATCGATAAAATAACCTGCCGAGATACAGATGATTTTACCGAATTCTGCCCAAATTCCTGCTCTATCGTAAAACTCTTCTGGTGTAAACTCGTCTTTTCGTTGGTATTTCGATTTTTGTTCCCATAGCAACTGTTTTTCTTCCGACAGTTCTTCAAAAGTTGCATTCTCTGGAACGGTTTCGATATCAAGAAATAGAATGTTCTCTAAATTTATTTTGTAAAACATAGGTTTAAAATAGTAAAATGAGCTGAATTAGAAATTTATGCGTCCATTTAATTGTATATTGAAAGCTCAAATTTCTTGCTATGAAATTGAAAGTGTTTTTTCTATTAGTGACGATTATATTGATGATCGGATGCTCGAAAGATGAAAATTTTGTTGAAGAACCGGTAAGCGAATCAGTTAACTTTACAGTTATTGGTCAGAATGCAGAAAATCTTTTTGAGTATCGTTATGATTCAGGTTCCGCACCTTTGGATGTTGTTAATTTATCCTCTGAATTAGGTATAGAAGGAAACTTTTTGACTTTAAGACAGGTAGAAAACACAATGTCATATTATTCTTTTTCAGGGGGAGATTTTTCACTCGCCTTTAAAGATATGAATACAGGCAAAGTTGATTTGTTCCCTAGATTTTTTACCAATTCCATAGAAAATTCCATTGTTTGGGGAACAAACAGCAAAGAAACCATTCATTTAGGTTTTTACAATCCGTCTGGCTCGACAAATGTAGGATTAAAAAATATCGATATACCGAGTTTTGAAAGCACTGACTTACAGATAGATTTTAATGTAGAAAACCTATACCAGCCCTTGTACTATGATAGAAAATTATTTATCACCTACAAAGATGTTAGTGATCAATATAAAGTACAGGTATACAATCTAGACACTAAAAACTTTTTGGCCTCGCTAAACTTCGGCGAATTTTCACCAAGTCTTTTGATCAATGAAGAGAAAAACCTAGCGGTTATCAAGAGCCGTTTGGGCATTGATGCACAATTAGAAATATATGATTTTGACACCTTATCACTTATAGAATCGACACCGATTCAACTTGAACGTTTTTTTAGTCCTGGTGAGCTCGATGTAGATTTAGTGGAGGGAAAACTTTATTATTCCTTTCTATATGCACAACCTTCAACAGTAAATTTTGGTCCGGCGATTTATGATATTGACAGAAATGAAGAAGAAAGAATAGATATGAGGTCAATTCTTGAGCAAGCAGAGGCGGTAGCACAAAAACAATTTATTTTAACCGTACAGGGATATAGTAAAGTAAAAAAGCAGTTTTACGTAGGCTATATTTCTGATGGTGGGCAGTTGAACGACGGTGGAGTTTTAGTAATTTTTGAAGGTGGAGAACTTATAGAAAATGTTTCGGTGCCTTTTGCACCAATTTATTTTTTAAAGGATTAAAATAGACTTTGCTGCTTGGCCGGACTTTCATGTTCCAACAACCATTTTTTGCGATGAAGCCCGCCTGCATACCCGGTTAAATCTCCATTACTTCCAATAACACGATGGCAGGGCACCACTATCCATAATGGGTTTTTGCCGTTGGCCGCGGCTACGGCTCGAATGGCTTTTACATCACCTAAGGTCTTTGAAAGTTCTAGGTAAGAAACTGTTTTTCCATAGGGAATTCTAACAAGTGCGTCCCAAACTCTTTTTTGAAAATCGGTACCTTCAGGGTTTAGTTTTAGGTCAAAAACAGTCCGTTTGCCATCAAAGTATTCTGAAAACTGATACACGGCATCTTCCAATACTTCTGGTATGATCTCATTGGGGCTATCTCCATCAAAAACGGTTATTGATGCCAATCCTTTTTCATCACCTCTGAGCTCTGCATAACCTATAGGAGTTTGTAGATAGGCCGTCTCCATTACTCCACTTCGTTTGAACCTTCAATAATACCCAAACGTTTTGCCCTTGCTTCCCAGTTTTTTCTGGCCAGAACCTGTAAATCTTCTACATTATCGCTCTCATCCATAATTTCAAGACCTAGTAGGGTCTCAATAACATCTTCCATAGTAACGATACCACTTACCGAACCGTACTCATCTACAACCAAAGAAATATGCTCTTTCTTCTCTACAAATTTTTCGAACAATTCAGGGATTGGTTTATCCCGATTGGTAATCAAAATTTCTCTTTTTATAGTTCCAAGCGTTTTATTTCCACTTTTATTGATGATGGCTTCCAACAACTCATCTTTCAGGAAAAATCCGGTGATATTATCTGCACGATCTTTAAAAACTGGTATTCTCGAAAAACGAAATGGGCGGTTATTGTCAAAAAAATCTTGAATAGTGGTGTCTTCCGAGGCAATTTTCATTACTGTTCTTGGGGTCATGATATCCTTTGCCTGAATTTCATTAAAGGTCAAAAGATTTCTAATAACGGTCGATTCCGATTCTTGAAAAACACCTTCTTCTTCTGCAATATCTGTCATTGCCGTAAAATCTTCCTTGCTAAAAACACTTCCATGATGTCCTTTGCCCCCAACTAATTTGGTGAAAAGCTGCAGGACCCAAAGTAAGCCGGTCCATTTCATAAAAAAGACCATTGCCTTTAGGGCCTTAGAGGTGAAATTGGCGAGCTGTTTCCAATAGGTTGCCCCGATGGTTTTTGGTATAATTTCCGAAGCGACTAAAATTAGAATGGTCATTATCGTAGAAACGACACCCACCATTAGATCTTCGGTAAACTCGATTCCAAAAACAGATCTTGTTGTGCTTCCATAGAGTTCGGTATAGGCTACTTTAGCCTGCACACCAACTAGAATAGCACCAACAGTGTGGGCAATGGTGTTTAGCGTAAGAATAGCGATCAAAGGCTTGTCGACATCTTTTTTCATCTCTTCCAAGGCTTCGGCATAAGCTTTGCCTTCTTGCTTTTTTACATTTAAAAAAGTTGGTGTAATGCTCAGAAGAACAGCCTCAAGAATGGAGCATAGAAAAGAAAAGAAAATAGAAATAAAAGCGTAAAAAACGAGGAGACCCATAAGTTAGTTGTATTCAATTTAAAAGTAGTCAAATTTTAAAGAAATCTTGCTACATTAATTTGACGACATCTTTTGCAAAGTAACTGGCAATAATATTAGCACCAGCCCTTTTGATGGCAATTAGTTGTTCCATCATCACGGAATCATGGTCTAACCACCCTTTCTCGGCTGCTGCTTTGACCATGGCATATTCACCTGAGACTTGATAAACTGCTACTGGTACATCAACTTCATTTTTTATTTCACGTACGATATCCAAATAACAAAGCCCTGGTTTTACCATAACAATATCGGCACCTTCATCAATGTCTTGTTGCGTTTCTTTTATAGCTTCAAACCGATTTGCGGAATCCATTTGATAGGTTTTCTTGTCCTTAGGAACGTTTTTAATATCTACTGGTGCTGAATCTAAAGCATCCCTAAATGGACCGTAAAAAGCACTGGCATATTTAGCGGAGTAGCTCATAATTCCGGTATCTTGAAAGCCCTCATCTTCGAGCGCTTCACGAATGGTAAGTATACGACCGTCCATCATATCACTGGGTGCTACAAAGTCTGCCCCAGCTGATGCATGGGAAACACTCATCTCGGCCAGTATTTCACAGGTCTCGTCATTTAATATTTGTCCTTCTGCCACAATACCGTCATGCCCGTAAGAAGAAAAGGGATCTAGCGCAACATCGGTCATGACCAACATTTCAGGGCAGGTATTCTTTACCGCTTTAATGGCGCGTTGCATCAAACCATCAGGATTCAAGGCTTCAGTACCTTTATTATCCTTTAGCGTATCATCTACTTTTACAAAAAGTAAAACAGCACAAAGCCCCATTTGCCATAGTTCTTTAACTTCTTTTTCAAGAACATCAAGGCTCATGCGATAGTAATTGGGCATTGAAGGGATTTCATCTTTCACATTTTTTCCTTCCACAATGAAAAGAGGAACTAAAAAGTCGCTGGGAGTGATAATGGTCTCTCGAACCAAATGACGAATTGCTTCTGAAGTCCGTAATCTTCTATTTCTAATAAGTGGGTACATTTCTTTAGTTTTTAGTTCTAAGTTTTAAGTGAAAAACTTAAAGCTTTAAAGTGATTCTTATTTCTTTATCTTACGTCTTTTAGCTTATAGCTATATATTAATTTCCCCAACTAAATAAGGAACCGCCTTCCCAGCAATTTTAACGCGTTCTCCTAAATACTCGCAAACCAAATCTCCACCTCTTTTAGAAAGTTGTTTAGCCGTCATTTCTGTTTTTCCGAAAACTTTTGACCAGTAAGGGGTCATGGTTGTGTGTGCAGAACCTGTTACGGGGTCTTCTGGCACGCCACATTGTGGGGCAAAAAACCGGGACACGAAGTCCACTTTATCACCAGGAGCCGAAACAATGACTCCACGGCAATCTAATTTGTTCAATAATGTGAAATCTGGTTCAATTTCTTCAATTTCTTGCTGCGAATTGTATATCAAAAGGTAGTCGGTCTTGCCTTTTATGGTTCGTTCAGGTGTTAAACCTATAGATTTATTAATCTCTGTATTACCTTGAATAGCAACTATTTTGTCCGATGGAAAATCCATAACCATATAATTATCATTCGCTTTTTGCACAAGTAGCTCACCACTACGATGAGAATAAAAACGAATGGTATTTTCTAAATGGCCATGATAGTTATAAAGTACATATGCCGAAGCTAAAGTGGCATGTCCGCATAAATTAACTTCAGTTTCTGGAGTAAACCAGCGCAGTTCATATGTTGCATTTCTTTGTACAATAAACGCGGTCTCAGCTAAATTATTCTCTTGAGCAATGGCTTGCATCATTTTAGCATCTAACCATTCATCTAAAATGCAAACGGCGGCAGGGTTACCACCAAAAACATAATCGGTAAAAGCATCTATTTGGTAAATTTTTAATTTCATTGGTTGATTAATGATGTTATTTTTCGCTCATTATTGGTACCTGTGAATACAATGATATCTTCTTCATACGTGGCATCACTTAGAGAAGTAATAAAGTCTAAAATTGCTGCTTTATGGTCGTTTGCAGCTATCGAATCGAAACTAATTTTATCTTTTTTGACAAGAACATGCCCCTTAAAATCATTTAAAAGATTGCTTTTTGCGGCATACTCCATGGCCGCGTCCGTATATCCAAAGAAATGTATCGTAGAATCATTAACCATATTTCCTAAAAAGAGCGATATGTTTTTGCCTGTATCCCAAGAAGTGACTTGAAAAACAAAATTGCCGTTTTCCATTTTTTTCCTCCTTAAATAGATAGGTTCGGCTTTTTTTGAAGTGTTGCCGTAAGAGGTAACTATCCATAATTTTTTCTGGTCACCTTTCTTGGCTGCTTTTACCACGAATACTTCATCCTTTTTAAGTGTTTTACCAGTTTTAGGATACCAGTACTTGTAGCTTATGTTATGCAAAGGGGTATTGTGGTCGGTTAGCACGAAATCATCGGCGGTAATTTCATTACAAGCGTAAAAGAGAACAATGGGCAATAGAAGACCTAGAATATGAACTGCTTTTTTCATCTTTTAATTTTTCTTAAAATTACAGGTTTAAACCCATTCTTTGGGTTCTTTTAATACCGCAACCAACTTTTCTTCTTCACTGCCTTTCTGGGGGTGATGGTCGTATTTCCATTGCACATGGGGCGGAAGACTCATTAAAATACTCTCTATACGGCCATTGGTCTTTAATCCAAATAGGGTGCCTTTATCGTGAACCAAATTAAATTCTACGTAACGCCCGCGCCTAATTTCCTGCCAATTACGCTGAGATTCCTTGTATACTAGCGATTTACGTTTTGTAACAATTGGTATATAACTACTTAAAAAGCTGTTGCCGACCTCTGTCACAAAATTATACCACCCTTCAATGTCCATTTCTTTATTTGGTTTGCAATAGTCAAAAAATAAACCGCCGATGCCTCTAGCCTCATTGCGGTGCGCATTCCAAAAATAAGCATCACAGCGTTTTTTATACTTGTTGTAAAATTCGGTATTATGCTTATCGCAGGCTTCTTTACAAATAGTATGAAAGTGAATGGCATCTTCTTCAAAAAGATAGTAAGGGGTAAGGTCTTGCCCGCCACCGAACCATTGATCGACCAACTTACCCGATTTATCATACATTTCAAAATAGCGCCAATTTGCATGAACTGTGGGTACCATTGGATTTTTGGGATGCAAAACTAGACTTAAACCACAAGCAAAAAAGTCGGCATCTTTTACCCCAAAATAATTCTGCATGCTTTCAGGTAAGGCACCATGTACTGCAGAGATGTTTACGCCTCCTTTTTCAAAAACGGCACCATTTTCAATAACACGTGTTCTTCCGCCACCACCTTCCGGTCTCTTCCAAATATCTTCTTGAAACTTGGCAGTACCGTCAATTTCTTCAAGCTTAGAAGTAATGGTGTTCTGAAGTTGTTGTATGTAATTATAAAATTTATCCTTCATAATTAATCCGTTAGATGAACCAATGAAAATTGGTGTTTTTCCAAAGAAACCTGTTTGGTAATTTTAATGGACTTTTTGGTCAATTCCAACACAATTTGAATTACTTCTTCAATTCTCTTGTCTTTATGTTTGTTAAAAAGCCAACGCCCAACATGGTTATTGTGTAAATCCATTTTTCGGGCCATTTCCCTATTCCTAAATGCGTTTTCGTGCCAATCGGTAATGTTTTTCACCCAATTGAGAATGTAATCTGTCTTTTTAGACCATTTGGTACATTTCTTGGCTATTAAATAATTCCAAAATGCATGTCTGAAAGCATTTGCCGGGGTATTTTGGTAATGCAACCTACCATAATATTTAGTTGAAACTGCCAGGCATTCTTTTGTTGCGTTCAAAGTAGGATAAATAAAGAACGGATTTTTAATGCCTAACAGCACAAGCTGCCAAAAGCTTTTAAAATTAATTCGCTTTATGGTTTTAAAAAGGTTCATGCAGTTCCCACTTTATAAAGTTCGTAAAGTTCCATATCAACGAATTCTCCATTTGGCAATTGAAAGCTTTTTGGAAAAGTTCTTTGCCAGATAAAACCGTTCTTTTCTGCGACCCTTGTGCTTGCAATATTATTCTGATTTGCGATTACCTGTAAGGTGCATAGCCCAGCCTCTTTAAAAGCCCAATCGATAATTTTACTAACCGATTTTGTGATGATTCCTTTTCCGGCATATTGGTAACCGATGCAATAGGCCAGTTCGCCCTGTCCTTCTTTTTTTAGAAGCTCTTTTACATAGATCAAGCCAATAATAGTCCTATCGGTATTTTCTTTTATTGTAAAGAGGTATTCTTCTTTTGACTCAAATTGTTTTACCTTTTTCTCAACGAACAATTTTGAAAGTGTAGGATTAAGATTTTCTTTTAAGGTACCTGGAAAGTAGTTGGCAAACCGATCTGCATTCGACACCATTAAATCGCACAAACGCCAAGCATCCTTGATATGGATGGGAGAAATGCTGTAATTATCGAAGTCTTTTTGCATAAATATCTTAAACGGTATATTCTTTAACCGCCTCTACAAAGGCACCTGCATTTTCTAGGGGAATATTCGGTAAAATACCATGACCAAGGTTCACGATATAGTTGTCTTTTCCGAATTCATTTATCATTTGATGTACCATCTTTTTGATTTCCGATGGTGGGGACAACAATCTCGAGGGATCAAAGTTGCCCTGTAATGTAATTTTACCACCACTGAGATATCGCGCGTTTCTGGCGGAACAGGTCCAGTCGACACCTAATGCAGAAGCACCAGATTTTGCCATATCATTTAGAGCAAACCAACAGCCTTTACCAAAAACTATTACCGGGGCTTCATCCTTTAAGGCGTCAATTATCTGTTGAATGTATTGAAAAGAAAATTCTTGATAATCCATCGGTGACAACATTCCCCCCCAAGAATCAAATACTTGAACGGCATTGACCCCGGCTTTTACTTTTTCCTTTAAATAGGCTATAGTGGTATCGGTGATTTTTTGAAGTAGTTGGTGTGCAGCTGCGGGTTGTGTAAAGCAGAATCCCTTTGCCAGATCAAAATTCTTGCTTCCTTGCCCCTGAACGCAGTAGCACAAAATAGTCCATGGTGAACCTGCAAAACCAATAAGTGGAATTTCATCATCCAACTTTTCCTTGGTCATTTTTATAGCATCCATGACGTAGCCCAAAGTGTCTTCAATGTCTGGCACAATAACACTATCTAAGTCTTTAGGCTTTCGTATCGGATTTGGTAAATAGGGCCCAAAATTAGGCTTCATTTCTACCTCAATATTCATGGCTTGCGGAATTACCAGAATATCACTGAAAAGAATTGCCGCGTCCATACCATAGCGTTGAATAGGCTGCACCGTGATTTCAGAGGCCAGTTCTGGGGTTTGGCATCGTGTAAAGAAATCGTATTTCTTTTTAATCGCCATAAATTCCGGTAGGTAACGCCCCGCTTGGCGCATCATCCATACCGGAGGTCTATCTACGGTTTCTCCTTTTAAGGCTTTTAAGAATAAATCGTTTTTGATCATAGTTTGTTACTTGTTTAAATTCCCATGAATAAGGGGGAATTAAAGTGTTTAATGGCTTGTACCAATACATTTTCTATAGTTGGTTTGTTGGCAATAACCACCTGGTCGGTATGTTTTTTAGCTTCTTCGGCGGTCGTTTCTCCAATACAAAAAGCCCAGCTAGGGGTTAAACTGTTTTCTTTGGTAAAACTTAGCACGCCACTCGGACTAAAAAATAAAATGCCGTCAAAAGTGCTGTCAAAACGCTTGTAATTTAGAGTAGTATTATAGCAAATTACTTCCTTATACCGAACGTTATTATTTTTGAATGCTTCGGATAGCTCTGGCCGTCTTAAATTACCAGACAAAATGAAAAAAGAGCTGTTTTTGTATTTTTCGACTATAATTTTACTCAATTTTGAGGCATTTTCTGCCGTTTCAAGTACTTTTAGGTTGTTTTCCTCCAACAATAATTTTGTCTTCTCCCCTACACAAAACACATTTTTAGTATAAATATCAGGGTGGTGCATGCTTTTGAGAAAAGCTTTTACGCCATTTTGGCTAGTGAAGATATAGTTGTTGAATTCTTCGTCAATTTTAAATGGTAAATACTCAATGGATATGGCATTATAGTCCACGAAATTTTGCTTTGCATTAAGCAACAACTCTTTCTGGGAAGGTGACAATAGTCTAGTGGATAGTATTGAGCTCATCTTTTATGCTTTCCATCAAGGCTTTACCGCCGTTCTCTAAAATCTCTAAGGCACATTGTTTGCCAAAGTCCTTTACTTGCCCAATAGTGCACTCTTTCAAGGTTTCTAACTGTTGTTGGCCATCTAAAGAGTGTAAACAACCTTTAAAATATACTTTTTGGTCTTTAATTTCGGCTAAAGCTCCGATGGGCGCGGTACAACCGCCTTCTAAAGTTCTCAAAAATTCTCGCTCAATTGAGGTGCATATATCAGTTTCGTGGTGATTTAACGGTTCAATTTGTGCTAGTATTTCTTTTTCTTTTTCCAGTCCAACAATCAGCATTGCCCCTTGTGCAGGGGCAGGAGTCATCCAATCTAAAAGCACCGCATCTTTTGGCAATAGCTTTATGCGTTCAAGACCCGCTTTAGCGAATATTGCCCCGTTCCATCCATTTTCAATGAGTTTTAAAAGGCGAGTGTTCACATTACCTCGTAAATCGACAACGGAATGGTCAGGATATCGATGTAACCACTGGGCCTTTCTTCGCAGACTTCCTGTGGCTATGGTGCCTTTTCCTTTCAAAAAGTCCGTACCAAGGTGTACAAGAATATCTTGGGTAGCGGCTCTTTCAAGAACTGCTGCCTTAACAATACCCTTTGGGAGCTGTGTGGGCACATCTTTCATGGAATGTACCGCAATGTCAATGTCACCTTTCAATAAAGCGACATCGAGGGTTTTTGTGAAAATTCCGGTAATACCCAATTCATAGAGTGGTTTGTCCAGCACTAAATCTCCGGTGGATTTTACCGGCACCAATTGGGTATTCAAGCCCAGTTCATCTAATTTTTGCTGTACGGTTGTGGCTTGCCAAAGTGCTAATTCGCTATCGCGAGTTCCAATACGAATTACTTTGCTCATTTGGAATCTATTTCAAGCTGAAACACTTTTTGAATTAGCGCTAAACTGTCATCGGTATCTACCTCTGGTTTTTTGAGGTGATTGGCAAATTGCTTGGTAATTTTTTGAATGATGCGTTCTGAGACCAATTCTGCCTGTTCTTGATTAAAATTGGTAAGTTTTTTGGAGTGAAAGTCCAATTCTTCCTCTTTCATCATCATCAACTTCTCTTTTAATGCATTGATTACAGGGGCGAACTTTCGCGTTTCTAGCCACTTGATGAACTCGGTTTTTACCTCGTCGATAATGGCATGTGCTTTGGGAATGTATGCCTTTCTATTGGCAAGGGTCTCATCAGTAATTTGCGATAACTGATCTAAATGCACCAGAGTGACATTGTCCAGTTCCATGACATCATCATGCACATTTTTAGGAACTGATAAATCTAAAATCAATAACGGCTTTTTCGAATGTATAACGGCTTTTGATATTGTTGGTAGCTGTGCTCCAGTGGCCACCACTAAAATATCGGATTTACGGATCTCTGTTTGTAAATCACCATAGTCTTTAACCACCAGTTGAAACTTGCCGGCAACGGCCTCCGCCTTTTCCTTGGTTCGGTTGATTAAGGTAATATGTGAATTATCGGTATGCTTAACGAGATTTTCACAGGTATTTCTACCTATTTTTCCAGTACCAAAAAGTAATATGTTCTTCTCTGAAATATTAGGAATGGTATTCAAGATATATTTTACCGATGCAAAGGCAACAGAAGTCGCTCCGCTAGATAGTTCGGTTTCGTTCTTAATACGTTTGCTTGCCTGTATAACCGAATTACACAACCGTTCTAAAAACGGATTTGACATCCCGTGCTTTTTGGATCTATAAAAGCTTTGCTTTATTTGGCTTATAATTTCAAAATCTCCAAGAATTTGGCTGTCCAGTCCAGTGCCAACATGAAATAAATGATTAAAAGCATCATGATTTTTGTACACGTAGGCCACTTCTTGAAATTCTTCAACAGTGCCTTTGGTATGTTTGCATAGTAACTGGATCAATTGAAAAGGGTGCTGTGCAAAACCGAACAATTCCGTGCGGTTACAAGTGGAAATTGCCATTAGGCCTTCAACACCTTCTTTCTTGGCATCAAGGGTTATAGCATCTATCTTGGGTACATCTACGCTGAACTTGCCGCGAACTTCGGCATCTGCTTTTTTATAGCTTAAGCCAATCGCGTAAAAAGAACTATGTTTTGAAAGATGGTAATTCTTCATTGTACTGAAACAGCGTTGCAAAAGTACGATCACCTATAATCAAAAAATAACGCTAGCGGTACTATAAATAACAACAAAAGGAGTTTTCGAGGTACTTTTGGGCCAATTCTTTGTGAAACACTGTGTTTATTGACAAAAATATTAAAGAATTCTACTGTTTAGAGTAATTCTAAATAGCTATATTTGTGCTTTGAAGATTAAAGAATGAAAGAAAATATCGCTCAAGGTTCTTATGATGAGGTTTTAATTGACCAAGACTTCTATGTGCTTAAAATTCAGAATGATACAACCCAATTAAAGCGAATCGAGAGAGGTATAGACAGTACCTTTATTCAGTTTCACTTTTCATTAAAAGGACATGCTAAATTTTTATTCAACGATAGTGCCTATGCCCTTGAGGTTTCTGAAGAAAACTCTTTGTTGCTTTATAATACACAGAAAGATTTGCCTTTAAACGTGGTTTTAGAACCAGATTCATGGTTGCTCTCCGTAGTGATGACTATTCGAAAGTTTCATTCGCTTTTTTCTTCAGAGGCCGATTATATTCCCTTTTTAAGCGATGGTAACAGTGAAAAGAAGTATTATTCTCAAGAGGTTCTTACCCCTGCAATGGCTGTTGTTTTAAGTCAACTGATGAATTACAGTCTTCATCCTTCGATAAAAAGTTTATACGTAAAGGGCAAGGTTTACGAATTAATATCGTTGTATTTTAATAAGACAGAAGATGCAGATTTAGAGCAGTGCCCTTATTTGGCAGATGAAGACAATGTACGGCGCATACGGCAGGCAAAAGAAATCATGATTGCGCGAATGTCTGAGCCGCCGACTTTGACGGAACTTTCTGAAGAAATCGGTCTAGGCTTAAAAAAATTAAAGGAAGGTTTTAAACAAATTTATGGAGATTCGGTTTTTGGCTTCCTTTTTGATTATAAGATGGAATATGCCCGTAAAATGTTAGAAACCGGAAGGTATAATGTGAATGAGGTAGGCCTAAAAATAGGCTATAGTACGGCAAGTCATTTTATAGCATCCTTTAAAAAGAAATACGGAACCACACCTAAAAAATATTTAACTTCAACCACATAAACACTTTTAAGAAAATGAAATTCATCAAATCAATCGTTATAGCAATCTTTTGTGTTGTTATGACCGTTAGCGGACAAGAAACTAAGAATGAAACTCCACCAAAAAAACCAGATTTAGTATTAGTATTTACGAAAACCAAAGGCTATAGGCATGAAAGTATTTCAACGGGGGTGAAAGCCTTGCGCGAAATGGGCCGTAAAAATAATTTTATCGTGCTACGCACAGAAAGTTCAGAAGACTTTAATCCAGAAAATTTAGCCAACTACCAATTGGTGGTATTCTTAAGTACTACTATGGATGTTTTGGATGAAACCGAGCAAACTGCTTTTGAGAATTATATAAAAGCTGGTGGTAGTTTTCTTGGTATTCATGCCGCTACGGATACGGAATACGATTGGCCTTGGTACGGAAAGTTAGTAGGAGGTTACTTTAGCGGTCACCCAAATAATCCAAATGTTAGAGAAGCCAAGATCGATGTTTTGACCAAAGCGCATAGCTCAACAGCGCACCTTGATGATGCCATAAAGCGTACGGATGAGTGGTATAATTTTAAAAACTTGAATCCTAATGTTACCGTTGTAATGAATCTGGACGAAACCAGTTATGAGGGAGGCACCAATGGTGAAAATCATCCGATAGCGTGGTATCATGAATTTGACGGAGGGCGCGCTTATTATACCGGTGGAGGACATACCAACGAATCATATGCTGAGCCTGACTTTAGGCAGCATCTTTTAGGTGCCATATCTTGGTGTTTAAAGCGTTCATAGCAGATTACGAAAGTAGATTTCATAATTTTTACGGGTAATATAGACCAAGTGATCGGGTGCTAACGTATCTATTAGTAGAAAAGCCCCACATTATGAAATCTACCTATTTACCCCTAAAATATCTATTGATTTTCTTCTTATTCTTTTCCTGTTCAGATGCTGAAATACCCATAGCTGAAGAGGATAATGAAGAACAGTCAGGGGATGACCCCGTTAATGATGACGATTCAACGGATACCGCTAAAATTCTAGTTTTCACGAAAACCTCGGGCTTTAATCACAATACAAAAGAAGAATCTGCAGCAATGGTTAACCAAATAGCCACGGATCTCAGTTTTGATGTTGAGGTTAGTGACAATGCTTCTATTTTTGACGACCAAGAAAGCGTCAATAATTTTGATGTTATCTTCTTTACCAATACTTCAGGGAATACCTTAAATAACGCTCAACGAAATGTGGTAGAGGCTTATGCAGCACAAGGAGGACATTTCATTTCCAATCACGCCGCAAGCGATGCGTATGGGCATAGTACGGCAAGTACTGTAAATGGAGGCGGAAAAGGTGAATGGGATTGGTACGCTGAGCATGTTACAGGTTGTAGTGTAAGAAACGGCCCCAACCATACTGTAAATAATTTTGGGGCAACCGTCACCATTGAAAATCAAAACACTGACCTGACCAAAATGATTTCTTTTCCATGGGATGATAATGAGGAATGGTATTATTGGGAAGGGGGTTATTTAAATAGCTCTTTCACAGAACTATTGCATGTTTCCGATACAGGTGACAATTCGTATGACGATGCTAGAATGACCGCCCACTATTGGGAAAGGCCAGATGGCGGGATCAGTTTTTACACCAGCATGGGGCATTCAAAAAACAAGTATTCAGATGCGGAATTTGTGCAATTGATGAAGAATGCCTTCGAGTTTATTTTAGACAGGTAACTTTTATAAGGGTCTTGCAACGAGAATACCAATATTACTTTTAATATTTTTCAGGTAATCCGCTAAAGGTTCTTTAGTGATTTTTACTTCTCCAGAACTTGAAGCATGTAACAAATGAATTCTACCATTTGGTTGTTTTATAGCAAATCCCGTATGTGTAACATCTAATCCTTTTATAGACGTTGCTAGTGCAATTATATCACCGGACTGAATTTGATGTTCTTGATTTTGAATTTCGTTTTGGGGTAAATAACAAAGAACTTCTTTCGCTAGTTCCGCTTCGGTTTCTTGTATTCGTTTAAAATTTTCATCGTCTTTTAAGAAAGGATATAAATCACGATGTGTCCCCATAAAATTAATAGGTTTTTCTAGTTTAATGCCACCTAAATCTGAGGTAATATCTTTTACCAAACCTATTTTTTCATTGTCTCGTATCCAATCTGTAAAGTAATGCAGGCGAGATGGATAGCCATTTAGTTTTCCATTTCTGTACCGAATGGTTTCTAAATTTTTGGTGAAAGCGTCAAAGGTTTTTCTTTCATTTTTAAGAGTTGCTGTAAAGGCTAAAACATTTTCCACAAATGTGGTACAATCTAAGCCTCTAAGATTTATAACCAGGGTTTCTGTGGCACCTATTTCAAGTGTTTTTTCCACATAAGGTGTCCCCAAAAAAGACGTCCCGATTTTAACAATACTATCGCCTAAAGTAGTTGCTTCGATATCTTCTAGGCTTTCCATCTTGATATTGAAAAGGGCCCTATCTGCTGGTGAACATGTTATTTGGGCAAAAGAAATGGTGAAAATTCCAAAAAAAAGGACTAAAAGAAAATTCCGAATCATACTACTAAAATACATTAAAAGCGATGATTGGCTTTCTCTATGCGGCAATAACAAAACTTATTTATGCTTTTAAATATAAAATCAAGTTGCTGTTGTATTTTTAAGGTTTTAAAGAAATACTGATGAAAGGAGTTTTATTGGTCAATTTAGGTTCGCCTGACAGCCCTACGCCAAAAGATGTTAAGCCCTATTTAGATGAGTTTTTAATGGATGAACGTGTTATAGACGTTCCGCCGTTATTACGCAATCTATTGGTCCGTGGTATCATTCTGCAAACTAGACCAAAAAAATCAGCTAAGGCCTATTCAAAAATTTGGTGGGACGAAGGTTCGCCTTTGATCGTAATTTCTAAACGCTTTGCAAAGAAAGTGAGGGAACATACAGAGATGCCGGTTGCTTTAGGCATGCGTTATGGATCTATGAGCATTAAAGAAGGTCTTCAAGACCTTAAAAATCAAAATGTAGATGAGGTATTATTGGTGCCATTATATCCACATTACGCGATGTCTTCTTATGAAACGGTAGTTGTAAAGGCTATGGAAGATCAGCAAAAGTATTTTCCAGAGATGAAAATGACGACAATGCCCGCTTTTTACAGTAATGAAGATTACATAAAAGTACTATCAGAAAGTATCGCAGAAGGTTTAAAAGATTTTCAATACGACCATGTTTTGTTTTCATATCATGGTATCCCTGAGCGCCACATACGTAAATCAGATCCAACAAAATTTCACTGTAAGATAGACGGTTCTTGTTGTAATATAAATTCGGTAGCTCATCATACCTGCTATCGTCATCAATGTTACGATACTACAGAATTGGTAAAGGCTTATTTGGGATTGCCTGAAGAAAAAGTGAGTTCATCTTTCCAATCGAGACTAGCAGGTGACCCATGGCTAAAACCGTATACGGATTATGAATTTGAACGTTTTCCAAAAGAGGGAAAGAAACGATTGGCTGTAATTACACCTGCATTTGTTAGTGATTGTTTAGAAACTCTTGAAGAAATTGCAATGGAAGGGAAAGAACAGTTCGAAGAAGCCGGCGGAGAAAAATACAAACACATTTCCTGTTTAAATGATAATGATGCTTGGGTCGCTTTAATGGCAAAATGGATTAACGAGTGGGAAGCTAAAGAATGCCTTCCTGTTTAAGAATTTGCTTTATATAAGATTGTCATTATTACTTAACCCACTGGTGCAAGATTACTAATTGAAGCCCATGAACTGTATTAGTCATAAAAGCTGATTTAAATTGAAATACAAGTGTATAATTTTTGATTGTGACGGCGTACTTGTCGATAGTGAAGAAATTTCAAATGCTATAATGATTGAAATGGCCAATGAACTAGGGGTAGAAATTAAATTGGACTATGCGCTTAAGAATTTTGCAGGAAAATCACTTAAAAATAGTTTTGAACATATTGAAAGACTAAGCAAAAAATTACTTCCCAACAACTTTGTACAAGAATATAGAAAGAGATCATATTTGGCATTCAAAAGAGACCTAAAGCCTGTAAAGGGTATACATAGTTTGCTAGATCAAATAGTAGTGCCCTTCTGTGTTGCCTCAAGCGGACCGCTAGAAAAGATAAAATTGAACTTGACAATAACGAATCTAATTGAAAGGTTCGAAAATAAGATGTTTAGTTCCTATGAAATAGGAAGTTGGAAACCAAACCCAGAAATATTTAAATATGCTGCAAAGGAAATGGGATTTAAACCAGAAGAATGTGTAGTAATAGAAGATAGTTTAGCAGGAGTTAGAGCTGGAATAAGTGGTGGGTTCGATGTTTTTGGTTTCGCCAATGATAATAATAAAACAGAATTTGAAAAAGAGGGGGCTACGGTATTTTTTGAGATGGACAAATTGTATGACCTACTTAATGAAAAAGAGTAGTGACAAACAATGTTTTCTATTGTTCCTTCTAATTAGCAAATAATTAAAGATTAATGGCAAAAGTCTCTTCAGACGAACTTGGCATACAACCCATTGGTAAACTTTTGGTAAAACAATCGGTGCCAGCAGCCATCGGTATTTTGGTAATGTCATTGAATGTGCTGATTGATTCTGTTTTTGTAGGCAAATGGATAGGTTCCATTGCCATTGCCGCCATTAGTGTGGTGCTGCCAATTACCTTTTTTATTGCGGCTTTAGGAATGTCGATTGGAGTCGGGGGATCCAGTATTATTTCTCGTGCCTTGGGGGCAGCTGATCGTGAAAAAGCATTAAAAACCTTTGGCAATCAAATTACGCTGACTTTTGTAATGACCATAACAATGGTCATTTTCGGGCTCATTTATGTAGATGAGTTGATTCCTGTTTTCGGGGCGAAAGGAAGCATTTTTGAACCTGCAAAAATTTACTACATCATTATTTTATACGGCGTTCCATTTTTGGCCTATACCATGATGGGCAATAACGTGATGCGGGCAGAAGGTAAACCTAAATTTGCCATGAATGCCATGATAATTCCTTCTGTTGCCAACCTTTTTATGGACTATTTGCTCATTTATGTTTTTGATATGGGTATGGCAGGGGCGGCATGGGCCACTACAACAGCATATTTTATGTCTTTTAGCTATGTACTGTACTTTTTTCTATCTAAAAATTCTGAACTAAAAATCAATTGGGGGCATTTAGGTTTTAGTATGCCTATTTTAAAAGAAATAGGCTCTCTCGGTTTTGTCACTTTAGCAAGACAAGCCGTAATTAGCTTTACCTATCTGTTAATGAACAACATACTCTTCAATTTAGGTGGAGAAGCAATGATAGCTGTTTACGCTATTATTGGCCGTATTTTGATGTTCGCCTTATTTCCTGTGTTTGGTATTACACAAGGGTTTTTACCTATTGCAGGGTTCAATTATGGTGCTGAAAAATACGATAGGGTAAAAGAGACTATTTACACCGCCATAAAATATGCTTCCGTTTTGGGCAGTATCGTGTTTCTTGGCTTATTGATTTTCCCGGAAGCACTGACCTCACTTTTTTTAAGCAACCGGGCTGATTTGCCAGCGGAAGATAAATTAGTGAACACCTTTGTTCTAGAACACACTCCAAATGCCATAAGATGGGTGTTTGCAGCTACACCTATCATCGCTTTGCAACTCATTGGCGCAGCGTATTTTCAAGCAATCGGTAAGGCGATACCGGCATTACTTTTGACCCTCACCAGACAGGGCTTCTTTTTTATTCCTTTAATACTAATTCTACCCAATTATTTTGGGGAACTTGGTATTTGGCTTTCCTTCCCCATTGCCGATGTTTTGGCGACCATTGTTACAGGACTTTATCTTAGAAAGGAAATTAAAGCCACTTTAGTTTAAGTTTCTTTATTTTTAATATTTCCAAATTAAAACGAAGAATGAAAAAGTTTTTTATAGTACTAACAATATTTGTATTTGTTATGGGCTGCTCTGAAAATAATAAACCAACACAAACACAAACCTTATTTGTTGGCACGTATACCGATGGTTCAAGCGAAGGTATTTACACTTTACAGTTTAACCCTGAAACAGGTGAACTAGACTCCTTAGAATTAAAGGCAAAACTGCCTAATCCTTCTTTTTTGGCAATCTCAAAGGATAAAAAGAATTTGTTTGCTGTACAAGAAACAGCAGATTATGATTCCTTAGGGGGTGGTGTGACCTCTTTTTCTATTGATAAAGGAGAATTAAAAGTCTTGAATAGCAAAGGTTCGGCTGGGGCTCATCCTTGCCACGTCGCTATTTCTGAAGATGGCCAGATAGCAGTTTCCAACTATTCTGGCGGTAATCTTGCAATTTTCGATTTGCAAGAAGATGGAAGTTTGGGGGATAGGCAAATTATATACCACAGAACTGCGGATACTTTGGCAAAGCCACATGTTCATAAGGCACATTTTAATGAAGACGGACTCTTTGTTGCGGACTTAGGATTGGATGCCTTAAAGCGCTATTCAAAGCAAACATATGGTTGGGTACCTGCACATCAAAATACAATTGCTATGGGCGAGGGTTCTGGACCACGCCATTTTGTTTTTGGCGAAAACAGAAATTACTTATATGTGCTTAACGAACTTAATGCCACAATTTCTGTTTTAAAAAGAGATGACGAAGGCAGTTATAATCAAATTCAAACGGAGTCCACCAACGACGACCCAAAATGGTGTGCGGATATTCATTTATCAGCTGATGGTAAGTTTTTATATAGCTCTAATCGTGGTAAAAACACGATAGTCATTTTTTCTGTAGATGCTGAAAATGGCAAGATAACTTTGGTGGGGAGCGAATCTACAAAAGGGAATTCTCCTCGTAATTTCACGTTGGACCCAGGTGGAAAATTCATGTTGGTGGGCAATCAAAAAAGCGATAATATTGCTGTTTTTAAAAGAGACTTAGAGAAAGGTACTTTAGAATTTTTGAAAGAATACAAAGTGCCAAGTCCGGTATGTTTGGTGTTCACCGACTAATAAACTACCCAAAAAATAACTCGTGTAAATATCTGCCTGGGGCCAAAGTAAAACCACCGGCAATCACGATTGCACCAAAATAGAGTAGAATCATTTTGCGCTTATGCGCCTTAAGGTTTCCTTTTCTAATTGCGGTGTAAGCCGTTGGCACCGTCCACAAGGTCAAGAAACTAAATAGATGTATCCACCCGAAATGATTAAGTAAACGAGCTCCCACGGCCGCAGGCATAAAAAGAGTTACAATTGCGGTAAACAGTATTAAGATAATATAAACCTTACCAAGTTTTCTATGGATCAAGGTTCCTTTTCTCGCTGATAACACATATGCCCCAATAAAAATGCACGGTACTACGGTAACAAGATGTGCATACATAAGGTATTCATAATTCATACTAGCTTGTCTGTGTTAATTTACTTTTGCCGAGGTGTCTGAAATAATCTTCCATTCGCCATCCATTTTCTTTAAGGTGAGCATAAAGATGCCATTGGTGTTACCCACTTTTCGGGTGAGATAATACTCCCCCATTACCGAATATGCCCCTTCATTGATTTTTGAAATATCGTTCAAAACAAAACGAAGTTTTCCAAAATGCGCTTTACTAGGGTAACTCTTTTGGTACCGTTCCAAGGTATTTTGCCACCCTTTTACCACGCCACCGGCGCCATAAAATTTTAGCTCGTCAGATTTCCAATAGCCTTCCATAAAGGTTTCAATGTCATAACTATTCCAAGCCTCTTGTTGCGCAGTTAAAACAGCAGTTATTGCTTTTTTATCATCAGTCTCTTGTGCCTCTTGGGCAATGGTTGGCAAAGCTAAAAAAAGGAACAAAAAAAGGACTTTATACATAATTTGATTATTGAAATTGATTTTAAAAATAGCAAAAAAGAAAGCCATTACTAGAATTCTAGTAATGGCTTTACGTTTATTAATCAGTAGAAGGCCTACATTTGGTTTTCACCTACTTTTTTAAGTTCTTCTGCTTTTCCTTTTAATTTTTCTTTCCCTTTTTTTATAGAGACTTCCAATTCATCCAATTTCTGGGTTACTTTATTTAAGCTTTCCTCTTTTTTAGAGATGATTTCTGGTTCAAGTGATTTTTCTTTCTTTGCTTTTTCAAGTCTTTCACGGGCTTCTTCAACTTGGCGTCTGCCTCTTTTTAAGGTGTCTTCATCTTCATCAAGCAATTCTTCTGACTTCTCAATTTTTTCCTTTACCTGAGAAGCTCTGTATTGCCCAAATTCTTTGCCCGACATATCACCCTTGTTCTTGCCGTAAGCATTTCCTTTATTCGTTTTTTCTTCTTTAATTTCATCCTCATTTACATCTACATCATCATCTAGCATTTCTTCAGATTTTTCTTTGCCTTTTTCTTTCATTTTTTCGGCTTTCTCTTTCATTTCTTTTCCCTTGCCCTTTGCCTTTTTTACTTCTTCCTGTACTTCTTCGGCTTCTTCTTCAACCTCGTCTTTTACCTTCTTTACTTTTTCAACTTTATCCTTCCCTTTGGCTTTATCTTTAGATTTACCTTGGGCATTTGCGGCTCCAATAAAACCGATCAAGAGCACTGCTAATAAGATTGTTTTTAAATTATTTTTCATTTTTGTTTGTTTTTAAATACTATCTAATTCTTTTAATAATTCTTTTACCTCTTCAGCTTTTGCATGAACAGTAGTGACAGTAGAATCAATAGTCTGCTCAACAGCTTCTATTTGTTCTAGCTCGTTATCTAAGGCCTCTTGCTCAGCTTTATTGTCTTTACAAGAATAACTAAAGCTTAGGCATAAAATGACCAATGCCAAAATCAGGTTTAACTTTTTTGTATGCATCATAATAAATTATTGGTTACTAAGTATATACGTTTATGACACCGTTTTAGACTAGAGGTCACAATTTTGGCTAGCCCTGTGAAAAGAAAATAAGCAATCCTATCACGATCAGCCCAAAAATAACGGCGAAGAAAATTTTCCAAAAACTATAAGGTCGTGTGCCAGATATGGTGCCGTTTTCGCCATTGATAAAGAAATTATATTCTTTGCCATTAAATCGATAGGCACTTATGTAAACAGGCAACAAAATATGTTTAAAGGTTTCTTGAGATAACTTCATGTTCATACTGGTTACCCTTTGGGTATCGCCCCCGATATCTTGTCTACACCAACGTTCGGCGATGCGTTGTGCTTCGCCTTTTGCGGATAAATGCCCTTGTTTTAGGGGAATAGTATATTTTTCGGTAACAAAGCCCCTTAAAAAACTAGAGCTAAAAGGTTGCAGCAGCTTTAAATTCCACCGCGCAATTTTGTTTGGAATACGCCCCTTTTTTTGTTTTGATGCTTCGACCAAGGTATCATCTACAAAACCGGCAATATTACCCGAGGCAGGATACCATCGTGTTTTTCGCACGCGTTTGGTCACTGTTTTGCCTTGGGCGTTTCTCACACGTTTAGTTTCATAATAATATTCGCCACGCTGACCAGAATAGGATGCTTTCAACTGAGCATCGAAAGTCCAATAAGGCAAATACAGCCCTTTGGTAAATTGAGGGTCCAGTGCCGCTTTCTTAAGATTGTTGGGTGCAAACCAAAGACTGTTCACCCATTTCTTGAAAATTTGAAATGATTTTTTTTGATTTATCTGAAAAGGAAGTACCGCGCCAGGCAAAATCCAATCTTCTTTATAGGCATCCTCTAAAATTAAGGGCATGCTGCAGTACACACAATGAAGCGATTTGTAATTTTCCTCTACATGCTGATTGGCGCCGCAGTTTTTACAATGGAGCATAGAAATTTCCTCACTATGCTTTTGCGCTCCCATTTCTTTGAGATAGGGATAAAGTTCAAGCTCTTCAAACCCATTTTCATCAAGGCTTATTTCTTCTTTATGCCCACAATAGTCACAACTCACATTTTTGGTGCCGGGCTGGTACTTTAATTCTGCCCCACAATTAATGCACGGTTTTTTGAGTTCGGTATGTTGTGTTTTTTGTTCTTCCAAGAATTCAACTAAAACTGGTCATTTCGAAGGAGTAAGCGACTGAGAAATCTAGATTTCTCACGCTCATTTTATTCGGTTCGAAATGACAATAGGATTAATTATTAGGCAATGGTGGTGGAGTGTTGCCTCCTAAAAAGGATTTTAATTCTTCCACCTCTTGCAAAGCAGCCCAGTTGGCCATGCCTTGTTTCCAGACCAAGCTCTCTTTGTTAATGGTTCTGTTTGCAAAAAGTGCCTTAAGTTGGTCAATACCTACCGGACCTTGTTGTACTCCGTTTACAGCATAAAAATATTGCACGGCAACGGGCATTGGCGGTGGCATTGCCCCGCCTACTTGGGCAGCAGGTTGCTGACCGCCCATTTGTGGACTCATTAGCCCACCCATTTGTTGTGCAAGCACAAAGCCCATACCCATGCCCATACCGGCACCGGCAGTTCCACCTTCATTTTTGGCGGCAGCTTCAATGGCCTTAGCGGTTTTGAATTTGGTCAATTTGTCCAAATCAAGCTTATCGATACGACTGTATTCAAAGATTTCTTTTTTGAGGTCTTCGGGCATCGAAACATTTTCGATGTAGAACTTTTCCAGAGAAATACCAACGGATAAGAACTCTGGTTTCATAACCTCTTGGCAGGTATCCGAAAGTTCAGAAGTATTGGCGGCGTATAGCTCTATAGGTAGGTTGGCTTCGCCAACCGTATCTGTAAAACGTGTCGCTATAAGGCTTTTAAGGTGTTCATTGATTTCAAAGCTGGTGAAGTTGTTGTCGGTACCAACAATATCAACAATAAATTTTCCGGCATCGGAAATTTTAAAAGCGTAAGTACCAAAAGCGCGAATTTCTACCAAACCGAAACGCTCATCACTTAAAGTAATCGGGTTTTTGGTGCCCCATTTTTCATCGGTAAACAAATGGGTGTTTACAAAATATACCTCTGCTTTAAAGGGAGAATTAAAACCATACTTCCAACCTTTAAGGGTTGCTAAAATAGGCAGGTTTTGTGTGGTCAAATCATAAGTGCCCGGTGTAAAGACATCTGCAAGTTGCCCTTCATTTACAAAAACTGCGGTTTGCCCTTCACGAACAATCAATTTCGCCCCGTTTTTAATCTCGTTTTGGTAACGCTCAAAACGGTGTGCTATGGTGTCATCTGTGTAGTCTAGCCATTCTACAATGTCTATAAACTCATGACTTAGTTTTTCTTTGATTTTGCTAAAAATATCCATGGAATCGTGTTTTTCTTAAGTGTTTTTAAAGCTACTAAAAATGATTTTTACATCACCCAATCCATTAGTATAAAATTATCGATATTGTTACACTTTTATTATTCTGATAACAAGTGCAGAAACAGAAGTATTTTATTATTCAATAAATTTCTATGGAAAAGAATGTCTTGGGTACCGAATTGCAAGCCTGTTGTTATGAACCAAAAACAGGATTCTATCGTGATGGTTTTTGCAGAACCGGGCCTGAAGATGTAGGTACGCATGTAGTATGTGCTATTATGACCGAAGATTTTTTGCGATACACCAAACTACAGGGGAACGATTTAAGTACCCCAATGCCGATGTATCAATTTCCTGGTCTGAAACCTGGGGATAAATGGTGTTTATGTGCCTCTAGATGGAAACAGGCTTATAAGGCCGGCATGGCCCCGGAAGTTGTTCTTGAGGCAACCCACGAAAAAGCCTTACAATTAATTGATTTTGAGCTATTACTAGAACATAAGTATGTTGCCGAATAGCTAATTAGAAAATTAGCATAAGCCCGTTTCAGGGTCACAACTATCTCCTTCACTAATAATTTCAATAGGTGAAACCTGGGCAAAGGCCTCTAAAAAAACACTCGCGGGTTGTGCACCGCTTATACCGTATTTATCGTTGATAATGAAGAAAGGAACTCCACTTACCCCAAGCTGCTGATAGTGGGCAATCTCTTGTTTTACGGCATATGCTATATTTTCATCAGCTACTATTTGAGCGGTCTTTTCAATACTCCAACCAAATTCCGCCATAATCGAAGCAAGTACTTCAGGTTTGTTTAGATGAAGGTTTTCATCAAAATAGGCTTTTAAAAAACGTTCTTTTAACCGGTCTTTAAAACCTTCTTCACCTGCCACATGAAGTAATTGATGAAGCGGCAAAGTATTTACGGCCAACCATTTATCTCCAAAGTTAAAAGTAATACCTTCTTCCTCACCTGCTTCAACAAGTCTATCGGTCATCGGTTTAATACGCTCTATATCTCCAAATTTATTGGTGAGGTAAGTATGTCTATCCAATCCTTCTGCAGGCATGTTGGGGTCAAGCTGATACGGATGCCAAGTTACTTTTACAGGGCTACCTTTCCATTGTTTTAGAGCGGTTTCTAACCGCTTTTTTCCGACATAACACCATGGGCAAGCCACATCGGAGACTATATCAACTTTTATTACTTCTTTGTCAATTGCCATAACTATTCATATTTACCACATGTAAGTCGTAAAAATAGGCCTAAACTGACAGCTAAAAGATAATAGAAGTAATTAGTGCGAACCTTTTCTTCGAAATAGTTTTTTCACTTTAGTGATGGTGTCATTTTTCTTTTCAGGATATTCTTGAATAGCTATTTCACCCAAAATTACAAGCTCTTCGGCGAGTTCAATGGTCAGTGGTTTAGTGTTTTTGTCGATAGTGATTTTTTGGGTTTCAAAACCTAAATTGGAGACCCAAAGCACCTGTTTTTCTAGATTTCTTGAAGTAGGCACTTCAATACTGAATTCACCTTTCATATTAGTCTTTATGCCTGTTGCAGTTCCTTCCAAAACAATAGTAGTTCCGGGCAAAGGCTTATTATTAAGGTCTTTGACAACCCCGGTAATGCTATATTTCTCCGTTTTTATAGCTTGGGGGGCAATACGCCCTACCACATAATGCTGTGGTGTTTGAGTGGGTTTAGTACTTTGCTGTGCAACCAAAGGGGTACCCAATGCTAGGAGTGAAGTAAAACCAAGCATAGCGGCATTGCGTCTAAACTGGCTTTGAGACGGTGTTGGTAATGGGGTGTTTAGTTGCTCTGGTTTAAACCTTCCGCAAATGCTTGTTCTGAGCGAGGTCGAAGAGCTATCGCCTTTGGCTATTTTTCTTGCAAGTTCTTTATTCGTGGTGTTGGTAAAATCGATAACTTCTTTTGCACAGCTTTTGCAAAAAGCCCCTTTTTGGGTAGCTGTCATCTTGTTCCAATCTTCTGAACATGGTTCCGGTATGGTTATTTTATAGCTCATAAGGTTTTTATTTACCACTAAACTAGTTTGAAGCAATGTTCTAAAAAAGCCATAATGAGGGAAGCACCCTTTTGATTGAGGGAAATAGTACCAGTTAAAAGTTGGTCTTGGTTGATTCGTGCTCAAGTAGAAGGTTGTGGTTATCTTCGCAAAAAAAAGAAATGTTCAAAGCCGTATTGTTTGATATGGATGGGGTCATTATCGATTCCGAACCCCTTCACCACAAAGCTTATGAGGGTATGTTTAGGGAAGTCGGTATTAGGGTGCCCGATTCCCTTTATGAAAGCTTTACAGGGCAGGCGACTTTGGCCATCTGCAACGAATTGGTGGCGCATTTTAAGCTGAAACAATCGCCACGGCAGTTGGTGAACATTAAACGGAGTATTTTTAAAAACCTGTTTTTCAACGACCCAGATTTACAATTGATCTCGGGAGTGTTGGAATGTATCAAAGACTATCATAAAAACGGACTTACCTTGGTTTTGGCCAGTTCGGCGTCTATGATTACCATAAACAATGTGTTTTCGCGATTTGATTTGAACCGGTATTTTAAGGAGAAACTAAGCGGAGCGGATTTAAAGGCATCTAAACCGCATCCTGAAATTTTTCTAAAGGCCGCAGAAGCATCAGGGTATGCAAAAGAGGAATGTTTTGTAATCGAGGATTCCACTAACGGAATTAAAGCTGCCCATACTGGCGGTATTTATTGTGTAGCTTTTAAAAGTCCACATTCCAAAAATCAGGATTATACATTGGCTAATAAGGTGATTTCAGATTTTGATGAAATACGATTTGAAAGTTTAGCTGCTTTGTAATTTTTCGATTACTGCTTTTGCCGCTGTCTCCCCAGAAATCATCGCCGCATTTAAAGAACCGCTTAAGGTATAATCCCCGGCCATAAAGACACCATTTTTTAATGTATTTGAGGTGGATGCGTCCATCTTCAAGTTGCTAATATCTGGCAAAGCCTGTTGGATAGTATAATTTCTTAGAAAATTTTTTGTTGTAATTCCGCAGTGTTGTTGTAATTCTTCTTGTACTTTTTTGGCCAATACTTCATCGGTCATAGCGTGCCTTTTTACAACAGTGACCGATAAAATAGGGTCGCCGTTTAAACCTTGCCCGAAGGGGTAGTAGAGGTTGTTGACATAGGTATTTTCAGCTGCTAATAACCCAATGATACCTTCCTCAAATACACGTTTCGAAACAGTAAAATAGAGGTTGTCACAGCTTTTCCATTTTACGTTTTGCGAGGCTATATTTCCGGTCTCAGCATCTAAAGTAATAGTGCTGATAACAGCATCGCCCGCAACTGAAGTTCCATCTTTCAAGATAATCTCACCTTGCTTTACGGCAGCTACTTGTGATTTATATGAAAAGGTGCATTTATGTAGTCCATTCGCTAGTTTTTCAGAAATGGCACCGATACCCATTTTTGGTATGGCCGCGTAGCCTTCGCCGAACATTTTAAAAACAAACTCGAATAGACGTGATGAGGTGTGTAATTCTTCCTCCAAGAAAATCCCCGTAAAAAAAGGTTTGAAAAAATTTGAAATGATCTTATCAGAAAATCCATAAGCTTTTAGATAATCCAAAGTTGTTTTTTCAGGTGCTGCAAAGATATCGGTGACGGACTTTGATTTTAACTTTCTGGTTAGGGTAAAGATTTTAAACTTATCATATAACGACCCCACCGAAGCACGTACCGTTGGCCATAATGCGGACCTATCACGTAAAGGGTCACCGATACGTTCGGTTTTCCCATTTTTAAAAACTAAGGCCCCGGGTTGAAACTGTTGCAGGGCTAAGGCTTTATAGTCTAAATGTTTCTGGGCCTGCTGATAAGCCGTAAGCAAGACCTGAAACCCATGGTCGTAAAGTACCCCGTCAAAATTATCGGTTTTTACACGGCCCCCTGGCGAATCGGTAGCCTCAAGAAGTGTAGGCGCGTATCCGTTTTCTTCCAATGTTTTTGCGGCGATTAAGCCACTGATACCTGCGCCAACAATATAGATTTTCGCTTTTTCCTTGTTCATGAATATGCCTAAGAGATTAGTTCAAAAATACCCTAGAAATGTAAAATAGCTATGCTGAATTAACAAAAAAGAGACTCGCTTAATCTTTGACTACGGCAATAGCCTCAATCTCTACGCCCCAGGTGGGTGCGCCTAAAGTGGCTACGCCAACCAATGTACTGGCAGGCATATCACTATCACCAAGAAGCTCTTTCCGTACCGCTCTAAAGGTATCTAGATATTCGGGTTGGTAATCCACTACAAAAGTGCTGTATTTGACCACATCGGTGAAGCTGGCACCACTATTCTTCAAGGTTTTTTGAAGCTTGGCTATGGCATCTCTAAACTGTGCCTCAAAATCTTCGCCTTCACCTACTTGACCAGAAATATAGATGGTTTTTATACCATTAGCCTCAACAACCACAGCTTCTGAATACCCTTGGCGAGGGTCGATGTGGGTTTTACTGAGACTCACCTTTTGCTCTGGAGTATCATGGGTATGAGGTGTCTCTGTTTTACAACTAAGAACAAGAATAAAAAGGAATAGGTAAAGTGGTTTCATCAAGATAAATTTTAGAGTAAGATAGTTTTTTAATTGCACTTTTATAAAAGGTCAATTAAATGATTTTAAACACTTAAAAGAATCATTCAAACTTTGCTTGAAAGTCACAAGGAGTTATATTTATAGCACAATCGCGTTTTATGACAACACAGTTTTTGGCGGGCTTTCCAGACTTTAATAGTTATAGTACCCCACTCTTAATTTTAGGGCTGCAAGGGGCTATTTTATGCGTGCTCTTATACCGTAGGTATCTTAACAAAAAAGCTTTGCCAGATATACTGTTAGCAGGTATTCTCTTTATTCTATGTTACCCCCGTACTACCTATACCATTGGTTTTATGGGCTGGTACGATACGTATCGAAATACCAAAATCAACTACTTTTTGGTGAGTATGGACCTGCTTATGGCACCCCTCATTTATTTCTATGTTAAAAGTGTAGTGACGCCAAAGTTTAAGTTATTAAAAAAACACTTTTGGCATTTTGTGCCTTGGTTATTGTTTTTTCTGGCCAAAGCGGTTATTTATCTATATGATGCCTAACAACCCGGTTTTGAAGATAACCAGAACGGGTATTTGGTAGAGAATTTTCAGTGGCCTTACCTAAACCCGCTAGTGACCTTTTTTGGTTCGGCACAAATGCTCTTGTATTTGGCCTTTTCATTTCAGTTGTACCTTAGGTACAAGAAGGAAATACAACAGTTTTTCTCAAATACGGCCAATAAAGAACTGCTCTGGATACGTAATTTTCTCTTTATCTACACAGCTATTTTTATCTATGGCTTGGTACAGGTTTTTGTAGACGAGTATATTGTGGAGATGAGTTGGACGCAAAAATGGTGGATACAATTCTTCTCCGCCATTGCGCTGTTATATTTTGGGGTGAAAGGCTATTTTACCGATTTCAATTTTTTAAAAGACTTTGAAAAACCTAATAAAAAGGCGTTCATGGATTCGGCATCTACAGTGAAAGCATTGGACCGTGACTTATTAGAGCAAAAAGAGAACATCGACACCCTTTTTAAAGAGGAAAAGATTTTTTTAGACCCCGAACTTAACCTAAAGCAGTTGGCCGAAAAGACCAATTTAAATAGGGGTGAAGTTTCGGAGGTCATCAACCAAGGTTTTGGGATGAATTTTAATGACTTTGTCAATCAGTTTAGAATCACCGAGTTTCAGCAACGCTTGCAAAGCGGTGCACACGAACAGTTTTCATTGGTGGGTATTGCTTTTGAATGTGGTTTTAACAGTAAAGCGACCTTTAACCGAGTCTTTAAAAAAGCGGTGAAACTTACCCCGACGGAATACCTGAATTCCATAAAAAATTAGCGTCTCAAATCGTATGAGACGTCTCTTTTTTATTTAAGTGGTTCAACGATTTTCACTTTCTCAAATTTGTTGCAGTAATAATCTCAAAAACAAACAATCATGAGAAAAACAGTCATTTTTAGTATCGTCTTATTTTTAATGGTCGTGTCCGCATTATGGGCACAGAAGTCCAATCTTGAAATCGCATCCGGTTCCGCTATGGAGCTTGATTATCCTAACTACAACATGTATGAGCTACAGCTTAAAAACAATACCGGGGCACAAATTGATGTGGAAGTTCAGAACAAAAAGACCGGGGAATTTGTCCGTGGTTTTGGACTAGGACCTTTGGGCAAAGTCGAGGTAATCGTAGAGCAAGGAAGCAAAATTGTATTTACCAACAACTCTAAAAAATTGGGAAAACTAGCGATAAAAATGCTCAATACGGATGTACAGCTAAAACCAAAAAACACCAACGAAGACAGGGTTAGTTTTACTTTGGTGAATCCTAGCAATAAACCTATTCCGTTGATCATTCCTAATGTGATGAATCCGAACCTATCGCCAAATTCATCCAGTGGGGTAGATTTAAAAATTGGACAAGAGCTTTTGTTTAGAAACGGACTTAAAAGATATGTGCTTTTAACAGTTGACGAAACCATTAAAGAAGGGCAAGAGCTTGACGTGTATGCTTTGTTGCAACAACGTAAAAAAGAGCTGGGATTGAAGTAGGTTAGTTTTACCATTCATTTTGTCAGTTCGAGTGATTTTACGCAGTAAAATAGTATCGAGAACCATAGGGAAACCAGTGCTTCTCGATACAAATTTTCTTGTACCTCGAAAATTCACTCGAAGTGACATCGATTTTTTATGATACTACTACGGCTTGTCAGTTTGAGTGATTTTACGAAGTAAAATAATATCGAGAACGTTTTGGAAAACCTGAGTTTCTCAATATATTTTCAACTCCTTCGTAGCTACATTGAAAACACTAATTGAGACTAGGTTTTAGTTTTTGAATAAATTTAGCAGATAGGTTTCATATCAAAAACTTCAACGAACTACCGCCAGACTTTTAATTATTCCTTACATTTAAAGAGACGAATTCCGATAGAGATATTTGGTTATGTGGGGTCATTTTGAACGTAATACAATATGTGAGAGAAATCTAGATTTCTCAATCGTTATAACCTCCTCATTTCGAAATGACAATCACTTTTAGTACTTACTAATTAAAAACACTCAAATGAAGTATTTGCTTTCTAAAGCTATCTTGTTATTATTTATTTTTTTTAGCGTTTCTAGTCGTTCTCAAGAATTAGATACTGTAGCTTTAAAAACTTGGTGGCAAAAAGATTTGGCAAAAGATAGTATCCCTGGTGTCGGATTGGATAGGCTCTACAAAGAACTAATTAAAGATCTTGAAGGCCAAGAGGTAATCGTAGCTGTTTTGGACACAAAGCTAGACATTGATCACGAAGATTTAAAAGACCAGATTTGGATAAATGAAGATGAAATACCAAATAACGGTATTGATGATGACAACAATGGCTATGTTGATGACGTCAATGGATGGAATTTTTTAGGTAACGCGAATGGCGATGAGGTAGAATATCAATCTTTGGAGGTAGTTAGAGTTGTAAAGGCTTATGAGAGAAATTATAGTACTGGTAAAAACAAACCTACGCCTTCGGAAGAAAAAGAATACCTGAAAGCAAAAGAAGAATTGCAAGAACAACGTAGTTCGAATCTTGGTAGCATAAAGTATTTAGACTCAATTTCACAAGTGTATTTTGATTGGAAACGACAGGTTTTAGTCGAATTAAAAGACGGGGCTTATAACATAAAGACTCTCGATAGTTTAGTGGGTATCGGTTTGGCTTCAAAAGAGCATATTGATTGGATGAAACAAATGATTGATTGGGGCATAGAGGAAGAAGGTGGTTTTAACGTTTATATTGAGAATAATAAAAAAGAATTGGAAACATTCTTGAATCCTGATTTTGATGAACGAAAAAATATAGGAAAGGGAAATCCAATAGTAAAGAATAATGAATTAATTTTTCAACATTCAACCCCAGTTTCCGGATTACTTGCCGGAACTAGGAATAATGATGTTGGAATAGATGGCTACTCAAACCATATTAGGTTAATGCCAGTGGTCATGGTCTCTTATGGGGATGAGCATGACGAGGATGTTGCAAAAGCAATCCGATATGCCGTGGACAATGGGGCTCAAATTATAAATATGAGTTGGGGAAAATATTATTCAACTCAAAAAGAATTAGTGAAAAAGGCTATGCAATATGCCGCAAAAAAAGATGTCCTATTGGTTTCGGGTTCGGGAAACGATGCAAAAAATATTGATATTGAACGTAATTACCCAACTGATTTTTATAACGGTTATGAGACAATCGACACCTTTATTAATGCAGGAGGAATTACATCTAAATTAGATTCCACATTAGTATCTTCTTTTTCTAATTACGGTAAAGTACAAGTAGATTTAATGGCTCCCGCCTCCGATATTTATTCTTCTGACCCGGATAATGCCTATAGTTCAAGTAGAGGAACTTCTTATGCGAGCCCAATGGTCGCTGGCACAGCTGCCCTGTTAAAATCATATTTCCCTAATTTAACGGCCATTCAGCTTAAAGAAATAATTCTTAATTCTGGCACTAAGCTGAATATTATGGTAAAACGGCCTGGAGATGAAGATGGTGACCCTTTAGTGCCATTTTCTTCTTTGTCTAAAACAGGAAGTATTCTAAATACTTATAATGCCTTTAAGATGGCTATGGAAATTAATAAATAGCTACTAGTTTACTTGATTTTTACTACTTTTAAAAAGACTAATTCAACCTGGTATTTTGCCACGGTAACTGTATCGATTACACTCGATAGGGTAACAGCTTTTGCAATTTGCCAACCAAAAAGAACACAAAATGAAATACTTGCTTTCCAAAGCTGGCTTACTATTGCTTACGCTTTCCCTTTCTACAATTTCTACAGACGCACAAAGAAGAAATAAAACCCAGAAGGCGGCGCCTTCAATTCCTTCAGAATTATATTCCAGCATGGAGTACCGTCTGGTAGGGCCGTTTCGTGGTGGCCGTTCAGCTGCCGTGACCGGAGTCCCAGGTGAGCCCAACTTATTTTACATGGGATCCACAGGCGGTGGGGTATGGAAGACCATGAACGGGGGTCGTACTTGGGAAAATATCTCCGATGGGTATTTCGGCGGTAGTATCGGAGCCGTTGAAGTTGCCAAAAGCGACCCCAATGTGATTTATGTGGGCGGTGGTGAAAAAACCCTTCGTGGAAATGTTTCCAGCGGGTATGGAATTTGGAAAACCGAAGATGCCGGTAAAACTTGGACATCGGCAGGGCTAAAAAATAGCCGCCATGTACCGCGTATACGTATTCACCCTACAGACCATAATACCGTATATGCCGCTGTTTTGGGAAATATCTATAAACCAACACAAGAAAGAGGTATCTATAAAAGTACCGATGGAGGAAAAACATGGAACAAAAAGCTTTTTGTAAATGACCAAGCTGGGGCTGTGGACCTAACTTTTGACCCCAACAATCCACGTATTTTATATGCATCTACATGGCGTGCAAAACGTACCCCTTATTCCTTGAGTAGTGGTGGAGATGGTTCTGCCCTTTGGAAAAGTACCGATAGCGGTGAAACATGGACTGAAATCTCTAAAAATGAAGGTTTTCCCAAAGACACTTTGGGCATTATTGGAGTAACCGTTTCCCCAAAAAATAGCGAACGGGTTTGGGCAATAGTCGAAAACAAAGAAAAGGGAGGTCTGTACCGCTCAGATGATGGTGGCAAAAAATGGACGCAAGTCAATAGCGAACGTAAACTGCGCCAACGTGCATGGTACTATACCCGTTTATATGCCGACACAGAAAATGAGGATGTGGTTTACGTGTTAAATGTGCGTTACCATAAAAGTTCTGATGGGGGAAAAACCTTCAGCACCTTCAATGCGCCACACGGTGATCACCACGATTTATGGATTGCCCCAGAGAATAGTAAACGCATGATCATTGGTGATGATGGTGGAGCACAGGTCACCTATGATGGTGGGGAAACATGGAGTACCTATTACAATCAACCGACCGCACAGTTCTATAGGGTGACCACGGACAATGCCTTTCCATATCGTATTTATGTGGCGCAGCAAGACAATTCTACCATACGAGTGAACCACCGCTCCGATGGGGGAAGTATTGGCGAAGACGATTGGGAGCCTACAGCCGGGGGTGAGAGTGCGCATATTGCGGTAGACCCTACGGACAACGATATTGTTTATGGCGGTAGTTACGATGGATTCTTAACGCGAGTGAACCATAAGAACAATACGGTTCGGGGAATCAATGTATGGCCAGACAATCCTATGGGTGCCGGAGCCGAAGCGATGAAATATCGTTTTCAGTGGAACTTCCCTATTATTTTTAGTCGTCATAATCCGAAAAAATTATACACGTTTTCAAACCATGTACATGTTACGGAAAATGAAGGGCAAAGCTGGAAGTTGCTTAGTGGAGATTTAACAAGAAACGACCCAGACAAACTGGTAAGTTCAGGTGGGCCGATAACTCAAGATAACACTAGTGTAGAGTACTATTGTACCATTTTTGCCGCGAATGAAAGTCCGCTGAAAGAAGGTTTACTTTGGGTAGGTAGTGATGACGGTTTAATACACATCACCAAAGACGGTGGTCAAAACTGGGAGAATATTACTCCACCTAACATGCCCGAGTGGAGCATGATCAATAGTATAGAGCCTTCCGCTTTTGATGAGGGCACCTGCTATGTAGCGGCCACGCGATATAAACTGGGAGATTTCGCCCCCTATTTATATAGAACTACCGACTACGGAAAAACCTGGTCAAAAATTACCAATGGTATCGAGAGCGAACATTTTACGCGTGTGCTCCGTGAAGATCCTAAACAAAAAGGATTGTTGTATGCGGGTACCGAAACGGGAATGTATGTCTCTTTTAATGATGGTGCCAAATGGGAGAAGTTTCAATTGAATTTACCCATTGTGCCTATTACCGATTTGGCTTTAAAAGACAATAATCTCGTGGTGGCGACTCAAGGGCGTAGCGTCTGGGTTTTAGATGATTTAACAGTATTACATCAGTTAAATGCTTCGGATAAAGGTGCTGCTATGAAGTTGTTCGCTCCTAAAGATTCGTATCGAACAAAAGGTAGGGCAGCCACGAAACCTAGCTTGACTTCTGGGCAAAACCATCCTAATGGGGTGGTCACCCATTTTTATCTAAAAGATAAGAATGAAAAAGACAGTATCAGTCTTACCTATACCTCAATGGCAGGGGATACACTCGGTAATTTCAGCACTTTTGCCAAGGAGAAAAAGAATAAGTTGAAGATTGAAAAGGGTGGAAATACCCATGTTTGGGATACCCGTGGTAAGGGTGCAGAACGCTTAAAGGGAATGATACTTTGGTGGGCCAATTTAAATGGGGCGAAAGCAGTTCCTGGAAGTTATAAAGTCCATTTAAATGTGAATGGAACTACACAGAGTGAGACCTTTAAAATTCTACCTGACCCTCGCGCTGAGGTTTCGGTAGCCGATATGCAGAAGCAGTATGATTTTATATCCAGCATCAACGAAACGGTAGACAAGGCCCATCAATCCATCAAAAAGATTCGTAAAATCAATGAGAAATTAGATGCCTTTTCAAAACAGTACAAGAATAATGAGGCTACCAAAGCATTAGTGGAAAAAGCAAAAAAAATGAAAGAAGGTTTTGAAGAAATAGAGAAGGCCTTGTATCAAACAAAGAACAGAAGTAATCAAGATCCGTTGAACTTCCCGATTAAACTGACCAATAAATTGGCACATTTGAACAGTCTGGTGTCTATTGACGATTTCCCTCCTACGGAACAAGACATCGCAGTTAAAAATGAAATGACCGCTAAGATAAACACCCAATTGGATGCCTTTGATGCTTTGGTGGATAAAGAAATGAAAGAATTCAACGCTCAGTTTAATGCCTTGAAGTTGGAGTATTTATCTGTAGAAGAATAGAAAATGAGAGAAGTGCCGTCACTTCGAGCGGAGTCAAGAAGTAAGGGTTCAAATCACCAAAACCGGCATCTCGAAGCCGCTCGGTATGACAGGTTTTGCAGGTGGTAAAATAAATATGAAGTTCTATTATGTTTATATGGTTGAGTGCTCAGATGAATCAATTTATATTGGTCTTACAAATAATATAGAAAGAAGACTTAAGGAACATAATTCCGGATTGAACGATAACTCCTTTACTTCAAAAAGAAGACCGGTAAAGTTAATATGGCATCAAGAATTTATGCAATTTGCACAAGCCGAAGTTTTTGAAAAGAAGATTAAAAAATGGAGCCGGGCCAAGAAATTAGCTTTGGCGAATAAGGATTATGATATACTGCCTTTACTTGCAGAATGTAAGAATGAGAGTCATTCTAAAAATAAAGACTTAGATAAAATTTAAATGTGTACCCCTGAGCTTCTCGACTCCGCTCGAAGTGATAGCAAAATGGAGATTAAATTACATTTGTACTTCAAGAGTAGTCGAAAAACTCGAAGAGAGGGTTCAGTAAGAAAGAACTTAGTTCTACTGTCAGGTCGAGCGGAGTCGAGACCTTAGAAACATAAAAGATATAAAAACACCTATAAATCCAAAATGAAAAACAATATCCAACTCCTTCTGCTTATTCTTCTGACCACTTCAATAAGCTTTGCGCAAACGGCGGAAGATTATTTTAAGCCTTTAAAGTTCCGAAATATTGGTCCATTTCGGGGAGGTCGTTCAGTTTCTGCTTCAGGGGTAGTTGGGCAACCCATGACTTACTACATGGGTACCACCGGTGGCGGATTATGGAAAACCGAAGATGCCGGACAGCGTTGGAAGAATATCTCCGATGGTTTTTTTGAAATGGGCTCTGTAGGCGCGGTTGCAGTTTCAACCTACAATACCAATATTGTATATGTAGGAATGGGGGAGCATGCGCCACGTGGGGTAATGACCTCCTACGGAGACGGGGTATATAAATCTACCGATGCAGGAAAAACATGGAAGCATATGGGCTTAAAGGAAACGCAACATATTTCACGAATTATAATTCACCCGACTAATCCTGATATCGTTTATGTTGCCGCGCAAGGGCAACTGTATGGACCTAATAAAGAACGGGGTATTTACAAATCTACCGATGGCGGTAAGACCTGGAAACATACCCTTTTTGTCAATGAATTGACAGGTGCGGCAGAACTTTCGATGGATGCCAACTACCCTGAAATTATGTATGCCGCAATGTGGGAACATCAACGCAAGCCTCATATGGTGATTAGCGGCGGCGAAGGTAGCGGACTATACAAATCTACCGATGCTGGCGAAACATGGACAGAGATGACCGAAGGTCTTCCAGAAGAAAAAGGTAAAATGGCAATTTCTGTGAGCCCTGCTAATTCAAACAAGGTATATGCTTTGATTGAAAGTGATTCAAACCAAGACAAAGGAGGGCTTTTTGTTTCGAACAATGCCGGAAAAAGCTGGAGTATGGTTAGCGGAGATAACCGATTGACCCAACGCGCTTGGTATTATATTGAAGTGTTTACCGACCCCCAAGATGAGGATATTGTATATGTTTTAAGTGCTCCGGCTTTACGTTCTTTAGATGGAGGCAAAAATTGGGAACGTATTACAGGCACCCATGGCGATTATCACGATTTGTGGATCAATCCTAAAAATTCCCTCAATATGGTCATCGCCAATGATGGGGGTGCAGCAGTGACTTTTGACTTTGGAAAAACGTGGTCTTCGCAAGAAAATATGCCTACCGGCCAATTTTATCGCATCAATACCGATAACCTTTTTCCATATAACATTTATGCGGGTCAACAAGATTATTCTTCTGCTATGATAGCCAATATGTCACCGGGAAGAGGGGGCATTACCATGTCCGATTTTAGTCCCTCTGCTGGTGGGGAAAGTGCGTTTTTGGCTTTTGATCCCGATAATCCGAGATATGTAATGGGCGGAAGTTATTTAGGAACCATAGATGTATTGGATATGGAATCAAAAGCATCAACACAAGTAATGGCGGCACCTATTCAGTATTTGGGGCGTGAGGCTAGAAACATGAAATACCTGTACAACTGGAATGCTCCGACCTTGCGTTCGCAGCATGAAGAAAATACATTTTACCACGGAGCACAATTGTTGTTGCGAACTCGGGATATGGGCGTTACTTGGGAAGAAATGTCGCCGGATTTAACACGTGATATCGATGCCAAACAAGGTAATGGTGGTGGGCCCTATACCAACGAGGCTGTAGGTGCCGAGAACTATGGAACCTTGGCCTATGTATTGGAATCTCCTCATGAAGCCGGTGTTTTTTACACGGGAAGCGATGACGGTTATGTGCATATTACTAAAAACAATGGCGAAAGCTGGCAAAATATCACACCGAAGAACTTGGGCGAATCTTTAGTGAATGCCATTGAAGTTTCTCCGCATGACAAAGCCACGGTGTATATAGCTACCACAAAATACAAGTTCAACGACCATACACCTGCATTGTATAAAAGCACGGACTACGGAAAAACATGGACGAGTATCAATTCTGGTATTCCTTATGGGGCTTTTACAAGGGTAGTACGAGAAGACCCAAACCGAAAAGATTTGCTTTATGCCGGCACCGAAAAAGGGCTTTATCTGTCTTGGAATGGTGGCAAAACTTGGAAACCTTTTCAACTGAACTTGCCGAAAACACCGATTACGGATATTAAAATCCATCAAAACGATTTGATTGTGGCTACATCCGGAAGGGCCTTTTGGATACTGGACGATTTGTCGCTTTTAGCACAATACGAGCCAAAGCAAAAAGCACTAAAACTATACAAACCGGAGGATGCTATGAATGGAACCTGGTATAGTCAAATGAATGGTAATACAGATAAGTTTGATGGTACGAATACCTTGTCTGGGGTTAATCCCGCAAACGGTATGATTTTATATTATGAATTGCCAAAGCTGAACGATTCAACCATAATCACCATGGATATTTTGGATGCTTCTGGAAAAATAGTCCGGAGCTTTTCTTCGGAAAAGGATAAAAACTACAAACCGCACAATGGTGGTGGCCCCAGACCGGCGCCAACATTGCCAAAAAAAGAGGGATTAAACCGATTTGTATGGGATATGAAAACACCTATTTTACCAGGTGTCCCGAACACCTATATAGAATCTGCTTTTAGTGGTCACCGAGTACCTCCTGGGGAATATACTGTTCGCCTAAAAAATGGAGATACAATAGTAACTACAAAAGGGAAGGTCGTTGCTGTACCCACATACAGTACCACCCCAGAACAATATGCGGAATACCATGATTTTTTAACGGATGCCGAGGCGCGTTTAACAGAGATGCACAACACGGTAAATTCCCTATACAAGGTTCAAGGGCAGCTAAAAGAAGTTTTGAAAGATGTCAAAGATGCTGCTCTCAAAACAGAAGGGGAAAAATTGGTAAAAGATTTGGATGCTTGGGATAAGGATATGATACAGCGAAAATCACAGGCGTATGATGATGTAGAGAATTTTCCAAATAAGTTCACAGCCGAATATCTATTTTTAATCGATGCTACCAATAGTGCGATTCCGCGTGTAAACCAGCCCTCAAAAGACCGGAAAAAAGAACTCGATGCACAATGGGCGGTTTTAAAAAGTAAGGCGGAAGTGTTAAAGAATGAGGCAATTCCAGCTTATAACAAAAAATTATGGGATGCTGGTATTGGAGCTATTAGGTTGTAAGGGACTAAGCTTTGGCCTTGGGAATTAGTATTTTTCTTGTTATCTGTCTTTTCGAGTCTTTTTGCTATACTCAAGACAGGCTCTGTCGAGACCTATTTGCAATGTTTCGATGGGCTCAATATGATGTGCGCCCACTTTAATAAAAGAAAATGAGCAAATTACCGTCACTTCGAGCGGAGTCGAGAAGTATTAAGTTGATGCTTATTGGCCGATGGTTTTTTGTTGATTAAATTTACCATGAACTAACATTGATGTACCTTAAAAAATGGAATTATACAACTACATAAAATCCCTCCATCTAATCTTTGTGATTACTTGGTTTGCAGGGCTTTTTTATATTCCACGTTTGTTTATTTATCATATTGAGGCCAATGCAAAACCATCGCCTGAAAAAGAGATTTTGACCAAGCAGTTAAAACTGATGACCAAAAGATTATGGTTTATCATTACTTGGCCTTCAGCAATTTTATGTGTGTTTTTTGCACTATGGTTATTGCACCTACAAACAGCTTTGGTATATCAGCCATGGATGCAGGTAAAACTGGGTTTTGTGGTTTTACTGATTGCCTATCATTTTAAATGTCACCAGATTTTTAGCGAACTACAACGCGATGAGGTGAAGTACTCTTCCAACTTTATGCGCATCTGGAACGAAGGTGCTACGTTAATTCTTTTCGCTGTCGTGTTTCTCGTTATTTTAAAAAGTGCCGTGAATTGGATTTATGGAGTCTTGGGGATTATTCTTTTGGGTATTTTATTAATGCTGGGCATTCGTTTGTACAAACGTATTCGAGATAAAAACCCTGAAGCCTAAAAAAGGTATTGGCGCAAAGTTCAAGTTCAAACCTAAGAAAGCTCTTATCATTGTATTTGCAATTGATTTTTGAACTTGCATTTTAATTGGCTTGATTATTGCTAACTTTAAATCCAAATTAAGTCTTACTTGTTCAAAAAACTATCCTTACGGTCTCGCATCTTTTTTACCATGATTTTGTTGGTGCTAATTGCATCTGTACTCATCGCCGGGGTGACCATTTATCAGTATCGTGAACAATCAAAAGATTACCATCAAAACAGGTTGGAACGTAAAGAAGAACAGATACTACAGAGTATCAATTATGTTTTAAAAGAAACCACCTTTGAACCAAAAACGGAGAATCTAGAGTTTATTTTCAGACATGAGATTTATAAAATCTCGGACGTTCAAAATGTAAACTTCAATATTTATGATTTAGAGGGAACACTTATAAAAAGCTCCAAACCTGCCTTTGAAGCCGATTCGGTGGCAAATTGTTTAGATGCCGATGTATTGAACAATTTATTGGCCAGCACTAATAAACGTTATGTAGAAAAGAAACGTACGGCAGGAGATAAGTACCAAGCATCTTATAATTATATAACCGATCCTAAGTTTAAGCCCATAGGCATTATGAACCTTCCTTATTTTGAGGATAATTCGTTTAATGATATGGAACTAAGGGAGTTTTTAATGCGCTTAGGGGGGGTGTATTTGGTCATGTTGTTATCAGCAATTCTATTGGCCTATTTTATTTCAAAATACATTACCAGGTCACTACAGACCATTTCTGATAAGATGGGGCAAACCAATTTGAACAAGCGTAACGAAAAAATCATAATTGAAGACCCTAGTGAAGAGATAGGCAAGTTGGTAGATGCTTATAATGCCATGATAGATGAATTAGAACAAAGTGCTGCAAAATTGGCGAGAAGTGAGCGTGAACAGGCATGGCGTGAAATGGCCAAACAGGTAGCTCATGAGATTAAAAATCCGCTAACACCTATGCGACTTACGGTACAGAGCTTTGAACGAAAGTTTGACCCTGAAGACCCGAATGCCGAGCGAAAAATGAAAGAGTTCTCTAAAACCTTGGTGCAACAAATCGATACCATGAGCAATATTGCTTCGGCATTTTCGAACTTCGCTGATATGCCAGCACAGCAAAAAGAGACCCTGAACGTGGTAAAGGTTTCAAAATTGGCCTTAGATATTTTTCATGAACCCTATATACATTTTATCGCTGAAGATGAAGCCTTAATTGCCAAGTTGGATCGTACGCAGCTGATACGTGTTATTACAAACTTGGTCAAAAATGCGATACAGGCTGTACCTGAAGTAGAGAATCCTCGTATTTTGGTGACTGTCGCTTCTGAAGAAAATCAAATAAAAATATCTGTTGCAGATAATGGTGTAGGTATCGCAGATGAGTTTAAAGAAAAGATTTTTGAACCGAAGTTCACTACAAAATCCAGCGGTATGGGCCTTGGATTAGGAATGGTAAAAAATATTGTTGAGAATTATAGCGGTTCTATTGACTTTACATCTCAAGAAGGCAAGGGTACGGTCTTTACGGTAAAATTTCCAAAGCAATGATTATTGGTTTTGTCATTTGAAACCTGAATACTTAATTTTACCCATATCAATAGCTAACATTCAACCAATGAATTACGAAAACATTTATATAGAAGAAGAAAATAACATTGCCGTTATTACCATAGACCGGCCTAAGAAGTTGAATGCGCTAAATAAAGACACCATATATGAGCTTCATGAAGCATTTAAAGAGCTAGATGCGGATGCTGAAATAAAGACGATTATCATTACTGGCAGTGGCGAAAAAGCCTTTGTCGCCGGAGCGGATATTTCAGAATTCGCCCATTTTTCGGTAAAAGAAGGTGGAAAATTGGCTGCTAAAGGACAGGAAATTCTATTTGACCTCGTTGAGAACTTAAGTACTCCGGTTATCGCCGCCGTTAATGGGTTTGCTCTTGGAGGAGGTCTGGAATTGGCCATGGCCTGCCATTTTAGAGTGGCCAGTGACAATGCAAAAATGGGTTTGCCAGAAGTTTCTTTAGGGGTGATACCTGGCTATGGCGGTACGCAACGTTTGCCACAATTAGTAGGCAAAGGAAAAGCGATGGAACTTATCATGACCGCAGGCATGCTTGACGCCCAAAAAGCATTGGATTGCGGCCTGGTTAATTACGTGGTCGCCCAAGAAGAGTTATTGCCTCTTTGTCAAAAGCTGGCGAGCAAGATATCGAATAACTCTTCAGTTGCCATAAAACAGGCAATAAAAGCGGTAAATGCAGGTTATAGCTATGATAAGAATGGCTATGCCGTTGAGATTGATGCTTTTGGAGCGTGTTTCGGCACCAAAGATTTTAAAGAAGGCACTACGGCCTTTTTAGAAAAGCGAAAAGCCAATTTTCCTGGTTCATAGCCTTGGTATAACCAAAGCTACTTTTATGATTACAAGACTACTTCTAGTATGTGTATTGGCAATAGGACTGCAATCTTTTGCGCAGAAAATGCCTGTTTCTTATGATTTTAGTGAGAAGTTCAATGATAGGTATCGGTATTCAAACCTAGTAACCATTGACGATGATGGTGATGGGGGCTATATTTTGGTAAGAGCCTATTTTCAAGGTCTTATCTTAAAACCAAAAGGGTATTTTATTGAACGCTACAATAAAGATTTAGAACTTATTTCTGAATACAACTACAAATTAAAGGGGATGCAGTTCGTAGATGGCTTTACAAAAAATGGTCAGCTGAATCTTATCTTTTTGACCTATGATTTTGAACGTGGTATGTACAGATACACTGCTCACACTTCGAATTTGGTGAACTATAATTTTAAGACTACAAATCTTTTAGAGTTTAAGACGCCTGCAGTTGAAGGGGCATTTGGCAGAAACTATTACAACCGAAACTTTAAAAACGGATTTTCTACTACCCTGCTTTTTAATCCTGAGAAGACCGGCTTTATTATAAGCACACATCATATTAAAGGCAAAAAGAATCAACATACCATTCATTTGTTCGATACCAATTTGAATAAAAAATGGGAGCAAGATTTTTCAGCAGAAGTAGAAGAGAAGAACTATGCCTTTGAGCAGATTGCATTGTCTAATAATTTAGAAGAAACCTTTATTGTTGGAAAAGCTTATTTTAAAAAGAAGCGTTTTCAGGTCGACGAGCGTAAGTTTCAATATGAACTCATAAAAATTTCAGGGGGTGTTGCAAAAACACAGTCTTTTGATGACCCCGGTAAGTATTCTGAGGGTTTATATCCAATCATTGATGACAATAGGTTGCTATGTGTAGGGTTTTATGCCGATAGAAAAGATAATCGTTATAATGGGGTATCATATTTTGATATAAACCCGAGCTCCCTTGCCATTACATCTAAAAAATACCATCCTTTTTCCGAGCAATTTATGGAAGATAAATTTGGTAGAGAAGAAGATAAAGTAATCAAAAACCTCGTATTTAAAAGTGTGAATGTTACCGATGAAAATGACATTCTTTTTAATGCAGAAGAATATTTTGTAACCAGCAGTCTACAGGTCACCGGGGCCGGACAACGTATGAAAGTAGAGCGTTTTCACCACAATGATATCGTAAGTGCCAAATTGGATATGGACGGCGATTTGATATGGACAAGAAATATTAATAAGGCCGAAGTTACGCAAGGCGACGGGGCCTATGCCTCGTACAGTTCGTATAGTAAAGATGGCAAGACCTATTTCTTTATTTGTACCGCTGCCGAAAATCCGCAACTTATTAACGGAGAACGTTTAATCTTTAAACAGGGCTTGAGCAGAAATAGAAATGTATTTTTAATTTCTTTGGATGAATCAGGGAAACTTGATTATGAAAAGGTCATCGGCGATGAAGAGGCCAGACTGCCTTTAATGGTGTCTAAACCACTAATCGATTCTGCTAAAGACCAACTTCTGTTCTATGCCAAAAGAGGTAACAAAAAACAGTTGGTCGAAGTTGTTTTTAAATAAGATTATTTAACATCTAAAATAGGAATAATTCCATAAATTTGGAATAAATCCTAAATTGAAACAATCACTATATCTTAAGGGTAGAGGTGCGCAACAAAACACGCCCAACAAGTTTCTTAATCATATTTATGAGCAGCGAGACGATTTCTTGGAGTTTTGTAGACTTGAAGGTGAAGAAGCTGATACTAATCGCACCCAATATATTCCGATTTTTCCCAAAACTATTGTGAATAAGGTTACGAGCCCCGATGTTGGCATGCAGTTTTCGATGAATCCCTATCAGGGTTGTGAACACGGTTGTATTTATTGTTATGCACGCAATGCACATGAGTATTGGGGTTATAGCGCCGGGCTCGATTTTGAACGTAAGATTCTTATTAAAAAGGCGGCTCCTGAGCTTTTGGAAGAAAAGTTGAAAAGCAAAAAATGGAAGGCCGCTACCATTGTGCTTTCAGGTAATACAGATTGTTATCAACCTGCGGAACGGCAATTTGAGATTACAAGAAAGTGCTTGGCGGTTTTTTTAAAGTACCGCCATCCTGTTGGTATTATTACTAAAAATGCTTTGGTATTAAGGGATTTAGATATTTTGAAAGCGCTTTCCAAAAATGGTTTGGTAGGTGTTAATGTTTCCATTACTTCCTTATCCGAGGAAACTAGACGTCTTTTAGAACCTCGTACCACAACAATAGCCAAACGCTTAAAAACAGTTAAGGTTTTAGCTGAGAATGGTATTCCTGTAAATGCAATGCTAGCCCCAATGATACCGGGTATCAATAGTCACGAGCTTTTAAAGTTGGCACAAACTGTTGCTGACCATGGCGCTTTATCTTTTGGGTTTACCGTAGTCCGTTTAAATGGTGCGATTGGACAGATCTTTACAGATTGGATAGAAAAAGCTATGCCAGACCGTGCCAAAAAGGTATTGCATGCAATTCAAGATTGTCGCGGAGGGTCTTTAAATGATAGTCGGTTTGGGTTAAGAAATAGAGGGGAAGGCAAAATAGCATCTCAAATTCATGATATGGCCAAACTGGCTAGGCAAAAGTATTTTTCAGATAAGGAATTCCCGAAGTTAAGAACTGATTTGCACGAACAGTTTAAAGATGGGCAAATGAAATTATTTTAAATAAATTTATAGAGAGTTGTCCAATGTCTAGATGTGTTTTCGTCATGCTAATGAAAACAATGTAAAACCAGTCCGCCTAAGGGGGACACAAAATGTAAAGCGATGAGTAATTTTTTGTATTTATTTAGAGGTGGCGATGATGCTTATGGAAAATTGTCACAAGAAGAAAAACAAGCACATATGCAAGTATGGGGGGCATGGATGGGAAAGCTGCAAGAAAAAGGCCAATTATTAGACGGACTCCCCTTGGCCGAGGATGGAAAAGTAGTGCATAATAGGGGAGAATTAGTGACTAACGGACCATTTGCAGAAGGGGCTGAGCTTGTTGGAGGGTATTTAATAGTTTCCGCAAAGGATATGGATGAGGCGGTAGAAATTTCTAAAGGATGCCCCATTTTTGATTATGAGGGCAGTAATGTTGAGGTGCGTGAAATACTTTCAATGGACCAACACTAAAATCAAAATAGATAAAGGCCTGATATTCATCAGGCTTTTTTATATCCTATGCAAAACAAAAAAGCAACTGATACCGTAGAACACCTTTTTAGAAACGAATATGGTAAGGTTATAGCGCTATTGACCAGTAAGTATGGTGTTGCTTATTTAGAAAAAATTGAAGATGCTATACAAGACGCATTTATAAAGGCCATGCGCTTGTGGGCCTTCAAAGATATTCCTGACAACCCTACGGCATGGCTATTTAGAGTAGCTAATAATGCTCTAATCGATGGCCTGCGAAGAGATAAGAAAATGGACTATCTGGAGGACTCAAAAACAGCGGAGGCCGAAGGTTCACAAGTAGAATTAGCAACAAAAGATGAGTTGACCGATAGTCAACTTAAAATGATATTCGCCTGTTGCCACCCGGCATTATCAGAAGAACATCAACTTATTTTAAGTTTAAAACTAATAGGTGGTTTTAGCAATAAAGAGCTTGCGGAGGCACTGCTGAAAAAGGAAGAAACCGTTGCCAAATCTTTTACCAGAGCCAAAAAAAAATTCAAGAATGAAGTCCAGTTTTTGCAGATACCAATTCAAATGGGCTTGCAGTCAAGACTTTTTGTAGTCTTACGTGTTATTTACTTATTATTTAGTGAAGGCTATGCGACAACCACGGGGTCTCAAATGGTAAAACAAGATATTTGTTATGAGGCTTTAAGACTGGCCCTTCTTTTAAGAGAAAATAAATATTGCGGACATCCGAATCTAGAGGCACTTGTTGCCTTAATGTGTTTTCACGCCGCTCGTTTTGATTCACGTTTAGATAAAAATGGTGATCTGGTTTCCCTAGAGTTTCATGACCGTTCTAAATACTCTAAAGAGCTGATTAAAATTGCCGAATATCACTTAGAGAATTCGGGTACTTTAGACAGATTGCCTTCTAATTATCACTTAGAGGCTGCAGTCTCTTATTACCATTGTTCGGCCAAGACCTTTGAAAAAACGGATTGGAAAAGCATTCTTTATTTATATGACCTACAATTAAAACAACAGTTTTCCCCAATTGCAGCCTTGAATAGAATTGTACCTTATGCAAAAGTATATGGAGCTAAAAAGGCCTTAACGGTGCTTGAAGCCTTAGAAGAAAAAACGAATTTTGGTTCAAATAGTCTTTTTTATGCGATAAAGGCCGATTTGTTTTTTCAATTAGAGAATGATAAAGCCCACCAAGAGCATTTGCAGAAAGCTATCCGTTTAAGCACAAACGAACTGGTCAAAAAGCACTTAAGAAAAAAAATAAGTAAGGTATAATAATAGCTTACTTATGGGCCGTGATTTACAAGGGTAGATGCGCCAATTTTAATAGTTTTATTTAAGAGCACTTGGCCTTTATTTTCGACCCTAACAAGTAACTTTCCTTTTCTTCGTTTGACAGAAATATCCATGGGTGCTCCGGCTATAAATACGTTTTTAAGAGATAAAAAGTCCCAACCATCTGGTAAACTTGGTGATAGTTGTGTTTTATTAAAACCCATAGGTTCTATACCCAATAAACCTTCGGTAATAATTCTACAGTAAAGGGCACTTTCAGCTGATAAGTGCTTCATATTATTTTCTGGAAAAGCTTCAATGGCATAAGGTACATGATCGCCCAAAAGCCTTTTTTGAGAGTAACTTTTTAGTTTATTATAAGCAAGATCAACTTCACCAACTCGCATAGCGCCTCTAAGGGCATAGAGGGTTGCCCTATCCCAAAAAATAGCATCTTCGACCGGCAATTCAGGATTCAGTTCTACCAAGATGCCGTTTTTCGTCCAGAGCTTTTCAAAAAGTGCTGCAAGTGTACCCTCTTTTCTTTTATCGATTCCCATTGTTAAAGGCAGGCATATCCAATGGCGCAATAAGGTGTTTTCTTTAAAATATTTATAGGTTTCTAGACCTTCCATGGTGCTGCCAAAATAGTTTTCGATAACAGCCTCCATTTCATTTGCCCTGGTAGCATACAAAGCGGCTGCTTTAGCCAGTTTTAGTTCTTTGGCAAGTCTTGAGGCATATTTTAGTCCGCCATAATATAATGTTGAAGTAGACAGATTGGCAGTGCCAGTTTCTATTCGTCCTTCCATTTCATCTGATTCTGATTGTACGGCACCTGCGGCGTTTCGCATTTTATGGCAATATTCAATAGACCACTCGATCAATGGCCATAACTTTTTAGATTGCTCCATATCACCGATCGAAAGCAGATATAACGATGTGCCATAAGCGATCATAGCGGCGTCGCCACGATCTAAGTGTTTCATGGGGAATATACCATCGACCTCAAACGCATAAGGAATATGGGTATCTTCTGTCGGAATGTTTTCCAAGAATTTTTTATATGTATTAAATGCGGCCGTACTGGCATTTTCATACCCTAAATAAGGAAAAAAGGGCCCGCTATATTCTACTTGATCATTCGCCCAAATACCGGTATAATAATTTCCGCCTCCTGGTGAATGTACTAGCCCCATTGAAGAATCAAAAATACTTTCTGAAGCTCTTATCTTTGAAAAATAGAATAGTGTGTTAATGATCGCGTCAGGTGTGTTTAAAACTAAGTTGCTTTGAAGCTCTTTTAAAAATTGCTTTCGTTGCATGAGCGCGCTATTAAAGTCAAAATCTGAAGCTTTTTCTCCATTTAAAGTAGCGCCATAGTAAACCGGAAAGCTATAAGACCCATTGGGCGCTATTGTTCTTTTGTCAGTCGCGTCACTGTAAACCTCATGGCGGTACATGCCCTTGTAGCCCAATTCTTTTTGCTGAAGCGAATAGTTGGTAAAAAACACTTCTTTTTCCGCAGCATCTATATTTTTAATATCCCATTTTTCTACCAAAAAACGATTTTCCATTGATGGATAAAAGGTTTTGGTCACCTGCAAACCATTGACCGGAGTACAATAAAAAGTAAGCATCCCAGAAATTTTAATGGAGTCTATTTTTGAGGGAATTATGAGTTTTTCGTTATAGGTAATGGTTGGAGACGCATCATTACCGACCTTTTTTCTAAAATAAGCACGATACTTTTTCCAATCGGGTTCATTGGACTTGTTATAAGTTCTAAGCTGCGGAAAAATAACATCTTTAGTAATACTTAAGTTTTTCTCTTCGTCAATCTCGTAGTAAAGAATTGCAGAAACTTTTCTGCCCGACATTTCAATATTGTCTTTGTGCGGTAGTCTGTCTTCGTTGGTCAAATCCCAAACAATACTCTTTCCATCAGAGAGTTTCCAGAAATTAGGACTAACAAGGTCTTGGGCAATGCTGCTGTGAAAGCTGAAAATGAATAGAAGGCTAAAGAGATAAAAATTCTTTTTCATATTTAAATTTGAGTTTTTTGAAGATACAAAAAGAGGTTTAATAATGCGAGATGCCATACTAAAGTTGGCCGTTCCATTCTTTATAGAATTGTTCGAGATAGTCGAGCATTACTTGATGGCGCTGTTTAGCTATTTTTTTACCTGTAGTGGTATTCATTTTATCCTTCAATAAAAGTAGTTTTTCATAGAAATGATTGATAGTTGGCGCCTTAGATTTTTTATACGCTTCTTTGGTCATGTTCAAGTTTGGTGCAATATCGGGGTTGTATAATTCTCGATTTTTATACCCTCCATAATTAAATGCACGTGCGATACCAATGGCACCAATGGCATCTAATCGATCGGCATCTTGAACAACTTTTAACTCTTTTGAATTAAATGACTTTCTATTTTTATCCAAAGAATTTTTAAAAGACATGTTTTTTATAATATCGATGACGTGCTTACTTGTTTTGCCCTCTACGTTTAAAGAATTTAAAAAATCCTTTGCCCGTTGTGGCCCTATACTCTCGTCGCCATTATGAAATTTTGGATCCGCAATATCATGTAAAAGGGCTGCAAGGCTGACCACTAAAATGTTTACATTCTCTTCTTTGGCCAGTAGTAGGGTATTGTTGAATACACGTTGAACGTGAAACCAATCATGTCCGCCTTCCGCACCTTTTAAAGTTTCTTTTACGAATACAATGGTTTCTTCTACCAATTCTGAGTCGTTCATCAATCTACTTTAATATCTTTTATAACTTGTTGCTCAATTTTTGAAAGTAAATCATCAATATTTCCTTTATTTTCTATGGGAGGATGCACTTTAAATTTTAAGTGCGCACCGATGCCCATCGGAAATTTGCCATAGCGCAACAACTTCCAAGAGTTATTTATAGTTATAGGAACAATTAACGCAGATGGCGCTTTTTTAAGCAACATTTTTAACCCCATTGGTTTAAAGGGCTTTGGGTTGCCATCTCTACTTCGCGTACCTTCAGGAAAAATAACGGCGCAGCGATTGTATTTTTCTATGTAAGTGCCCAGCTTTCCTATTTCGGTAATGGCCTGCTTTCCATCATTTCTATCAATAAGTACAGAACCACCATGTCTTAGATTGTATGATACACTGGGGATGCCTTTACCCAATTCTTTTTTGCTTACGAACTTCGGATGAAACTTTCGCATGTGCCATATGATAGGTGGAATATCATACATGCTTTGATGGTTAGAAACAATGATAATGGGCTTATCTAACGGTATATTTTGATTGTTTTTAAAGGTATATCGAGTGCCTAAAACATTGGTGGAAAGCATTAAACATCTATTCAAAAGACTTACACTTTTTTTATGTGCATTGTAACCAAAAACATTGAAACAAATCCACTGTATAGGGTGAAAGAAGAGAAGTGCTAATCCGAAGAAAAGAAAGAAAAGAATGGTCAGCGGATATGAGAGCAACTTTTGCATGGCGTAAAAATAAAAAACCACCTCAAAAAAGAGATGGTTTTTTTAGTAGTTTTTAAACTGTTCTTAGCAATGTTCGTTATATGCTTCTGTCAAGTTTTCAGCAATTATTTCGGCTGGTCTACCTTCAATATGATGTCTTTCGATCATATGGACCAATTCTCCATTTTTAAATAGGGCCATACTTGGTGATGAAGGTGGAAAAGGAACCATTGCCGCTCTTGCCGTATTAACGGCTTCTGTATCTACGCCGGCAAATACCGTAGTAATGTGATCGGGCTTTTTATCGTTTTGCAAACTAAGTTTTGCCGCCGGCCTGGCATTAGCCGCTGCACAACCACAAACAGAATTTACAACTACTAGTGTTGTACCTTCTTTTTTTAATGCATTCTCAACAGCTTCACTGGTATATAATTCTTCGAATCCAGCACTTGCTAGATCGTTTCTCATTGGTTTTACTAATTCCTCAGGATACATAGTCTATTTTTTAAGATGCACAAAGATAGGTTTTTTGTCGTATTTTTTTGTGAGACTTAACATGTCTTTGACTATTCAAAGGGCTATATTTGAAATTTCAATTTTTCATTTATGATCAAGTGGTTTGCAGCCATTATAGGGTATTCTTTTTTACGTTTTCCGGGTGCTATTTTAGGCTTTCTGATAGGTAGTTTTTTAGATAATTTAAATAGTAATAAAGGCGGGGGAGCTAGAACCGTTTTTCGAGATTTCACCAAACAAACGGTTTCACCTGCAGATTTTGAATTGAATCTCTTATCACTTTGTTCCATTGTAATAAAAGCTGATGGGCAGGTAAGTCAAAGAGAGCTCGATTACGTAAGGCAGTATTTTGTGAGCACCTATGGCAAAGAAAAATCAAATGCAATTTTTAGAACTTTTAACGATGTCATCAAAAAGAGAGAAGTTTCTGCACAGCGCATCTGTTCCTATTTAAATCAAAGAACACGCTATGAGGTGCGTTTGCAATTGATACACTTTTTATTTGGAATTGCGCAGGCGGATGGGCAAGTTAGTCAACCAGAAGTCACTAAATTAAGGGAATTGGCAGGTTACCTTCGCGTGGGGCAGAACGATTTTGAGAGTATTATGGCGATGTTTATTAAATCTGCCGATAATGCTTATAAAATCTTAGAAATTCAACGATCTGCAACAGACGATGAGGTAAAAAAGGCCTATCGAAATATGGCAAAAAAATACCACCCTGATAAGGTAATAACCGATAATGAAGCCATTAAAAAGGGCGCCGAAGAAAAATTTAAGGAAGTACAAAAAGCATATGAGGTCATTCAACAAGAAAGAGGGATGGTTTAATTTAGGAGTCAGTAATCAGTAGCTAATCTCTAAACAGTATAGTATCTGCAATAGTAAATTTTCAAAGAAAACCGCTACGAGGTACTACAAAAGGCTTATAACTTGTAACTTTAACTTGTAACTAATAGACATGCAAGATTTTTGGTTTTATATAAAATTGGGTTTAGAGCACGTTTTAGATTTAAGTGCCTATGACCATATTCTTTTCTTATCCGCTTTGGCAATTCCGTTTACTTTTAAAAGTTGGAAACCCGTATTGGTTTTGGCCACAATATTTACCATTACACATTGCACTTCTTTGGCATTTTCAGTGTATGGTATTTTTTCGATAGATGTTGAGTTAATTGAATTTTTAATTCCGGTTACCATAGCGCTAACGGCGATACTCAATTTTTTCAGGGTATTTAGAAAAGAGCATGTTACAGGCATCTATTTTCAATGTCTTGCAACTGCTTTTTTCGGGTTAATCCATGGTTTCGGATTTTCAAACTATTTTAATATGTTAATGGCAGAAGAAGAGCATAAACTATCACCATTATTGGGTTTTGCTACAGGTATTGAATTCTCTCAAATCATAATCATTTTAATGATTCTGACCATAGCATATCTCATACAATCTGTGTTAAAGGTGAAACAATCTATTTTCATTGGGGTTACATCGATTTTAATTCTTATTGCCACAATACCTATGTTAATCGAGACGTTTCCTAATTAGACCAATAGTTAATTTTAAGCGAATAAGGTTGTAGGGCATTTTCAAAGCAGGTATATTTAATTTTATGAAGGAGAGCAAGCAAGAAAAGTATGATAAGGCCTATTTGAGAATGGCAAAAGAATGGGGCAAACTATCGTATTGTCAACGAAAGCAGGTTGGAGCGATTATTGTAAAGGATAGGATGATTATTTCTGATGGATATAATGGCACCCCAACAGGTTTTGAAAATGTTTGTGAAGACGAAGAAGGTGATACAAAATGGTACGTTCTGCACGCCGAGGCAAATGCCATTTTAAAGGTCGCTGCTTCTACCCAGTCTTGTGAAGGGGCCACACTTTATATTACCTTATCGCCGTGTAGGGATTGCAGTAAATTAATTCATCAATCAGGTATAAAAAGGGTGGTATATCAAAAAGCCTATAAAGACGATTCTGGGCTACGGTTTTTAGAACGCGCAGGGGTCGAAACCATGCATATGCCCATTTTAGAAGAAATGGTTTAGGCAAACAGCTATGAAAAAGAAATACAGTTATATATTGCCCACTTTATTGGCATTGGCCGTTGCCATTGGCATCTTCATTGGTGGTAAACTCCACTTTAACGATTCTCCAGAAAAACTTTTTTCTACCAATTCAAAAAAAGATAAGCTTAATCGGTTAATAGATTATATCGATTATGAATATGTAGATGATATTGATACCGATAGCATTGTAGATGTTACGGTGAACAACATTTTAGGCAAACTTGACCCCCATTCGGTTTACATACCAAAAAGTGAAATGGAAGCCGTTGCCGAAAATATGAAAGGTGATTTTGTGGGCATTGGCATACAGTTTAAGAGAGTAAAAGATACCATAACCGTGGTAAGGGCAATTAAAGATGGGCCTAGCGATGTTAATGGAATAAAGGCCGGAGATAAAATCTTAATGGCCGATAAGGATACCCTCTTCGGCAAGCAAATATTGAATAGCGAGTTAATTGCCAAGCTAAAGGGAGAACGGGGCACAAGAGTTCGCCTTAAAGTGCTTAAAAAACCTGAAAACGAGGTCTTTTTTGTAAATGTGACACGTGGTGTGGTTCCCATCCGTAGTGTTGAGGCAAACTTTATGCTATCTAGTCATTTGGGCTATATAAAAATAAACCGATTTGCAGAATCTACTTTTGATGAGTTTAAAAAGGCCTTGAATAGACTGCAAAGAAAGGGTGCGCAAAAACTGGTGTTGGACCTACGGGACAATCCTGGTGGATATCTTGGAATAGCTGAAAAATTAGCGGACGAATTTTTAAAAGAGGGAAAGCTTATTTTATATACCAAGAACAAAAAAGGACGTATAAACAAAGCGTTTGCTACCAAAAAAGGGAGTTTTGAAGATAAGGAAGTATATGTGTTGATTAATGAGCGTTCAGCTTCTGCCAGCGAAATTATTGCCGGTGCGCTACAAGATAATGATATCGGAACTATTGTTGGCAGGCGTTCATTCGGAAAAGGTCTAGTGCAGCGTGAGATGGATTTAGGAGATGGATCAGCCGTACGATTAACGGTTTCACGTTACTATACACCAACGGGGCGTTCTATTCAAAAGTCATATGATAAAGGTCATAAAGACTACTATCAAAAATTTATGGAACGTTACAATAGCGGCGAACTGGTTTCTGTAGATAGTATCAAAGTAGCGGATTCTTTAAAGTTTAAGACTCCAAAAGGCAAGATAGTATATGGTGGTGGAGGTATTATTCCTGATGTATTCGTGCCCATTGGTACTTTAGAAGAAGAACGAGTGGAAAGTTTGGACAACAGGGGCTATTTTTCTGATTTTGTTTTTCGCTTTCTAGAAAGGGATAGAACTAGGTTTGCGAACTACCCGAAAAATGAATTTATGAACGATTATAAAGTTGATGATATCATCTTTGAAAGGTTCGTAGATTATGCCTTAAGCCTAAATGTAAAGATGGATTTCTATGGCCAAGACGAGAAAATAAAGCGTTATTTAAAGGCAAATATTGCAGAACAAATGTACTCACCTAATCTAGCGGCCGAGATTAAAAGTTCTGAAGACAAAATGCTCCGTAAGATTTTAGAACTGAACAATGAAACGCTAGAAATACAAGAGGCAGATTTAATAGAGTCTCAGAATTAGCTTTTCTTCACTTTTTCTTCAATCTTTTTAGCGGTCATAAATATCAATAATAGTACAATGGCGCATAATGAGGCCACAATACCTATAGCCGCAATTAAACTATCTCCATCAAATAGATTATTAAAGTCTAGCAAGGTCACATTGTAGGCAATTAATCCTAAAGCAATAATAATTAAGATAAGGGTGAGGGTTTTGTTCATGGCGCTCTGGTTAATTTAATAATGCATTAATGTTAGTGGCAAATAGTTTTACGGCTATTGCCAGTAAAATTACGCCAAAAACCTTTCTTATGATATTCAATCCGGTTGCACCAAGAATTTTCTCGATTTTAACCGAAGATTTTAACACGATATAAACGAAAATGACATTAATGACAATGGCTACGATGATATTTTCAACATAATATTCGGCGCGTAGTGAAAGTAATGAAGTCAGAGTACCTGCACCAGCAATAAGTGGAAATGCTATAGGTACGATCGAAGCACTTTCTGGCTCGTCATCTTTGTATAATGTTATGCCCAATACCATTTCAATGGCTAGAAAGAAAATAATGAAGGCACCGGCAACCGCAAATGAGTTGACATCAATACCGATTAAAGATAGAATGCTCTCTCCCACAAATAGAAAAGCGACCATGATACAAGCTCCGACTATTGACGCTTTTTCTGATTGAATGTGCCCAACTTTCTTGCGGAGCCCAATTATTATGGGAATACTACCCAAAATATCGATTACCGCAAAAAGAACCATCGTAGCGGTAACAATCTCTTTGAAATTAAAGTTCATTTTATGCTTTACTTAAAAATTCGTGCAAATTTACGTTTAAAAGCAAGTATTTAGATTATAAGAATGTGTATAAAATGAAAGTTTTAAATTTACCTTCTTTAAAAAGAATCCTTTTCTGTTTTATAACATGTTCCAGATAGCTAAAACTTTAATTTCCGAAGAAATCATAGAGAACGATTTTGTCTGTAATTTAAATGCCTGTAAAGGGGCATGTTGTGTTGATGGTGCGTCTGGAGCTCCACTAGATGACGATGAAACAGTTATTTTAGATGATATTATTGATGCCGTAAAGCCGTTTCTTAGGTTAGAGGGCATAAAGGCGATAGAAGAACAAGGAACTTTTGTAAAGGGCGATGACGGTGAATGGGAGACTCCTTTGGTGAACAACAATGAATGTGCTTATGTTACATTTTCTAAAGAAGGCATCACCAAATGTGGCCTAGAGGAGGCATACAATAGCGGAGCTACCAAGTGGAAAAAGCCTATTTCTTGCCACATGTACCCCGTTCGAATACGCGAATATTCTGAATTTACTGCGGTAAATTATCATAAATGGGAAATTTGTGATGCGGCTTGCAGTCTGGGTAAAGAGCTGAAAGTGCCTATATATAAGTTTGTTAAAGAGGCGCTTATTCGAAAATTTGGCGAAGCTTGGTATAAAGAGCTTTCAGAAGTGGCCGAAGAACACGCTAAATAGTAGGAATTTTGAGTGTGATTTTTGTTCCAGCGGCTGCTCCAGTTTCGTCTTTTAAATCTTCAATGGCTACTTCAAAATCGTTTTCATAATCTTTAGAAAAATTGGCCAAGCGCTCCGTTGTAATATCAATACCTACAGATTTGCGTTTTAGTACCCGATTTTCCTTGATTTTTTCAGAGGCGTTTCTTCCTACCCCATTATCTATAACGTCAATTGCAATATGATACTTGTCATAATTGTATACGTTGAGCCAGATTCTTTTTTCACCTTCTTTTGATGATAAACCGTGCCAAATTGCATTTTCAAGAAAAGGTTGCAATACAAGAGATGGTATTTTTACTTGTTGCGAATCAATTTCTTTGGCAACATCGATCTCAAATTTTATCTCTTCCGAAAATCTAATATTCTCAATATTCAGATAAAGCTCTGCGGTTTCTATTTCTTCAGCTAATGAGATTTCCTTTAGGGAAGAACCTTCTAAAATCCGCCGCACCAGTTTAGAGAATTTATTGAGGTAGTGAACAGCGTTCTTTTTGTCATTGTTAATGATGTAGAGCTTAATGGAATTTAAGGAATTGAACAAAAAATGCGGATTCATTTGGCTACGCAACATGTTCTGTTCGAGACTTAACACTTTTTTCTCATTATCGGAATGGTACTTTCTATACATTATAAAAAGCATAGTGCCTATTAGACCAAGGGTCAAAGCAGCAACAAGAATTGTAGTTTGATTTTTTCGAAGTCTAATTTTAGACAACTCATTTTCTTGAGCAAGTGATGCAATCTCACTGTTCTTTTTCTCATTGTCGTATTGCAAGGTAATCTCACTGATATAATTCAGATTACGTTGATTTACGATCGTATTTTCGAAACTTTCGGCTTCTTTTTGATATTTTAAAGCTTCTTTATAGTTGCCAGTTTTTTCGGCTAGACTGGATAAAAATCTTTTTGCAGCGATAATAAGTGCCGGCATATTACTTTCTTCTGCCAGTTCAAGACCATAACTGATATTTTTTTTTGCTTTTTGGTATTCGCCGATTGAAGTTTGGGCGTGTCCGGTATTAATAAAAACAGATGAGCTTATGAAGTTATCCCCAATCTTAAGGGCTTGTTTTTGTAGCGGTTCAAAAATTACCAAAGCTGCATTGGGCATGCCTTGTTTTGTATAAATACGGGCAATACTATTTTTACAAATGACTCGACCATAGTCAGAATTTATATCTTCATTATAAGCTAGAGATTTTCTGTAGTATTGAAGCGCTTCTTCTAGCTCTCCTTTTTGCTCGTAACAGTCCCCAATATTTTGATTATTTATGGCAAGGCCTAATTTATTGCTTAATTCTCTTTCTAGTTCAAGAGCTCTTTTAAATTGGGAAATTGCTAAATCGTATTGGCCTAAGGTTTGGTACAGATTACCAATACTATTTAATGCAACATTTATACTCCTCTTTACATGCTTTGATTTATTAGACACCGTTTCTGCTATTTCTAAAGCTTGCTGATTATAACCTAATGCTGTTTGTATGGCATCTTTTCTTCTGTAGACTACACCTAGCATGTTTAAACTTAAGATCTTAAAATCGGTGCTTTCTATTTCTTCTGCTATTGCTAGCCCTTTTTCATGCAGTATGATGGCTTTTTCGAGTTGAGACAAGTTTCTAAAGGCGGTTCCTAGTTGGTTAAGTGCATAGGTTTGACCTTCAAGATAATTGTTTGATTTAGCCTCTTCTAAAAAGTAAGTGAGTAAGGTAGTATCTCTTTTCGAACGCTTTAATGCGGTATCTAGTTCCCCATATGATTTAGGTGCATCTTTAATTAAATCGCGAACTTTTTCCTTAAAATCTTCGGGGATGTCCTGAGCTTTTAGGGTTGGGCAGAAAAGCAATAAAAAAGCAATCAACAATGTGATGTAAGAATGACGGTAACTTTTTATAAAGTGGGGTAGTTGATGGTTTGGCATTCAGAGCATTTATAACAAATCTAAAAAATCTGATTTCTTTTGTCTTGACACAGGTATTTTATGGTTAGATTTTAGTATCACATAACCATCGGTTTTTAAAAACTCTTTAATTTGGCCTAGGTTTACTATAAATGAGTTATGTATTCTGAAAAAAGAATCTTTGGGTAGTAAAGCGTTTACTTCCTTTAGCTTTTTAGTCAAAACAATCTTCTGTCCGTCCGCCAGAAATATAGTGCTATAATTACCATCAGACTCTGCGTATAAAATTTCGTCGGCTTCTAAAAACAAAAGTTTCCCGTCCGTATTGACCGTAATCTTTCTGTCCAATGAATTGGAGTTAAAATTCAGTAATATTTTTTCGAATTTTTCAGCAGTATAGTTTCTAGAATTGTATTTTTTAATTTTTTCTATGGTTACACTAAGATCGTCAGAATCTATGGGTTTTAGAAGGTAGTCTATAGCTTCGTTTTTCAATGCCTTTAATGCATATTGGTTGTATGCAGTGGTAATCACTACCGGAAACTTTGTATTGGTAAGGTTTTTAATAAATTGAAAGCCATCCATTACCGGCATCTCAATATCCAAAAAGAGACAATCTGGGGTGTTTTTAGCTAAATAATCCAATGCTTTATGCGCATCGGTAAAAGATGCAACAATTTTAACCTCATCGCTTAGATTGGTAAGTTCCCAGCTAAGACTTTCTAGGGCTTTTATTTCATCGTCTACAATTACAGCTTCTAACATAGGTACAAACTAAGATATAAACATAGGACAAAAACGCATAGTGCGTTTAAAAATATGTATTAATGGGATGATATGTATTATAGTTGGTATGAAAAAGCAAATAGTTCTATTGAAAGGGGTGTAACGACTTAAAAATCAAGGTATAGTTGTAGAATTTCTCTAGAATCCATTTATACAGGATTCCCTGCCATTTATACAATTGACAAAATATTCAGTTGTTCGGCTTTATATCTTCGAAGAGGATTTTTGAAATAGAACAACTCAATATAGCCAATAATGAAAAAGAGTTTAATATTATTTGTGGTTTTGCTTATTGCTTTAGTGTTTGCCGCTATAAGTGAAAACAGAACTTTGCAAGATTCAAATGAGATTGCAGCTGTTGAATATAAAAATTAGACTTAGCAACAAATGTTATATCAACCAGCGTACGGCCAACCAAACATGCCAACGGTATGTGTGAAAATATAATTTAGGTCATTTAAAGCTTAGGTTCTAGGTGAGGGTTTCGGGGGAACTACCCAATCTTAATAGCAGAAGTGCATACAATGACTGGGCCGTACGGTTTGGTGATAATTTTTAAGACCAAAAGGTATCTTAATTAAGATACCTTTTGGTCTTTTTATTTTGTTCATTTTAACATAAGAAAGTTATAAATAGATTTAATTTCTACAATGTACTGTACATCGCTTGCGAGCCTAGATTTCAACATTTTGTGTTAAAAACTTTGAGGGCAATTACATAAAACAAACTTTACAATTCGGTTACATTTTTGAATCTTTGTTGGTCCCTGCCGAAAGGTAATTTTCAATCCTATATAAAAATTTAAATAAAACACTATGTCAGCTGCTATTGAGCCTATTTTAGAAGAAAATGAAGACAGATTTGTGATTTTCCCCATCAAGCATGATGATTTATGGGAATGGTACAAGAAATGTGAGGCTTGCTTTTGGACGGCTGAAGAAATTGATTTGGGTGAAGATCTTACGGATTGGAACGAAAAACTTAATGATGATGAGCGTTACTTTATCAAACATATTCTAGCTTTTTTTGCAGCATCCGACGGTATTGTAAACGAGAATTTGGCAGAGAATTTTGTGAGCGAAGTACAATACGCCGAAGCGAAGTTTTTCTATGGTTTTCAGATTATGATGGAGAACATCCATTCAGAAACCTATTCTCTTTTAATAGATACTTATGTAAAAGATGAAAAAGAGAAAAATGTGTTGTTCAAGGCAATAGAAAATTTCCCTGCTATCAAGAAAAAGGCAGATTGGGCATTAAACTGGATAGAATCTCCAAGTTTTGCAGAACGTTTGATCGCTTTCGCTGCGGTAGAAGGAATTTTCTTCTCAGGAGCCTTTTGCTCTATCTTTTGGTTAAAGAAAAGAGGACTGATGCCGGGCCTTACATTTTCTAATGAGCTAATTTCAAGAGATGAGGGTATGCATTGCGATTATGCGGTACACTTGCACAACAAACACTTGATCAACAAAGTGCCAAAAGAACGTATTACTCAAATCTTAACGGATGCTTTGAATATCGAACGCGAGTTTATAACAGAATCTTTGCCAGCTAGTCTTATAGGAATGAACTCGAAGTTAATGACCCAGTATCTAGAATTTGTAACGGATAGATTATTGGTTGAGTTAGAGTGTGATAAAGTATACAATGCCACCAATCCGTTTGATTTTATGGATATGATTTCGCTACAAGGAAAAACCAACTTCTTTGAAAAGCGAGTTTCAGAATACCAAAAAGCGGGTGTATTGAATAAGGATAAAGATGAGGATGCGCAGAAAATTAGTTTTGACGCAGACTTTTAAATAAGTATTGTTCAAAGGAGATTTCTTTAAAGAAAGCACTTTAATCCTTTTTTGCCCCAAAGCAAAAAAACCTACCAAGTAATGCCGACAAGTAAATCTTGTTAGCGTTAGCGAACATATATTTTAATAAACAAAAAAAACAAAGTAGCCACATGTATGTAGTAAAAAGAGACGGAAGAAAAGAGTTGATAATGTTCGATAAGATTACAGCTCGAGTACGAAAATTATGTTACGGTCTTAACGGTCTTGTAGACCCTTTAAAAGTCGCCATGCGCGTAATAGAGGGTTTGTACGATGGGGTTACTACTTCTGAACTTGACAACCTAGCTGCAGAAATTGCGGCAACGATGACTACTACACATCCTGACTACGCAAAACTGGCTGCGAGGATATCCGTTTCGAATTTACATAAGAATACGAAAAAGTCTTTTTCAGAGACGATGAAAGATTTATATGAATATGTAAATCCTAGAACCGGAAAAAAAGCGCCCTTACTTTCAGATGAAGTTTATAAAGTGATTTCTGAAAATGCCGAAAAGTTAGACTCTACTATAATTTATAACCGTGATTTTGGCTACGATTACTTCGGTTTTAAAACATTGGAACGTTCTTACTTGTTGAAAGTTAATGGTCAAATCGCTGAGCGTCCGCAGCATATGCTAATGCGTGTTTCGGTAGGTATTCATGTTGATGATTTGGATGCTGCCATAGAAACGTATGAGTTGATGTCAAAGAAGTACTTTACACATGCGACACCGACCTTATTCAACTCCGGAACACCTAAACCGCAAATGTCTTCTTGCTTTTTATTGGCAATGAAAGAAGATAGTATTGATGGCATATATGATACCTTAAAACAAACTGCAAAGATTTCGCAATCGGCGGGAGGTATCGGTTTATCTATCCATAACGTACGCGCAAGAGGATCGTATATTGGTGGTACAAACGGTACTTCGAACGGAATTGTGCCAATGTTAAAAGTATTTAACGATACGGCACGTTACGTAGATCAAGGTGGTGGAAAACGTAAAGGCAGCTTTGCCATCTATATGGAACCATGGCATGCAGATATTTATGACTTTCTAGATTTGAAAAAGAACCACGGTAAAGAAGAGATGCGGGCGCGTGATTTATTCTATGCCATGTGGATATCGGATTTATTTATGAAACGTGTTGAAGCCAATGAAGAATGGACTTTAATGTGCCCTAATGAATGTCCGGGTCTTTTCACCAATCATAGTGAAGAATTTGAGAAACTCTATACAAAATACGAAGCTGAAGGTAAAGGCAGAAAAACGGTAAAAGCTCGCGAGCTTTGGGAAAAGATTCTTGAATCTCAAATTGAAACGGGTACACCGTACATGTTGTATAAAGATGCTGCCAACCGTAAGAGTAACCAAAAGAACTTGGGTACGATACGTTCTTCTAACCTTTGTACAGAGATTTTAGAGTATACATCTCCAGATGAGGTTGCTGTTTGCAATCTGGCATCAATCGCTTTGCCAATGTTTGTTAAAAATGGGACTTTTGACCACAAAGAACTATTTAAGGTTACGAAAAGGGTTACCAAAAACTTGAACAAGGTTATAGATAGAAACTACTACCCTGTTAAAGAGGCTGAAAACTCGAATATGCGACATAGACCCATTGGTTTAGGCGTTCAGGGTCTAGCGGATGCTTTTATCATGTTGCGTATGCCATTTACAAGTGATGAAGCAAAGAAATTGAATCAAGAGATATTTGAGACGTTATACTTTGCGGCAGTTACCGCTTCTATGGAGTTGGCCAAGGCAGAGGGAGCATATTCTTCTTATGAGGGTTCTCCGATTTCTGATGGTGATTTTCAACATAACCTTTGGGGTATCAAAGACGAAGAGCTTTCTGGCCGCTGGGATTGGGCCAAACTTCGAAAAGAAGTTAAAAAGAACGGTGTTCGAAATTCACTTTTGGTAGCACCTATGCCTACTGCATCTACCTCTCAAATACTAGGTAACAACGAGTGTTTTGAGCCATATACATCCAACATTTACACGCGAAGAGTACTTTCTGGGGAGTTTATCGTAGTGAATAAGCACCTTTTAGAAGACTTGGTTAATCTAGGTCTCTGGAATGAGAATATGAAGCAAGAACTCATGCGTGCCAACGGTTCTATTCAGCATATAGAAACAATACCACAAGAGATTAGAGATTTGTACAAAACTGTTTGGGAGCTAAGTATGAAAGACATTATTGATATGTCTAGACACAGAGGTTACTTTATTGACCAGAGCCAGTCCTTAAACCTGTTTATGGAAAATGCGAATTACTCAAAACTAACTTCAATGCATTTCTATGCCTGGAAGAGCGGTTTAAAAACAGGAATGTATTATTTAAGAACGAAAGCTGCAGTGGATGCTATTAAGTTTACCTTGGACAATACCAAGAAGAAAGAGGTTCCAGTAAGTGTCGCTGCCGAAGCGGAAGTTACAGCAGCTGATCCAAAAGCTGCAGAGAACATAAAAGTGAACCCTACTCCGGTAGCGCAACAAGAAGTTGATATTCAGCCAATGACAGCTGCTGAAATGAAAGAGATGATTGCACGGGCAAAAGAAGGTCAAGCAGACGACGATTGCCTTATGTGCGGATCATAGTGTGATAGTGTTTATTTGATAAATGTCCTAGGTGAGCTTACCCCACAGAATGAGCTTCCTAGGGCGTTTTCGTTATAGAAGAGAAAGACTTTACTTTCTAACAAATAATCTAAAGGCCACAGCAGATAGTGCTAACATGCCCAAATAGATTACCAAAAAAATTAAATACTTGTCCATTTAAATGCTTTCTTATTATAAGTACGATTCAAAATCAGTTTTAGATTACGAAAACGTTGTAGAAATTGTAACTTATTATATATGAACGTACTAAAATTGAAAATCTTACACCATTAACGAAGATTTAGCATTTTAAAATAAAAAGCCCCTTTCTAAGATAGAAAAGGGCTTATATTGAATTGATTGTTCTAAGTTATAAAGACCAAGCTCTGCCTTGTGTTAGTTCATTTACGTCTCCACAGGCAATATATTCGCCAGGTAGGGGTAAATATGCAAGAACTTCCTCACCTATATACTCAGATGATTTATAAGCCCAAGTGGCTACTCCCCTAATATTGCCAGCAAATTCAAAGCAAGCAACATCTTCATCTAGCGTAGCAGATTCTCCAGCTTCTATGGCTTTCATATAATCTTCAATAGCTTCTTGGTGTGCTTTTTCTTCTTCTTCCGATCTTTTTGCCAAATACTTGTTTAAAGCAGGTTCAAAGTCTGCTCCTTCAAGGTCGGCCAAACTATCTTTTCCAGCTTCGGTCATTACCTTGTTCATGAATTTATCCATTACTACTTTCATGAATGCTTGTTGTTCTTCAGGAAGTACTTCTTTGGCGAATTCATCGATAAATACGTGTACATTAACTTCCGTAGCAGAAGGAGTATCTGTTTTTGGAAGAATAACATCAACCATTTGAGCTAAAGCATAACCTTTATCCTTGTCAAAATAACTAGGTACCCATTCGGCAAATGGAGCCTTGTCTTTACAACTTTGTACGAGTCCTAATAAAGTTGGTGTAGCAACGGCATAGCCGAATACCATACCCATATTTTTAAGTGCTGATCTTCTTTCCATTAGATGTTTCCTTTTTTAAGTTCTTGTGCCGCGTGATTCGCTGCTCTTGCCGTAAAGGCCATATAGGTTAATGAAGGATTTACGCATGCCGCAGAGGTCATAAAAGCCCCATCGGTTACATATACATTCTTACAGGCATGTACTTGATTGTATTCGTTTACAACCGATGTTTTAGGGTTGCTGCCCATTCTAGCTGTACCCATTTCATGAATACCAAGACCAATGGCATAGGTGTCATCGTAACCTTCTATTTCGCGCGCTCCAGACTTTTCAAGCATTTGAGCCGCTTGATCGATCATATCTTTACGCATGTTCAACTCGTTTTGTCTGATCTCGGCATCGAAAGTCACTGTTGGCAGACCCCATTGGTCTAATTTTTCATAGTCAAGGGTCATTTTATTCTCATGATAAGGAAGAATTTCACCAAAGCCTAACATATTCATATTCCATCCACCAGGGGTTAAAATAGCATCTTTATAGGCTTTTCCAAAATTAGCTTCAGCAACCATTTCTTCGTAATCGCCTCGACCGGCTCCACCTTGGTATCCGTAACCTCTGGTAAAGTCTTTCATGGTGTTGCTGCCAACGTTTCTAAATCTTGGCACGTAGATGCCATTAGGTTTTCTTCCTTTGTAATATTTATCATCGAAACCATCTATTTTACCTCTGGCGCCAGCTTTAAAATGATGGTCCATGATGTTGTGACCAAGTTCACCAGAATCATTTCCAAGTCCGTTTTCAAAACGGTCAGATTTAGATTGCATGAGTATAGAAGTAGATGAAACGGCAGAAGCACATAGAAAAATTACCTTCGCTTTAAACTCATAGGTTTCTTTGGTCTCTCGATCAATAACTTTTACCCCCGTAGCCTTTTTGGTGTTTGGGTCGTAAATGACTTCATGTACAATAGAATCTGGTCTAAGTGTCATGTTTCCGGTCGCTTCTGCAGCAGGTAGTGTAGAAGAAACACTACTAAAATATGCTCCGAAAGGGCAGCCTCTGATACATCTATTACGGAACTGACATTTAGAACGGCCATCGCCTTCAAACTTTTTGTCTCCTGTTATGTGAGCTACACGCCCTGCAGTTATTACTCTTCCGTCAAAGTGCTCGGCCACTTTACTACGTACGTGGTCTTCAACACAGTTCAATGGCATCATTGGTGTAAATTGTCCGTCTGGCAGTTGTGGCAATCCTAAAAGTTCACCGGAAATACCGATATAAGACTCTACCTTGTCATACCAAGGGGCTATGTCTTTGTAGCGTACCGGCCAATCTATGGCAACACCTTCTTTTTTATTGGCTTCAAAATCAATATCACTAAATCTGTAGCTGTGTCTACCCCACATAATAGAACGCCCACCAACGTGGTACCCACGCATCCAATCAAAACGCTTGGTTTCATTATACGGGTGTTCAAGGTCGTTCACGAACCAGTGTTTTGAGGCCGCTTTTGTAGTATATCCTGTTCGATTCTGTTTTTCTTGTTTGGCTACATCTTCTCTTGTGGGTTCTCCGTTATGCGGAAAATCCCAAGTGTCCATATTGGCGGTAGGGTAGTCTTCACGATGTTTGACCATAGGCCCACGCTCCAACACCAATGTCTTCAATCCATTTTCACACAATTCTTTAGCGGCCCAACCCCCGCTTATGCCAGTTCCGACAACAATCGCATCATACGATTCTTGTTCATCATTGTAATAGAATTTACTCATGTATACTTCATTGTTTATCCTCTAAAAGTATTAAATATTAAATTAATTTTCTACATTTAATCCCTATGTTTATTGGGAAATTAGCACTATAACGTTGTAGTAAATCCTAATTTGATAAGCATTAGTATTTTGAATCGCCAATATGAAACGAAGAAGGTTTATTGAGAATGGGGCCAAAGCGGGTATTGCTTTTTCATTGTTAGGAATTCATGCGTGTAAACAATCTTCAAAAGAAACTAAAGATAGTGCTGCTGAAAAACCGGTAAAAGTTGCGGAAAAAAATCCCTTTTTTGAATTATCATTAGCGCAATGGTCTATTCATAGAATGATTAGAGAAGAAGGTCTGGATCCCTACCTTTTTGCTGAAAAAGCAAAATCATGGGGGTTCAAAGGTTTGGAGTATGTCAGCCAGTTATATAGAGATGAACTCGAGGCTGAAAGTTATTCGATTGAGGCCATGCAAAATTTTGTCGACAAGAATAATCTAGAGGCAAAAAAACACGGCCTAAGAAATCTTTTGATTATGATTGACGGTGAAGGCCCACTTGCGTCACTCGATGTAGATGAACGAACACAGGCTGTGAAAAACCACCATAAATGGGTCGATGCTGCCGCTGCCATGGGCTGTCATTCAATTCGTGTGAACCTGCAAGGAACAATGGAGCCAGAACCTTGGGTTAAAGCTTCGGTCGATGGGCTGACCCAACTCGCAACCTATGCCAAAGATAAAAATGTGAACATTATTGTAGAGAATCACGGTGGACCTTCTTCTAATGGTTCATGGCTGGCTGAAGTTATGCGAAAGGTAAATTTAGATAATTGTGGTACGTTACCCGACTTTGGTAATTTTTGCGTGAAACGAGAATCTGGGGGTTACTACGACTCTGCATGTATAGAAGAATATGATATATACCAAGGCGTAAAAGAGCTTATGCCTTACGCTAGAGCGGTAAGTGCCAAAACGTATGATTTTGATAAGAATGGAAATGAAGTCAAAATCGATTATGTAAAAATGATGCAGATAGTAAAACAAGCAGGATACAACGGTTTTGTTGGGGTAGAATATGAAGGTGATGCCTTAAGTGAAGAAGAAGGAATTATAGCAACTAAAGATTTATTAATAAAGGTAGCCGGACAACTTATTTAGTTTCAGTTTTCAAATATGAAATCACTATTTAACCAACTATTCGATTATAATTTTTACTGTAACAAGAATTTAATAGAGAAGTGTTCCGCACTTGATGAAGTTCCAGAACAAACAGTAACTCTTTTTAGCCATGTACTTAACGCACACCATATTTGGAATATGCGTTTATTGGGTAAAGAGCATAAATACGATGTTTGGCAAATACATGCCTTGGAAACTTGGAGTGATATTCATTACGAAAATCAACGGACTACATTCGAGATTATCACCAATAGTGATGATTTTGAGAAACGTGTAGATTATGAAACAACCCAAGGACGTGTTTTTGCGAATGAACTAAAAGATGTTTTGTTTCACATTATTAATCATTCAACACACCATCGAGGTCAAATTTTGGCCAATTTTAGAACAAGTAATATAGAGCCGGGCAATCTGGATTATATTTCATACAAACGATAACCAACCAACTAAATTTTTACATGGATTTTAAAACCAAGTTTCAACTGTCTTTAATGATGTTTCTGGAATTCTTTATTTGGGGAGGGTGGTTCGTAACTATGGGAATCTATTTGCCCAATACTTTAGAAGCTAGCGGAGGTGATATTGCCCAAGCTTATTCTACGCAATCATGGGGAGCAATAGTAGCACCATTTTTTATTGGTTTAATTGCGGATAGGTTTTTTAACGCGGAACGTATTTTAGGAGTACTTCATTTAATAGGTGCTTTTTTAATGTATCGGCTCGCGCATGCGCAAGATTTCTCGGTGTTCTATCCGTATGTGCTGGGGTATATGATAGCGTACATGCCTACATTGGCGTTGGTAAACTCTGTTTCGTTCAACCAGATGAAAGACCCAGCGAAAGAGTTCTCTTTTGTAAGGGTCTTTGGAACGATAGGTTGGATTATTGCTGGTTTAACAATAAGTTATTTAGGTTGGGATAGTGAACAAGGCGTTCAAGAAGGGCTTCTTAAGAACACCTTTTTAATGGTGGCTATCGCATCGGCAATACTAGGTGTATTTAGTTTTACTTTGCCCAAAACTCCGCCACAAATTGCTAAAGAAGAGAAAATTTCCTTTGGGGATATAATTGGCTTGGATGCCTTAAAACTGCTTAAGGATAGAAATTTTTTAATTTTCTTTTTAGCCTCTGTTCTAATATGTATTCCCTTGGCATTTTATTACCAGCATGCAGGACAATTTTTAGGAGAAATTGGGGTATCAAACCCTGCTGCTAAAATGTCCATTGGGCAGATATCAGAGGTGTTATTTATGTTATTATTGCCCTTCTTCTTTAAGAAGTTCGGGTTTAAGAAAACAATTTTGTTTGGCATGGTCGCATGGTTGATACGGTATTTATTATTCGCATACGGAGATTCGGGAGAATTAGCATTCATGTTAATTCTGGGCATTGCATTACACGGTATTTGCTATGACTTTTTCTTTGTCTCGGGTCAAATCTATACGGACACAAAGGCAGGTGAAAGATATAAGAGCGCTGCTCAGGGCTTAATTACACTGGCTACTTATGGAGTCGGGATGCTAATTGGTTTTTGGGTTGCAGGTAAAATTACGGACACCTATCTAATTTCAGAAAACGTACATAACTGGAAAAATATCTGGACATTCCCTGCCCTATTTGCATTGGGAGTCCTAATATTATTTGCTTTATTTTTTAAGAATGAAAACGTAGCGTATAAAGAATGACCAACCTAATCCTTAAATAAATTAAAATGGATAACATTAATAAGAATAGACTATTTATAGCCTCCTGTGTTGCCTTATTGGTAACATCTATGACTTTTGCAATTAGAGCCAGATTAGAAACTGTTTTTGGTCCGGAAGGAGTGGGCCTTACTCTAGAGCAAATAGGCTGGGCATTTACACCTGCTTTTTGGGGCTTTACAATTGCAATGATTGTTGGAGGACCACTAGTTGATTCTCTTGGTATTAAGAAAATCACATGGATTGCGTTTATTACCCATGCTATTGGGATTGTATGGACAATTTTAGCCAAAGACCAGATGTCATTGTTTATAGCTACACTTTTTGTTGGTATTGGCAATGGTATGGTGGAAGCTGCGCTTAACCCGATGATAGCATCTATGTACACGGAGAATAAGACTAAGATGTTAAATCGCTTTCATGTCTGGTTTCCAGGTGGAATTGTAATTGGATCCTTAGTCGGCTGGTTAGTAATGGATGTTATGGGACTTGGGTGGCAGATTATGGTAGGAGTATTATTTATTCCATTGGTGATTTATGGTTTTATGTTTTTAGGACAAAATTTCCCCGTTACAGAACGCGTGCAATTGGGAGTTAGTAATAATAAAATGATTGCTAGCTTAGGAAAGCCACTGTTTATTTTTATGGTGTTATGTATGTTTTTAACGGCCGCATCCGAATTAGGAACTACGCAGCGTATAGAGTCCTTACTAAAAGAATCCGTTGCGGTGCCCTTATTGGTACTAGCTTTTATTAATGGTATTATGGCTCTTGGAAGAGCTTTTGCAGGTAAGGTCATACATAAACTACAACCAGCTGGTATGTTATTGTTTTCAGCAATATTTACCTTTATAGGGCTATGGTTATTAACTATAACAAGTGGGGGAATGACATTTGTAGCAGCAGCTGTTTTTGCCGTTGGGGTTACCTTTTTCTGGCCAACTATGTTAGGTTTTGTAGCAGAATATCTACCAGAAACCGGTGCTTTAGGATTATCTATAATGGGTGGGGCAGGAATGTTGTCTGTATCAGTAGTTTTACCAATAATGGGTAATCTAATGGATAATGCCAATCCTATTGAAGCTTTAAGAACAATGTCTATTTTACCAGCAATTCTAATAGTTGCCTTTATAGGATTATACGTTTATATGAAAAAAAGAAAAACCGCATAAAACATTGAAATAAAAATGCCAAAAAAAATTAGATTAGGAATTTTAGGTGGAGGGGGAGATTCATTAATTGGAATCTTACATAGGGTAGCTTCCCAGATTAATGATAATTATGAAATTGTAGGGGCCGTTTTTAACCCAGACCATGAGCAAAGCATCGATTTTGCGAAAGAGATTGATATTCCAACAAAAAGGATTTACAAAGATTTTGACACTCTTATTGAGGAAGAACTGAAACTTCCTGAAGATGAACGAATACAAGTATGCTCGGTACAAACGCCCAATTTTCTTCATTTTCCAATGGCCAAGAAGCTTCTAGATAATGGATTTCATGTGATTTGTGAGAAGCCCATGACCATGAATTATGAAGAAGCTAAAATTCTGGAAGAAGCACATCAAAAATCTGGAAAGGTTTTTGCCTTGACCCATACGTATACAGGTTACCCTATGGTAAGGCAAATGCGAGAAATGATTAAGTCTGGAGCTCTTGGTAAAATTCATAAAGTAGATGCTAGATATTATCAAGGTTGGATAAATACCATTATTCATGATAAGGAAAAAAGGTCTTCGGTATGGCGTCTAGACCCTACAAAAGCGGGTATAAGCTCCTGTATGGGCGATATTGGGGTTCATGCTTTCAACTTGGTTGAATTTACTACCGGCCTAAAAATAAAGTCTCTGTTGTGTGACTTCAACTATCTATACGAGGACAATCAAATGGATGTAGATGGTACTGTATTGGTTAGAATGGATGACCATGTAAAAGGTGTAATACGCTCTAGTCAAGTAGCTACTGGTGAAGAAAATGGTTTAGCTATAGCTATTTATGGTGAAAAAGGCGCGTTTAGATGGGAACAAGAAAAACCAAACTTCTTATATAAGATGAGTGATACAGAGCCACTGCAAGTTTACAAGCCAGGTCATGCTTATAATTCTGAACTTTCGTTGTCAGGAACTAAATTACCACCAGGCCATCCTGAGGGAATCTTTGATTCTATGGCAAATATTTATTTAGGAGCTGCAAAAGCAATTCGAGGAGAAAAATATAACGATGGTGAATTCCCGACCATGAAAGATGGTGTTCGTGGCATGAACTTTATAGAAAGCACCGTTGCTTCCCATAAAAAAGGAAACGTTTGGATAGATTTGGATTAGTTTCTATTCTTACACCCTGCCTCAAATACAATAATGGTCGCCAAGTGCGGCCATTATCTTTTAAACAAAAGCTCAAACCGTTCAAAAACGATAATCATACTCTCTCTAGGTACCCTTCCAAAGGGCTCTAGTTCGCGAGTATAATAATCCCAGTGCACTTCTTTCCAGTATTCAAGACTTTTATCGCCTTCTCCTTCTAAACGAGCATGCTCTGAATGAATTGAAAAATAAGGAAGCAGTTTGACCGAGGTAGTACGAATCAAACATTTCGCTTTTTCTTGCCAATCCGTAACAACAAAAAAATCACCAATTTTAGGCATCGGTTCCTCTCGAAGCTGAAGGCCTAAAAGGGAGTGGGAAGTCGCTCTTTTGATATCTTTGGCTACTAGTTCGGCTAAAGTATTGGCATCTTTTTCATTATCTCCAAAATAGCCTACTTGAGGTGCCTTTTCAAAAGCAAATTCAGTGTGTTTGTCTAAAAAATCTCCCCAAAGGTTCCTTGCAGAGGTGTTATCCATTTACTATAAATTAATTAAGCGAATTTACCTAATTTAAACTGTTCTGCGGCATGGTTGGCTGCCCTTGCCGTAAAAGCCATATAGGTTAAAGATGGGTTTACGCAACTGGCAGAAGTCATAAAAGCTCCATCCGTGACATAGACATTCGGCACCTCATGCACTTGATTATTTTTGTTTACAACGGATGTTCTGGGGTTCCAGCCCATACGTGCACCACCCATTTCATGAATTCCTAGACCCGGCCCCGTAGCATTGTCATAGGTGTTTATATCTCTAAAACCAGCTGCTTTTAGCATAGCGGCAGCTTCTTCTTTTATGGTTTCTCGCATATTAAGTTCATTTTCTTTGAACTCAACGTCAAAATCTAGTTGAGGCAGTCCCCATTTGTCTTTTTTATCCTTGCTGAGTGTAACACGGTTGTCGTGATGCGGCAACATCTCGCCAAAACCGGTCATTCCAATGCGCCAACCTCCGGGCTTTAACATCGCTTCTTTATAAGCAGCGCCATGGCCTAACTCTGCCACCATATCGCTCCAATTGTCACGGTTTGCACCTCCTTGGTATCCAAAACCTCTTAAGAAGTTGCTACGTTTTGTTTTGTCGTCTAGGTTTACAAATCTGGGGATGTAAAATCCGTTAGGTCTGCGACCTTTAAAGTACTTATTAAGATGACCATCGACTTTGGCCGAAGCCCCCAATTGATAATGATGGTCCATGATATTACGCCCAACTTCATCGTAATTGTTGCCCAATCCATTTGGGAAACTTTTAGATTTAGAATTCAATAAAATTCCTACCGATGCCATGGCAGAAGCACATAAGAAAACTATTTTACTTTTAAACTCTAATGCTTCTCCAGTTTCAGCATCAACCACTTTAACACCAGTAGCTTTTTTGGTATTTTCATCATATACAACTTCATGCACAATAGCGTTTGCGCGTAGGGTCATATTTCCGGTCCGTTCTGCTGCTGGTAAAGTAGAAGAATTACTGCTAAAATAACCTCCGAACGGGCATCCTCGCCAACAGCGATTTCTATATTGACAGGGGCTTCTTCCTTCTATTTTCGTATCATTTTCGGTGATATGTGCAACACGACCTATGGTTAAAAGGCGTCCATCTTCGAAATTGGTTTTCATGGCAGTTTGAAGGTCCTTTTCGACACAATTTAATTCCATTGGTTTAAGGAACTGACCATCGGGAAGCTGCTTTAAACCGAGTTTTTCACCGCTTACACCAATGTACGATTCAACTTTATCATACCAAGGAGAAATATCTTTATAGCGCACCGGCCAGTCTACGGCAATATCTTCTTTTAAATTGGCTTCAAAATCGATATCGCTCCAGCGGTAGCTTTGTCTGCCCCAAGTTAAAGAACGCCCGCCTACTTGGTATCCACGAATCCAGTCAAAACGTTTGGTCTCTTGATAGGGGTGCTCTAAATCATTTACAAAAAAGTGTTTTACATCATCTCTGGGGGCCCAGCCAACCCTTAGTTGTTTGGCATATTTTTTCTTATCCTCCCTTGTTAATTGACCCTTAAAAGGATAATCCCAAGGGTCATCGTTCATGGTTTTATAGTCTTCGATATGCTTTACCATCGGTCCGCGTTCTAAGACCAAGGTCTTTAAACCATTCTCACATAGTTCTTTGGCGGCCCAACCGCCGGTTATTCCGGTACCTACAACAATGGCATCGTAAACAGTTTCTTGATTCAAAATAGTGCTATTTAATTATTGGCTAATCATTATATTTATAGCTTTCATGAGAATAAGGTAAGAAAGCCATTATTTATTTCTTAAATATAGGGTATAATCGGCATTTTTTTTAGCAAAACCCAAAACTTAAAAAAGTAATAGTAATGAAGACAATTAAAGGTCCCGCAGTATTTTTAGCACAATTTGTAGACAGTAAAGCTCCTTTTAACACATTGGACGGAATGTGTAAATGGGCTTCAGATTTGGGGTATAAGGGCATACAAATACCGACATGGGAATCTTTTCTAATAGATTTGGATAAAGCGGCCGAGAGTCAAGATTATTGCGATGAGTTAAAGGGTAAAATAAACTCGTATGGTCTTGAGATTACTGAACTATCTACACATCTTCAGGGACAGTTGGTCGCAGTTAATCCCGCATATGATTTAATGTTCGATAATTTTGCGCCCGATCAATTAAAGGGGAAACCAAAAGAGCGTACAGAGTGGGCCGTTGAAACGGTGAAAAAAGCCGCAACGGCAAGTAGAAGATTAGGCATAACCGCTCACGCTACATTTTCTGGAGCATTGTTATGGCATACCATGCATCCTTGGCCTCAACGCCCTGCTGGTCTTGTTGAAATGGGTTTTAAAGAACTGGCCAAACGTTGGATGCCCATTCTCAACCATTTTGATGAAGAAGGGGTAGATGTCTGTTATGAAATACATCCGGGTGAAGATTTGCATGATGGGGATACTTTTGAACGCTTTTTGGCGGCCACGAATAATCATAAGCGTGTAAATATACTCTATGACCCAAGTCATTTTGTATTGCAACAGCTAGACTATATTACATACATAGACCATTACCATGAATTCATTAAGTCTTTTCATGTAAAAGATTCTGAGTTTAACCCTACGGGAAAAAAAGGTGCTTTTGGTGGATATAACGATTGGCAAGACCGTGCCGGGAGGTACCGTTCTTTAGGTGATGGTCAAATTGATTTCAAAACCATCTTTTCAAAACTAACACAGTATGGATGTGATGTTTGGGCAGTAATGGAATGGGAATGTGTCATTAAAAGTCCTGAACAAGGTGCGCGAGAGGGTGCGAAGTTTATTCAAGATCATATTATTGAAGCCACTCAAAAGACCTTTGATGATTTCGCCGGTGGAGATATCGATAAAGAAGTATTAAAGAAGATATTAGGTATTTAGTTCCCTAATACTCTTTAGAGATGTCGTTCGTAGAAAAAAAATAGATACTGAGGTCTTGATTTCTAATTTTAGCGGAAAAGTAAAATACATGAAAAATTTAGCAATTTTCACTATTGTAATGTTGATGACCCTCTCTTGTAAAGAGAAACAAAAAGCAACTGATATAGAAAGAGAAGTACTTTCAGAAGAAGACCCATTCGTAATAAGTAAGTCTGAATGGATTTCTATTTTTGACGGAACCTCATTTGACGGATGGCATTATTATAGGGCTTCAGAGGTCACCAACCCATGGAAAATCGAAGACGGGGCAATGGTTTTTTACCCACCTAAAGAAAGAGATGGAGAAAGCTATAACATTGTTACGGATAATGAGTATACCAATTTTACACTCTCTTTGGAATGGAAGATTTCTGAAGGAGGAAATAGTGGTATTTTTTGGGGAATTCTAGAAGATGAAAAATACGGACAACCTTATGAAACAGGTCCAGAAATTCAGGTTCTTGATAATGAAAGGCATCCCGATGCTAAAAACGGTCCTACTCGTCAGGCGGGTGCCCTTTACGATATGGTTCCTCCTAGTGATTCACAAGCTGTGAAACCTGCAGGGGAATGGAATACCTGTGTGTTAACAGTTAATCATAATACCAACGAAGGCAGTGTTGTTCTAAACGGCAAGGAGATAGGAAGATTCCCTGTAAACGGACCTCTTTGGGATGAAATGGTATCCGACTCTAAATTTGCCACATGGGATGGTTTTGGGAAGTATAAAACAGGTAAGATAGGTTTGCAAGATCATGGTGATATTGTAGCCTACCGAAATATAAAAATTAAAGAATTATAGCAAATGAGATACGGCATCATAGTTTTAGGAGTACTTTTTGTTCTTTCAGGTTGTCAAGAGAATACCAATAAGACAAGTGAAGAGAAGGCAAACTCCATTGAGGAAAATTCAAACGAAAAATATCAAGGAGAAGAACCTACCACCCCTGAGGCAACAGAGATTTATGAGCCAGTCCCTCCGAAAGTAACAGTTGATTCTAGTGGATTGCCAAGCGATGCTATTGTACTTTTTGATGGAACTAATTTGGATGAATGGATTAGTGCAGCGGATAGCACAGCAGCAAAATGGGAAATAAATAAGGATGATAGTATGACCGTAAAAGATAAATCGGGTAACATACAGACGAAAAGAAATTTTGGCAGTATTCAGCTGCATCTAGAATGGAAATCTCCCTTGCAAATCATGAATGAAGGTCAGGCCAGAGCAAACAGCGGTGTTTTTATACAGCAACGTTATGAGATTCAGATTTTAGATAATAATGACAATCCAACATACACCAATGGTCAAGTAGGTTCTGTTTACAAACAGTCGGTACCTCTGGCGATGGCATCGAAACCGACGGGAGAGTGGAATTCTTATGATATTATTTTTCATGCCCCAGAATTTAAGGAGGAAGCACTTAGTAAGCCTGCTTATGTAACCGTACTTCACAACGGGGTACTTATACAAGACCATTTTGAAATTGAAGGCATTATTAAATACATAGGCTGGCCAAATTATGAAGCGCATGGTAAGGCACCCATAGTTTTGCAAGATCATAGAGACAACAGCCGAGTAAGTTATCGTAATATTTGGGTGCGAGAGTTATAATGGTTTAAATGTTTTCAAAGAAAGACAGGATACAATACGCCAACTTAAACGCCAAACAAAAAGAGACATATAACTTTCAAAAGTTTTCCTCTGTTTTGGCCGATTATGGTTTCGCTACCCTAAAACTTAATGATGATTCGAATGGAGCTGATTTTATAGCATAGCGTATTAATGGTGAAAATTACTTGAAAATACTTCTGAATGAATTTATGCTGAACTAGCACATAAACTTTAAACTTTAAACTGCAAATCTTCGATTTGCCCTACCTTTGCCAAAATTTAATCATCTTATATGATTCAATCCATGACCGGTTATGGGAAGCATGTTGTACAGCTTCCGTCAAAAAAAATCACTATTGAACTTAAGTCTCTAAACAGCAAAAACCTAGATATCAACGCTAGAATACCACAAGCGTATAGAGAAAAGGAATTGGAGCTTCGAAAATTGATTTCAGAATCCTTAATACGCGGTAAAGTTGACTTTAGCCTCTACATAGAATTAACAGGTGATGAAACAACAGCTGAAGTAAACGTAGCTATGGTCAAGAAATATATGGAGCAATTACGGGCCATTGCGAAAGGAGACGAAGTTAAATTACTGGAAATGGCGCTTAAAATGCCAGATACCCTAAAAACGGATAAAAGTGATATTGATCCAAAAGAATATAGCGCGATAAAAACTGCTTTGGTCGAAGCTTTAAAGGCCATCAATATTTTTAGAACAGAAGAGGGTAACGTGCTCGAAGAAGACTTTAAAAATAGGTTAAAAACTTTATCAAGTCTATTGGGTCAAGTTAAGGAAATGGACACGGAACGTTTGGATACCATTCGTGAGCGCCTTGAAAAAGCCGTAGCCGATTTAAAGGTAGAATTAGATGCGAACCGTTTTGAGCAAGAACTTATTTACTATCTAGAAAAGTATGATATTACCGAAGAAAAAGTACGTTTGGCAAACCATTTGGAATATTTTGAAACTACAATTGATTCCGCTGATTCCAATGGAAAAAAACTAGGATTTATTTCTCAAGAAATAGGTAGGGAAATCAATACTATAGGATCAAAAGCGAACTTCGCACCTATGCAGCAACTTGTAGTGCAAATGAAAGACGAATTAGAAAAGATTAAGGAACAAATGCTTAATGTTTTATGAGTAAGGGAGGCAAGCTTATTATATTTTCGGCTCCATCAGGGAGTGGTAAGACAACCATTGTTCGCCATTTATTAAACCAGCCAGAATTAAACTTGGCGTTTTCGGTTTCTGCCACCTCACGTCCTCGTCGCGGTAAGGAAAAAGATGGTGTTAATTATTACTTTATAACCGCCAATGAGTTTAAAAAGCATATTAAAAATGATGACTTTTTAGAATGGGAAGAAGTTTATAGAGACAGTTTTTATGGTACTCTAAAGAGTGAGGTAGAACGACTTTGGGCTGAGGGTAAAAATGTTATTTTTGATATTGATGTTGTAGGCGGACTTCGAATTAAAAAGAAGTTTCCAGAACAGACTTTGGCGGTATTCGTAAAACCGCCCAGTGTAGACGAATTAAAAATTAGACTAAAAAAACGCAGTACGGAGAGTGATGATAAGATCAATATGCGAGTCGCCAAGGCTTCTGTAGAATTGGCAACTGCTCCTCAGTTTGATGAAATCATTAAGAATTATGATTTAGACATTGCTTTAAAGGAAGCCCATCAATTGGTTGCCGATTATGTGGGTGCTACCTATAAAAATTCTCAAGAAGAGGAGTGATGAAAAAGGTTGGCCTATATTTCGGAACATTTAATCCCATACATGTAGGGCATCTGATTATCGCCAACCACATGGCTGAGTTTTCAGATTTAGATGAAGTTTGGCTTATCATTACACCCCAAAGTCCATTTAAGAAAAAGAAATCCCTGTTGGACAATCATCATAGGTATCAGATGGTTTTTGAAGCCACTGCCGATTATCCTAAACTAAAGCCTAGTAAAATCGAGTTCGATTTGCCTCAACCCAATTTTACAGTTAATACTTTGGCCTATTTAGAAGATGAGTATAAAACAGGCTATCAATTTTCACTAATAATGGGCGAGGATAACTTAAAAAGCTTTCACAAGTGGAAAAATTATGAGGTAATTCTAGAGAATTATCATTTATATGTTTATCCAAGAATTTCTGATAAGGAAATAGACCACCAATTTAAAGACCACCCTAAAATTCATAAAGTAGCTGCACCAATTATTGAGATCTCTTCAACATTTATAAGAAAGCAGCATGCCCTAGGAATGAATATTAAACCCATGTTGCCCGACTCGGTATGGAAATATATGGATGAGATGAATTTTTATAGGTAATTCTGTTAAAGTTTTAGTTTATCCCATATTTCTAAAAAGCTCGTTTTTTGTTTAAGCTTTTATATGTTTATCTTCATTAAAATTCAAAATTAGATGAACAAAACACTTTACGCACTTGCTTTGCTGTCACTGGTGCTTTGCAACCCAATTCAAGCTCAGAAAACCAAAAAGAAAAAATCGAAAGAAACTACAGAGTCGGTATCAAAACCAAAATCTAATAATGGAATAAAGCCTTATGCCAAGGTCATTACAAAGGAGGCAGTTTCAGACGAGGGTGTATTTACTATCCATCGAATTGCAGAAGACTATTTCTATGAAATTCCTTTTGAGCAGCTTAACAAAGACATGCTTTGGGTAAGTCGTATCGCCCAGCTACAAAATGGCTTGGGGGGTGGCTATGTAAATGCCGGCTCCAAAACAAACGAACAAGTGGTGCATTGGGTACGCTTTCGAGATAAAATTCTATTAAAATCAAAGTCTTTTGTAAATGTTGCCGATAGTACCAAAGCTATCAGTAATTCGGTAAAAGTAAATAATTACGAACCTACTTTACATGCTTTTGATATCAAGGCTTTTAATGCTGATTCATCTGCGGCAGTAATTGATGTCACGAAATTTTTTACATCAGATATCGCGGCTATAAGTGGGCTCTCGGCTAGACTCAGAAAAGACTATAAAGTCAAAAAATTAGATGGTTCAAGAAGCTTTATCAATAGCATAAAAAGCTTTCCGCAGAACGTTGAAGTAAAGCAAGATTTTACGTATGACGCCTCAGAGCCACCAAGTTTTAGAAGCACCCAGTCGATAAGTATTCAAATGAATCAGTCTATGATTCTACTGCCAGAAGACCCTATGCAACCAAGAATCTATGATCCTAGGGTCGGATTTTTTACTGTTTCTCAGTACGATTATGGGAGTGAAGCCCTCAAAGCAGACCGAAAAACATATATACGAAGATGGCGTTTAGAACCAAAAGATCCCGAAGCCTATGCTAGAGGAGAATTGGTGGAGCCCATAAAGCCCATAGTATATTATTTAGACCCTGGCACACCTGAAAATTTACAGTCTTATATAAAACAAGGCATAGAAGACTGGCAAAAACCTTTTGAAACAGCAGGTTTTAAAAATGCGATTATTGCCAAAGACGTGCCAACAAAAGAAGAGGATCCTGAATTTAGCCCTGAAGATATAAGGTATTCTGTTGTTCGTTATGTCGCAAGTACGACGAGAAACGCAGTTGGCCCAAGTGTTTCAGACCCCAGAAGTGGAGAAATCATAGAAAGTGATATTATTTGGTACCACAATCATTTACGGAGTTATCGTAATCGGTATTTATTAGAGACCGGAGCGGCAAATCCTTCAGCTAGAACCTTAAATACCTCAGAAGAGGAAATCGGTGAAATGATGCGTATGGTGATTGCGCATGAGGTGGGTCATGCACTTGGTTTTCCGCACAATATGGCGGCCAGTTATGCCTATCCTGTAGATTCACTTAGAAATGGAGCGTTTACCCAAAAAAACGGGATAGCTGCAAGTATTATGGATTATGCGCGCTATAACTATATAGCTCAGCCAGGGGATGAAAATATACGATTTGTGCGTCAAATGGGGCCGTATGACCACTATGCGGTAAATTGGGGGTATCGGTGGTTATCTGAAGAGAATGCAGATGCCGAAAGACCAATTCTCAATTCTTGGGTGTTAGAAAAAGCAGATGACCCTAAATATAAATTCGGTAGACAGTCCAGTCGTTTTGACCCTCAATCACAAACCGAATGCATCGGTGATGATCCTATCAAAGCGAGTACTTATGGTTTGAAAAATTTAAAATATGTTGCGGCCAATTTACCAAGTTGGACGTCAGATGTAACTAATGATTACCAAGATTTGGAAGAATTATATGGGGAGTTGTTAGGAGTTTATAGCAGATATGCGGGTCATGTTACCAATACGGTTGGTGGTGTTTTCGAGAATATTAAAACCCCCGAGCAAGAGGGGCCTGTATACTCTAATTTTGATGCTGCAGGTCAAAAACAGGCTATAAAATGGCTGCATACGAATATTTTTGAAACGCCTGAATGGATTTTAGATAAGGCAATTTTACAGAACATTGACCATGCCGGATATTTTGAAAAAGTTCGAAGGTTACAAGTACGGCAATTGAACTCATTATTAAGTTTTGAGCGATTGGGAAGACTTATTGATGCAGAAAGTTTAAATGAATCGTACTATAGTGCGCTACAAATGCTCGTAGACTTAAGAAATGGACTTTGGAAAGAAACCCTTAGGGGAACCAGTGTTGATTTGTACCGAAGAAATTTACAGCGTTCCTATGTGGACAGAATGGCTTATCTAATGACCGAAGAGCAGCAACCCAATAGGTTTGGGCGACCGGGTTTTGAAGGACAAATAGCTTATAATACCAATACTTCAGATGTGAGAGCTTTGGTAAGGGGAGAGCTAAAAGCATTAAAAACCAAATTGAAATCGGCTAAAAATGGTAGCATTAACAGAGAAACAAGGTATCACTATGAAGATGTCATAGCTAGAATTGATGCTATTTTTGAGGCTGAATAGCTACCTGTAATCATTTTTGAGACAGGATATCAGTACCCAAATATTTGTCATCTTTGTTGTAATACCAAGCTCTTGACATGGGCATATTTATTCCATGAACATTTTCTAGACCTTTAAGTAGAATGTATTCTCCATCGTTTTTTGTTTCGTCATGGAAGAACTGGTAAACTTCCATGGCAAAAGTGCTTGGGTCAAAATAAAAATACCATGTGTCCTTACCCACTCCTTCTGAATAATTTACTTTTAAGACAAGATATTCTTTTCCTTTAAAGGTTCTTTTTTCTACCTTGGGTTCTACAATTGTTCCAGGGTCTTTTAATTTCATGGGCAGACCATACAAGTAAGTATAATAATCTTTCATCATCATACCACGTTCGCAGCTTAATCGAAGTCTTTTAATATCCTTCTCATTAATTTTTGAGCTACCGTTTAAAGAAATGCCGCAGCTATCTTTTTCAATGAGGTAGGCATAAGAATCATTTTCTTTGACTACATCCAATACAAATTCTTGCCTAGGTAAATTTAGATGGATTTTACTAACTCTGTCACTAGAATTAGGGGTTTCCATAGTAACTTGAAATCCGCCTTTAAAGGTGGGCCAATTCCCTTTAGGGTCATGAAATTCTATAGCTTTATTTAAGAGTTCATCTCCTGAAATTTCTTGGGTATATGAAACCGTGTAAAAAGCGAAAGCAAAAAACAGTAACGAAAACCGCATAGGTCTAAAATTATTTTTCAATTCTGGCAGGCTCAACAGAGCTATCATGTTCTGTATAATATAGCTCTAAAAGCTTCATGGTAGCCTCAATCATATCCTTACTTTCGGTTAGAAGTGAGAAGTATAACGAAGTGTTTTTTGGACTCGACTCTTCAGTACGGGTTCTGGCAACCTGTTTCTCTATTTTGTCCGAAACCAAATCGAAATATTCTTGCTTTTTATTGAGAAGGGTTCCAATATTTTGAAAGTTTCTACTGCCGAATATATCAGTACTGTCCTTTAAAAGGGCCTCTAAATTATTGTCCAAATCTTTTAGTTCCTTGATTTGGTTATACTTTAGCTTACGGTGATTGTTGTTGACATGGGTGTAACTGATTTTGGCAATGTATTCCAGTGACTGCGCCAAATCTTGCAAATGACCTAACATAACAATGTAAAAATTACTTGCCCCACCGACGCTTGAGTCATCTAAGTTTTTAATAAAATAATAGATATTATCTTGAAGGCCATCAACCTCTTTCGAGAGTTTGGACATTCCTTTTTTATTCTTTTTAAGATCATCGATGTTGTGTTTAGCGAGACCGTTAATAGAGCTTGTATAAATCTTGTTACTTCGTTTTATAACATTGCCTATATTATCGGCACTTTCCTCTATAACCCCTTGAATAGAGCTACTTTCAGCTCTTCTCAAGCTATCTTCCGCCTTGGTAACCTTTGTTTTCCTATTATGGGCCATATAGTTTCGCAACAATAAAATAGCCGCTAGAATCAATAGAATAATCAAGGCGATAAAACCACCAAAATGAAGTATGGTGGCAATGATAGCGGCGGCGGTAAAAGCACTAAACGCCGTAAAAAACCATCCGCCTATAACATTAAGTACCCCGGCAACTCGATATACGGCACTTTCGGCCCCCCAAGCACGATCTGCTAAAGAAGTTCCCATGGCGACCATAAAGGTCACATAAGTAGTGGAAAGTGGCAATTTCATTGAAGTTGCAATTGATATCAATACACTGGCAACCATTAAGTTTACGGCCGCCCGTACCAAATCGAAAGCGGGAAGATCTTGCACCTTACTTTTCGGAACATAGGTATAGGGTACTGCAAATCGTTTATCTATTTTATTTTTTAGGCTAACAGGCAAAATTGTGGAGAAACCTTCAAAAGCAGAAACACTAAGTTTTACGATTTGCCGTGAAATAAAGTTGGGCTGAAATCTTTCATCGCCCTCATCTTGCCTTGCAAGATCAACACTGGTTTTCACGACACTTTTTGCTTTTGAAGAAAACCATAAGGTTACGACCATAATGCCACCAGATAAAAGCAATAACAATGTTGGTGTTCTTACCGCTGCGGATAAACCTTGCATATTGAATTCAGACGCAGCGATTCCTGAACCTTGCCAATCTTGAAAAGACTGAAGCGCTGCAATTGGCACCCCAATAAAATTTACAAGATCATTACCGGCGAAGGCCATGGCTAGGGCAAAGGTGCCCAAAATAATAACGACCGTATAGATATTCCATTTTAAAAATGTTGAAAAAACCCAAGAAAGCAATGTCCAAAAAAATAAATTACCAACAATGAACAGCTCTGGAGATTCGCTAATGAACTGGATTATAGATTCATCAAAAATAGCGGCGCTCTTAAGCCCTTTTACGATGATAAAGTAAATAATGGCAGTTATCGCTAGACCACCAAAAATAGACTCCACCCATTTTGGTTGGTTTTTATATTGAAAAGAGATGAGAACCCTTGAAATAAATTGCACTATTGCCCCTATGGTAAAGGCGATAAAGACCGAAAGCAAAATTCCGAAAATAATTTGGGTGGCTTTCTCGGTATTTATATAATTGTTGAGGTCAGAAAAGCTTCCTTCGATTCCGTAGATTTTAATGAGCGAGATCGCCACAGCGGCCCCTAATAGTTCGAATACGATGGATACCGTCGTAGAGGTTGGCATACCGAGGGTATTAAAAAAATCGAGGAGCAGAATATCGGTAATCATTACGGCCATAAAAATGAACATGATTTCTTCGAAAACAAATTCTCCCGGGTTGAAAATACCTTTTCTAGCTACTTCCATCATACCACTAGAAGACATTGCCCCAAGTGCAATACCTAAACTTGCAACAATCATTACAGTTCTAAAAGTGACGGCTTTCGAACCTATGGCAGAATTCAAAAAATTAACGGCATCGTTACTAACGCCAACAACTAAGTCGGTTATTGCTAAAAGACCAAGTGCAACAACCATAAAAATGTAGATATTCTCACCCATACTAATTCTTGAAAGTAAGCAAAAATGCCATTATAATTTGGCTTATAGGTTAATAAAATGTTACCAAATACCCCGTAAAAATAGCTCTTAAAAAGACAAAGGAACTTATCTTGGCATAAAATTATACCCTAGATGAATTGGGAAGACTTACTTTCATTAAAACGATTTGGAGACACCGCAAAGAGACTTAGAAAAGAACAGGACGAAACTCGTCTCGGTTTTGAGGTGGACTATGACCGCATAATTTTCTCCTCGGCTTTTAGAAGTTTGCAAGACAAAACCCAAGTGGTACCTATGCCCATAACCGTTGGTTCAAGAAAAGAGTTCGTTCACACCCGGTTAACGCATAGTCTTGAAGTATCCGTTGTAGGTAGAAGTCTGGGTCGGGTCGCTGGTAGAATGTTATTGCACAAATACCCTGTATTAAAGGATAAGCTTGGATATCAGTTTAATGATTTTGGGGCTATAGTGGCGGCAGCTAGTTTGGCACATGATATTGGTAATCCGCCTTTTGGGCACAGCGGTGAGAAAGCCATAGGAACTTACTTTAAATCTGGTAAAGGGCGCAAACATAAAGCAGCCCTATCTGCAAAAGAATACCAAGACCTCATAGATTTTGAAGGGAACGCCAATGGTTTTAAGTTGCTTAACGAATCTCGAAATGGCGTTGAGGGCGGACTAAGATTGAGTTATGCCACCCTCGGGGCTTTTATGAAATACCCCAAAGAATCATTGCCCAAGAAACCATCGAAAAATATTATCGATAAGAAATTTGGGTTTTTTCAATCTGAAAAGGATTTTTTTTTAGATGTTGTGAATGAATTAGGCCTAAGAAAGAATACGAATAATCCTGAAATCGGGTATCACCGACATCCACTTACATTCTTGGTCGAAGCTGCTGATGATATTTGTTACACCATTATTGATTTTGAAGATGGTATTAACCTGGGTTTTATTTCTGAGGAGTTTGCCCTGGAATACCTCATAAAGCTGGTGAAAGATACTATCAACACCAAGAAATATCAAGCGATGCGCTCTATGAGCGACCGCCTGAGTTATCTTAGGGCATTGGCCATTAGTACTTTGATCAAAGACGCTACGCGTATTTTTGAAGAAAACGAAACCGAAATATTAAAAGGTAATTTTGATTCTGCCCTATTGGATAAAAGTGCCTATAAAGCGCAGATAACGGATATTATAAATCTAAGTATTCAAAAAATATATCAGTCTTCAGAGGTTTTGGAAAAGGAACTTGCTGGGTATAAAATTATCTCTGATATATTAGAAGTTTACACCACGGCACTTATCAATAAAAAGGAGGGTCAGGAGACCAGTTATGATAAATTGTTAATCAGATCCTTGCCTGAAAAATATCAAAATACAGATACCACGGTTTATCACCTACTTTTAAATACCAGTTGTTTTGTGGCAAGTCTTTCAGATAGTGCTGCTGTTTACATACATAACAAACTTATGGGGAAGCAATTATAACTGAGATTTTTAAAACGAATAATTAAAGCCTACGCCCAAGAATTGTCTGAACTGTATACGCGGTTCGCCGGGGTCTGTAATCGTTCCGTCATCAGCGACAACTTCATCAAATTTGATATCATCGTCGTAGATAAGATGTGTGCCTATATTTGCCTTTACGTTCTCGTTTACGGTTAGGGTAAATGCCATTTCCCAGTCTACATCAACATTCCCAAAACTTCTGAGGTAGTCGGTGTAGAGATTGACTCTATGATTGAGTGAAACGTTTTTGAATATTTCTTTTTCCCATGTATTCGTGATCAGAAAACCAACTTCCATAAAAACCGAATCTCCCTTGTCTACGCCAAACGCGCCTTGTTGCGAAAGTCTTTCGTCTAAAACGAAGGTTGCTTTTTGCGTAAATGGAGAAATGTATAGATTAAATTTTTTTCCTTCAGGTATATAGGATGTTCCCGCACCAAGAAACAAATAGCCCGGTGCCATAAACCTCGAAATTGGCGTGGTTCGATCTGGGTACTTAAAACCATTGGAAAACTGGGTGTTGAAATTCATTTTAACGGAATAGTACCAACTGCTTAAGGTATCTCTTCTAAAACCAAAAGTCGAAGATAGTTTTACTAGATCATCGGTTTTGCGAAGTTTTCTGCCTTCTTGTGCATTTATTCCATAGCGGAGCCTAAGTTCATTATCCCAATTGATATATCTGAATTTGTAGTTTCTGACAAAGTTCAGATTTCCTAGTGCAGAAATAGAGTTGTCGCCACCGGCATTCCAGTTTACAAAAGCTACTTCGTTAAGATTGATTCCGAAATCATTTTTAATATCCCAAAAAGAGGTAGGCACAAATTTTTTAGGCTTTTTTAATAAAGGTTTCGTAGCGTTAAATGAATATTTAGGACTTCTAAGTTTAACGCCCCTTAAGATGTTTTTAATTTTTTTCTGTTCCCATCGAATCACATGGGTTTCTATCTCGGTCGTATCTGAAGGAATAGTGTCTTGAACCGTGTTTTGAGCTTCAACAGAAAAAACGCCAAGCATAAAAAGCACTTGTAGTGTTAAGAGGTTTCTATTGAAACTGTTCAAGATATGTTTTAATTGCTTTAGCATTGAGGCCACAAATATCATATAATTCTTCGACTGTACCTTGTTGTACAAAGGTATCATCAATACCTAAAACTTTAATAGTGCCTTGATAGTTTAAAACATTTGCTTGATCCAAAACTGCGCTACCAAATCCACCAATTTTACAACCGTCTTCTATGGTAATTACATATTCAAAATTTTCGAATATGCTTTTTAGTATATTCAAATCTAATGGTTTTGCAAATCGCATATCATAATGCGCAATAGTATCTGCCTTAGAAATATTTTCTATGGCTTTTTGAACTTCATTTCCGATATGCCCTAATGAAAGAACGGCTATTTTATTTCCTTTTTTTATCTGCTTTGCAGTGCCAATTTCAATTTCAGAAAAAGATGTTCTCCACGCTATAGTAGTGCCCCTACCTCTTGGATATCTAATGGCTATGGGAGCTTCAAGTCCTTTTTGAGCAGTATACATGATATTTCTAAGTTCACCTTCGTTCATAGGGGCAAAAATGATAAGATTGGGAATGCACCTTAAATATGCCAAATCAAAAACCCCATGGTGGGTAGGGCCATCTTGGCCTACGAGTCCGGCGCGGTCTAAACAGAAGATAACGGGCAGGTTTTGCAATGCGACATCATGTATGACTTGATCATATGCACGTTGCAAAAAGGTAGAATAGATATTGCAAAAAGGAACCAATCCCTCTGCCGCCATGCCAGCAGCCAAGGTAACCGCGTGTTGTTCTGCAATACCTACATCGAAAGCCCTTTCGGGTAGTTCTTCCATCATATATTTTAAAGAACTTCCAGTAGGCATGGCAGGGGTGATGCCTATGACATTTTTGTTCTTTTTAGCCAATTCTACTATAGTGTGTCCAAAAACATCTTGATATTTTGGCGGTTGCTGCTGAGGACTTTTCTTTTTTAGTTCTCCGGTGAGTTTGTCAAATTTTCCTGGAGCATGATAAGCTACCTGATTTTCTTCGGCTTTTTTTAGCCCTTTACCCTTGGTGGTAATGATGTGTAAAAGGCGAGGACCTTGAATTGATTTTAAACGCTCCAATTCTTTCAATAAAACTGGTAAATCGTGCCCATCAATTGGACCGGAGTAATTAAGGTTCAAGCATTCAAAGATATTCTCCTCTTTTGCAGTACCTTTTTTTACGTTGGTCAGGTATTTTTTTAATGCCCCGACACTGGGGTCTATACCTATGGCATTATCGTTTAAAATAATGAGCACATTGGCATTGGTGACCCCTAAATGGTTGAGCCCTTCAAAAGCCATTCCGCTTGCTATTGATGCATCACCGATTACCGCAATGTGTTGTTTTTGGGTGTCGCCTTTTAATTGTGAGGCCATTGCCATACCCAAAATAGCAGAAATAGAGGTTGAACTATGACCCGTACTAAAATCGTCATATGCACTTTCACTTCGTTTTGGAAAACCACTTATGCCGTTTAGTTGCCGATTGGTATCGAAAATTTCTTTTCTTCCAGTCAAGATTTTATGCCCATAAGCTTGGTGCCCCACATCCCAAATCAGTTTGTCGTTTGGGGTTTCAAAAACATAGTGCAATGCAACCGTCAATTCCACAACACCTAAACTTGCTCCTAAGTGGCCTTCTTTTGTAGCAACTACATCAATTATAAATTCACGCAATTCTTTGGCCAGTTTGGGCAATTGTTCTTTTTGCAATTGCCGTAGGTCATTAGGGAGTTCAATATTTTTGAGAAGTTTTTTCAAAGCCTGTAAAAAGCAAAAATACCCATATTTAAGCACTTAATGTTGCATTCAGATTTGTAGTTTTGAAGTCTTATGTTCTATGGTATTGTATGGAAAATCCTTTTGATGATAATTATTTTATGAAGAAAGCCCTGCAAGAGGCAGAAATGGCTTTTGAACGTGGAGAAGTTCCTGTAGGAGCGGTAATCGTAGCTAAAAATAGAATAATCGGTAGAGCACATAATCTTACCGAACAACTACATGATGTTACAGCTCATGCAGAAATGCAGGCCATTACTTCGGCAGCTAATTTTTTAGGTGGAAAGTACCTTACGGGATGCACTTTATATGTAACCCTAGAACCTTGCCAAATGTGTGCTGGCGCCCTGTATTGGAGTCAAATCTCGAAAATTGTTTACGCAGCTTCAGATCTGGAAAGAGGATATAGCGTAATGGGAACTACGCTTCACCCCAAGACAGAAGTGGTTTCAGGTATTCTTGAAAAGGAGGCTTCTGAATTGTTAAAACGTTTTTTTATTCAAAAACGTAATTTAAACTAAATAAAAAAACCCTAGTGTTGACCAGGGTTTACCATGTAATAAAGTACAATATTGTATTAGATTACCTGCACTTGGGCAGCAACCATTCCTTTTCTTCCTTCTTCTTCTTGGTATTCTACTTTGTCGCCTTCATTTAATTGAATGCCGTTCAATGCTGTTGCATGAACAAAAATGTCTTGTCCGGTATCATCATTTGTAATGAAACCGAATCCTTTTGATTCGTTGAAAAATTTTACTGTGCCAGTCATTAAAAAAATATAATTGTTGAGACTCTAAATTAATACAATTCCATAAGAAGCGTATGAAATCGCCTGCAATTTTCGTCATAATTATTGATTTCCAGTCTTTTGGCGCTCTTTTTTCTGCATTTTTTCAATATTTTCCTTAGTTAACATATAATCTTTCATTTTTTTGCCTTTGCTCTCTTTGTAAAGAAATAAAGGCATTGCAATAAGAAAGAGTCCTACAGTACCTGAGCCAATAAACTTATTGGCCAAAAGGGTGTCTTGAGATTTTATGGTAAACCCGTAAATTATTGCTGTAAAAGATGCTATTACTATTAAAACGATAAGATGTTTGAACTTCATTATTAACTGGAATAATTAATTAATTTTCTTCTGTAGGCTGTCAGCAATTTCGATTTTGAAATAAAACCGACGTATTTTCCCTCTTTGATAACGGGTAAATTCCATGCCCCGCTATCTTGAAATTTAGACATAACCTTTTTCATGGAATCTTCAGCGTAAAAAATATATTCTGGTGGGGCATGCATGACATCTTTGACAAATAGTGTCTCGTACATTTCGGTATTAAACATGAACTCTCGTATATCATCTAAAAGCACAATGCCTACCATTTTCTTGTCACCGTCCAAAACGGGAAAAATATTACGGGTAGATTTTGAAACTGATTTATGCAACATTTCCCCTAAGGTCATCTCTGGATTTACGGGTTTAAAATTTGTTTCGATAACATCATCTAACTGCATTAGAGTGAGTACCGTCTGGTCTTTATTATGTGTTAATAAAGCTCCTTTTTGTACGAGTTCTTTGGTGTAAATGGTGTAATCTAAAGTATTTTTTGTGATAAGGTATGATATGGAAGCTGTAATCATCAAAGGAACAAATAGTTCATAACCTCCGGTAATTTCTGCAATAAGAAATATAGCGGTCAACGGGGCATGAATTACCCCGGCGATAAGTCCGGCCATTCCTATTAGGGTAAAATTACTTTCAGAAACATCAAACCCAAGTCCAAGATTGTTGATCACTTTGGCAACAACATTGCCTAAAGCGCTCCCCATCACCATTGTAGGAATAAAAACACCACCGGCACCACCTGCGGCAAAAGTAGTCGTCATGGCAATGGCTTTAAAAACGGTAATGCCGAACAATAATAAAATTACGACCCAAATACTGTCTAAATAGGTGTCAAAAGGAGTTTTGCCTAGCGCTTTTATGTGATTTCCTTCCAAAAGGTTATTGATAAAGCCAAAACCTTCACCATAAAGAGGCGGAATAAAGTAGAGCATGATACCAATGGCGATTCCACCAACTAACAGTTTGTATTTAGGGCTTTTAAGTGGTTTAAATAGTTGAAGTATCCAAAAGTACATCTTGGTAAAGTAGATAGATGCAAAAGCGGTTCCTACGCCAAGAACAACATAAAACAAGGTGTCATTCAACTCAAAACCATCGGTTAAACTAAAATTAAAGAGCACCTCGTTGCCCAAGAAAAAATAGGATGTTAATACCCCAGAGATCGATGCCAGCAATAAGGGCAGTACGGAGAGCATTGTAAAATCTAGGCTAAATACCTCAACGGCAAAAACGATAGCCGCTATAGGCGACTGAAAAATTGATGAAATTGCACCGGCAGAGGCGCACGCAATTAAAAGGGAACGTGTCTTTGCATCAATATGAAATAAGCGGCTAATGTTGGAGCTCAATGCAGAACCAGATTCTACCGCAGGGCCTAATAAACCAACCGAACCTCCAAAACCGACTGTCAATGGTGCCGTTAGCAGTGGGGTATATATTTTTTTAATTGCCAATAAGCCCTTGTTTTTGGACAAAGAGAATAGAATAGAAGAAACCGCGTGCCCTAAAGGATGCTTGTGTACATACTTTACATAGAGATATACCAAAGTAAGGCCGATTACGGGTAATATGAAGTATAGTTGATTCTCTGTAATTGCGATACCTTTTTCTAATAATGCCTGAATAAAAAAGGTTAGGTTTTTTAGGGTAACCGCTGCCAGACCAGAAATTAAACCGACAACAAGGCTCATTAAATGCACAAAAGTTTTGTTGGAGATGTTTTTATATCGCCATTTTAGAAACTTTTTTAGTAAGCCTTTGGTGTTAGGCATTATTATGAACCTAGTTTATCTAAAATTAGCCTTTTATTTGAGATTTTAATTCTTCTAAGTCTGATAAATAGATTTGACGTAGTAACTCAACGTAGTGGTATTGGTTGAAAAAACCAGTTTTAAAATCCTCTATGGCTGCATCAATCATTTTAAGGGCTTCTTGGTTCTTACCCTGTTGGAGAAATAGTCTCGATTTATAATATTTTGCATCAGCCGAATTATTGAAATAATTTAGAATCTTATCAAAATCCTCTTCGGCTCTTTTAAAATCACCTACTTCAAAACTGGCTATGCCTCGATAAAGAAAAGCTTCTAACTCGACCCAGTCCTCTCCAGTATCTTCAGTTTCTTTTTTAATATGTTTGTCAAGATAGCTGATTGAGTTTTCATAATCTTTAAGCCCTAAATAAGCTATGCCTCGCCAAAAATCTACACTATGGCCCTGAGGATAGTCTAGATGTGGAGTTAAAGAGTCAGACGCATTAAAATCGGCAATGGCTTTGTCATAATCACGGTAAAAATACAAATAGAGATACCCTCGCCAAGGAATCCATGTTTTAGGGTCTGCTTTAATGGCTTTTTCGAATTGAGGTTTCCATTTATGGGGCATCCCCCTTTTGAGATAAGCTAACGAAAGTTCTCTTAATGCTTCGGCATAGGTAGAATCTATTGAAATAGCCTTTTCAATTCTCGTCATACTTTTTGGAGAACCCTGTGGCAGATGAGCTCCTTCTTGAAATACTTTTTCGGCCAACTTTCTGCGTTCAACAGAGTTGAGGTCGTCATTTGGATTATTACAAGAAGTAATCACAAAGATTATAAAAAGATAACTAAGGCAATATTTCAACAATTTCACCATTTTCTATACGATAAGAGATGTACATGTAATAATTTAAGGGCGTTCCTTCATAGTCTAACTTGTTCCAATGCCTCGCCTCTGCGGTTAGGCTAAAGAGTTGGTTGACCATTTCTGGTTCAAGCTCTCTTTCTTCAAGATTTAGGTTCATTTCAATGACTTCGAACCAGCCTGCTTGCCCTTCACAGTTTACAAGAAAACGAAAGTTCAAATATCCAGAATCTGAAAATCCTTTATTTTGATAGTCATTCAAGATATTTTTCCGAAATATTTTTTTGCTTTTATAATAAGCCCTGTACGCTGCTCCATTATAGGTAAAAGCTATGTGTTTATCTCCGCATAACTCATATTTGTCATTTAACAAGGCCGATTCTTGGTCAATATAACCAATATAGTGAGGATACTTTTCTTCATTAGTTTTAAATTTCCCCCAATATTTATAGTAGCCAAAGCCTATCACTCCCACTATTAATAACGTGACACCTAATAGGGAAAACAATAAGATTTTTACCCACTTTTTCATCCTTATAAATTTAGGAATATCCCTATTAAACTAAGTAATATTTTTTAGGCAAACGATGCCTTTTTTCTAAGGTCTAGAAGCGAAGCGGTCTAATCTCTTTTATTACAAATCCAACTTCAAATTTAGCTCTTTCAACTGTTCCTCATCAAGGTTTGCAGGAGCATCAATCATCACATCGCGACCACTGTTGTTTTTAGGAAAGGCAATAAAATCGCGTATGGTTTCCTGTCCGCCAAGTATAGAGACCAGTCTATCCAATCCAAAAGCAATACCGCCGTGTGGTGGGGCACCGTATTGAAATGCGTCCATTAAAAAGCCAAACTGTGCCTTTGCCTCTTCTGTTGTAAAGCCGAGGTGTTTAAACATGGTAGCTTGGGTTTCCTTATCATGAATACGGATGGAACCTCCGCCAATTTCATTACCGTTTAAGACCAAATCATAAGCATTTGCTTTTACCTCTCCAGGATTGGTATCCAATAATTCCAATTGTCCGGGTTTTGGCGAAGTAAACGGATGGTGCATGGCATGGTAGTTGCCAGTTTCTTCATCAAGTTCCAACAATGGAAAATCGATGACCCATAACGGGGTAAATTCATCAGCTTTTCGAAGCCCCAAACGTTCGGCCATTTCCATACGTAATGCACTTAATTGGGCCCTTACTTTAGTTACATCGCCAGATAACACACAAATTAAATCACCAGCGTTCGCCCCGGTAACTTCTGCCCATTTACCCAAGTCTTCTTGGTCATAAAATTTATCTACCGAAGATTTATAAGTGCCATCTTCATTGCATCTGCAATACACCATGCCCAAAGCACCAACTTGAGGTCTTTTTACCCAATCGGTAAGCTTATCGATTTCTTTTCGGGTATAAGAATTACCCTCTGGTACCGCAATACCCACAACGAGTTCGGCAGAATTAAAGACATTAAAGTCTTTATGCTGGGCAACTTCATTCAGTTCGCCAAATTCCATTCCAAAACGGATATCCGGTTTGTCGTTTCCATAGCGTCTCATGGCCTCATCAAATGTCATTCTAGGGAAATTGTCAACCTCAACGCCTTTAATTTCCTTCAAAAGATGTTTGGTCAATCCTTCAAACGTATTTAAGATATCTTCTTGTTCAACAAAAGCCATTTCACAATCAATCTGGGTGAATTCCGGCTGTCTATCGGCCCTTAAATCTTCATCCCTGAAACACTTTACAATCTGGAAATACTTATCCATTCCACCGACCATCAATAATTGCTTAAAGGTTTGTGGAGATTGGGGGAGGGCATAAAACTGTCCTTCGTTCATTCTACTCGGCACTACAAAATCTCTTGCGCCTTCAGGAGTGGATTTAATTAAGTAAGGAGTTTCAACATCTATAAACCCTTGGTCAGAAAGGTATTTTCTAACTTCCATAGAGACTTTATGCCTAAAGATGAGGTTTTCTTTTACCGGATTTCTACGAATATCGAGATACCGATATTTCATTCGAATATCTTCACCGCCATCGGTTTCATCTTCAATGGTGAAGGGAGGCAATAAAGACTCATTTAGTACGGTTAACTTTGAAACCAAAACCTCTATTTCCCCGGTCGGAATATTTTTATTCTTAGAAGCACGTTCAATAACTTCACCCTTGATTTGAATTACGGTCTCCCGCCCTAAAGTTCTGGTCAACTCAAGTAGTTCTTTAGAAGTGCGATCCTCATCAAAAACAAGTTGGGTAATGCCATAACGATCTCTCAAATCTATCCATGCTACAAAACCTTTATCCCTTATTTTCTGAATCCAACCACTTAAGGTCACTTCTTTTCCTATGTGTGAAGCGTTCAATTCGCCGCAGGTATTACTTCTATACATGTGCCTATTTTATGATTGGCAAAGGTAATTAGTTCAATTCTTTTGTAACACCAATATTTACACAGATTTTATGGTGAAAACGGAGATATATGGCCAACTTATCGATTTTTTCTGTCTATTACGGGTTCGTAAATGAAGCTATAAATATTACACATATAAATGTAAATCAGATAGTTACATTTCTAATGTAAATTTAATGTAAATTATTTGTTACTTAAATATGTATTTAAGGTAAAATAATTTGTATGTTTGTATCGTTAATGTAAAGGAAGCGCAATTTAAATCTCAAAATGATGAAGCAAGCAATATTAATTTTAGCAGTAGTATTTTCAGCACAGATATATGCACAAGACATTAAGCCTACTTTTGAAAAAGAAGGTAAAATGGTAAAGGCAACTTATTTTCATGACAATGGAGAAGTAGCTCAAACAGGTTTTTTACTTGACGGTGAATTACACGGTCAATGGTTTATGTATAATGTAGAGGGTAAAAAAATTGTTTCAGGAAGGTATGAAAATGGTGTACGTTCAGGGAAATGGTTTTTTTGGAAGAACGATATTTTAAAGGAAGTGGATTTTCAGGATAATAAAATCGCTTACATAAAAGATTGGAACAACGCTCAAGTTGTTTCTGTGGACAAATAAAATTTTTAACGAATAAAAAAAGCCCCGTGATGTAAAATCACGGGGCTTTTTTATTGAACCTTTTAAGATTAAGCCGCTACGGCTATTTTTTCTTCGTTGGACGTATTTTTCTTATAACTTCCCTTAATCCTTAATTTTATACGGTACACTATATTGAATAAAACCGGAACTATAATCAAGGTTAAAAAGGTAGCCACTATTAATCCGAAGATGACCGTCCATGCCAATGGACCCCAGAAAATCACATTATCACCACCCACATAGACCTGCGGGTCAAATTGACCGAAAAGTGTAATAAAGTTGATGTTTAATCCTGTGGCTAGTGGAATTAACCCCAGCACTGTAGTAATTGCAGTCAATATTACTGGTCGTAACCTGGCTTTTCCTCCTTTGATAATGATATCGGTTACCTCTTCACGAGACAACAATTCACTATCAGATATACCTATGTTCACCTTTTTTCGATCAATCAATATTTGGGTATAATCCAGCAGTACTACACCGTTGTTGACCACAATTCCCGCTAATGAAATGATACCCATCATCGTCATCATGATTACAAAGGGCCAACCTGTAGCTACAATTCCACCAAAAACCCCGATGAAACTTAGAAATATGGCCATCATAATAATTGCAGGTTTTGAGATGCCCCCGAATTGGAAAATTAAAATAAGCATAATCAAACCTAAACCAGAGAAGAAAGCACCCATTAAAAATGCTTGCTGTTTCGCCTGTTCTTCAAGCTCACCAGTGTAGTCGATTTTAACCCCAGCAGGCATACCCTTAAAGTTTTCCATTTCTTTTTTGATCTGGTCAACTATAATATTGGCATTACCGCCTGGTTTTAAACCTGAATATACGGTCACTACACGTTGCCCATCTATATGTTTTATTGCATTGAACGAAGAAGTATTTTTTCGTGAAGCAACTGCAGAAATGGGTATTTCTTTGATTTGCCCCGTAGCAGGATCCCTAAAAATCATATTCTGGTTGAACAAGGCACTGGTGTTGTAGCGCAGATCTTCATTAAAACGCACATTAATGTCGTAGTCTTCACCATCTTTTTTGTAAACGCCGGCTTTGTTACCAAACAAAGATCTTCTTAGTTGTTGCCCTACTTGTCCAACAGATACGCCTAGCTCTCCGGCTTTTTGACGATCAACAAGTACCTCCATGCCAGGGCTGCTTTTATTTACGTCGACTTTTAGGCCTTCCATACCATCAATACTTTTTGAGTTGATGAAGATGCGCATTCGCTCAGCAACGTTTATCAAAGTATCATAATTCTGACCTATTAATTCAATGTTCACGGGATAGCCAGCTGGTGGACCCACGGCGTCTTTTTCCACAGAAATCGTAACCCCAGGATATACATCGGCCAATGCATTTTGTATGCGAAGCCTTAGTTTTTCGGTATCCAAACCTTCCCTGAACTTAAATTCTTGCATAGAAAGCGTAATCTTGCCTCGGTGTGGCATCTCGGCTGCTGAACCTCCTTCTGTAAAAGGGTTTTCAGCCCCTTTTCCTACTTGTGAAACTCCAGTGTCCACCAAATAGTTTTCACCATCGGTTTTTAAATATTGTTGATCATCAATGATATCGTACACACGCTCTTCAATATCCTTGGTTAAGATATTGGTCTTATCAATATCTGTACCTTGAGGATATTCGATATAGACGTATATTTCCTTGGGGGTATTATCAGGAAAGAACTCCACTTTGGTACGTTGGCTGCCTACCGAAGCCCCAAAGGTCATAAACGCGGCTACCAATAAAATCATGGTTACCCCAAAATACCAATACACGTTCTTACCTCGAAGCGCATGTTTCAATCTTTTTTCATACCAGTTTTCCAAACGTACCAAGCTATTTTTTTGAAAACGGGTCGACCAAGGTTTTAAAAAGTATTTATAAATCCAAAACAGGATGGCAACAACAATCATTAACGTACCCAAACCACGCACTGGACCTCCTAACAGTAGGATAAAAAGTCCAAAGCCACCTAATATGGCGCTAATTTTAATCAGTTGTTTTCTGGTCAAGTTTTTTTCACCGACCTCCATAAATTGCGATACCAACATCGAATTCATAAAAATCGCTACGAATAATGAGGACCCAAGCACAACTGAAAGTGTGATGGGGAAATAAATCATAAACTCACCCATAATGCCAGGCCACATTCCTAATGGAACAAAAGCCGCAACAGTAGTTGCTGTCGAAATAATAATAGGGATAGCGATTTCACCAATCCCCTTTTTTGCAGCTTCTTTTCGTGACATACCTTCTTGTTCCATCAAACGATATACGTTTTCCACAACTACGACCCCATTATCCACAAGCATTCCGAGACCCATGATGAGTCCAAAAAGAATCATAGTGTTCAGGGTGTAGCCCAATGCTGAAAGAATCATGAAGGACATGAACATGGACATAGGAATTGCGAACCCAACGAAAAGTGCATTTCTAAACCCTAAAAAGAACATCAATACCGTAACCACTAAAATGATTCCGAAGATGATATTGTTCACCAAGTCGTCAACTTGATTTAAAGTAGTACTGCTACTGTCGTTGGCAAAAGTTACCTCCAAATCTCCAGGAAGTGTGTCTTTTTGTGCCTCGGCAACAATATCACGGATTTTTTCAATGGCAATTACATCGTTTTTGCCCGATCGTTTTTTGATATCAAGCATCACAACACTTTCACCCATCTCACGTGCGTAAGTGTTTTTGTCCTCTTCTTCAAAAGTTACCTTGGCGATATCTTTTAAATAAACCGTTCCGTTTTCTGATTTCACCACAAAATCGTCCAATTCAGATGGCTTTTCAATTTCCCCAGTAATTCTTATGGTTCTTCTTTGTCCACTGGTGATAAGGTTACCTGCAGACATGGTCATATTTCCATTGCCTATGGCTTGGATTACATCATCAAAATTGATTTTGGCAGCCATCATTTTATTGATATCTACCGCAACTTCAACTTCTTTCTCTTGCGCACCACGAATATCAACCTGTTTGACTTCCTCTAAATTCTCAATCTCATCTTCAAGATATTCAGCAAATTCCTTGAGTTTTTCGACCGGATAGTCTCCTTTTAAATTTACATTTAGAATAGGAAAAGATTCGGCAAGATTCAGGTCAAAAACGTTAGGCTCTACTTTAGCACCATTAAAAATGGGCCAGTCTTCACCTGCTTTCTCAGCATCTACCTCGTCTTTTACCTCTTGCTTGGCATTTTCAACGGTAATGTTTTCATCAAACTCTACAACGACCATAGAATAATCTTCTTGCGAAGTAGAAGTCATCTCTACGTAATTACTTACATTTTTTAGTCGCTCTTCAAGAGGATCGGTAATCAATCGTTCCATATCCTCGGCAGTGTTACCAGGGTAGATGGTACTTATGTAAATCTTGGTCTCGACGGCCTCCGGAAATTCTTCCCTTGGCATCGCAAAATAGGATGAGATTCCAATGAAAAGAAAGATACCTATCATCACATAGATGACCGATGGATTATCTATGGCCCAAGAAGAGAGCTTAAACTCTTTGTCGGCATTTTTTTTGGCTTTGTCCATGCTTTAAGTCTTTGGTTTTTAGGCGTTAGCCTTTAGAATTTTGAACTTTTACTAATTGATTGTCCCTCACACTTCGGGCCCCTTCAACAATGATATTATCTCCCGCCGAAAGACCTGACAGCACCTCTACATTATCTCCCTGTGTTTTGCCCAATTTTATGATCGTTTTTTTGGAAACCAATTCAGTATCAGAACCATTTTCTTTGGTCAAGTACACATATTGTTCACCCAACGCATTTTCAGATACCACGCTTTGCGGAATCAATATTGCCTCATCACTCGTATAGTCGTTGATTTTGGCAATTGCAGTAAGATTTGGTTTTATTTTTCCGTCTTTATTTAGGACAGGAATTTCAACACTGAACGACCTGTTTCCGGGGTTAATAAAGTTACCTGTCTGTCTAACTTTTGTAGTTACGCTGTCACCTAAGACCGGAAAATAAACTTGAACCATTTTGCCGGGCGTAACATTGGCCAAATGTGCTTCTGGCACCTCTACCTCAATGTACATATCGCTAAGATTTACAATTCTGAAGACTTCAGAACCTGGTCCGGGGCTGACCACTGTTCCTTGATCCTTAATAATATCATCAATAATACCTGAGAAAGGGGCGCGAATAGAAGATTTACCTACTTGACTTTCTAATTGCTTCACAGCACTTTGTTGCGCTTCGTATTGGGTTTTTGCCTGCAGGTACTGTATTTCTGAACCTATATTTTGGTCCCATAATCGTTTTTGGCGCTCAAATGTGGTTTTTGCCAATGCTTGTTGGGTCTTTAACTGTGCCAATTGACTGGAAAGTCCACCGTCATCGATAGAGGCTAGAAGCTGTCCTTTTGAAACCCGTTGTCCTTCTTTGACATAAACACGATAAAGTGTTCCTGCCATTTCGGGATACACCAAGACATTTTGGTCTGTCATCACATCGCCTTGCAATTCTAGATAATGGTTAAATACTTGTTTTTCTACCTGCATTGTGGATACTAAGGGTAATTTGGCGTTATCGTCCAGTTCACTGATAGCTGAGTCCAGTTGTTTTACCTGGTCCTCCAAAGCTTTTAGCTCTTGGTTCATAGCAGTTCTTTTGGCGCGCATTGTGTTCAAGTCCTTACTTGATATGACGTCCTCAACAGAACCGCTGGCACCACCGCCACAAGAGGCAATTAAGATACCTAAGATTGATAGTTGAATTATTTTTTTCATTGTCTTTATGTTTAGTAGTTGATGAGTTTATTGATTTGTATTCAAAATATTTTCGAGTTTGGTCTTGCGATTGATGACATCGACCATTGAACGTAAATATTCTTGTTGCGTAGTATAAAGTTGCGTCTGTGCTTGTCGCAGTTCAAAACTAGTGGCTAGGCCTTCAGCATATTTCACCTGATTTTTGTTTTCAATACGTTCCGCTAAGTTGAGATTGTCCTTTGTTGTTTGGTATTGCTCAATGGCAAATACGTAATCACTCTTTGCACTTTCGTGCTGAAGCATTAATTGCGATTGGGCCTGGGTCAACTGTGTTTTTGCTTTTTCGAAGGCAATTTTTGCTCGCTGCGTAGAGGCACTTCTTCCCAATGAGCTGAAAATTGGGATGCGTAAATCAACGCCTAATGTAGAGAAACCGAACCAATCTTGCCCACTATCAAAAAAGGTAAAATTGTCACCAAATGAAAGACCTCCGTAATTTACAAATGCATTTAGGGTAGGCAAGGCCCTGCTCTTGGCCAATTTTAGTTCTAGTTCGCGCTGTTCGTTTAGGTTTTTAACAATTTTAAAATCGGTGTTATCCTCTAAAAGAAATTGAGTGTCCAACAAGCCGAAATCTATTTGTTGTTGGGTAAGTTCATCTAAGTCTTCAGTCAAAACGGTAGGATTATCCAAAGGAAGCCCCATCATTAAGTTGAGCATCTGCATGGTGATTTTTTCCAACCTCCTTGCATTTTTCAGTTGATTGTCGATCGATGATAAAGTGATTTGCAATTGATCAACACTTTCTTCATCACCAAGACCGTTCTCATAGATTTTTTTGGTCTCGTACAGGTTGTCTTCAAGTGTTTTTTTATTCTTTTCTAAGATAAGTACGTTTTCTTTGGTCAAAAGCACATTGCCGTATGCCTCAACCACTGCCGTTTTAACTTCTAAATCGGTCTTTTCCTTAAAGTTTCTGCTATATCGCAGAAAAGCCTGTGTGGCCTGCACACCTACAATGTAAGAACCATCAAAAATTTGTTGGCGAAGGGTGGCTGTCGCATTCATTTGTTGGGGCTGACCAAAAATTATGGGTACAAAAACATTAGGGTCTTGCTCTACACCAGGAGGTAAAAATTGTTCTGGAATTAGAATAGATGGGAACTGAGATTGTGCCTGCTTCAACTGATTTTGATAAGAAACCGCACCTTCTATCTGAGGTAGACCGGTAGCAATGGTCTCCCATTTTTGTTTTTGGGCATCCACCAAATCACGGCCTGCATTTATCGCTTCGTAATTATGTTCTAAAGCATAGGCAATAGCTTCATCTAAAGAGAATGAATTGTCTTTTTCTTGTGCCATTAATGGCACGGACCATACTAATTGGATGAACAGTAGTTTTGTAAGTGTTCGCATTTATTCTTGGTTTGAATTGATGATTTCATTTAGTTTTTTTCGTCCTTTGGGCGTAACTATGCCACGTAGGTGGTATTCTAGGTAATTATCCATTAAATACGTCATGGGAAACTTTTGATGGGGAAATAAAGACTCTTCCTTAATGCTGGTAACACCACTAAAATAAATACGTGCGATAAAATCGACATCTAGATTAGCCCTGTAGATACCTAAATCGACACCTCTTTTTACATTATCTACAACACACTTTTGCATTACTTCAAACTGCTTGTTCTTTAAATTGTGATGCAGTTTTGGATAATACTTTTGTAGTTGATAGCTGGGCGATGATTTTTCTTCTTTTAACTGGACCATCACAAACTTTTTTATCTCGTAAAGTTCCTCAATGGGATTTTTCTTGAGAGAGATAATGTAGTCTATACCATCTGAGATAGCACAAAAAACGCACATGGTACACTCTTCAACTAATTTGGTCTTGTTCTCAAAATGGGAATAGATAGTTTTTTTAGATATGGCCATTTCATTGGCCAAATCGTCCATAGTAACGCTTTTAAAACCTAGGTTTAAGAATAGGTCAGTTGCTCTCTGTAAGATTTTTTCTCTCATAATTGAGGTACAAATGTAAGATGGAAACTTTAGGAACAAAAAAAGTTTCCTAGGTTTTGCATTTTTTTAACATAACCTTAATTTTCTTTCTTTTTATGTTGAATGTCATCATTATGACGATTTTGAATTTCAGAATTGGACCGGAACGTTGATTTTTGGTTTAAACTCCAGAAAAAAGATTTGAATCGATATTTGGCCTGCCTTGAATTAGGGCCTTTTTTATCTTCTACCATTATGATATATTTTCGTTTCGCTTTCGTTCCATATAATCTTGATAGGCTTTTTCGCCCTCTTCTTGCCAAAATGCATCATAATGTTTCCAGTCAGAAAAATCATTCCGCCAGCTGCATTTTTTTTCTTCAAATCTTTTTTTATTGATTTTCTTCTTACCGCCAGGTCCGTCGGAATCACCAAAGCCAAAGCCAAAAATTATTTTGGCCAGCACAATAAGGCCCAATGCTTTCCAGTAGTCTATGGTCGGTAGGGCAAAAAGCTCAGGCATTAGCCAGTTCCATAGCAACATGAAAACGTAATTCATGAGCAGTAAAAATGCTATGGCAAGAACGATGAAAAAGAATATTTTCACCCCTTTGGTTACGTAGTACTCCGCTCTGCTTTTCATGCGTTTTTCTAAATGATTTTTGTAATCCATAATCTTGAATTTTATTTTTTTAGTTCTAGTTCTTTATACAATATTGATAAGGCCCTATGTCTTCGAGACATTAGGGTGCCTTGCGCTATTCCGGTTTCCTCAGAAATCTCCCTATAAGTATACCCTTCAAAATCAACCGCAATGATCATATCGCGATAGGCAGGTGTTAGTTGAAGAATAGCTTTTTTAAGGTTTGCTTTTAAGTTTTCTGAATATTCTTGGTCCATACTTTCATAGAAAACTTCTGCAAAATCAGACCATAGTTGTTCCAAGGTTTTTTCATCATATATGCGCTCTTTTTTGACCCGCATTACATCAATAATCTTATTGCGTATGGCACTATAGACAAAACCCCCAATGTTAGTTATGGGCAGGGCATCTTTTGGTCTCGAAAATATTCTTAAGGCAACATCTTGTATAATATCATCGGCATCACTCTCTGAGGTGTGTTCTATTTTTGAACGCACATACCCTTTGAGTGCATTGTACTCTTCTTTAAAGAAGTTGTTTAGGTTGTTGTTTTCTTTTCGAGAAACCATTTAAGGTTTTTGCTATTGGTCTTCTTTTGTTAAGACGATGATTTTGATTTCTATTGCATTTAAAGGCAATTTTTCTACTCAAATACGACGCTTTTAAGGTCTATTTGTAACAATGCGTGTATTTTTGAGCAAAATTTGAAAGATGCAGCCCATAGAATTCTATAGAGATGAGTTCATAAATTATCTTGAGAAAAAGGTTCAAACAAAAGAACCGCACAACCTATATGAACCTATTGATTATATTTTAGGTCTTGGTGGAAAGCGATTACGACCTGTGCTTGCACTATTGACGACAGAATTATTTGAAGGTGATTATAAAAATGCTTTGGATGCGGCTCTGGCGATTGAGGTGTTTCATAATTTTTCTTTAGTGCATGACGATATCATGGATGACGCCCCTTTACGAAGAGGAAAGGCAACGGTACATGAAAAGTGGGATATTAACACAGGTATTCTTTCGGGCGATGCCATGCTCATTAATTCGTATCAGTATTTTGAAGGATATTCAGATGCCACTTTTAAAGAGTTGGTTCAGCTTTTTAGTAAAACCGCTATTGAGGTCTGTGAAGGCCAACAGTATGATGTAGATTTTGAAACCAGGGATGATGTTACCATACCTGAGTACCTTAAAATGATTGAATACAAAACCGCTGTTTTGGTCGCTGCCGCTATGAAAATGGGTGCAATTATAGCAGGCGGCTCAAAAGAAAACCAGAATTTGGTTTATGAGTTTGGTAGAAACTTGGGAATTGCCTTTCAGTTGCAAGATGATTATTTGGATGCTTTCGGAGATCCAGAAACCTTCGGCAAACAAGTTGGTGGCGATATTATTGAGAATAAGAAGACATTTTTATATTTAAAAGCCTTAGAATTGTCAAGTGCTGCTGAGCGAGAGACCTTATTGCATCTTTATTCGATAGCGCCAAGTGACCCCACAGAAAAAATTGAGGCTATAAAAACTGTTTTTGAACAGAGTGGTTCGGTAAATATGACAAAGAAAGAAATTGAAGGCTATACGCAGCGTGCTTTTGAGTGTTTAAAACAGCTAAATCTGCCAGAAGAACGAAAAGAGATTTTAAAATTTTTTGGCGAGAACTTAATGCAGAGAACGGTTTAGTTATTTTCTATTGTCATCGCAAAATTGTCCACATAAATAGTTAAATCCTCAGCATTCGGATTTGCAGTTGCGCCTACTTGAATTCTTTCATAAACAACAGGTTGCTGTAACTCAAAATCGATATTGTTTTCTGCGAATACATCACGAAATACTTGAGCGTTTGGCATGTTCATTCCATCTTCCGATAAAATTTGGTCTCCATTTAAAAATACCTTGTTCGCACCATCTTCATTAGGTGAGAGAACCAATTCCCATCTAATGGTTACCCACTCTTTTCTTGGAAACTTAAAGGAGGACTGCCTTAGGGTCGTACCTGCAATTTTTCCTCGTTCAATAGCTAAATAATCATCACCGCCAGACAGCATTAGACGAATTCCTGGACACTTGTTATCACCATCTACAGATGGATCCGCATCTACTTCAGGATCCCAACAAGAACAACACTCTAAATCTAAGAGAAAAAGGTTTTCAAGGTTTGCGTCAGAATCAATATAATAATCTGCTTCAATGGTCACTTTACTATTTGTTGCTGCACTGAACCCTCCTTTTTCTATATCGGCCTTGGATAAAATCTCATCTGATTGCTTTGATTGAATAACGAGTGACTGATTTCCGTCACTTACTATATTTGAAGATAAACCTAAACTATTTGTGTTACGGTTTGGACTTATCAACTGCACCGTCGTCCATCGCGAATTATCGTTTGGAAATAGCAGTGAAAAGTCGTTAGAACTTGTCTCAAAACTATCTTCAAAAACAAAATTGGCGTTAGTTTCTAGGTTTTCCTCTTCATCGATTCTTTCTGCGTCATTTGAACATGAAAAAACAAGAAAGACTAATGGTACAAAAAATAAATTTTTCATAAGAACCAGCTTGTTAGTATAAAACGAGTATCAAGTCGCCTTAGTATCTAAGCAACCGTTTAAACAAAGCCTTTACAAAGGGTGATTTTGGGCATGCCCAAATGATTTGAAGTTCTTCCCAAAAGGTAGTTTCCTCATCCAAGAACTTTAATATCAATTGTGGTTTTCTTTTTTTGAACATGGCCTCAAAAATAGAACCTCCTAAATGGTTGTCACTTTGCAGAATATCGAGTAGCAATAGGTCGTAATACCAAAAACGTGTTTTTTTTGAGAAATCGGATAAAGATTTACCCGATTTTAAGTAAGCGACCAACTCTTTTACTTTTTTGGTAGAATTGTAGAAGGTATAGCCAGTGCTGGGCTTGGCCCAACCACCGGCAATACCGATATTTAAAATATTTTCAGAATTGCCCTTGGAAAAGTCAAAACAGGTCATCGGTATATTGCCTTGTTCGACCTCGGTAATGGTATATTCAGCTACGGCCAGTTTATCTTTTAAATACGATTTTATCGCATTTTCATATTCCTCTTTTTCTAAAGTGTTTTCTGAAAAAAGCGTGTATTCTACCAAGGCCTGGGTTTCCGAAAAAGGCAAAACATACATGAAACGGGTATTTTCTTTTTGGGGAATGGAAAAATCCATAAAGGTAGCTTGCTCAGTATTGAATACAGGCTTCTCCGTTTTTATAAACCAACCCAAAAAGTGCTGTTGCAGTACTGGATATTTGGTTTGATTTAAAAGTTTTTTGTAATCAAAAATACTATTAAATACTTTTTTTGCGATATATGAAGAACCTTCGGTTTTCACCTGCACCTCAGCTTCTCTATCTACTATGGCACTAACGCTTTCTTGGATAAAAGTAACATTGGCATAGCTCTTTACCTTTTCAAGATATTGATCATAAAAATCAATACCTCTAAGCATTTTGTATTGATACGGATCTATTGAAGTGGCCAGTTCGAGCTCATTACCTGCAAAATAAATTTCTGGCCATGTTTTATGAAGAATAGCATCAAATTCACCAGGCCCGTTTTCCCAAAAGCACCAAGTGCGGTCATTACTATTTTTAATATCCTTGTCAAGAATTAAAATGCTTTTGTTAGAGAAGAAATCGTCACGCCCCAGGGCATCTGCTAATAGCAATCCGGAAGCGCCTGCACCGATGATGATATAATCGTAGTTGGGCATTTGCCAAAAATACACAATACTGCCCTTTGATTTAAGGCTTTCTTTGGTAGCTTTAGGTTATTTCTTATTGCTACTTATTTAAAAGGTCATAAGTAGATTTCAGTTTTATTTAGGTAATTGTTTATGATTTCTACCAACTGTTTTGGTTTGCCGAGCATTGGTAAATGTCCGCTATTTAATTCGACTACTTCTTTACAGTTTAGATTTTCAATCATTTTGTTTTGCATGTTTTGCGAAACGGATTTATCATTTGAAAGTTTTATAAATAGGGTGTTTTTTGGTAATGAACCGTAGTGAATCTTGGTGGTATAAAGTTTTATTGACTCTGGCGAAAACCTTTCAATAACTTCTTTTGATTGTGAAATTTCTAAATCATTACACAATTCTTCTTTAATGACTTTTTGCGGAGGTTTTGTGCCAAACAGTTTCAATATAATAGGTAAAATAAATTTCTGAGGCATTGGAAAGCAACTTGTAAATGACTTTCCATTTTTTGGCAGTATAGCGCTTATAGCAATAAAGCTAAGTACTCTTTCTTTATAGTGGTCACTTATTTTAAGACCTATACAACCTCCTATAGAATGGGCAACAATTATGAATCGGTCTGCCGCCAAATTGTCAATTTGCTCGATGGCAGCATTAAGGTAATCTACAAATAGAAGTTTGGCATTGGCTTTGTCTCCAACTTCTCGATTTGGAAAGCTTATCGGAAGAATAGGCTCTTTGAAGTGTTTCATGGTTTCGCTCCAAATATAATTACCTAGTCCGGCTCCATGAATCAATACAATTCCAATGTTTTCTTTCATCGCATTTATTCTTTTTGTCTATGACCATATATGCTGGCAGTAAAGCTATACAGCAAAATTCCGTTAAAATCTCAGTTTGGTTTGAAGATAAGAATTTTTGTTCTGGTAGTCTTGAGGTAAAGACTTTGAGTCGGATTTCTAGTTGTTCAAAGACTTGTCTTATCTCTTTTTCCGAAGAGAAGCTTTGTACTATATACAACTTTTCGTTTTGACTGTCTTAGCCAATCCAATGGTTGTTGTAAACAGAATATCGTTGAAAGTTGGCAAAACAGTGCTAGTGCTTATACGGCCTATTTTGTTAGAGAAGAAATCATCACGCCCCATGGTATCTGCTAAAAGCAATCCGGGTGCACCTGCACCGATAATGATATAATCGTAGTTGGGCATTGGTTAAAAATACAAATTAAAAAACCAAAAATGTATTATGGCTAGCTTTGGATCTCTATCTCATTTTCTAAGTCTTTTATCAATTCTTGATATTCGGAGCTTAGGTTTATTCCTTTTAGTATTACATCATCCATTTTACTAAGAAGTAAAATATACATGTTTTTAATTTTGAACGATGTAAAGGCTTTATTGTAAAGCGTTTTGTCTCTCTCTTCTTCTAGGTATGTTCTCTCTCTGAGTCCGGCTAACACAGTTGGGTCAATTTCATAATTGTTAATGTAATACTCCTCTAAATGTTCTTTGGTGTACGCTGTAATTTCATCTTCACTTTCTTGATAGTCTTTTACAATATCATACAATTTTGATATTCTATTCTTTAGGGGTTCATTAGCTACCAATTCTATTTTGCCTGAATTTATCATCGAATTATAAATTCCTGTCGAGGGATCAAAGGTGTGGTTTCTAACATTAATCTTAATCAACGAATCTAAATGTGTGTTGGGGAGGTTTGAAACATCAGTAAAAATAACATCTTGCAGGCTTCTGTTTCTTAATATTTGGGCATTAAAAATAGTGTCAAACTCTATACTATTAATTTTAATAGCCTTGTGCAAACTCTTTAGGGTTTTTACTTGCTCTTCTTTTAGTTGCTTTTTTTGGTTCCAGTTGTCAATTTGTAAAGCAATCAAAATTCCGATGACCACCAATATAATTTCACCAATGGCGTAAATTAGATAGCTGCTGAATTTGTTTTCAGTGAGCAATCGTCTTCTTATTTTTCTAAAGAATTTTATCATTGGGTATTGAATGTTTTTAATTAATGGGAACTATTTTGGTTACGGAGTGTTACGCTGGTATAATTAATACAATTTTTTAAAGGGTAGTCTAGACAACTTTAAAGATAGGTTTTAAGTTGGGGTTTGGTTCAAGAAATTTATGTGAAATTAATTTTTATCCATTTTCGTATTCCGTTCGAGTAGGGGGAAAGACTATTTTAATTCGTCGTATGATTTCCGAGCGATTTTGAGCCCATTTAGGGTAATCAGTCCATTCATCTTTACTTTTAAAGTAAATGACATGATTTGTTTTGCCAAGTAGTAATTCTCCGTCAATTTCAATGGACTTCCATTCTCCGTCAACTTTTTGCTCATAGCTAATAGCGTCCCTACCTTTTTTGGACACCTTCCAATTTTTTGGTTCTTTTTTACCCTTTTCGGTCCGCCTTTTTAATACAAGAAGCGCAATAATGGCAAAAGTCAAAATGATAATAAAAATAAACATGTTCATAAGTTAAATGATTAACTCTTTTGAAATGATAGGCTTTTTTTGTTAATGGTAAGTTTTAACCCTTTTCTTTTTTTGTAAAGTACTGTCAATACAATTACCAATGCAATAGTTAGCAATCGAAATACATTTGCATAAATACCACCAAGTGCATTATCACTAACCGAAAATAGTTCCCAAGCCAAATTCATTAGCATGTGCAAAAATATAGGAATCCAAATATTAAAATTCCACTCCGCAAAAGCCCAGGCAAAGAAGATACCACCTAAAAAGGTAACCAAAAATATACCCAATAACTCATCTAGTTCAGTACTTTGGTATAAATGTAGAGATCCGAAGTAAAGTGCTCCGAAAATTACCGAAAGTAAAAATCCGAGCTTTGTTTTTCTAAATGGCAACCCAAATAAAAAGCCTCTAAAATAGAGTTCTTCAAAAAAGCCTGCAGAAACTACTCCGATTAAAATTGTGTTTATGGAGATATCCGAGTTGAATTCAAAAATGAAGCTAAAGCCCACATACATCGGCAAGGTACATGCCAGTGCAAATAGAAGTCCTTTCATTATTGACTTGTCAATACCCAAATTTCGAAAAAAGTCCGTTCTTTTCCCAATCAGTAAAGTGACAGAAAATAAAGGAATTCCGGTTATCAAATAGGTTAATATGTGACTGATTCCGAGTTGATTTGTGCGGTCAAAGAGCCATTTTCTGATGTCTTTGAAAAAAATAGCATCAAAAGCAAAATATGCCCCAAATGATATGATTATAATCAGTAGGGCTTTGGTTGATTTATTCATTTTAATTTTGTATTTCAGTTCTACTTAGATAGATGAAATTTTTGAATAAAAGGTTGCCTGAAGGTCCACTTAGATGATTAATAAAACCCTAGCATTATACCGATGAAGCTTGCAAAACAAACTTGACATGGTTCGCCAAGTAGTCCGCGCAAGCGGACGTATCCTTGTTGCGTTTTGTTGTTGGGCTTAAAATTAGACCTACCACCGAGCGCAGCGACCGATGAACACCCTTAAAATAAAAGTAACAGTGAATGAATTGCGGTTTAGCGTACTGATATGTTTTGTTGATAGGCTAGCGGCGATTTTGGCAATCGGTCTCTTATTACAATATACTTGTTTAAATGAAAACGGTTCGAGTTTGCACCCGAACCGCTATTGCTTTTATATCTTGTTAGAGACAGTTTTATTTCTTACTTCTTTGATAATAAGTAACAATACTCGCCTTAGCCAATGTATTGTTCCATAAGTAATAACCAACTACTGCAGGGTTTGTACTTTCATTAAGACCAAGTTTATCTGTTTTAAGAGCGTAAACTGTGATTATATATTGGTGTAAACCGTGTCCTTCAGGAGGGCAAGGACCTCCATAACCAGTTGCTCCATAATCTGTAATACTCTGAATAACGCCTTCAGGTGTTAAGTTTAGTTTTGTATTTCCAGCTCCAGATACTAATTCGTTAGTGCTTACTGGAATATCAAACACTACCCAATGCCACCATCCACTCCCAGTTGGTGCGTCTGGGTCATACATGGTTACTGCAAAACTTTTAGTCCCTTCAGGTGCATTTTTCCATGATAATTGAGGAGACTGATTTTCGCCAGTACAACCAAAGCCATTGAACTCCTCATTAATTGTAGCTTGTCCTCCTAAGTCATTACTCGACAAAGTAAATGTGTTTTGTCCGAAAACAGAACTTGAAAAAGCAATTAACACTGTTAAGATTTGAAATGATTTTATCATAATATTTGTTTTTAATTATTAATTTATGATACAAATCTAGGCAGCAATTCAGGTGTTGGGTTAATCAGAAAAGTTCAAAAAGTATTGATAAAAGCTCAATTTGATTGATACTGTTTTGGAGTGACCCCGAATTTCGTTTTAAAGGCTTGAATAAAATTAGATAAGTTTTCATATCCAATTTCTTCAAAAATATCTGAAGGTCTTTTTGATTCGTTTTTTAATAGAAAAGCTGAATGTTCTAGTCTTTTATCTTGAAACCACTTACTAGGTGAACTGTCGAAATTTTTCTCAAACTCTCTCTTAAAAGTAGATACACTCATATTGGATAGAAAAGAAAGCTCTTTTATGGTGAGTTTATTGAGTCTGTTGCTTTCTACTGTTTGAATGAACTTTTGATTTTGATTATCACTATTGTTAATTAAGGAATAAACAAAATCTAGCCCATTTATGTCTATCAGGTAAAGCAATATTTCCTCAAGTTTTGTTTTCAAAATTTTATCTTGAATCGACTTAGAAAGTTTGGATATATCTAAAAGACTTTCAACAAATCTTTTGATAAATGAATCATACTTGAACGAATACGTTGAGTACAGTTTTTTAGAATTAGAGGTCTCTAATTTGAATTTGCGTAAAAATTTAAAAACTTCTTCGTTCGAAAAGAAAAATAGAACACTGCGATAATGTTCTGAATCATTAGAGAGCTTCTCTGTCATTAAACAATGACCAGATTTCATTAATAGAAATTGAGAATTATCAATCGCATAGGCAGAATTGTCGAAAAACACTTCTTTCGTTCCTTCTTGAAGAAAACTGAACGTATTTTTATTTAATAAGATTTGTTGTTTCGATATTTCGGTGATGCTTTCATAATCATAAACCACAACAGACTTAGAAGAACTCAAGTTTAATTCGTCTGGTAATGTAATCGTTTTCATTGGGTTCTCTAATTGTCTCTAACGCCGGGTTATGTATGACAGCTGCGTAAGCAGTGCGTGGGTTGCAGCGTTGGGAGCTAATTTTAAAGAAATATAGCAAAATACATTCAACAATGTTATGTGAGTTGGTCTTTCTTATGTGCAACTAACAGTGCTGGCCAATTAGTTGGCACTAGCCGAAGTATGCCAATATTCTTTTGCGTCTACCCATTTTTCTAGGGATATCGGATATAAAATTTATCAGATTTCCGAGCGAAGACAAGACTATTTAATAATAGAAATAATTAAAACGTGAATAATTCGATAGTATAGGTAGGTCTAAGTAATAAGCAATGTTGGTATACGTTTTACTTTTTGTATATGAACCTCAATCCGTTTGTAAACCCAACCCCAAAAATGGTTCTATGAGTTTCATTTTCTACAACTTCTGATTCAATACTTAGCTTCGGTATATGTTTTTCTTTTAGTAACTGAACAAATTCTTCTTGATAATCCTTTATTCTTAAATCTAATTCACCAGAAGCCATGTAGAGCTTTGTTTTTCTGCCAAAAGTTAAATTCTTTTGTGAGACTTGATTCACCAATAGTTTATCCTTAAACCATAAAGATGGCCCCAGCAGTAGATATCTATTGAAAAGTTGCGACTTTTCTAATAGCGCATAAGAGCCATAAAGTCCTCCATAGGAGTGCCCATAGATTGCTCTGTCCTCTTTTTTTATCCTATAGTTTTTTTCGATGAACGGAAAAAGTTCAAATTCTAAAAAATCACTAAATTTTGGGGCACCTCCGGTTGGATCAACAGATTTGTTTCCCATTCTCAAATCGGAATCTTCAACTGGTGTCAAATCTCTACTTCGAAGTTTATAGAAGTTTTTATAATCGGTATCATAAGCTATACCTACCACTAAAATTTCAGGGATTAGTTTGTCTTTAATAAGCCTTTGAACAATATAGCTAATACCTCCAAAATTAGTTTCGGCATCAATTACATATAAAACAGGATACTTTTTTTCTTTGTTTAGAAAGTAATTTTTGGGGTATGAAATTTTGATTTGATACTGCTGATGATTGAATTTTGAAGTTATTTGTTGAACATCAGTATTAGCTAAGGTAACAAGTGTATTCTCTTCAATTTTTTTACGAACAGTACTTTGGTCTTCAAGCTTAGTTATCTTGTCTTTAAGTATTTGGTTTTCTGATTTCAGTTTATCTATTTGTGAATTCTGACCTTGACAAGCGGTTAGTAATACTAATATTAATATGTAGTGAATCTTCATTTTCAAAAATATGTTAACGGGCCAGATGGGTATTGCGAGTAGTGTCTCAAAGTATTTGAGCTGGCTACTAGAGCAATTAGACGCTATTCGTCCATACCCGTTTAATATGTCCAGTTCGTGCAGTGTGCTGTTTCGTCTGAGTTTTATTTGGTGGTGGATTTTAAAGTTAGCCAAATTTTGGCAATGTGACACATAAATTAGTTAGGTGCTGTGTTTTCAGTTACAGTTTTTCTTTAATCGCTTTTCTCCAGAAGTAAATTCCAAAAAAACAAGTCACGATTGCAAACATAATTCCGTTTTCGCCTAGCCAATGTTCCGTTCCTTCATTTTTAATTGTTAATTCAGGTAGTATTTTTTGAATGTATACATTGCTTACTGCGTGAAAAATTACTGCGGGCCATAGACTTTTGGATTTGAATGTGTAGTAAGTCATAATAAATGACATTGAGACAATGACAACATAAAATGTTGTCAATTCCAAGATTACATTTTCACCATAATATACAATTAATGGCCAATGCCAAGATGCCCAAATAATTCCGCTAAAAATGGAGACGCCAGTAAAGGAAAGAACTTTTCTTAATTCATAAATGAAAAAACCTCGCCATCCAATCTCTTCCCCTAAAGTTGTTGCTGCAGCTCGTATTACTTCAATAGTTCCTAATAAGATAATAGCCATGATTGCAATTGATACAGGGGTTAAGGTTCCTATTCCAATTAAACCAAGATCTTTTCCCCAATCTGTAATCGCTTCGCCATTTGTCAAACTTCCAACGCCAAAAACCCAGATTAGTATATAAGTTATTAGGCCATATAAAGCTGGAATGAAATAAGATAATCGAATATATTTCCATTTTCCCCAATTCCAATTTAGAGAGGAAATAGAGCGTCCTTTTATTTTTAATGTAATTATTGTAGCGATGGCAGGACTCCACATTAAACCCCCTACATATATTCGTGATGGGTATAAATTAACTATTGCATAATGGAAAAGTGAACTTATAATGGTAACAATAGCTAGAAAAATATAAATTGTTTTCCAAGTTTCTTTTCGTTCCTTTAAATTTTCATGCATTAGATCTTTCTGATTGGTTGGTTAATGGAAGACGAAGAGTTAGCGAATTTGTTACATTGTGCCTAACGACCAAGCGGGTATTGAGAGTAGCGTCTCAAAGTATTTGAGCTAGCTACGTAAGCAATTAGACCCTATTCGTACATATCCGTTGGATATGTCCAGTTCCGACAGCGTATTTTCTTGTCTGAGGTTTATTGGCTTAAGTTAGGGAATTTTATGGACGAATAGCAGTCGTACTGCCTGGCCGATGATGGCAAGGTAAGCCCAAGGAGTATTTCTAAAATACAAAGCCCCTTAGACTCTTTGTAATTAAAATATAGTATAACGCATCCCTAAAAATGCACGAATACCTTGGTTGGGCCCATAAACGTAACTCGGGTCAAAAGTGAGCGCAAAAGGGTTGTCGGTCGTGGCGACCACGTCTCCTTGATCATTAAACTGAACGTTCTGGTCAAAAGGGTCATTGGCCCTGGCTATAATGAACGGATTGTTGCGGTTGGGTGTCCAGTTTAGTAAGTTCTTTATGCCACCATAAAACTCAAAATTACTAATGCCTTTGTAGGTAAATTGAATGTTCTGAATACTCCAAGTAGGCGAAAATTCGCTTCTTGGGTCTAAATCGCTGATTAAGGGCAAGCGCATGGGGCCATATAAATTACCGGTATAGTCAATACTTAAATCTATAGCGCGAAGGTTGTATGAAACATTCCAAGTTCCGGTAAAGCGTTCGGTCAGTATTTGTTGGGTAGTAATTCCGTTTTCGGTTTGGCTCACATCTTGGTAAGTGGCACCAAGCAAAAATCGCAAACCATTTGGGAATACCGTTTCCAAATTTGCAGAAAGCCCTTTAGAAACTGATTTTCCGCTTAAATTATCATAGATGATCTGGTTAGGATTGGTGTCATAATCAGGTAAAATTTGATTGGAAAAACGGGTGTAAAAGGCCGAAGCATCAATACTGACAAAGGTGCCGTTATCCGCGTATATTTTTTTAAGATAGTTGAGGTTGAGGTTGATAGAACGTTCAGGGTTTAGGGCTTCGGTAATTACCACATCTCGTGCCCCGGTAAGTGCCGCATGGTCTTCGGTAAAGAGGTTTACGACTCTAAAACCGGTTCCAAAATTCACCCTAAAAATATCGTTGTCAGAGAATTTAAAACGGTAGGCCGCCCTTGGTGTAAAAATATTGCCATGGCGACTATCATAATCGTATCGAAGTCCGGCAAGTAACGCGTGCCTTTTGTTGAATTTAAATTCGTCTTGCACAAAAAGACTGGGTATTACAATTTCATCAGCTTGGTTTCCTCGTAAATCTTGCGTAGCTGCAGTATCGTCATCATAATAATTATAACGCAGGGCGCTACCGAACAACAGATCATGTTTGCCGATAGCTTTATCCCAAGTTAATTGGCCAAAACCTATTCGCTGGTCGGCGAAGTAGGGCAGGTCCCCATAAACCGAATTTTGGTTATGGTCATTGTATGAAAAAGAAAGCATTACTTTTTCATCAAGGGGTAGCTGGTATTGCCCCAAAACCTCCCATCGTCTTGTATAAATACTCTCACCATAAACTTCATCACCTCCCCTAAATTCTGGGATCCATTGCAATTCACCGCCCCAGCGGTCTTCATAAAAAAAACGACCGGCAAGAGAAAATAAACGCGATTTCGTACGTTTAAAATTCCATTTTTGAAAGATAGAAATACGGTCTTGTAAAGTAAGGTCGGTAAAATTATCGCCATTATTATCGATAAGTTGGTCGTACTTAAAGTAATTGACCCCAAGTAGCATTGCCGTTTTTTTACCTAATTCAACTTTGGCACCAACATCGAGATTATATTCGCCCCAGCCGGTTACAAAGGCATCGGCGAAAAACTCAGGAGCTTCTAAAGTATTTTTTGTGATAATGTTAATGAGCCCGCCAACGGCTTCGCTACCATACAGGGTAGAAGCTGGTCCTTTTACAATCTCTATTTGGTCTATTAAAGAATTGGGTATGCCCGAGAGACCGTATACCGTGCCCAAACCACTAACTATGGGCATACCATCAATTAAAACAAGGGTATAGGGCCCTTCCAATCCGTTGATATGAATATCACCTGTGTTACAAACATTACAGTTAATTTGTGGCCGCACCCCGTTCACATTCTGTAAGGCTTCAAAAATACTTGGGGTCGGGTTCTTTTTTAAAAAATTAGGGGAATATACTTCTACCGGCACGGCACTTTCTAATCTTTTGACGGCTTTAAGGGTACCCGTAACCACCATTTCGTCCAAGGCTTCGGCAGATGGCTCAAGTTCGATATTAAGGCTAATGCTAGCATCTTTTTCAATTACAAAAGGCCTTCTTTTGGTTTCATAACCTATGGCAGATATGAGTAGCACATAATTACCTGAAGCCAGGTCGGTAATGCTGTAAATACCATTCTCATCGGTAGCTGTGCCGTTTTTAGTTTCTTTTAAATAGACATTGGCAAAAGGTACTCCTATTCCATCTGAAGTCACCACACCTTTTAGGGTAGCATTTTGCGCCCATCCGAAAAAAGAGAATAAAATACTAAAAATAAATAGGCTACGATTCAATTTATATATATTGAAATAAAAATTTAGACAAATCTAAAAATTTGTTTTTACAAATAAAAATGTATTTTTGACAAAGGCTAATAAACAGGCTTTTAAAAAGTCACCTCGAGCGCAGTCGAGAGGTCTTTTTTAGTTTTCGACTGCGCTCAAACCGACAAATACCTTTTTTTGACACGGGCAGAAGAAAATTATATCAAGACCATTTTTCATTTAGGGGGAAACCGCTCGCAATTGATATCTACAAACGCGATTGCCGAACAAATGCAGACCAAACCCTCTTCGGTAACCGATATGGCCAAGAAACTGGCCGAAAAGAACCTACTGAATTATATTCGCTATCAGGGCGTTTCTCTAACCGATCTAGGTATAAAGACGGCACTCGCTATTATTAGAAAACACCGCCTTTGGGAGGTTTTTTTGGTCAAAAAGTTAGATTTCACCTGGGATGAGGTGCACGAGGTGGCCGAACAGCTAGAGCACATCAAAAGTGAAAAATTGATCGATAAAATTGACGAGTTACTTGATTTTCCGAAGTACGACCCCCATGGAGACCCTATTCCCAGTAAAAATGGCGATTTTCAAGAGCGGGATAAACAATTGTTGAGCGAACTTAAAATTGGTACTCAAGGTATTTGTGTAGGTGTTAAAGACACATCGGCAACCTTTTTAAAGTTTTTGGACAAGAATAATATTGCTTTAGGTGATGAAATCAGAGTTTTAGAAAAAGAGGCTTTTGATGATTCGCTTAAAATTCAAATTGCTGAAAAGCAGCTTCAAATTTCAAATCAAATTGCTACCAACCTTTACGTTAAAGTTGATATCTAATGGAACAAGTAATCGATTATTTTGAATCTATAAACCCAATTTTAGCAGCATTTTATGCCACGCTTTTTACATGGGGCCTAACTGCCGCCGGAGCAGGACTAGTTTTTTTGTTTAAAAACCCTAAACGGTCCGTTATGGACGGTATGCTTGGGTTTACGGGCGGTGTAATGGTGGCCGCTAGTTTTTGGAGCCTTTTAGCACCAGGTATTGAAATGAGCCCGGGCGAAGGATTTGTAAAAGTAATTCCGGCTGCGGTCGGATTTTTACTTGGTGCACTATTTCTGTTCGGATTGGATAAAATATTACCTCATTTACACATCAATTTTAAAGAGAGCGAAGCGGAAGGTATGAAAACGCCATGGCACAGAACCACCCTGTTGACCTTGGCAATTACATTACACAATATACCCGAAGGCTTGGCAGTTGGTGTTCTTTTTGGCGGGGTAGCGGCAGGTTTTGATGGGGCTACGATTGGCGGTGCGGTTGCACTTGCTTTAGGTATAGGGTTGCAAAATTTCCCCGAAGGGTTCGCGGTAGCGATGCCTTTGCGCAGACAGGGATTATCTAGAAGAAAAAGTTTTATGTACGGGCAGGCTTCTGCCATAGTTGAACCAATTGCGGCCGTTATTGGGGCTTGGGCGGTAATTACCTTTGAACCTATTTTACCATATGCACTAGCCTTTGCCGCTGGGGCGATGATTTTTGTGGTGGTAGAAGAGGTAATACCGGAAACACAACAAGATAAGCATTCGGATATTGCCGTTATGGGCTTTATTGGGGGCTTTATAGTAATGATGACTTTGGATGTTGGGCTAGGGTAGTCGCGGATAATTAAGTAAAGAAATATGAAAAAGTATATGCTTTTTGGCTTCTTGTGTTTTTCCTTGTTTAGCTTTTCACAAGCTGAAGTTGAAGCTATTCAAAATGAAATTGATAACGAAGTTTGGAAGCCTTTTCAAAATGCATTCGAAACTTTAGACGGCGAAGTGTTAAATGCTACCTATGCAGCGGAAGTGTTACGTGCAACCCCTAACGGAATCGATACGGATAACACTTTTAAAGTGGCTAACCTAAAGCGCTTTGAGCAGAACAAAAAAGATGGGGTTTCCATTGAATTGGATTTTTGGTTCGATAGCCGAAGAACCAACGAACATACTTCTTATGAGGTGGGCTTTTATAGAATAGCGTTTACTGATAGAAATAATGTAACGAACTACAGCTATGGGCAGTTTCATATTGTGCTAAAGAAGGTGAATGGTGCTTGGAAGATTACCCAAGATTGGGATACCGATATTATTAATGGCAAGAAAATTTCTTCAAAAGATTTTGAAAAGCATAAACCATTAGAGTTTTAATTCTTCCAAAAGCAATCCATAATCGTATTGTAAATCTTCATGTAGTAAAGTAATCTTCTTGGCAATAAAAACCAATTGCCTATCATATAGATTGATAAGTGTTGTATTTCTTTTAATGGAAGGATTGAAATTTTTTAACCGCTCACAGAAATAGAGCAGTAAGGCGACTTCAGTTTCTTTATTTCCAGAATATCGAATATATTTTTTAAGGGTCCTTAGAATCTTACGGACGCTTTTTTTAATATAGAAATAACTGTTGGTATTGATGAGTTCGAACTGTTCGTCAATTTCAGCTTTTACGGTTTCAATATAGCCTTCTTCACTATCGGATTCAAATAAAAGGTAGGTCAGGAGCTCCTTGTTTTCTTTTTTGAATCGCGCCAAACGTAAACATAATTGCAAAAGTTCATCGGTATCTCGATGTTGCAATTCTTTTTTCAGTTGCGATACGGTTGCTGCTTTCATAAAGGCAAAATACGTCACTTCGAGTGAAATTCTGCAAGAATTTTGTATCGAGAAGTATTTTAAAGGGTTTTAACTTTCTTGTTTTCAAAAATCAAATTAGTAGTTTGATACTCAAACCGTTTAAATAAGCTGCTTTTCAACTTCTTAAATAAGAAGCACCATTAACATCAATAATGGTCCCTGAGGAATAGGCGGCCCCCTCGGAAGCCAAAAAGAGCACGGCATGGGCAACTTCTTTAGGTTGTGCCATACGTTTAAAGGGAGATTCGCGCAACAGATTTTCTCTTTCTGCCGGGGTAAGGGTAACTGCGGCCATCTCGGTCTCTGTAAAGCCAGGGGCAACAACACCAATATAAATTTTATGTGGAGCCAAAGCTTTGGCCAATGATTGGCTCATGGCATTCAGAGCGGCCTTGCTTGCCCCATAAGCTGGCTTTGTTGGTTCACCACGAAATGCTCCACGGGAAGAAATATTTACAATGTTGCCCCCACCAGTTTTCATCATGGCTTTTGCGCCCCAATAGCACATATTTGATACTGCAAAAAGATTGGTTTTAAAAGTGTCTTCCCATGCATTTGTCCAATGGTCAAAATCTACTTCGTCAATATCATGAAAAATAGAAATTCCGGCATTGTTCACCAAAACATCTATTCTCTCGTAATGCGCAACAAAATCTTTTATAAGGGCTTCCGTATCTTCTTTTTTAGAGACATCGTATTGGAAAAGACGATGTTCTTCACCAGATAATTCAGCTAGTGTTTTTTCTGCTTCTTCAGTATTACTTTTATAGTTAATTCCAACGCTTGCTCCTTTTTCCGCAAAGGCCAATGCAGTGGCTTTGCCAATACCTCGAGAACCTCCGGTTATAAGTACGTTTCTGTTTTTAAAATCCATAATATAATTTATAAGCCTATGATTGCAGCTTCTGCGCAGCGTTCACCGTCCATAGCGGCAGATACTATTCCTCCGGCATAACCCCCTCCTTCGCCACATGGAAAGAGACCTTTGATTTCCGGATGTTCCAATTTTTCATTTCTAGGTATGGTAATGGGCGATGAGGTTCTAGATTCGACTCCTATGATGTTTGCTTCTTCTGTGTAATAGCCTTTCATTTTTTTACCAAATTGCGCAAAGCCTTTTCGTAAACGCCCACCGATCAGTTTAGGAAATAAAGAATGCAAGGGCGCCGAATTTAAACCCGGTTGATATGAAGTGGGGTTCAAATCTTGCGAAGTTTTCCCCTCTACAAAATCGGTCAGTCGTTGCGCAGGGGCTGTTTGTGATCTTCCTCCGGCGGTAAATGCTAATCGCTCTAAGTTTTTTTGATATTCCAGTCCTTTTAAAACACCATACTTTTCATAGATGGGTAAATCTTCATCCACGTTAATTTCAACTACGATACCTGAATTGGCATAAAGATTATTTCGCTTTGAAGGTGACATTCCATTTACAACAACCTCGCCATTCGCTGTTGCTGCCGGGACTATAAATCCTCCCGGACACATACAAAAAGAGTATACCCCACGATTATTAACCTGCTGAACCAAGCTGTAAGCCGCTGCTGGTAAAAGTTCGTTGCGTTCCCCATTACAATGATACTGAATAGAATCTATAATATGCTGCGGATGCTCAACGCGAACACCCATAGCAAAAGACTTCGCTTTGAGAGCAATGTCTTTTTTATGCAATAGCTCAAAAATATCGCGGGCAGAATGACCCGTTGCTAAAATTACACGTTGTGTTTCTAATTCTTTCTCATTGTTTATAACAATGGAGTTGATGGCATTATCACATAGGTTAAAATCGGTCACTTTGGTATTAAAGTGCACTTCGCCACCGCATTTTATGATGGTCTCTCTAATATTCTGTACAATTTTGGGCAGCTTGTTGGTACCGATGTGGGGGTGGGCATCTATCAAAATTTCTTCGGTTGCACCATGAAAAACCAAACTCTCAAAAACACGGCGAACATCACCGCGCTTTAAGCTACGGGTATACAATTTACCATCGGAATAAGTACCTGCCCCACCTTCGCCGAAGCAGTAGTTGCTATCAGAATTTACCACATGGTCTTGATTAATTGCTTTAAGGTCTCGGCGTCGTTCTCTAACATCTTTTCCTCGCTCTAAAACGATAGGTTTATAGCCTAGTTCTAAACAGCGCAGTGCTGCCCACATACCAGCTGGGCCAAAACCGATAATGTGAATTGGTTTTGCTTGGGAAACATCTTTATAATCGAAATGGTGGGTTGTTTCTTTCGGTGCAGGTTCGTTAATATAAACCTCTAGCTTGTAATTAAAATAGATAGTTGGCTTACGGGCATCAATGGACTTTCGTTGTACTTTAAATTCAAAGTCATCTTCCGAAATTCCTAAATACTTTGCCGTCCTAGCTTTTAATCCACCTAGTTGTCCTTCTTCTTTTAAACTGACTCGTAATTGGATGTTTCTGACCATTGGGTAAAATTAACAAGAATTAAATCATAGTTACGTATTTTGGTTAGAACGGTGCTTTCCGCTACCTTTAAATAGTTCAAAAAAATAGACCAATGCGCAGATTTCTAATACTTTTTTTATTAGGCTTTTCAATTCAATTGACTCAAGCTCAAAAAACGAATTTTTCGTACTTAGATGTTTTTAATTTGCAATATGTGTCTGACCCCCAAATTTCACCCAATGGAGATTGGGTAGTATATCGCCGAATGGGTTTTGATATCATGAAAGATAGAGCCTGGGGTAATCTTTGGATGCTAAAAACCGACGGTACCCAGCATCAAAAACTTACTTCGAGAGAAGTTTCGGAAAGTAACCCTTCGTGGTCACCGTCGGGGGATAGAATTGCGTTTAGCAGCAGTACGGATGAAGGTTCAGAAATTTACGTCTATTGGGTAACTTCTGGTAAAATCGCAAAGATTTCGCAATTGCCTTTTTCACCCAGTTCTTTAACCTGGTCACCCGATGGAGAGCAGTTGGCATTTTCAATGAACGTGCCGCAATCGGCACCCGTGCTGGCAAAAATGCCCAGAAAGCCAAAGGGGGCAAAATGGGCGGAAGCACCAAGAATTACAGATAGGGTGTATCATGAGGCAGATGGTCGTGGTTACATAAAACCCGGATTTAATCATATTTTTACGATACCTGCCAATGGCGGTGCCCCACGGCAGATTACTTCAGGAGATTGGCATAATAGAGGCACACTTTCATGGTCAAAAGATGCGACTGCAATTTATTTTTCGGCAAATAGGATAGAAGACTGGGAGTACCGTTTTAGAAATAGTGAGATTTATTCGGTCAATTTGAAAAATGGTGATATCAACGCGTTGACCGATAGAAACGGGCCAGATTATGAGCCCCAATTATCACCAGATGGAAAATATATTGCCTACTTGGGTTATGAAGATGAGGTGCAAGCGTATCAAATACGTAAGGTACACATTATGAATATGGATGGTAGCGATAAAAAGGTAATTTCTAAAGCCTTGGATCGCTCTATTTCAGACATAAAATGGGACAGTAACAGTGAAGGACTTTATTTTAATTACGATGATAAAGGCAATGGAAAAATAGGGCATGTTTCTCTTTTTGGAAAAGTAACCAAACTAGCGGATAATAGAGGTGGAACTACCTTAGGACGACCATATGGGAGCGGCTCATATAGCATATCAAAAAATGGAACAATTGCATATACACATTCACGGCCAGATTATCCCGCAGAGTTGGCTATCCTAAAAGCAAAGCAAAAAACACCAATAAAGATTACGAAACTCAACAAAGCCTTGTTCGATTATAGGACCTTAGGCAGGGTAGAAGAAGTTTGGTATAAATCGTCTTTCGATGGTCGTGATATACAAGGTTGGGTGGTATATCCGCCCAATTATGATGCGACTAAAAAATACCCATTTATGGTAGAAAATCATGGCGGCCCTATTCTAAATTATGGTGATCGCTTTTCGATTGAAATGCAGCTATATGCCTCTGAGGGCTATATAGTTTTTTATCCCAATGCACGCGGAAGCACAAGTTATGGGGAAGAATTTGGTAACCTCTTATTCAATAATTACCCTGGTCAAGACTATGACGATACCATGGATGGTGTGGACCATTGCATAAAAATGGGGATAGCACATGAGGATCAATTGTTTGTTACAGGTGGCAGCGCTGGTGGTATTATGTCTGCTTGGATGATAGGGAAAAACAACCGTTTTGAAGCCGCTGTGGTTGCAAAGCCTGTAATGAACTGGATAAGTAAAACCCTGGTGGCCGATAATTATTTCGGCTATGCAAACTCCCGTTACCCTGGGCAACCGTGGGAAAATTTCGAAGGATATTGGAAATTTTCTCCGCTTTCTCTCGTTGGCAATATAGAGACCCCAACTATGGTTATGGTAGGTATGAACGATTTAAGAACGCCACCAAGCGAAGCCAAACAATTGTACCACGCTTTAAAGCTTAGAAAAATTGAAACCGTTTTAGTTGAAATACCAGGGGCTAGTCATGGTATTGCAAGCAGGCCTAGTAATCTTATTACCAAAATTGCGCATACGGTAGCCTGGTTCGATACGTATAGAAAGAACAAAGAGAATGAAAAAGAAGAATAAAAACTGGTTTTGGAACATCGTTATCGTACTCACACTAATAGTTTGTGTTTTAGCCTTTGTTTTGCACTATAAAAATTGGTCTAAATTCGAAGATGGCCACTTTCAGGTGGTTTCGGGCATATACAAACAAAGAATATTACTTTCCGATATTGACAGTATTGGTTTTGTAGAAAAATTACCCGAAATGGAACGTAGTAATGGCTTTTCGTGGCTAGCAAAAGAAAAGGGTGTATTTAAAGACTCTTTAACCGAATCTAAAGCATATGTTTTTGTCGATGATTTGCGACAGCAAAAAATAAGGATAGTCCATCACGATTCTTTAAAACTGTTTCTTAACTTTTCTGATAGTGTAGAAACTGACCAAGTGTATACAAGATTAAAAGAAGTGTTGAAAAATGGCAGTGAATAGATGGCCAAGGGAAGACGATATAAAGTATCTAAAATGGTTATTTTTCTTTTTGTTCATCGTCTTATTTATAGCCTTCATGATAAAGCAATAAGAATTATCGTAAAGTTGAAAAATCTAAAATTACTATTTAAGCGTATACTTTTTAGTAGAAAATTAAGTTTAGCATAGTTGTTGTAAGTTAACTAGGTATGAAAAAGTTATTCTTTCTGTTTTTGTTGCTTCCCGTGCTAGCCTTGTCACAGAACCAGATTTCAGTAGATGTTCATGAGGTGCCTTCTTCTAAAGGAAAAATCAGTGTTGCCGTTTATAATACCAAAGAAGGGTTTTTAAAGTTTGACAAAGTTTTTAAATGCGATAGTATTTTAGCCCAAAAAGGAATCACCCATATCTCGATAAAAGACTTGCCAGAAGGCGAGTATGCCTTGGCTATTTTTCATGATGAGAACGGTAATGATAAATTAGATACCAATTGGTTGGGTATTCCTAAAGAAAAAGTGGCCTTCTCTAAGGCTAAAATGAAGACTTTTGGTCCCCCCGCATTTAAAGAGTGTGCTTTTAGAGTTGACAAAGACACTCAAATCGCTATTTCCTTCTAAAGATTTTTTCAACCACTCCATTCTTTATAAAAAGTTAAAATACAGGTTATTAGAAATAATCGCTAGAATTTTTCGTTTCAACATTAGGACACTTACAGAACCATTTTCGCCAAAATCAAAACCAAGATGAAAATTAAACTGTTTTTACTGTGTCTTTTCACTTCCTGTTTTACTTTAACATCTCAAGAGACTGTAGATATTGACGGTCGCCTTCAACCCTTACTGAATGATTTTTTTCAATACTGTGATACCTATGGTATTGAATATCATGAGAAATTATTTCAACTAAAAAATATTGATATTACGAATAACCTGCCGGTTGAAGAGGGAAATACTGTTATGGGTATGGTTACTAGAGATAAAAATGGCGCAATAGAAAATATACTGATCAATTGGGTCGCTTTAGTAGACCCAGAAATAACCAAAGTAGTGGCCTTTCATGAGTTTGCGCACCACTTCTTAGACTATAAACACACCTGCCCTGATTGTGATGAGATTATGGCAGTGAACAATTCGAGCTATTTTAATGTTGTTCGAGATTGGGATAGTCAGGTTAAAAAACTTTTTGTTACCTCACCAGTATATATAGCTAAACAGGCAAAAGTATCCTTTGTGGAACCTCAAGATTCAGAATACTAAAAAAGGCCTACTTTTAAAGCACGCCTTTTAATTTACTTTGGAAATCTATTCGTTATCTTAAATACATATTGCCATTTATAGTATTTAGTTTCAATCTGTTTTTAGCGCCGGAATCTTCGCTCCAAACCTTTCGACCAACATGTTTATCTTGACTCACTATGTCTAACGCTTCGTTGGCATAAATATCTCCATGTATCGTTTCTGCGACAAAACAGGTGTTCGTTATCTTTAAATCAATTTCACCGTTAATAGTGCTTAAATTTAATGCCCCAGTGTACTTTTTAATATCAATGTTACCATTGATGAGATCTGCGGTAAAATTGCCTTCAATCAGGTCTGATTTTAAGTCTCCATTAATACTACTAATTTTAAATGTAGCATTCTTAGGTACATACAGGGTGTATTTAAATTCGGTTAAATCGCCAGTATTATAGCAGTTTCTCTTTTTGCTAGGATTTTTTTCCAAACAGTCTTTGCGATATGCCTTAAAAACCCCTTCTGCCTCTGAGGTGAAGGCAATGATATCATTGTTTTCTTCAACGTTTAATCGATAAAAATCTTGAAACTGAGAATCTTCGGTATAGATACTTGCTTTAAAATATACCGTGGTTTTGTCCCAAGTTTTTACATCAATATTCTCAGCGAACTTCACATCTAAATAAATAGATTGATTTTCATATGGGATGTTTTTCTCAATTATTTTTTGAGCAAAGACGGTTGTAACAGATAATAGGCCATATACTAAAAATGATAATGTTTTCATGATTGTTCGTTTTTTGATTGATATTTTGATCATGCTAAGCATGGGTTATTCTTTTCTTAGATAAATGGTGCCGTTGGTAGATTTTAATTTGATGTTTACACCGCCACCATTGATTGCTCCCTTTACATTTTTACCAGAGACAGATTTTAGCCCGTCTTTATCGGGTCTTTTTAAGTCGAAATTGGTGTAGATGTCCCCATTCCATGAACTTAGTTCTAAATCTGCCGAGGTGCTCTCTGGTAGCGTTACATCTATTTCGCCATTAGTAGTGCGAATTACAATAGGTGCATCTTGGCTAACTTTATCAAACCCTACCTGTATGCCTTGGTTTAAAGAATACGCCGTTACCGGGCCTGAAAGGTTTTTCATTTTTAATCCGCCATTTAGATTGGCATTGGCTTCTACCTCACCGGAAAAACCTTCAATATAGATATCTCCGTTCCACGAATTGGTAACAGAAAGATTTTGGGTTTTGGGCAGAAAGATTTCGGCTCTTTCAGACCTTCTAAGATTTTTAACTAACATAGTATTACCATCTTGTACTACATAAAAACCTACATCGGTGTTGTCTGTGCCTCCAGCGCCTACTAATTTTAATCCCTTGGCTTTTTCAGACCTTTTTTTCATTCCAGAAACTTTGATTAAGAGTTCCTTCTTGTCGTGTGTCTTAACGCTTACTCCAGATTTTGTTTCAATTTTAACCCATTCTACTCCACTCAAAGATTTGGTGTAGTCTGTTTGTGCATTCGCACTTAGTACAAATAAGCACGTAAATAAAATAGTAGTGATTAATTTCATGATTTTCGTTTTTTGATGCTTCGACTTCGCTCAGCAAAGGTTATTATATAATTTCTGATAATATTTGATTTATCTCTTCTTTAATAAACGGTTGGGTGTCTTCTTGTTCTAATAATTTCTGCATAGATTTTACTGCTTTCTTTTCTTGTGTTTTCACTAAATTTTGAATAATCGCAATTTGAACACTAGGGTCTTTTTCTGTCTCTAGAGCTTCTATAAACGCTAGTTTTACTAACTCTGAATTGCTAAATTTTGATAGTGCCTCTGCAGCGATCAAGCGAACATTGGTGTTCTCGTCATTAAGCATTCTATTGGCTAATGCTTTTACAATTGCTTCATCTGGTTTTTCGAACTCTTCAATAAATTGCACCCCTTGAATACGTTTGCTGGCCGATTGGTTTTCCATTAATGAAATCATTGTCGTCTGCTTTAATTCTAAGCTCTCGTTTTCAATAGAAGCCAAATCTTCTTGAGAAGCTTCTGATTGAAAATACCTGCCGCCAACAAAAGCGGCAATTAAAAGGGCAATACTCGCTGCAATTTTTATACTGCTATAAAACCAATTGCCATTTTTGTTTTTAGCGTTGTCAATAGCAACTACTTTTACGCCATTCTCTTTTTCATTAGCAAGCATTTTTTGAAAGTTTATACCAAGATTTGGCGATGGTTGCACCATTTTTTCTTTCGTAAACCTTTTAAAAAGCGATTTATACTCTTCAAATTCTTTGGTACATATAGCACAGGTTTTAAGATGTACTTCAACCGTATTTTTTTGAGTTTTTGACAACATATCATCTATGTAATCCGGCAGTAAATCTATAATATGATCTGTATCCATAACTTATATACTTTCTAAGTAGATTGTTTTTAATTTCTTCAATGCTCTACTTACTTTAGTTTTAATAGCACCTGGGGTACTATCCATAATTTCCGCTAATTCGTTATACTTTATTTCATGAAATCGATGCATTAACAATACTTCTCTATCAGAACTTTCAAGTTTACCCAATGCCCTTTGTAATTGCGAGTATTCGTCTTGCTTTTCATTCTCATTTTCCGCTAATCGATAACGCACGGTTTCTAAATCATCATGCATTTCTTTGTTTCGTGTGAAATGTGTTTTTAGGCTATTTCGCGCGATTGTGAAAATCCATGATACAAACTTTCCATTTTTATAGGATGAACGATACTTGATTACTTTATAAAAAACATCTTGTGTTAAGTCTTCGCTCAACATTTTATCACCGCACATTTTGTATAAAAAATTAAATATGTGAACATGATGCCGGTCAAAAAGTACTTTAAGCAAGTCTAAGTTACCTTTAGCTACTTGAGCCATTAATAGTTCATCTGTTTCTGTTTTCAACAATGGTTGGTTTTGTTGGTGCTTACCTTATATAGTCAGAAAAGTACAAAAGGTTACATCATCAGATAAAAAAAATAAATTTTAGCTATTGAAAAAACTAGAAACTAGTTATGAAGAGCAACCACAGGAATCATTGCCACAGGCCTTTGAAGATTTTTTGGTTGAGGCGAACAATGATTTTGGTAAAATAAATTTCTTGACCAAATAACCAATTGCAGTAAGTAAAATCACATATGCCAAAATTTCTTGCATGGTCTCTTATTTTAGAATTTGATAGGCGGCCAATGCTACAATATACGCAAATACACTCATAAAAATAAGTTGATATAGTGGCCATTTCCAACTATTGGTCTCACGTTTTACTATGGCTAAAGTACTCATGCACTGCATGGCAAAAGCATAAAAAAGCATTAACGATATGCCCGATGCCAAATTGAAAAGCGGTTTGGTGCCTGTACTATTCAATTCGGCGGCCATTCTGCTTTTTATGGTTTCTTCTTCATCGTTACCTACACTATATATGGTGGCCAAAGTGCCTACAAATACTTCCCTTGCCGCGAAAGAGGTTAAAACGGCGATTCCTATTTTCCAGTCATAACCCAAAGGCTTAACAATAGGTTCAATGGCTTTTCCGGCATAGCCAATATAAGAATGCTCTAATTTATAGCTGGCAATCTCTTGGGCTACAGCTCTATTCTTCGCATCTGGATATGTATCTAGATTATTGGCGATATAATTTTGACTATAACTATTAAGGCCTTCAAGTTTGATACGTTCTTTAACAATACTTTCCGCATTTTTAAATTCATCAGAAAAACCATTAGATCCCAAAAACCAAAGAATAATGGAAATAGCAAGTATAATTTTACCTGCGCCAAAAACAAAACTCTTCGTTTTTTCGACTACCGTATAAAATACGTTTTTGAATAATGGAAGACGATAGGTTGGCATCTCAACCATAAACAAAGACCTGCTTTTGATTTTTAAAATTTTATTCAAGACCATTGCCGATAAAATAGCCATTCCGAAACCTAGAATGTACAATAGCATAAGGGTCAAGGCTTGATAGCTGAGCCCAAGAAAATATCCTTTAGGAATTACTAAAGAGATTAAAATGAGGTAAACGGGTAATCTAGCCGAACAAGTAGTAAAGGGTACTACCAGTATAGTAATTAGTCGTTCTTTCCAGTTTTCAATAGTTCGTGTTGCCATTACGGCCGGTATGGCGCATGCGGTACCTGAAATCAACGGAACAACACTTTTGCCACTTAAGCCAAAGGGTCGCATTAGTTTGTCCATTAAAAAGACGACACGACTCATATATCCAGATTCTTCTAACAAAGCGATAAAAAGGAATAGAAAAGCAATCTGGGGTATAAATACAAGTATACCGGCAATACCCGCAAAAATTCCTTCCGCCAATAAATTTGTTAGTATTCCTGGGGGAAGGCTAGTCTTGATCCATTCGCCCGCCATTGCCATTTTCTCATCGATAAAATCTGATGGATAACCGCTCCAATCAAATATTGCTTGAAATATTAAAAACAGAATTGCCAAGAATATTAGATAGCCAAAAATTCTATGGGTCAAAACCTTATCTAAAGACGCCCTAAGTCCTTTTGCGGCTTGCATATCTACTTTGTAAGTTTCTTTTAGAATACCATTTATAAATTGGTAGCGTAATACAGTTTCTCTGTGTTGAAGCTTTTTTAATTCTGTTTTAGATTTTGTAGAAAAAGCAGTGGCATCTTCGATTCTTTTTTTCTCCAGCGGCATAAAGTTTACGTCTTGCGTAATCACTAACCATAATTTATATAAGTCTTCTTTGGGGAAAGTATTTTTCAACCGCTCAAAATAATCTGGAGCTATAACCGTCGTATCTATATTAGGTTTTTCGGATAGCTGTCTATAGTTGGTGATGAGTTCTTTAATGCGTTCGATACCTTCACCTTTTCGAGTACTTACCAAGGCAATTTTGGTGTCCAGTTTTTGTTCAAGTAACTCAATATCCAAAGAAATTCCTTTTCGAGACATTCTGTCCGACATATTAATAACCAATATGGAGGGAATTTTTAGGTCTTTTATTTGTGTAAAAAGAAGAAGGTTGCGTTTTAGGTTTTCTACATCAGTAATAACTACAGCAACATCAGGATAATCTTTATCATTCTTGTTTAGCAGTAGTTCTACCACAACACTCTCATCGAGAGAGGTAGTGTTAAGACTATAGGTGCCTGGTAAATCTAAGATGTGAGCTTTAATACCTCTTTCTAGTTTGCAGATTCCTTGTTTCTTCTCTACCGTGATGCCGGGGTAATTACCAACCTTTTGGTTAAGACCGGTAAGTTGATTAAAGACAGAGGTTTTTCCAGTATTGGGGTTGCCGATTAAGGCAACATTAATGTTTTTACTCATAGAGCAGGGGTGTCTACAATATCGAGTTCTATTTGCGATGCCAAAGCACGTCTTATGGCAATGTGCGAACCGTTTACATTAATATAAATGGGGTCTTTTAAAGGTGCTACCTGAACCAGTTCAACACTATTACCGGGCAAACAACCCAATTCTAATAGTTTTATGGGAAGAATACTACCAGAAAATTCCTTTATTATCCCTTTCTGCCCATGTTTAAGTTCTGCAACCGTAGCCACTTATGTTTATTTAGATTGATTATAATTAACAAAAGTATGAAATAATAGGTGGAATCTCATTTTTGAAATAAAAATTATCGTGTGCATCATTTTAAATTTGAGTAAAGGTCAAAAGACCTACATAATTTAGTTGTTCACAACAAAATTTAGTCTAGGTGAAATCTAATATTGATTTTCGCCCTTCGACCAAACCAAGCTTAAATGAGAGGTGTTCTTTTAGCCCTAACAATCTTTTCGATCACTGCAAATTGCGATGCTCAAAAGGTGACCAGTTTTTATGAAAAACTGCATCAATTCAGTTATCCTGAAAATCCTTTGCCCGTTTCTTGTCAGGTTTATGGGGTATCTGCAGAAGTTTCGAATAAGTCCATAGTTACAATAGACTATAGAGGTGATAGGCTAAATCTTCATGATTTAAAAGTGTCATGGGGGGGATTTAATCCAAATAATGGTGCCCTCATACCAAAATTACATACGTTTAAAAAGTATGGAAAAAGTAAACTGCCCTTTGAAAACGGATTTCTTCTTTCAATTGCTATGGACGATGTTGAGGTATACCACAAATACACTGGCGCAGATAATACATATGAGCTAATTGCTGCTTACGAGTATAAACTTTCTGTGAAGCATAAAGACCAAATAGTAGTAAGTGACACCGTAAAGTATGCGGATGTACTAGATACTTTTGTGTCTGAACTACCTGAAGAAGATATACACATAATAGCTACAAACAAGGCAAGAAATCTGGCAGTTAACTTAAATGAAATCATCTTAAAAAACTCGGTAAGCACCTTTCAAAGGTTTGCAAAAAACAATATTGATCTTGTTTTTGAAAAAGACTACATCAAGTTTTACGGCATCACAAAGCATAAAAAACTGAGCTCAGGCGAAAAATTAAAATTACTCAATGAGCGATTACATAATATAAAAAAACTCGATCAAGATAGAACCAATCGTGATGCCTTTACGAAGGAATTGGACGACCTTATAACTTCATTCGAAGAATTAAAGCAGTCTAACGATTACAATAATAATAGATCATTTGTGTTATATGTAAGTTCGAATTTGGCCAGTCTTTATGGCTTAAAAGAATATTTTGGCTTGGCCAAAAAACACTTTAAAGAAGCAGAACAACAAGTTGAACAAGAGCGCTTTCGCGGAATTCTAAAGGATGAAATGCTAAAAATGACCAGACGTAAAAAGAATAAATCAAAAATGTTCGATACCGATGGTAATTTTAAACAAGAGCTTAGTACAGAATATCTAAATTATTATACCACCAAAATTAAAACTATTAATTAATTATTACCCCCAAAATGAATTTAAGAAAACCTTTACCATTAGCACTTTTACTTATTGGAAGTTTGTCTTTATCGGCACAATCGTTGAAAAACGATATGGTCGATATTGCCGTACCCAACTATCCTGAAAACGTAAAACCAAAAGACATTACCACCTATATGGGCGCATTTGCCCAGACCGAAGGTGCCGTATTACCATTTACTGAAACTGAATTTCAGAATGCCCTTAATTTTCAAGATTTTGAAAAGGTCTCCGGCGAGACTTCTGTGCCAAATTTAATGGTTATGATGAATGGTATTTCAGAAAAAGACCTTGATGTTACCTTTTCGAGAAGTAAGGCCAAAGAGACCTGGTCAGTAAGCATATTGCCAAAAGAATCAGCTGCTTTGGGCACTTTGATCATGGTAAAAGGAGAAGGTGTACATTACCATTCTTACCCAGTTTTGGCAAGTAAAGATGATAATGATAAGCCTGTTGCAGAAGTTTTTGATTTTACCTTCAAGGAACAAGACAAATACTTGACCTTACTAAGCGAAGATCAAGCTAAAGCAAGTCCGTATTTAGTTCAAGAATACCTTAAAAAGAGATTAGGTGATACCTATTTAACAAGGGTTATTTTGCCTGATTTGTATGATAAATATGATTTAAGGGTCAATTTAAAAAGCGAGAAGTTTTATTACATAAAAGATAAGAAGACTGCCGGTCTAGAAGATGAGACCAGAAAAATGGTTGCAGATTTAGGTTCTTTAGTTTCAAGTACCGAAACCTTAGATGATTTAAGAAATAATAAGGGCCAATTTCAGCCCTTTGTAGACTTTTGGAATACAAAATTGGCCAACTATGATCTGTCTGATAAAACAGAAAAGAAAGTAGCTTGGGGCCTTTTGATGAACTTATACAAGGTTTCGTTGTTTACTGAAGATTTTGATAGCGCTCAAAAGTACCTTGATAAGGTTGTGGAATGTGATCATAAAAAATGGGCGACAAATTCTGCGAAATCGCTTTTAAAAAGAACCAAGGAAAGCTTTAACCAGCAGTACAATGGAGCTACTTCAAACCGTAAATATGCACCTGCGTATGAGGTTGATAGTAAGATGAAAAATGTAAACAACAAAATGGCCGCGAAGAATAATAATATCAATAAGGCTGATGGATATGTAATAACTACCGAGGGCGAAAAATTTGAAGGTAAAATATCTATACGATTTTCTGATGAAGAGCCATCTGCGGGCACTATGATCGATTTAGACGGAGACACTAAAGCCAAACGCGCAGTGGTTACCTATATTAACGAAAAGGGAAAATCAAAGAATAAGGTATTCAAATGTAAAGGGGTTAAAGAAATAGTTGTAGATGATAAGGTATTTGAGCCTGTTAATCCGAAAACTAGTTTGGTCAAGGTTAGTGATAATGCTTTATCTGGGTTTAACCTGAACAATACAGTTTTTATGCAACGTCTTTTTCAGTCCGAAAAAGTTAGTTTGTATAAGGATTTAACCGTATCGGAAGATTACTTTTTTACGCTACCTGGAGTTAAAAAAGCAGAGAAAGCTAGTGCAGAATTTTTTGCGAGCTGTAACGATTTAGCAACAAAAATTGGGAATGGTGAATTTGAAAACACGGCTGAAGGGCAACTAAAGATTGCCAAAGCGTACATTTCTGATTGTAATAACTAGCAGTTAACTATTAAATAAACATAGCCGCTTTTCCTATGCACGGGAAAGCGGTTTTTTGGTTTTTAACAGCTAGCTTTTAATATGATTTTTTTAAAATCTCAATATCACCAAGTAGTTTAGCTACTTCTTCAGAACTCGTACCATCATAAGTGCCTCGTATTCTACCTTCTTTATCAATTAAGATAAAGTTTTCGGTATGTATCATGTCAAACTCACCGCCATCACCATCATTTAATACGGCGAAATACGATTTTCTGGCTAGTTCATAGATTTTCTTTTTATCACCGGTAACCAAGTTCCATTTGGTATCTATAACCCCTTTTTCTAGAGCATATTTTTTAAGTTGAGGTACAGAGTCGATTTTTGGGGTGACAGAGTGCGAAAGCAGTAGAATATCATCGTCATCTAAAATATTGCCCTGTATTGCGCCCATGTTCTTTGTCATAATAGGGCAAATACTGGGGCAAGTCGTAAAGAAGAAATCGGCTACATAGATTTTTCCTTCATAATCTTTTTGGGTTATGGTATCGCCGTTCTGGTTTATTAGTTCAAAATCGGCTATGGTGTGGTATTTTTTCTTGTAGTGCAAGCTGCTGTCGACCAATTCAGGATTTATCATTGAAGGTTGATAAATCGGCAGGCGCTCTTTTGGTTTTAATGCGTTGTAAATGAGGTAAATAATTACAATAGATAAGAGCGATAATACGATTCCGAAGAACTTGTATTTAGCAAAGAATTTTCGCATACCATGCAAAAGTACGGCTGAAAAGTGCCTTTTTCAAGTAAAATAAACCTCATTTGCTCCCAAAAAACTCTTAAATACGTCTAATAGCATAGGTAATCCTTTTCAAACATTTGCTAAAAGTTTACTTTTGTCAGCTTAGATAAAAACAAAACTTGCCGATGGGACTTTTTACGCAGATTGTGATGTTCGTTTTGATCATTTCCATACTCGTTATTTTACATGAGTTAGGTCACTTTATTCCCGCTAAATATTTTAAGACCAAAGTTGAAAAGTTCTACCTCTTTTTTGATGTAAAGTTTTCGCTTTTAAAGAAAAAGATAGGAGAAACAGAGTATGGTATTGGATGGTTGCCACTAGGGGGTTATGTTAAAATAGCCGGTATGATAGACGAAAGTATGGACACCGACCAAATGAAGGAAGAGCCTAAGCCATGGGAGTTTCGCAGCAAGCCAGCTTGGCAGCGCCTTATTATAATGCTTGGTGGGGTTATCGTAAATTTTTTATTGGCTTGGTTGATTTATACTTTTTTACTTTTTAATAATGGAGACACATATATTCCTTCCGATAGTTTAAAATACGGTATAGTTGTAGATTCTATTGGTGAAAAATTAGGTTTACGTACAGGGGATAAAATTCTCAAAGTAGATGGTAAAAAAGCCACTCGTTTTAACGATGCTATTTTAGATATTATTCTTGGTGATGATATTACGGTAGATAGAGAGGGGCAAGAAATAACTTTTCCAATTACGGACGAAGGCAAAAAAGAAGTTTTTCAGACCCAAGGGCGCAATTTTATGGTATATCGTTCCAAAGCTGTTATTGCCTTAGTAGCTGATTCTTCGGTAGCAAAAAAAGCCGGTATTATGGCTGGTGACGAAATTATTTCGGTCGATGGTAAAAGTGTTGTTTTTTGGGACGAGTTTAGAAATACGATAGGCAACTCTGCAAATGAAAATCTTGATATTTCGGTGCGCAGAGAAGGTCGCGTTGAAAACTTGAATTTAACGGTGCCCAATGAAGGTGCAATTGGTATTCAGTTAGATATCCAAGATTTGCGTAAAACGGATACTTATGACTTTTTCGGCGCAATACCGGCAGGGTTTACAAGAACTATTAAAGTATTAACAGATCAAATACGCCAATTCAAAGTAATTTTCAACTCTAAAACAGAAGCATATAAACAAGTAAAAGGACCTATAGGTATTGTTGAAATGATGCCAAAATCTTGGGATTGGACTTTCTTCTGGTCTTTTATGGCTATGTTTTCCGTTTGGTTGGCCTTTTTGAACATACTGCCAATACCGGCTTTAGACGGTGGCCATGTGATGTTCTTGCTTTATGAAATGATTAGCGGGAGACCGCCGAGCGAAAAAGTTTTAGAGAAAGGGCAAATTATAGGTTTCGTGATTTTAATGGGATTAATGGTCGTTATTTTTGGTAATGATATCTGGAATATTATAAAACGATTTTTTTAATTAAAAACCTGCAATAATTGTTTGTGGTGTTTTAAAGAAAAAATTATATTTGCACCCGCTTAAGGTGAAATATTCCTCCTTAGCTCATCCCGATAGCTATCGGGAGGTTAGAGCGGAAAGTTCTTTTAAAACTTGAAATGAGTTCTATTTATGTTTTATTTTCAGAAAAGCTTGGGAAATATTATATAGGAGAAACGGTCGATGTAAAATCAAGATTGATTCAGCATAACACGGGTTATTTTGATAAATCTTTTACTTCAGTTGCAAACGACTGGTCACTTTTTATAGTTTTCGAATGTGAATCAAGAAAACAGGCCAGACAAATAGAAACTCACATTAAGAATATGAAGAGTAAAGAGTATATCGAGAACTTAAAAAAGTATCCCGAGATAATTTTAAAGCTCAAAGAAAAATATAAATAGTAATATTCCTCCTTAGCTCAGTTGGTTAGAGCATCTGACTGTTAATCAGAGGGTCCTTGGTTCGAGCCCAAGAGGAGGAGCAAAAACAAAAAAGAGCTGCACGAAAGTGTGGCTCTTTTTTGTTTTTACACTTTTCAGGGAAGAAGCCTGTCCTGAGCGAAGTCGAAGGGAGCCCAAGAGGAGGAGCAAATTAAAAAACCTTGCCAGAAATGGCAGGGTTTTTTGCATTCAGGGATTTCTGGGCGAGAAGTTTATCCCGAGCGCAGTTGAAGGGAGCCCAAGCGTCGTGCTGAGTTTGTCAAAGTTATAATGAGTGTTAAAACTTATTATGAACCTATTGCAGGCTTTTTCATACTTTAACCTTCAAAAATCTTAGAGATGAAAAGAATCACATTTTTAATTATTGTAATCTTACCCTTTGTCGGTCTAACCCAGAGTGCGGAGTACAAAATCATTTCTTATAAAGAAGCAGGCACAAAAGCACCCAATACGCACTATATCGGTGAAGCTTGGCTAAACCGTCTATTTAGTGCAGATGAAACTTTAGATTATAATATCACCAAAGCAACTTTTAAAGCCAATTCTACTTTAAATTGGCATAAACATGACACTCCACAAATATTAATTGTGGTTGAAGGTATAGGCTATTATCAAGAAAGGGGTAAAGCCCCCAAATTAATACGCGAGGGTGATGTAATTAAGTGTGAGAAAGATACCGAACATTGGCATTCCTCATCAAAGAAAAATGATGTTACTTATTTGGCCATATATGGTGGAGGCAAACCTACAGAATGGACAGAAGTGTTATCTCAAAAATACTATGATAGGGTATCCGAGCAATTAAATGAAGATTAAAAAGTGAAACGTAGTTTTTCAAGTTTCTTTAGCTATCGTTACTTTCTCCAAGCATATATAATTGTTATTTTTTTGGTGATTTTTTGTAATTTTAAGTAAAATTATAACAATGAAATTTTTAACACTTTTATGCTGTTGTATTTTATTGACAGGTTGTGTAAGCACCAAATCTTCAGTTACCACAACATCAAAGGATGAAAACAAGCTGGTCTTGCCACCAGATGTTCCCTCCAATAAGTATTCTAAAACAAGGCAAGGAGGCAGAAATTAAATTTTTTCTAGGGTCGATATGCATAATCTGGCAAAAAGCCAACCAAAAAGAATACCGACACCAATGCCGGTAATGACGTCTAAAGGAAAATGTACCCCAATATAGATACGGCTATAACTGACCAGTGTTGCCCAAATCAATAGTGCAAAACCTAATACTTTCGTTTCCTTTTTGTACAGAATAGAGAAGAAACTCGCAAGTGCAAAAGAGTTTGCTCCATGCGCCGAAAAGAAGCTGTATCTGCCACCGCAATAGCTTCTTACCATACGCATGAGCTCTTGAATTTCATTATCATAGCATGGCCTAAGTCTTTGTGTGCCTTGTTTGATAAATACCGAAAGTTGGTCCGTACATAAGAGTAATAGACCTACGGTAATAATTGCAACAACCGCTTTTTTAAACCCTAATTTCAAGTACAGATAATAGATTAGAAATAGAAAAATGGGAATAGTAACAAAACTTAAAGTTTTTGATAGGTACAGCCAAAAACTGTCCCAAAACGGTACTCCCATTCCGTTTAAATATATAAAAAGCTGTTTATCAAGTTCAATGAGGTCTTCGAACATTAGTTTTTAAAATACGATGATGAGTTTGATAAAGTTAAAAACGTCCGACAAGACCAACCTGCCCTGGACCAATATTTAAATTCCAACTTATCTTTTTCTCTTGCTGTTGATCATTGTACTTCTCATCATACTTACGGTCAAGATATCTATCTATTGATTCTACCGTAAAGATGCTTATTGCAACGCCTAAAGCAACATCTGAAAGCCAGTGCTCTCCATCCCAAAGTCTTGAAACTCCGGGCACAAGACCAATAGCATAGATGCCACCTTTAAGCCAAGGGCTTTTAAACTGTTTGGCGATGGCGTAGGCATTGGTAAAGGCAAGTATGGTATGGCCTGAAGGGAAAGAGTGAAACTTTCGACTAGAATTAAAGGGGTCAAAGGTATCTTTGCCTTTATTGCTAACAGGTCGTGCCCTACCGACAACAGATTTTGTTACCTGCTGTAATAAACCTGCGGAAGATGCCGAAGCTATCAAGAGTACCCCCGTTCGTCTTAATTTTTCGTCTTTTGTAAATAGGCCGGTTAAGTAAACACCACCAGTCAACATATAGTTGTATTGGGGGCTGCCGTATTTTGTGCCATAATCTCTAATAAATCTTGGAATACCTAGTTGTTGACGTCTTATAAATTCTGATGTTTGCTCGTCAAAAACATACAGCAATCCGGTGCCAGCGACAATAGTACCGAAAGTACCCCATTGTTTGCCTTCCCAGTGAAGATGTCTGGTGTAAGAGTGTCCAACACCTTTAAATACATTGCCTATATCGTATTTGAACAGCTGCCAAGTTGTTTTATCTGAAAAAGCAGATTCAGAATCGGCTTGTGCGCATAACTGGATCGTAAAAAAGAGGTACAGTAAAAGAAACACGGAAATTTTCAAAAAAAAAGGATTGTACTTAAAAGATGGCTCAAATTTTAGTAGCATAACTTCGTATTATGGAGTATTCTTTCTTTGTTTTACGAAACCGTGTACTACTTGACCAAAAAAGTTCTTTGGAAGTTCTTCATCACCAGGGAAACCCAAAAGAATTTTACCACCGTCTTCGGGAATGTAGTTGGTCTTAAAAAGGTAGTCCCAAAGGCTGAGACTAATACCGAAATTCACCCCGAATTTACCTTTCGGAAGTTCGTAAGAGTGATGGTACAAATGCATCACCGGATTATTTACCAGATACTTTAAAGGCCCCCAAGTAATCTTTATATTAGAATGATTAAAATGGCCAATGGTAATTGCTATAAAGTGTACTATGTAGGCCTGTTCAGGCTCAAACCCCCCAAGTAACATTACACCAAAAGTTTTTAGTGGCTTATAGAGAATGTTTTCCATCCAATGATAACGAAGGTGCGCAGCAAAGCCCATTTCTTTTACGCTATGGTGCACTTTATGAAATTGCCATAGAAATGGAAATTTATGTAGCAAGATGTGGGTGAACCATTGTACAAAATCCAATACTATAAAAAATACTACCAACTGCACCCAAACGGGCCATGATGACGGGTCTATCAACGCTAGACTTTTGGCGGTTATACCAATATCATTGAATAATACACCAAGCATTTTATAGACACCGCTTATGGCAATGGCAAATAAGAAGAAGTTGAAAAACATGTAAAAGGCATCCAACCAAAAGTCTTTTCTAAAAATGGATTGCGCTTTACGCCAAGGGAAAACAATCTCTAAAATCCATACAAAAAGGGAGATAACGATTAGGCCCCAAAAATAATTGGTATACCAAGGCACTTCAAATAGTATGGACTTCCAGGTCCAACTTACCGTACCGTTAAATGCATTTACAAAGGCGTCAACGTATTTTTCCATAGCTATTGTAAAGTTACGGTAATACTATCTTTTTCAAAAGACAAGTCTTTATAATAGCTCCATTCTGACCAAGAGCCGTCATAATTTTTGACGTTTTTGTAACCCAACAACTCGGTAAGAACAAATGTGGTATGTGCAGAACGCACACCGGTGTGGCAATAGGTAACGATGGTATCGTTTTTACCAATTCCGAATGCAGCATATAAACTTTCAAGTTCAGATATGGGTTTAAACTTCATGGTATTGTCATAATCAATAGCCTCTGCCCAGTCTAAAAATTCGCTTTTAGGAATTCTGCCTGCTCGAGCTGCCCCTAGTTTTTGCCTTTTTCCGGTATACTCGTCATAAGTTCTTGTATCTATCAATAGCGGAGAGCCGTTAGTTGCTAGAAGCTCGTATAATTCATTTTTTAAAATCAAAAGTTCAGAACTTACCGCGGGCAGTGTAAAAACGGTCTCTTGGTGAATAGTGGCTTTCTGACTTGTTTTTCCGCCAAAAGCCGACCATGCTTGCAGCCCTCCATTTAATATCTTACTATTATTAAAACCGTAACTTTTGAGAACCCACCAAAGGCGGGCCGCATCACATGAACCTCTGTCATCATAGAGTACAAGGATGTCTGTGTTGCTGATGCCCAATTTTGAAAATAGTTTTTCAATGTCTTCTTTTTTCGCCATCATTCCTTTATAAGGATATGAGGCATCTTCGATATCATCTCTCCATAGTTGAATTGCACCAGAAATATGACCTTGTGAATAATGTTCTTTTCTTCTAAAATCAATTATTTTTAGACCGGTAAGGTCTAGCGCTTCACTAAGTAATTCAGTTTCTATAAGCGATGAGTTTTCAATTTGGGTCAGAATAGTGTTTAGGGGGTCTTCAGGAATAGCGGGAGTATGTTGTTTCTTGCATGAAAGACAACAAATTAGCAGTACCAGAATAAGACTATTCCTCCAACTCATACCACTCGATATCAGTTAAATTCTGGCGTCTTCCTTTTTTGGAGGGGGCATAATTCGTGGCCAAATAATTCACAATGATTTCTTCGTTTGTACCTAAATCCCATAGGTTTTGGGTTTCTTGCATCCATCGAATTGTGGCCAACCAACGCTCTTTAGACATTCTATTTTGAGTTACTAATTTAGCGGAATGGCAATTGGTGCAATTGTTCACCACAAGCATGAGCCCATCACTATCTACAAAACCTGTACGAACATGAATACCGTTTTCTATTTTATCGTAATCGGCCTCGTCCATTTCCGATACAACTTCATAATCGCTAACTGTAATTTCGTTTTTATTAGATTTAAAGGACGACAAACTCGGGTCTATCATAATATATAGAAGAACAGCTGCCATTGCCATAAAAAAGACGACGATTACCACCGTTAAATGGCGAATTTGCTTGAAACTGTTTTTAAGTCTCTCTGAACTATCCATTAGCTAACTTTTACGGCAATTCTATGGCAAGCGTTGTTCAAGTATCCTTTGGGGTTCCAACCTGGTAAAATCATCGGTTGTTTTAGGTTGTTGCTATCCGTTGCCCTTGCCCACACCTCATAATAGCCTTTTTTTGGAAAGCTTATGGTTGCACTAAAATGTTGCCATGCCAATCTGTTCTTTGGTGCTTCTAATCTGCAAGTTTGCCAGCTACTTCCAAAATCTATGGAATATTCCATGGTCTTCACTTGAAGCTCTCCGGCCCAAGCATGGCCTCTAATGGTCAAGCTGTTCTTATTTTTTAGTATAGCTCCAGATTTTGGATAGGTAATTAAAGATTTCACGGGCATTGATTCGATAATGCACATGTCTTCATCTTTTACTTTTTCGCCGGGGGCGACCGCTTCACAGGGGACACGGTAGGCAGAACCCTTCATTTTTGTACCATCATGTTCTTTATTGCGAATACTGATGCCATTGAGCCATTTACCTGATGCGGATGCGGGCCAACCTCCAGCTATTAGACGCAAGGGATACCCATGCGCCAGCGGAATGTCTTCCCCATTCATTTTAAAGGCAAGTAAGGTTTCGTCTTGTAACGCTTTTGCCATGGGCACACCTCTTGATATTGGCTCTTTACTTGGGTCTCCACTTAGGTGGGTATCCGCGGCATGGTAACCAATATAAACAGCATCTTTTTTATAGCCTACATCTTCTAAAACATCCTTCAAACGAACTCCGGTCCAAGTGGCACATGAAACAGCGCCCACGGTCCATTGATTGCCTTTTGCCGGCGGATTAAATTCACTTCTTCCGTTACCACCGCATTCCAGGGTGAGTTGATAGGTATATTGTTTGAATTTTGATTTAAGCTCTTTGAGGGAATAGGTTTTTTTAGTTTCTAAAGATTCGCCATCAAAGGTAATTTTCCAATTGGCTGCATCTATGTTCGCGGGTATTTTTCCATTGTTTCTTATGAACATGAACCTATTGGGTGTTACCCTATCATCCAATAAATGTGCCTGTGCTTCCATATTCCAGGGCTTATCGTTCAAAACGACCATTTGGGGGTCTTTTTGGAACAATTTAAAAGGGTCTGGGTCTTGTAATCCTAATAACTGGTATCCTTCACGAATATTTTTTCCAAAAACAATTTCGGTACCTAAGGCGGTTGCAAGCGTTAGTAAACTTCCCTTTTTTATAAACTTTCTTCTTTGCATGTATAATCCATTTTCATAAGTTGATGCTTAAATAATCAACAGAATAATACTCCTCTAAAATAATCAAAATAGATGCTTCATTTTTTTTACCCAGTTTATTGGAATGTTATATGGCGGATATCGTAGTGGCACGTCTAACCAATTACCACGCTTCAAAATTGATTTTTTATGTGAGAATAGGTCAAAGGAGTATTTGCCATGATAACCACCAATACCAGAATTGCCAACCCCACCAAAGGGAATACTCTTATTGGTAATCTGCATTACAGTATCATTGATGACCCCACCACCAAAACTGTATCTATTGATAATTTTCTTTTGGAAGCTTTTGTTTGTCGAAAAAATATACAAACCTAAAGGCTTGCCATAGCTACTGATATATTTTTCAATGTCTCCCTCTGTTTCATAGGATATTATGGGAAGAATAGGGCCAAAAATTTCATCTTCCATTACCTTACTTTTATCGCCTGGTGAATCTATAAGTGTAGGACCAATAAAACGGTCTTCATCATTACTATCACCTCCAAAAAGTATATTTTCTCCTTCAAGCATTTCTTTTAGGCGTTGGTAATGTTCAATGGTGGCAATTCTCGCAAAATCTTTTGAATGTGCTATGTCTTTTCCAAAAGCTTTTGAAATATTATGCTGTAGTTCCGAAATAAGCTTGTCTTTAACTTTTTTATGTACCAAAACATAGTCAGAAGCAATACAAGTTTGTCCGGCATTTAGAAACTTGCCCCAAACAATTCTTTTTGCGGCCAGTTTTACTTTTGCAGAGCTATCAACAATGCATGGGTTTTTACCACTTAACTCTAAGGTTACAGGGGTCAGATGTTCTGCGGCGCTCTTATAAACTATTTTACCAACTCTTGAACTACCGGTAAAAAAGATATAATTCCATTTTTGTTTTAAAAGCTCTTGTGAAACCGCTACACCACCTTCAACTACGGTAACATATTCTTTGCGAAAAGTATTGGCTATAATTTTGGCTATAACTTTTGAGGTATTCGGGGTGAGTTCCGAAGGTTTTACTACTGCGGTGTTTCCTGCGGCGATGGCACCGATCAAAGGAGACATGGAAAGCAGAAAAGGGTAGTTCCAAGGCGAAATAATCAAAACAGTGCCATAAGGTTCTGAATATATATGGCTAGTTGAAGGGAAATTTACCAAATTCGATGAGGTTCTCTGAGGTTTGCTCCAAATTGCAATGTTGTTTAGCACATATTGCAGCTCAGAAAGTACAAACTGGGTTTCTGTTGCTAGACTTTCGAACTTAGGTTTTTTAAAATCTTTAAATAAAGCATTACATATTTCATCTTCAAATGCAATGATTTCTTTTTTGAGCCGCACAAGTGCTTGCTTTCGAAACTTGACATCTTTTGTCTGCTGGGTCTTAAAAAAATCGACTTGGTTTTCTACGAGACTTTCAATCATGAGGGACTTTTTAATAGGGGATAAGTTAAAAATATAAATTGGTTAGTTCAGGGTTCTATTAATTTATGTTTGTGTAATAACGGTTCTTTAGTATAGCAATTTTATATAGTAGTAAGCGATTACCTTTGTATAGATGTTTAAGCGCTTTTTCCCAATATTAGAATGGTTGCCAAAGTATAAAAAGGCCTATTTGGCAGGAGACTTTTCTGCTGGCATCACTGTTGGTATTATGCTAATTCCGCAAGGAATGGCGTATGCCTTAATTGCAGGATTACCTCCAATTTATGGGCTTTATGCTGCTTTAATACCAAACCTAATCTATGTTTTTACGGGCTCTAGTCGAAAATTAGCAGTAGGTCCAGTGGCCTTAGATTCCTTAATTGTTGCTTCAAGTTTGGCGGCAATGAAATTGGCCAATATTGACGATTACATCAGTATGGCTATTTTCTTGGCATTTTTTGTTGGGGTGATTCAATTGGTAATGGGCTTTATGCGTTTGGGCTTTTTATCCAACTTTTTATCGAGACCTGTTGTAGGTGGTTTTACTTCTGCCGCGGCATTGGTTATTGGTATTAGCCAATTAAAACATTTCTTCGGCCTAGAAATTAATACCAACAACACCTTAAAAACGATTCGAGCCATTATTAGTCAGCTTTCCGAGACTAATTTTTATGATTTAGCAATTGGCATAGCAGCCATCTTGGTGATTTTGGGACTGAAAAAATTACATCGAAAATTACCGGCTGCAATGGTCGTGGTGGTCTTGTCCATTATAGGCATTTACTTTTTTATGGTCAACGAAACCGATGTTCATATTGTAGGTCAAATTCCCAAGGGTTTACCTGGCTTTTTATTGCCACAATTTAATATAGACTTAATCGTAAAAGCTTTTCCGACCGCCATGGCATTGGCTTTTATTGCTTTTGCCGAAGCAATGACCATTGCAAAGGCCGTTGAAGATAAAAGTGACGAATATCATACCGATGCCAATCAAGAATTACGAGCATTGGGTACTTCAAATATTGTAGGGTCTCTATTTCAATCGTTTCCGACCAATGCGGGTTTGTCAAGAACAGCGGTCAATGTTGATGAAGGGGCGAAAACAGGCATTGCCTCCTTAATCAGCGTAGTCGTAGTTGGTATTACCTTGTTATTTCTTACTCCTTTCTTTTATTATTTGCCGAAATCTGTTTTAGGTGCAATTATTTTGGTGGCAGTTTACGGTCTTATTGATTTGAAGTATCCCAAACAACTATGGCGTCAAGGTAAAGATGAGTTTTACCTTTTTGTAGTAACTTTTATGACGACGTTGTTAATCGGCATTTCACAGGGAATTATTTTTGGGGTATTATTTTCATTACTGCTCTTGGTCAACAGAACCTCAATACCGCATATCGCCATCTTGGGTAAGATAAAGGGAATGGAGTATTTTAAAAACTTAAAACGCTTTCCTGAAGATGTTGAGGTGCATGATGAAATTTTAATGATCAGGTTTGATGCACAACTGTTTTTTGCCAATGTGTACTATTTTAAAAGGGCACTTTTAAATGAGGTCGAAAAAAAGGGGGAAACGCTAAAATATGTTATCCTTAATGCCGAACCCATAAACTATATTGATAATACTGCCGTAAATCAGCTTAAGAAGATTGTAGAAAAACTTAGGGAGAACGATATTACCTTTAAAATTGCTGGGGCCATTGGCCCGACAAGGGATATCCTTCATAAAAGCGGATTGGTAGAGTTTATAGGAAAAGAGAATATTTACGTGAGAACAGCAGAGGCCTACTCCGATAGTTTAAAGAAAATTGGAAAATCACAAATTCAAGAAAAAGTTTCATTACAGTATCGATGATTAAAGCTAATTTGATATAGTTCATGATTAAAAAGTTTTACTTTCAATAAATTTGTGTAGAAAGCGATAAAAATGAATATAGAACAGATATATACCGGATGTTTGGCGCAAGGGGCCTATTACATTGAAAGTGAAGGAGAAGTCGCCATTATAGACCCGCTTAGAGAGGTAAAACCCTATTTAGAGCGTGCAAAAAGAGACAATGCAAAGATCAAATATATTTTTGAAACCCACTTTCATGCAGATTTCGTAAGTGGCCATGTCACTTTATCCAAAGAAACCGGAGCGCCCATTATTTATGGTCCAAATGCAAATCCTTCTTTTAAGGCGACAATTGCTGAAGATAATCAAGAATTCAAGCTAGGTAAAATCACCATTAAGACCTTGCATACACCCGGCCATACTATGGAAAGCACCACCTATTTGTTGAAAGATGAAAATGGAAGAGACCATGCTATTTTTAGTGGAGACACTTTGTTTTTAGGTGACGTAGGTCGGCCCGATTTGGCTCAAAAGGCAGCTACTATCACCCAAGAAGATTTGGCCGGTATGCTTTTCGATAGCTTGCGTAGCAAAATTATGCCCCTTGCCGATGATGTCATTGTGTATCCTGCCCATGGAGCTGGATCCGCCTGTGGTAAAAATATGATGAAAGAGACCGTAGATACTTTAGGGAATCAAAAGCAAATGAATTATGCATTGCGGGCCAATATGACCAAAGAAGAGTTCGTAAAAGAAGTTACGGATGGTCTTTTACCGCCTCCGCAGTACTTTCCTTTAAACGTTAAGATGAATAAGGAAGGATATGAGGATATTCATGAAGTTATCGAACGAGGAGCTACAGCACTTTCACCTGATGCTTTTGAAACCGCAGCCAATGAAACTGGGGCAATTGTGTTAGACGTGCGCCATCAAAATGATTTTGCGAAAGGCCATATACCACGTTCCATTTTTATAGGTTTAAAAGGAGGTTTTGCTCCCTGGGTCGGTGCCTTGATTGCAGATGTAAAACAACCGCTGCTTTTAGTGACGGATAAAGGCTCGGAAGAAGAGGCCATTACCAGACTGTCAAGAGTTGGTTTTGATGGTACTTTAGGGTACTTGAATGGAGGAATCGAATCTTGGAAAAAAGCAGGTAAGGAGATTGACACCGTCGAAAGCATTTCTGCGGAAAGCTTCAAAGAAAAACTTAAGAACGATGTTCCTGTTTTTGATGTAAGAAAAGAATCGGAGTATAGTGCTGAGCACGTAGATGCTGCCAATTTAACCCCGCTTGATTTTTTGAACGATCATTTGTCTGAATTTCCTGAAGAAGAAACTTTTTATGTGCACTGTGCAGGAGGATATAGAAGTATGATTGCCGCTTCTATCTTAAAAAGTAGGGGCATTCATAATTTGATCGATGTCGCTGGCGGAATGGCCTCCATAAAAAAAGCTGGTATTTCGGTAACCGATTTTGTTTGTCCGACCACATTAAAATAACTCAAATGAACACCTCTAAATTCACCTTTCTTTTCTTGTCATTAGTTTTTATTGCTTGTCAAAACAACGAAGGCCAAGAAATCGTAATTGTAGATAAAGCGGCGATTAAAACGGCTATCACTGGTAAAAAAGTACAACTTATCGATGTTAGAACTTCTGAAGAATATGACGCTGGACATATTGCCAATGCTGTTAACTTCAATATAATTAATCGCGATACTTTTCTTATACAAGTACAAGAGCTCGACAAGCAACAGCCCGTTTATCTGTATTGCAAAATGGGTGGTAGAAGTAATAGAGCTGCACAATTACTAAAAGAAAAGGGATTTAAGAAAATATTCGATTATTCCGGCGGCTATAATGATTGGGTTTTGGAATAACTATAGCTTCTTTTTAAATTTTAAGAATGGATAAAATACTTCAGCCATGGCCATGGTACGTTTCAGGGCCTTTAATTGCCCTGATAATGGCAATTTTGATTCTTTTGGGTAAACGTTTCGGCATGTCTTCAAACCTGCGAACAATATGTGCCATAGGTGGTGCGGGTAAAGTTGCAGATTTTTTTAGGTTTGATTGGAAAGCACAACGTTGGAATCTGATTGTAGCTATAGGTGCAGTTTTAGGAGGCTATATCGCCATAAACTTTTTATCAAATGACGCTGCGGTGACCATTGGTCAAGATTCTATTGAAGCTTTAAAAGAACTAGGAATTACAGATGGTGGTAGTTCCTACATGCCCGCACTCTTGTTTGGAGAAGGTGTGTTTTCTAGTACAAAGACCATCTTCTTCTTACTGGTTGGCGGATTCTTGGTAGGTTTCGGGGCCAGATATGCGGGCGGATGCACTTCAGGGCATGCTATCTCTGGCTTGAGCAATCTGCAGTTGCCATCTTTAATTGCGGTTATTGGTTTTTTTACCGGTGGATTGCTTATGGTCCATTTTATTTTTCCCTTAATATTTTGAGATTATGCGGAGTTTAAGTTATTTATTGGTAGGTATATTTTTCGGAATAGTAATGTTTAAATCTGAAGCGGCTTCATGGTTCAGAATCTATGAGATGTTCAGGTTTGAGGCCTTTCATATGTATGGTATTATAGGCTCGGCGTTATTTCTTGGCGTAATTTTTACCCAATGGGTAAAGCGAAAGGGCGTAAAATCGGTTTACGGTGAAAAAATTAGCATTGTAGATAAGAAAATGTCATTTGCTCGATATGCAATAGGTGGTGTGTTGTTTGGACTCGGTTGGGGGCTTGCTGGTGCTTGCCCAGGGCCTATGTACACCTTATTAGGGGCAGGGTTCTTGCCAATTCTTGTTGTAATTTTTGGGGCATTACTTGGCACATTGGTTTATGGTCTACTAAAAAATCGACTACCTCATTAAGTACGTTTATACTTTTGACCTAAAAAAGACGTTTTTTACATCATAAAGATACTTTGCGACCTTAAAACGAGTATTTAATTAGCAATAGCAAGTATAATTTTACCTTTGTAGGTCAACAGATATCTCCCCCAGATTATCGAATACGAACTTATGCAACGTAATATCTGTATTATTGATGATGATTTAGTGTCTCAATTCGCCACACGTTATGTTATTGAGCAACATAGTGGAGATTTTTCTATTTCTACCTGTGCGAATGCCGAAGAGGCCTTGGTAAAACTCTCTTATCTAATTGCCGAAGACAAAGAACTTCCTGACATTGTTTTTTTAGATTTAATCATGGGCGATATGAATGGTTGGGAGTTTATAGAAAATCTTCAAAGCCTTGCTAAAGGAAAAAAACTTCCAGAAATCTATATACTTTCTGGCTTTTCAAATTCTAAAGATCGCGCTATCGCAAAAGAACATGCCCTTATAGACGGGTATTTTGATAAACCTCTTTCAAGAAATAGTTTGGATAAAATTTTTTCTAAGAAAACGGTTTAATTTTTCTATCATTATTTTGCTATTGTGATTGTTAGCTGGCCCTAACAAAATCTGTTCTTTGTAAACATAAACTAGCAAAATTTCCTTCATATCTTTTGAATAAAGAATTGCTTACTAGTTTTGATACCGAGTGATTAAGTTCGGTCTTATTAATAGGTTTTGTCAAAAAATCTTCGACCTAATCAAATTGGTTTGCCTTAAAAGCGTATTGTTTTTGTGTAGAGTACATTATCACTTGGCAATCATGCTCTAGGTTTTGAAGCACATCGAAGCCATTTAAATCAGGCATTTCAACATCTAAAATCAAAACATCTGGTTTTAGTTTATTAACTGCTGCCAAACCTTTTTTAGCATCTGTATAAGAACCTAAAAAGTCTAAGTTTCGATTATTCTTTACTAAAATACTTGTGGCTAGGTTCTGCATTTTACAGTCATCAATGATAATGGTCTTCATGCAATTTGGGTTGTTAGTTTACACCTATAAAACAGTTGATTTAACCTATCTCCTGATGGGTTTAGATGAAGTGTCAACTTTTTCGATGACCTTCAAATATGTCGATGTAAAGCAAAAAGTCTAGAACATATGAAATGCCGTGGAAAGTAAAACGGATCTAAAAGAGATTTAGATTTGCCGTTTTGTTACCGCAATAAAGTTTCTATATGGCTGGGTAATGGTAATACCCCTTAGCGTTAGGTTAGGATTAAAATCGAACCTAAGAACACCCATTTCGAAGGCATGGTGTTTAACTAGCCATAGTTTTTTTAAAACTATGGCTGAAATTCGTTTATTAATTGGAACAATTGTTTGCAAAACGCAATCTATCATTGCCAGCAAGTAAATTTACTTTTCCTTGACTATTGACTAAGGCAACCTCATTCACATCCCAAACATCATTAAAGTCCTCAAGCCCGGGAACGACAATTTCTATCTGAATAATATTATCGGCCGCCTCTGTCACGAACCAATTTCCAGTGAAAGTTTCCGTAGATGATGTGACCACAAGAATATCATTCTCTTGAAAGTGAAAAGATAAGTCCTCATACTGTGTTTGTAAAAACATATTATCACGCCTTAAACTATCTACTATCCAATCATCACATGAAAGGAAGAGTTCTTTTATTTCATCTTCACTACAACCTTGACAATCATCATCATCAAAATTGTTATCATCATCTTCATCACAATCATTAGATGCATCGGCAATACTATTTTCCAACTCTTGAAGATCAAAAACTTGTAGTTCATCTCCATTACTTAATAGTAAGTTTAACGGAAATGTTATGTCGACGACATCGTTTTTGTCTAAGTTGGTAATAAAGTTGAATAAAACCTTGTCGTTTACTATTGAAAACGAATTGAACCGCTCACTATTGGTATTAAAGGTGGTAAGTGCGACTGGGTATATAAGGTCTATGCATTCAATATCATCATCGACTTGGTTTTCACCACCACAACTACTTACGAAAGCATCAAAATCTGTTTGATTGTTTACTTCTTCTTCGGTATAATCAGCAAAAATAAGTGTAACAGGAAAAATTATTTCTAGAGTATCATCGTCATCATCACGCTCTTCAAATATAAATTCTATTTCGTCATAACCATCTTCATCGGTGATAGTAAGCGTGTTGCCATTGGCAATAACCGTAAGTGGTAATGCAACAGAAAAACAACTTGCGCCATCTACAATATTATCAATAGAACCATCTTTTAAGGTCGTTCTAATCAATAGGTTAGCTACGGTAGAATTTGAACTTAACCCATCCTCTGGAGGAGTACCCACAAATTCGAATTCCTCTTTTCTGCATGAGGTTTGTAATAAACTCAAAACAAGTACAAAGGCAACTAAAATTCTACTGACAGTTTTCATCTTTGGTCTATTTTTAATAGTATTACCAATACTAAAACAACTTAACGTTTAAAACTCCTGAAAATTTTTTGAGAAAAGTTTTTCTACTTTTATAGAACAAAAAAGAATACCTGTTGAAAAAAGACCTGCATTTAAATATTTGTAATGAGACTTTATTTGAAAACATATATAATAAGTACATAAAAAACCTTCAGGATTTTCTCTATTACAGGTATGGAGAAAATCTTAATCCGGCAGATAAAGCACAAGATGCTTTTGCCAAACTTTGGGAAAATTGCAGCAAAGTGACTTCCGATAAGGCAAAGAGCTTTTTGTTTACTACTGCCAATAATCTTATGCTTAACGAGGTAAAACATCAAAAGGTAGTGCTTAAATATAAAAATGAATCTCCTAAGCAATACACCAATGAGAATCCGGAGTTTATTCTTGAAAAGGAACAATACCTGAAAAAGTATCAAGAAGTACTTTCTAAATTGTCTGAAGAACAACGAACGGCTTTTCTGTTAAACAAGGTAGAGGGTAAAAAACATCAAGAAATTGCCGATTTATTAGGGGTTACCAAAAAGGTTGTAGAGTACCGTATTTACTCGGCTTTTGACCAATTAAAAAAAGAATTGGAAAATTTTAAGATAAAATAATCGGGAGATTTAAGGATACGATTGTTATATAGGCAAAGAGTCAAAATCATGGACAAGGAAAATTTAATACAAAAATGGGTATTGAACCAGCTCTCAGAAGAAGAGAAGAAGGAGTTTAATGCCTTGGATAATGCCCCTTTCTTTGAGCGTATTGTTAAGGATGCTTCACATTTTAAAGCAGCCGACCATTCTGAGTACAATGATTTTGATAGTTTTAGAAGTAAGGTTATACAACCGGAAACTAAGGTTAGAAAATTACATTATTTAAGACCCTTGATGCGGATTGCTAGTGTTCTTATTGTGGTATTCGGTCTTTACTATTTCTTTTTGAACCAACAACCTATTAACATACAGACACAAATTGCCCAACAAACTACCGTAGAATTGCCCGATGCTTCTACTGTAACATTAAATGCACTTTCCGAGATAAGCTATTCTAAACAAGATTGGGCAGATAAAAGAGAAGTAAAATTAGTCGGTGAAGCGTTTTTTGATGTGGCCAAGGGGGCAAAATTTGATGTGGTCACTTCAGAAGGTACCATAAGCGTATTAGGTACAGAATTCAATGTTAAGCAAAGAGGCGATTTTTTTGAAGTTGCTTGTTTTGAAGGTACAGTACGTGTTGTTGCAAATGGCCATACCCAAATATTGAAGCAGGGTGATAATTTCAGAATTCAGGCAGGTAAGGCCCTAAGTGGTGAACATAATTATGATACCCCTAAATGGACCAACAACATAAGTTATTTTGAACGTAAGCCTTTGTCTGAGGTTTTTGCCGAATTAGAAAGGCAATATGGTGTTTCTGTCACTAGTAATACAGTTGATACCAAAACTTTATTTACAGGTGGTTTTGCACATAATGATTTAGATAGCGCTCTCAAAGCCATCGGAGAAGCGCTTGAACTTGATTACGAAATACTAAAGCCAAAAGAGATACGTTTTAGTATGCGTGAGTAAGAAGCTATTATTTTCAGGTCTTTTACTGTTATCTTTTTTCTACCATTCCCGCTGTATTTCCCAATCTAATGAGAAAACGCTAGCGCTTTCTGAGATTTTAAACGAATTACAAGAGCGTTATGGGGTGCAATTTAATTATGCTTCCGATTTAGTTGAAAACATTGTTTTAGAAGCTCCTAAAAACAACTTAAGCTTAGAGAAGGCCCTAGAAAAAATAAGCTCGAATACTTATCTGGATTTTATCTTTATTTCCAAAACGATTATCACCCTTAAGGAAAAGACCATCCGTTTTTGCGGTTACTCAAAAGATAAAGACAGTAATGAAGTACTGCCCTTTGTGACCCTGTATACAGGTACAAATAGCACTATTTCTAATGAAGAAGGTTTTTTCGAATTAAAAAATCTTAAAGCAAAAGATACTATCACCATTGAGCATATAGGGTATAAACCTATTCGTTTGGCTGTGAACTCACTTAAAATCCAAGAAGCGTGCGAAACCCTTTTTCTAACACCCTATCAAGAACAACTGGCTGAGGTAGTCGTCTATGATTTTTTGGTAAGAGGAGTAGATCAATTGGATAATGGTTCTTACCAATTAGATTTTAAGAGATTTAGCAGCTTGCCAGGGTTGGTAGATAATGATGTTTTACAATCTGTACAGGCATTTCCGGGTATACAAAGTATCGATGAGACCGTTTCGAACATCAATATCAGAGGAGGTAGTAATGACCAAAACCGTATCACATGGGATGGTATTAAAATGTATCAGTCGGGTCATTTTTTCGGGTTAATATCGATGTTCAATCCTAGCATAACACAAAAGGTCGAGCTTAAAAAAAATGGGAGCAATACCTATGAAACAGATGGCGTTTCAGGTACAATTGCTATGAAAACCAGCACAAAACTTAATAAAGATTTTAAAGGGAGTATTGGTTTCAACCTCATTGATGCCCATGCATCGGTAGATACTCCTTTAGGTGAAAAAGCCTCTATGCAAGTAGCGGCTAGAAAAGCCATAAATGGTTTTGTACAAACACCAACCTATTCCAGTTATTTTGATCGTATTTCACAAGACACTGAAATACAACAGAATACGACAATGATTAATGAATCTGAAATTGATTTCGATTTTTATGATACTTCATTAAGACTACTCTGGCAGCCAACTCAAAAAAATCGTTTACGGTTGAACTTTATCCAGACCAACAACAGTCTTAAGTTTAATGAGACCGCTACCTTTAATGGGCAGACAGAGATTAGGGAAAGTAATCTAAATCAAAGTACTATTGCCGCTGGTTTAAATTATAATAGAGATTGGTCAGAAAAATTTGGCACAACAGTTTCAATTTACAATACGGATTATAAGTTAGATGCCAACAATGTTGCCATCGAGGCCGATCAGCGTTTTATTCAAGAAAACAAAGTCTCTGAAACCGAGCTCAGGGTTATGGCTAATTATGCCTTGAGTGAACAAATGAGTTTCATTGGTGGCTATGACTTTACAGAAACTAAAGTTACAAACCTAGATAATATAGATAACCCTTTATTTATAAGATTGGTGGGTGAGCTGTTACAGACACACGGTGTTTTTAGTGAAGGAAGATTATCTTCTAAAGACCTGGATACCAAATTGACTTTGGGCCTTCGCTATAATTATCTTTATGATTTTAATAAAGGATTGTGGCAACCTCGTTTAAGCTTTAGCCATCGTTTTAATGAAAACCTTAGCGTTGAAGCACTGGGTGAGTTTAAACATCAAAGTACTTCACAGGTGATAAACTTTCAGAATGATTTTTTGGGAGTTGAAAAAAGAAGATGGCAACTTTCAAATAATGAATCCGTACCGGTAATTACAAGTAAACAAGGGTCTATAGGTATGAGTTATAACAAAGCGGGCTGGCTTTTTAATCTCGTACCCTTTTATAAGGAAGTAGATGGTATTACAACTCAAAGCCAAGGTTTTCAAGGACCCTATGAATTTGAAAGAACCTTTGGGTCTTATAGTGCTTTTGGCGCTGATGTTTTAATAAGAAAACAATTTGAAAAGAATGCTTTTTGGCTAAGCTACGCTTATTTGGATAGTCAATATTCTTTTCAGGAATTACCTGAGACTAGCTTTGCAAATAATTTTAATATTAGTCATGCTTTTACGGCGGGTACAAATTTTACAAAAGGCAATTGGTTGTGGGCAGCTGGCTTAAATTGGCGGTCAGGTAGACCATTTACTGCGCTTGAAGTAAACAATGAGGTGGTAGAGGGGGAACTAAATTTTACGAATAGTAACTCGGAGCGTTTAAAAGACTACCTACGCCTGGATTTTTCAACTCAATATCAGTTCAATTGGGGTGAACAAACCAGGGCGCAAATAGCTTTTTCAGTATGGAACGTACTTAATCGTGAAAACGAAATAAATGCTTTTTATCGTTTGAACGCTGAACAACGGGCACAAAGGTTCGGTCAGAATTCTTTGGGTATAACCCCAAATTTGTCAGTAAAGCTTCTATTTCTTTAAATTTTTTTGTTGTGGTGTAATTTTTCATATCTATATGGTATGGTTCTCGTAAGAGTGGGTTAGTTCTAAAAAATTACTAGGAATACGAAAAATTGTATTACGCTAAAAACCACAATTCCTTTTAAACAAAAATCATGGAATTCGAACATTTTTTTTATTTGTTCGTCTCTTTGCATCATCTCCTTTTTTGTTAGCATAGTTTTTTGCATGGTCGTTCTTTTTATATAAAACAATCAAAAGTTAAAAACTCCTGAAAAGAATTTATTTTTTCGATAAAGTGCAAAGAATTGATTGGGGGAAGAAAAGGAAATCAAGTCGAGCAATAAAGGCACTGGACCTATTTTTCAAAATGATCTCATGTCTAAATAGCTTTAGCTTTTAGTAGGTATGCACTGGGCCTTTATGGGTCTTACCATCAATTTTTAGTGAGTATAAATAGACATTGTTCGTTATGTCGAATTTTTCAAGATCAATAGACCCTTTTATTTCTGGTTTTGAAGCAATTCCGTCAAAAAGCGTCTCCACTACATTACCATAATAATCCAATAATTCTAAAGTAGCAGATGTCGATTTAACGGTTTTGCAGGTGATAAGTACTTCATTTTCTTCTTTGTTGGTCTTAATGGAGATGGGGACCCTTTTATCGGCTAAAGTAATTTCGGTAAGCACATCAGAACTATAAAGCACAAGTTCATCCACATTTTTGGTATTGAAAAGCTTCACATAAATAGTTTCACTGTCAATAAAATAACTCGTTCTTTTAGTTGCCATGAGTTCCTCAGTACTTGAGCTTTGGTCAATTAAGTTTCCGAAAGAATGCATGGCGAAAGGCTTTTTGTGTGGATAAGGTACCTTCAAAACAATCCAATTGCCTGGAGTGCTTTCCCATTCAAAGCTTAGATCAAAAAAATTCATTGCTTCTTCACCCAGTTTAAGTTCGTATACATTTTTGCCTGCCGTAAAAAGAGTTGTTCTATTCGTGGGCTTTTTTAGGGATATTGTTTTTTGTGTACCGTTGTTGATTAGGTCAAGCGTATTAAAAAAATAGGAATGTTCATGAACAGGATCTAGAAGGCCGTGACCGGTAGATATAATTAAAGTTCCGTACGAATCTCTAGGTGATTGATATATTTCTGCATTTTCAACTAAAGACTTGCTGTTGTTTGTATGTAAAGGTGAATCTTGATGAAAAAGTAGATAATCTTTTTTCTTTTTTGGTTTAGTGTGGTGTGTATGGTGATTTTGGTTCACCTTATGAGTCATAGGCCTTTGACTTGGCTTATTCTCTGTTTTTTCTTCTTTAAAACCCTTGGCAACAATGATACTTTCAGGGTCTAAATTTCCAAAACCTAAAGTGGTGGTATTCTCTGAAACGATTTCCTTAAAATAGTTCTCGGGCGCTATTCGTCCTTCATAAAAAATACCGGTTTTATAATTACGGATTTTAATATTACTAAGTTTTGGGGCCGATTTTCCCAAAGAGTCGGTTGCCCAAATGGCTTTTGAATTTAATTCAGGATTCAGATGGCTATGAATGAATCTTGAATTTTCCACATAGGCAGCTCCTGGATAAATTCCGACTAGATTTTCTTTAAAATTATACTCGGAAAGTACAGTGTTTTTACTTTTTATGATTGCTCCAACAGGGAAATTTAATATCTCATTGTGTGTAGTTCTCCAAATACCCAAATGATTAAAAGCATCAATGAATAAACCAATATTTTGATGTTCTTTGTCTGTTGAGCCATTAAGTTCAATACTATTATTGCTCAACACAAAAAACTTTGAAACCGTAGACCATTCTTTGTCTTTGGTAGGATTAGGCTTTTTTATGGCGATACCATTGGCGCTATTTGCAACTTTGACCTTATTTTTTTGAATAGACTGAAAGGGATTGCCAGCCAAAAGGGCATAAGCTCCTTTTTTGTTACTGTTGATTAGTAGATTGGATTCTATCTTATTTTGATATCCCTTTCCATTTTTTGAACAGATAATGGAGCTTCCGTTTGCTGAGATGAAAATATTGTTTTCAATACGAGCCGAGGTGTTTTCTAAAACCAGATCATCGCCTTTTGAATTGACAAAAACGGAATTTGATAAACTCGCTTTAGCTTCTTTATTGCCTTTCCATAAAAAGGCTGGTTCGAGAGAATCCCCCATGTTTTTAAATAGCACTCCCGATAGATTGACTTTTGACGCTTTTTCCAAACGTATCAAAGCTTTGACAGTCTTATTAACAGTTGATATAACAATGTTCTTAGCAAGTTGTTTTTCTTTACCAGCTCCGCTTGGATATTCTATTGATGGAGCGATAGCCGGGGGATTATAAAACAACAGATTTCCATCATTGATTACTTTTAAGCCCGATGAAAGAGTTCCCGACGAATGGATAAATGTTATCTGACATTTGTATTTTTTTTCTTTTTGTTCCGTTCCAATTTCAAAGGTGCCACCATCAATTACAATTTGGGCAACCTGAATTTCAATATCCTTAACATCAGCAACTCGCAAAACACCCTGGACGGTAATCTTTTCTAATGGCGAGGGATTCTTCTTTAAAATAAGCATCTTGCCTTTAGGTATCACCAACTCACTTTTGCCTTGAGCTTTTAAAAAGTGAATATTTAAAGTGATTAAAAGAGCAACAGATAAATAGCGAAATAATTTGATCATAATGCTCCTATTAAGGTTTAATTATTTTAATAGGTACTGAAATATCATCAACCCGCACGTTAAGGATATAAACTCCAGATTGCACGACTACATTCTCTAAGGATAGGGTATGATTACCCGAATCCCTTTCGCCTAAAAATAATTGCTTGGTTTTGCGGCCCAACATATCAAAGACTTCAACAGATAAAAACTCTTTTTGGTTTAGGGTATATTGCAGTACGGACGATGAAGTTAAAGGGTTTGGGTATACATTGATATCCCTAAAATAAAGGTCTGGGCTGTTGTCTGGCAGGCCATAGTTATTACCCGTTTTTTCTCCTTTCGGAATTAGATTTACCCACGAATACCCTGTTTCATCGGTCACCATTTTAACGTACACGGCTCCTTCATCAGCGTTAAAATAGTAAGAGGTCTTCTCTTGGGTGTATAGTTGCTTCAAATCTTCGACTTCGCTGACCCGAAATTCTTCCCTATCGAGTACTTCAATTGCAGTATAGGGAAAAGGATGTTTAAAAATAGTCCATTCCCCCTCCTTATCCATTACACTTTTCAGCTCAAGACTTTGACCTTCACTAAAGTCCCATTCACCAAGTATGGTATATTGTTGCTTACCAAAGAAATTAAAATAACGCTGATGGGCCCATTGTTGTTTTGGAATTCTATGTTGGTCATAATCACGTATCAATGAAACCTCTTGAGGTAAATTAAATCCCACACGGTTCATTTTGAGTTGCATCGTACCCTCTGCTTCGACAATATAGGCTTGCCATTCTTCTCTATATTCTATGGCATCATTGGCAAATGAGGAGTAGGGGTGTGCAATTAGAACTGGTCGTTCATAGCCTGTTAAACTTCCATCTTTATCTAATAAAAATGAGGAACTCTCACGATCACCTTTTGAGCCACCTGTACTCATCCAAACCGGCTTTGTATTGCCGACTATTTTTGTCTTTTCTAAGAAATTTCTTCCGTTATGTCCATTGTGTCCAACAACTGCTGCGGCCACCTTACCTTCTTCAACATCTTTATTGATATCTATAAAGGTCACATTGGTGAATTTAGGTCGTTTACTTCCACCTTGGGATATGGAATAGTATCCTGCCCTTCGGTCTCCATGCCTCAAGTGTCTGTTTTTACCACCTATCTCATTTTTTGATTTACCAATAACGAGGGAGTTTTGCACGTAAGATTCGGAAGATAAAAGTCCTATAGCATTGTCGGCCAAAATGAAATTATCCAGAGTGACATTGGTTATCTCTGTCCATGTCCCGCTCATGGCATTCTTGTAGCCCGTAAAGTTGTTAAAGGTCCACATTAAATCCCCATTATGAAAAGTTGTCATAAAAAAGCCATGACCGTGGCCTACTTGTCCGTAGAGTGCGGTATTGGAAATTCCCTCGTTGCCCAAAGGCCCCGGAACAGAGCAAGAATGGGCAACATTATCGTTAAATATAATTTCTCGGGGTAATAAGTCGTAGTCCCTAAATTCTTTGCCTCGACTACGAGTATCAAAGAAAAACCCAGTACCACGTTCAGAACCTGCGACATGATTGCCAATAAGGTTATTATGCGGGTTTCGCATCCAAAAACCACCTACCCTTTGTTCGCCCTGAGAACTTCCACCATTACCTTCTCTAGGAAAGGCAAAAAAGCCTTTATCTGGTCTACGAACTAGCATAGCTAGATTGTTTTTGAAGGTGTTGTTCAGCTCATTACCATCTTCTGCAGGTACAAAAGCATGATTTTGTATATTAAAAGCAACGACATTTTCTACAAGCACATTATCTGTTTGATGCAGTACGACCGCTCTTTGCATGCCATGGTGAACACTAGAGTTTTTTATATAATCACCTTCCCTGTCACCTGCAAGATGCCAATGAAAATTATATCGTGCCTCTTTACCTGGTTGACCTGTTTTGGTAAATTCAACCCCTTCAACATGAATTGGTCCTGAGTCTACCATAACCATGATATGTGCGCCAAAGCGAAGTTCGGGCGAATCATCTGCCCCTTGAATTCTTACGTTTCTGGTCAACATCGCTACTTCGGCACGTTCGTCAAGAATTTTTCCTTCGTATTCTTGTAGCTCTCCATAATGCTCATATTGCAAGGCAGGTGTAAACGAAATAGAATTTCCACTAATACCCGTTATGGTAAGCTCTTCAGCTTCGTAGGGTTCGTAACCACTAGGGGCAATAGCAATTTTATCGCCTATCTGCCATCCCTTTGGTTCAAGGTTTAATGTGAGCGAGGTCGCCCCGACTTCAAGACTGCCTTCTAATTGGCCCCAACTCAATTTTGAAGCACTTGCGCCATGAATCTCTAAAGAACCGCCCATCATGGTGGTCAAAAAGCGGCCTCCCATGGTATTTACATCTTCCTCGGGTCCATTTAAGATAATAGTAGCTTTGCTCTGAAAAGGATTCTCTTTTGTTCCTATTTGCAAAAGGCCGTGCACCATTATCCATCTGGCGGTCAATGTCACATCGCTATCTTCAAAAATAAGTTTTCCATTAACGATTAAGCTACCAAGATTAGGAGTGCTGGTATCCAATATGATGGTTTTTCCATTGGGGATGACAATATTTTCGTTAGTTGAAGGAACTTTTCCATTGGGCCAAGAAGAAGGATTGGACCAATAAGTTTGGGCATAGCCGGTACCCACGGAGATTAATAAGATAAACAATAGGTTTGCGAATAGTGAAAGTGCTGATTTACAGCTGGTTGATTTAGGTCTCATTGTAGTAGCATTTAGGTCTACTACTGGAAACACCTGAAATCGGATAAACCCTACCATATATTCGATGAACTGCACAAAATTTCACTGAGTTGACATGAATCCTCATATTTGATTCAGTGCTAAGATGTTAATTTTCAGCTTTTGATAATTTTAGGATGAGGTGTAAAATTTAGTAAGGAGAGAAATAGTTTAAAGTAGCCCCGGCAAGAATTATTTCGACTGAGCTCAATACTGGCTTCGATTCAAAAGCGAAGCTTTAACATACTCTGTATGTTTTGCGAGCCTACTTTGTAGCCCCGGCAAGAATCGAACTTGCATCTAAAGTTTAGGAAACTTCTATTCTATCCATTGAACTACGGGGCCCATAAAAAAGAGGGTAAAAATAGTATTTTTGATAGAAAGCAATTCTATGTCTCAGCTATAAAATTTATTGATTATGCAGACTCAAGGATATTCAGGAACACCATTGGCAAAGAAGTTGGGAATTAAGGAGGGGTTCTGTATTCAAGTGCTAAACGCACCTAAGAATTATTTAGATTTTTTTACTTCCTTTCCTGCAGCTGTTCAAATTAGTACTACCGAGGAAAAATTGAGCATAGATTTCGCCCATATTTTCTGCACCACACAAGAGGAGTTGAAAATCTATTTTGTTTTAGCTAAAAACAACCTTAAGAAAACAGGAATTCTTTGGGTTAGTTGGCCGAAAAAGAGTTCTAAAATTCAAAGTGAAATAGACAAGTTCAACGTAATGAAATTTGGCCTTGACTCTGGTCTGGTAGATACAAAAGTAGCTGCCATTGACGCTGATTGGAGCGGGCACAAATTTGTTTACAGAACAAAGGACAGATAATATTTAATTCTTCATTACCTTTAAATCAAATACTACAAATTTGGAAAAAAAGGTAAAAAACGTATTTGTACATGGGCCTATCACTCCTGAATTTATAGCAAATTCCATTGCCAAACATCAGAGCAAAACCACTATTGGTGCCCATGACATTTTTTTGGGCCAGGTACGTGCAGATGAAATTGAAGGCAAAAAAGTAGGGGCAATAGAATACACGGCTTATGAAGAAATGGCCAACATAAAATTTCATGAAATCAGAGAGGCTACTTTCTCGAAATTCAACCTTACTTGTATGCACATTTATCACAGTTTGGGTAAAGTGGGGGTAGGTGAAATTTGCCTATTTGTTTTTGTTTCTTCTCCACATCGAAAAGAAGTATTTGATGCGCTACATCATGTGGTCGAAGAAATTAAAAAAGAAGTCCCCGTATTTGGTAAAGAGTTGTTTGAAGATGACTCTTATCAATGGAAAGTTAATACATAGACATGGTAGATATCACGCAAAAACAAAACACCCATCGAACTGCGGTAGCGCAGGCCATTGTTAAAGTAGGCTCTCAAGATACTATTACTACCATTAAAGAAAATAAGGTACCTAAAGGTGATGTATTCGCCATGAGCAAGGCTGCGGGATTTTTGGGCCTTAAAAAAACACCAGAGTTATTGCCCGACTGCCACCCTTTACCTATTGAGTTTGCAGGAATAGATTATGAGATTGATGGATTGAATATTATTGTAAAAGTCACTGTGAAAACCTTTTATAAGACTGGGGTAGAGGTTGAGGCCATGCACGGAGCCAGTGTCGTAGCCTTAAATATGTATGATATGCTGAAGCCCATAGACAAAGCTATTGAAATTCACCAAATTAAATTACTTCAAAAGACAGGGGGTAAATCGGATATTAATTACTCTTAACTAAATTCTCCAGCATTTCTTTAGTGGTTTTTTCTAAATCAAACTCTGGTTTCCAGTTCCAGTCTTCTGAAGCTTTAGAATCGTCTATACTACTTGGCCAAGAATCGGCAATGGCCTGCCTAAAATCGGGTTCGTAACTCATTTCAAAATCTGGAATGTGATTTTTTATACTGGCAGCAATTTCTTCAGGCCCGAAGCTCATGGCACCTAAATTATATGAAGATCGTATTTTAAGGGTATCAGAATCTGCATCCATAATTGAAATGGTGGCCCTTATTGCATCATCCATGAACATCATAGGCAGTTTAGTTCCTTCCGCCAGAAAACAAGTGTATTCTTTTTCTTCCAAAGCTTTGTGATAGATTTCAACGGCATAATCGGTGGTGCCGCCACCTGGTAGGGTTTTCCAGCTAATTAACCCTGGGTAACGTACGCTTCGCACATCAACCCCGAACTTTTTAAAGTAATATTCGCACCATCGCTCTCCAGATTGTTTACTTATGCCATAAACAGTACTTGGCTCCATAAGCGTGTTTTGAGGCGTTTGCTCTTTTGGTGTATTGGGTCCGAAAACAGCAATACTTGAAGGCCAAAAAACCTTGGTTATTTTCTTTTCTTTGGCCAGATTTAAAATATTGAACAAAGAATTCATATTCAGGTTCCATGCCCGCATGGGGAATTTCTCTGCCGTGGCACTTAACATAGCGGCCATTAAATACACTTCTTCGATTTCGTAATGCATTACCACATCTTCGATGGCGGCATAATCAGTGGCATCTAATAATTCGAAAGGCCCCGATTGCATTAAGCTGTCGCTTCCTTCTCTAATATCACTGGCGATTACAGAATCTGCCCCATATTTTTCGCGCAAGGCCATAGTCAGCTCGGTACCAATTTGGCCACAAGCACCTATAATTAAAATGGATTTTTGCATTTAAAAAGAAGTTAATTGAATTGGCCCATAAAGATAGCTTATCTTAAAATTTGTACTTTCGTTTTATGCAGAAATTGTGGATTTATTTTCTCCTTATCGGGATAGTATTCAGTTGTAAAAAAGAAACCCAACCTGAAGTGGCAGATGCAAATCTGTCTGAGTTTACAGCATTTCAGAATACACCAAAAACGCAAGATATCAATGCTGAAGCCATGATAATTTTAAAAGATTGGGCAGAGTTTACCTCATTTCAAAAAAGTTTTGATTTTATGTATCGTGCGGGTAATAACGAAGATTTGGTATTGGCAATAGATGATTTGTTAGAGAAAGAGAATAACCTAAGGGAATCTAAATATCCTGAAGAATTTGATAAAACACAGATAAAGAGCAGGCAAAAAGTATTGAGAACATTTCTTTTGAAGATCAAAGCGAGCTTGGTCGAAAATACCGATGTCAACGAACCCGTAAAACAAATGCTAACGGCAAGAAATGCTTTTAGATACCAGTTTAATATCATTGTAAGCAATAAACTAGATACCAAACTCATACTCGATGAAAATTAAATCAATAATTGCCCTTCTCTTTTTGGGCACTGCTATTTGTCTGGGACAAGATGATGAAAGGAAAGCGATAGATAAGGTTTTGGATTCTTGGCATCAAGCTGCTTCGGATGCTGATTTTGAGGCATATTTTGATAAAATGACCTCAAAAGGGGTGTTTTTAGGTACAGATACGACCGAAAATTGGCAAAATCAAGAATTTAGAGCGTATGCAAAACCACATTTTGATAAGGGTAGGGCATGGAGTTTTACCGCTGTAGAGCGAAACATTTATAGCCATGATTTCGATAATTCGGCTTGGTTCGATGAGCTTTTAGATACCCAAATGGGTCTGTGCAGAGGCTCAGGAGTAGTACAGAAAGTAGATGGTACATGGAAAATTGCGCATTACGTATTGTCTATTGCAGTACCCAATGAAAATGTTGCTGAACTCGTTGCTCTTAAGAAAGAAAATGATAGCACCCTTACGGCAAAACTAAAGGCGAAAAAATAGTTTATTTTGTTTGTGATACGCTAAATTTAGGCGGCGATTGCCAAAGTACATTTACAATCATCCACTTTCCATTTTCTTTCATTAAACTCAAGTAATCTATTCCCCAAACCGCGGTTACCTTGGCACTGGCCGTTTTATCGGAAACTTCGAAGACTTTTACTTCTTTAGGAGAATTTTCATCCGTTCTATTTCCACTGGCATTCCATCTTTTTGCCAACCCGACCAGTTTGTCAAATGGCATCTCTAATTGTTCGGAATATATACTTTCATCATCCTTAAAATAAAAGCCTGTTTTACGAACGCTTTTATGAACACTGCGATAGGCCAATGTAGTATCTGCTTCGTAAAATGTATTGATATAGTCTAAACAAGCTGCCTTTACACCAGCGATTTCTGTATTCGAATCTTGCGCACTCAATGAAGAGGCTATAACTAGAAGTAAGACAAATGTGAAAATTCGTTTCATAAAATTGATTTTGGTACAACTAAAGATAAAATAAGTTTGATTTTAACTGTAAAAAAGCATGTTAAACTTTAATATTCAGTTAGTTGTAAAAAAAAGAGGCTCAAGGACCTCTTTCTTATTAGGTAACATGCAACACTATTCTTCTGTCGGTGGAGCTTGCTTTCTTGACTCTAAAGCTTGTTTGCTTAAGCTTGCCAAGTTAAAATTGGGATCAATTTTTAGGGCTTCATCCATATAAACAATGGCAGCATCGATATCTTCTTTGTTGGTATTAAACTGTACCAAACCCTTTAAATGTGTAAAAGCGGCTTTTAAAGAAGCCTCATAAGGCTGCTGACGTTCATAGAAAGCATATTTCATATCGTCTTTGGCATTTGCCAGACCATACTCAATATTGGTGGCCGCACCTTTACTATCGCCTACCTGTATTTTTAAATCGGCTAGCTCATAGGCCACATAGGCACTAGGATTTCGCTTGAACATCGTTTCAAAATGTACAATGGCACGTTGTGGTTGATTTAATGCCTTTAAGGAAACTGCCTTAATTTGTACGGCTAAGTCAGAATCGTTAGCTTCACTTTCAATACCTACAGTATTTAAAGCCTGAAGGTGCTGATTGTTCTTCATATAAACAAAAGCAAGGGTATCTCTGCGTTGCTGAGAGGGAGAAAGTACATTTAGATGCGTTAATGCATTGATAACACCATTGACATCACCTTGTAATTTCATCTCTTTATAGAATGCTTCGTAGTGTGATTGTAAATCTGATTTTGTTTGCGCGGTAGTTGCCAAAACCGTAAAAAATGCTAAGGCCAGCAAAGTTTTTTTCATCTTGTTTCTTTTATAGTGGGGCAAAACTATAAAAATATTGGCTAATAGGCTGTTAAAGAAAACCCTATGTTTAAAACAAAAAAAGATGCCTTAAGACATCTTTTTCATTAGCAACTATGATTTTTTAAAGGGCCATATATGTGACATCTTTATTTGCGTACTCACGCAATAACCGGGCGTAGAATGCCAGACTCTTCACATCTTTCTCTAAACACGATTTAAGAAGAAAATAAATATCTTTAAAAGAAAGGCTTAAGGGCATGGTAGAAATGACCAGATTCACCTTTTTTGGGTCGTAATTTTTGTCGCACAAAACAACGTCCATATTTATTCTTTGCCTGTCATAATCGATGTTTACATCGGCGGCATTATAATACTTTCTGAGAATTGCAGAATGTAGTTCTTTTGATTTCTTTGAAAGCTTTGATTTTGAACAACTGTTCAAAATCAGCCTTTCTGTTTCCATCAAGATCCTAGTGCCTAATCTTGAATTTTCCATAGCTATACTTTTATGTTTGCTACAATAAAGGTATAAATTAAGGATGTAAGTAATTGATATTCAATTGTATAATTAACTTAAAAAGCTCTTAATTGTTGTGAAAACAGATATTCTATATAGTGAACTTAGAGATTATTGATGTGTACAGAAAATTGTTATTATTAAGAAAATTCTTACTAATAATACATTTTTTGATTATTTTTATTGAAGATTTTTCAAATGTGGGCTTAGGTAGTCCGCGCTTTTCAGCTTCATTGGTATAATACTCTTTTTTAGGGGGATGTAATGGGTATACTCCATTAAAAACTGAATTCCAATAGTTATTTTCAAGGATGGTTTTAATGATATGGATACAATCTTTTCGGTGAATTAAATTTACCAATTCCTCACCGTTTTTCAATCCGCTTTTTCCGGCAAGATGATGAATAGGATGCCTATCTTCACCAATGAGCCCACCAAAACGAATAATAGTAGTATTGAGGGTTTTAGCTTCGCTAAAGAGTTTTTCGCTGCGTAGTAATTGTTTGCCAGATTCTGAAATAGGTCTTGGGGCAACAGCTTCCGTTATTTCACCCTCTACATTGCCGTACACCGAAGTACTACTCACAAAAACGATATGCTTTACCGAAACCTTCTGTATTTCTTTTAGCAAAAACTTCATTTTGGATACATAATTTTCGGGATTATCGCCTCTTAGCCCTGGCGGAACATTAACAATAAGTATATGCAGACCTTCTAAAAAGTTTTGTATTTGCCCGGTAATACCGTCTTCATTGAGCTTTATATGAAACCCTTCTATCCCTTCTCGTTTTAAGGTATCCATTTTAGCTTTTGATGTCGTTGTACCCTTTAACCTATAGCCAGAATTAAGTAGCTCTTTTGCAAGTGGTAGCCCTAGCCATCCGCAACCAATGACCCCAACGATTTTATTCAAACTTTAAAGTTTTGGTGACCAAAATGGCATCGTTCAAAACAAAAGGCATTGGAATGCTATTTTTTGGTCTTTCAGGTACCGAAAACTGCCTATTGGTCAATAAATCATTGGAAGCTTCAAAGAAAGTCAGTTCTAAAGTGTCATCTTTTGCAATATGTAGTTCTATTTCGGTAAAGTCGTTATCGGAGACGTAATGCGTAATAAGCTTTCCATATCGCCTATGTTCTAAATAATATTCCGAAAGTTCAATATTGTTCACAGTAGCCTTCGTAATAGCAATAGGGTTTGTAAATACTTCGAGCCTATTTACATCGCGTTGCGGTGTAATACATAGTGAGATTATCCGTTCTGTGCCTACAATTGAATCATGAACAACGTCAATTCTTGGCCCGGCAATGGGTTTGGGTTCAGTTTCGGCAACATAGGTAAATCCTGTACTATACTTACTGCTTATAATATTGGAATCTTCATTTGAAACCGGTTTTTTCTTTTCACCGAAAAATTGGCCGTTCCAGGCAATAGTCCTATTATCATAAGTGGCCCATTTTGCGGTATTATTGTCGGCATCGTAGACATATAACAAACTACTTGGTTTTGGGTTTTCTTTTGAGAAACCAGAGTCTAGATGCGCAGAAATACCAAATAAGGCGAACAAGAAGAATGCGAAAATAGTCAAACGTATTGGTGCTTTGATTTGCCTAAATACCGGTATTGCAATAAAATATAAAAGCGTAGTGAAAATAGTGGCGGCAGCCATCATTTTTAGACCCAAACCAACGGGGAACATTTTAATAAATGGAGCGTATATAAATATACCAGGTAAAGCCAAGAACAATAATAACAAGGCATTGGGTTTTTCTTGATTGATATAAACCATAAAAGCAGCCAATAATCCAAAGAGAGGAACTATAAAAAAACTGGCACCTTTGAGATAAACCGAAACCAAGCCACAAATCAGTAGCCAAATAAATATAGGTGCTACCAATAAATTGGGGGTGCTGATGTTTTTGAAGCGGTTGTAAATCCAGAAACATACCCCAAGGGCCAAAAAGACCATACATAAAATATACGTATGCCCGTTATACGTAAAGCCATGGAGCATATCTTTATAATCTGGATACCACCATTTAAGTGAGGGCCAACTAAAATAACCGAAAAGACCATTTAATACCAAAACAAGAAGCAAGGGCAAAAACCCTATTAGTATTGATTTTACATCAAGTTTTTTCTTTTTAAAACCTAAAACCAGAAGGCCACTAAATAACAGCATCGCCAGAGCGAACATCGGCCAAATCCATTCAAAGGGATACGACACCAATCTAAAGAAAGGAACATTAAAATAAATGTAATCGTCAAGACTCTTTAAATCGTTTAAATCTGCACTACTAAAATGATTTAAAAGTGGCATTAAGTAGCTTCCTTGATGCACAAGTGAATTTCTGTCAAGTCTATCATAATTGTCTAGCGCAGTATGGTAATCGTAGTGATCATCGATAAAGGCAAAATTAAAGCCGTCGATATCCCCATCTTCCCTAAAAACAGTTAAATCAGTATCATTTGGCAGCATTTTATAAATACTATAAGCCAATGAATTGGCAACCGGATATTTAGGATTCGCTTTTGTGAATTCTTTGATAAGCTTACCATTTCCTCTATTGGTTTCGATAAGCATATAACTAGGCCCTCCACTACCACGAGCTTCAAAATTTAAAACGAGGCCTACGTCTTTTGCCCAAGGATGTTTGTTGACAAACAAATCGGCACCGTTAAGACCTAGCTCCTCGGCATCCGTGATCAAAACTATAATATCGTTTTTCGGTTTCTTATTTTCTTCTAAAAAAGCACGTAGGCCTTCTAAAACTGTGGCGACACCGCTAGCGGCATCGCTAGCGCCAAATGATGAATGTGGATTGCTATCATAATGTGACATCAATAGCAATGCCTTACCCTGTTCAGAGCCTTCTATTCGGGCCAGTACATTAGTGGCCTTGCTTAGATTGCCCCAATCACCTGCGGTATAACCTTCTTGAGTTATAGTCTGCAAGCCCATTTTTTTAAGCTCACCAATAACATAAGCAAGCGCATTGGTATGGGCTGGAAAACCAACAGCATGAGGTTGTAACGAAAGCTGTTTTACATGCTTTAAGGCATTCTCAGTTGAAAAAGAGCCTGTATCGACTGTAACATTGCCTTTATAAGCCGGCATTAAGGATTTAAAACTATAATAGACAGCAAGCGCAAGAAGCAGCAGGGCAAGTGTTCTTGTAAGTTTCATAGGTGTTTTTAGTTGGTCCATAAAAGTATAAAAATAAACAGCTGTAATGCATTTGAACGTAAAAATTGATGTAAATGCTTAAAAATCACTAACTTTAATAATCAACCAAAAATGTAAAGCGTATGGCAATCAAGAGTTTTCAAGGAGCAAGGGCAAAGACGACAGGAAAGAAAGAATATGATGCTGCAATTCTAGTAACGGATTACATGACCACAAAACTGGTCACGTTCTCGCCTGACCAATCTATTTTGGAGGTCATGGAAGCTTTTGCAAAACACCATATTTCAGGTGGCCCTGTAATGGATAATAATGGTTTTTTGGTGGGAATCATTTCTGAGGCAGATTGTATGAAGCAAATTTCTGAGAGCCGCTACTTTAACCAGCCTATTTTAGATAAGAGTGTAGAGCGTTTTATGACTAAAAACGTACAGACCATTCCGCATGATATGAGTATTTTCGATGCTGCAGGCGTATTTGATAAACACAATAGAAGAAGACTGCCTGTAATGAAAGATGGTATACTGGTTGGTCAAATAAGCAGAAAAGATATTGTTGTGGCGGCACTTAAATTGACGGGCCAAAACTGGAAATAGATTACTCTCGTTTTACGAGCATATAATAATCATTATCTAAAGGAAGATACCCTAAATCATAAACAAAGAAATAGGTACTTCCTTTTTTTGTGGTGTAGAGGTTGGTGATGTATTCAAAATCAAAACCCTTATCTAGTAACCTTGTCTTTGTAGTTCGCGTTTTTCCATCTTTTAATTCAAAACTGTCTAGAATACGGTAGTTCTTGCGAAGTCTGTTATTGATGTTGCGCACGAGATTTTTACTGTCTTTATTAATTTTATTGTTGTAGGCATTGCGGCAGTAGTCCGAACAGAATTTTTTATCTATTCTTCCTTTAATTTCATCTCCGCATTCCAAACACTTTTTCATTGGTACCGTTATTTTTTGTAATTGAAGACAATCTCGCTTTTAGTGCCATCATCATTACCAATTAAACCATAGATGTTCATCTCTTCTGGGCTCACATTTTCAAAGGTGAAACCATCAAAATAGACACGATTGCTATCTGCTTTAATAAATCTAAATTGTTGCACTTCATCCTTTTCTTCCCACCCGTGTAAATTAGTATCAAAATGTTTTAACTCGAATATTAGACTATTATTAAGTTCACGGATATGCCCTACTTCATAAAAATTAACCTTGTCATCTAACATGTGGCGAAAAACGAACATCATAGAACCACCACTCGCTGGACTCCAGATTTCCTCGGTAGTTCCGCCAAAAGCCGTTCCTTTCCAGTGTCCTTCCATCCAAGAAACTAAGGTTATTTTAGCTTCTGTAGACTCTTGTCCTTCAGGCAACTGAAGTGTGTTTTGACCATAAGTGGATACAAAATTTAATACCAATAGAAAAAGTAAAACTCTCATAATGTTGTTCTTTTAGTAATGACGAACAATGGAACGTATAATGGACTTATTCTATAACAATATCGTATTTTTTCAATAAACCCAAAGCACTTTCTTTGCTGAAAATGGCTTTTTTAATCTGATTGTTTTCAGGACTCAAGGCTAAGTTAAAGGCGGTTGTAAAGTTTGCTTTGGTAAGAATTGTTTGTTCAAAAACAGCTCTGTTTAAATTAGAGTTGGAGAAAGTTGAAGCTGTTAGGTCGGTCTCCGTAAAATCTGTTTCTACGAGACTGCAGTCTTTAAAAACCGTATGCTTCATACGTAGGCCAAAAAAAGAAGCAAAGTCTAGCATACAATTTTCAAAATGCAGCGATATCAATGAGTCGTTGACATCTTCAAATCGTAAACCGATCAGTTTACAATCTCTGAAGGTTACATCGTTAAAAATACTGTGTTTAATATTTGTATTGCTCAGGTCGCAAGTCATAAACTCACATTCAGCAAAATTCTGATTATCCAAAAAGCCATTTTGAAATTGGCACCCCTCAAAAACACATTCCTCGTAATCGGCACGGGGTAAACGAGTAGTAGTGAATTTTTCGTTCTTAAAGTTTTTTCCAGTGATGAATTTCGTATTCATTAATCTTCGGTTAACAATAAGGCGGGTAAATTCAGTGACTTGAACAAGCTATTGAACGTCTCCATCTCCGTATTGACTATTGTATTTTTTTCTTGCTCAAACGCATTCCAGTCGGTCAATAAATCGTGTAATCGCTCTTTGGCACCCTTAGTGACTTTAGGCTCAGCAACGTCAACAAAACCTTTTAGGTGCAATAAGTCGGCATTGAGTTGATTGTTAAAGTTAATGACATCTTGAAATGTCTTTTGATTCGGTTGAATAAGGTTTTCTTCCCAAGAAGTAATGCGTTTTTCTAAAGCCTTGCCTTTTTCAAGCAGTTCCTTAGCTGACGGGTTATCTTTCAGTAATTTCTCATAGTTCTTTAATTGTGTCTTTGCGGAGCGCATTTGATTAACCGAGTTATGCATTTTCTTTACGGTTTCGTCTATCGTTTGTAATACTTGTTGCTGCTCGGTGTAATCTGCTGCCGTACCTTGTACTGATGGATTGGGCAAAACAATAGCCGAAGTTTCAACGACCTCATTTTCTGAGCTCAATCTAAGTGTGTAGGTGCCCGGGCCAACTCTATGACCAGCGGAGTTTCCGAAAACAAACACTTTTTCTACACTGGGTAGGGATTCAGTCCTAAAATCCCATGTAAAACGGTTATATCCTTTTTTGGAAGGGAGCACAGCCGGTTTTGGAGGTCCACCAGGCCATGACTTAAAACTCTTTGCCTTTTGGTTGGTATAGCTCCGTATAATTTTACCGTCATGTAAAACCTCTAATTTTAGCTCAGTTGAATCTAACTTTTTTGGTAGGTAATAATCAAATGTCACTCCAGATTTTGGGTTTTGTCCTAAACCAAGAACAGGCTTTTCTTGGCTTCCGCCAAAAATACGATAGCTCGGTTTTGGCTGTACGATGCTCAGTTTATCCGAAGAAGCCATACTATTTTGAATCGCTCCGACATCATCCAATATCCAAAAAGAGCGCCCTGCGGTGGCAGCTACTAAATCATTATCTTGAATAGTTAGATCATTGATGGGTAACACAGGTAAATTCAATTGAAATTTTTGCCAATTTTGACCATCATCCAAAGAAATATAGAGCCCCGTTTCTGTACCTGCATACAATAGCCCTTTTTTCTTTTTATCCTCACGAACAACGCGAATAAAAGTATGTTTATCAGTAATGCCATTCGTGATTTTTGTCCAAGTTTTTCCGTAGTCCGAAGTTTTAAAGGCGTATGGTTTTAAATCCATCGATTTGTATCGCATCACCGCGATGTATGCAGTTGCCGGATCATGAGGTGAAACTTCAATACTATTTATGATGCCATTTCCAATATTCGGTGGTGTAATGTTAGTCCAATTGGCACCACCATCTCTTGTAATATGAAGCAGGCCATCATCACTGCCTGCGTAAAGTACACCCTGTTCATGCGGAGATTCTACCAAATACATAAGGGTATTGTAGTTTTCTCCACCTGCAGCTTCATTGGTGTATGGTCCGCCGCCAGGGCCTTGTTTATCTTTTTCGTTTCGGGTTAGATCAGGGCTGACAACGTCCCAACGCTGCCCGCCATCCGTAGTTTTAAAAACTACATTGCCAGCGTGGTAAATTGTATTTCGGTCATGTGGTGAACTAATGATCGGCGCGTTCCAGTTGTAACGATATTTAAAGTCTTTAGGAACTTTGCCTAAGCCTAGTTCTGGATATTCTTTTATAGGTTTTCCTTCGCGTGACGCTTTTACCCATTTTTCAATAATTCCTTGATAACATCCACCGTAAACCACTTCAGGATTATCTGGGTCAAAAGCCAAATAAGCACTTTCACAACCCGCGACAGAATACCAATCTTTCCAGTCAATACCTGCATCATTTGTTCTGCTGGCAATGGCAATAGCCGAATTATCTTGCTGCCCACCGTAAACATTATAAGGCACTAAATTATCTGTAATAACTCGGTAGAACTGAGAGGTTGCCTGATTTTGTTGGCTACTCCAACTTTTGCCGCCGTTATTCGAGATGTTTGCCCCACCATCGTTCGAATTTATCATTTTTGAATTGTCATTGGGATTGATCCATAAATGATGATTATCGCCGTGCGGTGTAGAGAGGGGCTTAAAAGATTTTCCACCGTCAATAGACTTGGTCACCGGAGCATTCAAAACATAAACGGTATTTTCATTTTGGGGATCGGCAAAAATCTCCATGTAGTACCAAGAACGCGCAATATTGATACGGTCTTTATTTACCTGAGTCCATTTTTTACCTGCATCAACACTTTTATACACACCACCTTTATCGCCTTCTGCTTCAATAACAGCAAAAACGATATCTGAATTTGCCCGAGAAACCGAGATGCCCGCTTTGCCGAATTCTTTTGGCAAGCCTTCTTTCTGTTGCTTCCAAGTTGTACCCCCGTCGGTAGACTTATAGATTCCCGAGGAAACACCCCCAGATTCCATCATCCACGGATACCGTTTGTGTTGCCACATGGCGGCATACAGAATTAGGGGATTATTCATATCCATAGATAGGGAAGAAGCTCCTGTGTTAGCATCAACGTAAAGTACCCGTTCCCAATTTACACCACCATCCAAAGACCTATAAATACCGCGCTGTTCAGAAGGGCCGTACTGCGCTCCTTGGGCCGCAACAAATATGATATCTGGATTATGCGGGTCTATGATTACATCAGAAATATGTCTGGTCTCATCCAGACCGATATGCTTCCATGTTTTTCCTGCATCCGTAGACTTATAGACACCATCTCCCATAGAGGTCATTACCCCTCGAGCTGCATGTTCACCCATACCTGCAACTACAATATTAGGGTTGCTTTCTGCAACTGCAATAGCTCCCACGGTACCGGTATTTAATTGACCATCGGAAATATTTTTCCAAGTGATACCATCATCAGTAGTTTTATAAATGCCACCTCCTACAGTGCCCATATAATAGGTCATGGGTTGATTCACGACCCCTGTAGAAGTTACACTACGACCACCACGAAAAGGCCCTATATTACGCCATTTAAGCCCTGAATACATAGAATCGTTTAGGGTTACTTTTGGAGATTCATTGTTCTTTTTTCTTCGTTGTGAATTAGTTGATTCTGGAATCAGGATTACTGCTAAAAAGAGAAGCAAAATATGTTTCATTCGTCGTGTTGTTGGTTATTTTAATTTTTTGTCAAGCGCTAAAATTGTATGTAAAAGCACATTGGCACCATTAGCCATATCTTTTGCTGATGTAAATTCTTTTGGGGAATGACTAATGCCACCTTTGCTAGGTACGAATATCATTCCTGTAGGTACTATAGTAGCCATATCTTGAGCGTCATGTCCTGCGCCGCTTGGCATATAATGGTAACTAAGCTTAAGGTTTTTTGAAGCACTTTCTATTTCTTTTTGAATTGAAGTAGCTGTTAAAGCAGGCTTGGCAGTAGTATCAAGTGGTTCAAAACCTATTTTAACATTAGACTCTTGAGCAATGGCTTTAGCTCTTTCTTTAATACTTTGATATACTTTTTCGATAACATCTGAAGAAAGATCCCTTATCTCTAAACTAGCGATAACTTTACCTGAGATTACGTTCGGTGCTCCGGGTTCAGCTTTTATTCTTCCAACTGTCGCAACCTGTGCACCATTAAAACTATTGGCTACTTCATTTACGGCAACAACAAATTTTGCAGCAGCCAATAAAGCATCTTGCCTTGCATTCATAGGAGTTGTTCCCGCATGGTTTGCGAAACCTTCAAAGGTAACATCCCACCATTTTAGACCTACAATACCCTCTACAATGCCAATATTGAGTTGTTTTTGCTCTAGAATACCTCCTTGCTCTATGTGCAATTCTAAAAAGGTGGCCATAGATTCTTTTTTGCGAATTACTTGGGCTAATTTTGTGGTATCACCACCAAGACGCATAATACCTTCGCCCATTGAATAACCTGTAGAATTTTTAACAGAAAATGCACTTTTGGTCAAGTGCCCAGAAATAGCCCTACTTCCCATAACGCCGCCTTCTTCGTTAGAAAATATTATAATCTCCAATGGGTGATTGGTTGTAATATTCTGCTCTTGCAAAACAGTTAAGACTTCTATTGAAGCCATTGACCCAACACAGCCATCATAGTTGCCCCCATTTGGTACTCTATCAATATGCGAACCAAAAGAAATTAATTTTTTAGAAGGGTCTTTCCCTTTACGTCTGCCGATGATATTACCAGCATAATCGATATGTACATTGAGTTTTAATGCTTCTAGAGTTTCTATAATCCATTTTCGAGCTTCAATGTCTGCATCGCTAAAAGCTACTCGTTCCGTATCCCCATTTTCTTGTAATCCGAATTTGGCTAGATCAAAGATGCGCTGCTCCAATCGATCTTGAACCACAGTTGGTAATTTTTGCTGTGCCAAGAGGGGAGCGGTTATAAATAATATAACTAGCGGAATTTGAAGTACTTTCATTTGGTTGGAAATTAGTACCTAGAAAGATACTAAATCAAAATGTATATCCATCCACCAAAAATACTATTGCAAAAGCCTGAATTTAACATTTACGGTGGCTTCAACCTTTATTTTTTCAAAACCAATATCCAATGGTTCCGGTGTTGAGGCATCTTCCATAACCATAGCTTTCATTCGCATTTGGGGCTGGTTGTATCTTGGGTAATACGGCTGTGAATTATCAACGATATGAATGGCAACACCTACTTTTTGACCAAGAGGTTCGGTAAGGGCTTCGGCTTTTCGTTTTGCCTTTTTTACGGCTCTTGATTTAAGGGTAAGTTCCAATTCATCCATTTTAGAATATTCCGTTTTTTCGAGATAGGTGTTGGCGATATCTAAATTTTCTAAGGCTGCCATGACTTTACCAGCCGTTAATCCGTCGTAGACCAATAAAGAATATTGTTTGCTTTTCAGCACTTCTTTAGAGCGTAAAAAATATTTTTTATAGTTGCTGGCAAGGTCTTTAATCGTTAATTGCTTATCGATATCTATGCCCAGATTTTTAAGGCTTTGCGCCATTTTATTTTCTTGTTCTTCAACAGATTTTTTTCCTTTTGAATCCTTTTCTTGAATCGTAATATTCAAATAGATTTTATCAGGGTCTACCAAAGTATCTACCCTAGCCGAGGTCTCTAGATAAGAAACATCAAGAAAGTTTTTTGTCTGTGACATAAGTGATGATATTGCAAATAATGCGATTAGTGTAAAAGTTTTTTTCATGACCTTAATTTAAAAGGAAAGTTACTAAATAAATCTATGGATTAATTTACGCCTAAAATTTTCATGGGCAATTCGTCTATCCATTGCGTGTTGCCCAGATAATTACTCAGGTTTTCTGCAACCCTCATATTATGCTCTTTGGTAGCAGTGGTATTCAGCATATTACATCCTTTATTTCTGAAACCAATGTTATATTTTTTAGTAAAAGATTTCATTTTTTCTGTTACGATATCAGTGATGCCATGATATACAAAGTAGTCTGCTACGTGTATCGACTCAGGTTTTTTTATCATATTATTAGTGGCGTGAGCGTGCGGGCTGGTTAAGAAGAAACCAAGGAGTACAAAGAATAGAATATTACGGAACATAGTGGTTATTTATAGTAAAGACGATAGTTTAACAAAAGAGCGGCAAGAATTGTTCCGTTTTTTAATTAGGTCGGTGTTTACCTGCTTTTAGCTATTCAACCAATTTTTAAAATCGCTTGTTTTTGGTCTACTAACTATAAACTCTTGATCTCTTGCGTTGGCCACGGCCAATTTTACCCGGTGATTAAAGTAAGGATCTATTTTTTCAATTGCACTTTTCGAGACGAGTTGACCACGGTTTATTTTAAAGAATTCATTGGTCTCGAGGGTACCGAATAGCTCGTCAATAGTTTCATTTATGATAAAACGTTTGGTCTTGGTTACTCCAAAAGTGATACTTTCTTCAGAGTAGAAGTATAAAAATTCAGCAACTTTTACCTGAAAAAAACTGTTGCCTTCCTTTACCAAAAGCCCATCTCTTTTATGCATTGTCTGCATTGATTGAAGTAATTGTTTTAAAATAGCAGGTTCAGGAGCTAATGGTTTATTGGTCTTATCAAACTTTTGTAGGGCTGCATCCAATTCTTCTTTTTGAATCGGTTTTAAGAGATAGTCAACGCTATTGACTTTAAATGCCTGTATGGCATACTGGTCGAAAGCGGTGGTAAATATAATTGGCGCCTCAACACTAATTTTTTGAAAAATCTCAAAGCTTAACCCATCAGCTAATTGAATGTCCATAAAGACAAGGTCAGGATTGCTGTTTTGTTGAAACCAAAGCACCGAATCTTCTACAGTGTCGATAATATTCAATAGTTCGTATTGAAAATCGCAGGTTCTTAGCATGTTCTGCAATTGATTTGCCGCTCTAGCTTCATCTTCAATTATGAGTACCTTCATTATATTTCTTTTGATCTGCTATTTGCAATAACGGAATGGAAATTTGAAATTGACCTTCATCATTTTTAATTTCAATCGATTTGCCCGAAATTAAATGATAGCGTTTTTCAATATTTTTTAAACCCACTTTTGTTGAGGGTAGCTTAGTAGATTTTGGTTGAATTTTATTGGAAACTACGAGATGGTCATTGTTGGCCGATACACTAATTAAAAGTGGTCTGGCCTTTGAAATTACATTGTGTTTTATTGCATTTTCAAGTAAAAGTTGCAAACTCATAGGTACGACCATACTTTTTAGGGCTGTATTCGGTACATTCCAATTTACTTTAAGGTTTTCACCAAACCGTTCAGACTGTATGTGAATGTACGACTTTGCAAACTTTAATTCTTCTTGTAAAGAGGTTAGATTGGCATTGCCTGATTCTAGTATAAACCGATAGACATTAGCTATTTTGTCTACAAATTCTTTGGCATCTTCTTTAGAATTTTGATCTATAATATCTCTTAAGGTATTAAGGGTATTGAATAGAAAATGTGGTTGAGCCTGGTTTCTTAAGGTGTCTAATTCGGCCTGGACCATTGCCTGTTTGGCTTGCTCTTTTTCTATGATAGATTTTTTAAATCGCACATAATAGTAGATGGCCTCATATATGGCCATGGTCATAGTACTGATAATTATAACTGGTACAAGAACTTTTGAAGAAGTTTTACCGTTGAAATCTTCAAAAATGAACGACAAGGCTCTATTTCCGATAAAGTCTACAATAAGAACCGTACTAACAATAGTTAAAAATAATAGTACAAGCCGTTTGCCTACATCACTAAGGTTTGGGTATTTTTTTCGGAGGAGAATAATAACACTTCTAATAATAAGCCAGTCGCAAATGGTAAAAAATAAAGATACGCCCCAATTGATTGCTGCCTCAATAAAGGGAAAACGAACAAATGAATTATTAAAAAGAAAATCGGTGATAAAACTTAGAAATAGGATGCCAATAGTAGCAAACCAAAAGTCATTGAAGCCTAAGTATTTTATTCTTTTCTCTTTGTTAAAAAGCATTTTCGTTGTATTATAATTGAATCAAGGCCATACCCATTTTGGCTTGATAAAAAGTATACGCTATCCAACCCGCATAGAGTAATCCAAAAATGGTAACCGCTAGAATTTGGTTTTTGTCCGTAAAGTTCCATTTTTTAGCGACCCACAGTGCAAATAACGGAATTACCTGTATGGCGTGTAGGCCAAAAAAGTGCGCTACTCTTAAATCACCGGCAATGGTACTCCAATTTACCAATGGTAGACCGGCCCCACCATCAGCAACACCTACATTATGTGCCATTTGGCTTATCATTTGACCACCAACCCAACTGCCGAACACTACAATTATCCAACCTAATAGTATGGCCCATTGAACTGATTTGGATGTATTTAGTTTTAATCGTATCGTATCGAAGATAAACAATACCATGATCAAGACATTTATTGCGATTAAAATTCCCATAGCTGCAAATAAGATTCCGTCAAACGGGGAAGAGACATTGTAGTGCGATTGTACACCTCTTGCCGCTTGGTAGATGATAATGCCGATTTCTAACAATAAGGTTATGGCAACAACATTTGTTATAATACTACGCTTTCTTTTTGAATAGGGATAAAGTGTCGTTAAAAACCCCAGGGTAAGAATATAGATGCCTCCAGAGATTGAAAACTTTAATGGCTTTATCCATACATTAATGCCCATAAGGGTTCTTTCGTCTGTGGCCAATCCTAGTAGACATATTATCGTAAATATGACATGAAGTATGACCACCCAATAAAGAATGGGACTTGCTTTTTTTACGGGATTGAGTATTTGGTTGAGATATTTCATGACTGATTTGTTTTAATGGTTTTGATGATCATAAAGGCTAAAAATCCTATTGGGCCTAGCATAAAAGTGCCCAGTAGGCATGGAGCCATTAAGAGTTGATGAATTTTTAATGATTTGTTTTGGTCCAACATCCACATGCCCACCAAAAGGTCAAAGGCGAGGTAATGTACCCAACCTGCTAGAACAGCATTTTCGGCAGTAAATAATTGCATGACCGATGCTAAGCTACCGAAGTCCATTCCACCCCCTGCTTTGATGGCTATAAAAATATAGATGGCATAGACTAGGGCCAGTGCCAGTGGAATTATTTTATAATCGATTAAGAATCGGGTGACTTTCCACTTGGGTAGAAAAATCATAAGAAGCCACATGGGCATGGCGGCGAGATTAGTTACGGAAAATACTTCTGTTGGTGACATATATTTGTTTTTAAGGTTGATGAATTCTGATTCAAATATGTACCTGTTCAGCGAAAAATAGAATTACTTTAGGTTGAATCATCGTTAAATAAGATTGAATTGTATATAGTTCCCTATGTGGAGGGAATTATACACTGATACAAACGACTACAAACGTTTACAAACGAAAATAAATGCTTCCAAACCGAATCTTCTTTCTTGCCTGTTTTAGGTTTGCAGTGTCAAGTCAAGGTGGCTTGATAGTATTAACTGTTAAACCATAAAAATTAGAAAGATGAACGCATTAAAAAACAAAGTACAGTTGATTGGTAACCTGGGGCAAGACCCAGAAATTGTAAACATGGACAATGGTAATAAATTGGCCAAATTCTCTATCGCAACCAGTGAAAGCTATAAAAATGCTCAAGGAGAAAAAGTGGAAGATGTGCAGTGGCACAATATAGTTGCTTGGGGTAAAACGGCCGAAATTGTGGAAAACTACTTGGCTAAAGGAAAACAGGTGGCCGTAGAAGGAAAGCTAACGCACCGTTCTTATGAAACCAAAGAAGGTGAAAAGCGATATATCACCGAAGTACGATGCAATGAGCTTTTGATGTTGGGTAAATAAACTCAAGAACATACTATCGAGAAAAGAGGGCATTTTGCCCTCTTTCTTTTTATGGGTGAATTTTTAACAATAAATTAAATAAATCAATGCAACTTAATGGCATGTAGTTCGTCTTATTAAAAAACAATTTTGTGAAACAGTTACAACTCATAGCATTTGCTTTGTTGATACTTCCTTTAGGAGTATTAGGTCAAACAAAGCGTCTTATGAGTACTGAATCGTTTTACGCTTCACTGGCCGAAAAAGATGCCAAATACGAACTTAGCTATACTTTTTTAAGCGCGGAGGATGAACGTGATTTTTGGAAAGACCAAAAATCTTTTGAAAACGCCTTGGCGGATAAAAATATATTGGCCTATCAGTTTTACTTAAAGTACAAAATAAAATTCTATAAAGACCATCGGGCAGCCTGTTCATTAAAATGTGGGCATAGCACACTTTTCTTGAAACATGCAACTACTTACATTGACCGCTATACGAGTGGTGACTACCTTGAAGGGCTAAGCTTTGTAAAGGATAAATAATTAAGCTACTTTTTTGAGTAAATCATAGCAAGGGCATCGCTTACAGCGCTTGTTTTCTCCCTTTTTGAACTTTTTGCAGCATTTGGTTTTGCAATTGCTGGGTACAAGCTCTTTGAGCTGTGCTTTTTTCTTAGCGGATTTCTTTTTCTTTTTGCCCATTTCTCTAACAGAATGGTACAAAAATATGCTATTTTAAATTAATCTAAATAAGCTTAAGTGTTAAAATTATTCCCCCATTGTTTCCGAGGCAGCACTTTCAACTGTCAATTGTTGTATGTCTCGGTCGAAAAGATAGAGGCCTCCCTTATCATCACCAATCAAGTTTATTTTGTCAAGTACAGTTCTTGCTAAAGCTTCTTCTTCTAATTGCTCGGCTACATACCATTGTAGAAAATTATGGGTGGCATAGTCTTTTTCCTCAAGGGTCACATGAACCAATTCATTAATACTTTGCGAAACAAAAACTTCATGCTCGTATAATTTTTGCAGCATTTTTGTCAAGCTGACAAACTCTGTTTCTGGCTCTTTTAAATCAGATATTTTAGCATGACCACCACGTTCGTTAACATACTTTACCAATTTTAGCATATGCATACGTTCTTCATCCGAATGCCCGTACATGAAGCCTGCAACACCCTCAAGACCCTTTACTTCTGCCCAAGATGCCATAGAAAGGTAGGTTTGTGAAGATTCTGCTTCTATTCGTATCTGTTCGTTAAGTGCCTTTTCTAATTTCTTTGATAACATGAGTGCTATTTTTACGTAAAGTTACGAAAACAAGTTAGCTAGATAAGGCATTTGGCCTTATCGAATTCAAAATTTGAAAAGAGTTTAAATAAGCTAATCCAGTTTTCCGCCATCACGTTGTGGAGAACGTGGAGTAGGCCATGTGCGCTGTTCTCCAGTTCTTGAGTTTAAGGGCAGTACCGATTTTGTTCTTGATGTTTTCTCTGGGGCCTCGCTGGCCATATAAGCAAGAATTGCGGTTAGAATAGCATTGTTCCTAACATCATCAAAGACAATTTTATCATAAGTGTCCAAGTTGGTGTGCCAGGTATAGTTCCAATAGCTCCAACTTAACGAGCTCAATGAAAATGCTGGAGCGCCGGCCGCTACAAAAGAGGCGTAATCAGAACCGCCACCACCTGGTACTCCAGGAAAGGTAGTTTCAATTTCATCGGTAATTTCTTTTGGTACGGCTTCCAACCATTTGCCCAAATAATCATAAGCATTCAAGAAACCTTGTCCGGAAAGCCTCACCACTCTTCCAGTACCGTTATCTTGATTAAAAAGGGCTTGTACACCTTCGACAATATCGGGGTGGTCTTCCACAAACGCCCTTGACCCGTTTAGGCCTTGTTCTTCGCTTCCCCAAAGACCAACAAGAATGGTGCGTTTGGGGTTGGGATAAACTTTCTTAAGAATTCGCATGGCTTCCATCATGGTGATGGTGCCAGTACCATTATCGGTTGCTCCGGTTGCTCCGTCCCAAGAATCAAAATGGGCGGATAGAATTACATATTCATTGGGCAGTTCGCTACCCTTTATTTCTGCGATGGTATTAAAAGTAGGTACCGTACCCAATTCTTTTGATTCTGCAACAACTTTGATTATTGGTTTGTCACCATTTTCCACCATACGATAGAGCATTCCATAATCCTCAAGAGAAAGGTCGACTACCGGTATTTTTTTGGTGTTTGCGCTAAAAATTTTATTAGCACCAAAAGCTCTGGACCATCTCGATTGCACAATGCCGATGGCGCCAGCTTTTTCAAGAGCTGCATTTATTGTCCTAGAAGTATAACCTGTTTTTCGAATACGTTCGCGCCAAGCCTTAGTATGGGCGTCACGTTCGTTTTTCATTTTTTCGAATGAAGCTTCGGTAGCAAATTCTTCCCAGTTATAGTCTGGTCTACCAGTCAACTGATGCATAGACACCATAACTATCTTGCCCTTGACATTGGGCAGCCATTTTGAAAATGCCAAAGAATCGGCCACATCAGGAATTAGAACCAGTTCTGAAGTAATTCCTTTTTTATCGGTACTGGGGCTCCATGCCAATTGCATTCCACTGAGACTGACCACTCTTGGAGACACCAAATCTACATGGGTGATGCCACGTTCCCATCCTCTCCATTTTCCCCATTCTTCATTTTTGGCCGAAATGCCCCAATCGCTATATTTGGCTACCGCCCAGTCATTCGCTTTCTTCATTTGTGGTGTGCCTACCAAACGGGGGCCGATAACATCCAATAATTCATGGGCAAGATTTTCCAATTGTGAATTTTCATTTGCCTCTTTAACAATTTGTGAAGCGATTTCTTTCGCTTTGTCTGATGGTTGGGCAGAAACAATGAAGCTTATTGCAAAAAGGGGTAGTGATAGAAGTAGATTTAGTTTTTTCATGATGGTTGATTTGACCAACAAGATAAGGATTTAAGCTAACCTAAATATCGGGTCTTAAAAGAAGATTTCTTGGGCCAAACGAAAGGTATTGGCATGTGCATCGACAATTACTTTAATATCCGGTGAATACCCACCGCCCATACTGCATTGAACAGGAATTTTGAGGTCTTTACAGGTTTGAAGCACAAAACGATCACGCTCAAAACAACCTTTTAAGGTCATACCTAAGGTGCCTAGTTTATCCGAAGCCAAAATATCTACTCCGCAGAGGTAAAAAATAAAATCGGGTCGTTCTTTAGCAATTAGCTTAGGCAAGGTATCCTTTAAAATGGTTAGGTAGGTTTTATCATCCGTTCCTTTTTCTAAAGCAATATCTAGATCTGAAACTTCTTTTTTAAAGGGATAGTTCGACGCCCCGTGCATGGAAAAAGTGTAGACCGAAGCATCATTTTGAAATATTTCTGCCGTGCCGTTACCTTGATGCACATCCAAATCTACAATCAAGATTTTTTCAGCTAATTTTTTTGATTGAAGATATCGCGCTCCAATAGCTTGATCATTTAGCATGCAAAATGCTTCACCACGATTTGTGTAGGCGTGGTGTGTGCCACCGGCAATATTCATGGCAATGCCATTTTCGAGGGCAAATTCACAACATTTTAGGGTTCCATCGGCGATGATACGTTCTCTTGATACGAGTTCTTCAGAAAGCGGAAACCCAATCTTTCTAGCGGCACTTGGTTTAATTGCTAAGCTTAGTAGATTTTCGTAATAAGATGTTGTATGGATTGCTAGAATATGCTCATCTTCAGGAAAAGTTGGCTCAAAAAAATTAGCTTCATCACAAGTGCCTTCATAAAGTAGTTGTTGCGGAAGCAGATCATATTTTATCATCGGAAACCGATGCCCTTCAGGTAAGGGGTGTTTGTAAATAGGATGAAAGGCTATTTTGAGCATATTGAGGACAAAGGTCTAGCTTCAAAACTTCAAAACAAAAGAGTGGGGCTTATTTTCTAATGCCATACAAATGAAACCATATGGCTGCATTATCTTTGCTGCGGAATGAAAAGTGTTATCACAGAAGATATTGCCTATTGCCAAGAGCTCTTAAGAAACAATGAGATTGTTGCCATACCGACCGAAACGGTTTATGGTTTGGCGGGAAATATTTATGAAGAAGAGGCTATAAAAAAGATTTTTGAAATGAAGGGGAGGCCTTTGTTCAACCCGCTTATTGTTCACATTCATGATATATCACAAATGGATGCTTTGGTCAAGGAAGTGCCTGAAGCTGCAAGAGCCCTAATGAAAACTTTTTGGCCCGGACCTTTAACGCTTATCTTACCCAAAAAGGAAGGAGTTAGCGATTTGATTACTGCCGGAAAACCTACTGTGGGTATTCGTATGCCAAAGCACCGAGTTACTAGAGCTCTGCTACAAGGTCTTGATTTTCCTTTGGCAGCGCCTAGTGCTAATCCCTTTACTAAAATCAGCTCTACTTCTTCCCAACACGTAGCTTCTTATTTTGGCTCCAAAATACCAGCGATTTTGGAAGGTGGGCCATGCGAAGTTGGCCTTGAATCAACCATTGTGGGCTTTGAGGCTGGTGTACCTACGGTATATCGAAAAGGAGGAATTTCCATTGCAGCGATTAAGGAATGTGTAGGCCAGGTTAAACTATTGACCAAAGAAGAAAAAGCCCCTGTTGCACCCGGAATGCTATTAAAGCATTATGCGCCAAGTACAAAATTGATGATTAGTGAGACTGTTGCTGAAACCATTGAGGAGCATGCACATCTGAAAATTGGGGTACTCAGTTTTTTTAAAACCAATTATGAAAACTGCACGGTAAAAGTACTTTCAGAACAAAAAAGTTTGGATGAAGCTGCACAACATCTGTTTTCAGCTTTGCATGAGCTAGATCAAATGCATCTTGATGTAATTATCGCAGAACGTTTCCCAGAAGAGGGTCTTGGAATTAGCATCAACGACCGTTTGGAGCGTGCCGTCCACTAGTTTTTATGCAGCGCCAATTGTATGCGTTTTCTGGGAATATCTACCGATAATACTTTTACAATAATTTGTTGATGTAGATGCACATAATCATTTACATCTTTTACAAAAGTATCGGCAAGGTTAGAAACATGTATTAGTCCACTTTCCTTAATGCCTACATCAACAAAACACCCAAAATTGGTGATGTTATTTACAATTCCAGGAAGCAATTGTCCTTCATTTAGGTCCGTAATGTTCTTAATATTTTGATTAAAAGTAAAGGCCTTGGCTTTTTCACGCGTATCCAAACCTGGTTTTTCCAATTCTTTGGTAATATCCTCTAGTGTTGGCAGCCCGACGGTGTCTGTACAATATTCCTCTAGCGGAATGTTTTTTAACACGCTTCCGTTACCTATTAAATCTGAAACAGGCAGTTTTTGGTCTTTTGCCATTTGTTTTACCAAAGCATAGCTTTCAGGGTGGACTGCAGAGTTGTCTAAAGGATTGGCTCCATTTTTAATACGTAAAAAAGCTGCTCCTTGCTCAAAAGCTTTACCGCCCAAACGTGGTACTTTTTTTATGGTGTTTCTATCAGAAAAAGGGCCATGTTCATTTCTAAAAGAAACAATATTTTCAGCCAATTTTGGACCAATACCGGATACATAACTTAAAAGCGGAACACTTGCGGTATTGATATTCACGCCAACAGCATTTACGCAACTTTCTACCACGGTATCTAAAGAGGTCTGTAGTTTATTTTGGTCTACATCATGTTGATACTGGCCAACACCGATTGATTTAGCATCTATTTTTACCAATTCTGCCAGCGGGTCTGCCAAACGCCGCCCTATAGAGACTGCTCCACGTACGGTAACATCATAATTGGGGAATTCTTCACGTGCGATTTTAGAGGCAGAGTAGATTGAGGCTCCCGCTTCACTGACCACAAAAACCTCGATAGGGTTTTTAAAATGAATTCTTTTTACCAATTGTTCCGTTTCTCTTGATGCTGTTCCGTTGCCGATGGCAATCGCTTCAATTTTATGGGCATCTACCAAAGAGCTCAGTTTTTTTATTGCTTCGGTGCTTTTGTTCTGTGGTGCGTGTGGATATATAGTCTCGTTATGTTTTAAATCGCCCTGAGCATCTAAACAAACTACCTTGCAACCCGTTCTAAAACCCGGGTCTATGGCCAGAATACGTTTTTCGCCTAAAGGCGCACCAAGCAATAGCTGTTTTAGGTTCTTTGAAAAGACCTGAATAGCCTCGGTATCCGCTTTTTCTTTGGCATTTTTAAGCAGTTCGTTGGATAAGGAAGGGAAAAGCAAACGTTTGTAAGCATCTGCAATTGCAAGTTCTATTTGAGCTGTACACGAATTATTAGATTTAATAATGCGCCGTTCTATATTTTCTAGTGCACGTTCATCATCAAGCTCAATTTTTACTCGTATAAAACCTTCTTTTTCGGCTCTCATTATTGCCAAGAATCGATGCGAAGGGCAACGGTTCAAGGCTTCACTCCAGTCAAAATAATCACGGAATTTTTGCGCTTTTTCCGCAGTTGAAGTATCTTCTTTTTTCGTTTTGATGGCCTTGGTAGTGAGCAGCGCATGGCGTTCCAATTGATTTCGAAGTTGATTTCGAATATCGGTACGTTCATTGATCCATTCTGCAATAATGTGTCGCGCACCCTCCAGGGCATCGTCTTCGTTTTCAATAGTATCACTTAGATAGCTAGAAGCAATGAATTCTATCTCATCTGACTTTTGGCTCATGATGATTTTTGCCAATGGTTCCAGTCCATTTTTACGTGCGGTTTCCGCCTTTGTTTTCTTGCTTTTTTTAAAGGGTAGGTAAAGGTCTTCTAGACTTGTGAGGTCTGTGGCGTTTGAAAATTTTAATTTTAATTCTGAAGTTAATAAACCTTGTTCTTCAACGGCTTTAATGATGGCAAGCTTTCGTTTTTCTAATGCTTCAAACTGTGTTTTGTATTTTACAATCTCACTAATTTGCACCTCGTCCAAATTCCCTGTGCGCTCTTTTCTATATCTAGATATAAAGGGGATGGTACAATCTTCATTTAAAAGCGCAACGGTGTTTTCAATACTCTTTTCAGGGAGTTGAGTGTATTTTAGGATGTAGGGGATGGGAGTCAAGTACTAAATTTATTAAGGCTCATCAATATACTCAGTGTTTTTACTTGAATCAATATTACCTGTTTGTATAATTGAAGTTAATTCTTGTCGAATGTCGCTTCTTAAATTTTTATAAGGTATACTCCTTTTGTTCAAAATTTTATTGTAATTATCATTATTAACAATAACTCCATTGACACGTACTTCAAATATGCTATGTGGATACATACATGGAATAGGTTGATGTTTTAAAGTTATTGTTGCCTTGAGATTTACATTGTCTTTACTGATAATTTCCTTAATGTAAGTATTATTATTTTCTAAACTTTTAATTTTAAGGACAGTGGTATTTAAATCGTAAACTTGTCTTTGATCTTCTTCTAATATGTTGAACAAAACATCATCCCTTTTATATTCATCAGGGGAGCAAAAATTTCTATTATGGGATATATTGTAAAGGGATATCTTATCGTAAGGTTTTGAACATTCCCCAGATTTACATCTATAGTATAATTCTTCACCTAAATAAAAAACTTCTTTGATAGGTTTTTTATCTGTATGTAAACGTTTAGGGATATATTCTAAGGAACATTCCAAATCAATAAGAAATCTTATTTAGAAATAAATCGGTAAAGAAGTTTTTCCATATCTATCCCCCCTTCGAAAACTCCTTTTATTTTTTGACCATTATTTCCATTAAATAAGTAGGTGATTTGGCCGAACTCATCGAAAACTAATTTTGAAATACCATATGAAGACTCACGCCATAGCATTAAATCTGTATCTTCAACAACCTCATTTTTAATATCAAGCTTATTAGGGTCTATTTGGGTAAGAACAGATTTTAGCTCATTAAAAAATTTATGCAGTCCACGTAACTGTAATAGATTTATAAAATCATATTTTGTCAAAATACTGTTATACCAATCGTCAATAGTATTAATACTAACAGGATTAAAGGTCTCTGTGTCGTTCTTTTTGGCATTCTCATAAACTTCACGAAAAATCTCAGATTGTTCTAAAAATAAATTGTTAGTTATAGATGAATGATAGTCCATATTAATCCTCCTTTTTAAAGTTCATATATTTTAGTAAAGCTCTAGCAGTAATAGAGTCGAAAAACACTTTGTTTTTGATATTCCTTAAAGGTTCAAAAGTTTTTTTTAAGTCGACACTTTCTTTTTTAGTATTGATTCCGCTTACAGAGATGTCTAATAAAACTCCTCCTTTATCTAATTTGGTTGACACGGCATTGATTAAATATTCAGGTTGATTTGAATATGAAAATTGAATTGAATTTTGAAAATTTTTAATATCTCTATCCATAGTTTGTTTAGGATAAAGTTGAACTAAATGAGTAGGCTGATTTTCCTTATCAGTTTCAATCACGTTAATATACCTAGCCGAATAATTTGTAATTATTAGACTGTCTTTAGTCACTTTGTCAAATAGAAACCAATAGTTTTGGAATTCTACCAATAAATCATCAAATTTCTTATACCCATTTAAAAAATGAAATGAAAAAGAACCTTTTCTAAGCTGAAGGATAGTATTCTTTGATTTTAAATGAAAGCCATTCTTCTTTGTGACTTCAACACCACCTTTTTGGTCAATTTTAAATTCTTGATTTATAGAAGGCTTAACTTCAAAACTATCTTCAATTTCTTTTATTTTCAAAAAATTATCAAAACAGTTTTCGTCAACTATTTCGTTATAAGAAACAGAGAATATTGTCTCTCTAATTGGAGTTGTAGCCAATTCTGGATATCCCATTTGACGAAGTTCTATTCTAAAGTTAGGTTAGTTTTGAAAATTTCTAGACAATATGTGTGCAATTTAACTAATATTTGTGCCATTATCAACCTCTGCCTCATCTGGATTTACAAAAACCAGTTTACCATCTTTATTTTCTGTCATCAATATCATGCCCTGGCTTTCTACACCGCGTAATTTTCTTGGTGCTAGGTTTACCAAAACAGTAACTTGTTTCCCTACAATATCTTCAGGTGTAAAACTTTCTGCAATACCAGAAACAATGGTTCGCGTATCGATACCTGTATCTACTTTTAATACCAATAATTTATTTGCTTTGGGCATTTTTTCTGCCTCTAGAATAGTGCCTACACGCATATCCAATTTGGTGAAATCATCAAAAGTAATTGTGGCTTTTTGTGGAGCTACTTCCTTGTTCATGTGTTCATTTTGCTTTTTAGTGGCCTCTAATTTTTCTAGTTGGGCCTCAATCTCTTTATCCTCTATTTTACGGAACAGCAATTCACTTTTATGAATTATGTGACCAGTAGGGAGTAACGTTTCTTTTGTAGCGACATCATTCCAAGACATCTCGACTCCGCTCGATGTGACTGCGAGTATAGAACTTAATTTGCCTGAGGTGAATGGCAAAAAAGGCTCACTTAAAACAGCTAGGGCAGCAGCTATTTGCAGCGCTACATACATTACAGTTTTAGTACGTTCTTCATCGGTCTTAATTAATTTCCAAGGCTCCTCATCCGCCAGATACTTATTGCCAAGTCGCGCGAGATTCAAGAGTTCTTGGCTAGCCTCCCTAAAACGATAGCGTTCCAACGAATCTGTTAGTGTTTTTGGAAAGGCTTTCACAGATTCCAAGGTTTCAGTGTCAATGGCACTAAAAGCAGAAGGTTGCGGCACTTGCCCATCATAGTATTTATGTGTAAGTACCGTAACACGATTAATAAAGTTTCCAAAAATAGCTACGAGTTCGTTGTTATTTCTCGCTTGAAAATCTTTCCAAGTAAAATCATTGTCTTTGGTCTCGGGGGCATTGGCGGTCAAGGTATAACGAAGTACATCTTGCATATCTGGGAAGTCCGCCAAATATTCATGTAACCAAACCGCCCAATTCTTTGAGGTGGATAGTTTATTGCCTTCTAAGTTCAAGAATTCATTGGCAGGCACGTTTTCCGGCAAAATATAATCACCATGCGCCTTGAGCATGCTAGGGAAAATAATACAGTGAAAAACGATATTATCTTTACCGATAAAATGCAGCATTTTAGTGTTTTCATCCTTCCAATACGGTTCCCAATCTTTGTCCTCTCTTTTTGCCCATTCTTTCGTAGAAGAAATGTAACCAATAGGTGCATCAAACCAAACATATAAGACCTTTCCTTCACCACCCTCGACAGGTACTGGAATGCCCCAGTCTAAATCACGCGTTACGGCTCGGGGTTTTAGTCCATCATCTATCCACGATTTGCATTGCCCATATACATTGGGTTTCCAATCGCTTTTATGGTCTTTTAAAATCCACTTCTTTAAAAAGTCTTCGTATTTATCTAAGGGAAGAAACCAGTGTTTTGTCTTTTTTAAGGTGGGTACAGCACCAGAAATGGTGGATTTTGGATTTATTAAATCCGTGGCATTTAGTGAAGAGCCACAGTTTTCGCATTGGTCGCCATAAGCGGCTTCAAAACTACATTTTGGGCAAGTGCCTGTTACAAAACGATCAGCTAAAAATTGATTGGCTTCCGCATCGTATAATTGTTCGGTTGCTTCTTCAATAAAATCACCTTGATGGTACAGTTTTTCAAAAAACGCCGATGCAGTTTCATGGTGCACCTTCGCGGAAGTACGCGAATAGTTGTTAAAAGAAATACCAAAGTCTTCAAAAGACTTTTTGATAATTCCGTGATACTTATCAATGATATCTTGTGGTGAAACTCCTTCTTTTTTTGCCTTCATCGGAATGGCAAAACCATGTTCGTCACTGCCACAAATGAAAGCAACATCTTTCCCCTGAAGTCTTTGATAGCGTGCATAAATGTCGGCAGGAACATAAACACCGGCTAAATGGCCAATATGTATGGGGCCATTGGTGTAGGGCAAAGCGGCAGTAATGGTATATCTAGAAGGTGACTCTTGAGACATTAAATTAAATTTAGGCCTCAAAAATACTGATTTTACTGGGGTAATCTATACTAAAATTAAAAAGGAAACCCTCGAATCATGTAGCCCTAATTGGGGTGTGGGGATACACTATCGAGGGTTCTGGAAAATGCAAGTATAACTTATACGATCATTACAGATTTACTCATTTTTTCATCACCAACTTGTATTTGATAGATGTACTTTCCTGTAGAAAGGCTACCTCTCATACGTTCCCTTATGTTGATTTCCGCTGAACCTTCGAGCATCATTTCATTAAAGACCGTACCAACGTTTTGCCCAATAATATTATACAATTGAATATCTACATGGGCTGCAAAAGGCATTTCTAAATAAATATGAGGCGCGTTATCTGTTGGGTAATAGGGTTTGTGTACAATTCTGTTTGCCACTTCCGGGTCGGTTGGATCCTCCGCAACTGGGTCATCACTTGGTGGTGTATCCGGTAATGTCGGGGGGTCATCGCTCATGGCAATGTCTTCGAAAGTTTCGCCACTACAGTTAAACCCTAGATTTACGGCGGTATATTGAAAATCTAAATGTCGCTCCACTGCTTCACGAGGCACACAGAGCCATTCCGCGAGAACGGTTCCGTAAAGATTTCTAAAGTCCATCGTGTAGTCAAGGTTACCTCTACCATCACCTTCAACAAGGTCTGGATGGTCGCCTACAAAAGCACTACCATTTAGTCCAGAACCAAAGAAAAGGGTGGGGGCAGCCTTTCCATGGTCGGTTCCGTTAGAACCATTTTCAAAAATTCTTCGTCCAAACTCGGAAAAAGTCATACTTAATACTTTTTCATCTTGTTGGGTAAATGCCAAATCTTCATAAAAATTATTTACCGCAACGGAAAGATTGGTCATTAAACGCTCATGCGCCAAAGGCTGATTACCGTGGGTATCAAAACCACCCATTGAAATCATGTAAACCTTAGTGCCTAAATTTCCTTTTATTAATCTTGCCAATAAAGCTAATTGTCTCGCAAAGCCGTTATCTTGGTATTCGACTTGGTTTTGCCCTGCTTGCGCAGCTGCATAAATCTGTGCCGCATATCTTTCTGTGGTATTTGAAACACCTCTTAAGAATTTCACCTGATCACCATACATACAGCCATCAAAAAGCGCTTCGTCTAAGCTATAATATTCACCATCGTCCGCAATTCTTTCTAGCTGTTCTACATTATTGGTTACGAAGGCATAGTTGGTCTCTTCTCCTTGAAATACAAGGTTGGCTATATTACCAATTTGAATAGCTGCCGGTGCAGCAGGTGGGTTTAGTAAGTAATTGGGGAAGCATTCTTCAAAATGTCTGCCCATCCATCCTGTGTTTAGTCCAGAGAAACCTGTAGATGTTAAATCAGTATTTGCGAAAATATCTGATCCTGTAAAATGAGATTGGCTTTGGCCTTGGTAACCAACGCCGTGAACGGCTTTAAATTGACCATCGCCCCAAAGTGACTCTAGAGAGTTCATATAGCTAGGAACGCCAAAATCATCCGTTAGTTTTAAGACCTTACTTTCTGGGATATAAATATTTGGTCTTGCGTTAGCATAAGTATCGTATTGCTGAATAGGAATAACGGTACTAAGCCCATCATTACCGCCAGAAAGACGTATTAAGATTAGAATATTATCTGTTTCAGCATCGCCCATCGCCATTGTTAGCGGTGAAGGAGCAGAGGCTGTAAGCATGTTACTGCCGAGGAACATAGAGCCAGATCCGGCAATTCCTAAGGCTTGTAAAAATGAACGGCGACTCCAATTTTTGTGTTCGGTGTCGTGGCCTTCATGTTCAAGACCTTTATATGGGGTGTTATCGTGGTGTGTATCGCACATAACTGTAGGTGTTTATTTAAGTTGAAATTCAGGTTCTTTAACAAGGTGTAATAACAATAGATAGACTTGCGAATCGGCGTCGTCTAACATCATATTCCACGTTCCGGTCTCGTAGACATTGTTGTCTTCGTAGGGTTCCCTGAATGCTGCAATCGCAACAGCGTAATCAGCTTCTGTTAAAAGCCCTTTTGGTAAGAACTTGTCAATTATCGCTCTGGCGACAACGTCCGGGTCGGATTCTGTAGCTCCGGTTGGTCCCGTAGCTTGAATACCCAATGTTCTGAATTGCTCTGTATCTGCTTGGTAAAAAAGCTGTACGAAAGTTTCCATACTCAACCACCTACCAATCATATAGTTGGTATTGATCCACTGCCTATCGCGTTGCCAGCCAGCTACGTCAACAGGATCAAAAAGTTCTTGACCTATCATTCTAGATGCATCTATTGCATTTATGACAAGGCCATCATTATAGGTGAAATTTGTTTCCTTGATAAAATTGAGATACAGATCGAAAGGACTCTTAATGATTACACCTATAGCGGTTTCATCAAAAAAGTGTTCACTTTTAAACAATTGGGTCAATACTGGTGCCAACTCAAAATTATTGGCTATGAATGTCGCAGCAAGACCTGATATTATTTGAGGGGCATTACTGCTTACATCAGACGAATCTGGATGAACAAAGAATTCATACAACTTCATACAGATGAAGTTGGCTATTAAGTCCTCTTTTTGGGCGAATAAGATATCTATAACATCATCATAGCCCCAGTTTCCAGTTTGACCAAAAATGGTTTTGTTTTCCGTATTAAACTCCTCTGGGTCAAAGGTAATCTGTGTGCACCCAATTTCCCCTCTTTCTGTGTATCCTGTAAGGGCTTTTGAAGTTTCTACGATATCGTCTTCGGTATAACCATTGCCTTCACCTAAAGTAAATAGTTCGTAAAGCTCACGAGCGTAGTTTTCATTAGGTCTATTTCTTCTATTGAAAGCACCGTCTAAATAGCGCAGCATGGCACTTGTTAGACCGATTTCACTAACAAAAGTTCTGAAATTACCAATGGCATTTCGTTGTAAACAGTTTACGTAGTAGTATAAGAAGGAATTACAATCATAGATATCGTATTCTGTAACAAAATGATTGCTCCAGAAGAAACTCAATCTGTCCCTTAAATTATTATTAAGTAAGGCGTTACCGTAGGTAGTGGTAAATTCCTCTTTTTGAGCTCTGCGAAGCTGTCTTCTTAAATCATCGTCTTCAGGATAATTCGCATTTGTCCAATCCGCCCATTCTGGCGCAGGTATTGGCGCAACATTAATAGCTTCATTTATAAGTGTGTCTACCAAAGCGTCTGCCGATTGTCCTATAGCAGCGTTTACGGTTTGTACAGACGCACTAAATCCTAGTCTACGATACAAATGTTCAACCCTTGTTCTATCTAAAGGGGTGTTATATTGCGCTAAACTAGAAGTATTACAATTAATGAAATATTCCATAGCAAAATTTGGCGTTAAATAGGTTCATAGTTTATGGGGTTACTATGTGCTTAACGGTAGGTTGTGGTTCGATTGAGCACTAAATTTACAACGATAACGCAGATTTGGCGATTAACTGCCAAATTTTTCGATGAAATGCACTTAAATTTTCATATTTTTCAATAGAGATGGGGAAACATAACGAATTTGGAAAGCTTGGAGAGCAAAAGGCAGTCGATTTTCTTACCAAAAATGGTTATAAAATTAAGTATAGAAACTACAGATACTTAAAAGCTGAGGTCGATATTATCGCCCAAAAAGAAGGTATTTTGGCCATTATTGAGGTAAAATCCCGCAGTTCGGATTTTTTAGAAAATATTGCGGAAACAGTCAATCAGAAAAAGATAAAATTATTGGTTTCCGCCGCCGATTTTTATGTTAATGAAAACAACCTTGATGTTGATGTACGTTTTGATATTATAACCATTCTTAAAAAAGGAAAGCGATTTGAGTTGGAACACTTGGAGGATGCATTCTATTATTTTTAACCATTTGTTTTATTTGTAACAATATGTTATTTTTGTTCCTAAATCAGTTTTAGAAATGAAAACGATATCAGCTGTAGTCGAAAATTACATCAAGAAAAAGCCTTTCTTGCAAAGTGCTTTAGGCCAAGGTATTATTAACCTTACTTCTTTATCTCGCATTGTTAAACCGGAAATCGAAGCTGAGCTGGGCAAAGATGTCCGTAATGGTGCCATCGTGATGGCCTTAAAACGGCTTTCTGATGATTTAGAGTTTCGTGCAACGCACAAAATCGTAAAAGTGCTAAAGAATATTGGTGAGATAACGGTAAGGTCGAACCTTAGTGATTATACTTTTCTTTCTTCAGAAACCATTTTGGCGAAACAGGCGAAACTGCTTGAGGAAGTTCATAAAAACCAGGATATTTTTTATACCTCTTCTCGTGGGGTCAACGAAATCAATATTGTAATCAGCAATAGTTTAGACAAAACTGTAGATACTTTGTTTCAACATGAGCGTTTGACCCAAAAAGCGGATAACCTTTCTTCGGTTACGGTAAAACTGCCGTCCGAAAACGTTTCCGTACCGGGTATTTACTACTTTATTTTTCAGCGCTTGGCTTGGGAAGGTATTGTACTCTATGAAGTAATTTCAACGACTAACGAGTTTACCATTTTAGTGAACGATGAGCAAGTAGATGTTGCCTTTAAAACGATAAAAGATTTGAAGACTTTGTAATAAACTAAAGCACTGTCTTTTACGTTTTGATTTTGTACTTGTACTGAATCATGATTAAAAAAAGAATCCTTTTTGGTTTTTTAGGTGTATTCGCACTCTACGTAGTATATCTACTTTACATATTTGTACTCTCGCCCAAAACCAATTTACAGTCTGTTTACCTTATTCCCAAGGATGCCGTTTTTGTGATTGAGTCTGAAAAGCCTGTAGAAAGCTGGAAAAAAATTAGTGAAAGTGATGCTTGGCACCATCTTCAAAAAAATGGGTATTTCGCAGAGCTTACAGAAAATATTCAGAAAGTAGATACTATTTTTAATAACAAGCGCAGGCTTTTTGAATTTTTTGATGGCCGTTCTTTGTTTATTTCTATCCATATGGTTTCCAAAAAGGATTATGGAATTTTTTATGTACTAGATCTAAAAAGAATTGCAAAACTTAAACTCCTAAAAACATATCTAAATACACTTTTAAACGAAGGTTATGTGCTCAGTAAACGCAATTATCATGACCATGAGATTCTAGAGATTTACGACCGAAAAACTAAAGAAACTATGCATATGGCTTTTATAAAAAATCAGCTTATTGCATCTTACACCCATACTTTAGTTGAAGCTTCTATTGATCAATACCAAGAACCTGTGTTAGGTCGAGATTTAAGTTTTATTGAGGTAAACCAAAAAGTAGGTTACGAAGATTTGTTTCGTTTGTATTTGCAGTATAATTATGTAGATGACTATTATAGAAGGTTTTCCAATGAGCAAAGCGATTGGATGAACCGCGTAAGCGAGAATTTTAAATTCTCAGGTTTTAGTTTTGATTTGGATAAAAACAGTACGATTACTGCAAACGGATTTACAAATATCAGTTTCACCAATGAAAACTATTTAGAAGCACTTCAGAAATCCGGCACTGCTAAAAGAACGATTGCCCAAATAGCGCCTAAACGCACTGCTTTATATATAAGTTATGGTTTTGACAGTTTTTCTGAATTCTATAAAAACTTTGAGTTAGTACAAGAAGCAAGTAGTTCTGAGGAGTATGAAAGCTATAAAACAGGAATTCAAAAAGTAGAAAAGTTTTTAAAGATTGATGTTAAAGAAAACTTTGTGGATTGGATTGGGGACGAGATTGCCCTACTTCAAATACAATCAGATATTTCAAAGGGCAAGAACGATTTAGCATTGGTATTAAAAGCTACGGACAGTGCTGCAGCAAAAACAAACCTAGACTTTGTACTCAATCAGATTAAAAAGAAAACACCGGTAAAGTTTAAGGCCATACCTTTTAAAAATCATCAAATCAATTTTCTATCCATAAAAGGATTCTTTAAAATCTTGTTGGGTAATCGATTTAAAGAATTTGACAAACCTTATTTTACGCAGATAGAAGATTATGTAGTTTTTAGTAATAATCCCAACACGCTAAAGACCATAATTACCAATTACGCAGAAAGGGAAACCTTGGCTTCTTCCGATAATTTTTTAACCTTCAACAAAAAATTCGAGGCTGAATCTAGTCTATTCGTATATAGTAACATTCCTGTTTTATATGATAACATGTATGCCATCGCGGATAGAAGTACGAAAACGCAATTACGAAAAAATAAAGATTTCATTATTTGCTTTCCGCAAGTTGGGTTTCAACTAACCCCAGAAGATAATTTGTTTGAAAGTACCTTGATTGTCAACTATCAAGATGTGGAGAAAGTAAAAGTAAATTCTCAGTTTGAAGAAGTGCCAAAAAACACAAAACAAACTTCAAAGATTAATGAAATCACAGATGCTGTTTTTAACCTATCGCCAATTTATCCAACCGATTTAAATGCGAAATCTTTTGCAAAGAAATACAGTAACGGTTCTATCCGTTTTGAGGTTGATTTAAAGGATGGTCTCAAAAATGGAAGGTACCAAGAATACTACGCCAACGGTGAAAAGAAAATCACGGGCCGTTTTCGCAAAGACGAACAAGTTGGCACTTGGCGTTATTATGACCTAGAAGGAGAATTACTTCATAAAAAGCGATTTTAAACTGTAGTTCTAAGCGCAGTCGAAGTCAAATAAAAAACCTCGACTAATCCAGTGTTTCTAGTAAATGCCGTATAAATGTCGGGTCAAATCCAAGTAAATTCCTTTGGCATGTTTTATCTTGAACTTAACATTGCTTCAAGTTTTAAATTTCAAATGTCATGGAACAACCGCAACTAGGATTAAAAATTTCTGAATTACGAAAACAAAAGGGGCTCACTCAGGAAGAGTTAGTGGAGCAATGCAACATCAACGTAAGAACACTGCAGCGCATTGAAAGTGGAGAAGTATCTCCAAGAAGTTATACCATAAAGACTATTCTGTCTGCATTGGATTACGATTATGAAACGCTACTAGAGATAGACCGCTCTCAAGACTCAAAACTAAGTGCAATACCACCAAAAGAAGCACAATCAATCCATACCTTGTTAATAGTTGCTTTAGTTTCCGGTATTTTACTGATAATAACTGCGGTATTTGAGGGTATCGCTGATTACGTTCGTTTTGATGATGATGAACTCATTTATGGTAGATGGGGGCATTTTGCAATAAAAGTGCTAGTGCTTGTTTTTAATGTCACCTTTATTTACGGTTTTCTTATTTCTGGAAAGCTTTTGAAAAATTATTTAATGAAAATTGCATCGGTCTTAATCATCATCGCGCTATTAGGCTTTTACACCTATGATATCATTTCTATATTTTATAATTCATTCAATTTTGAAGTAGTAGTCTTGGCTGAAGCTATTGGCTTTGGAGCCTTGGGAATATTATTCGGGATATCAATGTTAAAATCGGGCAAGCAATTACGAACAATTGCCTTTGCAGCTGGTGGATTAGAATTGCTTATGTCTTTTTGTTTGTTAACTGTTTTTCTTTCTCCAGTTGCTCTGTTTTTGTTCTTCCCCGCGGTAATTCTAGAGGTTGTTTTGCTTTACAAGATGATAACTCTTGTAAAAGAGCAAGTGTAATGATTTAGTGAATCTGATTTGCCACACAATTCGTCTATCTAATTGGAATAGAGGGTCTAGATAAGAATTGTTAATTCTCAATACCTTTGTACAAATTGCTATTATGGATAAGACTTTTTCCTTTGAAGATATCATGGACTTGCCCAGTCGTTTTCGAGCAAACTTAATCAATAAGGTTTCTGGTTTTAAACCGGCTAATCTTATTGGTACAAAATCGAAGAGTGGTCAAACAAACTTGGCAGTTTTTAATAGTGTCATGCATATAGGGGCGAATCCCCCGTATTTAGGATTTATTCTAAGACCGACCACCGTGGAACGCCATACCTATGAGAACATAAGAGAAATTGGTTTTTATACCATCAATCAAATTACGACTGCAATTCACGAAAAGGCCCACCAAACTTCTGCGAAATATGACCGTGCTATTTCGGAGTTTAATGCTGTTGGCTTAACGGAGTTTTATCATGGAGATTTCCATGCGCCTTTTGTAGCAGAAAGCCATATTAAAATCGGACTTTCTTTTCAAGAAGAACAGCTCATTAAGTGTAATGATACCAGATTGGTGATTGGTAAAATTGAACACTTGATTTTACCAGAAACTGCTATTTTAGACGATGGCGATGTAGCCTTAGAAGAATTGGATGCCGCTACTGTGGCGGGATTATACAATTACTACAAGCCAGAACATTTGGGGAAGTATGGGTATGTGAAGCCTTGATTTATCCTTTTCTTTGTAACAACACAAAACCTATTTCGTCTCAATTTTATGATAAAAATTATTAGGGTTTCCTTTTGCCTTCTTTTTCTTTTGATATCGGTATTTGCTATTGGTCAAGAAATAATAACTGTAAAGGGACAATTATTAGATGATGATACTTCAGAACCTATTCCTTTTGCTTCCATATATCTTAAGAATACTGCTTTAGGAACAACCTCCAATACAGAAGGTTATTTTGTATTTCACATTCCGGTTAAAAACAAATCGGAGATGGTAGTAATTTCGGCTATGGGATACAGTAGCGTTGAAAAGCGGCCCAGTTCCTTTTTAAATAATGAACAGATTAGATTAATCCCTCAGATTAACCAGCTTAACGAAGTGCAACTAAGTGCTTCTAAAGACAAAGTACTCTCAGCAAAAGATATCGTAAAGCGTGCTTATAAGAACATTGAAGCAAACTACCCAACAGAACCTTATATTTTGGAGGGTTTTGTTCGGGATTTACAAAAAGAAGAAGATGATTATGTAGAGTATTTAGAGTGCGCAGCCAAATTTAAATACCAAGGTTCTCAAGTTAAACGTAGGCCACAAATTGAATTGCTGGGCGTGAGAAGTAATAGTATTGCTGAAAAACATCCATGGAACAAAAATCAAGAACGGAAGAACTCCCTTGTAGATTTGGTTGAAGACGATTTTATACGGTTTGATTACGGGCCAATATTAGGTAAAAAAGGCTGGAAATATGAGATAGAGCGAGTTTTGAGCTATGACAATAGGTTGGTGTATAAAATAAGCGGAGTTGATGCTCCTTTTCAAACAGCAACCTTATTTATTGATGCTAAAAGCTTTGCTTTTGTGCGAATGGAATTAACCAGGCAGGCCATAAAAAACAGGTCTTGGCGCAGACGATTTACCAACGGAGCTTTACAGGTTTTTTACAACGTAGTTTTTGAGTACCAAGAATACCAAGGCAAAATGTACTTAAAATACCAAAAGGAAGAAGACCATTGGCGAATCTTTAAAGGATTAGAATCTGGAAAAGTACTCTTTACCAAGTACCCTAAAAAAGAACTTTTTATAAATAATATTATTACCGAAAATGTAGCTATCTATCCTTTTAAAAAAAATCTAGATATTGGTGCCAGTATAGAAAATCAAGCTGGAGATTATGACGCTAATTTCTGGTCTACCTATAACATTCCGCAACGGACAGCTAAGCAGAGTCAGATATTAAATGAACTAAAAAAGTAATAGGAATTAATATTAGAACAAATTCTTTAGTAGATATAGATATGATAAAATAATCTTATTGTGTTTTGTATATAAAAAAACGGGCTAAGTAATAGCCCGTTTTCTTATTTTCTTTACCCTTTAATATAAATTATGCGGCTGTCCACATTTTCTTAATCTCATCACATATTACTTCCAAATCCTTTATTTTATTTTGGACGTTTAATGGAGCAGACACTATTGAACTTTTAAAAATATCTATTGAGAAACACAGTTCAGGCATAACTTTTTGTGAGCTATTAGAAACGACTAATTTCAAATACTCATGAACAGCACTAGCTACATAGCTTTGCTGTTTGCCATCAAAAAGATTATGTTTAGAAATGTGAATTTTTATACCACCTAAAACTTCTTCACCATCAATCTTTGCCTTAAAAATTAAATCAGGAGAAACTATAACTTCAACATCATTTAGTAAAACTGATTTTTCCTTCGGCTTTTTAAGAATTTCAACTTCATTATTTACGAAAATCTTAGGTAATTGCATTGAAATAAATCTTTGCATTGCTTCTAACGAAACACTCCTATCATTAAGTTTTCTTTTGTTTATTAGCTTTCTAGATTTCAACTCCTCAATCCCGCTTAAAACAGGTTCTAAATCACCTTGTTTCTCAATAGCTTTTTTTATCCTAGCCTTTGCTAGTTGATACCAAAAAACTTTTAATGGATTAGGTGTTTTTTGTTGTTTAATGATACTACGCTTCTTAGCTTCGCTTCCTTTCGAGAAATCAGCAAGCTGATTTATCGAAATATTATAAATACCTTCTCTTCTCATCCTTTTGGCGGGTATTTATCGTTACCGTAGGAATTTTTTTCTCTAATTTTCCCATCACTACCATGAATTAATAACTCAGATTTGTTATTAATTGCTACTCTTCTGGCAATATTTATTGCCTCTTTTTGCGTTTCAAAATTCCGATACGCTTTCTTACTTTTCTCAGTCTTCACGGACCATTTTTCTCCGTTTTTCGACTTTGTTACATGTATGTTTTTTCCCATGTCCTTGTTTTTTAAAAAATTAATAAAAATTGTTAAAAAATTTGGAGAGCTCTAAGGAAAAACTAAATTTGCACTGTCTAAATACGCAATTTAGCTAACCTTAAAAAACCAAACTTTTTTCGAGTAAAGAAAATCGTTTTTGTAAAGCAAAAATTGTACCAAGGTTACTTGTAATCTTAAGAATAAAAAAACTGCCTTATAGGCAGTTTTTTCGTTACATTATGTCAGTGACATAAAATATATTCAACACTTATTTTAACTAGAAAAATTCTGAACTATTTCAATGGAGCGAGTACTTTCAAGGCTTTCTCAATACCTGTAATTCCGTCAAAAGTCAATAGTAAACGTAGCCCATTACGGGTTTGTTTTTCTTTTAACTGGCATTGTTGTGGGTGGCTTTGTACATATTGTAACACCTTGGTAAAGGCAGCCGTTTGGTAAAAAGGCGATTGCTGGTCAGATAAAAAGTAACCAATAAATTTATTCTTCTTTAAAATCACCTTTTCTAATCCAATACTATTGGCTGCCCATTTGATACGAACAGAGTTAAATAAATCCACCGCTTGTGTTGGCAGTTCACCAAAACGGTCTACAAGTTCAGCTTCAAATTTTTGAAGCCCTTCTTCATTTTCAATGGCGTTCAGCTGCGTATATAGATTAAGACGCTCAGTGATATTATTGATGTAATCATCTGGGAAGAGTAATTCAAAATCGGTATCGAGTTGCGTTTCTTTTACAAAAACTTTTGGCTTATCACCTTCTACTTCTTCGTAGAGTTCCTTAAACTCATTTTCTTTAAGTTCTTCGATGGCTTCAGCCAAGATTTTCTGGTAGGTTTCAAATCCAATTTCGTTGATAAATCCGCTTTGCTCACCACCTAATAAATCGCCAGCACCACGAATTTCCAAATCCTTCATAGCAATATTAAATCCACTGCCCAGCTCGGTAAACTGTTCTAAGGCCTCTATACGTTTGCGCGCATCGGTGGTCATTACCTCGTATGGGGGCGTAATAAAATAACAGAAGGCCTTTTTATTACTTCGACCTACACGACCACGCATTTGGTGCAGATCACTCAAGCCAAAATTATTGGCATTGTGTATAAAAATGGTGTTGGCATTGGTGACATCTAATCCGCTTTCAACTATAGTTGTGGAAACTAGAACATCAAACTCCCCGTTCATAAAAGAGAGCATTAGGTTTTCCAATTTTTTACCTTCCATTTGACCATGACCAATACCTACTTTAGCATCTGGCACGAGACGTTGGATCATACCTGCTACCTCTTTAATATTCTCTATGCGATTATGGATAAAAAACACCTGTCCGCCACGTTGAATCTCGTAAGAAACCGCATCACGAATGATTTCTTCATTAAATCGAATCACACGGCTCTCGATAGGGTAGCGGTTGGGTGGAGGGGTCGTAATTACGGATAAATCCCTCGCAGCCATTAAACTAAACTGTAGGGTTCTGGGAATGGGCGTTGCGGTTAAGGTCAATACATCAACATTTTCTTTAATGGATTTTAGCTTGTCTTTTACAGCGACCCCGAACTTCTGCTCTTCATCCACGATGAGCAATCCTAAATCTTTGAATTTTACGTTTTTATTGACCAGTTGATGCGTGCCAATAATGATATCCACTTTTCCTTCGGCAAGACGCTCTAAAGTTTCCCGTTTTTCTTTAGCCGTTCTAAACCGGTTGAGGTAATCAACTTCGACAGGCATTTCTTTTAATCGTTCTTTAAAAGTACGGGCATGCTGAAAAGCCAATATGGTTGTCGGAACAAGAATAGCTACCTGCTTACCATTATCAACGGCTTTAAAAGCAGCGCGAATAGCCACTTCAGTTTTTCCAAATCCAACATCACCACAGATAAGTCGGTCCATGGGGCGTTCGCTCTCCATATCCTTTTTTACATCAGCTGTGGATTTTTCCTGGTCTGGAGTGTCCTCATAAATAAAGGAAGCTTCCAATTCATGTTGCAAGTAACTATCAGGGGCATATTGAAAGCCTTTTTCTAGTCTTCGTTTAGCGTAAATTTTAATAAGGTCAAAAGCAATTTTTTTGACACGACTTTTGGTCTTTTCCTTTACTTTTTTCCAAGCTCCAGAGCCTAGTTTGTAGATTTTTGGGGGCGCTCCATCTTTACCATTAAACTTAGAAATTTTGTGTAGAGAATGGATACTAACGTATAGAATATCCCGCTCGCCATACATCAATTTAATGGCCTCCTGCTTTTTACCTTCTACATCTATTTTTTGTAAACCACCAAACTTGCCAATACCATGGTCTATGTGAGTTACATAGTCCCCAATTTCTAGTTTGTTAAGTTCTTTAAGTGTAATGGCCTGCTTTTTGGCATACCCATTCTTCAAGTGGAATTTATGGTAACGCTCAAAAATTTGATGATCTGTATAACAAACGATTTTTAAATCGTTGTCTACAAACCCTTGATATAATGGAAATACAATGGTTTTATAATGTACCTCTCTCGACTCAGCTCGAGATGACAATTCATTTTCAGAATCGAAAATATCATGGAAACGCTTGGCTTGCTGATCAGTAGCACAGAAAATATAATTGGTATAACCCGAGTCGTGATTATCGTTTAGGTTTTTAATAAGTAAATCAAACTTTTTATTGAAAGAGGGTTGTGGTTTGGTGTTAAAGACAATACTACTTGTCACACTGAGCTTGTCGAAGTGTAATCCTTTGTTGTTCATCGATGCTTCGACAGGCTCAGCATGACTTGTGCCACTATTTAACTCAACCAAGCTAAACTCATTTAACTGCTCTTTAAAAACATTGGAGTTTAAAAATAATTCCTCAGGTTCAGCATGCCTGATCTCCTCACTTAGTTTTGTAAAACTATCTGTAGCTTTTTCAAAATTGGAATCAATTCGGTCGTAAACTAAATCCAGATTTTTAGAAAAAATAACCGTTTTCGGAGAAATGTATTTTAGAAAACTTTCGCGGCTTTCGTGTACCAGTTTGTTGGCAACATTGGGTATGATACTTATCCGTTTTACTTTTTCTGTGGATAGTTGGGTTTCTACATCAAAGGTTCGAATACTTTCTACTTCATCACCAAAAAACTCGATGCGGTAGGGTTCATCATGTGAAAAAGAAAACACATCTACAATACCGCCGCGCACCGAAAATTCGCCTGGCTCGGTAACAAAATCTACCCGTTTAAATTGATATTCGAAAAGTACTTCATTCAAAAACTCAAGTGATAGCGTATCCTCGAGTTTTATTTTAAGGGTGTTTTTGTCAAGCTCTTTTCGTGTGACCACTTTTTCAAAAAGCGCATCAGGGTAGGTGACAATTACAGCTGGTTTTTTTCTGGAATTGATACGATTTAAAACTTCAGCGCGCAGTAAAACGTTTGCATTATCAGTTTCTTCTATTTGATAAGGTCTGCGATAACTGCCAGGATAAAACAACACGTCAGTATCGCCAATAAGCTGCTCTAAATCATTAAGATAGTACGCAGCCTCTTCTTTATCATTCAGCAAAATTAAAAACGGATTTTCGCTAGCTTTGAATGCGTCAGAAATTACGAAGGAAAGCGAAGAACCAGTTAGACCTTTTAAAGAAATTTTTTGGTTTGAAGACTTCTCGACTCCACTCGAAGGGACAGTTTTGGATATGACTTCCCGCAGTTTCCGTAGTTGAGGAGACTGTTCAAAAAGAGCTAAAATTGAAGATTTGGTCAATCTTTAAACTTTGCTGCAAATATAAGGTCAGTATAGCGAGGGCACAATGTCTTTTTTTAATTTTCTAACCTTCTTTCCAATAGTTTCTGAAACGGATTTGTTTTTCTGTTTAGAAACCCATGGATTGCAATACTAATTAATAAAATAGCGCTGGCAACTAGAGCGGTAATTGCTATGGTTTCATAGTTGGTTTTATGTCTAATATAAATTGCGAATAGTGCCCAAACTCCGACTAAAGCAAACTCTCGCATGTTGCGTTTCAAAACCATAAGTAGATTTAAAATAGTGGCAACTATGACCATTGTTATGGTCCAACCTTCTCCAGATAAAAAACCTCCGTTCCAACTTAATTTGGTTAAATAAGCGGAAATATTTGCTATGGTAGCTACAGCTATCCATCCACTATAAATACAAATAGGCCACCATACAAAAGCTATAATCGCAATTGGCGCATCCCAACGTTCCATATTGGTGTTCAAAATAATTTTTACAAGTGAAAACAGAATACCAAGCATTATGAGTACGGAAAGCCCAGTATAATCATATACAAAGGCCAACACCCAACAACTGTTCAGAACATTGGCTATTATAAACCAATAACCGGTTTGTTCAATGAAGTTGCTTGGCTTGTTTCCAAAAAAGGCTCTTTTGACCTGAAAAATACTATAGGCAAATAAACCTAGAAAAATGAGACCCCAAATGGCAAAAGCATAACTCGCCGGAGTGAACAGATTGTCATATCGATTGCTAATTTCCCCAATGGTGGTGTCGTTAAGTCTAAGTGCTTGCGAGATATAGTTTACTGCAATTACAAATACTACCGAAGCCAAGTTGGCTACTGCTAGCGTCTTTTTCATCTTTGTTATTTTTGGTGAAACTAAGCATTATGGAGAATTTATAGTAAACCCTCTAGATTTTAATAACCTCATCTTCCGCAATCGCAAAAACCTCATCCTCTTTTGTAGGTTCTAAAACATGTGTGCCAGTAAATTCACCAAAAGCGGGTAAAATAAGCCGCTGTTTCTTTTTAAAAAAACAAGGTAATTTTAGACGTTGTCTGCCAAAACCTTGTAAACGTACCGCGGGGTGAATATGACCGCAGAAATTAAAATAACTATCCCGTTCTTCAGGATGATGGGTTAATATAAAACCTTCTATTTCTAGTTCCTGAAATATTTTAATGCCCAAGTCTTCAAATTTTTCAGGAGCTATAATATCGTGATTGCCTGCAACTAGTATAATTTCTGAAGGTGTTTTTTCGACCCAATTCTCAAAAAACCGCCATTCTTTGTTTAGAGATGAATGAAATAAATCTCCTAAAAAACAGACTTGGAACGGTTTAAAATAGTTAACAATTTCATCCAGCAGAATAAAGTTTTTGTGTATTGCTTTTTGGGGCACTGCAGCGCCAAACTTTCTAAAATGTGCAACTTTACCCAAATGCACATCACTTATTAAAAGCATCGACTTTTCTACCCAAAAAATACCTCCATTGGGGTGAAGTACGAACTCCTGGTTTTTTATTAGAATGGCTTGGGTCATTTCATTAAAATTTTGGTCATTCGCTTAATTCTATCAGCCAGTTTTTCATTAGATAGCTTTTCACGTAATCTATCCGTAATGATAGGAAAAGAAAAGGGTGTAGGTTTTGTGCACTCTTTCCATACGATTTCTTGCGAAGCGATGCGCTCCAATGCTAAACGTAAACGTCCCTCTTCCAATTGGTGTTCGAAAGTCTCAGTAAATGCTTGTTGATAGAGCAGGTTGTCTGCTTCAAAATCTTTAAAAACATCAAAGAGTAATTGCGAGCTACTTTGCAAATGCTTCATTTTAATTCCTTTATCAGGATAGCCGGTAAAAACCATTCCGCTAATCACAGCAATATCACGGAACTTTCGACGTGCCATCTCGTTGCTGTTCAGGCTCTTTTGAAGGTCAGCAAGCATATATTCGGTGGTAAATAAATCGTTATCTAAAACAGCTTGAATGTCAATCGGCTTATCGGATAACAATTCAAAACCATAATCATTGTAAGCCAATGAGCAGGTTATGGGTGTAAGTAGGCTTATGCGATAAGCCAACAGACTGCTCATAGCTTCATGAACTCCTCGACCCTCAAAAGGATAAAAAATATGATGGTGTCCATCCCTGGTTTTAAAGGTTTCAATTAAAAACTCATTTGGTTTGGGAACTAAGCTTTCTTCCCGCTGTTTAGTAAACATGGGAAGTAGCGATTGAATCTCTTTAGATTGTTTTGAAAACTCCAACTCCGCGGTGTATAGTTCTTGTCGTAACAGTTCCGACATTTGGGCCGAGAAACTTAGTCGACCACCCATCCAGCTTGGAACTTTGCTCGTACGCTTGCTAGAATTACGAACGTGCGCCTGCATGCCTTTAATCCGAATAAATTCCAGATTTCTTCCCGCAAAGGTAAATACATCGCCCGGAGATAATTTAGAAATAAAGTACTCTTCGATAGCACCAATATACCCGCCTTTTTGATAGCGAACTGAAATTGATGCATCACCTACAATTGTTCCGATTTGAAAGCGATGGCGCATTGCAATACCACGATTAGTTACCTTGAATCTGCCGTCAGCTTCTACTTCAACTTTTTGGTACTCATCATAGGTTTTAAGGCTTTGACTCCCCATGACCAAGAAGTTCAAAAGCCATTGCCATTGGTCTTCCGTTACCGCTTGATAGCAAAATGTTTGTTTGATTTCTTTAAAAATTTCTTCAGGATAAAACCCATCAGAAACTGCCAAGGTCGTTAGATACTGCAGTAAAACATCAAAACTGTTTAAATACGGAATTCTATCTTCTACAGCGGCATTTTTTACCGCTTGTTGCATGGCCGAAGCTTCAATCAGTTCCATAGCATGGGTAGGTAAAAAGTGGATGACACTTTCCTTGCCGGGTTGGTGCCCACTGCGCCCTGCGCGTTGCAGAAATCGCGCTACTCCTTTAGGTCCCCCAATTTGCACTACTGTTTCTACTGGGGCAAAATCCACCCCTAAATCTAAACTTGAGGTACAAACAACTGCTTTTAAACTTTCATTTCGGATGGCTTGCTCTACCCAAAGTCTTGTTTCTTTGTTAACACTCCCGTGGTGCATGGCAAATTCACCTGCGTATTCTGGATGTTTCTCCAATATCTTTTGAAACCAAATTTCACATTGGCTTCGTGTATTGGTGAAAAGCAAGGTGGTTTTGCTTTTATTGATAATGGGAACAACATCTTCCAATAAGCGTAATCCCAAATGTCCGCGCCAGGGAAAGGTTTCCATTTCTTTTGGAATGATACTTTTTACTGCAATTTTCTTGTTCAGTTTGGCTTTTATTAAAACCGAATTTTGATAAGCAGTTGTTTCTGGCCCAAGTAGTACTTGTCTTGCCTGTTCCAAATTTCCTATGGTAGCTGAAATTCCCCAAATTCGTAAGTCGGTACAAATGGTTTTTAGCCGTGATAGTGCCAGTTCCATTTGCACCCCTCGCTTAGTACCCAGCAGTTCATGCCACTCGTCAACCACAATGGCTGAACAATCCTTAAAAACCTGGTCGTATCCTTTTGATGAAAGCAAAAGTTGTAGACTTTCAGGAGTAGTAATCAACAGATCGGGCATTTTGGTTTTTTGCCGAGCACGTTCTTTTGTTGAGGTATCACCAGTTCTGATACCTACGGTCATTTGGGTTTCCAGATCTTGGGTTATTCGTTCCGCCGATTGTTTAATCTCTTGAGAAAGTGCCCGTAAAGGGGTGATCCAAATCGCTTTTAAACCCTTCTTATGTTTGCTTTTATAATCGGGGTTGTTTTTGATGTAATTTAAAACAATAGGAAACCAAAGTGCATAGGTTTTACCGCTACCAGTTGGGGCATTTAGTAGACCATGTTTGCCTTGTAAAAAAGCAGTCCAACTTTCTTTTTGAAACGCAAAAGGTTTCCAATCTTGTTGTTGAAACCAGTCTTGAGCGATATTGAAAAGTTCTTGCCTGTTCATATTACGAACATAGTGAAGTAATCCGTTGAAGTATTCTTAGTTTCCAATCTTGTGTTTCATTTAGCCCCATTCTAAAGATAAATCCTTCCATTCAGGATTGGATGAATTGATTAGGCTTTCTTTACGTTTTCGATTTCCGGCTTTTAGTTGTTTTTCTCGTTCGAAGGCCTTACTTACAGTGTCAAATTCTTCAAAATAGACAAGATGGTCGCAATTATATCTTTTGGTGAAAGACTTCGCATGCTTTCCGTTTTTATGTTCTCTAACGCGGCGTTCGATGTCATTTGTAGCTCCTACATATAGTACAGTTTTGTTCTTATTGGTCAATATATAACAGTATCCTTTCATAGATGAATTATGCGCGTAGAGAAGTAATCTCCTAAAGTTAGGTTTCTGTTTGCTACGATTTATCTTATTATTTTGGTGTTTGACTTTGTTTGTTGGTAGATTCCTTCCCCCGAATACTCGGGGTCGGAATCAGTGCCTTTAAATCATCCAAACTATTCGCTTCCCCTATTTTTTTATCTTTTCGCCATCTTAAAATACGAGGAAAACGAGTAGCAACTCCGCTTTTATGACGTTTGGATAAAGCGATACCTTCAAAAGCAATTTCAAAAACATGATATGGTGTCACGCTGCGTACAGGGCCAAAACGTTCTAAGGTATTTTTTTTAATCCAGGCATCAACTTCTTTGAATTCTTTATCTGTAAGTCCAGAATAGGCCTTTGCAAACGTGACCAGTTCTTTCTCCCCTTCTTCGTTTTCTTGCCAAAGTGCAAAAGTATAATCTGTAAATAAATTGCTTCTACGACCATGACCACGCATAGCGTAAGTGAGCACGGCATCTATGGTCAGCGGGTCTACTTTCCATTTCCACCAGTCACCTTTTTTTCTTCCAACCTGATAAGGCGAATCTTTACGTTTAAGCATGAGACCTTCACTTCGCATTTCACGAGATTTTGTTCGTTCTTCGACAACTTCCTCCCAAGAATTAAAGTCAAGCCTTGGAGATAGTAGCAATGGTATATTATCAATTACTTGTCCTTCGACAGGCTCAGTATGACGTTCTGAAATTACTGGTGTATTTTCAAATAAGTTTTCGAGAATCTTTCTTCTTTCTAAAAATGATAGACTACGAATATCTTTCCCTTTCCATTCTAAAAGGTCATACGCTTTTAAGATTACAGGTGTTTTTGTCAATAAAGCTTTAGAAACGGTTTTTCGACCAATTCGAGTTTGTAAATCATTAAAAGTGCCGATTTCACCGTTTGGATAGGGAAGTAACTCCCCATCCAATACTGTTCCGTTGGGAATAACACCCACGAATTTTTGAAATTCCGGGTACTTATCCGTAACCAATTCTTCGCCCCGACTCCACACAAAAAGCTCATCTTTTCTAATAATGACTTGGCAGCGTATACCATCCCATTTGTGTTCTATAGACCAATCTTTCACATCACCCAAAGAAGTTACTTCGTCCTCAACGGCATAAGCCAAATAAAAAGGATAGGGTTTGGACAAGTAGTCACTTTCCTTTTCTTCTAAAACCAAATCTTGAAAAGAAATTTTATCCGGATTCCAATTTCCCATAAGTTTATAGGCAAGTATATCCTCATCTATTTCTGTGGCTTTTGAAAGTGCTCTGGTCATTAATTTTTGACTAACTCCAATTCGAAATCCCCCTGTAATCAATTTGGTAAAAACAAAACGTTCATAGTAATTTAGTTGACTCCAATTTTCAAAGAGGTAGGCTTTTTTCTCTACTTCGGTCTTTGGTTTTAGTGCTATCATTTCCTTTAAAAAGGTAGTTAGACTTTTGCTGGAGGACTTTTCCCCCGCGGGAACCACTAAAGCAATGGTCTCGGCCAAATCCCCAACTATATGATAGCTTTCTTCAAATAACCACAACGGAATATTGGCAAGTTCTGCCGCCCATTCGCGAAGTAAAGTAGTTTTTACGGGCCTGGGAGGCCTACGATGTGAAAGTATAGCAATGGTCCATACCTTGTCTTGGTCCTCAGCTTTTGTAAAATAGTCAGCCAAAGCTTGCACTTTGACTGTCGTCTTATTTGTGCTATCAAGTTTTTTAATAAGCAGCGCAAAGTCTTTCATTAAGCACTAGGGGTTGGGGTTTCCGAAGTATTTAGTTCTGAGAGTTCACCTTCGTATTGTGTTTGCTCGGTTCTTGCATCATAACCTAGTTCTTGTAAATATTTAGAAAAGATTTCTGTATAGCCATGAGTACAGATAATTTTTTCGGCACCTGTGTCTTTTATGGCAGTCAGTAAATCTGGCCAGTCACAATGATCGCTTAAAACAAAACCTTTATCAATGGCCCTTCTTCTTCTTGCGCCTCTAAAAGCCATCCAGCCACTGGCCGAAGCAGTAACAAAAGGGGTCATTTTACGGATCCAAGTGCTGCCATGTGCAGATGGCGGGGCGATGACGATACTTCCTTTTATGTCCTCTTTTTTGGTATCTCTTGTGATTAATTCTGTTTTTGGAAAATCTACCAAAGACCGTAAAACTTCGGTCATATTTTCAACAGCCCCGTGGGTATAAATTTTACCTATGTCGGGATCCAAGTGTTTTAGCAAACGTTGGGCTTTTCCTAAAGAATATCCAAAAAGCACAGAAGTTTGCCCGTTGGCCTTATTTTCTGCCCACCAGTTATTGATATTATCAAAGACTTCTTTTTGAGGTGTCCAGAGAAAAGCTGGTAAGCCAAAAGTGCATTCGGTAATGAAGGTATGGCATTTGATATTTTCATACGGTGTCGCGACGCCATCATCCTCCAATTTATAATCGCCCGTAAAGACCCAAACTTCACCTTTATATTCCACTCGTATTTGTGAAGAGCCAATAATATGCCCAGCAGGGTGTAGACTAAATTTGACTCCATTAATACTAAAGGTTTCTCCCCATTCTTTTCCGGTAATATGTACTTCCCCCAAGCGATGTTTTACAATGGGTACATTACGCTGATGGGTAATGTAATATTTATGCCCCCAGCGACTATGGTCTGCATGGCCGTGAGATATAATAGCTTTATCCACCGGTTTCCAAGGGTCGAGATAAACATCGGCAGCCTTGCAGTAAATACCGCGATTGGTGAATTGTAAAAGAGGTGTATTCATAGCGAAGTGAATTTACAAATTTCTTTTGGGGATAAATGCCGTATTTTTTCTAGTTTAAAATTATATTTGCGCTACAAAAATTATCATATGCCCATTATTGATCTTTACGAGCACGGAGATAAAAGAAAAAACCTTGCACACTTCGCCACTCTGGCAAGTTTAGCTGCAGTTGATGGTGAAATCAACGAAAAAGAAAAAGCGATTTTAGATAAGTTCGCCTTTAAATTGGATATCACCGATGCAGAGTATAAAGAGGTTATGAAAAAGGATAATAAATATCCTATCGAAACTCCGCATAGTGGTGAGAAAAGACTAAAACGTCTTTTTGAATTCTTTCAAATGGCATTTTCAGACCAGACCGTAGGTGATGATCAATTGCGTTTTATTGAGCGTTATGCGATAGGTTTGGGGTATTCGCCAGACAAAGCCGTGGAAATCGTAAAAAAATCATTTGATATCTTCTGTGGTAAAATTGCATTTGAAGATTATCAGTACCTGATGGATAAGTAGCTTCTAGTGATACTTGTCTAAAAATTCTTGAAGCTTTTCTACCATCTTTTTGCTTCCACAAAAGAAAGGAACGCGCTGATGAAGCTCGGTAGGTACAATATCCAAAATCCGATTTTTACCACCGATTGCCATGCCATTGGCTTGTTCTGCGATAAAAGCCATGGGGTTGCATTCATATAAAAGTCGAAGCTTTCCGTTTTGGGTAACACTACTTTTAGGGTACATATAAATACCTCCTTTGATCATGTTTCTATGAAAATCTGAAACTAGAGAGCCTATGTATCTCGAAGTATAGGGTCGGTCACCATCTTCTTCTTGGCAATATTTAATATAATCTTTCACACCCTGTAGAAAATGCACGTAGTTACCTTCATTAACGGAATAGATTTTTCCGGTTTCAGGAAATTGCATATTAGGATGCGAAAGGTAAAATGTTCCAATAGCGGGGTTTAAGGTAAACCCATTAACACCATGACCGGTGCTATAAACCAACATGGTAGAGGTGCCATACACCACATAACCCGCCGCAACCTGGTTTTTTCCAGGCTGAAGAAAGTCTTCAAGTTTTACAGGGGTGCCAACAGGTGTAACCCTTCTATAAATTGAAAAAATGGTACCAACGGATACATTGACATCAATATTTGAAGAACCATCTAAAGGGTCGATTAGAACAACATATTTGTTCTGATGATTTTCATCTTGACTGTTAATGGTAATAAAATCGTCTTCTTCTTCAGAGGCTATTCCGCAAACAATTTCTCTTTTTCTTAGGGCCTGAATAAACTTTTCATTGGCCAATACATCAAGCTTTTGTTGGTCTTCGCCTTGTACATTAGTATCTCCGGCCTCGCCTAAAATATCGATTAGACCCGCCTTGTTGACTTCATGATTGACAACCTTGGCCGCTAATCGAATCGCATTGATTAACTTAGAGAGTTCTCCGGTAGAGTATTGAAATTCTGATTGGTTTTCAATGATAAATTCGCCAAGGGTTTTATTTTTTTTCTCCATCAACAGATTTGTGTTTTTATCGGCAACAAATATCGCTCATTTTGTGATACTACAACGATTTCGTCGCACTATTGTTGTTTTGTATTATAACTAATTGTTTTATTTGTAACAACTATGAAATTTACGATCAGAGATTCGGTAAAAGAAGACATGCCACAGGTGATGGGGCTGATTAATGAATTGGCCAAATTTGAGCATGAAGCACATGCAGTTGATGTGACCAGTGACGATTTACAACGCGATGGTTTTGGAGACAAGCCCTTGTTTCATTGTTTTGTTGCAGAGACCGATAACGAGCTGGTGGGAATTGCTTTGGTCTACCCGAGGTATTCGACTTGGAAAGGCCCGGTGATACATTTAGAAGATTTAATAGTTACCGAAAAAATGAGAGGGAGCGGTTTGGGTACAGCGTTGCTAGAGGCCGTGGTGAAATATGGCCGCAAGCTTGGCGTTAAAAGAATTAGCTGGGAAGTTTTAGATTGGAACGAACCTGCCATAAAGTTTTATGAAAGTAAAGGCGCAAATGTTATGCGTGATTGGGATGTGGTGCAGTTAGACGAAGCAGGAATGCAAAGATTTATAGAGAATATATGAGGATTTTTAAGTTTGGGGGGGCTTCTGTAAAAGATGCCGACAGCGTTAAGAATGTTGTAAAGGTCTTAAAAGAAGTTGGCCATAAAGATACGCTTGTGGTGATTTCAGCTATGGGCAAGACTACTAATGCCATGGAAAAAGTGGTAAACGCTTACTTTGATGGTAAAAATGGCTTAGAAGAAGCCATAGATGAGGTCAGGGATGGTCACAAGAAAATAATCAATTACCTTTTTGAAATAAAGAATCATCAAATCCATAATACGGTAAACGCTCTTATTGAAGAATTCAGGGGCTTTTTAATGTGGAACAAATCGCCGAAATATGCTTTTGTGTATGATCAAGTTGTAGGCTACGGCGAATTGCTTTCTACCACAATTGTAAGTGCCTATTTGAATGAAGTTGGCCTCGCTAATCAATGGTTAGATGTGCGTGACTTGATAAAAACCGACAATAGCTATCGTGATGCACAAGTAAATTGGGAGCGAACCCAAAAAGAAGTGACCTCTGCGGTAAACAAGAATAAATTAAATATTACGCAAGGTTTTTTAGGGAGTGATGAAAACAATTTCACAACTACCCTGGGCCGTGAAGGCTCCGATTATACCGCTGCTATTTTGGCCTATTGTTTAAAGGCCGAATCTGTTACCATTTGGAAAGATGTACCCGGTGTTCTAAATGCCGACCCTCGACACTTTGATGAAACACAATTACTTAATGAAATATCATATCGAGAGGCTATTGAACTTGCTTTTTACGGAGCATCGGTAATACACCCAAAAACATTGCAGCCACTTCAGGGTAGAGAAATTCCGCTGCACGTCAAATCGTTTGTGAACCCTAAAGAGCCTGGAACCACTGTTGGGAAGGGAACGAAAATCTCACCCGAAGTACCCTGCTTTATTGTAAAGAAGAACCAAGTGTTGCTCAAACTATCTTCGTTGGATTTTTCTTTTATCGTTGAAGAAAACATGAGCGAAATATTCAAATTATTTCATGATTACAGACTAAAAGTAGATCTTATTCAAAATTCTGCCATTAGTTTTTCGGTATGTCTTGATAATAAGTTTGGTGGTTTAAAAGAGATACTTTTGGTATTACAAGAAAAATTTAAGGTAAGCTGTCAAGAAGGCGTATCGCTATACACCATTCGTCATTTTGACGAGAACTCGGTCGAAAAAATCTTAAATGGGTATACGGTTTTGGTAGAGCAACGCGGCAAAGAAACCATTCAGTTGGTTGTAAAATAACAAGGCAATTCGCTCGCGATCCCTGTATTTTCCTATATTTACCATTACCTAAATTTTGTATTCATGGGGTTGGTATCTGCTAAAGAAGTTGCAAAAGTCATAAACCTAGACAAGTATGGTGTTTTTGGAACTTTTGTGGGCTGGTTACTTATGGCGGCAACTAAGATTACCTCGATAAACCGATTTTACGATAACAATAAACATATTGAGGGTTCAGCTTTTTTAGATGCCATTCTTGATCACTACGAAATCGATTTTGAAATACCTGAAGAAGATTTCAAAAGGTTGCCTAAAGATGGTTCATTCATTACCATATCCAACCATCCGCTAGGCGGTATCGATGGAGTGCTATTATTGCAATTAATGCTTAAACAGAGGGCAGATTTTAAGATTATCGCCAACTTTTTGCTGAATAGGATTGAACCTATGAAACAGTTTATTCTGCCCGTAAACCCTTTTGAAAACCATAAAGATGCAAAGAGTAGTATCGCGGGGTTCAAAAATGCCCTGATGCATCTTCGTGAAGGTAAGCCTCTAGGTATTTTTCCGGCGGGCGAGGTGTCTACCTATCGCGATGGTAAATTGGTAGTTGATAAACCCTGGGAAGAAGCAGCGCTTAAATTAATTCGAAAAGCTGAGGTACCTGTGGTGCCTATTTATTTTCATGCGAAAAATAGTCGTTTGTTTTACCGCCTTTCTAAGATAAGTGATGTGTTTAGAACAGCTAAGCTGCCATCTGAAGTTACCACCCAGCGCAGAAGACCTATAAAAGTGAGAATAGGGCAGCCTATTTCTGTAAAAATGCAGAAAGAGGAAGAAACCTTGGAAGACTTCACAGAATTGCTACGTAAAAAAACCTATTTGTTGGCCAATGCATTTGAAAAGGAACGCTTGTTGGATAAAGTACCGACAACATTAAAAATTCCGAAAGCGCCCAAAAAGATAGCTTCCGCAGTTCGTACGGAGGTGATTCAAGGTGAAATTGAAAAGCTTCGCGAAAAAGAATGCCGTTTGCTACAAAGTAAGAATTACGAGGTTTTCTTGGCTCAAGAACAAGACATGCCTTTTATTTTAAAAGAAATAGGTAGGCAGCGTGAAGTTACTTTTAGAGCGATAGGGGAGGGTACCAACAATGCTATAGATTTAGATAAGTTCGATTCATATTACCATCACCTTTTTCTTTGGGATGATCAAGACAAGGCCATTGTAGGGGCCTATCGTATGGGGCTTGGGGCACAAATTTTCAAGGCACATGGTATCGACGGTTTTTATTTGCAAGACCTGTTTCGGTTTGAGCCAGAACTCTTTAGAATGATGTCAAAATCCATTGAGATGGGTAGGGCCTATATCGTAAAAGAGTACCAGCAAAAGCCAATGCCCTTGTTTTTGTTATGGAAGGGTATTGTACATACCACCTTGCGCTACCCAGAACATAAATATTTGATAGGCGGGGTAAGTATTAGCAATCAGTTTTCAAATTTCTCAAAGTCTTTGATGATCGAGTTTATGAAATCGAACTATTGGGATCCCTATGTAGCCCAATACATTCACCCTAAAAAAGAGTTTAAGGTAAAGCTCAAAGATGCCGATAAAGAATTTGTGTTTGACGAAACTCAGGCCGACCTTAATAAGTTTGACCGTTTGATCGAAGAAGTTGAACCGGGCAGTCTGCGTCTCCCGGTGCTGATTAAAAAGTATATAAAGCAAAATGCCAAAGTAGTCGCTTTTAATGTTGACCCGCTGTTCAATAATTCCGTTGATGGGTTGATGTACATCAAAATTGCCGATTTGCCCGAGAGTACTGTAAAACCGGTTATGGAGGAGTTTCAGGCTGAATTGGAGCGTAAACATGCAGAGAACAATAGCGCCGGTTAGTTTTATGAAAAATGTATTTCAGATATACTTACTCTTAAGCTTAAGCACAGTGTTTTCTCAGTTCTCTGTTTCTGGTTATGTACGCGATAATGAAACCAAAGAGCCTTTGCTCGGCGTTTCAATTTTCTATGATGGATCTACCATAGGCACTGTTACCAATGCCCAGGGATACTTTCAACTAAGTACTTCACGAAGGATGACCGGGAATTTGATTTTTGATTTTTTAGGGTACGAAACCGTTATTTTATCTGAAGTAAAAGAAGGCTCACTCGGCACTATTTTTCTTAAGGACAAACCCTTAGAACTTGATGAGGTAGTTCTGCAGCCTGATACTTGGAGTAGGATTAAGAAACTCCGTATTTTTAGAAAAGAATTTCTAGGCATTACTAGCGCGGGGATTAGATGTAAAATTTTAAATGAAGACGACATAAGATTATATTATAATGCCGAAGAGAATAGACTTTATGCATTTGCCAAAAAGCCTATAATAATAAAAAATAGATACCTAGGTTATGAGGTTAAGTACAATCTTGTAGATTTTGAAGCCGACTTTTTCGAACAGACCAATGATACCGTAATTACAAAATCTACCTATATGGCGGGTACTTTGTTTTTTACGGATTTGGATAAGGAAAAACCAAAAAAACGTCATCTTAAAAATCGAGAGGACACCTATTTAGGTTCGAGTATGCATTTTATGCGGTCGTTGGCCAGTCAAACTTTAACTGAAGAAGGTTTTGCCATATTTAAAAAGAGATTTCAAGTAAACCCGAAAGAAGTGTATGGTGTTAAACCCATAGCTGGGCTTACACAGGTTATACAAAGGGCCGAAAGACTTGCTATCACATTTAATGGTGCGGATCAATCTTTCTTGCGTGTTTCAGAAAATCCTTTTTTTATTGATGGATACGGAAATTATACCCCAAGCAGAAATCTATTTTTTGGTGGTAAAATAGGGGAGAACAGGGCGGGTGATCTGTTGCCTTTAGATTATGCTATTGATTAGGTTTATGATGTTTAGCTTAAAACATTTTTAAAAACATAATACAGTTCATTCGCAATCTGAAGGCTTCGTTCTAAATATTTTTCCTCCTGTTGCGGTGTATTATCAAATTTTTTTGGGTCTTCAAAAGTTATTGGAAATCGTGCATCCGCGCCTTGAACGATAGGGCAAGCTTCATTGGCGGAATCACAGGTTAAGATAGCTCCGAAATTTGATTTAGGATTAAAACCATCATCATAGGTTTTTGAAAACCCGATTACAGGGTGGGCATTTTCCGTGTACTTTATGCGGTATATGGGATTGTCACCTTCAGAAATTTTATGGATATGGAATCCTGACTTTTTTAAAGCCTCAGCAGCCATAGGGTATAGTGCAGTAGCTTCTGTTCCTCCAGAATAACAATGTATGTTCTTTATCCCGAAATGATAGGCTATTGCCTGTGCCCAAACTTGCGAAAGGTGGCTTCTACGGGAATTATGGGTACAAATAAAATTAAGCTGAATTGAAGCTTTGGTTTTAATTTTCTCCCTTATGTAACTGGCCAAAGGGTCAAGACTCTCTTTTCTTTGATTAGAAATGGTTTCTGGAAGCAGTGATTGTAGCGTTGATTCAATTTTAGGGAACAGCTTTTGCATTTTATCTCTCATTTTTAATCAAATACCAATGGTTTTGCTTCGTTTTTCGAATAACAAATTGTCTTTCCATATATCCTCTTTTGTTTTTCCAACTTTCTCACGTTTTCCAATATATCGAAAACCAACAGTTTCATGTAATTTAATACTGGCCGTATTTTCTGGAAAAATACCGGACTGTATGGTCCAATAACCTGCAGCTTCACTTTCTTCGATTAGTTTTAGCAAGAGTGTTTTGCCAACTCCAAGCCCTCTACATTTACTTGATACATAAACACTGACTTCTGCAACGCCCCCATACACACATCTACTTGATACTGGTGACAGGGCTGCCCAGCCTAAAATTTTATGATCTTTTTCAGCTACTAATCGGCATTCATTAAGATGCCCGTTATCCCAACTATCAAAATCTGGAACTTTAGTTTCAAAGGTTGCATAACCTGTCGAAATTCCTTCCAAATAAATCTTGGCCACTTCTCGCCAATCTCTAATTGTCATACTTCTGATTACCATGGAGTTGTCTATTTAAAAAAATGTCTCAACAACATCCATTACTTGGCGAACAACAAGGTTCCGTAGCTACTTCTTTTTCTGTAGGTATTCCGCAGGTTGCTTTGGCCTTGCAATCGGTTTTTTCTACTGCAAGTTTAAAAACAAGCTTTTCGTTGTTCCAAATAGCCTCTTTTATGAAAAGTTGCGCGGTATGAAAGTTGTTATTGCTGTACTCTATTTTGAGTTCTGCATCTTTCACCATTGGTTTAATACTTTCGACTTTGTCAAGAATAGCGAGTGCTTTTTCAGCAGTCATAAATACTGTTTTATCCAACTCTTCAGGGCTTTCATAAAGCTGAACAATGGTCTCCTTCCAAAAATCAACTCCAGCACCACAATCTACACTGTCAATAGTGGTATTCTTAATTTCGGTGATATGGTAGTTGGCCCCGACAAAAGTACCAGGCCGGTATTCAAAAAGGAGCGATTTCTCTTTATGATTGTTTAATAGTTCTAAAAATACGTTTGTTTTCATACTAAATTGTTTTAACAGCAATTGCTTTTAGTTGTATTGAAAAAAGTGTTTAAGGTGCTTTGTATTTTACTCCATGTATCTAAGTTGATGCAATAGCATACTTTTTTTCCCTCTATCTCACCCTTAATTAAATCGATGCTCTTTAATTCTTTTAAATGTTGTGAGATGGTTGGCTGTGCCAGACCTATTTCATCAACGATATCATTACAGATACAAGACTCTTGTTTGCTTATGTATTGCAGTATGGCAATTCGAGCAGGGTTGGCCAAAACCTTAAAAATAGTGGCCATTTGATTCTGGTTCTGATTGAAAATTTGCGTTTTGGTAATACCCATTATATATTTATATATTGCAATATTACGATGATAAATTGAAATAAAAAAGCCAGAGTACAATTCTCTGGCTATATTTTTAGAACCAAGGCTTTTTACCGACTTGGTAGGTATTGTAAAATTCTTCGTCTGATTTGGTCAGATAAATGATTCCTTCTATTAAACCTACAAGTCCCGGAATCCATACAAATAATAGGCCAACACCTACACAAGAAAGAACATAAGCTGCAATTGTAACTCCTAATAAAATAAATCCTTCTTTTTGGTATCCTAATAAGAACTTATGTACACCTAGAGACCCTACAATTATAGCTAAAATTCCAACTAGAATTTTTTTGTTTTCCCCACCGCCTACAGCGTTATTTAATCCTTCTGAAAATTCATTTGCAGTCTTTTTCGCCCCTTCGGCAAAATCATTTGCAGCTTCTTCGGCCTTATCTCCTAAATCTTTGTTTTCTTCTGACATAATTTTAATTTGTTGGTTAAACGTGTTTAAAAGTAGCAAATAATTTAATACCTATAAAAATGCTTTATCAACAGGTTCCCATAGCTCTAACTTATTGCCGTCAGGATCTAAAATCCAACCAAACTTGCCATACTCATATTCCTCTACCTCACCAACAATGGTAACCCCTTCCTTTTTTAGTTCGATCAAAAGTTCTTTTAAATTTTCGACCCTAAAATTCATCATAAACTGCTTTTCACTCGGCTTAAAATACTTGGTATCTTCATTCATGGGGCTCCACTGGGTCGAGCAATCGTTGCCTTCCTTATCTTTCCACCAAAAGGTGCAACCATATCGGTCGGTATTTAAACCGAGATGATTTTTATACCACTCTTTAATTTTATCGGGGTCTTTTGTTTTAAAGAAAAACCCACCTAAACCAGTTACCCTATTTTTCATTATTTCTGTGTTTTCAGGATTTTTTTCCGTTATTAAATTACACCCCCTAAAGTCCTCTCAAGGGGACAATGCTATTATTTTAATTTCGCTACTCTTTTTATGGAAGTTTTTATCCTTTTATATTCTTTTCGTACAGTGTAATCCAATCTTTAACTGTCATTTTTTGGCAAAGTTCAGCTATCAAATCATAAGGAATATGTTCCATTTTTTTAAATCTGATGCAGCTTTTGCCCATATCCAATTTTGTCTTTACATGTTTTGAATATTCAGCTACGAACCAATCCAATAACTTACTATCAGCGTAAATGCCGGAGTGATAAAGTGCCACAAAATTCTTCTGTGAAGCAATATTAATAAAGGGGAGTGGAAGCTTTGGGTCGCAATGATAGCCGGACGGGTAGATAGAATGTGGTACAACAAACCCGATCATTTTATAGTTGATGCATTCTTCAAACCCTTCTGGGAGATTACTTTTAACCGTTTCTCGCAATTTAGAAACTGCCGCTATTCGGTCTTCAGGTAGTTTTGAGATGTACTCATCTACTGTTTTGGCTTCAATAGTCATAGTTCTTGTTTATTTTCGTTGTAGTATTAATGAAGATATCAATGAAATAATAAACCCTATTATAAAAACGGTAAAAGCCATGAGCAGAAAAGAAAAAAGCGGATTTGAAAATAGTTCTTTTTGTGATTCAAGCTCAGCCAGTTTAACCTCAAATTCTTCAGCTGACATGGTATTGCGCATTTCTTCTACAGCCGTCGCATAATAATCCGTCGTAAAATCGGGGTTTAAAAATTCAATATAGATAACATCTAATACACCAAATGCCAAGGCGGTGATTAGGCTTATTAACAAACCAATAATCAATGCTTTTTTAAAACTAATGGTGCCCTCATTTTCTTTGTCTCTGTAGTGTTTTATTCCAAAATAGACAAAGCCTAATGAAATTACCATTGAGGCATATCCTATAATTTCTTGGCCACCGTAGTCAAGATTTTTACCGATATACCATCCTAAAAGAAATAAGAGACAAATGGTGATAGCGCCATAAATTCCGAAACGTAAAACAGTTTTTTTCATAATTTCTAAGTTTTAAATACGAGCTCAAAATTAGAATTAGGCCGCAGACACGCAGTCATACTAAAGTACTAAATAGCTGGTACTTAAGTATAAATTACCATTTATGAAGGTAAAATGTGTAGTTTTTTCGCTTTTTGTATGGCTTGAGTACGTCTTTTAGCATCTAGTTTTACCAACAAACTAGAGACATGTGTTTTAACGGTACTCTCACTAACGAAAAGTTTATTGCCAATTTCTTTATTGGAAAGCCCCTTGGATATTTCAACTAAAACTTCATACTCTCTTTTACTAATACCTAGTTCTTCCAATTTGTCAGTGTTTATTTTTAAGGTGGGAATATAGGTATTATGCAGGCTTTTCTTATTGAGGTAGATGCCAATACCTAAAAACACCAATGCCACGATGGCAATGATGATTTCTATCGAGATGTCTCCTGTAGCATAAGAATACTTGCTTAACTGAAATAGAATCAATAAAGCTATTATAATACCAGAAAATGAAAGAATGGTTTTCTTCACAGCTAAATTTAGCAAAATTCAGCTTTGATTTTATCGACAATGGTTTGTGCCAGTTTTACTTTGCTTTCAACTGTCCATCCGCCAACATGCGGGGTTAAAATAACATTAGCGGCTTTTCTTAGATATTTAAAGGGCTTGGGTCTTTTTGTAAACATGTTTTCAAAAGACTTTTTTTCATACTCTAGCACATCAAGACCTGCCCCGAGAACTTTTCCTGATTTTAGTCCTTCTACCAGGTCTTTGGTAACAACACATTTGCCTCTAGCGGTATTTATGAGCCAAAAAGATTTGCTAAACGCATTTATGAATTCGGTGTTTACCATACCGATAGATAAGTCGTTTTGAGGTACATGTAAGCTGATAACATCTGATTTTTGTTGTAATTCTAAAATACCTACTTGTCTTGCATTTTCATCGCCTACCCCACCTTTAATGTCGTAACACAGTATTTCGACATCGAAACCTTTTAATTTTTGGGCGAAGGCTTTTCCCATATTGCCATAACCAATAATACCGATGGTTTTACCATCGAGCTCTACTCCACGATTTCCTTCGCGATCCCATTTACCCTTTCTAACTTCTCTGTGTGCCTTGATAAGGTTGTTCATTAAAGATAATAGCATGCCCAAAGCATGTTCGCCGACTGCGTTTCGATTACCTTCTGGCGCGTTGGCTAAAAATACGCCTTTCTCTTTTGCGTGACGGATGGCAATATTTTCTAACCCTGCACCAACTCGCCCTATGAATTTTAGATTTATCGCTTTGTTCAAAAACTCCTCATCAATGGTAAACCTACTTCTTATGACCAAGCCATCGTAAAGGTGGATTTTAGATGCTACTTCTTCCTTGCTCGAAGTGTAATCTTCATGATTTTCAAAACCCAGTTCTGCAAATTGCTCAATGAGTAAAGGATGATTTGTATCTACGTGAAGGATTTTCATATTTTCATATTTTCAGTAATCAGTAATCAGTAATCAGTAATCAGTAATCAGTAATCAGTAATCAGTAATCAGTAATCCGTTGTCAGTTGTCAGTTGAACCTTGAACTTTTTGAGTTGACCCATTGCATTATTTAAATAAGCAGCTCAAACCTCTAAATTTTAGGATAATGATTTTGCGTTAGTTCATGTGCAATGTCGCCGGTATGGGCCGTATTTTGTTTTTCGAACAATAGCAGTTGTACTTCTTCACCATCTTTGGTTGAGGGGCAGTGTTCAACACCTTTTGGTACAACAATGATTTCACCTTCTTTAACTTCTTCGGTTCTATCTCGAAATTTCATATAAAGTGTGCCTTTTAAAACCTGAAAGAGCTCATCTTCGTTTTCATGGGCATGCCAAACAAATTCGCCCTGTATTTTTGCCAGTATCACTTGCATGTCGTCTACGGTTGCAATTTGATGTGGATGCCATTGTTTAGAAAACAATGCATGCTTTTCTTTTAGGTTTATAGGTTTCATGACGATATATGTTAAATTCCTAAGATTAGTTTGGCAATCATAAAATAAATTAGAATTCCAAAAATATCATTGCTTGTAGTAATAAAAGGCCCAGTAGCAATGGCCGGGTCTATGCCTCTTTTATGCAAAAATAAGGGTGTAAAAGTACCAATGAAACCGGCAACCACTATAACAGCTATCAATGATACGGATATGGCAAGTGCGGTGTAAAAATCACCTTTCCAAAACCAGGTAAAAATTAACAAAAGAGCGGATAAAATAACACCGTTTAACAGGGCTAAAAGCATTTCTTTTATGAGTCTACTTCCAATACTTCCTTTAATATCATCATTGGCCAAACCTTGCACAATTATGGCACTGGATTGTACCCCTACATTTCCGGCCATAGCCGCGATTAACGGTGTAAACAGAAATAAAACCGTGTATTGTCTAAACATTTCTTCAAAACCTCCCATAATTACAGCTGCTGCAGCACCACCAAAGAGACCTAATACCAACCATGGTAGTCGCGCTCTGGTCAACTCCCAAATACTATCATCAGCCTCAACATCTTGTGAGATACCCGCGGCCATTTGATAGTCTTTGTCTGCCTCTTCTCTAATGACATCAACAATATCGTCAATAGTAATTCTACCTACCAATCTTCCAATCTCATCGATTACCGGAATTGCCTCTAGATCATACTTAGACATAATCTTAGCAACTTCTTCAGGCTTTTCATTCACATTAACAGAATCTACTTTCGGAATGTAAACCGTTTTAATATGTGCTTTTGGAGAAGTTGTGAGCAAATCTTTAAGGGAAAGTCTGCCCTTTAGCTTGTCATCATCATCAACCACATAAATGGAATGTACTCTTGTAACGTTTTCTGCTTGGGCCCGCATCTCTTTTACGCAGGTGGTAACGGTCCAATTCTCTTTAACCTTAACCAATTCTTTTGCCATTAATCCTCCAGCGGTATTGTCATCGTATCTAAGAAGATCAACAATATCTTTGGCGTGCTCACGATCTTCAATTTCAGAAATTACCTCTTGAACGATTTCTTTTGGCAGTTCACCAACAATATCCGCCGCATCATCTGTGTCCAGTTCCTCAATCTCCCCGGCAATTTCTTTAGGGGATAAATTGTTTAATATGGCTTCCCGTACGTCTTCATCAAGCTCCGTAAGAATGTCGGAAGTTTTTTCGCTATCGAGAAGTTTGATAAGATAAGTAGCTTCTTCTACTTCTAATTCATTGGCAATTTCGGCAACATCGGCATAATGAAACTCTTTCATTTTTGCCCGCAGATCGACATCGTTCTGATGTTCTATCAGTAATTGAATTTCTTCTAAAAGTTCATCTGTGAGTTTAAACGGTGTCATTTGCAATTCGCTTGGTCAATGAAATAAAATCATTAACGGCCATCTGTTCTGGGCGTCGGTCAAATATAGTATCTTCTTTGAGATTATCAGAGAGATTAAAAGACTTAAGGCTATTCCGTAAGGTCTTTCTACGTTGGTTAAAAGCAGTTTTTACTACCTGATAAAAAAGTTTTTCATCGCAATCGAGTTGAAAATCTTTTTTTCGAGTAAGTTTTAAAACGCCTGATTGCACTTTTGGTGGAGGATCAAAGACTTGTGGGTGAACGGTAAATAAATATTCTGCATCATAGAACGCCTGCACCAAAACGGAAAGAATACCATAGGTTTTATTACCCTCTTTTTCACAGATGCGTTGTGCGACTTCTTTTTGGAACATACCTGAAAATTCAGGCACTTGTTGCCGCATTTCAAGCATTTTAAAAACAATTTGGGTAGATATATTATAGGGGAAATTTCCTGTTATGGCAAATTGCTCATCGCCATAGAGTTCTTTTAAATTGTATTTGAGAAAGTCCGCTTCAAGCACTTTAAAGCTGCTATTTTTTTGTACTACTTTAGGATGCTCTAACGGAAAGCTATGGTTAAGATAGACGATGGACTCGGAATCTAGGTCCATCGCAACCAAATTAATACCTCGCATCAATAAGAACTTGGTCAATACCCCAGTACCTGGGCCTACCTCGATTACATTTGAATAACCGTCTAAAGAAAGGGTTTCTGCTATCTGTTGCGCTATTTTGTCGTCTTTTAAAAAATGTTGCCCTAAATGTTTTTTGGCTTTAACGGCACTACTGTCATGGTCGTTGGCAGCACGCTTATTTTTTTTGAACGAACCTTTTTTATTGTGCGATTTAGCCATGGGTATATTTTAGTGTACGATAGTAATTCAACCGAATCGTAGTGAACGTTAAGAATGCAATTCTGTAATAATCTCCATTTCTGTTCTAAAGGCCACAAATTTGTTAGGGAAAAGTTTCATGCCTTCACTCCGCATGTTATCGGCATCTTCTTTGTAGTATGCCTGCAAGGTTTCCATATTCTTGCAGGTATACTGTACGGAATAGGTTATGCCTCCCATATCTTCATCAACAAGAACTCTGCACATTTTGGCCTTACTAAACTTTTTGGTGGCCAACATATCAGGAATATGCTTCGTTTTTATCCAAACGAGCCAATCATCATGCACACTTTCTTCAATGTTAATGGTTACATTGTATATGATTTCTTCCAAATTTTCTTGATTTTAATGACAATTTCGAGCTTGGTTTGTTTTCCAACAACCGATAGGCTCAATAATAACCATTAATTGATTAAATCTCCTCTTAACTTTCGAAAATTTTTACGCGCTTGCGGAAAATAGTAGCTGTCTTGGTAATTGTAGATGATTTTCTCGTAATGTGGTTTCGCCTTATCAGGTTCATTGAGTTTGTTTTCATACAATTGCGCTAAACGAAAATGGGCATCGTCTGCTAGGATCCCCGAGGTGTAAAATTCTATGATCTTTTGGTAATTGAACCTTGCAGCATCATATTTTTTCTGTGATTCTAATAGTTCTGCTTGTTTTAAAAGTGCTTCATCTTCAATTTTTTCACCCTTATGGTTTTGCAGAATATCTTCTAGGTTGTCAATAGCCTGTTGTGTTTTATTTTGATAGGCCAATAAATCAGCTCGCGCATATTTTTTTAGTGCCGTCTGCGTAGAGTCTTCTAAAGAATTATCAGAAATTAATAGGCTTAACTGCATGGCATCATTTGCGATTAATTGTGAGGTCGAACCTCTGAGTACTTTTAATTGGGTCAAAGCCCAATCAAAATCACCCTTATAAAAACTCGTCTGGGCTACTTTAAAGCGGGCGTCTTGCCCAAGAACATCATTCTTTAGACTCTTCTGTATTTGCGAAAAGTAGATTAAAGCTTCATTAAAACGCTGGTCATAAACCAAAATGTCTCCTAAGGCCATTTTTATATAGGCTTTGCCAAAACGGCTCAGCGGTAATTCCAAACCTTTTTTTAAGATAGCTATGGCGGGTTCTGGTCTTTCTTTTTTAAATGTTAAAAAATTAGCATAGGCTATCTGTAGCTGCAGTGTTTTTCTCTGGTAGCCATAGGTTTCTATCAAAGACTCAAACTCTTTTTCTATAGCATTTAATTTTTTCTCATCAGCGTTCAACAGATCGATATCTATAAGGCTAAGTTGTGCATTAAGCTTTACGCCTGGATCCGTTGCTTTTTCTTTAATATACTCGAATACCGTTTTTGCAATTTCAATATCATTTTCCTCTTTTGCAATCTCACCAAGGTTTTTAAGGCGGTCGAACGAAACTTCATCGGTACGCTTAAAAATGGCTTTCTCTTGGGCAAAGGCGCTTTTGTACTGCTTTTGTTGCACAAAAAGCCAGCTTAAGAGTTCGTTCCAGAGAATATCGGGGTTCTTTTGTGCATTTTGCAATAGGGTTTTTCTGAGCAGGGCATTGTTGGTGTTGTCGGGTTCTTCCGTAATAAAATCATCTATATTTCTAAGTACGTTGGAGCGGGAAGATTTTCCTTCATAAATAAGCTTTAAATACGATTGAAACATTTTTTCAATGTCACCTTTTTCCCCATAGATCCTGGCCAACTGAAAGTCGTAATTTAATTCTGGTTTTAAACGCATTGCCTTGGTGTAGGCGGAAACGGCCTCATCTAAAAGTGCATATTGTTGAAAACGATACCCGACACTATACCCGAAATTTGGGTTTTCCTCTAAAGAATTTATCGCTTTTTCATAGTATTCCGAAGCTTTTTCGGGGAGGTTTTGAAGGGTATAATTATACCCTAATTCAATATAAAAGGTGGGGAATACAAATTCTTCTTGTAGTTTGCCCAAAAGGAATTTTTCGGCTTCCTCATAACGTTCCAATTGCTGGTAACAGGCAATAAGACCTTCTGAATAGTCGGTTCGGCGAGGATTTTTCTTTACAAGTTTCTCGTAAAAGACAACGGCTTTTTCAAATTCGCCATCGCCAAAATATTGTTTTGCCAAAAAATCATCTTGCCCATTGATGGAAACAAGAAAAAAGAAGCAGAAAAAGCATAGTACATATCGCATTGCTCAAAGATAACCCAGAAAACGTACGTAGCATGTTAAGTGATTCTGAAATTAGTTGATTAGCAGCGTACCAGAGAACTTTTCTTTGCATGTAAAAACATGTACTGATTTTCGTCGTTGTGAATGCCACGAGCGAAGCGGACCTATGAATACCTTTAAAAAACAATAGAAAAGATATGGGTAATGCTACGCATCGGGTTGGTATATGAATTCGTAGCATGCCGAAGGGTGCTTTGATTTCATAGGGGCCATTGTTAGCCAAAGTTTTTATTCCCTTTGAATACTAGAGCAGTTTTCATTTTTATAGGAGGATTGACAATTATTGTTCGCATCATTTACCTTATCGATGATGGTTTTTTTAAGAGCTTCTAACTGCTTGATTTTATTATCGATTTCATCAATTTTTTTGTTCACTTTTGTTAGCAAGGTTGCGCAATTTGCTGAATTGATTTCATACAATTCCAAAATTTCACAAATTTCGTTTAGGGTAAAACCAAAACCTTTTGCCCTCTTTATTAAAATTAATCTATCAAGATTCTGCTGATTGTAGTTTTTGTAGTTATTCCATTCGGAATCGGTTCTACTAACTTTAATTAGTCCTTTCTTTTCATAAAAGCGAATAGTATCTCTTGACAACCCTGTTCTATCCGAAATTTCCCCTATTAGCATATTTTTTTATTAAAAATAGCATTTTTTCTTGACCGTGGACTATACTCCATGGTTTAACTTTGAATTCTTAAAGTATTTGCAACCTAAAATGAAGACCGTAAAAATTATTCATCTTGTATTGATTTCCATTTTGTTATTTACATTATGGGCAGCGTTTGCGCTTTTGGTGGTTAACCCAATTTATAAGGCAGACCTTCCAGGTTATGTACTTGGAGAGCTATGTATTTGGGAGTACATTGCCATGTTAGTAGCCATATTAGTTTCTTTTTTAATTACCAAATATTGGGGATATCCTGAAATCAAGGTAATCGAAAGTCAAAAGAAGCTAGTTCTCAATATAAAGTATATCTATTTTCTTTTGGGCTATTTTTTTATTGCATGTACAATAGCAATTTGGCAGTTTTGGTTGTTTAGTCAAAAGTTTTAAATAAATCGTATACATTGAAAGAACCAAAAACCAACCAATTTAAAATGAAGTTAATTCAGAAAATCTTCAAAATAGTTTTCGTAAGTCTTATAGTATTGACCTTAATCGTTGTAGCGTTTTATGGGCATTCTGATATGCCACTAGAAGATTTAAAAGAGAAATATGCACAATCATCATCTTCATTTGTTTCTGTAGATGGAATGAACGTCCACTTTCGTGATGAGGGGAGTATAAATGATACCATACCTTTAGTTTTGCTTCATGGCACTGGAGCAAGCCTCCATACTTTTAACGATTGGGCATATAAATTAAAACAGGACTATCGCGTTATTCGAATGGATTTACCTGCATACGGTTTAACGGGTCCTTTCCCTAATGGCGATTATAGCATCGACAACTATGTACGCTTCATCAAAAACTTTTTGACCGCTCTCGGAATTGAAAAATGTGTGCTCGGTGGAAATTCATTAGGTGGAAATATTGCTTGGAATTTTGCCACTCAACATCCTGCCATGGTCCATAAGCTTATTTTGATTGATGCCTCTGGTTATCCAACAAAACCAACGAGCGAACCTTTGGCTTTTAAAATACCAAGAATGCCCGTTCTTAAACATGCGTTTAAATACATAACACCACATTCGGTTGTAAAAACTAGTGTTGAGAATGTATATGCTGACAAAAGTAAAGTAACTGAAGAACTGGTAACCCGTTATTTCGAACTCACGCTTAGAGAAGGAAATCGACAGGCCTTCATTGACAGAATCAAGTCTAAAAACGATACTATTGCTTATCGAAAAATCAAGTCCATAAAACAACCCTCCTTAGTACTTTGGGGAGCTGAAGATTATTTAGTTCCAATAGAAAATGCGCATCGTTTTCATGAAGATTTGCCGAATGACACACTCGTGATTCTAAAAAATGTGGGGCATGTACCGATGGAGGAAAGCCCGAGTGAAAGCGTAGCGGTGGTTATTTCTTTTTTAGAGAGGAATTAATTCAATTCTGAGTAAGAAAATAAAAGCTACTTTTTCGTCATGGTAATTTTTGTTGTTTCATAAGTGACTCTAATTAGTATCAATTTTTAGTCAACCTATTTCAGTAAAGACGATATCTTAAATTGTGCCTAACGTCTCGGCTATGGCTAGTAGGGCAGGTGATAGCAGTGTCCAACAAACTTTTAAAACAAGCATTTGCCATTGCAAAATCAGGGATGCCCTATGATGAAAATTATGTGTCCAGATTAACTTAAAAGAACTTGTTTTTTAACTCAGTTCTTTGTTGTGCTTTCGTTATTTTTATTGTTCAATTTCTTCTTGAATTATATTATTCAACTTACTAACCTCATTATATCTATATTCTAACATGCTTTTATATTGAGCTCTCATTGAAACAATGGATTTTATAATACTCAAGTAAGTTTTATCTTTTCTTAATTCTTCATAGTTATTAGGTTTCATTGAAATAAAATTATAAGAATTAAAAAGGGGTTGAATATGTGGTAAAATTACATTTGATTTATAATCCTGAAATCTATTTTCTAGAACTTGTATATAATCGTATGCATAACCGTTTACTTTTGAGGCATAAAATCGTATCGAATCATTTGATATAAAATACATTCCTTCTTCCTTAGCCATTTCGAAGGCTATTTTATTAGGTGATAAAGACCAAAGATCTAATGATTGTGAAAAATGTTTATTTAAAGAGTCATGATATTTAGTTTTATTTTCCATGTACTCTATTATAAGATAAGATGACTTTTGGCTTTGATTAATAGAATCAAAAGCATTATTCATTTCTTGAATATCTTGGTTTAGATCAACCGACAATTCTGAAATTACTTTTTTTTCAAAAATAGAGTTCTTACGTGATTCATTCCAATTATTAATTTGAAGTGCAATTAAAATTCCAATAACCACAAGTACAATTTCTCCGATAGCATACTTAAAATATTTTCCAGTTTTGTTTTCCGAAAGTAAGTTTTGTCGAATTTTTCTAAAGAATTTTATCATTGGTTAGCGGTTGGTTATAATGAAGCACAACAATAGTATATAGTTACTAGTAACTATATTTCTACTATAGGCTTAATTTAGTAAAAACACTTTAAATAGTGCTGGTTACAGTAAATAACCGTTTAATAATCGAATAGTATGCATTTACAAACGCTTAATCAAATACTATCAAACCCACAATAGGGTACTAAAACCTCGGGTATTTTAATACCATCTTTAGTTTGGTAGTTTTCTAGAATACCTGCAAGCACACGTGGTAAGGCCAATGCACTTCCGTTTAGCGTGTGTGCCAACTGGTTTTTGCCATTTTCATCTTTAAACCGCAGTTTTAGACGGTTGGCCTGGTAGGTCTCAAAATTAGAGACCGAGCTAATTTCTAACCAACGGTCTTGTGCCGTAGAAAATACTTCAAAATCATAAGTGAGGGCGGCGGTAAAGCCTAAATCACCACCGCATAACCGAAGTATGCGATAGGGTAATTCTAATTCACGTAGTATGTTTTTAACATGTTTTACCATGCCGTCTAAAGCGGCGTAAGAATTTTCTGGGTGTTCCACGCGAACAATTTCTACTTTATCAAACTGGTGCAATCTGTTAAGTCCCCTAACATGGGCGCCATAACTACCAGCTTCGCGTCTAAAGCATGGCGTGTAACCGGTGTAGGTGATGGGTAATTCTTCTTTTTTTACAATATCATCTCTAAAGATATTGGTCACCGGTACTTCAGCAGTAGGTATAAGATACAGGTCATCAGCCTGTATATGATACATTTGCCCTTCTTTGTCCGGTAATTGCCCGGTGCCATAGCCTGATGCTTCGTTTACTAAATGGGGTACTTGAATTTCGGTATAACCGGCTTCGGTATTCTTATCCAAAAAATAGGAGATTAAAGCGCGTTGTAACCGGGCCCCTTTTCCTTTATAAACGGGAAAACCTGCTCCTGTTACCTTTACGCCCAATTCAAAATCTATGATGTCATGTTTTTTGGCCAACTCCCAATGCGGTAAAGCACCCTCAATCAATTCTGGAATTTCACCTTCTCGAAAAATCTCTTCGTTATCTTCATCGGTACTACCGGCTGGCACAGATTCATGAGGCACATTTGGTATTTGGTATAACAGATTCTGAAGCTCTTCGGCTGTGTTGTTTAAATCTTCCCCTAATTTTTTAGAAGTTTCTTTTAAAGTGGTGGTTTTTGCTTTAAGTCCATTTGCTTCTGCTCCTTTTCCACTTTTGAATAGATTTCCTATTTCTTTAGAAAGTGAATTCGATTCTGCCAGGGTATTATCCAATTCGGTTTGTAATGCCCGTCTTTTTTCATCTAAATGAAGCACACCATTTAACATGGCATCGGCATCGATATTCCGTTTTTTTAAGGCTTCGATAATGGCATCCTTATTATCTCTTATACGTTGAAGCTGAAGCATGAAATTTATTTTGGTGAAGCAAATTTAAAGTAATAGCCAAGATTAGAAAGAAAATTATTCTTCTTTAGCCGGTAAAATCCACTCGTTATGCGAAAAATGTTTCCATGGCACACTGGCCAAGTCAACATCGGGGTCTATGAATTCATAATACTTACTCTTATTGACTCTGACCTTGTTTATCACAAAAACACCAACTTCTTTGCCTTGTTTGGCGTTTTCCTTTTTAAGATGTTGTGCAAATTGCCAAGCAAAATCGGGGTAACAGGCGACTTTACGTTTTTGCTTCTTGGTCAAATAATCATCTAATTTTATCTGTTCTCGTTTGCCAGTGGTCTTGTCTTCAACAAAAACGCGAATGCTACCGACCCTGCTTCGTAACATCATCCGCCAGCTTAGGCGATGTCCTTCTTCGGTCCACAGCACATTATCCTTAAAAAAATAATGGCGTAGGGGTAATGCAAGTTGTACTACAAAATAGATGGCTAAAGCCCCAAGAATCCATTTATGATTTTTCGGTGTTTTATTGTTTTGGGTTATTTCTACATTTTTTCTCGTCAAAAACAGGTTTCTAATGGTTTGTGCATCAAAAAAGAAAACACAAAAAGCTAAAGAGAGGTAGGGGAAAATGCCTATTCTAAAAACAAAGCTATTGAACAGGTGAAAAAAGATAGACAGACCAAAAGCTATTTTTCTGGTAGGTTTAAAGAGTAGCGCAGGAATTATGAGCATGTCAAAGAGAATACCAAAAACAGCAATCGACCTATGCACCCAGCGTTGTTGTAAAAACTCACCTATAAACTGGTAATCTTTTTTACTTGCCATGAGTATCTCTATAATGCTAAGGTCGAACCAATCACCATAAAGTTTGGCCAAAGAAGCATAGGTGTAGACTATAAATAGTTGTAAAATAATTAGCCATCGCACATAATTGAACATGCTCTGAGACTCGAGGGATGGTTTTAATTTAACATCTAGAGAAAAGCTACGATTTGCCGGTAAAAATGCCATGATAAAGGCCAGCAACATGAGTAAGTAGTAATGATTATTGTATGACGTTTTCTGCATTAAGTAAACACCGGCCCACATAAAGGCAAAAGTTAAAGCGCTATAGCGGTATTTATACCCTACGGTGATGAGAATACCACAAATACCCATGACAATAAAGTAAACATACATGCCATTACCAGGTAAGGGTTGTAACCATTCGAAACCTATAAATGAGAAGTTGAATTGTGGCTCTATAAAGGTTTTTCGAACCCAACCTGTAATGATGGCCCCAAAACACTCTGCACAAACCAACAGCCCATAAAAAACCCTAAAAACGATAAGCTGTGCATTATCAATACGTTTAAAAAGAAATCGCTGAATCATCTTAATTCGTAATTAAGGCTAATGAGGCTTGCTTATCTTTTAAAAGTTGTAGTTTGAGTTCCTCTACGGAATCAAACTTGTGTTCGTCACGCAAATGGTGTAAAAGTTCGACCTTTATTTTTTTATCATAAAGGTCTTGATCGAGGTCGAAAAAGTGTACTTCAATACTTTTTTCAGTGCCTTCAACTGTTGGGTTAAAACCAATGTTCATCATGCCATGATAAACTTTCTCATCAATTCTGCTTTGCACAACATAAACCCCGTTCTTGGGGATAAGCTTATAAGATTCGGCAATTTTTAGATTGGCGGTAGGGAAAGCGATTTGCCTACCCAAACCTTTGCCTTTTTGAACCGTTCCAGTAAGCATAAAGGCGTAGCCTAAATAAGAATTTGCAGTAGTAATATCGGCTTCTTCAAGAGCCGTACGAATTTTGGTAGAACTCACGGAAACTTCATCTACTTCTTGAGCTGAAATTTCTTCGACTTCAAAGTCCAACGTATTTCCGAAAGTTATAAGGTCATTAATATTAGCGTTTCGGTTTCTGCCGAAGCGATGGTCATACCCTATAATTATTTTTTTCGCCTTTAGTTGGTTCACTAAAATATCTCTGACGAATTCTATCGCCGATAAACGAGAAAACTCTTTTGTGAAGGGATGTACGATGATATAATCTAGACCTAAATCGCGCAGTATTTCTATTTTTTCATCCAAAGTATTTAAGAGCTTTATATTGCTCTCTTTTTGCAGCACCATTCTAGGATGGGGAAAAAATGTAACCAAGACCGAGTTTAAATTGGCTTCTTTGGCATTATTTATGAGGCGTTGGAGTATTTGGCGATGACCAATGTGCACTCCGTCGAAGGTGCCAATAGTAATCGCTGTGGGAAGTTTATTTTTGAATTTAGAAATTCCTTGGACTGTTACCACTTGGATGCTAAAAATAAAAAGGCTTAAATTTATGAACTGCTTATGCCCCTAGAATGAAAGCTAAATTACATTTTGTTTTATCAATATCCATATTTTTTGTTGCCTTTTCCGGATGGTCACAAGATACCTATTGGAAACCTCTTGCGGCTAGTGAAGAAAATCAAACAAATTCAATAATAGGTAAAGTTTCTGAATTTGATTTAAAGGAAGCAATTTTTAAAAGTGCACTTGACAAAGGTGCAAAAACAAGCACCCAAGAATTGATTTATTTTCCTGAAGCTACGGGAAAGCTAATTGGTTTTATGGTTGAGGAAACCCCGATTTTTCACCCTGTTCTGGCAGCAAAATACCCTCAAATTAAATCATACACGGGGTGGAGTGAAGATAAAAAGCATAAAATCCGCTTTAGTTCTTCCCCAAAAGGAGTGCAGGGAATGTTAGTTTCTTTATCGGATGATGAAAAAGCCACTTTTATCGAAAAGAAAAAGAATTCTGAAAAGTATATTGCTTTTAGGGGCAATAGCAGGGCAACGGCTAAAGATGGTTTTAGTTGTGATACCGAGGGGTTTCAAAAATTATCGGCATCTACAATCTCAAAGGCTATCGTCGACGACCAGACCTTACGTACATATCGGATTGCGGTTTCGGCTACTGGAGAATACACACAATATCATGGCGGAACGGTTGCCGATGCCTTAGCGGCCATAAACGCAACGCTGACGAGAGTGAACGAAGTTTTTGAAACGGACTTAGGGGTACGTTTGCAATTGGTCGCGAATAACGACCAAGTCATTTTTACGGATGCTAATACAGACCCCTACACAGGAAATTTAAATGCACAGGCGCAAAGCACTTTGACCGCTACCATTGGTGAGGAAAATTATGATGTCGGGCACGTTTTTCAACGTGGGTCCAACAACGGAAATGCAGGCTTTGTTGGCTCTGTATGTTCAGATAATAGAAAAGGAAGTGCTTTTTCATCTGGTACGGACCCTGAAGGAGATTTATTTGATATCGACTTTGTAGCCCACGAACTTGGACACCAGTTCGGAGCTAACCACACTTGGTCATTTGAGACGGAAGATACGGGAGTACAAGCCGAACCTGCTAGTGGAACCACTATCATGGGGTATGCAGGTATTGTTGAAGGTAATAATGTAGCGCCTAATGGCGATGATTATTTTCATTACAATAGCATTGTTCAGATTACCAATTATTTACAGACTACAAGCTGTGGTCAGACCGCAGCTTTAACGAATTCACCACCGACGATAGATCCGGTTCCAGATTATACTATTCCTAAGGGTACGGCCTTTGTGTTAACGGCGAATGCCGCCGATGTAGATGCGGGTGATGTTTTAACCTATACTTGGGAGCAGATTGATGATGGGGTAGTGGTAACCAGTACTTTTGGTCCTGAAAACGCAAGTGGGGCAAACTTTAGGTCTCAAAAACCAACAACAAGTCCTGAAAGGTATTTTCCGAGGCTATCACGAATAATTCAAGGAAATCTCACCCAAACTAATCCCGCAGAGAGTTCCGCTTGGGAGACGGTCGCAACAATAGAACGTGACTTTAATTTTGCATTCACTGCTAGGGACAATGCAGCTGGAGGCGGGCAGGTAACAGCAGAATTGGTTAAAGTTACTACCGTAAATGCCGCTGGCCCTTTTTTGGTCACTTCGCAAACCACAAATGAAGTTTATGATGCAGGTAGCATTCAGCAAATCACATGGGATGTTGCGAATACCGATAAAGCGCCGATAAATGCACAGGCCGTCGACATTTTACTCTCTACAGATGGTGGGGTCACCTTTCCTTTTCTTATTGGTGATGACGTGCCAAACACTGGTAGTGCAGTTGTACAATTGCCCGGAGAAGCGAGCACAACTACGCGGATTATGGTACGAGCCTCAGATAATATTTTCTTGGCCGTAAATTCCACAAACTTCACCATTCAAGAATCTCAGGTAGTTTTGAACTTTCAAGAGCTGAGTTTTGAAACGTGCCAACCGAATGAAGTACTAGTTCCTTTTACCTTTGAAACTTATAGCGGCTTTAATGAAGAAGTTACTTTTAGTGCGCTAAATACACCTGCAGGATTAACGGTTAATTTCTCACCAATTAGTGCGTCTACAAATGGTACCAATGTAATACTGACCTTGTCAAATACAGGAAGTGTTGCCGTTGGCGATTATCCAATAATAATACGGGGAGCGGCTGCAGGTTTAACGGTTGAAAATAGTATCAACCTTAAGGTGTACAATACAAGTTTTACAGCTGTAACCTTGCTTTCGCCAATTGATTTAGAGACCAATACCCGAATTAGTCCACAATTGCAATGGCAGGCCGATTTGAACAATACTGTTTACGATATTGAAATTGCCACAGATGCTTCTTTTGCAACACTTATTGAAAGTGCTACGGTAAGTTTTGAATCGTATCAGCCCAGCAATTTGCTCCCTGAAACCAGCTACTTTTGGAGGATAAGACCTAAGAATGACTGTGGAACAGGAACTTTCGGAATGCCTTTTAGTTTTACTACATCTCCAGTGACCTGCACAGCTCTAGATGGTAGAGGTTTTCCTGTAGAAATTTCAGCGGGTAATGCATCTACGATTACGAGTACCATAAGTGTTTTACAAGATTTACCTATTGCCGATTTAGATGTCAGTCTAGATATTTCGCATACATTTTTAGAAGACCTGATAATTACACTTACATCACCTTCGGGCACAACGATTACCTTATTATCTAAAAATTGTGGAAACCTTAATAATATTAGTGCAGTTTTTGATGATGAAGGGGTTGAACTTAGTTGTTCAACTAATACTCCTGCAATAAATGGTACAATACAGCCTTTGGGCTCTTTAAGTTCATTTAATGGAGAATCTTCTCTTGGAGATTGGGTACTTGAAATTCAAGATACCGCTAATGGTGATGGAGGTTCTTTAGATTTTTTTTCATTGGCGTTTTGTGTTGAAGGTATTTTAAGGCCAGACGATGATGAAGATGGTGTTTTCGATGATGGTGACGATTTGTGTTTAGGAACGCCGAAAGGTGTTGAGGTCGATGTTACAGGCTGTGCCGTACACAGGTTTGCGGCGGATAATTTTAGTGTAAAGGTACAGAGCGAATCTTGCCGTAATAATAATAATGATGGTTCTATTGAAATCGAAGCAGTTGACGATGCCATTTCATATACTGCTACCCTAGTTGGTGATAACGGAAATTTTAATGGAAGCTTCACCGATATATTTTTGTTCGACAACCTACTAGGGGGTAATTATAGATTATGTATTACGGGCACAAATGCAGGAATCACGTACGAAGAACGATGTTTTGATATCGTGATTGACGAACCCGAAATTTTAGCAGTTTCGGCAGAACTTATAGAAGGTGCTATGCAAGCCGTAGTTCGTCTTCAGGGGGCTAGCTTGTTCAACGTTGAGGTAAACGGTGTGGTTACGCAAACCGAGAACTCTGAACTAACCGTCGATCTTCAACCTGGTATAAATGAACTTCGAGTATTCACGAATCTTCCCTGTCAAGGTAGTTTTAAAGAGTCGTTGTTTGTTGCAACAATACCGATAGTATATCCGAACCCAGTTCAAGAAACATTGAATGTGTTTTTAAATCAAGAAATAGAGAAGGTAACCATACAACTATTTGATGGTAATGGTCGTTTGATAAAAGAAAGTGATGAAGTGTTGAATGGAACAAATCTTGAGATGGAATTTGGCCCCTATGCGGCAGGTATTTATTTTTTAAGAGTTTCTGGAGTTAATTTTAAAGAAGAATTTAAGGTATTGAAAAAATGAGAATAAGGCATTTTTCTTTCATATTGATACTGCTACTTGTGGCGTGTAAAAAAGATAGAGCTCCTAGGTCTCCAGAAGCTGCACTACTCGTTTTTCCTTTAGAAAATTCTGAGTGCAATACAGGTATAAGCATTAATGAAACCTTAAGTCAAGTGACTTTTGAGTGGCAGCCTTCGGCAAATACACAAACTTATACTTTAAGTGTTGTAAACCTGAATACAAATACGCCCCAAACAATTACTACAGCCTCAACATCGGCGAGTTTGTCAATTCAAAAAGGTGCACCTTATTCTTGGACGGTGACCTCATCAAACAATGACTCCGATATTACGGCAGCTAGTGAAAATTGGTTGTTTTACAATGCGGGTCCGCAAATAAGTTATCCGCCATTTCCGGCGCAGATTGTATCTCCCGTATCCGGAAGTACAGTACAAGCTAATCAAGGGAATCAAGTTGTACTTCAATGGATAGGAGCCGATGTAGAAGACGATATTACAGGTTTTGAGGTCTATTTTTCTGAAGAAAATCCGCCTACGAGCTTATTGGAAAGTACCACTGCAACTGAAATGGAAGTGACGGTAACAGTGAGCTCGGGGACTACTTATTATTGGAGAGTAGTTACAACCGATAGCGCAGGAAGCACATCAGATTCCGGAGTTTACGATTTTAAGGTTTTGTAATGGTCTTAAGAACCGTTAAACTGGTTCATCGTATTCTGCACACCACCAAAAACAAAAGATTTGATTACATCGCATGATTTTTCAAGTCTTTCTTGAAGAGCTTTAGATTCACCTTCATTCCATTCGCCAAGTACATAATCTACCTGTCTGCCTGTACCAAAATCTGCACCTACCCCGAACCGAAAACGATTGTATTTTGTGGTCTGCAACATATTTTGTGTGTCTTTTAAACCATTATGCCCGCCATCGCTGCCTTTGATCTTCACCCTTATCGTACCGAAGGGTAAGTTGATGTCATCGGTGATTACCAGAAGGTTTTGAAGTGGAATTTTTTCTTTATCCAACCAATATCTAATGGCTTTACCGCTCAAATTCATAAATGTTGATGGTTTCAGGCATAATATACTTCTGCCCTTATATTTAAAAGTTGCGATTGCGCCAAGTTTTGCATCCTCAAAGACAAAGCTTTCCTTTTGTGCCAGTGTGTCCAAAATTTTAAAGCCAATATTATGTCGTGTATTTTCATACTTATCGCCAATATTTCCTAATCCAACCACTAAAAACTTTTTCATAATATCGGTTTCGCTTAGAATTTGATTTTCGGTTTTAAAAATGGATAATAACCACTTGAACATCTTTGTTGTATTTGCCCAAAAATACAAAAGCATCCAAAAATCAAGCTTTTAACTCGATTATGGATGCTTTAGCTTTTATAAAAATTAGTTTATTCTGCACCTTCTGCTGCAGGAGCCTCAGCTGGGGTATCACCACCATCTGCTGCGCCTTCGGCACCTTCTTCTCCTTCTTCATCCTCCTCATCATCTTCAACAGCATTACGAGATGCTTTTACTTGAACGACAGCAGTACTGTCTGGGTGAAGAATAGTGAAATCGTCACTTAATAAAGTTTCAACGGCAATTGTACCTCCAATTTTAAGTTTAGAAATATCAATAGTGATGAAATCTGGCAATAAGTCCGGTAAGGCCTTGATAGAAAGTTTTCTTTTTCTAAATAATAAACGACCACCGTTTCTTACCCCTGGTGAATTTCCTTCTAAACGAACAGGAATATTCATAGTAACGGCTTTGTCAGCAAACAATTGGTAAAAATCGATATGCAAAATTTTATCCGTTACAGGATGAAATTGAATATCCTGTAAAACTGCTTTAAAAGTTTCGCCACCTTCTAACTCAATTACAGCGGTATATGCGTTAGGGGTGTACACTAATTTTTTGAATGATAATTCATCAGCTGAAAAGTGTAATGGTTTATCCCCTCCGTACAGTACGCAAGGAACCTTTCCAGCATTACGTAAAGCTTTGGTAGAAACCTTGCCCACGCTTTCTCTTTGAGATCCTTTGATAGTAATTGACTTCATTATATATATTAAAAATGTTTAAAATTCAATTTCGAATTGTAAGGCTTAAGGCCTTAAGGTAGTCGAAGGCTACATTAAAAATTTTGAAGATATCGATGTGTTGTGGTGAACACGGTGCATCACATCTGCGAAGAGGTCTGCACAACTCAATACCTTTACTTTATCACCCTTTATTTCAATCGGAATGGAATCTGTGATAATCAATTCCTTCAACTGTGATTTTTCTATTTTTTCATAAGCATTGCCCGAAAGCAGGCCATGAGTTGTAATTGCCCTAACACTTAGTGCACCCCTTTCCATCATCAAATCTGCAGCTTTGGTAAGCGTACCTGCCGTATCGACCATATCATCAACAAGCACAACATTTTTTCCTTGAACGTCACCTATCAGTTCCATGTGGGAGATGACATTGGCCTTGGCACGTTGCTTATAACATATAACAACGTCACTTTCTAATGCCTTTGAATATGCGTACGCTCTTTTTGAGCCGCCCATATCGGGTGAAGCTACGCAGAGGTTGTCTAGACCTAAATTTTTTAAATATGGAAGAAACAGCGTGGATGCAAATAAATGATCAACGGGCTTTTCAAAGAAGCCCTGTATTTGATCTGCATGCAAATCCATAGTTATAATTCGTGTCGCACCAGCAGCTTCTAACATTTTTGCAACCAATTTGGCAGCTATAGGAACCCTGGGCTTATCTTTTCTGTCTTGTCTTGCCCAACCAAAATAAGGCATAACTGCAGTAATATGTCTGGCTGAAGCACGTTTAGCTGCATCGATCATCAACAACATTTCCATTAAATTTTCAGAACTTGGGTTTGTTGAACCGATGATAAAAATTCGTGTGCCACGGATAGATTCCTCGAATGATGGTTGAAATTCTCCGTCGCTATATCTGGAAAATATAACCTTACCCAATTTTGCACCGTAAGAAGCTGCAATTTTCTCACCTAGGGCAGTACTCTGCGTACAGGCAAAAATTTTAGGTTCCGGAACTTGATAAGACATTATAATTAATTAGCGTTGAGCTTTTTAAAGCCTATTTCTTTTAAGGAGGTGCAAATTTAAAAATTAATCTGGGTTGCTAAAGGATAATTGTATGAATTTTAGGTTTGAACGGAAATTATTTTTTAGCTTTGCAGTCCGATTAAAAATAATTGCTCGAGTGGCGGAACTGGTAGACGCGCTGGATTCAAAATCCAGTTCCTTTGGAGTGTGGGTTCGATTCCCACCTCGAGTACTAATTACTCATCAAATTAAATCAAAACTCTATAAACCTCAATGTTTATAGGGTTTTTTATTTTCATCAATTTCATTTCATATCATTTAAATTCAACTAAAAGGTGTCATATTCGGGCGCACTAAATAAAAAAGTTTTAGTGCACCCGAATTAATTTTAATCATCTTAAATTCAAATGGTTACAAAGTTTTATTTTGATATTAATTTCTTAGGTTTATAGAATATAAGCCAAAAATATTATGCAAAATTCATTGTCCATTCTATTCTATATCAGAAAAGCTGGAACTAGTGATCCATCTAGAGGCACTATTTATCTTCGGATAACAGTCAATGGAAAAAGAGCAGAAGTAAGCACAATGAAGAAAGTATCTTTAGCTAAATGGAATGCTAAATCTAATAAGGTAATAGGATATTCTATTGAAGCAAAGCAAACTAATCGTCAACTTGATATTATTAAAAACAGAGTGTACGAGATTTATCAGAATCTATTGAATATAGATGAGGAAATGGTTTCTGCTGTATATATCAGAGATGAATACATAGGGGTAAATAAAAAACGAAAATTGATTTTGGAAGTGTTTGAAGAGCACAATCTAAGAATGGAAAGGTTAGTAGGTAAAGACTTTTCATTTCGAACACTTCAACGATATAATACTACTAAAAAGCATTTGAATAATTTCATTGATACTAACTATGGTTTAAATGATTATGAAGTAAATAAGATAGATGTCTCTTTTGTTAATGGGTTCATCTATTACTTAAAAACCGAGAAGAACCTTTCGCATAATTCAGCGTTGAAATATGTTGCCTATTTTAAAAAAATCATAAGAGTTGCTTATGCAAATGGGTGGTTAGATAAAGACCCATTTTATAATTTTAAACTTCGAGCAAATACTATCGATAAGGAATTTTTGAGTAACGATGAACTTGTGAAACTTATACAAAGTGATTTTTCTATTCCAAGGTTAGAACATGTTAGAGATGTTTTTGTTTTTAGTTGTTATACAGGTCTCGCATATGTTGATATTGAAAAACTGACGGGGAGTGATATAGTAATCGGAATTGATGGTAAACGTTGGATAAAAGTGAAAAGAACAAAAACAAAATCTTTAAGTAGTATACCGATTTTGCCTATTGTTGAACGAATTATCAGTAAGTATTCAGGTCAAATTAAGTTTAATGGTAAGCTTCTTCCAGTATATAGTAATCAAAGAACAAACGGATATCTTAAAGAGATAGGTAATCTAACCGGAATAACCAAGAAACTGACTTTCCATATGGCGAGACATACCTTTGCAACTACGGTGACTTTATCCAATGGGGTACCCATAGAATCAGTTAGTAAGATGCTAGGACATAAATCTCTTAAAACGACCCAACATTATGCTAAAATTTTAGACTCTAAATTATCAGAGGATATGAAAAAACTTAGAATAAGGTTCGAAAATGGAAATACACAGTTCTTAATAAAAAGAGTTTTGAAATAAAGAGAACAATTTCTACAATCAGGTAAAGAATTCTAGGAGAATTCAATTTACTATAGTTCTAAGAAGGCTACTTAAAAAAGAATATTACTGAAGAGGTTATCCTATTTTAATTCTACTATTATTGCTTAATTACCCTGCCGATTAATGCGCAACATTAAATTCATAAATAGTCTTATTAATGTAAAGCTCATCTTTTTTTAAAAAGGAACTAGGAAAATTTGCATGGTTTGGAGCATCCGGATAGTTTTGCATTTCAAAACAAATTGCGGGATAGAATAAGGTTTCATGAAATTTATGCTTACTCTCTTTAATAAAAGATAAATTTTTTGGAGCAAATACTACTGCACAGTTCTGATTACTTGAAATTCTCATTTCTAGGCCAGTAGATGGTTCAAAATAAATGACTTTACAGGCATCATTTGCATTCTTATCAAAACAAAAAACGTTGTCAAGTCCATTATTTTTCTCTATTTTTTGTAGTGAGGAGGCTTTAGTAAAATCGTAAGCAGTTTGGTGAATATTCAGTTTTTTCCCGCTCGGAATCAAGTTTTCATCGCAATCTAAAATAGTATCACTAGCAAGGTTCAAATTGTGATTTGTAATAGAATCCGAACCTAAATTAAAGTAGGTATGATTGGTTAAATTTAGAATAGTGTCTTTATCGCCTGCAGCTTCATAAACAAGTTCTATAGCATTGTTAGTAGTTAAAGATATGGTGGCGGTTACTTTAAGATTACCAGGATACCCTTCTTCCATATCTTTAGATTCGCATGAAAGTATCACTTTTGGATAAGGTACTGTTTCAACTTTTTCTATTGACCATATCTTTTGATGTAAGCCATTCTTTCCTCCATGAAGGTGAACCTTATTTGCGTGGTTTAAATCATATCTTTTATCATCTAAAGAAAAACCTCCATTACTTATTCTTCCTGCATGTCTGCCTATGGTAGCCCCAAAATAATATGCATTGCCTTCAAACTGCTTTATATAACCTTCCAAGGTTTTAGGGCCGACCACAACATCATGGTTTAGCTCTTTTAGTAGTATAGTGTGTATAGTGCATCCAAAATTTAAGATTTCAACTCTTAAAAAATCATTTTCAAGTATGATGTTTTTCACTTCATTTTCTGAAGTAAAACCAAATGATTCTATAATAATTTCTTGTGATTTCATTTGTTGTTCAAAGCACTTTTTACTGTTCTGAACCCCAAATGTTCAGTTCCAGAGTCTATACTGGTTTGCATACGCGCACTAATACGATAACTGGCACAAAAACTAGCACTACAAAGAAAAGATCCCCCTTTAATTACTTTCTCTTGTGCATAAGGATTACTTGGATTGAAAGGTTCTTCAGCACCTCTTGGATTTTTAACCGCACCGCTTTTTTCAAGTTCATTGTAATAGCGAACATTGTACCAGTCAGAGGTCCATTCCCAAACATTGCCGGCCATACCATACAATCCAAAATCGTTTTTTGGAAAACTCATTACGGGTGCCCGCAGCTCAAAACCATCTGCTTTTGTATTTGTGGTAGGAAACTGCCCTTCCCAAGTATTGGCATTATCTTTTAAGTAGTTGGTGTCGTTTCCCCAAAAATAAATACTTTCCATATTATTGCCGCGAGCTGCATATTCCCATTCCGCTTCTGTTGGCAGGCGTTTGCCAGCCCAATTGCAATAGGCCAATGCATCCTCATAAGAAACATGTACGACAGGATGATTATCCATGCCATTGATGCTACTACTAGGTCCATTGGGTTGTTTCCAATTCGCTCCTATTTTCCAATCCCACCATTGTGAGATATCATGTAAATTGGCAATACTTTTTACCGATTCTCTAAAAACTATAGACCCGGGTTGTAGTATGGAATCATGCGGTTTTGGTGTGCCTGGTGGTACTTGTTTTTTTAGTTCTTCCCAATCCACCTTTCGTTCTGCAATAGTAATATAACCTGTTTCTTCAACAAATTTTTTAAACTCGGCATTGGTGACTGGGTGAATATCCATAAAAAATCCATCTAACAATACTTTATGTCTAGGTTTTTCATGACGCATAGCAATGGTGTCATGGTCAACTGCACCTTGATAAAATTCTCCACCTGGTATCCATACCATCTCATTGGGTATTTCTGTCCCTTTGGGCATATCTTTTATAAAATCTAATACTATAGGTTCTGCTGAGGATAATGGTTTCTTTTGTTCTGTTTTGCACCCAACGGCAATCAAGCTTAAAAGAACTAAAACCATATATGTTTTAGGCATGGTACTATTTTTAAGTAAGATAATGCGTTTCAGATAAAGAACGTAGTGTTTGAGCAGCCTGTTCAGCTGTGATATCACGTTGCGGGTTTGCAAACATTTCATACCCAACCATAAATTTTTTAACGGTAGCTGAACGTAGTAATGGCGGATAAAATGACATATGAAAGTGCCACTCGTCATATGCTAATCCATTAGTAGGCGCTTGATGAATACCCGAAGAATAGGGGAATGATGTTTCAAAAAGATTATCATATTTGGTGGTGGTAACTTTTATGGCCTTTGCGAAGCTCGCTTTTTCTTTATCCGTCAAATCTGTTATTCTTTGAAGATGCCTTTTAGGTGCTATAATGACTTCATATGGCCATATAGCCCAATAAGGAACAACCGCTATAAAGTATTTATCTTGCCAGATGATGCGCTCGTTGGCTTTTATTTCTTGGTTTAAATAGTCCCCTAAAAGACTTTTTGTATTGGTTTGCCAATACCTCAATTGTTGTTCCCCTTTTTTTATAACCTCTTGGGGAATTGAATTCTGGGACCAAATTTGCCCATGTGGATGCGGGTTACTACAACCCATTACAGCTCCCTTGTTTTCAAAAATTTGAACATAATTAATATCTCTTATAGCTCCTAGTTCATCAAACTCCTTTTGCCAAATAGTAATAACATCTTCAATACTAGGAACTGGCATAAGTGGTAAAGTCAACGAATGATTAGGTGAAAAACAGACCACTTTACAAATGCCCTTTTCTCCTTTTGCGACTAAAAGGCCATCTTCAATTGTTGTCGATGGAGTGTCTTCCAAAAGCGCGGAAAAGTCGTTTTTAAAACTATAGACTGATGTATAGTTTGGATTGATATCCCCACTAGCTCTTTTATTTCCAGGACATAAATAGCAAGCCTTGTCATAGAAAGGCCTATCATCGGTTACTGTCTTTTCTTGTTTCCCTTGCCATGGTCTCTTTGTTCTGTGAGGAGAGACCAATACCCATTCTCCAGTCAGGATATTATAACGTCTGTGAGGTTGTTCATTAAGGTCTAACTTCATCATTCTTTGATTAAATAAGTGCCATCGCTCGGCACGGTTACAAAATATGAAGGGTCTATTCCGAATTTATCCTTGTAAGCCACCGAAACCTTGTTAACAAAATGATCGATACTTTTTTTATGAATGATATTCAGGGTGCATCCGCCAAAACCTCCACCCATCATTCTAGCCCCTAGTATTTGAGGTTCGGTCTTGGCCAACTCTACGAGAAAATCCAACTCTGGGCAACTGACTTCGTATTTTTTGCTCAGGCCCCGATGGGTTTCAAACATGAATCGACCAAATAATCCAAGATTATCATTTTTAAGAGCCACAACCGCTTCTTGCACCCTTTTGATTTCTTCAACAACATAAGAACAGCGATCATAGATGATTGGTCCTAGTTCCTTTTTTGATTCATCCAATTTTTTCATGGAAACATCTCTAAACGAGCTTTCAATACCATATTTTTTTACAAGTAGTTCCAGTCCTTCTTCACATTGTTCACGTCTTATATTATATTCTCCCGTGGAAAGATTGTGGGAAACATTGGTATTGAGCATTAACAGTCGGTAAGGCTCTAGTTTTATTGGGATATATTCAAAGTCCAACGATTGACAGTCTAAAAGTATGGCATGATTCTCTTTCCCCATAACAGAGGCAAACTGGTCCATGATTCCACATTTTGTACCCACAAAATTGTGCTCGGCATTCTGGCCGATTTTTATCAATTCCAATTTGTCAAATCCCAATTCAAAGAGCTCATTTAGACCAAAGGCCAAACCACATTCCAATGCCGCTGATGAGCTGACACCAGAACCAACTGGAACATTCGATTCCATCTCACAGTCGAATCCTTTCAATCCCGGATTCAATACTTGTATTTCGTGCAAAACACCTAAAGCATAATTGTGCCAGCCCTCAGTTCCAGGTTTGAGACTGTAAAGATCTGCAACCAAAACACTATCAAAACCTTTGCTCTTAATAGTACAGCGACTTTTGGAGCCATTTTTCCTAAGTGTCATTGTAATGCTCTTGTCAATGGCTGCGGGTAGCACAAAACCATCATTATAATCTACATGCTCACCAATCAAATTGATTCTGCCAGGAGAGCGAACAATTAGTTGATTACCATTTGCCTCAATCATTTCATTTCCAATTTAAAGGTACTTCCAAACTCCCCCATTTGTTTTTCATTCCAATCTATACGTAATTCTTCAGGGTCGAACCATTGGGGTTCTGTATGGGTTTTACTCCATTTTTCTGCTGCCGCTACCATTTTTTTAAGCCGCTCAGGGTGTTGGGCGCTTAGGTCATTGGTTTCACCCATATCGGCATCAATATCATATAAAGCCCATTTATTCTGATTGGTTTTTAAGGCTTTCCATTGGTTTTGGCGAACCCCAACATCACTATATCCTTCTCTATGGCGTAATACAAAAACCATTTCATCTTTTCTCGGGTCTTTGTCGGTTGCCACAGCTTCCCAGATATTTTTACCGTTCAAGGTTTTTGAATTAGGGATTTCGGCATGGGCAACATGAGCAAAAGTAGGATAAAAATCCAATGCAGAAATAGGGTGGGAAAATGTTTTTCCGGTTTTAATTTTTTCAGGCCAATGAAAGAACATCGGTACGCGATACCCACCTTCGCAGGTGCTTCCTTTTCCTTCACGTAAAGGATAGTTTGTAGCGCCTTTAGAAAGTTTACCACCATTATCGCTCATAAAAACAAGCAAGGTGTTTTCATACTGCCTCGTTGCTTTTAGAGCGGCTACTAAATCGCCGATACCGCGGTCTACGGCATATACCATACCTGCATAGGTTCTTCGGTCTTTATCTTTAATATGCGCAAATTTCTGCATATCCTCTTCCTTTGCTTCTAGTGGAACATGAGGAGCGTTATAGGCCAAGTAGAGGAAAAACGGATTTTCTTTTGTACTGGCATGGGTCACAAAATCTACCGCTTTTCTAGAGAGTTCATCCGTTAGGTATTCTGTCGGATTTTCAATCGTTTTCCCATTATGCTCCAACGGTTTTAGGTAGTCAAAAATTAATGCTCTGCCTTCTGCTTTTTGCGCTTCGTATTTTGCGGTATATTCTTCAGGAAAATATTTGTGTCCGCCTGCCAAGAATCCGTAGAAATCATCAAAACCACGTTCGTTGGGGTGATAGCTCGGTACAGCGCCCAAATGCCATTTACCGACCGCTCCTGTACTATAACCTGCATCTTGCAGCATGGTACTCATAAAAGTTTCCTCTAGACTAATCCCTTTGCCAACTTTAACTTCACTATTCGCAGGAAGGTTAAATTGCGACCCGATAGTATGCGGATACCGACCCGTCATCAATGCAGCGCGACTAGGCCCACAAAAAGGGTGTGCAGCATATCCCGAAGAAAAAATAGCGCCGTTATGTGCTAATTCATCTAGATTAGGGGTGATAATATCTTTGGAGCCATTAAAACCCACATCAGAATATCCCAAATCATCGGTTACGATTAGAATGATATTTGGTCTATCGTCTGCCGTTTGGTTCTTTGCCAATGCTGGCTTGGGATTTTCTTTGCAGGAAAAAATAGCGAGGCTTATGAGTGCAAATAGGATGTGTTTTGGTGATAGCATGGTGTTCGTTTAAAGTCGTTCGTTATGTTTTTTATAAAAATGGCTAAGAGCCTTTTCTATTTTCTTAGAAAGCTTCTGATTCCTTAAAAACCAATAGGCTCTGCGAGCGATTATAAAATCAGGATGGGTTAAAAGCTCAGAAACCTGATGTATATTTTCCTTTGATACGGATTCTTGCTGTTCTATGATAGTCAGATAGCTGTTTATTTTTGGATAGGAATTCCACGTATGTATATTTTCTCCCAAAGCTTATCCAAAGCATCAATAAGTGCTTTTTCGCCAGTTTCTGAATATACGTCCGCTGCTCCTGCGTAGTAGTATAATGCTAGTACCGCATGGCCCACTGCTTCTTCTGAATCTCTTAATGCAGTACGTTCTTGTACCATATCACCAATAGGGTAACCCTCTGTGGTACTATCATGCTTTATCTCATACTTACCACGGTTGTTAATGAATTTTTCAGCAAGTTTTAAGTATTTTTTATCCCCAACAACTCTATATAGCTCTACCAGCCCCATAATTTGGGTTTGGTTAAAGCCAAATCTGCCATAGTGTTTTGTGTCTGGCATAAAGATGGTATGCAATAAATCAGCGTGCTTAATAGCAATATCTAGAAAATTGCGTTGACCAGTACTATTAAAATGAATACAGGCACTGATTAATAAATGTCCTGTATTGTACATTTCATGGTATTTTCTGTTTTCATAGCGGTCCGCATCTTCACTTAATTGAATCTGTGTTTGCAGATAACCATCCTCTTCTTGTGCTTGCTCAATAATAGCAATGTACTCATCCAATTCCTTTAAAATCTGCTTATTTTTAGTGTACGCATAGATGTAGGTTTTTGCTTCTAAAAATTTATAAAAATCTCCATCATGCCAAAACATTCCTTTATGCTCTCCTTCTTTGAGACCCGCCGCAATTTTAAAATTATTTAACGCATGCCCCACATCGCCACAAAGTACATCACCCATGTAGGGTACCATGATTTCTTCTGCCTGCTTAAACTTTTCTGCCCAAAAACCACTGGTCCATTGGCAGTTGCCAATAGGTAGACTTTTTAGTTTGGTATTTGGTTTTATAGGTAAATTTGAATCGTTTTTATGATTAGGAACACTCATTCTATCTGCTAATTTTTTGAATTATTTGTTTTGAAGCGCTAATTGGATGTCTTCAATACTCATGTTTTTGGTTTCTTTTAGGTATTTAACTATGACAATAAGCCCAATAGCTACAGTAGCAGCATAAAATAAGAAAATTGCTCCACCGCCCATTGTTGCCAGTTGCCATGGGAAAAACTGCTGTACCAAGTAGTTTGTCAAACTTGTGACAATGGTAAAGAGCGGAATTGCAATACCTCTTATAGAAATAGGAAATATTTCTGAAAATAACACCCACATAATTGGCCCTACAGAGAAATGAAATGCCGCTATAAAGCTTAATAAACCTATTAAAATAAGTGTTGCGTTCAGGCTTGCAGCTTTTTCTAAAAGCACTGCTGAGTTTGCTCTGGCACTATCTTCACCCAATTTTTCTTTAAGTACATTTTTAAATTCGGTATCACTTTGGTATTCTACCCCAACGATGCTATTCAGGTTTTCAATGCCTGATATATCCTTCATTTCGGTAATGGCTTCTTGCGTAATAGAATATCTAGCACTTTTAAAACCATAAGAGCACATACCTAGGCTTATAATTATCCAAATCATCCCAAAAATTATCATTGGTTTTCTCCCTATTCTATCTATTAATAGTATGGCCAATACGGTAAAAATAATACTGGTAAGGCCAATCCAGATGGCTTGAGTAAATGCAGCATCTGTTCCCATGCCCAATTGTTCAAAAACCGTTGGTGCATAAAAAAGAATGGCATTGATACCCGTAGATTGTTGCACAATGGCAATGGTTGTGGCTATAATAAGAATGTTTCGCATAGGCTTACTAAATATCTCTTTTAGCTGCGCCATGGTAGAGCGATTTTGTTCACCTCCGTTCGCTATACTTTGCTGTGTTTCTGTAATGCGTTGTCCAATTTCATTAGGTGGCAGAATTTTGCTCAATGCTTTTCTAGCATCTTCAATTCTGTTTTTTAGGATATACCAAGAGGGACTTTCTGGAATCATAAATAATAATAGTAGCCAGATGAATGCAGGAATAATTTCCGAACCTAACATCCAACGCCAAGTATGTTCTGTAATACCCCAACTCTCAGCCCAACTAGATTCAGAACCTGTGGATTGTAAAATGAGGTAATTAATGAAATAGGCTGCAGAAAGTCCAACCACAATATTTATTTGTGTCATGGAGACTAGCTTACCTCTTAGTTTTGGTGGCGCAATTTCTCCAATATACATAGATGCGAGTGAAATAGAGCTAAAAGCTAATCCGCCTATAAAACGAGCGATAACAAGCGTCCAATAATTAGGGGCAAATGCTGAAGTTATAGCTGAAAAAAGATATAAAATGGCAACAATCTGCAAAGTTTTTTTACGACCGAATTGATTACATGCATAACCAGCAAATGGCAAAGCCAGTAATACCCCTAAAGCTGGAGCACTAACAGCGGTTCCCAATTGAATGTCTGTCAATCCAAATTCCTGGGTAATAAAATTTACTGTGCCTGATATTAATGCTGCATCCAAACCGAAAATAAAACCACCAATTGCTACTATAGTGGAATATAAGAATGCGTTATTTCTGTAATTAGCCATATTTTGGTTTTTTATAATAGAAACAAAGGGTAAAATAAGGCTATAGCTCAATTTGGCTATAGCTTTATTTTAATATATAATACCTGTAACTTAACATATTACTTATAATCGGGAATTTAGCGTAATTGTAGGAAATTGATATTGGAGTTTTATGCAAAAGCTCCATTTCAAGTAACAATCTTCAATTTAGAATTATCATTGCCCTTTTCTTTTCCTCATACTGAAAGTATATATTTCGTTGCTAAATAGAGATTTAAGATTATAAACGTTGGCTAACAGTTTCAACTAAACACACTTTCTTGCACTAAGGTTCAAAATTTGGTTTGAGACAGACTGCATAATCATTCGCGGGCTTGTTTTTATAAGTCCTTACTCAAACCAAATTTTAGATGTGGTTACAGAAAAGGTAACAGTGAAGGCACTATGGGAAGTAATTGGATATACAATATCTGAGATTGTCTATATGTTCATCTTAACTAACAAAACGCACCGATAAATATCAAACCTTTACTTTCTAAACTAAATGGAAAGGAAAACGCTCAGGATATAATAAGTATTTGGATAAATGCCATTTTGGCAAGTATTTGGCACCATCTTAAACCAAATTATATGGCTTCTATTTTGCTGGTAATAATAGTATTACTAAAGAGGAAGAAGCTTTTGTATTAAAGATAAAAAGTTTGGAATCCCGAAAATGAAATGAAGGGATGGAAGAGCAAGAGGATAACACGCGATGCGATGTTATATCATTTTTACAAACGTAAATACCTAATAATCAAATAATTATGAAAAATAAAAAACGCACTGACTCTAAAGTTTGCTGTAAATCGCTGCGAATCTCCAATAAACAAGTGTTTTTTTACAGCAAATAGATGGAAGAATTTTCAAAATATAAGTTTTCTGCTATTAACGTCAAGAAAGTGACAGCTGTCAGATTCAGGAAGTTTTCCAAAGAAATTTCCAAGTCCAATACTAATACGTTGGAAGCAATGCTTGAGTTTTTTGAAAAGCATCAACTTTCACCGGATGATGAGATTCCGAATCACTTGTTTCAGGTAGAAAAGCGCCTGTTAAAAAGACTCAATGCGATAATCGCCATTATTAAAGACATTGAGAAGACCCAAACAAAACCAACCATTGGAATGTTACAAGCACTTTTTATGACTGATGATCAAGAAAAAAAGACCCCAATGTTCGTAGAGAAAAAGCAGAGTCAAAGGACTTTGGAAGAAGAATTGAACCTTTGGAAAGAATCAAACGAATCATAATTCTAAAAATGATATTTAGGATATGGAGAAAGTAAACTATATAACGCACCTTAATGCAGTCTTTCAACAGTTCAATAGAGATGAGCGGATTAAACAGGGTCACATAACACTCTATTTGGCATTCTTTCAAAAATGGAATCGTGAGTTTTTTAAAAAGACGCTAACGATTAATCGCGAGCTTATCATGGAACATGCTAAAATTAAATCTAAAACTACTTATCACAATTACCTGAGGAATCTGAATGAATGGGAGTATTTAAAATATTATCCTTCATACCATCCAGCCCGTGGTTCAAAGATTAAGATGTTCATATTTGGTACAAGTCTTAGTACACAGCAGGTTCAAAATTTGGCCAGCAACATCCCAGAACCTAGCCAAAATCTGGTACCTTCTTATAAACATAAAACAAAAGAAAACTTTTTTAAACGGCACCCAATAAAATTTAATGAAAAAGAAGTTTTGCTTTTCTTTAAAAAAAACAATTGGGAAGAGGTGGAAGCGAGAAAATTCTATGCTTATATAAAATCAAAAAAATGGAAAACGGAGAATTGGCAAATAATAGCTAAAATTTTTGCAAAAAATAATTTTGAATTAAAAGAACCAGAAAGGACTAGTCCAATTTCTGGCTATGTGAATCGGATAAGGCAGAGGTCAGATTAAATAGTAAACTACTTTAGCAATTAGAATTTTTGTGAGAATAGAGATTTAGTTTGACATGTTTTATAGGGTATTGATTGTTAAAAGCATAAAGTATTGTTAAAGGTTGCAGATTCGGTTGCACTCCAATTATTATCCTTTTGAAAGCCTATGTATTCTAAGTTGTTGGGAAAAAATAGCACTCCCACCTCGAGTACTTAAAAATAAAGCCGAGGTTTTATATCTTGGCTTTTTTCTTATTGATATTAAGTCTTTTTATTCGCAGGGTAATTTATCTAAACATACATCTTAATTTTTTCTACATTTATCGGAGGTATTGAGGTATTCTTAACAATTTTGGTATTTTAGAGTGGAAAATACTCCACATGATAAAAAAATCCCTCCTCCTAATCTTCTTATTGTCTTTTACTAGTATTTTTTCGCAAGCTTTTATAACCACTTGGAAAACCGATAATCCGGGTGGTTCTGAAGATAATCAGATTACTATCCCAACCCATTTGGGTGAAACATATGACTATTTTGTGGATTGGGGGGATGGAACTTCTGATAGCAATGTAACTGGGGATATAACCCACACATATTCTACGCCCGGCACCTATCAGGTTTCCATAGCTGGAGAATTTCCAGGCACTAATTTTTTTGAGGGTACTCTGGATGTTAATTCTCCAGTAGATAATCAAAAACTTATCTCTGTTGATCAGTGGGGTGATATTCAATGGAGACAAATGAACTCTGCTTTCTTTGCGTGCCTAAATATGAATATAAAAGCCCAAGACATACCAAATTTGAGCCTCGTTTCTGAATTGAATAGCACTTTTGCCAATTGCGAGTCTTTGATAGGTAATGATTCAATGAGTCGATGGGATACATCTAGCGTATCCAGTATGGTAAACACCTTCGGCGGGTGCAAGTTGCTCAATCAGTATATAGACAGTTGGGATGTAGAAAGTGTTACAAACATGTTCGGGTTGTTTGCCGGGTGTGAAAATTTCAATCAGCCCTTAAATAGTTGGAATGTGGCTCAGGTTACGGATATGACCCTGCTTTTCGGAGGAGCGTCACAGTTTAACCAACCCCTTAATTCTTGGAATGTTTCAAGTTGTGAAAGGATGATACAGATGTTTGCGAGTTCTGAGGATTTTAATCAAGACATTTCAGGGTGGGATGTTTCCAATGTTACTGATATGATAGGGATGTTTAACGGGGCGGTATCTTTTGACCAAGACTTGGGAAGTTGGGATGTTTCGAATGTTACCGATATGACATCTATGTTTCTAAACGTAACTTTATCAACAGCCAATTACGATAACCTTCTAGAAGGATGGTCAAAATTATCTACTCTTCAAAGCAATGTGGTATTTGATGGGGGTAATGGTCAGTACTGTGCTTCTGCCGAAATGCGACAATTTATTTTAGACACCTACAACTGGTCAATTTCGGATGATGGACCCAATGCCGAATGTTTTTTTATAACCACTTGGAAAACTGACAATCCTGGCTTATCCGAAGATAATCAAATTACCATTCCAACTTTTCCCGGAGAGACCTATGATTATTTTGTGGATTGGGGAGATGGTACTTCTGATAACAATGTAACAACGGATATTACACACACCTATGCGACCCCGGGGACTTATCAGGTTTCTGTATCCGGGGATTTTCCACACATTTATTTTAACAATATTGACTTGAATAACTTTGTTGGTGATGAAGAAAAACTTGTTGAAGTCAATCAATGGGGCACTATTTCTTGGAGCTCTATGTCTAGGGCTTTCGCAGGGTGCGAAAATTTAGATGTGGTTGCCCTAGATGTACCCGATTTATCAAATGTATCACGGTTATCACTGATGTTTTGGAATTGTAATAATCTAAAAGGGAATACATCCTTTGAGGTTTGGGATACGTCCGGCGTTACTGAAACAGTGAATATGTTTCGTAATTCTGAGCTTTTCAATCAAGATATTGGTGCATGGAATGTTTCCAATGTAATTAATATGGGCGCAATGTTCATAGGGGCCAAAGTATTCAATCAAGATTTGAATGATTGGGATGTAAGTAAAGTCACACAAATGCAGACAATGTTTTCTGGAGCATCAAATTTCAACGGTAATATTAGAGATTGGGATGTTTCCAACGTTACCAATATGGCTGCCATGTTCAGTCAAACTTCTTTTAATCAGGATATTTCGGGTTGGGATGTCAGTAAGGTTCAATTTATGGACTTTATGTTCTCTAGTAACCCAGTTTTCAATCAAGATATCAGCCAATGGGATGTTTCTAGTGTCACAAGTATGGCAAGTATGTTCTTTATGAATTGGAGCTTCGATTATAATTTGGCAGGATGGGATGTTTCTCAGGTCAAGGATATGTCGAATATGTTCGTTCAAAGCACAGGAATGTCGTATCAAAACTACAACGACATGCTCATCGGGTGGAATAATCTTCCTTCTTTACAACCAAATGTCCAGTTTGATGCCTCTAACCACGAATACTGTGAAGCCGAAGAGGCAAGACAAAATCTCATAGATACCTATGGATGGATAATCAACGACAATGGCAAGAATTGTATTGAAGGGCAACGTCCTTATATAACAACATGGAAGACAGATAATTTTGGTGATTCAGAAGACAATCAACTATTGATTTCGACAAATAAATTCGCTATTTATCAATACAATATCGATTGGGGCGATGGTACTTCAGATACTAATGTCCGAGGAGATATATTACATACCTATGCTACACCTGGAATTTATGAAGTTCAAATCAGTGGGTATTATCCTTCAAATGGATTTTTTGGCAATAATCGCTTAGATAGAGAAAAATTATTGACCGTGGAGCAATGGGGAGATATTGTTTGGGATAATTTCAATAATGCCTTTGCAGAATGTTTAAATATGGACGTTGTTGCAACGGACACTCCGAACTTATCAAAAGTTGAACAAATGGTTTACTCTTTCGGACTCTGCCATTCATTGGTTGGCAATGAATCATTTAATGAGTGGGATGTAAGCAATGTCAATAGGTTTGATAGCATGTTTAGAGTGTGTTATAAGTTTGATCAAAACTTATCCAATTGGGATATGAGCAATGCGGAATTTATTAATGGAATGTTCAATTTTGCGACATCTTTTAATCAAGATATAAGTTCTTGGGATATTTCGAGCGCAGTGGGTATGAGTAATATGTTCAATAATGCACATTCTTTCAATCAAGATATAAGCCCTTGGGATATATCTCAAGTAACAGATATGCGAGGCATGTTCAGACAGGCTGAAACTTTTGATCAAGACTTGGGCAACTGGGATGTTTCCAATGTCACCAATATGTCCGAAATGTTTTTTGAAGCGGGTATTTCCACTAAAAACTATGATAATACACTACTAGGTTGGTCAGTTTTACCAAGTCTTCAAAATAATGTCGTTTTTGATGCAGGTGATAGTCAATTCTGTGAAGCAAATGATGCCAGACAATTTATAATTGATATCTACGGTTGGACGATTACTGATGGCGGAGAGTTCGGTTTGTGTAATCAGGATAATGATGATGATGGGGTTTTAGACCAGTTCGATTTATGTTTGAACTCAGAGCCAGGTGCTGTGGTTAATGAGAACGGATGTGATGTCATAGCAAGCGATGCCATTCAAGTTTTGGCCTTGACCCCCAGCTGTGTGGATAGCTCCGATGGTTCCATAAAGATAAGCATGAACTCTTCAGGATATCTACTTGATATTTCAATTGAGGGAGGTGGGATTACCGATCAATTCGATGATGTTCATTCTGACAATGGATTAGAAATTAATGATTTGCCGATTGGAGCTTATACGGTCACTATAAGTATACCGGAGATATTGTTTGAGCGGACCTTTGGGGTAACGATAAATTCTTTGGAGTCGGTCAGCGGAAAAAGACAAGCCTTGGATACAAAGGGGAGAACCGTTTCGTACCTCGTTTCTGGTAGTAGAAATTATACGGTTTCAGTTAATGGAGAAAATCTTAACTTTCAATTTGAAAATAATGGGGAGCATACCATTTTTTTAGAAAACCTGAATGGAGAGGTTGAAATACTCATTTCGGGTGAGAGTGATTGTCAGGGCAAGATAGAAGACAGCTTCTTTGTGGACGATTCCATTTCTGTTTTCCCCACGATAACATCAGATTATTTTAGTGTACTAAGTGCCTCAAAAGATGTAGAACTTGTTATCTATGGTTTGGAGGGTAGGATGGTCAGACCTTTGAGGTCCTTGGAATTCTCCAATCAAAAAGCAGATGTTAATATCAGTTCCCTACCTTCAGGATTGTATTTGGTAAACATATTGGAAGCTGAGAATGTAAAAACCGTTAAAATCATTAAGCGATGAAAAAGTTTCTCAAAATAGAAGTTTCTGTATTGATTTTTTTGGTATCAATATTGTTCTTTTCTTGTAGTGATGGAGGAGATAGTGATGGTAATGAGGGCACAGAAGAGCCTCCGATTCAAAATGAAACACCTCCAGCTAAAGCTATTGGTACATTGCCAGCCAATGGAGAACCCTGTTCCGATTACGAGGAGGTAGTTAGCGATGATTCTAAAGTATCGGTCTTGTTTACTTGGAATGCCGCCCAGTTTGCCGATAGTTATTTGTTGGCCGTTTTAGAGGGTAACAATCAGGTTTTCAATAATTCGTTTAACAGCTTAACCGCTAATGTAGAATTGGATCGTGGTAAGACTTACTCTTGGTCAGTGACATCCGTAAATGAAGATGGCCAGACCGCAGGAGATAGCTACTCTTTTACCACTCCAGGTACCCCGATAGGAAATTTTGCTCCTTACACTGCTGAGATTATGGTTGTGTTTGATGAGGCCACATCAGAGATGATCGTTTTCTGGGTGGGTAGTGACGAGGACGGTGACCCTTTGACCTATGATATTAAAATCCTTGAAGAAAATGAATTGATTTTTGAATCTGTCGATTTGACCACGTCCGAAATCGCCCCTATCTCTTTTACGTTAAATACCGATTATGAGATTGAGGTAGTGTCAAAGGATGACTCGGGAAATTTTTCAATCTCGAGACTAGAGGTGTCTTCACCAGACTAGTGCTTAATGATAAAATCAAAAATTTTTAGATTGGTATTGATGTTTTTTAATCACATATTTTGGAAATAATCCATATAAAAGGAAATAATCCATAAATTAGCTATCCTTTTTTGAGATAGTGAACAAGACCATTTTACATTTGGATTTGGATACTTTTTTTGTATCCGTGGAACGCAGGCTAAATTCCGAGCTACAGAACGTGCCATTATTGGTAGGTGGTATTACAGACAGAGGTGTCGTAGCTGCCTGTAGTTATGAAACCAGAGGTTATGGTATTCATTCGGGCATGCCCATGAGAATGGCAAGGGAACTATGCCCTGAAGCTAGGGTCATAAAAGGAAATGCAGGTACTTACAGTAGATTTTCTGACGATGTTACCGAGATTATAAAAGAGGCAGTCCCTGTATTTGAAAAATCGAGTATCGATGAATTTTATGCCGACCTCTCTGGAATGGACCGCTTTTTCGGCAGTTATAAATATGCCTCTGAGCTGCGCCAAAAAATTATACAAGAAACCGGGTTGCCCATATCTTTTGGACTTTCGGTAAATAAAGTAGTGTCTAAAGTGGCTACTAATGAGGCCAAACCCAATAATCAGTTAAAGATAGACTTTGGTTATGAGAAACCATTTTTGGCGCCTCTTTCCGTAAAAAAAATACCCATGGTAGGTGATAAGACTTATCAAACGCTTCGAAACCTTGGTATTCGACAAGTAAAGACCATACAAGAAATGCCTGTGGATATTATGAAAAGAGTCCTTGGAGCTAATGGAGGAGTCATTTGGAAAAGAGCAAATGGATTGGATAATACCCCGGTAATTCCGTTTCATGAGCGAAAATCCATTTCAAATGAGCGTACGTTTGACCGTGATACGATAGATGTAATAAAACTTCGTGGTATTCTATTGGCGATGGCAGAAAATCTGGCTTTTCAATTACGCCGTGGAGAAAAGCTTACGGCATGTATCGCGGTTAAGATCAGGTATTCAGATTTTAACACCTATTCTAAACAAATGCGTATTCCCTATACGAGTGCAGACCATATTCTTATTCCTAAGATTATGGGTTTATTTGATTCGTTGTACAACAAACGTATGTTGGTACGCTTGGTAGGAATTCGCTTTAGTCATTTGGTGTCGGGCAATTATCAGATCAATCTTTTTGACGACACCGAGGAGGCATTGAACCTGTACAAGGCGATGGATCATGTACGCACCCGTTATGGAGACCGCTCGGTTTTTAGGGCATCGGCTATGGGTGCAAAAACCATTGGTAGAATGCATAATCCTTTTAATGGCCAACCTCCGATAGTTTTGGCGCATAGAAAACAATGAAATGAAGAGGTGAGACCGCTTCGCTGTTAGATGTAAGACATAAGATTTGAGCAAAAGAAATTAAGAATGGTAAATCAGTCAGCCCAAGAACAACGAACACCGGGCATCGAGCAATTTTGAATTTGAACTTGAACTTGTATTTGAATTGTCATACATACTATAGTTTACGATTCGGAACTTTTTCTGAAAAAGACTTACTGCATCTAGCTCAAGAAAATGACGTTAAGCAATTGGTGCTAACCGATATCAACAACACTTCGGCCTGTTTGAATTTTGTTAGGGAAGCTCCTAAGTATAGCGTTAAACCTATTTTAGGTATTGATTTTAGAAATGGAGTTGATCAATGCTTTGTTGGTATTGCCAAGAACAATAAGGGTTATCAAGAACTGAACGAGTTTTTATCATATCATCTCCATTATAAAATTGAAATACCCATACACGCACCTACTTTTAAAAATATTTTTGTGGTCTATCCTTTTGAGGCGATACTCTTAAGTGACAAAGAGGAGTTTTTAGCACACGAATTTATCGGGGTTTCTATAAAAGATTTAAGACGACTTCCTTTTTCAAGATTTAAAAGATATACCAATAAGTTAGTGGTACAGCAACGGGTAACTTTTAGAAATAAGCGTGATTTTAATGCCCACAGATTGTTACGGGCCATAGCCAACAACGTTTTACTAAGTAAACTTGATGATAGTGAAGTTGCCAATGAAGATGAAAAAATGCATCCCTTAGAGAATTTGACCAAGGCTTTTTCTGAACATACCTATATCCTTGAAAATACCGAACGCTTACTTAACGAATGCAGTATTGATTTTGATTTTTCTGTCGATCGAGATTCTCAAAATTTAAAGTTTTACAGTAGTAGCAGGGAAGAGGATGAGCGTTTATTGGAAAATCTATGCATGAAGGGTTTGCCCATGCGCTACAAGGGAAAAATATCCCATGTAATTGAAGAAAGGCTTAAAAAAGAACTGGAGCTTATTAAGGCCAAGAACTTTGTATCCTACTTTCTTATCAATTGGGATATTACGGCTAAGGCTCGCAAACAAGGTTTTTACTACGTGGGCCGAGGTAGTGGAGCCAATAGTATTGTGGCCTACCTACTTTATATTACAGATGTAGATCCTATAGCGTTAGATTTATATTTTGAGCGCTTCATCAATTTATACCGTGCCAATCCCCCAGATTTTGATATTGATTTTTCTTGGCGAGACCGTGAGGCCATGACCCGCTATATTTTTGACCGTTTTGACCATGTTGCCCTTGTGGGCACCTATGTTACGTTCAAGTACAAAGGCGTGGTACGAGAGTTGGGCAAGGTTTTCGGGCTGCCTAAAGAGGAGATAGATGCACTAAGTGAAGGTAAAGGTGTTTCTTCAAGTATGGATAGCATGGCTAAACTCGTACTTAAGTATGGAAAGCTGATTGAAGGAATGCCCAATTATGTGAGTGTTCATGCAAGTGGTATTCTTATTAGCGAAAAGCCTTTGCAGCACTTTTCTGCTACTTTTCTGCCCCCAAAGGGTTTCGCTACGGTGCATTTTGATATGGTAATTGCAGAAGATGTGGGCCTATTCAAGTTCGATATTCTCGCACAGCGGGGCTTAGGAAAAATAAAGGATACCGTAGCCATCGTAAAGCAGAATCAGCCAGATAAAGCAAATTTTGATATTCACAATGTTTCAGAATTTTATAAAGACCCCGTTATTAATAATTTAATAAAAACAGCACAGTGTATGGGTTGTTTTTATGTGGAATCTCCTGCTATGCGTATGTTGCTTAAAAAGTTAGAGGTAGATAATTATCTAGGCTTGGTCGCGGCGAGTTCAATTATACGCCCCGGTGTTGCAAAAAGCGGAATGATGCGAGAATATATTCTGAGACATCGTAATTCTGGTAGGGCAGAAGAAAAGGGGCATCCTGTGATGCTGAATATTATGCCAGATACCTATGGGGTCATGGTATACCAAGAAGATGTGATTAAGGTAGCCCATTATTTTGCAGGTTTAACGCTTGGTGAAGCCGATGTTCTGCGAAGGGGAATGAGCGGCAAGTTTAGGTCTAGAGAAGAGTTTGAAAAAGTAAAGGCCAAGTTTCGGACCAATTGCCTCCGAAAGGGATATGATGAAAAACTAATCAATGAGATATGGCATCAAGTAGCCAGTTTTGCGGGCTACGCTTTCGCAAAGGGTCATTCGGCATCTTATGCGGTAGAAAGCTATCAGAGCTTATTTCTGAGAGCCTATTTTCCATTGGAATATATGGTGGCAGTACTTAACAATGGAGGCGGATTTTACCGTTCTGAATTTTATGTGCACGATGCCCGTATGATGGGGGCAACGATACACCCACCTTGCATTAACCAGAGTCAAATTGTTAATGTGATTTATGGAAAGTCTATTTATTTAGGAATGATGTATTTGCGTGATCTAGAGCAGCGTGTTATGGAGCGTATCATAAAAGAACGCACAGCGGAAGGAATGTTTCTATCGCTTGAAGATTTTTTAGACCGTGTCATTATTTCGATAGAGCAGTTGAGTATTCTTATTAGAATAGATGCTTTTAGATTCACTCAAGTCAACAAACACGAATTATTATGGAAAGCTCACATGCTACTTTCAAAAAACAAACGTTCATCTCACCCTAAACTTTTCACGGCCAAGCATCAAAAGTTTGAAATTCCGAAGTTATATGCCACAAATACAGAGAACGCTTTCGAACAGTGGGAGCTTTTAGGCTTCCCCTTGTGTAGTCCTTTTGAGCTTCTTTTAGAACAACCTAAAAGTACGAATGGACAGCAAGATCTTCAAAAGTACTTAAATAGGCATATTGATATTTATGGGTATTTGGTTACCGTGAAAAACACAAGCACCCATACGGGAAAACGGATGCATTTTGCTACACTGTTAGATCAGTATGGCGAAGTCTTTGATACCGTGCTTTTTCCACCGGTTGCAGCTAAGTATCGCTTTAGAGGTAAGGGAATCTATCGTTTTTATGGTAAGGTGGTCAGTGAATTTGGTTTTTTGAGTATCGAAGTTATTAAAATGCAAAAGCAAGACTATATTCCCGATCCTAGATATGCCGATATGAAAACAGGAAGTAAAGAACAATTTGCCAAAAAGCGAATGAATAATGCTATTGAGGATAAGATTGTTTAGTAAATATAAAATGCGAGACAACGAATAATTGTACAGAATAACTTACAAATAAGGTAATGCTACTAATGATTTTATTTATTTACACTGTAATTTTAGAATCAGTAAATATTTTGTTTTTACAATAATATTGAGAAGGTGCTATTTCCCAAAGATGGCATTTTTTAAAACCTACTTTATGCATACCTTGACCAAATTGCCTAACATAGTAATTGGCAACTATATTTTTGCCCTTACATTATTGTCGACGCTTAACATAGAAGCGCAAAGTTTTGAAAGAAATAATATATCGCAACCAATTTCCATACGTTCTAGTGCTTCTATTTTTGATGCAGGTGAAACAACATATGATTTTAAAACTATACAAAAGAAAGCGCCAACTTTACCTTTCATTCCTTTAACCGAACTCAAAGAAAATATTGGTTTTACAGATCATCATTACTGGATAAAGTTCAATCTTGAAAATTCATCATCAAAAGTAAAAAGCTATTATTTAGAAACAGGAAGGCCTATTACAGATATAGCTAATTTATACCTTATCGATGGTGAAGAAAAAGTAAGTAGGCAGTTTAGTGGTGATAAAATTGCTTTTAGTAAAAAAACTGTTTTACATAGAAAATCAATTTTCGAAATCACCTTAAATGGAAACGAAAAAGTGGAGGGCTATCTTCATTTAAAAAGTGATGGAGAAGTACTTATGCTACCCTTAAAGCTTCATGAAAAAGATGCTTTTTTATACCTAACCTATAAAGAACAGGTCTTCTATGGTTTTTTCTACGGTATTCTAATTTTAGCTTTTATCATCTATTTGTTTTTCTTTTTTGCCCTAAGGGATAAAGCCTTTATTTATTATGCTTTTTATGTGTTTTTTATTGCGGCATTACAATTTTCCCTAGATGGTTTTTTTCATCAATATATCATGCCAAAAGGTGGTTGGTTATCCGATAGAGGGGTTTTAATGACCGCTTTGCTATCGATGCTTTTCTTTAATAAATACGGTAAACAATTTCTTGATATAGGGCATCATAACAAATTTTTAAACTTAATCGGTAATGGTTTGAATATTGCCCTGATATTCACGATGTGTTTGTTCATATTGCCAGGTACGTTGACTACAATTTATCCTTTGGCCAATGTCTTGGGTATAGCTGTCATACTGCAAATGATTACTTGTATAGTGTTCTTAAAATCAAAGAAACAAAAGGTGGATAATTGGTTTATAGCTGGTATTTCATTTTTATTGATTGGTTTCATCGTCTTCATTTTAAATAATTTTAATCTAATTGAGAATTCGTTTATATCTGATAATGGTGCAAAATTTGGAATAGGGTTAGAGATTATTTTTCTATCGATTTCTATGAGCAATAGAATCAGAAACTTAAGAAGAGACAATGAAAAAAATCAATTGTTGGCCCTTCAGCGTTCAGAAGATATGAATCAAATAAAGTCTTCTTTACTCTCTAATATAAGCCATGAACTTAGAACACCTTTAAACTTGATTATGGGGGTTACATCTTCATTGAAGCAAGATGAAGTGGGTAATGCCTTAGACGAAAAGTATAAGCTTATTTTGAATTCGTCTGAAAATTTACTTGGTTACATTGATGATATTTTGGATTTTACTGTTATTGAAAAAGGGACCCAGGTACTCAAAGAGGAAAAGTTCAATGTAGACTTGCTTTTGAAAAGAATAGTAAAAATCAACAAGAAAAAAGCAACGGCAAAAGAGTTGGATTTCAATTTTCAAATTCCCGACAATTTCCCGACAGAAATTATTGGAGACAGGTTGAAAATTGCCCAGATAATGAATAATTTAATAGATAATGCCATTAAGTTTACGACCTCTGGCCAAATTGATTTTAAGGTGCGATTCAGGCAAAAGAAAGGAACTACCATGGCTCTGGAATTTTTGGTTTCGGATACGGGAATCGGTATTCCTGAGGAGAAAATGAGTACTATTTACGAGTCTTTTACTAAAAAATCTTTTGGTGACACCAGAGCGTATAGCGGTCTGGGCTTAGGCCTATACGTCGTGAAAAATTATGTCGATTTACATAACGGTAATATCACTATTGAAAATAATAAGCCCGGCCATGGCGCAGTTTGTAAAGTCTCTTTAGATGTCAAAGCTGTTAGTCCATCCATTTCTAAGAAATCTGAAATTATTTCAGAATGCCAAAATCTGAACAATGCAAATATTTTATTGGTCGAAGACAATAAAATGAATCAAACGGTAATTAAAATGCTCGTAAGAAAATGGAAGAATACATCACTTACAATAGCTAATAATGGTAAAGAGGCCATTGAGCTTTTGAATAAAGGTACTTTCGATTTAATTTTATTGGACTTACAAATGCCAATTATGGATGGATTTGAGACGGCCGAAAAAATAAGAACAGGTAAGGTTCAATGTTCTAAAAATATCCCTATTGTAGTTGTTACGGCCGATTGTACCAGTGAATCAAAAGAAAGAATAACTGAATTTAATGTCAATGATTTTTTGACCAAGCCTATAAAATCAGAAGAACTTTATAAAAAAATAAAGAGAAATTTGCTTTTACATTCTACACGGCAAATGCCAATAAGTGCATAAAGGGCATATTAGAGAATGCATTTGAAATTGCTGAATTTGGACTATTTTTCTTTTTTTATGGAATATTATTCTACCCAGTTTTGAGTTCATTAAACAGTTAGATTTTATTACAATTTTGAATAAAATCGATTTTGCGGATAGAATAGAACTGATATTTTTTAGGCTGTTATTTGAATAATTAAATCAATTTTATGACATATAGATTTCTATTATTACTTACTAGTTTATTTCTTTTTAGTGCATGTAACAATATTCAAAAGAAAAGCGGAAAGGAGACAAAAGATGAGGCAGTTTATAAAGTAAAAATACTTCCACCCGAAAATATAAAACCTCCATTGGGCATGGTTTGGGTGCCTGGAGGAAGTTTCGTTCAAGGTGCGGTTGATCAGGATAAGTTTGCCATGAATCACGAGAAACCAAAGCATAAGGTAATCGTTGATGGGTTTTTTATGGATATCACTGAAGTGACCAACCGTCAGTTTGAGGAGTTTGTTGAAGCTACTGGTTATACGACTATTGCTGAAAGAGGAATTGATTGGGATGAGATGAAAGATCAAGTACCGGCCGGCACGCCCAAGCCAGCTGACTCTATCTTGCAACCGGGTTCTTTGACTTTTTTGAAAACGGATAATCCTGTGCAAAATCTAGGAGATTTCACCCAATGGTGGCGCTGGACTATTGGGGCAGATTGGAAGCATCCGCAAGGACCGGACAGCTCTATTGAGGGATATGAAAATCATCCTGTGGTTCATATCGCCTATGAAGATGCCTTGGCTTATTGTAAGTGGGCAGGTAGAAGATTGCCTACTGAAGCTGAATGGGAATTGGCGGCAAGAGCCGGAGCTGCCGATAAAATCTATTACTGGGGTAATTCATCTGCCGAATTGGTCTCTAAAGCCAATACGTGGACGGGAACTTTTCCTTATAACAATACAAATGAAGACAATTATACCCGTACGGCCCCAGTAGGTTCGTACCCTGCAAATGCAAATGGTTTATATGATATGGCCGGTAATGTGTGGGAATGGACCAACGATTGGTATAATACCGGGTATTATAGAGAATTAGCGGTAAGCGCTATTCCCATAGTCAATCCTCAAGGAGCACTTTCTGCGCATAACCCCAATAACCCATATGCAAAAGAGAAAGTGATAAAGGGAGGTTCTTTTTTATGTAATGCGTCTTATTGCTCTAGTTATCGTATTTCGGCAAGAATGGCTGCCACACTAGATTCTTCTGCCGAGCATATCGGTTTTCGTACAGTTTGGGACGGTAAATAGTCTCTTTGCTTTCTCTCAAATTTTCATTCGGGATTTCCATGCTCAATTCTAAAACGATATTCAGTAATTGATGTCCATGTCTCTTCTGGCTTGAGTATAGTATTTGGAAAATCAGGTTGATTTGGCGAATCAGGGAAAAACTGGGTTTCCAAACAAAGAGCCCCATGCTTTATATAAGGTTTGCCACTTTCTCCAGAATCGGTGCCGTCAAGAAAATTACTCGTGTAAAGTTGAACTCCCGGCATATCGGTATATAGTTCCATGGTTCTTCCACTAGAAGGTTCATGAACCTTTGCAGCAAAACAAAGATTCTTGTCTTTTGGAGATTTGTTTATTGCATAGGTATGGTCATAACCATTGGTTGTACTCAATTGCGAATGCGGGCTTAGAATGTCCCTACCAATTTTTTTAGGCTTTCGAAAGTCGAGCGGGGTAGCATTTACTTTTTCTAAATGCCCTATTGGAATGCCATCTGCCCTTATAGGTAAAAAAGTATCAGCGTTAATATATGGTCATGGTCATAAATTGTTCCGCAACCTTCTCCCTTTAAATTAAAAAATGAATGGTGCGTAAGATTAACTGGTGTTGCACTATCTGTGTGGGCTTTGTATTCTATTCGTAAGACATTGTTATCCGTTAGGGTATACTTTACGGTAATACTTAAGTTTCCGGGATAACCTTCTTCTCCATGATTGGAGATTCCTGAAAAGGTAATCGTATTTTCTTTTAGTTCAAGAACATCCCAATATCTGCTTGCAAAACCTTTTTTTCCACCATGAAGGTGATTGGGGGTATTATTTTTAGTAAGCTTTATTATCTTATCGTCCATCTTGAATTGGGCCTCAGCGATTCGATTGCAATACCTGCCTACGAAAGCTCCGTAATAGTTAGGTTCTTTTTTTAAATAGTCTTTTGGGTCTTTATATCCCAAAACAACATTATCTATTTTTCCATTTTTATCGGGAAGGTTGAGAGCCATTAGACGTTGCCCATAATCAGTTAAAGTGGCACTAAGGCCATTTTGGTTTTTAAGTTCAAGAATCATGAAGTGCGATGTTAGCTAAGTACAAAAATTGTTTTTGGGTACGGGAAGTTTTACTAATATTTCACTATGCTAAAAGCAACTCGTCTCAATCGTAAGCATTTACAATCTCATCAGCTATTTCGCCAAATGGCCAGGTTAGTGTTCGTCTGTCAAATATACCTAGTCCATCGTTTGATACGCTGGTATTGCCATTGTCCCACCATATACTAGCGAAACCTCTTTCGGCTGCAGCTTGCGCATAAAAGGTGGCATGTGCAAGACGATCATTTAGATTATTCTGGTTTCCCGAACTCCATTCGCCTAAAACTACCGCTTTTCCATTATCTATAAACTTTGCTTTGATTCGGTCCATTTCTGCTGTAAGTTGGGCCTTGTCGTCATCTGTACCCCAGGTCTGGTCAGTGCCTTCAAGGGTAAACGGAAAGGGAAAATATGAATGAAGTGATACAATTGTATTTGGATCGTCATTCGGAATCTGTAAAGCGTTCATTGTTAATGGTAAAGTACTTGCCGCATAGGTCGAGATCATAATTTGTCTCAAATTATTATTGCCCCCCGTCGCTCGAATAGCATCTAAACTTACTTGGTGATACTGATTTACGGCTTCTCTACCTTCAGCTGTGCCACCGCTCCATTCTTCAGGTGTGCCTTCATGTCTTGGTTCATTTAAGGTTTCAAAGATTACATAATCGCTGTAATTTTTGAATCTATTCGCGATTTGGGTCCATAACTTGGTGAGCCTATCGCTTACTTCATTTGTCATAGCGGCCGTGGGTATTATCCATGGATCATCGTGGTGTACATTGATAATAACATACATATTATTGGCCCTGCCGTAATTCACTACTTCTTCAACTCGGTCTAACCAATCTTCTTCTACTATATAATTAGGGGCTGAACCTTGATGAAAACGCCATGTGACCGGAACTCTTAAGGTATTAAAACCTCTATCTGACACTGCCTTGATCATTGCTTGAGTGGTTACCGGGTTTCCCCAGAAAGTCTCGTCAGGACCTTCTGCATCTAAACTATTCCCGAGATTCCAACCTATTTTCATTTCAGAAACTATCTCTGAAGGTGAAAGATTTCTTATCATCCCATTATCAAATTCACCTGCTGAACCATTACCCGTATCAGGATTTTCACCTACCGGTTCTTCAGTATTCGAATCGTCTTCTGGTATAATTGTAATACTACCGGAATCTGAGTTACAAGAAAATATAAGGGCGATTAAAAAATAAAATGCGAATAGATGTTTCATTTAAAGCAGTTTCTTTCAAAGTTAATAATAAGAACCACTCAACAAATATTCTGAATGATGTAATAGTCATTAGAAATGTAGCATACGCTTTCTCTTTAGTAGATAATAATGATATTATTCATGAAATGATTAACCAATGTTTGCAAATGAACCCTTCTTTTTAAATGAAATGAGCTATAGAAATACCTAAACATATCATTGCCAACTTTGATAAATTAAATTTATGGCCTTCGCCGGTTTCAAATAAAATAGTAGTGGCAATATGTAAAAAGATGCCAATCACTATTGCATTAACAATGTTTATATGTTGGGGTGCTAAAAGTATATTATTAGAAACGAAGGTGCCTAACGGGGTCATCAATGCAAAGACTACTAAGAAGCCAATAATTTGAGTTTTGTTATAGCTGGATTGAAATAAAAATGTGGTTATCAATGCAGCAATCGGAATTTTATGAATCAATACACCATAGACCATATCATTGTGTTCATGAATAGGAAAGCCTTCTAAAAAACTATGAATACAGAGACTTATAAATAAAACCCATGGAAACCTTTTGTCTTTCTCATGTGTGTTGTCGTGACCATGCTCTGCACCTTTTGAGAAAAACTCCAAAACAATTTGTAATAAAACACCACACATGATAAAAAGTCCGGTTTGTCTAGGCTCTAAATGATGATATATCTCTGGTAATAGATCAAAAACAGTTAATGCCAACAAAAAAGCACCGCTGAAAGATAATAGGAGTTTGGTACCTATTGATTTTTGATTTTTGGTTACAAAGGCAATGGTGACTCCAATAACAATGGCAATTACAGGAAGTAGATACTTATTCATAGCGATATTTTCAAGAATTTCAATTAAATGTTTAGACGCTTATTTGGTCAATATTGATATTACAAAGTTGCGTTAAATGTGAAGGGATTAATATGACCTGTGCTAAGAAAAAAGCTTGACCTCCATCAAAAAGAAAACTTGATGTACATCAAGTTTTATATCACAAGAATAATCGGTGGTGTAAAGCCGCGCTGTACCCATAAAAGATAGGTTCAAAAACAGGTGTAAATGAACCTACCTTTTTTAAGATTAAAGCTTTTTTTAGAAGCATTCTATTACTTAGAATCTTGTCTAGTGTGGAATATTTTACTAACTATTTTCCATTCACCTTCTATCTTTAATACGTGCATAAAATCGATATAAGTGAAAGTGGGAAATTGAATCTCTAACTGAGCGCTTGCAGCATCTCCCGCAATACTTATGGAAACAACTCTTGTTTTTATCTTTTCTTTGTACGGAGTTCCATCCATGCCTTCAGTTAATCCTTCAATAGCATTGACTTCAGTGTATTTTTCACCAATCCACTTCATTGTTGAGGTAGGGTGAAAGGCTTTTGTTAAGGTTTCGGCATCATTGTTTACCAATCCTGTTAGATAGTAATTCAATGTTGTCTCAATGCGCTGCACATCTGTTTGTTGTGCATTTACTTTTGTTGTATTTGTCATAGTAATTATTATTAATGTTAATAGAATTCTTTTCATGTCTGTTTTAATTTTTATTGTTACTTGATTTTTATTAAAGTTAGCCTCTGATTTAAAGCGAAAGACCACATACTATTTTGAATTAAAATCTTCTTTCTTTTGCAATCGTTCCTTGTACTGTTTAAATCTGGGTTTAAAATGTTCTGGCGTATCGTCACCTGTTTTTTCCAAAGCTTTTAGGGCATTTTTAAAATCTTTTTTAGCTGAATACACCCTAGCCAAACCATAATGGCTGGGGAAAGCGCCTTTGTTGTATTTGACATTGGCTTTCATGATTTCAAGGGCTTTATCCAATTGCCCATCTGTAATTAAACCTATGCCCAATCTGTACAATTCATCGGGGCTCCCCAAAGGCAATGATTTTTGTAATATTTCATTTGCTTCGGTAGTGTTGCCTTGTTTTTCTAATATTTGAGATTTCAAGGAAAGATTGCTAAAGGTTTCTTTACTAAAAAAGTTCCCCTCTATAGATGCATTCACCCATTCCAAAGCTTGCTCTAATTGACCAATACTGAAGGCATAGTTTGCGGCAGCATCCCAAGTAGATTGTTGAAATCCTTTCGGATTCCTCAAATCATTCCGAATACCCTTCATTACAATTTCATTAACCGCAACATCAATGGTAAAGGGAATCTCTTTGGTGCCCCAATTCAAAGAAGCCGTGGCGCTTGTTGGTTTAACCGTATCAAAACTATAGGTCAATAATTCGGTTGAAGTGCTTTTATCTTGCGAAGTAACGTTAAAACGGAGCACATCTTCTTTTTCATCATAAAAGTAAGATCCCCAAGACGTTGTGTTGGAAGACAAGATTATAGTGACTTCACCATTTTTCTCAGGTGCCATGAATAAGGCATATTTACCAGCAGGAACTTTGTTACCTTGAATACTAACTTCATGCGTGAAACTAATCGTGGTATTATAATCTGAGCCCGCCCTCCAAGGTGCAGCTTTAGAAGTTCCAAAACCTAAATAGTTAAATCCGTAAGGCACTAAACCGCCCCAGATTTTTCTGCCTTTCACAAAAGGCCGGTTGTAATGAATAGTAATATCGGTAATACCAACACGCTGACTGACCTCCGCTTCAGGGCTTTTAGCTGGTGTGGTGATTTGAGCTCCTAAGTTTGACATGGTAAAAAGTGTTAAAAAAATGGTTAGTGTTAGAAAGGGCATTATCTGCTTTTTCATGCTGAAAAATTATTAATTGATTGATGTTAGGGTAGGGTCAGCATTCCAAATGTCTACAGCCATTTTCCATTCGCCTTGTTCGTTCTTCCTCCAAATAGAAACGACTTTTTGAAATTGATTTACCGTGACGCCATTTTCATCGTCAAAATTCACTAACATTTTGTCTATGGTGTAACCTAAATCTCCGCTCATAGATACTAGTGCTTGTTGAGGTTCCCAAGTGACTTTAAAACCGGGTAGTGATTGAAATTCTTGTAACACGCTTCTAATCTTTTCATGGCCTTCTAAAAGGGGTTGGCCCGGGGCCATCATGATACCACCTTCACCGATGAAACTAAAATATTCATCCGTAGAAAATGATTGTGACCATTTGCGACTGGTTTCCATTAAATTGGCTTCTTCCTGTTCTCTGTCTGCCGTTGTTTGTTCATTGGCACAGGAGGCCAATAAAATCCCTGTATAAACAACTAAAAATAATCTTCTCATATTCGTAATGCGTTTTATATTATGGAGTTGAATGATGTGTCAAAAAAGATTTTCTAGAAACCTTTTTCGACACATCAACTTTAAAAGATGTTATGGACGTAAAGCCACTTTAAGCGTTCCCGATGAACGGTCACGCATCAAATCATATCCTTTCTCCGCCTCTGATAACGGTAAGATGTCGGTAAAGATCTTACTTGGGTCAATAACCCCTCTTTCCACTATAGGAAGTAATTTTTTCATGTACGCGGCTACGTTTACAACACCTGTATGAATCGTTATGTTTCTAAACAAAGCCGATGAATAAGGTTGCTCTACTGTCTCATAAAGGTGACCAAAACCTAGTACACTTATCGAGGCTCCGGCCTGGGTCATTTCCATACCTTGGGCAATTGCTGTTTTATTACCAACAGAATCGATAATTGAATTTGCGCCTCTTCCTTCCGTCAGTGATTTCACAAAGGCAACAGGATCTTCATTTTTAGAATTTACAACATGTGTTGCTCCAATAGTTTTCGCCAATTCCAATCGGCTATCGTGACGTCCAACGAGAATAATGGTAGAAGGGCCAAATAATGTTGCGGCCATTACTGCGCTAAGGCCTACAGCACCATCACCTATTACTACTACCGTTTCTCCTGTTTTGATATTTGCATTTAATGCACCATGGTAACCTGTTGCGAAGTTATCTCCTAGAGGAAGAACTTTGGTATCATGCTCATCGCCGGTTAAGCCTTCTGGAAGTTTAAACAGGGAGGAATTTCCATAAGGGACACGTATGAATTCTGCCTGTCCACCTTGGATGTCATCGCCACCATGTTGAGCGAAAAGCGGAGTTCCAAAAAGTCCACCATGGTCACATGCGCTAGGTAAATCACGTTTACAATAGTAGCAATCTCCGTCAACAAACATAGCGGAAGCTATGACCCGATCTCCAACTTTTAAGGTATGAACGTCTTTGCCTACTTGGTCAATGATACCAACAAATTCATGCCCTATTCGCATGCCTTCAAACAAGCCCATTTCAGGTCCGTTTTGAGTGAACTCCAAATCGGCTCCACAAACACCTGCAAGGGTAATGCGTACAATGACATCATCATCTTTTACCAATTGAGGTTTTGGAATATCTACGACCTCGATTTTTGCTCTTTCTTTATATACTACTGCTTTCATAATTAATTATTTACTTTGTTTTTAATTTAATTTAGTTTTAAAATTTTCTGTTTATTGAGATTTTTAATATGGTTAAATAAGCGTGTGCTAACTTTGAATGTTCTCCAAATTGTAACCATTATTGAACTTCACATTCTTGGTGTACTGCTCTGTCCATGGTCCTTCTAACTTATTACCATCCCAGTCCGCTGGGGCGTATTTGCGATAGGTAGATAAATAGATGCCATCTACTTTCTCGTACTTCACTTTCATTATACTTGGCTCCGTAACACCGAATCCCGTTGCGTTGTATAGAAATTGATCTACCAAATATGTTTCTGGATTGATGTACAAGATGTACTTATCCTTACTTGACTCCCCGATATTATCACCAAAGGTCATCTCAACGATCTTGTAGGTCACACCGTCTACTTCTCTTGAGGGTAACATTTTATGATTTACACCTGGATCAGCCAATTTGAACATCATGGTGAACCAGTAATAGTTTGTTTTTCTAAGAATATGACCAATGAAGGCCGGTTGTTGCTCGGTAATCGTTTTTCCGTCTATTTTAGAGATTGAACTTGTACCGTTAAAGAACTGTGTGTATGTTTCGCCAGGCATCTGAGGTATGGCGTAAACCTGTCTTTTGGTATAATCTGCATAAGAAACCTCACCATTAAAGATGTATCGTTCTTTAGAAATGTCTTCAATGTTGTTGTCTTTAACTTTGAAGATATAGTCAAAGGATACATCCTTTAATTTGCGCAAGGTTTTTTTGCCACCATTGGCTTCTACCACTTTGACAATTAGTTCTTTTGCTTCCTGTGCTTGCACAGAAATGGTAAATGTGATGAGTACGAAGGGTAAGATTTTAAAAATTACTTTTTTCATGATAACTTGATTACTGTGTTTTACTTTGTTTTACTGTTGTTGTGATTAAAAAAATTGAATTTAATTGGTGATGGGATTGTTTATTTTCTATTTAAAGCACTGATGATATCAATAGGTTCGACACGATTTCTATAATCTCCACCTTCTGTTTTTGCGAAGGAAATCGTTGCATCTTGTTCAATAATAAATGTGGCGGGAACCGGAATTTCACTTTTCTCATCGCAGTTGTAACAATCATAGTCGTATCCCAATTCGGTCATTTCATGTAGTGATCCTTCGGGATTTTTATGAATTGTGGTAAACTCTTTGGAAACTATATTTCCATTATCGCTCAAGATTTCAAACTCCAGCCCATTTTTTTTCTTTGTCTCTAAAGAGGCATCCGGTGTTTGTGGGGAGATAGCAAGTACTGTGGCCCCTGCTTTCTCTATTTCAGGAAGCACCGCCTGATACTGGCTTAAAATTAAATTACAGTAAGGGCACCAAGTACCTCTGAAAAAGGTAAGCACTACTCTTTTTGCTTCTAAAACCTTATAGAGGTTGACATATTCATGGTCTGTATTGACAAGCTTAAAATTTGGTGCCTTATCCCCGACCTTGAGTTTTAACACAGCTGTATATTCCTTACCGATTCTTTCCGCATCTGAATTAAAGACCTCGAACGCATTTGCTGAAAGCGTATGCGATAGTTTTTCCTTTAATTCTTTTGAACCTTCTTTATAGGAAGGAATTGCTTGTGAATTCATGACTGCTAATTTTATATGAAATGAGGATGAAGGTTTAAATCACCTATGTTCTCATTATCTATTTTTTTGTAATTATTAGACATGACAAAGTTGCGTCATATGTGAAGAGAGGAATATGACGTGTGTTAAGAAAAGCGCTTGATGCGCATCAAGACCTAATCTTGATGTATATCAAGATTTATGATTTCGAACGAATTCTACTTATTGATTCTGGGGAAATTCCCAAATAAGACGCCAAGACATACTGTGGTACCCTATTGGCGATTTGGGGGTATTTGTTGACATAGTCCCAATAGCGTTCCTCTGAAGTCTTACTAATATTGGTAATTACCCGCTGATTTGAAAAGGAAAGTGCTTTTTCTATATAAAGCCTAAAGTATTGGCATAAAGCATGTATTCTTTCGCAAATTGCTTCTACATCGTCATACTTCATTTGTATAATTATAGAGTCCTCAAGGGCTTCTGCATAGTATTCTGCTGGAGTTCTGTTAAGGTAACTGGTAAAATCTGTAAAGAACCAATCTTCAACACCTATACTTACCGTATGTTCTTTTCCGGCGTCATCTAAATAAAAAACCCTCACTGCACCTTCCACAATATAATTCCGATATTCAGATACGAACCCGGGTTGGATGATAAATTGCCTTTTCTTTACCCTAGTGATTTTCAATATCGAAGTAAACTCGGCTATTTCACTCTCTGACAATTTAACATATCTGGCGATGTGATCTAATATTCCTTGGTATTTGCTCATCGGTTTACGTTTCTTTTTTAAAACGAAATCTGTATTACTTAGCGACTTTATAAATATACATAGACCTTTCGATTTTACCACTGGCCCTTAGTTAAGTTTAGCCTTTGTTTTTATCAATAGAAATTTTTTTGGTAGGCCTTTTCTATAAGTTCCGGTTTCACTGCAGATAAAAAAAATGCGTAACTCGTACTAAGAAGTATGGAAGAGCTAATTAATTTCGAGTATAAAAAAAGCTCCCAATTTCTTGAGAGCTTCTGCGGTCTGGACGGGACTCGAACTTTTCTTCGAAAAGCCCTGTATCAAAGGCCTGCCAAGGGCTCGTTTTTTAGACGCACCGCGAGGCTCACCTTTTAACATAAATTTAACTTTTGCATTTTATCCATCGTTAAATCCAAGTAAACTAATTCTATCTTCGTCAGAATTGAACTCAAACATTTGCATGTGATGTTCTTTTCGTCCAGTTTTTTCAGTATAGATATTTCTTTTCATTTCAGAGGTGTCTAGTTCAATTGTTAATGCGCGTACATCTAGACTATAGCATTCAGAGTACGATTTATGTTTGGAGCTTGGGAATGAGTCTTTGAATTCAATATTATATTTAGGTTCAAAATATTTAATCAAAGCAGCTTCTGTAAAATTTATTTTCTGTTTTTCAGTAAAAGACAAGCCTTTATTTTCAAACATATGGTCAATTTTTTTCTCTTCAATTTTAGCATCTTCAACATTTCTATTGATAATATCTGAACCAGCCACCATTAACATACTCTTTTGAGTAAATCGTGTCAACAAAATCCAAATATCAGAATCGGGATATTGAGTTGAGGAATGGGTATAAATCTTTTGTACTGTTTCATGAGCCGAGAGCCTCTCCAATGCAGTTCGTTTCCCGTTTTTTCCATAAGCTTGTCCAATATATAGCACCTCATAGTCTAATGCGGGGGTATTAATATTATCCTGTACCTGATTACTATCCAAAAGTATACTAGGTCTTGCGCCCATCAAAACCCCATTCTTATCCGAAATAGTGAAGAAATTATAAGGATATTTCGAATAAAACTTAAGTTCTGATTGTGCTTTTTTGAACTCAAACCTCATACTCGTTACCCCATAGGATTCTTGACCGTGGACGATAAAATCTAACCGAGCTTTATTTCCGTCTAGCTTGACTGATTTTGGTTCAACAGTTACTTTGGGTCGTCTAAGAACAAAGTAAATATGACAAGGATTATTTTTATTAAAAACTCCATTGCTATTTGCATATCTTTCCAAATCAGCACCCAGCACAAACTGAAAACGACTTAAATACATAAGTAGAAAACTCTCAACTCCAAAACGATAATTATTTTGCTCGAAAATGTCTTTCATAGTTTTATTAATTGATAACGAACTTATATCGAATTTTTTAGGTCGCTTTTTAGACCTAACTTAGAAAGAATTAGGCTTTTCGATATTTTTCTAACGCAGCTAATCTGAGATTTCAAATCCTTTTCTTTAATTGATGCCACACTCCCATGAGTTAGCTTATCACGTGTTTTCTTTAACCTATTAAACGTATACCCATAGTTTGACGGATTGATGTTGTTTAATCTTAATGTTTCTTCCAACGGACTTTTTAATGGTTTAACAGTAATGTTATTAATTAACCCTTGCCATTTATCTCTCAATAAATCTTTATCCTTTTTATTAATTAATGCTTCTGAAATTGATTCAAATGCCAGATTAAATTTCTGCTCCTTTTGGTTATTAAATTCAAATTTTTCTATTGCAGGTTTAATATTGAATATTTCAATAATATTAAATAACAATAGGAAAGAAGCACTAAGGTTTACTTCTCTAGAATGTAGATAATTATCTATTGCCTTATTTAACTTTTCTTCGTTTTTTATGTATTCCTTAAACCATGAAGTTTTAAGTATTCTTTGGATGTTATGATTCTCTTTTAGTAACCTGAAAACGGTAAAAAAGTTCGAAACAAATATCTGAGTTTTAGGTAGTGTATTTCTATAAATAAAAATCTGCTTATCATTTCTGTAAATAAGCTTTTGGATACTTATTCTTATTCCAAAACAAAAAGATAAAAAACTGCAAACTATTTCATTTCGTTTTTTTGCTTCTTCAAAGCTGATATTTTCATATTTATATTTGAGTATTGGAAGTTTCTTAATAGTTAATTCTTTACTGCCTCTTTTTTCATTGCTTATAAATTTCAATTCTGGTCTGAAAGACATTGCATCTATCTCATAGAATTCTTCCATACCCTGCATTCGCAATATGGAGAATTCATTAATTTCCTTTAGATTATTGAAGAAAGAATAAAATAAATTCACAATCTTCAATCCATTATCATCCAAAAATGTCTCTCCTTCATTTATCAACTCTTTATAAGTATTTGCAACTATTAAAGCAATATTACTAACATAAATTGTGAAATATTTGTTTTGAGAATCGGTTTGAAAAGAAGTTACTCGATATATTTTAGTATTATCAAAAAACAAAGCAACTTCGGTTTCTATTACCTCAAATTTCTCTTCAAAACTATCCATGCCATTCAGAGAAATCATAAAGTTTCGGTCAATCTGAGAATTTTCATCATTGTCAATGATTTGAAAGTACATCTCTTTATCTGAAATGAACAAGTGTGCATGAAGTGCTTTATGAGTAACTTCTCGGTCTTTAAACTTTAGAGTTGTACAGTAGTATTCTTTCATTTCTCCTGTATTTCTTGTTTTAACATAAATGAAGTGAATTCCTCCATACAATAATTAGTAATTGAATGGAGACTCCATTTGAACTTTTCCTTTTCAATTAGTTCAAGTAAAAGAATTTCTCCTAGGTCCTCCGTGTATTTGAAAAGGCTAATTGTCAATTCTCTTATATATTCCTTCATATCATAGTCTGCTTTATTACAATGCAGAATATCTGGTAAAATAGTATCATTACCGTACAAACCTGTTTTATGTATTCTAAAAAGCACGTCTTCCCCATTCTGGGTTATTATAATTTCTTTACCCTTATGAATTATAGCATCGCGAATATTTCTAACTTCCTCCAAATATGGTTCAATGTCGAGCAAAAACAATCTTATCCTCAGAGGAAGTTTTTCTTTGTTATTTGATTTTTTTGAAAATCTAATCAGGTTATTTAAAGAATCCTTTTCGGGATACGCTTTTAGTTGATTATCAGACAGGCATATTTTAATTATATGAAAAAGAAAATCATATAAGCTTCTAATATTTGTGAAATAATTTTCTAAGAGTAAGCCAATATACATTCTAGTTTTATGCTTACTTATTTCATTATTTTCAATTGTTTCCTTCAGTAAACAGTAGTTTATTGAAATATTATGCAAGTCACTTACAAATCCATAAATTGAAGCTTTGATTCTACCAAATTCTCTGGATTTCCATGAATCCATTTTAGTAATCAAGTCATCCTGCGGTGAATAGTGTTTAAAAATCCAGCTATGTGTTGATGATAATAGGATAGAGGAAAATAATTCTTCTCCAACATACCATTTTTCTCCATAGGTTAATACAGTACCTTTTATTACAAGTCTTTCTTTCAAGATTAATTTAATATTTATTAATAAAGGGGCTCAAACTTTTAAATATCAAGAAGTTCTCATTAATTATTTCGGGATTTAATAAAAATAATAATATCGGTATTTTCAAGCCAATGTAAGAAGTAGTTTACATTTTTAATAATCAAATAGCCTCTATTTAATATATTTAAAGTAGAACTGAGCCAAACATTCCATCTATTCAACTCATATTTTTATTACTTTTGAGCCGAATAAGGTTTCTAATCGGCTCATGAGATACAATTGGCAACAAAAAGACTGGCCTAATTTTCAATACAAAACCGATGCTATTGAAGATTTACTCTATGATTTTGCACAGAGAACTGGGCGTATCAGTGGGGTGTTAGAAGGGCTTTCAGAAACCGAGCAAACCGAGGCCATGATTAATCTTATGGTCTCTGAGGCTATTAAGACTTCAGAAATCGAAGGGGAATATATAAGTCGAAATGATGTAATGTCTTCTATTCGAAGAAACTTGGGGCTTAATCCAGAATTGCCATTGACCAAAGACAAACGGGCGGAGGGAGTGGCTGAATTGATGCTTGCGGTCCGTAATAATTTTAAAAAACCGCTGACAAGCAAAATGCTTTTTAATTGGCATACCATGTTGATGAAAGGCAACACCCAAATTCAAATAGGCCAATGGCGCACGCATGAAGAACCAATGCAAATCGTTTCTGGTGGGATGGGTAGAGAGGTGGTTCATTTTGAAGCCCCCCCGTCAAGTAAAGTGCCTTCAGAAATGAATGGGTTTATTAAATTGTTCAATGAATCTCAAGGCGACATTAAGAAACCTATTTTGAGGGCTGCAATTGCTCATCTCTATTTTGAAACTATTCACCCTTTTGAAGATGGCAATGGTAGAATAGGTAGAGCTGTGGCTGAGAAAGCACTTTCACAAAGTATTGGTCGCCCCGTTTTGTTCAGTCTTTCCAAATCTATTGAAGGAAACAAAAATTCGTATTACGATGCCTTGCAAAAGGCACAATGCTCCAATGAAATCACGAATTGGATAAACTACTTTGTCCAAACAGTTTTAGACGCCCAAATAGATGCGGAGCAAGAAATTGAATTTACCCTAAAGAAAACGAAGTTCTTTGACCAACATAAAAATGAACTTAACGAAAGACAACAAAAAGTGGTTCGTAGAATGTTGGATGAAGGTCACCAAGGTTTTGAAGGGGGAATGAACGCTCGAAAATATGTTTCCATTGCTAGCACCTCAAAAGCCACCGCTACAAGAGATTTACAAGACCTAGTGGCAAAAGGTATTTTCAAACCTATGGGTGGGGGGCGAAGTACTCGATATGAGATCAATATCTAAACTTGAGCAAAGAAAGTGGGCAAAATTGAAAATCAATCTTACTATGATAGACAAGTGTCCTATACAAATTGGACATTTATTTTAAGTGAAAGTTTAAAAATTGATTACAACTTTACTACTTCGGTCTAAGGGCATAAGTTAATACGGTAATCGTAAGAACAAAATGTAAGCTACACCACAGTACTTAATCATTATCTATCGTTTTATAACTTTTTGCAACCTGGTACCATAGGGAGTTTCCAATAACACAGCATAGACCCCAGTTGGCATTGCAGAAATGTCAAACGGAATTGAATAACTGCTCTCACCCCGTTCTTTAGCAGATGCTATCAATGTATTGTTGGCAAAACTGAATATTTTAATACTGATGTTTGTTCGCTCCGAAAGCTTTACATCTGCTGTAAATCTACCATCACTTGGGTTTGGATATAAAATAAAATCTTCTAAATAATTACTATTACTAGCGTTGTTAGATCCTGTAAGAGTGCCGTCATGCTCAACTATTAGTATCTTCTTGAATTGACTCGCTGTACATAAGCCCAATGTGGTAATGACACCTATTTCATATTCTCCAGGTTCAGAAAATGTTACTTCTAACTCATCTCTATCCTGTTTAAGGATCGTGGCTTCGTTGGGCAGGATCCACTCTAAAGTGTCTGGAAGTGGATAGCTAATATCCACAGCAATTACAGATTCATCTACGAATGCTTGACTAGACATGGCAAACTCAGCACTGATTTCATCTTCAATAACATCTATGGCAATCGTACCCGTGGTTGTGCAACCATTTGGATTGCTGACAATGACGGTGTAAGTGCCGCTTTGATTCAAATCGACAACAGGAGAATCACTTGTAAAGCCTGTATTGGAAGACCACTCATATGTAATATCCGCACCCTCTACTGTCGCATCCAAAGTCAATATTTGTTCTTTACAAAGAACTTGGTCCTCACCCAAGTCGACTTCCAAGGGCGTTGGGTCCTCAATTACATAAGTTCTCATTTCTGGCCCACTGGCGAATCCTGTAACCGTTACGGAATAGCTTCCGGCTCCAAGACCAAAAATACTTTCTGTAGTTTCGCCTGTACTCCACAAATAAGAAAAAGTGCCATTACCCCTGTTCACCTCCAAAACAATGTTACCATCTGAACCTCCAAAACAAGTGGGTGGTGTTACTATACTATCGATGATATCAGGTTGCGTAATCACAAAAGTCTCTGTTAGGGTACATCCGTTGTCATCTGTAACATTCAACTGATACTCTCCCGCAAAAAGATTGGATAGACTTTTTTGAGTACCTAGTAAACCATTATCTGCAAGACGGATCCATTCCATAGTGTAATCACCACTACCACCAAAAATATCCAAGTCAATAGCTCCATCATTACCTTCATATGCTGATACATTGGTTATTGTGATATTATCCAATCTTAATGCCTCTAGAGGTTCTTGTATCACTACACTGGTCTCTAAGAAGCACCCATTGCTATCAACCACTTCAACGGCATATTCACCGGCAACAATATTTTCTAAGTCTTCTGTTGTTTCTCCATTGCCCCAAAAATAGTTGTAAGGCGGTGTTCCTCCTTGAACCGTAATATCTATAGCGCCAGTAGCTTCGCCAATACAAAGAATATCTGTTGTATTCGCTATCTGCACTGTTAAAAGCGGTGGCTGTTGCAAAAGTACTGGGCTAGAATCCATGACCACACCATTGGCGTCAGTAGCGCGGATAAAATACTGACCTGCAGTCAAATCTCCTAGAATGTCACTGGTCTCGCCCAATAGAATATTGTTTCCATCAGTGATTTGAAACCATTCGTAGGTATAGGGCTGAATACCTCCCTGTACATTTGCGATAATTTCACCAAAATCATCTCCAAAGCAATCCAGTGATACCGTCACTTGGGCGGAGACTATCAATTGTCCAGGTTCCGTGATAACAAAATCTTGGGTCAACGTGCAGCCATCAGTATCATTACTTTGGTTGGCATCCCTCACGATTACTGTGTAATTACCTGCTACCAAACCGGAAATATCATCTGTCGTAGCCGAAAAACCCGTATCTGAAAACCATTCATAGGTATAGGGTGAAGTACCACCTGCTGCAGTAATGGCTATCGCTCCGTCATTAGAGCCCGCAGCAGTAAGATTGGTCTGTTGGTCAACAATCAGTATCAACTCTGCAGGTTCATTTACAAAAACATCATTTAGCAATGTAAATTCACAGTCATTTGCATCACGTACTACTACAGTATAAAATCCCTCTGTAAGGTTTTGAAATGTATTTGAAGCCTGAAAAGCAGAACCTTCTAAAGAATATAAATAGGGTGCTGTACCTCCCACTGCATTGATTTGTATAGCACCATCGCTACCACCAAAGCATGACACTTCTGAGGCCACTGCGGATGCTGAAAGGGAATCAGTAGGTTCGCCTACGAAGATGTCTTGAACCACGGGAGTATTTTGGGAAGCGTCCTCAACTATTACCGTATATGTGCCAGCTACAAGGTTCGACAGGATATTTGAATTAGCATTTTGGATGATATTTCCATCAAATTCCCAAGTGTAAGTGAATGGAGGGTTCCCTGTAACGGCAACAGAAATAGATCCAGTGGCTTCACCCTTGCAATCCACATCAATAACATCAACAGTATCGATTGATAAAGGTCCAGGTTCCGTTACCGTAAAATTTTGAATGAAATAGCAACCACTGGCATCGGTGCTGTGACGTGTATCCCTGATTTCAAGAGTATATAATCCTGCCTCCAATCCTGAAATATCTTCAAGATTTGAGGTGAAAACTCCAGGGCCAGACCATGTTATGGCATAGGGAGCCGTTCCACCATTTATAGAAATTTCTATAGAACCGTCACTTCCGCTCGAAGAAGAAACATTAACAAGGTTATTTAGATTCACCTGAATCTGATTTGGCTCAGAGATGTTTGCCCCGATGTCATAAACACAACCGTTGTCATCTTCTATACTGATGCTGTAATTTGCAGGTGCAAGACCTGTAAACGTATTACTCGTTTGAAATGCACCTCCATTCAATGAATAACTATAAGGGGCTGTACCGCCCGTAGCATTTACCGTTATTACCCCATCGTTACCTCCAAAACAAGAGACATCAATCAGTGTGGTAGAAGCAAAAAGTGGAGTACTAGGTTCTACCAAAGTAAATGAATCATTTACTTCAGGAGTTGCGCTGGCATCTGTAAGCCTGAGTGTATATGTTCCGGCGGTCAGATTGGAAATAGTGGCGCTGTTGGGTGCCGAAAAAGTAGGTTCGCCTTGTTTCTCCCATATAAAATTGAAAGGGGGCGTACCGGTTACTACAGCATTCAAACTACCCGTTGACTCACCAAAACAGGAAATATCGGTCCCCGAAAGGTCTGTGATGGCCAATGGTCCGGGTTCTAAAATTTCTATGGGATTGGTCAAGCTGCCGGTACAACCATTGGTATCGGTTAAAACTAGATTATAATTTCCTGCGGGCAAGTTGATCAAGCGGGTTTGGGTAGAACCTGCTGGCGGCGTGAACGCAGTTCCATTTCTCGTCCATGAAGTGGATGATATTCCAGAATTATTAATCACATTTATTTCAAGAACACCTGCCGTACCACCATTTATAGTGTTGTCTACATGCGAAGCAGTAATCTCCGTTATCTGTATGGCATCTGAGGGTTCATTGATGGTCAACGTGGTGCCAAAAACAACTTCACAATTATTTGCATCGCGAATTAACAGTGGGTAATTCCCTGGGGCATTCACAGGTATGTTGAATGAGTTTCCACTCGCGGAAGTAAAATTACCAGAATTTGAGATGCGATAACGATAAGGCGCAGTTCCTCCATTTACAGTAACGGCTATTGTACCATCATTTCCTCCAAAACAACTTATATCACCAGGAGTTGCGTTGGCAATCGTTAGCGCTGTCGGTTGAGTGAGACTAAGTGATTCACTAGCTCTAGCAGCTGGAACTGTTATCGGAGCTGCGGAAGAAGATACTGTAAGCGTATACGTACCCTGTTCAAGATTATTGCGAACAAAAGTAGAATTTGTAGAGCCACTTTCCAATACTATACCATTTCTAGACCATTCAAAATTATAGGGAGGCGTACCCCCTGCTATCGTGGCAGTAATCTGTCCGTCGGCATCTCCAAAACAACTTATTGGTTGGGTCACTTGCATTGTATTTATTGTAGGGACAGGAAAAGCGTTAAGAGAAATTGTACTGTTAAAATTTGCGATACAGCCAGTACCGTCTGTAACCGAAACTGTATAGGTGCCTTCAGGAAGCCCTGCAATAACTCCAGAACTAGCTGCTGATGACAAATTTCGGGATACAGGCCCGCTTACCTGATATGTAAAATTTGGTGCCCCCCCAGAGATATTTATACGAATTTCGCCATCATTAGCACCAGGATAGCTTACTTGCTGATTCACAGAAGCTGATGTGATGGTTATCCCATTAGTGATTTGGTCAATAGTAACAGAGACCGTACCGGGGCTTGTACAAAAACCACCTCCATTTAAAACCAATCGGCTTTTAAAACTATTTGTACTTCCTTGTGGAAGGTTTCCGAAAACAGGGGAGTCTTGCCAAGCTCCTCCATTATTGGAGTATTGATAAGTACCCCCTTGCAAATCTTGCCCCCCAGAAGCAGTCAATGTTACTTGGCCTAATTCACCAATACATTCAGGTTGGTCAACACTGTTCAAACTGACCGTCACCTCACTGGGGCGATTAATTGTAAAAGTCCCCGTTTCTCCAGTTGTAGTTGGGGTGTCATCTCCAGAACCCGGTCCATTCAGGATGAAAGTTTGGTAGGTAACCGTATAATCCCCTGGCTCCAGACCACTTGGCCATGTGTATGTATTGCCCGCTCCAAAACTATTGGCGCTGACATCATCTTCGGGTATGACAAACCCTTCTGGGGTGACCCCGCTCAATGTTGCTCGAAACTCTTCACCGGACTCCAATGCCCTGTCAAATGTTAATTGCACTCCACCGTCATTACTGTCAAAACAAGAAGCATCAGTTGTTTGAATATTATCAATATTGGGGGCACAAGGAATGAACGCAAATGTCAATACATCAGAATATTCAAATGGTGCTGCATTGTTGTACCGAACCCGTATTCGAACATTTTGATTTGTTGCCAGCCCTGGAAAAGAGCTTAAGTTTATTCCAAAACTGGAATTTCTAGGGCTATAGCTTAGAAAGTTTGTCCAAGCGTCGCTACCTATTTGATATTCTACTGCGTAAGATGTACTTCCACAGACATCTCGGGCAATCGATATCGAACCTCCGCTACACTCTGGCAATATATTCGTTGAAGCATTATAATTGTTGACATCCGCCAAAGATTCAATTAAATATACATTGAACCTACTCAAGTAAAGTCGGTTATCTGGCACTAGATTACTTCCATTAGGGCCAATGCCTGTAGTTACTTCACAAAAATCAAAAAATCTATTCGTAGAAGAAAAGTTTTGGGTTAATCGCCTATTTATACCCGCATAAACTTTTGTAGTTGATATGATTTCGTCCCTAAAAATAAAAGCGGTCTCAACAGGGCAAACCCTAGCATTACCACTTATGATATTTGGCCCTGAAGTATCCCCTTGAGAATCACCCAACGATGCGGCATATGTAAATGCTTGACCACCATCACAAAATATGAACTCTCCTTGATAATCAATCTTATACTTGAACTGTGCATTGGTGTACCACCCCGAAAGGACTAAAAAAATGGAAAATATAAAAACGTTAGTTGACCTTTTCATAGCTTAATAGGTTACCTTAATTTTCTTTAATTGGGACTGAGTACCATCTTTGGTTACTGATTGGATAGCATATATGTATTCAGTACTCACTACTAAATCGGAATCTGTAAAAGATTTTTTATCTCCTTCAATGGTCTTGTACAATGTTAAGGGAGCATTGCCCTCAGCCCTATAAATAAGAAATTCTGAAATAGCTGAAATATCACTGCGCCACGTCAAAAGTATTCTGCGATTATCCCTATCGACAACACTATTGAATTTGGTTATCGTTTCGGCATATAGTTTTTTGGGTGTTGTAAGGATTACTTGGCTGGCAGGGTTACTTTCCAATCCAGTTTCATCTATCGCCACTAGGGTGTATGCATAAGGATTGCCCGTTTCAATATCCAAATCAAGATATTCCACGGCCCCGTTTTCAACAGGTATTTCCGTTAACTGCTCCCAATCTTTTCCTTCATTGGCCAAATTTTTACGATAAATGATATGTTTAGAAACATCATCGCTAGAACTGTTGATCCAATTTATCTTAACCCCTCTTTCTGTGTTTTCATAATTAGAGATTACAGGTGGCGAAGGTGGAATCAAATCCGGTTTTTGTAAAACCAAAGCTTCTGAAAAATCAGAGGTATTGTAACGTTGGTCTTCTGCAATTATCTTGTAGTATATTTTAGAATTCATGTTATTTAGCGGAATTGTGTCCTTATACTGATTGGGTCGCACCAATGAAAGTGTGATTTGATTAAACTCAGCTTTAGGGTTGTTGGAACGGAAAACGCGATATCCAGCTAAATCAGGTTCCGAATTTCCTTTCCATGAGAGATTTACGACTCCAGTTGTATCAATTTGACCTGCCAGTTCAACCGGAGGAGCAGGTGGGGTAGAATCCAAAGGTTGTACTATAGCGGGGAATGATGGTTTTTCAGCACCATTTTTTCCTATTGCCACCACCGAGAAATAGTTGATGCGCTTTAAACCGGTAAAGGTGGCCGTTCGGGAATTAGCCGAAATATTGGACAGTACAGTTTCATAAGGTCCCTCTGCCTTGTTGGCCCTTTTCAATTTAAATCCAATAATCTCAGAATTACCTTCCTCTGCAAATTCCCACTCTAGCTCAACCGTATTTTCATCGGGCATTCTCTTTCTGAGAATGTGCGGCGTATAATCGAGCGAAGCCAAACCCATACCCGATTCAACTTGCGAAGGAGGCCCTGTTTCACCAAAAGGAGTGATACCCTTTACACGATAGTAAAATGTTTTGTTATTGGGAATACTGTCATTATAAAATAGGGAAACTTGCTCATTTTCCTCTGAATTTTGTGCATTGAAGATAGGCTGTCCGTTCACTTTCTGAAAGGAGTTACCATCCGTTGACTTTTCCAAAATATAACTGCTGTAGGTTTTTTGCAGCAAATTAAAGTTCCAGTTCAGTAACACGTTGCCATCAGCAAATATGCTCGCAAAGCCCAAAGGCTGGGGTAAAGATTCAGCAAAATCAGTACTGGCATAAATGCTCGCTTCTTTAATGGTGTACTTACTGCCCTCAGGTAGATTTACAAATATTGTATAAAGGTATTTTTCCCCTGATATTACAGAAGTGTCTTCATAGGCCCAACCTGCCAATTTTGCCGCTTCAAAGTTTTGCTCCGCGGCAACCAATGCAAAGGTGAAGCGTTGTTCTAAGGCCTCGTTTACCGCAAAGATATTATCGGCACTACCGAAAGTGTCCACATCAAAATCTTCACCATAAATAGCCTGTGCAATCACAGCGGCATAGTCATCCGATGTTGCCAAGGCCTCCCACTCCTCAAGAGGTCTAGGTCTAAGTGGTGACTGTGTAATCATAGTGCTTTCTACGGGTAGTACAGCCGCTCCATTTCTTGAAATTGTGTGCCTTTCTATCATATAACCATGCTCATTCCCTCTTTTCCATGCCAACGGTTGGTCTGCTGCCCATCGTAATAGTATCTTCTCAGGATTCGATTTTGCAAGTACCTGTATAGATGCGGTTTCTTGACCGTACCCCTTCGTTGATAAAGCTCCGATAAATAGAATTATAGTCACCAATACAAGAGGTGAAAATCTATCTAGAATTTTTTTAGTTTTTGGTATGTACACTGTAGAGCCTTTCATTTATTATGTCGATTAATTATCGTTTATAAATTTTATTTCATGTTTGCTCGAATGTACATCGCCTGGAGTACTGTAAATCAGATAAGTTCTATAACTATCTTGAGGTAGGGCTGGAAATTGCCCCTCAATAAGATACTTATAGCGTTCGTACATTGCTTGGTTCGGATTTCCGTTCACATACCTGTTCACAATGCTGTACTGTAAATGTAAAAAGTCAGCTTTGTAGTAAAACGGCAGATTGTACATCAATGGATACCTTTGGGTCACATAGGGAGATGTGGGCTCCTCCACCAAATAAAAACTATACCAATTGGGAACATCAAGTCCCCTTATCGGTGGCACTCCCAAAATAGTCTCTTGTCTATTTACGGTAATGTTTCCATCCAACGGATAGTTTTCATAATTTAAAGGGTATATCTGTCTTTTGTAATAATTGTCTCTAAGAATTGCCTCACCATGAATTATAGGTTTGTTTCCAGTAAACTTGGTACCCAACACTTCTGGCACATCAAAATTTTCATACTGCTGCATTTTTAAATGTATGCTATGTATATCTGCTGTAATGATTTCGGTGATATTGTCGGTAATTGCAAGCGAACGCATTTTATCTTTAAAAGAACTGTGCTTACTTGTAGCAAAACCAAAATTTAACAGTGATTTGGGTGATGCATTCGCAATCACTACACTAGATGCCTTTTTATTGGCTACTGTAACACTACCTGAGGATGTTTCAGTGGTGGTATTCCCTGAGTTTGGGTCGTACCAACTGGTATCGCCAGGTTCTTCATCAAAAGAAGTGGTTTCTTCAACTACAACTACTTCAGCTGGTGATGTATCTTCTGGCGGAAAGGCCATAATATCAATTTCAATAGTAGTGGAAAGTCCCATTTCAGTCAAATCGTAGCTGAGCGTTCTACTGGCTTGGTCATATCGTAAATTGGTACGAGTACCTACCCCATTTTCAACCGTTTGTGCCCTGATGGTATAGCCTCCGTTAAAAAGGTAGCTCTGTCCCCGCTCTAATTTTACATATCCTTTGTTATATTCTTGTGGGTACAGATTTTTTTGATCTTTTACAGGATACATATAGGCAATATTGTGGAGTGGAATATGATCAGGAGCCAAATCGGTCGTGAATTGGGTGTCTCGCTTTTCTATTGCGGGCTTACCGTCTTGATTGACGACCTGCCAATTACCGCCCACTTTTTCTTCAAAGGTCACTTCTACCAATGCTGTAACCTGCTTTTTTGAGGGAAGCACCTCATCTGGCACAAAGGTCACCGCATCGTTGTCTTGGTTCCATTCCAATCGCCCTGGTATGGACTGCCCTTCACAGGTCAATTCAAAAGTCTTAAGGTTTATCTTAAAAGTCTCCAAACCTTCGGAAGTATCAATGCTGAAAGGTTGGCCTACGGCATAGTTGAATACTGCTTGGGGTGCTGTGAATACATCCACTTCATCGGAACCATCCAATGGTGTCAGGTCAGAAATAATCGGTACTTCGGTAAACGGATTAATATCAATCATTTCACATTCGTCGCCAAAACTCACTTTCAAACGCAACCTACCTTTTACCAGACCACCCAGTACACTGAAATACATGCCCACGTAACCTTTGAAGTATGTTGGATTTGGAAATTGCCCCTGTAACAAGGCCGCTATACCAGCTTCACCAATTTTGATTTTCTTTTTAATGAACAGTAATTTTACGCGTACGCCAAATTCGCCATAAAGCCATGCGTAAACATTACCGGAGGAGTACCAGCCATTATTTCCTACTGGCCCGGACCTTCCTTTACAACGGGCATCAGGATATAGACGGTGCATTACATCAAAACCGGCACCCACCTCCAATGTGGCATAAAATATATAGTACTGAAAACTCTTTCTGAGTGCAAAACTGAGTCCGAAAGCAAAACCACTGCCCTTACTCAACTCATTGGGCCTTCTATTGCTATCCAATATATCATCTCCCAAAATCTGAAGAACACGCGGGTGTGGGGCCAATTGGGTTGGCAACATATTACCGGTCATAAAATACCCTCCAACTTCTAGCTCAACCTCGCTTCCGATACTGAATACCAAGCCCAACCGGTCCGTGGGCGATCCTACGTGTAGGTACCATTCATCAGGACTGGTATGTAGCGTGGCAAAACCAGCTTTATTGTTTGGGCCTGCCCCCCGCAATCCCTGTGTAGAGAGGTAAAGTTCAAATGTACCATGGAACGTGCTTGTCGTAAAATCTTTTTCTATACCGAGATACACCCCAATTTTACCTGAGGATGCAACTTCGCGAAGTGGAATATACTCCTTGGCTGTTTCCAAGAAATCACCATTGCGCAGTGCAATCTGGTAAAGTAGGGGATTATCTTTTTTCCATTTATCAATGGCCTCTTGAAGTTCTTTAAGTTTTTCCTCTGAGTAATCTTCTTGGTCTTGAGCCGTCATAAAAGCTCCTTCACCTGAAAAACCAATGCGGTTCAGCCCTCCATTAGTATTATAAACCATCTCTAGTACCGCTCTTCCGCGAAATGTAGTTTTTCGCTGCACACCTATGCTAACACCAGCCCTAATACCCATTCCTATTTCATAATCTGGGGTGTAGGTAGATCCAGTGGGGGTCCAAACACTATTGGCATCTGTGCGACGCATATGATTGGAAAGCCCACCCATAAACGAATCAATAAGAAACTTACCGTCACCGCCCTTGGTTTTTTTCTGCCAAGCATCTACGAACCAATAACGGAAGGTTTCCGGTTGTTCCGAAGTAATCTTTTTTGACCCAAAAAATCCTTTACCGCCAACTTCTAAATTCAATTTTTCTATCGTTGCCGTTATATCACCGCCAAAACCATCTCCAAATTCGGGGTCATTGTTCTTGATTTCGGCTTCCCCTTTTATATGGACTCCACCACGTTTAAAATCAACACCAATTTTATCTATTGCCACACGGTCAAATTGCCAACTGTGTAGTTTTTGCTCGTCTTTAAGTTTTCCGATTATGTTGAGTGAAGTGGTTGCGCCTTTGCCTAAATCATCTAAGTGCACTGCCATATCAAACTTAAGCCCCACCTCAGTTTTACTGGGCGTAACCATTTGCATTTCAGATATGGTCACTGGAAAGAAAAGCAACTGAAATTCCCCATCAAAACCAAAGTATTTTGCTTGAATGTATGGTTTGTCCGGTTCTGTCTGCAGTTCAAGTTCTTGAAAGGTAATGCCCCTAAAATTGAAACCATCTGCCCGTACTGGTATGCTATCGTTTTTTTTATCGGTTGCGTTCTGATTGAGACCACCTGCCACTGTAAGACTGCCTGATAGATTTGCCGATGGATAGAAATTGTCATTCTTTGATTTAATCGCCACACTGGAGTTTGGCAGTAGTTCCATTTTTCCTAAAAATACAGGGGTATCGTAGGTCAAGGTATCTCCCAAAGCCACTTTGAGACCGTATTCGTTTTCTGCTATCCATCCTTCATAGCCTAATGCCTGTTTCATTATGGGCACCTTGATGTCCCCCGCCAAAGTACCACCTTTGATATTATTTGTAACCAAGGTGATTCCCAAAGAATCGACCGTAAAGCCCCATTTGCCCACGGCACCTTCTCCTTGTTTTAATAGGTTGGTAGCTGAGAAAGCCCCTGAAAGACCAAAACTATCTATGATAAGATTTTGGGCATTGAAACGCACTCGCTCATCACTACCTGTAATTTTTTTAAAGGACTCGGGCAAAAGAATGTCTACCTGCTTGGCGTAGATACCGCGCCAAAGCATTCTATTTTCTGTAGGTATGAGCTGATTATAGGCTTCCGGAAAAACAACATTCTCAGAATTTCGGGTATCACTAAGGTCCAACACCGCATTCTGAACGTTAAAGGCCCATTTTTTGAGTCCGACCATCTCAAAATGAGGCAATGTCACATCTATCAATACATCATTCCAGCCTGAAGTCTGCACAGTGAAATCCGTTTCTACGTAGCAGGTGTTCTGTGCTATTTTTTCACCTTTTTCATTGGTTGTAAAGGGTTCTTTGGATGGGCCACACATATAACTGCCATTCTCATTTAGCGGCAATAAAACGCTCCTGGACACCTTCAGATTTCCATCTAGGCTAATTTCTTTTAGCCCGTTACAGTCTATGGAGAGGTAGCTCTTGCTCATAAAATTTCCGGTTTTTAAGTTGATGCCTCCTTTGAGTGTCAACAACCAATTATCGCCATTAAAGGGAATGGGGAAGTCCCCAAGCAATACCAACTTCGCATCCCCTACAAGTGCTCCCTGACGGGAAAACTTTACCCCTTCTGCTCCAAAGAACAGTGAGCGGTTGCTCTGTGGGATATCCATTTTAGCCCACAGTTTGAGTTCTGCATATTCTGAATGGAACCTAACACTGCTAACCGCAATAACGATTTCATTACCTGAAGAGGGATCCCGTTTTCGTAGACCCACTGGTAGTTGCAACAAATCGTTGCCGGTGAGCACATCGACAAAATTTCCAAATTCTTCTAGTTTTTGAATCAGTTGGTCGGCCCGGGCAATCAACGTATCGGCCTGTGCCTGTTGAAAGTGATCTTCTATGTAAGCTTCATTGAATTCCGGTTCTTGATTTTGTGCATAGTTGAAATGAAAATTCTTGGTTTGGGCAAGTTCTGCATCTAAAACTGGAAAGGAACGGAATTTCCTGTTGGCAACCGTGGTATATTTTTTTAGCCCTAAGGTGTTACTCCCAGTAACTTTGGCCAGGTGTTGGATGCGTTGATCTAATGCCTTTTTCAAAGTATTACCTTTTGCAGGCACACTATCTTTACCTTTAACCGGATCCACAGCGCCAATATCTGGTGCTGCCAAGGCCAACCACTGTGTTAAAAGGAGCAGTAGCGTTATAATATTATGTTGTGGAGTGGGTTTCATTTTAATTTTCTATTTCAAGTTTTCTAACCAAGTCAACCAATCCATCATCGATTTTGGTGCCTATTTTGCTCATTTCTTTAATGGTTATAATAGCATCATTATCTAATACTACATTATTAATTCTTCCGCTCTCTACTTGAAAAGCTGCTTTACCACCCATGTCTTTTGCAACACCAATCAATCTTTTTATTTCTTGTTGAGCTGTTGAAAAAGGAGTGTTCACACTTATTTTGGCATCATGGTACAACACATCGTCCAAATCAATGTCGTTTGAGTTGCTTTTCCTTTTGAAAAAGAGGAAGTCTGGCTCTGGACTCCCAGCATTAGGTACTTTTATCTTAACCTGTTTGGACATTATGGTATATCCAGCATCATAAATGGACAGATAATAATTCTTCAATCCTTGCGGCAAGTCTGCATTCACAATTCCTCGTCTGCTAGTCCAGGCTGCTTCTAGGATAGCTTCAAATTCATTCTCCAAAATTCTACCAAGCTTACTTCCAAATTGACTGTCAGCAAGGATATCACTCATTTTGCTTCCATCCTGTAGGTCTAAATCACCCAAGACTTTTACGAAATTTTCAGGTAAATCAATCGATTGTGAGCCATTCCCTGATATTTTATGGGCACGAGCCAAACCTAGCTTGTAGTACCAAACGGTATGTATTTTAGAAAAATGATTCAATAATATTGTATTCTCGATGATTTCATCAGCTAAGTTTGGATACCTATCAAGAGAACTTTCTAGCTTATTGAGTAAATCATCTGACCAATCATCAATTATGGCCAAAGCCTCATCAGATAACCTACCTATATTGGGAAAAGTTGCCCATTTACCAGTGGCACTGTCGATTATTCTAACATAAATCTGGCCGTTATACTCAACAATATCAACATCTTCATTACTTAGTTTTGTGCCATTGGGTAATGTTATATCAACATCTTTAAATAAACTATTTGTTAGAGGTACTACGTCTTGGGCACTATCTGGCAATTGCTTACGAACTATGAGTCCGTTCTCAGTAAATTCAAACAAGAGCTCATTATCTGGCCCAATGACCTTATTTCCGCTTTGGGCAATCCCTTGAATGTTGTTAACTCTTTTTGCGGCAAGCTGAGTCATAAATTTTAGCTGACTGCCCATTCTTGCCAAATTGTCCAAGATTCTTCCCGTTGCCCTTGCCACATTTGCAGTACCACCAGAAAATACGGCTAAAGCTATTTCGCTTATCACCATAAAAAATAGCTTTGCTTGATTATAGCGGGCGAAATTATCATTTGCCGCTGTGGAACTTACATAAATGTCAAAGGCTCTTTTTATTTCGTTAAATACTTGTTCTCGTAATTCTACATTGGCAGGTGTGGTTAATTCTTTGAGACTTTCTAATATCTCTATGGTTTGGTTTCTGGTATTACGTGGACCGTTAAGATCGGCACAGATTGTATCGTTTAAAATGCTGTCAATTCCAATAAGCCCTTTAAACTCATTTAACCTATTCTGGACACCTTGATATAGGTAAGCTGCATCTTGCTTTAATCCGTTAAAAAAATCGTAAGCCGGTCTTAGATTCTCATTGATAGTTTCGCCAAACTCTTGACCTCGTTCGACCAAATCATTGATTTTGAGGATATCGATAAACTTATCAATCTCCTCCCTTAGACCTTCCGGAATGCTAATAGGATTGACATTTATCAAAATATTAGCAAGAATTGCACCGAGCTCTGCACCTAATCTTGAATACGCATTGATTGTAGTAGCCGGCGTTTCGCATAGTATCAAACGCGGTCCGTATGCATCAGCGAGGGTAGCTGCACCGACAACGAGATCATATAAGTCAACACCTATTTGAATACCCCCATCGGTAATACCAGCCAAAAAAGCAGGGTCAAATGGGGTGTATTTTTGAGTAACCTCAGCATCTTTCCAAAGACAAAGAGGAACGTAATAGTTGTTGTTGTCAAGTCCACTTCCAGTTTGGGTCAAACAGGCATATAAGCTCTGGAAAAATGGGATATACTCAGTGAATTTAGGGAACATGGAATCACCATCTCTGACAATTTTGATTTTAAGAGTTTTATCTGAGATATCACCTTGCTCTTGATTTAGTACCGATCTTAAATAATTGACATCGCCAAAGCTGTTGACATCCAGAGTATGATAGTAATTCGCAACTCTTTGGTTGTCGCCTAAATCAATAAAAACTTCTTGAAATTGGTTGAGTCTAACAAAAATTTCATCTAAAAATTGTGCATCAGCGTCTTCAAGTGTATATTCAATTCGCTTATATAGAAATTTTAAATCTTCATTCTTAAGGCAGTTGAAAATATTTTGAGAGACATTAATTGCCACACTTGTGGTATTGTTTATGGCATTTATCTCAGGACTATTAACACTAAAGCCATTCTTTGGTTCATACTCATCATTAGGTTGACTTGTTCCTTTATTATTTGTACCTACTATTTCTCCAGTATAGGTTGCCTTGTATAATAGGGGTCTAGAACAATCCTCGCTATGATCGGAAAATGCAAAATATACCTCCCTTGGTGACCTCAAGTTAGTGGACAAGGATTCCCTTCTGTAAGGGCTATTGTTCTCTAAAGAGTAGCCCAAAAAATATTTCTCATGATCTGGTGATTCTGGATTTTTATTGACTTTAGCTATAAACCTCCTATTTTCAATAATTTCACTTTCAAGAGTAAAACCTACCAAGAAACCATTTATAAAAGTTATGTCTCGAGCAGATCCTGGAATGGAATAAATTACTCCAGCTGGAGAAACAAAACTCAAAATGTCACTATCAGAGGTATTTGGTATTTTTGAAAGAAGTACGTCATAGTTCACCCCTTCCCAAGGTCTTGCTTCCCCCTCCCCATCATTATCAAAGCCGTAAAAATTTAAACCATCATCGCCCATAGCTTCCCAGTCGCGTATGGCGAGTTCATTTCCGGTTCCATAATCCATCAACCAGTTGGTGCCTTTTCCCGAAGTTCCCGGTTCAAAGGGATGTTTCAACCCAAAAACCCCATGGCCTACTTCGTGGGCCACGACATCGGCAACGGTTCCCTTGCTTTCCAAACCTGTGGTATTCACATTGACTGGAAAAACAAAACCAAACTGTGTGCCCCTTGGCATAAAACCAGCTAGATTATTACCAGGCTGTACATTGTCATCAAAGACAAAAACATAGTATGTGTTCTCCTGATATTGCCCTGAATTTGTTTTGAAATCGTCATAAAAGTTGGTAAAGCTTTGCGGATGTCTGCTCAGCAGACCGCTCTCCGTATATTGCAATTGCGAAGTATTGCCATTAAAGTTAGTGCCATCAATAACGTTCAATTGCGCTCCAGCAGAGTTAAACATTGAGGCCACCCCTGATTTTATCCCAGAAATTGAGGCTCCATTAACCGGTATTAGGGTGACGTTCACCAGGTTCAAAGGCCTTAAATGGTGGATAAAGAAACTAGAAACTACAATTTGATTGTCTTCACTCCCTTTATAGGTTATTACAGCTTCCTCACTTCTATAACCAGCATTGCCCTTTACCGTTATTTTAAGTCGGTTTGGGTTGCCACTTATTGTCTCAGTAGTTACCGCCAAACCACTGCTGACCGTCTTCACAATGAGACTATCCAATGTAAGTGAATTGTCTTTGAATGTGACATCAACAAAAAAGCTGTCGCTATCCCCATTTTTAACGCCTTTATGGATTGGATAGAACGTGCCGCCACTTTTTAACGCTGCATTGGGGTAACTACTTTTTTCATAATCGTTATCCACCTCATCCCAGCCATATTTGGCTGAAGAATCAATCAAATATGTAAAACTTACCAGCGAGTCATCAATAGTTACCACAGCTGGGTCAGCGGCTGTTCCAGCACTACCTTCTTGAATGCCCGAAGTATTATTTGCATTGGGTACACCACCTTCAGCGACTGCGCCAACTTCGTTCACATTTCCGTTCTCATCAATTGAGTAGACGGTGTTATTTCCTGTAACGGTATAGGTATCGCCTTCGTCATAAGGGAAGGTCTCTTCAACAGGGTTGCCGTTCTCATCGGTCCCTGTAACTACAATTTCTCCATCCCTAATTTCAACTTTATCAATATCAAAATTTACTGGCTCCAGAGGTGTGTGGTCTCCTCCGTTAACAATATCGCCAACATCATCAATAAAATCCCAAGGATCGATAATAGCGCCCAGATTAGGGTCATACATCGTGATAACGTTGCCTTGTGCCAGCTCTTTCTTTTGGTTGATAAAGATGTTGGTGAATTCAACAGCTACTTTAATACTTTTTAAATAAGGAATAGTTACGTAGCCTTTACCATTAAAATAACCATTGCTGCCGTTGGCTTCCGTTACCGTTACCGGAAAATCTCCTGCTGTGAACTTTTCACCTACTGAAAGGCTTTCTAAAGGAACTTGGTTGCTTACGTCAATATTTGGAGCTATGCCGCATTCATAGGTACTGTCATCATCATCAAAAAGATTGGTTCGAAATGTTGCAATTGTCGAATAGTCACTTTCGGAAAGCACGCATTTTTTTGACAGCTGATATTCGTATTCGGTACCCGGTTTTAAGTCCCAGAGCGTGACCATTTCAGCAGTGGTCTTAGAGTAAAACCATTCACCACTTACACCTTTCTGACGATACCGTACACTATATTCTGAAGGGTCCTGCGAAAAGTCCGTCCATAATATATTGGCATTTGTCGCTCCCTTTACCTCATGTGTAATTGTAGAAGGCAGTTCACAACGTGAAGTGCTGCCAAAAACGTAAATCTCACTAAACCCCTGGTTGTTAAAAACCCCTACTTCTTCTGCACCCTGCATAGCCCTTGCTTGAACGCGCCAAGCGTAATTTTTGTCTGGAAGAAGTAATGGGTCCGATGGACCGTATACATATGTAGTTGCTGTGGTAACTGTGGTAAAGAATGGCGGACTGCTTAAAAATGCCGCTTGATGGTCAATCTGATTATCCCAAATCTCAACGATACTTAACTCGTATTCTACATTGGATACGTTTATATGTCTAGGAGTCCATTGAAAGACAATATTCTGGGGGTTAATTTGCTCAACGATTGCTTTATTCTGGGGGCTTACCAAAATCGGGGGGTCGTTCTGAAATACAACTGTACTTACACAAGATTTCGTACTTAAACGATTGCCTGTAAGCAGATCGAAGACCTCAAAACAAAACTGATAAGAACCTTCTGGAATTGGTCGTCCGTAAACATTAGGCGATATGCCAACAATGTTTTCAAATCGAAAATAGGGAGCAAGGTCAGCACTGTTCAAAATCAGGGGTATCCCCCCTTCTATAAATAGTGGTGCTGCCCCGTTGACAATTGTATTGCTTTGAAAAGAAATTCCATTCCCTTCAAAAGAAGCCTGTAAACGTACTTCCCGGCTCTGTATCGTTAAATCGTTTAATGTAATTTGAACTCGCAACGGCCCACTTATAGCATTGCCGTCTGCATAATTGGAGAAATAAACCGGTGTTGGGGGAATGGCCCGTGGTATCACCTGAACAGGAAAAGACTGTCCAAAAGCAGGAACGATTCCTAAAAGAATCAGTACAAGAATTATTAACAAGAGCGGGGATTTTCTCATGTGGTTGGTTTAGTTCTTGTTTATGTACCTCAGCTCAAAGGTATCAGGATTTACTATATCAGTGGATAATCTATAGTGATAATCGATGAACTGTATCTCTAAAAATAATCTTAATTCATCGAGATTGCGGCTTTTTTCATACATCTGGTATGATTTTATCGATGTATTTCGTTTAAAATCCTGCAGATACCCCTTAGCGTCTTGAATATCAATCAATTCAACATAGTTGCTAAATTGTTTTTCCATCCATCGATGTCCAACTAATTTCTGTAAACGATCATTTACGACTTTTTTCAATCTGTCATATCCTTTCTGACTTCTTTTATCACCCTCTGTATAATCTTCAATTTTTTTATTATGCAATGGATGTTTATCGAGCTCGGTCTTTTTATCTACAAACAATGTTTCGAGCTTTATGTCAATTCGTTTCATATCAGCCCTTATTTTTTCTACTACTTCATAGAGTATTTCATCATAAATCTTAATAAAATCTCCATAACTGTATAGTTTATCCAAAAATTCTATTGCTTCTTGCCTGTAATTTGCTTCCCGTCTTTGCTCTTTGACCAATGCAAGATTTATCTTTAGTTCATCTTTCTTGTAAGGGGGTATATCGTTAAATTTTGGGCTTCCATATACATTGGTCAGTTGGGTGTTCAATTCTGGAATCGTTCCCCTATAGGTTACTCCTCTATGTTTGAAGCCAAAAACGTCTCTATTCTGACCTGGTATGTTTTCTCTTTTCTTGAACTTTAGCTTTAAATTGTCAAATGTGTAGCTGTATCCAAAAGTGATTGTAAAATCTTGATTAGCTCCCGTTTGGGAATTTCTAAATAGAGAGAGTACGTTCAAGTTCAAATTATGTTGCTCAAAAATTGTATAACTGGCACCCAATCTAAAATTGTACACATTGTTCTGTTGGTCGCCATTGTTGAATGAGGTGTTATACGAGGTCGAAAAGTTGGTCCGTAAGGTTTTATCAAAAAATTGTTTGCCAACGGATAGTGTTGGTCCTAAAATAAGATTGGTATCCTCCATTCCAATTTCATTAAGAGAAGCATTACCTGCAAGTGAGATGTTCAATGCTTCTTTTGGATAATTCCAGGTGTAGGATGCTATACCATTATAAAAATTGCTGAGACCTCCATCAATCGTTTCTCCTTCTTGCTGGTTGTTGGAATTTTGATAAATCAAATTAATGCTGGCTGTTTGCTGCTTTGTTTCTGATTTTTTGGTGATATAATTTATACCAAGATTGGCGTTTTGCGATATCTGTCTATAATTTAAAGTATCCACATTATCAAATGCCCCTACCTGATTAATGAAATCAAATTGATCCTGAATATTTGTAAAGGACTGAAAGTTTGAATATGAACCATTGATTCCCAAACGTTCAGAAGCTGTATAGTTTAAGTTTACGGAACTTAAGATACGCTGCAAATCAGACGACTTTGTTTTGTCAAGATTGTCTTGCTGTAAACCTGCATTCACAGTTACAGCCAATTTGTTGTCAAAAATGTTTTGACTTGCATTGATAGTGATGTTTTCAAAATCATTATTAAAAAAATATGCCCCCAAGGTTCTGTAGTCTGGATCAATACGCTCATAGGCAACACCCAATACACCGTTACCAGCTGGATAGTTTAGCGAAACATTAAAAGCATTGAAATAATTGGTAGATATGTTTTCATCTAAAAGGAAACCAAGTAAACCATTTTCGGGTCTGGAATCGCTGAGTCTGGTATCTTCTGTTAATCCTGAAATGGCATATTCAATTCTAAATCTAGCTTTGTTCAAAACGGTAAATTCCGTTTCAAAAGATACCACGGCATTGTCATTCGGACTAAAATTGGAATTTAGTGGAATTGGGTTTTCCAAGGATTCTTCATCATCAGTTGCTTTAAAAAGAATAAGACCTAATTTTACTTTTTCAAATACATAGGAAGTTTTTAAACCGTACCCGATTCGTCTGAAGGCCAATGGGGCTTCGGGAATTTCAGGATTAAATTCAGTTGCTCTCAAAAATCGCCCATACATAGCACTTATCTGAAAAGGTCCTTCGGGTGTTAAATCAATTCCTACTCCAGTAAACTGATGTCCTGAAAGGGTATAGGGAGAAAATGTCATGTTAACGTCACCGATGTGCGCAGCAATCCATTTATAAGACGGATTAAGACTCAGTCTATTGAATTGAAATGGATTTGCAAAATTAAAATCTTGGTTGGAGTATGTAAATGATAACGGGATGTTGTAAAGTCCAGCAATATTAAAATTAAGATTTCCGTTCAAAAAATAGGTGAAAGATTGCCTATTGGCAGTGCCATCATAAAAAACAGCGTTTGCAGCAATTCCACCATTATAACGAATCAATTTTTCTTTATTTACTTTATCAAAATTGATGCTTTGGCAAATACCTGTATAGGTCATTGTTATAAATATCCCTATTATCAGGGAAATTTTGTAGTTAATGGACTGCAGCTTAGTTTATTTTGGATTTACTATTTTAATTATTTAACGGTCAATATTTCAATTTTTGTTGTGTATTACATCGAAGATGTTGTTAATTATTTCTTATCGATAGTAGGGCATAAAACTCTTGAATGATAAAAGAATTCTTTAACATAATATTATTCTAATTTTTGAGGGTTTAGGCTACCTGTCTGATTTATAAATACATTAAGAATACATGCCAATTTAAAATCTAAATAGATATCAAGTTTTCAATTTAAATGGCTCGTTAAAATTTATTGCAAATTACTTTAAACATTCAATATTTGAATTATTAATAATTAAATCCGTCTAACTAAGGTTAAACAGATAATCGAAATTACCATTGTCAATTTTTAGCATTAGAATTCATAAAGGAAAATCGGCGTATTATTTTAATGCAGATACTCAGATTCAACATCCACCAATTCTTTTAGTTTTTAAAGCGAGCGAAACTAGGTTTCGCGCTGCAAGTGTCCCAAAACTTACCAAACTAATACTACTGAGCGAGGCATAAATTAAAGTCAATCTATTTACTCTTCTTTCCACTGCCTTATACCATCATCCAGAGTATCAGATTTTCTATTTTTCTCAATCAGTAATGGCTTCTTCCTTTTTTCTTCCGTACCTGCTCCTTCGAAAAGGGCTTGCAGAATCGAAAGGGTCGGTAGGGTTTGGGTTCGCTCAACATTTTTAATAATGGAAATGACTGCGTTTATCCGTTTGAGCAACTTGCTTTCCAGTTTTCTCAAATCCGTACAGATTTCATTGTCGGGTTCAATATCATTCTGCTTGAAAAAGAATAGCATTCGCTCCAAGGTCATTGTTTGTGATTGTGAGCGGACTTTACAAAACCTTCTAAAATCCTTCGCCACGGACTCCTTAATCCTTTGGGTGACAAAAGGCTCATTTTGGTACTCCTTATCCATTTTTTACTAATTTTTAAATTGATTTTCAATATGTTACAAGCGTGATTACTAAAAATTGGATTTTGAACAATTCTTAGAACACCGTAAATCACTGAAAGTCAAATCAGTAAAAAAACATAACATCGCGGAGCGTGTTATCCTCTTGCTTCTCTTTCATTCTTTTGCGGAGCAAAACAATTTAGAGAACATTGCCACATAATTTTTATAAGTAGGTTGCGCCCTATGGAATTTCTTATTCACGCTTTTCTTTTTGAACGCTAAAGAAATTCCACAGGAACCATGCGCAAAAGTTAAGGGTAAGGATTTGGGACAAATTCATTTTTTAATAGAATCCCCCTCCTCAGAAATTGGGACATCCTCCATTTTTATTTTGTCTTTCAATCGGTCCATTTCCTCAGCTATTTTACTATCTAAAACCTTTGCATAAATCTGGGTGGTCTTTAAGGAACGATGCCCCAACATTTTACTTACCGTTGAAATCGAAACTCCGTTAGCAAGGGTAACCGTAGTTGCAAAAGTATGTCGAGCTAAATGGGTGGTAAGGTGTTTATTAATACCGCATACATCCGCAATCTCTTTCAAATAGGCATTCGATTTTTGGTTGGTCAGTACAGGTAGAACTCCTTTCCCATCCAAAACGTAGCGGTGTTCGTTATACTTCTCGATAATCTCTTCTGCCGGAGAGAGCAAGGGTATACTACTGATGGCCTTGGTCTTTTTTCTTGGCATTTTAATCCATCTATCCCCATTTACTCCGATAATAATATGCTCTTTTTTTAATTGTTGTACATCCGCATAGGCCAAACCCGTATAGCAGCAGAAAACAAAAATATCTCTCACCAAATCGAGACGAGGTAAAAAGGATTTCTTTTCTCTGAGCGTATCCAGTTCCAATTGGGTCAAGTATTGCTTCTCCTTTGTTTTCCATGAAGCTTTCCAATGAAAGAACGGGTCTTTGGTTATCCATTCATTTGCTAGAGCAATCCGCATAATTTTTTTGAAGTTCACCACATACTTAATCGCGGTATTATGGTCACAGTTTCTTTGCGACTTCAAAAAAAATTCCAATCCTGTGATAAACTTATGGTCAACTCGGCGCACGGGAATATCGTTTCTATGATAGTTTGTTTGGATGTGACCAGATACGTGCTTATAGGCTGCTTTATAGCGCTGCAACGTCCCTCTGGTAAATCCTTTACCTACCAGACTTTCCATTTCATCATTATGCTCTTGGAAGATTTCCAGAACCATATATTCTTTACCTGCTTTCCCGAGATATATATTCTTGATAATAGTGGCTGAAATATCTTCCTTTTCTTTAAGTAACGAATCATAAATATCGTAAAGCCTATTCTTGACATTATCCAGAAATCGATTGAAATTGGATACTTCTGTAGTAGTTCCCCTTAGTTTTCCTCCCCTTGAATCCCATCGTTGCTCATCAATACGGCGACCTAGACTGAATTCGCTGCGCCTACCATTAATAGTCACACGAGCATAAATCATTGATTTTCCCTCGCTATCGGTTTCCCTTTTCTTAGGGTAAAATAAGACGTTTATCTTTCCATACATAGGTGACACTTTTAAATGCTCACCAGAAGGTACGAAAAACAAATGTTAAAATTTCTCTGTAAAGTTTTCTTTAACAGTGAATTACATCGATTCTGGTGAGCATTTTTTGAGGGCTAAAAGAGGCACCGAATTAGTCACCTTTTATATGGTTTTAGATGGTGTTTTTTGACATTAAACAAAATAAAAAAGCCTATAAATCATTGATTTACAGGCTTTTTGAAAAATTTTGAACAATTTCTAGCGGTCTGGACGGGACTCGAACCCGCGACCCCCTGCGTGACAGGCATTTTTTTAGGTATTTCCTAAACTCAAAATATTGCTTTAACATATTGAATTTCAATGTTTTAATAGAAGTTGATGTCATTTGAATTTATTTGATATCAACAAAAAGTCTGCAAAAAGTCTGCATTTTTTTTTCGTAACTTAAAGAAAACAAACGAGAAAAAATGGCAAAAGTTAGCTTGGTTTTGGACACTAGGGAAAACTCTAGGAAATCTGATGGGACTTATCCAATATCCCTAAATGTATATCATAAAAAAACCAGATTTATTGCTCTTGGATATTCAACCTCTATTTTGGGATGGGATGATTCCAATTGCAAACTTCGCAAATCAGTCGCTTGTAACAAAGGTCTTCGTTGTGATGAAATCAATCAAGAATTGGATGATAAACTGTATCAAGCAAAAAAGTTATTGAGAGAACTTGGCAAAAGTATTAATCTTATAACTGTTAGTGATCTCGTTGACCTTCTTAAAGATAATTGGGATGATAGTATCAAATCTGAAATTAAAAAGAAAGTAGAGAATAATATTTCTCTGCAAGAATGGGGCAAAGTTTTGATTGAAAGAAAAGAAAATGCGGATGACCCAGGAACTGCCGCATGGTATGCCAATGGAATTACAGCTTTAGAAAACTATCAAGATGCTACTACCATCAAGCTATATGAGATAACCTTGACCTATTTAAAAAATTTCGAAGCCCATCACTTGGGAAAGGGTAATACCAAAAATACAATCAGCATCTATTTGAGAGCTATTAGGGCCATTTATAACTCGGCAATTGAAGAAGATCAATTTGTGCCATTAAAGAACCCTTTTGATAGTTACAAAATCCCGAAAGTAAAAAGAACAAAAAAAAGGGCGAGGACTAAAGAAAATATTAATAGCATCAGGGATTTAAAATACCCAAAAGATTCTATTCTTTGGCATGCCAAGAATTATGCATTAATAATGTTTAACTGTAGAGGAATGAACTTTATAGACCTAGTCCAATTAAAAGTCAAGAATGTTACGGAATTTCATCTTCATTACACAAGAAGTAAATCAGATAAGCAATTCATCATAAAAATTACTGATGAATTAAGAGAAATTTTAAATTTTTACATCATCAATAAAGAACCTAATGATTATTTGTTTCCAACAAACTACGATGGAAGCACCAAGCACTATCAAAAATATAAATCCCAAAGACGAAGAATGAATGAAAGGCTAAATACAATAGCCAAAGATGCAGGTATTGAAGGGAATTTTACAACTTATCATATTCGGCACTCATGGGCGACAATTGCCAAATATATGGGCGTATCGACTGAGTTGATTAGTGAGTCATTCGGACATGGCTCTTTGAGAACAACCCAAATCTATTTAAAAGATTTTGAGAATGAAATGCTTGATAAGGTAAATGCAATGGTTGTTTCATGAATATTCATTAAAAAAATTTTGGAGAAATGAAAAGCTAATTACATATAGGAAGTTTTGGTAAAAGAAATTTTTAAAATCATAAGAAATACAGCTCTTTAACTGAATCTCATACTTTATCTTTCATATATAATACAGAATCAATTGAACCCATATTTACTTCAAAGTATTTAGACTAGTACATGTCAAAGAACTATGTTAACAAACATTTTTTTGATGTTAATTCTCTAAATTTTTTAAAAAATAAGAATTGTACTACAAAATGAGTCGATTTATCAGTTTTTAAACTAAAACCATTAAATTTTTAAGGTTTTTATGTAATACATTGTCTTTGTTAAGTCATATTTTCATATGAAAATTTTAAAAAATTCAGTTTGAAAAAAGTAAACCTATTTTTTTTATTGTTTCCTTTTATAATTCTTTCCCAAGAAATCTCAATCAAGGGGACGATTAAAGATACTGATACGGATGAAAAGTTAGAAGCGGCTACCATATTCGTTCAAAAAAGCTTAGATAGTTCTTTGGTGGCTTATACAATAAGTAATCAATATGGAAACTTTGAATTAACCTTCAAAAATGTTGATGAGAAAATAAGATTTCTTGTTTCATATAACGGTTATCAAACAATAGAAAAGTATTTAGATACTAGTCCAGAAGAAATCGACTTAGGAATTATTAAATTAAAGCCATTCATTTTTGAACTCAATGAGACCGAAGTTATTGGTGAAATCCCCCCAATCCTCGTAAAAAAGGACACATTAGAGTTTAATGCTTCCTCGTTCAAATTAAGATTAGAATCGACCCTTGAGGATTTGTTAAAAGTATTGCCTGGTGTGGATTTGGAAGACAATGGTAATATTCTGGTAAATGGTAATAGAGTAAGTGGAATCAAAGTAAATGGAAAACCTTTTTTTAGTAATGATACTAAAATAGCTCTTAAAAATCTCCCTATAGATATTATTGACAAGGTTCAAGTAGTGGACAAAAAAAGTGAATTAGAAGAATTCATTGGAACAACTAGCAAAACTGACGAAAAAGAAATCAATGTAACTATAAAAAAGGATAATAACAAAGGCGTTTTTGGAAATTTTTTAGCAGGAATTGGAGATAGTGAAGAGTACCAATTAAGTGGGATTGCAAATTATTTCAATGATAATCAAAGATTAACAATATTAGGAGGAAGTAATAATATAGACAACCCGGGTTTTACATATGATGACTTATCTGAATTAAGCTCAAACGCTAGAAATTTATCATGGAGAGGGAATCTTAAAGGTATTTCCTCAAGTAATGACGCTGGTGCTAATTTTTCTGATGCGATAGGTTCTAAATTTGAAGTTGTTGGAGAGTACTTCTACTCTGATGTAGAGGTTCAAAACATAGACCTGGTAGATAGAGAATATTTTCTGCCAGAAAATAGCTATAACAATCGATCTGAATCAAAACAAAATTTCTTAGATAGAGGTCATCGTTTCGATTTAGATTTTACAATCTCCCCAGATACATTGACGAAGATTTCAATTACCCCGCGGATTAGACTCAATAACAATAACGATATTGAGATGATAAATGGGATGTCGAACAATCTCGATGGAACACCAATTAATCAAATTACTACTGAATTATTAAATGAAGGGAACAGTAATGATATAGATTTGAATAGTGTGTTAACGAGAAAATTTCGAAAACCAGGTGAATACTTTTCATTAAAAACTTCAGTAAACTTAGAGAACAATAATAGTATTCAAAAAGTTCTTAATAATGTAGAACTTTTCGAAGATAATGGAAATACTAGCTCTTCTATAACGTCGCAGCAAGTCGACCAAAAATTAAAGGTAAATGAAATTGAAACTGAATTTGAAATAAGGAAGAAGATATCTAAAAATGCTTTTATTGTTCCTTCATTGAGAGTTTCTAATCAAGACTTTTTTACAGATAGGATTGTTTTGGACAAGGAGAATAGTTTAGTTGGGACTCAAATAGATAGATTAAGCACAGTTTTTGACCAGAAATTTTCTTACTGGGCACCGAACATGGGAATAGAATTGAATACAGATAAAATTAACTTTTCAGTTTTTACTGGAGCATATATTTCTAGATTAAAAAATAATGAGCCTAACTTAACAATTTCAAGAAATAGCACTTTTAGAGACTTATTCATGGATGCTTTTCTTTCTTATAAACTAAGTAGTAGAGAAAAATTAACTTTTATCTACAACACAAGTATTTCTATGCCAGATCAAAGATATTTCCTACCTGTTTCTAATGAATTAGACCTTACAAATATTTACATCGGCAATCCATTTCTTAATCGTATTTTCAGGCAAGATATCAGTCTAAATTATAATAATTATAACTCTAAGTCTAAAGTTGGTTTTTTTATGTTTGGAAAATTGACCTTATTCAATGATGATTTGTCTATTATTAGAAATACTGATAATCAATTAATCAGAACCATTTCCTACTCAAACACAGATGGTAATATTGACGGCAATTTCAGAATTTCTATTAGTAAAACTAAAAGTTTAGAAAAAAGCAAGATACGTTATCATTTAGGGTTTAATTCAAGATTATATCGAAGAAATAATATAACCAATAGTTCAAATTACCAGATAAATAGATGGAGCTTATATCCTACTTTTAGACTAAATTATAATACAGATGAAATTTTCTCTTTACAAAGTTCATATAGCCCTAGAATAGTCATTACAAAGTACACACCAGGACTATTTGAGAATACAAATATTTTATCACACCAAGTTTCACTAAAAACTTCTATTAATTTTCCAAAGAATTTAATTTTAGAAAATGATTTTGAATTTAATACGAGACCAGATATAGGTGATGGTTTTGAAAATTCAAATATTTTTTGGAATGCGAGTATTGGCTACCGAATTCTAAAAGAAAAAGGAACAATAAGATTAAGATTCTTTGATATTTTAAACGAGAACGTTAGAAATTCAAGATATACAGGAGAAGATTATGTGCAGGATTCAGAGAGTTCAGTTTTAAACAGATACCTTATGCTGAGTTTTTCCTACAGGGTTCGAAATTCGAAAAAATGAATATTTATTGACGTTTAATGAAGTTTAGTTTTAAAAAATTCCCATTTTACAAACAATTAGACATTATGGACTGCGGGCCTACTTGTCTAAAAATGATTTCAGCTTTTTATGGAAAGAACTATACAACAGAAGAAATAAGGATAAAATCCTTTATCACGAAAGAAGGCGTATCATTAGGTGGGTTAGCTGAAGCTGCAGAAGAGATAGGTTTTCACTCTTTGCCAATTTCTACTGATTTCTTAACTCTAAAAAATGAAATACCACTTCCTTGTGTTGCTCATTGGAGACAGGGTCATTTTGTAGTCGTTTATGACATTAATGAAAAAAGAGTGGTTATTGGCGATCCAGGTCATGGTATTTTAAAATATAAAATAGCTGAGTTTGTCAATGGCTGGTTGGGCAAAAGAAATAGTAAAAAAGATGAGAAAGGGTATTTATTACTATTGGAGCCTACACCTAAATTTTATAATCTACACCCTGAAAAAGATAAAAAAATAGGCCTTAAATACTTGTATGTCTATTTCAAGCCGTTTAAGAAATTAATTTTTCAATTGTTTCTTGGGCTGTTCATAGGAAGTATAATTCAATTGATTTTTCCATTTTTGACTCAATCCATTGTGGATTATGGGATAAAATACGAAAACATTAATTTTATTTACCTGGTACTAATTGCACAATTAGTATTATTCATCTCTCAAACTAGCGTCGAAATTGTACGAAGTTGGATATTGTTACATATCACAACTCGTGTAAACATAAATCTTATATCAGATTTTCTTAGTAAAATGATGAGGCTTCCTGTCTCATTCTTTGATTCTAAGAAAACAGGAGATATTATTCAAAGAATTTATGATCACAATAGAATTCAAAATTTCCTTTCAACCTCGACCTTGAATACTCTTTTTTCAGCTTTTAACGTGATTATTTTCGGAGCCGTCTTAGCGTATTACTCATTCCCCATTTTTTTGATTTTTGTCCTAGGTTCCATTATATACATACTATGGACTTTAATTTTTTTAAAAAAACGAGCTGAATTGGATTATAGAAGATTTGACCAAGCAGCCGAACATCAAAGTAGTTTATATCAACTTATTTCAGGAATGCAAGAGATAAAGCTTAATGGTTCAGAAAGAAGGCGCAGATGGGAATGGGAGGAAATTCAAGCCAAACTATTTAAAATATCCATTAAAGGGTTAACCCTTTCCCAAACGCAAAATACTGGGGGAAGGTTTATTGATGAGATAAAAAACATCATCATTACATTCATAGCAGCGAAAGCAGTCATAGATAACAGCTTAACATTGGGTATGATGCTGTCCGTTCAATATATTATAGGACAGCTTAATTCTCCGGTAAGAAACTTTGTAAATTTTATTCAATCAGGACAGGATGCCAAAATTAGTTTAGAAAGGTTATCAGAGATACATTCAATGCAAGATGAGGATGATTTGATAAAAAGACAATATAACCAAGGAGTTCTTGATAGCGCAATAATAATAAAAGATCTTATCTTTAGATATGGGGGACAGAGTTCGCCTATAATTTTGAATAAAATTTCCTTAGTGATTCCTAAAGGAAAAGTCACTGCAGTAGTGGGAACAAGCGGTAGTGGTAAAACAACTTTACTTAAGTTACTTCTCAATTTTTACGAACCTCAAGAAGGTGAAATAAAAATCGGTAAACAAAATCTTAAAATGATTAGACCTAGTGAGTGGCGTAAGAATTGTGGAGTTGTTATGCAAGATGGTTTTATTTTCAACGACACTATTTCGAGAAATATAACAGAATCCAATTCTGAAGGAAAAGTAGATATTGAAAGATTGCAAGAGGCAATTAAAATTGCAAATATCGATTCATTTGTTCAACAATTAGCTCTTGGCTATAAAACAAGGGTTGGCGCAAATGGTATAAGTCTAAGTGGAGGTCAAAAACAAAGAATTTTGATAGCTAGAGCTGTTTATAAAAATCCAAACTATATATTTTTTGACGAAGCTACAAGTGCTTTAGATGCAAATAACGAAAGAATTATAATGGAGAATCTTCAAAAATTTTACCAAGGTAGAACTGCTGTTATTGTAGCTCACCGATTGAGCACAGTTAAAAATGCTAATCAAATAGTTGTAATAGAAAATGGATCAATTATTGAAAGTGGAAAACATGATGTATTAGTAAAAAAAAGAGGCTCATACTATACTCTTGTTAAAAATCAATTAGAGCTCGGAAATTAAATAACAGTAGGATATGCATGAAAAATCATATGAGGTTGAAGAAATCCTAGGTAAGACTCCTGGGTGGTTAATAAAATGGGGGGTGACAGTGATTTTTTTATCCTTAGTTACATTAATTTCGATTTCAATTGGTGTTAAATATGAAGAAGTAATTCCGATGGATATGCAGCTATTAAAAATTAATAATGATACTATTGTATTAAGTGAACTCCAAACTTTGGAATCTTCAACTACTATTGAGGCATTATCATTTTTACAAAAAGGGACCAAAGTTCAAATGAGTTATTATGTAAGCCCCAATAAAAACTGTTCCTTTTTAGGCCATATTATTAGTTTTTCTGGTTTGGATGAAAATATTGTAATTAAAGTAAGAGATGATGAGAACAATAAAATCTGCTACAATAGAAACCCCATTTCTAAGACTAAAATAGAGTTCTTCTCACCAAAACAAAGTTTCTTTGATAGGATAACCCATGAAATGAAAAATAAATTCTGAAGCAATAAAACTATTTAGTTACAGCTTATTTATGCCTCTAGCCTTCATTGAATTATAAATTCTACTAAGGAAATCATAACATACCATTTCATGCATCCGTGCCTTAGATTTAAATATTCGGTTCATTGACATATGAATATAACTACCTAAAAGATAGTTCATACTTCTATTCAAAGTTTTATTATTAATTCTTTGCTCAATACGGTCGGAAATTAATGCGATTTTTTCATTTCTTTCATTAACAACTCGAAAGATTATCTTATGTTCTAAGTCGCTATTTTCCTTAAGAAATAATTCGATTTCTCTTCTATAAAGTCTAAATTTTTTGTCAAGCTGAATTTTAAGTCCTTTATTCATGTTGAATTCCCATCCAAACCTTGTTTTAAGTCTATCCATTAGTTTTATTTTCTCTTCTAGATTGCAATTAAACACTTCTAGTAGAGAGTATATTGATTTAAGTGAAAAAAGCCACCTTAACTTCTCCCCTTCATTTCCATTAATCATACCTAAAAAATCCACAACCATTTTACTATCATAATGAAATAACATCTCGGAATCTTCCATATTGGTGAATCCATACCTTTCAAGTTCTCTTACATATGTATCTGATTGAACTTTCCAAATTATATCCTTCTCGATATAAGGTTTTAAACTATCTGCCAATAGATTTGTTATTTGAGATACGTTCTGTAATGAAGTTAAATGAAACCTTACTCTCAAATGATGATGAGGGTCTGCATATCTTATAAAGAACCAATGGTCTATTATTTTTTCCAGAATTAACTTTTCAACTATTGGTTTAATAATATGTACAAGAATATAATCTGAAGTTTTATAACCAGTATACAACTTTATAAAAAGCCACTCTTCTCCAAGAATAAACTGTCTTTGAATCTTACTCATGAATTTTTATAATAGGAAACGATAACTTGATTTGTAAATTTAGATTTGGCGCTTGAAGTAAACGACTCTGAGGAAGTATACAGGAATTCCTTAAGTGTTATGGTGCTTCTATTTTTTGCCAAGTCTAATAACGTTCTAACTGAGTCTAAATTTTTCATATTAATTAACAGTTCATAATCAGATTCTACATACATGACAAATCTTGGCAATTTGTAATTATTTTTAAAGACCTGTAATTTATCATATAGCATTTGATAGTTATCATATGAAGAAAACAAATCACTTAATTCTTCTTTTTTTAAATTCCATGTAGCTTCTCGAAGGATAATATTTTTATAGATTATTCTAGGTACGTAACTCTGTTCATTAGAAATCGAACCAACACTAAAGCCAATTCCGGCACGGATATCCTGATTTTGTATGTCACATAAAAAATTATAGAGAGGAAGTGTATTAAAAGAATAATTATGTGCGTTAGTTAATTTTGGAATAATGACTTTATTCAGTTTTTTCGATTTTAAAATTATTTTAGTGTTAAAATGGGCTTTTATAATCAAGTCGTCTAAAGATATTTGATTTTCTCGCTTCAAACTGGAACTAGCCAGATAAGGAATTTCATATTTTCTAAAATTGGGCCTTAACAAAATATTACCAACTCTATTGTCAGGCAGATGAGTGATTTCTGCGACAATTGTATCCTTATCGCTCAAAAGTTCTTCTTCTTTATTAATTATTTCTTTAGTAAACTCCTTAATATCTTGATCTCCATGGCAAAACCTGGCCAACAAATTACCTGCACTTGAACCACCTGTGCTACGAAATTTTATCATATTCTTTCCATCAATCTCCACAATCTCAGCTAAAATTGATATAGTTACTGGTAAATCATTCCAATTTTCCGAAAAATCCGCAATATCAGAATCCTCTATTTCTATTTCCACTTCTTTCTCAACCAGTGCTTTTTGAATTTTATTATTTAAAATCTGATGCATTTTCGAGAGTCGCAGCTCCTTTATTTGATGAGATTTTTCTTCCGAAGGTGGAATTATTAAATCATCGATCAACGGATTTATGTCGCCATCGTTTTTCGACCTATATGGTATCCCCAATTCAGTGTCTAATGCCTTAGATAATGGAACTTCTTTTTCTTCATATCTTTCATACATTGAATTCATAAAATCCTTTAAATATGAACGGCTAGGTGTCAGACTAGTTCTGTTTATAACCATAAGGGCAGTGAATAAGTCATCCCTTATTTGTGAGTCTAGCGTATTAGATGAAGTGCCTGTGTAAAGATCAGTTTGAAATAAGTATTTAGTATCATATGTAGTTTTCAGGGACTGGACTAATTCAATCGCCTTATCATAGAGCTCTATCTCGTTCCCGATTCTTTGGTCAAGATTGGATAAAACCTCCTCAATATTATCTAAAGTCTTTACAACCTCCTCACATTCTGAATACTTAATTAAAATATTTTTAATTTGAAAAATGAATTCCGAACCAGTTACAGAGGGTTCAAGTTCACTAACTAAAATTTGATTGTCAATTAATTCAAAAATAAAATTAGTGGCATCATCTTGAGTGATTTCATCTGAAATTAATTTAGATATTAGATTATCCATTCTAGCACCTTTTTTGGCTTCTTTGATAACCTTTTTTAAATATTCAGATGAGTCGACTGAAACAATCTCATGATTTCTAGTTCCTCTTATATATGTGTATTCAACATATCTTATTTCATTCCCTATTTCATATAAACTAGAGTTTGGAAAATAAAGCAACTTTTTTCTTAAATTAAAATCAAGAGATAAATTTTGAGATAGAGCAACTAAAAAGTCCATGTCAAGACGGGTATGTCTTTTATGCTTTTCTGTATTCCCTATTTTAATAGAAGTTTGACTTTCAAATGTGCCCATAGAACACCCAGCAAAAAGACCAAATGGAGTACACCTACTTGACATTCTACTAATGTATTTAAGAAGGCTTAATTCAAGTTTTTTATTTTTCTTATTATCATCGATTGCATTGTTCTTCCATTTGGTAAGTTCTGTATGAAAATCAGGGGAGGCAAGAAAAATTGATTCAGCTATTATTGGATTATCAAATAATTTTATTAAATCTTTTTTTAACACTCTTTTGCCCCTAGTTAGATTGATAAAATTATTTAAACTAAGAAGAGGAGTTCTTAAAATATACTTATCAAACGGGACATATTCTCTTTTACTCATAGGAAGAATTAATTACCAATCATTAAACATTCATCCCATGAATTATCGCCAGATAAATGACTCAAAATTGCTAATCCAATACCAGATATACCCTCTAAAAGGTTGAGTTCAGATTCCCAACTATCTAACTTTCCATTGTATTGTTTAAAACCACAATATCCATCGGAAAAAGTTGCCTTATTGAGTCCATCTTCAATCCATATTGAAGCAGTATCTTTATATATTTTTTGTTTTGTTTCTTGATATAGTCGATTATAAATTTGAGCATTGCCGAACGAACCGTGACAGATACCTGCGTCAACGACTTTAGTCGATTGATTGTTCTTTCGCCGCGCGGTATGCTCCAAAATTTTTTCGCTACGCCCCAACAAACTATCATCGTTAAGACTTATCGCAGCTAATCTTAAAGAAATGCCTATTCCTAAATCACCATAACACCAAGCTAAACGACTATTTGATTTTGGTGTTTCCCCGTCAATACCTATCCAATTATTAAAAAGTGAATCTGATTTGTAGTCAAGATTTTGAGTGGACAGAAGATATTTTACAGAACCCTCCAAAAGATATGTTGTTAATTTACTCTCAATATCATATAAGTTTATTCTGGAAAGAAAATTTATTATACTTGATATCCCATGCGAAAGTCCATGGTTATAAACAATTTGGCCCGTCTCTTTTTTTAATATAGAGGACCATAGTATCTTATCATCTATAGTTGTCGATATTTCATTTAGCTTTAAAATTAAGATAGCGAGAAAGTCAGAGTACCTCTTTTTTAACTTTTCATTCTTGGTTTTTTTATACCGCTTGAGAAAATAAAAACCATAACCAATTGCACCATGCAAGAAATCATAATTACTAACAGAAATGTCTTCAAGCATTATTTGCGAAAATGCGATATCCAAATCTTTTAAATACTCATCCGTGTCCATCTCTATGAAACCATTCTCCTTTAATAATTCTAAAGACCAACCAGCTCCTGCCAGACCTAAACAATAAGTTGAATAATTAAGACCCTTTTCAACATTTTTAAAAGTATTCTCTAGTATTTCATTTCCGAGTTGGGAATAATCATCATTGTTAAAATATCTAGCATAGTAATAACAAAACATCGAGATACCCGATGCCCCAACAAGCACTCCCGAAGGTTCAACTATATGGTAATTTTGTTTAATTGATAATGCAATATCAGCTAATTTTTTTTCTAGTTTACCCTTGTTATTCATTTTAGATATCCTTAAAACATAATACTTTAGACTAATTTAAATAAAAAAGCCAGTTATTAAATAACCGACTTTTTTTTGATAATTAATTAGTCTTATAGCACACCCTCGCAGGAATCAGTACATTTTGTTGCACCGCAACAAGAACCTCCGCATTCCGAACAAGTGTCTTCCGTTACGCGACCTCCCTTAATACCATGAGCTGCTTGTTGAGAAAGACTAGATACTGTCGTTTTGTTCAAACTCAATAAACTTAATTTTTGCTTTTTCATTTATAAATGATTTAAATGTTGATGGAAAATTCCGAAAGGAAGGTATATAAATAAGTTCATTTTGAATTGCAGAAAAACCTTATTTTTTCTATGGTTTTAACTGTATTTCCTGTCTTTTTAAAAATATTTAACATTATTTTCGTTGTAGTGATTAAAAACTAAAAGAGAGACTGCCTTTTCAAATTGTTCTTCAAACAATTTGGACTAGTATTTTTCTTTAATTTCCAATAAGTCGTCATTTACAGATTTCTTAAAATCTTTGTCGAAAATGTTTATTTGTAGCTATTCTGTAATATTTTATATCGCTTTTTGCAATTGAAATCTATGTGATATCAGATAAACTTCAATCTTAATACTGTTCGCATTTCGTATTACTTCCAATGCCTTCGTATTTCACCTGGGATATAGACTCACCTCCAATTCATGCGGTTACATTTTTTTTAAAGCAAAACAACAACATCCGTTCTTGGAGACGGCATAAAGCCAGCCCTGCCTTTAGCAGGGCTTTTTTATACGTCCTTACCAAGCCCAGATATTGTAATCCGTACAGCATCAAAAAAAAGGGTAACAGCAGACGGCCTTTAGTTTTGTCTTTATAGATGAAATCTATTGTGATGATGGTGTTGAAAAGAGGGGGTCTGGGGGAGACTCATAACTTACAATTTTGTTGACAAGTCAAAAAGGGTGGGGCGAACCATAGCGACGGCTAGGCATAAGGCTTTCATAGAGTAATGGGCTCTACCCTTGTTTTGAAGGGATTATGGATATTTATATAAAATAGATTGAAAAAGGACGGGGTGAACTTCAGCGACGGCCAGGTTCAAGGCCTTTATAGTGTATCAGTCCCCGTCCTTTGTAACCAGGTTGCCAGAACCATATAGGATTTTAGCCCTTGCTATTAAAGGTCTTAGTTTAAACAACCTAATTAAAGTAAAAATTATGGAAATCAAAGAAGTCATCGGTATTGATGTAAGTAAGTTGACATTGGATTGTTGTATCCACCAGAGCCAAGAACTTAAAACGTTCAAGAACGATTCCAAGGGAATCACAAAAATGATAAATTGGTCTTTAAAGAAAAGCAGGGTCGACAAGGAGAATCTTCTCTTCGTATTGGAGCATACGGGGCTCTATTCGGATTACCTGGTTCGATTGCTGGACCGTGACGATTGCCTAATGAATATTGTTAGCGGTCTTGAGATCAAGCGTTCCCTAGGTATAATCAGGGGCAAGAATGACAGGGCGGATGCGAAAAGAATCGCACTTTACGGTTATCGCACAAGGGAGGAGACCCTTCCCAGCAGGATTCCCGGTTCTACTCTGACAAGGTTGAAACGGTTGATGTCCATGCGCAAGAAACTGGTCGGTCAACGGGCAGGACATATGGCGACCCTCCGTGAGCAAAAAAGAGTGCTTGAAGAGGATTCGCTTCTTTTCTGGGTTCAGGAAGATATCATCAACCTATTAAGTTGGAGGATAAACGACCTTGAGCGGGAGATGGACAAATTGATACAAGGTGATGTGGAACTCAAAAGGATGCTTGCTTTATTAACGGGTATCAAAGGAATCGGTAAAGTGACCGCCCGCTTTATGATCGTATATACGGTAGGGTTTACTTCATTCGCTACTTGGCGCAAGTTTGCCTCCTACTGTGGTATAGCACCCTTTTCCCATACTTCGGGGACAAGTGTCAGGGGGAGGACCAAGGTCAGCCAATTGGCCAATAGGGAAGGTAAGGCCTTATTGCACCAATGTTCCCTATCGGCCGTAAAATGCAATCCGGAGATGAAAGCCTATTATGAACGAAGGCTTGACATCGGGAAGAGTAAGATGAGCACACTTAACATTATCAGGAACAAACTGGTCGCACGGGCCTTTGCGGTAGTCGCACGCGGGACACCCTATGTGAATACGATGGGTTACATATCTTGACCGAACCACAACTATTTTCCAAGTTTGAGAATCCGTATCGCACCCTGGACCACTAGGGCGAAAACGATAGTTCCTATTATCAGGTCCGGTTTGTTGGAACTGAACCAATTTACAAGCAGTCCTGCTGCGATTACACCTAGATTGATTATTACATCGTTCGAGGTAAAAATCATACTTGCCTGCATATGGGCTTCCTTGCTCTTGGATTTTTGCAGTAGGTAGAGGCATATTCCGTTTGCGATCAGCGCAAAGATGGAAACGGTTATCATTGTCGAAAAGTCTGGAAGTTTCTCCGCTCCGAAAAAACGCCTCAGCACTTCGGCGAACCCGATAACAGCCAAGATAATCTGAAAGTATCCCGCCAGTTTGGCTATCCGTTTTTTCTTTGTCAATGTTCCCCCGGCCGCAAAAAGACTGATTCCATAGACAAAGGAATCGGCCAACATATCAAGGCTATCCGCGACAAGGCCCATCGAACTTGAAAAAACTCCTGTTGCCATCTCGATGAGGAAGAATGCAAAGTTAATGGCCAGCACCGTCCAAAGTAATTTTCTTTGACCTTTGCCTTCATTGAATTCCTTAACCTCGGTCTCTTCGGTCGATATTCTCTCTCCTCCCAATTTTAGTTCAAGTATCGATTGCTCGATTTGTTCGAGCTGGCCATCATGATAGATCGATAATTGTCTTTTCGGGATGTCGAAATCCAAGTGTTCTATACCTGAAATCCCGTCCAGTTTCATACGTATCAGGTTCTCCTCTGAAGGGCAGTCCATTTTGGAAATTTCGAATACCGTTTTCTGCATAGATGACATATTTGGTCCGATGTTACAAAAATACCCATTAAGCAAGCTATGGACAATAGGGCTCCCCTTGTTGCATTTTGTGCCGTTCGGTAGGTTCCGGTTTCTTGCACGATAGGGCTTTGGTTTACAATAGCCACCTACACCATTACCTTTTTTGACGGCAAAACAACAACATCCGTTCTTGGACGGCGGCATAAACCGCTCTCGCTGCGCTCCACTATTTATACGCCTTACCAAGCCCGGATATTGAACTGGACAAAGCAACAAAAAAGGTAACGGCGAAGGCGCTATGGGAAGTAAATCAAATCCGAAGATCATGAAAGCGAATCGAACCCTCAAAAACGGAACAGCACAAAAAAAACAAAAAAAGGAAAACGCTCTGGATATAATAAGTAAATCGATTCAACGGGTTTGTGGGGAAAAAATCAGAACAATAGATAAAGTTTATGATGAAAAGCTTGGATTTACCATAGGATACACTATGGGAAGTAAATCTAAAACGAAAAAGATGAAATCGTACAAAATCAATAAAAAGGAAGCGAAACCAAGGTTAAAAATCAAAAAAAGGGAAAACGCTCTGGATATAATAAGTAAATCGATTTTAAAAGCTGTCCGAAGGGTTTGGGCAGGGCTATAAATTAATTCTAAATTTTTTCAATTATGAGTACGTTAAGAAACAAAGTCCAATTAATCGGAAACGTGGGTAACAATCCCGAAATGACCATTTTAGAAAATGGTAAAAAAGTAATCCGTTTTTCATTAGCCACTAATGAAAACTACAAGAACGCCAAAGGCGAAAAAATCCAATCTACCGACTGGCATAATATGGTGGCATGGAACAAAACCGCAGAGGTCATTGAGAAATATGCAGGTAAGGGTAAGGAAATGGCTATCGAAGGAAAATTGACCTCTCGAAGCTATGAGACCAAGGAAGGCGAAAAACGCTATATCACGGAAGTGATTGTCAGCGAGGTATTACTATTAGGTAACAAGAACGAAAACAAGGCAGCCTAATTTGGTGATTCATTAAAATTAAAGAGGGCATTCTCGGAAAAGTTCTGCCCTCTTTTTCATTACCGATAATCCTAAAATCAAAAGCAATGAAAGACAAAGTTAACGAAATACGGATAAGCTATAAAGAACGTATTACCTCCCCATTTTGGCATACGATAAAATCTTCCAAAGATGCTGCCGAAATGCTCCATGAACTTTGGGATAAAGACACCATTCAAGTGCAAGAATCCTTCAAAGTAATATTATTAAACAACAGCAATAAAGTAAAAGGAATCTATCAACTTTCCAAAGGCGGAATAACTTCTACAATTATCGATATACGCCTCTTGTTTGCCGTGGTTCTAAAGTCCTTGTCAGTGGCTATTATTCTAACACACAACCATCCAAGCGGAACGCTAAAAGCAAGTCAAGCGGATAAGGATATCACAAATAAAATAAAGAAAGCTGCCGAGCTTCTCGATATTCGATTGTTAGATCATATCCTAATCGTACCCAATGGCGATTACTACAGTTTTGCAGATAACGGGTTGATGTAAAATTGAAGAGTATGGACATCAATATAGATATACCGTTTCGTCTAAATTTCAATAATCTGGACGGAGATACACAAGAAAAACTTATGGAGCAATCCAAGAAAGAAGTAGAACGAAAACACGGTTCTGATATAAAAACATACGCCCAAGAAAATCATTTAGACTATGAGGAAATTTTGGAAGAGGAAGCTATCAAGAATCTTTACAATTATAAATTCATGTTCACCATCTAAAGAAAGGAGGTTATTGTCTAAAGGGGGCGACTTGTAAAAGTTGCCCTTTTCTTTTTGGGATAGTCCAACTATTTTAAGATTTGAATGAACATTCCTTAAAAGTACCTCCTTTACATTCTTAAAATATAGGGATTCAATCCCAGTAGCACAAAGAGCCTTTACCTTAAAGGAAAGGTATTCTGAATTCGCCCTGCGGGGCGAAAAGGAATAGCAAGAGGATAACACGCTAAAGCGGTGTTATGCTATTTGATTTTATTTTCAAGACATTGAAAATAAAGGCATTAGATAATATTCAGGACTTTTTAAACGGATAGGATACTGAAATATTTACAGTAAAAACCTTAGAAACCTCTGAGATCCTTGAAATTTTTTACAGTAAAATGAAGAAGAAAAGAACATATTCCTATAGCTACGATAATCTGACTTTACTCGCTGAAGTCTCAAAGAGGTTTCGACAATTCTCGAAGAAAGTGGCTGCCACGCATTCGGGTTCCTTAACCGCTATGCTAGACTTTTTTGAGTGGCATAATTATACGCCACATCAACGTTTTGGGAAAGATGTAATTGCTGAGGTAGAGCTTAACCGCAAACGGATAGAAGCTCATATTGCCATCTCAAAATCAATAGAAAAGGCACAGAACATTCCACTTTCCACGATGGAAACAATGCTCAAATCCCTCTTTGAGGAGGACCTTAAATCGTATGACCCCAAGGCAGAGATTCTTGAAATTCCAAATCACAACAATGAAAAAATAGAAGGTAAGAAGTCCACGGTCTCAAGAATTAAATATGACAGAGCCTTGCAAAAATTAGTAGAGATGAAAGAACGCCTACAATATGTTTTGGAACAAATCGAACCAGTCAATAATCGTTTCGGAAAAGACTTTTTTAAGATTGAAATCACACCAGAAGAATGGGCAAGGTTCAAACAAATGCTAAAAGATTCATGATATGTATATAGCTATAACACCACAGAAATTAGGACAAAGTTATTCCAATAGTGTAGCAGATTACGTGGCGTATCTCGAAAAGGAAAACGAAGGTCTGGAACAAGATAATCAGGAACACTTTTTTAATCAAACCGAAGACCGAATTTCTCCAGATAGGGTCATTTCTGAAATCGATGCAAATACCGCAAAACTTAAAAAAACCGAACCTAAATTCTATTCCATTGTAGTAAGTCCAAGTCAACGGGAACTTAAAAAAATAGTGAACGATCCAGTGGCTCTAAAAACCTATACCCGAGAGTTGATGAAGGAGTATGCAAAATCCTTTTACCGAGAGAAAACGGTAACGGTGGATAAGCTAAAATACTTTGCTAAAATAGAACACGAACGTACCTATCGTGGCTTTGAAAAAGAAGTTTTGGAGAATGCCCCATACCGAAAACAGATTGCCAAGTTGGAGAACGACATCCGAAAAGTGGCTCGTGGAGAATTGGAGGGCAATAGCAAAAAACTCCAAGCTGAAATCAAGAAATTGAAGGAAGCTGCACCGCATAAAATCGAGGGTAAAATGATCGTAGTCGGAATGAAAAAAGAGGGCAACCAATCGCACATTCATATCATCGTCAGCCGTAAGGATGTGACCAACACCTTTAGTCTTTCCCCTGGATCAAAGTATAAGGCTTCGGAAGTTGAAATGCACGGTAAAATGGTACAGCGGGGTTTCCATCGGGATCAATTCTACGAAAAGGCGGAACAGCGCTTTGATAAACTCTTTGACTACAATCGCAACTTTGCAGAGACCTATACCGCCAAAAAAGTCTTAATCAAAAACCCTGTTGCGTTCCGAATGCTTTTGGGGAATCTACCAACCAATGAAAAAGCCCTTGCCCTAAAACTACTTTCAAAATCAGGAATGCGCATTCCAAACATTCCAAAGAACAAAGTGCAGTTGGCTCTAAAAGTATTTCACAGATTGAGACGGGGTATGCAACGTGCAATCGAATCGGGATCAATCGGAATTTAAATCAAAGTCATGGAAGAACTAAATTTTAATAGTGTTGTGTTGATTCTACTTTTTGGAAGTAGCCTGTGCTTCCTTTTCATCAGATTTATTAAAGATGGATTCTTTTTTAATATCCTTTGGATTGGAGGGGGTCTTTTTTGGGCTTGGTCGAATATCTCCGATACGAAAACGTTTCTGTCAATACTGTTGGTAATTGGTTTGCCTCTATTGTTCGTGAATATTCTTTGCTATGTTTTCTTTCCTAAAGAAAGTGACACGAATACCAAGGGCAGGTACAAAGTGCGATTGCAGGTTTCAAAAGGAAAATTAATTCTAGAAAACATCCGCAGGGGTATCGCCATTATCGGGGCGGCTGGAAGTGGCAAAACAGAAAGTGTGGTCTACCCGCTATTGAACCATTTTAGCCAATGGAACTTTAGCGGGGTCATCTACGATTACAAAGACTTTGAGATTACCGAAATGGCTTATCCCTTATTCAGTAAAGGGAATGTTCCCTTTCAGATTATTTCGTTCGATACTATTTATGCAAGGGTCAATCCCATTGCGCCAAGATACCTGCCGGATGAGGAAAGTGTGAATGAAGTTTCCCGTGTGCTTGTGGAAAACCTCCTCGAACAGAAAGACAACAATATGAATGCCACCACCCGATTTTTCAATGATGTCGTTGAGGGGTTGATAGGCGGGATGATATGGCGTCTGAAAACGGATTTTGAAGATACCTGTACCTTACCGCACTTGATTGCGCTCTACCAACATTTGGATACTAAACGCCTTATTCATTTCCTTTCGGGGAACACGACCTCTAAAGCCATGGCGGATGCCTTTATTAGTGGAGTAGGGTCTGAGCGGCAAACAGCGGGTGTCAGAAGTACCTTGGCAAATGCCTTTAAAAAGATTAGTACACAGCGTATTTTTATGGTATTGTCCGAAGATGAAATCAATTTGAACATCAATGCTCCTGATAGTTTAAAGGTAATCTCGGTGGTCAATAACCCAAAAATTGAAACTTCGCTTTCTCCTGTTATCGCGACCATCATCCATACAATTACGAAGCAGATGAGCGTCCGCCATCGCAACCCTTCGTTTTTATTGATGGAAGAAGCGGCGACTTTACGACTGCTCAACATGCACCGTATTCCTGCCACTTTGCGCAGCTACAATATTGCTACGGTCTATGTCTTGCAAGACAAGATTCAAAATGACATGATATACGGACCTATGGCAAGCAAGGCAATTTTGGCAAATTTGTCCTATCAGTTTTTTGGTAAAGCCAATGACCCTGATACCGCCAAATATTACGAACGCTTTTTTGAAATTGTAAAGAAGGAGACCAAAAGTGTGAACAAAGGTTACAACCTCAATTTTGATACCCGTGTGACCAAAGGGGAGCGAGAAGTGGCGAAGACCCGCGCCGATGTCTTTTATGGATTGCAACAAGGTGCTTTTGTTGTGCTGGCGGATGGAAAGGATAAAAAAGTGCAATTTAAGACACCCAAAATTGTGAGGCAGTTGCCATTACCCGAACGGAATTTGAAGGAAAAACTTCAGGAAAATTTTGAGAAGATTCATCGAGAGGCGAGGGAAGTTTTTGAAAAGTAACAGATTGAGCTCTATTATGATATTCGTTTTTTTTAAAAATGCCGCCTAGTTTTGCTGATTTTACTTACCATTAAAAGACTTACTTTCCTACTTGGCAAATATTTCATAATATTGCGAAAGGCCTGCAGATTCCCCAAAGCTTTATTAATGTTCCAAATTGCTCAAAATATCTGAGCATGGTCTTGATGTGCTAATTATTAAATTAAAAAAATGAAAATAATCGAGAAATTGAAGATTCTCAATTTCAAAAGATTTCGAAGTTTTGAAATTAAGTTTGACCCTGTAATCAACATTTTTATCGGCGATAACGAATCTGGAAAGAGTACACTTTTATCAGCCATAGATATTGTTCTTAGTGGTAGCAGAAACAAAGTGGAGACACTAGGCTTGGATAGAATATTCAATTCCGAAAGTGTAAACGAATTTCTAATCTCAGAGAAGAAAATCGAAAGCCTACCCGTTCTTCAAATAGAGCTTTATTTCAATGACCAAGGTAATCCAGACCTAAATGGAAATTTTAATTCCGATAATCGCATATGTGACGGTCTGCTATTGATTTGCGAACCGAGATTAGACTTGACCAAAGAAATTAGCGATATACTGAAAGAGACTCATAACAACTTTCCTTTTGAATACTATTCTATAAGTTTCAAAACTTTTTCGGGGGAGAGTTATACGGGCTACCGTAAATTCTTTCATCACATTCATTTGGATAATACTCAAATAAACAATGAATACGCCACAAGAAAATACATAAGTACCCTCTACGGCAGTAATGTTAGCGATTCGGAACGAAGCATGCACCAAAATGAATACAGAATACGTAAAGAACATTTCAAAAACGAAGTTCTCGGAGAACTTAACTCTCGTGTTCCCGATTATGGTTTTGCCATGAAGACAACAACTAAGGCAAATCTCGAAACGGACCTCACAATCGTAGAGGACGACATAGATATCGAAAACAAAGGGAAAGGAAGGCAGTGCTTCATCAAGACCGAGTTCGCTTTGCAAAAAAGTAAAAATCCCATAGATATAGTGTTATTGGAAGAACCTGAAAATCATTTGAGCCATACCAATATGCGTTCTCTAATTTATAGTATAGACCACACAGAAAGTAAGCAATTGTTTATTGCCACGCACAGTACAATGGTCAGTTCGAGGCTCGATTTACGAAAAGCCATTTTATTGAACAGTAATTCCATTACGCCTGTTTTTCTATCAGACCTGTCAGAATCAACAGCAAGGTTTTTCATGAAGGCCCCAGACAACAATATTCTTGAATTCATACTGTCGGAGAGGGTTTTGCTGGTGGAAGGGGATGCAGAGTATATCCTCATGCAGGCCTTCTTTGAAAATTGTAGCGGAACAAACCATAATGAAAGTGGTGTTCATATTATTTCCGTAGGTGGTACCAGTTTCAAGCGATATCTAGAATTGGCTAGGTTACTTGGCGTTAAAACAGCGGTAATAACTGACAACGATGCGAATTATCAAAATAATATTATTGATCGATATGCAAATTATGTCGGGGAAAAACAGCTTGTGTTTGCTGAAAAGGATAATTCGCGGTCAACTTTTGAAATCACGGTGTACCAAGATAACAAAGGCTTGTGTGAGGCTCTTTTCAGTTCGGAACGCAAAACACTATCGGTACAAGAATATATGCTCAAAAATAAGTCTGAAGCGGCTTTTACCATTTTAGAGCAGGGGGCAAAGGAAATAGTAGCACCAGTCTACATTAAAGAAGCTATAGTGTGGGTAAACGAGTAGTATTCGCTGTAGCTGGTTCAGGAAAGACCAAGCTAATTATCGATAGTCTGGAAATTGATTCTAGGGCATTGATAATAACCTATACAAAAAACAACACCCGTAACCTGAAAGCTAGAATTTTGGCCAAATTCGGGATGTTTCCCAAAGACATTTTACTTCTACCATATTTTACTTTCTTGTATGCATTTTGTTTCAGACCGTTATTTGGTTACACCACAAAGGCTAAGGGACTATTTTGGGAGCTTCCCCCACAATGGACCGGTAGGGTCTCTTTACAAAACGATAAACGCTATTTTACGCCCAACAGACGAATCTATCATAATAGACTTGCAAAATTTTTGGAAGTTAACAGAGCAGTACCTGAAGTAATTGCGCGTATAGAGCGATATTATGACATGATTTTGATTGATGAGATTCAGGATTTTGGAGGACATGATTTTAACTTCTTAAAACAAATATCCCAATGCAATTCAGACATTCTTATGGTCGGAGACTTTTTTCAGCACACTTTCGACACCAGTAGGGATGGCAGCACGAATAGGACATTGTATGAAAAATACGATAGGTATCAGTCATATTTTAAAGCTATGGGTATAGATATAGACACAACATCTTTAAATAAAAGTTGGCGCTGTACACCGACTATATGCAAGTTTATAAGCGATAATCTGGGCATAGTGATAGAATCCAATAAAACGGAAGCTTCTGAAATAATCATTATCCAAAATGTAGACCTCGCAAAAAAAATATTCTATGATGACAATATCGTAAAGCTCTTCTACAAAAATCATAGTAGGTATCCCTGCTACTCTAGAAATATGGGTAAAACCAAAGGCGATGACATGTACAATGATGTATGCATAGTTCTAAATAAAACTTCTCAAAAATTATTCAAGCAAGGCAAACTTTTTGTGTCCGCACCGACCACGAAAAATAAGTTGTATGTTGGCTTTTCCAGATCTAAAAGGCACCTCTATTTGATGGCAGAAGAATTAATTGAAAAATACATGGAGAACTAAATGTCTAAATCGTCAGAGAGAAATCCATATAACGGTCAATTTGCATTGGACTTTGAGTCCGAGCAAAAACCCTATCTGCAATGGCCCGACCAAGATGATTTTCCAATCAATTTAGACTATCCCGAAAGAACGGTCGAGAAAATAGTGCTGGCCGATTTGGCAAGAGCGAAACAATTTACAATTCTCACGGGCTATACTTCATTATCCCATTTAATAGATCTTTTTGGCAAAACCGATGAGTACACTTATGGAAAGTCGATACGAATCGTCTTAGGCTTCAACCCCAATACTAAAGGAAGAAAAAGATATCACAGTAAGCCATTGGACAAAGAAATCGCCGAGTTTTGGCTAAAAGAAGGCCTATCCATTCTTCAAGGAGGCAGTGTTATCAACTTGATCGCTAAAATCGAAGCAGGCCAAATTCAGTTTAAGTTTTACGATAAGCTACATTCGAAAATATACGTTAGTGATAGTACAGCCATGATAGGATCTTCTAATTTCAGCAAAAACGGACTGGTTGACCAAACGGAGGCCAACTCCCGATATACGATTGATGATAATTATGAAAAATATTCAGGCGCAAAGTCCCTGGCTGACAACTGTTTTATCAAAGCAAACCCGTATCCCCATATCGTTGAATTGTTAAAAAACCTTGTAAGCCAAGTGGATTGGAAAGACGCGCTTTCCAGAGCTATCGCCGAGATATTGGAAGGAGGATGGCTTTCAGAGTATGAAAACCTGATGTCCAAACTGGAAACGGTCAAATTATGGCCTACGCAATGGAGGGGGCTGGCGCAGGCCATGACTATTCTTCAAGAGAATTCGAATGTTCTTATTGCTGATCCCACAGGAGCCGGAAAAACGAAATTAGGCTCGACTATAATACTTGCTTTGGAAAGTTGGCTTTTCGAAAGTGGAAGAAAGGAAAAAGCAAATTCCGTGATGGTCTGTCCACCTTTGGTAACTGAAAAATGGAAACAAGAATTTCAGGAACTTTCCACTGTTTTAAACAATCAAATATCAAATGGTACACTAAGTCAAGGGGGATTGAAAAAACTTAGGTCGGCAGAACGAGATCTTGAACTCGCTAATATTCTTGCAATCGATGAAGCGCACAATTACTTGAATATCAATTCAAAAAGGAGTATTGCGATTAGGAGAAATAATGCCGATTTCAAAATTTTGATAACCGCAACGCCCATTAATAAAAAAATAGATGACCTTTTAAAGATAATCGAACTTTTGGACGTGGATAATCTGGATGACGAGAGTTTCGAATCTTTTAAAAAGCTGAAGCTTAGGCCAGACCTTAAAAAACCAAAAGACATCGAAAAACTCAAGCAGTTCGTAAGCCGCTTTACCGTTCGCAGGACAAAAAAGATGATCAATGAGCAGATAGCTCTTGAGCCAGATAAATACATGAACGCGCTAGATGAAGTGTGTAGGTTCCCAACTCAAAGGGAAAAAACCTATAAAACTTTGGAAACTGAGGACGATCAGGAAATAGTGAAGCAAATCAACAAAATATGCAAAGAACAATTGAAGGGCCTGACTTATTTAAGAAGAACAAACAAACCTAAAATCGATTTAAAGGAGAACGAACTTCAGAGCTATATAGATAGGCGTTTCAACTCTTCAAAAGCCTTATCGATTTTTGTCATACGTCATCGATTAAGATCGTCAAGGGTTGCAATTTTGGAACATATCATAGGAAAAAAGAAAGTGCTGGAATGGGAAGATTTTGAAATCAAAAAAACCAACGAAAACAAAATCAAGATTGACGAAATCGATAAATTGATAGAAAGCAATAAGTTGCCCTACATTCATAAAGATTTTAAGAATTGTACTCTTCCAGATTGGATGACCGATTTGAAAAAATACAAAGAAGTATGTCTTGAAGAAAAAGCGAATTATCTGAAAATTGCCGAATTGGTCAAGCGATTGTCCCCGAAACGAGAGGAAGGCAAGGCCAAGGAGTTGTTGAGACAAATCGAAACGAAAGAAAAAATTCTTGCATTTGACGGTTGTGTGATTACCCTTCACTATCTAAAACATCTCATTAAAAAAATAAATCCTTTGCGAAAAGTATTGGTAGCGACAGGTTCTACTGAAAAACAGAGCAATGAAGTTTTGGAGAAGTTCAATTTGACTTCCAAGAATACCGAAAAAATTATAGCACTTTGTTCCGATATGATGTCAGAAGGTGTGGATTTGCAAAAAGCCTCTGCGGTTACACTTTTAGATTTGCCTAGTGTCATTAGAATTGTAGAACAACGCTTTGGTCGTATAGATCGAATGGACAGTCAGTTCAAGGAGATCGAAATGTATTGGCCCGATGAAACTGAAGAATTTTCTTTAAGTGGCGATAGACGTTTGTTCGAGCTTACTGATTTGGTTAGCGATGCCCTTGGTGGCTCAAACTTCAAAATACCCGATAATATAAAGTTCAAACACTTTTCTGGTTCCAGAAACATTCAAGAAACAATAGCGGAGTTCAAAGCATATGAACTTGCTGATGATTCTTGGGAGGGTATACAGGATAATTTTTTGCCGATAATTGAATTGAAGCAAGGAAAAAAAGGATTGATAACTGAGGAGGAATATGAGGCTTACAGGGGTGTAGACACATCGGTTAAGGCAGGCGTAAGTTTTATCAAAAGTAAAAAGAAGTGGTGCTTTATTGCCGTACGAGGGGATAAAAATCACAGCCCAAAATGGTATTTCATAGACCCAGATAGCAGTGTTCAAATATATACTGAATTTCCCGAGATATGTAGATTGTTGAGGGAGCATCTGGACGGGAAAAGCGAGAAGGTTAAGTGGGACGATAATTACTTGAAATACTATCTTGAAATTCTTCAAAAAAAAGAAGTAGAGTTATTACCGCCAAAGAAACGGCGTGCCCTGAAAGTTGCTCATAGTATACTTAATAGGAGATATAAACAGCGGTCCGTTCAATTTGAGGAAAAAAAAGTTTTGCGAAAGCTTTTAGAACTTCTGAACAAAGAAGGCACTTTTGTGGACCTTGATGATTTTGCGACTACATGGATTAAGTTTTTACAGCCCTATCTAGAAAATAAGAGATTGCGCAATAGTCGAAATCGAAAAGCCTTTAACTTGAACGACCTAGTTTCTCGGGCCGAGGTTTCGCGTATACATTTTAATATCAGCGAGTTAAAAAGAATTTTGGAGAATGTGCCTCTCTATGAAAAAATCGACTATAAAATCGCATCCTGTATCGTAGGTGTTCCTGCTTCAGTATATTAACAACCAGCCATAATGTATGAGTTCGAGATTTAATCCAGATGTTTTGAAAACCTTTAGCAAGGTTATTGAACGTCACAGTGAGAATGAAAATTTTCGCAAAGCCAGAATTAATACCATGCATGGCGAAATGCTTCCGTCACTGAAGTATGGAGTGGCTAAGGCAGTGGCCGAAATCTTGATGGTTTCTAAAGTGGATTTCAGGTCGGAGGAACAAATGAAACTACAAATCGAAAGATATAATCGAGATAATCGCACCAATTTGAATCTGGACAATTTTGTCTCAAAACATTGGTTGCGCAAAATCAATGGAGAGATAAAAATTTCGAGTACCCTGAGTTCCTTTGCCAATGGCGTGAACGACCGACTCAAAAAGTCTTCTGTTTATGAGGAGTTAGACAAGGAAGAAATTCAGTTTCTCCGTTTTTTGAACGAGAACAATCCATTTGGTGTGAATCAAGTTTCGATATCAAAAGCGGATCTATTGGAATCGAGCGGGGAAATCCCTCTTGATTTTTGGTTACGATTTAAAGTATTTGAGAAATCTACCGAAGAAAAGGATTCCTTTATTTTAAACGGTTCTTGTCCCTTGTTAGAGTATTACGCTGAGGAAATAGACGCCTTTTTATGGGACAATTGCCAAGTCAAGTATAGAGAAGACCTAGTTGCTTCCAATTTTTTAAAGATACGGTACAATGGTGTTTCATCTTTTCCTTTTTGGGCAAATAAATATTTGACCAATGATGCGCAAAAAAAGTTGACGGAACTATTGTTTGATTTCATTTCAAAAGAGTCAGATTTATTGGATATAGCGGCTGAAAACAACAAAGTTGTATTAGATAAAGAGCGTTTTAGGGATTCCTTTTTAGAAGTTCCCAAAATTGATTTTTCAAATCAAGATGCCTATTCGATGTACAAGTTAGTTCAGGACTTGGATGGCTATTTGAGTGATGCACTATTAATTCAGCGGTCTAGGGCTGAATTGACTTTAGCCATACATTTCATAGTACTAAACGATGACTATTTATTAACGTATTCCAGAAAGCTGCTCTCTGATGGCAATAACCCATTTGCCATTTATAGGACTTTAGATACTCTGGTCAGGCTTCGTAAAAAAAGTGTGCCCTACCTTTTGCAAGACGAAAACAATTATGCGCTAACGTTCGAACTCATAGGAGATTTGGGTTTTCGCGTATTCAATTTTACCACGGAGAACATGTATGGTTTTCCTGAAACTATGAAATTCATTTGCGAGTTTCAACAAAGAATTCTGGAAGAACTTTTAAGATTGCCCTATTTTGATTATCGAGCTAACCTTTCCGAGATATGGAAAATTTTAAGCTATACTTCAGAAAGAGCCTTTAAATTCAATTCCAACGTTTCCCGAGATAGCTTCACGGCCCATATAAATGGGGTCAAGCTATATCAAACTACTTTTGATAATGTAATCGACACCTACTTCGCGAATCTCGAAAACATAGTGTTTATAGAGCAATTAGAATTGATTTGTAAGAAAATTTTTGAAGAATTAAAACTTCCCCCTCAAAGTAGCCAAGTTAATCTTAAAGTCCATCTATTGGATATGTTGTTCAGAATAGGCAAAAGGGCAGCGCTTAAATTGGCCATGAACGATTCTGAAAAGTCAACAGAGCACATTCTTAACGGTTTTCAGGACTACCTTACTACATCCACTTTAAACTATTTCAATAGCTTTTGGTCCATCGAAAAATTTTCCTATTCAAACTACTATAAAGCCGCCAATGATGTAAGACCTTATCATAATCTAAGTGAATTCGGTCTTGAAAAGCTAGATTGGCACTATTTTATGCGTTTAGTTTATCGTAGAGGAAAATTGAACGAATTCAATGCATACTTCACGAATCCAAAATTTATTCTAGATGAAACAGCCGGCGTGTACAATGAAATCAACATTTTAGAAGCCAGAAAAAATCTAATATATTTCAAAGTACTATGTCTTGCGTTCTTGAATGATCGAGAGATTGGTTCAGAAAATATGGAAGCTTTCGAAAAGGTTCAAATTGAAAGAGTCTTGTTCGAAAAGATATCTTCGTTCGCTTTGGCGAATTGTTATGATGATGAGAAAAAAGGACTTTCAGCGAACATTTTTGGGACACGCCATTCCTTCCATGGGGGTAACCCCTATTTTGAAACTCCTTTAATGCTGTTCCTAAAAGTATTGAACAACTATTCAAAAGAAGCTGCTTCAAGAAAAGTATTAATCAGTTTCTTTGAGAAAAACAAAAACCTATATCATCTGCTCGAAGCAAGTAATACGCTCACAAAATCTGGCCTGAAGCGCGTCGTGGACTCTATAATAGATGGATATAACTTTTCGGATTTTAATATTAAATGGCTACCCGAACTGGAAAATGTGCTATTGGAGACAGTAAATTCAAGTAAACACTTCGAAAAAACCGATGATTTGTTGGAACGCTTGGAAGGCTATTATCAAAGAATCACATCACATCAGAAAGGTCAAAAACAAGAATTTATCTTTAGGGTAAAAATGTTATTGGCGTTTAAGAGGAATGATTTAGAAACCATAAATACGCTACCATTACCCAAACCCGAATTTCTGATATATGGGGATAATAGCAGCGAGAATATAAGACTCTATTACAGCGCTTTATTTGAATTTTATCATCAGGACAATCATAAAAAAGCCTTTGAAATTCTTGAAAGGATAATCTCCCAGCCAAAAGTCAATCTTGATTATTTTTTAGATTATTATTACTTCAAGTGTCTAAGTGTACTTGAAAAATCAGATAAGGCTTTTTGGTTAAAGATAATTGCCTCTGAATTTCGAAAAGGTTTTAGAGAAAAGTTTCAGGAGTCTCAAGAGTATCATTCCAATAATGAGAAATGGAAGATACTCGAATTGATTTTTTCAATAATAGACACAAATCTTCCAAAATTTGAGATGCTCTTTTCCGAACTTAAGAACAGTTTGATTAATGAAATAGATTTGATAGGACTAATTGCGGAATTCTATGATCAAATAGGGTTATCAAATCAAGCCTATAGCTTTGTAGTTGAAATTGTCAATACAAAGAGAAAGGAAGCTGAAGTAAGCGAAAAGTGGGAAGAATTGGAAAGAAAATATGAGAATAAGGTCAGTACAAAACAAATAAAAGGTTCTATTACTTTATTACAATCATTAAAACATACCAGCATTCCACAGTCAATACCTGAGGGGTTAAATGAATTCAACGATTATTCCACTTTTCTCTTAAACGAGATAATAGCCGTAATCAAGTTGATAAAAGATAAAATTGTATCCTACAAAAAAGTGCTAAAAGAAGATAACTATAATGACATTTTAGGTACAATTTTACAATCAAGGATTTCCTTTTATGGATGGAGTCATCATAGAGAAGATAGGTCTGGAAAAACCACCAAAGGGCCATCAGCTGGCGAAGTGGACCATACGATTAAAAACAAAAACCAAACTATTGCAATTTTTGAAGCATTCCGCACCACATACAAAAGCAAGCAAAATTTACATAATCATTTGAATAAATTGATTGATTACAATGACTACTTGAATACCTATGTGATAATAGTCTTTTACGAGGGAAAGGATATCGATGGATATTGGAAATGGTATCAAAAAGAAATTAAACGTATGGATTTTCCTAGAAAAATGACCTTGGAACCAAAAACTAAGTTACAATTATTAGAGAATCATTTCATTAATATTTCTTCATTCCGAATTGGCAAATCAGATCATAGAGATAAAAGAAGCATTTATCACATAATCATACAATTTTAAATACAAGTTTGCCATTGCATTATTATTACAATCTCCTTCTCATTGTCAATTCTCGATTCCCTTTCAATTCCTTTAGCCTAAATTCCAGTTTTTCATTATGCCCCAAAGTGAACTTTGGTAGTACATACACAAATCTTGAAGTCTCCGCATGCCTTGTTTTTATGGGCATTTTATGAACGTATTGAGGCTTAAGCGGTACGGATTGATATGAAGCTCTACGCTTACCATTACCAATTACCATGGCTACCTTCAGGTAGTCAATGTCAAAATCAATACCCGATTCGTTTTTGATTTCGAATTGTATAAAGACCAAATCTTCGTAATAGACCATGTTCCTAATGGCCAATGACATGCCTTTTTTTCGTTTTATATAATTTTTGCGTTCCGGTAGTTTGAGAATCGCTACGGATGACTTTTCCAAAAAAGCTTTTGAGTATTGTTTATGTATGACCAAACTGGAATCTCGTTTTATGGTATCGTGAATTACCAGAGCTTTTCTTTTATGTTCGTGACCAATGCTTTCTGAATAAGAAATAAAACGATTCACCTCTTTCAAAGAATCAGCGTATTTGATGATGTATGAATAGACCTTTCCATCGGTGGTAACCACAAGAAGATTACTTTGATTTCCCTTGGTTGCTTTTAGCAACCCCAAAGGTTGTGCGTGCTCTCGATTGTAGGTAAAAACAAAGTTCTTTGCTCCGACAATTCCCTGACGAATATTCGTAGGAAAGAAAAGCGCTAGGTTCATTTTTTCATTGGCATAAATGGTATCTAGTTTCCTTGCGTTTTGACCAATACTTGTAGCAAAAGTCAGAAGGCTTATAATTACTGTTATTGCTGTTTTCATAATTGCTTTTTTTAAATTAATATCTACCCGTCTGTCTGTCTTGAGAAAAGTAATGGGCTATTATAGCTTCGGTCTTAAAATGAGTTTATAATTGTTGTTGACCGTAACTTTTATATTTCTGTTATTGTGTTGAAAGACTTTTTTTATGCCGCTTACTCCATTGTTCACAGCCCCCGAAACATCTGGAACGCCCGGAATATTAAATTCAGAAATCGCATCGCTCAAGACTTCGTCGTAAACATCACTGTGAAAACTATTTCGAATATAGATGCCTTCCAATCCATCCGCATTATCATAAGCTTTAAGTTTAAGAGGTATTCCCTCTATATTTTCTACATTTATGATGACCCGGTTCGGACGGAACTTTACAATTCCATAGAGCAATGTATTTTTCTTAACCTCCAAACCTTGAACAGTAGCGTTTTGGGTTACACGCATTTGTAATCGGTCATTAACCTTAATAGTCTGCTCACCGTCTATCTCGACTTCTAAAGATTCGCCAGTATCATTCCCTAAAACCTGAGGACTCACTGCGAAAAACAACTGATGCTCTAGGCTCATTTCTTTCAAAAGGGAAACGGTATCCTTGGTTTCAACTACTTCAATTTTTTTTCTTCGTTTTTTTTGTAGCGGTTTTCGGATTCCTGTAGCTATAGAATCATGGGAATAATCTATACGGCCTATTTGATATATACTATCCACGATACGCTGTTTCTTTTTATCTAAAAAATCTTCATCATATATACCCGATTCGTTCAAAAAACGTTCGTCATAAATACTTGGAGCAATCCTTTCCTTTTCGTCTTTAATGGCATCTACCGCTACCTTTTTGGAAGAGTACATATCCTCTTCTTCGTGAAGCTCCGGAACCAAAGTCTGTTGTAGGGTATCAGCATTTTCATCATCTCCACCCAAAACAAAAACTGAATAGCCTACAATGAACAGGACTACAATCCCTATTACGGCTATAAATACTATCTTCTTTTTGTCAATTTTCATATCCCAATTTTTTAAGTTAATCCTATTCTTTGTCCTTCACTTTTTTCAAAGAATTCTCGAAATAGTTTGTAATAAGCAGTCCATGGGTGTTCATTGGGTAGTTTCGGTCAACAGCTATCAGAGCACCTGTTGAAACCAGTTCATAACGATCGATTACCGACCCCCTGTTAACTTCGAAGACAGTTACCGTTTTAAAACGATAGGGTTCGACTTTCACATCTACTTGTGATTCTACGCTCAATACTTTTTGGACCAGGGAGTATTGCAATATGCGGTTATAAACCCCATCTGCCTTCTTCTGACGGTATACATTATCAACGGTACCGTTACCAAGCCAAAGGGCTTTCTCTAAATTACTTTCATAATTGCTGTCATCAATGCCATAGAAATATTTATGGAACAGTGTTAAATGTGACAGTGCCTCGACTTGAAGATTTTCTTTTTGTGAAACTAACTTCAGCGGAATGACTGAACCATCCGTGTTAACTGCAAAAGCGCTTTTCATTGCTTTATTGTACATATTGAATACCATTACACCCGAGAAAGCACTTGACAGCAGTGCGGTAACCGTTACCGTAATAGTGATATATCGGTTTAGTTTTAGTACATCGTAAATATTCTTATAGGGTAGTTTCATCTTATTCTTTTTAAAAATTATATCCTTGACATTTGTTGTAGATTACCCACTGAATAATCGTAGTGTAAAGGTGGTCGCCCTTTTATAGAGCTTGAATTTTAGAAATACGATAAACCCGATGGTGGCTGCTTCTACCAGAATCTTAATGGTATTATTGTCAGTTGGTGCTCCCCAAAGGTTGGTCCAGAAGTTGGCGTTGATTTCAGAATACAATTGGTTCACGAAAATATTGACCAAAAAGAAAGCTGGTACTAACATATAGACAGCAGCATATAATTTGAAAAAGGTATAAGCCATGTTTCTGAATTTTTCGAAAACAGCCAAACTGATGACCAAAGGAAAAAATGCCTGCATAATGCCCAAAAGGAAATATCGTTCCGCCAAGAACAACGGGTAGATAAAAAGATCAATCATCCATAGAACCAATCCAATAAAAAAACTAAACATTTTTATCCCGAAGACCGGAGTAACCAATGCTTCGTACAACAAAGCCCAAGCTTTTTTGGCAGCATCGAATGCACCTACATCCTGTTCAATGGGAATTTCTTGTAGTTGTAATGGAATCAAAGCAGGAGCCGTATCTCGATATTGACCCTCGACTGCAACCAAAATACCATCGAAAAAGCTCAGGATTTGAGTGGAAAATATGACCAAGAGCACAATGGCAAAATTCTTGGCCAAATCACTAGGAGATAGTCCCCATGAATAACCTTCTTTATCGGCCACACCTTCGTTATATTTTTTGAGGATGTTGACCAAAAAGAATAATACTGCCAAGACCTTAATACCGCGAATAGTATAGGTAGAGAAGTCTGTGCCTTTGATTGTCTCAAAGACGGCGTCTACATATTCCAAGCCAATGCCCAAGATGATTGCTGATTGCATAATTTAATAATTTGTTTTTCTATTATTGATCTTGTCCTGCATCTCCCGAAAGTCGATGATGTCACGATACCGCTGTGTCTTGCGCTCAATCTCTAAAACCATTTCCTTAGATTGTAGTTGATGCGCTTTAATTGCTTGCATGCGTTCTCCGTCCGTCAGTTTTAAATGACCACTTGAAAGGATTTCGTTGATGAATTCCAAATCGTCTGTTGCTTGGTCTAAAATGGTATTGAAGGATGTCGATATCCTCCCCACTTCATCCGCTCGGATATACGGTGAGTTTAGGATGTCTCTTAAATCTCCACGGACCATATCGTAAAGACGTTTATTGTTGCGAATGAGTTCTTGAACCGCCTTGAGTTTTTCAATGGCAGCACTTACCTTTTCTATATTTTCTTTCTGCTGTTTCAGAAATTGCACTGTTTTGATGATATTGGAAGTCTGTTTTCCTGCTTCTAAAAGTTGTTTGGCAAAAGAGATAAAATTGACATTATCATAAACTGGCATTCCTTGAGCAGAACCATTGATTCCTATGGTTATAATCAAGATTGCTGTTAGCCATGCTTTTTTTGTTCTTATTTTCATGATTTCTGGGTTTTGTGATGATGAACTTTTTCATGTTCGCCATCTGATTCAACATTTTTTTTACTATGCGGCCTTCAGTTTCAAGAATTGCCTGATAGCTATCTCCATATTATCTTCCTCTTTAAAAAGTGCCATTATGGCCTCGTTGTCCGAGCCGTCTGTGAGGTAGGCGGCGAACACTTCTGGCGGTACTTCCAACCGGAAGATGTTACTCTCCTTACCAATTTTGATGAACATTTCAGTGTACTTGCGTTCACCAGTGAGGTCGTTCTTTATAGATTTGAGTTGGTTAAGATCATGGCTTGAGAGGTTGAGACGTTTTATCAGTTCGTCATACCCTTTCTCATTGTTCAAACTGTAAATTACCTGTGTATTTTCAAGAATGCTAGCCGAGGTGGAATTGTCAGGCAGTTGGTTGATAGATTGCAATATGATGCCTATTGCCCCTTCTTGTTTTCGGATGGCTTGATAATAGAATTCAACGCTCTCCAGTACATTAGGGAACTTTAATTGTTTGGCGAACTCATCGAACAGAATGATTCCCTTTTCTTCTTTATTTTTCCAAATGGTTCTTTGTATAGCTGTTTTAATAAGCTTGAGCATGACAGACAGGATTTCCTTATTATCCTTGACCTCATCTAGTTCGAAAACAATCAATCGCTTGTCCTCAATTTTATAGGATTGGTCTTCGCTCATCTCAAAAAGAAAGCTGTACAATCCGCCTTCTACATATTCCGATAGGATATGAAGGAAATTAGTAATGTTGAAGTAGGTCTTATCGATACCTAGTTTTTCCAAAAGTTCCCCTCGATTGTCACGAATAAACCCATAAAAACTTTCAAGTGAATGGCTTTTTAGAATGGTTCGGTAGTAATGCTGAAGAATTTTCTTTAGCGATACGGATTGCGCCTTGGTCACTTTTAAATCTGATGCAAGTAATTCGAAAAGAAATACGGATAGATCTTCCAATCGTTCTGGACTGATGTCTTTTTCATCTGAAATATAAAAGGGGTTGATACCCAAGTTCTTTCCGCTCTCATAACGCAGAACAGTATATTCTTCAGGATATAACTGTGCGAACTTGGTATAAGAACCCCCTAGATCGATAATGACCAGACGGACATTCATTTCAAAATATTGACGAAGAATGTTATTTGCTAAAAAAGATTTTCCCTCACCCGTTGGAGCAAAAATGGCAAAATTTCGAGCCTTTATTCGTTTCTTTTTTTCATCCCAAACATCTTTTAAGACGGGAATATTATATTCTCGGTCATTGAAGATGATACCTGTTTTATCTGATCTATAATTCGTGTTATTGATAAGTAAACAAAGTGCATGCTTTAAATCGGTCACATAAAGGTCTTCATTCGAAAAGTTGGAGGAGAAACCGAAATAACTGTTTAAGAAATAGTTCTTTCGCTCTTCGCTACTTGGATAGTAAGGAACGATATCTAGTTCCTTGAACTCAGTTTTAATTTGCGAAGCGATTTTTTCAAGTTGCTTTTCTTCTTTATCCCAATAGATGATATTTAGGTGTCCGCGGATGATTCGTGAACTTTCATCTGTATTTATTTGCTCTTGTATGTATTGAATTTTCTTAAGGATAACCTTGTTCTGTGATCCGAAGTTTGAACTTTTGTTGAGCTCTTCGATTTTCTTATCCAACAGCTTTCGCCATTTTTGTTTATCATCTAAATAGATAACCTGGTTGACCACATGGTTTTCATTCAGTGATAGTCCAAGGCCATCAATAAACCCTTGATGAAAACTGAAGTCATCAGAGGTAAAGCGTTCATTTATTTTGCTAGTTTGAACTTTTTCGCCAAAACAGCTTTCACTGTTAACGGAAAGAATATCGAAATGATGCTCGCCTATTTGAATATCTTTTCGCCCTAATTGGATAGCTGTATCAAAGCCATTGTTATAGCCGTTGAAGTAAGTATTACTGATGTTGAGTATTTCACTAGGGTTAAGTGGTGTCAAAGACACCCTTCTGCCATTATTAATAAAGGAAACCGAATCATTGACAGCTGCTTTAAAACGTTGCAGGTTTTCTTTTAGAACTTCAGGGGTCTTCGCATCCGCTTTGCGAAAGGGGTTCACAAATTTTGAGTTATTGAGCTGTTTGTTCTTTGTGAGTGTAAAGAAGAGATATCCATAATGTTCCATATGATTTCTTCCTTTGAAATAATCATAGGTGGCCTTGGATAAAAAGGTATTATTGGGTAAGTTTTCTGATGTGAAGGACTTTTTGAAATAAACATCCTGTTTGTGTATTACTGTTCCTGTTGGCAAAGATTTTATAGCCTGGAACCAATTACTGTGCATGTCTTCAAAGTCTTTTTCCGAAAGCGAATAGATTTCCGGAAGCTCCACCTTATAGCACGCTACGACATTCCCATTATTACAGAACAATAGGTGCTCTTTTATATCTACTACAGGATTATATTTAGAGATGTTAATCTTCGACATGGTTCAGAAGGTTGTCTTTTTTATTACTAATACTTTTAGGGAATACTTTTCTGAAATTGAAAAGTTGGCTACTGCTATTCATTTTGCTCAGACCTATAAACAGACTAGCGTTCCAGATGAACAGAGAAATCACCATAACCAAGCTGAAAGAGAATATAATGACCAATAACGAGGCCACGACCGACACAATCAAAAGGGCAAAGAGCGATATGGGTAGGCCCCATATCAATGCCCCTTTGCGAATGTTTCGGTAAATCTCGTAGCTTCTCATTACACTACTATTGAGATTAAATAGGTAAAGATGCCGACTACAGCACCAGCGATAAGTACAAATACCAGTACCCTGGTGATACCCTTTTTGAGGTCTGCATTTTCCCCGAAAAAGTGGCCAGCATTAAATAGGAAACCTATAAGAAAGATGACTCCAAGGATAATGGGAAAAATAGCTCGAATAGTATCCGATACATCGTTTACGGAATCTTCGATACCGCCGACCTGAGCGTAACTGGCAAGACTCGTGAACAGTAATGCCAGTGTTAGACTTTTAGCTTTTCTCATAACTGATAATTTTAAGGTCGAAACATTTTCGGCCTGTGATTAATTTTATGAAATGTAGAAGTGAAAAGCTCCTTTTGCCATAGGATTCCTAAAAATTAACTAGGAATAGCGTTAATTTTTGAGGGAAGTTTATGGTTTTGTATGATTCGTTGAATATTGCTCAATAAAGAATTGTAAAGCCAAGAATTGATGAAAGTGATGATAACCGTTTTAATGTGTTTGCTAATTTGGAGCAGCAGCCTAGTATTTGGTCAGTCAATATTTGAAGACCGAAAGATTATTATTCTTGATGCCGGACATGGCGGAATCGATTCAGGTGCCGTGTCGAATAATGGGCTTCAAGAAAAGAATGTCGTTCTAGACATTGTCCGATACATGAAAAATTGGAACAAAAATTTATTAGAATCTAAATATGATATCTATTTGACTAGGAATAGGGATACACTTATCTCATTGGACGATAGAACTAAGCTTGTCAAACATATAAAGCCAGATGTTTTTATATCACTGCATTGCAATCATATTAATAATCCTGAGATAAAAGGAGTTGAACTTTATACCTATGATAATAATGAATTATCTCTATCGTATGGAAAGGCAATCTTGAATGCGCTAAAACTGAACTTGGGTTTTAAGACTAAAAATCCCAAGCATGCTAATTTTCAGGTTTTAAGAGAAACAACAGGATATTGTCCCGCTGTATTGATAGAGCTTGGGTACTTGTCTAATTCAAACGAATCCAATTATTTAAATAACAAAGAAAACAGAAAGGTCTTGGCCTTGGTTATTCTAATGGCAATATAAGAGTGAATTATGAAAGAGCTAATATCAGAGGTTTTGAAGAGTATAGGAAGTATTATATCAGCTATGTACAAAGAGGTTACCTATTTCGTGAGAAACAATACAAAATAAAAATAGATTAAACATATAAGTCGCCAAAACTACGATTTTTCTATATATTTGGCGAGATATAAAATTATGAGGGCATTAATAGGAAGGCAAGAAGAGAAGGAAATACTTAAAGCGGCATTGAAAAGTAACCGCCCAGAACTTATTGTGGTATATGGTAGACGTCGCATTGGAAAAACCTTTTTGATTGATAGTGTTTATAAAGAGGACATAAGATTCAGGTTTTCTGGTATACATGGTGCTTCGTTGAAAGAGCAATTAGCAAATTTTCATCTGCTACTATTTGATAAAAAACCAAACTTCAATGAACCCAAAAGCTGGATTGAAGCCTTCCATAATTTAGGTAAGTACTTTGATACATTAAAATCAAAAAAGAAAAAGGTACTGTTCATTGATGAATTTCCTTGGTTGGATTCAAGACGGTCGAACTTTCTTCCAGCCTTTGATAATTTCTGGAACAATTATGCTTCAAAGCGGGATGATATTGTAGTCATTGTTTGCGGATCAGCTGCCTCATACATGATACAAAATATAGTAAATAATAAAGGAGGCTTACATAATAGACTAACCGAACGCATTCAATTGAAGCCTTTCAATTTAAATGAAACAGAACAACTTCTTCTGGAGAATAAGGTAAAATTCTCTCGTTACGATATATTGCAAATCTATATGACCATCGGTGGTATTCCTCATTATCTTGAAAAAATAAAACCAGGGGAAAGTGTTCCACAGACGCTTGATCGATTATGTTTTACTCAAAATGGTTTTCTTCGAACGGAATTTGATAACGTATTTGCTTCCCTCTTTGAATTTTATGAAAACCATGAATCGATAGTTCGATCATTGGCAGCAGTAAGAAAAGGACTTACAAGAAATGAAATTTCCATTAAAACCGGCATACCCTCCGGTGGAGGACTTACTAAAGCTTTAATAGAGTTAGAAGATTCTGGCTTTATAGAAAATTATCTTCCCTATCAAGGTGTCAAAGACTCAATTTATCGACTTAGCGATGAGTATTCGATGTTCTATATTAAATACATCGAAAAAACAAAACCTTCAAAAGGAGGTGTTTGGATGAAGATGCAAGGGAAGCAATCCTACAAAATATGGTCGGGATATAGCTTTGAAACCATTTGCATAAAACATGTAGAACAAATCAAAGAAGGGCTCAAAATAACTGGGGTCAATTCTACTCACGGAAGCTGGATCGAAAAAGGCAATGGCAAAGGGGCACAAATCGATATGTTAATCGATAGGGATGACAATATCATCAATTTATGTGAAATGAAGTTTTACAATACGGAATTTGCATTAAATAAAAAGTATGCAAACGAAATAGCAAACAAGTCTAACAAATTTGCTGAAAGCACCAATACCAGGAAAAGTATTTTTGTGACTTTTATTACTACTTATGGATTGGTTTCTAATCAATATTCTAATCAGTATGTACAAAACGAGCTAACAATGAACCATCTTTTTGAAAGGTTATAAGTCGCCAAAATTACAGCTAAAAGTATAATTTTGGCAACTTACATATAGTACTATGCACTTTTCTTATAGAGTTGAATAGAATCTTCTAATTTGAATTCGGCCCATAGCAAGGGATGGTCGCTAGCCGCATCCTTTTCATTCTCTACAGTATCATAGGTTACCCATTCTGGTTTTTTCAAAGGCCACATACCCTTTCTGTTCATTCCACATTTCTTTAAGTCTTTATATAGGTTCGGAGATGCCAATAAATAGTCTTTTTGCATGATGTTAACACCCATTCTATAAGCACCCATTCTAAAATAGCTAGCATCAGTACCTGAATCGGACATTACGCTGAAAGAATTGTGTTTTATAATGTCTAATATACCAGATTCCATAATCGGAGAGATAGAATCTGAATAAGAAGGAGCATTCAATGTTCCTACAACAATAATATTTTTATATCCCTTCAACATTAGATTGGTATAAACCTCCGAAACCTTTTCTGCTTGCCTTTTACGAAGGTCAATGGATGCATTTTCATCTGCTAGTTGACAAGAAAGTAAAACTACTGTTCCGTTTTTTGGAGTTTTAATTTTGTATTGTTGAAAGTCTGAGTTAAAAAGCATATTTCCAATTGTATCCCTTTCATTCGAATAGGATTTAATAGACTTGATATGATAACCTCTTTTTAAAAGAATACCCATGCCTAAACCAATACCATCATTTCCTTGAATATGCATAATTTCATTATAACTTGAATTTTCATTCCCATTGAAAAAAACGTCATGAAACTGGATCAGGGATTGCCTATTTTCTACTTGTTGTAATAGAATAATGTCTGGATTGACGTCTATAATAACCTTTGCCTTATTCTTTATGGCTTTTTTGGAAATTGGTACTGACTTGAGCTTTGTCCAGCCATTCCAATCAGTTAAATAGGTGGCCTTAGTTTCCATGACTTTTCCAGGCGATTTTATATGTAAATTACCATCTATATTTTGCATAGATAATTGTTCTTGAAACGGAGCTTTGTGAAACCCTAAAAGATTTGCCAACTCTCTCATTCGGATAAAGTCTTTTGCCGAACAATTTTCTCTAAACAATAGGGTCTCAAATTCCTCTCTCCATATCTCGGATTTTTTTTCATGTTCCATTTCTACTAAATCTGAGTGTCTGTGGAAAATATTCTGGATATTAAAAGTTGCTATTTTCATGCTGCTTTTCTTTTAAAGTTAACCTCATTGTTTTCCAGTATCACATTTATCTTTTCCTCATCATAGTAGATGATACCACCAAGTTTTGAAAAAGGAATAGTTCCGTTTACTCTGAAATTTTGAAGGGTCCCAGGACTTATTTCAAGTTTGTTCATCACTTGCCCTGACTTAATCCAATGATCAATTCCTATTCTTCCATGTGATATAAGTATTTCTTTGATTTCGTTGATCAGTTTAATTCTAAACTCCTCTAAATCCTCTGTGGTAACAATACTTGTAGGCATATCTTTTGAAATTTATGGGAACCCTAATTTTTAACAAATTAAAATGTGGATACCCTCGTTAATTTCAACAAATATGAATTGATTTGAAATAATAACTTCACAAGTTCTACCCAACTTGGGTGAAAATTTAACATTTCAAATGCAGTAAGACTTATTCATTTCCTTTATCTAGATTACTTATAAAACCAAAGGTGAGTTCATCTAAAAACTTCGTTCGACTTTTTTTTCTGATTTGTATTTCAGAGTAGTTTCTATATGGGTCTCCTGAATTAAATGAGAAAGTAATTTCCAAGGCCCGAACAATTTCTTTTAAATTAACTTTTCCATTGTTGATTGCCCCACTGCTTTTCAAGGCATATGCTAATTCAGTCATGTCGGTTTTAGTTGCAGTCCAGTTTAATTGTTTATTAAAGGAAATTGTATGTCCATTTCTTCTTCCAATACTCTTGAGTCTTTGCTCCAGATAAATGACCAATCTTCTGTTAGCTTTTAATTTTGCCAAAAGTAAATCATGGGAACTACTAAAATCGGGGTCGCGAAAATAATATTTAGCATGAGTGATATTGAATTCATTAAAATATTTTCTGGTAAAATAGTGGCTATCTAAATAGGTCTTGTCTTGGTCAATATATTGTATGAAATCTAAGTTTTGAGTAAAGAAATCATTCAGTTTTTTCAACTTTTTAGTGATGTATTTCTTTTTAGAGTTTTCATCTCCTTTTGGGAAATGGATTTCAAATGATTTTAATTCAAAGAAGTAAACCAGATTGGATAGGGGTACTTGTTTAATTTGTTTGAAAAAATTGATTTCTTCCTTATCATTTTTAAATATATCGTGTGAAATTTCTTTTTTTAGTTTTAAAAGAAGGTTTCTACAAAGTACAATTGAAAGGTCACTTTGTTTTAAAATGTCTGTCGTAATCGATTGGATTCTTTCTAATTCTACGGATAATTCTTGAGAGAGTAGTTTTGTTTCCATACGTTGACCTTTTAGCGTTAGTAACTATCCGTAGGTCAAATCGGTTCTGAGTCGGGGCATTGTTTTTTAAAGGTCACGGCATATTAAGAATTAACTGCAATTATTATGCCTTAATTCTTGTTAATTGTAAAATCTATAACATAAAGAGAGACCAGAAAAATATGAATGAGTGAAGTTTACTATAGAATGAGTAAAGTATAGGTGATAGTGGGTTTTTTAATAAAATTTGATGCAGAATGAATTGATTTATAGGAAGAAATGTTAAAATTTGCGTTTTAACATAAAAGTCTGCAAAAAGTCTGCAATTTTTAAAACGACAAAAGGCCTCACTTTCGTGAAGCCCCTTATTTATTGAGCGGTCTGGACGGGACTCGAACCCGCGACCCCCTGCGTGACAGGCAGGTATTCTAACCAACTGAACTACCAGACCTCGCTTTTAGCGGAGGCAAATATACCTACACTTTTTCATATCAACAACCTTTTTTTGTATAAAATCTCACTAATTAAATTTTTGACGTTCCGTCATAAAGGTGTTCAACACGTTGGAAAAATTAGAAGCAACATCTACTTCTACATATTTTATTTTGTATTGTGAGCATTTAAGTTTTAAGTTTCTTAAATAATCGGTTACTTTTTCTTCGTAACGTTGTTTGATATTTTCTGCATACAGGTCAATATGTTTACCGGTTTCTACATCAAGAAAACGCTTAGGGCTATTGTCAAAATTAAAGTTTAGTTCACGGTTTCTGTCCAATATGTGAAAGAGCACTACTTCGTGCTTGTTATATTTTAGATGACGAAGGGCTTCAAAAAGTTTAGTTTCTTCAACTTCTGTTTGAAACATATCCGAAAAAAGAAAAATTAAACTTCGACGTTTGAGTTTTTCTGTAATCTGATGTAAATAATGATAAGACCGGGTGTCTTCTGCCGGATTTTCGTTTAAAACAACAGTGTTGAGTTTGTCCAAGAGCATTTGAAAATGGCGTTCACTACTTTTTTCGTTTACATAAAAACTATAGGTATCAGAATAAATACTTAAACCAACAGCATCTCTTTGCTTTTTAAGGATATTCATTAAAGATGCAATAGCCAAAACACCAAAACCTATCTTATTTAAATTATCGATTGCTAAGTTTTTGACTTTGGGGTAGTACATTGAGGCCGAATTATCCAAAATCATATGGCAACGCAAATTGGTTTCCTCTTCGTAACGCTTAGTGTATAGTTTATCGGTGCGAGCGAAAAGTTTCCAATCTATGTGTTTGGTGCTTTCTCCGGTATTGTAAATTTTATGCTCGGCAAATTCTGAAGAAAATCCGTGAAACGGACTTTTATGGATGCCACTGATAAAGCCTTCGACAACTTGCTTTGCCAAAAGTTCAAGATTAGAAAATAGTTTGGCCTTATTTAGCTCAGACTTGATATCCATGAAAAACTAAGATAAAATAAAAAGGTCTGGCAATGGCCAGACCTTTTCTAAAATTTAACGATTGCTAACTATTATAATAAGGCATCGATAGCATCGGTATATACTTTCTTAGGAGATACCCCTACTTGACGACTAACGATTTCGCCATCTTTGAAAACCAATACCGTTGGAATGTTACGTACGCCGTATTTGGCTGCGAATTGTTGGTTTGCATCTACATCTACCTTACCAACAACAGCTTTACCATCGTATTCTGTACTTACTTCGTCAATAATTGGACCAACCATACGACATGGACCGCACCAAGCTGCCCAAAAATCTACTACTACTGGTTTATCACTTTTTAAAACAACTTCGTCAAAAGTCGCATCTGTTATTTCTAGTGCCATGTTTTTTTATTTACTATTTCGCAAAGTTAGTCAAATACAGGGGTGTTTCCTTACGGATTTAACATTCGTTTTGGTTATTGGTATATCAGTAAAACTTATATTAATTAAGTTTATAATGAACTTCTTGCTCCTCCAATGTATGCAATAATTCACTTGTTATATTTACTTTTTGTTTTCTGCTGGATAGGCTTAATTTTATTTCCTCTTCCATTTCATAAACAATAAAATTTAAAGGATGACTGCCTTTATGAGAACGCAAGGTGTCTTTTAAGGCCATAATCCGTTTTTCTTGCAAGGCAGCAATATCAAGTTTTATGGTCAGTTTCTTTGCATAAGAATCCATGACGTCTTGCAATTGCTTAAAGTCATTGTATTGAAGTCGAGGATCTCCCTTTTTACCGGTTTCTCTATTTGTCCACCCTTCACGCACAAATACTTTGATATAGGCAAAAGAGTTGATCATTAAAAAGTGCCTGAATTTTAGATATTCTTCCCCAAAAATTCGAAACTCATACGTATCGGTGTAATCTTCTAGGGTAAAAGCTGCCCAGCCTTTTCCATTTTTAGAAATACGGTGTTGCACATCGGTAATCACGCCCGCAAAAGACAGTTCGCGATTTACGTAGCCATCTAGGTCGTCTTTAAAAACTGATACGCTTGTATTACAGAAAGCGGTAATTTCTTTTTTGAAATCATCTAGGGGGTGACCAGAAAGGTAAATGCCTACGACCTCTTTCTCTCGTCTTAGTTTTTCCATAGTGCCCCAATCTTCGCATGGGGGAACCGTCGGTTCTGGAATTTGCACTTCGCTGGCATCACCAAATAGACTGACTTGTGAAGAGTTTTCATTTTCTTGAAACTTTGCGCCGTATTTGATTACTTTTTCAAGAAACGAAATGCCATCACCTTCGTCATGAAAGTATTGTGCCCGTAAAGTATCGCCAAAAGAATCAAATCCACCAGCAACTGCTAAATTTTCAAAAGCTTTTTTGTTCGCGGCACGTAAATCGATGCGTTTGGCCATATCAAAAACCGATTTGAAGGGGCCATTCTCTTTGCGTTCATCTACAATGGATTGTACGGCAGAACGGCCAACTCCTTTTATGGCACCCATACCGAAACGCACGGCGTAGTCTTTGTTTACCGCAAATTTATAGAACGATTCGTTTACATCAGGGCCAAGTACATCTAGGCCCATGCGTTTACATTCTTCCATAAAGAAAGTTACCTGCTTAATGTCGTTCATATTGTTAGACAAAACCGCAGCCATATACTCGGCAGGGTAGTGGGCCTTAAGATAGGCTGTTTGGTAAGCAATGTATGCGTAGCAGGTAGAATGACTTTTATTAAATGCATAAGATGCGAAGGCTTCCCAATCTTTCCATATTTTCTCCAGAATTTCCCTTGGGTGTCCGTTCTTTTCTCCGCCATCTAAAAATTGCGGTTTTAATTTTTGTAGTAGGGCAAATATCTTCTTCCCCATGGCCTTTCGTAACACATCGGCATCGCCTTTAGAGAAACCTGCAATCTTTTGTGACAAGCGCATCACCTGCTCTTGATAAACCGTAATTCCATAGGTGTCTTTTAGATACTCCTCCATTTCCGGAAGGTCATAGGTTATCTCTTCCTCACCATGTTTACGGGCGATAAAACTGGGAATGTATTCCATTGGTCCTGGACGATACAAAGCGTTCATGGCAATGAGATCATCAAAAACCGAAGGTTTAAGATTTTTCATGTGCTTTTGCATCCCTGGGGATTCGTATTGAAATATACCAACCGTATCACCACGTTGAAACAATTCATAAGTTTTCTCATCATCTAGAGGAAAATCATCAGGCATCAAATCTTCACCGGTTCTTGCTTTTACAATTTTAACCGTGTCTTTAATAAGTGTCAAGGTTTTTAATCCTAAGAAATCCATCTTTAGAAGCCCGGCACTTTCTACTACGGAGTTATCAAACTGGGTGACATATAAATCAGAATCTTTTGCGGTGGCAACTGGTACGAAATTGGTAATATCATCTGGTGTAATAATAACGCCACAAGCATGTATTCCTGTATTTCGCAATGACCCTTCTAGAACACGGGCCATATTTACAGTTCTACCTTCTAAATCATCTCCTTCTGAAATATTGAGCAATTGATGAACCTTATCTAGGTCATCAGCTCTAAATTTCTTTTTTAAGTCCGCATCCGACTGCCCAAAAATCTTACCTAATTTAGACATGGTCGGAATCAGCTTGGCAATACGGTCGGCATCATTCAACGGTAAATCTAAAACACGAGCGGTATCTCTAATGGATGATTTAGCCGCCATAGTACCGTAAGTAATAATCTGAGCTACTTGGTTGGCGCCGTATTTATTGATGACATACTCCATAACCCGACCACGACCCTCATCATCAAAATCAATATCGATATCTGGCATTGAAACCCTATCTGGATTTAGGAATCGCTCAAAAAGTAAATCGTACTTAAGCGGGTCTATATTGGTGATTTTTAAACAGTATGCAACTACGGAACCTGCTGCCGAACCACGACCAGGCCCAACGGAAACATCCATATTACGTGCTTCGCGAATAAAATCTTCTACAATTAAAAAATAACCTGGATAACCGGAGTTTTCTATAGTTTTTAGCTCAAAATCTATTCGTTCTTTAATTTCATCTGTTATCTCCCCATAGCGTTCTTTTGCTCCTTTGTAGGTGATGTGTTTTAGATATGCATTTTCACCTCTTTTGCCTCCATCAATTGCATCTTCTTCTACCTTAAACTCGGTAGGAATATCAAACTCGGGTAACAAAACGTCACGGGCCAGATCAAAAGCTTCTACTTTGCTTACAATCTCTTGCAGATTTAATATAGCTTCTGGAATGTCTTTGAATAAGGTCTTCATTTCATCAGAAGACTTGAAGTAGTATTCTTGGTTAGGTAGTCCATAGCGGTAACCACGCCCCCTACCTATGGGTGTGGTCTGTTTTTCGCCATCTTTTACGCATAACAGAATATCATGGGCTTCTGCATCTTCTTTGTTACCGTAATAGGTGTTGTTCGATGCAACTAGTTTTACCTCATGTTTTTTAGCAAATTCTAAAAGTACCTTATTGACACGGTCTTCATCTTCTTGCCCATGGCGCATGATTTCAAGATAGAAGTCCTCTCCAAATTCTTGTTTCCACCATGATAAGGCATCTTCGGCTTGTTTTTCGCCCACATTGAGTACTTTGCCGGGTATTTCTCCATACAGGTTTCCAGAGAGTACAATGATATCTTCTTTGTATTGCTGTATTACCTTTTTATCAATTCTTGGAACGTAATAAAATCCGTCGGTATAGGCAATAGAAGACATTTTTGCCAAGTTGTGGTAGCCGTTTTTGTTTTTGGCCAGCATTACAATCTGGTATCCGTAGTCTTTTACATTTTTATTGGTATGGTCTTCACAAACAAAAAACTCACAGCCAATAATCGGGGTAATGTTTTTAGCTATCTCTGGCTCTCCTTTTTCTTTGGCCTCGGCATTTTTTTCAGCAACCGTTTTATTATGCGCTTTTACTTCTTTTACAAAATGAAAGGCGCCCATCATATTGGCATGATCTGTTAAAGCTACTGCCGGCATATTGGCGTCAGCGGTTTGCTTTACCAGTTCTTTCATCGACATTGTAGATTGCAAAACAGAAAACTGCGAGTGATTATGCAGGTGTACAAAATCAACACCGGCTAAATCTTTAGCATTTTCCTTAAGCTCTTGTTCCGATATTCCACCGGTATCCCTATTCCAAAGGGTATCAGCTATTTTTTTTGATGCTTTCTTTAGGTTAATGTGCTTTAATCCAATAAGCGGAATTTCTTGCGGATTTGCTTCCGAAAAATTCTGAAAATAATCGGGTTGAACGTCTAACTGCTCCTTGGTATATTGTTTTCTTCTTACTAGCTCTAAAAAACAGCGGGTTGTTGCTTCAACATCTGCGGTTGCATTGTGGGCTTCGGCAAAAGGTTCATTAAAAAGATACTCATGAAGTTCCGTAAGGGTAGGAAGCTTGAATTTACCTCCACGCCCTCCTGGTATTTGGCAGAGTTGGGCCGTATGTTCCGTACAAGTATCCAAAACGGGTAAATCTTGTAAGGGATTGGTAACGTTTTCTCGATGGAACTCCGCTCCCATAATGTTAATGTCGAAGCCAACATTTTGCCCGACTACGAATTTGGCTTTGGCCAAGGCTTCATTAAAACGTTCTAGAACCTCATTTAAGGGAATTCCTTCTTGTTCCGCTAGCCCTGTAGAAATTCCGTGGATCTGTTCTGCTTCATAAGGAATATTAAACCCTTCTGGTTGTACCAAATAATCTTGATGCTCTATGAGATCACCAAGCCCATCATGTAATTGCCATGCAATTTGTATGCAACGTGGCCAATTATCAGTATCGGTTATAGGGGCGTCCCAACGTTTGGGAAGACCAGTGGTTTCGGTATCGAAGATTAGGTACATATATTTAAATCTGTCAGTTCGGGCGGAGGCGAGAACCTATTAAAAAGTTAGGAATAAAAATAGCTAAAAAGCTTATTTAGGTGAAGGAGAGTTGTAATGAGTTATCAACCAAAAAAAGCTGGGCATTTGCCCAGCTTTTACGTATCAATCAATCAAAACAACCTATTATGAGACTGCATTTTCATAGAGGTCGGCCGTTTCGAGCGTTTCTCTAATAGCATTGCGCTGTCTCATTAATAAACTTTCAGTGGATGGTGGTAATACGAACTCTTTGTCATGTAAGATGTCATTGTAGGTTTCAATGGCTTCTTCTTCACCACGTTTTACCTCTTCTAACATTGCTTCTTCATTTTCGTTGTTAAATAACGATTTGAAATCAATCCACGTTCTGTGTAATTTTCCTTTTAAGCTTCCTCCTTTTTCTGGCTCTTGGCCAAACGCTTTGATTTCAGCCTTTAGCTCATGCCCGAAATCATATCGTTGTTGAGCTCTTTTTGTAAAGAATTCTTTGATAATCGTATTGTTTACCTTTTCCGCTACTTGCTTAAAGCCTTTTTCGGCGTCATAGGTTCTTTCTAATAAATCGTTTAATTTGTTCGACATTTCAATTGTGTACTTCATAATATTCATCTTCATTTTTAATTCATCTGTTATTGTCTATCAATAACTACACTATTTAACTTACAGCTTTTTTGCAAAAAGTCAAGTAAATACAGGGGTTTAACAAAGATTTAGAGGATCGGGGCCGTAGTGTTAAAGAGATTTAACTTTCTAAGGCTGTAATAGTTGAATATTTTAAAATTAAATGTATTTTTGCACCCGCTTTGTACATAAAGTGATTAAAAGAATTAATAATCTGGGTCGGGCACCCTACAAATTAATGTGATATGCCAGTAAAAATTAGATTGCAACGCCACGGTAAAAAAGGAAAACCATTCTATTGGATCGTTGCTGCGGATTCTCGCGCAAAAAGAGACGGTAAATTTTTGGAAAAATTAGGAACTTATAATCCTAATACAAACCCTGCTACGATTAATGTAAATGTAGACAGTTCTGTTCAATGGTTAAGCAATGGAGCACAACCTACAGATACTGCAAGGGCAATTTTGTCATACAAAGGAGTGCTTATGAAGCATCACTTATTGGGTGGTGTTCGTAAAGGAGCATTTACCGAAGAGCAGGCTGAAGAAAAATTTCAAGCTTGGGTAGCCGAGAAAGAAAAGTCGGTTGCTGCTAAAGTAGATGGTCTTGATAAGGCACAGGCAGATGCGAAAGCAAAAGCACTAGAAGCCGAAAAAGAATTTAGCGAAAAAAGAGCCGCTGCTGCATTGCCGGAAGTTGAAGAAGCTGCAGAAGAAGTAGTTGAAGAAAGTACGCCAGTTGTAGAAGAAGTTGCTGCAGAGGCAACTGAAGTTGCAGAAGAGGTTAAAGAGGAAGTAGCTGAGGCCGTAGAAGAAGTTAAGGAAGAAGCTCCTGCAAAAGTAGAAGCTAAAGCCGAAGAAGCTGCTCCAGAGGCTAGCTCAGAAGAAGAATAGAAGTATAAGGCTATGCACAAGGAAGATTGTTTCTACCTAGGCAAAGTCGTTTCAAAATATAGTTTCAAAGGGGAGGTATTGGCTAAAATCGATACCGATGAACCGGAGATTTACGAAAACATGGAATCAGTTTTTGTTTCACTAGGGAACAATCTGGTTCCATTTTTTATTGATAGATGTCGTTTACATAAATCAACCTTACTTCGTATTGACTTTGAAGAAGTAAAAGATGAATCTGCTGCGGATAGAATTTTAGGTGCAGAATTGTATTTACCGCTTGCAATGCTTCCAAAACTCAGTGGCAACAAGTTTTATTTTCATGAAGTCATAGGATTTACTTTGATGGACGAAGTTCACGGCGATATTGGGGTGATACAATCGATCAACGATTCTGCATCACAGGTGCTTTTTGAAGCCAAAAAGGGGAATAAAGAATTGCTGATTCCGGTAACGGACGATATCATTACCAAAGTGGATAGAGCATCTAAAAAAATCTATGTTACTACACCGGAGGGTTTGGTTGATTTGTATATTGGGTACTAATTAAGTTCAAATTCAAGCGTCAAATTCAAACACAAGATTTTTAAGTGTATTGGTCACACTGAGCTTGTCGAAGTGTGTTAATAATCATAAAGTGATTTTGTAATTTCTAAATTAATGTCCAAACCCTTTAAGTTTAAAGAATTTACCATTAATCAAGACCGATGCGCTATGAAGGTAGGCACAGATGGGGTCTTGCTTGGAGCATGGACAACATTAGAAAATAATCCTGAATCAGTCTTGGATATTGGAGCAGGCACTGGGTTAATTGCATTACAACTTGCTCAACGTTCAACAGCAGAAACCATAGACGCTATTGAGTTGGATGATGATGCGTATGAGCAATGTGTTGAGAATTTTGAAGCTTCCCCTTGGGGAGACAGACTTTTCTGCTATCATGCAAGTCTGCAAGAATTTGTTGAGGAAATGGATGATAGTTATGATTTAATTGTTTCAAATCCACCATTTTATTCGGAAGACGTCTCTAGTGGTGATAAAGCACGGGACAATGCGAGACAAAATTTAGCATTACCTTTTGATATGCTTTTAAGGGCAGCGGAAAAGTTACTTTCTTCAAACGGTAGCTTTGCTACTATTATTCCTTTTAAAGAGGAGAAAGAATTTTGTTCTCTAGCCTTAAAGTCTAATTTATATGCTAATCGAATTACACGGATAAAAGGGAGTCCAGATTCAGAAATAAAAAGAAGCTTATTGCAATTTTCATTTGAAGAAAATGAGATTCATGAAGATGAGCTTGTTATTGAAATAAGGAGACATGAATATACGCAAGAGTATCAAGAATTAACAAAAGCTTTCTACTTGAAAATGTAACAGAGGTGATGTGAAATGTTACATATCATTAGTACCTTTGGTAAAATTTTTTTGCATGAAGCCTGATTTATTTGAAGCTCCTGATTATTATAATTTAGACGATTTACTTTCTGAAGAACACAAATTGGTTCGCGATGCTGCTCGCCAATGGGTAAAGCGTGATATCTCCCCAATTATTGAAGACTATGCCCAAAAGGCAGAATTTCCAAAACAGATTATCGGAGGTTTGGCAGAAATCGGTGCTTTTGGTCCGTATATTCCAGAAGAATATGGTGGGGCAGGTCTTGACCAAATCAGTTATGGCTTAATAATGCAAGAAATAGAACGTGGCGATAGTGGTGTTCGGTCTACAGCTTCGGTACAGTCTTCGTTGGTAATGTATCCTATTTTTACATATGGTACAGAAGAGCAGCGTAAAAAATATTTGCCAAAACTGGCTACAGGAGAATGGATGGGCTGTTTCGGACTTACGGAGCCGAATCATGGGTCAAACCCGGGTGGTATGGAAACCAAATACAAAGATATGGGCGACCATTATTTGTTGAATGGCGCTAAATTATGGATTTCAAATTCTCCTTTTGCCGATGTTGCCGTTGTGTGGGCCAAGAATGAAGAAGGCAGAATACATGGTCTAATTGTAGAGCGTGATATGGAAGGTTTTTCAACGCCCGAAACACATAATAAATGGTCTTTACGCGCTTCCGCTACGGGTGAACTTATTTTTGACAATGTAAAAGTGCCTAAAGAAAATTTATTACCCAATAAATCTGGACTTGGAGCACCGCTTGGTTGTTTGGATTCTGCTCGTTATGGTATTGCATGGGGTGCTATCGGTGCGGCTATGGATTGTTACGACACTGCTCTAAGATATGCCAAAGAACGTATTCAGTTTGGAAAGCCAATTGCTGCTTTTCAGCTACAACAAAAAAAATTAGCTGAAATGATTACCGAAATCACTAAAGCTCAATTATTGGCTTTTCGTTTGGGGCAATTAAAGAATAAAGGCAGAGCTACTACGGCTCAAATTTCTATGGCCAAACGTAATAATGTTGATATGGCCATTAAAATTGCACGTGAAGCCAGGCAAATGTTAGGCGGAATGGGTATCACTGGCGAGTATAGTATTATGCGGCATATGATGAACCTTGAAAGTGTGATTACTTATGAAGGTACTCATGACATCCATTTATTAATCACTGGTGCTGATATTACGGGGCATCAAGCATTCAAATAAATTTATCGGTCTTAAGAATTTCTCTTGTACTTTTAACATCGTAGCAGGTGTATAAAGAAAAGAGTGATGGATTCTGAAAATAGAAGAAAGTTTTTAAAACGTTTTGGTCAAGGTGCCTTAGCATCGATGACAATGCCCGTATTCGGAAATACCTTAAAAGATGATTGGAAGGCTGAAGGTATTTTTGAAGGAGATGCTAATACTGAAGCCTACTGGGAGCTTGTAAAATCTCAATTCAACTTAGCAGAAGGGCTAAGATATTTTAATAATGCTTCTCTTGGAGCTTCATCAGTTAAAATTCAACAAGAAACCCAAAAGTTCAGAAATCTACTGGATGGTTTTCCATCCAAATATATGTGGGGAGGATGGTCAAATGAAAAAGAAGCTGTACGTCAAAAAGTTGCTAATTTATTCTCTGTTACTGACGAAGAAATCGCATTGATTCATAATACTACTGAGGGCATGAATCTTATCGCTAGAAGTTTTGATTTGCAACCAGGAGATGAAATTATTCTGGCCAATCATGAACACGCAAGCGGAACCATTCCTTGGGAAGTTTGGCAAGAAACTAAAGGTGTCAAATTGGTGCGACCAGAATTACCTATTCTACCCAAAAGTATTGAGGAATTGACCACAGTTTATAGAAAGGCAATTACACCTAAAACAAAGCTAATATCCATGTGCCATATCGTCAATACCAATGGGATGATATTACCTGTAAAAGAGGTGTCAAAAATGGCACATGAAAAAGGGATTTTAGTTGCAGTAGATGGCGCACAATCTGCAGGAATGTTTACAATCGATTTAAAAGATCTAGGCTGTGATTTTTATACTGCTAGTTCACATAAATGGCTTTTTTCACCTAAGGGAGTCGGTATTTTTTATGCAAAACAAGAAAGTCAAAAATATCTAAAACCTCTAATGGTCGCTAGGGGTTATCAAGACCAGAGTATTCGCCGATTGGAGAATTATAACACACGAAATCTTCCAGAGGTTTTGGGCTTAGGGGCTTCTGTCGATTTTCATAATACCATAGGAGCCGATGAAATACATAAACGGAGTTTTGAACTTAAGTCTTACTTCCGTTCGAAATTAAAAAATGATAATCGTTTTACTTTAAAGAGTCCTGTTTCCAATCAACTTTCTTCGGCAATACAAGTAGTTGAGGTAAACGGAAAAAATGTAAAAGAGGTAAAACAAAGCCTTTGGGCAAAGCATGGTATTGATTGTAGGCCCATGAGTAGTCACGGGCTCAATGCCCTCAGATTATCTTTTGCTATTTATATCACCAAAAAAGATATTGATTATTTGGTCAATGCACTTGAAACAATCGCTAGTTGAATAGGTCAAGATTCTATTTTATGAATCCTTACTTTAATCGACTTGCTAATCGGGGTTTTGCTTCTATCTGCAAAATGATTGTGGGGCACTAAAACATTTGTCTCCGGAAAATAGGCAGCCAAATTTCCCTTTGGAATTTTATAGGGTACGATAATAAAATTGTGCGCAACCCTTTTGGTATCATTATAGTTGCTTGCGATATTCACGACATCCCGTTTTTGTAGCTGTTGCCTTTCCATATCTTTTTCGTTCATAAACAATACTCTTCTTTCATTGTAAACCCCACGATATCTGTCGTCCAATCCATAAATAGTGGTGTTAAACTGGTCATGTGAGCGTATGGTCATGAGCATAAATTCATTGGTCTTTAAATCATGCTTAGGTAATCTATTAATGGCCAATTGCGCCTTTCCGTTGGGTAATTTGCTAAAATCCAATTCGCGAACGTTATTGGGTAAATAGTACCCCACACCTTTAGAACGTTCGTCGGTTTTTTCAAAACCTTTGATGACCTTATCAATAAGTTGCCGCACCAGACCATAATCTTGACCAAGTGTTTTCCAATCCATCGCATGTTTGCCTTCAAAAAAAGTATGCGCCAGGTTGGCAATAATTTCAGGTTCGCTCATTAGGTTTTCTGAAGCAGGTTTTAATATCCCTTTCGACTGTGTAACCCGCCCCATACTATTCTCAACGGTAAAATTCCGTTGTTTTCCATTTTTTAAATCCTTTTCTGAACGTCCTAAAGTTGGTAAAATCAAAGCAGTTTTCCCAGTAACCAAATGGGTGCGATTTAATTTGGTGCTAACTTGCACAGTAAGCTCACACTTTTGCAATGCCTCGGCTGTATATTTTGTATCTGATGCGGCCATTAGAAAATTACCACCTAAGCACATAAATACCTTGGCTTTGCCTTCATGCATGGCCTTCATGGCCCCAACCGTATCTACCCCTTCCTTTGCCGGTGGTATGAAGCCTAGGTGTTTTTCAATAGTTGCGTTTAACTCGGTATTTACAAAATGTTGAATACCAACAGAGCGATCACCTTGCACATTACTGTGACCACGAACTGGGCAAGTGCCGGCAAAGGGTTTTCCAATAGCGCCTTTTAAAAGAAGGAGATTTACATATTCCCGTATATTTTCAACGCCATTTTTATGTTGGGTAAGGCCCATTGCCCAACAGACAACAATTTTGGATTTTTTGGCCAGCAGCGCTACAGTTTGGTTTATTTTTTCTTCAAGAACGCCACATTTTTCCAGTAAGTCTTTTTCATCATAGCTATTGATATCCTCTAATAACTCATTATATCCTTGTACATAGGTATTGATAAAGTCGTGATCAAAAACCGATTTGTCTATAGCGTCAAGCTTTGCCAATCGTTTTAAAATTAATTTGACCAAAGCAATATCTTGATTGATTTTTACCTGTAAATGAATATCGGCTAAATCTGTGCCATTACCTACCAGACCTTTTAAATTTTGCGGATTTCGAAAATTGATGAGCCCAGTTTCCTCTAATGGATTTATACTAATAACCGTACCTCCCTTTTTCTTACATTTTTCTAAGGCGGTTAACATTCTCGGATGATTTGTGCCTGGGTTTTGCCCTGCAACAATGACCACTTCTGCTCCATACAAATCCTCTAATTTTATGGAGCCTTTGCCAATTCCTAAAGTTTCACCCAGTGCTACACCGCTACTTTCATGACACATATTAGAGCAATCGGGCATATTGTTAGTACCCAGCGCACGGGCGAACATTCCATATAAAAAGGCAGCTTCGTTACTAGAGCGGCCAGAGGTATAAAAAATAGCTTCATCTGGGGAATCTAATTTTTTTAATTCTTGGGCTATTAAGTCAAACGCGTTTTGCCAAGTAATGGGTTCGTAATGACTACTTTCAGGCTTTAGCACAAGGGGCTCTACCAATCTTCCAACTTTGTTGAGCTCATAATCTGTGAGTTGAGAAAGTTCTTCCACAGAGTGTTTTTTAAAGAAGTCTATATTGGCTTTTGAGGTAGTGGCTTCATCAGCTAGGGCTTTTGCACCATTTTCGCAATACTCTGCAATTTTTGAAGGTTTTTCTGGGTCTGGCCAGGCGCAACTTGGGCAGTCGAAGCCGTCTTTTTGGTTCATTTCCAACAAGCTCTTCATTGACCTTACTATTCCCATTTCCTTAAAACCATGGCGTAATGCCTCCTTTACACCCAATAAACCTGCGGCATGGGTGACAGGTTCTCTTAATTCAAGCCCTGTGAAGGCTATTTTACCGGTATAAGAAACCTTTCTCTTACTATCTTTTTTCATAGGGAGCCGAATTTAAGTTTCAGTCGATTTTGGATTAGGGTAATTATCGGATTGATCTTCTAGTCTATTATCTAAACATGCAAAATCCTTTTCTATAAGTATAAAGAGAGTTTTGTTCTTAGTTAGTTTTTGTACATTTTCAAAACCAACTTCATTTGTATTGTACCAATCGTAGCCAATGTTGTAGGGCAGATAACATATGATTTTATTATCGTAAAAGCTTACACTTTGGGTATCATGCTTTTTTGATAATTCAACTGCATAAACAAAGTCTTGATTTAAAAATTCGGTTTTATCTTCTATATGGCCTGTACTACAAAGCTTTTGTACTTCAGATTTGGTTAATCTAAACCGTATTGTATTTCCTTTAATTCTAATTTTCATTTCAAAAAAAATGGCTTACCACTAAAATTATGGGATTAAACCATAACAATCTATGAGTTCACATCATTTTTTATGTATTACCACTGTTTCAGTATACTTTTATCTTGTTACTAATTAAGAAAGTAAATTTTTTCATTTTCATATAGTGTTCTCGTAAAAGGGTTTTGCCAACTGGTGAAGCCCTTTTTTAGTCGGTAGAATTTACAAACGAGTTAAAAGATTGTTTTAGGTAAATTATAGCCTTGATAGAAGTCGAATCCACTTTTTTATTTTAAAAGTAAAAGCTTTACTATCTTTGTAGTGTTGTGTTGGGCTTTAATTCGATACACAGAATTAAAGCTAGGTATTGCATTAATTTGCAAACCAATGAAAGGCTTTCCTTTTGGGAGGCTTTTTTTGTGTTTAAAACTTGGTGTGAATTACATGATGCACTAAAGAAGCAGCGAGTTTTGCGGTTTGCCCATCCCTGTCATATTTAGGATTCATCTCGGCCATGTCAATACTGATTACCTTTTTGGAGGCTAAGATTATTTTTAAACAGGCCATCACAACATTAGGCTCGAAGCCCATAGGAGATGCTGCGCTAACTCCCGGAGCATAAGCTGAAGAAAAGCCATCTAAATCAATGGTGACATAAACTTTGTCAACGGTATCAATAAAGATTTGCAGTTGTTTTAGTATGGCCTTTAAATTAAATAGGGCGAACTTGTTTCTTAGCACATAATCAACTTTGAATTCTTTGGCAGTTTTAAAAAGTTGGGCATCATTCGCATCTTTTCGAATTCCCAAACAAAAGTATTTGAATGTAGTATTCTCTTTTGCTATTTGATAAAAAGGAGTGCCAGAATTACTTCCGTCAAGGTTTGCACGCAAATCAAAATGCGCATCAAAATTTATAATTCCAATAGTATGGTTCTTATTTTTTGAAGCTAGGTACTTTTTAATACCATTGTATTGACCATAAGCAATATCATGTCCGCCACCTAGGAGAATAGGAAAGGTATTTTTTTGCAGTAAGGCAAAAACTTGCTCTGAGAGTAGTTCTTGGGCTTTTTCCATATCAGTATCAAAACAAACAATATCTCCAACATCAAAAACATGCTCAGTATTGGATAAGTGGTTGGGCATTTTGGACAAGGCCTTTCGTATTGCATTTGGACCTTCTTTTGCACCAACCCTTCCCTGATTTCTTTTTACCCCTTCGTCGCAGGAATAACCTAAAATCGCAATAGTTTTTTCTTCGGCTTTTGGCAATGATGAAGCCGATACTAACTTCACTTTTTCATGTAAATAAAGCTCTCGGTTGGAAACCCTTCCTGTCCAATTTTCTGGTTGTGGATTTTGATATGCCATAACTTAAAAAAGATTTTCTAGTAAATCCTCATTTACCAAATTAGGTAAGGTAACTTTTAGTTCAGGTGTGCGTTCCATTTCACGTTTTATAGCAAAAAGTGCTTCGTCATTTCTTGCCCAACTTCTTCTAGATATGCCATTATTTACATCGTAAAAAAGCATATTCTTTAATCTTTTACTTGCCTCTTTTGAGCCATCTAACAACAGCCCGAAACCACCATTGATTACTTCGCCCCACCCTACACCGCCACCATTGTGTATGGATACCCAGGTGGCCCCTCTAAAACTATCCCCAATAACATTATGCATTGCCATATCTGCCGTGAACTTACTACCATCGTAAATATTGCTAGTTTCTCTAAACGGGGAGTCGGTGCCGCTAACATCATGATGGTCACGACCTAAAACTACTGGAGCAGAAATTTCACCGTTTTCAATAGCTTGGTTAAAAGCTTCGGCAATTTTCATTCGGCCCTCTGCATCCGCATATAAAATTCTTGCTTGCGAACCTACTACCAGCTTATTTTGTTCGGCTTCCCTTATCCAAGTAATGTTATCCTGCATTTGCTGCTGAATTTCTTTAGGAGCATTTGCTTTAATTTCTTCCATTACTTTGAGGGCTATAGCATCAGTTTTTTGCAAATCTTCAGGGTTGCCAGATGTGCAAACCCAACGGAACGGACCGAACCCATAATCGAAACACATAGGGCCTAAAATATCTTGAACATAAGATGGATACTTGAAATCGATATTGTTTTTGGCCATTACATCGCCGCCAGCTCTTGAAGATTCTAAAAGAAAAGCATTACCGTAATCAAAAAAATAGGTACCCTTTTCACTATGTCTGTTGATTGCATTTACCTGCCTGCGTAAAGAAGCCTGTACTTTCTCTTTATATACTTCCGGGTTTTCTACCATCATTTGATTAGCTTTTTCAAATGAGAGTTCAACCGGATAATAACCCCCAGCCCATGGGTTGTGCAATGATGTTTGATCGGATCCTAGATGAACATAAATATCTTCTTCATAAAATTGCTCCCAAATCTCTACTACATTACCAATAAAAGCGATAGAAACAACCTCATTTTTATGAATTGCCGTTCGGGTTCTTTTAACTAGTTCGTCTATGTCGGATATGAGTTCATCTACCCATCCTTGCTCGTGTCTTTTGGTTGCAGCTGCAGGATTTACTTCTGCACAAACCGTTATGCATCCTGCTATGTTTCCTGCTTTTGGCTGTGCTCCGCTCATACCTCCCAATCCTGCCGTCAAGAAAACCTTTCCGTTAGGGGAATCCCCTTGGTCCAACACTTTTCTAAAAGCGTTCATTACGGTAATTGCAGTTCCATGAACGATACCTTGTGGCCCAATATACATATATGAGCCGGCTGTCATTTGGCCATATTGCGTAACACCTAGGGCATTATATTTTTCCCAATCATCAGGTTTTGAGTAATTGGGAATCATCATACCGTTCGTTACTACTACTCTTGGCGCCTCTTTTGATGAGGGAAAAAGCCCCATCGGATGACCAGAATACATATGCAAAGTTTGTTCACTAGTCATTTCTGCAAGGTATTTCATGGTCAAAAGATATTGCGCCCAGTTTTGAAAAACACCGCCATTTCCGCCATAGGTAATTAATTCCTCAGGATGTTGGGCAACAGCAGGGTCTAGATTATTCTGAATCATCAGCATAATTGCTGCTCCCTCGTTTGTATGAGCTGGGTATTCATTCAATGGCCTTGCATAAATCGTATAATCTGGCTTAAAACGATGCATGTAAATTCTACCAAATTCTTTTAATTCTTGTGCAAATTCTATTGCTAATTCTTGGTGCCAGGTCTTAGGAAAATAACGCAGTGCATTTTTAATGGCCAGTTTTTTTTCTTCTACTGATAAAATCTCTTTTCGCTTGGGTGCGGGATTTGCATTTTTAGGATAAACTTTCTTTTCAGGAAGTTGTTTAGGGATTCCTTGAAGAATAGCCTCCTTAAATGAAAGTATTGTTGATTTATTCATTTTGTATCAATTTCTAACTTTACTCAAACTTGAGTTCAATATTTTTTGTTAAACTTCGACAGGCTCAATTTGACAAGTTTTTGAATTCTATTTTACCTACTACCTACTACCTACTACCTACTGTTTACTGTTTCACCCCATTTTTCCAGACTCCATTGGGTTTTAGTTGCCCTTGGTGGTAGGTTATTTCTTGATAATCATCCGTAGGGAAGCTTATAAAATCGGCAACTTTTCCTTTTTCTAAAGTCCCACGGTCTGATAATTCTAGTGCTGCTGCAGCTCTAAAGGTGATTCCTGCTAAAACTTCGGCATTTGAGAGTTTTTCAAAAGTTCCAAGAATCGCTGCTTGACTCAATAAATCACCCATTGGGGCAGAGCCGGGGTTGTGGTCGCTGGCAATGGCTAAAGCCCCGCCGGCATCCAGAATCTTACGTGCAGGAGTAAAATCACAACCTAGACCTAGAGATGCCCCAGGAAGCGCTACAGCAATGGTGTTGCTTTTTGCCAATAATTCAATCTCTTTTTGAGTGCTCGCTTCCAAATGGTCAGCACTAACTGCATTGTAGTGCACTGCGGTTTCACTTCCACCTGTGGAGAACTGATCGGCATGAACCGTAATGCTAAAACCCATAGCTCTTGCTTTTCTGAAGTAAGGGGCTATTTCTAACGAAGAAAAGGCACTTTCTTCAATGAAAGCATCAATTCTATTGGTAAGCTTTTCTGATTTTAAAATGGGAAATAATTTTGAACTTATTTCATCCAAATAGGTCGACGCAGAGCCTTTCCAATCTTTGGGTTTCATATGTGCTGCAAGGCACGTACTTATAAGATCAGTTTCTATTTTAGAACTAGCTTCTTTAATAGCATAAAGCATTTTTAACTCTTCGTCCACCGAAAGGCCATAGCCACTTTTTATTTCTATTGTGGTTGTACCAGATTTTAAATGATTTTGAGCCCGCTCAATGATTCCATCAACCAGTTCTGCTTGCGTCGCTCTTCGGGTTTTGGTAACCGTGTCCCAAATTCCTCCGCCAGCTTTAGCAATTTCTAAATAAGATTTGCCCGAATTCCGTAGGGCATAATCGTTCGCCCTAGATCCCGCAAAGCAAATATGGGTGTGCGCATCGATTAATCCTGGTATACAAACGCTTTTACCATGAACATGTTCTATTTGAACATCCTCTGATTTTAAATCATCAAACTTTCCGATACCACTTATTTTTCCATCTGATACTAGGATTCCTGCATTTTCGATAACTAAAAGTGCTTCATCTTCAATTGCTCCCTTTAAGGGAATATTAGCCAAGGTGAGTAACTGCGAAAATGGGCCTATTAAGGTTTTTTTCATATCAAAAAGTTTCAAATTCTTTAAGATGTTCGGTATCCCAATTCAAATTGTTTTTAGTCATAGTATCTTCAACAAGTTGGGTTAGATCTTCGTTTTTGATTATTTCGATGGCTATTTCAATGTCATCGGAAAATACGCGGTCTTTGTCAGCAAAGCTGACCTTTGTTCTTACAAATTGATGAATTTTATCCAATAAAACACCAGATTTTAATGGTTTTCTAAATTCGAATGCCTGCGCAGCGGTCAATAATTCAATGGCCAATATTTTTTCAACGTTTTCTAAAACTTGTAAAGCTTTTCGACCACTGATCGAACCCATGCTCACATGATCTTCTTGCCCTAAAGAGGTAGGTATACTGTCTGCACTGGCAGGAAAACATAAACTTTTGTTTTCGCTTGCCAAAGCTGCGGTGGTGTATTGTAAGATCATGTATCCGGAGTTAATTCCGGTATCATCCATTAATAATTTGGGCACTCCCGGACTATTTCCTTCGAGGGCCAAATAGATTCTTCTATCGGATATATTTCCTATCTCAGAAGCAGCGAGGGTAGCATAATCTAAAACCATTGCTATGGGTTGTCCGTGAAAATTACCCCCGCTTATCGTCAATTCATTGTTGATGATTACCGGGTTATCGGTGACAGAATTTAATTCGATTTCGATCAATTCTTTGAGATGAAACCAAGTGTTTCTAGAGGCGCCATGTACTTGAGGGATGCAACGCAGCGAGTAAGGGTCTTGAACACGTTCACAATCAATATGGTCTTCTAAAATTTCAGAACCTTTGAGTAGCGTTCTGATCCTTCCTGCAACATGTTGATTGCCTTTAAAAGGTCTTAGTTCATGCAATTCTTTAAAAAAGGGTTTTATGGAACCTTGTAAACCTTCTATCATCATGGCGCCTATAATATCTGCGTGTTGTAGACATGAGCTTAACTTTTCAACTACTAGAACTCCATGGGCAAGAATAAACTGTGTTCCATTTATAAGGGCCAAGCCTTCTTTGGGGCCCAATTCTAAAGGTTTAAGACCGGTTTTGTCAAAAAGCGCAGTGGTTTCTATTTCGTTTCCTTCAAAATAAACTTTTCCTAAGCCGATCAATGGTAAAAACAAATGGGATAAAGGCGCTAAATCCCCAGATGCGCCTACCGAACCCTGTGAGGGAACAACGGGGATTGCATCATTATCTATATGCCATAAAATTCGTTCCAGGGTTTTCAGTTGTATGCCAGAATAACCCTTTGAAAGAGCATGTATCTTTAATATCAACATGAGTTTGGCCAGCTCTTTTGAGATTGGTTTGCCTACACCTACACTATGACTTTTTAAAATATTGGTTTGAAGAATTTTGGTTTCCGATTTAGAAATCTTGGTGGTACAAAGAGGTCCAAAACCGGTATTTATTCCATAAACGGGCTCGTTCTTTTCAACGATGTCAGCTACGATTTGTGCACTTTTTTTAATTCTTTCTTTTGTATCTGTGGATAGAATTCCCTTGGTCTGGTTTCTTGAAATGGAAAGAACGGTGCTTACTGTCAGTTTTTCTTGACCAAATTGAAATTTGTTCAATTGCTTCATTATTGATTTAGGATTGCTTTTGTTGTCATATAAAAGTAAATGCTATATTTGATAATTACCAATACAATTTTTAATACTATTTAATAAGTATGAGTTATCAAATTGAATTAAGACACTTTAATTACTTTTTAGCTGTTGCAGAAGAATTGCATTATAGAAAAGCTGCAGAAAAACTATTTATTTCTCAACCCGGGCTAAGTACCCAAATCAAACAAATGGAGGAAATTTTGAGCGTAAAATTGTTCGAAAGGGATAAAAAGAAGGTAAGTCTCACTGCTGCTGGAACTTTTTTGAAGGGAGAAGTTGAGTTTATTATGAACCATTTGAGTCAAATCAAAAGGCATTTAAAACTTATTGATGAAGGTCATTTGGGTGAAATTCGAATTGGCTTTTTAGGCTCTGCAATGCAAAAGGTAATACCAAATCTCTTATTGAATTTAAAATATAAATCTCCCGAAGTTCATACAAGTTTAGAAGAACTTTCTAACCATGCGCAAATAAATGCTTTACAAAAAGATAAGTTGGATATTGGTTTTGTGCGTTTGGCAAGAGTGCCAAATGGTTTGCAGATCAAACCCGTTTTCGAAGACACCTTTTCTTTGGTGGTGCCCATAGATTTTCATATCGACCAGTCAAATTTTAAGGGAATACACCAAATGGCCGAAGAAGACTTTATTCTATTTTCACAAGATTATAGTTCATTGTATTATGATACGGTTATGGGTATATGTGAAGATGCCGGTTTTACACCAAAGGTTTCGCACAAGTCGGTACATGCCCTTACTATTTTTAAGTTAGTAGAGAATAGGTTAGGAATATCAATTGTACCAACCGCCTTACAGTATGGTTTTAAAATGAACGTGAAGTTTATTGAGCTCAAGAAAATCAAACAAAAAGCGATACTCTCGGTGGCATGGAAAGCTGATAATCGAAATCCAGTATTACGCCAATGCTTAAATTTGTTGTTAAACTAAAAGAACTATGATTTTTGAACTTATCAAAAAAAGGAGAAGTGTTTTTCCGGTTCAGTATAACGAGAGACCTATTGCTAAAGAAGCTATAGAAAAATTGCTTGAAGCAGCGAGTTGGGCGCCCAATCATAAGAAAACAGAGCCTTGGCGCTTTAAAGTTTTAACGGGTGAATCTAAAGCACGTTTAGGAACGTTTTTAGCCAATAAATATCAAGAAGTTGAATCTAAACCCAAGCAAATAAAGATTAAGAAACTTACTGAAAACCCTAAAAGGGCAGGTGCTATTATTGCTATATGTATGCAGCGCGACCCAAATGAGAGTTTGCCTGAATGGGAAGAAATTGCCGCAACTGCAATGGCAGTACAGAATATGTGGTTGGCTGCCACCGAACTGGGTATTGGTAGTTATTGGAGTTCACCCGGACTCATAAAATATATGGACGAGTTCTTTGATTTAAACGAAGGCGAAAAATGCTTAGGCTTTTTCTATCTGGGATATTCCGATGATGAACTAAATGAAGGTACGCGACAACCGATAACTGAAAAGGTGGTCTGGCTCGATTAACTGAAAGTAAATAATTCAGGGCCGTATTCTATGGCTTTCCAGATAAAAATACCTAGGTAGATTACGGCAATTACGAACTTCATAAAAGTTCCTGTTAAAAACCCTAAAAAAGAACCAAAAGCAGCTTTTAAAGCCGTTTTCTGGTCTGCTTTATTGGCCAATTCTCCAACCAAAGCACCAACAAAGGGCCAAATGATTATTCCGAATGGACCTAAAACCGGGAAAAATATGGCGACCAATAAGCCTACAACGGTGCCAAACATACCGGCTTTGCTTCCACCAAATTTTTTTGTACCTACCGCAGGTATTATATAATCCAGAACAAAAACGGCGATTGCCACAACTAGCGTTATACCCAACAACCACCAATCATCTGGTATTGCTTTGGTCAAATAAAGTAAAAGCAAACCTACCCAACTAATAGGTGGGCCAGGAAGCACTGGTAAAAAACTACCTAAAATACCAACGAGCATTAAAATAAAACCAATAACAAGAAGAACGATATCCATAGTATGATTTCTGTCTATTAGACAAATTTACATTGGTTTTGTTACAGTTGTTGAAAAAATGAATTGGCCGTAATAAAAACTATTATTGAACTTATTTCAATTCTTTTAAAGTAAATTGACATTAAACTATAATACCATATAGATTGAAATATTATTTGATAGTTTATCTTGGATTCATAGTATTCAAAGCCGAGGCGCAATCTTCGGCTTCTTCGGTCGCAGATAGCCTTTATCTTTTAGGAAATTATACCGCTGCCATCAATACTTATGCGGCGCTAGGTGATGAGAATTCCAATCTTCAAATTGCAAGAGCTTATAATGCCATTGGCAATAAAGAAAAATCCATCCTTCAATACCAAAACATACTCTCAAAAAATGATGAAAATATTTTAGCCAAATTCGAATTAGGGAAGCTCTATGATAAAACCAAAAAGTACGAAGAAGCAATAAAACTATTTCAAGAACTGGTAATTCCCGAGAGTACAAATCCGGAATTTTATTATTATTTGGGTAAGTCTTATCAATCCAATTTAGACTATGATAGCGGAAATAGTGCACTTAAAAAAGCTATTGAACTTGATAGTACTCACCTAAGGAGTATTTACCTATTGGGCAAATACTATGTAGGAGTAGAAGAACCGGCAAATGCTATGGAAATTATTGATTTAGGCCTAGAAACCGCTCCAAATGATGTCGCTCTTATAAATCTTAAAGCTTTGGCAAATTTTGATGCTGGATATTATGAAAAGGCGGCACCACTTTTTGAGCGACTAGTAGAATTAGGTGAGAAGAAACCTTTTGTTTACAAGAAATTAGGCTATTCTTATGCTAATCGATGGAAGTATGAAGAAGCGAAAAAGGCCTATAGAAAACTAGGCGAAATGGTAAATTACGAAGCGGACGCCTACCAAGGTTTAGGGCAGGTTTATCTTTTGGAAAAAAAATTGGATAGCGCCGAAACCTATTTTTTAAAATCAATAGATGAACGACGGTATATTTTTGACAATGAATATCGAAGTTTAGGACGCATTGCTCGTTTAAAAGGGGAACTCAAAAAATCTTTGGATTATTATACGAAAGCTTGGGAAGAGGATAAAGTGAATCAATTTAATTATTGGCAGGTTTGCATTTTAGCGGATGAGTATTATACAGACCCCAAAATAAAACTTAAGCACTATGAAAAATTGTTGTCAGACTTTGATAACGTGTACCCCTTTTTAAAAGAACGAGCCAAAAAACGTATCACGGAGTTAAAGGAGGAAATCCATTTTAACTCCGAATGAATTAGCCAAAAAATTGTAATTTCAGCCAAATTCTAAGGGCTCTTATGCGTAAGTTTTGGTGCTTATACCTTCTCGCTGTTTTAACTTCTTGCAACTATTTTCAATCGCAAGAAAAACAGACCGACCAATTGATTAACGATAAATTGTTGGCAATTGATTGGAACGATGTGGATGCCTATCCGCTGTTTGAGAATTGTGATGAGAGCGTAAATAAGCAGGTGCAGAAAGAATGTTTTCAAGAAACCATGTTAAATTACTTCTCTTCTGCTTTTTCAGATTTAGAATATGAAATTGACAAAGATATCAACGATACGCTCTACATAGATTTTTTAATAGATGAACATGGTTTTATGACCGTGTTGGAAATACAGGAAAAAGATAGTATTAAAAAGGCAGTGCCAGAACTAACCGAAGAACTATCACAGCGATTAAATAACTTAACAACTTTAGCTCCCGCTTTAAAGCGGGGCACGCCGGTAAGTATTAAGTTTAGACTACCAATCGTGCTAAACACCACAAATTAATTTGGCCAACGAGAAAATCATATTAGGTATAGACCCAGGAACGACTATAATGGGTTTTGGTATCATTAAGGTGGTAAATAAGAAGATGGAGTTTATTCAAATGAATGAACTGCTTCTTAAGAAATATGATGATCCTTATACCAAACTCAAACTTATCTTTGAGCGAACCATTGAACTAATAGATACCTATCACCCAGACGAGATAGCTATAGAAGCCCCCTTTTTTGGTAAAAATGTACAGTCTATGCTTAAATTGGGTCGTGCTCAAGGGGTCGCCATGGCAGCTGGCTTATCAAGACAAATACCTATTACAGAATATCTTCCCAAGAAAATAAAAATGGCTATTACCGGAAACGGAAATGCAAGTAAGGAGCAAGTTGCCAAAATGCTTCAAGGGATGTTGGGCTTAAAAACTCTACCTAAGAACCTAGATAGTACAGATGGCTTAGCGGCTGCAGTTTGCCACTTTTATAATGAGGGGCGCATTGAAGTTGGTAAATCATACACAGGGTGGAGTGCTTATATCAAAGATAATCCTAAAAAAATCAAGTGAACAATAAACAATTAGCAATTGACAATGGCAATAAAAAATAACCCTCTTGCTGATAAATCTTATCTTTTTGCTTTAAAGATTGTTACGCTTTATAAAGAATTAGTGTCAGCGAATAATGAGTATGTTTTGTCAAAACAACTACTTCGCTCGGGTACTTCTATAGGGGCTAATATCGCAGAAGCTAATGGAGCTATTTCAAAAGCGGACTTTTCAGCTAAGATTTCTATTTCGTATAAAGAAAGTCTTGAAACTAAATATTGGTTGTCACTTTTAAAAGATTCGGATTTTCTATCAAAAGAAAAGGCCGATATGCTCATTAAGGATGCAGATGAATTATCAAAGATTATGTTTTCAATTTTGAAAACTACCAGAATATCAAAGTGATTGATTATTGCTAATTGTTAATTGGACATTGTAATGGCAGGCATATACATCCACATTCCCTTCTGTAAACAAGCTTGTCACTATTGTGATTTCCATTTTTCTACCCAGATGGGTAAAAAGGAAACTATGATAAACGCACTTTCAAAGGAAATTCCACTCCGAAAAAGTGAATTTAAAGACGAAATTGTAGAAACGATTTATTTCGGAGGTGGAACGCCATCGGTGCTTGAGGTTTCTGAGATTGAAAAATTAGTAACTGCTGTTTATGACAATTATAGAGTAATCGATAAACCGGAAATTACCTTGGAGGCCAATCCAGATGATTTATCGGAAGATAAAATAGCCTCACTTTCAGAAAGTCCAATCAATAGACTGAGTATTGGGGTACAGTCTTTTTTTGAGGAAGATCTAAAACTGATGAATAGGGCTCACAATGCAAATGAGGCAGAACAATGCATACAACAGGCAAAGAAGCACTTTCAAAATATTTCTATTGATTTAATCTACGGAATGCCAAACATGACCAACGAGCGTTGGAAGCAAAATATAGACAAGGCCATTTCATTTCAAATTTCACATATTTCAAGTTATGCACTAACTGTAGAGCCAAAAACGGCATTGGCCAATTTCGTGAAAAAAGGACTGGTAAAACCGGTAGAAGATGAGGTCGCCCAAGAGCATTTTCATATTCTGAACAATACCTTGACTGAAGCCGGGTACAGTTGTTATGAGATTTCCAATTTTGGAAAACCGGGATATTTTTCTAAGAACAATTCCGCCTATTGGCAGCAGAAAAAATATATAGGTATAGGACCATCGGCACATTCATTTGACGGAATTCGAAGAGGGTGGAATATCAATAACAATCCCAAATATATTAAGGCTATAACAAACGGCGAGTTACCTATGGAAGAGGAAGTATTATCCAAAACCGATAAGTATAATGAATACATAATGACAGGTTTAAGGACAATTTGGGGGGTTTCTTTATTAAAAGTAGTAGAAGAATTCGGCAATAAATACAAGGAATATCTTTTACAACAGGCTGAAAAACACCTAGAGCGGCATTTACTATACTTAGATGATGACACTTTACTTACTACGAAAAAGGGGAAGTTTTTAGCAGACGGAATTGCAAGTGATTTGTTTATGCTAAATTTGAAATAATGCTAGCTATCATTCAATACCGGTCAAAAAACTATAAAATAGATTTAACCAAACCCTTGGATATTTCTATCGCGATGACCGGCAACGAATCTAATGTAAATGCATGGTATTTAGGTCATCCTAAAATTGAACCGCATGTAGAGGAAGGTTTTATAGGTAAAGTTTCAGAAGGTGCTTCGGTGAATTTCAATAATATTTGGTTTAATCCGCATTCACATATTACCCATACAGAGTGTGCTGGTCATATCACTAAAGACTTTTATTCCATCAATAAAAACCTAAAAACATTTTTCTTTTTAACAGAGCTTATTACTGTTGCACCAGAAAAATTTAGAGATGATTTTGTAATCTCTAAAAAGCAATTGCGTTATGCTTTAGGAAACAAAAAACGCGAAGCTTTAGTCATTAGAACCTTGCCTAACTTGAGTAATAAAAAAACGAAGCAATACTCAAATTCCAATCCGCCTTATTTGTTGCAGGAGGCTGCTGTTTATCTTAGAGAAAAAGGAATAAAACATCTTTTGATCGACCTTCCATCCGTTGATAAGGAAAAAGACGATGGGGCTTTGGTATGTCATAATGCTTTTTGGAATACAAATGGAAAAATCAGGTTAGAAGCTACCATAACAGAATTTATTTTTGTGGAGAATAATATTGAAGATGGGGCTTATTTTTTAAACCTTCAGGTAGCTCCATTTGAAAATGATGCTAGCCCAAGTAGGCCAGTATTATACAAAATAATAGATTAGTATATTTAACCATGGAGAGTATTGTAGAGGCATTATTAGGACTGGTACTTGGAGCAATACTTATGTATTGGCTCTATGGAATGTTTACGAAGAAAAAGAGACGTGAACTTACTGAACATCAGTCTACAGTAATACTCGATAGAATAAAAAGTGTTTGCAAATTGGTTTCTGTTGAGGGTGATTTCGCCGAAATCTATCGCTATGAAAATATCAAAGATGGTTTTATGAGCATTTTAAGTAGTAAGAAAAAAGCCCTTGTCGTAATCAATGCAAAAGCTCAAATTGGGTATGACCTGAAGAAATTAAGAATGACTGCGGATAATGAGCGAAAAAGAATTGTTCTTACCGAATTTCCTGAGCCAGAAATTTTATCTATTGAGCCCGATATTCAGTTTTACGATGTAAAAAACGGCCTTTTTAATTCGTTTTCACCAGATGATTTGACCAAGTTGAATCAAAACGCCAAAGAACACATTCGAGAGAAGATTCCGGAAAGCGGACTAATTGACACAGCAAAAAAGGAGGCATTGCAAGCAGTGCTTTTAATCGAGAACATCGTCGAAACCATAGGTTGGAAGTTAGACTACACAGCCTTAGAAATTAGTAATAGAGGGGAACAATTCTTAGAAAATAAATAAATGAAAAAAATAATTTGCACTTTATTAGTTATTGCATGTTACACCACTTCTTGTAACCAAAACAACACAACAATGAAAACCTTTGACCCGGCATTTGCCCACACTGTTTATTTTTGGTTGAAAAATCCGGATAGTCCAGAGGATCGGGAATCTTTTGAAACATCACTTCAAAAATTCTTGGACAATTCCGCTTATGCAAAGACTAATTTTATTGGAAAACCGCCTAAAGCAAGTAGAGATGTGGTAGACGGTTCTTTTACCTATTCACTTATCGTAACTTTTGAATCTGCAGAAGCTCAACAAAATTATCAGGATGAGGCTCCGCATAAATTGTTTATAGAAGAATCTAGTAAACTATGGACAAAAGTGATTGTTTATGATTCTAAAGGAGTTAACTAGAATTTGTTGCTAATAATTAGCCAAAGTGATTTAAGAACATAAAATGAACATCGAAGAATTTAGAACTTATTGTATTTCAAAAAAAGGAGTAACTGAAGAATTTCCTTTTGATGAGCATACTTTAGTTTTTAAGGTCATGGGAAAGATGTTCGCACTTATGGCATTAGAAAGAAAACCTCCCCAGGCCAACTTAAAATGTGATTCAGAGAAAGCAGTTGCCTTACGAGAAGAATATCATGGTATTATTATCCCAGGATATCACATGAGTAAAAAGCACTGGAATACTATTTATTTGGAAAATTTACCCTTAGGGTTTATTAGTGAACAGATAGATCATTCGTATGCACTTGTGGTTAATGGCCTCACCAAAAAGCTAAAGGCAGAATTGGAAAATCTTTGATGTTTCCTTTGTTGAGCACTGACCGGACTTTTAACCAAAAAAATTATAATCCTTTGATTTGTGTGTTGTGAAAAGAGTTTGCCTGTAAACGCATCAGTTCTTCCGCTTTTTCTTTTTTGTAGCGATATAACTCTTCTTCAGATTTAATGTCCTCATAAATTTCTTGGTTCATCACTGCATCTGTAGACATCAGTAATTTTCGTTGCGTTACTTTTTGAGTAACCCATGTTGCTACAACACTTTCTTGTTCTTCAAACTTATAATCGTATTCACCTTTTGGGGCTAAAAGTTTGGCAATAATTGGTGCAGTTTCAATTGCAAGGAATAATAAGAATATAAAAAATGAAGGTAGCCAAGGGAGTTTGTTTAAAGCATTTATTCGAGCCATAAGTCCGTCAAAACCATCTATCACCGGTTGTGAATTAGAAACCGCTTTATCGTAATCTAAATTAAGTGTGGTTATTTGATTTTCAATTGCGGCTATCTTTTCAGCATTGCTTTGTTTTAATTGTTGTAGTTCTGTCAAGTAAGCATCGTGTTTTTCTCGCTTTTCGGCATAGACCGGGCCTTTGCCTAATAATTTTGTTCCTGCAGTACCTTCGGCTTCAGCAATATAAGTATCGTATAGGGCATTGGTTTCTGCTTCTTTTTGGGCAACTTCATTTTTTAGGTTGGCAATATCCTGATTTAAACTTTCTATAATAGGCGTATACTGCAAGGCCAACTGTTCCTTATTTTCTAAAGTCATTGCGTTTTTTTCTTCCAGAAGTACTTGATTTATTTCCTTTTCAAAGATTTTCATCTCTAAAGGTTTAGAGATGACGATTGCGATAATTATGGCCAAAACGATTCTCGGTGCCGCTTGTAGCAGTTCGCTTTTAAAACTGTCTCTCTTTTTAATGGTGGAGACAATATAGCGGTCTAAATTAAAAATAAGCAGGCCCCATATTAGTCCAAAGAAAATGGAAGTATATATATTATCAAAAACAGTGTAAAGGGCATATCCACTTGCTATAAATGCCATGACAGCCGTAAAGAAAACAGTGGCACCAATACCAGCATATTTATTGCGTTCTCCGTTTGAGCAAGTTTCAAGAATGTCTGTGTCTGCTCCCGAGCAGAAAATAAAAAATCTTTGTAACATGATAGTGTTCGTTTTGGTTTGATTCTTGGCCCGTGCTTAGACCAAGTTGTATATTAGAACGCAAGCAATCTGAATTTGTTACACAAAAAGCCTTCGAAATGAAGGCTTTAACAGTGATTTGTGATTTTAATATATCTAGGATTTTAAACTTTTTTCCAGAGATAGACCTTTGGTTTTCCACTTTTAGACCCCACGTTATTTACACGATCAATATGTTCATTTTGAGTCAACCATAATGCTTTTTCAACAGAAATGGGTTCATCATTAAAGAAGAATAATGCTTCTTTTTCTATCATTTCAGTTAAATCAATAACAGAATTTGGATTGGTATTTTTATTGTAATTATGATAGGAAACTTTGCTCAAATCTGTCAAAACTATTGCGTACTCATCCTGAGAATAATCTTCAGTGGTTACTTGTATAGATTTGTTGTTTTTTAAAAGTTCATGGGCTTTTACAGAGGTAATCTTTTCGCCATTAAAATAGAATGTCGGAGACTTTTCTTGCCCTCTTAATGCCCTTCCTTTTTTATCAACTTGCTCCCCTTCTTTATTAAAATAGCTGGTGGTTCCGTTTTTAGTACTATAAAAAAGCTCTTTACCATTTACTTTAATATTGCCGGTTTCCAGGTTTATACCGGAGGATTTCTTTTGTGATAATGGTTTTTTGTATATCCTTACTTCTGGAGTTTTAGAAGTGTATGGAAAAGTTTCTACCCGGTTATAGATTTTTTTTGCGATTATTGATAACGCTTTCTTTGAGCTGATATGCTTGTTATCTAAATAAAAATGAGCATTCTTTTTTTCAAGTTCACGTGCATACTTTAAAAGTTCGCTCTCTTTTTTTGTAACTGCACCTATTTTAATAGGTTCTTTAGATATTCTTACTTGTGGTTTTTTAGAGTTGCTGTTTGTAGTTGAAATGTTCAGATCTTTACGCTTTTTAAAAAGTTCTATGGCTTTGTCAGAAGAGATTTCTTTCCCTTCAAAAAAGAAAACAGCTCCTTCTTTGGCCATCGCGATGATATGGTCTAATGGCTCGATAGGTTCAGGCGGTAGAGGTGGAGTCGGAATCGTACTTGCTTTGCCATTAATGACTGTTGGGCTTAGTGGTTTTGGAATTGTGGTGGCTCCTCCATTTGATGCTCCAATACTTTTCGTTGGTGACGGAGGGTTGGGAATATTAGGGTGATTTGGTGCTGGTGGTGGCTCTGGAAAATCTGGGAAAGGCTCAGCATCTGCCTTTTGTTTGTCAGACATTATGCTATAAATATATTTGAGCTGCTCCACATCTTTCATTAGAATTCGCATGTTATCGCTGTCCATTTCATTATACTTTCTCGCTAAAGCATTGTATGTAGCCATTTGCTCCCTCGAAGCTCCTTTTTGGATGTTTTTAGGTAAACATTCTGGGAAAGGCTGAGCCTTTTCTTTTTGCTCACTGCTCATTTTACGATAGATGGACTCCAAGATTTTTAAATCCCCTAAAGGAATTACTCTATTTTCAATAGAAATAGCATTGTATTTCTCTGCTAGACTATTGAATTCTGAAACCTCTTTTTTACTTGCCCCTTCTGCATTTAAAATATTTACCTGAAGTTGATTCACATGGTCCAATTCTTTTTTGATGTTTTTTCCCACATCAGGATTTGTCCTTTGAATAGTTTTGGTCTCACTAAACCCATATAGCATTATAGTTAAGAGAGGAAGAAGTAAAATACTGCGCAGTAGAATTGCTTTTTTTGATGTTCGTGTTTTCATGACTTTAAATCGTTTTTTGATTGATGAATAATTAATGGCATTTGCCATCCCGATAGCTATCGAAACGGACTGATATTTATGTAGACTATCCTGTGATAAATAGGATAATAGCGTATTTTGATAGTTACTGGTTGAAATATCATTGGCGATAACAGCACTATCTGCTAAAAATTCGTGATTAAGTTTAATGCTCTTTTTAAAGAAATGAAGTAGTGGATTAAACCATAGAATAACCTGCAGTAATTCTATGAAAACCACATCGAAACTGTGCCTTTGTTTGGCATGAATTTCTTCATGCAGTAGCACTTCTTTAGGGATGGTATTGGTTTCAAATTTTTCTTTATTCAAAAAAATATATTTGAAAAACGTATGTGGTGGAAGTTGCTCTAATAACAATACTTTAATACTAAAACCCTGTTTTACTTTCGTATTTCTACGAATTCTATTTAATATTTGAAAAAGGTTTCGTAAAAAACGAATTCCAAAAATTAGAGCGCCAATACCATAAATTGTCCATGCCACTAGCGGCCAATTTACCACATCAATATCTCTTGCAGGTGATTCGACTAAAACCGGGGTTGAGGTTTCTATAAACGAATTAGTATTGGTGTAAGTGGTCACAACGGGTTCTACATACTCGATGAATACTAATCCTGGAATTATTAACGCGGCTATCAATGCCAGAATCAGATAAAACCTTTTAAAGACATGCATGCTTTCTTTTTCTAGAAGTAGTTTGTAGAACAGCAGAAAAATTGCCATGCAGGCCGCCGATTTAAAAATATAGATAAGCATGATTATTTCTTTTTAATTTCATTATCGATTAGGGCCTTTAAGGCTTCCAATTCATCTTTGCTTAAATCGGTTGATTGGGTGAAAAATGAAGCAAATTGACTCGGACTGTCATTAAAAAAGTTTTTAATAAGTCCGTTTACATGTTTAGAGAAATAATCTTTCTTTTTAACCAATGGATAATATTCTCTTGAACGACCGAAACTTTTATAAGCCACAAAACCTTTATCCGCCATTCTCTTAAGTAAGGTCGCCACTGTTGTGGTCGCCGGCTTTGGTTCTGCATAGGCATCTAATAAATCTTTCATGAAGGCCTTCTTCTGCTTCCATAGAATATTCATAAGTTCCTCTTCGGTTTTCGATAACTGCATTCTCTACAAGATTAGAATTAACTCTACAAACATAGAATAAATATTTAAATTCTACAAGTGTAGAGTAAAAAAAATGGAATAAGAAAGACTTTATTTGTTGCTAAATGGCTAAGAAGCTAGAAAATTTATCGGTTGAAAGGCCTTTCATTAATCCAGTTGAAACCTCTAGAATAAAGCAATAAGCTATCCAAATTCTTTCGTTTCAAGATGATTTCATGATTGTACAAATAAATTTCGCCATTTAGTTTTAAAGTTTCAGAATTTAAAAGCTCATAGGTGAAATTTGGAGTCTCGTTTCTTTCTCCTGGGGCATAAAGTGCTGCTTTTTCACTAATGGAGTCAGGTTTAAAAGTGTAATTGTATTTTTTGTCATCCATCATTTTTATGGTTGCCCTATCCTTACGGTCAATAATAAGATAGCGCCATTGATTTTTATCGGTTACCAAGCGAGGTAAGGTATCGTTTTCTTTTATGAAATGGGTAACCTCCCAAATACCATATAGATATGGTTTTTTGCTGTTTTTACTTCTATCATTACCATAACCCCTCATTAAAAACAAACCAATCAGCACGACGGTTAACGTTAGTTTTGTCCAGAAAATGACCCTGTGATACGTTTTATCATTTATTGGGTTAAAGAATTCATAAGCTTCGGTCGGTTTGTTATTTATAAAGACATTAATAAACCTTTTGATATCGGTACTAAAAATAAACAATGCCATAAGGGTTAGGTGTACCGAAAATATCTTGACCGGAATATCGAACATAAAGTTCATAACAGCTACATGGATCATTACACCCATCGTTACAAAAGCCCCCAAGGTGGATGTTCTTCGAGGTATTAAGAGTAGACCACCGGTAATTTCCATAATACCCATAAAAAGATTGAAGCCTTTTGAGTATCCCAAATATGTCCAGGCTAAGCCCATGGGTGAAAATTCTCCCAAGGGTTGCATCATTCGGGTAAGCGAAGGGTAAGGAAATTGCAACTGTATCACCTTTACAAAGCCATAGGTAAACATAAAGAATATGAGGAAGATTCTTAAGACTACAATAAACCAGTACATCAGTTGATTGTAACTCTTGCGCTTACGGTCAAACACAATCCATAAAAGGGCAATCACTATTGCCAGAATAAAGTTCATGAAAAGGGTAGCGTAGGCATAGGTATTGTCACCACTACCATAACCACTTGCTTCGTAACTATAATTAATGCCAAGTAAACCGCCAAACCATCTGGTAGGGCCTTCCACAAAACCACTAAAAAAAATTAAAAAGATATAAAGCACGAAGTAGGAGAATACAAATTTGAATAATGCTTTTTTAGCAGATCCCCAATTCGCTTTATATTCTTGAGTTAATAGCATACTCCTTTTAGAAGCTTTTTGGCTTATTTAGAAAGCTCGGTATAATATTTATAGAAATAAGGAATGGTCTCAATGCCTTTTAGGTAGTTCCAAACTCCAAAATGTTCGTTTGGCGAATGAATGGCATCACTATCTAACCCAAAGCCCATTAAAATAGTTTTACTTTCTAAAACCTGCTCAAAAAGTGCTACAATAGGAATGCTTCCACCGGTTCGCTCAGGAATCGGGGTTTTACCAAAAGTAGTCTCATAGGCTTTTGCTGCAGCTTTGTACCCAAGGCTGTCCATATTGGTCACATAAGGCAGACCACCGTGGTGCGGTGTGACCTTTACCTTAACACCTTTTGGAGCAATAGACTCAAAATGCGTGGTAAATAACTCTGTAATTTCATCAGGGTCTTGATGAGGTACCAATCGCATTGAAATTTTTGCATAGGCCTTGCTTGCGATCACGGTTTTTGCACCTTCACCTGTGTAGCCTCCCCAAATTCCGTTAACATCTAATGTTGGTCTTATGGAGTAACGCTCTGAAGTAGTATATCCTTTTTCACCTTGAACATCCCCAATATCTAGTGCTTTTTTATAATCTTCTAAATTAAAAGGCGCTTTTGCCATTTCAGCTCGTTCCTCTGCTGAAACTTCCGCTACTTTATCATAAAAGTTTTTAATGGTGATATGATTGTTCTCATCATGCAAAGAGGCAATCATTTTGTTCAGTACGTTTATCGGATTAGGTACGGCACCGCCATAAATGCCTGAATGTAGGTCACGATTTGGTCCCGTCACTTCAACTTCAACATAACTTAGACCACGCAGGCCCGTTGTAATGGATGGCACATCGTTAGCAATCATTCCCGTATCGGAAATAAGTATAATGTCGTTGGATAATTTTTCCTTATGATCTTCTAAGAATTCTGCTAAGCTATCGCTGCCAACCTCTTCTTCTCCCTCGATCATAAATTTCACATTACAGGGCAGCTCATTATTTTTTATCATAAATTCTGCAGCTTTGACATGCATATACATTTGCCCCTTATCGTCACAAGAGCCGCGAGCGAAAATTGCACCTTCTGGGTGAAGTTCGGTCTTTTTAATTACAGGTTCGAACGGAGGAGAATCCCATAAATCCACTGGGTCTGGCGGTTGTACATCATAATGGCCATATACTAAAACCGTTGGTAAATTCTTATCGATAATCTTTTCACCATAAACAACAGGGTATCCTTTGGTTTGGCAAATCTCAGTGCTATCGCAACCGGCTTCTTGTAACGATTTTTCAACAAATTTTGCAGCTGCAATTACATCTTTGGCATAGGCAGTGTCAGCACTAATAGATGGAATTTTTAAGAGTTCAACTAGCTCATTTAGAAATCTTTCCTTGTTTTCGGTAATGTAATTTTTTATTTGACCCATGTATTTTTTTATCGGAAGCTAAAATTACAAAAAGAAGTTTTTAAATATTGCTATTTCACAATTCGAAAATTGATTTATATTTGCATCCCGATTATTATTGGGACTATTGCGGGCGTGGTGGAATTGGTAGACACGCTAGACTTAGGATTTAACCTAATAAAAGTTCTTAAAATATTGAAAAAGCGGGCGTGGTGGAATTGGTAGACACGCCAGACTTAGGATCTGGTGCCGCGAGGTGTGGGAGTTCGAGTCTCCCCGCCCGCACTTTTTCAACTGATAATTTGCAGTCATAAAACCTCTCAGAAATGAGAGGTTTTTTTGTTTGGGTACAACATGGGTACAACATTTCTACTTTTTTCAGGACTAGTTATAGATTGATATTATCTGCATTTATTTGAAATCAAACCCTATTTCTTCTATTAGAGATTAATAAATTTGCGTTTTCTCATCTTTAGTTCTTCGAGTGTGAGTTTATTATCATACAATATACCCGCAAGTTAAACTCGTAAAATACACCCATCAAAAGACTACGGCATAAAGCCTCTTCTTCTTCCCTCGCTTATTTATTCCGTTTCCTTTTGAGATGAGATTTTAGCTTCCGTTTGGGTACTGCTCAAATATTGTTTAATCAAAAATTTCTTATTATGAAACAGTTATCTGAAAAACCCAAAATTTCCTTACAAGAAGCTGAAGCACATTATCAATTAAGTAAAGAAAATTACACCATTGAAGGTACAGAAAGTCACTTGGCTTATTACAGAGAAAAGCATCCAATTTATTATGCTGTACTGTTACAAATTGTTTAATCTAAATCTCATCGCCAGCACTTTTTTTAACTGCAAAATTGCAGTCATATAAACCTCTCAGTTCATCTTGTTACAATTCTTTAGAACATTTATCAATAAATCATGAGGTATTGCGTGGGCTTTGTTTTTATTAATTCCTTCCATGGTCTCTGCTGCTATCATTGCATTAATAATCGCTTCTTCAACAGCCTGGGCAGTTGCTTCAAAAAGAGGTGTCATATGGTCATTAGGAAGGGTTTCAATTACCGTTATTTCATCTCTACTAAAAGCATTCTCATTGGCCGTTGAAAAGGCAATGAAAATATCGCCAGAACCATTACTTCCATATCCGCCAACCAAGGCAATTCCTAAAGGGACTCTTTGTGTAATTCGTTTTAATTGATGTGATAATAGTGGGGCATCAGTTGCAACTACAACAATTATTGATCCATCACCTTCTTTCCTTCGCGATTTGGGCGGGGCGTTGTTCACATAATTCAATGTATCTCTTAATTCCCTCCCCACAGGTACTCCCGCAATAGTCAAGTTCTTTTTTGCACCGAAATTAGACTGTACCAATACGCCCAAGGTATAAGTCGAATCTTTTATTTTAACCATTCTAGAAGCTGTTCCAGTGCCCCCTTTGAAACCCAAACACATCATTCCAGTACCGCCTCCTACGTTTCCTTCAGCAATTTTTCCAGTCGATGCATTATCAATAGCTTCCAAAACATGTTTTTCTTTGATATGAAAACCATAAATATCATTTAGAAACCCATCGTAGGTTTCTGCAACCACCGGATAGGTGTACCACCAGTCTTCACCGCTATACCAATCTGTGTCTACGTACCATTTTAGAACAGCATCTCTAACGACCCCAACACTGTTGGTATTGGTTATCATAATTGGGGTTTCTAAAAAGCCTGATTCCGTTACCCAGGTTGTTCCTGTCATTTCCCCATTACCATTCAAGCTATACCAATTGGCATACACAGGACTGAATTTTTTGACTTTGCCCCTTGGAAAAATTGCCGTAACGCCAGTTCGTATTGGACCTTTGCCAATAGTGTTTTCTCCTTTACCTTCGATAATCGTACTATAGCCTACTTCAACACCGGCAACGTCGGTAATACTATTTAATTTTCCGGGTGTTCCTATAAAAGGGACACCTAAATCTCTAGCCCTAGGCTTTTGACCAAAACAACTATTTATGATCAATAGAAAAGTAAAAGGAAGTAATAATTTTTTCATATCCATTTTTAAGTTCGTTTAGGAGATAGATGGATGAATCATTATAATGGTAGATTTTCATTGTTCAGGTATTTAAACAGTTCAAATCCAAAATCACCAGCTTGGTCTGCATTGGTAAAGATTACCATTCCCCATTTTTTATTTAGGTCCATTAAGAAAAGACTTGTAAACCCTTCATTATTTCCAATATGACCGTAAATAGGGATTTTAAGAAAATCAAACTTATGTTTTGCAAATCCTAACGTCCAATTTGTGATGCCAACCTTTGTAAACCATTCTGATTTTGGTGTAGCAATTTGGTCTGTAAACAATTCATAGTAGCTTTCTTTTGTCAAGCCTTTTTTATTCATCAAATTTATTAGCCATTTTGAATAGGACATGGCCTCTGAATGAATTCCCGCAGCAGCATTAAATTCCTGAGCATTTTCTTGTTTGGGTATTAGCGTTCCGCTTTTATAAGCTGATGCTTTGTTTTTTAGAGTTTGGGAATTTGGAATATAGGTCGTGTTTTCTATTTTAAGGGGAAGACCAACTTTTTCCTGAAAATATAATTCTAAACCTCTATAATCGGTGTCAAGAATTGATTGAACTACATATACTAAATATTGGTAACCTTCACCTGAATATCCAAATTTAGTTCCTGGTTTAAATTGAGTGTTCAATTCTGAGTTACCACGCCAATTGGGAAATCCTGTACTATGAGAAAGGACCATACGAGCAGTAATCTCTTTGTAGTCTTCATCTGTGTTTTCCAGCCCAGGAAAAGGTTGGTCAACATATTGATACAATGGTCTATCTAGTTCTAACTTTGCTTCATCAACTAACTGCATGACCAAATAGGCAAACATCGGCTTAGAGATGGAAGCCCCCTCAAATATCGTCTGTTCATTTACTTCTTTGTTGTCTTCAACAATTGCATATCCTTTAGTAATGTGATATGCAATTTCGCCCTGATTAATAATTGCCATAGATAGACCAGGAATATTCATTGCCTTCATTTTATCTTCAATGAATTGTTCTATTTTTTGAGTAGGTATTTCTACTTCAGCAATGTTCTCAACGTATTGCTTCCCCTTACTAGTTTTTGATTCCTCTTGTTTACCCTTACATGAAAAAAACAGTACTGATATTAAAAAAAGATATTTCATAAATTTATTCTTTGCGTCTATGATTTCAAAAAATTCTCTTTGCAAGAACTTCTGTTTATTTTAGATACGCATTTATTTCAACACTCCTAGTATCATTGTTCACGTCTTCAATTTTATTGAGAAGTTTTTTTATTCCGTTTTCATCAATGCGATACTTATCAAAAAAAACCATTTCTATGGATTTTGAGTTTGCAATATCTTCAAGGGGGTTTTTAGAAAGTAGGACTAAATCTGATTCATAACCGACTTCAATTTTTCCTATTTTCATTTTCATGAATTTGGCTGGAACTATGGTTGAGGCATCAAGAATTTGTCGGTTTGTGAAACCTACATTTGATAGCGACTTCATTTCATCGTGAAATGAAAAACCGGGTACTACACCTGCGACATTGGTGTCTGTTCCCACAAGAACAGTAACATTGTTTCTGGCCAAAGCACTACTCATTATTTGAATGGCTTTTACATAAGCATCATTGTATGTTTTAGATTTTTTTAATCGTTCAGCATCTTGTAATATTTCGGGGTTTTCATACTCGTTATTGCCTGGCAACCAACCTTGGCGCAAGCCCGAACCTTCAATCACCCCTGGATTTGCGTACTTAAGTTCTATAGTCCTTACAAAATTATTCAAATCGAATTTCTGCTTGGGTAGACTCTCCATTAACCAAATAGTCGTTGAAACTGCAATGTTATTTTCTCTCAGCTTAATGGCAATGCTATCGGCATTTTTTTTGAGATAATCGAGATACTTTTCTTCATCACCATAAGCTACACCACCAAAGGCTTCCATAGTACTTTTGGTAATTTCCTCAACATGGGCCAACTGCGATTGCCCAGATGAATAAAGGGTTTCTAAAGGAATTTCATAGGACAAATGTCCTATGACGGGGATATCTTGTTTTTTAGCTTCATCGATTATGGCTGTATAGGTTTCCGTATTGAGCATACTGCCCAACTTTATGGCATCATATCCTTCCTTCCTGAATGTAGCAATGCCTTCTCGTGCCTCTTCAATAGTTTGGTAGTGGATAGCACCTCCGTAATTTTTACTCATTTCGGCACTGAAGCCCTTTTGACTTCCTACTTTGCTAGAAGCTACATACATATTAGGACTTATGGCACCATTTTTTGCTTCTTTTTTCCATTCAAGATGAGTGTCGGTACCAAACATTTCAGCAATTGAAGTCACTCCATTAGCTAAATACAGATATAGGTCATTTTTACTATTCAATAAATGAGCGTGTGTGTCCACCAGACCAGGTATTAAATATCTATCCGCGCCATTGATATAATCAATATTCGATTGTAGGTCTGTTACATCATTTATGGCATCTATTTTTCCGTTTTTTAACACAATATTTCTTGTGACGAAAGATGCGCTGTCCTTTGTGTAAATATTGACGTTTTTTATTCCAATAATTTCATAGGAATCAAAATAAGAAGTTGGGTCAATAACTTTGGTTAAACTACCTGTATGTTTTTTCATTTGATGGCCAGACCATAGGTATTCGCCCCCCAAACCTAAGGCAATCAGTATAAAAATGCCTATTATAACTTTGATAATTGTTTTTTTTCTAAATTTAAGTTTCATTCTTTTTCTATATGTTTTAGTTTTTATTACTAATTCAAGTAAGGTTCTAGGTCCATAGTCCTGCTCTCATTGTTTTTTTCTTTAATAGCATTTAGCAGCGCATTTATTTGGTCTTTCTGCATAGCAAATTTTCCAAAAAACACCGCTTCGATATTCCTTATTTCGGTAATGTCGTCCAGTGGGTTGCCTTTTAATAAAATCAAATCGGAATTGAAACCTACTTTTATCTCTCCACTATTTGAATTCATCCATTCAGCCGGGGCGCGAGTTCCGGAATACAAGACTTTGCCATTGGATATACCTATTCTACTTAAAGATTCCAACTCGTCATGAAGCGAAAACCCTGGAACTGTTAATGCCGTATTTGCATCGGTACCTGCCATTAAAACAACATTGTTTTTGCACAATGCTTTAGTGACCATATGAATTGCGGCAACATAGGTATCCCAAAATGCCTTTTCAGCTGCGTTTTCCGTTTTATCTGCTTTAACTTCTTCTGATACCTCATAGCTATTATTACCTGGCAACCAACCTTTGCTTAGATTGGTGCCTTCTATTAAAGCGGGATTGACATAGTTTAGAGGGATTCGTTTTATAAACGTTTCTAGGTTTAATTTTTGTTCTGGAAGACTTTCCATCAACCATATCGTACTTACTACGGCTATTTTATTTTTTGCGAGCTGTTTGGCAATGTCATCACATCGTGTTTCCAAATAACCAAGATATGCGTCATTCCCTGTTTGTCCTGAATCTCTAAAGTCGTTCATAGTGCTTTTTACGATTTCCTCTACGTGGGCAATTTCTACCATTCCAGAACTATAAACATCTTCTAGTTTTACACCATTTGGAATATGGCCTAAAACAGGAATATTGTACTCTTTTGCCATTTCTATGGTGATTTCGAACATGGATTGGTTTAGATGACTACTTATCTTGACCGCATCGAATCCATCTTCGGAAAGGTTTTTTATAACCTTTTTAGCACCTTTAACGGAAGCATAATTTATTCTATTTCTAGTCCAGCTTTCAAAGAACCCACTAAAACCACTTTTGCTATTCACTTTTTCAGAACTCACAAATATTTTGGGTCCGATAGCACCTTTATTGATTTCGTTTCGCCATTGAATATGGGTTTTATTGCCTGTCATTTCTCTGACATGGGTAACACCTTTTGCCAAATAAAGCAATAAATCATTTTTACTATCTTTTAAATGAACATGGGCATCTACAAGGCCGGGAATTAAGTATTTACCGGTTCCGTCAATTACAGTATGGTCATTGATTTTTAATGAGTCCTGACCTATCTTAATTATTTTTCCATTTTCAAGTAGTATTGTCTGATTTGGAATGAAGTGGCTACAATCTGTTGCAAGAATATTTACGTTCGTTATGACAACTTTTGGTTCAGTGCTCACATACGTGGTCGGGTCAACGAGCTTGGTGTAACTACCTTGTATTGCTATAAGTTGATGGTTTACCCAGACGATAGAAGTTACTGACGTTACCACTATAAGGATTAGAAACCATAGTCCCCATTTTTTTAATTTTCTTTTATTCATCTTAATTCATACCCTTGTTTTTAAAGTAACTCTAGACACAATTTCAAGAATCAACTTTTTAATTTTATGTTAAAAAAACACCGTGATTGAAATGATTTCTATTCAGTTAATCGCTCCCAAATCATGGATGAAAAGTAGTTGACCCCGATTTTGATACAGTTTTCGTCAACCGCAAAATAGGGTGCATGAGGCAATGAAATGATATTTTTTTGATAATCGGCTCCTCCAAGAAAATAGTATGCGCCAGGTATTTTACTTTGAAAATCTGCAAAATCATCAGCTCGACCAGGCATAATTCCATATATTGGAATAACAGCTTCTTTTCCATAAATGTCAGCAATACTTTTCGCAGTAGTAGCGGTGAGTTCTTTGTCATTATTGACCACATTCTCTTTGTAGGTGAAATCAATTTCTTTTAGCTGTTTTCCATATTTTGAGGCCTTGATATTTTCTTTTAATTCACTTAACACAAGAGCCATTGTTTCGCTACTGCTCGATTCAATTTCAGCATTTATTACGATTCCATTTTTTGTGTTTTCTAGGTTGATGGTTTCACTTACCAAAATATAGTCCCTGTATATCGTATTCTGACTTTCAAGTCCGATTTCTGGGTCGCCAAGATTATCAAAATTCCAAAATCTACTATCTTTTGGAATTGTATTTAGATTTGAGATTTGCTCTTTTATATAGTTGAATACTTCGTCTTTATCAATCTTCGAATCAAATGTGATTTGTAGTTTGTCTGCACTGGCGTATAGCTCGTTGGGTTTGGTAATAATTGTTCCAGTTGGCCAAGGGCTCATATGTAGCCCGTAAATTTCCTCGGGTTTTATGCTATCGAACAAGCCATCATTAATCATTGCTTTTGCTCCTTTTAGGTTTTCTTCCGAGGGTTGAAATATAAAATAAACGGTTCCCGCCAGATTATCTTTTTGGCTCGCCAAGACATTGGCTATACCTAAGCCAATAGTCGTATGCACATCATGGCCACAAATATGGCGAACTCCATCGTTCTTTGATTCAAAATCCACCACATCTGGAATTTTAGACGCCAGTGCATCAATGTCTGCTCTCCAGGCAATCCGTTTTCCTTCTTTATTCCCTTTTAGGATGCCAACTACACCGTATCCGCCTACATTGGTTTTTACTTCGAGTCCAACAGACAATAAATAATTTGCTATTTTCTTTGAGGTTCTCTTTTCTTGTCCTGATAGTTCAGGGTATTCATGTAAATCTCTGCGAATTTTCACCAGGCTGTCAAAGATTTTATTCGTTTGGTTTTGAATAGTTTTATGGGTAGTAGTATTAGACGCTATATTTTGAGCAAAAATTAGTGGACTTGTAATAAAGAAACTTAAAATAGATAGTGTTAGCTGTTTTTTTAATGTCATTTTAGTTTTATTGTGCTTATGTAGTGAAAAATTGAGTTTCGTTATTGAACATTTGAGCCATCTTATAGATAATTATGACTTCAAGTAGGCCAGCTAACATCTGTATAGGAAACCCTATGGGGTTTGCAAATAGAAAAAATATACCAGCGATAATCTCTAGTGCTCCAGCGAAAACACAAATGAGACCTAATGAAGAATAAAGTTTGATTAGCCCAATACCAAAAATTATACTCAATACACCGAATGCAGTCGAAATAATCATTTGCAACACAATGTTATTTAATGAATCATGATAAAGTGAGATGATATCGTAACTTAGAATCAACACCATTGCGCTCAACAAAACAATAGATATGATTTTCAATAGGAGCGATTTGATGCGAGTGCCAATAGCTATAAAACCATAAATAAACAATCCATAGCTAAGCATTACCAAAAGCTTTGTAATGAGATAAAAGTTGTTACTGTAATCTACTATTGGAATAAAACTTGATTCCATCACTTCTATTAACTCGGTATCTTTCAAAAGGCGGGTAAAATCCATTGGGCCTTCTATGAAGCCTAGTAGTAAATATACTATTCCAGCAATCCAAGATATAGTCAACCATTTAGATGATTTTTTGGAACTGGATTCATCAACCTCAAATACACTCATATCACTGTCAAGTGCTGAAAGTATTTTTTCTATAGTATGATTTCTAGGGTTGGCTTCGCCGTTCTCTATCCGTTGTATAGTTCTTACACTTATACCAGAGCGTTCCACAAGATTTTCTTGAGTAATGTGTTTGGACTTTCTTAACGCCGCAATCTTTATTCCTAGTTCTGGTTGTTTAATCAATTATTTTACTTTTCACGCAATTAAATGTTTTGACTTAATACTGACAAATTTTACCAAATTATTTTACCCGTCGTTGACCCGTCGTTTTCTTGGTTTGAATATATTTTTTTGATAATGAGATATTTATGCCACTCAGCACATTTCCTGCATTTCGCAAAAAGCTACATTACGGAAAAGAGCTTCACTTCAAAATATCTTGGACACAATCCCCAATTTTGGCTTTCCATTCCGTTAACCCTTCCCGCTGCTCTGGGAAGGAACACTACATTCCCGAGCCAAAATTGTGAATCAAGTCCGCTTTTCATCGGAAAGCCATCACTTCGGTTTTCTTAACAAGATTTTCGGCGAAGTCTTCTTGAGCCTTCACTCGAAAATCCTTAAAAACCAAACCGCTGTCTTACACATTTTAAGGGGTTTATAATGGATAAAGCCTTTATTGTTTTTCGGGGCGTCGAAAAACAGGCAGTGCATAACCAATTCTAATTTAACCACAGCTACTTATTTCGCTTAACTGTCGGTACGCTCAAACGCAACTGCGTTTAAAAGAATTGCTAATGCCCTTATTGAACTTGTCAAGACTGTACAAAGTTTTAGTGAAAAATAAGGTTTCTACTTCCTTGAAATTCCAAGGAATTTACTACGTCGCAAACACACCTGATTTATTCCCTAAAAGTCTTGACAAAACCCACTCTATCCATTGTGCTGTGCACGAAAGAAAAGAACAAACACCCCTTAAAATTTAATCTGTTTTAAATCAATAGGGGAAATATAAATCACTTAAATATTTTATTATGAGTACTATTAAAAATCACGTACAGTTAATTGGAAACGTTGGACAAGAACCAACTATTACGAACCTTGAAAGCGGAAAGAAAGTAGCCCGTTTTTCACTAGCCACAAATGTAAACTACAAAGACAGCAAAGGCGAAAAGCAGACCGATACCGATTGGCACACTATCGTAGCTTGGGGCAAGACTGCCGAAATCGTAGAGAAATATGTTGGCAAAGGTAAAGAAGTTGGCATTGTAGGGAAACTGAAAACAAGAACCTACACAACCGATGATGGAAACCAACGCTATGTTACCGAAGTGGTAGCAGACGAAATCCTATTACTTGGAAGCAAAGACGACAAGTAATAGTTAAAAATGAAAGAGGGCGTAACCGTCGAAAGATGCGCCCTCTTTTTCATTATTCACACTTAAAAAAAGCAAACAATGAATACAAAAATTAACGAAATAAAAGAGCGATTGCAATATTTTAGCGGAACAGAAATGTTCTATTCCATACCGCTTATTAGAACAAGATTTACCGATGGACTTAAATACCTTACCGAGGTTGCCGAATGTTTTTGGCTCATTACGGACACGTCGGTAATTGCAAAAAGTCTGATGAACCGAAGCGAATTTATAACCATCGACTTCAAAAGATTGTCTGAAGAAACACAAGATTTTACAGGTTATGAAGCTGAGATAATTTATAGCGATGGCAATGATAATATTTTGCAAAAACACGGCTATAGGGCAACCGATTTTCCGCTGGATGAATTGCGATTATTTTTTGTAAATGATACGTTGATGTTACCTAGCGAATATTAAAATTTTGGACCGTGGTATATCTCAATTTTACAGACTTGAGCGAGGAAGCTCAAAACCGACTTTTAGAAACTTCTAAAGCGGATGTGCAACGAAAATTTGGGGATAACATTCGCAAATACGTAACAGAAAATTATGGCTGTTTTGAAACGATGATTGAAGAGGAAGCACTTCGGAATTTATATTCCTATACCTACGTTTTCAATCCATAGTTTTTAATAGAAATGAAACAGACACCTCTAAAATTTTAGAGGTGTTTTTGTGTGTAATTCATTCTACATCAATAATAAATCACTATCTTTATTTCGCTGAAATTCAGCATTCAATTTTAAGTAAGGTTATCCAATTTTCGACTTTCGCCGATACCCTTACACATCGAAAAATAACATATCGGAAAATCATTTTCCCTGAAAATGGCAATCGGCTTTTTAGCCGGGTTGTATGGATTTTTGTCACGCTTGCGCGTGACGAAAAGGAATAGCAAGAGGGTAACACGCTGCGCGATGTTTCGGATTCCTTTTCGTTTTTAATTGACTGAAAATCAAATAATTAAAATTATTTTAATTTCTTGACAATCAACGATTTGCGACAAACGGGCTGGTAACATCCATTTTTAGGGAGGATTTTGCGACAAATCGGCGAAATATGGACTCATTTACTGGAATTAGATTCAAAAAAGAAACCGCAAAGCGTTTCCAAACTTTTTCACGCACATACTTCAAATCGCATACAGAAGCAATGTCCACAATGCTTGATTTTTTCTTCTACAATGAAATTTCGCCAAAGGAAAAATTAGGACCAACAGGACGTACTATCGAAGCTAAATTATTAAAAAGAATCAATGCGGTTATTGCCATAATGCGAGACGTAGAGAAGACCCAAACCAAACCTACCGTGGCGATGATTCAAAGACTTTTTGAAATGGAAGAACCTAATAAAAAACCACTCATTGTAGAAAAGAAATATGACAATGAAAACAAAGAAGTGCGCTTTCGAGAAAAGCGAAATATAAAAAACGAACATTAATTTTTGGGCTATGTACATCACAATAACACCTCAAAAATTAGGAGTTAATTACTCGCAAAGTTCAGCTGATTTTGTTGGGTATTTAGAGAAAGAAAATCAAGGCTTGGAACAACAGGATATGGAACATTTTTTTAATCAATATGGCGATGAGATTTCCGCTGAAGAAGTGGTAAAAGAGATTGATGGTAATACCGCAAAATTGAAAAAGAAAGAACCGAAATTTTATTCAATTACTGTGAGCCCGTCAAAGTATGAATTGCGTAAACTTCAAAACAGTAGTCAAGATTTAAAAACCTACACTCGTGAGCTGATGAAGGATTATGTTGCCAGCTTCAACAGAGAAATTAATGGAAGACCTATTACCATCGATGATATAAAATACTATGCTAAAATTGAGCATCAACGAACGTTCAAGGGTACGGATATTCAGATTCGAGAAAATCAACCATATGCCACAAAAATACTTCAACTCAAAACCGATATCCGAAATATTGAAGAAGGGCGAAATCAAGGGAATATTAAAAAGATAGAAAAGGAAATAGCCAAACTGGAACGCCAAGCGCCACATCAACAAAATGGAAAACGGATTGTCCAGGGAATGCCAAAAACAGGTAATCAAAGCCATGTTCATATTATCGTTAGCCGAAAAGATGCTTCTAATTCGGTCAGTCTTTCTCCAGGAAGTAAACACAAAGCTTCAGAGGTTGAGATGCACGGCAAAAATGTAAAACGTGGTTTTGACAGAGACAAGTTCTTTGAAAAATCAGAAAAGACTTTTGATAAGACCTTTGGTTATAAGCGCAATTATGCAGAAACTTATAAGGCAAAAAAGGATTTTGTAAAAAATCCCAAACTCTACTTTGCTGCTTTGATGAAACTTCCAGCTAATGAAAAAGCATTGGCTTTTAAAATGATTACAAAGACGGGATTGCCAGTAATTCCTAGTATTCCAGTAAGTCAAGCTCAAATTGCACTTCGGGTATTTAAAAGATTAAGACGTGGTGCGGAAGTGGCAATAAAATCAAGTTCGATAGGGATATGAGTTGGTCATTGGCAGAAATAGTTATTTATGTTGTAGTGCCTGTTCTATCATTAGTAATATTGATTTATGCCTTTTATGATAATGAACCAACTAGCAAAAGGGATAGAAAATATCAAGTAAAATTCTCAACTAAATCAGGGAAATTTGAAGTTGATAACATTAAGCGAGGTGCATCCATAATCGGTTCTGCAGGAAGCGGAAAAACCGAAAGCATTGTATATGGATTTCTAAAACATTTTAGGAAAGAGCGTTTTTGTGGAATCATCCACGACTATAAAGATTTTGAATTGACAGAAATGGCTTATCCGCTTTTTAAGGATAGTGATATTCCATTTAGGGTTATTTCCTTTGATAAAATCATTCATCGAGTGAATCCTATTGCGCCACGTTATTTAGAGAATGAGGAAAGCGTAAATGAAGTTTCTAGAGTATTAATTGAAAACCTCTTGGAACAACGGGAATCTGGAACAACAGGTACGACAAAATTCTTTAACGATGCAGCTGAAGGATTAATCGGTGGGTTGATTTGGAAACTGAAAACGGACTATCCTAAATACTGTACGCTACCTCATTTAATCGCAATTTATCAATTATTGGACACGGATAGTCTTATCCAGTTTTTGGAAACTAATACCACATCAAGAGCTATGGCAGATGCTTTTATAAGTGGTAAAGATTCGGACAGACAGACAGCTGGCGTAAAAAGTACTTTGGCTAATGCATTAAAACGCATTAGCACGCAGCGTATTTTTATGGTACTGTCTGTAGATGAAGTTCCATTGAATATAAACAGTGAAGAAAATCCTGCTATTATTTCTGTAGTGAACAATCCAAAATATGAGACATCTTATTCGCCAGTAATTGCCACCATTATTCATACAATTACCAAACAAATGAGTGTGCGAAATTCTAAGCCTTCATTTTTATTAATGGAAGAAGCACCAACAATTCGCCTTTTGAATATGCACCGTATTCCAGCAACATTACGTAGTTATGATATTGCCACCATTTACGTGATGCAGGACAAAATCCAGAATGATATGATGTATGGAGACAAAGCAAGCAAAGCCATATTGAGCAATTTGTCCTACCAGTTTTTTGGTAAGGTAAATGACCCAGACACCGCTAAATACTACGAACGCTTTTTTGAAATTATCAAAGACCCAACGAAAAGCATAAGTCGTGGGCATAATCTGGATTTTGATACACGGATTACGACTGGAGAAAAGGAAATTCCAAAAATTAGAGCAGATGTTTTCTTTAGGTTAAAGCAAGGCGAGTTTATTACCTATGCCGATGGAAAGGATAAGAAAGTTCAGTTTAAATTGGCTGATATTCAAAGAGAGTTGCCAAAGGAGTCTAAACAATTTTCTGCTGCTGATTTAGCGGCAAATTTTGAGAGGGTTTATAATGAAGTTAAATCTATTTTTAAATAAACATCTTCCTTTATTCTCCTCTTGAAAACCTAGTTTAATATTTTTACTAGATTTATAGGCAAGCAAAAACACCATTCGATACCATTGAAAAACAACTTCGTCATACACCAAAAAGCAAAACAGTACCAATGGTATGGCGAATGCTTTCTTTCTATAAAATCCTTTTATAATGGCAAGGCAAACTATCAAGTGAAGCAAAGAGAGTATGAAGTAGATAAAACGAATTACTTAATACTCAATGAGTGCACAAAATATCGATTGACAATCGATACACAAAATGAGACGGAATCTTTTTGCACATTTTTTGCCCCAGAATTTATATCAAAATTGGTTTCTGAAATTAGCGCTACAGATGAGCATTTGCTTGATTTTAACGTAAAATACGAACAAGGGATTCGACTATTTGAAAGAAACTATAGGCACAACGGAGCAGTTTCTCGACTACTAAATATTGGGAGAACAAAGTTTGCTCACAGTATAGAAGATTTAGAAAAAGATGAATGGTATCAACAATTGCTGTATGCCGTTTTGGCACAAAATTCTAGAACATACTTTGATACGGAACAACTTGCTTCAAAAAGAAAATCAACGCGAGAAGAGTTATACCAGCGACTTTGTTTTGTAAAAGATTATTTGGATTGTAACTATTCTAGAAACCTGAGATTATCAGACCTTTCTGCAGTAGGCTTATTATCCGAAAATCATCTTTTACGCAATTTTAAGCAGGTATTCGGGCTTACTCCGTTTCAATACATTTCTAAAAAACGAATTCAAGAAGCAAAACGCCAAGTGTTGGAAACTAACAAGAGTATAAAGGATATAGCACTGGATGTTGGGTATTCAAGTTTTGGTAATTTTAGTAGCTATTTTAAGAGTATAGTTGGGCTTGCTCCAGCCGACCTTAGAAAAGGTGATATATAGTAAGCCTTTCTAAGGTTCGATATGTTCTTTTGTATCAAATTCAATTGATATGAAAACTATTATCACACTATTTTTTTGTTCGTTCATTAGTTTCACCGCCAATTCAACTAATATGATAGACTCACTCAAAACACTAATTAAAAACAAGGATACCAAAAAAGCCATAACCTTTATTAAAGAAAACCCTGAAGTTCTTAGTCTAACCGATACAAACGGCAGTTCCGGACTAATGCTTCTAGCCTACAGTGAGCTAAAAGATGCTTTTGCCGAGGCTGTCGCATTAAAAGAATCATTTACCTTTCACGAAGCTATTGTCTGTGGTAAAATTGATGCGGTTGAAGATTACATAAAAAATAAAAAGAGTGATATTGTAAATACCTACTCTAATGATGGTTTTACGCCGCTATCACTTGCCGCTTTCTTCAATCAAACAGAAATAGGCAAGCTATTAATTAAGCATAGAGCAAACCCCAATATACCTGCTACAAATGCATCAAAAGTTAATGCTCTTCATTCAGCTGTTGCAAAAGAGAATTTGGAACTCTGCAAATTATTTATAGAAAATGATGTTGATGTAAATGCCATACAAATGGACGGTGTTACGGCACTTCATTCAGCAGTACATCGCAACAATCTAAAAATAATTAAGCTGTTAGTCGATAATGATGCAGATATTTCTCTAAAAATGAAAAATGGCGATACAGCGTTAGATATCGCAAAAAAAGAGGAGCACAAAGAAGTGGAAGAATATTTATCTGGGTTAATGAAAAAATAATTTGGTTTTAGAGCATAGATATATCATAAAAACTAAAAGATTATTACTTAAAGATATATCGCTTAATTCTTATCATACTATTTTCAATACCTTATGTTATGAAGATGGCGCATCTCTTTTAGGATTTTCAAAAAATAATTTCCTTAAAGAAAAAGAGCGATATCAAAGTGATTTCTTTAACAAAGAAAAATCATTACACTACTTCTTAATCTTTGATAAGCAAGAAGCTAAAAATATTGGTTGGTGTGGATTTCATACTTGGTATGTTAACCAATATTATGCCGAAATAGGATATGAAATTTATAGTCAAGAATATAGACGTAAAGGATTAATGTCTGAAGCCATTCGCGAGGTTATAGATTTTGGATTTGAGAATATGAGCCTAAAGAATATCAAAGCCTTTATAAAATCTAAAAACACAGCATCTATCAATCTTATTAAAACAATGAATTTTACTGAAGATACAGCTGTTAACGCAGTAAATAAGGACAAACACAAATTAGACTATCTATTAGCTTTTTCTCTTAATAGAAAGCATTAGGTAAAATTTCTTAAGGCATCAATCAAAATGAACATTAAAATAATTCTAACAATAATCTTAGTTATATTTCTAACTTCTTGCACTTCTCAAGAATCATCTTATGAAATAAAAAACCTTGAATACTTTATAAATGGAAAGTTTAAAAAAGCAGGTAAAATTTTCGTCAGCAATGGCAAATTTACTTTCAAAAAACCATCCAGAATCGATACAGTAATTGATTTAAAGAACAAGTTCCTAATACCGCCATTTACAGAGGCGCATACACACAAATTAGACTTGCAAGAAGATTTTTATCGAGATTACAAAAACTACCTAAAAGAAGGAACATTCAATATTATGGTGCTAAACAATAGAACTTCTTTGGTAAAAAGAAATAGAGAGGTTTTAGATAGTTTACAAACACTTAAAGTGCTTTACGCCAATGGAGGAGTTACTGTAACAGGTGCTCACCCAAGTTTTGTTTATGAGAGAGATGCTTCGGGTATTAAAGAATGGTGGCTACCAGAAAACACTAAAAAAATTAAATCAAGTAAATTATTGAAGGATAATGCATATTGGTTTTTTGATACCATAGAAGATGTAAAAAACCAATGGGATAAGTACATATCTTCAAAACCCGATTTTGTTAAAATATACATACTCGATGCGGCAAATGGACAAACTTTATCTAAAGAAGTAATAGCGCACATATGCAAACTTGCACATAAAGAGGAATTAAAAGTATTTGCTCATATAGAGACTTTCGATGATTTAAAATTAGGCTTAAGAATGGGTGTAGATGTATTTGCACATTTGCCCTATTATAATGTGAATTTTCAAGAACAAATACCTAATCAACCAGAGTTTTCAGAAGAAGAGTTAGAAATAATAAATAAAAAAGAGATAACTATAATTGGGTCACTATCATTAAATGAAGATAATTCTATTGTTAGGACCGCAGAGAATAATTACGAAGGTTCTTTTGACAGCATTATGTATAATCGAGTAGCTCAATTTCATAGAAAGACCGTTAATCATCTAAAAAGTAAGGGTTTTAAATTCGCAATTGGTTCCGATGCTGATTCTGCTTTGAAAGAAATAAAATACTGGTTTAAAAATGACATCTTACCAAAGTCCGAGATATTAGATATAGCCACTTATCAAACACGAAGAACATTCTTTCCTAAAGCTTCTGTAAATGATTTTTCCGAAGGAAGTGAAGCGTCATTTTTGGTGTTAGGTGACAATCCTCTGTCAAATTTCAATGCCTTGAATAATATTGGTCTGATGTTTAATAAAGGAAAGATTATAAATTGATAGTGAAAGTTCTAGTAATATATTGTTTTTTGATAGTAACTACATTATCATCTTGTAAAGATTACCAAAATCAAAAAAGAATTTCAGATAACTATGAAGGTATAAATAAAGAAATTTCATTGGCATTCAAACGTGTAGATAGTCTACTTAAAATTGATAATAGTTCTTTTTGGGGTAAAAAACTTTATGGACCGGTAATGATAGTTGAGCCGGAAAGAAGGTTAATGTATTTAAATGAGAACGTATATGATAATGAACTCAATAATAAGAAATTGTTCTACATTGATACATTACCTAAAAACATTACTCTAGCGAATACTTCAATTGAGTGGAATAATAAAAGATGGGCACAAATACAGCTGCCATTACCTAAAAGTTTACGCCGCCAAAATATACTTATCATCCACGAACTATTTCATCGAATACAACCAGAGCTTGGTTTTGAAAATATTCAAGAACCAAATAATAAACATTTAGATACTTACAATGGAAGACTACTGCTCAAACTTGAGTTAGAAGCTTTAGAGAATGCTGTAAAAAGTAAAAACAAAGACGAAAAATTATTATTTATAAAAGATGCACTTCTATTCAGAAATAAGAGATACAAGAATATAGATATAAAGAAAGCAGAAAATCTATTAGAAATAAATGAAGGACTTGCGGAATATACTGCTTTAATTTTAAGTAGGATGTGTAGAAAGCAAGCTTTAGAACATCTAATACAAAACAAAAATACCTCTTATTCTAACCAAACTTTCGTTAGAAGCTTTGCTTATTATACCGTACCAATGTACGGTTACATATTAAGGGATATTTATCCTAATTGGCATAACGAAATTAATAGAAACACAAACTTAAACGATTATTTTTTAGAAAAATTCAATATCTCTATAGATACTATTCAGTCGATAAAACAAATAAAGAATATTCACAAATACTCGTATTCAGACATTTTAAATTTTGAAAATAAAAGAGAACAAAAAAGAATAAAAAGATTAAATAAACTTTACAAAACATACACAGATTCCACAGTTTTCGTAATCAATTTTCAAAATATGAATATCTCGTTTAACCCTAATAACATAGTTCCGCTTGAAAATTTAGGGACTTATTATCCAACATTAATAGTAATTGATGATTGGGGTATTTTATCAGTCGAGGAAGGTGCTCTAATATCTACAAATTGGGATAAAGTTATCGTGTCTAAACCTCTAAAAATATCAGACACCTTAATTGAAGGAAAAAGCTGGAAATTAAAATTAAACAAGGGCTGGAGTATCTTAAGAGATAAAGAAAATTATACACTTAAAGATTAATATTTTGATTTAGAAGATAATTCTTTGAACAATTTTATTACGATGTTCAAAATAGTAAAATAATAAAATCACATTGAGACATTTGACATTAAAAACACTTTTCTTTTTCCTTTTTATATATAATTCAGTTGAAGGGCAAAATAATATACCTAATGAAATTTTAGGAGTTTATACTACCGACTTGGGTTACGAGTTTTTAGTAGGTAAATCAGAAATAAAACCTTATGTGTATAATCCGCAAACACTGGAATATCGTGCATTGTACAAAAAAAATGATTCTGTTTATACAACATTCACAACATTACTAAAAAATGATTCGAGTACAGAAGAAACAAGTTTTATTTTTTACGAGGATAATGGTGTTAACAAATTAAAAGCTTTACAGAAGAACAAAAGCTATAACGCATACAAAATCCCTTATTTAGAAGAAGCAATTCAGTTTAAAAGTAACGAAGCTCTCTTGAAAGGTTCTTTCTTGTTACCAGGCAAAAACACAAAGTATCCTTTAGTCATTTTAATTCACGGTTCTGGTAATCAAGATAGAAACGGTTATGCAGGTTATATAAAATTAATGGCCAATTATCTGGTTAAAAATGGTATTGCAGTTTTAACCTATGATAAAAGAGGTTGTGGTAAATCATCAGGTAATTGGAAAAACGCTTCATTTAGTGATTTAGCCGAAGATGCTATTAACGCAAAAAAAGCTGTTGAAAATCATCCTAATATTGACAAAAGCTTTATAGGCTATGGAGGTAGCAGTCAAGCAGGATGGATTTTAGCTAATATTACAGAGAAAGAACCTAACACCCCATTTATTTTTTGTGTTTCGGGAGCAGGTATGGGCGTATCAGCTGGGGAACAAAATATTTACAATAATATTACTGAATTAAAATCCCTCAAGGCAAATGACAATATACTTGATTCAGCAAAAAAATCGTGGCGGTATTTGTATGAGTATATCAAAAGCTATAATAGAAAGGATACAGAACTTCTTGATACTGAATTGGCAAAAGTCGCGAATTCAAATTTTCTAAACTATTTTCCACCACCCTCAAACTCATTTAATAAAAAACAAAAAGAATTTTGGTTTCAGACTTTAGAAGTGAATTATAATCCAATGGAGTCTTGGAAAAATTATAAAGGTAAAGTCTATGCCGTTTTTGGAGAGTTGGATGCTTCAACACCAGTTTCGACTGTCGTGAAAAACCTAAAGAGCATTGATACATCAAACGTCATAAAAGTCTATAAGAAAGCCAGCCATTTGATACTTCAGGCAAATATTAAAAGTGATTCAGAATTAGGAAGGCTCAAAAAATTTCACCCTTATTTTCTATCAGATTTAAGCAATTGGATTTTAAATATTACTTGGAGGCAGTCTTATAAAATAATGGAAGTGATGCAGGTTGAAAAAGATTGGCTAAAAGCTTACGAAGAAAGAGACTTATCGCAAATGAATACCATTGTTGATGATGATTTTGAAATTACCTACCCAAATGGTTACAAACAAAAAAAGCAAGACATTTTAGCGTACTTAAAGAACGATGATGATTCTTGTAAAAATATGAAGTTATATACAACTCAATCCTATGCAAGGGATTATGGAAATGTCATCGTTCTACGTGGCATAGTTACAACTGAATGTGATAACAGCAACAATAAGTTTTATCAAAGACAAAGATACACAGACACCTATTTGTTTAGAGAAGGTAATTGGCAAGTAATAGCTTCACATTTAAGCAAACTGTAAAGATACATCTTATAAATAGTCATTAAAAAGGCCCTTTTTCCCTAACTCCTTTACTTGTCACTTTCCATTGTTCATTTTCTTTTACGAGCTTAAAGATACCTGACTTTCCATCATAAGACGTTTTATATTTCACCCAAGCAATTTCACCATCAATAGATTCATCTAAGATTTCTACTGTGATTTCTTTATCGGAATCTGGAAGCATATTTTGAACCGTGACTAAACTGGCATACCCATCTGATGTTGTATGCTTTTTTAGAACTGATTCATCTTTTGAGAAAAAGCTTTCCGCAACAATCTGTGCAGTTTCTGTATGAGACATATTCTTATTTTCCGAGCAGGAAATAAATAGAAGTACGAGTGAGCAAATGACGATTCCTTTCATAATATTATTAATTTGGGTTATTGATATATCTATGTGATATTTTCAGTTCAATATTTCGTTCACCATCTTTCTCGTTCAATCCAAAAATTGCCCTGCGGTCATTAGATAATGAAAATTTAGGCAACACATAAACGAATCTTATTGTTTGCCCTTCTACAATTTTTGACGGCAGATTGTGCTTGTAAATAGGTTCTTGATACAAACGCTGTAACGATTTCTTTTTTCCTTTTTGTCGAGTTTCAATAGAAAGGTTCAAGAAATTCATATCGTAATCCAACGTGGAATTATTCTCAATCTGGATAACGAAATAGAGTTCTTCTTTATCAAAAACAATATTCTCAACACTCAAAACAATGCCTTTGTTTTGCTTCTTAATTCGACCTATACGCTGTTTTCTGTTGAGAAGATAAGAGCAGAATTTTTGATAATAATACGTTCTGTTGTCTATGCTTTTTTCAGAAGTTTCAGCCTTAATCGAATCGGTTACGATTGGCTTTTCATTCCCGATACTATCTGATAATGGGATGAAATAATTGAGCTTTGATAGCTGCTTTTTATACCTTACAATATACGAAAAAATTGAACCATTTCTATTGACTACCAGTAGATTACTTTCCTTCCCAGGCTTCGCCTGTAACAGTCCAAAATATTGTTCTTTTTCACGATTGTAGGTAAAGACAAAATTATCCGAACCGGTTATACCTTGTCGTATGGGTTCTGGAAAAAATAGAGCTACATTTTTAGTGTCGTTTGCATAAATGGTATCGAGGACTGAATTTGTCTGCGCTTTCGCGAAAACGGAAATCAATAAAGTCATTATTAAAATAGTTGCTTTCATAATTTTGGCTTTAGGATTAATCTGTAATTGTTCAATACGGTTACTTTTACTCTTCGGTTAGAGCGGCGAAATACTTGAGTAAGTCCGCCCACTTGAGGAACACTAGGGATATTAATATCACCAATGACATCATCTAGCACTTCTCTCGTTGCTTCCGCTCTAAAGTTATTCTCGACATAAATACCCTCGCTTCCATCTTGCAAATCGAATGCTTTGAGCTTTGTAGGATGATGATTGATATTTTCAATTTCAATTAGCGCACGATTGGGCTGAAAACTGATAAATCCAAATACCAATGTATTCTTTGGCATCAGCCTACTATTAATAGTTGCCGATTGAGTAAGACGCATCCTTAATCTCGTATTCGCAGTTACGATTTGGTCGCCATCGACGATGACATAAATATTTTCGTCTGTATTGTCAATAACAGAAAACTCATTGGGTTTAGGTGAGGCTGCAAAGAACAATTGATGTTCGAGTCCCAATTCTTTAGCTTCAATTTTTTGTTCTCTTTTAATATCGGTTGAATCAATTTTTTGTGTTTTCTTTTCTGCGACTTTTCTTTGTCCAAAGTTCTGATAGCGCTTTTCAGAATATTGAATTTTACCAGCTTTGTAAATACTATCTACAATACGTTCTTTTTCTCGTTCCGGAAGGTCTGGGTCATAGAAGCCTAAAGAATCGATTAGTTTTTCATCATAGATACTTGGCGCATTATTTTCGCGCACTTCTTTTAAGTCATTGATAGCATCAAGCTTGGATTCGTACTCTTGCTGGTTTTCTTCCAAATCTGGGACTAAAGTCTGTTCAAGATTTTCGTTTTCATTCTCATCATCGCCCATCACTAATAGGGAATAAGAAATCAGGAATATAAAAATCACAGCCAATACTGCCGAAAAGACAATTTTATTTTTTTCTACCTTCATCGTTTAATTTTTTTAAGGTGTTCTCGAAATAGTTTGTAATCAACAATCCGTGTGGATTGTTTGGAAAGTTTCTGTCAACCGTGATTAGTTTTCCGCTTGAAACCAATTCGTAGGTATCGATGATAGAGCCTCTGTTGATTTCAAAAATGGTTGTGGTCGTGAAACTGTGCGTGCCATTGCTTTCTGAAATTCTCGAATCGATACTCAATACTTTCTGCACCAATGAGTACTGTAATAATCGGTTATAAACACCATCCGCTTTTTTCTGACGGTATAGATTGTCTACAGAACTATTGCCTAACCAAAGTGCTTTTTCCAAATTCCGCTCATAGTTACTAGCATCAATGTTATAGAAGTAGTTGTGGAACAGGTCTAAATGAGCCAGCGCTTCGACCCTAAAATTCTCTTTTTGGGTAACGAGTTTCAGCGGGATTATGCTGCCATCAGTATTGATAGCAAAGGCACTATTTAGTGCTTTTTGATTGGTGCTGAATGCCATCCAAAGTGAAAATATACTGGATAACATTGCAAAAATGACAACTGCCAGTACGATGTATCTGTTCAGTTTTAGGACGGTATATATGTTCTTATATGGTGCTTTCATATTTATATTTTTAATCTGCCTTAGGCAGTAAACAATCTGAGTGTAAAGGATGTGGCGCGTTTATAGAGCTTGAATTTCAGAAATACAATAAAGCCTACAGAACCAAGCTGTACCACAGGTGCAAAAAAGCTCTGGCCCACATCGGTCCCAAAAAGGTTTGTCCAGAAGTTGGTGTTGATTTCAGTATAAAGCGCGTTTATGAATACATTAACGAGAAAAAAAGCTGGCACCAGCATATAAACCGCAGCGTACAATTTGAAAAATGTATAGGCCAATGAGCGGAATTTCTCAAATACGGCCAAGCTAATGACCAACGGAAAAAATGCCTGCATTATTCCTAAAAGGAAGAATCGTTCTGCCAAAAACAATGGATAAATGAACAAATCCAATATCCAAAGAAAAAGACTGATGATAAAAGCAAATATTTTGAAACCGTAAAGTGGTGTTACCAAGGCTTCGTACAACAGTGTCATAGCAGCCTGAGCTACTTCTATGATGCTCACATCTTCTTCGATAGGAATATCCTGCATCTGTAAAGGCAATAAAGCTGGTGCCGTACCACGATATTGAGCTTCAACAGAAACCAAGATGCTATCGAAGAAACCAAGTACTTGTGTCGAAAAAATGACCAGAATAACGATGGCAAAGTTCTTTGTCAATTCCCCTGGACTCAATCCCCAAGTGTAACCATCCTTATCGGCAATACCTTCATTGTATTTTTTAAGGATGTTGATGAGAAAGAACAGAACGGCGAGCGTTTTCATTCCGGCAATAGTGTATTGCGAGAAACTGCTGTTCTGTATCGTTTGAAAAACGGTATCGATATATTCTAGTCCGATTGACATTAAGGCTACTAGTATTGAGTTTCGCGATTGTTTATCTTATCCTGCATTTTTCTGAAAGAAATAATGTCGCGATAACGCTTTGTTTTAGTAGTAATGCTCGATACCATTTCTTTTGATTCTTTCTCTTTTTGCTTTAAGACTTCAGCACGCTCGGCATCGGACATTTTTAGATTATCGCTAGATAAAATTTCACCCATAAAATCAACAGTGTCCAAAGAGTTCTGGACTATGGCGTCAAATGATTCAGCAATCCTTGAAACTTCCTCTGGCTTGATGTAAGGCGAGTTTAAAATATCGTGTAAGTCATTTTGCATTACATTGATAAGGCGTTGATTGTTTTGTGCTATTTCCTCAACTGCTCGAAGCTGTTGGACAACGCTGGATACTTTCTCAATAGCTTCTTTAGCATCTTTCAAGAATTTTACGGACTTAATCATTTCTGCTGTCTGCTTGCCAGATTCTACGAGTTGTTTTACCAAGCTAACAAAGTTGGTGTTGTCATAAACTGGCATTCCTTGGGCAGTAGCTTTTCCAGACATAAATAAGGTCAATGCAACTGTCATTAATAAGATTTTGATTTTTGTTTTCATAAGATTAAATTTTAGATGTGAATTCTTTTATGGCTTGTTCCATATCGTTTGTTCTTTCATAAATGGCCATTATGGCCTCATTTTCCTGTCCGTCGGTTAAGTAAGCCGCATACACTTCTTTCGGAACTTCGAGACGAAAGATGTTACTTTCCCTACCTATTTTGATGAACATTTCCGTGTACTTTCGTGGTCCGGAAAGATTGTTCTTGATGGACTTTAATTGGTTCAGGTCGTGGCTGGATAAATTGAGGCGTTTGACCAGTTCGTCATAGCCTTTTTCATTGTTCAGACTATAAATAACTTGCGTATTTTCAAGGATGCTTGCGGAAGTAGAATTGTTCGGAAGCTGATTAATAGATTGAAGAATAATCCCAATGGCACCATTCTGTTTACGAATGGCTTGATAGTAGAATTCTACACTTTCCAGCACATTATCAAACTTCAGTTGTTTTGCAAACTCATCGAAAAGGATGATACCTTTTTCAGCCCTGTTTTTCCAAATGGTTCTCTGGATAGCTGACTTAATCAGCTTCAGCATTACGGATAGGATTTCCTTATTGTCCTTGACTTCGTCCAGTTCAAAAACAATCAATCGTTTGTCCTCAATTTTATAGGTTTGGTCTTCGCTGACTTCAAACAGAAAACTATATAGACCATCGCCGACATATTCGGACATTACGTGCAAGAAGCTCGTAACATTGAAGTAGTCGGGATGGATTTTTAAGGTGTTCAGAATGTCTTTCTGATTCCTTTCTATAAAACTGTAAAAGCCATCTAAAGAGTGGTTTTCTGAAGTGCTATCGAAATAATGGCGTAATATCTTTTTAACCGAAACAGATTGTGCTTTCGAGACTTTCAAATCCGAAGCGAACAGTTCAAACAGGAAAACCGATAGGTCTTCCAAACGTTCAGGTGTTAAGTCGTTTACATCGCTGATGTAAAATGGATTGATACCAAGATTCTTTCCACTTTCGTAACGCAGTACGGTGTATTTTTCAGGATAGAGTTTGGCAAACTTGGTATATGAACCACCCAAATCGATAATGACCAAGCGGACACCACTTTCAAAATATTGGCGCAGAATGTTGTTGGCCAAGAAAGATTTACCCTCACCAGTAGGTGCAAAAATGGCAAAGTTGCGTGCCTTGATGCGTTTCTTTTTTTCATCCCAAACATCTTTTAAAACTGGAACGTTGTGCTCACGGTCGTTAAAGATGATTCCAGTTGCATCGGAATTATAATTGGTGTTATTGATGAAAAGGCACAGGGCATGTTTCAAATCAGTTACGTACAGGTCATTGTTTGAAAAATTGGAAGAGAAACAGCAATAACTGTTAAGGATGTAATTCTTTCGTTCTTCACCTCTTGGATAGTATGGGATGATATCCAGTTCCTTGAATTCGGTTTTAATCTTCGAGGCTATTTTGTTTAGCTCTTGGGCTTCCCGAGTCCAATAGACAATGTTTAAATGACCACGAATAATCCGTGCATTATCATCGGCATTGATTTGGTCCAAAATGTGCTGGATTTTACCAAGCACCACTTTATTCTGCGAACCGAAGTTTGAACTTTTGTTGAGCTCTTCTACTTTCTTATCGAGCTGCTTGCGCCATTTTTGCTTATCGTCGAGATAGATAATTTGGTTTACGATATGATTCTCGTTAAGCGTAAGCCCTAAGCCATCAATAAACCCTTGATGAAACACAAAATCGTCAGAAGTGAATTTCTCATTGGTCTTGCTACTCTGTACACTTTCGCCAAAGCACAGTTCGCTATTGATAGCCAGGGCATCAAAATGGTTTTCGCCAATATTGACGCTTCTTTTGTCTAAGATGATGTCGGTGTCAAATCCCTCATTGAATCCGTTGAAATACCCATTTGTGAGTTGCTGAATTTCTTTCGCTTTAAGCGAAGAAAAGGTCATCTTGCGGCTGTTATTTATAAAGGAAACCGAATCGCTTACCGAACCGATAAAACTGTTTACGTTATCATCGAACTTCTGAACAATATCCTTGGAAATCTTTCTAAATGGATTGACATATTTTGGGTTGTTCAATGCTTTGTTCTTGGTCAGTATGAAGAATAAAAAGCACCGATGTTCCATATACTCACGACCTTTAAAATGTTCGTGGGTGGCCTTTTCTAAAAATGTTTTGTTGGAAAGCTTTTCTGAGGTGTACGATTTTTTGAGATAAACATCTTGCTTATGCACTACCGTACCAATGGGTAACGATTTTAAAGCTTGAAACCAAGCACCGTGTATATCCTCAAAATCCTTTTCGGACAACGAGTAGATTTCTGGTAGACTACCCTCATAGCATAAGACCACGTTACCATTATTGGCAAAAATGATATTGTCCTGAATATCAGTTATGGGTCTATATTCCGATAGGTTCATCTTATTCATAATTGAAGCCAGAGTTTCTTTTGTTACTAATTATTCTTGGAAAGGCCTTTGCCATCTGAAATAGCTGTGGATTATGGGCTATTCTTGTCAAGGCTACATATAGAGAGACATTGAAAACCAGTATGCCTATAATCATTATAAAACTGAAAGAGAAAATGATGATGAGTAGTGAAGCTAAAATGGAAACCATCATTAAGGCAAACAGGGAAATGGGCAGCCCAAAAATGACTGCCCGCTTCCTAATATTTTTATAGACTTCGAATTTCTTCATCCTTACACTACGATTCCGATGATATACGTGAAGATTCCGACTACTGCGCCAGCAATCAATACAAAGACAAGTACTCTGGTAATTCCTTTTTTAAGGTCTGCGTTTTCGCCAAAGAAATGCCCAGCATTAAATAGGAAACCAACAAGAAAAATAACACCAAGTAGAATAGGAAAGATGGCTCTTATGGTATCACCCACATCATTAACGGAATCCTCGATTCCACCAATTTGAGCGAAAAGTGATGTTGAGAGCAGTGATAAAAATGTTGCTAAATAGATTGATTTTTTCATAACGTAACGGTTTAAAATTTTGTGTTGTTTTCGTTATGGGAAATTTACATATATTTGATTATAAATAACTGAAAATCAAATATTTGTGAATAAAATATTATTTGATAGCATTTGATTTCCGTTGCCATTATTTGGTATCAAATTTTATGGAATTTTAAAGTGTAACTGTTGAAAACTCGAAAGTTGAAAATGAAAAATCTGCTCAAAAACGTCAGTTTTGTGATTTTGTTCGTCAAAATGTGCATCCTTTTTGGTCAAGAAACGAGTACCCCAAAACGAATTGTAATTGACGTCGGACACGGTGGAAAAGATTCCGGTGCGGTAGGCGTAAATGGCATCCAAGAAAAGGATGTCGTACTCAATATTGCAAATGCCATTTTGAAGCTCAATAATGAATCGGATACCCCTTTGGATATTTACTTAACCAGGTACACCGATACGCTCATTTCGTTATCGGATAGAACCGAGTTGGCCAAAGCCTTAAAGGCTGATTTATTTGTGTCCCTGCATTGTAACCATTCCGATAATCCGAATGCAAGAGGGATTGAAGTTTATGTGATTGATAAAGATTCCAAGTTTTCAGATGAATCAATTTGGTTGGCATTTCAGCTGCAAGCCCACTTAAATAAGAAGTTGGGTTTTGAAAGTCGCGGTGTGAAGTTTGCGAATTTTCAGGTGTTGCGTGAAACCATTGCCTATTGTTCTTCTGTACTATTGGAATTGGGATTTTTGAGTAATGAGGATGAAAGTGTTCATTATCTAAAGCCAGAATCTATTACAGCTATGGCTTTAGTGATATTAGAAAGTTTAAATAAAAATATGGATAGTTATGAAAGAGTTGGGGATTGAGGTTGTTAAATGTCTGAGAGAAATAGTTAAGAATCTATTTCAATTAATACTTACAAAACCAAAAAATAATCAATAAAGGCCTATATATCCAAGATTAGCAAGTCTGAAGTTCATTGCCTGTTCACTAACTTTAAATTTTTGAGCCAAGTATGCAACAATATCGTCAGTTTCTTTTGGAGATTTCTTAATTGCTTTTTCAATAAATGATTTTGGCATTAATAAGGATGCAGCAAAGGCATTTGCTTCACGTTCTTTTCTGAATTCACCTGTACTTGAATCACCATCTCTATACATAATCCGTTCATTTTTGTCTACAAAAATTGGTTTAGCTTCTTTATGCAGAACGAAATGGCCTAGCTCGTGAGCAATAGTGAACCTTTTTCTGTTGGGATGTTCATTATCATTGTATCTGATGTACGGTTTATTATTTTTAATAATGAATAGGCCAGATATATCAAAATCCATATTTTCAGCTTTGACATCTACCCCCAGGTGTCTTGATATTTTATTGACATCAATTTTACTAGGAGTTTTAATATTTAAATCGTCTAAAATTTTAGAAGTTATAGACTCTATCGATTGATTAAGCATAGCTAAATGTTTTTAAGGTAATCTTTTAATTTTTCTTTCTGACTATCTTCCAATTTGGAAGAGTCTAGAAATTTAGTATAATCAACAACATCGGAAGTGGCAAAACTTACAACTTCATCGTAGTGTGGTAGAAATTCAACAATATCAACATCACATTCCCTAGAAATCTCATATAGAGTATGAAGCGGAATTTGATGTCGTCCAAGTTCGATATTAGAGATAGATGACCTGCTTAGGTCTAATTTCTTTGATAATTCAAGCTGACTGAGGTTAAGAGATTCCCGAAGAGACTTGATTCTCTCACCTATAAGTTTATATAGTGCTTCTTTATACTCTGACAAGGTTAGTTCAAGAAATTAATTCTTTGCAAATATAGTAAATGTTTATAAATCTGTCAATACATTGTTAATAACTTAATCCTTCAATTTATAACATTCAAAAATAATGCTTATATTTGTGTCGTAATTATGATAGAATTATAAGCATATGGCAACAAACGGAAAAAGCGGAGACAACCGCAGACACGGGGCAGTTAAGAAACGGTCTCAAGTAAAAAATACTAAAACTGGTATTTGGACCAAACGTGATTCAGAAACCGGTAAGTTTATGGATGGCAAGACTTCCAGTAAAAAACCATTTAAAGGAGTACGAAAGGAAAAATAATACAGAGCAATATGACAAAGTATTTACAATTGATTAACCAATTAGCCCCTATCGATGTGATAGTGGCTAAAAAGAGAAATGGCTTAGGAAGGATACTGGACCATTATGTCGTCTACTTAGGGAACGGATTTTTTATAGGCAATCTTAAAGGTGCTGTAAAGATTATTCCAAGAGATGAACTTTTAGAACTTCTGCAAGAGTACGAACCTGTCAGAGTTAGAAGGTTCAGAGGAAGCCATTTCGATATTCAGAATGCCATCCAGAGAGCATATCAGAAGCTAGGTCATCGTTACAGTTTTTTAGGTTTCAATTGTGAGCATTTTGCAAATTGGGTGCAATACGGTAAAGAAAGAAGTAGCCAAGTTAATAATGGCTTGATGTTATTAGGTAGTATGATTTTTTTAAGAATTATGTCTAGTGATGAATAAGGAGCTTAGGCGATTTCTATTGTACTTAACCGTATTTTTATTATCTGTCGGTTACTTAGCCTATCGTTATTTGCATCTTAAGAATGTAAACGATTTTCATAAAGAAATTTTAGTTGCCAGTGCTTTCGCGTTCATAATTGCGTGCATTACTGGTACTGCTGAAATCGTCAAGACGCAAGGAAAATACTTTTGGATTGCGTTAAAGTGTTTCCTTCTAATACCAAATAAAAAGGTATATGTATCTCTAAGTTACTTGCTCAGAATAAAAATACCAGGTGACGAAAAATATTTCTTAGTCAAAGGTACTAAGATAAATCAATATCAGCCTGTTGGCGGAGTTTACAAGTTGGTTGGCAATAAAGATTTGTATAAGGACTGGAAGGCCTCGTCTAAAGCAGATGGAAAAAACCCTGAAGACCTTCGTTTTTTCGTAAGCGCAAAGTTCATCCCCAAAATAATCAGCTGGTTCTATTCTCGAAAAGATAGGGAAATTGGAGTATGGCGTGAATTTTCAGAAGAATTGATTGAAGCTCAAATTTTAGGTGCCAAAAATTTTAAATCTATTAGGGCAGAGTATCTGGGGACAAAGGAAAACATCCTATGTAAACAAACCCGTTTTAAAGATGAAGAGTATCATACATTGATATATGATATTTTCCAGATTGAATTAAACACAAAACAGTTAAAGGAATTTAAAAAACTATTGAAAAGTAGTGCATTTAATGAGAAGTATGCTTTTGTTACTGAAGACGACATTAAAAATGAATGTTTTGATGAGCATAAAATACGAATAGGACAACACACCAAACACATATTGTAAATGAATTTTCAAGATTACTTATATAGAAATGGCTTTCAGCGAGAGGACTTATTGGCAAGACTAGCCCAATCATTAGAGCTTGATGAAACAAGGTCAAATAAGATGGAGACTGCTTATAATGCCATCTATGATGTTTTAAAAGCAGACCCAGTATTTTTCTCTAAAGTTGATTTCATAGTTTATCCACAAGGGTCAAAAGCTATAGGAACAACCACTAAACCAATAGGAAAGGACGAATTTGATTTGGATATCGTAGTTCAAATTAAGGATTCATATAGGAACTACACTTCTTCAGAGATTTATAATCACTTGATACGTGTCTTTACTAACAATGAAGTTTACAGGCCTAAACTTTTAAAAAAGAATAGATGTGCTAGAATAAATTATGCAGGTGATTTTCATTTAGACATTTTACCCGGTTGTATTATTATTCCATTTGAGGATAAAATTATGGTGCCAGATAGGGAACTTGCATCTTGGGCATCTTCATTTCCCAAGGGATATGCTAAATGGTTTACAGACAAAGCTGAAGATATCCGTGAACCAGTATTGCTGCGGAATGCATTTAGTGATTTTATTACACTATCTGAAGCTAAGGCAGAGCAGGAGGACTTACCAGAAGAAAATATTTACGAAAAAGAACCTCTAAAACGTTCTGTCCAACTTACTAAGAGATATAGGGATATTTTCTTTGAAAAGAGACCAAAGCACAAAACATCAAGTATCGTATTGACTACAATATTTGGGGAACTATATCAAGGTGAATCCTCAATTTATGAGACAATTGATAATATACTTAATAGGATTTTGCAGCGATACACTAGTTATGAAAAACTTTATGAGAGTAGCGGTGTGTATAAAAGAATCAAGGTTCTTAATCCGGTTAATGAAGATGAAGATTTTACTGAAAAGTGGGACAAAGATAAAGAGTACTATAATCAGTTTGTCAGCTTCATTAGAAGCTTTAAAGAGAAGTGGGAGCAGTTAAAGAATGGTAACTTTGGTGTAGCTGAAGATTTGTTTGGTAGTTCCAGAACAAAGACCATATTAAAATCTCAGCTCGAAGACTTATCCGGAAATAATAAAAACGACTTAGAAAAAGCTTGTCTCACGATATTGTCTGGGAAAAGCTATGTTGACGACCGAGGAAATATTTCAAAAGATAATGGCTATCCTAGCAAACCTAATCGTAACTATGGTGATGTTGAACTTAATTTAAAGGATTACCCTAAGGACATTTTGCAGAAGAATTATGTGGCAGCCTATATTCAAAAAGAATACTTGGATACAAATTTCCCTTGGCTTAAAACTGTAATCACTAACGGAAAATTGCTAGGAAAAGGTAGAATTAAACCTAATGGATGCAAAAAAGAATATGAGATTCTTGTCGAGTATGATATCAACAGAGAGGGTCGAAAAGAAAGGATTTACGTGCTAAATGATAGTCAAATTAAATTTGGCAAGACACCACATCTCTATCCTGGCAATAGTTTATGCCTTTACTATCCTAAGGATTTGTCAGCACATTTGGACTTAAATTTTGTAGATGTTATGCCTTGGATATCTGAATGGCTTGTTATGTATGAACTATGGAAAAAGTATGGCGTGTGGTTAGCAGACGAAGTCAAACATTAGGTAGCGTATTCACTTCCTCTTATCACCAGCACCTTTATCAAAGGCAATCAAATTAAACAGTTCTCGCATTCTGCTACGAACACGATTTCCATAGCGTTCTTCCAATTCTTCAGCATTTAGGTTTGTGGTAGCGTGAGTTTTGATTTTGTGTTTGGTATCGAGATAGAGTTCATATCTGGATAAGAGTACCTCACCCATTACGTTCAAGTCTTTTCCATAAAACCGTCCAGCAGGTTCAACGCCCAAATCATCAAAACAGTAAAACTTGGTATTCCCATATTCTTCAACTGTTTTAAAACCCAAATGGTTAAAACTAAAGGCTACATTTCGGCAGGGAATCATTTCATAAGGGCGTTGCAAGGGAACTAAATGTCGTAACAATTTCATTAAACTGGTCTTGCCACAACCTACTGGTCCGGAAAGTAAAATTCCTTTGTCTATGTCTATGTCTATGTCGTAGGTGGCACAGTTGTCTTTATCCCTAATAAAATAAGAACAGAGCCTCAGTAGAATATCTTTGTCCTCATCATAAATTCTAAATTTTTTGCCAAACAATAATTTGCCTTTGGCATTCAGGTAAATCAGGATTTTCGGAAAGTCATAGACAACGCTCTTGCCATCAAATTGTCCGAGCGAATATTCTACGCCACCTTCGGTAATTTTAGAGGGGTTGTCCATAGTCTTTGTTTTTAGTGGTTCGCAAGTTGTCCTTGATTTGGGACGCTTGGTTTTTGTTTGTTCTGCTATCTTCATCAAATAATTCCGTTCTGTCCATCCAATTCGTGGCTAGAGCGCGCCAATCACGAATTGCCTTACCGTCGCTCGTTTGCCAGTTCCGAGCTTCATAATGCTCGTAGAATTTTTTTCCTTCATCAGCATTAAAACCTTTTTCAATAAAAAAATCAATTACGGCCTGCCAGCCCTTTGGTTGTTTTGTATAGTTTTCTTGTTTGATATTGTTTGTAGTAGATACCAATGCTTGTCCACCTATGGGACGGTGTGGGTCTACAACCTGTCCATTTATGGGATTGTGCTGTCCCACAACTGGTTCACATATGGGATAGTACTGTTCCGCAAGCTGTTCTAATGTGGGATTGTACCGTCCCATATCTGGTTCATCACTTGTACCAATAATAGACATCTTGATTTTACTGCCCTTATATGGATTGTTAGATGGGAAATAGGATAGATAAAGCCACGAGTCCAAATCAGTAACACAACGATGGTATGTGGATTTTGAACCTATTTTGGAACAACGCATTAAATCCCTTCGGTTCACATAAAACTCGTCTGCAAAGCGACTGCTGTTCCATTCTTGGAACAGTGCCATATACAGACTGATATGGGTAGGATTAAGGCGGTCATCAAAATAGAACTTTTCAAAAGCCGCATTAAGTAGCTTTATATAGTTCATTACTTAAGAATTTGAACTGTGCTGTACACGGTTGGCGGTCATTATATTTTGAATTTCCTCGGCATCGTAATAGATAATACCACCAACTTTGGTGTAAGGTAATGTGCCATTGATACGAAGATTTTGTAGTGTGCCGGGACTTACCTGAAGCAAATCCATAACCTCGGAAGATTTGAGGTATCTTTTTAGTTTTCCAGTAACTTGTTTGGATAATAATTTTTTGATATCATCGAGTAATTCCATTTTGAATTCCCGAAGGTCGTCTGTTGTAATAATACTTGTCGGCATAATAGAATGATTTAAAAGAAAGGGACTATCGCATTGCTTTCAATTAATTTGATAGCCCCTGACCTGATTTGACTTTCGTTCTACAAAGTTGAAGCGGATTGATGGATTTTGTTCACATCTGCTACACAGGTTGTGAAAGATTTTTATTTGGTAGATTTTTAGTGAATTTGCTTTGTTTTATGCTTTTGCGGATCATAGAAGAATTAAATATTTAACAGTTAGGACAAAAGGTTTTGTAATCACAATACGTACACAAGTTGTGAATGATATTGACTAATTATCAGTCTCATCCATTCGTTGAAGAAGGTTGTCTTTTAGTGAATCCAGAAATTTGGTTCGGTCTATTTTTCTACCTCTTATTTCAATAAATTTTCGATAATAATTACCGAGATTAATATTAAAAAGGGTCTCAAAGGAAGATGCTAGTTCGCGAATTTCAATACGCCCGCCTTTTACGGCACCTACTGAATGAAGGGCATAAATAAGTTCGATTAAGTCTACTTTATTCCCCGTCCATACCAAATGAGATTTAGACAGGTATTCTCTGTAAAATTTGGAAGGTAATTCTACCAAGCGGTTATGTATGTGCTTTATCAATTTTTTAAAGGCTGAAAACTTAGCAAGTAGTAAGTCTCTTGGTGTATTGAACTCTAGGTCATATATTTCTGAGAATTGGAGTTCAAATTGAGGGTTTTCATTCGCTTTTCTAGTGAAATAAAGTTCGTCTAGATGTGTGGCATCGATTTGTATATATTGTCCAAAGTCGATATGTTCCAAAAAGAAATCATCACAACGCACCAATTCTTTCTTTAGATAGACCTCCTGCTTTTTTATGGAAGCTTTTGGGCAATGCCATTCCAATCTTGCAAGGAATTTATTGAAAAGTAAACTGGATAAAGGACCTTGTTTTATATGTTTAAAAAAAGTGATTTCTTCTGATGGTGATGTGAAGCTATTCTTTAAAACTACTTTACGCATCATAAGCAACGTTTCTCGGCAAAGATGAATACGCTTTCTCGAAAGCGTGAAAATATCATCATATTCTGATGATAAAGAAGTATACTTCTTTTGAAATTGGATAAGAAGTTTGGTTGTATTCATTTTCCCGTTGTTCGATTTGCAAACCGGTTACGAGAATAGTATTTGTATCAAATGTGATAGTTTACTCCGCACAATTCTCTTTGAAGTCGGTAAGCGTTTACAATGATAGATTTCAATGTTTTTTAGTTAGAATTGGAAAGCTAAAATAATGAAGGACTACAATACAAATAAGAAAACACAGCGTATTTGACTACGGTAAAAACGTATTTTTATACGTTTTAGACTGAAAATACTATTGTTTTAAACCAAAGCGTTTGAGAAAGTCTGCTCTATTTTTTACCCCCGTTTTCTTGTAGATGTTTGATGCGTGTTTGGTTACCGTATGTTTTGCAATGAAGTATGATTCACTAATAGTTTGGTATGATTTTTTATCTAAGATAGATACGGCAATTTCTATCTCTCTTCTAGTAAGACTTTGGTATATGAGCTTGGACTCCATCAATTTCTGCTTGTTGGATTCGTAAAAACTAAACACCTCGAACATCTTGTTTTTGTTTTCTAGAAAGTAAAGATATCTATCAACTTCTATAGCGGTGATTGCGTAGAAGGAAATATTCATTATGGTAAAAGTTAACCATTGAAAATCACCTATTAAGGTCATCATAGGTAATAGAACAATACCACTTGCGCTTATTAGTGAGAGTTTAGCTCTCCTCTGGGTGAAGGTATTAGCTTTGGTAAGTTTTTTAAGCTTTTGATAAAACGCCCAAAGAAAATATATTGCAATTAAGGCGATTGGGATAGTGAAAATCTTTCTAGCAATTTCTAAGGACTGGGTAAGAAAGTATGGAACTAAAAATAAACTGATAAGACCTCCAGTAAGTATGGCGGCAATATTGTTTACAGATAGATATGTTCTTAAAATTACGATGTCATATTCCCTGTAGAGATATAAAACGATAAATACAACGAGAACTATTGCGACAGAATAGGTAATTATATATTGAATAATGTATGGTCCAGGAAAATTATCAAACGGCAGAAAACCACCAGTAATGTTGTAGAGAATAAATAAAAATCCTAATAAAATAAACCTCTTTAAATTATTTCTTTTTAGTCGCGAGGCCTGAATGCTCGTAAACACGACAATGAACACATCTACCAGAAGGTAGAAAAACGTAGTCCAATGTATTGAAGTGCCAAACATATTTTATCATTTTGTTACCGTTTCAAATCTGTTTTTGAACTCATTTTTAACCACATTATTCCAATGAAAGGTCTCATTATGAATGGCGATAAAAACCCCGACTTCTAATTCATTAAATTGATTAAAGGCATAGTGAAGGTTGGCTTTTGCGTCGGTGTTTAGCTTATTGCCAAGAATAAAGGCACCAGTTAGGATGATAGTTCTATTCCGTTCTGATTTAGCCAAGTATTGAGCGGTTTCAATCATTGAATAAGTACCGTGGGTAATTAAAATTCTTTGCGAATCTGTGTTATTGATTTCCTGAAGAATTAGTTTACGGTCTCCTTCAGTTATGAACCTACTATCCTTTGAAAATATTTCTTTGATAGAATAGGAAGGAAGGTTTTCAATGCTTTGTAAATGTTTTAGGATTGTCACAGGCGCACGTGAAGGAGCTTGATTAAATTTATCATATTCAAGCCCTTCAATCGTACCTCCCGTTGTTAAAATTTTTATCATTTTATTTTCAAAAATCAGTTTATGACTCTTTATTAATAATAGATTTTACTACTATTAATATTTACAATTGTTCAAACCTACCTGAATCAATATTTGATTAACAGTTATTGTTCCAGAAAAGGCAACCCTAAAGGGCAGTCTATAAAATACTGCCAAGAACCATCTGTTCGCTGTTTGAGCACTTCGGTGGAAGAACCTTCCCCCATCATATTCCCCGAACCATCAACAATATTCCAATTGGCTTGTACAACCGCGATATCCCCATTTATAAGCTCCCCAGTCACAGTGCTGTTAAGTTTGGCCCCTGCATCGATAAAAGGTTGAAAACTTTCTTGTATGGTATCCAAACCAGACTTAAGGGGTTCCGAAGGAGGAAATGACATTAAGTAATCCGGATGAAAAAAGTCCAGAACATTTTCCATATTCCCTTCGGTGATACATTCACTAATTTGATTGGCGACATCTCTAGGTCGCATTGCTTTTCTTGTTATCATTTTTATTTAATTTATAAGTTTACATCTGGTGGACAGTTGTCCATGTCAAATACTAATTTCCATGCTCCTGCACTATTTTTTCTAAAAATAGCTACTACACGGCCTGCCCCTGTGATTGCACTTCCATCTTGCGGATTGGTACCGGTCATTTTGTATTGTCCCGCAGCGTAACCAAGACCATCTACGGCAATTATTTGCTCTTCTTTAAAAGACAACTTTGGTTTGATGGCAAAACTTTTTAGTAAGCTTTCTTGTACCGCTGGAATTCCTATAGCAATAGGGTTCGATTGATTTGCAAAAACAATTTCCGGATCGTACAAGGCTATTACTGATGCTACGTCATTACTGTTGAATGCGGCTAACCATTGATTTAAGGCGTTTCTGATTTCTTCTGTTAAATCTTTGTTCATCATATTAAATAGTTACGTCTGGCGGGCGGTTGTCCATATCAAATACCAATTTCCATTCTCCCGCATCGTTTTTTCTAAAAATAACGACTACACGACCAGATTCACCCACTTCACTACCGTCCTCGGGGCTTGTGCCAGCTACTCTAAATTGTCCTGCTATATACCCTAAACCATCAACAGCGATGGCTTGTTCTTCTTTAAAAAATACTTTGGGTTTTATGGCAAAACTGTTTATAAAACCTGCTTTTACTACAGGTATTCCTATTTCTACTGGTTTAGCACTATTGGCGTAAACAATTTCGTGATCGTAAACCGCCATTAATGCTTCTATATCATTATCGTTAAATGCCGCTAACCATTGGTCTAAAGCATTTCTTACTTCTTGTACTAGATCTTTACTCATTTTTCTATTTTATTTAATTAATTTTTGGATTGAAAGGTGAAAAGCTCACCAGTTTCCAATCTATGTTGTTATGAAATTCGGTCTGTATCCAGTGCTTGGTCTTGAACAACCAATAACGCCCTGTTCCCATCGTTTTTTGTATGTCCATAGTTTCTTCCCTATCAAAAATCAACTCTGTATCACCAGAAAGTTGTAACGAATGGCCTTTCTCAAAATCCATAAAGAGTAAACCTGCTTTGGGTACCTGAACAAAGTTGCCCAATGTATTGAACAAATTATTACCGATATAATCAGGTATTTTAAGAGTACCATCTTCTAATATTTCAACAAAACCTGTATCCCCTCCGCGGTGCGAAGCGTCCATATCACCATTTGCATTCATACTGCCTAGAAAAAAAGTATCTGCACTCTTAATCCATTGTTTGTGCATATTATTTAGGACGGTACCTTTTAACTTTTCAATACCTAGTTCTGAAGATTCCTCCGATAATATTGGGACTCGTTGTTGTATGTATTTGGGACAATTTGGGTAGGCTTCCGATACCGTAATTTCTATTCTGTTTGTATGTAAAGTAGCACAACCATTTAGACGGTATCTAGATCTTGTGGCCGTATCTATAAATAAGATTCCAATCTTAGATTTAGGGCGAATATTTTTAAAAAGAATCTCTGTTGGAGTACTTTTTAAGTGTTCCAGATGAATATGGAGCAGCTTGGATGTTGCTACCTTAATAAGACCGGTAGCACCAACAAGCATGGATGCCCATATATTACCATCTTTATCAAGAGTACTTACAATTACGGTTGTTTGTTGCTCGATAAAGGGTACTAATTGTTCCATAATATGAGCCTTTAACAACCTTTCCGCAAGACGCGGATCATGCGTAATATTGTATTTGTTCTGGATTTCTAATTCCCCTGCATGAAAATGTGTGTCGTTCATTGTAAAATATATCTAATGGTTATACGCCCCTTTAAAGTAACTTTTGAGTAGGGTTTGATTTAAGTTTCTAAAGAATAATCGATCAACCGATAATTTCTTAGGTTTAAATCAAACCCACTCTGCCCTTATATTGACTTCTTATGAAAGGCTCCAGTTTACTGAATTGGCCCAGTCTTGTGCCGATTGGGGTTGCACACCTAAAAGTTGATTGGTCTTGTCAAAATCTTTATCCACAAATTCGTTGTGATTTTGTTCTATGAATCTATAAAGATTGGAGATTTCCTTAGCGGCCAATTCTCCGAACCCTGAAGTTAATTGTTGTTCAAATTCATTTACAGGTACCGAAACAAAATTAAGGTCTTGTCCTATTGCATTAGATATGGCAGCTGCGATTTCATTTCCAGAAATTAAACTTCCCCCAATAGGAAGTGTTTGTCCTGCCAATTCTGGTTTTGTTATTGCTTTAGCCACATACTTTCCTAAATCCGAATGACTTATCCAAGGAAGCCTTTTATCTGATGCAATTGGATATGGTACGATTTTGTGTTCTAAAATAACTGGAATGGACCATGGGGCTGAAATGTTATCAATATAGGTGTCTGGTGCAAGTGTTATCACATTTAGACCAGATGCATCGAATTGTTTTTTCATAGCAACTTTTAAATCCAATGCTAAAAAGCCTGTTTCTTCTTTAGCCAAATGAAATGTTGTATTAAAGATTACTAAATCGACATTTTCCTGCTTTGCGGCTGCTATGAAGTTCTCGGTATAAGATACTGCAAGTTCCATGTCAAAAATAAGAGGGAAAGAATATACGGCAGCTTGGGCTCCCCGCATCGCTGTTGCTAGTGAATCTCGACTGTCTAATCCACCTTTTACGACTTCAATTCCTTCCATTGCCGGCTGGCCAACGTTTGGGTCTCTTTTCAAGGTTGTTATCTGGTGGTTTTCATTTAATAGTGCTCCGGCAATATTGCCGCCTTGGAAACCCGTGGCCCCCGTTACAAATACTTTCATTTTTTCGAATTTTAATTGTTAAACTTTTTTATTTTGTAATGAATTTTTTTATTAATTGTGCGACTTCCGAACTGTACTCTTCGAGCATAAAGTGGCCTCCATCGAAAAAATGAATTTCTACGTCTTTTAAATCTTTGGCATAGGCTTCTCCTCCTGGTTTACTAAAGAATTTGTCGTTGGTTCCCCAAACGACTAGGGTAGGAGGTTGGTGTTCTTTTAGGTAATTTTGCCACTCTCCGTACTTTGCGAAATTGCTTCCGTAATCATCAAAGAGGGTTAGAAATAATTCTTTGGAACCTGGACGGTTTAAAAAACCATAATCTAACATATATGAAGAAGGGTCGATAAGGCTTTCATCCTTAGCACCTGTAACATATTGTTCTTTAAGTCCATCCAAGCTTACCAAATGCTTCTTGTAAGCATCCATTTTTTCTAGATCGTTGTTTTGGATGTATCCACCGATTTCAACGGCCCATTCCCCAAAACCTTCCTGGTAGACGTTAGCATTTTGGATAATTAGACCTTTAATCAGTTCTGGTCTTTCGGTAGCAATACGAAACCCTATTGGACCACCGTAATCCTGTATGAACAGATAAAAATGCTTGAGTTCCAGCTTGTCTATGAATTGGTTTATTGTATTACTAATATTATCAAAAGTATATTCGTATTCTGATACAGTAGGCCTGGAACTAAAACCATATCCGGGATAATCTGGGGCAATCACATGATATTTATCTTTTAATGAATGCATTAAGTCATTATACATATGTGATGATGTGGGGTTACCGTGTAAGAACAAAATAGTTTCTTTGTTTTGCTGGCCAGCTTCCCTGTAGAAAACGGAAAGTCCATCAACATCTAAATTTTTATGTTGCATATCTGTATTATTTTTATTGTTTAAAGAATTGATTTTAAAATTTTTGTTAGAGGTCTGAGCTGCCATAAGTAAGGGTAGCAATAGCATGGTGTTTGTAATTATTTGTTTCATTTAATTGTTTATTAAATTATTTACTGTCACTATTATTATTACAGTTTTATGTAAAAAAAAGCTAAAATTGATTTTTAAATTCTTCTAAGGTTTGGTTTTGCAAAGTACTTATAATGGCGCTGTCGATTTTATCGAATATGTCAAGTAATTTGGTGTTGATTTGGCCTCCTATCTTACAGCTTACCTCTGGCAAGTTGTTTGATAGACTAAGCACATGATTACTGCCTTTTACCGCTTCAAAAATATTGGCTAACGTAATATTTTTAGCTAACTTCCCAAGTCTGACCCCTCCATTTTTTCCTTCTTTGCTTTCCAATAAACCATTTTCTTTTAAGGCCTTTAACTCTTTGCGCACTAGAACGGGGTTTATGTTCAGGCTTTCTGCGATTGAGGCAGAAGAATGCCATTCCCCTGGATAGTAGGCCAACAAGGTCATGATATGTAACGATATGGAAAATTTACTTTTAACCAATGTCTTTTAATTTAACTGTCATATTATTTATTACAGTACAAAAGTCGCCTAAAAATTCTACCCTTGCAAATTTATTTTAATATTTTTTACGAACGTGGCTAAAACTTTCCTACACATTTTCTAAAATTTGTCGAATCATCTGATTAGCAAATCCCCATTCATTATCATACCATGCCAATACTTTTATCAAATCTCCGTCTACCACTTTAGTCATTTCTAAATCAATAATCGCAGCATGTGGGTCTTTGATAATATCGCTAGATACAATGGCCTCGTTAGATACCCTGATTACGTTTTTATATCTATTGCTAGAAGCTTCTTCCGTTAAGATTTCGTTTATTTCTTCAACTGATGTTTTCCTTTCCGTTACTATTGTAATATCTGAAGCCGAACCAACAGAAATAGGAACCCGAATCGCCATACCATCAAATCGCCCTGCATACTGGGGCATTGCCTTAGTAGTTGCTGTAGCTGCGCCCGTAGTCGTGGGAATCAGATTGTTAAGACCTGATCTTCCCATTCGAATCTTTTTAGATGGCGAGTCTACCATTTTATTGGATGTCGTGTTGGCATGTATCGTGGTCATAATGGCTTTTTTATGCCAATATTTCGACCCAAGATTTCAATTATGGGACTGATATTATTGGTGGTACAGCTAGCACATGAGAAAATAGTACTTGAACCATCTTTGGTATTTACACCATGCACCACCGTTGGTACGCCACCGCTTGAAGTGGGTCCGGAGATTACGACCACTTTGGCCCCGGCGTCAACATGCTTTTGCGCGTCTTCTTCCTTAGTAAAGACTCCAGTGCTTTCGATGACCACTTCAACATCTAGTTCTTTCCAAGGAAGGTGGGCGGGGTTTCTTTCATTAAAAAACGGAATATGCCTGTCCCCAACTACCAATGATTTACCTTTTACCGCCACTTCTTTTTCAAAGGCTCCATGGGTACTGTCATACCTTAAAAGATACGCGATGTTTTCAATTGGGGCAATATCATTTATACCTACCAGTTCAAGTTCTGGATTGTTCAAGATTATTTTTAGAGAAGCGCGTCCGATTCGCCCCATTCCGTTAATTGCTATTCTTTTCATTTCAGCCAGTTTATTTTGTTAGTAGATTCATGAAAGCCCTAATTTTTACAATAATTTCATCGCCATCCTCCTCTAAGGCAAAGTGCCCTGTATCGTAAATGTTATAGTCGATGTTTTTGACATCTTTTTTAAAGGCCTCAGCACCACTTTCTGGAAAATAAACATCATTTTTACCCCATACAATTAATAATGGTGGCTGATTGTCTCTTAAGTATTTTTGCCATTCTGGATATTTCTTTACGTTATTTTGATAATCATAAAGTAAGTCCAAATTCATTGAATGTGCATTAGGTCTTGATAATCTTAAATAATCTAAGTGCCAGGTATCTGGATTAACATTTTCGGGATTACGTGTTCCGTGAGTGTATTGCCATTTTAATCCTTCTAAAGCGAAGGCAGGTATTATAGCCGCTTCGGCCTCTTTTGTTCTATTGGTCCAAAACTTTTTTATTCCTTCCCAACCAGGCCCAAGACCTTCTTCGTATGCGTTCCCGTTTTGATTGATAATGGCCGTAATTCTTTCAGGATGCTTGGTAGCTATTCTAAATCCAACCGGCGCACCGTAATCTTGTATCATCAAAGCATAGGAACTCAAATTCTTTTTTTCTAAGAAAGCGTTAATTGTCTCAGCAATGTTATCAAATGTATATTCATATTTATCAGATGAAGGAAAATCACTATTCCCAAATCCTGGATAGTCCGGCGCAATCAAATGATACTCATCTGATAGTTGATTTAAGACTTTACGGTACTGATGGGATGATGCAGGAAATCCGTGCAATAATACAATGGTAGGATTATTAGGATTTCCAGCCTCTCTGTAGGCGATATTGACTCCTTCAATTTCAATACTTTTGTAAGTCGTAGGTTGTTTTTTTGTGGTGTTTTGAATTTTAGTCATAGCTGTATTGGTGTTTTTTTTATCTGACGTTTGTTGGCATCCTGTAAATAGTAATACAAACAGTACTTGTAATGTGATTAATTTTTTCATTTTGTTGTTTTTAATTTATAGTTTTCTTTCTGTTTCGTTTATTCTAAGGTCATTAATACTAGCAAACCTTTTTTTCATTAATCCGTCTTCATCAAACTCCCAATTTTCATTGCCGTAGGCTCTAAACCATTGTCCAGCTTTATCATGGTATTCGTATTCAAATCGTACAGCAATTTTGTTATCTAAAAATGCCCAGAGTTCCTTTTTGAGTTTGTATTCTAGTTCATTTTTCCATTTGTTGGTAAGGAAGGCTTGTACTTTTTTTCTGCCATTTATAAATTGGTCACGATTTCGCCATTCGGTATCTATCGAATAGGCAAGCGATACTTTTACAGGGTCTTTGCTATTCCAAGCATCTTCTGCCATTTGTATTTTCTGTTGAGCGGTTTCCTTAGTAAAAGGAGGTAATGGGTGTTTCTTCATAATTAATTACCGAACATTCGGTTTGTTATATTGATAAATTTTTTTATTCCTTTAAATATCGTACTTCAATATTTTTCAAGGTATTTTCAAAGACGGTAATATCGTTCATACCTCTTGAAACTATTAAACTTCCCTGAATTTCTATCAACGCTTGTACCGCGTTGTTATGAGCATCCTGTTCCGGTTGCCCTAATGCCAATCCAATTGCGGTAAATGTAGATACCCAGGCATCCATACCTTCTTTTATCTGTTCTGCGAACAAGGTCAGACCAGCTTGCATGGACAAGGCTCGAAAGATACAATCTTTATTTCCCTCATCATAAAACATTTTTATATTGGAAAGCCCATTTTTTAAACGCTGTTGAGGCGATTCATCGGCATCCAATAAAGACTTCACAATATTATCTTCTACCCATTTTCCTGTATGGTCCATTACAGCATTAGCCATTGCTTGCTTGCCTTCTGGAAACCGGTGGTACAGGCTTGCTTTTTTTAGCCCCGTTGCTTGTGCCAAATCATTTAAGCTGGCACCTTCGTAACCTTTGGAACGGAAAACGTCGGTCAGGCCTGATAACATTTCTTTGTCTATTACTTTTTGTGGTCTCATGGTACAAATATAGTTAAAAATAATTAATTACCAAACAATCGGTAAAAAACTATTATAAATAAATGTTAAGATAGTATTCATTGCTTCTTTCTGGTATGTAATTTTGGAGTAGCCAAAAATGCTACATCAGATTATTGAAAAGATCGTTCATTGCATCTGTGATATTTTTACCGTAACCTTTTAAAATTTCTATATCTGGAGTATCGGTTAAAGTAATCACATATTCAGAGTCTAAAACATTGACCTTTATATTTGTTAACCCTTCTAGATTAACTGAATAAAAATCGGGATTCGTTTTTTCCATTATTATTTAAGTATTTAGACGGAATTATCCATTTTTAGAATAATTCCGTAAGTTTTAATTATGCAGCTTCTTGAACATCCGGTGGTCTGTTATCCATATCAAAAACCAGTTTCCACATTCCAGATTCTGATTTTCTAAAGATAACTACAACGCGTCCTCTTTCAGACATCTCCAAGCCATCTTCAGGGTTGGTGCCTTTCATAATAAAATTTCCTGTATAGTAACCTATATCTCTACCTGCAATTACTTGTTCTTCAAAAATCGTAGCATGAGGTTTTACCATAAAGTGTTCTATAAACCCTTGTTTAATGGACACTAAATCGGATCTCCTAGAGCCTCCGCTTGTACTATAGCTAGATTCAGGATCATATAATGCCATTAATTGATCAATATCGTGACTGTTAAAAGCATCCATCCAATCTTGACAAGCTTTTCTAATTTCGTCTTTTGCTGTTTTATTCATAACGTAACATTTAAAGTTTAATAATGATTATTTTTTAGTGTGTAATTTTTTACACTACAAACTTATAAGATGAATCACTATTTATTCTTGGTGTAAACCAAGATTTCTTAAATGCGGGTATTGTTCATTAATTTACTAAAGTTAGTTGAATCAATTCGTAAATATGAGGCAAGGTCTTTTTGAGATATAAGTGTAAGCAGATGAGGGCTTCTCTTGGTAAAAATTTTAAAACGAGTTTCGATATCAAATGCCATTAATTCATAATGCTTTTCCATGACCCCTATCAAAAGATACTCAATAGCTTTACGGAAAAGCGTTTCAATTTCTCTATATTGCTCCATTAGCTGCTGGTGTTTCTCATAGGAAATACGTAGAAATTTACTTTCAGTGATGGTTTCAAGAAAATACTTTGAAGGGGTTTGAGTTACAAATGACCCTGGATTTCCGCTGAATGATGGTGCATAGGTAAATAAGATAATATGTTGTTTATCTTCGTTTAAATAATAAGATTTTTGAATTCCCTCAAGTACATAGTATAAATGACGTTGGGTTTTACCTGGTGCAGTCATCACCGTTTTTCTTGGAACGATATATTCCTCCCAGTATGAAAGATATTCTGTTAAAATATCATCATTTACCTTGTATATTTTAGATAAAAAATCTTTCATGTTTTTTTAATATTAATTGAAAAGACGAAATTATAGTATTCAACTTCCAAAGTTATAGAATTCTTTTTTGGTTCTTATTGGTTGAAAAGAGTTTTAAGAATCTGGTGAGTAAAAAAACAATTCTTTATAATCACTACATATTATTTCTATTTATAAACTTAATGGGGTTATAGTGAGATACTTTAGTTTTTAGATTAAGAGTTTATCGAATATTTTTAGAAATTTATGACGCTGTCCAAAGCATCGTCGGCTTCTTTGTGAATAAAATTTGCTTGGTAATTAATAGTGGTCTTAAGGTCCGAATGTCTATATAATTTTTGAAGCATTAATGGGTGGATAGAGTCACCGGCAATATTTCCAAAGGAATGGCGAGCAATGTGCATTGTTACCTTCTTTTGAATACCAACTTTGCTTACAATCATTTTTAAGAATCCATTGAATTTACTTATCGCTACCTTAGTTTTATTATATACATCCTTAGGATTGGTTAAATCTGCTTTTTTCATTTCTGGAAAAATAAATTAGAAGGCTTCAATAAAGAGCTATTAGTGGTTTCCATTCCATTATTATTTTCTAGTTTATCTATTTGAGTTTTTAAGTGTACTATGAGCATATCATAGCTACTGTATTATCGTGACTTGTTGAGAATTGTTCATCCGTAAAACAATGAAAGGTGTCAGGGAACAAGCGTATATCTGTCTTTCCTCGTAAAAAATATTGTTCGTCAAGTGAAGTGGCACCTCTACGATAATAATGATAAAATTCAAGATTGTCATTGAAGTAGAGTTGAAGCTTATCGATATGATTGTTTAAATATTTGACTTGAGATTTATTACTACTTCAAGGTCTTTTACTTTCTATATTAAAAAACTTCACATAATAAATAAGCTTGCTGTATATTTTTGGCTTGGTATTCTTAAAAAAAGAAATTTCTTCCTGATTGGTTTTAAATTTATAATCAGTAATAAGATTACGAGATTTTTTGAGGGCTTGTTTTATAATTTTTATCCCTTGTTCTGCCTTATAAAGAAAATCTTTATTTTCAGATTCTAGCATATCTAAACTAGCATCTAAATTCTTTAATATTTCTTTATGCTCGGTCAAGTGGAGTTACTTTAATTGCTTTTATATTTAATTTTTTTTCGGCTTATCCTTCAATGGTTTCATAAGTTTTTGTCAAAGAAAACAATAGCTAGTCCTATAGTTTTATTGTGAATTTCCCTTCGGTCTACACTAGGATGGTCAATGGTTAAGTCTGGTAATATCTGTTTTCCAAATTCCGTAGCTTCATTTAAGAAAACATAATGGTTTACGTGTTCTCCAAAAAGATAAAGCTCACTTGTTTTAATTAATAGATGATAATTTTCAGCATTTCCTGAGATAGGGGTATTCGTATCACCTTTCCCTGCTATTATAAAAATTGGAGCGGTAATATTTTTAGTTTGTTTTTCGGATTGAAACCCAAAGCCTATAGCTGGAGCCATTATAAAGAATGCTTTCATTCTTTCATCTTTAACTTGGTCTTTATACTTATTGTAAGATGCAATTATTAAACTATCCGTATTAAAATCAATAATTTCCTCTCCTTTGGGGAATTCAGGAGGTAGTTCTATATCCATTGTTTTAGTTAGATTTCTATTAACATAACCACCAGCTAGTGCAATATTTGTATATCCTCCTAATGAGAATCCAACGCCTCCAATTTTTGAAATATCAATTTTTGACCCTACTGTATCATCATTTAATACTTGTGTCAGGACATGCTTAATATCAATGGCTCTTTCCCACCATTTTACAAATTCACGAGGAATTTTATTAAATGATGAGTTTCCATAATGGTCTAACGATACTACGATATAACCTTCTTTTACCATTTTTTCAATGAACCAGGTTAATGAGAACCGATTACCACCAGTACCGTGGGAAACTAGTAGTAAAGGGTGTTTCTCGTCTATAATGCTTGCATCTGGTATCGCATTTATTGTAACAAAGGGAGTTCTTTGAGTATTAGTAGCGATGTTTTTATCTAGACTATCTTTAGTAGGATACCATATTTCTGTTACTAAAGGACGGTTTCGAGATTCGTCGATATAAGTGATGGATTTTTGACCTACGTTAAAATCACTTTCTTGCGACCTGCAAGAAAAGTAAAAAAGAACTGTTGTAATTATCAAAAAATTCTTCATTTTATTTCTTTGATAGTTAAAAATAAATATTTCCCTATTGACTTGGTACTATTTCTATATGCCAATTATTTTTAGTCTTTTTAGAAGGAATAAGTACTGGACTTAAAAATCCTAACCCCAATACACCAACACCAGTAATCGATAATGTGCTCCCACTAATTGCTGTTGCTGCGCCAAAAGCATCAAAAACCAATCCTACAATTATTAGTGAGCTTCCTAAATAAATGAGACCACCTGTTATAATGATTTTTAGAGCAAAAGGGTCTTTTCTTATATAACTAATATCTTGAATAGCTATTGTATTATTTTTGATACATATTCTAGAGTTATCAATGATTTTGAATCTACCTTTAAATTTGTCTTTGTTAACCGTTTTGATTCGTATTCTTCTATTTTCCTTTATTACTTTTTCTTTACCGTTAAGTGTATTCTTAATCGAAAGAGATTGCCCCTGAGTAGTAATAGGTAAGCAGCATAAAAAAGCAAAAATTAATAAAATGTTATATAAGTATCTGTTGTTCATACTATTTATTAAGCGGTTATAATAATTATAGAAATATGACAATTCTTGAATTAAAAATTTTAACTCAAGAAACATTCAACACTATCTTTTTTATAATTAAGTCAAATTATTTAACCTTAGTTTGCTTTCTTTTTAGAATCAAACCAATTATTAATGAAAAGAACAGCATAAAAACAAAATTGAGAACTACATTGGCAAATAGCATGTTCCATACACTTCCATTTCTTGATACGTGAATATCCATATCAGCTTGAGTATAGTCTCTACCTATTTCTTGGTGCCCTTCTAATAAAATAGTATAAATCTGCTCTCTATTGAGTTCATAAAATTTGGTGGCAAATTCAGGCTCAATAATAAATCTGAAAAAAAGATTATAGCCAATAACCACTATCGTATTTATAAGAAGAATCCAAAGTCCAATTTTAAGCGCTTCTTTTAAACTTAAAGTTCCAGAATTAGATTTTTTGTAAATATATATCGCTATAAAAAGTATAACAGGCAAAAGAAATGACCTAGCTTTAGTATACGATTCTCCTAAACCATCGCCATAATAATTGTAATCTAAATGCAATCCCATTATCACTAATCCAATATTGTAAATGGTTGGGATAGTTGCCAATATGAGTCCATATTTTAGTGCATATTTAAATAGTGCCGGTTTTTGAGTATTCATAATTTTATTTTAACTTATTTAAAAAAGCTTTTACCGCTTCCCAATATTCTTCGGCATAAGGCTGCCCATTCCATAATACACTAGAACCATGACCACCTTTACTATTTGGTATAAAATGGATTAGATTTTCTTTTTGTGGCACATCCTTGAGCAAGGTTTTTATTTGCGAAGCTTCTTCTTTTGAAGAGGTCATAAAAACAGGTTTCTCTAGTTTTAATAATTCTTTGGATAATCCATTTGCGAGACCACTAAAACTTATAGCCGCATTTACATTTTCATTTTTTGTTATGGATATAGCGTAATTAGCAGAGTAAGAACTTCCCCAAACTATCACTTTTCTGTTGTACTTTTTATTTAGGTAATCGATAGCTGCTTCTAATTCATCCTTAATCCTCTCAATCATTTTACGTCTGTTTTCTGGAGAATTGTCTATTGGCGACCCTTTGTCTACGGTTTCATTATTATGCGCCGCAAATGTGCCACCGCCAGTTAAATCAATAGCTAAAGCATTAAATCCCATATCATTTAACTTAGGGGCGATATCTGAGTATTCATATTTATTATAACCGAATTGATGAAGTAATAAAATGACTGGTTTATTGTTTCCAGTATCATATAGTTCTCCAAAAACAGTTCTGTCATCTAAAGTTTTGAATGACACTTTTTTTGCGGGATATTTAGTAGTGAATTCGTCTGCGATGGGTTGTTCGGCATCTTTGCCTAGTTTGCGCTCTTGAGCCTCTTTAATAAGTTCTCCTATAATTTTAACATCCTTTATTTTCCCTTCGGAATCTAAAATAATTGACGATACTCTATCTTTTGTTTTAACATCTATAAAATGATAAAAAACGACTATTTCACTATCTGTATACTCTTTTATGGATACAGAATTAATTTCTTTAAATACATCTTGAAAAACACGCTCTAAAAGTGCAGGTGATAGTCGCTCTTTTGGTAGAAAAGGAAGGAATTCAATTTCTGAACTAATAAAAGGCCTTAAAGCAGTTCCATTCTTTGCTTCAACTGATTGCTTAAAAGCTTCGAATTGTTCCGTATAGCTTTGTGCTCTCATACCCATTGATGATACCAAAGCGAGTAGTATTAAAATGAGATTTTTTTTCATAATTTATTGTTCTTGCGAAAAACTTATCAGATTAAAACAAAAAAATAGAAATAGTAGCACTTTATGTTTCATTGTATTATTCTATTTTTTTACCTGGGTTATCTTGCCCGTTTTGCTGTAGCGTAAGACCTGTAATATTATTTTTATCATCAGCTTTGAAGATTACTTTTGCTTCCACCACTTTTAAATAAAACTCGGTCATAGACGATGGAAAAATTTCAAATTTTGCCTGCCCAGTCATTTGTACAAAAATGCGGTTAGCATCTGTTGTAACATCTATAATTGCACCTGGTGCCATCTCATATTTACCGACGTAAGTTTTTAATGTTTCAATAGGGACTTTTACATCTGGAGTGTCTTTCTTATCCTGTGCAGATGCGGTTAAACTTAGACATACAATACTTAGAATTAATAGGATTTTTTTCATTTTTATGGGTTTATAATTTGATGACAAATGAAGTAGAAAGTTCATTTGAAAATCCTATGAAGTTATAAAGACAGTATGTTTTGTTATGAGATATAAAAAATATGTGACGTAGTAAATTTTGCTCAATTCATAACAAGAAAAACCTGTTTCATAACACTAGCAGATTATAATTGGTGCAGAATAGTATCTTTGATTTGTGAAGTTTAAACGTATAGAAATACTGCTGAATGTTTTATTCTGGGGATTTATGACCTGGTTTTTTGTCTTTGGAAATGGTTCTATGGATGTAGTCGATATTGAAATAGTTGACGGAAAAAAGCATAAAATACAAGTTAGAAATACAGATAAACTAATTGTGCTTGCTATTACACAATTTTTGTTTATACTATTCTTTTATGCTGAATTGTATCTGATTCATAAACTTAAAAAGCCACAGGCAGTAAAAGGTTTTGTCCTAAAATCAATAGGACTATTTACAATCACATTATTACTTTATGGCATATTAGTGACGGTAATATTTTTTCCTGATAACAAGGAGAATTGGGAGATTGATGGAGCTATATTTTTAAACATTTTTTATGTAGCAGTGGTTGTATGCTATGGGTTTACCAAAAAATGGACCAAGCACGAAAGAGAGAGGAAAGAGTTAGAACTGGTTAAAAATCGAGCAGAATTAAATTTATTGAAACAGCAATTGCAACCTCATTTTTTATTCAATACAATGAATAATTTGCTGTCGATGGTAAATCAAACAGATAACCCAAAATTAGCACAAAGTATCGATAAATTATCAGGATTATTGCGCTATGTAGTATATGATACTAAGAATGAAAAAGTAACTATTGCCGAAGAGATTAAGTTTCTTAAGAATTTTGCTGAATTACACCTGCTACGTTTTGAAGATGACGAAATTGACTTCAAAATTAAAACTTCAGGAAATTTTGATGCACAATATATTGAACCAGGTATTTTCGTGTGCTATGTGGAAAATGCATTTAAGCACGGTGTACAACCTGAAGAAAATGCGTTTATTACTATTGATATCGACATATCTAAAGAAGAAACAATTGTATTTCATATTGAGAACTCCATACCTAAAGTGCCTTTTAATACTAAAAGTGGAGGGTTTGGATTAAAATCAAATCAAGAGCGGTTAGATTTAGCTTACCCAGATAAACATTCGATAGTTCTTAAAGGTAATGGAACATACAAAGTTGAATTAACAATTAATACAGATGATTAAGGCTATTATAGTGGATGATGAACCAAAGGCAATTGAGTTAATAAGCTCATATGTATCTCATTTTTCTGAATTTCAATTGGTAAAGACATTTAGGAATGGCCTTAAGGCTTTAGAATTTATTAATGTCAATAAAGTCGATGTTATTTTTCTGGATATTAATATGCCTCATTTAAGCGGGTTGTCTTTATCTAAAATGATACCTAAAGAAACTGCTATTGTTTTTACCACTGCATATTCCGAACACGCAGTAGAGAGTTATAATGTTAATGCGTTTGATTACCTTTTAAAACCGATTAGTTTAGAACGTTTTTCTAAAACAATTACAAAATTGACTAGTGCCTTTAGTATAAATAATGTAGTTGATACAAATAAGTCCAGTATAACAATTTTTGTTAAAAGTGGCCTTGAAACACATCAACTTAAAGTTGATGATATAAATTACCTTGAAAAAGACGGTAACTATATTTATTACGTGACGCCTCACAAAAAAATTATGGCAAGACAAAGTATTAGTGAGGCAATGCAAAACCTAACTACTGATTTTATACAAGTTCAAAAATCTTTTATTGTCAACTTTAAAAAAATTGACTCGATGACTCCCGATTACATTACTGTAGGTGAGATTAAAATACCAATTGGGTCTCAGTTTAAAAGTATATTAACGAAAAAAGTGAAATCTTACCCTAAGCTATAGATGGCAATTTTATTCATTACATAGAACCTGCTAGACGTATTAATTATTCATTTCAATAATTGTGTCAATAGTTTTGGAGCCTTCTTCTTTACTTTAAATTATAAAGAATCAAATATTAAGTTTATAATTTAAATTGACTTCATCTCCTGTCAGCCCTCTAAAGCCCCAATTGAAAGCTTCGCTTTCAATAATAGTAATCTCAATATCATTTAATGAAATATGCAACTGCTCATTAATCTTTTTAATTAGCATTTTAATTAATCTTTTTTTAGTTGAGGACGTTCTACCCGATATCATCAAAATTTCAATAATGATGTAAGCATCTGTCCTTCCTATTGGATAGATAAAATCGTCTTTATCCAGATTAATGAATCTATGAAATCGCTTAGAAATAGGAAGCTGTAATGTTTCAACAATACAATTGTGTATTATATCAGATAATTGAAGTTTAATTTCATTCAGATTTGTTCTTAAGCCGTAAATTTTAATTTGTGACATTAGTTTTGGTTATTGTTTGGGTCTAAGATTTTCAATAACCTGGGCATCTACCCAAAATATATCTACATTCTCATACTTGTCTGACCCTATATTTCTATTGAAAAAAAGGTATTTCCCGTCAGGTGTTACACTTGCAGAAGCTTCCCAAGCCTTTGTGTTTATTTTATCACCTAGATTAATAGGATTGCCCCAAGAACCATTTTGTAGGCGAAAACTAATATAGATGTCTGAATCTCCGTATCCATCTTCTCTTTTACTATCAAATAGTAAGTAAGATTCGTCTGGTGCAATAAAAGGATGAAAACTTTTCCCCATATTAATACTTTTATTGAGTAACCTCGGTTCTTCATACGTTCCATTTACAAGTCGCGAATACCGAATATCACCAGTGAAGTCACGTTTGAATTCATCAAAAAAATAGGTGCCTTTAGAAGAGGCAGAAAGAGACATAATGGGTAGACTATCGAAAGGAGTGTCGAGTTTTTTTATTTCAGACCAGTCTCCATTTTCCTTACGCTCCATATATCTTTTTCCTAAGAACATTATCTTTCCGTCTGGAGAAATAAAAGGTTGCCCTTTACGAGGAGATATGACTGTTTCCTTCCATGTATTGTCATCATTTTTATAGACAACAAATTCTTGTTTTTTATTAGTTTCGCCAACTTGTCGTAGAAAATAAAACTCTTTCATATCTGGACTAAAAGTACCGCCGTGTTCCCATCCTCCTGTAGTAACTAAACCGGGAGCGAAAACTTCAGGAATTAAGCCTGGAGGTTTTTGACCGAGATACGGATTTTTAGTATTGCAAGAGTTTAAAATTATTAGTCCTACTATTAATATTTTAATGATTTTCATACTATTTCTTTGTTTATAAATGCTACATTATCTTATTAGCAGTAACTCCCGCTCCTGGGATTGTATATAGAGTAATGCTTTTGGGAGCTTTTCTACCATCCATATTGAAAATGCAACGCGTATTCTCGCCGCTTATCCAAAACTTGTTTTGTTCATATGGCAATAAACTTATTTTTCTGCCAGATGCATCTAAGCTGCGGGTTCGTTCTAAAATGATTTCTTCATCTTTTCTGAAAATCTTTAGAAAGTTTTTATCGTTTATTTTATACGAACCGACATATCGATTTAATTCTTCCCCGCTTAGTGTTATGGTATGTACTTCTGATAATTCTTTGATTGCATATTCTGCTTCAAATATATTTTCACGTCCCATGTAAAATTCATCTTCGTTTACCTTATACCAATTGGCATTTGTGTCAGGCTTGTAGGCTGGTGTAAAGACATCGACCAATTGAGTTAATTCATTTGGCATGATGGAATGAATATTTCCTTCATCTGCAGTAAGAATACTAACATCTCCACCTTTAACAACTTCATTTCCTACTTCCCTGATGGCGCACTTTCGCAATACTTCTTTTCGCCCATTCTTTATAACTTCCCTTGTTGTTGAGAGTTGTTCGGTTATTGAATAATTTTTTGTCAATAAGTTTCCAGAAACAACATTTATCACTCCAGTCATATCCGGATGGTCATGATGTGAAATATATTCACCCTTTTCAAATTGAAATAGAGATACCTGAAAGTCTACTTCCTTATGTAAGCGCGCAGCTTCAATCCAGTTTGGTGTTTTATTTTTAAAAGATTCAATTTCTTTTTTGACATTTTCAAATTCAGGGAAGTTGCAGTTAAGAAGTAATTGTTTTACCTGTTCAGTATACCTTTTCTGTTCCCAATGCGGTTTGTGTTGGGTTTTAGCTAGTTGTGTAAGGCGCTCTAAAAAGGCATCCCAATTGAGACTAGTGTCTTTATGCCATTTCCCAAAATGTGCGTTAGCCGATTGTGCATAAGACGAAATGGAATTAAGTTGCAAAGCAATGCTTGCAAACCCTATCGCACTTAGCTTTATAAATTCTCTTCGTTTGAAATCATCCATAATTTACCTTTAATTTTCAATCAATTTCTATTAATAAAAAATGACTGTCGTAGCTTTAAATAAACACGCACAAGAGTTTAACTTTCCCCGTAAGTTTTTATTAAAGTTAATTTTTATTCAGGTCTGATTAGCCTCAAAGTGACGAAGCTATTTATTAATGTTATAAAAGCTACCAAAAAAGGTACGGGCACTATTTATTAACACTTTTTTGAAATTTTATCTCTTTTTAAAGATGTAACGGCTATTATCTTATAGCGACTAAAAACTTTTTTAAAGCTTTCCAATATTCTTCTGCATATTTTTGACCTGTCCAAAGTACTCGTGAACCGTGTAGTCCTGAAGATTCTGGAATAAACTGCTGTTGATTTTTTTCTAGCTTAGAAGAGCCAATTAATTCAGTTAATACTTCTGATTCTGACCTAGAGGATGTTACAAAATAGGGTTTCTTAATTTTTGAAAATACGGCGGTTAATGAAGGTTTAGTATCGCCAAAATAATCACCGGGACTAAAACCTATAATCGCTTTTACTTTTTTGTTATTTGCGCCTTCCAAAAGTGCCAAACTAGAAGAGAAGGAGCTTCCCCAAAGAATTACTTCTTTATTATATTTTTTATTCAAATAGTTAATTGCTGCAGTAATGTCTTGTTGTGCATCTATCATTTCTGGTTGTAATCCTTTTTCTAAAGCTTTTGCATTAGTAATGTTTGGTTTGCCAGCAAATGTTCCACCTGAGCGTAAATCTATAGTAAGGCAATTATACCCTAACTCATTCAACTTAGGCGCAATATCTGAATACTCTATACGGTTGTAACCCGCTTGGTGGAGTAATAAGATTACTGGTTTGTTTTTGTCAATTTCATATAATTCCCCACTAATTATCAACCCATCTTTTGCAGAAAATTCAACTTTGGTAGCGCTGTATTTATCACCTAATGCTCCTGGTGTAGGTAACGGCACTTTTTGTTGTCTGCGCGCTTCAGCCTCTTGATTTATCAAGTCTTCAACTAACTTAATTCTAGTGATTTTACCTGTGTCATCAAAATAAATAAAGGATTCACTTTTACCTAAGCCAACAAAATCATAAGCAACTTTTGCTTTTCCAACTTCACTCTCAATTATAACCATACTATTTAGCTTTGGAAGGTTGGTTACAATGTTCTTCATAATAGCAGGTGTATTGGCTGCAAGTATTTTACCAAAATGCAAACTATCACTCATGTAAGGTTGGAGTGCTTCAGTGTTTTTGTCCGCAAAACTATTGGTAAAAGCTTCAATTTGTTTTGAATAATCTTGTGCCATTAAGCTAAATGATGAGAAAAGTAAGATTAGAATTAGGGTGCTATTTTTAATCGTGCTTTTTCTTGCTTTCTTTCTTGTTCTCCAAGAAAAAATATTGACTACTAAACCAAAGGCAAGTACTAATTGAAAGATGTTATGATAAGGGGAATCATTGGCTACAAAGACAGTACCTGTTCCAATTAAGATTAAAACGATACCAATTATATCTACAGTTTTTAAGCGTTTTTTACTTTTTTTGTTGTCCATTTTATTTGTTTTTTTATGAGTTTTTATAGTGTGTTAAAAAGTGAAGGATAGAATTACAGGTTCGTCTTAGTTTTTGTTAACCTTTTCCTTATTTCAAGAAACTTTGGAATGAGAATTAGAAGCAAGCCTATGTCAAAAAGTAGTACTTCGTAGTACCAAGGCTTCGTGTCAGGAACTATTAAAAATGCGATGAGCATAATTATAATTCCGGTTATTTTAAGTGTAGTATTAAATGTTTTTACGGTCATATTTAACTCTTGTTTTGGGTCTCTTTAAGGTTAGTGACAAGAGTTATTAAAATATGACAGAAGAGTCTACTTTTCTTCTTCCTTTAGGTTGTTGAGAATGGTATCTATTTGATTAATAAGTGGTTGCCAATTTACTCTTGCGGCTTTTTTATTCATCAATCCTATATATCCGAATAATAATACGAAAACGAGAGTCGTCAAGAGTTTAGATTCCCATTTAGTAGTTAGTTCTTCTAAAATAGGACGTGATTGGTCAGATTTTGAAATACCCCAGACAAGAAGTGTATTGGCTATAAAAAGAGGTGCTGATACCCAAAAAACAACAGTGTCTAACAGTTTATACTGATTAACCATAAACTGCTTTTGATAGCTTAATTGTTCTTCTATTGGTAAGAATAATTCACGGACCAATTTACTTTTCCTGTTGTTTCTTAATTTAAAAACGATATAAGCTAAAGCTACCAATCCTATTCCAGTACCGATACGTGAAATCAGATTAGGATAGGCATAAAATGAATATCCAAACCCCAAGATTCCTATAATAGCACCTATAATTTCCCTTCTATCTCTTCTACGAACAATTCGTTCTCTACTTTCCATTCCAAACTTAAAATCTTTAAGTAATTGAGATGCATTTATATTTATATCTTCAGTTCTAGAAGAATTTTTCCAGATATTTTTTAATTCCTGTTCTTCCATTTTAACTTAATTTAGGGTTAATACATTCGAACAATTTTTTTCGAATACGTTTCATTTTAACAGCAATATGATTTTCTGTCAAACCAGTTATTTTGCTTATTTGCTTATAGGATAAATCCTCTAAATACAACACAATAATTGAGGTGTCACTTTCATTTAAAGCTGCGATACATTCCTTTAAAAATTGATATTTTTTGTTGTCTTTGTCATCTAAAATGTCCTCACTAGCTTTAAATTCAATCGAATCATAACGGTGAGTTTTATAGCTATTTTTTTCTAGTTTTAATTTATGACGCATACATACATTAAGAGCAATACGGTAAACCCAAGTATCAATATTTGCGTTTCCTTTAAAAGAACTTAAAGATTTCCAGATTTGATAGGCCACTTCTTGAAACAAATCTTGCGGCTCTGCAGGGGACACTGCATATATTCTGCAAATTCGGTAGATTTTCTCCTTATTGGCTTTTAATATTTCTTCAAAATTGATTTTTTGCACGTACTTCTAGATATCTCGTTTTTTATTTAGTGACAAAAGTTAATGAAATATGACAATACAAAGTTGTCTTTTCTTAAATTGAAAAACATAATGTAATGCGATGCCATCACTTTTTAATACATCAAGTATTAGGAAATTGTGTGATTAGTATGGATTAAATTAGAAATTCACAACACTATCCAAGGCATCATCAGCCTCTTTATGAATAAAGTTTGACTGATAATTTATTGTAGTCTTTAAGTCACTATGTCTATACAGTTTTTGTAACATTAAAGGATGAATAGAGTCTCCTGCTATATTACCGAAAGTGTGTCGAGCTATATGCATTGTTACTTTCTTTTCAATACCAATCTTTTTAGCTATTACCTTTAGATTATTATTTAATTTACTAGTAGCTACCTTGATTTTATTGTAAATATCTTTTGGGTTACTTAAATCTGCCATTTTCATTTCAGGAAAAACGAAGTCGTCGTTGCCGTTCTTTTCGATTTCATAACATTTGAGAATTGCCAAAGCCTTAACTGGAATTTTAAGTGAAACGATTTTATTATTCTTTCCCATTCGATAATGCAGCCGACCATCATGAATCATTGACCATTTTGTAAACAATACGTCTGATATTCTCATACCAGCAAAGTAGAAACTATATAACCATACATCAAGCGAGTGTCGTTCAATTTCAGTGAGATTGTCGATAGTTTCAAATATTAGAATTTCTTTCTTGCTCAGACCAATCTTATGTGTGTCAGGAAATTTAATTTTAAAACCACCTTTTCCGAATGGATATATATCCTTACTGACTACCTTGTCTACTACTGCGCGATTATACAACAAGCGAATAAGAACGAAGACATTGAGTGCTGATGTTTCTGACAATGCTCTCGAGCCAACAAGATAGGTGTAGAATTTTTTGAGCCATCGCCCATTAATATCTTGAAATTTCAAATTTTTGGACTTATGAAAAGCCCAGATGTAGGTAGTTAAGGCAGTATCTGTCGTAAGTCGGTTAATCTTTTTTTCTGCCTCTATGGTTTCCAAATGCTCCTTGGCATAGTCAAACAAAGTTAGACTTGAAGCAGGTTTGTAAATATTCCTTTTAATTTGTCCTGCAGATAAATCAGTATTCTCACTTTGGAGATTCATCAACCCTTTGCGCACTTGAGATAATTTTGAAGATAATAGGTTGTTCAGATTATCTGCATCTGGATTGGACTTTTTGACTTTCAGATTTTTGTCATCCCAATCTTCGAGGTCTATATAATGACCGATATGCTTATAGGAGGAACGACGATTTTTTGTAATACGAATTGCTAAAGGATATAAACCCTTAGAATTCTTTTTCTTTCGAAGAACGATTTGTGCGCTTGCTGACATAGTTGACCTGTTTAAATTTCGAAAGTCAAATCAGGCACAACACTCAGTAAAATCTTTTTTAAAGATATAAATTTAAAATGATTTTTGGGTACAACATAGGTACAACAAATGTTGAAATCAACTGATATTAAATGACTTTAAATAAAATTGAAAGAAGCATAACTCATTGATATTGAGATAATTTATGTTTCTTTGGTGCAATATAGAAAAGACTTAGGATCTAGTGCCGCGAGGTGTGAGAGTTCGAGTCTCTCCGCCCGCACAAAACGGAAGCTTCTTGGAAACGAGGGGCTTTTTTATTGCATATAAACTGATTCGGGTTATTAGATTAGTATAAAAAGTTGAATGGAATCCAATTGAATAAAAAAAGCCTCTCTTAACTAAGAGAGGCTTTTCCACTAAACACGTAATAACTTAAATTGTTTTTGGTTAATAAGTCATCATATCAAGCCTACTAAGGCTAGTAAAGTTCCAATTGCTGTAATGGCCAAAACGCCATTTAGCGCAATAATTAGTAGTGATAGATACGAATCTACCCCATTTTTAAATGATAAATTTTCCATAATAAAACCTACTTAAATTATGATTCATATTCAAGTTAGGTCTAATTACTACCTAAAGGATTGAAGTTGTTGTAAAATCCTACATTTTTGTGGTAAAAGTCTTAATATTTGTGGTCAAGTAAGTTTTAAACCAAAAATATTGATGGCTGCATTTATAATATTCCCAATAATTCTAGAGCAATACATACAGGTATTGCTATTAAAATTGCGACTAAAGCGAAAATCATTAATCGCAGAAAGCCGTCTAAAAGACCAGTTCCCGTTGATGCTTTTTCTGACATAATCATATAGTTTGTATCAATGTACATAATTATTCAGTACACTGTCTTAAAAATCAGCCTCTTATTCGATAAAAGGCTTGGTTTTATATGTGTTTGGTCAAGATTTTGAATTGTATTTCTACTTTTTAGCGCCCCTCATTTTCTTTGCCAAATCTTCTAAAGATACTCCTTTGGTCTCAGGCATCATGAAAATGACAAATAGTAGTTGTAGTATCATCATCGTAGAGAAGAAAATAAAAATAGGCCAAGGATTTTCTTTAAAAATACCTATCTCACTATCTAAAAAGGTTGGGGTCAATAAGGTTATTAGGGCCGCGAATACCCAGTGCGTGCCAGTGCCCCAAGATTGCCCATAGGCCCTAACTTTATTGGGGAAGATTTCAGAAATAAACACCCAAATTACAGCACCTTGGCCAACGGCATGTGAGGCTATAAAAACCAAAATAAATATTAAAAGTAGTAAAGAACTTGCCCCGCTGTAAAAACACCAGCCTACCATGGCCAAACTTAAAATATAACCTATTGAACCGATGTACATAAGTTGCTTTCTGCCCAGTTTGTCAATTAGGGCAATACCGATGAAGGTGAAAATCAGGTTGATAACACCTATGGAAATAGAACTCAACAGTGATTCGCCAGAGGCTAGACCTGCCCGTTCTAGAATTTCGGGAGCATAGTACAGTACAAAGTTAATACCAGATAATTGATTAAAGAGGGCTATTAGAAAGGCTAGTAGTAAAGGTTTATTATACTTTCCTGCAAAGAGTTTTTCTTTTTGATTGGAAATAGAAGTCTCAAGCGATTTTTTCAATTCTGAGAGCCGCGCCATTGCAAGGTCTTTTTCAATACCAAGATTATGCAGGGCATTTAATATAGTGGAATCTTCACTTTCTTTTAAGGCCAGCCATCTTGGGCTATTTGGTATTTTTAGCACCATAATGGTATAAATAAGTGCGGGTAAGCCTTCAATGCCCAGCATCCAACGCCATGCATTATCTGGGGTAAAAAGTAGACCGATGAGGTAGTTTGAGATAAAGGCAATTAGTATTCCAAACACGATATTGAACTGGTACATGGCCGTAAGTCGACCACGATTACTAGCTTTAGAAATTTCTGAAATATAAATTGGAGCGGCTACCGAAGAGGCACCAACCCCAACCCCACCTATAAATCTAAAAAACGAAAAACTATAAGGTTCTACAGCTAGAGCTGAACCCACTGCTGACAGAAAATAGAGTATGCCTATCCAAAGTAAGGTTTTTTTACGCCCAATTTTATCACAAGGAATACCTCCGAACAAAGAACCCAATACGGTTCCCCAAAGGGCCATTGACATAATAAAAATACCGTGGAAAGTAAACGGAGTTTCTCCTAAAAACCAGTTCGTACCCCATAATTCTTTTATAGGTTGGTTGGCGCCACTGATTACAACGGTATCAAAACCAAATAGAAAACCTGCTAATGCCGCGGTAAGCGAAATTCTTAAAATACGTTTATCCATGGTTGGTTTTAATTTGTTTAAATCTAGGAAAAATTAAATTCTTGAATTAATATGGTTCAAGAACTTGATGGTAGCTCCGGTATTGCTACTTACATACTTTGAATTAATTTTACCTGTAGATTTCATTAGGCTTTCATTGGTCAGCAAGCTATTGATGGTCTTAAGAAATTCTACTTCGTTTTTTATGGATAGAATGCCTCCGCTGTTGACCAAATCCTCAGCTTCTTTAAAACCACTATAATTTGGGCCAATGATTATTGGTATTCCAAATACGGCAGGTTCCAAGGTATTGTGAAGTCCGGTTTTGAAACCACCCCCAACGTATGCCATATCAGCATAACTATAGATTTTTGTGAGTAGCCCAATTGTATCAATAATTAACACGTCGTAATTCTCTAAAGGCTTACTTGCTCTCTGAGAATAGCAGGCAGTTTTTTTGGTAAGACGTTCTGTTAAACTTTTTAAGTGCTCATTTTTAATATCATGTGGTGCTATTACAAACTTGATGTTTTCTGCAGAAGTGTTTATGAAATCGGCAATGATTTTTTCATCTTCGGGCCAACTGCTTCCGACAACAACGCAAAACTTATTTTGCTTAAAAGCATTCATGAAGTCAAGTTCGTTGTTTTGATCGAGAATTTCAGATACCCTATCAAATCGTGTGTCACCACTAACGGTAACATTATTGAAACCGATTGAATTTAGAGCTTTTTTTGAGTTTGAATCTTGCACAAAGAAGTGGTCAAACGCTTTTAAGCTTTTTCGCATAAAGCTACCATACCATTTAAAGAAGACCTGCTTTTTAGAAAATAATGCAGACGCTAAAAATGTGGGCACTTTATTTTTCTTTAAGGTATTTAGATAATTTGGCCAAATTTCATACTTGATAAATATGGCCATTTTTGGATTGACCAGTTTGATAAATCTTTTAGCATTGGTAATGGTGTCCAAAGGAAGATAGGTGACAATATCTGCAAAGGGAGTGTTCTTTTTTACTTCATAGCCTGATGGGGAGAAAAATGTTAGTAACAGTTTATAGTTTGGATAAAGCCTTTTAAGCTTTTGAAGAATAGGAAGACCTTGTTCGTATTCACCAAGAGACGCTACATGCATCCAAATGACTTTGTCCTTAGAGGTGATGGAACCACTTAAATCTGAAAAGACATTTTTACGACCATCTACAAAAAGTTTAATTTTTGGTTTTATCAATGCTATCAGTTTTAGAAAAAACCAAGCTATACGAACCAAAAAGGAATACAAGGCGTGCACAAAAATAAGTTTGTGCTAAAATACATTTCTTATGGCAATGAAGATTTGCAGTGGCTTAATTTCTTAATTTTGTGGTCTAATTCGTTTAGATGAAAAAAATTCAGATGGTAGACCTTGGCGGTCAATACCAAGGAATAAAAGACCAGGTAAATTCATCAATATCAAATATCTTAGAATCTTCTGCATTTATAAATGGCCCAGAGGTTCACGCTTTTCAAAAAGAACTGGAAGATTATCTTGAGGTAAAGCATGTAATTCCATGTGCCAATGGTACGGATGCCTTACAGATATGTATGATGGGCTTGGGTTTAAAGCCAGGTGATGAAGTCATTACTGCAGATTTTACATTTGCAGCCACTGTTGAAGTAATCGCTTTGTTGCAATTGACTCCAGTTTTAGTAGATGTAGAGCCAGATACTTTCAATATTTCTATCGATGCCATAGAAAAAGCCATTACACCCAAAACCAAGGCAATTGTTCCAGTGCATTTGTTTGGTCAGTGCGCAGATATGGATGCCATTATGGATTTGGCCAAAAAACATAACCTTTTTGTTATCGAAGATAATGCCCAAGGTATTGGTGCAAAACATACGTTTAAAGATGGCACAAAAAGAATGTCCGGTACCATAGGTCATGTGGCTTCTACTTCTTTTTTCCCCTCAAAAAATTTGGGTTGTTACGGTGATGGTGGCGCAATATTTACAAACGATGATGATTTAGCCCATACCATCCGAGGTATTGTAAATCATGGGATGTACAAACGATACCATCATGATGTTGTTGGCGTAAATTCTAGATTAGATTCAATTCAGGCTGCAGTTTTAAGGGCAAAGCTTCCGAAATTGAATAGTTATAACGCTAAAAGGCGAAACGCTGCTAGAAAATATTCAGAAGCCTTTAAGAATCAAGAACATATTGTAGTGCCCAAAACTGTTAATGGTTGTGATGGTATTTGTGATACCTGTGATTGTCATGTGTTTCATCAGTATACCCTAAAAATCACGAATGGTAAAAGGGATGCCTTAGTGCAACATTTAAATGATAATGGAGTGCCATGCGGTGTATACTATCCTATTCCATTGCATAGTCAAAAAGCCTATGTTGATGAGCGTTATATCGAAGCCAACTTTGCTGTAACGAATCAATTGGTTGAAGAAGTTATTTCTTTACCGATGCATACGGAGTTGGATGATGAGCAGATAGGCTATATTACGGCTATGATTATCGAGTTTGTAAATAAATAGTAAGTTAAAATTATAACTTTAGTTCCTTGTAAAAATAGTATATGAAGATTCTTGTCACCGGAGGTTTAGGTTTTATAGGTTCGCACACTGTGGTTGAACTGCAAAGAGAAGGCTTTGATGTTGTGATAATAGATAACCTTTCCAACGCCGAGGAAAAAGTATTGGATGGAATTGTAAACATTACTGGCAAAAAGCCTGTTTTTGAGCAATTTGACCTTAGAGATAAATCAAAGGTTGAAAATTTCTTTTCACGACATACAGATATTGAGGGAGTTATTCATTTTGCAGCGTCAAAAGCTGTTGGTGAAAGCGTTGAGAAACCCTTGTTGTACTATGAAAATAATTTAGGTGTTTTAACCTATTTGCTCCAAGAACTCTCCAAAAAGGGAAAAGCTAGTTTGATATTCAGTTCTTCTTGTACGGTTTATGGTCAAGCAGATAGTATGCCTATTACAGAGGATGCTCCTATAAAACCAGCTGAATCACCTTATGGAAACACAAAACAGGTTGGTGAAGAGATTATTAGAGATACTTGTAAGGTCACGCCACATTTATCGGCTATAGCACTTCGCTATTTTAATCCAATAGGTGCTCACCCAAGTGTTGAGATAGGCGAATTGCCCGTAGGTGTGCCACAAAATCTAGTTCCATTTATTACCCAAACAGGTATTGGTATGCGAGAGCAATTATCGGTATATGGTGATGATTACCCTACGGAAGACGGAACATGTATCAGAGATTATATTCATGTTGTTGACTTGGCCAAGGCGCATGTTGCGGCTTTGCGGCGTTTGGTCAAGGACGAAAATGGAGAAAATTATGAAGTCTTCAATCTTGGTACAGGTACAGGGAGTTCCGTTTTAGATGTTATCAAGAGCTTTGAGCGTGTTTCGGGTAGAAAATTGAATTATAAAGTGGTCTCGAGAAGAGAAGGTGACGTAATAGAGGCATATGCCGATACTCAAAAAGCAAATACTGTCTTAGGCTGGAAAGCGCAATCGACCTTAGATGAAGCAATGAAATCTGCATGGGACTGGGAGCAGAAAATCAGGAACTGATAAAAACACATTTATTAGGAATGGCCCAACTTATTAGTTGGGCTATTTTATTTTAGTACTTTTAAAAGACTAAAATTAGACCAACCAATCATGAAAAAATTTCTTCTACTTATTTCAATTTTCTCTTGCTTAACATTAGTAGCCCAAAAAACATATTTGCAATGCGGAACGGTTATAGATATGTCCAACGGAAAAATGCTTTCTCAAAAGACAATAATTGTTTCAGGTAATATCATTGAAGCAGTTGAAGATGGATTTGTTAAAGGAGGAAGTAATGATACAGTCGTAGATTTAAAGGATAAGGTTGTTTTACCCGGATTGATAGATATGCATGTGCATATGGAGTCGGAGTATAACAAGGGAAGTTATATGAAGGAGTTTACGCTAAATGAAGCTGATGTGGCCCTGGAGAGTACGGTTTATGCAAAAAGGACTTTAATGGCAGGCTTTACCACCGTAAGAGATTTAGGTGGAACGGGAGTTAATATTTCACTTAGAAATGCCATTAACAAAGGATTGGTAGATGGCCCTAGAATTTTTACATCAGGAATGGCCCTGGCTACCACGGGAGGCCATGCTGACCCCACAAACGGTAGAAGAAAAGAGCTAATGGGTGACCCTGGTCCAAAAGAGGGAGTAGTCAATTCACCAGAAGATGGCAAAAAAGCGGTTAGACAACGCTATAAAAATGGGGCGGATGTAATTAAGATTACGGCAACCGGTGGTGTGCTTAGCGTTGCTAAAAGCGGGCATAACCCACAATTTACTTTGGAAGAAATTCAAGCAATAACTAGCACTGCAAAAAATTATGGTATGTCCGTAGCAGCACATGCACATGGTGATGAAGGCATGAAATTGGCTGTTCTGGGCGGTGTAAATACCATTGAACACGGGTCTTTTATGAGTGAAGAAACTATGGCATTGATGGTTAAGTACAACTGTTACTTAATACCAACAATAAGTGCTGGCAAACAGGTCGCCGAGAAAGCAAAACAACCAGGTTTCTTTCCGCCTGTTGTGGCTCGTAAAGCATTGGAAATTGGACCAATTCACCAGTCGACCATGGCCAAGGCATATAAGAAAGGGGTCCCCATGGGATTCGGTACCGATGCCGGGGTTTTTCCACATGGAAAAAACGCCATTGAGTTTGGCTATTTATTGGAAGCGGGTATTCCTGTCAAAGAGTCTTTAAAGGCAGCAACCATTACCAATGCAAAACTGCTCGGGATTGATAATTTAGGCCAGTTAAGGAAAGGATTTTTAGCTGATATTATTGCGGTAAATGAAAACCCTGTTGAAAATGTAAAAACGCTAGAAGAAGTTGTTTTTGTAATGAAGGATGGAAAAATATACAAACAATAGGGAGTTATAAGCCATTATGGATCTTAATCCAGAAAATACAGGGCAATTGTTGAGTGGAGCCATCGAAAATGGGCTTTACGATGAATTAGTGCAACAACTACGGAAAGATTTTGAGCATGTGAACATCGCTTTTTCAATAGTGAACGACGTAGATTCAGGTGCCTTGGAAACAACTTTAAAAGAAAAAATCTATGTATTGCTATTGGAAGATTTTGAAGGCTATTTAAACCTAATGTATTCCATTGATGTGCCAGAAGCTTCCTTCGCTACTATAAAACCCACTGATGCTGTGGATGTATCGGAGCAAGTAGTTTTTCTAGTCTTAAAAAGAATATATCAAAAGGTCTATTTCAAAAGAATTTATAGTAAAAAAAGTTAGAAAAACACTCGAACAAAAGGCATCCAGGCATCCAAGTAAATGCTTCTATTCTCATCGTATAATACGTCATAACGAAGACCTATCGTGACATTTCTATTGGTGTATCCGAGACCGAAGAATAGGGCTGGAGACCAATAATTATCCTCAAAAGTCGTAGCTCCTACCTGTTGGCTAAGGTTAACACGTAGTTGCTCATATTCAGCGGAGATTTGTAGAAATGGCACGGGATTGTATAGCGCTAAAGCGCTCGCCCCATAGGCCAAACGTTTATCATTATCGAATTTGGCATAATTAAAGGTAAATGAGGTTCCCGCCGCAAACTGTTCATTAAATTGGTAAATGGCACTAGGGGAAACCGAAGCGTTAAACCCACCATTGTTAAGGCCAAAACCCAGTCCGCCACCAAAACGTACGTTCCTCCAAAAATCATTGGAATTAGTTGATGTTTGGGCAATGGTATGTTGCACTAAAGTGCTAATGAAAAGTAAAAAAAGAACTTTTTTTAAGGCCATTTTAAGAGAATTTGTTTTAAACTTTCATTTTTAACAATAATACCTTTTCTTGCTCCGTTAGCTGCTGTAAATATTGTATTTTTGATAAAATTTATGCTAAAGATACAGAAAGTAATTCATGGATAAATATTCCTTTTTGAATGCAGTGCATACTTCCTTTTTTTCGGAGATGTACGACAAGTATTTAGTAAGCCCGGATAGTGTTGAGCCCAGTTGGAGGGCTTTTTTTCAAGGTTTTGATTTTGGTATGGAAAGCTCATTGGATGAGCTTGATATAAGACCTACTGAAAATGCAGGGTCTGCCTTAATCAATGGGCAACAAGTAGAAATTCCGCAATCATTACAAAAAGAATTCAATGTTATTCGTTTAATTGACGGATATCGCTCGCGCGGGCATTTATTTACGGAAACTAACCCGGTAAGGGAAAGACGCAAATACGAGCCAAATCTTGATGTGACCAATTTCGGGCTCTCTCAAGAGGATATGGATACCGTATTTGATGCCGGCAGTATCATCGGTATTGGTGCGAGCAGTCTTAAGGATATTATAAAACATTTAGAAAGTATTTATTGTGATGCAATAGGGGTGGAGTACATGTATATTCGTACTCCAGACCGCATTCAATGGATTCAGGACTGGTTGAATGTGAATGACAATCATCCGAGCTACTCAGCCGATGAAAAGAAAAATATCCTTAGAAAGCTAAATGAGGCTGTTTCTTTTGAAAGTTTTTTGCATACCAAATATGTAGGGCAAAAACGTTTTTCATTAGAAGGCGGAGAGTCTCTAATTCCTGCCTTGGATATGATTATAGAAAAAGCAGCAGATGCCGGTGTAAAACAGGTGGTCATGGGTATGGCGCACCGAGGCCGTTTGAGCGTATTAACGAATATTTTCGGAAAATCACCAAAAGATATTTTTAGTGAGTTTGATGGTAAAGATTATGAAGAGACCATTTTTGATGGTGATGTAAAATATCATTTGGGTTGGACATCTATGCGAGAAACAGATTCTGGTAAGATGATGAACATGAATATAGCTCCAAATCCATCGCACTTAGAAACGGTCAATGGAATCGTTGAGGGTATCGCTCGAGCAAAACAAGACGCCTCTCATCAAGATAATAATTCAGAAGTTTTACCGATTCTTGTTCACGGAGATGCAGCTTTTGCAGGGCAAGGCGTGGTTTATGAAATTATTCAAATGGCTCGTTTAGATGGGTATCAAACCGGGGGTACCATACATATCGTGGTAAACAACCAAATCGGTTTTACGACAAACTATCTAGATGCACGCTCATCTACCTATTGTACAGATATCGGAAAGGTAACCCTTTCCCCAGTACTTCATGTAAATGCTGATGATGCCGAGGCCGTTGTTCATGCGGCAACATTTGCTTTGGAATATAGAATGCGTTTTAAGCGTGATGTATTTTTAGATTTATTGGGATATCGAAAATATGGACACAATGAAGGTGATGAGCCTAAATTTACACAACCATTATTGTATAAATCTATTTCTAAACATCAGAACCCAAGAGACATTTATGCGCAAAAGTTAATTGCGGAAGGTGTTATCGATGAGGCATATGTTAAGAATCTGGAACAGGAATATAAAAAGAATCTTGAAGAAGATTTGATGGATTCCCGTAAAATAGAGAAGACACGAATAACGCCATTTATGCAAGATGAGTGGGAAGGTTTCAAGCGCATGGAAGAAGATGCTATGCTGAAGCCGATAAAAACTTCCTATTCTCTTAAAAAAATGGATAAGGTAGCTGCCAGTATTACCAAACTGCCAGAAGGTAAAAAGTTCTTGAGAAAACTAGAACGTTTGGTGCAGGGGCGTCACAAAATGTACTTTGAGGACAATAAGTTAGACTGGGCTATGGGAGAACTGTTGGCCTACGGCTCACTTATTGAAGAAGGGTATGATGTGCGTATGAGCGGTCAAGATGTTGAACGCGGTACTTTTTCGCATAGACATGCGGTTATAAAAACCGAAATGCATGAAGAGGAAGTGACTCTATTGAACGAGTTAGGCGACCAACAAAACGGTAAATTCCATATCTATAATTCTTTATTGTCAGAGTATGCGGTAATGGCCTTTGATTATGGTTATGCCATGGCAAACCCAAAAACATTAACTATCTGGGAAGCTCAATTTGGTGATTTTAGCAACGGAGCCCAAATTGTTATCGATCAATATTTATCATCTGCCGAAGATAAATGGAAGCTTCAGAACGGATTGGTCCTATTATTGCCTCATGGTTATGAAGGTCAGGGTGCAGAGCATTCATCGGCACGTATGGAACGCTATTTACAGCTATGTGCCAAGGATAATATGTATGTGGCCGATGTCACTACCCCAGCAAATATGTTTCATTTGTTGCGAAGACAAATGAAAGCTGAATTCAGAAAGCCACTAGTTGTGTTTACTCCGAAGAGTTTGCTGAGGCACCCAAAAGTGGTTTCTACAAAAGAAGAATTGGCAAACGGTAGTTTTAAAGAATTGATTGATGACCCAACGGCTACTGCGGGCAAAACCAAAACTTTGGTGTTATGTACAGGGAAATTTTATTATGATTTGCTTGCCGAAAAAGAAGAGTCTAAAAGAGATGATGTTGCGCTGGTTAGATTAGAGCAGTTGTTCCCGATACCAGTAGCAGCTTTACAAAAGGTGATTAAAAAGTATAATAAAGCGGAAGAAATAGTTTGGGCCCAAGAAGAACCTAGAAATATGGGGGCTTGGGGCCATTTATTAATGCATTTAGAAGAAGCAAAAGACTTTAGGGTAGCTTCTAGAAGATTTTACGGTGCGCCTGCGGCAGGTAGTGCCGTTCGTTCAAAACGTAGACATCAAGAAGTAATAGATTACGTTTTTGACAAAACAAAAGATAATTTTGTAAGAAAAAAATAAACAAACTCGAAATAAAGGAAAGTAAGATGATTTTAGAAATGAAAGTTCCCTCACCGGGAGAGTCTATAACCGAAGTAGAGATTGCAGAGTGGCTAGTACAAGATGGAGATTATGTAGAGAAAGACCAAGCTATCGCTGAGGTAGATTCAGATAAAGCAACTTTAGAACTCCCTGCGGAAGAAAGTGGTACCATAACACTTAAAGCAGAAGAGGGTGACGCCGTAGCCGTTGGTGAAGTAGTTTGTTTAATTGATACAAGTGCTGAAAAGCCTGCAGGTGATGCAAAAACCGAAACTAAAGCTGAGCCAAAGAAAGAAGAACCTAAGAAAGAGGCCCCGAAAGCTGTAGAAGCAAAAAAAGAGACCTATGCTTCAGGCACACCTTCTCCGGCTGCCAAGAAAATATTGGATGAAAAGGGGGTGTCCGCTTCATCGGTTTCTGGTTCAGGGCGTGACGGTCGAATTACCAAAGAAGATGCGGTAAAAGCTGTTCCTTCAATGGGCACGCCAACAGGTGGTAATAGAGGAGAGTCTCGTTCAAAGCTATCTATGCTCCGTAGAAAAGTAGCCGAACGTTTGGTGTCTGCAAAAAATGAGACAGCAATGTTGACGACCTTTAATGAGGTTGATATGTCGCCGATTTTTGAACTGCGTAAACAATATAAAGAAACCTTTAAAGGTAAGCATGGGGTCAGTTTAGGCTTTATGTCATTTTTTACTAAGGCTGTCGTTCGAGCATTAGAAATGTATCCAGCAGTGAATTCTATGATCGACGGTAAAGAAATGATTTCCTATGATTTTTGTGATATCAGTATTGCCGTATCCGGACCTAAAGGTTTAATGGTTCCTGTGATTAGAAATGCAGAGAACTTAACGTTTAGAGGTATTGAGGCAGAGGTGAAAAGACTGGCCATTCGTGCTAGGGAAGGTGAGATTACGGTTGATGAAATGACCGGAGGTACATTCACAATTACTAACGGTGGTGTTTTTGGTTCTATGTTGTCAACGCCAATTATTAACCCTCCTCAGAGTGCAATTCTAGGTATGCACAATATTGTGGAGCGCCCAATCGCTAAAGATGGCGCCATTGCAATCGCGCCAATCATGTATGTTGCCCTTTCTTATGATCATAGAATAATTGATGGTAAAGAGTCCGTAGGGTTTTTAGTGGCGGTAAAGGAAGCTTTGGAAAGTCCGGAAGAGTTGTTGATGAATGGTAACGTTGAAAAGGCTTTGGAGTTATAAAGGCTAAGAAATTAGTACTAAAAAAGGGTTTTGTTTTTTAATGAAACCCTTTTTATTTCATCTTTAGATAAAGACGCTTTTTATCGTAGTCGATAATCGCTTTTCCTTTTTTAAGAATATCTGCCCCTATAATACCATCTACAGGTAAGGCTTTATGAGCAGTTAGGGCTTCGTTTACATGCACAAGATCAAAAAGTACGATCTTCTGTTTTTTCTTTTTCCAAGTGCCAAGCTGTACTTTGTTTTTATTAGAAACCAATGTTTCCATTTCGGTGGCTCCGGCTCCGGCGGCCTTAACTTCTGTAGCCTCTGATATTAAATGGAAGAATTCAATTTTGTCCATTCCTATACAAGTATTGGATGCACCGGTATCCAAAATAAAACGACCGGAAACGCCATTGATTTTCGCAGAAACTTCAAAATGATTAGTAGCAGTTAGTACTAAAGGTATGCGTGTGTATTTTTTTGTTTCTAAATATTTTTTAAGTGATTTCATCTAAGCAATTCTGTTCTTGAAAATTTTACCCAATCTTTTTTATTTTCTCAATTCTATATGGCAGGGATCTAAGATTTTAAATTAAATACTGCCATGGGCTTTCATAAAGATAAACCTATTTTTGCGATATGATTTTAACGGACACCCACACCCATTTATATAGCGAGGCTTTTGATGAAGATAGACATGAGGCTATAGCGAGGGCAATTGATATAGGGGTAAATCGTTTTTTTATTCCGGCGATAGATTCATCATATACCCAAGCGATGTATGATTTGGAAAAAGCTTATCCAGAGAATGTGTTTTTAATGATGGGTTTGCATCCTACACATGTAAAAGAAAACTATAAAGAAGAAATAAGGCATGTGGAGGAGCAGTTATCAGAAAGGCAATTCTATGCAGTTGGCGAAATAGGTATTGATCTGTATTGGGATAAGACGTTTTTAAAGCAACAACAAGAAGCTTTTGCTTATCAAATACAGTTGGCAAAAAAGTATAGGCTTCCTATCGTGATTCACTGTCGCGATGCTTTCGACGAGATTTTTGAAGTCTTGGAACAAGAGCAGGGAGCTGATTTATTTGGGATTTTCCATTGCTTTACGGGTACATTAGAACAGGCCCACAAAGCAATTTCTTATGGCATGAAGTTGGGTATCGGTGGAGTAGCTACTTTTAAAAATGGAAAGATCCACCAATTTTTAAATCAAATCGATTTAAAACATATTGTTCTTGAGACTGATTCACCTTATCTGGCGCCGGTTCCCTACAGAGGGAAACGAAATGAAAGTGCCTACCTTATAGAAGTATTGCAAAAATTGGCTTTAATTTACGATCTGAGCAAGACGGATATTGCCAATAGAACCACTGCCAATTCTAAGGAAGTGTTTGGAGTTTAAATAAAAGTAATGCAGAAAAAGGTAAACATATTATTGATTTATACCGGTGGTACCATTGGTATGGTGAAAGACTACAAGACCGGTTCTTTAAAAGCTTTTAATTTTGACAAGCTATTAAAGCATATACCAGAACTGGCCCAATTAGACTGCAACATAAGTAGCGTCTCATTTAAAACCCCAATTGATTCTTCAAATATGAATCTTAAGTACTGGGTAGCTATTGCTTCTATAATAGAAGAAAATTATGATAGTCATGATGGTTTTGTGGTATTGCACGGAAGTGATACGATGAGTTACTCCGCTTCTGCTTTAAGCTTTATGTTAGAGAACTTGACCAAACCGGTAATTTTCACGGGATCACAATTGCCCATTGGAGATTTAAGAACAGACGCCAAAGAAAATTTAATAACATCAATCCAAATTGCCTCTTTACAAGAAAGAAATAGACCGGTAATACGAGAAGTAGGGTTATATTTTGAGTACAAACTTTATAGGGGGAACCGAACCACGAAAATTAACGCAGAACATTTTGAGGCTTTTAGCTCTCCCAATTATCCAGAACTTGCAGAATCTGGAGTCAACTTAAAGGTGAATTCTACTTTTTTACTAGACCTGAAAGGAAACAGGAAAAAATTGAAGGTGCACAAAACAATGAGCAATCAGGTTGGGGCACTAAAGCTGTTTCCAGGAATTAGTGAATCGGTTTTAGATGCAGTTCTTTCAAGCGAAAACCTAAAGGTCTTAGTGGTAGAAACCTATGGTGCAGGTAATGCGCCAACCGACGAATGGTTTATTGCTAAGTTGAAAAAAGCAATAAGCAGCGGTTTGCATGTAATCAACATAACACAATGTGCAGGGGGTAGTGTTGTAATGGGTCATTATGAAACAAGTGAAATGCTAAAAAAGATTCAACTCGTTAATGGTAAGGACATTACATTTGAGGCGGCAATTACGAAAGCGATGTATCTTTTGGGCAGTGGTGTTTCCGATAAGTTGTTCAAGACTATTTTTGAGACTTCTTTACGAGGGGAAATGCAGTAAAATTAACTCCTCAAATTTCTTTAACTAATTATTTTTTTGTTTATTGGGCGACCTAACTATGAAATGAGCCGTGACGGTTTAAGATGTTGGATAAATTGAAAATGATGAATTACATCCGACCGTTAAAAAGTAGTTTTAATAACGGATGAATCATAGAGAGGTGGCCGAGTGGTCGAAGGCGCACGCCTGGAAAGTGTGTATACACCAAAAGTGTATCGAGGGTTCGAATCCCTTCCTCTCTGCTGAACAATTAATTTTTTAATTATTAAATTTTTATATCTTTAACATTATTAACTAACTAAATTTAAGTTTGAACACGATGAAAAAAATATCCTCTTCTCTGGCTATTGCCGGAATGTTTATTTTAGGTACAACAACAGCCATGGCTCAAGAAGAAGCTGCTGCTGAAGCAAGCAAAGGTTTTACTCAAGTATTGAAAGAACAGTTCATACAAGGTGGACCAGCTTTTATGGGTATCGTATTATTATGTTTAATTTTAGGTTTGGCAGTTGCAATTGAGCGTATTATATACCTTAATATGGCAAGTACCAATTCTTCTAAATTAAAACAACAAGTTGAAGATGCATTAGCGTCAGGTGGTGTTGAAGCTGCCAAAGAAGTTTGTAGAAATACAAAAGGGCCTGTTGCATCTATCTTTTACCAAGGATTGGATAGGGTTGGTGAAGGACTGGAGTCTGCCGAAAAAGCTGTTGTAGCTTACGGTGGAGTTCAAATGGGTCAATTAGAAAAGAACGTGTCTTGGTTATCTTTATTTATCGCTATTGCACCGATGCTTGGTTTCATGGGTACGGTAATTGGTATGATTCAGGCTTTCCAGAAGATTGCTGCTGTAGGTAACTTAAGCGCATCACTGATTGCAGGTGATATTCAGGTAGCCTTATTGACTACTGTATTTGGTCTGATTACTGCAATTATCCTTCAAATTTTTTACAACTACATTATTGCTAAAATCGATGGTATCGTAAATGATATGGAAGACTCATCAATCTCTTTGATTGATATGTTGGCTGCCCATAAAAAATAATTGATAACATTTAAAACTATCGAATCATGCAAAAAATATTAAAGATTGTATTAATAGTTATCGGAGTTATAGGGGCTGTCCTAAGCTTCTTCTTCATGCCGTCAGGTGATGATCCCGAAGCTATTAACAGCGGAGCGATTGACCTAATGTTTGTTTTGACATGGGTTCTTCTAATAGCTGCCGCCGCATTGGCATTGTTTTTTGGTCTAAAGAAAATGATGACTACGCCGGGCGGACTCAAAAAAGCGCTTTTCGCTTTAGGTGGATTAGCGGTAATTGTAGCTATTTCTTATGGATTATCTTCAGGAGATGAGGCTAAATCGATTGCTGACGCAATGGCTGACAAAGGTGCAACCGAAAGTACGGTAAAGAATATAGGAATGGGATTAAATGTCTTCTTCATTCTTACAGTAGTGGCCGTGGCACTAATGGTCTGGTCAGGAGTTAAAAAAATATTCGTTAAGTAAAAATATAAGTTATGCCTAGAAGAAAAGGAGCACCAGAGGTAAATGCTGGTTCTATGGCGGACATTGCTTTCTTGCTACTTATCTTTTTCTTGGTTACTACAACCATAGAAACAGATGCAGGGCTAGATAGAATGCTTCCTCCAATGGAGCCACCAGAAGATATTGATGTTGTAATTAAGCAAAAAAATATTTTTACGGTAAACATCAATAGAAACGGACAACTACTGGTGGAAGAAGAGATAATGGATATTAAGAATCTAAGGGAAGCTGCAATTGCTTTTCTAGATAACGGAGGAGCACCTTCTGGAAGCCCAGAATATTGTAATTATTGCAAGGGTAAAAGAGATGCTAGTTCTTCGGATAATCCTGATAAGGCGATTATATCCCTTAAGAACGACAGAGAAACAAAGTATAGCACATACATCACAGTTCAGAATGAATTGGTCGGGGCCTATAACGATTTACGTAATCGTGAAGCGCAACGTTTGTATGGTACTGACTTTGTTAAAATGGAAGCTGAATATTTGAATCCGGAAACCCCGAGCAGTGTTAGAGATGAACTCAAGGATAAAGTAAAAAGAATTCAAGAGTTGTTTCCACAAAAACTATCGGAAGCTGAAACTTCTAAGAACCAATAAAAAAGAATAGATGGCAAAATTTGCAAAAAAGAAAGACGGAGAATTACCTGCGGTTTCAACGGCATCACTTCCTGATATTGTTTTTATGTTATTGTTTTTCTTTATGACGGTTACTGTTATGAAGGATAGCTCAATAATGGTAGAGAATACCTTACCAAATGCAACTGAAATTAAGAAGTTGGAAAAGAAAGACCGTGTGATTTATATTTTCGCAGGTAAGCCAACTAGAGAATACGCAAGTGTATATGGTACAGAAACTAGAATTCAATTGAATGATAAGTTCGCTAGTGTTGATGAAGTAGGTTCTTATATTTTGGCCGAGCGTGCCAAAAAGCCACAAGAATTACAAAATGTATTGACAACTGCTTTAAAAGTTGATAAAGAGGCCAATATGGGCTTGATATCAGATATTAAGCAAGAATTAAGAAAAGTAAATGCCCTTAAAGTAAATTATACTACTTTCGAAGGCGATGCTTTTAATAACCTGCAGTAGGAGTAGGTATTAGACTAAAATTTAGTTTTAAAACGCTTTAGATGATAAATCTGGAGCGTTTTTTGTTTTATTTTGCTGTATGCGAATAATTAGAGCAGTAATAATCATAATTAGTTGTTTCTTATCATTTTTAAAGGTGCAAAGTCAAGATAGCACCGAAGTTGAACCTATAGTAGCTTCTAGATACCTAGAAGATCAGTTCTATGCAGGTTTAGCTTATAATGTTTTACTAAACAAACCAGAAGGGGTCATACAGAGAAACTTATCGTACGGACTTCAGTTGGGTTTTATTAAAGATATCCCCATAAATACAAAGCGAAATTTTGGTTTTGGGTTAGGTGTAGGTTATGGGACTAATTCTTATTACAGTAATATTATAGCAGAAGATTTAGGTTCTGATATTAATTATAGACTCCCAATTGCTGCAGATAGTTTGAATCGTACTAAGTTTGAAACACACGCGGTTGAATTTCCATTTGAACTACGATGGAGAACTTCTAATGCTACCGATTACAAGTTTTGGAGAATTTACGGAGGGGTAAAAGCAGCTTATCTCTTTTCACGAAAATCAAAGTTTATTTCTGAAAACAAAAACAGCAATATTAGCTTTCAAAATAATGATATTTCACAATGGCAATATGGGTTAACACTCAATTTTGGGTATAACACCTGGAATGTTCACTTGTATTATAGTTTAAATCCATTACTTGAAAATAACGCTACTTTAAATAATGAAGCTATAGAAATACAGCCTTTAAGGGTTGGGGTTATCTTCTATATTCTATAGCCAAAATTTAAATAGAAACAATTGAGAGCACGCCCCAACAATAAAGCCTATGACCAATTCGGGTGTAGTGTGTGCTTTTAAATAGAGCCTAGATGTTGCTACTAGACCACTTAAGAGTGTAGCCATTCCTATAGCTATAGTAATATTAACTTCGAAATGAATACTTAACCCAACCAAAAATAAAAGCAAACTTCCCATGCCAAGAAGATGAATGCTTGTTTTAAACTTTAAAAGTAGTAATACGAACAACGAAACAGAAGCGGTGAGCAATCCTACAAAGAAAAAATAAAGCTCGCTAATGTAATTCTGGGGTATTACTTTATATAAGATCATCAGATATAGAGCAATGCTAATGAGTAATGGATATTTTCTTTCTTGAATTGTAGGCGCAAAAACTGAGGTTACGAGCTTTAAATTCTTAAGAATCAGAAAAAAGATTATCGGAATAATTACGGTTAAGATGAAAATTGGTAAAATATTTCCGCTTTGTTGCGCTAAAGAACTATATGGAGCAATAGCAAAATAGGCAAGGGTTCCGCCGATAGGTATGAAAAGAGGATGAAAAATGTAAGAGATAACTTTTAGAAAACGTGTCATTAGATTTGTTTTCTAAGCCTAGCCACAGGTATGCCTAGTTGCTCGCGGTACTTGGCGACCGTTCGCCTTGCAATTGGATAGCCTTTTTCTTTGAGAATTTTAGCTAATTTGTCATCGGTCAATGGTTTCTTTTTTTCTTCCTCACCAATAACCGTTTCTAAAATCTTTTTTATTTCTCTTGTAGAAACATCTTCTCCCTGCTCATTTTTCATTGATTCAGAGAAAAATTCTTTAATCAATTTTGTTCCGTAAGGAGTGTCAACATATTTGCTATTGGCCACACGTGATACCGTAGATACATCCATATGGATTTTATCGGCGATATCTTTTAGTATCATGGGCCTTAGTTTGCGTTCATCACCAGTTAAAAAATACTCTTTCTGATATTCCATAATAGTATTCATGGTAACAAATAAGGTCTGCTGTCGCTGTTTAATTGCGTCTATAAACCATTTTGCAGCGTCTAACTTCTGCTTGATAAAGACAACAGTATCTTTTTGTGATTTAGACTTCTCTTTGGCGTCTTTATAGCCTTGTAGCATATTGCTATAATCTCTTGAGACATGTAACTCTGGTGCATTACGTCCATTTAAGGTCAGTTCTAATTCACCATCTACAATTTTGATAGAAAAGTCAGGTACAACATGCTCTACCATTCTATTATTGCCCGAATAAGAACCTCCTGGTTTTGGATTGAGTTTTTCAATTTCGCCAATGGCATCTTTTAGTTGCTCTTCTTTGATGTCGTATTTTAAAAGAAGTTTGCTGTAATGTTTCTTGGTAAACTGTTCAAAAGACCTTTCAAGAATTGAAATGGCCAATTCGATTGAAGGAGTCGGTTCTTTCCTTTTTAATTGAATGATCAGGCATTCGTCCAAAGTTCTGGCCGCTACCCCGGGCGGGTCTAGCTCTTGAACTATTTTTAAAACCTTTTCTATTTTATCTTCTTCAGTATAAATATTTTGTGTGAAGGCCAGATCATCCATAATATCCGTTAAGGGCCTTCTTATATACCCGCTTTCATCAACACTACCCACAAGAAATTCAGCTATTGCCCATTCTTCATCTGATAAATAAACTGTATTGAGTTGGCTTAATAGATATTGATTGAATGATGTGCCCGCAGCGTAGGGAATACTCTTTTCATCGTCATCAGCACTGTAATTACTCGTCTGGGTGCGGTAATCAGGTACTTCATCATCACTGAGATAATCGTCTATGTTGATGTCTTCTGCGCTTATAGATTCACTGTCGGTAGTATCATCAAAGGTATCGTCATAAGGGTCTTCTATGTCTTCATTTTCAGCTTTACCACTTTCCAACGCCGGATTCTCTTCCAATTCTTGTTTTAATCGCTGTTCAAAAGCCTGTGTAGGCAGTTGAATCAGCTTCATCAACTGAATTTGTTGAGGCGATAATTTTTGTGAAAGCTTAAACTGTAAATGTTGTTTGAGCATATGTGATTTTCCTTACTTATAAAGTTAAAGAATTCAATTTAAAAAGACGCGTTCTGCGGTGTCCTTGGAAAAGGAATAACATCTCTAATATTGCCCATTCCCGTTGAGAATTGCACTAGACGCTCAAAACCAAGACCAAAGCCACTATGTTCTGCTGTACCAAACTTACGTAAATCTAGATACCACCAGAGTTCTTCTTCCTCAATACCTAGGTCTGCCATTTTTTGTTGTAGTACTTCAAGGCGTTCTTCTCGTTGCGAGCCACCGACAATTTCCCCAATTCCTGGAAAAAGAACATCCATTGCCCGAACTGTCTTCTCATCTTCATTTAAACGCATATAAAAAGCCTTAATTTTAGCAGGGTAATCAAATAGAATAACAGGACATTTAAAGTGTTTTTCTACTAAAAAACGTTCATGCTCACTTTGCAAATCTGCACCCCATTGATTAATAATATAGTCGAATTTTTTCTTTTTATTCGGCTTTGAGTTTCTCAATATTTCAATGGCCTCAGTGTAAGATACACGCTTAAAATTATTGTCTACTACAAATCTTAATTTTTCAATCAAAGGCATCTCACTTCGCTCTGCCTGAGGTTTTGATTTTTCTTCATCTAACAGACGTTTTTCCAAGAACTGTAGATCGTCTTGGCAATTGTCTAAAACATAGTTGATGACCCATTTTATAAAATCTTCGGCCAAGTCCATATTCATATCCAAATCATAGAAAGCCATTTCTGGCTCTATCATCCAGAATTCAGCTAAATGACGTGAAGTATTCGAATTTTCTGCTCTAAAAGTCGGACCGAAGGTATATACTTTACCTAGCCCCATAGCATAAGCTTCTGCTTCTAATTGACCTGAAACAGTTAGGTTGGTTTCTTTGCCGAAGAAATCCTCTTTGTAGTTTACGGCGCCATCATCATTTAGGGGAGGGTTTTTAGCATCTAAGGTAGTCACCCTAAACATTTCTCCTGCGCCTTCGGCATCTGAACCGGTTACAATTGGAGCATGAAAGTAATAGAATCCGTTTTGTTGAAAATAGGTGTGTACAGCATAAGATAGTGCCGAACGAACCCGCATTACAGCCGAAAACGTATTCGTGCGAACTCTTAAATGTGCTTTTTCACGTAAAAACTCGAGAGAATGCTTTTTAGGTTGTATCGGGTAGCTATCTGCATCTGCTTTTCCATGAATAAATAATGATGATACCTGAATTTCTACATTTTGTCCCTTACCCTGACTTTCTACAAGCGCTCCTTTTACTCTAATAGCAGCGCCAGTTGAGATTCCTTTGATTAATTCTTCATCAAAATTTTCAAAATCGATTACGCATTGGATGTTATTTATGGTAGAACCATCGTTTAGGGCAATAAAGCGATTACTCCTAAAGGTTTTTACCCATCCGTTAATTTCTACTTCTTGTGAAGTAGGTTGTGTTTCAAGCAATTCTTTGACAGAAATGAGTTTCATTCTTAAGCGTATAAATTAGGGTTCAAAGATAGGTTTTTGCCTAAAGAAAGTGAAGTTGAAAGCTTCTATTTACTTTTAGGACTTTCGTCTTCTTTTGGTAAAATATTTATCTGAGGCTTTTTGAATACTTTTTTGTTGGCGATGTTTTTCTCTAAAGAGAGTAAAAGAGATGGAAGTAGAATTAGGTTAGACAACATTGCAAAGAGTAAAGTAGCCGAAACTAAGCCTCCCAAAGCTTTGGTTCCTCCAAAACTAGAAACGATAAAAACCGAAAAACCGAAAAATAAGACAATCGAGGTGTAGAACATACTAACCCCGGTTTCGCGCAATGCATTATAAACCGATTTTTTAATTTGCCAACGATTGGCTATCAACTCTTGTCGGTATTTTGCCAAAAAGTGAATCGTATCATCTACAGAAATGCCAAAAGCAATACTAAATACTAGGATAGTTGAGGGTTTTATAGGTACTCCTAAATAACCCATAAGGCCCGCTGTAATAACCAGGGGCAATAGATTCGGCACCAGTGAAATCAATATCATTCTAAACGAACGAAATAGATAGGCCATAAATAATGAAATCAAGCCAATGGCCAAGGCTAGGGATAACAACAAATTTTTGACCAAATACTTTGTCCCTTTTAAGAATAAAAGAGCTTTACCTGTAATAAAAACATTGTAGCGCTCTTTGGGAAATATTTTGGCTATGGATTTAATTAAATCGGATTCGATTTCTTCCATGCGCTCTGTTTTTACGTCGCGCATAAAAGTGGTCATTCTTGCTGTTTGCCCAGTACTATCTACAAAGCTTTCAAGTAAGTTTCCATTATCGGCAGATTTTCGTGCCACATCCATGATAAAGGTATTCTCTTGAGAGGTTGGAAGCTGATAGTATTTCGGAATGCCATTGTAGAATGCTTGTTTGGAATACTTAACCAAATTAACCACCGAGACAGATTTAGAGAGTTCGGGGGTCTCACTAATTTCCGTTGCCAATTGGTCCATTCTACGCAGTGTGGCAGGTTTTAAAATACCGTTTTTTTGTTTGGTATCCACTACAACTTCGACCGGCATGATGCCATCGAACTCCTCTTCAAAAAAGCGAACATCGTTCACAAATTTTGTATTTTTTGGCAGGTCTTCGATTCTGCTGCCAGTGATTTCGATTTGATATATACCAACAATACTCAATACCAAAACGATGACGGAAGTTATGTAGACCGCTATACGATGGTTTCTAACTATGCGCTCCATCCAATTCACAAACAAATCAATCCATTTTTTGTTCAAGTGCTTTAAATGCTTTGTCTTTGGTAAAGGCATAAAGCTATAAAGTATGGGTATTATCAGTAATGACAACATAAAAATGCAAAGGATATTTATGGAAGCTACAATTCCAAATTCCTTAAGTAGGTCACTATCTAATATGATAAAGGTTGCAAATCCTGATGCCGTTGTGACATTGGTCATTAGAGTAGCATTTCCAATTTTGGAAATTACTCGTTGTAACGAAAGCGCTTGATTGCCATGCTTTTTTACTTCTTGCTGGTATTTATTGATTAAGAAAATACAGTTGGGAATACCAATTACGATTATTAAAGGCGGAATGAGCGCCGTAAGAATGGTAATTTCATATTTAAATAAACCGAGTATGCCGAAGGCCCACATTACCCCTATAATTACAACGAACATTGAAATAAAGGTGGCTCTAAAGCTTCTAAAAAAGAAGAAAAATATGATGGATGTAACTAATAAGGCTCCTAGAATGAAAATTCCGATTTCATCTATTATGATTTTTGAATTCCAGGTTCTAATGTAAGGCATGCCCGAAACTCGTACGTCTAATCCGGTTTCTTTCTCAAAGTCGTCCACAAGACCTTCTAAATCGTTTAGAATAAATTCGTTTCTAACAGGTTCGTTTAGTATGTCTTTGTCCATGTAGACAACCATTCTAACAGAGCCACTTTCCTTGTTAAAAAGCAAGTTTTCATAAAATGGCAAGTCATTAAAGAGATGTTCCTTTAAAGCAATAACTTCCTCTTTTGTTTTTGCTGGCGAATCAAGAAATGGCTTTAGGAAAAACTCTTGTTTTTCGTTGTCTTTGACCAATTCCTTTAAATTTTCCGTAGATATAACAAAATCAGTTTCTGGGATAGCTTCAAATTGCTTGCTAAGCTTGTTCCAGCGATTGAAATTTTCAGGTAAAAACAGTAAGCTGTCTTTGATAGCAAGAACAATGGCATTGTCTTCTTGACCAAATAGTTTGACAAAAGCTTCGTATTGTACAGTTTCAGGATGGTCATCGGGCAGAATATTCGCTTCTGTATTAGAGAAGCGCATGTTTTTCCATTGTAGCCCCAAAAAAACTGTGGCGGCTACAATACCCAGTAAAATTAATATTCTATTGCGAAGGATTAGTCGTGCAAGACCCGCCCAAAATCCTTGAAAAAGCTTTTTTAGCATTTCAATTTAATTGTTGGCAAAGGTAGAAAATCATTGCTTGTGTACCTAAGGAAAGGCTAGGGATCTAAAGACGAAGAAATTATACTTTCATTATCTCCGCTTCCTTAACTTCAAATACACTATCTATTTTTTTGATATAGTTATCGGTTAAGGCTTGCACATCAACCTCGGCGTTGGCTAAGAGGTCTTCAGAAATATCCAACTTTTTAAGCTCTTTATTGGCTTCTTGGCGAGCACTGCGAACACTGACTTTAGCATCTTCAGCTTCGCTTTTGGCCTGCTTTACCAAATCGCGTCTTCTCTCTTCGGTTAATGGCGGAACATTGATAATAATCATTTCGCCATTGTTCATAGGGTTGAATCCTAAATTGGCATTCATGATTGCCGTCTCTATGTCTTGAAGCAGACTTTTTTCCCATGGCTGTACCGAAATGGTTCTGGCATCTGGGGTATTTACATTTGAAACTTGACCTAACGGAGTAGGGGAGCCATAATATTCAACCATAACAGTTGAGAGCATTACAGGGCTAGCCTTACCGGCTCTAATTTTTATAAAAGCTTTTTCAAGATGGGTCATGGCAGCTTCCATACCCTCTTTAGTGGTGTCAATTATAAATGTTACGTCTTCGTTCATAATCGTATTCTTTTTAATTCATCAACCAATTATTGTGCCAGCACTACACGTTTACAAGTGTTCCAATACTTTCTCCTGAAACAATTTTCATCAAATTACCCCTAGTATTCATATCGAAAACAATTATTGGTAGTTCATTTTCTTGACTTAGCGTAAATGCTGTGGTATCCATAACTTTTAGCCCCTTGCTAAGTACTTCTTTAAAGGATAGATTGTCAAATTTAGTGGCATTTTTATCTTTTTCTGGGTCTGAAGTGTAAATTCCATCTACACGTGTGCCCTTTAGAATAACGTCGGCCTTAATTTCTATTGCCCTGAGTACTGCTGCAGAATCCGTTGTGAAATAAGGATTTCCAGTTCCACCACCAAAAATTACAACGCGACCTTTTTCAAGGTGTCGCATTGCTCTTCTGCGAATAAAGGGTTCTGCAACCTCATTGATTTTTATAGCAGTTTGTACCCTTGTCTCTACCCCTTGAATTTCAAGAGCACTTTGCAAAGCCAAACTGTTGATTACGGTTGCCAACATGCCCATATGATCGCCTTGAACACGGTCCATACCTTGACTTGCGCCGGCCAATCCTCTAAAAATATTTCCACCCCCTATAACGATAGCTAGCTCTACCCCTTTTGCCATTACAGCTTTGATGTCTTCTGCATATTCTGCAATTCTTTTTGGGTCAATGCCATATTGCTGGTCTCCCATTAAGGCTTCGCCACTTAACTTTAAAAGAATTCTTTTGTATTGCATCTATCGTTTTTATGAAATCGGAACAAAAATAATCAAAAAAAATTACGCTATTTCGAGATAAATGGAAGATTGTAAAACAAAAAACCCTGACCTACTGGTCAGGGTTTTTATTCTATAAATAAAAGGAAATTATCCTAGAGCGACCCTAGAAAAACCTGTTACTTCTAAACTAGAATCAACAGATTTTACATATTGAGCAACGCTTTGCTTATTATCTTTAATGAAGGCCTGATTTATTAAAGTGTTGTCTTTAAAGAAACGCTTCAATTTACCTTTTGCAATATTTTCCAACATTGCTTCTGGTTTTCCTTCTTGACGTAATTGATCTTTTGCAATTTCAATTTCTTTATCAATAACAGATTGATCAACACCTTCTTCATTTAAAGCAACGGGGTTCATTGCAGCTGCTTGCATAGCAACATCTTTTGCAGCTTCAGCGGCCCCATCAACTGCAGCAGATAGGCCTACTAATGTTGCAATTTTGTTTCCTGCATGAATGTACGACCCAACAAAGGGAGCACTTAATTTTTCAAAACTTCCAATTTCAATTTTCTCACCAATTACTCCAGTTTGTTCCGTTAATTTTTCAGAAACGGTCATTCCGTTGTAAGAAGCGTTCATGAAATCATCTTTATTGTCAAAACCTAAGGCTAAATCGGCTAGTTCGTTAGCTAAGGTTACAAAAGTTTCATTCTTTGCTACGAAATCGGTTTCACAATTCAATGAAATTATGACACCGTTACTATTGTTAGCATCAACCTTTGCAATTGCTGCTCCCTCCGAAGAATCTCTATCGGCTCTTTTCGCAGCAACTTTTTGACCCTTCTTGCGAAGAATTTCAATTGCTTTGTCAAAATCACCGTCAGCTTCAACTAATGCATTTTTACAATCCATCATACCAGCTCCGGTAGTCTTTCTTAATTTATTTACTTCAGCGGCTGTAATCTTTGCCATTTGTATACTTTTTTAAAATTTATGTATTGTAAGAGGCCACATTGGCCATCTTGTTATTCGTAATTGTTGAACTACTCTTCAGAATCTTCAACACCACCTTTGGTGTTGTCTTGCCACTCTTTAAGTTCGTCCCATTTTCCATCGGCCGCCATTTTGGCTTGTTTTGGCCAAGATGCAGGTTCTAAGTGGGCTAACCTTGGGCTAGCATCTGTAAGAATAGTTTTTATAGCCTCTGGTTTGGCTTTTGCTAAATCAGCGTATGTAGCGATACTTGCTGCAACTAGTGCCTCGGCTGCTTTTGGGCCTATACCTTCAACCTTCGTTAGGTCGTCGGCTTTGACTTTCGCTGGAGCCTTCTTTTTTGGCTCTTCTTTTGCTGGGGCAGCTTCAACTTTTTCTTTTACTTCTTTTTCAGCTTTTGGCGCTGCAGCCTTTTCTTTTGGCTTGGCTTCTTCCTTACCTTCTTTATCTCCTTGTTTTTCGGCTTTTCTTTCTGCTAGACCTTCTGCTACAGCTTCGGTAACAGCACCCATGATAACCTCGATAGATTTACCGGCATCGTCATTTGCAGGAATAATAAAATCGATAGGTCTTGGGTCAGAATTGGTATCCACCATGGCAAAAATTGGAATATTCAATTTTTGAGCTTCTTTCACGGCAATATGTTCACGCATGGTATCAACAATAAAAATTGCTCCAGGTAGACGTGTCATCTCAGAGATAGAACCTAAGTTTTTCTCTAGCTTAGCTCTTAAACGATCAACCTGTAAACGCTCTTTCTTTGAAAGGGTAAGAAATGTTCCGTCTTTCTTCATTCTATCAATAGAGGCCATTTTTTTAACAGCTTTTCTGATAGTAACAAAATTGGTCAACATACCGCCGGGCCATCTTTCTGTAATGAAAGGCATGTTTACATTAGAAACCTTTTCGGCAACGATGTCTTTCGCTTGTTTTTTGGTAGCTACAAAAAGGATTTTTCTTCCAGATGCCGCAATTTTCCTTAAAGCCTCATTGGCCTCATCTAATTTTGCAACCGTTTTGTAAAGATTGATAACGTGAATACCGTTGCGCTCCATGTAGATGTAAGGAGCCATGTTTGGATTCCACTTTCTTGTTAGGTGCCCAAAATGCACACCTGCTTCTAATAATTGTTTTACTTCGACTTTCGCCATTTTTAAATTTAGTTTACGTTCTTTTGAATTAGCAATGAAAAAGTGGTATCCAAAAACCGGAGTTAAGGAAGCCTTTATCATTTAGATGCTAAACTAATTTACCCAAAGCTTATAGTAAGCTGCCATTGGTATTGGCTTTTGGGATTTTTTAATTGCTTTTGCCAACAGGCAAAAACTTTCAATGAACTTTGTTAGAAAATATAATAGAGGCACCCAAAAAGGATGCCTTGTAATCTTGTATTAACGTTTAGAGAACTGGAATTTCTTACGAGCTTTCTTCTGTCCGAATTTCTTACGCTCTACCATTCTTGGATCTCTAGTAAGCAAACCTTCTGGTTTTAAAACAGCTCTGTTTTCAGCATCTATTTCGCACATTGCTCTAGACAATGCTAAACGAACCGCTTCTGCCTGCCCAGTTATTCCACCGCCGTATACATTTACTTTAACGTCGTAGTTTCCATCAGTTTCAGTAAGTGTAAAAGGTTGTTTTACCTTGTATTGTAATGTTGCAGTAGAAAAATATTCCTCTAGCGTTCTTTTGTTAACGGTAATGTTTCCTTTTCCTTCAGAAACGTATACACGAGCTACGGCTGTTTTTCTTCTCCCAATTTTATGAATAACGTCCATTATTTGTAGTCGTTTAGGTTAATTGCTTTAGGTTTTTGAGCTTCTTGACCATGCTCAGCTCCAGCATATACTTTTAGGTTTCTGAATAAATCAGCACCCAATTTATTTTTAGGAAGCATTCCCTTTACGGATTTCTCTATAATTCTTTCAGGATGCTTTTCCAACAATTCAGAAGCACTTGTTGAACGTTGACCACCTGGGTAACCTGTATATCTTAAATAGGTTTTATCGTTCCACTTATTTCCGCTCATTTGAACTTTCTCAGCATTGATAACAACTACATTGTCACCACAATCTACGTGAGGAGTAAAGTTTGGCTTGTACTTTCCTCTTAATATTTTGGCAACTTTAGACGCCAATCTACCTAATGTCTGTCCTTCAGCATCAACCAATACCCATTGCTTATCAACGGTAGACTTATTGGCAGAAATCGTTTTGTAACTTAATGTATCCACTTCTCGAAATAGTATTAAATTTTGTAATCGTTCCCGAATAACGGGCTGCAAATGTACAATTATTAGATTGAATTGCAAATGGTTGGGAAAGAATATTTTTTAATTTTTAGAATAATTAAAATGTCATCAAAAAGGATTGAAAAGATTTTTGTTAAAAAAACATTAAAACTCCTTTTTACTGTAACTCTTCGAGATTAGGTAAGTCTTTACTACACATCTAATCAAAAAACGAACGTCGTGAGAAATCCAACCTTTTTTCTTGCCCTTGTTCTGTCTTCTTGCTGGCTAAACGCTCAAGAGAACGAACAAACGCAAGATACTACAGAAGTTATTCCCAAAAGAATTTATTTGACAAAACCATTAGGTTCAGAAAAGACTCCGATTGTTGATGGTCTTTTAGATGACAACGCATGGAATATTGTGGAGTGGACAAGTGATTACATTGAAAATCAGCCTGATGAAAATACACCTCCTAGTTATCAGACAAAATTTAAAATTTTATATGATAGCAAATACCTATATATAGGTGTACGATGTTATGATGATGAACCTGATGAAATCGTAAAAAGACTTTCTAGAAGAGATGGTTTTGAGGGAGATTGGGTAGAATTTAATATTGATAGTTATCATGACAAGCGTACTGCATTTTCTTTTACAGTTACGGCGGCAGGGGTAAAGGGAGATGAATTTATTTCTAACAATGGTAATAATTGGGATGGCAGCTGGAACCCAATTTGGTATACCAAAACTAATATAGATGGTGAAGGTTGGACTGCCGAATTAAAGATTCCGCTAAGTCAATTAAAATTTGGTAGTTCTGACAATCAAGTTTGGGGGTTACAATCAACACGACGATTTTTTAGGGGAGAAGAACGTTCTTTATGGCAGCGCAAGCCAGTTGATCAGCCGGGTTGGGTGAGTGAATTTGGAGAATTACATGGATTGAAAAATATTGAGCCCCAAAAACAGTTGGAAATTCAGCCATACACTGTTGCGAGTGGTGAGACGTATGAAGCTGAGGAAGGAAACCCATTTCGAGATGGAAATGAAACCAATCTTACGGTTGGGCTTGATGCAAAAATTGGTATTACAAACGACCTGACTTTAGATTTAACGGTAAACCCCGATTTTGGTCAGGTTGAGGCAGATCCTTCTGCTATTGCATTAGATGGATTTCAAATTTTCTTTCGTGAGCAACGTCCATTTTTTGTAGAGAACAAGAACATTTTTGACTTTAATATTTCTCAATCTGAAGCGGGAAACACATTTGGTTCGGATAATGTGTTTTACTCGCGTCGAATAGGACGTAGTCCTCAGGGCTTTCCTAATACCTCTGATGGAGAATTTGTTGAAATTCCAGATAATACCCAAATAATAGGTGCCGCAAAATTTAGCGGAAAAACTAAAGATGGTTGGGCTTTGGGTGTTTTAGAAAGTGTCACGGCCAAAAAGTATGCTACGATAGATAATAATGGAGAACGAAGAAGAGAAGTCGTAGAACCTTTAACCAATTACTTCGTTGGGCGAGTTCAAAAAGATTTTAATGATAGAAATTCTTTTGTTGGGGGAGTTTTTACTGCAACCAATCGTGATAACCTTACTGAAGGGTTGAATTTTTTGCATAAATCCGCTTATACCGGAGGTTTGGATTTTAAACACCAATGGAACAATCGTGATTGGTATTTTGGTGGGAATATTATTTTGAGCCACGTTCAAGGAAGTGAAGAAGCCATTGAAAATACGCAGAGATCAATAACTAGATTGTTTCAGCGAGTAGGCGCTGATCATGTTGAAGTTGATGAGACTAAAACAACACTAACAGGAACAGGAGGAGATGTAAAAATCGGCAAGATTGGTAATGGACATTGGCGTTTTGAATCTGGGGGCACATGGCGCTCACCAGAACTTGAGTTGAATGATTTAGGTTTTCAACGACAGGCAGATGATATTAGACATTACACTTGGGTAGGATATCAAACTTTAAAGCCGGATAGCACTTTTAGACGGGTTGGTATTAATTACAACCATTGGACCGCTTGGGATTTTGAGGGTAACCACAATTACCTTCAATTTAATACCAACAGTTGGCAAAACTGGAAAAATAACTGGTTCACTAATGCTGGATTTAACTATGCTCCTGTTCAATATTCAAACTTTGCACTCAGAGGAGGTCCCCGGTTAAGGCAATCGCCATGGGGTAGTTTTTGGAATGGAATCAATACGGACAATAGAAAAAAAGTGCGCTTTAATGTTTTTCATAATGGTCGTAAAGCGGTAGATAATTCTTTTAACTCATATTTTATTAGGGCAGGTGTAACCTATCAGCCCGTAGATGCTATTCGGGTTTCCGCTTTTCCTTCATATAATATCAATAATGATAAGTTGCAATTTGTAAGTAATCTTGATGTAAATGGGGCGCCCAGATATCTAAATGGAGAAATTGAACAACGCACTTTAAGCATGTCCTTTAGGTTAAATTATACCATTAATCCTAATCTAACTATTCAATATTGGGGGCAGCCTTTTATTTCTAGAGGCAGGTATTCTAATTTTAAGCATGTAAATGATGCTACGGCAAAACGTTTTGAAAATCGTTTTGTGCAATATGACAACAATCAAGTTTCTTTAGCAGATGGCACTTACAGTGTTGATGAAGATTTGAATGGAGTAACCGATTTCAGTTTTGGTAATCCAGATTTTTCTTTTGTACAGTTTCGTTCAAATTTAGTCGTTCGTTGGGAGTATATACCTGGCTCAGAAATTTTTCTAGTATGGTCTCAAGATGTATCGCAATCAGGTGATCCAAGTCAAGGTTTATTTACAGGCTTGGGCGACAATATTTTCGGACAAAAACCACAAAACATCTTTCTGTTAAAGGCAACCTATCGATTTGTTTTATGACAGTAATACTGTTAATTAAAAATTAAACTAAGGGCTTCTATCATTGAAGCCCTTTATTTTTGGGTATTCATCAAGCCAGACCAATTTCATCATGCAAAAAACGCTCTTTACACTTTTTGCTATGTGCGCTTTTTTTAGCACAAAAGCACAAGATTCGATTGCCCCCGTTCCCAAATTCGTTTATACCACAAAGCCCATAAAAGGTAATAATGCACCAATAATAGATGGCACTTTAAATGACCAAGCCTGGGGTTTGGTAGATTGGTCCGAAGCGTTTGTCGAAAGAGAACCAGATGAAAATACCCCGCCAAGCGAACAATCAAAGTTTAAGATTCTTTATGACGATAAATTCCTCTATGTTGCATACAGATGTTACGATTCAGAACCCGATAAAATAGAGCGAAGATTGTCACGACGCGATGATTTTGCTGGTGATAGAATAGCCATAATTATCGATAGTTATCATGATAAGAGAACGGCATTTTCTTTTACAACAACGGCCGCGGGGGTTAAAGGTGATGAGTTTGTATCTGAAAATGGAAACAACTTTGATGATAGTTGGAACCCGATTTGGTATACCGCTTCAAACATTGATAGCCAGGGTTGGACGGCGGAAGCTAAAATTCCGTTCAGCCAGTTAAAGTTCGGAAAAGCTAAGGAGCAAATCTGGGGGCTACAGGTTACCCGGTTATTTTTCAGGGCTCAAGAACGCTCTGTATGGCAGCGCGTACCCCAAGATTTATCGGGCTTTGTTAGTGAATTTGGTGAGCTGCATGGGTTAATAGATATTGAGCCTCAGAAACAATTGGAAATTCAGCCTTTTGTTGTGAAACAATATGATACTTACCCGGCAGAAGAAGGAAACCCTTTTAGAGATGGATCTGACTTTAGATTAAATGGCGGTCTAGATGCCAAAATCGGAATCACCAACGACTTGACCTTAGACCTAACGGTTAATCCAGATTTTGGTCAGGTAGAGGCAGACCCTGGAGCGATTGCGCTTGATGGTTTTCAGATATTCTTTCGAGAACAACGCCCTTTTTTTGTAGAAAACAAGAATATTTTTGATTATGAATTTGCAAATGGAAATGACAATGTTTTTTACAGCCGTCGTATAGGCAGAAGTCCACAAGGTTTTCCAAATTTGGATGCGGGGGAATTTGCCAATGTGCCTAATAATACAGCAATTCTAGGTGCAGCTAAATTCTCAGGAAAGACCAAAAACGGCTGGTCCATTGGTTTATTGGAAAGCGTGACCGGTAAAGTTTTTGCAGAAGTGGATTCAAACGGCGACCGTCGAGAGGAATTGGTTGAACCTTTTACCAATTATTTGGTAGGCAGACTTCAAAAAGATTTTAATGAGAGAAATTCTTTTGTTGGAGGAATTTTTACCGCAACCAACCGCAAGTTAGAAGGTAATTTAGACTTTTTGCACGAAGCGGCATATACCGGAGGATTGGATTTTAGACACAGTTGGCAGAATAGAAATTACTATATAGAGGGTAATATTGTTACAAGTCATGTCACCGGAAGCCCAGAAGCAATATTAAGAACGCAACAAAGTCTGGCTCATCTGTTTCAGAGAACAGATGCCACTCATGTTGAAGTTGACCCAACAAGAACTTCGCTTACCGGAACTGGAGGGAAGCTAAATTTTGGCAAATCGGGTGGCGGAAACTGGCGATTTGAAACTGGTGGTTTCTGGCGCTCTCCAGAGCTAGAATTAAACGATGTTGGTTTTTTAAGGCAGGCCGATGATATTAGGCAGTTCGCCAATCTTCAGTATCTTTTTTTAAAACCGACAAAATTACTGCGCACGGCTAGTTTGACATTAGGTCAGAGTAGCGCCTTTGATTTTGAAGGCAACTATAATAGAGTTCAATATGATTTTCGAGGCTTTATAAACTATGCAAATAATTGGTTTACCGAAGGTGGCGCAACACACAAACCTCGTATTTTCTTGAATACGATTTTACGCGGTGGCCCACGCTGGCGTTTTAATGAAGAAAATTTCTTTTTTGTTTTTGCTGGAACGGATAGAAGTAAAAAATTTAATGCTACCGTCGGTTATGTTAATAGTCAAGCTCAACAAGATAATTTTTCTTTGGTGAGATATGTTTTAAGAACGCGATACCAGCCTTTTGATGCTTTTAGTCTTTCACTTAATTTTGAATACGAAGAGAACCCAAGCAAAACACAGTATATCACTGAAAGAGATTTTCTAGGTACACCACGCTATATTTTAGGCGAAATAGATCAACGGACCTTCAGTACAACCTTGCGTTTTAATTATAGTATCAATCCAAATTTAAGTATTCAGTATTATGGGCAGCCTTTTATTTCAAGAGGAACATACACCAATTTTAATTTTGTAAATAATGCTGCTGCCGAAGACCTTAATGAACGAATAAGTCTTTATAACGCTAACCAAATTTCACAATCGACAGACAATACTTTTCTAATTGACGAAGATTTGGACTCCGTTACGGATTATGAGTTTAATGACCCAGATTTTTCATTTGTCCAGTTTCGTTCCAATTTGGTGGTTCGTTGGGAATACATTCCAGGTTCCGAAGTATTTTTAGTCTGGTCTCAGGGTGTTACGGGATTTGGTGACCCTTCCGATTCTTTAGGTCGTAGTCTGGATAATCAAATTTTAGGTCAGAAAAGAGACAACACCTTTTTGCTTAAAGCCACTTACCGATTTATCTTATAATCAGTAATTTACTTACGATACACTATTGTTTTCTTTTTTTCGTTCTGAACAGTACGAATTAAAACAACAGACATGAAAAAAGGTATAATTGCAATTTTAACTGTATTCACTTTAGCCAGCTGCTCTACGGATGGTGAAGATAATGAGATGTTGGAGGGTTCGGCCTTAGTGGGAACCTGGAATATGACGGATGTACGTTTTCCAGAAGACCCCAATGATACCTCGTTGAATTTAGCTGATGAAATTGTAGATCGATTAGTGGAAGAAGGCTGCGTTTTGGTAAGTTTTACTTTTAATGCTGATGGAACAGCTTCTGCCGATAATAAGGTAAATTACATTGAGGTCAATGTTGGTACTATGGGCTTGGATGTTCCTTGTCCAGCGCAAAGTGATACTGAAACCACAGTATGGACTTTAGTGGGAGATCAATTGACTTTCATCAATGAAAATCAAGAAGAAGAGACCATAACTATAGAATTAGACGGAAATACCTTAATTATATTGGGTGAGGCTATCAATGCAGAGAATTACGCTGGTGCTGAGGTAGTTTTTACGAGGCAATAGTTTTAAGATAATTAAGAAAAACACAGCCTATTGGAAACAATGGGCTTTATTTTTTTAAAGCCTTTACCAAGGCCTCATTGGCCTCTTGCGTTCCAATGGTAATTCTAATTTTTCCTGGAGCTCCAAATTGAGAAACAGGCCTTACCATTATACCTTGCTCCATAAGCATATCGGTAAATTCAAATTCTGGTAAGGGCGGGTCAATTATAAAGAAGTTTCCTTGTGTTGGCCAGTATTTAATTCTCAGTTTATCAAATTCAGCGGTCAAATACTTTCTACCGACTTGAACGGTTTTTACGGTTTCTGCGATAAAGTCGGTATCATTTAAAGCGCCTATTGCTGCTTCAATTGAAGTAATAGGTAAAAGAAAAGGTTTATGAATTTGCCGAACGTAATTGGCAATGGTTTCCGTGGTATAGCAATAACCTATTCGCTGGCCCGCCAAACCGTAGGTCTTGGAAAAGCTATTTACAGCGACCACATTATGTCCTTCCGTTACGTAAGGTAAACCCGAAATATAATCTTCAGCATCGGCAAAATGACGATAAACTTCATCAAAAACGATAACAATATCTTTAGGAATTCGAGTAAAGAAATCATCTAGAACCGATTTTGGAATATAGGTTCCAGTAGGGTTATTAGGACTAGTCAGAAAAATGATTTTTGTTTTGTCCGTAACTGCATTTAAAATGCCTTCTATATCTAAATCATAAGTGGTATTCAATAAAGGAACATCTACCTGTTTTGCACCGTACCATCTAGAAAATACGGCATAGGGTAAAAAACATGGGTTGGAGTAAATCACTTCATCACCTTCATTGACAAAAGCCCTAAGAAGCATATCAATAATTTCTGAACCACTGTTTCCGCAGATAAATTGATTTGCATTTAATTGTCCATCAAAATCTTTTACAAGCGCCTCACGCAATCGAATATCCGTTTGGTCTGGATAAACATCAATATGTTTAGCTGCCTTTAACAAAGCTTCAGTTGCCTTTGGAGACTGCCCTAGGGGATTTTCGTTAGAAGATAGTTTATATATTTTTTTTCCATTGGAAGTGGGCGGATTTTTACCCCCTTGATAAACTTCTTTTGGTTTTAAGTGTGTTTTGAATATCGACTCAATTGTCTTGCTCATCCATTAAATTTTTCTGCATGCATTAATATGCTCAAAGCTTGTTTTGTATGGCCCGCCTCTAAAACTTCTTTCGCTATTTTATGTAATTCCGATTTTTTGGTCAGGTCTTTAATGTCTTCGTGATCAGCAACTTTTTCGATTTCTGTAAGGGTTGGTAACTCTTCCACATTGCCCAAACGCCCAAGATTGTTACCTGTGAGTACAGAACTGTTACGAATATTTTCAGGTAATGCATTAACACCTATTCCTTTAGTACGTATTGGTTTCGGAATCTCAAAGAGTGAATCTCCACTTGAACGGGTATACCAACTACCTCCCATACGGCCAACTAAATCTAATTTTGTGGTGTCTAGCTTATCGTCCGTTAGGTATTTTTCATTGATATGGATGAGTTCTACCTTTGCAAGTATGAGGTTTCCAGAGCCCGGGGTATCTGCAAGCTCGATGACTTCAGTTACGGAACATTCAAAAGCTACCGGAGCTTCGCCAACTCTTGGGGGTTTCACTTTTTCACTAGCAACTTGGGTAAGACCGGCCTTTACAAATTCGTTCACCCCTTTGTCATAAGCAGTGCTAGATAAAGACATCTGCTCAACAATAGGATAGTTTACAATATTGATAACTACTTCAGGTACTTCCTTGACATTGATGTGCGTATGCTTTAAAGAATTGTCCCTACCACTTCGTGCAGGAGAAAAAATCATGATGGGCGGATTAGAACTAAAAACATTGAAAAAACTAAACGGACTCAAATTCACATTACCTTCCTTATCGATAGTGCTGGCAAAGCAAATGGGTCTCGGTGCTACCGCTGAAAGTAAGTAGGCGTGCAACTCGGGTTGTGGAATAGCGATAGGGTCTATGGTTTTTGTCATCGATGTTTTTATTTAGCTGGTAAAATCTTGGCAGATACCTCTCCAAAACCAACTCGTTTGCCATCTTTTTCAGCGAATCCTCTCATGGTAACCGTGTCGCCATCGTTAATGAATTTACGTTCGGTACCGTCCTTCATTTTTACGGGTTTGGTTCCCATCCAGGCTAATTCTAACATTGAGCCATAAGATTTTTCATCTTTTCCCGAGATAGTACCTGAGCCGTATAGGTCTCCTACATTGATATTACATCCATTTACGGTGTGGTGGGCAAGTTGCTGCTCCATATTCCAATACATGTATTTAAAGTTGGAACGGCATACGGTCTGTTCCTCGCTTTGTTCAGGTGTAATCCCCACTTCTAGGTGAATATCATAATTTTTCTCACCTTGATATTTTAAATAGGGTAATACTTCAGGTTTTTGTTCAGGCCCTGAAACTTTAAAAGGCTCTAGCGCTTCTAATGTAACTATCCAAGGTGAGATATGCGATGCGAAGTTCTTGGCCAAGAACGGTCCTAACGGTACATATTCCCATTTTTGAATGTCACGTGCCGACCAGTCATTTAATAAAACCAGTCCAAAAATATAATTGTCAGCTTCATCGGTAGAAATGGATTCTCCGAGTTTTGTGTTTTTTCCAGTAATAAAGCCCATTTCCAATTCAAAATCTACGCGCTGAGATGGTCCGAAAACCGGCTGTTTGGAATCATTAGGAATGGTTTGTCCTTTTGGTCTATGAACCGGTACTCCACTAACTACAATTGAACTTGCACGACCATGATAACCTACAGGAATATGTTTCCAGTTAGGCAATAATGCATTTTCTGGGTCGCGGAACATCTTACCCACATTGGTAGCATGTTCAATACTAGAATAGAAGTCGGTGTAGTCTCCTATGGCCACGGGCATATGCATTTCTGCGTCCACTTGTTTTACAAAAAGTTCTGGTTTTCCGGCCAAAATGGAATTGTCATCTTGTAGCCAAACCTGAATGTCTTTACGAACTTTTTTGGTTATCTGTTTTCCAAGAGAGATAAAGTCGTTCAAGGTATCTTTCTCGAATACGGCCGTATTAAATTCAAAAACATCAAGTTCTGCAAGGGCGGCTAAATCTAGAATGTGCTCACCAATAGCAACACCGGCCCTAGGGCTTCTATCGGCAGTGGAGAAAATTCCGAAAGGAATGTTGTGTATGGAAAAATCTGAGTTTTCAGGTATGTTTATTATCATTTTTATATAGATGTGAGTATTGAGATTTTAGATGTGAGTGCTTAATGAGATTTTTTCTCGATTCTCAAATCTATCGTCTCAAGTCTAATTTTTATTCTATCCAAGATTTGTAATACTTGCCATCATCAATTTTCATGGCATTTTCTGTCAATTGTAATGGTTTAAAAGTATCGATCATTACTGCTAATTCTTCTGTTTCTTTTTTACCGATACTCGCTTCGTAAGTTCCCGGATGCGGTCCATGAGGGATGCCGGCAGGGTGCAACGAAATATAACCAGGACCAATACCTGTTCTACTCATAAAATCGCCATCAACATAATACAGCATTTCATCAGAATCTATATTGCTATGGTTATATGGTGCAGGAATAGACTTCGGGTGATAATCGTACAACCGTGGGCAGAAAGAGCATATGACAAAAGCACTGGTCTCAAAAGTTTGATGCACTGGTGGCGGTTGATGAACACGACCGGTAATAGGCTCAAAATTGTGAATGGAAAATCCGTATGGATAATTATAACCATCCCAGCCAACGACATCAAAAGGGTGCGTTGCATAGACTAAGCTATGCAGCATGCCTTGCTTTTTAATTTTCATCACGAACTCACCTTTTTCATCGTGTGTTTGTAAATTTTCAGGCAGTTTGTAATCCCTTTCGCAAAAAGGGGAATGCTCTAACAACTGCCCAAACCAATTGCGATATCGTTTTGGCGTATAAATAGGGTGAAAAGACTCTGCATATAAAATGCGATTGTCTTCAGTATCAAACTCAATTTGATATATCATTCCGCGTGGAATGATAAGATAATCTCCATATTCAAAAGGAATATCCCCTAAAAAAGTTTTTAAGGTTCCGGTGCCTCTATGAATAAATAACATTTCATCGGCATCGGAATTCTTATAAAAATAAGAAGTCATCGATTTCTTTGGAGCGGCCAAACCAATATGAACATCGTTATTCACTAACATAGGTTCTCGAGATTCCAAAAAATCGGCTTTTGGCAATACATCAAACCCAATTAACTTTCTAGATTTAATGTGCTTCGCTTCCGCAATTTTTGGGCTCACATCAATTGCCTCACCGACCTCTTTTACCTGTGTTGGGCGATGAACATGGTAGAGTAGTGATGACATGCCATCAAACCCAATGGTCCCGAATAGTTGTTCATAGTATAGGCTTCCGTCAGGTTTTGTGAACTGCGTGTGTCGCTTCTGAGGAAACTGCCCGAGTTTATGATAAATAGGCATAACGTTGTTTTAAAGTTCAAATACAAGTTTCAGATTCAAGCTTAAAAAATAGCATCTTAAACCTGAAACTTTAAACCACACCTTAGTGCAAAGTACCTCTCAATTGTTGCTCAAGCTCGATAGCTTCAAAGAGTGCCTTAAAGTTACCTTTTCCAAATGACTGTGCACCTTTTCTTTGAATGATTTCAAAAAACATTGTCGGTCTTGGTTCAATTGGTCTGGTGAAAATTTGTAAAAGATAGCCTTCATCATCACGGTCTACCAAAATACCAAGCTCTTTTAATGGGGCAATGTCTTCGTCAATTTTACCTACACGATCGGTTACTGCATCGTAATAAGTATCAGGAATATTCAAGAATTCTATACCGCGACTTCTTAGATCACGAACAGTTTTTATAATATCGTCAGTGGCTACCGCAATATGTTGCACTCCTTCACCTTCGTAGAAATCTAAGTACTCTTCAACTTGGGATCTTTTGGCGCCTTCAGCAGGCTCATTAATAGGAAATTTAATCCTACCGTTTCCGTTGCTCATCACCTTACTCATTAGAGCCGTGTATTCTGTAGAAATATCATTATCGTCAAATGAAAGTATATTGACAAAGCCCATCACTTTTTCGTAGAATTCTACCCAGTGGTTCATACGATTCCAATCCACATTGCCTACCATATGGTCAACATATTTTAATCCTGTAGGGGCAGGGTTAAAGTCTGGAGTTTCCCAAGCGGTGTAACCTGGTAAGAATGTTCCCTTATAATCTTTACGTTCTACAAAAATATGAACTGTTTCACCGTAGGTATAGATTCCTGCACGAACTACTTTTCCGTTTTCATCTTCTTCTGTCACCGGCTCCATATAAGATTTGGCTCCTTTGCTCATGGCTGTGTTATAGGCGTAAGTGGCATCGTCTACCCACAAGGCGACTACTTTTACACCATCACCATGTGTGTCAATATGCTTTCCAATTTCGGTACCACTCTTTAGGGGCGAAGTTAATACCAATCGTATTTTATCTTGTATAACTACATAGCTTTCTCGGTCTTTTAAACCTGTTTGTAAGCCAGCATAAGCATATGATTGAAAGCCAAAGGCTGATTTATAGAAATGGGCCGCTTGCTTAGAGTTACCTACGTAAAGTTCAATATAATCTGTGCCATTGATAGGCATAAAGTCTTGAGCGTCTTCGTGCAATTTTGGTAAAGTTGTAGTTTCCATATGCTGTATATTTTGATGTGTTTTATTATAATTGTTGCTAATGCAACAAAAATACGTATTTTTGGAATACGAAAAGGTTTTAGTTTAATAATTTTAACTGTCATTCCTGCGAAAGCAGGAATCTATTTTGTTTAATGGATTCAGCATCAAGTGCGGAATGACAAAAGAGTGAATTATGCTCAATCAAATAGATGAAATTTCTGGTATTGGATTGCACTTAGATTTAGTGCTTAGAAAAGTGCAAGATGCCTATTTGAGAACTTTTCAAGAGCTACAACTAGATCTTACTATTGAGCAATGGGTAATTCTGTATCGAATTTATCAGTTGGGTGAGGAGGCTTCACAATCTGATATTGTAAAATCTAATTTTCGCAATCGGGCTACAACGTCTAGGGTAATAGGAAAGCTAGAGGGAAAAAAGTGGATAAAAAAAACACGTTTTGAAGGGGATTTCAAACGTTTTAAACTGGAGCTTACAAAGCGTGGGCAAGAGGTTATTGCACTCATCGAGCCCCATGCAAAACAGTTGCGTAGGCAAGCCATTAAAGGTTTGGATGTGCTGGAGTTTGAAACTTTTCTAAAAGTATTAGATCAGATTGGCGATAACTACGAAGAATAATTATTGGCAATCTTCTATTGGCAGACCAAGTTCATTTGCCAACTTGCGTCTTCTAATAGTTGACTTTTTCGGATTGGTGCGTAAAAAGCGGATAGGAATTTTTTCACCAATTTCTAAGGCATCAAAACAATTTTTACCCGCTACTAAAAATGTATTTTGAACGCTTTGGCCGTTGTGCTCAAAAGCGTAGGTCAGAAAATATTGAAACGCTTTTACATTAACGCGCCGATTACCCACTTTATCGATATATGAAACATCTTTTTCCTCTTTTTCAACAATATTGGCCGTACCATAAGTTCCATATTTTTTGATTTGGGCCTGCTCATAATAGTACAAAAAGCTAGAGGGTATGGTAAATAGAATTCCCAATAGCGGTAAGCCACCAAAAACAGCTCCAAAAATCCATAGAAAGGTAGTTTCGGTGCGAAGTCCCAAGTAAACTAAAAATATTCCCAATACTACGAACAGCAGCATAATTAGTAAGGGCCCGCTATTTTTTTGTAGCGAGGTTTTAGTGAATTGGAGTTTGTCGGATAGCGTTGACTTCATTTGACCTTTAAAAGCTTTGGGTTAAAATAGCATATAAATTGGAAAAACACGTTGTTTTGATTTAATGCTGTTTGTTTGAATTTTGCAGCTATTAATTGAAAATTGTTTCAATATGAAAAAGTTAAAGCATTACCCAAGTGTTTGGCAAGCAGCCCCATTTTCAATGGAAATGTTTGCACATTTTGAGCAAGAAGCTCGATTGCGAAATAAGGAAGCAGAAAAAGAGCGACAGACCCCTAAAAAAGAAAAGAAACCAAAGTTTAAACTAGCTTTCGTTGGTAAAGAAAAAAACACCCGCAGGGTGTTTTTTAAATTTTAATGCGCTTCCAACCAATTTTCGCCAATACCAACTTCAACATCTAAAGGTACTGCCATGGTGTAGGCATTTTCCATTTCAGATTTAATTAAGGTTTTCATTTCTTCAAGCTCTGGTTTATAGCAGTCAAAAACCAGTTCATCATGCACCTGGAGTAGCATTTTGGTTTTATACTTTCCGTCAGTAAGTTTTTTATGGATATTGATCATCGCAATCTTGATAATGTCTGCAGCGCTTCCCTGTATGGGGGCATTAACGGCATTTCGCTCCGCAGCACCACGCACTACTTGATTGCCCGCATTGATATCTTTTAAATACCTTCTGCGCCCCAATACCGTTTGTACATAACCATTGTCTCGGGCAAAGTCTACCTGCTCACCCATGTAATTGCGTAATTTAGGATAGGTCTTATAATAGGTTTCAATAAGCTCTTTGGATTCTGCCCTGGTTAAATCCGTTTGGTTGCTCAAGCCGAAGGCAGAAACACCGTAGATTATCCCAAAGTTGACAGTTTTAGCATTGCTACGTTGCTCACGTGTTACCTCTTCTAAAGGTACATTGAACACTTTTGAAGCTGTAGACGCATGAATGTCCTCACCATTTTTAAAGGCTTCGATCATGGTGTCTTCCTCGCTTAAAGCAGCGATAATGCGAAGCTCTATTTGTGAGTAATCTGCAGCTAATAGAACATAGTCTTTATCTCTAGGTACGAATGCTTTCCGTACTTCACGTCCGCGTTCCGTACGTATAGGGATATTCTGTAAATTAGGATTGTTACTACTAAGTCTGCCGGTAGCAGCCACGGTTTGCATGTAATCTGTATGTACCCGTTTTGTTTTTGCTTCTACCTGCTCAGGGAGCGCATCAACATAGGTGCTTTTTAGTTTGGCAAGCCCACGATAGTCTAAAACATTCTGAATTATTTCATGGTCTTTTGCCAAATAAGAAAGCACATCTTCGGCAGTGGAATATTGACCTGTTTTGGTCTTTTTGGGTTTATCGACCAACTTCATCTTGTCGAATAAAATTTCCCCTAGTTGTTTCGGAGAACCTATATTGAATTCTTGCCCGGCCGCTTCGTAAATACTTTGTTCTAAATTTTGAATATCTGTATTTAAGTCTGCGGATAAGGAGCCTAAAAAGTCTTTATCCAGGTTGATACCTTCACTTTCCATATCCGCTAAAACACGTAACAGCGGAATTTCAATTTCGTTAAAAAGCTTTTCGGTTTTTGCCTCGGTCAATTCGGGTCTAAAATGATGCGCCAATTGTAGCGTAATATCAGCATCTTCAACAGCATATTCGGTTTGTTTTTCCAAAGGAACATCACGCATAGAAAGTTGGTTCTTTCCCTTTTTACCAATAAGTTCGGTTATTGAGACTGGCGTGTAGTTGAGGTAGGTTTCCGCTAGCACATCCATATTATGACGCATATCAGGATTGATAAGGTAATGCGCTAGCATGGTGTCAAAAAGTTTCCCTTTTACCTGAACGCCATAGTTTTGCATCACCTTAATGTCATACTTTAGGTTTTGTCCTACTTTTTCGATGCTTTCCGATTCAAAGAATGGGCGCAGCTGTTCAATAAGTCGATTTGCCTGTTCTTTCTCCTCAGGAAATGGAACATAGAACCCTGTGCCCGTATTCCAACTAAAAGCGATACCCACTAGTTCTGCCTCTAAAGGATTTAAAGAAGTCGTTTCGGTATCAAAACAAACAGAAATTTGTTGCATGAGTTGTTTCAAGAACAAATCCATGGCCAAGCCTGACTGCACAAGTTGATAAAAGTGTGAAATATCCTCAATTTTATTTCTGCTGCTTACATCTTTGATGGTAGCGGGAGCATCGGAAGGATTACCCCCAAAAAGTGAAAATTGACCACTGCCCGCTGCCTTGGCTTCTACGCGACTGCCTTCGGAGCGTACTTTATTTGAAATCGTATCGCCAGATTCTTGATTAGCATCTGCTTGGGCTTCTTCAAAGAATATCTTTATAAACTGGTCTTTTAGTCTTCTGAATTCTAATTCTTCAAAAATTTCTTGTACCTGAGCGCTATCAGGTTCACACATTTCATAATCTTTGGCATTGAAAGTAACCTCACAGTCAATCTTTATCTCGGCCAGTTTTCGTGAAAGACGACCGAGCTCGGCATTTTCTTCTACTTTCTCCTTCATTTTGCCTTTTAGCTGATTGGTATTGGCCAAAAGACCCTCCATATCGCCAAATTGCTCAAGAAATTTCTTTGCCGTTTTATCTCCAACACCAGGTAATCCAGGAATATTATCACTTGCATCACCCATCATTCCTAGATAGTCGATAACCTGTTCTGGACGTTGTACGCCAAAACGCTTTTGAATTTCGGGGATACCCCAGATTTCAATGCCATTACCCATTCTAGCCGGGCGATACATAAAAATATTTTCGGAGACCAATTGCCCAAAATCCTTATCAGGAGTAACCATAAAGACTTTATAGTTTTCTTTTTCGGCCTGTTTGGCAATGGTTCCAATGAGGTCATCGGCCTCATAACCCTCCAATTCCACAATCGGAATTTTCATTGCTTTTAAGATATTCTGAATATAGGGTACGGCTATTTTTATGGCATCGGGGGTTTCATCCCTATTTGCTTTGTACGCTTCGAACATTTCTGTTCGTTCTACACTTCCTCCTTTATCGAAAGCAACGGCCAAGTGGTCGGGTTGTTCCCGCTTGATGACATCAAATAGTGAATTCATAAAACCCATGATGGCTGAGGTATCCATACCCTTGGAATTGATTCTTGGGTTCTTTATAAGGGCGTAATACCCACGAAAAATTAGCGCATAGGCATCTAATAAAAAGAGTCTTTTTTGGTCAGACATGTTTGAAAAATTTAAGTACTAAGTTAAAAGTTCAAAGTCTTTAAAAGTAGAAAAAAGACCTTAGATAAAATGAGGTAAGAATTAAGACTTTTGAACAATCACAAATAACTCTTTGATGTAATATTTTCATGCCCTTCTTCTGAATAAACGCGATAACTAAAACCGGGATGAATGCAATAGCCTCCTGTTTCGCCTTTTTTGTTAACGGCAATGTAGCCAACCTGAATATCCTTATAATTCGGGTCGTTTTTAATGATTCGGTTGACCGCTTCTTCACAAGCTTCTTGTGGGGAACGGCCTTGTCGCATGAGTTCCACCACCAAAAAGCTGCCAACAGTTTTTACAATTTCCTCTCCTTGACCTGTGGCTGTTGCTCCTCCAATTTCGTTATCCACAAACAAGCCTGAACCGATAACAGGCGAATCTCCTACGCGCCCGGCCATTTTATAGGCCATTCCACTTGTGGTACAAGCTCCAGATATATCACCCTTTGCATCAATAGCCAACATGCCAATAGTATCGTGATTTTCAATATTGATTACAGGCGCATATTTTGACTCCTTTTTCCACTCCAACCATTCTGCCTTAGATTTTTCAGTGAGCAGATTTTCCTTTGGAAATCCTTTTTCGTAGGCAAATTTTTCAGCTCCCGAACCAGCTAACATGACATGTGGAGTGTCTTCCATTACTTTTCGTGCTACTGAAATGGCATGGGTTACATTTTGCATGTAGACGACCGCGCCACAATTTCCATTCTGGTCCATAATGCAGGCGTCTAATGTTACGTTGCCATCCCTATCTGGTCTACCACCTTTACCGACAGATTGGTTATTTATATCGGCTTCTTCCATTTTTACGCCAGCTTCTACTGCATCTAAGGCGCTGCCAGATTTTTGTAGAACTTCCCAAGCTTCGGCAGTTGCATTCGGCACATTCCATGTGGCAATAACAATGGGTTTTATGGTCGAGTCAGTGGTAACTATATTTTTTGTTTTGGGCTCTGTTTTGCAAGAAGCTAAAATCGGCGCGGAAAGAATGCCAGCAGTACTTAAGCTTGATTTTTTTAGGAATTTACGTCTTTGCATGCTTGGGTTGTTTATTTTTAATGCTCAATAAATATAACAATATGCTTGTTGAAGTTTGTGCCAATTCTTTAGAATCGGCCTTGAATGCCGAAAAGGCCGGGGCAGACCGTATCGAGCTCTGTTCAGAACTGGGCATTGGCGGTGTTACACCTTCATATGGTTTAATCACCACAGTAAAAAAAAAACTGTCCATTCCTGTTCATGTATTGGTAAGACCGCGAAGTGGTCACTTCACTTATTCTGATAGTGAGTATGAGGTTTTATTGAATGATATTGAGCTGTGTAAAGAACTGGGCGTAGACGGAATCGTTTCAGGTGTACTAAACACCGACGGTACGCTTGATGTTGAACGCACAAAGTCTTTGGTCGAGGTGGCAGGCCACTTGCATTTTACTTTTCATAGAGCCTTTGATTGGATTCCGAATCCGCTAGAAGCTCTGTGTCAATTGGAGTCCTTTGAGGTAGATACCGTTTTGACTTCTGGCAAACAAATATCGGCAGAGAAGGGCATTGATTTGTTGGCTGATTTAAATTCCATTGCAAAAAAAATCACGATTATGGCCGGGTCGGGTATTAATAAAACCAATATTGATGTTTTTAAAGCAATTGGCCTAAAAGCGATACATCTCTCGGGTACTACTTTTCATAATACTGTTTCCGTTGCTAATAAAATTTCAATGAATTCTGAAACTCATCTGGTAGAACACCAGGTAGCTGTAACTAATATGGAGCTTATTCGTCAAATAGTTCAGCACGTTAAATAAAACGCAAAAACTACCTTTACTTTTTCTAGAAAAAATAGCTTTGTAAAAAAATATTCATGTCTCGATTTCTTATTGTCTTATGTGTCATCTATGTTATTCTTGCCGTTTATGGTTTTCAAGGATTTAAGACTTTGTTTAAGAATCAATGGATTCAAATTTTATATGGGGTATTGTTTTTGGCAGCCCTGTGTTTTTTTGTAATCAAGGTTTTGGGGTATGTGCCTGGCAAGGCATTATCTCCTGGGACAGCCATTGCAGGTGGAGTTTTCTTTTCCTTTTTAATGTTTGGGCTGGTTCTTGGCTTCTTTCTTTTGGTTGAGGATATCGTTCGTGTTTTTTCATTCGCTTACAACAAGATAAACGGGTTGGCTGAAGGTAAGACCAATTATTTGCCTTCGCGAAGAAAGTTTGTGAGTATGCTTGGTGTCGGTCTAGCAGCCTTGCCTTTTGGCGCTTTGTTGTATGGAATGTACAAGGGAAAGTACAACTATAAGGTGCTTAAGTACGAATTAGAATTTGATGACTTACCCGATGCCTTTGATGGTTATCAAATTACCCAAATTTCTGATGTGCATAGTGGTAGTTTTGATAATCGAGATAAAGTTGCCTATGGTATTGACTTGATCAATTCTCAAAAAAGCGATGTTATTCTATTCACGGGTGACATGGTCAACAATAAAACCGAAGAAATGGAGTCTTGGGCAGATTTGTTCGCTACACTTAGCGCAAAAGATGGGGTATATTCTGTTCTGGGAAATCACGATTATGGTGATTACGTAGCTTGGGAAAGCGATGAGGCAAAAGCAAAGAACTTACAAGAATTGAAAGATTTGCAAAAAAATATGGGCTTTGACCTATTGTTAGATTCTCACAGATATCTGGAAAGAGATGGTGAAAGAATAGCGCTTGTAGGTGTTGAGAACTGGGGTAGGGGAAGGTTCAAGAAAGCAGGAGATTTAGAACGTGCTAAAAAGGGAATTCATAAAGATGACTTCAAAATTTTGATGAGTCATGATCCATCTCATTGGGAAGATGTTGTAATAAATGATGAGTATCATTTTCATTTGACCTTGAGCGGGCATACCCACGGCATGCAGTTTGGTGTTGAAATACCAGGATTCATTAAATGGAGCCCGGTAAAATGGCGCTACAAGTACTGGGCAGGCGTATATAAAGAGCTTGGCCAATTTATTAATGTGAACAGGGGCTTTGGTTTTATCGGTTACCCCGGACGCTTCGGAATCTGGCCAGAAATATCTGTGATAACCCTTAAAAAGAAAGGTTTAACGTGAATTTAACGCATATCAAGGCGCTAAAGGTTTCACTTCACGTATAACTTTAACATTTTTTCTTACTTTTGGGCAGAAACATAACCTATTTGCCATGTCTAAATTTGGTGAACTTATTGACTTACATATTCCAGTGTTGTTAGATTTTTACGCTGACTGGAACGAACAATCAACTTCAATGCATCCTGTACTTCGTGATGTAGCTGCCGCACTTGGTGACAAGGGCAAAGTGATAAAAATAGATGTTGACAAAAACAAAGAGCTTTCACAAGCACTTCGTATAAAAGGCCTGCCTACCTTAATGATTTACAAAAAGGGTGAAATGGTCTGGAGACAAAGTGGTGAGCAAGATGCCAATACCCTGATCGGTATCCTTAGTGAGTATACTAACTAGTTTTCTTTTTAATTCTGAAAATACCCCCAAAGGACATCAAAAATCAGGTATCCTAGAAAAAAACCAATAGCTACACCAAGCAATATTTTCTTTGTGCGTACTTTTTTAATACTACTATCGCTTTTCATAAAAAAAGAGTTTTTTATCAATTAGGCGGCTAGTTAACTACATCAAATATTTTTGCCTACTGCCTACTGCCTACTGCCTACTGCCTACTGCCTACTGCCTACTGCCCAATCAGAGTGCTGTCTTCAACCGAAGGAATCGTATCCAGAGGAATTGTATCTTGCATATCTGGGTCTTCTCCTCTACTGGGGTCATTTAAATATTCTTGATCTTCTTCACCAATAAATTGGGTGAATTTGTCGATATATTCATTAAAGATTAAAGTCTCTTTTTCTGCAAAATCTCGATCCCTGTTTCTTATTAGGATGTCTATATTTCTTCGATAAGCTTCCATGTCCGAAAGAATGTCATCAATCTTATTGTACTGCTCATCAAGCGGAATACCAGCATAATATTCCAGGCGTTCTTGGTAAACCTTTTTGAGCTTTGCGAAAAGTTCGCGCGCTTTTTGCTGACTGCCTACTTGATAGTAACCATCTACATAGGGCTCTACAAAGGCATAAAACCCGAAGTGCTCAAATGGTACGTTGGTCATTGCGGTTTCTATGGTTTTTTTGGCTTCATCGATTTTACCTTCCGCTATTTGTGTTTCCATTAAACGAGCAAGGTTGCTTCTAAAAGAAAGACCTTGCGAACGTGTTTGAGGGTCATGATAGATATCTGAGCTTGAAGCGTTGCCCCATTCCCAACCATCAACAATGTCTGCCATTAAATTGCTATCGATTCTTCCCATTTCATAAGGGCTTTCATTTGTCGTTTTAATAGGAACCAGTTTGTAGACCAAACCATCTAACTGCAGGTATTCTTTCATCCAAATATATTCCGCATTGTCGAAACTACCGCCAGAGAAATAAATAGGTCTTTTCCAATCGTTGTTGGCTATAACATCTAGCATTAAAATACGGTTCTTTGGTAATGCGCTTTTTGGAAGATCTATATCAATATAATCTAAAATTAAATCGGCATCTTCCTGCTTTACCAATCCACTCTCTAATACATTTTGCTTATTTACAGGAATCCGGATTTTACTCGTTGGGTAATACACAATATCCAAATTGCTTTCTGAATATGCGCTTAAATCACCTCCACCTTTCTCTACAATAAACCTGAATTTGGTTTGTGGATTATCACTTTCGATCCAGTTCATAAAATCCTTAACGCTCCATCTACTTTCTGAAATTTCTTTGCCAAAAACTTCATCAACTTTTTGATAATAGACGGCATCACGGGTTCCATAACTGTATTTGTCATGCGTAAGTTGAGAAGGTATTGGGTCACTTTCATAGGCCTTACGCTTCATTTGATCAATGTACCAATCCGTAGCAAAAAGGCTGGTATTTACTACCCGAACATCGGTTCGGTATTCTTCAATCTCTTGAACATACCATAAGGGAAATGTGTCATTGTCGCCAATGGTAAAGAGAATAGCGCCAGCATCTTCTTGGCAAGAGGCCAAATACGCCTTTGCGGTTGAATTGGCTGTATATCTGCCAGAACGGTCGTGGTCGTCCCAATTTTGATAAGCCATCAACAAGGGAACTGCCAATATGCATAGAACGCTTACTATCGGAGCGCATAATTTAGGCTTCAATAGTTTTTTAACTTCTTCATAGAGTCCAAAGACCCCTAATCCAATCCAAAGCGCAAAAATATAAAACGATCCTACCAACGAGTAGTCTCTTTCCCTTGGTTGAAATACATATGGGTTTGTATAAAACTGAATGGCTATTCCCGTAAACATAAAGAAGACGAAGAAAGCCCAGAATTGCTTAGGGTTTCGCGATATTTGAAAAACCAGTCCGATGATTCCTAGTAGCAATGGCAAAAAGAAGTAAGTGTTGCGCGCTTTATTGTCTAAAACATCACTAGGTAGGTTATCTTGACTTCCTAATCGTAGACTGTCAACAAAAGGAATTCCACTTAGCCAATGTCCATTTTCATCATAACGCCCTTGAACATCATTTTGCCTACCGACAAAATTCCACATAAAATAACGCATATACATGTAGCCAAATTGAAATTCGAACATGTATTTGACGTTTTGCCATAGTGTAGGGGGTAAGACCTCAATATATTCACCAAAGCTTCGCAAGAATTGAATGTATTGTTCTGTATCAATTTCACCCTGTGCCTCTAATTCTCTGAATTGCTTAACGGCGTCACGCAATTGGTTGTCAGAAATATATCGTGGTTTTATTTTAAATTCCAAACGGTCAAAGTATCGCATATAGTTTTCTGCATGCTGATCGCTCCATAAACGAGGTAAAAAGCCTACATGTTTGTCATTTGGGCCTTGTAATGCATTTTTGTACTTATTGACGATAACGTATTTGCCGAGCTTTCTATCTTTTTCGTATTTGGGTTTGTCATCTTTGTCTTCGCCCGCTGGCGCAAAAGTATCGGAGTAATATGCACCGTAAAAAGGACTTTCAACACCGGGATATTGCTCGCGATTATAATAAGCTAAGAGCGAACGTGCATCTTCAGGATTGTTTTCATTAACCACGGTTTGCGAATTAGCCCTTATCGGAAGCATTAACCAAGAAGAAAAACCAAGAATCAAGAACATAAAGCAAAGTACAATCGTATTTGCAGTTTGATAATTGTTTTTTCGAGTATATCGTAGTGCAAAGTAAAAAACGGCTATAAATACGATTCCCATGATGATGGAGCCAGAATTAAAAGGTAGCCCCACATCGTTAATAAAGAATACTTCGCTCCATCCGAATACTTTAAGGACATAGGTTAGAGAGAACTTATAAACCAACATCAAAATAGCTACTACGATAATATTCGCCAGTAAAAAGTTTTTTACGGTAGTCTTCTTGTATTTTTTGAAAAAATATAATAGACCTATGGATGGAATAGCCAAAAAGCCCATGAATTGAATTCCGAAAGTAAGTCCGACAACAAAACAGATTAGAAGTAGCCATCTATTGCCCCTGGTATCCTCTAAATTATCGGTCCATTTTAGACCAAGCCATAATAGCAAAGCCATTATCAAGCTTGCCATGGCATATACCTCAGTTTCTACGGCATTGAACCAAAAACTATCTGAAAAGGTAAAGGCTAATGAACCTACGAGTCCGCTTCCTAAAACTGCAATGGCGTTGCTATTGGATAAGTTTGATTTTTTAACGATTAATTTTCTGGTCAAATTCGTAATGGTCCAGAACATAAAAAGTACGGTGAAAGCACTTGAAACTATAGATACCGCATTAACCATCAAGGCTATTTTACTGGTATCGCCAAAGGCAAAAATGGAGAAAAAAGCGCCTATCATTTGCAAAAGCGGGGCCCCTGGTGGGTGTCCTACTTGAAGTTTTGCCGAAGTAGTAATGTATTCCCCGGCATCCCAAAAGCTTCCAGTGGGTTCAACGGTTAAGCAATATGTAATAAATGCAATTGAAAAAGCAACCCAGCCCAAAATGGTGTCCCATTTCTCAAATTTTTTTGCAAACATGTAGTGCGTACTTTACGAATTGGGGCGAAATTACCAAATAAAAAAGAGATGTATGGGCAATTTTCAAAAACCTTTAACATGAATATCGCTTAGTTTTGTTTCTAATTGTGTCGAATTTGTTTGCCGAAACAAAAGTTTGTTTTAAATTTGCACGCTCTTATTGATAATGGCCTATGGTGTAATTGGCAACACAGCTGGTTTTGGTCCAGTCGTTCTAGGTTCGAGTCCTAGTAGGCCAACAAAATAAGATACAATCCCGATTTCGAAAGAGGTCGGGATTTTTTGTTTTTGAATCGCTGATGGGCGAGAAGTTTACCCTTAGCTTGTAGAAGGATTCCTAGTTGGTCAATACTATGTAAGGCAAAATCTTAACTTATATGCCGATTTTTTTGTTTTAAAGTTCCATTTTGCAAACTATTAGAATTCATTGTATATTTGCACCACTGAGCGGATATTAGGTATTCATGAGGGGACTTCGAGTCCCCTCTTTTAGTACTAAGATTTATGTTTAAGGACAAAGTAACGGAGCTTTTGAATAAAGCATTGGAAGAGAATAGGTCACTTTTTTTAATAGACTTCACTATAGATGGAGGTAATAAAATAAGGGTTATTCTAGATGGGGATGAAGGTGTAAGTCTTAGTGATTGTATGGCCGTTAGCAGGGCTATTGAGCATAATTTAGATCGAGAAGAAGAAGATTTTTCTTTGGAAGTAACTTCGGCAGGGGCGACATCGCCTTTAGTACTTCCTCGTCAGTATAAAAAAAATATAGGTAGAAAGTTAGAAGTTAGAACCTCCGAGGAAACTTTTGAAGGTAATTTAACCGCTACTTCTGAGGAGTCGATAACATTAGAGTGGAAGACTCGAGAACCGAAACCGGTAGGTAAGGGTAAGCATACGGTTCAGAAGAAAGAAGAAATTGTTTTTTCTGATATAAAAGAGGCAAAAGTTGTATTAAAATTTTAAATGTAGACCAGAATGGAAAACATGGCGCTTATTGAATCCTTTTCAGAATTTAAGGATGATAAGTTTATTGATAGGGTAACTCTAATGGCAATTTTGGAAGATGTATTCCGAAATGCTTTAAAGAAGAAATTTGGATCTGATGATAACTTCGATATCATTATTAATCCTGATAAAGGAGATTTAGAGATTTGGAGAAACCGTATTGTTGTAGAAGACGGTGAGGTAGAAGAACCTAATGAAGAAATTTCATTGACCGAGGCCAGAAAGATCGAGCCAGATTTTGAGGTTGGTGAAGATGTTTCTGAAGAAGTGAAGTTAATGGATTTGGGTAGACGTGCCATTTTGGCCTTACGCCAGAATTTGATTTCTAAAATTCATGAACACGATAACACTACGATATATAAGCAATTTAAAGACTTAGAAGGCGAAATATATACTGCTGAGGTGCATCATATACGTCATAAAGCGATTATTTTGTTAGATGACGAGGGCAACGAGATTATAATGCCTAAGGAAAAGCAGATTCCTTCAGATTTCTTTAGAAAAGGGGATAACGTTCGCGGTATTATTGAAAGTGTAGAGTTAAAAGGTAATAAGCCGGCAATCATAATGTCAAGAACTTCACCTAAATTCTTGGAGCAATTGTTCTTCCAAGAAATACCGGAAGTTTTCGATGGTTTGATTACCATCAAAAAAGCAGTTAGAATACCAGGTGAAAAAGCTAAGGTTGCTGTTGATTCTTACGATGACAGAATTGACCCTGTAGGCGCTTGTGTTGGTATGAAAGGGTCTAGAATACACGGTATTGTTCGTGAATTGGGTAACGAAAATATCGATGTTATTAACTGGACGGGTAATCCGCAGCTTATGGTTACAAGAGCTTTGAGTCCTGCTCGTGTATCATCGGTGAAGTTAAACGATGAGAAAATGACCGCTCAAGTATACCTTAAGCCAGAAGAAGTATCCAAGGCTATTGGTCGTGGGGGTCATAATATCAGGCTTGCGGGTCAATTAACTGGTTATGAGATAGATGTATTTAGAGAAGGGGTTGAAGAAGATGTTGAGTTGACGGAATTCTCTGATGAAATCGATGCGTGGATTATCGAAGAATTTAAGAAAATTGGTCTTGATACGGCACGTAGTGTTTTAGAACAAGATGCAGGTGATTTGGTAAAACGTACTGATTTAGAAGAAGAGACCGTGGCAGAAGTGGTGCGTATTCTTAAATCAGAGTTTGAAGATTAGATTATATTTGCACGAATTATAAAGGAATAGGAAACTATTTATGGGAGGAAATCCAACAATACGATTAAACAAAGTTCTAAGGGAATTGAATATTTCATTGGATAGAGCTGTTGATTATTTAACATCGCAAGGGCATGATGTTGAAGCTAGGCCAACAACTAAAATCACTGATGAAGTATACCAAGTCTTGTTGGATGAATTCCAAACGGATAAGAGTAAAAAAGTTGCTTCTAAAGAAGTGGCCGAAGAGAAGCAGAAAGAGAAGGAAGAGATACGATTGAGGTTAGAGCACGAGCAAGAAGAGCGTAGACTGGCCAGAGAGAAAAGACAAGCTGCTTCTGAAGAGGTCATAAAGGCTAAGGCTGAGCTATCAGGTCCTAAAACGGTCGGTAAAATCGATTTGGATAAAAAACCTAAGGTTGAAGAAAAAGTTGCTGAAGAGGTAGTTGCTGAAACTCCAAAAGTTGAAGATGCGCCCAAGGAAGTCAAAAAAACAGCTCCTAAAAAAGCAGCTGAAAAAGAGACTCCTAAAGTAGCGGATGCAAAAGAAGAGACCAAAGAAGCCCCTGCTAAGGATACGGAAGCTGAAGCTGCTGAAGAAGCTGCTGTTCCTGAAACCATAGAAACACAGTACAAGAAACTATCTGGGCCAAAAATTACTGGTGATAAGATAGATTTGACCAAGTTTGAAAAGCCCAAGAAAAAGAAGGAAGAACCTAAGAAGTCCGATGCGGCCGCTGATCGTAAAAAACGCAGAAGACGTATTGTAAGTAATAATGGTTCCGGCGGAGGTGCAAGACCGAGAGGTACAGGGCCTGCTGCTAATCGCGGTCGAGGAGGGCAAAGACCAGGTGCGACGCCTAAAGTTGAGCCTACAGAAGAAGAAGTGCAAAAACAGGTTCGTGAAACTTTGGAGAAACTTCAAGGTAAATCGAACAAGGGCAAAAAAGGCGCAAAATATAGAAGGGACAAAAGAGATCAACACCGTCAACAGACAGAAAAAGATCTTGAACAACAAGAGTTAGAAAGCAAGCTTTTAAAAGTAACCGAGTTCGTTACCGCCAATGAGATGGCTACCATGATGGATGTTTCTACTACAGAAATCATTTCGGCATGTATGTCATTGGGTATGATGGTGACGATGAACCAGCGATTAGATGCTGAAACATTGACTATTGTTGCAGAAGAATTTGGCTACGAAGTGGAGTTCGTTACTGCCGAGATAGAAGAGGCTATTGTTGTTGATGAAGATTCTGAAGAAGATTTAAAACCGAGGGCTCCAATTGTGACCGTGATGGGGCATGTGGATCATGGTAAAACTTCATTGCTTGATTATATACGAGAAGAAAATGTAATTGCTGGTGAAAGTGGTGGAATTACCCAACACATCGGCGCCTATGGGGTTACGCTAGAAAGCGGTCAGAAAATCGCGTTTTTAGATACTCCGGGTCACGAGGCTTTTACCGCCATGCGTGCTAGAGGTGCTCAAGTAACCGATATCGCTATAATCGTTGTTGCTGCAGATGATGACATTATGCCGCAAACGAAAGAGGCTATTAGTCATGCTCAGGCAGCTGGGGTGCCAATAGTATTTGCTATTAACAAAGTTGATAAGCAAACTGCGAATCCTGATAAGATTAAAGAAGGATTAGCACAGATGAACCTTCTGGTTGAAGATTGGGGTGGTAAAATTCAGTCGCATGATATTTCGGCAAAAACAGGACAAGGGGTAAAAGAGCTTCTTGAAAAAGTATTGTTAGAAGCTGAATTGCTTGAGCTGAAAGCTAATCCTGATAGATTGGCCAATGGAACTGTCGTTGAAGCCTTCTTGGATAAAGGTCGCGGATACGTTTCTACAATTTTAGTGCAGGCAGGTACGCTTAAAGTAGGTGATTACGTTTTAGCTGGTACTACTAGTGGAAAGGTAAAGGCTATGCAAGATGAAAGGGGCAAGACCATTAAAAAAGCTGGGCCGGCTACTCCTGTATCTATTTTAGGTTTAGACGGTGCGCCACAAGCGGGGGATAAGTTCAACGTCTTGGATGATGAGCGTGAAGCTAAACAAATAGCTACCAAACGTTCACAACTGCAACGCGAGCAATCCGTTCGTACACAACGACATATTACACTTGATGAAATCGGCAGACGTATTGCGCTGGGTGATTTCCAAGAGTTGAATATCATATTAAAAGGTGATGTTGATGGTTCGGTAGAGGCATTGACGGATTCCTTCCAAAAACTTTCAACAGATGAGATTCAGGTGAACATCATACACAAAGGTGTGGGTGCTATCACCGAGTCTGATGTCTTGTTGGCAAGTGCTTCCGATGCGATTATTATCGGATTTAATGTTCGACCGATGGGCAACGCCCGTGAAATCGCTGACAAGGAAGAAATCGACATCAGAATGTACTCCATTATTTACGCGGCCATCAACGATTTGAAGGATGCAATGGAAGGGATGCTTTCTCCGGAAATCAAAGAAGAAATTACAGGTACCGCTGAAATCAGGGAAACCTTCAAGATTTCTAAAATTGGTACAATCGCAGGTTGTATGGTTACCACAGGTAAAATCTTTAGAAATTCACAGATCAGGTTGATTCGTGACGGTGTGGTTATTTATACAGGTGAGTTGGCTTCGCTGAAACGATTTAAAGATGATGTTAAAGAGGTCGCTAAAGGTTATGATTGTGGGTTGCAGATAAAGAACTACAATGATATTAAGGAGTTGGATATCGTAGAAGCATTCCAAGAGGTAGCGGTCAAGAAAAAACTTTAAAGATTTTATAAAAGGTATAATTAAAAAAAGGTCGAGTTAACTCGACCTTTTTTTATTGATTTAGGCACCTATTTTTTGAGGTAGCAAAAAAGCATCAGGGTATTTTTTTCTTACCTTAATAAGTCTACGTTGGGCTTCCATTTTTGTTTTGAATTTACCTAGTCTTACACGATAAGTAGGTTGATTAAATTTAATAGTAGAATACCATCCAGGAAAATCAATTTCAACTTGTTCTAAGAGACGTTGTGCTGCATCATCACTACTTCTAAAACCAACTTGAATTTGGTAGTATCCTGAGTTGGTATTGGCATCTTTATAGATTTCAACAAGCTTGTCGATATCTGGGTTTTGTTCAATGGTAATAGTGCCTTCTTGACTAAAGGATAGAAATGAAACACTTAAAAAAAGTATAGTGAATATAGGGGTTCTCATGAGTTGTATACTATAAAATTCTTACCTGAAGTACAAATGTAATTTTTTCTATTCTAAACAAAATGGAATGACCTTATTTAGAATGTTTATAAATTAGATATTATAAATCCCTTAACATTTTAAAAAAGCTAGCTGTGTCGTATTTTTGTACCCAATTTGAAACACGCTAAAACCTAACTCTCACAGTATCAATAGGAAATATCGTGCCAAAATTCTGATAGCAATTAAGATAATATGAAACAGGTTTTGAACCGCATTCAGTTTTCAAGATTTTTAAGCCTTACTTTACTATTAGTTACCCAACTAATCGCATTTTCGTCATTTTCTCAAGATGTTGCCGCTGAGGCTGCGCCTAGTGAGGAACCTGCTGCTGATTTGGGTGGTGACCCTGTCAAGGGGAAGCAGTTGTTCAATCAAAATTGTGCTGCTTGTCATGCATTGAATAGAAAAATGACGGGCCCTGCTTTGGCTAATGTGGAAACAAGGCTTTCTGAAAATGAAGGTTTAGGTAAAGAGTGGTTGTATAAGTGGATCAAGAATAGCGCAGGTATGATTGCGTCTGGTGATGCCTATGCAAACAAAATTTACAATGAGTACAATCAGTCGGCGATGACTGCTTTTCCGACGCTATCCAATGAGGATATTGATAATATTTTGGCATATACTGCTGCGCCTGCTCCTACTCCAAAGGTCGCCGTAGCTGCAACTGGTGGCGGAGAATCTGCTGCAACTTCTGGAGGTGTTTCCAATGAAATTATTCTAGGTGCTCTTGCTTTGGTTTTTGGTCTTTTGGTCGTCATGCTTTTCTTGGTAAATAACACACTAAGAAAAATTGCCGAAGCAAATGGGGTTCAAGTGGTCAAAGAAGCGGCAGAAAAAAGAACTCCGATTTGGAAAGCTTTTGCCCAGAATCAGTTTTTGATTTTCTGTACGGTAATCGTTTTTCTACTAAGTAGCGCTTATTTTGCGTATAGTTGGATGTCTCAGATTGGTATCGATCAAGGTTATGCTCCTGTTCAGCCAATTCACTATTCTCACAGAATACACGCGGGGGTCAATAAAATAGAATGTCAATATTGCCATTCTTCAGCTAGAGTGTCGAAACATTCTGGTATTCCTTCTTTAAATGTTTGTATGAACTGTCATAAGTCGATTTATGAGTATAAAGGGCCTGCTGAAGGACCTAGTGCTGATGATTTGGCTAATGGGTATACAAATGAGTTCTATACTAAGGAAATCAAAAAATTATACAAAGCTGTTGGATGGGATGAAGAAAACCAACAATATACCGGGGATTCTCAGCCTGTAGAATGGGTAAGAATACATAACCTACCTGATTTTGCTTATTTCAATCACTCGCAACACGTCTCTGTTGGTAAAATAGAATGTCAGACTTGTCACGGCCCTGTTGAAGAAATGGAAATCATGTACCAGTATTCACCACTTACCATGGGCTGGTGTATTAATTGTCATAGAGAAACAGAAGTTCAAGTGGCGGATAATGAGTACTATTCAAAAATTCATGAGGAGCTTTCGAAGAAATATGGTGTAGAAAAGCTGACGGCAGCTCAGATGGGTGGATTGGAATGTGGTAAGTGTCACTATTAATAAAAAGAAGTTATTTCAATAAAGCATATGGCATCAAACAAAAAATATTGGAAAAGTGAAGCGGAGTTGAATCCGAACGATTCCATTGTTGAGACGCTGAAACAGAACGAATTTACGGAGCAGATACCTGTTGATGAGTTTTTGGGCGATAAAGAAACATTGTCTGGTTCATCTACAAATAGAAGAGATTTCTTAAAGTATGTAGGTTTTAGTACTGCAGCTGCTTCTTTGGCAGCTTGTGAGGGGCCTGTGCATAAGTCGCTTCCTTATGTGGTGCAGCCCGAAAATATTGTGCCTGGGGTAGCTAACTATTATGCTACTGCGATTGCTGATGGTTATGATTTTGCAAGTATTTTGGTCAAAACCCGTGAAGGCCGTCCGATAAAGATTGAGAATAACGATAGGGCAAAAGTTAACGGTAGTGCAAATGCAAGGGTAAATGCATCTGTTCTTTCTTTGTATGATAGTACCCGTATTCAAGGTCCAAGTGCTGGCGGAGAAGCTATTTCTTGGGATGATTTTGACAACAGGATTAAAGGCGGATTGACCGCTGCCAAAAATTCTGGAAAGCAAATCGCTTTGCTTACGAAGACCTATGCTAGTCCATCAACACATAAATTAATAGGCGAATTTGCCGAAGCCTACGGTAACGTGAACCATGTAATATATGATGCGATATCCGAAGATGCTGCATTGAGCGCTTTTGAGGCCGCATATGGTGAAAGGGCATTGGCCGATTATCATTTTGATAAGGCGGAGTTGGTAGTATCTTTTGCTGCCGATTTTCTTGCAGACTGGCAAGGTGGAGGTTATGATGGAGGTTATGCCAAAATGAAGGTGCCTCATCATGGTAAGATGTCTCGTCATATTCACTTGGAATCTAATATGTCTCTTACCGGAGCCAATGCGGATAGGCGAATTCCTATGAAACCATCGGAATTAAAAGTTGCCCTAGCAAAACTTTATGGTAAATTAAATGGCAGCAATGTTGCCGGAGGTAGTTCAGATATAGATGCTGTTGTCGCGCAGTTGGCCAAAGAGGTCAAAAAAGCTGGAAGCAAAGCAGTGGTAGTATGTGGTTTAAATGATGCTAACGCACAAGCGGTTGTTTTGGCAATCAATAAAATGCTGCAAAGCGAGGCTTTCGATACAGAGCGTCCAAAATATATACGTAGTGGTAATACGGCAAAAGTAAATAAGCTAATCGCCGATATGAAAGCTGGGCGCGTTGGCGCTTTGCTTATAGATGGTGTTAATCCGGTATATTCATTGCCGAATGCTGCTGATTTTGTAGAAGGATTGGCAAAAGTAGGTCTAACGGTTAGTTCATCTTTCAATAATGACGAAACGGCTCAGGCTGTTGCTAACGTTGCTGCCGCTTCGCATTATCTAGAGTCTTGGGGCGACCTTGAAATGAAAAAGGGACACTTTGCCCTAATGCAGCCAACGATACGTGAGTTGTTTGATACAAGGAAATTTCAGTCGTGTCTGTTGAAATGGATGGACAGTGATAAAACCTATTACGATTATATAAAGGAGAATTGGTCTTCATCAATTTTAAATGGAGCTAGCTGGAATAAAGCATTACAAGATGGAGTTTTTGCAGATACCGTTGGTTTGACGGAGGATACATCTGTTACTTTTCTTGAACCTTCTGGTGAAGAAGGGGTTGCCGATGAAAATACCGCCACTATTGTTCCGATTGCTTCTGCAATTAGAACTCTGGCCAATACGACTTCTGATGATATGGAGTTGATGTTGTATTCTAAAGTAGGTATGGGTGACGGTCAGCAGGCCAACAACCCTTGGTTGCAAGAATTCCCTGATCCTATTTCAAGAGTTTCATGGGATAATTATGTAACCGTTTCTAAAGCGGATGCCGAAAGATTAGAACTTGAGAATTATAATGTCGCCAACGGTGGATTAGATGGTAGCTATGCCAATATTACTGTTGATGGTGTGGCCTTGAAAAATGTGCCTGTAATTATTCAGCCAGGTCAGGCCAAGGGAACAGTAGGATTATCTTTCGGATACGGAAAAAGTGCTGGAATGAAAGAAGAAATGCAGACTGGTGTCAATGCATTTCAACTCTATAAAGATTTTAATAACGCGCAGTCGGTTTCAATAGCTAAAGCTGATGGAATCCATGAATTTGCCTGCGTGCAATTGCATAATACTTTAATGGGTCGTGGGGATATCATTAAAGAAACAACATTAGAGATTTTCAACACAAAAGACCATCACGAATGGAATCCCGTTCCTGAAGTGTCTTTAGATCACCAAGAAGTTCCTGCAACTTCGGTAGACTTATGGGCTGAATTTGATCGCTCTATTGGGCATCACTTTAATTTGTCCATAGATTTAAATTCATGCACGGGTTGTGGTGCTTGTGTTATTGCTTGTCATGCAGAAAATAATGTGCCTGTAGTAGGTAAGCAAGAGATTCGTCGCTCACGTGATATGCACTGGTTGCGAATTGACAGGTATTATTCTTCAGAAGATACTTTTGAAGGAGACAATGAGAAAAAAGATAATATGGATGGCCTTTGGGGTGATAATGGCTCTTTAGGTGGTTTTGGCGAAATGGAGAACCCAGCTGCTAATCCACAGGTAGCATTCCAGCCTGTAATGTGTCAGCATTGTAACCATGCGCCTTGCGAAACGGTTTGTCCGGTTGCTGCAACAGCGCATAGCCGCCAAGGTCAAAACCACATGGCATACAATAGATGTGTGGGTACTAGATATTGTGCAAATAACTGTCCATATAAAGTAAGACGATTCAACTGGTTCTTATATAACAATAATGACGAGTTCGATTACCACATGAACAATGACTTAGGTAAGATGGTTATCAATCCTGATGTCAATGTACGTTCAAGAGGGGTGATGGAAAAATGTTCTATGTGTATACAAATGACTCAAAAAACCATTTTGGATGCAAAAAGAGACGGACGTCAAATTAAGGATGGTGAATTCCAAACAGCTTGTTCTTCTGCATGTAGTAGTGGAGCAATTGTATTCGGAGACATTAATGATAAAGAGAGTAAAGTGGCCGAGTTGAAAGAAGATGATAGAATGTATCACTTGTTAGAGCATGTAGGTACAAAGCCTAATGTCTTTTATCACGTGAAAGTGAGAAATACCAACGAAGTATAACCAAAGAATAAGCAAGAAACTAGAATAGATATTATGGCGTCGCATTACGAAGCACCTATACGAAAACCCCTAGTACTTGGCGATAAAAGCTATCACGATGTATCCGTTGATATTGCTCGCCCGGTTGAGGGAAAGGCCAACAAACAATGGTGGATTGTATTTTCCATTGCTTTGGTAGCATTTCTTTGGGGTATCGGTTGTATCATTTATACCATTTCAACAGGTATTGGAGTTTGGGGATTAAACCGGACCGTTAACTGGGCTTGGGATATTACCAACTTCGTTTGGTGGGTAGGTATTGGTCACGCAGGGACCTTGATTTCAGCGGTACTGTTACTGTTTCGCCAAAAATGGAGAATGGCAATTAACCGTTCTGCAGAGGCGATGACAATTTTCTCGGTAATTCAGGCGGGGCTTTTTCCAATTATTCATATGGGTCGTCCTTGGTTGGCGTATTGGGTATTGCCAATTCCTAACCAATTTGGTTCGCTTTGGGTAAACTTTAATTCACCACTACTGTGGGATGTATTTGCAATTTCTACGTATCTATCCGTTTCATTGGTATTCTGGTGGACAGGACTATTGCCTGATTTCGCAATGATTCGAGATAGAGCGGTAAAACCGTTCCAAAAGAAAATATATAGCTTATTAAGCTTTGGTTGGACAGGTCGCGCAAAAGACTGGCAACGCTTTGAAGAAGTTTCTTTAGTATTGGCCGGTTTGGCAACGCCACTAGTACTTTCAGTACATACTATTGTATCTTTTGACTTCGCAACTTCGGTAATACCAGGTTGGCACACCACAATTTTCCCCCCATACTTTGTGGCGGGTGCAATTTTCTCTGGTTTCGCGATGGTAAATACGCTGTTGATCATCATGCGTAAAGTATGTAGCTTAGAAGATTATATCACGGTACAGCACATAGAATTAATGAATATCGTAATTATGATTACAGGTTCAATAGTTGGCTGTGCTTATATAACAGAGCTGTTTATTGCATGGTACTCTGGGGTAGAGTATGAGCAGTATGCATTCTTGAACAGGGCCACTGGGCCTTATGCTTGGGCGTATTGGGCAATGATGACCTGTAATGTATTTTCACCGCAGTTTATGTGGTCTAAAAAGTTACGTACCAGTATCATGTTCTCCTTCTTTATTTCGATTGTAGTAAATATCGGAATGTGGTTTGAGCGTTTTGTAATTATTGTTACATCATTACACAGAGATTATTTGCCATCATCATGGACCATGTTCTCTCCAACATTCGTAGATATTGGAATATTCATAGGTACCATCGGTTTCTTCTTTGTATTGTTCTTGCTCTATTCTAGAACATTCCCTGTAATTGCACAGGCGGAGGTAAAATCGATTCTCAAGGCTTCTGGTTCTAAGTATAAAACCTTAAGAGATTCGGGTAAGCCTTTATATGAAATGCCAGCGCGCGGAAAACAAGTTGCTTCTGAATCGATTACGGATGACGTTTTGATGGGTGAGGTTGTTCCTGCAAAAGGTGATAAAGTAGGAGTTTCAGAATTGTTAAGTTCTATCGGAACTTTTGACGCAACTACAGAAACTGCGGACGATTTGAAGAAAATTAAAGGTGTAGGTCCTGAAATGGAACGCATTCTAAACGAAATAGGTATATACACATTTGCCCAAGTAGGAAGAATGACTAACAAAGAATATGATTTGTTGGATTCTATTACGGGTAAATTCCCAGGTCGTGCGCAGCGTGACGATTGGGCTGGTCAAGCTAAATTATTAAACAATAAAAAGCAATAATGGCATCAAAAGTTATACACGCAGTTTACAACGACGATGACATATTGATGCATGCTGTCAAGGAAGTTCGTGCAGCTCATCATCATATAGAAGAGGTATATACGCCTTTCCCTGTTCATGGTCTAGACAAGGCTATGGGCTTAGCAGATACGCGTATCGCCATTACTTCTTTTATGTATGGTTGTTTAGGTCTTACCGTAGCTATTCTTATGATGAATTATATCATGATAGAAGATTGGCCTCAAGATATTGGGGGTAAACCAAGTTTTAGCTATTTGGAGAATATGCCTGCTTTTGTACCAATCATGTTCGAGCTTACTGTATTTTTTGCAGCACATTTAATGGTAATAACATTTTACCTAAGAAGTAGAATGTGGCCATTTAAGAAGGCTGAAAATCCAGATAAAAGAACTACGGACGCCCATTTTTTGATGGAAGTTGGAGTTCATGGTAATGAAGAGGAATTAAAAGATTTATTGCTTAACACAGGAGCAATTGAAGTAAAAGTTACAGAAAAGGATGAATAGCATGAAGCAATTCGTAAAAATAGTTTTTGTAGTAATACTAGTAGCTGGTGTGGCTTCTTGTGCAGACAAGAATTCGCCAAACTATCAGTACATGCCTAATATGTATGAATCTGTAGGTTATGAGACCTATGCTGGTGTAGAAAATGGTTTATTTCCAGAAGGAACAGAGGCTATGCTTCCACCAGAAGGCACTATCTCGAGAAATTGGATGCCTTTTGAATATGATAATTCGCCAGAAGGAAAAGAATTAGCAAGAGTAATGGCAAGTCCACTTGATTCTTTAAGCGCAGATGAAAATCTAGCTAAGGGTGCAGAGCTCTATGCTGTTTACTGTGCCATATGCCACGGGGTTAAAGGAGATGGACAAGGTTGGTTGGTTAAGCAAGAAAAGATTTTAGGTGTGCCTAGCTACGCTGATGTCGCAAGAAATATCACGGTAGGCAGTACGTATCACACCATGTATTATGGTTTAAACTCGATGGGTTCTTATGCTTCTCAAATGAGCAGTGAAGAAGAACTTTGGCAAGTTGCCGAATACGTGATGAAATTAAAAGGAGACCTTTCAAAATAAGAAAACTATAATGAAGTACGCGTTTTCAAATAAATTAAAAATTGGTTCTTACGTCTTAATGGCGGTTGGCGCAATTTGTCTTGTAATAGGATTTTTAGGAGCTCCTAGCACGGTGGAGGAAGCAAAAGAAATGGTTGCAGCTGCCCATGGAGATGGTCACGGTGGTGGTCATGGTGAAGAAGCCTCTCATGATACCGAGCATGAAGCCGATTATATGAAAAAATCTGGGCATACTGCTGAAGCTGATAGCCATGGCGCAGATGAGGCTCATGGCGGAGGACACGATGCTGCACATGACGAGCATGTTTTTCATCAATTGCAGAACAGACCTTGGTCTGCATTGTATGTAGCGGCCTTCTTTTTCTTTATGATTTCATTGGGGGTATTGGCTTTTTATGCTATACAAAGAGCTGCGCAAGCAGGCTGGTCACCATTACTATTTAGGGTAATGGAAGGAATCACCTCTTACATTGTTCCTGGCGGCATAATTGTATTTGTGATTTTATTACTTTCAACTTTGCATTTCAACCACCTATTCACATGGATGGATGCCAGTGTTGTTGAACATGATAAACTGTTGCAAGGAAAAAAAGGATATTTAAACCCAACTTTCTTTTTGATTAGGGCAGCTATCTTCTTAGGGGGTTGGATCGCTTATAGACAGTATTCAAGAAAATTATCTTTAGCGCAAGACAAAGCGGATGACAATTCTAATTTCAAAAAGAACTTCAGAATTTCAGCGGCCTTTTTAGTATTCTATTTGATTTCTGAGTCTATGATGTCTTGGGATTGGATTATGAGCTTAGATCCACATTGGTTCAGTACTTTATTTGGTTGGTATGTTTTTGCCAGTATGTTTGTTTCTGGTATTACCACTATTGCATTGATTACAATTTATCTAAAATCTAAAGGATATTTACCTGAAGTAAATAATAGTCATATTCATGATTTGGCGAAGTTTATGTTTGGTATCAGTATTTTCTGGACATACTTATGGTTTAGCCAATTTATGTTGATTTGGTATGCAAATATTCCTGAAGAGGTTACTTATTTTGTTACCCGTATCGAAGATTACAAATTACCATTCTTCGGTATGTTGGCGATGAACTTTATTTTCCCATTATTAGTATTGATGAACAGTGATTACAAAAGGGTGAATTGGTTTGTTGTTATGGCAGGTATCGTAATACTATTCGGCCATTACATGGATATCTTTAATATGGTGATGCCTGCTACGGTAGGTGAAAACTGGTATTTAGGAATACCTGAAATCGGAGGAATATTATTTTTTGCAGGGTTATTTATTTATTGGGTTTTCAATGCTTTGACCAAAGAAGAGTTAACACCAAAACGTAATCCGTTTATAGAGGAAAGTAGACATTTCCATTACTAAAATTCGAAAGAGAAAGTAGTTAAAGAATGACGACATTATTAATATTAACAGTTCTAGTTTTAGTGGCCATTGCAATCTGGCAAATGGGTAAAATCTTTGAATTGTCACAATTGAAAGCGGACGCTTCTAGGGCACAGATCGCTAACGACACCGACAACAAAAACCAAGGATACCTGCTGTTTGCATTTTTGATTTTCATTTATGGAATCACCATATTCAGTTTTGCAAAATATTCTAAATTTTTACTTCCTGAAGCTGCATCGGCACACGGGCAGGGTTATGATAATTTGATGTGGATTTCATTTGCGGTTATCTTTTTTGTACAGACCATAACACAAGCTTTATTGCATTATTTCGGTTACAAGTATCGCGGCGAAGAAGGTAAAAAAGCATTGTTCTATGCAGATAATGACCGTTTAGAGTTTATTTGGACAATAATTCCTGTAGTTGTTTTGGCAGGATTAATTATCTGGGGTCTATATTCTTGGACAAATATTATGGATATTAATGAAGAAGATGATCCGCTTATTGTTGAGTTATATGCACAACAGTTCAACTGGACGGCTCGCTACGGTGGAGAAGATAATGTATTAGGTGATGCAAGTGTACGTTTAATAGATATTGATAGAGCAAATGTGATGGGTCTAGATGAAGCCGACCCGAATGCTACCGATGATATAATCGTTAAAGAGTTGCATTTGCCTGTAGGGAGAAAAGTTAATTTCTACATGCGTTCGCAAGATGTTTTACATTCAGCGTATATGCCTCACTTTAGAGCCCAAATGAACTGTGTGCCAGGTATGGTGACACAATTTTCATTCACTCCCACGATAACTACAGAAGAGATGCGTTTAAATCCTGAAGTAGTAGATAAAGTAAAAAGAACAAATGTTATAAGAGCTGAAAAAGCGGCCCAAGGCGAGCCAAATAAGGATCCTTGGGAATTTGACTTTGTATTATTATGTAATAAGATTTGTGGAAAATCACATTACAATATGCAGATGAAGATTATTGTAGAAACCGAAGAGGAATACAATAAGTGGATGGAAAGTCAAAAAACATTTGCAGAGACCGTTTTACCGGTACAATAGATTTAGGCTAGAAAAAGAAAACAATAAATTAAAAATCATTCGATTATGTCTGCAGTAGCAAACGCACAAGTTGACGATCACGCACACGATGATCATGGACATCATCATAAAGAAACTTTCATAACCAAGTATATCTTTAGTCAAGACCATAAGATGATTGCTAAGCAATATCTTATTACCGGTGTTTTGGTTATGGGCTTTATTGGTATTGCGATGTCATTGTTATTTAGAATGCAGTTGGCATGGCCAGGAGAATCTTTCTCCGTTTTTGAAGCCTTTTTAGGTAAATGGGCCCCTGAAGGAGTTATGGATGCCGATGTGTACTTGGCGTTGATTACGATGCATGGTACCATTATGGTATTCTTTGTACTCACAGCAGGGCTAAGCGGTACGTTTAGTAACTTATTAATTCCGTTGCAGATTGGTGCACGTGATATGGCCTCAGGATTCTTGAATATGCTTTCTTTCTGGATGTTCTTTGTATCTGCGGTTATCATGGTGATTTCATTATTTGTAGAAGCTGGTCCTGCGGCAGCTGGGTGGACGATTTATCCGCCTTTAAGTGCCTTGCCAATGGCCCAACCGGGTTCTGGTATGGGTATGACCTTATGGCTCGTATCTATGGCTATTTTTATCGCCTCGTCACTTTTAGGTTCGCTGAATTATATCGTAACCGTAATCAATTTGAGAACCAAGGGGATGTCTATGACAAGACTTCCATTAACCATATGGGCTTTTTTCGTAACGGCGATTATTGGGGTGATTTCTTTCCCTGTATTATTGTCGGCAGCCTTATTGTTAATTATGGATAGAAGTTTTGGAACGTCATTCTTCTTATCGGATATATTTATTCAAGGTGAAGTATTGCACTATCAAGGTGGTTCGCCAGTATTGTACGAACATTTATTTTGGTTCTTGGGCCACCCTGAGGTTTATATTGTATTGTTGCCTGCTTTGGGTATTACATCTGAGGTAATGTCAACAAATGCGAGAAAGCCAATTTTTGGGTACCGTGCGATGGTAGCTTCCATTTTAGCTATAGCATTCCTATCAACAATAGTATGGGGCCACCATATGTTTATTTCGGGGATGAATCCTTTCTTGGGCTCAGTATTTACATTTACAACCCTATTGATTGCGATACCGTCTGCGGTAAAGGCATTTAATTATATAACGACATTATGGAAAGGAAATTTGCAGCTCAATCCTGCGATGCTTTTTTCAATAGCATTGGTGTCAACATTTATTACGGGTGGTTTAACCGGAATTATTCTGGGAGATAGTGCATTAGATATTAATGTGCACGATACGTATTTTGTGGTAGCGCATTTCCACTTGGTAATGGGTATATCAGCGCTCTATGGACTTTTTGCCGGGGTATACCATTGGTTCCCTAAAATGTTCTTTGGGCGAATGATGAACAAAAATTTAGGTTACGTGCATTTCTGGGTAACTGCTATTTGTGCCTATGGGGTCTTCTTCCCGATGCATTTTGTGGGTATGGCAGGTGTTCCTCGTAGATACTATGAGAATACCGCTTTCCCGATGTTCGATGAGTTAACAGATGTTCAAGTATTAATGACGGTATTCGCGTTAATCGCCGGTGCTGCCCAGTTGGTATTTGTATACAATTTTATAAGAAGTATTTTCTACGGAAAGAAAGGACCTCAAAATCCTTGGAAATCGAATACTTTAGAATGGACGGCTCCACAAGAACATATTCATGGTAACTGGCCAGGTGAAATACCTCATGTACATCGTTGGGCTTACGACTATAGCAAAACCTATGAAAACGGTGAATATATTATAGAAGGACAGGATTTTGTTCCTCAAGACGTGCCATTACAAGAAAACGAAGAAGAGATGAATCATTAAGATAATCTCGTTTAAATAGTATAAAAAACCCAACTTTTTGAAGTTGGGTTTTTTATTTGGTTAATTTGGCATAGATTTTTCTTGATATGGAGTGGATGACTTTTTTTAAAAAAGTGTTTCTAATTTTATATCGGAGAAGTAAACTTTATGAATTATGAAAAAACTAATTGTTCTTTTAATAGTCTGCGTTCCAATTTTTTTACAGGCGCAAAGAAAGCCAAAGATTAAAGGAAATCGTTCCGTAACTGAGGTTAGGGAAGACCTTCCGGCATTTAATGCAATCGAGTTGAATGCTAATCTCGATATTGAACTAAAGAAGTCTTTTGGTGAAGGCTATGAGATTACCGCTGATGATAACTTAATAGATGTATTAAAGTTTAAAGTGGAAGATAGTACCCTTGTAATATCTGCCTTTTATGATATTACCGCAAAAAAGAAACTCGAAATCACCGTAAACTATAAAGAGCTTAAGGCAATTACCCAACGTGACGGTAAAATAACAATGCTTGATGTATTATCGACAGATAATCTATACGTAAATGCCTTTGGTCCCTCAAGGTTGTCTTTGAAAGCTAGTGCATTTATTGCAAGTTTGAATATGGAAGATACCAGTAAAGGAGATTTTAATTTAGATGTAGATTCTTTAAATGTAAGTCTCAAACATAGATCTGATGCCACGGTGTATTCGGTAAGTAGCGCTAAGAATATTGAATTGCTCAATACCGCTTCTTTGGATATTGAGGGAACAACAGATTCCCTAAACCTAAAGATGTTCAATAACACCAAATTTACCGGCCAAAAATTAGAATCAGGGACAGCTAAAATTAAGCTTGAAGAATCTGCCAGTGCTCGAATTAATGCCTTCAGGGAAATAGAGCTAAAGTCTAGAGGTAGCTCCAAAACCTATCTTTATGGTGACCCAAAAATTTCAATTTTAGAATTTATGGATACCTCCCAATTGATTAAAAAGAAAGATTAGTTGGCAATTGGCGCAGTAACTAAATGTTCAGGTATTCCGAAACCTTCGACCAATGCATGGGCATGAGGCCTAAGTTCTGTGCTTAAACGTTCAACGCGCTGCCTAATAGCTTTTGACTTGGTGCTGCTTAAGTAGCCCTGTTCCAGATACCAGGCGGCATCTTTTCTAATAATACTTAGTGAATGTAGGGCGCCAACTTGCAGCAATAGGTTTTTATATTTTCCTTCTGGTAAATCGGTTATAAACTCATAGTACCATTTTATCGATAATACTTCGCTGTAGGCTTTACCAACTTCTAGTAAATGGGTCTGAACCTTTAAAAACGCCTGATAACTTGGCACTCCCTTTTTAATATAGCCACGAATTCGCATGGCGGCCGTATCCGTTAGCCTACGTAACCTATAGTCCATGGCATGCAAATGAAATTTTGGATTGTATAGATGGTCTTTGTCCGTCTTGTTGCTATATGCAGGATTTATAGTGGCCAACTTATCGGAGAATCGGTCTCTTAATAATTTAAGAACGCTCACAAAACCACCGGCATTGAGTTCAGATTTAAAATCAGATAAGACCCCTTTGGCCGCTAGTTGTAGTAATACGGTATTGTCACCTTCAAAAGTGGTAAAAATATCAGTGTCGTTTTTTAAATCGCCAATTCTGTTCTCTAACAAATAACCTTTACCTCCGCAAGCTTCCCTACATTCTTGAATTGTTTCGGTGGCGAACCATGTGATACAGGCTTTTAATCCGGCAACTTGAGTTTCTATTTTTCGTTTATCGTTAGAAGTGTTTTGTGCATACTCTTTCATTGCTTTTTGCAATACTACGTGATAGACGTAGCTAGTGGCTACTTTTGGGATTAAGCGTAACTGATGCGTAGGATAGTCTAGAAGTAAGTCTTCTTGTACTTTTAGGGAATCATTGAACTGTCTGCGCTGCAATGCATGTTTTATGGCAACGGTAAGTGCCATTTTTGATCCTGCTAAAGCTCCTTTAGCAACGCAGATACGACCACCTACCAAGGTGCCTAACATGGTGAAAAAGCGCTTGTTCGGATTTTTTATTTCAGACTCATAATTACCATCGCTGTCGATACGGCCATATTTATCCAAAAGGTTGGCGACGGGTACTTTTACTTGATTGAACCAAATCTTACCATTATCAACCCCATTTAAACCTAGTTTATAACCATTGTCTTTTACTGTTATCCCTTCTAAAACCTCATGTTTGTCATTTCGAAGTGGTACTAATATAGCGTGTACTCCCCTGTTTTTTCCATTGACGATAAGCTGTGCAAAAACACTGGCCATTTTAGAATCTAATGCGTTGCCTATATATTCTTTGTTGTCATTTTTGCCAGGAGTATGTATTACCAAAGCTTTCTCATTATGAATATAGGTGGCCGTTGTCTTAATGCCGCGAACGTTACTACCATGGCCAGTTTCAGTCATAGCGAAGCAACCCAGTAAATTAGTTTCACCTGTAGCTTTTAAATACTGGTCATGATGGCGTTTGCTTCCTAAATTGTGAATGCTGCCGCCAAAGAGTCCAAATTGTACTCCAAACTTAATAGCAAGGCTACCATCGATAAACATTAAGTGCTCAAAGATAGAAGCGTAACATTCCATATTATCTTCGCCGCCATAGGCTTTTGGATAGGCTAGTGCTCCCCAACCATTGGCCGCGAGCAATTTTACCTGAGATAAGACTTTTTCACGTGCTTTTTCCTTATTGGTTTCAATATTCCAATTAAAGGTGTCTTGTTTTAAGAATGTTCTAAACGTATTGATTTTCTTTAGAAAAGGTTTGTTTAAAATGGCATCGATTTCAGCCCCATTGTAAAAATCGGAGAATGGCTGTTGTATCACCTCAACATTAAAAAGGTGGTTGTAATGATTGGGTTGAATACCGAGATTTAGTTCTATTTGCTTCAATAGTTCGTTGCTGCTACATGAGTTGCAATAGAAATTAGCAACTTTTCGCGCAAACGCCTCAAGGGGAAATGCCTCACTTTCTATAAGGGTAACACCACTATTTGTAATTAGTTGTTGCCATTGTTTTATTTCTTCATTTTGGGGCGGATTGGATTTATCGAGCCATGCACCAAGTTGTTTCTTATCCTCATTATTTAAAGAATCATCTTCTTTTATGGCGGTTTTTACAACTTCGATTTCTGAGGCAGATAATAAATCGTCTGACCAGATTACATAGAAGAAAGGAATGTAAGGTAAAATGCTATTGCTATACTTGTTTAAATCCATACAATGAAAATACGATAATTACTCCTATTGAATATTGGTTTTGTATTTGAAAATCTTATAGCCTAATTACTTTATATTTGTTAGGTATGAACGAGAATCTTGATCCGACACCTGATAACTTTTCGCAAGAAGAGCTCGATATAGAAAGAGCTTTAAGGCCTATAACCTTTGATGACTTTACGGGCCAAGAGCAAGTACTTGAAAACTTGAAAATTTTCGTGCAGGCTGCGAACCAAAGAGGAGAGGCATTGGATCATACTTTATTTCATGGCCCACCAGGATTAGGAAAGACTACGCTTGCCCATATTCTGGCAAACGAACTAGGAGTAGGAATAAAAATTACTTCAGGGCCGGTTTTAGATAAGCCGGGGGATTTAGCTGGTTTACTCACAAATCTCGATGAACGTGATGTATTATTTATAGATGAGATCCATCGGTTAAGTCCTATTGTAGAAGAGTATTTATACTCCGCTATGGAAGACTATAAAATTGATATCATGATCGAGACAGGGCCTAACGCCCGAACGGTACAGATAAATCTTAGCCCATTTACCTTGATAGGGGCAACCACAAGATCTGGGTTATTGACTGCCCCAATGCGAGCTCGTTTTGGAATACAAAGCAGACTTCAATATTACGATACAGAACTCTTATCTACAATAGTAGAACGAAGTGCCGAAATTTTAAAAGTGCCCATTACGAATGATGCAGCTATAGAAATTGCAGGAAGAAGCCGAGGAACCCCTAGAATATGTAATGCGCTCTTGAGAAGGGTGCGTGATTTTGCACAGATAAAAGGCAACGGGAATATTGATATGGCCATTTCAAAGTTTAGTTTAAAAGCCTTGAATGTAGATGCTCATGGTTTGGATGAAATGGACAATAAGATTCTTACCACGATTATCGATAAGTTTAAAGGAGGCCCTGTTGGTATTACTACCTTGGCAACTGCCGTTTCTGAAAGTGCAGAGACTATAGAAGAAGTTTACGAGCCCTTTTTAATTCAACAGGGTTTTATTATGCGAACTCCCAGGGGTCGTGAAGTAACAGAACTTGCTTATAAACATTTAGGCAGAATAAAGGGCAACGTACAAGGAGGATTGTTTTAAATGAAAAAACTGCCCCAAGTATCGGTGATAAAAGTTCTTTGGAACAGTCAGCAAATTTTAAAAAACCCGCTTCCGTTTCATAAAGTAAATTTTCAAAAGCTTGGAGACACCTTTGAGATTACAACACTTGGTGATGGAAAATTGGTTTTTTCAAGAAGCCCTCGGTTTATTAAAGAGGTATTGCAAAAGAAGCACAAGTCTTTTTCAAAATCTAGGTTGCAGACCCGTGATTTGGCCAAATATATCGGTCATGGCCTTTTGACTTCTGAGGGAGAACATTGGCGAACGCATCGCCGAATGATTCAACCGAAATTTCATTTAAAGAATTTAAGGTCGCTAATACAGATAATGTTCGAGGCTATTGAAAAAGAACTCGACCATATTTTAATTGCTAACGAGCAAGATATTTTTGGGTTAATGGGCGATGTGGCATTTCAAGTAGTCGCAAAAAGTCTTTTTAGTTCACTTGAGATAAGTGATCGAATTGCCAAGTTCAAGGCAATAACCGAAGAAAATCAGATGATGCTCATTCGAGAAATGAGACAACCTTATTTAAAATGGTGGTTTAGGGTATCGGGCAAAATCAATGGAGCATTAAGAAAATCATCCACTGCACGAAATATTCTAAATGAACTTATTGAAGAGCGAATTGATAGCGGTCAACGAAGTACTGATTTGCTAGATATGCTCTTGGAAGCTACTTATGAGGACGGAAGTAAAATGCCCAGAAAACAACTTATAGATGAGTTGTTCATACTATTTAGTGCTGGTTACGAAACTACAGCTAATGCACTTTCTTTTACCTTATGCTTTCTTGCTCAAAACGCAGAATTACAGGAAGAGCTGTTTAAAGAAATAGCAATGTTGAATAGTGATTCAATTGAAATTGAAGATCTACAAAAATTAATGCTGACGCAATCTTGTATTAATGAAGCAATGCGATTATATCCGCCCGCCTATTTTATTGATCGTGTGGCAACCGAAGAAGTTGAGATAGACGGATACCAATTAAAAAAAGATACACTGGTATTACTTTCAATATATGAGCTCCATCGATATGCAAATTATTGGGAAAATCCAGAAGATTTTATAGGCTCTCGTTTTAAAGATATAGAAGGTAAAGAATACACCAACTATTTCTATCCTTTTGGAGCTGGCCCAAGAATGTGCATTGGTAATGCCTTTGCTACTTATGAAATGATTATGGTAGTGGTAAGCCTAATCAAGAAATATAGAATTTCTACTAAAATGGACTGCGTAGAAATTAACCCGATGATTACCTTAAAACCTAAAGAGGTGAAACTTAGTTTTCATAAAAGAAAAGCCTAAGTAAACGTACTTAGGCTTTAAATTTCAGGGTATTCAAATTATTAGCTCAATATAGCACTCTCATCTGAAAATTTCTTGTAACTAAAGTAAATTGCGGCAACAGCAAAGGTTACTAAAGATAGCAGCATGGCCGCATACATACCAATATTTATAGTGCCGGCCATAATCTCTTTTACACCAAGACCTATATTCAGAACCGGGATAAAAACCGTAGCCCATGTAAACTCAATACCTGGCATTAAGGCCATAACCAATGGAATGATGATAAGGATAATTATGGGTGAAGCTTTACTCTGTGCTTCTTTAAAAGTTGAAGCTCCGGCTACTAAAGAAATTATTAGTCCTGCAAGGAATAATGAGAAAGGAATCAGTAGCAATAAAATCATAATGATAGATTGCGGATTCAACATTTCAGTAAGGGCCACTTTAAAAGTATCGGGAATATCATCTATAAAATTTAGACCTATAATTAATCCTGTTAGGTTTAAAAGCGCTGGAATAAAACCTAATAAAGAAGCTACCACCGCCTTGCCCATGAGCACAGAGAATTTAGAAACGGGCAGTGATAAAGTGGTTTCTATGGTTTTACGCTCTTTTTCGCCAGTAACCAAGTCTATAGCTGCCAAAAGGCATCCACCCCACATCGTTAATATAAAAATGTAGGGAATAAAACCACCAACTCTTTTACCGATAAGTTCTTTTTGTTCGCCGACCTCTTTATAGGTTTGAATCATTGGAGTCATTTTCTCTACAGGAATTTGCAGTTTTGAAATTCTTTCCTCCTTTAGTTGTGCATTGTAAACTTCCATAAGTTTAGAAACTCGTCCATTTACATTGTCCTTAGTGCCATTTCTATGCACCAAAACTTCAGCGACATCAAGACTATCCATTTTTTGTTGCCAATCTTCTGGAAAGACCAGGGCAGATTGTATAGACCCATCATTGATCAAGGCTTTAAAATCTTCTGTGCCATCATACATCGTCACTTTATTTAAAGTGTCGTTGGCAACTAGTTTTACGAAATCTTGAGGTGCATTGACCAAGCCAAGTTTTACCGTTTTTTGTTGATTGCTTTCCTGAATCATTTGGCTGACCTTAATACCCCCGAACATTAGTATGGGTATTAATAGTGTAGGTAAAACGATAGAATTTATTATGGTCTTTTTATCTCTAAGAAGCTCGGTAAGTTCTTTTCTTATAATTATAAATAAATCTCTCATTTTATGCTTCTTTTACTCGGTTAATGAATTCTTGGGTAAGATTGTCTGCTTTCATCTCTTTTTTAAAGTTGTCAAAAGAGTCGTTAAAAATTATCGATCCTTTGCTAATAATGGCAAGATCATCGCATAGCAAATCAACTTCGCTCATAATGTGAGATGAGAAAATAACGGTTTTGTTATTTTCCTTAGATTCTCTAATAAGTTCAATAATGCTGTCGGCCGTAATTACATCGAGACCAGAGGTAGGTTCGTCAAAAATTAAAACCTCAGGATCATGTATAAGTGTTCGGGCTATAGAAACCTTTTGTTTCATACCAGTGCTCATTTGCCCCATTCTTTTTTTACGAAACTCATTGATTCCCAATTTTTCAAAAAGATATTCTTTACGCTCCGTATACTTTGGCTCTGGCAGTTTGTAAAGCTTGCCAAAAAAATCTAAAGTCTCATCAGGATTCAATCGTTCGTAAAGTCCGGTAGAACCTGTTAAAAAACCAATCCGCTTTTTCACCTCGTCGTTGCCTTGAGAAATATCAACATTGTCAACAACTGCATTGCCAGAAGTTGGGTTGATAATTCCGGCAATCATCCTTAGTGTGGTGGTCTTGCCCGCGCCATTGGGCCCTAAAAGAGAAAAGATTCGCCCCGGTTTACATTCGAAAGAAACATTGTTTACCGCATTTACGGTGACGGTCTCTTTTTTAAAACCTTTACCTGTTTTTGTGGTGAAAGATTTTGTGAGATTATTTATTTGTATCATGTCGTTGGTTTAGAAGTATACACCTGTTAGTAACAAAAACTAAAAAATGTTACATGTTCTTTTACAATAGTTTTAATAAGGGTATGAGCAATTTCTTCTTTTTGATAATTGTATTTTAGCTAATGCCTATATGCGGCATTTATGATCTCAAAAGAAGCCTATTCAAAAAAGATTAAGGAAGAAGCCAAGCGCTTGGGTTTTTTGTCATGTGGTATCTCTAAAGCTGAATTTTTAGAAGAAGAAGCGCCACGACTCGAAGAATGGCTCAATAAAAATATGCATGGCGAAATGGGGTATATGGAAAACCATTTTGACAAAAGACTTGACCCTACGAAGTTGGTCGAAGGTTCAAAGTCCGTCATATCATTAATACTTAATTATTATCCAGAGGAAAAACAAAACCTAGATTCCTATAAGATTTCTAAATATGCATTTGGGCAGGATTATCATCATGTTATAAAATCTAAACTAAGACAGCTCCAAGAATTTATTTTAGAAGAAATAGGCGATGTACATGGTCGTGCATTTGTTGATTCAGCTCCTGTCTTAGATAAGGCATGGGCAGCAAAAAGTGGTTTGGGTTGGATCGGTAAACATAGTAACCTTTTAACACAGCAGGTAGGTTCATTTTATTTTATTGCAGAATTAATCGTAGATCTAGAATTGGAGTATGATACCCCAGTTACAGACCATTGTGGCACATGTACTGCTTGTATCGATGCTTGCCCCACAGATGCAATAGTAGCGCCTTATGTGGTTGATGGTAGCAAATGCATTTCGTATTTTACCATAGAGCTGAAGAACGAGATACCTAATGAATTTCAGGGAAAATTTGATGACTGGATGTTTGGTTGTGACGTTTGCCAAGATGTCTGCCCTTGGAACCGGTTTTCTAAACCGCATAACGAACCACTGTTTAATCCTAACCCCGATTTGCTTTCAATGACAAAAAAAGACTGGGAGGAAATCACGGAAGACGTATTTAAAAAGGTTTTTCAAAAATCTGCCGTAAAACGCACTAAGTTTTCAGGTTTACAACGCAACATCAAATTTCTAAAGTAGCAATAGCATTAACGAAATCGTTTTCGTTGTCAAATTCACTTTTTTAAGATTAAAAAACTATCAAAACATCAAAGATTATAGTATATTGAAAGGATATATTAATTAAGGCAAGCAATGTATTGTCGCTCAATTTAATATCCAAACCAACTATGAAAATCAATAAACCTAAATTAAGTTTCTGGCAGATATTTAATATGAATGTCGGATTTTTAGGAATCCAGTACAGTTTTGGGCTGCAGCAGACAGCAATTAATCCAATATTCTTATACTTAGGAGCCCCAGAAGAAATGCTGCCAATTCTCAATATCGCCGGTCCCGTAACAGGTTTGGTGATTCAGCCCATCATAGGGGCAATGTCCGATAAAACATGGTCGCCAAAATGGGGTAGACGCAAACCTTATTTTTTAATTGGCGCTATTATAGGAAGTTTGTGTTTGTTTGCTTTTCCAACCAGTCCGGTATTATGGTTTGCGGTGGGTCTACTTTGGATTCTAGATGTCGGAAATAACATGGCCATGGAGCCGTATAGAGCTTTTGTTGGAGACAAACTCCCTGAAAAACAATTGAGTTTGGGGTATCAAATGCAAAGTCTTTTTGTTGGAGCCGGAATATTATTAGCAAATGGATCTATAATTCTTTTTCAATATTTGTTTGGCGATGAGTCTGTAGAAACTGCAGGTTCTATTCCTCAGTGGCTATATTACTCATTTTACATTGGGGGTATTCTTTCTATAACGACAATTCTATGGTCAGTATTTAAAACACCAGAGATTCCACCATCAGATGAAGAACTGGCGGAAATTAATCATGATAAAAGCCAGCCACTGGGTAAACGAATAGCCAAACCCTTTGCAGAAATAGCACAGGCGATTAAAGATATGCCCCGCTTCATGTGGAAAATTGGAGCGGTGTATTTGTTTCAATGGTATGCCCTATTTATTTACTGGCAATACATCACGCCTCTTTTTAAGCTTACAATGGATTTTTCAACTTCTGAAGCAGCAGCGCAATCTGCCAAAATGAGCACAACATACAATATTGTGACTATGGTGGTGGCTTTAGCTTTGGTGCCATTAACCTTGAAGTATGGTGGAAAAAAAGTGTATGCTCTCAGTTTAGTGGGCACTGCTTTAGCTCTGTTCGCTATACCTTTTATAGACGATTCTCTATTAGTTCTTGCTCCAATGGTATTATTTGGTATTGGCTGGGCTGCAATGATGGGTATTCCATATACTATGGTGTCCAAAGTAGTTCCGCAAGAACGAAGAGGGGTTTATATGGGAATATTGAATATGATGATTGTAATTCCAATGGGGATTGAGACCTTAACTTTCGGACCCATCTATAAGTATCTGTTAGGAGGTAGTGCGGTTAATGCAATACTTTTTGCAGGAGCATTCTTTGTAATTTCTGCAGTTCTTGCCATGCGCTTAAATGTATCTAAAGAGTAATTTCATGAAAAATACAGGTATAAAAATTTCACTGTTTCTGAACTATTTTGTTTTTGCCATTTTACTGAATAGCGTAGGTATCGTTATTGCAAAATCAATAAATGTTTATGGTGTAAGTGAATCTCAGGCATCAGTTTTAGAGGCGTTTAAAGATTTGCCTATTGCCATAATTTCATTTATCGTAGCTTCTTTTTTACCACGTTTCGGTTATAAAAAAGCCATGCTCACGGGGCTGGTAATTGTCTTCTTGGGTTGCTTATTTATGATTTTTGGCAACACTTTTTTTTCTACCAAAATCCTTTTTATGTCGATTGGTGTGAGTTTTGCATTGATTAAATTATCCGTATACTCCTTAATTGGAGTTATAACCAATTCTAAAAAGGAACACTCTTCTCTAATGAGTTCTATTGAGGGTTTTTTTATGGTAGGTATTGCTTTTGCTTATTTTTTGTTCCCTGCTTTTTATTCCGAAACCGATGAAAATGCCTGGCTTAATGTTTACTATGTGCTACTGGTTATAATTGCCTTGGCCTTTGTTTTTCTTTTATTTTCAAAAGTTGAATACACTGTTGATGCTATTGGTTCTAATCTAAAAGAAGACTTGGCACAATCATTAAAACTTATCATTGTACCCTTAGTGTTGGTCTTTTTGGCCTCAGCTTTCTTTTTTGTGATGATCGAACAGGGTATTATGACTTGGTTGCCCAGGTTTAATGAAAAGATTTTTAGGTTCGATGAGGTATTAGCAACGCAAATGGCCGTAATATTTGCCTTGTCACTGGCCGTTGGAAGGTTTATAGCCGGCTACTTGACCAAAAGAATGTCTTGGGTGTTTTTGGTAATTGTTTGTGTTGTTATTTCTGGTGGTATTCTCTTAGCAGTTTTACCGCAATTAAAAGTAGATGGTGATACTTTGGTTGAGATTAAAAGTTTAGGAGATGTACCGATTTTAGGATTCGTTTTGCCGCTAATAGGCCTTTTTATCGCACCGATATATCCTTTGTTGAATTCTACAGTGTTAAGTTCGCTGAAGAAAAGTCTTCACTCTCCAATGTCGGGATTAATAATTATTTTTTCCGCTCTAGGGGGCACCTTAGGTTCAAGAATTGTTGGTGAATTGTTCGAAAGCATTGGCGGGGCGAACGCGTTTTATTTTCTATTGATTCCCATGTTCTTATTGATAGTATTTGTTTTATTGATTGATAGAATTTCTAAGAAACAAACGGCAGTAGATTCATGATATTTAAATTACCAATAGAAGAAACCCTAAACAAATTATTACTTCAAGAGGATACCGATAAGGATAAAAAAATCACCAAGGAGGATAAAGGGCCAAAAAAATTCACTATAAGCTCTAAAGATGGAAAGGATTATGAAGTAAAAGGAACCTATTTCTTATCAAACCTTTTGCAGGAGCTAGCTTTGGAAAAAAAGTTGGGGAAGTCCGAGGCAATAATCCCATTACACAAAATTGAAGAAGCTCCTTCTTCTAGAATTTCTAGAATGATCAAGGATTATTTCTGGGATGATTTAACGCGTACTATCGATGAAAAAGGCCTTAATGCCATTCTTTCTGACGATAAGACCTCCGGCGGCATACAACGATTATATGTTCCTCATGATGATGAAATCGGGAAAGCTTATTTCAAAAAAATTCAAAAGCAAAAAGGAAATGTGCAGGTTGAGGTTCTACCTGAGAATATTACGTCAGAATATGTAAAATCAATAAATACAAAACCGGGTATACTTGCACTAAAATTAGAAAATGATAAAGGCGTTCCCTTTGTTGTCCCTGGTGGAAGATTTAATGAAATGTACGGATGGGACAGTTACTTTGAGGGTGTTGGCCTTCTTTTAGATGGCAGGTTGGATTTGGCTAAAGCCATGGTTGATAATTTCTGTTATCAAATTAAGCACTACGGTAAGATTTTAAATGCAAATCGTTCCTACTATCTAACTCGAACGCAACCTCCTTTTTTAAGTTCTTTTATTAGAGAGGTCTATGAAACGGATACTTCTATCGGATTAGATTGGCTTTCTTCGGTTTTGAAAATTGCAATTTTAGAATACAATTCGGTTTGGATGCTTCCTGAAAAACGGCTTACATCTAACGGGCTGAACAGATATCTGGCTGAAGGTATCGGTATTCCGCCAGAAACCGAACCTGAGCATTTTGATGAGGTACTAGCTGAGTATGCTGAAAAACACGAGCTTTCTGTAATGGAATTTGAAGAAAAATATGCTTCTGGTAAGTTAACGGATAAAGATTTAGATACCTATTTTATACACGACAGAAGCTTGCGTGAAAGTGGTCATGATACCTCATGGCGTTTAGATGATTGTTGTGCTGATTTAAATACCGTAGACCTAAACTCACTTTTGTATAAATATGAAACAGATTTTGCCCATTTAATTTCAGTTTATTTTAATGGAGAGTTGGTGGATGGTAAAGGGGTGAAAACTACAGCTGGGTTTTGGTCGAAAAGAGCTGAAGAGCGTAAAAAATTAATGAATTCGTTCTTGTGGGACCCTGATAAGAAAACCTTCTTTGACTACAGTATAGTGTCCGGAGAACGAACCAATTTTGAATCTGCCACAAATTTTTATCCGCTTTGGGTACAGTCTTGTAGTAAAGAACAAGCCGATTTGTTAGTAAAGAAATTATGTAAAGCCTTTAAGGCTAAGGGCGGAATTCTTGCAACCACCAAGGCAGCGGTTGAAAAACTGGCTATGGGAAAAGAGCAGAAGCAATGGGATTATCCAAATGGTTGGGCGCCGCATCAGATGTTAATATGGAAAGGGCTTTTAAATTACGGTTTTGAAAAGGTAGCGCATGAATTTATATACAGATGGTTGTGGATGATAACCAGAAATGCAGTGGACTATAATGGTACTATTCCTGAAAAATATGATGTAGTTGCCTGTACGCATAAAGTATATGCAGAATATGGCAATGTAGGTACCGAGTTTGACTACATAACTACTTCAGGTTTCGGTTGGATGAATGCTTCCTATCAATACGGATTAAGTTTATTGCCCAAAAACTTGATTATTAGTTTAGATAAATTAGAAGATCCTGACACTCTTTTTAGCAAAACTTAATCGAATACAATTACCTTTGTTTCTTATCAGTATATGAAATGAGTAAAGAGAAACAACGCCGAGAAGCTTTAGTTTATCATGCAAAACCACAGCCTGGTAAGATTAAAGTTGTTCCCACGAAACCATACGCAACACAACGAGATTTAGCACTGGCCTATTCACCAGGGGTGGCAGAACCATGTTTGGAAATTAGCAAAAACAAGGAAGATGTTTATAAATACACTGCCAAGGGCAATGTGGTGGCGGTCATATCTAACGGTACTGCTGTTCTAGGTTTAGGGAATATTGGCCCTGAGGCCTCAAAACCCGTAATGGAAGGTAAAAGTTTGCTCTTTAAAATTTTTGCTGATATCGATGGTATCGATATAGAACTCGATACCGAAGATGTAGATAAATTTGTTGAAACGGTAAAGATTATAGCGCCGACTTTTGGAGGTATAAATCTAGAGGATATAAAGGCTCCGGAAGCCTTTGAAATTGAACGAAGATTAAAAGAAGAGCTCGACATTCCCGTAATGCATGATGATCAGCACGGTACGGCGATCATATCTGCTGCTGCATTATTGAATGCTCTTGAGCTTACCGAAAAGAAAATGGAAGATGTGCGAATTGTGGTCAGTGGCGCGGGGGCCGCGGCAATTTCTTGTACAAGACTCTACAAGGCTTTTGGTGCTCGGGCCGAGAATATTGTAATGCTCGACAGTAAAGGTGTTATTAGAAAAGATAGAGGTAACCTTTCTTCTCAAAAGGAAGAGTTTGCCTCCGATAGAAATATTTCTACCTTGGAAGAAGCCATGGTAGATGCCGATGTTTTTATCGGTCTGTCTATGGCGAATATTGTTTCTCCAGAGATGTTAAAGTCTATGGCCAAGAACCCTATTGTTTTCGCAATGGCAAATCCTGACCCAGAAATTGAATATGATTTGGCATGTAGTACCCGAGATGATATTTTAATGGCGACGGGGCGTTCAGACCATCCGAATCAGGTAAATAATGTTTTGGGCTTTCCCTTTATTTTTCGTGGGGCTTTAGATGTAAGAGCTACCAAAATAAATGAGGCAATGAAGATGGCTGCGGTTAGGGCTTTGGCCGAACTTACCAAAGAACCAGTACCTGAGCAGGTGAATATTACTTACGATGCGACGAGACTTACTTTTGGTAAGAACTATATAATTCCAAAACCATTTGATCCAAGGTTAATAGCAAAAATTCCTCCTGCGGTGGCAAAAGCAGCAATGGAGAGTGGGGTTGCAAAAGCACCTATAACAGATTGGGATAAGTATGAAGAAGAACTGATGCTTCGTTCGGGCAATGATAACAAAACGGTTCGTATGCTTCATAATAGGGCTAAGGTGAATCCGAAAAGGATTGTTTTTGCAGAAGCTGAGTTACTCGACGTTTTGAAAGCTGCGCAAATAGTTCATGAAGAAGGCATTGCCATACCTATTCTTCTAGGTGATAAGGATATCATCAATAAACATAAAAAAGAGCTGGAGTTTGATGCCGATGTTACCATAATCGACCCAAGATCAGAAGAGTCAAAAACGGTCAGAACCATGTATGCCGATAAGCTTTGGCAACTTCGTAAACGTAAGGGAGAAACCCGATATAGTGCAAAGGTCAACATGGGCAAACGCAACTATTTTGGTGCTATGATGCTAGTCGAAGGCGATGCCGATGGTATGATTTCAGGTTACTCAAGAGCATATCCAAAAGTATTGAAGCCCGTTTTTGAAGTTTTAGGAAGGGCCAATGGTGTAACCAAAGCATCTACGGTAAATATTATGATAACAGAAAGAGGTCCAATGTTTTTGGCAGACACGTCTATCAATATTGATCCGAATGCAGAAGAATTGGCAGAAATTGCCCAAATGACGGCAAACGTGGCTTCTACATTTGGTTTTGATCCGGTAGTGGCCATGTTATCATATACGAATTTTGGTTCTTCAAATCATAAAGGAGCCCAAAAAGTTAGGGATGCTGTGAAAATTCTGCATGAAAAAAATCCTGATTTAGTAGTAGATGGCGAGATACAGACAGACTTTGCACTTAGCCAAGACCTATGTCATAATAATTTTCCATTTTCGAAACTGGCAGGTAGAAAGGTAAATACCTTAATCTTTCCGAATCTTGATGCTGCGAACATTACCTATAAGTTATTGAAAGGGTTGAACAATTCCGATTCTATTGGTCCCATCATGATTGGATTAAAAAAATCTGTGCATATCTTACAGCTTGGGGCTAGTGTCGATGAAATGGTAAATATGGCTGCGGTTGCGGTTATTGACGCCCAAGAGCGTGAGAAACGCAAGAAGGCCAAAATGGGTAAATAGGCTAGTATATAAAATTCACTTTTATAAAATGATACATCACCTTAAAGGAAAATTAGTAGAGAAAAACCCAACTTACGTTGTAGTTGAATGCAATGGAGTAGGTTATTTTTTGAATATTTCTTTACATACATTTTCATTATTACCAAGTGATGAAAATATTACACTTTATACGCATCTTCAAGTAAAAGAAGATTCCCATACACTATTTGGCTTTTCGGATAAAGCAGAGCGCGAAATTTTTAGATTATTACTTTCGGTTTCGGGTATTGGAGCCAGCACTGCCAGAACGATGTTATCTTCCTTGAACCCTACTCAAGTTAGGGATGCAATCGCAAGTGGTGATGTAGCTACAATTCAAGGAATAAAGGGGATTGGAGCCAAGACAGCACAGCGCGTTATTTTAGATCTTAAAGACAAGATTTTAAAAGTCTACGATATTGATGAAGTTTCACTACAATCGAACAATACAACGAAAGAAGAAGCGTTATCTGCATTAGAGGTTCTTGGTTACACAAGAAGACAATCTGAAAAAGTTGTGGAAAGAATACTTTCTCAAGATTCCTCGCTGAGCGTTGAGGGCATTATTAAGTCCGCGCTTAAAAATTTGTAAGTAGTTTGAAGATAGGGGTAAAATCATTTCTTAAATCTAAAAGATTTAGGCAGTTTTTCTTTTGCATTGTGTTTCTTGGTGTCGCTACTACTGCGATGGCACAAGATACCAACGAACAGGCAACGGATTCTGTAAAAACTGGATTTGAAATAGGTAAACTAGTCCTAGAAAATCCTGATAGCATAGTTTCTAAATATACCTACGATGAAAAAATTGATCGTTATGTGTATAAAGAAACTATTGGCGAATACAATATCAACTACCCGTTATTCTTAACTCCAGAGCAGTATTTTGAATTGGTCCGTAAAGAATCGATGAAGTCTTATTTTAAGGAGAAAATAGACGCTTTTACGGGCAGAAAAGAAGGTTCTGAAGAAGCACGTAAAAACCTACTCCCTAATTTTTACGTGAACAACAACTTTTTTGAGTCCATCTTTGGTGGAAATACAATCGAGGTAATTCCCCAAGGTTCTGTGGCGATGGATTTAGGTGTGATATGGCAGAAGAATGATAATCCTGCATTATCCCCTAGAAACCGAACAAACCTTTCGTTTGATTTTGATCAACGTATTAGTTTGAGTATGCTCGGTAAGGTTGGTGAACGACTTCAGGTTTCAGCTAATTATGATACTGAGGCTACTTTCGATTTTCAAAATCTAGTCAAACTTGATTATACCCCAACGGAAGACGATATACTTCAAAAGATAGAGATCGGTAATGTAAACATGCCTCTGAACAGTTCTTTGATTACCGGGGCACAAAGTTTATTCGGCGTTAAGACACAATTACAATTTGGTAGAACTACGGTAACAGCAGTTTTCTCAGAACAACGCTCACAGAACAATACGGTAGTTGCTCAAGGTGGGGGAACACTAAATGAGTTTGCCCTAACAGCTTTAGACTATGACGAAGACAAGCACTTTTTCTTGGCACAATACTTTCGTGATAATTATGATAGTGCCCTTGCGAACTATCCATTTATCCAAAGTCAGGTTCAGATTACACGATTAGAAGTTTGGGTAACCAATAGAAACCAGCAAACGTTAAACGTAAGAAATGTAGTCGCTATCCAAGATTTAGGAGAGGCAGTGTCGGAACAAACCAGAATAGGAAACCAAGGTGGAGCTCCTGCGGGTTTTTTTAATGCCTCTTCCGCGAATGGTCTCCCACAGAACAATGCAAATGATTTTGACCCTGAATTGATTGGAGCTGGTGGAGGCGCTTTGACCAATTCGATTCGTGATATTGCAACTGTAGATGCAGGATTTAATGTTCCTGGATATGTGGTCAACCAAGGGTTTGATTATGCCATACTTGAGAACGCCAGAAAACTGGAGCAAGGAAGAGATTATCAGTTTAATCAACAGTTAGGATATATCTCGTTAAATCAACGCTTGAGCAATGATGAGGTGATCGGGGTGGCCTTTCAATATACTTTTAATGGGCAGGTTTTTCAAGTAGGTGAGTTTGCCAATGGCGGTATAGATGCTACTACAGTTTCCGGAGGTGTAAATCCTATAATAGAAAACAATACGCTAATATTAAAGCTGTTAAAAAGTAATATTACCAATGTAGACGACCCAATATGGGATTTGATGATGAAAAACATCTACGCTACAGGGGCTTTTCAACTAAGTCAAGAAGACTTTAAGCTTAACATTCTATATTCTGATCCTACACCAAGAAACTATATCACTCCGGTAGACCCTAATGCTGGTTGGCCCGCTGGTTTTGAAGATAGAATACTGATCAATATTTTCAATCTCGACAGACTAAATATCTACAATGACGTTCAGGCAGGGGGTGACGGTTTCTTTGATTACGTTCCGGGTATTACAGTAGATACCCAAAGTGGTCGTATCATCTTTACCAAAGTAGAGCCGTTTGGAGAATTCTTATTTGAACAATTAGGCGGGGGTACATATGATGTTGAAAATGATCAAGGGTATAATGTGAATCAACAGCGCTACGTATTTCGAAACATGTATGCGAAAACTAAGGCAGCTTCATTGCAAGATGCTGAAAAGAACAGGTTTCAACTAAAAGGACGCTATAAATCACAAGGGAATAATGGAATTCCTATCGGCGCATTCAATGTTCCAAGAGGTTCTGTAAGGGTTACCGCCGGTGGACGGCAATTGCAGGAGGGTATTGATTATACGGTAAATTATCAGGCCGGTACGGTACAATTGTTAGACCCAAGTTTAGAAGCGTCGAATACACCGATAAATATTTCAGTTGAAAACAACGCTGTTTTTGGGCAACAGACAAGGCGTTTTACAGGCATTAATGTAGAGCACAAGTTTAACGAAAACTTTGTCTTGGGCGGAACGCTTTTGAATCTTAATGAACGACCATTGACCCAAAAGTCCAATTTTGGAGTAGAGCCAGTAAACAATACGATATTTGGTCTTAATGGTAATTTTAGTACAGAAGTTCCCTTTCTGACGCGACTGGCTAATAAACTTCCGAATATCGATACTGATGTTCCGTCTAATCTGTCGATTAGGGGAGAAGTGGCGGTTTTACAGCCTAACTCACCCAAGAATGCCGATTTTCAGGGGGAAACCACTACATATTTAGATGATTTTGAGGGTGCACAAGCTTTAATTGATATTCGTTCTTCACTTGGCTGGTCATTAGCGAGTCCACCATTGGAGTTTGCACCTGGTGGACAGTTGGAAGGAAGTACTCCTGAAGACCCTAACAACTTATTAAATGGTTATGGTAGAGCTAAAATGGCTTGGTACACTATTGATCCTATTTTTTATACCAATCAACGCCCGGCCGGGGTTACGGATAATGATATTTCTTTAAACCCTACACGTAGGGTTTTCATTGATGAGGTATTTCCTCAGGTAAATATTGCGCAGGGTCAGACAACAGTACAGGGAACATTGGATATAGCCTATTATCCAAACCAAAAGGGCCCTTACAATGCAAACCCAAGCTTTGAAATAGAGCAACCTAATGAAAAATGGGGTGGCTTAATGCGTTCTTTGAGCAGTACCAATTTTGAGCAGTCGAATGTAGAATTCGTTCAATTTTGGGTTTTAGATCCTTACGTTGATGGTATCACCCCAAATACGAATGCCGGTGAATTGGTGTTGAATTTGGGTAACATTTCAGAAGATATTCTTAAGGATGGTAAAAAACAGTACGAGAATGGGTTACCAGGTGTAGGTAGCAACGATTTGGTCGCCCCAACATCTTGGGGTGAGGTGCCAGCAACGCAATCATTAGTCTATGCTTTTGATGCTGACGAGACGAATCGAAGCTTACAAGATTTAGGATATGATGGTTTGGCCAATGCAGAAGAAGCGGCTATATATAATGGTCCGGCAGAAGATCCGGCTTTAGATGATTTTCAGTATTATTTAAATAGAGAAGGTGGTATACTTGAAAGATATATCGATTTTAATAACCCTGATGGTAATTCTCCCGTTGCAGTGACCAATACCAATAGAGGCTCAACAACTTTACCCGATGTAGAGGATATTGATCGTGATTTAACAATGAACACTGTAAATAGCTATTATGAATATCGTATTCAGATTAGACCTAATACAACCATTAATGATCAATACGTTACGGATATCAGAGAAGGAGTAACTCCTGAACTTCCTAATAATACCCAGTTAAATAGAAGATGGATTCAATATAAAATTCCTTTAAGCGATTTTACAAATGCAGTAGGCGGAATTACCGATTTTCGTTCCATAAGTTTTATGAGAATGTACCTAACCGGTTTTACCGATGATGTGGTGCTTCGTTTTGCAACCTTAGATTTGGTAAGAGGAGATTGGCGTAGTTATACCAACACCTTGCAACCAGGTGTTGATGATATACCTGGCGACGATGGTACGATTACAGATGTAAACGCGGTAAATATTGAGGAAAATGAGCAGCGTACCCCAATCCCTTATGTATTGCCTCCAGACGTTGTTCGTGAGCAATTGAACAATAACAACACGATTATCAATCAAAATGAACAGTCGTTATCTTTTGTGGTCGAAAATTTAGAATCTGAAGATTCGAGAGGTGTTTTTAAAAATGTAAACATAGATGTACGACAGTATGAGCGTATTAAAATGTTTATGCATGCTGAAAAAATAGTGGATAGCGATTATTCTAATGACGATACTCCATTAGTAGGGTTTCTAAGAATTGGAACCGACTTTTCAGAGAATTTTTATCAGATAGAATTGCCCTTACAGTTTACTCCTTTTGGTTCAGGAACGGCTGAAGCGGTCTGGCCAGAAGTGAATGAGCTTAATATTGCTTTGTCTGATTTGAACAAAGTAAAATCTCTTGGCATATCCAATGGAACCTTAAATGATATTAACTATTATGAAGTTGTAGATGGAGAAGTGGTTCCGGTTAGTGAATTCGCACCTAGAACTTTAGGTAGAAACAGAATTGGTATTCGTGGAAACCCTTCTTTGGGAAGTATACGAGGTATGATGATTGGGGTAAAAAATGATGATGATTTGCCTGCAAGAGGTGAAGTATGGTTCAACGAACTGCGTTTAGCCGGATTGGATAATAATGGCGGATGGGCAGCAGTAGCGGCTATTGATGCGAATATGGCCGATTTTGCAAATGTAACTGCAACTGGTAGTACCAGTACTTCTGGTTTTGGTTCCATAGATCAAATGCCCAATGAAAGGGCTCGTGAAGACGCCATGTCGTATGATGTCGTTACCAATGTAAATGTAGGGCAACTTTTCCCTAAAAAATGGGGACTTCAAATACCTTTTAACTATGGGATATCTGAAACCCTAATCACACCCGAATTTGATCCTGTTTACGATGATTTAAAGTTAGATGATAGAATTGCAGCCGCCCAAACCCAAGAAGAGGCAGAAACTATTCTTGAACAGGCCGAAGATTATACAAAAAGAACGAGTATCAATTTAATTGGTGTTCGAAAAAATAGAGGAGAAGAGGCCGAAGAGAATTTCTATGATATTGAAAACTTTACCTTTAACTATTCGTATAACGAAACAAATCATCGCGATTTTGAAGTTGCCGATTTGCAAGATCAAAACGTGACTACGGGCTTTGTGTACAATCATAATTTTAAACCGGCACCGGTAGCACCTTTTGCAAAAAAAGATTCACTCTTTACAGGTAAATACTGGCAATGGTTAAAAGAACTAAATCTTAATTTACTGCCAACAAGTGTATCGGTTAATGCAAATTATAACCGGTCTTTTAATCAGCAGCGTTTTAGAGATGTTCTAGAGCCTGGTGTAGATGCATTAGACCTGCCTTTATTACAACAACGCAATTACCTTTTTAATTGGCAGTATGCTTTAAACTATAGTTTGACAAAATCGCTACGGGTGAATTTGACCGCTTCGAATAACAATATAGTTCGTAACTATTTTAATATCGATGAAGATTCAGACTCGGGCATTAACCAAGATTTGGATTTATGGGATGGTTTCTTCGATATAGGAGAACCGAACAGGCATTCGCAACAAATGCAGGTAAACTATAAATTACCTTTTGATAAGATTCCGTTTTTAAGTTTTATAGATTCTGAATATTCATATACTAGTAATTTCGATTGGCAACGCGGTGGTGATGCTTTAAATGAAGTGGCCGGTGAAGATATTAATACGGTTCAAAATGCCAATACCCATAACCTGATCATGAACATGCAAATGCAAGGTTTTTACGATATGATCGGTTTAAAAAAGAGGGATGGTAAAATAGCACCTGCTAGGGCCAATCCATTGGCAAGAACTGATAAAGCCGGTAATCCATCTACGAAAGCACAAGATGAAAAACCCAAAAAGAAATCGGGCAAAGGTTTCAACACGCTTGTAGATATCTTGACTATGGTAAAACGTATCAATGTCAACTACAGTGAAAATAATGGTAAAGTGCTGCCCGGTTATACGCAATCCATTGGTTTTATTGGTACAAGAAGACCGTCTTTAGGTTTTGTTTTTGGCAGTCAAAGAGATGTCCGTTTTGAGGCAGCTAGAAACGGGTGGTTAACTACCTTTCCAGAGTTCAATTCGCAGTATCTAGAAAACACGAACAAACAATTAAGTATTGTTGCAACGGCCCAACCGACCCAAGATTTAACAATTGACTTGACCGCTGATAGACGTTTAACAACAAATTATCAAGAGAACTTTCAGGTGAATGATTTGGGCTCCGGGCAGTTTGAATATGAAAATTTGTTGGGTAATAACTTCGGTAATTTTAGTATTTCTACCATGATGATCGGTACTGCATTTGGTAAAAGTGATGAGTTTGATTCCGAGACTTTTGAAGAGTTTAAAGCGAATAGAATTACTGTTGCCAACAGACTGGTGTCTGATAGAAACCAGAATACGGGTAACGTGGATGCAGAAGGATTTCCAGAACGGTACGGAAAAACACAGCAAGAAGTTTTACTTCCTGCATTTTTTGCGGCATATACAGGGCAAGATGTAAATAGGGTAAACCTAGACGCTTTTAGGCAGATACCAATTCCGAATTGGAATATAAAATATACTGGACTAATGAAGCTCAAAAGCTTCAAGAAAAAATTCAAACGCTTTTCATTGAGTCATGGCTATAGGGCTGCTTATAGCATCAATTCTTTTCAAACAAATTTAGAGCGACAAAACGGGGCAATAGATACTGAAACCGGAGATTTCTTACCCGAAAATATCATTAATAACGTGATATTGACCGATGAGTTTAGTCCATTGATGCGTGTCGATTTTGAAATGAAAAATTCGCTGAGTGTTTTGGCCGAGGTGAGAACTGATAGAACCTTGTCGTTAAGTTTTGACAATAATCTATTAACTGAAATAAATGGGAAAGAATACACTGTTGGTCTAGGCTATCGTTTCAAAGATGTGAAATTTGTCACAAATATAGGGGGGCAGAAAACACGTCTGAAAGGTGATTTAAATTTAAAGGCAGATTTATCACTTCGTGATAATATTACAATTATCAGGAATTTGGATATTGATAATAATCAAATCACCTCGGGTCAAAATTTATGGTCCATAAAGTTTACGGCTGACTATGCGCTAAGCAAGAACTTGAACGCCTTGTTCTTTTATGATCATTCTTTCTCTAAGTTCGCGGTTTCCACGGCTTTCCCACAAACTACCATAAATACAGGATTTACACTTAGATACAACTTCGGCAACTAACTTGTTTTTAGTAGCTATGATCTAGTTGAGATTTCTTTTGAAAACTCGTATTTATTCTTATACATTTGTTTGCATATCAAAATAGCATTCAAATGAATATTCCTTCCGAATTAAAGTACACAAAAGACCACGAATGGGTTAAGATTGATGGTGATGTTGCAACTGTTGGTATTACCGACTTTGCCCAAGGAGAACTTGGTGACATTGTTTATGTAGAAGTAGAGACTTTAGATGAAACTCTAGATAAAGATGAGGTTTTTGGCACGGTAGAGGCCGTAAAGACAGTTTCTGATTTGTTTTTGCCGCTTACAGGTGAAATTATAGAATTTAATGAGTCTTTGGAAGATGAGCCAGAAAAAGTGAATTCTGACCCTTATGGTGATGGTTGGATGATTAAGATTAAGATTAGTGATTCTTCCCAAGTGGCCGAATTGTTAAGTGATGCCGATTATAAAGAATTGGTAGGTGCATAAAAAGCATTTATTTACAACTTTGTTTTTAAGCTGGGTGGTGTTAATAACATCACTCAGCTTATTTTCTTTCTCAGGTTTTGATAATGAGAGTGGCATTAGAATACCTCATATAGATAAAATCACCCATTTTATCTTTCACCTAGGTTTTGTGGTATTGGGGTATCTTTTTTTGAAGGAACGTGCCAAAGATGTTTTTAACGAGCGGCAAGCATTAACTAAAATAGTAATGGCAGCTATTGTTTATGGGCTGCTAATTGAAGCATTGCAATATATGATGCCTTTTGGTAGGGCAGCAGAAATTTCAGATGTATTAGCCAATGTTGGTGGTGCAATTTTTGGCTGTTTACTCATTAAAAAGTACTTTTCACTCAGTGAGAAGTTAAAATGACTCATTATAATTGCCATTTTATCGAATTAATATTTAAATTAGCAAACACTAAATCAAATTAATATGGAACCAAAAAAGAATCCAAAAGCTGATGTAGGTAGAAATAGCAGTCTTTATTTCGTTATAGGACTAGCTGCAGTTATGGCATTGGTTTATGGAGCTTTAGAGTATAAGAACTATGACGATGATGGTGGTTATGATATTAGCCTTAATGTAGAAGATCAGTTAGATGAAGAGGTGCCGATGACGGAGCAGATTAAAACGCCTCCACCACCGCCACCGCCAGCCGCTCCAGAGGTAATCGAGGTTGTAGAAGATGAAGAAGAGGTAGAAGAAACGGTTATAGAATCTACTGAGACCAGCCAAGAAGAAGAAGTAATGGAAGTTGAGGATGTTGAGATGGAAGAGGTAGATGAAGACATTTCGGTTCCTTTTGCGGTTATTGAAGATGTACCTGTTTTTCCCGGTTGCGAAAAGGCAAGTAATAAAAAGGCGTGTTTTCAAGAGCAAATGAACAAGCACATACGTAAAAATTTCCGTTACCCTGAAATTGCTCAAGAAATGGGTGTGCAAGGTCGTGTTAGTGTAGTTTTTGTTATTCAGAAAGACGGTAGTATCGGTAATATCAGAATGCGTGGTCCGGATAAAAATTTGGAGGCTGAAGCGTTGCGTATTATTAAAAAACTTCCTAAAATGACTCCTGGTAAGCAAAGGGGTAGGGCGGTAAAAGTGCCATTTAGTATTCCTATAAACTTTAAATTGCAGTAAGCGGATATGCTTTCAATACATAAAAAAAGGCTCGGTTTTCCGAGCCTTTTTTATTGCTATAAATCCAGCCAATTCGTTGCAAAAGAACATGCTCGGCAGTATCTTTGCAGGCCAATAGCGTTTGCGAATGAAGTCTGCTACAGGCACTCTTATCAATTCTGGTTTTTCCTCAGTTCTTTCTGATTTTAAAGAAATCACAAAGGTTCGATTGGCTGTAAGTGTTGTCTTCTCCTCAATAGCAGGATACTTTCTAGGGGCATATGAGTTACAATGGTCCGCTATTTTGCTTTTGGCCTTTGGGGGGTATTGTATGGTAGGTGCCTCTAACGCCTTTAATCAAGTGATAGAGCGAGATTTGGATGCGTTGATGAAGCGAACGCAGAATAGACCTATTCCTTCAGGAAGAATGTCAGTATCTAGCGCTATGACAACGGCAGTAATACTCACTGTTTTGGGCATTGTAGCGCTTTATATTCTTAGCCCTAAAACGGCAATGTTCGGTGCAATTTCCATCTTTTTATATACCAGCGTTTATACGCCGCTTAAAACGAAAACACCGTTGGCGGTCTTTGTTGGTGCAATACCTGGGGCAATTCCATTTATGTTGGGTTGGGTAGCGGCAACCGATGATTTTGGTATAGAACCGGGCACGCTGTTTATGATTCAGTTTTTCTGGCAGTTTCCCCATTTTTGGGCACTAGGTTGGATGTTAGACGAGGATTACAAAAAAGGAGGATTTAAAATGTTGCCTACTGGCAAAAAAGATACGGGTACGGTATTACAAATTATTTTATATACGATTTGGATGATAGTAATTTCCATCATGCCGGTATTTGGGTTCACGGGTAGGCTCCATCTTTCTATCCCAGCGGCAGTAATTGTATTAGTAATGGGTGTTGTAATGCTCATTTTTGCCTTTAAGTTATATGAAAAAAGGGATAACAAAACTGCCAGAAGTTTAATGTTGGCAAGCGTCAGCTATATTACATTAATGCAGATTGTATACGTAATTGATAAATTTATTTAAGGTTTAGGTATGGATTTAACACAAGGTACGGCTAAAGAAAAGCATGAGAGGTCAAAAAAAATGATGCTCTGGTTTGGCATTATTAGTCTGGTTATGGCCTTTGCCGGCTGGACCAGTGCATACATAGTAAGTAGTAAGCGTGAAGATTGGTTAGATAATATAGAACTACCGCAGGCTTTCTTTATCAGCACGGTATTGATAATTATTAGCAGTATCACCTATATTCTGGCAAAAAGAGCCGCAAAAAAGAACTATCAAAAACAAGTGACCAACTTTTTGTTGATTACACTGGTTTTAGGAATAAGTTTTATAGTGCTTCAATTCGTTGGGTTTTCTCAGATGTTAGAGAGCGGTTACTATTTCACGGGGCCTACAAGTAATATAAAAATGTCATATGTGTTTCTTATCGCATTTGTGCACATATTGCATGTAGTTGCAGGACTAATTTCATTATTAGTGGTGATAACCCAACAGTTAAGAAAAAAATATACGCCAGAAAATATGTTGGGGCTAGAATTAGGAGCAACATTTTGGCATTTTCTAGATATTTTATGGGTCTATTTAATCGTATTTATGTTTTTTGTAAAATAAATCGCTTTTGAAAAAGTTTTCAACCCAGAATATCTTTTTCCAATAGCGCAAAAGATGTAAATTTGCTAAAGTTTTATTAAAACGACTTTTTTATGGATACAACGGCAACGACCGGTACTGAAGAAAACGTTTGGGGAGGTGGTAACAAACCCCTAGGAGCTAGTTATGGTAAAATGATGATGTGGTTTTTCATCGTTTCCGATGCATTGACCTTTTCGGGTTTCTTGGTAGCTTATGGATTTTCAAGATTTAAATTTATTGAGACTTGGCCCATAGCCGATGAGGTATTCACCCACGTTCCGTTTTTTCATGGCAACTATCCGATGATCTATGTGGCCTTTATGACGTTTATTTTAATTATGTCATCTGTGACAATGGTTTTGGCTGTTGACGCTGGTCACCATATGAAGCAGAAGAAGGTTATCATATATATGTTTTTGACCATTATTGGGGGTGCTATTTTCGTTGGTTCTCAGGCTTGGGAATGGGCAACCTTTATCAAAGGCGATTTTGGAGCTTTAGAAACCAAAGGTGGTCGCGTATTGCAATTTGTAAAAGCCGATACCGGTGAACGTGCTGCTATTGCCGACTTTGCAGTTATCTTAGAAGAAGATAGAGTGGCCAATACAAGAGATAAAGGTGTGTGGTTTAATGCTGATGAGGCATCTTTGACTTCGCTTTCGTTGAATGAGGTAATTACCGGGTTTAAAGCCAATCCGAATATCCTAATAAGAACTGAGAAGATTAATGAAGAGGGTGAGAAGACACTTTTAAATAGAGAAGAGTCTCTTTTAAAACTTACCGACGCCGTGCGTGTTGTTGAGGGTGCAAATCTTGTTAGAAATGAATATGGTAGTCGTTTGTTTGCAGACTTTTTCTTTTTCATAACTGGTTTTCACGGTTTCCATGTTTTTTCGGGTGTAGTTATCAATATCATTATCTTTTTTAATGTAATTCTTGGTACCTACGAAAAGAGAGGGCACTATGAGATGGTTGAAAAAGTTGGGTTGTACTGGCACTTTGTAGATTTAGTGTGGGTATTTGTATTTACATTCTTTTATTTGGTATAATTTAATTGTCAATCCTTCAGAAATAGGAACTTATAATAAAGCTTACGCGATATGGCGCACGAACATAAATTAGAAATTTTTAGAGGTCTTTGGAAGTTTAAATCGAACACTCAGAAGATTTGGGGTGTTTTGGCTTTTCTAACGCTGGTAACTACGATTGAAGTTGTTTTAGGTATCATAAAGCCTGAATTTTTAATCAAGACTTCTTTCTTGGAAATGAAATTGCTAAACTGGATTTTCATAATTCTAACTTTAGTAAAAGCGTATTATATCGCTTGGGATTTTATGCACCTTAGAGATGAAAAAAGTTCTTTAAGAAGAGCTATTGTTTGGACGCCGATATTCTTGGTAGTGTATTTAATTACCATATTGCTTTTTGAAGCAACGTATATTTATGATGTATTCAAGAATGGCTTTATGGCTTGGGATTTTTAGTATGCTGAACTAGATAAAGTATAGTTAAAAAGACGGTTTTTAAAACCGTCTTTTTTATTTTTGTTTATGCCAAACTTGTTTTGGTATCTGCTTATTTTTATTGAATTTATTTTGTGAAAACATAAAATAATTCGATTCGCTGTTTTATGAAAAAAGTCTTTGTTTTAGTAGTGTTGTTTATACTCCCGTTAGTGGCGTATCTCTTTTTTGCTTCAGGAGTCAATAACTTTGGAAGGTTACCGGTACTAACGGAAAAAGTCTCTGATATTTCCACCATATCCAAAGATTATACTTTTGAAGATAAAATCACCATTTTGGGTTTTGTAGGTAACGATGTTGATCTCGTTAAGGGGAATTTATTTAATCTAAATCAAAAAATTTACAAACGTTTTCACGAGTTTAATGATTTTCAAATGATAATGGTTGCTCCTATCGGGGTTGAAAAAGAAGTTGTAGATCTAAAAGAAGAATTAGGGCAACTGGCAGATGCGAAAAAATGGAATTTTGTATTTGTAGAACCTAAAGAGATAAAGAACCTTTTTGATGGTTTAAAAACTGATTTGTCACTTGATAAAAACCTTGGGAGCCCTAATGTATTTATTATAGATAAAAAATTGAGCTTGAGAGGAAGAGATGATGACGAAGACGAGAAAGTGAAGTACGGTTTTAACACGATATCTGTAGCGGAATTGAATAATAAGATGGAGGATGATGTAAAAATCATTCTTGCAGAATATAGACTAGCCTTAAAAAAGAACAATGCCGACAGGAGCAAATAATAATAAAAAATACACCTATGTATGGGTCTCTTTAGTGATACTTGTATTTGGTATAATTTTTATCCCAAGAATTGTTGACCGTTTGAAAAGTGATTCTGTAGTGGTTAATGATAGGCTGGCAAATGCAAATACCATAAGCGATTTGTCTTATATTATGAATAATGGTAAAAAGCGCAAAGTCCCCAACTTTTCTTTTTTAAATCAAGACAGTGTTTTGATTTCCAATAAGGATTATCTGGGTAAGGTTTATGTTGTCGAGTTTTTCTTTACCACCTGCCCGACCATTTGCCCTATCATGACGCAAAATTTGGTGACGCTACAGGAAACCTTTGAGAATGAAGCAGATTTTGGGGTAGCATCGTTTACCATAAACCCAAGGTACGATACGCCGACCGTTCTAAAGAAGTATGCCCTGAAACATGGGATTTCGAATCCTGATTGGCATTTAATGACCGGTGAACAGAGCGAAATCTATGATCTGGCCAATAAAGGCTTTTACATTATGGCGAATGAAGAGAATGAAGCTCCCGGCGGGTTTGAGCACTCTGGCGCATTTGCCTTGGTCGACAAAGAGGGTTATATCCGTTCGAGAAATGATCGTTTTGGTAATCCGATTATTTATTACCGGGGTACCATAACAGAAAAGCAAGGAGTCAATGATGAGGGAGAGGTACAGCAGATCACATCATTAAAAGAAGACATTAAAAAATTGTTGGCCGAATAAATGAAGACGCAAAAAGTAAATGAGAAAAAAATAAGGGTTTGGATAACTATTTTGTCGATAGCCATACCCTTGGTTGTGGCTGTTCTTTTTGGGTATAAAATACCAAATGCTGAGCCACTCCGTTTTTTACCACCTATTTATGCTACAATTAATGGGTTAACAGCATTATTTCTAATTGCAGCAGTTATAGCCATAAAAAAAGGAAATCGAAAATTACATCAAAAACTTATGACCACCTGTATTTTGTTTTCGGTGGCCTTTTTGGGTATGTATGTGGCATACCATATGACATCTGAATCAACCTCGTACGGTGGTGAAGGCATAAGCAGGTATTTTTATTTTTTTATTTTAATATCACATATCGCACTTTCTATAATTATAATACCATTAGTTCTAATCACTTACAGTAAGTCATACTTTTTTAAAGATTTTGTGGCCCACAAAAAGTGGGCAAGATTTACTTTTCCAATATGGTTGTATGTTGCTGTTACCGGGGTAATAGTTTATTTGATGATATCACCTTACTACCAATGAAAAAAAAGATAATAATAGTATTAATATTGGTTTTGATGCTTTTTCCAGAAATGGTTGAGGCACAGTGCGCCATGTGTCGGGCGGCCTTAGAAAGCGAAGCCGATAATAGCCAAGCAGAGGGTATTAATAATGGCATTGTATACCTAATGGCCATTCCTTATATCTTGGTTGCGGGGTTATTTTTCTTTATTTATCGCAAGTTAAAAACCAGAAGTACAGCGGTTTAACATTTTTTTTACAAAAAAGTGTAACAAATAAGGCTACCTTCAGTCTTATTAAGGTACGGTAACGTATTCATCAATCATCAAAAAACCAACCCAATGTTTGACATCGAGAGATGGCAAGAGATATTTGACACTATTCGCAAGAACAAATTGCGAACCTTCCTCACTGGTCTATCTGTTGCTTCAGGTATTTTTATTCTAGTTATTTTATTAGGTTTTGGGCAAGGCATGCAAAATGGTATTGAGGCCGAATTTAAAGGTGATGCCGCAACCAGTATCTGGGTATGGCCCAATAGAACTACAATTGAATATAAAGGTCTTAATCCGGGAAGAAGAATTCAGCTAAGAAATGAAAATTTTGATGTCATTGAAAATCAAATGGGTGATGAATATGACAGTGGTTCTGTGCTATACTTTCCTAGGGGTGTAAAAGTGGTTTATAACAATGACCTCTTGGTCTATAATGTTGCTGGTACGACCGGCGACTTACAGCCCATTGAAAATGAATACTTATCAGAAGGACGATATATAAACCAGGCAGATGTCGAAAATAATGCCAAGGTAGCCGTTATCAGTAATAAGATCAGAAGAGAAGTCTTTGCCCATGTAGATTCTCCACTTGGAGAGTATTTGACCATTTCTGGAGCAGGATTTAAAATTGTTGGTGTTTTCGGTGAGTACGGTGATGATGAGGGAGAAGAGGAAAGAATATTTATTCCTATCACCACTGCTCAACTTGCTTTTAATGGCAGCGATAAGCTCAATAACTTAAATTATCTATTGCCAGATCAGGGATCGCTCAATGCAACTGTCGCAAATACAGATAGATTCATTAAAGAAATGAAAACTTACCTGAACGAATACCATGGAGTTTCTCCCGAAGATGATAGGGCAATCCGCGTATGGAACCCTATTGAAGAGGCAAAACGCTATTATGGACTCACAGGTAACATTAAATTTTTCTTCTGGTTTGTGGGAGTCTGTACCATAATTGCCGGGGTAGTTGGGGTAAGTAACATTATGTTGATCGTAGTTAAAGAACGAACGAGGGAAATAGGCATCAGAAAAGCTTTAGGTGCCAAGCCATGGGGAATTGTAGCCATGATTTTACAAGAATCTGTTTTTGTTACTGCTATTTCTGGGTTTTCAGGACTAATTTTTAGCATGGCCATTTTAGAAGTAGTGGGCCCTAATGTAGAAATAGATTATGTGGTTAACCCATCGGTGAATTTTACAGTTGCCTTTTCAACGGTGATTGTTTTGGTAGTTGCAGGTGCAATTGCAGGTTTTTTCCCAGCTTGGCATGCAGCTAGAGTACATACTATTGAAGCATTAAGAGACGAATAGCATTATGTTTAATAAAGATCGTTGGAAAGAAATTATTGAAGTGCTGACCAGTAATTGGTTCAGAACGATACTTACGGCTTTCGGTGTCTTTTGGGGTATTCTTATTTTGATTATACTTCTTGCAGCAGGTAAAGGTCTGGAGAATGGCATTAAGCAAGACTTTAACGGGGTGGCCACAAATACGATGTTTATGTGGACACAGAATACCACAATGGCTTATCAAGGTCTACCTGAGGGGAGAAGGTTCAATTTTAAACTTGAAGACGTAGAATTATTACGGCAGAATGTCCCCGAGCTCAAAATCATTTCACCTAGAAATGCCCAACGAGGGCCAAGCGGTGTAGACAATGTGGTTTACGGCACGGAAACCGGATCCTACAGAATTTTTGGAGATTATCCTGAAATAATTCTGCAAAACCCCATGTATGTCGCCAAAGGACGCTTTATAAATTATAACGACATAAAAGAAAAGCGTAAGGTGGTTGTTATTGGAGATGGAATAAGAAAAGACTTATATAAAGAAGACGAGGAGGTTTTAGGTACTTATCTTAAGATTAGCGGCGTAAATTTTATGGTGGTTGGCACCTATAAGGAAAAAACAAGCAATGGTGGTAACCAAGATAGTGAGCGGCAGATCTATGCTCCATTTACATCGTTTTCCCAGGCTTTTAACAGAGCCGATAATGTGGGGTGGATGGCCTTGACCGCAAAGGATGGAAAATCAATAAGTAACCTGACGGATAAAATAATAAATACCGTCAAAAAAAGTCGAAGGGTACACCCTGATGATGAAAGGGCTATTGGCTTTTTTGATTTATTTAGACAGTATAATAGGGTAGAAACTCTTTTTTCCGCAATGCGATGGATAGCTATTATCGTTGGAACATTAGTTTTAATCTCGGGAGTTATAGGTATTAGTAATATCATGCTAATAGTGGTTAAGGAGCGGACGAAGGAAATAGGGATAAGAAGAGCACTCGGTGAAGCACCATGGTCTATAAAAAAACAGATTCTTATGGAGTCTATATTTCTAACTATAATCTCTGGCATGACAGGGATTATAACGGGGTCTTTGTTTATCTATGGTATTAACGCCCTTTTGGATAGTGTAGGCCCGGTAGACATGTTTTTAAATCCGAATGTAAGTGTTGGTGTAGTTGCAATGGCCTTAATAATACTAGTTGTTTCGGGCTTATTTGCTGGCTTTATACCAGCTCAGAGTGCCATAAAAGTAAGGCCTATAGACGCATTAAGAACAGAATAAAAATAGAAGATAGCTAATTAAGAGATTTTCAAATTGAAAATCTTGGAGTGTAAATTCCGAATAAATAAATCAATCAAAAATGAAAAAATCAGTAACCATTATCATCCTTTTAATTATTGTTCTAGGTTTTGGAGGAGCCATGTATTTTTTGTATCAAAAGAACGCTGAAGATCCTGTTGTATATGAGACGGAACAGGCAGAAAAACAAAATATTATAAAGAAAACGGTAGCTACAGGAAGTATTTTGCCTTTAGAGGAGGTATTGATCAAACCAAATATTTCTGGTGTTATTGAAGAAGTGTACGTTGAAGGTGGTGATTATGTAAAGTCTGGCGATCTGTTGGCGAAAATAAAGGTTGTGCCAAATTTGAATGCTTTGATTGATGCACGCAATGCTATAGAAGATGCAAAAATCAACTTAGCCGACCAAAAGCGTAATTATGATCGGCAGCTCTCAATTTTTAACAAAGGAGTAATTTCTCAAGCTGATTTAGATAGGGCGCAAGTCACTTATGATCAAGCAAAACAGGCCTATAGCGCGGCAAATAAACGTTTTGATATTGTGAATACGGGTACCACTCGTGGTTTTGGCAATTCGGCCAATACATTGATAAAATCTACTGTAAGCGGAATGGTGTTAGAGGTGCCTGTAGAAGTAGGTAATCAGGTCATCGAAAGTAACAATTTTAATGAAGGTACTACGATCGCCGCCATCGCTGATGTCGAAAAAATGATTTTTGAGGGTAAAGTTGATGAATCGGAAGTAGGAAAAATTAAAGAGAATCTTCCTCTCGAAATAACTGTGGGTGCAATTGAAAATAAAGTTTTCAATGCGGTATTGGATTATATTGCACCTAAAGGCAAAGAAGAAAACGGCGCCATTCAATTTGAAATTAAAGGAACACTTAAAAAACAGGATACTACATTTATTAGAGCTGGTTTGAGTGCCAATGCATCTATTATCTTGGCCAGAGTAGATAGCGTCTTAGCTATCAAAGAAGCCCTGGTACAGTTCGATGAGGAAACAAAAAAACCCTTCGTGGAAATTGAAACCGGAAATCAGCAATTTGAGCGCAAAGATATCGAGCTGGGTATTAGTGACGGTATTAACGTAGAGGTCAAATCTGGTATTTCAATTGAAGATAAAATTAAGGTTTGGAACGGAATCGAGTCTGAAGAGGAGAACGACTAACCTTTTAACAAAACTTTTTAATATTTCTTGTAACAAATCTACAACTTGTAAGTCCTATTGACACAGGATTGCAAAGTTCTGTATAGCTAACAAACCAATCATCATGATAGAAATTAAAGATCTTCACAAATCCTATAAAATGGGGAGTAATTCCCTTCATGTTTTAAAAGGAATCAATTTTTCAGTAGAAGATGGCGAATTGGTCGCTATCATGGGATCCTCGGGTTCTGGAAAATCAACCTTGCTAAATATTCTTGGAATGCTAGATGAAGCGGACGAAGGAGAATATACCCTTGATAATGTTCCTATCAAAAACTTAAGTGAAACCAAAGCTGCTCAATACCGCAATAAGTTTCTAGGCTTTGTTTTTCAATCGTTCAATCTTATTAATTACAAGAGTGCAATGGAGAATGTAGCACTTCCTTTATACTATCAAAGGGTTGCTCGAAAAGAACGCACAGAAAAGGCGCTACAATATCTAGAAAGAGTAGGATTAAGGGAATGGGCAACACACTTGCCGAGTGAACTTTCTGGGGGTCAAAAACAACGTGTTGCCATAGCTAGGGCAATGGCGGCCGAACCTAAGGTGCTTTTGGCAGATGAGCCTACCGGAGCTTTGGACAGTACTACTTCGTATGAAGTGATGGATTTAATTCAAAAAATTAATGATGAGGGTAATACCATATTGGTAGTTACCCATGAAGAAGATATTGCCCATATGTGCAAACGTATTGTACATCTAAAAGATGGGGTTATTGTAGAAGATAAAAAAGTGAAACAGGTTAGAGCCGCGGAGTATGTTCAGTAGAGATACTTGGAAAGAAATATTTGAAACTATTCGCAAGAATAAACTGCGAACCTTTTTAACGGGGTTTACAGTGGCGTTGGGTATTTTTATATATGTGGTGCTGTTCGGAATGGGCAATGGTTTAAAAAACACCTTTGCAAAGTTTTTTAATGATGATGCCCAAAATGTCTTTTTTGTATTCCCCGGTAGAACAACAGTTCCTTTTAAGGGATATAAAGCGAATAGAAGAATAGAATTCGAAAACGATGATCTAGTAGATATAGCCGAAAATTTCCCTATGTTCTTAGAGTACATAACACCTCGTATATCTAGAGGGGCATCGGTGACGTATAAAGAAGAATCTGATAATTATACTACAAGAGCAGTGGCCCCTGCACATCTTTTTGCGGAAAAAACCATAATTATGAAAGGGCGCTATTTGAATGAGACCGATATTATTCAAAAAACGAAGTATGCCGTTATTGGAAGGCTTGTAGAACAAGACCTTTTTAAAGGAGAGGAATCAATAGGAAAGTTTATAGATGTTAGTGGTAGTGTCTTTAAAGTTATCGGTGTTTTTCAAGATGATGGTGGCGATAACGAAGAACGCAATATTTATATTCCATATACTACAAGACAGCTTATAGAAAAAAATAACGATAAAATAGACCAGATTATATTGGCTTTTAAGCCAGAAATTGGATATGCGGGGGCGATGGCTTTTGAAGGGAAACTTGATAAATTCATCCGAAATAAAAAGATTATAAGCCCAAGCGACCCGAATGGTATTTTTATAAGAAACGTAGCTGATCAGTTTAAACAGAACCAGCAATTCGCAGGTGTTTTGCAGACCATAATTTCAATAATTGCTTTTGCCGTAATCATCTCTGGTATGATTGGTATTGGCAACATCATGGTGTTTATGGTAAAAGAACGTACTAAGGAAATTGGTATTCGCAAAGCTTTAGGAGCTACCCCAAGAAGGGTAACCAACGGAGTTATTTTTGAAGCCATATTTATTACCACGATTTCTGGATTTGTTGGATTGCTGATTGGGATTTTTGTATTGAGGTCAATAGGGGGTAAAACTTTGGAAGATGACTATTTCATTACCAACCCAGAGATTAATATCACTAATGCCATTTTTGTAACCATACTATTAATAGTTTTTGGAGCAGCTGCAGGATATCTTCCCGCAAGAAGAGCGGCCAAAATTAAACCTATAGTAGCTTTAAGAGACGAGTAAAATGAAACAACTATTCGACGGAAATACTTGGCAAGAAATTTTTCAGTCTATTCGGAAGAATAAATTGCGGACCTTCTTGACTATGATAGGGGTTTTTGTAGGAATCTATATTTATATTGGCTTGTCAGGGGCTTCAAAAGGTTTGGATAACGGTTTTGAGCGTCAGTTTGAGACTATAGCAAAAAATAGCCTATTTGCTTGGGGGCAACGAACAAGTATACCTTATGCAGGTTTTAAAACGGGGCGTCAAATACAACTAAAATTAGGAGACGTTGAAGTGCTCTATAATAGAGTTCCAGAAATTGAAACAATCGCCCCTCGCAATGTTAAAGGCATTTTTGGTTCTAATCCTGGCATTATTACAAGAGGGTTAAAGTCTGGAAATTATGCCGTATACGGCGATTTTCCTGACTTTGCAGATATAGCCACAAAGAAAATCTATGATGGGGGCCGTTTTATCAATGATGAAGACATTGAGCAGGCAAGAAAAGTATGTGTAATAGGTGAGCGTACCCAAAAGGAATTGTTTGAAGAAGATGAAGACCCTATAGGAGGTTATATTAGAATCGATAACATCTATTTTCAGGTAGTTGGCGTGCACAAGTTTACTCCGGGAGGTGGTTTCGAAAGTGATAGCGATATCTACATACCCTTTGCTACATTTAAAAAATTATATAATACGGGAGATAATGTTTCTTGGCTTACCATTGCCGCTTATGATGATGCAGATGTTGTGAAGGTAGAGGAAGATATCAAAACTACTTTACGAAGTATACACAATGTAAGCCCAAAAGATGAAAGAGCTTTCGGTTCTTTTAACCTTGGTGAAATTTTTAATAAGATTATGGGCTTTTCTAGTGGTATGACCTTCTTATCATTGATAGTAGGTATTGCTTGTATTCTTGCAGGGGTTATCGGTATTGGTAACATTTTATTGATCTCCGTTAAAGAGCGCACCAAAGAATTAGGTGTTAGACGAGCATTGGGTGCAACCCCTTCTGAAGTGCGTAATCAAATTATTATTGAAGCACTAACACTAACCCTATTAGCAGGTATTATAGGTATCATATTTGGCGCATTAACGCTTAAAATAATTGATACCTTGACCCAAGGTGGAGACTTCCCCTATGCTAATCCAACGGTGCCAATACCATATGTGATAGGGTCACTTTTATTAATGGTCGTTCTCGGCGTGCTAATAGGATTAATTCCGGCTCAAAGAGCTGTAAGCATAAGACCAATAGATGCTCTAAGAGAAGAATAACTAAATAACAACTATAAAACTAAATTGACATAAAATGAAGAAAATTTTAAAATGGGTAGGACTTGGGGTATTGATACTCGGTGCTTTATGGGCTGCAGCTTTTTTTGTGAAGTCCAATGGTAAGTCCGCTATCGAATACGAAACCCACAATCCTTTTATATCCAGTATCGAGAAGAAAACTGTTGCTACCGGAAAGGTCATACCTGAAGACGAAATTGAGATAAAACCTCAAATTTCGGGTATCATAGATAAAATTTATTTAGAAGAAGGTGTTACGGTAAAAGCAGGTGATTTAATCGCCGTAATTAAAGTAGTTCCTAATGAGCAAGCCTTAAACCAAGCTAATGGCCGTGTAAGAAATGCCGAACTGGCCTTAAATAACGCTAAAATTGAATATGACAGAAACAAAACGCTTTTTGATAAAGGTGTGATTTCGAGTCAAGATTTTAATAATTTGGCTTTAACTTATAATCAGGCACAGCAAGAGGTTAAAAATGCTCGAGCAGATTACCAGATTATTAGACGGGGTTCAGCAGGTGGGTCATCTAGTGCTAATACAAACATTAGGGCTACAGTGGATGGAACCATTTTAGAAATACCAGTCGAGGAAGGTGATCAGGTAATACAAAGTAATAACTTCAATGATGGTACTACTATTGCATCAATCGCAGATTTGAGTAAAATGATTTTTGAAGGTAAAGTTGATGAGGGTGAAGTAGGAAAATTGGAAGTTGGAATGCCTTTAGAGATAAGTTTAGGTGCAATTAATGATAAAAAATTTGACGCGAACCTTAAGTTTATTGCACCAAAAGGAGTTGAAGAAGCTGGTGCGGTACAGTTTAAGATAGAAGGTGATGTAAAAGTTGACGAAAGTGTAATGATACGTGCCGGTTACAGTGCCAATGCCTCTTTAATTCTTGAGAAAAAGGATAGTATTTTGGTTATTCCTGAAGCTTTACTTCAATTCGATAAATCTACCAATAAACCTTATGTGGAAATTGCGACTGGAGAGCAGCAATTTGAGCGTAGAGACATCGAAATAGGAATTTCAGATGGGGTGAACGTAGAAATTGTTTCTGGCCTTGAAAAAGACGATAAGGTTAAGCAATGGAATAAAACAGAGCCTATTAAAAAAGGTTTAGAGGAAGATGAAGAAGAGGACTCTGAAGAAACTGCCGAATAACCAATTTACAAACCGAAAAATCAAAAAACGAATGAGACATACGTTAACCTTACTACTAATCATAGGATCTTTATTTTCCGTTAACGGACAAATGAAGAAATGGACACTCGAAGAGTGCGTTAGATATGCTGTTGATAATAACCTGACCGTAGAACAGGCAGAGCTAGATTTAGAAAATGCTAAAATTGATGAATCTGATGCCATAGGAGCATTGATACCGAGTTTAAATGGATCAACTACGATATCATCAAATACAGGTTTATCTTTTAATCCTGCTACAAATGAACCTACTACAAATACTATTTTAAATGTAAGTGGTGGGTTAAATTCTAATCTAACTTTATTTGACGGTCTTCGTAATTTTAAAAGAATTCAGAGAGCAAAATTAAGTGGAATTGCAAGCCAATATAGATTAGATAATTTTAAAGATGATATTCGATTAAACGTTGCCAACGCGTATTTACAGGTATTGTCGAACAAAGAAGCTTTAAAAGTTGCCGAAGCGCAGTTTGCCGTTACAGAACAGGATTTGAAACGCACCAAAGAATTAGTAGAATCCGGGGTGTCACCAAGAGGAGATTTGTTGGAAATTGAGGCTACTGCTGCAAATCAAGAACAACAGGTGGTTAATGGGGAAAGCCTTGTGCTAATTTCAAAAATCAGCTTAGCACAATTATTACAGATAACTGATTACGAAAACTTTGATATTGCAGAAGAGTCTTTTGATATTCCGGTATCTGATATTTTATCGAATTCTCCTAAAGTAATCTTTGACAAAGCTTTAAGTTTTAGAAATGACATAAAGTTTTCACAGGCCAATGTTGATTTGGCGTCTAAAGATTTAGAAATAGCCAAAGGAGCAAGATACCCTACCATAACAGGATTTTTCAACTATAATACGCGATACTCTGACCAGAACAACATTTTTGGAGGCTTTTTTGATCAGTTATATATTTTTGATGGAATCTCGTATGGTGCACAGCTGAATGTGCCAATATTTAATGGTTGGAGCGCTCGTAATAATGTGAAAAGAGCAAAAATTAGTGTAGATATTTCAAAGATTCAATTAGATCAGCAAAAGCTACAGCTTGAAACAAATATACAGCAGGCATATGTTGATGTTACTACTTTTCTTAAAGCTTATGAAGCCGCTGAAAAGACCTTAGAAGCAAGAAGATTGGCCTATGATTATGCCAAAGAGCGTTTTGATGTCGGATTGATGAATGCTTTTGATTTTAGTCAGGCACAATCTCGATTGGATAATGCAGAGGCTAGCGTAGTTAGAACGAAATACGATTATATTTTCAGATTGAAAATATTAGAGTTCTACTTTGGAATACCACTTTCGTTGAACTAAGGGTTATCTTTGCGGTCGTTATGGCCAAAATAATAAACTTAGAAACTGCAACTACGAATTGCTCAGTTAGTATTTCCGCAGATGGTAAGCTAGTTAGCGTTAAAGAAGAAAATACGCCTAATTATTCGCATTCAGAGCAATTACACATATTCATAAAAGAAGCCTTAGAGGAGGCTTCTTTTTCATTTTCTGACATTGATGCCATAGCCGTAAGTAAAGGTCCAGGCTCATACACAGGATTAAGGATAGGAGTATCTGCGGCAAAAGGCCTATGTTTTTCACTGGACTTGCCGTTAATTTCTGTTCCAACTTTGGAAAGTATGGCAAACCAACTTCATATTGGGCCAAATGAGATTGTCATTCCGGTTTTGGATGCGCGAAGAATGGAGGTCTACTCTTGTGTTTTTGATGATGCATATCATGAAATTAGAGAGACTAAGGCCGAGATTATTGATGAAAATTCATTTGCGGAATACTCAGGCTTTAAGAAAGTTCATATAATTGGGAGTGGGGCTGAAAAATGCCAAGAAGTTCTGAGTCATTCAAATTTTCAATTTTATAACGAAGCCTTTCCATCGTCTAGAGAAATGTCAAAATTGGCACAAAAAAAATTCGAAGTAAGCGACTTTGAAAATGTCGCCTACTTCGAACCTTATTATTTAAAGGACTTTATCCTTCAAACAAAGAAAAAATAGTTTTACTTAATACTATGCATGACACGTTGTGGAAATGGAATTTCAATTCCTGCTTCGTCAAAACGTAATTTAGATTCTTCGTGAACATAGAATTTGGCCTGCCAAAAATCCTCATTCTTTGCCCAAAATCGTAAAGAGAGATTAACTGAACTATCGCCCAGGGAACCAACATAAACTTCAGGAGCAGGCTCGGTTAATATGGTATCATTATCGGCGCATATTTGTAGTAAAATCTCCTTGGCTGTTTTTATATTGGAACCATAGCCAATTCCTACAGTGTAGTTATCTCGTCTAATCGGTTCGGCATTATAATTTATAACATTCCCGTTTGAAAGCTGTCCGTTTGGCACTATGGCCAATTGATTTCCAAAGGTGGTAAGTTTGGTATTGAAAATAGAAATTTCTTTAACGGTGCCATCTACCCCTTGTGCAGAAATAAAATCACCCACTTTAAAAGGTTTGAACAACAATATTAAAACGCCACCGGCGAAATTGGCCAAAGATCCTTGAAGTGCCAACCCAATTGCCAGCCCCGCCGCACCTAACATCGCGACCAAAGAGGAGGTTTTTACCCCTAGTTGGGTTACCACAAGTACAAATAGTACAATCTTTAAGGTGATGCTGATAAAACTCTGTAAAAATGTCTCTAAGGTTTGGTCGTAGTCTTTCTTTTCAAAAAACTTTCGAACCATCCGGTTTAAAAACTTTACAACCCAAAGACCAACTATTAGCAATAAAATGGCCAAGACTAAATTGGGGAGTAACTTCCATATCCAATCTATGGCATTGTCTAAATGGGCTTGTAAATCTGTTAATTCTTTCATAGTGTTTTTATTATTGTCAAGACAACCTAAGAAAATGAGAAAATCAAGTCAAAAAAATAAGTCTAAACTTTGGTTAATGTTTCAAACGATTTTAAAGTTGTTTTAACACTTCTTCCGCACTCTGTACCGGCAACTTACAGGTTCCTTCAATACATACATAAATCAAGGTTTCTCCTTCATTATACCTGTTCTCGAGCAGTTCTATGGGCCCTTCTTCAGGCGAACCTACCAAAATACTATTGGGTAGGTAGTTCTGGGCTATTTCTCTACCGATACTTTTGTAGTTATCGCCTACAATCGCTATTTCATAAAAGTTTTGCTGCTTGTAAAGCACTAAATGTAACCAATTGGAATAGCTCTGTGCATTTAGATCAAAATTACCCTGTACATTTTTAAGCATTTCGTTCGCTAAATCGCCATAGCCTTTATCCATATAGACTTTATGAAGCTTTAAAAGGTTTTTACCCATAATAGAATTGGATGCAGAGATAACATTGTCATTGGTTTCTATGCTTCTTCTAATTAGTGAATCGTCTTCATCAGAAGTAAAATAAAACAGCTTACTATCTGTGTCTTGAAAATGAACAATGGTATAATTTGTAAGTTGTTGGGCCTCTTTTAGCCATTTAATATCAAAAGTGACTTCATAAAGTGAAATGTATGCTTCTATTACCGAAGCGTAATCTTCTAAAAACCCATTAATGTTACTCTTTCCTTTTTTGTGGTTTCTATAAAGTCCCCCGTCTGCTTTTTTCATTTTGGTTTGAATGAAAGTGGCATTTTTGAGTGCTAACTCTAAATAGCTTTTATCACCAAGATAACGATAGGCATCTACCAAACCATGAAGCATTAACCCGTTCCAAGAGGTTAAAATCTTGTCATCTAATCGTGGTTTTTCACGTTTAGAACGTTCTTGTTTTAAAATGCTTAAACTGCTATCAATTTTTTCTTTAAGTGCAGTAACAGAAATATTGTGTTTTTCGGCAATATCCTTATCGGATTTATCTCGTATCAAAACATAATTTTCTTCCCACTGGCCATATGAATTGATGTTGAAATAGTCTTTAAAGATTTCAAAATCAACCTTTAATATGGTTTGGAGTTCTTCTGCCGTCCAAACATAGTAGGCACCTTCTTCCAATTCATTGTTTTCGTCTAAACTGTCTGCATCTAAAGACGAATAAAACCCGCCATTTTCATCGGCCAATTCTTCTAGTGCAAAGGCTATGCTTTCTTCGGCAGTTTTCTTATAGAGTTCATTTTTTGTTACTGCATAGGCTTTTGAATACAAGCTAATCAATTGTCCATTGTCATAGAGCATTTTTTCAAAATGAGGAACATGCCATTTGGTATCAACGGAATAACGTGAAAAGCCTCCGCCTACATGGTCAAAAATACCGCCATAGGCCATTCTGGTGAGTGTGGTATTCACATATTTGAGAATCTTTTCATCTTTTTGTGAAGTGCCATAATGCAACAAGAAATCAATATTATTGGGCATCATGAACTTAGGCGCTCTTTTATAACCCCCTAAAAAGGTGTCAAAATAAGTTGCCCAATTCTCTACCGCCCTACCAAGCTGTTCGAGTGAGTAAGAAATAGTTTCTTCTTTGTTTTCAACAAGATTTATGGCTTTTATACCTCTCTCTAGATCATCTGCATAACCCAATATTTTATCAGGATTTGTTTTGTACAGTTCTATGAGCTGTTCTAATGATTTTACCCAATTATCCTTAGGTAGATAAGTTGCGCCCCAAAACGGCCTTCCATCCGGTAGTGCTACGATATTGAGTGGCCAACCTCCGTTACCTGTCATCATTTGAATAGCGTCCATATATATCTGGTCTACATCTGGTCGTTCTTCTCTATCGATTTTTATATTAATGAAATTTTCGTTCATCATTTTTGCAACCTCCTCATCTTCAAAGCATTCATGTTCCATTACATGGCACCAGTGGCAGGCGGCATACCCAATACTAATCAACAAAGGCTTGTTTTCTTCTTCAGCTCTTTTTAATACCTCTGGATGCCAAGCTTCCCAATTTACCGGGTTGTGCGCATGTTGAAGCAAATAAGGACTAGTCTCATTGATTAGGGCATTGGTATATTTATGACTCATTTCTTCTTTTTTTTGGGCGCACCCGTTCAATAAAAATGAAACAACTAAAACTATAAGAGAAACTCTTTGCATACTCACTTTTTGACATAAAAAAAGCGCCCAAATACGGACGCTATTAATTTTTAAGACCGATTACTTTACTTCGAAAGTAATTTTGACATTAACACGATAGTCATCAATTTTACCATCATTTACTGTCGCGCTTTGTTCGTTTAAATAAACCGAGCGAATATTTTTTACAGATTTGGATGCCTGCGCTACAGCTTTTGCTGTGGCATCTTCCCAACCTTTGTCAGAATTCGCTAAAACTTCTATTACTTTTAAAATTGCCATAGTTAATGTTTTTTAATTTTCCTCAATTTAATAAATAAAAGAGAAGAACCTGCTTAAAGAAAACTAAAAATCATCCATTTAGGGCAACTACTTCGTTTACCTTATCGCCCATCATGTTTTTTAACATGGTTTCGATGCCATTTTTAAGGGTGAATGTTGATGATGGGCAACCACTACAGGCTCCTTGAAGTATTACGTTTACGGTTTTACTTTCTTCTTCGTAAGATTGAAAAAGAATATTGCCGCCGTCACTTGCTACGGCGGGTTTTACATACTCCTCTAGAATATCTATAATTTGCTGCGAGGTATTGTCATAAGTTGTTTTCGCGGTTGTTTCCGATGTATTTTCGGCTTCTTTTGCCAAAGCGCCTTCAGAAACTACCTCCTTATTGTCAGCAAGGTACTCTAGGATAAATTCGCGAAGTTCCATAGATATTTCATTCCAATCAGCTACTTCATATTTGGTAATCGAAACATAATTTTTATCTATAAAAACTTCTTTTACATAGGGAAAGTGAAAAAGCTGTTTTGCCAACTCTGAATCTTTTGCCTCATCTATATTTTTGAATTCAAAAATTGCCGGTACGATTACCTTGTTGGCAACATACTTCATAACTGCAGGGTTTGGCGTAACCTCTGCGTATACCGTTACCGCTGCTTTTTTAGAGGTTTCTTCTTCTAGAACAACCGGTTCGCCAGCGTTTAGGTATTCTACCAATTGCTGCGCTACTTCATCTTTCACATCGTTCCATTCTACAATGTCAAAACGCTCCATGGCTATAAAATTCCCAGAAATGTATACGGTTTTTATAAAAGGAAGATAAAATAGTTGCTGTGCCAAAGGAGAATTTTTAGCCTCATCTATATTTTTAAACTCATAATTCTGCTTTACTAAAAAATGATTGGCCTCAAACTTTAAAATTGCAGGGTTATTCGTTTCGATTACTGTAATATTGTATTCTTTCATTGCAAAAATTTGAACAAAAGTACAAAGTAAAAACCACGCAGAAAATATATAATAATGTGGTTTTAATAGCGTTATTTATATGATTAATCATCTAGCAACAGAACACTTAGCCCCAAACATTTTATGAAACGTCTGCTACCGCTTATACTTTTTACCTTATTTTTTTGCTCTAAATCGTGGTCTCAAGAGGGTATTCCTGTGTACTTCGATTACCTATCTGATAATTATTATTTGGTATATCCTTCAATGGCGGGTATTGGCGAGGGTGGAAAAATACGGCTTACAGCACGCAAACAATGGTTTGATGTTGAGAACGCACCGAGCCTGCAAACTTTTAATGCAAATTTTAGGGTAGGTCAGAACAGTGGAATAGGGGGCATTCTTTTTAACGATGCCAATGGTTTTCATTCTCAGTCAGGTTTTAAGGCGACCTATGCCCATCATTTACAGTTGGGCGGAGATTTTAGAACTTTAAATCAGTTGTCTTTTGGTTTGAGTGGAACAATCTTACTTAGTAGTTTAGATGAAACCGAATTTAGGTCTGTGAATCCGGATCCGGCTGTTAGAGGGGTCAAAACAACTGCAAGTTATTATAACGTAGACTTAGGAATGTCGTATAATTATTTTGAGTTTTACGCTCATTTTGCTGTGCAAAATGTACTTGCATCTCAACGAAATTTGTATCGAATAGGTAGGGCAGACCCTGACAATGTACCCGTTATCGATAATCTGAGAAGATACCTGATATCTGCAGGTTACGTATTCGGAAAAGGAAGAACTAGACTTGAGCCTTCAGTGCTTTTTCAACTTACCGAATTTACAGAAGAAAAAACGGTAGATATCAATGCAAAGGCATATCGCGATATAGGTGACGATACCGTTATTTGGGGCGGTCTCTCTTATAGGAGGAGTTTTGACGGCGCTCAGTTTATTCAGAACGGTACTTTTGGAGAACAGCGTTTGCAGTTATTTACACCGATTGTAGGGGTAAACTATAAAAACTTCATGTTCTCTTATAACTATTCTTATCAATCGGGCGATATACGATTTGATAGTGGCGGTTTTCATCAAATTACACTTGGCTATGATATAGGTCAGAGTAATGAAAAACGTTACGATTGTTACTGCCCGGCTGCTAACAACTAAAAAAGCCCATCTTTTCAGATAGGCCTTTTGATTAATTGCAAGCTGCTTACTTTTTATCCCATTTGTAATTTTTCTTGGTGGCTTGAGTTTTAATGGCTCTTAAAAGAGCACTTTCAAGCTCACCCTTTTCTTCTTTCTGATTTTTAGCGATATAAGCTTCTCGTTTTTTGTTCAATTCTTGAATTTCACTTTGAATCTTAGCACGTTCTACTTTTTTATCATCAATGTATTTTTCGATTTCTTTTACCGATTTTGCCTGTAGTTCTTTCGGCAAATCTTCTTTTCTAAGTTCAGATACCCTAAATTCTTCATCTTCGGCGGCATCGACCAAATCCCAACTAGAATTATTGTAAAGTTTTGAACTCTTGCTAACCGCTCTTTTTAGGGCAACACCTTCATTAAGTTCATAGGCATTAGTGTCTTGCTCAGCTTGTACTGCCATTTTTCTTGCGCCTCTATAACCATAACCAATATACGTTTTGTTCAATTTTGAATTTAGTTGAATAATGACATCATCATATGGTGTAGCAACGTGTACTACCTGACGATTATGGTCTATTGCCATATATTCACCTCCAGTTAACTCGGCGCCATTTTTCCATTTACTGCCCACGCCTTGATCGTAGTTTCCACAAAATATGGTATTAACAATAACGTCTTTTTCTTTAGCTTGTGAAGTGGCATCTTTATAATCAAGCTTACCTTGTGTAAAAGGTTCATTACCGGCAATAAATATCATTTTAAGGTCATCTGCGTTCTTGCCCCAATCCAATTGTTTTAATGAATTGTTTATTACCTGTCCACAAAATTCTTCTCCACCATTAGTGGTAAGCGAGAACAGTTTTTCTGATATCTCATCTAAATCACTACTAAAACCGATTACCTGTCTGATATATCCTTCTCGTGCCGAAATATCATCATTACCATATTCGTACAAGGCGATTTGTAAACTTGGTCTCGCTTCATTGCCACATTTGGCATATGTAAACTCATTTACGATGTCCCAAAGTTGTGCTTTTGCTTGATTTATAAGTCCGTCCATGCTATTACTTGTATCTAAAAGCAATGCTATTTTTACATACTGTTTTGCAGGTTTCTCATCTTCGGCAGGTATGACTTGGGCTATCAAAGGCTTATTTTTTGTATTCTCTACTTTTAAATTGCAACCATATATCGTGCTCATCGACAGGGCAAAAAACCCTATGGCTAATGTGTGATTTAGTTTTTTCATTGTGCTTTATTTTTTAATTTCTGCAGTAAAACTAGACCTGTAATAGGTAAAGAAAAATCTAGAATGAGTAAACGCGACTTTTTAATGCGTGAGTTGGCCCATTAGTTTAGTAAAGTGCTTTTTTAGACCTTGTTTTATAGGGTTTTAAAGGATTTGGCATTTTTTTAAGCCATTGAAATCAACTAAGTTTACCTTGATTATTTAAAAATGTTCAAGAAGACTTATATCATATTATTTTTAGTGCTAACCACGACTGGTGTACTTGCACAGGTGCAACAACGCGCCAACGCTACTTTTGAATTAAAAGGAACCGTTAGGGGTAAAGAAGACTTCACACCAATATCTGGCGTACAAGTATCTACGGATAAAGGAAGTTATGCGACCACAAATGCACTAGGTGAATTTAAGATTAAAGCTGGTATCGGAGATTTGCTGATTTTTGAAAGCACTGAGTTTGAAACAGTGCGTCACCGTATCACTTCTGATGAAGACATCAGTGTTCAGGTTGAAGATTATACATCAAATTCTAAAAGTACTTTTCAGGGTTCGAGGTCCGGCCCCAATTACACCTCATATTTAGACTCTGCTGAACATTATAAAAAAATTGATATTGAAAAAAGTATTGATTTTGTAGCACAGTCTATTTCAACTTTGGGTAATAATCCAAATAAGACTGCACTTGCTAAATCGCTACGTTCCCTTGGTGAAATCTACATGTATCATAAACAATATGACTTGGCGATTACCAACTTTAAAGATGCCCAAAAAGCGCAGAAAAATACCAAGACATCCTTAGGTCTGGCCGAGGCTTACATTAAAACAGGTGAATTCGAGAAAGCAAACGAGGTGTTGCAACCCCTATTGAAAATTCGCAAGATGGTCCCGTACCAACGTATACAATTGTGCGAAGAGTTGGGCGATAGCCATAAAGGTTTAGGGGAAACCAGTAAGGCCTTGGAGTTTTATCAAGAGGGCTTAAAAATTGCCCAGAAGAATCAGGTTTCTCCGAAGGTTACGGATTTAAATTCTAAAATTGCCGATACGTATGCTATGGCCAATCGCGAGATTGAGGCAGAAGGGTATTTTAATAATTCATTGAAACTCTCAAAACAGGAAACGCCGGCCAGAGCCATTCAAGAGAATGAAAAAGTAGCTGACTTCTACAACAGATCAAATCGGTACGGAGATGAGATTCAGCTTCGGAAGAAAAGTCTGAATGAGTTACAGCAGTTGCCTAAAAAGGCCGTAGCAAAAAATAAAGGTCTTGTAGATGCCGATTCTATAACCTCGCAACGTATCAACTATAAAATAGCCAATGCTTATATCGCACAAGAGAAATTAGATGAGGCCATACCTTATTTAGAAAAAAGTATTGTTGAAGCAGATAGTGAAGATGATTTAATAGTTCAAAAAGATGCAACTAGAAAGTTATCTGAAGTTTTCGAATTTAAAGGCGATTTTGCCAAAGCATATAACACCTACCAAAATTATGTCGCTTTGGTAGATACCCTATATATAAGAAAAGAACAAGAGATAGCACGCGCCGCAAGGCTCAACCGTGAAATTGCGACAAAACAAAACCGTATTTCAAGCTTAGAACAAGAGCGAGAACTCTCCCAAAGTAAATACAGCCTTGCCTTGACCGAGCAACAATTGTTCGAAGAGAACAACAAAAGACAAAAGTGGATTATCTATTCCCTTTTGCTAGGTATGCTACTCTTTGCTTTAGCGGCATTCTTTTATTACCGAAGTAACAGGCAGCAGAAATTGGCAAACAACTTGCTGGCCTTAAAATCGTTACGATCTCAAATGAATCCGCATTTTATTTTTAATGCCCTAAACTCGGTCAATAATTATATCGCCAAGAGTGATGAGCGAAATGCAAATCGATTTTTAAGTGATTTTTCGGTATTGATGCGTACCGTTTTAGAGAATTCAGAAGAAGATTTTATTCCTCTGGCAAAAGAGTTGGAGTTGTTAGAACTCTATGTAAAGCTAGAGCATTCACGTTTTCCTGATAAATTCGATTATGAGGTCAATATTGAAAAAGATATTGATATAAATTCTTTTGATATCCCACCAATGCTATTGCAACCTTATATTGAAAATGCTATTTGGCATGGATTGCGATACAAAGAGCAGAAAGGATTTTTAAAAATCAATGTCGCGCAATTGACCAATGAATTGCTTCAAATAGAAATTTTAGATAATGGTATCGGTAGAAAAAAATCGGCAGCTTTGAAGACCGAAAATCAGAAAAAGCAAAAGTCGAAAGGCATGGGAAATATTAGAAAACGTATTGCCATTTTAAACGATATGTATAAGAATAAGGTAGCAGTATCGATTTCTGATTTACAAGAAGACAAAACAGGTACAAAAGTAATCTTAAAGCTTAAAAAAGACTAATGCAACTTAAAGCGATTATTGTAGAAGACGAGGCGAATAGTAGAGAAATTCTAAGGAATTACCTAAGTAAGTACTGTAAAAATGTGCAACTTCAAGGAGAGGCTGCAACCATAAAAGAAGGCCTTGAATTAATAGAACTCCATAAACCTGATTTGGTTTTTCTGGATGTTGAAATGCCTTTTGGTAATGCTTTTGATTTACTAGATCAAGTTGCCGATAGAACTTTTGAGACGGTTTTTGTTACGGCTTATAATCAATACGCGATGGATGCATTGAACAATCATGCGGCATATTACTTGATGAAGCCCATTAATATTGATGAGTTGGTCAAGGCAGTTGATTATGTTGTTGAAATAAAGGAAAGAGAGAATGCACTTGAGGGCAAGGTGCTCCAGACCAAATTGAAAAAAGCCGAAGGAAAGATTACCTTGCCGCAACAAGATGGTTTTCAGGTTTTAGATGTAAACGATATCTTCTTTTGTAAGGCTGATGATAATTACACGGAGATTTATTTACAGGAAAAACGGATTGTTGTCAGTAAGACTTTAAAATATTTCGAGGAAGCCCTCAAAGAATTCTCGTTTGCAAGAATTCATAAATCGTATTTGGTAAACGTAAATGAAGTTCAGAAATATAAAAAAGGCAAGGGCGGGAGCGTTATTTTGTCAAATGGAAAAGAACTATCAGTGTCGGCCTCAAAGAAATCAGAATTACTTTCCTATTTTAAATAAAATATCGAGTTATGCTAATTAAAACTGTAAATGGTAAGTCACCGGAAATAGGAGAAGATTGTTTTATTGCCGAAAATGCGACCATTGTTGGCGAGGTTACAATGGGCAAACAATGCAGCGTTTGGTTTAATGCAGTGTTAAGAGGAGATGTACACTTCATAAAGATTGGAAATAAGGTAAATATTCAAGACGGTGCCGTAATCCATTGCACCTATAAAAAAGCGCCTACGGTTATAGGCAATAATGTCTCTATTGGCCATAATGCTATTGTACATGGCTGTACAATCAAGGATAATGTATTGGTAGGCATGGGCGCTATTATTATGGATGATTGTGTTGTAGAGTCTAATGCTATAATTGCGGCTGGAGCGGTTGTTACCAAGGGCACCCATATACCCTCAGGGACTATTTTTGCCGGCATGCCCGCCAAAAAAATTAAAGATGTCAGTCCAGAATTAAGTTCTGGCGAAATCGACAGAATAGCGAATGCCTATGTTATGTATTCTGGTTGGTTTAAAGAGGATAATTGAAAGTAAAAATCCTAAGAATATTCACTGAATAGAAATAAGATAAATCCTTATTTTTGCCCAACTGAAGAGAACACTATGAAAGCATATATTTTTCCGGGGCAAGGTGCCCAATTTGTGGGTATGGGTTTAGATTTATATGAAAACCACGCTATCGCTCAAGAACTTTTTGAGCAAGCGAACGATATCTTAGGTTTTTCTATTACAGATATTATGTTTGAGGGAACACCGGAAGATTTAAAACAGACCAAAGTAACACAACCAGCTATTTTCCTACATTCGGTGATACTTAGCAAAGTAATGGGAGCAAATTTTAAGCCAGATATGGTTGCCGGGCACTCTTTGGGTGAATTTTCTGCTTTAGTTGCCAATGGAACTTTGAATTTTGAAGATGGGCTAAAGCTGGTTTCTCAACGAGCCTTGGCAATGCAAAAGGCCTGCGAGGTACAACAAAGTACGATGGCGGCTGTATTGGGTTTAGAAGATGAAGTAGTAGAAAAGATATGTGCTGAAGTTCAAGGGATTGTGGTACCTGCGAATTATAACTGCCCAGGCCAGTTGGTTATTTCAGGTGAAGTTGAAGCAGTAAATTTGGCATGTGAAAAATTAAAAGAGGCCGGAGCAAGAAGGGCCCTTCTATTGCCTGTTGGCGGTGCTTTTCATTCACCACTTATGGAGCCCGCTAGAGAAGAATTAGCAGCTGCCTTAGAAAATACAACTTTTAGTGAGCCAACCTGTTCAATTTATCAAAATGTGACTACAACAGGTGTTACGGTGTCTAAAGAAGTGAAGGAAAATTTGATAGCCCAATTGACCGCTCCTGTAAAATGGACACAAAGTGTTCGTAATATGGTCGCAGACGGTGCAAGTAGCTTTGTTGAAGTGGGGCCAGGAAAAGTACTTCAAGGCTTGGTAAGAAAGATTTCCAGTGATGTTGAAACCAGTTCCGGAACGATAGAATAATCATGTTATTCGTTAATTTATGCAGTTGGTCTAACAAAGCTGAATTTAATCTTTAAAGCAAAAAAAAGCGGTATTTTTTTAGTAATATTGAGGTTCTCATTACCCAAACAAAATAATAGTATTTTTCTGACAATCAAGAAAGTAGAAATGTCCCACTCAAATAAAAATGCCCCGGTATTATCAATTCTAAAGATACTGGTATTCTTTTTTTTGTTTTCGAGTATTGCGACCCTCTATGCTCAAGACATTTCTGTTGAAGTTTTAGATGCAGATGTGCAAGAAGAGTTGTCAAATCCGGGAAGTTTTCGAATTTTTGAAACTACTGGTTTAAGTGCTGGAGCCGATGTAACGGTTAATTATACTATTACAGGTACAGCTACTTCAACGGACGATTATGCTGCTCTTTCAGGTTCGGCAATTATACTTACTGGTAGTAATGATGTCATAGTTGATGTAAACGGAATTGTCGATGATCCCTTTATCGAGGGAAATGAAACAGTAATTATAACCTTAAATAGTGTTAGCCCTTTTGTTCCAATAAATGGTGCTGCAAATACGGCCACAATAACAATTGTGGATAATGATTCCGCGGGAATAGATATCAATACCACAACCGGAACAACGACAGAAGGTGGTGGTACAACAGATTTTATCTTTACCTTAAGAAGTCAGCCTATAGCAGATGTAACTATTCCGATAGAACAATATGATAATACGGAAACATCCGGCCCGGCAAACCTTGTAATCACACCCGCAGAATGGGATACTGGGGTTACTTTAACTATTACTGGTATTGATGATGCCATAGTAGATGGTAATGTGGTAGATGATATACGAACAGGAAACCCAAGTTCAGCTGATCCAAATTATAACAGTTTAGGAAATAATGATGTGCCAGATTTAGAGGTCACCAATTTAGACGATGACCAGCAAATCAGTATCGGTAATCGTGTAGCTTTTGAAGGAGATGTTGGTACGACAACTTTTGTTTTTACAGTTAGTGTTGATGGAGGTGGAAATGCAGATGGAGACATCGATTTCGACTATGATACGGTAGATGTAACCGCAACTGCTGGAGATGATTACGTTGCGGTAAGTGGCGCTAGTGGTACTATTAATGATGGGGAAAATAGTACAACTATTTCCATAACCGTTCTTGATGATACGGTGGTTGAACCCAATGAAGATTTTCGAGTAATTATCAGTAATGCTGTTAATGCTAATATCACCGATGATAATGGTCTAGGGAGAATACTTAACAATGACGGTGATACAATTGGTATTGATAATGTAAGTCAGGTAGAAGGTGATACAGGCACTACTGACTTTATCTTCACAGTAAGCATAGACGGTGGAGGACCTGCCGCTAACACGATAGCTTTTGATGTGGCGACCGAAACGACGTCTACCACTGCCACCCCGGGTATTGATTATGTGGCGATAACAGGAGGTAGCGGCTCCATAGCCACTGGTGCGTCAAGTACTACGGTAAGGGTTTCTGTTACTGGGGATTCTGATGAAGAGGCTAATGAAACTTTTAGGGTTCGTATTACAAATGCCACGAATGCCACAATATCCGATGCTGTGGGGGTAGGGACAATAACAAACGACGATAATACAATCTCGCTGGGCTCTGGAGTTACTTTAGATGAAGGGGACTCAGGTTCGACAGCTTTCGTATTTACCCTAAATCGCACAGGTAATTTGACAAATACCTCGACTGTTGATTATACCGTTGCCGGAAGTGGAACTTCGCTTACAGATGGTTCTGACTTTGTTGGTGGCGTTTCTCCAAGTGGAACAATACCATTTGCAGCTAACGAAGCAAGTACGACGGTAACCATTGAAGTAAATGGGGATACAGATTTTGAACCCGATGAAACCTTTACCATAGCCTTAAGTAATCCGAGCGCTGGATCTTCAATTGGAACGGCAAGTGCGATAGGAACCATTACCAATGATGATAGCCCTACGGTTAGCATTGTAAATACTTCCAATGGTTCAGAAAATGGAGCTGGAGCGGTAACCAATGGAATTCTGACGATTTCTCAGACAAATGCTACAACTACTGATACTGATATAGTTTTTAATATAACGGGCACTGCTGCTTCTGGTGTTGATTACACGGCATTTGGCAATACTGCAACTATTACGGCTGGGGATTTTTCAACAGATGTTACCATTCCTGTTTTAGAAGATGCTATTGTTGAAGGCAATGAAACCGTTACGATAACCTTAACCGGAATTACCTCCGGAGATGTGGTTTTAGATCCTATTCCCGCAAATCGAACGGCCACCAATACCATATTGGACGATGATAGGGCCGAGGTGACAATTGCAGATATTAGCTTTCCTGAGGATGGTGGTCCAGGTAGTATTAATATAAGTCTAGATAATGCTGTTGTAGGTGGCTTTAGGGTTGAGGTCTCTACTGCAGATGGCACGGCAACTACTGCCAATAATGACTATGCTGCAATAACGAACCAAGCCTTAAACTTCTCTGGAAATGCCAACGAGATTCGAACGGTTACTTTTGCGCCTCAGGCAGATGGTACGATAGAAGGTGATGAGAATTTAACAATTTCAATGGCAAACTTAACGGGAACTACGCTTAGCGTAGACATATCCGATACAGCTACCATTACAATTCTTGATGATGATGCTTGTGCTGCCGGAAATACGGCACCAGCTTTGGATGCAGCAGAGGAGACGGCGTTTTGCGATACTTTTAATAAAGATTTAGACGATTATACGATAAGTACACCACCTGTAAATGCAGTGCTAAGGTGGAGTGAAACCAACACCGACCTTGCGAATAGCGCTACACATTTATCATCTAGTGTTGTAAATACTGCTGGCACCTATTTCGGCTTCTTTTTTGACGAGGTGAATAATTGCGCAAGTCCTGCTTTGCAAATAACAATAAGTGCAAGTACAACTCCTTCTCCGGGTACGCCGGCAAATGCTGCTGCTTGCAGTATTCCTGCCAACGGAATATCTGTCATAGATCTAGATGATCAATTAACCGATGCGGATGCTGGTGGCTGGTCTTTTGTAAGTGCTCCCGCAGGCAGTTCAACGACTATAAATGCTGGTAATGAGGTAAATTTTGCAGGTCAACCAGATGGAACTTATACTTTCAGATATACCACTACAGGGGCGATCGCCCCATGTACCGATCAAATTGCTGAAGTTACCATTACCGTATCACAATGTATTTTGCCTTGTAATGCGGGTAGTATTGCCCCTGCTTTGGATACCTCGCAACCGATTGACTTTTGTGACAGTATCAATGTTGATTTAAATGATTATGTAACCAATACAGCTCCTGCAGGAAGTACCTTAACTTGGAGTACAAACTCTGATCCATTACAAGAAAGTGCCCATAGAAGTAGTGTTGTGAACGCACCAGGTACCTATTATGGATTTTTCTATGATGATACGAACAATTGCGCTAGTCCCACACTTGAGATTCCGCTTACCATAAATATTACCCCAACTATCGACAGTTCTGTTGGTGGTGTCCGTTGTGAAGAGGGTACTTTGACCTTAACGGCTTCTAGCAATCAAACCGGAGCTTCGTTGAATTGGTACAACGTGCCGACAGGTGGTGCAATTTTGGGTACAGGAAGCACTTTTGTGACTCCAAATATTACTGCTACCACTTCATTTTTTGTAGAGGCGACGTCTAATGGATGTACTTCTGCCAGAACAGAAGTTATAGCGACAATAAACAACCAACCCTCTGCTGGCACTCCAACAAGTACAACTGCTTGCAATGCTTCTGGTAATGGGGGCGATACAACGGTAGATTTAGATTTCACGCTTAGCGGGCAGGATGCCGGTAACTGGACTTTTTCAAGTGGCCCTGCAGGTGCAACACCGGTAATTGGCACCGATAATATCGTAGATTTTATTGGTTTGCCTATTGGAGATTATATTTTTACCTATACTACAAATACCGCTGCAGCCCCATGTACAAATGTTTCTATAGATGTGACCGTAACCGTTCTTGAATGTGATTTTGATACCGATAACGATGGATTATCGGACAATGAAGAAGGAGTGCTTGGTACGGACCCTAACAACCCAGATACTGATGGAGATGGTATAGAAGATGGACAGGAAGTAAATACAGACGGAACCGACCCTTTGGATGATTGTAGTTCGGTAGGAGGAACACCGTTAGGAACCAGTGATTGTGATAATGACGGGCTAACGACCGATGAGGAAACTGATTTGGGTACGGATCCTAATAACGCAGATACGGACGGTGATGGACTTACTGATGGAGAAGAAGTTCTAATAATTGATGACGCCTCTACCGTCGCAGTTCCAGAAAGTGCGACCGATCCTTTAGATCCATGCGATCCGTTTTTAACACCCGATTGTAATCCTGAACCGATAGATTTATTGATAGAAAAAATTGTTGATAATGACAGACCCCTCATCGGAGACAACATTACTTTTACGATATCGGTTACCAACTTGACAATGGATCGAGTTAGAGATATTACCGTCAGTGATGTGTTGCAAACAGGATTTTTATACGTTTCCGATGCGACTTCAAGTGGTGAATATGACGAAGTAACAGGTGTTTGGACTATCGACGAGTTATTAGCAGAAGAAATAGTCAATTTAGAAATTACGGTTACTGTGGTAGCTTCCGGGTTGTTAGAAAATACCGCTATATTAACTAGTTCTTTTCCATTAGATAACATTAATGTAGATAACAACGAAGCCACGGTTACAGTGCAGCCAGTGGTGAGTCCTTGTAGTGATTGCGGCACAATTTGTAATATATTCTCGCCAAATCAAGACGGCACAAACGACTTTTTGATACTAAATTGTGCTGGTACTTATCCTAATAACTCTTTGCAAATCTTTGATAGATATGGAAACAACGTATTTGAAGCTGCACCTTATGATAGTACATGGGATGGCACCTATAAAAATGGAGAACTGCCAAAAGGCACTTATTTCTATATTCTTGATTTAGGGGATGGTAGCGAAGTAACTAAAGGATGGATTCAAATAATTCGATAATCTAAGATGTTTATGAACGGTTTTCTAAAATATAAGATTATCATTATTGCGCTTCTATGTGGAGCATCCGCCTTGGCGCAAAGAGAACCCCAATACACACAGTATATGTATAATATTGGAAGTTTTAATCCAGCATATGTTGGTTCTGTAGAATCTACTGAATTTTCGGCTTTGTATAGGGCTCAATGGATCGACATTCCTGGCGCACCTAAAACGTTAAGATTTGGAGCTAACATGCCATTATCCAATGAAAAAATGGGCATAGGTTTTAATGTGGTAAGTGATCAAATTGGGCCATCATCTCAAACATATATAGATGTTTCCTATTCGTATCAGGTTAATCTTAGTTCAGATTCTTGGTTGTCTTTTGGTTTAGATGCGGGTGGCTCTTTTCTTAACTTGAATTATTCCGATGGTAATTTTGAGAACCCTTCTGAGCCCATTATAGGAGGAGATAATTTAAATCAGTTCTACCCAATTCTGGGGGGTGGATTGTTCATGTATGGAGAGAATTGGTATACAGGTCTATCTACACCCAACTTTCTAACCCTTGGTATTTATGACGAAGAGTTGGAATCTGTTATAGATAATGACTTACAGGTCGATTTTATAGCAGGTTATGTTTTTGATATCTCTGATAATACCAAGTTCAAACCTGCGGCACTCATCAATTACATTCCTCAGGGCCCGCTAACGGTAAACATGTCCGCTAATTTCCTGTTTTTAGATGCTTTTACGCTTGGAGCCTCTTACCGTTTTGATAATGCTGTAAGCGGACTGGCCGGATTTCAGGTGTCTAACAGCCTATTTTTGGGCTATTCATATGATTATAATACTAACGGATTGGGTGATTACACGAATGGCTCGCATGAAGCTATTTTAAAATTTTATCTAGGACGTGAAGGTGGAAATCGCAACAAAAACAAACAGAAAAATAATAAGCTGAAAGGAAAACCAAAACAAGTAGATTCCCCCAGATTTTTTTAACCCCCATTTAGATGAGAACAACGCTAATTTTATTCTTTTTTTTATGTTCACTCTGTTTTGCGCAACAAAAGCAGTCTAAGGGAGATCAGTTCTTTTTTCAATATGCTTATAAGCAAGCTGTAAGAGCATACGAAGCGGATTTGTCGAAAGGTTATTTAAATGCCGAACAATACCTGAATCTTGCGGATTCTTATTATCAAACAGGAAATTTCGAAAAAGCTTCAAGGACTTATCTTGATGTTATTTCTGGGGATAAGAAATTAGACTCGATTATGAGCAAGCATCGTTTCAATAAGATGTTGCAAAGCCTTATAAAGGTGGGTAACACTGCTAAAATCGATAGTTTGTTAAAGAATAATCGTGATGTTTTCTCAAGAGAACTCTTTGAGAACGCCAAGTTCAATAAAGAATTATTGAATACGGTAGGCAATAGTGATTTAAACTACAAGATATTCAATTTAAACAGTAATAGTAATCAAGAAGATTTTTCGCCTGCTTTTTACAATAACAAACTACTGTTTACAAGCGGAAGACCAAAAACTAAAAAACAGAATTTTGCTCCGTCAGGGCAAGCTTATTTAGATATTTTCGGAGGCACTCCAGACGCATCTGGGCAATTGGCGACGGCCACTAAATTTATGGAAATTGAAGATTCAAATTTCCATAAGGCAACCCCATACTTTTCTAATGAACTAAACAGTCTTATCTATGTGTTGTCAAACACTTCGGATGGAGAACTTTTGTTCGATGATAATGGAAAAAATGCGCTGGCCATTGGTATGAAACCCACGAATGGGGCGTTTCGATTTTTGTTAAGGGATTTAAGCACTTCGTTTTATTACCCATTTTATGATGCTAATAGTGGTAAGCTATACTTTTCGGCGAAGTTCGACGATGGTTATGGAGGCACTGATATTTACTTTGTTTACACCAATAATGGACAAATAATGTCTGCCCCGATTAATCTTGGTCCGCGAGTCAATTCTCCCGGTAACGAAATAGCGCCCTATATTTTTGAGAACAGCCTATATTTTTCTTCGGATATCTTTTACGGTTTAGGCGGAATGGATGTGTATAAAACGAACTTTGAATCTGAGGATAGTTTTAGCATCCCTGTGAATTTGGGGAAAGCTATCAATTCTGAAAAAGATGATTTTGGATTCATTATTAGAAATAATGGCGACGGATTGCTAGGCTATTTTTCATCGAACAGAACTGGAGGTAAAGGCAGTGATGATGTTTATGGCTTCTTGGTAGATGAAAAACCAGGGTTAAAAACATTGACAATACGTGGTAAGGTTCAAGAGCCTTACGGCAGTCAAAAAGCGATTGCGAATGTTTCCGTCAAATTATCGAATAATGATGGAAGTATTATTAGTGAGGTGATATCCGATGACGACGGTATGTATCGCTTCGAGATTCCATGGCGAAGAGAGGTCATTTTACAGGCTTCTAAAGAAAGATATTCCCGATATACTAAAGAAATGGTTGCGGCAACTGGTGATGACCAAGAAACTATATTTGATGTAGATATAGCCTTGTCTTTATATGATGATTTGGTAGAGGAAAAAGAAGGTCAAACAGTTGTAAAATTGCGCAAGTTCTTTTTCGGAAGAAATAAAACCACAATAACACCTGAAATAGCTATTGAACTGGATAAAGTAGTTGAGGTCGTAAAGTCTTTTCCAAATATTCAACTAAGAATAGAAACACATACCGATAGCAGGGGGGGTAGCAGCACTAACTTTAGACTTACTCAGGCAAGGTCTGATGCTATTAAAAAGTACTTGCAAGCCAATGGAGTTGCCGGCACTAATATTTTATACTCAATCGGTTATGGAGAAGATAAAATCCTTAACAATTGTACCAATGGGGTGTTTTGTTTAGAGATGCTCCACAAACAAAACCAACGTTCTTTAATTGTTGTGTTAAACGATAATGTACTTTTTGAATAAAATAAACTGAAAGACAGATTTAAAAGAGAACCATCCAACAATAATAGATAGAGAAAAACGCTAAAAAGACCATACCAATATAGGCCAAAAGCTTTAAAGTCTTATTGGGTTTGTGTTCATCTTTTATATCGTTGCCGGTAACGGTCTTTAAATTCATCCAACCAACAATTGGAGCCATTACAAAAGAAACAAAGGTGGCCAAAGCAACTAAGGTTCCCATATTTGCCCCAAATGAACTTATAACTATCCAATTAATTAGGGCAAGAAAAATAACCATAAAGGCAAAGGAGCGATTTTTAGTGAATAGCGTGTTTGTTGGATATAGTTTATTAATAACATCTAAGCTAACTCTTGATACTGCATCATGTGCTGTCATACATGTGCTGAACATAGTTGCAAATGCTGCGATTGCGATTAAAAAATAAGCCCAAGAACCGATATGCAATGTAAAAAGATGTACTACTTGGTCAGCAAAAGTCACCGCATTTCCACTAAGCTCGGCACCTGTTCCGTAAAGTGTCATGCAGCCAATCACCAAAAATAAAACAGCTAGCAAAGCGGTAAGTATATAACCTAAATTAAATTCATATAAAGATTCCTTTAAGCTAGGAGTCTTTTTCATTGATTTGAGCTTTTCCATACTCCACATACTAACCCAGCCTGAGGCTTCTACCGCTGTAGGCATCCAGCCAACCAAGCCAATTAAAAATAGGATTCCTACTTCATTAAAAACCGTTGGCCTTTGAAAGTTGTAAACCGGGGTAATTTGGCCTTTGTTTATAACCAAAATTGTAGTAATAATAAGGGCAATAAATAAAACGGAGACAACTAATTTTAATGAAATCTCTAAAAAACGATAGCGACCAATAATTAGTAAGGTGCTAATAAAAATAAAGAGTCCAAATGCTGTTAAACTTAAGTTGACACTTGAAATTTTAAAAAGGTTAATTAGTAGTCCGGCAGTAACTACATACAAGGCAGCTAAGATTGTAAATACACTGATCAAGGTTATTAAGGCATATAGCCAGAGGTATTTCCTCCCCATATTTAAATATCCTTCAATAAGGCTTTTTTTGGTGACATTGGTGTAGCGAACACCAAATTCAAAAAATGGATATTTGAGAACATTCGCAAGAATAATGGGTATTATCATGATCCAGCCATATTGCGCTCCTGCTTTTGTAGATAGCACCAAGTGAGATGTGCCAATAGCCATGCTTGCAAAAAGTAGCCCAGGACCTAGATTTTTTAATAAGATTTTTAATGAAGACATATAGTTTTTATCAGATTCTAAGAAACTAAAATAGCTCTTTTATAGAATCAAAGAAATGGTATATTAGCATTCTTTGTATTTAAATAGTTGATTATGAGAATAATTTCAAAGATGCTTAAAGCCTTACTCATTTTTATTGCTTTGCTTGCATTAACCTATTTTTTAGGTCCCAAAGTTGAAGCTCCGAATTTAGATACTGCATTACCAATAGCTACTTCAGATTTGGCCGCCTTGGAATATGAAATTAATAGAGCGGAAGCTCAAAATAAGAATATCAGACCAGACAATGAAGCAAGGATAATTTGGCATGATAGTATTCCTTCAAAAACAGCATATAGTATCGTATATCTGCATGGTTGGTCTGCAAGCCAAGAAGAAGGAGACCCTATTCATATGGATACTGCAAAGCGTTATGGATGTAATTTGTATTTACCAAGACTGGCAGGGCATGGTTTGGATGAAAAAAAACCAATGAAAGACTTAACTGCAGACAAAGTTATAAGCTCTGCAAAAGAAGCTATTGCGATTGGCAAGCAGTTGGGTGAGAAGGTCATTTTAATGGGTACTTCTACGGGTGGTACATTGGCATTACATTTAGCCGGTAATGATTCAGATATTGCTGCATTACTTCTTTATTCACCAAATATTGAAATTTATGATGGCAGTGCAAAGCTTTTATCTAAGCCGTGGGGTTTACAATTGGCAAAGTTTATTAAAGATTCTGATTACCACGAGTTTGATACAGATATTGAATTAAAAAATCAATATTGGACTACTAGATATCGATTAGAAGCGTTAACACATTTGCAGGCTATGATGGATTATACCATGGTTCCTGAAACTTTTGAAAAGATTAAGCAGCCTGTTTTCTTGGGTTATTATTATAAGAATGATTCAATTCAAGATAATGTGGTCTCGGTGCCTGCAATGCTAAAAATGTATAATGAGCTTGGTACTACTAATGAAAAAAAGAGAAAGAAAGCATTTTCTGAGGTGGGCGACCATGTAATGACTTCACATATTACCTCAAAAGACTTAAAATCGGTAAGAGTTGAAACCAACAAGTTTTTGGAAGAAATTCTAGGTTTAGACCCCAGGTAATAATTCTTTAACATGTTTGCTCAGAATTAACATTAATCGTTTAATTTCTACATCATTTCTTTAAAAATTTCTGAAAGGCTTATTTTTTTCGTATTATTCAAACTGTGAACAACCAATCCAATCAATTTTTGTGAAACTAGCCAAATTCATCAAAAAACTTGAAGAGATTAATTCGTTGTCCAAGCATGAACAACTGGTCTTGGGTATTATTGAGGCAATTGATTCAGGTCATCTTGTAGTGGGCGACCAAATGCCATCAATAAATACAATGGTAGATGAAGTAGGTTTCGCCCGAAAAACTATTGTAAAGGCCTATGAAGAACTAAAAGATAGAGGTCTTGTAGAGTCAAAAAAAACCAAGGGTTATTTTGTAGTAAGTGATAAGACTAAAGTCTTTTTAAAGATTGCCCTTTTAATGTATTCTTTTCAACGATTTCAACAAGAATTTTACAATACGCTCAGAAAAGAGTTAGGTGCCAAGGTACAAATCGATGTTTTCTTTCACCATAATAATGAAGAGGTTTTTCAGACTATTTTCATGAATATAAGAGCGAAGTATGGTCTATATGTGGTTGCCCCTATTGAAAGTGACGGTATAAAGCATTTACTCAACACATTAAGCCCTGAGAAATTACTGATTGTGGATAGATTTCTTAATGTGGGCAATGAATATACTTATGTTACGCAAGAATTTGAGCAAAGTACCTATACTAATTTAATTAATCTTTTGCCCAAAGTAAGGAAGTATAAAGAAATCGTGCTTTTTTATAGGAATGATTTTGACTACCCCAAAGGTATCTTATCAGGATATTTAAAATTTATAAAGGAGTATGGGTTTAATGGGAAAGTTGTTGAGAGCTATGATTCAAATACTGTGCAAAAAGACTATTTATATCTTTTTATTGGCGATGCTGACTTATGGTCCCTCCTTAAGGATTGCAAGAATTCAGATTTAAACGTTGGTATTGATGTTGGTGTTCTTTCTTTCAATGATCACGTGGTAAAGGAAATAGTTTTTGGAGGTATCACCTCTATCTCTGCAAATTTTAATGAAATGGCCACCTTGACGGCAAAGAACATTAAAAAGTTGAACTACTCCAAGTCGGTGGTGCCTACCAACCTTATCGATAGAGGTTCTTTATAAGGGTCTTAAAAATCAAAATCATATTTTTTTAATTTAAATTTTACGATAACCGTATTTTTTAGCCTTTAAACTTTGATATTAACAAAACTTTTATATTTTTGTTTAATAGCATAGACTATCATAGCATATTAAAAACTAATCTAAACTCAATCTTTATGAAAAAAAGCCATCTTAAAAAACTTCTGGTTTTGTTGGTGTTCATTTATGCGAATAGCGCATTTGCACAACAGAACACTATCACAGGAACGGTATCTGACGCCGATGGCCCCCTTCCTGGTGTTAATATTGTTGAAAAAGGAACCACAAATGGTGTTACTACAGATTTTGACGGAAACTATACGATAACTGTAGGTGATAATGCTATTCTAGTGTTCAGTTACATTGGCTATACTACATTTGAAGCTCAAGTTGCTGGTAAAACTTCTATGAATGTGGTTTTACAGGTTGATGCGCAGGCATTAGATGAAGTGGTAATTGTAGGTTTCGGTTCGCAAGCCAAGGTTGATGTTACCGGTGCAATTTCTCAAATTAAACAAGAAGAAATAAAACAAATTGTTAGTGCAGACCCTACCAATGCACTTCAAGGAAGACTTGCAGGTGTGCAAGTTGAAAGTGGAGGCGGGCAGCCAGGTGCTCCCACCAATGTGATTGTTAGGGGAATCAGCTCATTAACAAACACTTTTCCGTTATATGTTGTGGATGGGGCTATTGTAGACGATATTACTTTTTTAAACCCTAAAGATATTATTGATATTCAGGTATTAAAAGACGCTACTTCTGCAGCCATTTATGGTACCAGAGCGGCAAATGGCGTTATCATTGTTTCGACCAATCGAGGCACTGCTAATTCTGCGCCAAAAGTTTCTGTGGATATACGCGGAGGGGCCAATACGGTTGCTAGAACACTAGACTTCTTAGATGGACCAGAGTTTGTTCAGTTCTTAAATCAAAGAAGTGCCAATGAAGGGCTTCCGGCTAATATTGTAGATAATGGTGTAAATACTGACTTTCAAGATTTATCTTTAAATTCTGGAACAATACAAGATATTGGCTTTAATATCACTGGAGGTGGTGAAGGTTCTTCTTATTATTTTTCTTCTAATTATTATGATGAAGAAGGTATTGTCACGAGTACAGATTTTCAACGTATCAATATTCGCTTGAATAGTCGTTTTAATTTTGGAAAATGGAAAATCGAAGAATCTCTTTCCTACAATCAAAGAGACTTAAATCAGAATCCATTTTTTGGAAGCGGTACATTTACTGCGCCTGTTGTAAGAGCCTCAGCGCCAGAAAGGCTAGGTGGGTTTGAAGCTATTGATTCTAATTTATTTGGCGGTTCTGGAGGTACCAATAATTATGCATTGGCACAATTGGTTGATGACCAAACTACGCAACGTAACGTTCTAGGCAATTTTAAAGTAGAATATGAAGTGATAGATGGTCTGACACTTGGTTTAAACTATGGTGTTGATTATCGTAATACATATGTTAATTTTAGAAGACCTCGCTTTGATATGAGCCCAACGGACGCTCAGGTTAATTTAAATGCACTAAATGATTTGACTGAAGTGCGCGGTGAGATTTTATCCACTAACATAGAACCAACCATCAACTATAAAAATAGTTTTGGGAAGCATGATATTGATGTGTTACTTGGTGGTGCTAGACAACAGATAGATAACAATTCTATTGCAATACAAGCAGAAGGTCTGCCTTCAGACGATATTACCAATATAGCTGGCTTTACAGATGCTATTGTAAATTCTGGAGGGGGTAGATTTTTATCAAGAATTTTCTCAGTCTTTGGAAGGGTAAATTATAAGTTTGATGATAAATACATTTTTAACGCTATTGTCAGACGAGATGCTTCCTCACGATTTTCGGCGGATGGTGATTTTAACAGTATTGTCCTACCTGCGTTCTCAGCAGGTTGGGTAATTAGTAATGAGGATTTTTGGCCAGAGGATTCTGTTTTTAATTTATTAAAGTTCCGCGCTGGTTATGGAGAATTGGCTTCTCAGAATATAGGTGATTATTTATTTCAGTCAGTACTTAATCCAGCTTCGAACGTAAGTTTTAACAATACGACTGCGGGTGGTTTTGCAATTACTTCGCTAGTAGACCCCAATATTTCATTCGAAACTGCAGAATCAACAAGTTTTGGTTTGGACGCTGTTTTATTGGATAACAAGCTTTCCGTAGGAATGGACTACTATGTGAGAAATAACAATGATGTTCTTGCTGCAGTTGCTGTTCCTTCTACCACAGGATCTGCTACGCCGGTAACTCAAAATGCTGCGTCGATACGTAATTCTGGTTTTGAACTACAAGCAAATTATGATCATGATAACGGTGGAGATTTTAAGTTTAACGTAGGATTGACATTTGCAACTTTTAGTAATGAACTAACAGCTTTACCAAATCCTCTAGTCGGACCATCCATAGATGAAGAAGGAAATACTCCCAATAGATTTGAAGTTGGTCAGCCAATAGGTTTTTTCTTTGGATTTCAAAACGACGGACTTTATAGAAGCCAGGGTGATATCGATAATGACCCAGCTTTGGCAAATGACCCAGAAAGAAGAGCCATTTTACAACCAGGTGATTTTAGAAGAGTTGACATTAATGGTGATGGTCAAATTAACAACGATGATAGAACCAATTTAGGATCTCCAATCCCTGACTTTACTTATGGTATTAATTTTAATGGAACTTATAAAAATTGGGACTTTGGTCTTAATTTAAATGGAGTTCAAGGAAACGAGATTTACAACGCCCAATTATTCACAGGAACATTTTTCTTAGATGGAAACAAATTTGGTTTCTTAAGGAACGCTTTTGGATCGCCAGGGGCAGATAACGCAACTACAAATATTCCTAGAGCTTCTTTGCCAAATGCGGCTGGTAATCAATTACCGTCAGATTTCTTTGTAGAAGACGGCTCTTATTTAAGATTAAGGTCTATTGAGATAGGTTATGATTTGACACAGGTAATCGATTTGCCATGGGTAAGTAGTGCTCGCGTCTTTTATAACATGCAAAATGTTTTCACAATTACGGGTTATAGTGGTTATGATCCCGAAATTGGATCTACTCTAGTAGGTACTGGAGGTGGGTTTTTTGGTTTCCCAAATAATACGCCACCAATTCTTGGTAGGGGTATTGATTTAGGTGCACAGCCTAGACCAAGAACATTCATCTTAGGATTACAGGTATCGTTTTAAATTGTTTATGAATAATTAGAAATTTGACAAAATGAAATTAAGAACAAGTAAATTTATGATTGTTACGCTATTGGCCGCTATGCTAGTGCCGTTAAATGGTTGTAACGAGGATGAGCTTAAAATATCCAATCCAAATACAGTATCACAATTAGCGTTTTTTAATAATGAAGAAGATTTTAGAGTTGCTGTAAATGGAATGATACACCCTATTACCGCAGTATTTTTCTGGGGTAGGGTTGTGCATACGGGTCCAACTCTTAGATCAGATGCATTTAATGTAGTGCCTTTTGCAAATAACACAACCATGTCAACATTACAAGGCGTGCCAGGTGTTAGTCGTTGGTCATCAAATATGTTTCCGCAACTGTACCAAACTATATTTAGGGCAAATACCATTTTAGAGGAAGCAAATGATGAAAACCTACCTGCAGGTAGTGGTAGGGATGAAGTATTAGGACAGGCTTACTTTATGAGAGCTTTTGCAAATTGGTATTTGGCGGCTTTTTGGGGCAATGTTCCTTTAGTTTTAAGCACTCCTGAAAATCAAGAAGAGTTTTTTCCATCTCCTGCGACTCAAACAGAAATCTTTAATTCGGTGTTATCTGATTTAGCTATGGCTGCAAGTATGTTGCCAGCAACATGGTCTGATAATGATTTGGGAAGACCAACTTCTGGGTCGGCATTGGCACTAAGAGGAAAGACGAATTTATATATGGGCAACTTTTCAGAAGCTGCAACAGATTTAAGAGCTGTGGTGACCAGCGGAGTGTATAGTCTACTTCCTGCTGAACAGTATGGAGATAATTTTAATGTGGTAGGTGAAAATAATTCAGAATCTGTTTTTGAATTGCAATTTGCTGCGCAAGATAATTTTGTATGGGGATCAGATATACCGCTTACAGGATCTCAAAGTAACTATATTATTGATTATGCACCACCGACTTACAGCTTAGATAGAGGGCACTACATTAATCCGCATATATTACAAGCGTTTGAGGATAATGGAGATACAGTCAGAAGAAATGAAACAATAGCGTTTGATTATCCAGGTGCTACCGGTTATGGTGGAACCCCATTCTTGGAAGATTTTGCTGGAGACATTGAAGCAGCACAAGTAGCAGGGGTGGATCCGTTGTTTACTCGTAAATATGCCATGCTGTTTGCGGGTACTCGTGATCAAATTTCACCCTTTGGAGAAAATATTGGATTGAATTGGAGAATAATTAGATACGCAGATGTGCTTTTAATGTTAGCTGAAGCAGAAAATGAAAATGGAAATACTCCGGAAGCAATCGCATTGGTTAACCAAGTGAGGCAACGAGCGCAAATAGCTGACTTGCCAAATACATTAAGCAGTACTGAGGTTTTTGATGCGATAGTTGAAGAGCGAATTATGGAGCTTACAGGTGAAGGCCATCGCTATCTAGATTTAGTGCGCTGGGGCTTGGCGGAAGAGGTGCTAGGTGCAGGTTCTACGATAGCAGGCGGAAGGCACCCAAAATCTCTAGCTGGAGAAAGTGCAGTATTCACACCAGGACGTGACGAGCTAATTTGGATTCCGGTTCCAGAATTAAACGCCAATCCAAATTTGAACCAAAACCCAGGGTACTAAACACAACCTTTGATTATAAATATTTAGTTTGATTTAGTTTAAGTTCAGTAGTTATTAAGAGCCAAGTGATGTATTATTGCTTGGCTTTTAATTTAAAAAAACCGTGGGATTAAAAATGAGGATGAGTATCCAAAAACTAGCTTTCTATAGTGCAATTGCTTTTCTGTTTTCATGTGAAAACAAACAGGAAACTAGACTTTTTGAATATGTGGATGCAGAACTTACCAATATAGACTTTTCAAATACAATTACCATAAATGAGAATATCAATGTTATTGATTTTCAATATTGCTATAACGGAGGGGGAGTTGGGATAGGAGATTTTAATAGCGATGGGCTTCCTGATATTGTATTTACAGGTAATCAGGTTAATTCTAGAATTTACCTAAATAAAGGTGATTTAAAATTTTTTGATACTACAGAAGAATCAAATTTTAAAACAAAAGGTTGGATAACTGGGGTTTCAATAATTGATATAAATGTCGATGGCCTAGATGATATCTACCTTAGTGTTGGTGGTGCCAATTGCGATGGCAACTGTAATAATTTATTGTTTATAAATCAGGGAGTAAATGAAAATGGAATTCCCGAATTTGTGGAGAATGCGAAGGCATATGGCTTAGATGATGCCGAGTATTCGCAACAGACGGTTTTTTTTGATTATGATTTAGATGGTGATTTGGATGCTTACATCGTTAGAAACGGAAATGTGCAGTTTGATAAAAACTCTCCAATACCAAAACGTTATTTTCCCAATCATTTAAGTGATGTTCTTTTACGTAACGATGATTCTGAAACTGTAGGACATCCTATTTTTAAAGAGGTTTCAGAAAAGTTGGGAAAAGTTGAAAAAGGTTTCGGACTAGGCGTAGGTATAAATGACTTTAATAATGATGGTTTGATAGATGTCTATGTGGCAAATGACTTTATTACCAATGATTTACTCTATATCAATTCAAAAATTTCGGACACGACAGGGGCTTATTTTAAAGAATCATCTAGCGAATTATTGGCACATCAAACCTATAACGGTATGGGGGTTGATATTGCCGATATAAATAATGATTCACACCCTGATATTATAGTTTTGGACATGCTGCCCAAAAATTATAACCGCCTCAAAACAATGATAGGTTCTACAAATTATGATAAGTACGAATTAAGCCTAAAGAATGGGTACTCGCCACAATATATGCGGAATACATTGCAAATTAATAACGGTCTCAGTGATGGCGCTCCGTTAAAGTTCAGCGATGTTTCATTTGCTGCCAAACTAGCGCAAACCGATTGGAGTTGGGCTCCTCTGTTGGTCGACTTAGATGCAGATGGCGATAAAGATATTTTTATTACCAATGGATACGGTTTAGATATCACCAACTTAGATTTTATAAACTATACCAATCAAGCTAATGTCTTTGGAACACCAGAAAGTAGAGATAAGAGAATTAAGGAGTTGGTAAAAAACCAGAAATCGGTAAAGCTCCAAAATTATTTTTTTGAAAATGATGGAAATGTAAACTTCAATGACGTTTCCACCTCTTGGAGCACTAAGAGGCTTTCTTTATCCAACGGTGCTGCCTATTCCGATTTAGACTTGGATGGAGATTTGGACCTAATCGTGAATAACATTAACGAGAAAGCGTTTATTCTTAAAAATACCGCTTCCTCAAGGGAGAATTACAATTATTTGAAAATAAAACTTTTAGGACTAGAGCAGAATAAAGATGCAATTGGTGCAAAGGTATCGGTTTGGAGTCAAGGAGAATTACAAACGCATTTTCAATCGGTCATTCGCGGCTATCTTTCTTCTGTTGATCCTACCGTTTTTTTCGGTCTCAAAAACAACAGAATTGATTCGTTAGAAGTGAAATGGCCAACAGGTGAAATTACTAGAAGAACAGGTCTTACGCCAAATCAAACTTTAGTTTTAGATATAACCGATCCAACTTTCGAAAATTTTGAAGATTCTACCGGTGAGACATACTTCGTTGACAACACCGACACTTTTGTTTTTAAACATCAAGAGAATTCATCCAACGATTATCGCTCCCAACAGTTACTGCTGACACAGCACTCTAAAGAGGGGCCCTGTTTTGCTTCGGCAAATAGTGATGGAGAAAATGGTGATGAACTATTTGTTGGAGGCAGTAAAGGAGAACCAGGTACAGTTTGGAGCCTAAATGAACAAAATGTATATGTACTAACACAAAAACTAGATTCCATTTATGAAGACACGGCTGCGGCTTTTTTTGATTATGATTCCGATGGTGATCTAGATTTATATGTGGGTAGTGGTGGAAATGAGTTTGATGCCGAAGCACCGGAATATCAAGATAGATTATATGAAAACGTTGGAAGTAAAGGATTTAAACTAACAGAAGAAAAATTGCCTCTGAATACATCAGCCACCAGTTGTATTAAACCTTTTGACTTTGACAAGGATGGGGATATCGACCTTTTCGTTGGTTCGAATATAGTTCCTGGTAATTATCCCGTAGCTCCTAAGAATTCTTTTTTGTCCAATGAAAATGGAAGTTTTTCTGATGTACAAGTTGAAGGTTTAGCAGATATCGGTATGGTCAGGGATGCTGTATGGACAGATATTGATAATGATGGATGGACGGATTTAGTGCTTGTAGGTGATTGGATGCCAATAACGATTTTTAAAAATGATTCGGGAGTTTTAAAGAAATGGAATATTGAAATTAAGTCCGAGAATAACGAAACCATCGTTTCCAATGGGTGGTGGTATTCCATTGCAAAAGGTGATTTTGATAATGATGGGGATATTGATTTTTTAATAGGCAATCAAGGACTCAACAATTTTGTCAACCCCAGTCAAGAATATCCAATCCACATTTATAATAGAGATTATGATAAAAATGGCAGTATTGACCCCGTAGTAGCCGTTTATTACGATACGGGTCAAGGAAAAGAACTAAAGCCCTTGCAGTCTAGAGATGATATTATGAAGCAATTAACGCTTCTTAAGGATAGGTATCAAAGTTACCAACAGTTTGCTGAAGTCGATTTTAAGACATTGTTGAATATTGAAGCATTGAACGAAGTATCCTTAACGGCCAGTGTTTTTGAAAGTGCTTATTTAGAAAATCTAGGAGAAGGAAAGTTTAAGCATATTTCTCTGCCATTTGAGTGTCAGCTAGCGCCTTTAAAGTCGATAATGGTAAAAGATTTCGATGGCGACGGTAATTTAGACGCGCTTTTGGCTGGAAACGATTTTTATTCCGAAAGTAGTTTTGGAAGGTACGATGCGCTAAACGGGATTTTTTTAAAAGGAAGGGGTAATGGTCGTTTTAAACCAGTGCCAGTAGATGAAAGCGGCTTTTATGCTCCCGGGCATACAAGTCAAATAATTGAGATTAAAGATAGAGAGAATAATAGCCTGTTTCTTGTTGGTCAGAATAATGAGAGCGTTAGGGTATTTGAGTGGAACAAAAAAATAACACAATGAGAAGTGTTCTAAACAGAGTGAGAGAAGAGATAAAGATTGTTGAAAACCGAAACAATGCAGATTGTGCCTTAAATACGATTTTTGATAAAGATGATATTGTAATCTATAAACTAGATGTACTATCTAATGAAAAGTTTATTCCCGAACCTATAGAGCTAGAGTGGAAGATACCCGCTTTAAATGTTAAAGGGATATGGAAACCTACATCCGACTTTTCGAAACGAATAGAGGCAGATTGGGAGTTGGAGAATCATGAATCAAGAATCTCAATAGATTCTCCTGTAATCTCCCTTTTTGGTAATAAAGATGAAAACATACTTTGTTTTTCGTGTTCCAATGCGATTAATAAAATTGAGTTAGGGGCCAAGTATCGCGAAGAAGATGATTTTGTGTATTGTAAAATAATCCTGTTTACCGAGTGCAAGTATGCCATTAAGGATTTTAGTATAGAAATACGATTAGACTATAGAAATATCCATTTTTCACGGGCACTTAACGAAACAGGGCTTTGGTGGGAAAGCTTTGCAGCCCTAAAACCGTGCGCCGTTCCCGCAATAGCAAAAAAACCCTTGTATTCTACTTGGTATCAATTTCATCAGAATTTAGATGAGGCTTTATTGTTAAAAGAATGTGGTTTGGCAAAAGAATTAGGTTTTGAAGCCATTATTATAGATGATGGCTGGCAGACCGAAGATAACAATCGTGGTTACGATTATACAGGCGATTGGCAATCAGAGCGTTTTGAAGATTTTGGAGCGGTGGTAAGAGGTATGCAAAATCTCGGAATGAAAGTAGGTCTATGGTATTCCGTGCCGTTCTGCGGTAAAAAATCCAAGGCCTATCAAAGATTTAAAGGTAAATTTTTGACAGAGAACCATCGATGGGCACCTGTTTTTGACCCTAGGTTTCCTGAAATCAGAAATTACTTGGTAGGTATCTATGTTGCAGCTGTCAAAGACTGGGGCTTAGATGGTTTTAAACTCGATTTTATCGATGATTTTAAGGCTTACCCAGATACGTGTTTTGAGCCAAATGCAGAACGCGATTTTGCTTCCATTAATGATGCTGTAGATGCATTGTTAACGCAGGTCAGTGATGAGGTCAAAAAAGTGAATCCAGATATTTTTATAGAATTCCGACAGAAATATACAGGTCCGGCGATGCGAAAATATGGTAACATGCTTCGTGCTTTCGACTGCCCGGGAGATTATACCATGAACCGCGTACGAATAGCCGATATTAAAATGTTATGCGGTGATACAGCAGTTCATTCTGATATGGTTACTTGGCATTTTGATGAAAGTGTAGAAAACGCCGCTTTGCACTACCTTAATACAATGTTTGGGGTTCCGCAAATCTCGGTTATGCTGCATGAGGCCCCTTTGGCCCACATAAATATGATTCGTTTCTACACCGATTTTTGGAATAGTAATGCCGAATTATTGCTGTCAGGTGATTTTATACCAACCTCGCCTATGGCAAATTATCCATTAAAATCGGTTTCATCTGATAAAAAAGCAATAATAGGTGTCTTTGAAAATAATTTTATCGAATTGGAATCTGCTCATAATCAAATTGATATTTTAAATGCAAAGCCTTCACAATCCATAATTCTTGTTGCTAAACATAATTTTGGTACTTTTAAATGCCAAATTTTTGATTGCGAGGGAGCGATTGTTAGTGAAGAAACCCTAGAATTAATGGAAGGGGTTAACGCTTTAAAAGTTCCTGTCTGCGGTATGGCTCAGTTACGACTGACTAACTAACTAAAATAACCAACATATGGGGACATTATCCATTATTTCCTTTCTAGGCTTTACACTATTGGTAGCTGGGGTGGCTTGGTACGCCACGAGAAAAACGAATGAAAAATCTGCCGATGGCTTTTACCTTGGCGGAAGAAGTCTAGGTGCGCTTACCATTGCCGGATCATTATTATTAACCAACCTTTCCGCCGAACAAATTGTTGGACTAAACGGTCAGGCATTTACCGAAGGCATTTTGGTAATGGCCTGGGAAACCCTTGCTGCAATCGCAATGGTGATAACGGCCATTTGGTTTTTGCCCAAATACATGAAAAAGGGCATTACGACCATTCCTGAATTCATTCAGGGTCGTTTTGATGAGAATACAAAGGCGATTCTGTCAGTTTTGTTCCTTATTGCTTTTGGAATTGTATTGCTACCTACAATATTGTATGCAGGATCCAAGGCATTTATTACCATGTTTCAACTACCCGAAGTGTTGGGTATTTCTGAAACGGCTTGTTATTGGATATGTGTATGGAGTATTGGATTAATAGGTATCGTTTATGCTATTTATGGTGGTTTAAAGGCGGTAGCAGTATCAGATTTGATGAATGCCATCGGGTTGTTAATTGGGGGATTATTGATCCCATATTTCGGATTAACAATGATTAGCGATGACGGAACCATTTCAGGAGGTCTGGCCAAACTATGGTCTGAAAATCAAGATAAGTTTGATGTTACCGGGGGTGTCACTTCGTCAATTCCGGCAGGTACTATTTTCACGGGTATGATGATTGCGCAAATGTATTATTGGGGAACCAATCAGTCTATTTTACAGCGTGTGTTCGGGGCTAAAAGTCTAAAAGAAGGTCAAAAAGGGGTGTTATTAGCCGCTTTTGTAAAATTTTTAATACCCGTTATAGTTGTTTTGCCAGGTGTCATTGCCTATAATATGTTTGGATCAGAACTAACAGATGCAGATGCTTCTTATCCCGAATTGGTAAGAAGAGTACTGCCGGGTAGCTTATTGGGATTCTTTGCGGCGGTATTGTTTGGGGCTATTTTAAGCTCGTTCAATAGTTTGTTAAATAGTAGTGCTACATTATTCGGATTTGATTTATATAAAAAGTTCTTTAATAAAGGCGCTACTGAGCTTCAAACCGTAAAATCCGGAAAACGTTTTGGCTTGGCACTTGCTGTTATCTCTATGTCTATTGCACCATTTATAAGATATGCGCCAGATGGATTGTTTTCATACATACAACAGGCATTAGGAAGTTTAAGTGTGCCAATTTTAGCAGTAGTTCTTATTGGTATGCTAACAAAAAAGGTGCCCGCTATTGGAGCAAAGATTGTTTTAATAGCCGGTGTAATCATGTATTTAATAAGTCTCTTGATTCTTGGTCCAAATATGATAGCATCGTCACTTGAGGATAAAGGTTTGGTTAGTACAGGCTATATAAATAGTCTAAAGGTTGAAGACGGAGTAGATACTAAAAAAGCATTTTTTGAAAGTATAAACGTTACTGATGTAGATGCCTATATGGATAATGTAAAATTAGTTGAAGCTGAAGCTTATCCGCACTTTTTACATATTATGGGAATTCTATTTGTGGTAAATATTATAATTATGTTGATAGTAGGGCTTATTAAACCTAAAACAGATATTTATGTACCAAAGGTTACCGATGTAATTGATACGACACCCTGGAAATATGCCTGGATAGTTGGTGGTCTAATAACACTATTGGTATTAAGTACATACCTCATTTTTTAAAAAATTGCGATAAACCGAAGCGTATACTTCGGTTTATTTTTATAGTAAAATGTAAAGTATATTTGTCATTATGGAAAATAAAACATACATTTAGACTTTTAAACTTTACTTTTAATAGTATGAAGAATATATGTGAATCTGAACGTAACAAGTTACATCGTTGGGGTAAGTTTCAATTGCCCAATAAGTACAAGAAGATAGGATGGGCCGTTATAATAGGTGCTTTTGTGCTAATGATAGCAAAGAAATTTGTAGATGAACCTACTTGGGTAAAACCAGTCTTACGTAATGTTATGATTTTAGGTTTTTTAATGGTTTCTATCTCTAAAGAAAAAATAGAGGATGAACTTATGGCTAGCCTACGAGCAACTTCTTATCGGTTGGCATTGATTATAGGTGTTTTGTATGCTTTAATACAACCCTATGTGACTTATGGTATCGAATCTTTATTAGACCCTGTAAATGCGAAAATAGACAATGGTTACTTTCAAGTATTGCTCTATATTTTGTTGGTTCAGATTATGTTCTTTCATGCTTTAAAACGTAGTACTTAAGATGAAAAATAATCTAAAAGTACAACGTGCCATAAAGGATTTAACACAGGAGGACTTGGCAAAGCTATTAGGAGTTTCTAGGCAAACGATTAATTCTATTGAAAAAAACCGTTATGTACCTTCCACAGTTTTGGCTTTAAAACTTTCTAAGGTTTTTGAAATTTCCGTGAACGACATTTTTGAGTTGGAAATCGAAGACTAAAATAAAAAAGCCGAAACATTTGTTTCGGCTTTTTAAGTACTCGAGGCGGGAGTATAATCTACGCAATTTCAAGCAATCAAGCATCTTGATTATAAGGAGCAATTAAAACGATTGATTTCAGAAAAGACCGATTATCTGCAAGATTATAATATGCTTAATCAAGATTTCTTTGGAGTCCCTTTTTACCAACATTTGGTATTTACTCATTAATTAAGTCGAGAACTTTGTCCATGGGTTCAACAATTGAATATCCTGAATTAGAAAATTCTGTATTTACTATATTGAATTGCTTATTAGTCCAACGTTCAGCATATGGGATAAATGCCACAACAATTCCAACTATATTAAATCTATTCCCCCTTCCCCTACTTGAATTAAAAACCGGTCCACCACTATTTCCAGGAAAAGAAGGACAATCAATCACAAGTGTTTTTTTTTCTGAGTATTTGCCAGCCACAATACCTTTTCTGAGTAAAGGGACCTCAAAATTATATTGATTTAGAGCAACCAAATTTAAAGATTCGGGATAACCAATAATCCAACTTTCCGAACCATAATTAATCTCATCAAATTTTTTCAACCATGTGTAATAAACAACCTCTGGTCCAAATTTCCCTAGAGGCAGTTTAATTACATCGGGATGTTGAATTTTATTTTCTTTGAGGTCACCTATCTTAACAACCAAAATATCGTCCTTTTCATTGAACCTGACATATTTTGAATCTTGTACGAGTACTTCTAAGTTAATCTCGACTTTACTTTTCTCTTTGAAAGACTGTTCCTTACCAAAGAACTCGATATTAAATTTTCTAAAAATGGGAACTGTTCTTTTCCCTATCCTTGTCAATAAGACGTGTTTAGCAGTGACAAGATAAAGGGCAGTAGAATCTTGATAAAAGAAACCTGAACCAATTGGCCTGCCTTTTTCATTACTCAACTTAACTGCTAATTTCAATCCCTCCTCCTTCAAACCCTGTATTTGAGCATTCAAATTATTGGAACCAAAAATCAAAAAGAAAATAATTATTAAAAGTCTCATGTTCAGCAAAAATAGCCTTAAATAAATCTATCTAAAAACCCGAAAATTACAAAAAACTTTCAGATTACAACTCTTTTACAAGTTCCATAACCTAGTACCTTTTTTGAATAGAATTAAATTTAAAGAACTGAGAATCGGCTTTCCATCACTAAAAGGAGAATTGTTTGGAGAATGTTCGGAAAGTATTAAATTAAATTGCGCAAACAACTATAATTTTGTTGATTAAGTCTTTGTGTAAGTGTGGATGACGGGAGTTTGGAGATTCAATCATAAATCGAAATCAGATAATTTCTAAACACATTATGTGCTTATTGAAAATGGTTTTGATAAATATGGCAATTTTCTTACTTGCAAGGAAAATGCAAGGAAAATGCAAGGAAATGAAAGAAAAAAACCCCATAAACGCTATGCTTACGGAGTTTTTCTGTACTCTAGGCGGGAATTAGCTTCGCTGAGTCCCACCCAAACCTTTTGAAAATGAAAAACCAATTCTACATGAATTGGTTTGTTTGTTATAAAATTTCACTTAAACAAGTTTAACTCATTTTATTCCATAAAAAAACCAAGGTATAACCTTGGTTTTTCATTTATTGGTACTCGAGGCGGGACTTGAACCCGCACGGACTAATGTCCATTGGATTTTAAGTCCAATGGGTTTATCTGTAATTTGATATAATATTTCTCATAATCAATTGATTACAAATGATTTAATATTTTATGATATTGAAGAATATCACTTAATATCGATAAATGTTGTACCTATGTTGTACCTAAAACTTATATCTTTATGATATAAAACTATAGGAATGGCTTCTAAAGCTAAGATTACAATACGTAAAAAACCAAATAAAGCGGGGCTGTATCCATTAGTGATTCGTATCACAAAAAATAGAAAATCTACCTACATCTATATTGGACATTATATTGAATTAAAACATTGGGATGAGAAAAATAGGGAGGTGAGAAAATCGCATCCCAACTCAAATCAATTGAATACGCTTTTGCTTTCGAAACTTACGGAGGCAAATGGAAAATTGATGGAACTACAGTCTAATTCTAAAGATGTTTCCGCAAATCAAGTAAAGAAGCAAATTGTTTCAAGCAACAAGTTTGGTAATTTTTATGATGTTGCGAGTAATTATTTGATAGAACTGGAGAATGATAAAAAACTTACAAGAGTTTCAGCGGATAGGGTTCGTGTAAATCACTTATTGAATTTTGCCAAATCCAAGCAATTAACTTTTCAAGAAATAGACGAATCTTTCTTAAGGCAATTTCAAACTTATTTAAAAAATGAAAAAGGTTTATCCGAAAGATCAGTTATTAATAATTTGGTAGTAATACGCACTATTTATAATCGGGCTATAAAAAACGGGGTTGCTAAACGACAACTTTACCCTTTTGGTTCAGATAAAATTAGAATTAGATTTCCAGAAACAGATAAAATAGGGCTAACCATTTCAGAAGTTCAAAAGTTAGAATCAATAGAAAATTTATCTTCACAGCAGCGACATGCACTTAATGTATGGTTGTTTAGCTTTTACCTTGCGGGTATTAGAGTCAGTGATGTGTTATTGATTAAATGGAGTGATATTTTTGATGGGCGATTACACTATCGTATGGGTAAAAACTCAAAATTACTATCATTACTTCTTCCAGAAAAAGTACTCCCTATTTTAGATTCTTATAAAATACTTAAAAGCAATGATAGTGATTTCGTGTTTCCTGAAATGAAAAAAGCTAATCTTAAAGATGCTAAAGATGTCTTTAGAAAATCAAAAACAGCAATTAAAAAGTTTAATAAATATCTTAAAGAGATAGCACAGAAAACTGAAATAAGTAAAAAACTGACTATGCATATTGCTCGTCACAGCTTCGGTAATATTGCAGGCAGTAGAATTCCCATTCAGATGTTACAGAAACTTTATCGTCATTCTACTATAACTACAACAATGATGTATCAAGCAAACTTCATGAATGATGAAAAGGATGACGCTCTTGAAAAAGTTGTGAACTTTTAAATCTTAGAAAAATCTAACCCCAAATTCTTACCCTTAACTTTTGCGAATGGTTCCTGTTGAAATTTTGTAGTGTCCAGATAGGTAAGCGTAAATCAAAAATTCAATAGGTCGCAACCAACCTGCTTTTTTAACAATGAAAAACTTCTTTTTAAGTATTGCTTTGCAATAGGTTCGGAGAAGCAAGAGGATAACCTGCTAGCGCAGGTTATTTTTATAAGTATCTCATTTTTAGGTATTTAATTTTAAGAGTAAAAAGATTTTTTAGTAAAAAACTATATAATACACTGATTATCAATTCATTTTTTAGTAAAAAGGGGATTTTGAGACTAAATAGGAGTGCCCTATTTCGATGTCATAAAATTGCTAATCTCTCGGAAACGCAATACCATCGAAACAGGATCCAGCACTAAGTTTTTTTGGTAAGCTTTGGGCTTGCAGCGCGAAACATAGTTTCGCTCGCTGTTGATTAGTAAAGAAAACTCTTATTAGACAAAAAGCACTTAAACAGCCAAAAAAATCAGCTTCAGCTGAATGTGCTCTAACGGTTTTGTGTATGATTTCGTTGCGTGTTTAAGCAACTAAATTAGCAAATACAAACCGAATAGAAAATCCGCGAGGATTTTCGTAAGTAGGTAAGTACCAGCAATGAATTATACGCGTTGTTGTAGCCCGTTCTCAATTTATTTATTCCTCAAATAGTCCAGATATTGCTAATTGTCTTGCAATCATTGGCATTAGATTTTCGGTCATTTTCTCATCATGTGTTCCGAAAAAAGCAATTACTAAATCTCTACTTGGCGATATGTACAATCCTTGTCCGCCAATGCCTGCTTTAAAAAAGTCTCCTTCTTGAGTAACATGGTCCCATTGATAGGTATTATGCTTTATTATTGTCTTATCTTTAAACAAGTTTGGCCAATATCCATTAGCATATATTTCTGGTCTACCTCCATGTTGGATTTTTTCAAGGTAATTGTCAGAAATAATATCGTATGGTGCTTGCCTTCCAGATGGCGTAAATAATAAACCAAACCTCCCCAAATCTCTTAAATTTGAATTAACTCCAAGTGGTGTGGCAGCATGAGCCTGTGTTCCAGTTAACATTAAAGCATCTGATTCAGCTCCCATTTTTTGCCATATTTCAGTAGCCATCATATCACTAAAAGATTTTCCTGACACCCTCTCGATTAACCATCCCAAGAGCCAGGTATTAACTGAAGTATAATCCATTTTTTTTCCGTTTGGCTCATACTTTTCCATTGTTTTTAACAACTCAACTGGATTGTCAAGGGCATTATCGAGATTAGGAAATCCAAATCCAGCCATGAATTTTTGAAAGCAAGTTTCAGGATTATAATATGCGCCTTCTTCTTTTTCTCGACAATTGATACCTGAACTCATATCCAAAATATCAACAACTGGAATTCCTTCCCATCCAGAATTTTTGAGTTCTGGCATATAATGTTCTATAGGTTTTGATACATCAATCATACCTCTATCCTCCAATATTGCAATCAAAGTTGAGACGAAAGTTTTTGAAACAGAGAAGTAGATGTGTTTGTCTTTTGGCAACATCCGAGGATATTCTTCAAATACTATTTGTCCCTTATGGATAATGATTACTCCGTCAGTTGGTGAGTTATAGACATAATCATGAAGGGCTTTTTTTTGGCTATCGATAGTGACTAAATGATTAGAAACCTCTTTTCTTAAATGGATGGGTAATTCTCTGATAGTATCTCCTCTGGTGATTACTGTATGAGGGAAAAATTCAGAATAATGAAGATATAAATATCGAGACATCTCACCACCACCAATAAACATACTATTTTCAAATTCCTGATGAAATTTTCTTGATTCTTCTAGGGTAAAATCTTCATATTCCTGACCATAGGTAGTAGTCGTAAGACAAATTAAAAGGATGAAGTAAATTCTATTTCGAAATATTTCCATTTTATTCTGTTGGGTTTTTTAATGGGCTACAACGGTCTAGGCTATGATTTCGTTGTGGAATCATCCACAGGATTATTCCGCTTAGAAATCAGCCGTTTGATTTATACTTTTATTTTGATGTGGCACAAGACCACAATGAATTATAGCCGTTGTTGTATGCTGCCTATTGATCTAGCTTCATTTTGTATAAATATTCCAAGTTCATAGGATAAAAACTCCCTAGCCACCAATCTTCATATTTATTCAAAATAGTTTTTGTTTTCAATTCTTCAAGACCTTCTTCTCTTTCTATTGTTTGTTCTACAACAACCTCTAAATCTTCAACATAATTAGTCATTATTGATAACAATTCTTTACCTCCAATATTTCCATGTCCAGGTACAATCTTATCAATTTCCATTTCTTTTAGACTTCTTAGACTATTTTTTAATTGTTTTGAATTTCCATCTGCTAAAAAGGGATGAAATTTATTAAATATAACATCTCCTGAAAATAATATCTTTTCTTTCGGTAAATACATTACTAAATCACTTACAGTATGGCTTGAATCTAATTCTATCAAAATCACGTCTTTGGAGATGCCGTTTATTCTCTTTTCTTTTTCTACAAAGTTATTTGGCAACCGAGTCTTTATTTTTTCATAACTCACAGATAACTCTTCAAAGTAAGGCTTCATCATTTTCAACTCTAAATAACCTCTAGAGGTGGTATCTCCATTATACTTTTTCATTTGATTTTCAAAGTATTCAAATCGCGCTTTGGCATATACTTTTTCTGCCATTATTGATTCGGGCTCTTCATTCTCTATTTTTTCTTTTGTCTTTTTTGTAGCAATAATCTCTACATCTGAATCAAAAGATTGATTACCTCTTATGTGGTCATTATGACCATGACTGTTAACAACATATTTGATCGGAGATAAATCTAATTTTTTTACGACTTCAATCAACTCTTTTGCTGCTTCTGGGGATAAAAAAGAGTCGAATATTATGGTTTCATTTCCATTATCTACTATGCCCGAGTTACAAATAGCTTTTCCACCAAATTTGTGTATACAGGCATAAACTCCTTCTGCCAACTTTATGAGGTCAAAATTTTCAATATTTATATCCTTTTCGACTCTTTTTTCACAACTAATAAAAAAAAATACTATTAATACAATTAGATTTATTCTTTTCATTTGTGTTCTAATTTTTGGTTGCATACAACGGTCTTGTGTATGATTAGTGGCGTGTTTAAGCACCTAATTCAGCAAATAAAAACCGAATAGAAAATCCGCGAGGATTTTCGTAAGTAGGCGAGAACTAGCCATTAATTATAAACGTTGTTGGTAGTTCGTTGTTTTATTCCAATTAATCAGTTATGTATCTTTTTGGAATTGGTTGGCCACTTTTTTCAATATCCCATATTATCGAGCTAATTAACCATTTTCCATTCACATTTAAGACCTGAAAACTGTTAACACCTCTTTCTCCAATTTCTTCGGCTCCATTAAATTTAGTGGCATAAGCACTAATACGATGTCCGATTTTGCCAAAATATTCGGTTTTACCTCCCAATTCTACTTCATCAAAAGCAGTTAATTCACCGGCAAAATTACCAGCTTTGAATTCTTCAATAAATTCATCAATGTAGTAGGAATTCAAGCTATCCTCCCGAAAATTAATCAAGGTAGCTTTAGGCGTAAAAAGGGATTTCATAGCTACATAATCTGGCGTTGTTCCTTTCTCAAAAGTAATGACTTTATAGGCATCAGTTACTAGTTGGTTAATGGCTTGCTCTGTTTCTGAAATTATCGTTTCCTTCTCGGTCTTTGTTTCTTTTGATACTGAATTATTTGGATTTTGATTACAAGAGTATAGTCCTACAAGTAATAGACATAAAAAGAATTTAAAATTTTTCATAAAAAATAGTTTAAAGTTTGAATTTAAGTAAAGTCTTGGTTATTCAGAATATTATCATATAAATGCATTTCCGTTTCAATGACTATCAACGGTCTCGGCTCGTATGTTTGTTATTGATGATGAAGATACTATAATTATCAAAATATTTTCTAAGCTAAAGCTTTAGCTTAGAAAGCAATTAACAAGCTTAAATAGGAGGGACATCGAGGTCTCGGCTAGATGCATTGAATGATATCGTTTCATAGGTTTTCGGCCCTTCTATAATCTTCTTGGAATCTGAACAGTACCTAGATCCTATTTATAGAGGTCGAATCAAATGCGAGCAAAGATGATACAGGGGATTTTAGCTTTAAAAATGATAAAATGGAAAAGCGGTTAAAACAAAGTTTGGGAATCGATGTTTCAAAATTGAACTTATCATTGTCCCTTGGATTTCTAACGGATAAGCTGGTCAAGGAATTCAATTCCCATCCAGATGTACCCAATGATATATTGGGTTATAAAGAGCTTTTGAACTGGCTAAAGGGTTCGGTTGACCCTAGCGTGGAACTATTGGTCGTCATGGAAGCTACTGGGGTCTATCACCAAGGTATAGCCCATTATCTGTATGATAATGGTTATAATGTTTGTGTGATGCAGTCCGGTCGTGTAAAGCGTTATGCTCAGAGTTTGGATCAACGCTCTAAGACCGATGCCCTGGATAGTAGGATGCTCAGTATGCTTGGTCTGGAAAGGTCTATTCGTCTTTGGAACCCACCAAGTAAGGCACTTCAAGCATTAAAGGCATTGAGCAGGGAACGTAGCTCTTTGTTAAAGGACAGGACGATAGAGAATAATCGCCAGGGAGCCATTGCATCTAGTGTTTATAGCAATGCCAAAGCTTTAAAGAGACACAAGAACAGATTAAAACTTCTCAACGCACAGATAGAAATGATAGAATCGGAGATGAAAGGGCTTATTTCACAAAACGAAGAGTTGGAAAGGAAGATTGGTTTTATGATGAGTATACCGGGTATTTCCTTCATATCGGCTGCTACGGTCGTTGGAGAGACCTTAGGTTTTGAATCGATAACCAACGCAAAACAACTGGCCGGCTATGCCGGTTATGATGTTGTATTGCGAGAGTCCGGTAATTTCAAAGGAAAAACAAGAATCAGTAAAAAGGGGAACAGTCATATCAGAGCAGCGCTACATATGCCATCGATGACCTGTGTGCGCTGTAACCCAACACTGAAACAATTCTATAATAGACTGAAGCCTAAAAAAGCGAAGCCATTAGTGGCCTTGGTAGCGGTTCAGAGAAAGCTATTGATATTGATGTACACCCTATGGAAGAACGAAGAAGTTTATGATGCCGAGTTTGAAATAAAAAAGCAGCAAAAGCATGAAGCCCTTGCTGCGCGGGATAACAAATTGATTACTCAACTTGTTTCCTAATATTTTAAAGAAAAAACTTGTTTTTTGACACAGTACCTATGATTTCGTTGCGGAGAATGTCCGAAGGACCTTTCCGTATGAAATCCAGCCGACTTATTTGTTTAAAGGTTTCAAGTTAACGAAAAGTAGCAATGAATTATAGCCAATGTTGTAGGTAGTTTTATTTATCCCGTAAATAGATTTTAAGCCTTAAACTTCGTGAGTATTGATCGATATACAGGGTAGATTCAACACTCAAGCCATTATTTGACAACCATTTATTTTTATATCTCCTATTTTCTATATTTAAACTATTTGTGGGTGGGCCAAGTGATAAGTTTAAATATTTGTTTAGAAATTCATATTTAGACCTATAATCATCGTTCATGTTTTTGTAATCTCTGGATCGCCATCCATTAACCCGTCTTTGGCGCCATTTAAAGACAACAAATTTTAATTTTCTATCTTTTTTTGAAAAAAAATAACCTACTTCCCTACTTAGATAAGGACACTCGGTTAGTTTGAATACTAATATGTCCTTTATTTTTTTTGGTTTAACATGTTCTCCAATTTTTCTGCCATTGTTGTCAACAATGTTAAGTTGATCTCCCCAACCCCACGAGGATTTTGAAATTGAATTTATAGAATCCTCATACTTTTTAATTTTATCTACTGCTGACTTTTCTTGATTGTTAATTAACTCAGATAAAAAAGTTAATTGATCATTCAAAAGGATGTTCCCCTGATTGATATTTAAAGCGCTATAACATGTTGTATCCAATTCCATTTGAGGCTCTGTCTGCCCAAGTGCAATCTGTTTGAAGCTTGCGAACTTGATAGCATGAATATAGTCTTGCCAAACTTCAATACTCGGATATTCCGAGTGTAGCGGTAGAGTTGATGTCTTTTTGAATTTATTTCTCCCCTTTAGGTCAATAAAGAGGTTATACTGTAAGGGATCTTTCCTTCCACTTTTCAAAACAAGTAAAGTGCTCTCCTTGTTGCCGAATGTTCCGACTGCAAAGATTCCTTGAATTTCATTGACCTCTAGAGAGTCATCAAGGATAGACTGGGCTTTACCGGAATTCAGTTCATCATTGAAGGGAACCTTAGAAATAATTTCATATGAAAAACCGGACGACCCTTTCTTTATTAGTTTGATTCGGAATTTGGTATTGATCTCAATTGGGTTGACATTCATCAATTCTTGGGCATTTGAGAACGATGAAAAAACAAGAAGAACGAGAACAAAAAAGACGTTTTTCATATTATCTAATTACCTACAACGGTCTCGGCTATGAGTAGTTGCGTGGGTTAGCACTTAACTTTGCAAGTACACACCAAACTGAAAATCCGCGAGGATTTTCAGAAGTAGGCGAGAAAAAGCAATTACTTATAGCATCTATGAAAAAGCAGTAAGTCGAGTATCTTAAAGGTTAGCAAAAAACTTAAGATATGGACACTCAAATTACTGCAACACCTAAGTTATACATTGGCATTGACATCCACAAACGGAGCTGGAAGGTACATTGTGCCACTGATATCGGAATGGGCAAGACCTTTTCCATGGTTCCGGACGCTTATCAATTGGAGAGCTACGTGAACAAGTACTATGGTGGCCACCATGTCAGCACTGTCTATGAGGCGGGCTGCTGCGGTTATTCCGCCCACCGTTGTTTTGAGTCCTATGGTTGGGATTCAATGGTAGTGAACCCGGCGGATGTTTTCCGCCGTGGCAAGGAGCGCCATACCAAGACCGATAGCATAGATGCGCAACTATTGGCAAGGGAGCTCAAGGACGGCAGGTTGGCCGGTATCGAGGTACCGGATCCCAAGCGTGAGCAGCTTCGCAGCCTGTTCCGAAGGAGGAACGACCTTGTGAAGGACATGCGCCAGATAAAGAGCTACATCAAGATGCAGTTGCTCTATTATGGTATCAAGGTGCCCGAACAGTACGACAACGACCACTGGAGCCATGGTTTCAGGCATTGGTTGGATGCCCTGGACTTTGAGTTCCAAACGGGCAAGGAGTCATTGGAGAGCCGCATGCGGAGCTTTAGGTTCATCGACCGGGAGTTCAGGGACGTTTCCACACAACTGCGCAAATGGACCAAGAAACATTACAAAGAAGATTATATGCTCCTGCGCAGTATCCCGGGAATCGGCCCCATAGTTGCCAGTGGCATCTTGAGCGAGCTGGGGGACCTGCGAAGGTTCAGGAACATCAAACAGCTGGCGGGCTATGTTGGTCTCTCCCCTGGCATTTACCAAAGCGGGGACACTCTAAAACATACGGGAATGGCCATGCGTGCGCACCGTTTGGTGCGCAGTTATTTCATTGAGGCATCATGGCAGGCGATACGTGCCGACCCCATTATGCAGCGGTATTACAGGAAACACCAAGGAAAGAACGTTAAAAAAGTAATCGTTAAAGTGGCCAGAAAGCTATTGAGCCGGACATTGGCCGTTATCAAAACAAGGACGCCCTATGAAATAGGGGTAGTAGAATAAAAACAATGATAGCCAAGCTCATTTAAAGGCAAACGTTCAAAGCACATAACAATGTAGGTGAGGCCCGTATTCAGGTCATCACATCGGTTAGCAAGTGATTGAACGTATTATAGCTTATAATCATACAGATGCTGGTGACGACTTTAAAGACGATCACATATAGGATGCTGAGCAAGTTATACTAAAAAGAAAAAAGTGGTTTAAGATAAAAATTACATATTAACTATCTTTGGGACACTGGACTATGGCTTTTCATAGGAGCCATTGTTGTGGGTAGTTTTTTAATTCATTATTTGCCAAACGATTCCAACTATTGTTGCTATTCCAACAATTAAAGCTATAATAACGTTTGCCTTTGACCAATTCGATTCTTTTTCCTCTTTTCCGTTATTGAGAGTTTGTTTTCCAATCTTCGATTTTTTGTTAATTATCATGTTTCCATTATTGATAATTGTCTCTTTTGCACCTTTCTTTACATTCACACCTTGTTCTTTTAAATAGTCCATAAATTTATTGCCTTTCTTTTCGAACCAATTTAGAAATTCAGGAATATTGTTTTTGTCGAAATCGGGAACAATTTGAATATCTCCATCTTCAATTGCAAAGTCTCCATCTTTAAATTGTAAATCAAAATTTTGAGTCTCTTTAAACCAGCTTTTAAAATGCTTTCTTACCGATGACTTGTCTAAATTGATAAGTCCTTTCTCTATTATCATATCAAGAAAAAAATCCGCTTCGTCAGCTCTTTTTTCAAGTCGCTTGTCCAAATATTTTTTCCATTCATTTTCATCAAATAATGGGTTTCTTTTCATTTCATTTTCTTCATCAACAAGAAGTCTGACTTCGTTAATAAGTGATTTTATTAAACTTTTTAAGTCAAACATTCCTTTTTTCCACGCTGATTTGGTGTGTTCTCTGTCAGTCGTAACTATTTTCATTCCACCAATCTTTGTGTCAAAATCTATTTTATTCCAAGGTTGTATGTAATCTTGTCTACCTGGAAATTTGACGTTGATAAAGGCTGCAACTTCTTTTAAAATGTCATCTAACTTCTGATAAGTGTCTAGAAGTAAATCTTTATCATTTTGGGTTAATTCATAACCTAAAGGTGCTGCTCTTAAATGCAGAATATCGGGAAGGTTTTCAGTCCGTTCCAATAATGATTTTAATATGTTTAAATCTTTCTCGGTCATTCAGTTAAATTACCCACAACGGTCTAGTATAACCGTCAGTTACGGGTTAATATGCGTTAATTTTCGGTTTGGCACAGACTTTAGCAATTCCGAGTGGATTCGGACGTAGTCGAATCCGCCGTAATTGCGGTTAGCATCTATGAAAAAGCAGTAAGTCGAGTATCTTAAAGGTTAGCAAAAAACTTAAGATATGGACACTCAAATTACTGCAACACCTAAGTTATACATTGGCATTGACATCCACAAACGGAGCTGGAAGGTACATTGTGCCACTGATATCGGAATGGGCAAGACCTTTTCCATGGTTCCGGACGCTTATCAATTGGAGAGCTACGTGAACAAGTACTATGGTGGCCACCATGTCAGCACTGTCTATGAGGCGGGCTGCTGCGGTTATTCCGCCCACCGTTGTTTTGAGTCCTATGGTTGGGATTCAATGGTAGTGAACCCGGCGGATGTTTTCCGCCGTGGCAAGGAGCGCCATACCAAGACCGATAGCATAGATGCGCAACTATTGGCAAGGGAGCTCAAGGACGGCAGGTTGGCCGGTATCGAGGTACCGGATCCCAAGCGTGAGCAGCTTCGCAGCCTGTTCCGAAGGAGGAACGACCTTGTGAAGGACATGCGCCAGATAAAGAGCTACATCAAGATGCAGTTGCTCTATTATGGTATCAAGGTGCCCGAACAGTACGACAACGACCACTGGAGCCATGGTTTCAGGCATTGGTTGGATGCCCTGGACTTTGAGTTCCAAACGGGCAAGGAGTCATTGGAGAGCCGCATGCGGAGCTTTAGGTTCATCGACCGGGAGTTCAGGGACGTTTCCACACAACTGCGCAAATGGACCAAGAAACATTACAAAGAAGATTATATGCTCCTGCGCAGTATCCCGGGAATCGGCCCCATAGTTGCCAGTGGCATCTTGAGCGAGCTGGGGGACCTGCGAAGGTTCAGGAACATCAAACAGCTGGCGGGCTATGTTGGTCTCTCCCCTGGCATTTACCAAAGCGGGGACACTCTAAAACATACGGGAATGGCCATGCGTGCGCACCGTTTGGTGCGCAGTTATTTCATTGAGGCATCATGGCAGGCGATACGTGCCGACCCCATTATGCAGCGGTATTACAGGAAACACCAAGGAAAGAACGTTAAAAAAGTAATCGTTAAAGTGGCCAGAAAGCTATTGAGCCGGACATTGGCCGTTATCAAAACAAGGACGCCCTATGAAATAGGGGTAGTAGAATAAAAACAATGATAGCCAAGCTCATTTAAAGGCAAACGTTCAAAGCACATAACAATGTAGGTGAGGCCCGTATTCAGGTCATCACATCGGTTAGCAAGTGATTGAACGTATTATAGCTTATAATCATACAGATGCTGGTGACGACTTTAAAGACGATCACATATAGGATGCTGAGCAAGTTATACTAAAAAGAAAAAAGTGGTTTAAGATAAAAATTACATATTAACTATCTTTGGGACACTGGACTATGGCTTTTCATAGGATACATTGTTACCCACTGGCTTTTAATCCTAAATTGTTTTTCATTTCCTCAACTGAAATGTATGGATTTTCAGCTACTATACTCATTATTTGTCCAAAATTAGCACTAGTAAATATCTCCATTTGTTTATCAAGCATTTCTTTCGTTTCTGGGCTATTTAGTTCTTTTTCGAACTCTTCCAAAGTCGGTTTTTCTTGATTTTCAGGAATTAAAGTCATCATAAAGTCATAATAGTTTTCAATTAACTCTTTTTTAGTTTCCTCTAGGTCGTTTTCTATATGCTTATTGATTTTTTTCTTTATTCTTCTGGATGTTTTATATCCCAAATGTTTTGAAATTGAGATTAAATATTCTTCAATTTCTTCGATAGTTTCTTTAATGTAAGTTTCGGATATTTTTTTATTTAAGTCGTTTTGGTTTTTAGCGTTTAAAAATGGTAAAATGAAGTTATTTTTAATTTCGTCAAATCTATTTCCAATTCCACTCAATTCATAATAAGTAATTGGGTCATATTCTTTTAGTAAGCTTATTGAATTCTCTAATTCTTTAAAAGATTTGTCATTTAAGGATTTAGAACTTAATAAAATATGAGGTATAATTTTAAATGGTATTGGTAAGTCCGTTTTGTTTAAGTCAGAAAAATTCTCAAGTTTTCCTAAATAATTCCAAACATCCAATAAATTTGATATTACGATATTTAGCTTTTTAACTTTTTCAATATCGACATCTTTATTTTTTCCTTTAACAGTAATAAAGTATGTTAAAAAAGATGCAATTACTGGACTTAAATATGTCCAAATGTTATCGAATATCTCCATTTATTTGATTCAGTTTTTCAGCTTGTGGGTAACGGTTGGGCTAAGGTTCGTTGCGGTGATTCGTCCGAAGGACAATCCAGCCGAACCTAAAGATAGCTTTTTGCGCGTGATTTCCGTTTAGGAAATCCGCAAGCAATGAATTTTAGCCTTTGTTGTGTTTAGTTTTTTATGCGTTTTCGTATTCCGTTCGAGCTGGCGGGAACACTATTTTAATCCGACTGATTATTTCTGTCCTATTTTGAGCCCATTTTGGGTAACCAGTCCATTCATCTTCGGTTTTGAAGTAAATAACATGACTTATTTTGCCTAGAAGTAATTCTCCGTCTACTTCTATAGATTTCCATTCTCCGTCAACTTTTTGAGAGTAAACAATTCCATCCCTTCCTCTTTTAGATACTTTCCAGCCCTGTTTTCCTTCTTTTCTCTTTTTAATTTGTCCATAAATCGCAAAAAGAATAATGATTCCAAAAATCAGAATGATGACTAAAACGTAAATATTTATTTTTTCGATAATTTTCCTTTTTTGAAATTAAACACAACGTAAGGATATAGATCATATGATCTATATATCTTATATATGTGGAACTAAGATAAGAGATCTTTTATGCCTTTGAAGGAGGATTCGGCGACGTGAGTGTAGATTTCGGTTGTTTTGGTCGAGCTGTGACCTAATAACAATTGAATGTGCCTTATGTCTGTACCACCTTCTAATAAGTGGGTAGCAAAGCTATGCCTGAGCATATGGGGCGTCACTTTTTTATAAATACCTGCTCTTTTAGCGGCCATAGAGATAAGTTTTAATACACTGGATGCCGAATAGGCGTTCTGTCCGGGTCCCTCAAAAAGAAAATTCTTGGGCGTATATTCCTTGTAATATTTACGTAGGTCATCCAATAGGGTAGGGCTTAAAACCGTCATTCTGTCTTTATTGCCCTTAGCTGCCCGTATGGTAATCAGCATCCTTTTACTGTCTATATCACCCAATTTTAGGTTTAACAGTTCACTTCTACGTAGACCGGCAGAATATAATAGAGAAACAATACAACGGTGTTTCTGATTATTTGTATTTTCTATCAAACTAAGGATTTCTTCTTTCGAGAGTACCTTTGGCAATTTTTTTGTTTGATAGGCCGTTCAATGTTATAGAACCTATTCGGCATTCCCATAACCACTTCAAAATAGAACTTAATGCTGTTTACTGCCTGGTTTAGATAGGAGCTTGAGCGCCCTTCTCTTGAAAGTTTTTGCAGGTAAAGCCTTATCTCGTTTTCGGTTATTGCTTGGGGCTTAATGTTCCGATAATGGTTAATGAAGGTTTCGAAATGGTGAACATAGGTCTTTACCGTATTGTCAGCATATTTTCTTAGTTCCAATTTGTCTAGATATTCCTTAGGACATCTTTTGAATCCTTCTTCGAGTTCTCTTGTTCTATACCAGGAAATATTCTTGGGTTTTTCCGAATTGAGCCCGACCTTATTCTCGAAAAAATAGTTTCCATTAATCCATACCTCGCCGCGAAAAGTACTGATGAGAACTCCAAGGTTGACTTTACTGTTCATGATATGGTACATACCAAATTCCTCATTCCAAACAACAGCGGGTAATTTTTCAACAAGAGCTTGAATCACTTTGTCAGATTTAAACTGGAGTCCAATGTGTTTTCTGCCATCGATTAGTAAATGCCTTAGGGTAATGCTCCTTCCTTTGAACATGATTTTTTTTTTACAATATCAACAAAGAAAATGATATAGTCGTATCTTAATCGAATATTGTTCGAATAGCATTCGACTAACTTTCAAATTTGATGAGAATACAAAAGAAATGTCTGTATTGTAACAAGCAGCTAGAAGGTCGAACGGATAAAAAGTACTGTAATCTACATTGTAAAAGTGCTTACCAATACAAAAAGCAAAAAGAAGAGCCTGAACGTTTTTACAATAAGGTGGATAACCAATTGAAGTTGAATCGGAAGCTCCTAAAGGAATATAATAAAGCAGGCAAATCTGTAATCAGAGCCAAAATTCTTTTAGATTTTGATTCCAATTTTTTTACTCACTACTGGAAGAACCAAAAAGGAGAGGTTTATCTATTTGTTTATGAATACGGGTTTTTAAAAAAAATTGAAGGTGGAAAAGAGAAGTTTATTTTAGTTACTTGGCAAGATTATATGGCCAAGAATCTAAAGAACACCAAATTGAGTTAACTAAAATGTTAAAGTCTGAAGATACAGAATTGTTGTACCTATGTTGTACCTGAAATAAAAAAGCCAAGACTTAAATCTTGGCTTTCCCTTTGTACTCGAGGCGGGACTTGAACCCGCACGGACTAATGTCCATTGGATTTTAAGTCCAACGTGTCTACCAATTCCACCACTCGAGCTTGCCTGCCTATGGCATGGCCTGATAATTGGTATCAGAATAAAAAAACTCCACCCACGGTGAGAGAGCGGAGTTGAAATTGAGCGAAAAACGGGATTTGAACCCGCGACCTCCACCTTGGCAAGGTGATGCTCTACCAGCTGAGCTATTTTCGCATTTTAATGAACGTGCACTTTCATAAGTGCGGATGCAAATTTAATACAATTCTTGAAATCTAAAAGAATTTTTAAATGAAAAGATAAAACTTCTTAGCACCTACTTTTTTTAAGAACTTGCCTTTTTCTTTTTACTGAGTAGGCGTTTAATTTCGTTAAGTTTCATCAAAGCTTCAACAGGGGTTAAGGTATCAATATCTAAATGAAGAATTTCCTCTTTTATTTCTTCCAGCAAGGGATCATCAAGATTAAAGAAACTTAATTGCATTTCGTTTTGAGCAGTTTCTAAATTAGCGGCTAATTCTTCACTTGAATGTGATTTTTCAAGTTTTTTCAGCATCTTGGTGGCTTTTTGAACTACCTGCTGTGGCATTCCGGCCATTTTTGCTACATGTATTCCAAAACTGTGTTCACTGCCCCCTGCAACAAGTTTTCTTAGAAAAAGTACGTTATCTTTTAACTCTTTGACCGATACATTATAGTTCTTAATTCGAACAAAGGTATTGGTCATTTCATTAAGTTCATGATAATGTGTCGCAAAAAGTGTTTTGGCTCGAGAGGGGTGTTCGTGAAGGTATTCAGATATCGCCCAAGCAATTGAAATACCGTCATAGGTGCTTGTTCCACGCCCTATTTCATCTAAAAGTACCAAACTGCGTTCTGACAGGTTGTTAAGAATTGAGGCAGTTTCGTTCATTTCTACCATAAAGGTAGATTCACCCATCGAGATATTATCACTAGCGCCCACTCGTGTAAATATTTTGTCCACTACCCCTATTTTTGCCGAAGCTGCAGGTACAAAGCTCCCCATTTGTGCTAATAAGACAATCAAGGCCGTTTGTCTTAAGATTGCAGATTTACCACTCATGTTTGGCCCGGTAATCATAATAATTTGCTGGTCTTCCCTATTTAAAAAAACATCATTGGTAATATAACTTTCACCTAAAGGAAGTTGTTTTTCTATAACCGGGTGGCGACCCTCTTTAATTTCTAGCGCAGTGCCATCGTTAATTTCAGGTAGTGAGTAATTGTTATCTTTTGCCAATTGGGCAAAACCACAAAGACAATCTAATTGTGCAATTAATTGTGCATTTTGCTGCACTTCTACAATATGTGCTTGCATCCAAACTAATAATTGCTCAAAAAGTTGCTGCTCTAAACTAAAAATACGCTCCTCGGCACCTAGTATTTTGGCTTCGTATTCCTTTAGTTCTTCGGTGATATAGCGCTCTGCGTTTACCAAAGTTTGTTTGCGGATCCAAGTTTCCGGTACTTTGTCTTTATGTGCGTTCCGTACCTCAATATAATATCCAAAAACGTTGTTTGAAGCAATTTTTAATGAAGTGATACCGGTAGCTTCGGTTTCACGTTCCAACATTTTGTTCAAATAGTCTTTACCCGAAAATGCCAAACCTCTCAACTCATCTAACTCTTCTGAATACCCTTTGGCGATGGTATTTCCTTTGGCAATGTTTATCGGAGCTTCTTCATTGAGCATTTCCTTTATTTTGCTCCTTAGTTCTTCGCAAGAAAATAACTTATGTCCAATTTCTTGAAGTGAGACATTCGAGCTTTCTTTTGCCAACTGTTTTATAGGCACAACGGCCTCCAAAGAATTTTTAAGCTGGACGACTTCCCTGGGGTTAATTTTGCCAGTAGCGACTTTTGAAATTAAACGTTCCAAATCGCCCATTTGCTTGATCCAGTGCTGTATTTTTTGCAGCTGCGTCTCCTCTTCTTTTAAATAAGAGACAACCTGATGGCGTTGTTGTATTTTTTCAGCATTTTTCAATGGAAGTGCCAGCCATCTCTTTAATAGACGACCACCCATGGGTGAAATGGTCTTATCAATAATTGCCAATAAGGTAACGGCATTAAGATTGGTAGACTGGTACAGTTCTAGATTACGTATGGTAAAACGGTCCATCCAGATATATTCTTCTTCCGCAATGCGCTGTAGGGTGTTGATATGTTGTAGTTGGCGATGCTGGGTTTCAGAGAGATAGTGTAAAATTGCCCCTGAAGCGATAATACCGTGTTGCAAATGTGATACGCCAAAACCTTGAAGTGTTTTGGTCTTAAAGTGTTGGGTTAAACTTTCATTGGCATAATCTTCCTGAAAAATCCAATCTTCGAGAAAAAAGGAATGCAGCTGACTGCCAAAAAGCTCTAAAAACTCCTTTTTATGTGCCTTGGAGACAAGAATTTCATTGGGACTAAAATTTTGGAGCAATTTATCAATTTGCTCTGCAGATCCTTCCGAAGTTAAAAACTCCCCAGTGGAAATATCCAAAAATGAAACCCCCAATTTTGTTCTACCAAAATGTACCGATGCCAAAAAATTATTGCTTTTGGCGTTCAAAATATCATCGTTTAAAGCAACACCAGGCGTCACCAATTCTGTAACACCGCGTTTGACAATACTTTTGGTTTGTTTCGGGTCTTCCAATTGGTCGCAAATGGCTACGCGCTGACCAGCCTTTACCAGTTTTGGTAAATACGTGTTTAAAGAATGGTGCGGAAAACCGGCAAGTTCTGTTTTATCACCCCCATTATTACGATGGGTTAAAACAATGCCTAGTATTTGCGCAGCCTTTATGGCATCTTCACCAAAAGTCTCGTAAAAATCACCCACACGAAAAAGCAGAAGCGCATCAGGATGTTTGGTCTTGATAGTATTGTACTGCTGCATTAAAGGGGTAACCTTTTTTGTTTTCGTTGAACTCGCCAATTCTAAAAGTTTAATTTTACCGAAAATAGGAACTTCGAAATGTTTCTTAAACCATTGTTGATATTATAAGGCCAAAAGTGGATAAATTCATGCGTAAGCTTGCCAACGACGAATTAGGAAGATTAGATGTGGAAGGATATAAAAAAGCCAAGAAAACCCCGCTTATTTTAATTCTTGATAATATTAGAAGCCTAAACAATATTGGTTCGGTATTTAGAACCGCCGATGCCTTCTTGATCAAAAAAATATATCTGTGCGGTATTACGGCAAAACCTCCACATAAAGACATTCATAAAACCGCTTTGGGTGCTACAGAAAGCGTTGATTGGGAGTACCGTGAAAGTACGCTTGATTTGGTTGAAGAACTCCAAAAAAGAAATGTTGAGGTGATAGCAATAGAGCAAGCTGAAAATGCTACTATGCTAAATAATTTTAATACTGAAGAAAATAAGACGTATGCCCTTGTTTTTGGTAATGAAGTGAAGGGGGTATCTCAAGATGTAGTTTCTAAGAGTGATGTAGTATTAGAGATTCCTCAATTTGGCACAAAACATTCTTTAAATATTTCAGTGAGTGCAGGTGTAGTGGTATGGGATTTTTGGACCAAGCTAAGCGTTTAAATTTAAGTTGCAGTGGGGTAGGCAACAAAAAACCCCCGACTTTTGGTCAGGGGCATAACATATAGTTTGAGTTAGTTAGTTTCTGTCTAAGCAGGGTGCTAATAAATAAAAACCATTCGTTATATCCAAATATTTTCTAAAAATTATCTTAATGTGTAAGCTCGATTATACGTGTTTCGAGTAGTGCCAAGATAACCTCGTAATCATCATTATTCTCAACAAAATCAAGGGTTCCCAAATCAATCATTAAGGTGTTTTGATGAGGGTGGCTTTTAATGAAATCCAAGTATCCTCTATTTATCTTTTCTAGATAATCGGCACTAATATTCTGTTCATAGTCGCGTCCGCGTTTCTTGATATTAGATAAAAGTCGGCTCGTATTCTGGTATAAATAGACGTAGACGTCAGGTTTTTTAACTTCGTTATACATAAAACCGAACACCTTTTTGTAGAGCTCAAATTCCTCTTTTTGCAAAGTAATTTTCGCAAAAATGAGTGATTTAAAGATATCGTAATCGCTCACCATGAATTTTTTGAAAAGGTCAAACTGCGAAGTGTCATCTGTAAATTGTTGATAACGATCTGCCAGAAAAGACATCTCTAAAGGAAAGGCGTAGCGCGCTTGGTCTTCATAGAATTTTGGCAAAAAAGCATTATCTGCAAAACGTTCCAAGACGAGTTTTGCATTAAAATCTTCGGCTATTTTTTTGGCAAGCGTGCTCTTACCTGCTCCGATATTTCCCTCGATTGCCAAGAACTGTAATTGAGAAAACAGCTCCATCCTACTTTTATAAAGCCGGTGTTCTGTTTTTTGTAATTTGTTTTTGTCCTTGCATTCCTGTAAAAGATTTCTGGTGTCTTTGTGAAAAACAGGATGATATACTTGTGGGGCAATATCGGCCAAAGGTTTTAAAACAAAATTTCGTTGGGTCATTCTAGGGTGAGGTATGGAGAGCCCCGCCCCATTAAGAATTAAATCATCAAAATAAAGAATATCCAAATCAATGTTTCTCGAAGCGTAACCTTCTTCAGCATCTTTTTTTCTTCCAAAACCAGACTCAATTTTTTTGAGCTGTTCCAAAAGGGCCGAGGGTGATAAAGACGTTTCTATCAAGATACAAGCATTTAAAAAATCTTCACCATCAAAACCCACGGCTGCATTCTCATAAACCGCTGAGGTCTTAAGAATAGTGACTCCTTTTTTACACAAGGCTAATAGGGCCTTTTGTAGGTTTAGGTGTCTATTGCCCAAGTTGCTGCCAATAGATAGATATGCCTGATTCGAATTATTCATATTTCATGGCAAAATAACTAAAACATTTGAAGAGCTAACGCAATTATCCTGTAACATATTTCGTAAAAGGGAGACATACTAACAATGGTTATCTTTGTAGCCGATTTAAATAAAGTGAAATGAAGTTTTTGAGAAATTTACTCGCGGCTATTCTAGGCTGCTTGATTGCTTTTGGTGTTTTATTTTTTATGTTTTTTGTCTTCGCGGCACTTGTTGGCAGTGGCGATGACGGTGTGGTAGTTAAAGAAAACTCGATTTTGGAGTTGAGTTTAAATTCGCCTATAAGGGATTATGAAGGAAAAAATGATTCAGACCCTTTCGGGGCATTATTTGAAGAAGGTCAGGGCTTGGATGAAATACTACATACCATAGCGGTAGCCAAAAATGATGATAAAATAAAAGGGATAAGCATGACCACCGGTTTCTTGCAGGCAGGATTGGCCCAAACACAAGAAATACGGGCAGCTCTTGCCGATTTTAAGGCTGAGGGTAAGTTTATCTATTCATACTCTGATTTTTATACACAAAAAAATTACTATCTGGCAACTATCGCGGATAAACTGTATTTAAACCCATTGGGTGCCATGGATTTTAAAGGTTTGGCCTCTGAGGTATTGTATTATAAAGATTTACAAGAAAAGACAGGGGTGAAAATGGAAGTAATTCGCCATGGTAAATACAAGAGCGCCGTGGAGCCCTATTTATCGAACACCATGAGCGATGCGAATCGTTCGCAAATAAAAGAGTTGATCACTTCTTTATGGACGAGTATGCTAACGGATATCGCTACTTCAAGAAATATTGACATTTCCAATTTAAACGTCATTGCAGATACTTTGGGAGGTAGAACACCTGAATACGCCGTCGCTTCAGGACTCTTAGACGGAAATATGTATTTTGATGAATATGAATCCTTGTTAAGAGAAAGTGTTGCTGTTGAAGCCGATGCAAAGCTGAATTATGTTGATTTTGAAGATTATGCAAAAGTAGCCAGTAAAAAGACCTTAAAAACCGGTGCCGATAAAATTGCTGTTATCTATGCTCAGGGTGAGATTTTATATGGTGAAGGCGGTAAAGATTTTATTGGACAAGGAGTTGTCAACGAGGCCTTAAAAAAGGCAAGGGATAATAAGAGCGTAAAAGCGATTGTAATGCGTGTGAATTCCCCAGGGGGAAGTGCCTTGGTCTCCGATATAATTTGGAGAGAAATAGAACTGACCAAAAAAATAAAACCTGTGGTCGTTTCTTTTGGTAATGTAGCTGCCTCTGGCGGATATTATATTGCTGCCGGAGCTGACAAGATTTTTGCCGAGTCAACAACCATTACGGGCTCCATCGGGGTTTTTGGAACGATACCGAATATAAATGAATTAGCTGCTGATATCGGTGTGAATGCCGAGCAAGTGGGTACCAATAAAAATTCGGTCGATTATTCTTTGTTTGAGCCGATGACCGATACCTTTAGAAATCAAGTTCAAGAAGGTATTGAACAGACTTATGATACTTTTTTACAGCGTGTTGCCGATGGTAGAAATATGTCGATTGCCGAGGTCGATTCTATTGCACAGGGTCGTGTTTGGAGCGGAGTTGACGCCAAAGATTTAGGCCTGGTCGATGAAATAGGAAATTTAGATGACGCCATTGCTGCAGCGGCCGAAATGGTAGATTTAGAAAGTTATGGTATTCGTAAGTATCCAAAATATAAATCTGATTTTGAAAAATTAATGGAAGATTTTGGTGGTGCAAAGGCAAAAGTAGGTGAAGCTTTCATTAAAGAAGAATTGGGCAATGAAGCTTTTCAGATTTTAAAAGAATTTAAGCAACTATCTAAACAAAAGGGAGTTCAGACTAGAATGCCTTTTACCTTAAACATAAAATAAAACCTTGCTATTGTCCCCTTGAGGGGACTTTAGGGGTGTTTTGAATATGACCCAAAAAGACAAAAGAGTTGCGTTTCAAATTTACCTCTATCTTGGAGCTTTGTTTATTACCTCACTGGTAGTATCGAACCTAATTTTTCAAAAGTTTTTTTATTGGAACCCTCTCGGAGATATTAAGATTTTTGGCGCTTCGATATTTGAGATTTCCGTGGGTATTTTGCCTTACCCGATAACCTTTTTGATTACGGATCTAATTTCGGAGATTTTTGGTAAGCGCAAGGCCAACCAAGTGGTGATTGCCGGCATTTTTGCGTCTTTTTTCTCTTTGGCTATTGTTTACACGGCTTCTGCGGTTCCGGCAACGGAATGGTCTCCGGTTTCAAACAGTATGTTTTCAGATGTTTTCGGTAATACCATTGTGGCTGTTTTTGCTTCAATGATGGCCTATCTCTTAGCGCAATTTGTAGATATACAGATTTATCATTTTTGGAAACGTGTGACCAAAGGCAAATACTTATGGTTGCGAAATAACTTTTCTACGTTCTCTTCCCAATTCATAGACACTTTTACCGTTGTACTGCTTTTATGTGCTTTTGGTGAGATTCCGTGGGAGCTTTTTTACGGATTGGTCATCAGTGGGTTTATTTTTAAGATTTTTATAGCATTTCTCGACACCCCTTTGCTTTATCTTTTCGTATATCTATTGCGAAAAAGATTTAACTTAAAAATAGGAGAAGAAATTGAGTTGGATTAATTCAACTTCTTATTTTATTGAAAAACATAAACCATGGCAAAAACAAAGAAGAAATTCTTAAAGATTTTCGGAATCATTTTTTTAGTATTGTTGGCTTTGCTGATTGCAATTCCGTTTTTTCTAGAGGGTAAAATAGCAACCATTGTAAAGAACAAAGTCAATCAGAACGTCAATGCAACGCTTGATTTTGAAGATGCAAAACTTAGTCTTATCAAGAGCTTTCCGAATGCCTATGTAGATCTCACGAATACTTCTTTGGTGAATAAAACTCCTTTCGAGGGCGATACACTTTTTGCAGCAGGTAACGTGGCCTTAAGTATGTCGATAAAAGAACTCTTTAAAAGTGCTGAAGAGCCGATTAGTATAAAAAGCCTGACAGTAGACAATGCCAAACTACATATTAAGGTAGATGAAGCGGAAAATGCCAATTATGATATCGCCAAAGAGACAGTAGATGAAGTAATCACGACTCCGGAAGAAGCTTCGGATAGTTTTACACTGGCTTTAGAATCGTATGAGATAACGAATTCTGAGGTCATATATGATGATTTTGCAACTAAAACACATTTGGTGGTTTCTGAAATCAACCATGCTGGAACGGGTGATTTGTCCTTGGAACAATCAGAATTACAAACCAAAACGGATGCCTTGCTTTCTTTCGAGCTCGATAGCACCAAATACCTGAATAAAAATAAGGTTTCTTTGGATGCGCTTATCGGGATAGATTTAAAAGAAAACAAATATTCCTTTTTAGAGAATAAGGCTTTGGTGAATCAACTACCACTGGTTTTTGATGGTTTTGTAAAGGTCAACGAAGAAAACCAAGAGGTGGATATTAGTTTTAAGACACCATCTTCAGATTTTAAGAACTTTCTTGCCGTAATTCCTGAAGAATATTCCAAGAATATTGAAAGCGTAAAGACCACTGGAAATTTTGAGGTAGACGGGGTGCTAAAAGGTATTGTTGATGATACGCACATTCCAATGTTCAATATCAAATTAAAGTCCGATAACGCATCATTTAAATATCCAGATTTGCCCAAAGCGGTCAAAAATGTATTTATAGATACGGATATCAACAACGAAACGGGTATCACCGAAGACACCTATGTAAGCATCAATAAACTTTCTTTTCAAATAGATGAAGACCGTTTTAATGTAAATGCAAAAATTAGAGAGTTGCTGGGTAATACAAAAGTAAACGCCCATATGGACGGTAAAATGAATTTGGCCAATATCTCCAAGGCGTATCCTATTCCTTCAGATTTAGATTTATCGGGGCTTTTGACAGCTGATGTTACCACGGCTTTTGATATGGCTTCTATAGAAAATAAAAAGTACGAGAATACAAAGACCAGTGGTAAAATGGATTTAACAGGTTTCAAATACAATTCTGAAGAGTTGAAAAATCCAGTGGCCATCAACACAGCTGCCGTTACTTTTAATCCAGGTACGGTTTCATTGAATTCTTTCGATGGTAAAACAGGCCAGACCGATTTTAAGGCTACTGGCATCATAAACAATTTGTTGGGTTTTTTGTTTAATGATGAAAATGTAGAAGGTAATTTTAAGTTGCAGTCCAACACCTTTGCATTAAATGATTTTATGGTTGATGAAGAGGTTTCAACCGATGTAACTTCAGAAACACCAACAACCAATGAACGTATTAAAATACCTTCTTTTTTAGACGCTACTATTGAGGCCATGGCAAACAATGTGCTTTATGATAATCTTAATTTAAAAAATGTTTCTGGGCGATTGAAAATTAAGGATGAAGCTGCGACATTACAGAACTTAACTTCAGATTTGTTTGACGGTAAACTAAATATGAACGGTTCTGTGTCTACAAAAAGCGAAATATCCACTTTTGATATGGCTTTGGGGATGGACGGTTTTAAAATTGGGGAGTCCTTTAAAGCTTTGGACATGTTTAAGGTATTGGCCCCAGTAGCTAGTGCTTTACAAGGAAAACTAAATTCTACCATAAAACTATCCGGGAATCTAAAAGACGATATGACGCCCAGTCTTGGAGCGCTAACAGGTAATATTCTAGCTGAGGTGTTGTCTACCAATATAGATACCAAAAATGCGCCTTTGCTTAAAGCTTTAGATAGTAAATTGAGTTTTTTGGATATGGAGGCAATCGACTTAAAAGGATTGAAAACAGCCTTGTCCTTTGAAAATGGAACAGTGAAAGTGAAGCCTTTCGCGCTAAAATACAAAGACATAACCGTTAATGTGAATGGTAGCCATACATTCGACAGGCAGTTGCAGTACAAAGCCACTTTAGACGTGCCGGCCAAATATTTGGGCGAAGACGTAAATAAGCTTATCGCAAGAATTAATGATGATAGCCTTAAAGACTTGACCATACCGGTTATAGCTAACATCGGGGGTAATTATACCAGCCCAAATGTAACTACAGATTTAACTTCCGGTGTTTCTAATTTAACCAAGCAGTTGGTGGAGATAGAAAAACAAAAGTTATTGAATAAAGGAAAAGACAAAGCTAAAGATTTGTTGGGTGGACTTTTAGGCGGTAATAAAACCGATTCTACGGCAACAGACTCTACCAAAACTTCTACCTCTGAAATATTAGGCGGTCTTCTAGGGAAAAAGAAAGACTCTGTACAACCAGATTCTACTGCTAAAAAAGATGCGGTTAAAGAAGCCGCTGGGAATATTCTGGGAGGTTTATTGGGCAAAAAGAAGAAAAAGGACACTACACAGCAAAAGAATTAGCTTAAGGTATTGTCCCCTTGAGGGGACTTTAGGGGTGTTTGTTATGCTGATTTTGTCAAAATCCACCTTCCCTTGATTAAGGGAAGGAGCTTATTGGGCAAATAGAAGAAAAAGGATACGGTGAATTAGTAACTCAAACTTTGCTAGGTAGAACACCAAACTTTTCCTTAAAGCTTTTTGTAAAATAAGACATGTTGGAGTACCCCACGGAATAGGCAACTTCTGAAACCGAACCCACTTTTTGGGTAAGCATTGTTTTGGCATTGTTCAATCGTATTTCATTCATAAGTTGCCCTGCCGACTTGTTGGTCAGTGCTTTGAGTTTACGATGTAACTGTGCGCGGCTAAAGCCAACTTTTGAAGCAATGTCTTCCACTGTAAGCAATTCATTGTCAAGATTGTCATTAACGATTTTCACCACTTTTTGTAAGAAAGTATCATCTACCGAGCTAAGTTTTAAATCTGAAACTACACTAAGGTCGAGCGATTTAAAATAGTCCCAAAACTTTTTCCGCGCCGTAATTAGGTTTTTTGTGCGAAGTAATAGTTCTTCTGCATCAAACGGTTTGGTCAAATAAGCATCGGCACCTTGTGTAAGTCCCGCTATTTTACTGTATTGGCCTGCTTTTGCAGTAAGTATCATTATGGGAATGTGACTGGTCTTTACATTGTTTTTTAAGGTATTGCACAGTTCATATCCATCTTTTTTGGGCATCATCACATCGCTGATGACTAAATCGGGAATATGTTCAAAAGCCATTCGTTCACCTTGTGCCCCATCTTTTGCAGTAAGAACCCTATAATGTGGTGCTAATATCTCAGCGATAAAACCTTGTAAATCTTTATTGTCTTCCACCAATAAGACCACTTCTTCATGAGCTTGAAGTGACACGGCCCGCTCATTGGAAATTTCATCTAATGATTCGATAATTTCTTTATTTTCTACTAGGGATGAGCCGGGTTTGTCGGCCATATGTGCGCCCTCTGGTAAATCTTCTAAAGTAATGGGAAGTCGAATTTTAAAAGTAGTACCCCTACCTTTTTCACTATGCACATTAATTTGGCCATTTTGTATAGTTACTAATTCTTTGGTCAGTGCCAGACCAATGCCAGACCCGTTGGCTTCGGTGCCTTCAACTCTATAAAAACGATCAAAAATACGGTCGATTTCTTTTTTATGCATGCCATTGCCGGTATCGACAACTTCAAAGGATAGATTTTTGTCCGTTAGACTTACATTAACATGTATTGCCCCTCCCTGTGGTGTATATTTAAATGCGTTTGATAATAGATTATTTACAATTTTTTCAAGCTTGTCTTTATCATAATACGACTCTTCAAATTCCCCTGAAAAATGGGTATTTAAACTAATGTTTTTACGTTCGGCCAGGCTTTCAAATGAAAAGACATGTGTGCGAAGAAATTGAACGAGCCCGCCTTTGCTTAATTTCAACTGAAGATTGCCACTTTCAATTTTAGACAAATCCAATAGTTGGTTGACAAGCGTTTGTAAACGAGCCGTATTCTTTTTAATAATGGAGAACGACTTCTCTGAGAGCTGTACAGATTTATCTTGAAGTTTCTGTGATTGTTTTTCCGCCTGTTGCAATGGACCGTGGATAAGTGTTAAAGGGGTTCTAAATTCATGACTGATATTGGCAAAAAATCGGGTCTTCACTTCGTCCAGATCCTTCATGCGCTGTATTTCTGCCAATGAGCGTTCACCTTCTAGGTATTTCAATTGATTTTGTTCATTGATTTTTTGACTACGATAGGAAATTCCGAAGGAATAAATAACAATCTGCAAGAACATACCTGTAGCGTAAGGATCTATGCCAAAGGGAGGTTTTAGAATACCCATAGACCACAGTGTGCCAAAAATCAAAAATATACTGGCAATAGTGGAGCCCACACCGAAGTAACGCGCAAATGAGTCTTTTTTTATGGTCAAAAGAACAGATAAGATCAAACTACCAATAGCATAAAGATGGAGAAAGAGATAATGTAGACGGTGAGGTGAGGTGAAAAACGGCTTGGGCTTAAAGAATACTATGTATGATATTGTAAGTAAGATTCCGCTCAAAATAAAAAAGGCCAATGCTAAAATGAACTTGTCGAGCAGTGGAAACTTTTCTTTGGAGTTGACAAACGACCGACCAAAAAACCAAAAAGTAAAAAAGATGCCATGCGCCAAGAGCATCCAGACGGGATATCGTAGTGCAATCGTCAAATTACCAATAATTAGGCCTATGGTCATGACATGAGTCAACATGCAGAAAAAAATCCAGACCGAGAACCAGAGATAGACCTGTTCTTTTAGGTATAGAAATTGGAGGAAAAAGTACAGAAAAACGATGAAGGTAACCCCGAACATAAAGGTATTGAAAATACGGTGGTATTGGTATGGTTCATGGTAGAAGGCCTGTTTTGGACTTCGCGCGCTCAAGTTAAAGTAAGCTGGGTACCCCAAGCTATTGCTTTGAACCTTTATGATAAGGGTGACCACGGTATCAGGTGGTAATGCCGCCAAGCTAATATTGTTGAGCACCCAATGCTTTGAGGCTGCCCGCTCTTCTTTAGGGTAGTCAACCCCTGTCTTCTGATTAAAGAGCTGTTGCCCGTTCGCATAGGCATACACATCTACCTTGCCGTTACTTTTACTCCAAGCTGGAGGGCCAATCATGATGTCTTCAAACTGTAAGGTCCACCCTGGTAATTTAGCTTTAGCCCTTAATTGTAATTTGCCCCAATAGGTGATATGGGTTTGTAGCAATCGAGGGAGTTCATCGCCTTGGGTGAAAGATAGGTCGGTGCCATTTAATAATTTATCAACCGACAAGCTTTCTGTGCTATCGGCATATACCTGAAGATAAGGGTCTAAATCATGTACGGGATATTTTGGGTCCAATTCATAGACTTCTTGCCCTGAAATCATATTCAGAAATAGCATAAAAACCGCTAAAAGGGATAATTTCTTCATGTTACGGAATAAAAGATACTGAATTTTGCTGTTGTACCTATTACCACAAAGTTCGATGGTAGACTACTTATATCCTGACAGGGATGTTTCATGAAATAACACTTTTGTTTCATGTAACGAAGTTTGCAACAAAACAATCACAACCTGCAACGACATTGCCATTTTAGAATTCACCGTCCAAATAGATTTGCATTGACATAAATAACAAAAAATATATGATTATGGACAGAAAACGGTTTTTAAGGCAATTAGGAGGAACTAGTTTGATGGCTTTGTTGCCTTTAAGTTCGGCAAAAGCATTTTTTAAGAGTAGTGCATTATCAAAAATTTGGACAAATGCTAAAGTGGTTCGCAACGATGAGGGTACTGAACTACGGATTTTCGGGAACCCTCAACTGCATAAAGTAGTTGGTTCCGATACAGGAAATCAGTTCTTCGAATGGGTTGATGATTTAGCTCCTGGTTCTGGTATACCGCCACATATCCATACCAAGGAAGATGAAGTTTTTAGGGTACTTGAAGGAGAGGTCGAAGTTATGATTGGAGAAAATATAACGATTTTAAAAAAAGGCGATATGGCCTATGCTCCAAAAAATTTGGTGCATTCTTGGAAAGTTGTTGGTAGTCAGAAAGCCAAAATGTTGGTAAGTGCTTTTCCTTCGGGAATGGAACTTATGTTTGACGAATTCCACGCAATGCCAGAAGGTCCACCTGATTTTGAAACGGTAGCCAAAATATCTAAATCCTACGGAATTCAATTTGTATAACAATAAATAATTAAAATCTGTAAATTATGAAAAACGCAAAGCAATTAACAAAGAATTTGATATGGGTCCTGCCAGTAATACTTTTAAGTATTGGTTGCAGTGATGACGAAAATGATGAAATAATGTTAACTCCATTGGAAATTGAAATAGATCAGTTAAAAGCTGCTACTGCAAAGTATAGCGACGTTGGTGTAGCGACAAATGAAGGTTTTTTTGATGCCTCTGGGTTTGTACCCAATATGGGTCATCACTATTTGCTCCCTCCTCGTGTGGATCAAACTTTTGTATTGGAAGAGCCAGAGATACTACTGTACGCACCCGATGAGAATGGTGTTATGCAATTTGTTGCAGTGGAATATGCAATACCAATTGAGGATTTGGACAATCCAGGTTCTCCGCCCGAAGGTTTTACAGGTTCGGAAGATGAATGGGAGATCAATCCAAACTTAAGCCAATGGCAACTTCATGTATGGATTGTAAAAGATAATCCTGAGGGAATTTTTTCACCAACCAACCCTAGTGTAGGAGATGGTAACTAATTTGAATTAGTATTAGTTAGTGTTTAAAATCGTCCATGGGTTTCTTGGGCGATTTTTTGCTTTGAATTCGTTGTGTTACTTTTTTAAGCTACTGTACACAATTTCTTCCAGCTTGCCATCAATTTCGGGGTTATAAGGAGATTGTAATACTTGTCTTAATTGAATTACGATTAATTGATTTGTCGGGTCAATCCAAAACGTGGTGCTAAAAGCCCCGCCCCAACTATAGGTGCCATCGGGCCTTGAAGTTTCGCCTTTAGCTACATGAAAACCATAGCCAAAGCTACCAGTGCCCCAAGGAAAACTAAGCGTGTCTATCTGAGATTTATGCATGGATTGAGCCGTTTCAGGGTTTAAAATTTGGGCATTCCCCAGCTTTCCATCATTGAGCATAGCTTGGCAGAACAGAAAATAGTCCCTAGCTGTACCTGTCATACCACTACCGCCAGACAAATAGGTTTTAGCGCCTTGGGTAGGGTAATTGGGTATGTAAAATGGCCCCATATTTTCTGGCGCAAGTACAATAGTTCCATCAGGTCTGGTTAAATGTACCTTAGCTAGTTTGCTGGTAAGGGAGCCATTAAAATAGAAATCAAACTTATCGGCCCCAATGGGTTCGGTAATATGTTCTCTGATGTAGTCATCTAACTTCATTCCTGAGGCTACTTCTACAACACGCCCTAAAACATCAGTGTTGAGTCCGTACATCCATTTTTCTCCCGGTTCGTGCATCAAAGCCAAATTGCCTAATTTACTGGCAGTTTCTGCTATGGTTATAGGTAAATGCGTACTTAAATCGGGTATGCCGTGCTTGGCCAAAATCGCCCCATTCACTTTAGGATTCATAAAACCATAAGGCACACCAGCAGTTTGTGTTAATAATTGACGAACAGTAGGTATAGTGGCAGTAGCTGTGCTCGTCCATGTAGTATCCACCTCATTAAAATCTGTTAGCACTTCCGTCTCCATAAATGACGGAATGTATTTACCTACCGGGTCGTCTAAATTTAGTTTGCCTGCTTCAACCAATTGCATGGTCGCAACGGAAACTATTGGCTTTGTCATGGAAGCCATTCTAAATAAATGGTCTTTTCGGTAAGGTTCCGTTCGTGTAGAATCTGTCCAACCTACCTCTGATTCATAAATGATTTTGCCATTTTTAGCAATTAAGGTAACTGCACCAGGGTATTTTTTAGTTTCAACAAACTTCATAACCATGGTATCAATTTTAGCTAGACTATCTAAAGACATTCCGACTTCGCTTGGAGAGGCAAATTGAAATTTTTCTATTTCAACGATTTCTTTTTTCTCCGTTTTACATGAGAAGAAAAGAAAAGTGGACAGTAAAACTAACAGGATTTTTGATGTCTTCATTTCGGGTTGCTTATAAATTGAATTAGTTGATGTCGATGCCCACATAATAGCCTTCGCTGCCTCTTACATTAAAAACAGTATTGTCTTCAAAAATGAGGTACTGACCTTTTATTCCTTTTAAAACGCCTTCAAAAGTTGGTGTTTTGTCTAAATTTAAGCTTTGTACTTTTTCAGGGTACTGTAAAACAGGAAACTCTAAATTGGTTTCAGTGTTTGAATTGATATAATATTCTTGTGCTTCTTCAGGAATATGGCTTTTTAGCTTTTCACGCCACTCGACCAAGTTCACATCTTCAACACTATTGGTAAGCATTTTACGCCAGTTGGTTTTATCGGCAACATGCTCTTTTAGGGCAACTTCGGTTACGCCGGCCAAATAGCGGTTAGGTACTTCAACAATTTCAATGGCTTCATGGGCACCTTGATCTATCCAACGAGTAGGTACCTGCGCTTTTCTGGTCACCCCAACTTTTACGTTGCTTGAGTTTGCTAAGTAGACAATATGCGGTTGCAATTGTACGCGTTTTTCGTATGCTAAATCGCGGTCCTCTTTATCTAAATGTGCGGTGCTCAGTTCTGGTTTCATAATCCAATCTCCTGCAGCTGGGGTTTCATAAAAACACGATTTGCAGAAGCCTTGGCGGTAAATAGGCCGGTCGTTACCGCAGCTCAAACATTGAAATTTGATGAACTTAAGCTGTAATTTTTTGTTCAAGGCCTGGTTGAAATTGATAAAATCGTTCTCAAAAACTAAAAAATACTGGATTGGATTACCCAGTTCCGTTTGCATTTTTCTTAAAACACCTTCGTATAACATTGGTTCGGATTGTATTAAATGATATTGAAAATAAAAGCTATTTTAGCTATAAGACCAAGCTGATTTTTCACTGAACTTGTATTGGCTTTTTATTTTTGGCAAAAATACAGTACAAAAAGACAATTTTTTAGCAAATTAAAAAGGTCTATGCAAGTTCACTAGACTAAATATACCTAAAATGCCAATACCTTTATTTAATTCTATTGCATCTTGGCTGCTTAAAAAACGCTATCACCAGATAGAACTTTTTCTAAAGTATCCTGATGATGTACAAGATGAGGTATTACATCAATTATTATCCTATGCCGATGAGACGGCTTTAGGTCGAGAATATGGTTTTGATTCCATTTCTACATATAAAGAGTTTTCTGAGCGCGTGCCAATTGTCAATTATGAAGAAATTGCCCCTTTAATAGAGCGTACACGTAAGGGTGAGCAAAACCTATTCTGGCCGACACATATTAAATGGTTTGCAAAAAGTAGCGGGACTACAAATGCTAAAAGCAAGTTTATACCCGTTAGTTCAGAGGCTTTAGAAGACTGTCATTACAAATCTGGTAAAGATTTGTTATGCCTTTATCTGAACAATAACGAGAATTCTCAATTATTCAATGGTAAAAGTCTGCGTTTAGGGGGCAGTAAAGAGTTGTATGAGGATAATGGAAGTTTCTTCGGTGACCTTTCTGCTATTCTTATAGATAATATGCCGCTTTGGGCAGAGTATAGCAGTACCCCAAGTAACAAAGTGTCTTTGATGAGCGAATGGGAAACCAAACTCGAGGCCATTATTGAAGAGAGTATCAAAGAGAATGTTACTAGTTTGGCAGGTGTGCCTTCTTGGATGTTGGTATTGTTGAACAATGTGATTGAAAAAACAGGTAAGAATCACCTTTTTGAAGTTTGGGAAAATCTAGAGGTCTATTTTCATGGCGGGGTAAGTTTTGCTCCCTATCGCGAACAGTATAGAAAGCTACTTCCGCGAAAGAAGTTTAACTACTATGAAACCTATAATGCTTCGGAAGGTTTTTTCGGGATACAAGACCGCAACAACTCTCAAGATTTGTTGTTGATGTTGGACTATGGAATTTTTTACGAGTTCATTGCTATGGACTCTTATGGAAAGGAAACGCAAAAGACAGTACCTATTTGGGATGTCGAGATAGGGGTTAATTACGCCATTGTAATAACTACCAACGGTGGATTATGGCGATATAAAATTGGTGACACTGTCCGGTTTACTTCTACTGACCCATATAGAATTCGAATAACGGGCAGAACCAAACATCATATTAATGCTTTTGGCGAAGAGTTGATTATCGAAAACGCAGAGGAAGCCTTAAAACAGGTTTGTGTAAAGACAGGCGCTGAAATTAAAGATTATACCGCTGCGCCCGTATTTATGAAGGGCAATGAAAAAGGAGCACACGAATGGATTATTGAGTTTCGTAAATCACCGGATGACATTGCCTATTTTACCGAGTTCTTGGACAATGCCCTTAAATCGCTAAACTCAGATTACGAAGCTAAACGTTATAACAACACTACTTTAAAAATGCCCGAAGTGCATGTTGCCCGTGAAAATTTATTTTATGATTGGTTAAAATCTAAGGATAAATTAGGAGGGCAACACAAAATTCCAAGATTATCTAATGATAGATGTTATGTAGAAGAGTTGTTGGATATCAACAAGGAATAACCTAAAACAGACCACTTACACATATTATCGATAATCTACGAAAACGTTTTCGTAGATTTAAACCATTCATCGAACAAATTTCTTGCTTGAACAAATAAATAAGGATTTGCGACGTTTAAGGTTGAAGTTTGTTATAAGATAATTCCCCAATCTTAAAACTTAGATCAAACAAAAGTTAAAAATTATGGCAGAAAAATTACTAATTCTTTCCGATATGTGGGGCGTAAAAAAGGGGCTTTGGATAACCTCTTATTTCGGATACCTTCAGCAGTATTATGATATTACTTTTTACGATTGTCAGCAACTTGCTAACATAGACGAGCTTATCAATACAGAGGAAAATTTACATAAAGCGTTTACAAACGGAGGTATAGATACGGCAGTGGCCCACCTACTTAAAAAAGAGAAAGAGGCTAGCCATGTTTTGGCCTTTAGTACCGGGGGAACCATAGCTTGGAAAGCTGCATTAAAAGGGCTTCCGATGAAATCGCTTACGGCAATTTCGGCTACACGTATTAGAATGGAAGATGCTTCTCCAGAAGTAGATATGAATCTAATTTTTGGCGAATGTGATAAATTCAAACCTGAAATGAAATGGGCGAAAGAAGTTGGTGTTTCCTTAAATGTTATTCCAAGTTTTGGGCATGAGCTGTATTCTGATGAAAAGATTATTGGTGATGTCTGTATGGAACTTTTACATAAAGTAACCAAAAAGGCAGTGTAAAATCGATATAAAGTATAAAAAAAGGAGCCCTCAAATTGAGGGCTCCTTTTTTATTTCAAATCATCTTCAAATTAAGATACGGCCTTGAGTTTCTTAATGGTTTCATAAGACAGCTTTTCTTCTGCATACGCTTTGGTTACCTTAAATTCTTTTTCTTCGCTGCTAGGTAAACTAAACATAGCATCTGTAAACACCGCTTCGCACAACGAACGGAGTCCTCTTGCGCCTAATTTGTATTCTATTGCTTTTTCTACCAAATAGTTAAGAGCTTGTTCGGTGATACTAAACTCAATACCATCCATGGTAAACAATTTTTCATATTGTTTGATGATAGCGTTTTTAGGTTCGGTCAAAATAGCACGTAAAGTCTTTGCATCTAAGGGATTCATATGTGTTAAGACAGGAAGACGACCAATAATCTCTGGTATCAATCCAAAATCTTTTAAATCTTTCGGAATGATGTACTGTAAAATATTCTCTTGGTCTAAGTTGTCTTCGGCTTTTGATGCGCTATAACCAACAGCTTGCATGTTCAAGCGTTTGGTAATCATTCTTTCGATACCATCGAAAGCACCACCGGCGACGAACAAAATGTTCTCGGTGTTAACCTCAATAAATTTCTGGTCTGGATGCTTTCTTCCTCCTTTTGGTGGCACATTGACTACAGTACCTTCTAAAAGTTTTAAAAGCCCTTGCTGTACTCCTTCACCCGAAACATCTCGCGTAATGGAGGGGTTATCGCTCTTACGGGCAATTTTATCAATTTCATCAATAAAAACAATGCCACGCTCCGCTTTTTCTAGATTATAGTCGGCAGCTTGTAACAAACGGGTTAGAATACTTTCTACATCTTCCCCTACATAACCAGCTTCGGTAAGTACAGTGGCATCAACTATGGCTAAAGGCACATTGAGCATTCGAGCTATTGTTTTAGCAATTAAGGTCTTACCCGTACCAGTTTGCCCGACCATAATGATATTGCTTTTTTGGATTTCAATATCATCTTCCTTACTCTTGGGCTGTAATAATCTTTTGTAGTGATTATAAACAGCGACCGACATTACTTTTTTGGTACGTTCTTGGCCAATTACAAAAGTGTCTAGAAATTCTTTTATCTCCATTGGCTTTTTTAAGACCAATTCTGATGAAAGATCATTATTCTTTGATTGCTTTGACTCTTCTGAAACAATGCTATAGGCTTGCTCAATACATCTATCGCAAATATGAGCATCCAGACCCGCAATCAAAAGATTGGTTTCTGGTTTTTTTCTTCCGCAAAATGAGCATTCTAGATTTTCCTTTGCCATAAAAAGCATTAAAGTTTACAGTACACTAACGCAAAAAGCCCAAGAATGGTTTACTTTGCGACGTGTAGTTGGTCGAAATTATTATTTATCTCTTACTAAGATTTCGTCAATCATACCGTATTTCTTGGCATCATCTGCTTTCATCCAATAATCACGGTCACTATCCTCATAAACCTTGTCATAAGTTTGACCCGAATGATTTGCAATGATTGCGTATAATTCTTCCTTTAGTTTAAGTATTTCTTTAGCGGTAATTTCAATATCACTTGCTTGGCCCTGAGCGCCTCCCATGGGTTGATGAATCATGACCCTAGAATGGGTCAGTCCGCTACGTTTTCCTTTCTCACCTGCGCAGAGGAGCACAGCTCCCATAGATGCCGCCATTCCGGTACAAATTGTTGCCACGTCAGGTTTGATAAACTGCATCGTATCATAAATGCCTAAACCTGCATATACACTGCCACCAGGTGAATTTATGTAAATAGATATGTCTTTATTGGCATCGGTACTTTCTAAAAATAGCAATTGGGCCTGAACTATATTTGCGACTTGATCATTGATACCCGTGCCAAGAAAAATAATACGATCCATCATTAATCGAGAGAAAACATCAAAAACAGCGATATTCATCTGACGCTCTTCAATAATGTTCGGTGTCAAGTTTACCGGGTACATACTACTGACGATTTGGTCATAGTACATGCTGTTTATGCCTTGATGTTGAGTGGCGTATTTTTTAAATTCTTTTCCGTAATCCATAGAATTTTTAAAGCTTATTTTAATAAAAAACGGTTCTGAAAACTCAAGTTTTCAGAACCGCAAAGATACATATTATTTAGAATGCTATTTGTAGGCCTCTTTTATAAAGTTATCATAAGTAACTTCTTTAACCTTAAGATTAGCCTTTTCTTTATAAAGATCCAACAGCTTTTGACTCATAAGTTGCTCTGACATTCTTTTAACTTCTTCTTGATTGCCCATGACTCTTGTAGCAACATTTTCAAGCTCTTCTTCGGTCGGGTTTAAATGCCCGTATTGTGCCATTTGAGATTTTATAAAACCTTTAGCAAATTCTTTTAATTCATCGAATTGAACTTGAAGATTGTTTTCATTGATGATTCTGCCTTCAATGAGTTGATAACGAAGTCCTTTTTCTGATTTTTCATATTCTTCACTAGCTTCATCTTCTGATAACGGATTTTCGCCACTTACCTGAATCCACTTTTTAAGGAATTCGGTCGGAAGGTTAAATTTTGTTTCATCAATCAGCTTTTCAGTAATATCATTCAATAACTTTTGATCGGCCTGTTGCTCGAATTGTTTTTCAGAATCTTCTTTGATACGTGCCTTAAGCTCTTTCTCCGATTTGATATTACCTTCTCCAAAGAGCTTGTCAAAAAGCTCTTGATTTAGTTCTGCAGATTCTCTTTCGTTAATTTCTTCAATCGTAAAAGATACTTCGGTATTTAACTTTTCAGCCTTTTCTTTTGCAATACCAAGGGCAGATGGTAATAGGTAATCTTCTTTAAATAAACCTTTGGTTTTTATGGTAACGACATCACCAACTTTTTTACCAACCAAAGCATCGATAGCTTTTTTGCTTTTAATTTTATCCAGCTCAACCGTAGTTTTGTTATCTATTTCTTCAGATTCATTCTTGAAAACCCCTGATACTTCATCAGTTTTGCCAACTTCAGCTTTAGAAATCAATTTTCCGTACTGTTTTTGAATACGTTCTACTTGCTCATCGACCATTTTCTTATCAGCAACAATTTTGTATTGGGTTATTGCTTTTTTGGTCTTCACATTAACCTTAAAATCTGGGGCAAGACCTAATTCGAATTCAAAGGCGAATTCGTCGTTATCCCAATCAAAACCATCTTGTTGTTTCGGCAATGGGTTACCCAAAACATCAAGTTTTTCTTCAGTTAGGTATTTATTCAAATTGTCTTGTAACAATTTGTTCACTTCATCAACTAAAACAGCTTTTCCGTATTGTTTTTTGATAAGCCCCATAGGAACCTGACCTTTTCTAAAACCAGGAATATTCGCTTGTTTTCTATAGTCTTTTAAGATAGTATCTACCTTTTCTTGATAATCATCTTTGGTGATAGCTACTTTTACTACTGCATTTAAGTCGTCTATCTGTTCTTTTGTAATATTCATCTGAAGTTAACTATTAGCTTTTCTAAAATGGGTGGCAAAAATACTATATTTTGTATTGCTTGCCAACTTTTTAAGCTATTGAAAACCAAACTATAACTTACTATTTTTTATCCTCTTTTAAAATAGAATATAAAATAGATTGAAATAAAGAAAGTAAGAGGCTAAAAACTATTGCCCATAAAACACCATTAACCGTGAAACCGTCAATGAAATTACTGGCCAATAAAATGATAATCGCATTGATCACCAGCAAAAACAAACCAAGGGTAATAATGGTGACAGGTAAGGTCAAAATCACCAATATGGGTTTGACAATGAAGTTTAAAAGGCTTAGAACTACAGCAACAATAATTGCGGTAACATAACTATCTACGCTTACGTTGGGCAGTACTTTTGAAAGTATAACAACGGCCACGGCGCTAAGTAAAATTCTGAGAATAAGTTTCATGATAAAGGGTTTCTTTCAGCTACAATTTATGGATTTTAAATCTTTCAAGAATTACAGCAGATCAATTGATTAGTATTTCATCAACAAATAACCAACTTTTCCCTCCAGGAGATTGATGCCAAGAAGGATTCTTTAAAATACTTTCAACTTGAATACGTACATATTTTGTTTCCACTTTGGGGAGTTCAATATCAAAGAAATCAATGCTACTATTTGATGAGGGTTCTTGTTCAGGAAGCTTAACAGTATGCCAAGGTTTAAAATCTTTTCCATTGATTGAGACCCATATTTTGAATCCTTTTGGGTGAAAAATCCAGTTGGTAGGATTTGATAAGGCGCTAACAGAAATTGATGAGATTTCTTTTTTTTCCTCCAGCTGAAAAGTGGCATTAAAATGTGTGCCCTCATAACCAAGCCATTTTCCATCTACAAATCGCTCACTTCCTCTTTCTAAATCAATAAGTGTTTCTGCCCCTTTTCCTTGGTATTTCTCACTTGGCTCCTTATTTAAGGCAACATTGGTGTAGCCTATGGTACTTCTTTTAAAATTTGTAGTAACAACCTCACTTTTGCCCCAACCTTTTTTATGGCTTATCGCCTTTACAGTCGTTGTTTCTTTTAGAAGAAATGGTTCTGAGTATTTTGTAGAAGAGGTATCCGGTTCAGAATTATCAGTGGTATAAAAAATACTTGCATTTTCAAATGAAGTCGCTAACTCCACAGGTAGTGAGTCTTTTATAAAATTTGAAGCTACAATAAACAGGGGAGGAGTAATAGCGGATGCTGAAAAGATATCTTTGTTGATTTGATGAGCGATTAAATTTTTGTTTTCTGATGTTAATTGCGCTATTGCCTCATTCGTAAGGTTCGTTTGCCATAGGTACAAATCTTTTAAACTGGTCAAGTTTTTTAATGTTTCTATTGCAGTATCGGTGATTTCCGTTCCATAGAGGTTTAAAGATTCTAGTTTATCAAATCCATCAATTACTTTTATAGTCTCATCGTCAACCGCTGTGCCTTGCAATTGCAGTTTGGTAAGATTTTTAAAGATTGAAATGGAAGAAGCCAATGAATCTTGAAAATTCGAATATCCCAAGTTTAGTTCTACAATGTGCTCCGCGTATTTTTTGAGTCCTAGGAAATCATTTTTGGAAAGATTTTTACGATTGGATAAATTAACGAGCAATAAAGGACTTCCCTCTTTTAAGGGATAAATAGAAATGCCAGATAATTTTTTAGATGTAAGCCAATTATGGTCAACAATGTCCAAATCTTTAGCAATCATTGCCCTTATAGAAGTATCTTCTTCTAATTCATTTAGATAGGTTTGAATTTTTTTCTTACGTTCCAAATCTGAAGTAACACAATCAAAACAATTGTCATTCTCAATCCACCACTGTAACAGTGCAATTTCACTGGCTGTTAATTGTATTTTACCCTTTGGGGGCATATGTTCTTCATCTTCTTCCGGTAATTGAACTCGATGCAAAAGTAAGGGTTGCTCTGATGTTTTTGCCTCTAAAAGGCTCCCGGAATCTCCACCTAGAAGTAGCTCTTGTTGTGAGGTCAACAACAGCTTTCCCTCGGTTTTTTTAGAATTGTGACAACTAACGCACTTGTTATTTAAAATAGGCTGAATAATATCGTTATAAACTAAGGCTTCGTTTACATCTTCGATTATGATTTCATTTGAGGTAATATCTTTGGTTAAAAAACCTTCGCCGTGCGTCATGTTCCCTCCCCAATGACCTGCAATCGTTAGCATTATCATTACAGCAACAAACATGGGGAGATAAAGTTTAGATACAACTTTATTTCCACTGTCTTTAGCAAAATATAATAAGATAGCTATTGCCGTCATGCCAATACCCATCCACTTATGTTTGAAAATGGCATCTTCATCGTAAGAGCCACTATCTTCTAAAAAAAGACCGGTAATTATAGACGCTATTGCGCTTAAGACACCAATGGCAATGGCAAATTTTATGATACCCGTTATGTTTTCTTTTGGCTTAAAACGTTGGTAGATTTCTAATAAAAAGGCAAAAATCAAAATCCCAATTGGTAGATGTACCAAAATAGGATGAAAATTGCCAATATTTATGGTTAGGTATGTCATTGTTTATTCAACTATTATTTCATCAATAAAAAAGAAGGGTAATGTGCCCTTGCCTTGATGCCAGTTCGGAATTTTGTCTAAAAGGTGTATTTGAATTTCTAAATTAGAATAAGAATCTTTTTTAATTGGAATTTCAATAAATGATAGCTTGGTTTCTTGAGGTGCTTTGGGCGGCGCTAAATTTAAAGAACCTATTCGTCTTGTTTGGTTTGAAACCGCGATAGATTCTGGAAAGAATATCCATGAATTATGGTCTTTAAGCGTACTTAGTATAATTTTTGAAATTTCGAGCTGTTCTTCAAAATCTAAATTAATGGTGATAACGGGTGACTGAAATCCAAGCCATTCATTTCCATTTCTAAATTGTGTACTTCCTTTTTTTAGATCCACCAATCCACGAACTCCTATCCCTCCGTAATTCGAATGTGGATTTGGAGAAATTGTGATTTTAGCTTTAGAAATATCGTTAGTAATCTTTATTAGGTCAATGCTAATTTCATCACTTGACTTAAAATCAGGATGAAAATTTTTAAAACTATATGTGCCGGATTTTTGTATGGTAATTGGGTTCTTGTACACCGCTGAGCTTTCATTAACGCTACTACCATCTCTAGTATAATGAATTTTAGCATTCTTGACTTCAAAGTTTGCTTCGAGCTTAGCGGAGGTCGTAAAAAGAAGTGAATCTATCGTAAGTTGAGGTGGCGATAACTCAAAAATTTCTGACGAACTAAAGCTTGGTTTGCCTCCTTGTTGGCAGGATAAAACCCCAAAACCTATCAATATGAAAAAACTAATCTTGAATTTCATTAGACACGATATAATTTTATGGGGTAAGTTTTACCAGAATTCCACTGCGCCACATATAAATTTTCATCATCATCAAGGCATACATCATGTGGATGTTGAAATACTTTTAAGGTTTGATACATTGAATTTAATTCCCCATCAATGTATTTTGGTTCACAGCCTCCTGGGGCAGAAATTAATTGGTTGTTTTCGTTCAAAATGCTAATGAATCCAGTTCCTTCGGCACCATTTCCGGACCAAATAGTTGCTAAATAAATATGCTCATTATGAATTACGGGTCTGCAAATAAATGCACCGGGCAAATCAATGCTATTTAAATAGTCACCATTTAAGCTAAAACGTTTTAGCTTATTCTGTTGACGTGCAGTTATGAGTAATGTTGGGTTCGATGCATCGCGGTCATCAATACAAATACCATGTGCATTATTGAATTGATGTTCTTCTTCACCTCGACCTCCAAAAATATTTAAGAGCTCACCTTTACTACTATAATGCATAATGAACTGTTCTCCATAGCCATCGGCAACATAAACATCACCGTTTTTGGCTATTGCAGTTTCAGTTGGAATATAGTTTTCTTTTTTAGCGTATTTTCCTGATTTTTTGGGGTATGGAAACACTTGAATGACTTTTCCATCTATGGTAGTTTTAATAACTTCATGCCGGTTATTTTCTGAAATATATAGTACGTCTTCACCATTTTCGACATTTAAAGTTAACCCGTGTGCTCCTGGGTAATCCGTCCCCCATACTTCCAGTAGCTTTCCCGAACGGTCATAAATAATAATGTTGTTTTTGGTATGATTTGTCAATAAAATGATTCTTCCTTTAGAGTCTTGAACCATTTCATGACAATCGTTCACAGGATAAAAGTTAGAGTTTAGTGCTCCCCATTGCAAGTCTATTTTATATTGGTGGGAATTATGACCTATTACAGCGTCTTTATATGAAAACAAATGATTTGCGTTTAACAGTCCTGAAGCTAAACCAGTAGTTGCTAAGCTACTATTTCTAATAAAGTTTCTTCTTTTCATTAGGCCAGTAAATCGTTCATGATATGTCCTTCAACATCGGTCAGTCTAAAGCGTCTACCTTGATATTTATAAGTAAGTTTTTCATGATCGATACCTAATAAATGAAGCATAGTTGCTTGAAAATCATGAACATGAACTGGGTCTTTGATAATGTTATAACCAAAATCATCAGTTTCTCCATAAACTGTTCCTGGTTTTATGCCTCCTCCTGCCATCCACATGGTGAAACATCGAGGATGGTGATCACGACCATAATTAGTGTCTGTAAGTAAGCCTTGCGAATAGTTTGTTCTTCCAAATTCTCCACCCCAAATAACAAGGGTATCTTCTAATAGACCTCGTTGCTTTAAATCGGCAACGAGTGCTGCAGAAGCCTGATCTACATCTTTAGCTTGTTTTTCAATAGCATTTGGCAGATTATCATGTTGGTCCCAACCCATATGGTATAATTGGATAAAGCGAACATCTTTTTCTGCTAGTTTTCTTGCTAATAGGCAATTGGCAGCATAAGTACCTGGAATTTTGGCATCTGCACCATACATTTGATAAATATAATCTGGTTCGTCATCGGTATTCATGACATCGGGAACAGATGTTTGCATTTTATAGGCCATTTCATATTGCGCAATTCTACTTTGAATCTCCGGGTCACCAAATTCGTCATATTGCTTGTCATTGAGTTCAGCTATTTTATCTAGAATATCACGTTTACTTTCTTTGGTGATTCCTTTTGGGTCGTTTAAATAGAGCACTGGGTCTTTGGCTGCTCTAAATTGAACTCCTTGGTGAAGCGAATGTAAAAAGCCGTTGCCCCATAGTCTTGTATATAATGGCTGTCCATTAGGTCTACCAGAACCCCGGGATAGCAGAACCGTAAATGCAGGCAAATTTTTATTTTCGCTGCCTAAGCCATAGCTTAACCAAGAACCCATACTTGGTCTACCAGGTTGTTGCGACCCAGTTTGAAAAAAAGTTACCGCAGGGTCATGATTAATGGCTTCGGTGAACATCGATTTTACGATACAGAGTTCATCGACCATTTTTGCGGTATAAGGGAGTAAATCACTTACCCAAGTACCGTTTTTGCCATACTGCTTAAAATCGAAAACCGAGCCTGCTAATGGAAAACTATCTTGCCCAGAGGTCATTCCGGTCAAGCGCTGCCCATTTCTAATAGATTCAGGAAGTTCTTCACCCCTTCTTTTGATTAGCGTTGGTTTGTAATCGAAAAGCTCCAACTGTGACGGTCCGCCACTTTGAAATAAATAAATTACTCTTTTAGCCTTTGCGGCGTGATGAAGCACATCTAAAGTTCCTTGATTACTGCCAAAGCTTGATTCTTTGGTAAGTATGCCATTTTCATCTTTTCTGAAAAAAGAACAGCCCATAAGCGTGCTTAATGCTGCACCACCAACGCCAAGGGCAGACTTTCCTAAAAAAGACCTTCTGTTCAATGATAAAGAACGTTCGTGTATAATTTTCTTCTCACTCATATTATCCTCTGGTAATAGTTTCGTCTAAATTCAAAATAGTATGGGCAACTAAAGATAGCGCCACAAGTTTTTCTTGTGGTATAGTCGCATCAGCTACGAAATCGCCAATGGTAACATATTCTGAAGCAATAATTTCATTTGAACTTATTTTGGCCATTATATCATCATAATGGGTCAAAAGCATCCCCATCTCTTCAGAATCGGGCAGGCGAGAGGTAGCTTTTTGAAAAATATGTGTTATCTGATTTTTGTTTTCATTTGGTCGTAACTTAATGGTATTCGCAGCTAAAGCTCTTGATGCTTCTATCAGTTGCGGGTCATTTAATAATACCAGGGCTTGTAAAGGGGTATTGGTTTCTTGTCTTTTTACTGAACATAAATCTCTAGAGGCGGCATCAAAAGTCATCATGTTTGGAGGAGGAACGGTACGCTTCCAAAAGGTATACAGGCTTTTTCTGTAAAGGTCTTTTGCAGTGCTTTGTACATATTGGGCAGTACTACCACCACCGCCACCGGTAGTTTCTTCCCAAATTCCTTCTGGCTGATAGGGTTTTACACTCGGTCCGCCAACCTCTTTGTTCAATAACCCGCTGATGGCAAGTGCTTGGTCACGAATCATCTCGGCAGATAATCGAAGTCTCGGAGCTCTCGCCAAGAGTCTATTTTCAGGATCTTTTTCTAATAATTCTGGTGTGGTTACCGAACTTTGTTGGTAGGTTGAAGAAAGTGCGATATATCTTAGCATTTTTTTAATATCCCATTTATCCTCTTGTAATTTAAGGGCTAAAAAGTCTAATAGCTCAGGATGTGATGGTAATGCACCTTGATTTCCGAAATCATAGGATGAACTTACCAATCCAGTGCCAAACATTCTTTGCCATAATCGATTTACCGTTACTCTGGCAGTAAGCGGATTATTAGCATCAAATAACCATTTAGAAAGTCCCAATCTATTCTTAGGCAGGTTTTCAGGAAATTCTAATACCGATTTTGGAGTGTTTGGATATACTTCTTGCGTAGGTTGATCATAAACACCCCGGTTTAAAATGAAAGCGGGCTTTAATTCGTCCATTTCATTCATCACCATAACGGGAACTTCTTTCTTTTTGGAGTGTTGAAGGTTTACAAAATTGAGAACGCCATTAACCTCTTTTTCAGTAATTGTAATGTATGGTTCTGGGGTTTCCCCGGGTAAGGGTATTTTGTTTTTCTCTTTATTATTATTGAAAAAACTAAATAACTCAAAATGTTCTTTTTGACTTATTGGATCATACTTATGGTCGTGACATCTTGCACACTCAAAAGTCAAACCTAAGAAAGCAGTACCAAAAGTGGTGACTCTATCTTCTACATATTCTACATGATACTCTTCTGGAATAGTGCCTCCTTCAAAAGTGATCTTATGATTGCGATTAAAACCGGTAGCAAGTATTTGTTCCAAATTTCTTTCAGGTAAAAGATCGCCTGCCAATTGATAGGTTACAAACGCATCATAAGGCATATTCTTTTCAAATGCATGAATTACCCAATCTCTCCAAGGCCACATGGTGCGTTCAAAATCATCTTGATAACCATGAGTGTCTGCATACCTGCTAATATCCATCCATTCGGCTGTCATATGTTCGGCGTAATCTGTTGTGTTTAAAAGTGAGTCAACCAGTTTTTCGTAAGAGTTCGATGCCTTGTCATTGACAAAAGCATTTATTTGTTCAGTACTTGGGGGAAGTCCGGTAAAATCAAAAGACACTCTTCGGATCAATTTTTCTTTGCTTGCTTTTTCGGATGGTACCAAGCTATTGAATTCTAGTTTGGCAAGTATAAAATCATCAATTTCATTGATTGACCAGTCTTTTTTATTTACTACAGGTATCTCTCGCGGTTTAGGAGGGATAAAAGCCCAGTGTTCTTTGTATTCGGCCCCCTGTTCAATCCATTTTTTTAGAATGGCCTTTTCAGTTTCGCTAAGGGCAAGGTTCGATTCTGGAGGAGGCATTAAAAGGTTTGGGTCATCCGAATAAATACGATTTACTAAAGTGCTTTCTTCGGGCTTCTTTGGTACTATCGCATGATGGTCTTTTAATTTACCTAGCGCTTTGTAGGCATCTTCTGCAGTATTTAAAGATAAACCTCCTTCTATTGCATTTTTATCCGGACCGTGGCATTTGAAACAGCGGTCAGAAATAATAGGTTTTACATCAAAAGTAAAGTAAACCTTTTCAGGAATGGTTTCCAATTCATTTTTAGAAATTAGTTTTTCAGTTGAATTGGGCTTTTGCCGACAGGAAGATAAAACCACTAAAAAAGCCAATAAAATAAAAGCCTGATTCGAGCAGTTTAGTAGTAATCCGTCATTTTGATTGAAATTAAACATTCGCATAAAAAAAAGCTTAACTAATACCTCTAAAATTAGAGAATAAAAGCTAAGCTTTTTAATAATATTCGACTAATGACAACTAGACTTGTATCAATGTCGATAAATTTTATTTAATATACAATCCGGTAAAATCTAGTGGATTAACCCCTGGTAAATTGGATCCATACTTGGTATTGATAGCTTCAACAAAAGCATTGGCTAAAATAGCGTACCCACGAGGGGAAGGATGCACCCCATCTAAAGAGAATCCACCACCTGTACCAAAGGTTGCGGTTACAACGCTGCCATCAGCCTGGGTAAATCCATTTGCTCCTAACTCTACCAATAAAGAGTTCGCATCAACCAAAGCTAAATCATATTGTGTTGCTAAGCCAGCGATTACTTGATTGTAAGCTGTTACTGCCGCATTCGCTATTTGTTGTTCTTCTGGGGTTAAAACCCAGTTATCTGCCAAGGGCACTGCCACTCCGTTTATAGAAGTAGGATCTGCCGGATTTGCCAAAGAGCCAATAAAAGTACTAGAAGTCAAAACCAATAAATCATCAGCTGTTGCTTGTCTCATGTTGACCAGTGCTGAGCTAAATACACTAAGATCTGTTAAATCTTCGTCTAATATTACAACTGCATTTCCTTGACCGGCTTGAAAAGAAATTGTTCTTTTTGCAGCTTCCTCAGGTGTAATTTGTGGTGCCCCTAACGGATTTTGATTTGTACTAAAGGCTAGAAGTGCCTGATTATAGGCCGCATAAGCTCCATTTAGTAAATCTGCAGTAGCGGCATCCAAAGGAACAGGATTATGAGGTACTGTTGTTAAAAACGGAATCGTCGTCACATCTGGAATATTGGCAATCACCCCTTTTGCATTATTTGCTGTCATCGCCTGTAAAATTGCGTTGATAGAACCTGCAACTACATTTGGATCTGAAACATCAGAACCGCCGTATGTGCTTGGATCTAGATTACCGGTCTGGTCGACACCGGCACCTCCACTGGTAGCGTAGCCTAAAACATCATTATTACCAATCCACAAACTAAAGAAACTAGCGTTTTGAGCAGCCGCATCTGCTAATATTGTGCTATTCGGACTTGAAGCGAAACGCACGAAATAAGGATTTGCGGCACCTAAAGCAAGATTTCCTGCATTACCATATCCTGGTGCTAATAAATGGTAACTTTTCGCTCCTGGCACTCCCATATTATTAAAAGGTCCAGATAAAACATTCAAAATTTCGGTAGAGCCTTGACCACTCACAGGTACTGGAGCAGGAGAACCTGATGCAAAAGATAAAATTAATCTATTCCCTATATCTGGTCTTCCATCCATATTTAAATCAGATTGTCCATTGATAGTTGCACCACCCAAATCATCTGCCATAAAAGGGATGTTGAAGCTGCCACCGCCTACCAATTCAAAGTTAGAGGCCAGCATATTTGGAAAAGACGCAGTTTGGCCTGATTGAAATAATGCCGCATCAGAAAAACCTGCAGTCAATGAGTTACCTAGAGACACATAGTTCGAAAAATCAGCAGAACCACTGGTGAAAGTTATGGGCGCCGGAGGTGTTGGTGTAGTATCTGCAACCGTATCATCATCAGAACAAGAGACGAAAATAAGTCCAAACATAGAAAGTAGTGCGAGGAACTTCTTCATATCAATAAATTTAAAGTTAGTTTAAGTTAAGTTTGCGTTAATCGCTTATTTCCAAAACTATGCGAAAATTGTTATACATACAATTAAAAGCTAAAAAAAATTATGCATGCATAATAAATTAGGTCAATTTTTAACGATTTAGGAATTGTAGCGACCTAGAAAAGAATGCAGTAGGGTTTTCGGCATGCAGCCAGTGACCTGCATTGGAGATGGTATCGATTTCTGCTTTTGGGAAATGTCTTCGAATAATATCAAAGTCATTTTGAAGAATGTATTCTGATTTATCTCCTCTAAGAAACAATGTTTCCCCTCCGAAGGAGTCCGTGCTGCTAATATTCTCTCCTATTTCTTCCATCTTGTGCTGTAAAACGGACAGGTTGAACCTAAAGCCTAGTTTCCCTTTCTCGACCCAATAAAGATTTTTTAACAAGAATTGACGAATACCCCAATCTGATAGGTGATTGGCTAATTCTTCATCAGCTTCACTTCTTGAGGAAATGGTATAGAAATCTAAGGAATTCAGTCCGTTTATAATTTCGTTATGGTGTGCCGGGTAATATTTTGGGGCTATATCTGCAACTACTAATTTCTCCACTAAATTAGGGTTAGAGCAAGCAAATTGCATCACTGTTTTGCCACCCATGGAATGACCGATAAGATTGGCTTTGGCAATGCTGTGGTGGTTTATATAAAACCCCAAGTCTTTGGCCATGAATTCATAATCAAAATCTTTAGAGTGAAAACTCTTGCCATGATTACGTTGGTCTATCAAGTGTACTTGAAAACCATTTTCTGCGTACTTATTCCCTAAGGTTTTCCAGTTATCGGACATACCTAAAAACCCGTGCAAAATCAGTAAGGGCTTTCCTTCTCCAATAATTTTAGCATGTAGTAGTTCCATTATTGCAATCGGTGTAAGTACATATTGATGACGTTCTCCAATCCTAAATAAAGAGATTCGCAAATAAGGGCATGACCTATGGATACCTCAAGCAAATTAGGAATGTGCTCCTTAAAAAATGTGATGTTATCCAAACTTAAATCGTGGCCAGCATTAATTCCGATTCCTAAATCGTTTGCTACTTTGGCCGCATTCGCAAAGGGCACTATGCTTTCCTTGTTTCCTTCCGAGAAAGACTTTGCATAACTTTCGGTATATAATTCTATCCTATCGGTTCCTACTTCCTTGGCGCCTTCTACCATTTTTTCAACAGGATCTACAAAAATTGAAGTGCGAATACCGTTTGCTTTAAAGGTATCCACTACATCAATAAGAAAATCTTTGTTTTTTATAGTATCCCACCCTGCATTTGAAGTAATAGCGTCTTCCGCGTCGGGTACAAGGGTTACCTGTGTGGGTTTAATGGCCAAAACCATTTCTATAAACTTAGGTATCGGGTTACCTTCAATATTGAATTCGGTAGAAACTATATTCTTTAAATCATAAGCATCTTGATAGCGAATATGCCTTTCGTCTGGTCTTGGGTGTATTGTAATACCTTGACCACCAAAAGATTCTATGTCTTTGGCAGATTTTAACAGATCAGGGGCGTTTCCTCCGCGTGAATTTCTAAGTGTGGCCAATTTGTTGATATTGACACTAAGTTTTGTCATAAAGGCTATAGTTTTTATAGGTACAAAAATACGAATTGGGCACACCTTTTGCAGTTTAAAATTAGTATTTTGCATAAGATTTAAAGGTATGGAGCTACAGAGTCAATTGTTGGATAATTTACCGGTATTCGAAGTATCGGAGCTTATGAAAGAGGTTATTGCCTTTTTTGACCAAACTACATGCTCTCATGTAGCTATTACCGAAAACAATATTTTTATCGGCGTATTACCTGAAAATGATTTGGCGTGTTTTGAAGCTGAAAAAAAAATTGAAGAGTATCTCCATAACTTTGAACACTTTTCGGTTACTAATGAAACCTCTTGGTTAGATGTTCTTGAAATTTTTGCAAGAAATGAGGCGAATATCATGCCCGTTCTCGATAAGGATAAACATATTCTAGGTTACTATGATTTAACAGATGTAGTAGGCGTGTTTATTGATACCCCATTCTTCACCGAGCCGGGAGGCATACTAGTTGTTGAAAAAGGCCTAAAGGATTATTCCATGAGTGAAATTGGGCAAATAGTTGAAACGAATAATGCCAAGGTTCTAGGTGCTTTTATCACCGATAATAAAAATGATGTTGTTCAAGTGACCCTAAAAATTAGTTCTTCGAGTTTAAATGAAGTTTCGCAAACTTTTAGAAGATATAACTACAATATCCTTTTTGGCAATAGCGATGATCAATTTTTAGAAGATTTGAAAAAGCGTTCCGCTTATTTGGATAAATACCTTAATGTTTAGCAAAATGTTAACCCCTTAATTTCCAAAAAAAACAAATGAAAGTTGCTATTTACGGTCAGTCTTTTATTGGGAATGATATTACATGTGTTGGCGAATTGTTGGATGAACTTGAAAAGGTAAATGCCAAAATAGCCATAGAATCTGATTTTGCCGAGTTTATTTCACAAAACTTTACCCTTAAAAAAACAAAGACCTTTACACAAGAGCAAGGCTTGGACAGTTCTTTCGATATGTTCGTAAGTTTTGGTGGTGATGGCACTATGCTCAGGGCGGTAACTTATGTTCGAGATTTAGATATCCCTATTGTTGGTGTAAACACAGGGCGTTTGGGTTTTCTTTCTACTTTTAAGAAAGAAGACGTTAGAAAGGTGGTGACAGAATTTGTTACCGGTAGTTTCACCATTGAAGAAAGGGGATTGGTAGAAATCTGTCTAGACCACGATGTTGAAGAATTTGGAGAACTCAATTTTGCCTTAAATGAAATAACTATCAGCAGAAAAGATACGACGTCGATGATTACTGTTGAAACGTATTTAAATGGTGAGTACTTAACATCATATTGGGCAGATGGTCTTATTGTTTCTACACCAACTGGATCAACAGGATATTCTTTGAGCTGTGGTGGCCCGGTTATAGCCCCGTCCACAAAATCTTTGGTTTTAACCCCAATAGCTCCACACAATTTAAATGCAAGGCCTTTCGTGATACCAGATGATACGGAGATTAGGTTAAAAGTGTATGGCCGCGAAGAAAACCATTTGGTTTCGCTAGATTCACGTATAGCCACCATCCCCAACGAAAAGGAAATTGTTGTCAAAAAATCGGACTTTACAATTAAAATGATAGAATATAAATCTGAAAGTTTTCTTAAAACATTGCGTAATAAATTACTTTGGGGCGAAGACAAGCGCAATTGACCTTTCAGCTACAATAAAAAAGCACAAAAACAGTTTTAAAAGAGAACATTATATGGCGGTGATGCAAGTCTCCTTGTTACTACTCGTTATGACAATAACTTTTGTTTTTCTATGAGAGTGTTTTTTTTGGTCTTTTTGTTTGCTGTTGGAACCGTGAGTGCACAAACCTATGAGATAGGTATTTTTGCCGGTGGGGCCAATGTGATTGGTGATGTAGGAAGGACTAACTACATTTTGCCTTCAGGTATTTCTTATGGGGCGCTTTTCAAATGGAACAAAAGCAAAAGATACGCATGGCGCGCTAGTATTATAAGAGGTTCTTTCACTGCGGACGATACAAAATCTAATTTAGCGTCGAGAGTGCAAAGAGCATATGTAGTAGATAATGCTGTGACCGAGTTCTCAGCAGGACTTGAATTTAACTTTGTTGAATATAACCTACATAAGTTAGGTCCAGCTTTTACGCCTTACCTCTATACCGGTTTCACCTATTTTAGATATGACTTTAATTATATAGATGCGCTTCAAGTTCAAAATTTAAATCAAAAGGATGGAAGTTTTGCAATACCAATGACTGTTGGCGCCAAATATAGAATAAGTCAGTTTTTTATCATTGGCGCTGAAGTAGGGGCACGGTACACTTTCACGGATAATTTAGACGCCAGTAACCCAGAAGGTTCAAATTTTGAGCAGCTTCGATTCGGAAATATTTTAAGCGATGACTGGTATGTCTTTTCTGGTATCACATTTACTTATACCTTTGGGCGCAAACCATGTCAAGATTGTTTTGAGTAATAAAACGAATTCTTTAGCCGATTTAAATCAAGAAAAACTACCCAAACACATTGCCGTTATTATGGATGGCAACGGTCGTTGGGCCAAGCAACGAGGCAAGTTGCGGGTGTTCGGCCACCAAAATGGTGTTGAAGCCGTACGGCAGACCGTTGAAAACTGTGCCAAGATTAAAATTGATTTTCTAACACTTTATGCATTTTCTACCGAGAATTGGAATAGACCTAAGGTCGAGGTTCAGACTTTGATGAAGCTTTTGGTGTCTTCTTTACGGAAAGAATTAAAAACCCTAAACAAGAATAATATTCGATTAAATGCGATAGGAAACATCGATTCGTTGCCTAAAAAAGCCCATGATGAGCTGAAAGAAGTTATTTCAAAAACAAAAAACAATACTGGTATGACCTTGACCTTAGCCTTAAGTTATGGGTCTCGCGAAGAGCTGAAAACAGCGATAAAAGCTATAAGTATCAAAGTTAAAAATAATATAATTTCTCCTGAAAATATTGATGAAACGATTATTAATACTCATCTTTACACGCATGATTTGCCAGATGTAGACCTGCTTATTCGTACAAGTGGGGAGCATAGAATAAGTAATTTTTTACTTTGGCAAATTGCATATGCCGAATTATATTTTATTGACGTATTTTGGCCCGATTTTAGTGAACATCATTTGGTAGATGCAATAATGAACTACCAAAATAGAGAAAGAAGATTTGGAAAGACTAGCGAACAACTCAATTGAAAGAATAATCAAAAGCACTTCGTATAACAAATTATTACTCCTCCTTTTTTTAACCACCACAGTAACTTTTGCCCAAACTTCTTATGAAGATGGTAAAAAGTATATTCTTGGTGGATTAGAAGTTACAGGTCTTCAGAGTTATAATGAGCAAACGGTCAAGACCTACACAGGCCTTAGAATTGGACAGCCAATTACGATTCCCGGAGAAGAGATTAGCGCAGTTATTAAAAAATTATGGGGTTTAGAGCTTTTTAGTGATGTCTCTATGTACCAAACTAGGGTAGAAGGCGATAAAATATTTCTAGAACTTAATATTTTAGAAAGGCCTACTTTATCAAAAGTTACCGTCTATGGTGTTAAAAAACGAAAAGTAGACGAGATTATCGATGATACAGATCTTAAGAAAGGCAAGAAAATAACAGAAAGTCTTATCGCTAACACCAAAGGTTATTTAGAAAATAAGTATAAAAAGCAAGGTTTTCTGAACGCAAAAGTGAACATTGCCACGGCCAAAGACACTACTGGTACCAATACGGAGAGTATGGTAGTCAACGTGAAAAAGGGGGATAAGGTTAAGATTAAAAGTATTGTTTTTGAAGGAAATGAGAAGGTAAAAGACAAGCGACTACGAAAAGCTCTCGGAAAGGCAAAAATCAGAAAAAAGAAGTTAGGTGCATTTTGGCAAAGGTCGAAATATATGGAAGACGAATTTAAGGAAGGACTTAAAAACGTTGTAGATGCCTATGCGGAAAAAGGATATAGAGACGCGCGAGTGTTATCGGATACCTTTATTAAGGTTGATGAGAATAATATCGCCCTAAAGATTAAAGTCGAAGAAGGTAATAAATATTACTTCGGAAATATTGATTTTGTAGGTAATTCGGTTTACACAGATCGCCAGCTAAGTCAAGTTTTAGGTATCAAAAAAGGTGATACTTATAACGGGGTTTTATTAAAAGAACGTATTGCTGATAATTCTAAACCAGACGCGGTCGATATCACAAATCAATATCAAAATAACGGATATTTATTCTCACAGATCAATCCGGTTGAAATTTCGGCGGTAAACGACACCATCGATTTTGAAATCAGAATTATAGAAGGTAAAGAGACTTTTCTTAACCACGTGACAGTTGTTGGTAATGACAAGACCAACGACCATGTAATCTTTAGGGAACTACGTACAAGGCCAGGCCAAAAATACAGCAAAGATAATATTGTAAGAAGTGTTCGCGAATTAGGTCAGTTAGGCTTTTTTGATGCAGAACAGATTGTACCCGATGTTGAGAACCCAGATCCAAATGCAGGTACCGTTGATATTAAATATAGTTTGGTGGAATCTGGCTCTAGCCAAATAGAATTACAAGGTGGTTATGGTGGGGGTGGCTTTATTGGAACTTTAGGACTTTCATTCAGTAATTTTTCGCTACAGAATATCTTTAATGGAGAGTCGTATAAACCGGTTCCTATGGGTGATGGTCAGACTTTTGCACTTCGACTTCAGGCGAGTAGAACGTTTAGGGTATATAGCTTAAACTTTGCAGAACCTTGGTTGGGCGGTAGAAAGCCAGTACGTTTTAACCTGTCTTTTTCAAGAACCCAACAGTTTTCTTCTCAATTTACTAATCAAGGACAAATAGATGTTGATAAAGACCGTGGGTTTTCTATCACAGGTGTTACCGCAGGTTTAGCTAAAAGAGTACAATGGCCAGATGATTTCTTTACGATTTCACATTCTTTGGGATACCAGTTGTATGATTTTAAAAATTACAATATTGGTTTGTTCAATTTTGGTAACGGAACATCGAACTCATTGGCCTATACTTTTGGACTTTCAAGAAGTTCTCAGGGACCAAGTAGAATATTCCCTCTTACAGGTTCTAATTTTGAGATTACTGCTAAGTTTACACCTCCTTATTCTTTGATAAGCGGAAAAGATTTTAAAAGTCTAAAAGTACGTAGTGATGAAATTACCGCATCTGCAAATGATGGAACCCCGTTAACTACAGCTGAGACCAACGAGCTGCAAGAAATAGAAGAAGAGCGTTTCAAGTGGTTAGAATATTATAAGATCAAGTTTAAGGGCGATTGGTATACGCGCTTAGCGGGTAAGTTGGTGCTTAGAACCAATGCCGAGTTTGGATTCTTAGGAAACTATAACAATGACATTGGTGATGTGCCATTTGAGCGGTTCTTTGTTGGTGGTGATGGGCTAGGAAACTTTACCTTAGATGGTCGAGATGTAGTACAATTAAGAGGTTACGAAAACAGTTCACTTACTTCTTTTAGCAATAACCCGATTACTGGTAGACAAGAGCAAGACGGTGGTACCATTTACAATAAATTCTCATTAGAGTTACGCTACCCCTTAACCTTAAAACCTTCTGCATCTATATACGCGCTTTCATTTTTAGAAGCGGGTAATTCTTTTGACAATTTTAATGAGTTTAATCCGTTTGAGTTAAAGAGATCTGCTGGAGTGGGGCTGCGTATTTTTATGCCGGCATTTGGTCTCTTGGGCATTGACTTTGGCTACGGATTTGATTCCGATGCAAGACCTGGGTCAATTGGTCCAAGTGGTTGGCAAACACACTTCATTATAGGTCAACAGTTTTAACCTAAAAGAAAATAAGTCAAATTACAAAGAGTTAATTATCTCATTTTAAATTATTTAGTTATTTTGGCACGATATTTTCTATGTAAATAGCGGAAGTAAAAATGAAGTTAAAAGTTCTTTTTTTCATAACTATCACTTTATGTTCTTTTTACGGATTTTCTCAAAGAGGGGTTCGCATAGGATATGTAGATATGGAATACATTTTGGAAAACGTTGAAGAATATCGTGATGCTACGGCCCAATTAAATGCAAAAGCACAAAAGTGGAAGCAAGAAATTGAGCTCAAACAAAGTACGGTTGAGCAGATGAAGAAAGATTTAATGGCAGAAAAAGTGCTATTAACCGACGAGTTGATCGCCGAACGTGAAGAAGAGATTCAGATTTTAGAGACCGAACTTTTGGATTATCAGCAAGACCGTTTCGGGCCGCAAGGCGATCTAGTCTTGCAGAAGCAATTATTGATTCAGCCAATACAGGATCAAGTTTTTAATGAGGTTCAAAAAATTGGGGCTAACAAAAAGTATGATTTTATTTTTGATAAATCAGCGGATGTCGTAATGTTGTATTCCCAAAAAAGACACGACGTTAGTGATTTAGTTTTAAGGGAGATAGGAAGAACACGAAAAATAAGCGGATCAAAGAAAAAACAGAAGCTTAATAGCAGATTAAAAGAGTTTGAAGCGCAGGAAGCAGAGGAGAATGAAGAGATTAGTGATGCTTTAAAAGCGAGACAAGAAAAAGCTGAAAGTACCAAAGAATCAAGGGCAAAGGCTTTTGAGGCAAAAAAGGCAGAGCAATTAAAACTTAGAGAACAACGCAAGAAGGCATACGAAGAGCGAAGAAAAAAATTATTGGAAGAAAGGGAAGCCAAGCGTAAAGCAAAGGAAGAAAACGATAATAAAGAAGAAGATTCAAAGAGCGAATCTAAAGATTAAACACTAATATTAAAATTAACACTTGAAATTAAAGTTACTCAGAATTATGAAAAATGTTAAGAAGATTGTTGTAGCACTAGTATTTTTTGTTGCAGCTACAGGGTTTGTAAACGCACAAAGTAAAGTTGCCCATATTAATGTGCAACAACTATTGTCCGAAATGCCTGAAATGATTGCTGCACAGGCTGAACTAAAGAAATTACAAGAGACATATAGAGCTGATTTAGAAGGTTCGATGAAAGAAATGCAGAATAAGTATACGCAGTATCAAAACGAGGCTGCTTCAAAATCTGCTGAAGAAAATGAAAAGCGTGCGATAGAGCTTCAAGGTTATGATAAGAACATAAAGCAAGCAGAGCAACAAGCAATGCAAGAAATGCAAAAGAAGCAGCAAGAGTTATTTGCTCCTATTTCTGATAAAGCAAAGAATGCGATTGACAAAGTTGCAGCGGCTTTAGGTTATGATTATGTAATTGATGCTAGCCCAGGTTTGAGCCTTATCGTTTCTAAAGGAAAAGACTTGTTGCCAGAAGTAAAGCAAGAATTAGGATTCTAAGTTTTAGAACCAAATAAAATAAAACCATCTTGATGATTGAATCAAGGTGGTTTTTTTATTTTTGAGTATAATGCAAAACCCAATAGGTATTTTTGATTCTGGCGTAGGCGGTACTTCTATTTGGAAAGAGCTACACGCCCTTATGCCTAATGAAAGCACGATTTATTTAGCGGACAGTAATAATGCGCCTTACGGCGAAAAATCAGAAGAGGAAATTCTTCAACTCTGCATAAAGAACACAGAACTTTTATTGAGTAAGAAGTGTAAACTAATTGTAGTGGCCTGTAATACGGCAACCACCAATGCGATTACTCAACTTAGAAAAACCTACACTGTACCATTTATAGGTATAGAACCTGCTATAAAACCAGCTGCGCTTCAGACCCAAACCAAAAAGGTTGGCGTTCTTGCCACTAAAGGTACCTTGTCAAGTGCTTTGTTCAACAGTACCTCTAAGTTATATGCGTCAGGTATAAAAGTCTTTGAACAAGAGGGAACGGGATTAGTAAAGTTAATTGAGTCAGGACTTGCAAAATCAAATGAGGTGAGACACTTATTAGAACAGTTTCTAAGACCAATGCTGAAAGAGGGGATAGATTGTTTGGTGTTAGGCTGTACGCACTATCCATACCTGATTCCGGCCTTAAAAGAAATTTTGCCAAACAATGTCAAGATAGTTGATTCTGGGCTGGCAGTGGCCCAACAAACCAAATCTGTCTTAAAAAAAAATGGTTTGCTCAATAATGATTCAACATTGGCACCTAAGAACATTTTTTATTCCAATACGAATCCAGCAGTATTGAAAGAACTTATAAATAATAGTGGTGTAGAAGTGAGCTACCTAGATTTTTAACTTCTTTTTTCATAGCTTAGGTAGGTAAAATCATATTTATGCCGTTCATCTTGGGCATGATATTCCTCTTTCACTAAAACCCATTCATCAAGATTAATTTCCGGGAAAAAAGTATCGGCTTCAACCTCGGCGTGAACTCTTGTTAGCTCTATATGGGTGGCATATTCCAGTGATTGTTTATAGATTTCGCCTCCACCTATAATAAAGGCCTGGTCATCTTCTGAGGTGAGCGCAATTGCCGATGCTATTGAATTCACCACTGTACATTCAAACTTTGGCTTGTAATCTTTTGATCTTGTAATTACGATATGTTCTCTATTAGGCAGGGCTTTAGGAAAACTTTCTAAAGTTTTTCTACCCATAATAATTTTGTGCCCCGTGGTTAGGGCTTTGAATCTCTTAAAATCATCTGGCAAATGCCAAGGTAAGTCGTTATTTATACCCAATGCATTGTTTTCAGCAGCAGCGGCAATAATAATAAGTTTGTTCAATCTTCTTTTTTTTTATTGAAATTGGATAATGGGAAATCCGATTCTATTCCTTTTTGTATTTCGGCAATTTTGGCCTTTTGCTTGGCTACTAGTTTTTCTCGTTGTTTTCTCTCCCAGGCGACCCCCATAAATTTATGGGTAACAAATACGTTGAATGCGTGCATGACAAAAAGAAAACCCCAAAAAGAAATTGCCCAGATATACCAATCATAGGCTTCCCATTGTTTAAAAATCTTATTAATCAAAACAATAAAGACACTACCGATTAGAAAGACAACGAAATGCGAAAACAGCCGTTTCTTTTGTTTTATGCGTTTTTGGGCATTTTCTAGCAGTTCATGCTGTTCAATAGCAACATCTGATTTTTGGGTATTCTTTGAAAACATCTTTGCCTATCTTTAATGACAAAGATAACCGATTTAAGATTTTAAAGATTTAAGATGGAACAAATCAGAAAACAGTTTCCGGTATTAAACCATTCTATTTATGCAAATACAGCAGCCTCGGGCCTATTGTACGACGATTTGTTAGAATGGAGGCAGGGTCACGATTTAGATTACTTGATTGGAGGTAGCAATATGAAGCAAAACTCTAATAGAATGCATTCGGAAACCAGAAGAGTTGTAGGGGAATTTTTCAACTGTAACCCAGAGAATGTGGCACTAGTACCAAACTTCACTATTGGTTTGAACTTTTTGGTTGAAGGCTTGGATAAGAAAGAGAAAGTGCTTCTTATAGAAGGTGATTATCCATCTCTAAATTGGCCTTTTGAGAGTAGAGGGTTTGCTATTGAATATCTTGCGGTTTCTGAAAATTTAGAGGAACGTATTTATGATGCCATAAAGATCAATGGAATTACCGTTTTGGCTCTAAGCGTTGTACAATGGTTAAATGGAATTATGGTCGATTTGACTTTCTTGAAAAAGTTAAAGACCCAGTTTAAAGATTTATTGATTATTTCAGATGGAACCCAATTTTTGGGAACAAGAAGTTTTGATTTTTTAGAATCAGGAATTGATATTATTGGCGCAAGTGCCTATAAATGGTTGCTGTCGGGGTACGGAAATGGCTTGCTTTTGATCAAGGAAGAGGTGAAAGAGCGTTTTAAGCTAGTGGCTAAGGGATTTGGTTCTGGTAGAAACGCCTTGGAAAATAATCATAAAAGAACATTTTGCAAGCATTTAGAACCTGGCCACTTAGATTCCTTAAGTTTTGGAAGCCTTCAATTTTCATTAGAATTTCTAAGTAAGATTGGGCTCAAAAAAATAGGGGAGCAGAACAATAAATTAAGCGATAAAGCCCGAAATGAGTTTAACGAGTTTGGTTTATTGGATGATATAGTGGTGAAAAGAAATACGCATAGTACTATTTTCAATATAAAAGCGAATCAAAGAGTGTTCAATAAACTTTTAGAACACAATGTGGTTTGCGTACAGCGCGGAGACGGAATTCGAATTAGCTTTCACTTTTACAATACTCTTGATGAAGTAGATGAAATTGTAAAAATCCTAAAATCGTAATATTTGAATTACTTTTTTGAATAAAATAAAGGGTTAAATTTATCAAAGTGAACAACGCATGAAGCTAATTTTATCAAATTGATAAATCGCATCTAACCTGTTGACTTTTAGTTGTTTTATGTATTGCTTTGCACTATAATTAAATGAAAAAACAATAGTATCATGGCTATAAAAAAGCAATATTTAAAAAGCAAACCGGTTTGTAAAGTTACTTTTACGGTACCTGCGGACAACGCAAAAAAAGTAGCTGTTGTTGGTGATTTCAATAATTGGAACCCAAAAGGCAGCACACTTAGAAAATTAAAGAACGGAACCTTTAAAGGTACAATTGAGCTACCAAAAGAAAATACTTATGAATTCCGTTATCTAGTAGATAGTAACTACATTAATGATAATGAGGCGGACCGCTACCAATGGAACGACTACGCTGGTACTGAAAATGCAGTTTTAGAAGTATAATATCTTTAACTTAGAAAGAACAAAACCCATGCCTTGGCATGGGTTTTTTATTTTATCACGAGGTGCTTATTTTTCTACACTTACACCTTTCCAAAAAGCGACCCTGCCTTTAATTTGTTTGGCCAATTCACTTGTTTCGGGGTAGTACCAAGCGGCATCGGTATTCACTTTGCCATCGACCTCAATGGAATAATATGAGGCCATGCCTTTCCAAGGGCAGTTGGTATGCGTGTCACTTGTTTTAAAATATTCTTTTTTGATACTCTCAGCAGGAAAGTAATGGTTGTTTTCGATAACCAAAGTATTATCACTTTCCGCAATTACGGTATTGTTCCAGATTGCTTTCATTGTATTTTCTTTTTAAAGATGTAATTTTTATAAAATTCATGTTCATCACTAAATTGATTTTCAATCTGAAGGCCTGCCTCGTTCGCTAGCCACGTTACTACCTCGTCATCATATTTTTGTGAGATTTCGGTATGAATTGTTTCCCAAGCTTTAAAATTGACTTCTAAATCAAGTGATTTGATATACACCGTTTGGTTTTCTTTAGATACCAAATAGCTTTTTGCCGTACCCGTTTCAGGGTCGTAAACCTCCCAATGCAGAAATTTATCCAAATCAAAATTTCCGTTCATTTCAGTATTGATTCGGGTCAGTACATTTTTATTGAACGCCTCTGTAATACCAGTTTTATCATTATAGGCATCTAAAATGGTTTGCGGGTTTTTCTTTTGGTCAAAGCCCATAAAAATTAAATCATCATCATTGAGCACTTCTTGCATACTCTGCAAAAAAGAAATGGCCTGAGGATGCAACAAATTACCGATGTTGGATCCTAAAAACAGAATTACCTTTCGTTTGGCATGACTTTCGCCAATATTGGCGAGCGTTTCAAAATAAGTACCTTGTAGGGTGTTTATTTCTACATTTGGCAATTCTTTTGTTACGGAAGCCTCAAGTTGGTCTAGGGCATTCTGACTGATATCGATAGGCCTGTAATCAAAATCAATATCTTTTTCAGAAAAATGCCTTAACAGAATTTTAGTTTTTTTACCATCTCCTGCGCCCAACTCAAATAAACTAAAGGGCTCTTTGTCAAAATTAAAAATGGAAGCTATTTTTTCTTTATGACGGTCTAGAATACTAAACTCACTATCAGTAAGATAATATTCTGGCATCGCCATGATATCTTGAAATAGCTTATCACCAATTTCATCATAAAAATATTTTGAGGATAAATACTTTGGTTGGGCTGTTAGGCCATCATAGACTTCTTGCTCAAAAGCTGAGGTTAATACAGTGGATTTATCTTGCATTTATTTTTTGTCGTGATTATTTGGCTAACCTTAATCCGGTAAACTGCCATCTTAGGTTTGGGTGAAAAAAATTCCTGTAGGTTGGTCTACTATGCTTATTAGGTGTGGCCACGGAATTTCCACGCAATACTTTTTGACTTACCATAAATTTACCGTTGTATTCGCCCAAAGCGCCATCTGCTTTTTTGTAATTGGGATATGGGAGATAAGCACTCTCTGTCCATTCCCATCTTTTCCCCCATGGAAAATAATTTTGTGCAGCTTCCCATTCAAATTCAGTTGGTAGTCGTAAACCTTTCCATTGGGCAAAGGCAAAAGCTTCAAAATACGATATATGGGTAATTGGTGTATTACTAGCAATTTTTTTAAGGCCAGCGTAAGTGTAATGATACCATTCACCTTCTATTTTATACCAATAAAGTGGAGCTGTAATCTTGTTTTGGTTTACCCAATCCCAACCTTCTGCATGCCATAAATCAAATTTTTGATATCCTTTGGCCTCGATGAATTGAATAAACTCTTCATTCGTGACCAGTTTGTTTGAAATCTGGTAACTGTTCAAGTATATTTTATGCCTGCCCAGTTCATTGTCATAACAGAAATTATTGGAATTATGGCCTATCTCATAGATGCCTTCTTCTACAGAAATCCAATCTTGTGGATGATTTTCAACAGGGTGTTCTACAAATTCGTTTGAATACGCTGGTAGTAGCGGGTTATTGCCCAGAATATATTTAATATCGGTCAGCAATAATTCTTGATGTTGCTTTTCATGATGAATGCCAATCTCAAGTAAGTCGTTCAAGTTTTTTGTCTGCTCCGACTCAAACATTTTTTTGATGGCTTGGGTAACGTAGTTTCGATATTCAAATACTTTTTTGACGGATGGTCGGCTCATGTTTCCGCGATCTGAGCGAACTACGCGCTTACCTACGGTCTCATAATAGCTATTGAAAACAAAAGAGAAATCCGCATCAAAAATTTGATAATTATCTACGTGAGGCTTTAAGATAAATTCTTCAAAAAACCAGGTAGTATGCCCTAAATGCCATTTCGGTGGACTAACATCGATAATGGGCTGAACCACATAGTCTTCAGTTTCAAGAGGTTCACATATGATTTCGGAATGCTTTCGAGTTTCAAGAAAGAACTCAAGGAGATTATCAATGGCAATCATGCAGGCAATTTTACCTAAAGATAAAGAAATGTCTACGTTCAAACGAGCGCAATTACTATTTTTTAGGCCATTTGGTAAATAGGTAGACTAAAACTAAATGATGTGCCCTCATTGGGTTTACTTAGTACATTTATGCTTGCATTGTGTAATTCTACAATCTTTTTTACAATGGCCAATCCAAGCCCCGCACCTTCTTTTCGTTGGCCAGTTTTGGTTTGCCTATAGCGTTCAAAAATCAATGCTTGGTTTTCTTGTTTTATGCCAGGGCCAGAATCTTTTATGGTGATTTCAACGTCATTATTTTTTGGCGTTATTTGCACAATAACCTCTCCATTTTTAGGTGTGAATTTTAGCGCATTATCCATTAAATTTTGAATGGCTCTCTCAACCAAAGAAATGTCGGCAAACACCAACGGTATTCCTTTACCCATCTCTAGTTTTAGATTGATATTTTTTTGTTCTGCCAAAAGAGCGTAATTTCTATGGATGTCATTCGCCAACTCACTGATTAAAAAGGGCTCCTTTTGAGGCTCAATTTGGTTTGCTTCTAATTTTGAATATTCAAATAACTGGGCAATAAGTTTTGAGAGTCTTTCGCCACTGGCATTAATGGTTTTTAGATAGTCTAGACGCTCTTTTTTTGATAAGTCCTCATCCTTCATTTGAAGCGTTTCGATATACCCTTGAATAATGGAAAGAGGTGTTCTTAAATCATGGGAGATATTTGCAATGAGCTCCCTTCGCAATTTCTCTACAGATTTAATTTTATCAATGTCTCCCAGAATGGTTTCTGCCATTTCATTATAGGTAGTGGTAACGCCGGCTAAGTCACTTTTTTCAGCATCTTTAATACGATACTCAAGGTCACCTTGTTGAAAGCGTTTGGCGGCAAACACCAGTTCGCGTAAATTTTTGGTAAGATACCATACGGATAAAACACCAAGTATTGCCGCAAAAAAGAGTGTTACTGCTAAGGAGCCTAATCCTAATTTGAGTACATAGCTATTAAATAAAGATGCTCTGGTAGTTAAGTATTCTTCCCCGGCCAGAACAATATAAATGTACCCCTCTTTTTCACCCTTGTTAAATTTAGCAGCTGAAAACACTTTCTTATTGTCAAGATTTTTAGGGTCATCACCAAGAATATAATTTTGACCCTTAGAATTAATGAACGCTTTAATCGGTTCTAGCGAAATTCTTTTTTGATTGGTTTCGGGAGCATTATGGTCTAAAACCACAGAGTATTGTACATGGCCATCCATATCCAATAGATATACCTCAATAGCTCGGTTTACGGCCATCATATCATGCATGATATCACCAAACAAGGCTTTGTTTATAGCTCCTGCACTATCAATTGGACTTGCATCAACAAATTTTTCGTCAATTAAATCTTGGGCAAGATTAGCATGCAGTCTTTGAGTGGTTTCGTAAAAATATTGATTGGATAGGTAAATAGTGGCGATGGTATAGCCCAATCCTGCCAATAATAGGATAGCTAAGAATGAGAGCGTTAATTTTTTAACCAATCTATTTGAAAGTATGCTGTTGCTCATAATTCTTCATTGAATTTATAACCCACTCCCCATGTGGTTAAAATAAATTTAGGATTGCTCATATCGGGTTCTATTTTAGAGCGTAGCCGGTTGATGTGAGAGTTGACTGTATGCTCGTACCCTTTAAAATCGTAACCCCAAATTAGATTTAACAATTTGGTACGGTCATAACTTTTTCCTGGGTTCGAGGATAGTAAAACCAACAATTCAAATTCTTTGGGCGAGAGTTCTACTTTAATACCGTTAAGAACTACCTTTCGCATTTCAACATCAACCGACAAATTTTGAAAATGCATAATTTTTTCACTTGTGGTGTTCACTTCTTCTTTGACCGACATTTTTTCCCTTCTAAAAATGGCTTTAACACGAGCAATAAATTCCCTTACACTAAAAGGTTTAGTTAAATAATCGTCGGCACCGACCTCTAGTCCCAACACCTTGTCAATTTCTTCAGAACGAGCGGTGAGCATTATTATGGGAGACTGCACATTATTGGCCCTGATCTTTTGGCATACTTCGATACCATCCATTTCCGGAAGCATTACATCCAAAATAATAAGGTCAGGAACTTGCTCAATAGCTTTACGAAGCCCGTCGTCCCCCTGTGTTGCCGAGGTTATCGAGCAGCCCAAATCTTTCAAGTGTATTTCTAACAAGTGAATGATTTCTAAATCATCTTCAATAATCAATACATTTTTCATGCGCAACGAAATAAAGGGTAAAACTTCACGAAAAGTTCACGGTTTGGAACTAAAAATTATGATTGACTTTGTATAGAGTCGATAAAACTATGTTTTTCTTGCACTTCATACTTTAAAATAATTGTAAATATCTAAAAATCAGCATGTAATAAAAATTGAATTTTACGTGATATTTCTGCAACATGTTCAAACTTTCTTTGACTAAAATTTAAAAACACTAGAAAGATGAACAACTTAAAAACAATTGCAAGCATATTTTCTCTGGGCATTTTGCTCTTAGGATGTGCAGATGAAAACGATGATGATAATGGAGCGGTTACGCTAAACGCTGGAGAATTATCAGGCGGACCTTTTTCTTTTACCGTTGATGGCGAGCCAGACATGGTAAGTGGAATTATTTTGGACGATACCAACTTAACCGGTAGTATTCAGGGTTATGTTATTACTGATGATGAGAAGAATATTCTTGGTTTGCCACCAACATTAGATGCTGTTGAAGGTGTAGATTTTGATACCGCCGGTGCAGGCTCGTGCTATATCTATCATATTACTTATGAGGAAGGATTGACCGGACGTGAAGTAGGTGAGAATTTAGATGATTTAGCGGGTGATTTTGATCTTTCCAACTTCATTGTAGTTGAACGTTCATCATTGAATGCTGGGGTATTAGTTGGAGGCCCGTTTGAGTTTGCCGTAGATGGTGTGCCAGATATGGTAAGTGGTATCACTTTGGATGATACTGAATTGAACGGAGAAACTCAGACCTATGTCATTACTGATAATGCAAAGAATATTCTTGGTTTGCCCCCAACCTTAGAGGCTGTTGAAGGTGTTGATTTCGATGGTGCCGGAGTTGGATCTTGTTATATCTACCATCTAACCTATTCAGGTCAATTGAACGGACTTGAAGGAGGAGAGAACTTAGAGAATCTAGACGGTAATTTTAATCTTTCCAATTTTGTGGTGGTCAACAGAAATGCGCTTAATGCTGGGGTTTTATTAGGTGGACCATATGAATTCGTCGTAGACGGAATTCCAGATATGGTAAGTGAGATTTCATTGGATGATTCTGAATTAAACGGAGATAAGCAAACCTATGTGATTACTGATGATGCCAAAAATATATTGGGCATTCCTCCTACACTTGAAGCAGTTAAAGGTGTTGATTTTGATGGCGCTGGTGTCGGTTCATGTTATATCTACCATCTAACCTATTCAGCAGAACTCGAAGGTTTGGAAGCGGGTAATAATTTAGATGGTTTAACAGGAAATTTTGGATTATCAAATTTTGTGGTGGTCAACAGAAATACCCTAAATGCTGGTACGTTAAATGGTGGGCCATATGATTTTGTTGTTGATGGTATCCCAGATATGGTAAGCGGTATAACACTCGATGATACTGGATTAAACGGTGATAAACAGACGTATGTAATTACCGATGATGCCAAGAATATTTTGGGTATTCCTCCTACATTAGAAGCAGTAGCGGGTGTCGACTTTGACGGCGCGGGCACTGGTTCTTGCTATATTTATCACTTGACCTATTCTACTGGTCTTGAAGGCCTAGCGGCTGGAAATAATCTGGAAGGCTTAACAGGTAATTTTGGACTTTCTAATTTTGTAGTTGTTAATCGCAATGCTCTAAATGCAGGTAAATTAAATGGCGGGCCATATAATTTCGTAGTTGATGGGGTGCCAGATATGGTGCAAAACATTTCTTTAGATACTTCCGAATTAAATGGTGATAAACAGACTTACGTTATCACGGATGATGCTAAAAACATTTTAGGCATTCCCCCAACACTGGATGCTGTTAAAGGAGTAGATTTTGATGGTGCAGGAGTAGGATCTTGTTATATCTACCATTTGACTTACTCTGTTGACTTAGCAGGTTTGGAAGCAGGCAATAATTTAGATGGACTTTCTGGTGAGTTTGACCTTTCTAATTTTGTAGTGGTTAACCGTAATCCATTAAATGCAGGAAAACTGAATGGAGGACCATATGATTTTGTGGTAGACGGAACCCCGGATATGGTGACGAATATTTATTTGGATGATTCTGAATTGAACGGAGATAAGCAAACCTATGTGATTACCGATGATTCTAAGAACATTTTAGGTATTCCTCCAACCTTAGATGCGGTTAAAGGAGTCGATTTTGATGGTGCCGGAGTTGGATCATGCTACATTTATCATCTAACATACTCCACTGGTTTAGAAGGATTGGAAGCAGGCAACAACTTAGATGGTTTATCTGGTCAGTTTGATTTATCCAATTTCGTGGTCGTTAATCGAGCTGCTTTAGATGCAGGTGTTTTAAAAGGTGGCCCTTTTGAATTTATAGTTGACGGAACTCCTGATATGGTTAGTGGTATCTATTTAGATGATACTGATCTTACAGGAAGTAATCAAACTTATGTAATCACTGACGATGCGAAGAACATTTTAGGTTTACCACCAACATTAGAGGCAGTTGAAGGTGTAGATTTTGATGCTGCGGGCGTAGGTATTTGCTATATATGGCACTTAACTTATGAGGGTGAAATATCAGGTTTGGAAGCTGGTAAAAATGCTGCCGATTTAGAGGGTAGTTTTGATTTGTCAAATTTTATCATGGTGACTAGAAAAGTACATTAATTCACTGAAAAAGAGAATTAAAGTGTTTTGTTTTTGATTGGAAGCCCAAGCGAAAGTTTGGGCTTTTTTTAATTTACTTGGCTTTATTTCATAATCATTCCTTAGTTTTTCTTTTTAACGTAGGTCTTATTCCCATTTGAGTTTATGTAATATGTTCCACCACGAGAACCGGTATGAAGTATTCTACTTGTAGCACTGTTTCTTGATGCTCTGTATGTGGACTTGCTTTTTAAATAAGTTTTATTTCCATTCGAATTGATATAATATTTTCCACCTCGCGATCCAGTATGAATTGTTCTAGATGTTGAATTTTTTGGTACTCCGTATGTGGACTTATTTTTTACATAGATTTTATTTCCATTTGAATTAATATAATATTTTCCCCCACGTGGTCCAGTATGAATTATTCTATTTGATTTAGGACTAGATATAAAATACTTAGATTTAGTCTCATTTCTTTTCGTTAATGAATTCTTTCTTGTGGGCATTATGAAATATTCCTCACCAAATGCATTAGAATACTTTATACGGTTTTTGGTTTTAATAGTTGGGTAAGGCGTGTTTAGTATATAAAACAGATTTTGGTTTGGAGTATTCTTTGTCTTGATATATTTTTTTCGTCCGCTTCTATTATAATAATACTCACCACCTCCGTTCCCTTTGTAAATCAATCTTCCTTTTTCGTCTTTTCGATAAGAATTATTACTCGAAGTGAATTTGTTTGCATATGTAGAATTTGAATAATAACCATTTTTAAATATGCCAGTTGTTGACTTACTTCGATTTTTTCTTTCTCTGGCAGTTTTTCTTTTATGTTGGTTTATTGTTAGTAATTGCATATTACTAGGGTCATCTGTTCCACCTTCAGATAATGGTATTATATGATCAATCTCATAACCATAAGGGAGTTCTGAATATCCTTTAGATTTTAAAAACTCATTTTTATTTGCCGCACTGCGTTTAACCATTGGTCTCCCCGTTGATACATAAACTAAATCATAATAGTATTCGGTATTTCCAACTTTATAAGTCTCTTGGGAATAACTACTAAGACTAAAAAAGACTAATCCCCAAATTAATATTTTAAGTTTCATACTATAGGTTAAAGTAGTTTTTAAAATATGTTACTTCTGATAAATATCAGTAAAAAATCTTACAAATAAATATTTTTATTGTAGTGGTATCTAATAGACATCGTGAAAAATACAACGACTACATTACCTTTTTTAAAGTTCAAATAAACGATGCAATGAATAGTAGTAAGGAATTTAATATTGATATTATACCGCTACCACCCCTTTGATATGCGGATGCGGGTTATAATCTACAAGGGTAAAGTCCTCAAAAGTAAAATCAAAAATGCTTTTTACTTCAGGATTTAGAACCATTTTAGGTAAGGGTCTAGGCTCGCGAGACAGTTGTAGTTCTACCTGCTCCATATGGTTATTGTATATATGGGCATCACCAAAGGTGTGGATAAAATCCCCAGCCTCATAACCGCATACCTGTGCCATCATCATCGTAAATAAGGCATAAGAAGCAATGTTGAATGGAACACCTAAAAAAATGTCGGCACTACGTTGGTATAGTTGACAACTTAACTTGCCATCGGCAACATAAAACTGAAAGAATGCGTGGCAAGGAGGTAAAGCCGCTTTACCATTGGCCACATTTTCCGAGAAAGAAACAGAAGTGTCCGGTAATACACTGGGGTTCCAAGCAGAGACCAACATTCTTCTACTATTTGGGTTATGTTTTAAGCTGTGAATAACTTCCTTAATTTGATCTATTTCTTCACTGTTCCAGTTACGCCATTGGTGGCCATAAACCGGCCCCAAATCTCCATTTTCATCTGCCCATTCATTCCAGATACGAACTCCATTTTCTTTAAGATATTCAATATTGGTATCACCTTTTAAAAACCATAATAACTCATGAACTATGGATTTTAAGTGAAGCTTTTTAGTGGTAACCATGGGGAAACCTTCCGATAGGTCAAAACGCATTTGGTAACCAAAAACACTTTTCGTTCCTGTACCTGTGCGGTCTCCTTTTTGATTTCCGTGTTCTAAAACATATTTTAGTAAGTCATGGTATTGTTTCATAAGACCCTCTTCCGTCTCCCCAAAGGGGAGAAATTCTTATTTTGATGCTAAAATAATAGTATTGATGCTATTTAAACCTTAAAAATAAGTTTGGTTATAAACCATTTATCAACTTTAGGGAACAAAGTTCCCCATTTGGGGGTTAGGGGCGTTACCCCAATATCATTCCGGCAATAGTTGCAGAAAGTAGTGAGGCTAAAGATCCGCCAAGTACGGCTTTCATACCAAATTCTGAAAGCGTTTTTCGTTGTCCGGGAGCTAAAGAACCAATACCGCCAATCTGTATTCCTATAGAAGCAAAATTTGCAAATCCGCAAAGCATATAGGTGGCCATGATTACAGATTTGTTGTAAGTGAAATGAGTTGCATTACTCATATTTTTTAATTCGGCAAGTTGTATATACCCAATGAATTCACTTGCGGCTAGTTTTATGCCTAGTAACTGCCCCATAAGCATAGTATCTTCATTTGAAACCCCAATGAGCCACATTAACGGGGCAAATATGGTTCCTAAAATAGCTTCCAAAGAAAACTTCTCGTAAGCGGAGTTTGCAGCAATCCAATCGTTTAAAGAAGTCCAATTGCCCACACCATCTAAAATGCCATTGATCATGGCAATAAAAGCAACAAAGACTAAAAGCATTGCCCCGACATTTACTGCTAGTTTTAAGCCTTCGGTAGTACCATTTGCAATAGCGTCTAAAATATTAGAACCTATTTTATCTTGAGAGACTTTTACATCTGTATTGATTTTTTCCGTTTGCGGATATAATATTTTGGAAATGACGATAGCTCCTGGTGCAGCCATTACGGATGCTGCAAGCAAATGCTTGGCAAAAATTAGTTGTAATTCAGGGTCGTCACCCCCCAAAAAGCCAATATAAGCTGCCAAAACAGCCCCAGCTACAGTTGCCATTCCGCCAATCATTACCAAGAGAATCTCAGATTTGTTCATTTTCTCTAGGTACGCCTTTATCAAAAGTGGTGCTTCGGTCTGTCCTAAAAAAATATTGCCTGCAATAGATAAACTTTCCGCTCCTGAAATTCCAAGTGATTTTGTCAGCAGCCAAGCTAGTGCTTTTACCACTTTTTGAATAATTCCAAGATAAAATAATACTGAGGTTAATGCGGAAAAGAAAATGATTGTTGGTAATACCTGAAAGGCGAAGATGTATCCGAAGGTATCCATATCAACGACCAATCCTTCAAATAAAAATTTGCTTCCCGCCCTTGTAAACTCCAAGATGTCTATAAAACGTTCGCCAATCCACTCGAATATGATTTGAACAAAGCGAACCTTTAAGACGCCAACTGCGATTATTAGTTGAAGCCCAAGGCCAATACCTACAGTTTTCCAATTGATAGCGCGTCTGTTCGCGCTGAATAAAAAAGCAATCAGTACTAAAACAAGCATGCCTAAAACCCCTCTCCATAAACTATTAAATGAAAAGCCTTGATTGGGAACTACTTCGGGAATGGTATTATTTTCGAGGGAATTTGTTTGAATCGCTGTTTGCAGACTGTCTATAACCGCCAATTCTTGTCCTGAAATTTGGAATGTGGTAAAACAACATAAAATGAGTATCCAAATTCCGATAGATTTCATAAAAAGAGAGTTGGTTAGTTACGTTTGGATATTTCGTCACGAAGTTTTGCGGCTTTTTCGTAATCTTCATTGGCCACCGCCTTATCTAATTCTTTATGGAGTTCATCGACCGTTAGTTCCCGATAACCTCCGCCTGCATCAGACTCAATTTCGACCGTTTCACCTTCTTGAAGAATTTCATCGACAACAATGCTGTCGTCACTATTTTCTTCTTTTTCTTTTGAAGAAAATTTCAAGAAAATACCTGCTTTGTCCAAGATTGTCTTGTAAGTAAAAATAGGAGCATTAAAACGCAAAGCTAATGCAATGGCATCGCTAGTTCTTGCATCTATAATTTCTTCAACATTTTCTCGCTCACAAATAACGCTAGAGTAAAAGACACCGTCTACCAACTTATGAATGATAACCTGTTTGACCACAATGTCAAATCGATCAGAAAAATTTTTAAAAAGATCGTGTGTTAAAGGTCTTGGCGGTTTTATTTCTTTCTCTAAGGCAATTGCAATGGACTGGGCTTCAAAAGCACCAATAACAATAGGAAGTTTTCTATCGCCTTCAACTTCATTTAAAATAAGGGCGTAGGCACCATTTTGCGTTTGGCTATATGATATTCCCTTTATCTTTAATCTAACTAAACTCATAGATATCTTGTAGAAACCAAAAAAGGCTGTTCAAATACATAGAGCGACTATCTATTTGAACAGCCCCTTGAATGGGGCAAATTAACAAAAATTAAGCGTTTTGTGCTTTAAATTCTTTTAATTTTTCAATGAGTTCCGGTACTACCTCAAAAGCATCACCAACAATACCATAATCGGCGGCTTTGAAGAAAGGTGCTTCAGGGTCATTATTGATAACCACCTTAGTTTTTGAAGAACTTACACCCGCTAAATGCTGAATTGCCCCCGAAATTCCGATAGCAATATATAAGTTACTGGCGACTGGCTTTCCAGTTTGACCAACATGCTCTCCATGAGGTCTCCAGCCTAAATCGGATACCGGTTTTGAGCAAGCCGTAGCTGCACCTAAAACATCGGCCAGTTCTTCTACCATTCCCCAATTTTCAGGACCTTTTAAACCACGACCGGCAGAAACCACAATATCCGCATCTGCAATTGTTGCCTTTCCGACAACTCGATCAATTTCTATAGATTTAGCTCCGAAGTCGTTATCGTTGATTGCCGCCGAAAAATCTTCTACCGAGGCGGTTGTAGTATTTTCTGCGATGCCAAAAGCATTGTTGGAGAGACCGATTATCTTGGTTTCAGCATCGATTTCTGTATGCGCAAAGCCTTTATTGCTAAATGCGGTTCTTTTTACAACAAAAGGACTTGTGCTTTCTGGCGCGGCAACGACATTAGGAACATAGCCTGCATTTAATTTTGCAGCTAAAATTCCACTTAAAAAACGGCTATCTGCACTTGAGCTTACTATAATTACTTGTGCACTTTCTGCTTCTGCGGCCTGGGTAATACAATTGGCATAAGCTTTGGCAGTGAAAGTGTCCAATTTGCTATCGGAAACATTCAAGATTTTACTAACCCCATATGCACCCAAAGAGGCACTGTCATCTGCATTGATAGCTACTGCGGTAACTGTTGTTCCTAATTGTGCGGCAACAGCATGGGCGTAAGAAGCTACTTCTAAGGCGTTCTTTTTGAATTTTCCTTTATCTGTTTCTGTATATACGAGTACTGACATTTTATAAATTTTGTTTTTAGATTCCGAATCAAGTTCAGAATGCTTAAATCACTTTAGCTTCGTTATGTAATAGACTCACCAATTCACTTACGTTTCCTGCGTCAACCAACTTCACAGGTCCTTTTGCAGCTGGTTTTTCAAACTTTTTATCCGTAGTTGGGCTCGGGGCATCAATTGGCTCTACGACATTAAGGGCTTTTTTTCGTGCCATCATAATTCCTCTCATGTTCGGAATACGCAAATCACTCTCTTCCACCAATCCCTTTTGCCCTCCGATTACAAGCGGTAACGAAGTCTTTATCTTTTCTTTTCCGCCATCTATTTCACGAGTTGCGGTTGCTTCATTGCCATCGACTTCCAATTCGATACAGGTATTGACAAAATTCATGTCCAATAAAGTGGCCAAGATACCAGGTACCATACCGCCATTATAATCAATGGATTCCCTTCCTGCAATTACCAAATCGTATCCTCCGTTTTTTACTACTTCGGCAAGTTGTCTGGCAACAAAAAAACCATCTTTTGGTTCGGCATTTATGCGAATGGCTTCATCAGCACCAATTGCCAATGCTTTTCTTATAGTTGGTTCTGTCTGTGCACCGCCTACATTTGCTACGTGTACGGTAGCGCCCTGTTTTTCTTTAAACCACATGGCACGGGTAAGTCCGAATTCATCATTCGGGTTAATTACAAACTGTACTCCGTTGGTATCAAATTTAGTGTCACCTTCCGTAAAATTAATTTTGGAAGTAGTGTCTGGCACATTGCTAATGCAAACTAAAATCTTCATAGGTTTATCTAAAATTTTACTGCGTAAAGATAACCATTAAAACTTAAATTTACTATGCATGCATAGCAAATAATGTTCTTTTTTTTAAAATTTAGAGCGCAACTATTCCTATATAATTTGCTATTTTTGCTTGCATTTTTACAATATATAAGACTCCTTTAACGAACATATGAAGACACTACAATTTAGAGAAGCGATTTGCGAAGCCATGTCAGAAGAGATGCGAAGTGATGACAGTATTTATTTAATGGGTGAAGAAGTTGCTGAATACAATGGTGCTTACAAGGCATCTAAAGGAATGTTAGATGAGTTTGGTGCAGAACGTGTTATTGATACCCCAATTTCTGAACTCGGGTTTGCTGGTATCGGGGTTGGTTCGGCAATGTTGGGCAATAGACCGATTATTGAGTTTATGACCTTTAACTTTGCACTGGTCGGTATAGATCAAATAATCAATAATGCGGCAAAGATTAGACAAATGTCAGGGGGGCAATTTGCCTGCCCTATTGTTTTTAGGGGTCCAACTGCTTCTGCTGGCCAATTGGCGGCAACGCACTCACAAGCTTTTGAAAGCTGGTATGCGAACTGCCCTGGTCTAAAAGTGGTAGTTCCGTCAAACCCGGCTGATGCCAAAGGACTTTTAAAAGCTGCTATAAGAGATGATGATCCAGTAATTTTTATGGAGTCTGAACAGATGTATGGGGATAAAGGTGAAGTACCCGAAGGAGATTATACGATTCCTATAGGGGTTGCCGATATCAAGAGAGAAGGCACCGATGTGACCATTGTTTCATTCGGGAAAATTATCAAAGAAGCATACAAAGCGGCTGACGAATTAGAGAAAGATGGTGTAAGTTGCGAAATTATAGACTTGCGTACTGTGCGTCCTATGGACATTAATGCAATCATTAATTCGGTAAAAAAGACAAATAGAATGGTAATTTTAGAAGAAGCATGGCCTTTCGGAAATGTATCTACCGAAATCATCTATCATGTTCAAGATAAGGCCTTTGATTATCTCGATGCACCAATTGTAAAAATTAACACAGCGGATACACCCGCCCCTTATTCTCCAGTACTTTTGGCAGAATGGTTACCTAACAGTGAAGATGTTATCAAAGCTGTTAAGAAAGTGTTATATAAATAAAATAGCAATATTTGTAAGGTATATTAGCCTCGTCGACTTATGTTGACGAGGCTTTTTTAAGGAATAGTTTTTGATAAGAAGTTACTTTAAAATCAAATTGAGCGAACAATAATAGGCTAGGTAGTATCTGGCCATTCTTGTAACACCCTATCAAGGCATGAGAAAAATTCTATTTCTACTTTTAATTTCCTTCTTTTCTTTTTTGAATGCCCAAACTAAGGTTAGCGGTATTGTGTTAGATGAGTTTGACAGTCCGGTGGCCTTCGCCAATATCATTTTCAAAGGGTCTTCAGAAGGAACAATTACCAATGATAATGGACGGTTCTATTTCGAATCTGAGGAAACCTATGATACGATACTGGTTTCCTTTATAGGATATGAAACTCAAGAATTGCAACTTGCTTCTAAGGTTAATTATGAGCTAGAAATTATTTTGAAAGAATCGACTGAACAGTTAGACGAGGTGGTCATCTATACGGGTAAACAATCCAAGAAAAATAATCCGGCAATTGATATTCTAAAAAAGATTTGGGCGAAGAAACGGGAGAACGGTGTAAATAAGTTCAAGACATATCAATATGATAAGTATGAAAAGGTTGAGTTTGACCTAAATACTATTGATAGTGCATTGATAAAAAGTCGGCTTTTTAAAGGTTTAGAGTTCATTTTTGCAGATTTAGATACCTCACGAATAACCGGCAAGACCTATTTGCCCATGTTTCTAAACGAAGTTTTCTCCAAAGTATATGGAGACAATAGGCTGGCACTAAGAAAGGAAGGTGTATTGGGTAACAAAAACTCTGGTTTTGGAGGCAATCAAGCTATAACAGCCTTCGTTGAAGACTTATATTCTGACTACAACATTTATGATAATTACCTAAAGTTTTTTGACAAGAGTTTTACAAGTCCACTTTCGAAAACAGGTGTCGATACGTATAATTATGTATTATCCGATAGCACTTTTATAGACAATAAGTGGTGCTATAATATCATCTACTACCCTCGAAGAAAAAATGAACTTACTTTTAAAGGAGACTTTTGGGTCAACGATTCTACGTTTGCCGTAAAGAAGATAAATCTAGAAGTTACAAAGAGCGCTAATATAAATTGGGTAAAAGAAATTTATATAGAACAAGACTTTAATGTGGTCAATGATTCTGTTTTTTTACTGAAGCGCGACTATATGTTAAGTGATTTTGCTTTTTCTAAAAAAGAGAAATCAAGAGGTGTTTATGGCAAGCGTACAACTGTTTTTGACAACTACATTTTTGACCAAGAAAAAGGAGAGGCCTTTTACAAATCTGAATCTGACCCATATGATCCAAGGGTTTTTGATAGGGATACAACGTTCTGGAAAAATGCAAGATTAGAGCGCTTAAATGAAGATGAAGCTGGAATTTTTCAGTTGCTGGATACCTTAAAAACAGTACCCAAGTTCAATACCTACTATGACATTGTTAGTGTTTTGGGTTCAGGGTATATCGAAATTGACAAATGGAACCTTGATATAGGTGATATTTACAGCACATTTGGTATAAATGACGCAGAAGGAATTCGAGTAAGGGGAGGCGCTAGAACCTTTTTTGGGCAGAATGACCCTTGGCGTTTAGAGGCTTATACCGCTTACGGTTTTGATGATAAGAAATTTAAACATGGCGTTTCAGGAAAGTTTTTGTTGGATAGAAAAAATAGGCTCATTATTTCGGGTGGACATCGACGTGATGTAGAGCAATTAGGGCTTAGTTTAACCAGTACAAACGATGTTTTGGGCCGAAGTATTGCTTCGTCGTCTTTGGTTTCTGTAGGTAATAACAATCGTTTGACCAATATTAATCTATCCGTTTTTAATGCAGAGATAGAACCCATCAAAAATTTTAGGGTGCTTATAGGCAGTTCGTTTAGAACCTTAAGTTCTGCACTTCCCGAAGATTTCAGTTTAGATTATGTTGATGCTAGTTCGCCAACAGGCATTTCTTCTGAAGTAAAACAATTCGATATCAATACTACTTTAGTATATACCCCTGGTAAACGTACCATCGGTTATGGGGTCGAACGTTTGAATATCAATGATAATCACAGCACACTTCTGTTTAACTATACAAAGGGTATTAGTGGCTTTTTAGAAAGTGATTTTGATTATGAAAGGGTTCAATTTTCATATACCCAGCCTTGGCAGATAGGTGGTTTTGGTCGTTTGACCAGTACGGTTGAGTTAGGGAAAACTTTTGGAGAGGTACCTTTGGGGCTTTTAAGCGTTATACCTGGTAACCAGACCGTTTTTTCATTGTACAAAACCTTTCCAAATCTTGATTTTTATGAATTTGTGACAGACACTTATGCTACAGTGCACCTAGAACATAATTTTAATGGAAGGTTGTTTTCACGAATTCCTTTTCTTAGAAAGTTGAACCTAAGGGAGATTGTTGGTCTTAGAGGTGCTTGGGGACAGATTTCAGATGAAAACATTGCTTTGAGCGCTCCGACAAATATTCCTCTGCTGGCTCCCGATGAGCAAATTTATTGGGAGTATTCCTTGGGGATAGGTAATATCTTTAAAATCTTTAGAATAGATTTTAACTTCCGTGGTAATTATCTAGAAAACCCAGATGCCCGTGCTTTTGGTGTTACCGGAAGTTTTGGGTTTAATTTTTAAATATTTCTAATCGATAGTCATTTTTCATACTATCTTAACTTAAATGACGTTCCATAGAGGTATTTTCGTACAATAATTTAAAAATCTATGAGTAAAGAAGCAGAAGAAACTGTAACATTTGATGTCTTAATTGAAATTCCGAAAGGAAGTCGGAACAAATACGAATATGATTTTACGTTAAACAAAATTCGTTTTGATAGAACCTTGTTTTCTTCAATGATGTATCCTGGAGATTATGGATTTATTCCAGAAACCTTGGCTTTAGATCAAGATCCCTTGGATGTTTTGGTAATGACTACAGAGCCCACATATCCTATGGTTGTTATGGAAGTTAAGCCAATAGGCGTATTTCACATGACAGATGAAAAGGGACCCGATGAAAAGATAATATGTGTGCCTGTAAACGACCCTGTTTGGAACAAAAAGAATGATTTAAGTGACATCAACCCACATCGAAAAAAAGAAATAAAGCATTTTTTTAAGGTCTATAAGGATTTAGAAGAGAAAAAAGTTGATACAGGGGGTTGGGGAGATGCCAAAGAGGCGATAAAGATTTACCATGAATGTGTAAAAAGGTATGACGAGAGTGAGCACAAACTCAAGCGGACTTTTATGATATAATCAATTCCATCGAATTGATTTTAAGCATCCCACAATTTTTGGGATGCTTTTTTTATTCATACCTATTTTACTACATTTGCACGCATTAAAAAATTCAAAAAAACTAAATAATTAACTGAATAACTATGGAACAAATAGTACAATTTTTACCAGCATTCGGTGTTTTGGCCTTGATTTACGTTTTTATTAAAAGCGGTTGGGTTTCAAAACAAGAAGTTGGTGATGCCAAAATGGCTCGTATCGCAAAGAATATTGCAGATGGAGCAATGTCTTTCTTAAAAGCTGAGTACAAGATATTAAGTGTATTCGTTGTAGCGGTTGCTATTCTTTTATTCTTTAAAGGAAGCAACGAAGAAGGCTCAAACGGAATGGTTGCCGTATCTTTTATAGTAGGTGCAATCTGCTCTGCTTTAGCTGGGTTTATTGGTATGAAAGTGGCTACCAAAGCTAATGTACGTACAACAAATGCAGCTAGAAAGTCATTAGGAAAAGCTTTAGAAGTAGCTTTTGCCGGTGGCGCAGTAATGGGTCTTGGTGTTGTAGGCTTGGGTGTTCTTGGTCTAAGTGGATTATTTGCAATTTATAGTGGTCAAGGATGGGAACTTGGTGAAGTATTGAACGTACTTTCTGGATTCTCTTTAGGAGCTTCATCAATTGCTCTTTTTGCACGTGTAGGTGGTGGTATTTATACCAAAGCGGCAGACGTTGGTGCTGACCTTGTGGGTAAAGTAGAAGCTGGTATCCCAGAAGATCACCCATTAAACCCTGCAACTATTGCAGACAATGTTGGTGACAATGTTGGTGATGTTGCTGGTATGGGTGCTGACCTTTTTGAATCATATGTAGGTTCTATCATAGGTACAATGGTATTGGGTGCTGCATTTACACAAATACCTGCATTCGCTGGAGAATTTGATGGTTTGGGTGCGGTATATCTTCCTTTGGTACTAGCTGCAGTAGGTATCATCATGTCTATTATAGGTACCTTCTTTGTAAAAGTAAAAGATGGGGGTAACCCACAAACAGCTTTAAATATTGGAGAATTCGGTTCTGCCGGTTTAATGCTAGTTGCTTCTTACTTCATTATAACAAATATGTTACCAGAAAGCTGGACATTCAATGGTGCTGAGTATGGTTCAATGGGTGTTTTCTGGGCAGTACTTGCTGGTTTGGTTGCAGGGTTGGCCGTTGGTAAAGTAACAGAATATTATACAGGAACCGGTACAAAACCTGTAAACTCAATTGTACGTCAATCAGAAACTGGAGCAGCAACAAACATTATTGCTGGTTTAGGTGTTGGTATGATGTCAACAATGTTTCCAATTCTTTTAATTGCTGCTGCAATTTTGGTATCACATCATTTTGCAGGTCTTTACGGTATTGCAATTGCTGCTGTTGGAATGTTGGCAAATACAGGAATACAGTTAGCTGTAGATGCTTACGGACCAATTTCTGATAATGCTGGTGGTATTGCTGAAATGGCAGAATTGGAGCCAGAAGTACGTGAACGTACAGATAAATTAGATGCTGTTGGTAATACAACTGCAGCAATCGGTAAAGGTTTCGCAATTGCTTCTGCTGCATTAACTGCTTTGGCATTGTTTGCGGCATTTATGCAAACGGCCAATGTAACCAGTATCGATGTTTCTAAGCCTACCGTAATGGCAGGTTTATTAGTAGGTGGTATGTTACCATTTGTATTCTCTGCCCTTTCCATGAATGCTGTAGGTAGAGCGGCAATGGCCATGATCGAAGAAGTTCGACGTCAGTTTAGGGATATTCCTCAATTAAAAGCAGCCTTAGAAGTAATGAGAGCTGTAGATTCTGATATGTCTAAAGCTACACCTGAGCAAAGAGCAACTTTCGATGCTGCCGATGGTGTTGCTGAATATGACAAATGTGTTGCTATTTCTACAAAGGCATCGATTAGAGAAATGGTATTGCCAGGTTTATTGGCAATTGCTGTTCCTGTAGCAGTCGGTTTCCTTGGAGGAGCTGAAATGCTAGGTGGTCTTTTGGCAGGTGTAACAACTTGTGGGGTTTTAATGGCTATTTTTCAATCTAATGCCGGTGGTGCATGGGATAATGCTAAGAAAACCATTGAGAGTGATGGTAAAAAAGGCTCTGATGCGCACAAAGCTGCGGTAGTAGGTGATACTGTTGGTGATCCTTTTAAAGATACTTCAGGTCCTTCATTAAACATCTTATTGAAATTAATGTCTGTAGTGGCATTGGTAATTGCTCCAAGTTTGGTAAGTCTTTCACCAGCTGATGAAGTGAGCATGCTCAAAGCTGATGGAACTACAGTTTCTATTACAACCGATGGAATGAAGGAAACTAAGCAAGTGGAGAAGCAAGTTCGTGTTGAAATGAGCAATACCGCTGATGGTGCCTACAAAGCCGTGGTCACTACAACTTCTGAAGTTAACGGAGAAAAAATTGAAGAAGTAAAGGAGTTTACTGGAGCGACTAAAGAAGAAGTAAAAGCTGCTGTTGAAAAGTACAATAGCGCAATTTCTATTGAATAAGTTTGGATTGAGCCCTTCCAGATAATCTAGAAGGGCAAACCAACCAACATAGACCTGCAAATGAAAGTTTGCAGGTTTTTTTCTTCATAAAATTTAAAGCTCCTCACCTGAGATGAGGGGAGGTGACATTCGCTTATGCGAATGAAGGAGGGGTTTGATTTCTTGTAACCGAAAATATAATTAATGCCGCTGAGCGCAGTCGAAGGATATTGGTAATACACTTCGACAGGCTCAGTGTGACAAATTTTTTACTGCATTTTAAAAGTAATAGGCATACTAAAAACAACTTTAGCATTTTTACCTTTATGCTTGCCAGGTGTCATTTTAGGTAACTTTGCTATAATTCTGGCAGCCTCTTTTTCTAATACTTGATGTGGGCCTCTCATTTTCACGTTTTCTATCGTACCATCTTTTCCAATAATAAACTGGGTAGACACTCTTCCCTCAATATCTAGTTCCATGGCTAAATCAGGATATCTAATATTGCGATTTACATGCTTGGTCATCATTTTTTGAAAACAAGCTTTTTTATCTGTCGCATCTTCACAACCAGGAAATATAGGAACTTCGTCGATAAGGTCAATTATAACGGTTATATCTTCTTCAACCTCTTCTAGGTTAATAGCAGTCGGTTCCAATATTTCTGTGTCTTGATTTGGATCGGTAGTTTCAATTACGCTCTCAATAATTTCAGGGTCATCTGGAGCTATTTCAATTACTGTTGGAGCAACCGGAGGTGGGGGAGGTTTCATATAATGTACGGTAATGGGAACGTCATCCTCCATAACATCTAAGACATTTTGAGTAATCTTCCAGTCAGGTTCTGAGTAAAAAGTTTTCCATTCTAGTGCAGTATAAACTAGTGCTAGAATTAAGGTCATTCCAATAGCAAAGTAGAGTCCGCTATTCTTTTCTAATTTTAGGTGTTCCTTCTTTTTTGCTTCCATCATATCTTTTTTATAGTTATACAATGAAAGTAGCTTGTAATTAAGCTATTAAAAATCTATAATGAGGGAGAGTAGGTTCTGGGTGAGTGAAACGACTTTATTATTCTTAAAATATATTGAAAAATGACATTTTAAATGTCAAGCACTTAATCTGTTAGACCTGGCATTATTTTCTGCTCGAAGTTCATATGCCCATTTTATGGCCTTGTCAAGGCTGACAAAATTTCTCATGGAAGCCTTCATAAAAAGTTTTTCGAGAATAGGTCGTTTTCCACGGCTAACAACGGCGTAGCCTTTAAGGGTATAACTGTATTTAAAAAATCGCAGCCAATCGCTAGGCACAACAGAATAGGTATGTACTCTGTTCGATATGTAGACAATGTTCTTAACGTTGTCTTCATAGAGATTTGCGATTTCTTCAACAACTTGTTTCGCATGGTCTTCCCAATTGAATATTACACCTTCTTTAATTTCTGCTACTACAAAATCTTCGAATAAATAAAAGTCTCCAAAAGAATAATTGAGCTCTTGAAAGGCATTTTTATAAAATGGGGTTTCTGCTATTTTTTGCATAATACGGCCAATTGATTTGGGAAGACAAATGTAGACTGCATTTCAAACGCTGAAAAATAGAATTGTTAAAATGTTAATTATTTCGCTGTATTTTAAAGAATTACGAAGAAGTAGTAAGACATCGAATTATTTGATTGGTTCATGGAGTCTTAGCTAAAAAAGATAGTTGATTTAGTATTCGAAAATCTTTAGATTTAAAAAAGCCCATGTATTTCGGCATCAATTTTATTGATAACGTTTCCTAAATCTTCAGGATTATCAACAAAATTAATGTCGTCGACATCAATAATTAAAAGATTGCCTTTTTCATAGGTATTCGCCCAAGCTTCATAACGTTCATTAAGACGACTTAAATAGTCAATAGAGATGCTATTTTCATACTCGCGCCCGCGTTTGTGAATCTGATTTACCAAGTTGGGGATAGAACTACGCAGATAAATAAGTAAATCTGGTGGCTGAACTAAACTCTCCATTAACTCAAAAAGACTCTTGTAATTGTTATAGTCCCTATTGGTCATTAGGCCCATTGCATGAAGGTTGGGGGCAAAAATATGTGCGTCTTCATAAATGGTACGATCTTGAATTACTTTCTTGCCCGCTTCCCTAATTTTTAAGATCTGTCTGTACCTACTGTTCAAGAAATAGATTTGAAGGTTAAAGCTCCAACGCTCCATTTGCGTATAAAAATCATCTAAATAAGGATTGTCTACCACATCTTCAAAATGTGCTTCCCATTTATAATGTTTTGCTAATAAGGTTGTTAATGTGGTTTTTCCTGCTCCAATATTTCCGGCAACGGCAATGTGCATTGTATGGTGTGTTTTAGCTGTATTATTTAAAAACGAGGGGCTGCAATATACAAAGTATATCCAGTTACAGGAAAAAATTAAGGTGAAATACAGGTGGGGCTAGCAAATAAGTTTATAGCCGTATCCTCTAACGTTTACAATCTGGATGTTTTCGTCTTTTTTTAGCTTTTTTCGGAGTTTGGTGATAAAAACATCCATACTTCTGGCGTTAAAAAAATCATCATCGCCCCATATTTTTTTTAGAATTAAAGAGCGGTCAAGTATTTCGTTTCGTACCTCTGATAAATGAAAAAGAAGTTCTGCCTCTCTATGGGTAAGCGGCACTTCTTCGGTATCGTATGCTAACTTTTGTTTGGTGTAATCAAAAATATAGTCACCGATCTGTATTTTGTCTTTCGTCTTTTTTAAACGATTTCTATTTAACAAGGCATGAATGCGAACAATGAGTTCTTCCATGCTAAAAGGCTTTTTTAGATAGTCGTTGCCACCATGTTCAAAACCCTCAACGACATCTTTGGTCTGCGATTTCGCAGTAAGGAATATAATAGGAACATGTTTGTCATTAACCCTAATCTCTTGCGCAAGTTCAAAGCCATCTTTTTTTGGCATCATCACATCAAGTACCAAGAGTTCAGGTTTTTCTTTGAGATAAGTCTTTAGGGCAGTTTCACCATTTTCACAAAAAAGAACTTCAAAATTTCGAGTTTCAAGACTTTCTTTTACGATTTGCCCTAATGCCAATTCATCTTCTGCCAATAATATTTTGATTGGTTGACTCATAAAACAATTTTAAAAATTGTATTTGTAGTATCTGGCACGAGTGAAAGTGAGCCATTGTGTTTCTCAACTATCTTTTTAGCGTAAAAGAGACCTATTCCAAAACCTTTTACATCGTGTCTATTACCAGTAGGAACGCGATAGAACTTATCGAATATTTTTTCGCGTTGGTTCTTATCTATTTTGCCACCGTTGTCGGCAACAGTTATCTCTACGGAATTCAACAGCGAGTTAAGATTGACCTCAATAATGTCTCCACCATATTTTATGGCATTATCAATTAGATTGGCGAGCGCATTTTCAAAATGAAACGGATCTACCTTGGCACTTAAAGTGCTGCTATTGCTCTTAAAAGAAATGGTCTTTTCAGGAGAAAGCATTTTGTATTTTTCAACGAGACCCTTTAGTACCATCGCTAAATCGATATCTTCAGTATTAACAATAAGTTTATCACTGTCTAAAGTCGCAGTCTCCAGTAATTTTTCTACCATCAAATGCAATTTTTTAAGCTGTTGCCCAGAAATATTGAGGTATTTCTCGGTCTTCGCTTTATCGTTTGCTTGATTAAAATTTTTAATGCCCTCTATCGCTGTCGAAACAGTTGCAATCGGGGTTTTAAACTCATGGGTAATATTGCTGATGAGGTCATTCTTTATTTCTGCCAGTTCTTTTTGCTTATTAATAATGTGCAGTAAGTAAAACAAGCAGGCAATTATGCAGGCTGATAACAATAATGACAGTATAATGCCCGTAAAACTTCTTTTTAGAATGCTTTTGGTCGGGTTAGTGTATTGCAGTTGTAATTTTTGATTGGTCGGTAAATAGGTAGATTTAGAGAATGTGGAAAGGTGTAGGCCTTTCTGTTGTTCTATTTTGTAGCTATCATAAATAGTATCGCTTTTGTAATGATTTAATCCAAAACCTACGTCTATTCTTTTTCGTTCCAACTCCTTCTTTAAAAGCGAGTCCATGCTTTGAAAGCTGATAGAATCTTGATTAATAGAGATTGTTAGCTTATTAAATAGGCCAGATAGATTGCTAATACTATCACTAATTGTTTTCGCCTTAATGGCAGAAATATTACGAACTTCATTGATATTTACAGATGATAGTATAATTGTTGTATCACTCATCTTACCATCAAAGATGTTAAAATCGTGATTATGCAAAGAGTCTGAATTCTCAATGAATTTAATGGTACTGATTTTAGTTTTAGCGTTGTTGGTGTCAGTTTCAGAATGGATCTGTTTTAAATCAAGTTTAGTGATAAAATCCCCCATTTTTTTTCCAACCGATTCGTAATCAGTGAATGATGAGTCTGTATAGGTGAATATATCAGTTTTAACAAAATCAGCATAATAAGCCTCTACAGCATTATCTAAACTTATTTGCACCTCATTCAGCAATCGTTGTTTATTGGTGTTATAGTTTTGAACGTTCCAATAGACCTGTATACCAATTGTTATTACGATGGTAATCGTAATAAAGTATAGTAATGCTTTATAGTGTTGCTGTTTCACATTTCAAAAGTAAGCACAATAAATAGGCGTAGGGTAATCGGTTAACACTCGTTAACACTGGTTAACCTTGTTTTCGATACAATACTTTCAAATTTGTTGACATAATCACAAAATAGAAAACCATGAAAAAATTCGCCATGCTTAGTACCGTATTAGTGCTATTACTTTCTTTTCAGTCTTTTGGTCAAGAAGAAAAAGAAGTATATGCTACTATCAATAGTCTTGGGTTCGAAGTCAACACATTGAAAGAATTAAAATCTATTAACTGGAATGATATGATAGCTGTATTTGAAGAAAATGCCCCACAAGACTCCATTGAGGTATCGGTGAAGGTTAAAGATTTAAAATTGAAAAACAAAAACAACCTTGTAATTAATAATATGGAGGTATTGGTTACCGGAATATCTGAAAATAAGAAAGCGGTAATTGAGCAATTAGCAGAAAAAACCGATAGAATGGTCAAGGTCATTGAACGAATGACTGAATAGAAATTTTCATTTGTAAATAATCCAAATAACTAATAATGAAGAATACTTTTTACGCATTTATGATTTTGCTTTCTATAAAATCATTTGCACAAGATTTTACAGGTTCCGCCATATACAAGACCGATATGAAAATGGAGCTAAAAATGGATAGTACGGAAACAAGTGCCAACCAAATGGACATGATTCAAGAGCAACTAAGATTTGCTATGCAAAAAGATTTTGAACTTACATTTAATAAAACCGAATCTAACTGGAGAGAGCTTGAAAAGTTGGATAAGCCGGCAGCTGCAAGCGGTATGAATGTACAAATTCAAATTGTTGGTAATGGTGGAGGCAGTGATGGGCTTTTGTACAAAAATACAAAGACAAAGAAGTCTCTAGAAAGCGCAGATGCCTTTGGTAAATTATTTTTAGTGGCAGATGAGTTAGAACCCGTAGAATGGGAAATGACTTCAGAAACAAAACAAATAGGGAAATACACTTGTTACAAAGCAATTTCTAAAAGAGAGGTTACAGAAACGGTTTTTTCTGATGTAAATGGAGAAAGCGAAGAAAAAAAGGAAAAGCGTATGCAGACCACAACAGTTTGGTACGCACCAGAAATACCTGTTAACCATGGTCCAGAAAGGTATTGGGGGTTGCCCGGTCTTATTTTAGAGGTAAGTAATGGAAGAAGAATTATGATATGTACTCAAGTAGTGCTAAACCCTGAAAAGCCTGTAACTATTGAGATACCATCAAAAGGTAAAAAAGTAGATGGAGAAGAGTATGAAGCCATTATGAAAGAACATGCCGAAAAGATGAATAAAATGTATGGTGGTGGAAAGAAAAAAGGACAACATTCTTCTTTTGAAATTAGAATAGGAGGATAAGCAAAAAGTAAACCTAGTTCTTACAAAAAGCAATCAATCAAAAAATGAACAGAATCATTATATCTCTTTGTATGGGGCTAGGCTTTCTATGCCATAATGTAAATGCACAAAAGATAACTTTAGAAGGTAAAGTTTCCGATAGTATCAACAATCCTTTAGAGTTAGCAAATGTTATAGCCATAAAAGAAAGTAACGGTGCCATTGCTTCTTATGGTATCACTGATGACCAGGGCAGGTATAAACTCAATCTGGATAAGGATAGTTTGTACTTATTAAGGGCAAGCTATTTAGGTTTTGAAACCTGGGAAGAACAATTTAAGGCCCTAAACGATTTAGAAAAAGATATTGTGCTCTCCGTTTCACCAAATCAATTGGACGGCGTTACGGTGGTTGAAGATTTTCCAGTAACGATTTCAGGAGATACCATTACGTACAATACGGATTCATTTACAACGGGTAAAGAGAAAAAATTAGAAGATGTTTTAGAAGAGTTGCCTGGCTTTGAAATTAATGATGAAGGACAAATTAAAGTTCAAGGTAAAGATGTGAGCAAAGTTTTGGTAGAGGGTAAAGAGTTTTTTGATGGCGATACAAAAATGGCGACCAAAAATATTCCGGCCAATGCTGTTGATAAGGTACAGGTTTTAAGAGATTTTAATGAGATTGGTCCTCTAAGCAGTGTTAACGACAGTGATGCTTTAGCCTTAAACATCAAATTAAAAGATGGTAAAAAGAATCTTTGGTTTGGTGATATTTCTGGCGGCCTTGGACCTCAAGACAGGTATTTGGCGCATCCCAATATCTTCTACTACTCACCTAAGTTTAATGTAAATTTTATTGGAGACCTTAATAATATTGGGCAACAAGCATTTACGCTACAAGACTATTTTAGGTTTAGTGGAGGGATTTCGAGTCTGGCAAAAAGATCAGGCTCATCGCTTAATCTTTCCAATGATGAGGTAGGTTTATCGCTTTTACAAAATAATAGGGCAAGAAATATAGATGCAAAGCTTGCGGCGCTTAATTTTAACTATAACCCTAATAAGAAAATCAGTTTTTCCGGCTTCGGAATTGTAACAGGTATAGATACCGAGCTCTCTTCAATCTCACAACGCACTTATATACGAGAAGATGGCGATAATAATGAACTGTTAACTTCAGATATTGAGCAAAAGAATACATCAGGACTTTTTAAACTTTCAACCACCTACACACCAGACGCTAAACTACATGTGAACTACGAAGCTTTTGTGAAGAATTCTGATATTACCGATGAAAACCAATTGAATTCTATCTTTTCAACCTTTAGTAACGCGATTCGTTCTACAAGAACAAGAGAGCCGTTTTCTGTGCAGCAGGTTTTAAATACATTTTACGCTAATAACGATAAGAATATTTATTCACTTGAATCTAACCATTTATACAAAAGACAACGCCCAAATTATGGTTTATTGGCCGAACAAGTTCCTTTTCCTGGCAGCGTTCCTTTAAATGGCGAGAGTCCTTTTGATTTATTTCAGGATAAGGAAATATTCACCAATACTTTTGATGTGGAATTTAACTATTACCGAGTTTTAAATGAAACCAATCATATCAGTTTTAAGTCTGGTATAAGTTTGAACAAGCAAAGCTTAACCTCAGGATTATCGGAACTGATTGATGGCAATAGACAAACGGTAGGTTCCGATAATGAATATGTAAACGATACCGAATTTAACTTTCAAGATATTTATTTTGGATTGGGATACCGAGTAAAATTTGGTAAGCTCACGGTTAGTCCAGGGTTGACCCTTCATAATTACGCAATAGATAATAGTCAGCAAAACCAAGTAACCGATTTGGACAAAGTTTTGCTACTGCCAAGCTTAAATTCTAGATATGAGTTCAACAGTACACAGTCTTTGCAATTTAGATATGCCCTGGAGGCGCAATTTCCAGATATTCAAAATCTGGTTGCGGCAAGAGAACTAAGAGGTTATAACAGTCTTTTTACCGGGAATAGAAATCTAAAAAACGAGTGGTATCATAATGCTAGCCTAAACTATAGCAATTTTAGCATGTTTACTTTTACGACCATTTATGGCGGACTTTCCTATCAGAAAAGATATGAGGGTATTGGCAATTCTGTAAATTTTATTGGATTGGATAGGGTGTCATCGCCAATAAATTTAAATACGCCAAATGAAACCTTCTCACTTTTTGGAACTTTTGAAAAACGCTTTCCGTTATGGAAAACAAAATTTGAAAGTAGATTGTCTTATAATAAGTTTAATACGGTTATCAATGGAGCGACGGATTTTAATGAATCTTTTAACCAAACCTATAAACTAGCTTTTGAAACGCGATTTAAGGAAGCACCAAATGCTGAAGTGGGTTTTAAAAAGCAATTAAATAACTATTCTAGCATAGCTATTGAGAACACTTTTATAACCAATAGTCCTTATGCTAATATTGAAGCTTTTTTCTTAAAAGGCTTTGCAATTACTGCTGACTACGAATACAATGATTATAAAAATAGGGATGGCGGAGTGAGCAGTACCTATGACTTTTTTAATGCCGCATTGTATTATCAAAAGGAAGATAGTAAATGGGAGTTCAAAATTTCTGGAATGAACTTGTTGAACACTACTACGATTAGACAAGATTCATTTTCAAATAACTTGATCAGCACTTTGGAGTATACCGTGCAACCAAGGTATTTTTTGGCTAGCATTAAATATGAATTATAATACCAATGGTAGTTAATTTATAATAAAAACTGTCAGGTCGAGTCTTTTCGAAGAAAAAGTATCGAGAACACATTTTTACAACAAAACTATTTTCCTATTTTTGCCTTTCAATTATGAGGAAGGATTTGACTGATTGCAACCTCGGTAAAAAATGCTAAAAAGTGGTGTAAACTTCTTTCAGCCTTTCCGTCAAATCTTCAGCACGTTTAAAAATAGAGAATGGCATATTTATTTACTTCTGAATCTGTTAGTGAAGGGCACCCAGATAAAGTTTCCGACCAAATTAGTGATGCACTTTTAGATAATTTTTTGGCTTTTGATGCCGATAGCAAAGTAGCTTGTGAAACGCTAGTTACCACAGGTCAAGTGGTATTGGCAGGCGAAGTGAAAAGCGATACCTATTTAGATGTACAGACCATTGCTAGAGATGTCATCAACAAAATTGGGTACACCAAAGGTGAATACCAGTTTAGTGGAGATTCTTGTGGGGTAATTTCATTGATTCATGAGCAATCACAAGATATTAACCAGGGTGTTGATAGAGCTACTAAAGAAGAGCAAGGTGCCGGTGACCAAGGTATGATGTTCGGGTATGCCACCAAAGAGACCGAAAATTATATGCCTTTGGCACTGGATATTTCACATAAGATTCTTCAAGTTTTAGCCGATTTACGAAGAGAGGGAAATCAAATTCCATATTTACGACCAGATGCCAAAGCACAGGTAACCATAGAATATTCTGATGATAATGTGCCACAGCGCATAGATACCATTGTGGTCTCTACCCAACATGACGATTTTGATGCTGATGAGAAGATGTTGGCAAAAATAAAGGCTGATATTATTTCTATTTTGATTCCAAAGGTGGTCGAATTGTTCCCTTCACATGTTCAGGAACTCTTTAATGATAAAATTCAATACCACATTAATCCAACAGGTAAGTTTGTGATTGGTGGACCACATGGAGATACCGGTTTAACGGGTAGAAAAATAATTGTGGACACCTATGGCGGAAAAGGCGCTCACGGTGGTGGTGCTTTTAGTGGTAAAGACCCAAGTAAAGTAGACCGAAGTGCTGCCTATGCGGCAAGACATGCGGCTAAAAACTTGGTAGCTGCGGGCGTGGCAGATGAAATTTTGGTTCAAGTAAGTTATGCGATTGGTGTGGTAGAACCTACGTCAATTTTTGTAGACTCTTATGGTACCGCCAAAGTGAATCTGACCGATGGTGAAATTGCTGAAAAAGTAGCTGGTTTGTTCGATATGCGACCTTTCGCTATTGAAGAAAGACTAAAACTTCGCAACCCAATTTATTTAGAGACGGCTGCCTATGGCCATATGGGTAAAACGCCAACTACGGTCACCAAGGTTTTTGAATCTCCGTATAATGGCAAAGTAGAGAAAGAAGTTGAACTCTTTACTTGGGAGAAATTAGACAGGGTTGATGAGGTTAAAGCAGCTTTTGAGCTTTAATCCCTCCGTCAACTTAGCTATGCTCGTTGACACCTCCCTTTGCTAAAGGGAGGAGCTTAATTCAGTTATTGGAACAAGCTCCCCTCTTAAAATTATCCTTAATCTCTTTAAGTACAGAAGGCAGATTATCAAAAACCCTTTTATTTTCGAATCGTATTACAGTAAATCCTAAAGCCTCCAATTCTTTAGTGCGTTTTTCATCATATTCTTGGGCATTAGAACTTTGATGAACTTCACCATCAAGCTCAATAACTAATTTTTCGGCAGCACAATAGAAATCTACGATATAAGAGTTTATACTATGTTGTTTTTGAAACCTGCGACCTTCCAATTGTTTGGCTTTAAGATATTTCCAAAGAAAAGCTTCTGCTGAAGTTAAGTTTTTGCGAAGCTCTTTTCGTTTAGTTAAAAGTTCTTTTTTGTTATGTATTTGTTTCATGGTTATAACTATTTAAAGATAGTAAAAGCTCCCCTCTTGTTTTTAAGAGGGGAATGAATTCCTGATTGTAATCAGGAAGAAAGAGGAGATTTTTTAGTTTATTTTCCATATCGGGCTAGTAAAAATCTCCGCTCTAATTACTTCGCATGAATTCACACCCCATAAATAAGGTAGGCCTTAATATTTTAAAATTTTCGCGTTTGGTTGGTTTGATTATTTAGTAGTTTTAGAAAATCAATCCAATCACTATGAAGTTCGTATCAAAATTTACTTTTCTTTTTGTATTTGCAGTACTACTTATCTCCTGCGGAAAAACAACTAAAAAAACTGAAACTGATGAGGTAGTTGACACCTACGTACAGGACAATTACACCAAAAAAGAGGTTGATATAAAAATGCGAGATGGTATCACCCTGCATACTACAATCTATTCCCCAAAAGACACGTCAAAAGAGTACCCCATTTTAATGCAGCGCACGCCATATAGTTCTAGACCTTATGGAGAGAATGAATTTAGAAAGCAGATCGGGCCTAATATCAATCTAATGAAGGAAGGCAATATTATTGTCTACCAAGATGTGCGCGGACGTTGGTTGAGTGAAGGGCACTACGAAAATATGCGAGCTTATATCCCTAATAAAACATCTAATAAGCAAGTTGATGAGAGTACCGATACCTATGACACGATTGATTGGCTGGTAAATAATGTTGAGAATAACAATGGCAATGTCGGTGTTTGGGGAATTTCGTACCCAGGGTATTATGCCACATACGCAACTATAGATGCGCATCCAGCATTAAAGGCTTCTTCACCACAAGCCTGTATTGGAGATTTCTTTTTTGATGATTTTCACCATAACGGTGCGTATTTATTAAGTTATTTTAGAGCCACATCTTTATTTGGTACCCCGAGACCAAATGGAGACCAACCGATAGATACAGCATGGTACACCTTACCAGATTTAAAAACAGAAGATCAATATCAGTTTTTTTTAGATGCTGGTCCTCTAAAGAATTTGAACTCATTCTTTGAATACGATATTAAAGACCAAGCCTCCTTGGCTCCAGATAATATGACCGATGATTATTTCTGGAATGAACTAAAAGAACACCCAAATTATGATGAACTGTGGCAGAGTAGAGGCTTAATTCAGAATTTGGATAAATCGAAATCGCACGTTGCAACGATGATTGTTGGTGGTTGGTTTGATGCAGAGGATTTATATGGACCACTGGAAACCTATAAGAACATAGAAAAGCATACAGAAGGTTACAATACCCTAGTTTTTGGGCCTTGGGACCACGGGCGTTGGGCCAGAAGGAGCGAACGTAACTTGGTAGGTAATTACTATTTTGGCGATTCTATTTCCAACTTTTTTCAAGATAAGATTGAGACGAAGTTTTTTAACCACTTTTTAAAAGGAGAAGCTGATGGTAATACCGGCTTACCTGAAGCTTATGTGTATGACTCTGGTAGAAAAGAGTGGAAGGAATACGATGCTTGGCCACCAAAAGGCGCAACAAAACAGCGAATGTTCTTATCTGAAAACCAAGCGTTAACTACTGACAAAAAGAGCGATGTTGGTCTCCAGTTTGTGAGTGACGTTAAAAAGCCCGTTCCCTATTCTGAAGATGTAAAATCTGTATTTACACCACGTAAATATATGACGGACGACCAGCGCTTCGCGGCTCGCCGCTCCGATGTTTTGGTGTTTGAAACCGAGGTTATGGAAGAAGACTTTACCCTAGCGGGTGATATTATGGCAAACCTAAAAGTTGCCACTACTGGTGATGCCGCAGATTGGATTGTAAAGGTGATAGACGTTCACCCGGCAGATGCAGAAACCAATGAGGAAATGCAAGACCATCTAAAAATGAGCAACTATCATTTAATGGTGCGTAGCGAGGTTTTGCGGGGCAGGTTTAGAAACAGTTTTTCCAACCCAGAACCCTTTGCACCTAATAAAAAGACAGACGTTAATATTAAACTGCAAGATGTTTTTCATACCATTAAGAAAGGGCATAGACTGCAAATACAAGTGCAGAGTACTTGGTTTCCTTTAATAGATTTAAACCCACAAACCTATGTGGATAATATCTTTAAGGCCGATGAAGACGACTTTAAGACCCAAACCCATACGGTATTTACAGATTCTAGTTTGGAGTTTACGGTGTTGCAATAAAAGGTATATGGATTTATTTGATTGAAAAACTTTAAAACATGAACATACAATGGATATGAAGGGTCAGAAAAAAGAAACACTTACGGTCAAACTTAATACGACGAAGAGAATTATGCAGATAGCGACTTTTGCTATTATTGTGGTGTTTTTAATTTTTATTTATCAAATGATAACACAAAATGAAGGTTTAGATAGAACATGGTTTCCAATACTTGTAGGCCCGTTAAGTATTATTGTGATATTGCTGGACAAAAAATACAAGAAGATAAAGGCAGAATTGGATAGTAGGGCATAAGTAGCGCTATATTCTAAAACAAAGGCCCATACTGTTTGATAAATTTTAGTTTGGAGTTTACGGTGTCGCAATAAAAAGAAGTTTGTAAAATACAGAGATATATACCCAATTTGGATGTATAAGTCTGTATTTTACGTATATATTAACGAGTTGTGCTTAATGTTGAAAAAACCAATTCGAATTGATATTTAGACCATTGAAATACGAAAAGTATGCGCAAAAAGCGGTTGATAAACTACAAGAACGGCAGCTAGCATTTCGAGCGAAATTTGATACGGAAAATTATGCTAGTTGGTTTTATAATCAATCAAGTGAAGCATTAAGATTGTATAGTGACGATAAAGAAATATACTTCCGATATATCCCTGTTGGAACATATTCGCTGAATACAAATACTTGGATGTGGGCTTGGGCTAACGAAGATTCTGTTGAGACTAGAAAATTTCGGACACTAAAGGTTAAAGAGTACGGAGAGAAAAAGAATTACGAAAATCTGACCAATGCGCACTTTAACGGAGATAAATACACAGGTTGGGAATCGACGGCAATTGCTTTCGACATAATTGGAGGAATTGGAACTTATCGAGTTATAACTGAGCATTTAGAAAAATACTTCCTATTAACCGAACAGATAACGAAAGAAGAAGTTGAAAAAATTGAGAGCGAACTAATTGAATGTAGTGCTCACGGAAAAATACGGAAAGCATTTATTTGTCAGCACTTGAACACGGAAACCAAAACAGGATTTGAAGAAGCTTTTGAGACCTATCGTGGAATGGAATTGGACGAAGATGACGACTTACAAGCTTGATGTTCAAAATGCGAAAAAAAGCGCATTAAAACGGACGGTTGGAATAACGAAACAATGGAATTTGCTAAAATTAAATTAGTCTGTGAAAGGTGTTACTTTGAGATAAAGGAATCCAATCTGGACTCAAAAAACACTAAGCACAACAAAACCTAAACGTAATGCGGACTTTTGGGCTTAGCCGAAAGGTCTATGTATATTTATGAAGTCGCAAAATCTTTGGGATTTTGCTTTAGAACTAAAAAAGAAAAAACAAAACCAAAAGTTTTTGCTTAGCGCGCAGACGGAAACGAAAAGTTTCCTTATCACCGCACCACGCTTAGCCGAGACCGTTACAGGTCATTAAAACCAGCCAATGATAAACAGCAAAGCAATCAACATTATTTTTATTTTGCTCATTCTATTTTCCTGCAAAGAGATAAAAAATGAAGCGGAAATTAAAACTGTTGCGGAAAAAAGTAATCTTCTAACGGAGACGACTAATCCAGTTATTGAGTCGTTTATAAATAAAATGATTAATGAAGAGCACTTCAAAGGCGTTGTACTTGTTGCAAAGAATGACAAAGTAATTCACACAAAAGGATATGGACTCGCTCAAGATTCGATTAGAAATACAATTGACACTAAATTTCACGTAGCATCAATTACCAAACAGTTTACCGCAGCCGCAATAATGCAACTGAAGGAAAAAAATGAATTAAACCTGCAAGAGTCTATAAATATATATCTACCTGAACATTATCGCTCTGACAAATGGAAAAATGTAACTATTCATCATCTTTTAACTCACACAAGTGGTATTGAAGACTATGCTGTTACAAGAGATTACTACCAAGTGGAAAAAGGGTTTTGCTTGGGCAATACTGTTGACGGAATGATTAAGGAAGCAATGACCAAAGAACTAAAATTTCCTTCAGGTTCTAAATTCGCATACGCTAATATTGGTTTTACCTTACTTGGACAAATTGTTGAAAATACAACTGGAAAGCCTTTTTCTATTTACCTAAAAGAAAATGTACTTCTACCGCAAGGAATGTATTCTTCATTTATTCATACAACCGATTATTCAATCTCAAGCAATGAGGCTGTCGGATATAGATGGAGTGATGAGTTGGGAAAACACATTTTGGATGATGTTGTCAGCCTTCCTGTTACACAAGCTGACGGAAATTTGGTAACAACATTAAACGATTTCTACAAATGGACTGATATTTATGTTAAACCTAAAAATAAAATCCTAAAAGATGCTTCTCTAAAAAAGATGCTAACACCTTTTAGTAAAGATGATGAATTAGGACCTGATGATTTATCTCAAATGTATGGTTATGGTATAAGTTTGAATGAAGGTACAATTTGCCATTCAGGTTACATTGTAGGATTTAGAAGTCATTTTATTGTGAATCCGATAAAAAACATACGAATATTTGTTTTTAGTAACAATGTTTCTGATAACCCTCGCAATGTTTCAACTGGAATTTACAAGATATTAAATAATACAAATAACGACCTGTAACAAAGGCTATAAGTAATTGCTTGTTCTCGCCTACTTCTGAAAATCCTCACGGATTTTTCAGCTTGGTGTGTACTTGCTAAGTTAAGTGCTAGTCCACGCAACGAGCCATACACAAAACCGTTAGTGGCAATTACATAACTGAAGAAAATAATTAGAACACCTGAATTAAATGGAATCAACTAGAAAATCCAATAAATCGAATTACAAATCCATAGGTTGGATAGTTGCTCTTGCATTCCTTCTTCTTTTTGCATTAAAATTCATTTATGGTGAACTGAATTATTTCAGATTTACAGAAGATGTCTTTGGAAGATATTGGCCCGTAAAATGGCCTCTAATTGGACATATAGCAGGTGGTGTTTTAGCATTAGTTATTGGACCATTTCAATTTTGGAAATACTTAAGAACAAAATATTTAAAACTTCATAAATATGTAGGGCGCATATATTTGATAGCCATTTTAATAAGCTCACTATGTTCAACTTATTTAGCTTGGACAGCTGCATTAGATATGAATTGGACTTGGGCAGTGAGTTTACAAGGTTTAGCAATTGCGTGGATTGGAACAACGTTTATGGCTTACCGAGCGATAGTAAAAAGGAGGATTCAAATTCATAAAGAATGGATGATTAGAAGCTACATTGTTACATTCGCATTCATACTTTTTAGATGGTTAGTTTATCATCCTTACATTACAGAATTAGGTGACTTTTTCGAAAGAGCACCTACAATGGTTTGGATTTCTTGGGTGATTCCCCTTTTTTTCACAGAGATAATTCTGCAATGGAATAAAAAATAACAGCCACTAACAAAGAACTGAGATAAAAAACAAGTCTTTTGTTCTTTCTAATTATTCATCAATTTAATCAGGTTCAAACTTAAACCGTATATGGTTTACTGCTAGTACTCGCCTTCTTCTGATTCCCGCAAGCTTTCGGTATGTGGGTTTTCTATTCGGTTTGTATTTGACGAAACACAAAACCAACCATATACAAGACCGTTATTTCGAACCGAAAAAAGTAAGTGTGCGAACTCTCAAATAAAATCCACCAAACCACTAGACTTTTGTTAAATTTTTAAATTCCATTAGGTTTTTAAATTTTTCTGACCTTATATTTGTCTTAGAATATACCTTGTGTTATTCTTAAAGTTCAAACACGTATTGAATAGTTATCAAGAAAGGTGGAGGGATTAGACCCTATGAAGCCTTAGCAACCCTTAGCTCGTGCTGATGCCAATCAGCATCTAAGAAGGTGCTAAATTCTATCTTTATCCTGAACTCGTTTCAGGACTTGTTGAATCTATCGACTTGGTTTAAAGAATAGATAACGAAAAACAAATAGCCTTAAACGGCTATCTTTTCTATTTCTTATAACTTTTTGATTTTACCTAACTATCGTCGGATAGCGGGGGTTTGGCTTTTTATTTTTTCTGCGAAGGCAGAAATCTATTTAAAAACCAGTATTCCTTAAGACAGAAACGGAATACATAAAAACAAAATCATGAGTAATCAAAAATTAGCAACAAATGCCCTACATGCTGGGCACGACACTACACAAACTGGTGGGACAAGGGCAGTGCCTATTTACCAAACGTCGTCTTATGTCTTTAATGACACGGACCATGCCGCAAATCTTTTTTCTTTAGGCGAGCTTGGGTTCATTTACACCCGTTTGAACAACCCGACCAATCAAATACTACAAGATAGACTTGCTGCCGTTGAAGGTGGGGTAGGAGCAGTGGTATTTGCTTCTGGTACTGCAGCAATTTCTACTGGACTTTTAACCTTATTAAAGGCCGGGGATCATATCGTAGCTTCGAGCAGCTTGTATGGTGGTACTTTTAACCTGTTAAATGTGACCCTTCCGAGATTGGGTATTACCACCACTTTTGTTGATGCTTCTGACCCTACTAATTTTGGAGCTGCGGTTCAAGAAAATACCAGGGCCATCTTTGTGGAGTCTTTAGGAAATCCAAAACTGGATGTATTGGATTTAAAAGGAATTTCGAAAGAAGCAAAGGCTGCAAAAGTGCCATTTATTGTTGATAATACCGTGGCAACTCCGGGCTTGTTAAACCCAATTGAACATGGCGCAAACCTTGTAATACATTCATTGACAAAATACATTGGCGGACAAGGTACTTCACTTGGTGGAGCAATCATTGATGCTGGAACTTTTGATTGGACCAATGGTAAATTTCCAGAATTCACCGAGCCATCTGCCGGCTATCACGGATTGGTGTATAGCGAAGCTTTAGGGGCTGCTGCATTTACCTTTAAATTGATTTTAGAAGGCTTACGCGATTTTGGTGGGGCTTTAAGTCCTTTCAATGCTTTTCAGATAATTCAAGGTTTGGAAACCTTGCCCGTACGAATCAAGCAGCATAGTGCAAACGCACTGGAATTAGCTGAATGGTTGCAGAATAGGGAAGAAGTGGCCTGGGTGAATTACCCTGGACTAAAAGGAAATAAATACTACGATTTAGCCCAAGAATATTTACCAAAAGGGCAAAGCGGATTGGTCACCTTTGGTGTAAAAGGTGGATTTGAAGCGGCGAAAAAGCTAACGGATGCCACTAAGGTATTCTCTTTATTGGCAAATATTGGAGATACCAAATCTTTAATTATTCACCCAGCAAGTACCACCCATCAACAATTGACCGAAGAGCAACAAGAAAGCGCCGGTGTTGGTCAAGATTTGATTCGACTTTCGGTTGGTCTAGAGGATATCAATGATTTAAAAGAAGATTTAGAACAAGCGTTCGCAGCAGTAGGAAAACCAGTTTTGGCTTAATGTTTTACCTGTAAGTTCGAGCGGAGTCGAGAACGATTTATTAGACATCTCGACTCCCCTCGATATAACAGGAATGTAATTTTAAAGTAATGCTTCACCAACTAGAAATTAAAGATTTCACCACCTTAAGCGGTCATCAACAAGACATTCAGCTATCGTATGAGCTGTTTGGTCAACCTTTACATACTGCGCCAATTGTATTAGTGAACCACGCCTTAACAGGTAATTCTAATGTTGCCGGTGAAAAAGGATGGTGGTTGGATATTATTGGAGAAGAAAAATGTATAGATACAAACGCATACACCATTCTTTCCTTTAATATTCCGGGTAACGGTTATGATGGATTCGTCATTGAAAATTACAAAGATTTTGTGGCCGGTGATATCGCTAAAATCTTTCTGCTGGGTTTAAAGCAGTTAGAAATTTCAAAGCTATTTGCATTAATAGGTGGGTCTTTAGGTGGAGGAATTGCCTGGGAAATGGCGGCTATAAACCCGGAAATTACCGAGCATTTAATTCCCGTTGCATCGGATTGGAAATCTACCGATTGGCTTATTGCCAATTGCCAGATTCAAGAACAGATTCTAATCAATAGTCGGCAGCCTGTTCATGACGCGCGTATGCATGCTATGCTTTGTTACCGTACGCCAGAATCTTTTAAGGAACGATTTCAAAGGGGAACCAATGAAGAATTACAAGTCTTTAACGTAGAAAGTTGGTTGTTGCATCATGGTAAAAAGTTACAAGAGCGCTTTCAGTTGTCTGCCTATAAATTAATGAATCAGTTATTGCGTACGATTGATATTACCAGAGATGGGAATAAGGCTTTTGAGGAGTTACAGAATAGTGCGACCAATATTCATATTATCGGGGTAAATTCTGATTTGTTTTTTACCGCGGAAGAAAATAAAGAGACGTTCAAACAGCTTGCGCAGACCAAAAGCAATGTCACTTATGGCGAGGTAGAGTCCGTTCATGGGCATGATGCTTTTTTAATGGAGTTTCAACAACTAGAAAAACTCTTGAAAGGTGTTTTTCAAAAAGAAAAGACCCAGAGAGGGCTTAAGATTTTAAAGTTTGGTGGTAAATCTTTAAGCAATGGAAAAGGGTTGGAACGTGTGCTTCAAATTATAGAAGATACACACACCAAAGGTGGGCCTATTGGGGTGGTATTGTCTGCTCGTGAAAATGCAACCAATACCCTAGAAGGTTTGTTGCAAGATGCCGTAAAAGGCGAGATGAACAGTGAATTATTATCAAATTTTGAACAGTATCAAAAGTCTTTTAGTTCAACAATCGACTATGGCCATGAAATAGCACATTTATCAAAACGATTAGAGGGTGTTTCTTTGATTGGGGACTATAGCTCAAAAACCAAAGATGAGGTACTATCCGTTGGAGAATTGATTTCATGCAAATTGGTGGTGGCTTTGCTACAAGAAAGGGGCTTGCCTGCGGTATTGATAGATTCTAGAAACTTACTTCGCACCGATAGTAATTTTGGTAATGCACAGATTGATGAAGCCGTTTCAAAAACAAATGTAGTGCAAAGATTTTCAGAACTACCGATAGATTGTATACCTATTATTACCGGATTTATCGCAGCCAATGAAAACGGTGAAACTACGACCTTAGGTAGAAACGGCAGTAATTATACAGCTGCGCTTTTTGCAAATTATTTAGATGCCGAAGAGGTGTTAAACTATACGCATGTAGATGGAATTTTTACGGCAAACCCCGACTATGTAAAAGAAGCAAGGGTAATTGAGTACCTGTCTTATGCAGAGGCCAACGAATTGGCGAATTTTGGGGCAACGGTTTTACACGCAAAAACAATTATTCCACTAATTGAGAAAAATATTCCATTCCGAATTTTAAACACCTTCAATCAAAATTCAAAAGGGACCCTTATCAGTTCAAAAACAAAGAAAGATGGTATTAAATCACTTTCTGTTATCGAAAACGTTTCCTTAATAAACCTAGAAGGTAGGGGGCTGTTGGGCAAAGTTGGTGTAGATGCCAGAATCTTCTCCACCCTTGAAAGACATCAGATTAACGTGGGTATTATTTCCCAAGGATCTTCAGAACGCGGTATTGGTTTGGTAGTGGCTGCGGATAGGGCAGAGGAGGCGAAAAGAGCCCTAGATCTTGAATTCACGTCTGACTATTCGGCAAAAGATGTAAATACCATTACCATTAAAAAAGACATTTCGGTCATATCAATTGTAGGGCAAGATTTAAGCACGTTTCATGAGCCTTATAATGCATTGATCAAGAATGGTATTGTTCCGCTATTGTTCAATAATACAATTTCGGGTAAAAATATAAGTCTGGTGGTAGAAAGCGGTGTTTTACAAAAAGCACTGAATGTCATGCACGGTCAAATCTTTGGGGTTAGCAAACGTATCAATTTGGTGGTATTTGGGCATGGCACCGTAGGCGGTACCTTTATTGAGCAATTGTTAGACTCACAAGATAAAATTAAACACCGAAAAGGGCTTGATTTGAGAGTTTTTGCCGTTGCCAATTCCAAAAAGTTGTTGTTGAATGCCAATGGTATTCAAAAAGATTGGAAACAAGATTTAGCGACAAAGGGCTCATCTTATAATTTGGGCGATATTGTGAATTTTGCCAATGAAAACCATTTAGAAAATTTAATAGCTATTGATAATACAGCGAGTACTGATTTTGTCAACAATTACTTTGAATTGATTGCCGCTGGTTTTAATCTGGTATCATCAAATAAAATCGCGAACACCCTCGATTTTGATTATTATCGGTTGGTGCGAAAAAACCTTGCTAAGTATCAAAAACAATATTTGTATGAAACCAACGTAGGTGCGGGGTTGCCTCTAATTGATACCATAAAACTATTGCATTTATCCGGGGAAAATATCACTCGGATAAAAGGTGTTTTCTCGGGTTCTTTAAGCTACATATTCAACACGTTTTCTGAGGCCGAAGTTCCTTTTTCTGAGGTAATGAAAGAAGCAATGTCAAAAGGGTTTACAGAACCTGACCCTAGAGAAGACTTGTCTGGGAATGATGTGGCCCGAAAGCTATTGATTTTGGCCCGTGAATTAGAACTTAAGAATGAGTTTGCCGACATCAATATTGAAAGCTTAATTCCTCCAGAATTACGAAAAGTAAGTAAAGAAGAGTTCCTTGGTAAATCAACTGTTTTAAATCAAAAGTTTGAGAGCATAAAAAAAGCACAGCAAGAAAATCATGTATTGCGATATGTGGGTGATTTATATGGTGATTTGCAGAAAGATAAAGGTATTTTAGAGGTGAAGTTGATTTCGGTACCTAAGGGCAGTGCTTTGGGCCAAATATCGGGTTCAGACTCTATTATTGAAATTTTTACGGAGTCTTATGGAGAAAATCCGATTGTCATTCAAGGAGCCGGGGCAGGAGCTGCGGTTACTGCCAGAGGCGTTTTTGGTGATGTTTTACGAATAGCGGAGAAATTGTAATAAAGTTTAATCTAGAGATTGTCCCCTTAGGGGGCTTTAGGGGTGTAATTAAAACTAATAATAGATTCCTGCCTTTGTAGGACTGATACAAAATGGATAACAAAAAATTCGAGACCAAAGCAATAAGAACGCAAATAGAGCGTACACAGTTTCTAGAGCATTCAAGTCCTTTATATCTAACTTCAAGTTTTGTCTTTGAAGATGCCGAAGACATGCGAGCTTCGTTTGCTGAGGAAAAAGACCGGAATATTTATTCTCGTTATTCCAATCCTAATTCAAATGAGTTTGTGGAAAAAGTTTGCGAAATGGAAGGTGCTGAAGCAGGCTTTGCATTTGCTTCTGGCATGGCAGCGGTTTTTTCAACCTTGGCCGCATTATTGAATAGCGGCGACCATATTCTCTCCGCAGGTAATATTTTTGGCTCGACACATTCCTTGTTCAATAACTTCTTTCCGAAATGGAATATCTCCCACAGTTATTTTCCTATTGATGATTTTGATGTTATAGAAGGTTTGATTACCCCGAATACCAAGTTAATCTATGCTGAATCACCAACGAATCCGGGTGTTGATGTTCTAGATTTGGAGGTTTTAGGAGGCATAGCTAAAAAGCACAACCTCATTTTGGTTATTGATAATTGTTTTGCTTCTCCTTATCTACAACAACCCATACGATTTGGTGCTGATTTGGTGATTCACTCAGGCACCAAATTAATGGATGGCCAAGGACGCGTGTTGGCCGGAATTACAGTCGGTAGTTCAGAATTAATTGATAAAGTGTATCGCTTTTCGCGTATTACGGGTCCTGCACTTTCTCCCTTTAATGCTTGGGTACTTTCAAAAAGTTTGGAGACTTTGGCAATTCGTGTAGATAGGCATTGTGAAAATGCATTAAAAGTGGCGGAGTTTCTTGAAAGTCATGAGAAAGTGAATTGGGTAAAATATCCTTTTCTAAAATCGCACCCTAAATATGAAGTTGCAAAAAAACAAATGAAAGCTGGGGGTTGTGTGGTCGCTTTTGAGCTAAAAGGTGGATTAAAGGCAGGTCAAAAATTCTTCGACTCCATCAAGCTATTGTCACTCTCTGCTAACTTGGGCGATTCGAGGAGTATTGTAACACATCCAGCATCTACAACACATAGCAAACTTACTAATGAAGAGCGTCTAGCATCTGGAATAACCGATGGTATGGTGCGCATTTCAGTGGGCCTAGAGCATAGCGATGATATCATTGCTGATATACAACAAGCATTACCTTAAATTCATTTTGACTTTAGATGGGTTTGACCCTAAAGGATACTTTTACTCAAACCCAAATGATTTTATACCCTTATGACTTACTTTAATAGCTTCCAAAGGTTTCATGGTAAAGGTTTTGTCTTGTTCAACCATATAGTATTCCATTCCCGACTTATCTTTTTCGGCCAAAATGCGGGCAAAGTCAATAGTGCCATTACCTACTGGGGCAAACTTACCTTCTTTATCCATGTCTTTTACATGCCATATCTTAAAGCGTCCAGGATACTTTTCGAAGTAGGCTAGGGGATCGGCCTTTGCTTTGGTCACCCAAAAGAGGTCCATTTGAAAATTCACATATTTTGGGTCGCAGTTTTCTAATAAGTAGTCAATAGGAACAATACCATCGGCATCTCTAACGAATTCAAAGTCGTGATTGTGGTATAATAGTTTGAGTCCAGCTTTAGCCGCTTTTTTGCCCAGTTCATCAAGAATATTAGCCAAGTTTTCCGCACCACCGGTCATACTCATCGTATTAGTGGTAGTATCATAATTAAACAAGCCCATTGGCGGAATCGGCACCACAAAATATTCAAAACCAGCGGCTTTTGCATGCGCCATTTCAATATCGGCATTGTCTAAAGTCACACTGCTTTGGTGGGTGCTAACGGGTATTAGGTTTTGTTCTTTAAGAAAAGCTTTAAAATTCGCAGGAGTCATACCGTAATATTTTCCGTCTTTATAACCCGCTGCTTCTACGTAGGCATAACCTGTTTCAGATACGGTTTTTAATGTCTTTTTAGCATCTTCTGTCATAGCATCCCTAACGGTGTATAATGCTAACCCGCCCATTTTTGATTTTGTGGTACAGGATAAAACGGTAAAGATTAATGATATCATTAAAAAGGTACTTTTTGAAAAATTACGGTTAAAAATTTTCATTAAATGAGAAATTAGTTTGTTTAGGTTTTAAAAATAGTATTTTTTGAGTTGTGCGTACTAAACCCAAACCAAGAGGCGCAGTGTTAGCTATTACCATGGCATGGCTTTGTCAAATTTTCCTATCTTCGTCTTATGCTCTCTAAGAAGACGAAATACGGACTTAAAGCACTGACATTCTTGGCTTCACAACCAGATAGGGAACCTGTGCAGATTGCTGAAGTTGCAAAACAAGAAAATATTTCCCAAAAATTTTTAGAAAGTATTTTACTAACGTTGCGTAGAAATGGTTTTTTAGGCTCAAAAAAAGGAAAAGGCGGTGGGTATTATTTAATTAAAGAACCGAAAGACATTCAAATGACTTCTGTCATGCGGGTGTTGGAAGGACCTATCGCTATGGTACCCTGTGTAAGTCTCAACTTCTATGAAAAATGTGATGATTGCCCTAATGAGGGTGTTTGTTCGGTGAATAAGTTAATGCTTAAGGTACGCGATGCCAATTTGGAGGTCTACCGGAATACAACTCTAGCTGACTTAATTTCTTAAATTTTTCGAATTCTATTTTTTAATTTTCCTAAAAAAGTGTCTGCAATTTTATTAATCTACAAAAACCATAGGGTTAACATAAATTTAATTTGAATTTATATTTCAAGATTGGAAATTTGTTTTATGTTTGTAATTCCTATTAAATCTATAGGATAATAAATTATGATAACGGAACAATTGATTTTAAGTTCAAAAGAGGAGAAAACTACCTATTCTAAAGATAAGAATTCAGAGAGCCCAAAAAGGAGTATTGCAAAGTCAATTAGTTGGAGGGCAATAGGAACCTTAGACACCATCATAATATCTTGGATAGTGACCGGCACGCTTAGTTTGGCTTTTTCAATAGGATTTATTGAACTAGTAACCAAAATGGTGCTCTACTTTTTTCATGAAAGAATTTGGAATAATATTAACTGGGGTAAATAATAAGCTATGTCTGAAGAACAGTTGCCATTATGGAACACACAACTGAAGGGAATACCTCCTCAAGAGATTATTGCTTGGGCCATACAGCATGGAAATAAACCTGTTGTTACCACTAATTTTAGGCCTTACGAAGTAGCTATTTTGCATGCAGTTACCGATGTTAGCTCTCGAATTCCTGTAATATGGTGCGATACAGGTTACAATACACCACAAACCTATAAACATGCCGAAGATATCATTTCAAGGTTAGCATTGAACATAGAACTTTATGTCCCGAAACAAACATCATCACATCGAGATGCCGTGATGGGGATTCCTAATGTAGAAAGTCCATTGCATAAAGAATTTACAGAACAAGTGAAATTGGAGCCTTTTAGAAGGGCGATGGAAGAACACAAACCGGACGTATGGTTCACCAACCTGAGAAAGGGTCAGACTGCGCATAGAAATTCTTTAGATATCTTGAGCTTAGGTGCTGACGGCGTTCTTAAAGTGAGTCCATTTTATTATTGGAGCGACGCACAACTTGATGCCTATTTAGAAGAATATAATTTGCCAAACGAGCACAAATATTTTGACCCGACCAAGGTTTTAGAAAATCGCGAATGTGGTCTGCATATATAGCCTAATCAGAAAACGGAGTAAAACCTTCTCTTAAAAATACCGTTAAAGAATTAAGTATAGGAGAAGGTTTTATAAAAACAAAGAGCATTGAATAATACGATACAAGAAATAAAGAAACCAATAGTGAATAAGAGCCTCAATACGTTAAAGGCAAATGCCTTGGAAAGCGAGGCCATTTACATTTTTAGGGAAGTTGTGGCGCAGTTCGAAAGACCGGTGCTATTATTTTCTGGGGGTAAAGATTCCATTACGCTAGTGCGATTGGCTCAAAAAGCCTTCTGGCCTGCCAAAATTCCTTTTCCTTTAATGCATATTGATACAGGCCATAACTTTCCTGAAACTATTGCTTTTCGCGATAAATTGGTCAAAGAACTAGGTGTTGAACTTATTGTTCGTAATGTGCAAGACTCCATTGATGAAGGAAAAGTAATAGAAGAGACTGGTAAATACGCAAGCCGTAACATGCTTCAAACCACCACCCTGTTAGATGCTATAGAAGAATTTAAGTTTGATGCATGTATTGGAGGTGCTCGAAGGGATGAAGAGAAAGCACGTGCCAAAGAGCGGGTTTTTTCGGTACGTGATGATTTTGGGCAATGGGATGAAAAAAACCAAAGGCCCGAGTTATTCGATTTGCTAAATGGTAAAATTGAGTTGGGCCAGAATGTTCGTGTATTTCCAATAAGTAATTGGACAGAACTTGATGTTTGGAGTTATATCGAAAAAGAGGCAATAGAAATTCCATCAATCTATTTTGCTCATAAACGTAAAACCTTTGTACGGGATGGTTTGATTTGGTCGGCCGAGGATGAAGTGGTTTTTAGAGCTGAAGATGAGGTGGTGGAAGAGCGAACGGTTCGTTTTAGAACCGTTGGCGATATGTCATGCACGGCGGCAGTTGAGTCGTATGCTGATACTATTGAAAAAGTAGTATCGGAAATTCGTGATTCAAAAATCTCTGAACGTGGGGCACGTATCGATGACAAACGTTCTGAGGCAGCTATGGAAAAAAGAAAACAACAAGGTTATTTTTAAAATTAATTGATTGTCATTCCTGCGAATGCAGGAATCTAAAATAAGAGCATGGAAGTATTGAAAATAGCTACCGCAGGCAGTGTAGACGATGGAAAGAGTACTTTAATAGGACGATTATTGTATGATACCAAATCCTTAACGGATGATAAACTTGAAGCTATCAGAAATAGCAGTGTAAAAAAGGGATATGACTATCTTGATTTTTCATTGGCGACCGACGGTTTGGTTGCCGAACGAGAACAAGGCATTACCATTGATGTTGCGCATATTTATTTTTCAACCCCTAGAAAAAGTTATATTATTGCTGATACTCCAGGGCATATAGAATACACGCGTAACATGGTTACAGGGGCATCTACCTCGCAAGTGGCATTAATCTTAATTGATGCTAGAAAAGGAGTGATCGAGCAGACTTATCGTCACTTTTTCATAAATAATTTGCTTCGTGTCAAAGAAGTAATTGTTGTCGTAAATAAGATGGATTTAGTAGATTATGATGAAGCCATCTTTGAAGATATCAAAGCAAACTTTGAAAAACTAAACGATAATAGTACGTATAAAGAGCAGCAAGTAAGTTATGTTCCTGTTAGTGCATTAAAAGGAGATAATGTTGCCGATAGAAGTAATGAGATGCCATGGTATCAAGGTGACACAATATTGGAGCACCTTGAAAAAATAGATGCTTCAGCTAATGGTAATAAGGGTTTGGTCCGTTTTCCTGTACAAACAGTGATTAGGCCAAAAACAGAAGAGTATCACGATTTTAGGGGTTTTGCCGGTAAACTATATGGGGGAAATTTAAAAGTAGGTGATGCCGTTACGGTACTGCCCTCTTTAACAAAGTCAAGAATTAAGGAAATCTATTTTTACGATAAAACTTTTGATGAGGCCACAGCAGGAAGTTCCGTAACAATTTGTTTAGAAGATGAGGTAAACATCACCCGAGGTGATATGTTGGTAAAAGATGACGAATTACCTACAATAAAGAAAGAGTTACGTGCTACCGTGTGTTGGATGGACAATAAGCAATTACTGCCAGGAAGTAAATATTTCGTGCAGCATAGCACAAATCGTGTTTTGTCTAAAATTTCTGCTGTTAAGAATACAATAGCAACGGATTACTCTGGAAGTAAACTTTCTGATGGAAAACTAAGCTTAAATGAAATTGGTGAGGTCGAAATAAAACTAAGTAAACCTATTTTCTACGATTCTTTTACTGAGAATAAATCGAATGGCTCCTTTATTTTGATAGATGAGCAAACAAATGCGACCGCAGGAGTAGGCTTCATTAATTAGTTTCGTGCCATCGTAAATGAATTACAAATACTAATTTTTAATAATCTATTAAATAGATAGGTAAAATAGAATAATGCAAAGCTTTAGAACAGAAATAGAAAATCCTATTGTAGAAAAAGATATTCTAGAATTGGAACGTAAAATACATGAATTTCAAGAAGGTAAATTAGACGAAGAGAAATTTCGTAGTCTACGTTTAGCTCGAGGGGTCTATGGTCAGCGCCAGCAAGGAGTTCAGATGATTCGTATTAAACTGCCTTATGGTAAAGTTACTTCAAAACAACTAAAACGTATTTGTGATGTCTCCGATGAATATTCTACGGGTCGTTTACATATTACCACACGACAAGATTTACAGATTCATTATGTAGATTTAAATCGCACACCAGAATTATGGGCAGAATTAGAACGTGATGAAGTTACCTTGCGTGAAGCATGTGGCAATACGGTACGCAACGTAACAGCTAGTGAAACTGCTGGTATAGATGTAAACGAACCATTTGATGTTTCTCCATACGCAAACGCCTTATTTCGCTACTTTCTTAGAAACCCCATCAGCCAAGAAATGGGTAGAAAATTCAAAGTTTCTTTTTCAGCAAGTGATGCGGATACTGGATTATCGTATATGCACGATTTGGGCTTTATTGCAAAAACAAAGGATGGTGAAAAAGGTTTTAAGGTAATGTTGGGAGGAGGTCTGGGCTCTCAACCCCGTCATGCCGATGTGCTTTTTGAATTTTTGCCATCCGATAGAATTATTCCCTTAATGGATGGGGTCATTCGCGTTTTTGATAGATATGGTGAAAGAAAGAGCAGGGCCAAAGCTAGAATGAAGTTTTTGCTTAAAGATTTAGGTCTAGAAGGTTTTAAAGAATTATTGGCTAAAGAACAGAAGGCTCTTCCGAACACTACAGTGCCAATTGATGCATTGGCTTATCCAAAGGTTACAGTGGCAGATGTGAATGTTCCTCATGTGCAAATTGCAGATGAATCAGCCTTTGAGCGATGGAAGCAGACCAATTTAGTCCCTCAAAAACAAGATGGTTATGTGGGCATTGGAATTAAAGTTTTGCTGGGAGATTTTTATACGGATAAAGCAAGACTATTAGCAGACTTAGTAGCAAACTATGCCGCCGGGGAATTTCGATTATCTCTTCGGCAAAATATATTGATCCCTTTTGTGAAGAAAGAATTAGTTCCTTTTTTCTATGTGGAGTTGGAGAAATTAGGTTTTGTGGAAGCTGGTTACAATAAAGCATTGGATATCACCGCCTGCCCAGGAACAGATACCTGTAATTTGGGTATTTCAAGTAGTACTGGCATTGCTGTAGAATTGGAACGAATTATAAAGCAAGAGTATCCACAGTATATCAGTAATTCAGATGTTGTCATCAAAATCAGTGGTTGTATGAATGCCTGCGGTCAGCATAATATGGCCAATATTGGTTTTCAAGGAATGTCGATACGCACAAAAGACAAATTAGTGGCACCGGCATTACAAGTTTTATTAGGTGGCGGTAACATTGGCAATGGTGAAGGGCGTTTTGCCGATAAGGTAGTTAAGATACCCAGTAAGAGAGGCCCAGAAGCACTAAGGTTAATTTTAGATGATTTTGAAACTAATGGAAATGGCTTGTCTTATGCTGATTATTATCGGTCAAAAGGAGAACATTATTTCTACGATTTCCTAAAACCGTTGACGGATATTGAAAACCTCACTCAAGAAGATTTCATCGATTGGGGCAATACAGAAAAATATGAAAAAGCTATTGGTATTGGTGAATGTGCTGGTGTGGTTATCGATTTAATAGCAACCCTACTCTTTGAAAGCGAAGAGAAAATACAAAAAGCCTCCGAAACACTTGGTGAAGGTAGATGGGCGGCTAGTATTTATCACTCATACTCATCTATGGTCAACTCTGCAAAGGCATTACTTACTGCAGAGAAGACCAAAGTAAATACGCATGCAAGTATCATTAGAGATTTTGATGAAAAATTTGTTCAATCGGGTAGGTTCGATATTCATGGTGGTTTTGAAACATTAGTACTTCAATTAAATAAAAATGAGCCTACCGAGGCATTTGCAAAAAGCTATTTAGCCGATGCAAAAACCTATTTGAATCAGGTGACGGAGTTTAGAAAATTAGAATTGACACATGCTTAAGAAAGGGAAATTAACTGTTGTTGGAGCAGGTCCTGGAGATGCAGAACTAATTACTTTAAAAGCAATAAAGGCATTGCAAAGTGCAGATGTTGTTTTGTATGATGCATTGATCAATACTGAGTTGTTGAATTATGCCCCAAACGCAGAAAAGATATTTGTTGGTAAACGCAAAGGATGTTATTCCTATCAACAAGAGCAAATTAACGAGCTAATTGTACAAAGAGGTCAGTTAAGAAAACATGTAGTTCGATTAAAAGGGGGCGATTCGTTCGTTTTCGGACGAGGAGCCGAAGAGATGCAATATGCCGCGGAATATGGAATCGATGTCGCTGTAGTACCAGGTATTTCATCATCACTTTCAGTTCCTGCAAATCAGCACATCCCAGTAACTAAAAGAGGTTTTTCTGAGAGTTTTTGGGTAATAACAGGCACTACAAAAGAGCATAAACTATCAAATGATATTGCCCTAGCAGCTAAGTCAAGTGCGACTATTGTCATTCTAATGGGAATGTCGAAACTTCATGAAATTATGACCTTATTCAAAGGGGAAGGAAAATCAGAAACTCCAGTAGCCATAATTCAAGAAGGTACAACAGAAAGAGAAAAAATAGGAATTGGCACTGTTGCTTCGATTGAATCCAAGGCAAGGGAGCAACAGCTGTCCAATCCTGCAATTATAGTAATTGGAGAAGTGGTACATCACAGAACAGAACTACTGAACCTAAAAAAGAAGCACGAACAAGAAGCTATTTTGGTATAATGGAAAGAAATAATCTATATCCTATTTTTTTGAAGACAGCTCAACTGGAGGTTTTGATTGTTGGTGGAGGCTATGTGGCTGAAGAAAAATTACACTTTTTAACCAAATCCAGTCCAGACGCAAAAGTTACCATTGTTACCCCAATGATAAGAAAGAATACCTTGGACTTGGCCAAGAAGTTCGGAGTCAGAGTACTATTGAAAAAGTATCATAGAAAGTATTTAAAAGGAAAGCACATCGTAGTAGCCACTACAGATAGTCCTTATATCAACGAAAAGATTTACAATGATTGTCGAAAACAAAACAAATTGGTGAATGTAGCCGATAACCCTCCGCTATGTGATTTTTATATGGGTGGAATTGTCACCAAAGGAAATGTAAAAGTGGCGATTTCAACTAACGGTAAATCTCCAACAACCGCAAAACGATTACGTCAATTTTTTGAAGAAGTTATCCCTGATGACATCCATAGAATGGTTCAAAACTTGAATGATTATAGAAAAACGATTAAGGGAGATTTTGAAGAAAAAGTAGATAAAATGAATGAAATCACAGAAAAATTAGTAAAAAGTGCATAAAAAGAAGCGAAAATGATTAAAACAGATATACTTATTGTAGGTGCTGGTCCAACAGGATTATTCACCGTTTTTGAAGCAGGCTTATTAAAATTAAAATGCCACTTAATTGATGCCTTGCCACAACCAGGGGGGCAATGTTCAGAAATTTATCCTAAAAAACCAATTTACGATATTCCTGCTTTTCCTGAAATTCTTGCTGGTGATTTGGTAGATAATCTAATGGAACAAATAAAGCCTTTTGAACCTAGTTTTACCTTGGGAGAAAGAGCAGAAACTTTAGATAAACAAGAGGATGGTTCGTATATAGTTACTACCAATAAAGGAACACAACATCAGGCACCGGTAGTTGTAATTGCGGGCGGATTAGGCTCTTTTGAGCCGCGCAAACCACCTATTGATAATATCAGTGAATTCGAAGATAACGGGGTAGCTTATATCATAAAAGATCCTGAGGTATATCGAGATAAAAAAGTGGTCATTGCAGGTGGCGGTGATTCTGCCTTGGATTGGGCTATATTTTTAGCTGATGTGGCTTCAGAAGTTTCATTGGTACACCGTAGAAACGAATTTAGAGGGGCCTTGGATTCTGTTGAAAAAGCCTCTGAGTTAGCAAAGCTTGGTAAAGTAAAATTGTTTACCGAAGCGCAAGTCAAGAAGCTTTATGGAGATGAGAAATTGGAAGCTGTAGTAATCAAACATAATGACGCGGATAAAGGAGAGACCTATTTAGAGGTAGATAATTTTATTCCGCTCTTCGGCCTATCTCCAAAACTCGGCCCTATTGGTAATTGGGGATTAGAAATAGAAAAGAACGCTATTAAGGTCAACAATGCCAAAGATTATCAGACCAATATTCCAGGGGTATTTGCTATTGGAGATGTAAACACGTACGAAGGTAAATTAAAGCTGATTTTATCAGGTTTTCATGAGGCTGCTGTAATGTGTCAATACGCATATCAAATTATACATCCTAATAAACGCTTTGTGATGAAATACACTACTGTTGGCGGTGTGGAAGGTTTTGATGGTTCTAAAAGAGAAGCAAAAAAAGAAGTTGTTCAAAGTATAGTATAAGTTTTGTTCCTAATTTTTATTAGCTATTAGCCCTTTAATCGATTTTCTGATTAGAGGGTTTTTGTTTAAAAGAACAATAAAAAAGGGGTATTAATTTGTTTAAGAATAATCTGTGGCTTTAATTTGTACTTAGTTCATTAAAAAACTGATTTGTTATCAAGAAAGGCGGAGGGAATAGACCCTATGAAGCCTTAGCAACCCTTAGCTTGTACTGATGCCAATCAGTATCTAAGAAGGTGCTACATTCTACCCTGTTCTGAACTTGTTTCAGAATCTCTTGGCGTATAAAACCGACCATGCTCAGGAATAGATAACCTAAATGAAAGCTGGTCTTTCCTTTTCCTTACTTGATACTTACAATTTTATATTCACGCTGTAGGCGTTGCATTGTGTTATGATTAAGGATTTACTAAAGAAAAGAATATTGATTTTAGATGGCGCTATGGGCACTATGCTTCAACGCTATAAATTCACCGAGGAAGATTTTAGAGGAGAACGCTTTAAAGATTGGGAGCACCCCTTGCAAGGGAATAATGATCTATTATCGTTAACCCAGCCAGAGGCCATTGCTGAGGTACATCGCAAATATTTTGCTGCGGGAGCAGATATTGTGGAGACCAATACTTTTTCAGGTACGACTATAGCCATGGCAGACTACCATATGGAAGAATTGGTCTATGAGCTTAACTATGAGTCCGCCAGAATTGCCAAAAAAGTTGCAGATGACTTTACTGCTAAAGAACCAAACAAACCGCGCTTTGTGGCAGGGAGTATTGGTCCAACCAATAAAACGGCAAGCATGTCTCCAGATGTAAACGACCCTGGCTATAGAGCGGTTTCTTTTGATGAATTGAGGATAGCTTATAAACAACAAGTAGAGGCCTTATTAGATGGCGGTGCAGATATATTGTTGGTTGAAACTATTTTTGACACCTTAAATGCTAAAGCAGCCCTTTTTGCTATTGAAGAGGTAAAAGAAGAACGTGGTATCGAAGTGCCTATTATGGTGAGCGGGACTATCACTGATGCTTCTGGGAGAACATTATCTGGTCAAACGGCTGAAGCGTTTTTAATATCAATTTCACATATACCCATTCTTTCTGTGGGATTCAATTGCGCCTTAGGTGCTAAACAGCTCGTACCGCATTTAGAAGTAATATCAGCAAAATCTGATTACGCTACTAGTGCCCACCCTAATGCAGGTTTGCCAAATGCTTTTGGTGAATACGATGAAACCCCAGAACAGATGGCTTCTCAAATTAAAGAGTATGTAGAAAAAGGATTAGTTAATATCGTTGGGGGTTGCTGCGGAACAACACCGGAACATATTACTGCTATTGCCGAGGTGGTTAAGCAATTTGAGCCAAGAAAATTGACTATAGAAATCTAATTAATGAAAGAAGCAAAACCAAAATATTTAAAACTTTCTGGTTTAGAACCTTTACTTGTTACACCAGATAGCAACTTCATTAACGTAGGTGAACGTACCAATGTTGCTGGTTCAAAGAAGTTTTTAAGGCTTATTAAAGAAGAAAAGTTTGATGAAGCCTTAGAAGTGGCACGTCATCAAGTTGAAGGTGGTGCACAAATCATCGACATTAATATGGATGATGGTTTAATTGATGGTAAACATGCCATGGTTAAATTTCTAAATTTAGTTATTGCAGAACCCGATATTGCCCGTGTTCCTATTATGATAGATAGTTCTAAATGGGAGATTATTGAAGCAGGTTTGCAAGTGGTACAAGGCAAATGTGTGGTAAACTCCATTAGTTTAAAAGAAGGGGAAGAAGAATTTATACGTCAGGCGAAATTGATTAAAAGATATGGAGCTGCGGTCATTGTAATGGCTTTTGATGAGGTTGGTCAAGCAGATAACTTGGAGCGACGTATAGAGATTGCAGAACGCTCTTATAGACTTTTAGTAGATAAGGTGAAATTTGCACCAGAAGATATCATTTTTGACCTTAATATTTTTCCGGTGGCTACGGGAATGGAGGAACATAGACGTAATGCCATCGATTTTATCGAGGGTACACGCTGGGTTCGCAATAATCTTCCGCATTGCAGCGTAAGTGGTGGTGTGAGTAATGTTTCCTTTTCTTTTAGAGGGAACAATCCGGTGCGCGAAGCCATGCATTCCGTCTTTTTATATCATGCCATAAAAGCAGGAATGAATATAGGTATCGTTAATCCGGCCATGTTAGAAGTTTATGATGATATTCCAAAAGATTTATTGGAGCACGTAGAGGATGTTATCTTGAATAGAAGGGATGATGCTACCGAACGTTTGCTAGATTTTGCAGAGACCGTAGTTGGTAAGACCAAAGAAAGTACGGTTGATTTGTCTTGGCGCGAAGAGCCCTTGCAAAACCGAATAACAAGAGCCTTGGTTAAAGGTATAGACCAATACATAATTGAAGATATTGAAGAGGCACGCCAAAAAGCTACAAAACCCCTTGAAGTTATTGAGGGTAATTTAATGACTGGTATGAACGTAGTTGGCGACTTGTTTGGCAGCGGAAAAATGTTCTTACCACAGGTGGTAAAATCTGCAAGAGTCATGAAAAAGGCTGTGGCGTATTTAGAACCATTTATTGAAGAAGAAAAACTTAAAAACCCTCAGTTAACTGATGCAAAAGGAGCAGGTAAAATTCTAATGGCAACAGTTAAAGGCGATGTGCATGATATTGGAAAAAATATCGTGAGTGTGGTATTAGCCTGTAACAACTATGAAATTGTGGATTTGGGGGTAATGGTGCCTCCAGAAAAAATTATTAATGCCGCTATCGAACATAATGTAGATATTATTGGTTTAAGTGGACTAATAACTCCTTCGCTAGATGAAATGGTTTTTTTGGCAAAGGAGATGCAGCGTCAGAATTTTCAAGTGCCCTTATTAATAGGCGGTGCAACGACCAGCAAAGCCCATACAGCAGTAAAGATAGACCCTCAATATAAAAGTGCAGTAGTGCATGTTAATGACGCATCTAGAGCGGTAACTGTGGTCGGCGATTTATTACAAAAAGAAAGTTCAGATGCTTATAAAGAAAATCTAAAACTAGATTATGAAGCGTTTAGAGATAAGTTTTTAAAGCGTACTAAGAAAAAGGAATACAAATCTTTGCAGTTGGCTCGTGCCAATAAGTTTAAAATAGATTGGAATACTGCGGAAATTGTAAAGCCCAAAAAATTAGGCATTCAAGTAATTGAGAATTTTGATTTAGGAAAACTTGTAGACTTTATAGATTGGTCACCTTTCTTTAGAAGCTGGGATTTACATGGAAAATATCCTGATATTTTATCGGACGAAATTGTGGGTAAACAAGCAACTGAACTTTATGCTGATGCCCAAGAAATGCTCAGTAAAATAATTAAAGAAAAACAGTTAAAAGCAAAAGCGGTTTTTGGGCTGTTTCCTGCAAATACAATTGATGAGGATGATATTGAAATAAATCTTTCTGTCAGTTCGAGCTGTCATCTTGAGCTTGTCGAAGGAGGAGTCGAGAACAAAGAAAAGAATGAAGCCTTTGTATTCAGAACCCTCCGCCAGCAATTACAAAGAAAGGCGGGCGTAGCAGATTACGCTTTAGCAGATTTTATTGCTCCCAGAGAAAGTGGAAAACAAGATTATATAGGTTGTTTTTGTGTAACCACTGGTTTTGGTACTGCAGAACTAGCTGCCGAATATGAAAAAAATCTAGATGACTATAATGCAATTATGGTTAAAGCCTTAGCTGATCGTTTGGCGGAAGCTTTTGCGGAATACTTACACAAAGAAGTTAGAACGACACATTGGGGCTATGCGGCCAATGAAGATTTAAGTAACGAAGATTTAATTAATGAATCGTACAAAGGCATACGCCCTGCACCAGGTTATCCTGCTTGTCCAGACCATTTAGAAAAGTTGACCATATGGCAATTGCTTCAAGTAGAAGAAACCATTGGTGTGCAACTAACAGAAAGTTTGGCCATGTGGCCAGCCGCTAGTGTAAGCGGATATTATTTTGCTAATCCACAGGCTAAGTATTTTGGGCTAGGTAAAATTAAACAAGACCAAGTAGCAGATTTTGCAAAGAGAAAAGGAATTGCATTGGAAAAAGCTAAAAAATGGCTTGCTCCAAATATTGTGGATGATTGATTTAAGATAAAGATGCGTTAGGATTCGAGGTTTTGTTGAAGCTTCTTTTCTGTCATATCAAGCGAAGTCGAGTTAAAAGAAAGAGCGACTACCGAAAGCCCGACCTTTAGGTAACGCCCTTTACGAAAGTAAAATAGATACTGAAACAAGTTCAGCATATATGAAAGTAACAGACCATTTAAAAAAAGCCAAAGGGGAAACCCTTTTTAGTTTTGAAATTATCCCACCGGTAAAGGGGCGCAATATTCAAGAATTGTATAATAACATTGACCCATTGATGGAGTTTAAGCCTCCATTTATTGATGTAACTACCTCACGTGAAGAGTACGTTTATATTGATAGGGATGGTTTATTGGACAAAAAATTGACTCGCATGCGGCCAGGCACTGTAGGTATTTGTGCATCTATAAAACACAAGTATGATGTTGACACGGTTCCGCATGTGCTTTGTGGAGGTTTTACTAAAGAAGAAACGGAGTACCTGTTGGTAGATTGTCATTATTTGGGTATTGATAACGTTATGGCTTTGAGAGGTGATGCCATGCGTGAAGAGAAGTATTTTGAACCAACAAAAGGAGGCCATCCTTACGCAATAAGTTTGGTAAAACAGATTCAAGATTTAAACTGTGGGAAATATTTACATGAAGTTATTGAAACCGATGATTGTGCAGATTTCTGTATTGGGGTCGCAGGTTATCCTGAAAAGCATTTAGAAGCTCCTTCTTTAAAATCAGATTTAAAAAGACTGAAAGAAAAAGTAGATGCCGGAGCCGATTATGTGGTTACGCAAATGTTTTTTGACAATAAAAAGTATTTTGAATTTGTAGAGGCCGCAAAAGAAATTGGAATAACTATTCCTATTATCCCAGGCATAAAACCCATTGCGGTCAAGCGACATTTACAACTATTGCCGCAAGTTTTTAGAATAGACCTGCCTCAAGATTTAATTGATGCGGTTGACGATTGTAAAACGAATAAAGAGGTGCGAAAGGTGGGTATTGATTGGGCAATTGAGCAATCTAAGGAGCTAAAAAATGCCGGTGTTCCCGTTCTGCACTATTATTCGATGGGCAAATCGGACAATATCGCCGCCATTGCAAAAGAGGTATTTTAATGGTTGTTCTAAAGAATTAGACTTTACTACTCTCGAATCTAATTGGTACTTTTACGCTTCATGAAGCACCTACTATCACTCCTATTTTTAGGATTTTTTGTCTTTGGTTTTTCTCAGGGTCCTGAAATACCAAAGAAATTTGTTTTAGATCTTAGCCAGTTTAACGGCTCAATTCTATTGCACAATACTGATATATCTCACTTGATAACCGAACACCCGGTCGGGTTTATATTGGGTTTTAATAGAAAACGGTATGGAGATGAAGCTTGGGAGTCTGAGTTTGGATACCCTGATAGTGGGTTTACCTTTGCTTATCAAGATATGAAGAATCCTGTTTTGGGTAAGCATTTCGGACTTTATGCCCATTATAATTTTTACTTTTTAAAACGTAATGTTCAGTTACGAATAGCGCAGGGTGTTGCGTATAATACCAACCCATATGATAGGGAAACTAATTTTAGAAATAATGCTTATGGTTCTCACTTGCTTAGTTCTACAATGTTGATGTTGAATTATCATAAAGAGAATTTAATTGCTGGTTTAGGTTTTAAAGCTGGGCTTTCGTTAATACATTACTCAAATGCTAATTTTAGGGCCCCCAATACATCTACAAATACCGCAGCTTTGAATTTTGGCATAACCTATGATTTAGATGGAGGTGTCGAATATGATTTTAAGCCAAAACAATTTAAAGAAAAAATTTCGGAACCTATTCGCTACAATCTTGCTTTAAGAGGGGGCGTTAACGAGAGTGATGTTATCAATTCAAGGCAATACGGATTTGCGATTTTCTCTGCTTATGCGGATAAAAGATTAGGTCGAAAAAGTGCTGTTCAATTCGGAGCGGATGTTTTCTTTTCTAATTTTTTAAAAGATTTGATTCGTTTTCAAAGCATTTCTTTTCCTGAGCTTGACGTAGCTCCTGACACCGATTTTAAACGTGTGGGGGTATTTTTAGGCCATGAGCTTTTTATCAATAAGCTAAGTGTGGTCACTCAATTAGGTTATTATGTGTATTATCCCTTTGATTTTGAAGGAAAGGTGTATAATAGAATGGGATTGAAACGTTATTTTGGTGATAAGGTATTTGGCAGCATTACACTAAAATCACATGCGGCCGCTGCGGAAGCTGTTGAATTTGGAATAGGAATACGATTATAGATATACGTATGTCAGCTAATAAATTTTTAATCGAAAGTGACGGTCAGGTCGAGCGGAGTCGAGACCTTTTCTGGGTATTTCTAGTATTGGTCAATTCTCTTTTTATTTTAAGCTGTAACTCTGAAAAAGCCCCAGATTGTTTTCAAAATGCCGGAGACATCGTTCGAGTTCAGGTTGAAGTTCCTCAGTTTACAACAATTACCGTTTTTGAAAACTTGAACTTAGTTTTAAAACAAGGAGATGAGCAACAGATAGAGATTGAAACTGGTGAATTTTTATTGAATGAGGTTACCGCAAAAGTAGAAGAAAACCGTTTGATACTTAGAAATGAAAATAACTGTAATTACGTTCGTGATTATGGTTTAACAACAATATATGTTACTTCACCAAACATTTCTGAAATAAGGAGTAGTACGGGCCTTTTAATTTCTAGTGACGGTGTATTAAATTATCCAAACCTCAGTTTAGTATCTGAAAGTTTTAATAGTCCTGAAACGGAAACAACAGATGGTTCATTTGATTTAGAATTGGCTTCAGAAACTGTCGCAATTGTTGTAAATGGAATCGCCTTTTTTAAACTGTCGGGGATAACCAATAATTTTAATGTAACGATAGCAGCAGGAGATTCTAGAATAGAAGCCGAAGATTTAGTTGCACAAAATATAGGTGTTAACCATCGTGGTTCCAATGATGTTTTGGTTAATCCGCAACAGCGAATAAGTGGAGTAATCCGTGGTTATGGTAATGTAATAAGCCTTAATAGGCCACCAGAGGTATCGGTCGATGAGATTTTCGAGGGTCGATTGATTTTTAGAAATTGATTGCGATTAGGGTTAATAAAAAAGCAGCTTTACCAATTTTATAATTACTCATTATTAAGTGAATTCATTCATCACATACTTAAGCAATATTTTTACCCATCAGGTCAAAGTAAAGTCTTTGAAAGGGCTTTCTGGTCTTAAAAAATCTGATGCCATTCTTCATAACTTATGTGTTGAGAAAAGTATTCCTGGTCTGGCCATTACCATAACAAAACGAGATGAAATACTGTTTCAAAAAGGATTTGGCTACTGTGATATTGAAAATAAAATACCAGTTAACCCAAAAGAAACAATTTTTAGAATTGCCAGTATTTCAAAATGTATCACTGGGTTGGCCCTAGGTAAAATGGTGGAGGAGGGGCTATTAGAATTTGATGATTCATTTTATAAATATGTTCCTAATTACCCAAAGAAAGCATATGACTTTACGCTTCGCCAATTGGCGAGTCATACCGCAGGTATAAGGGTATACCAAGGGAAGGAATTTGGTCTAAACCAATCATTTTCAATTGCAGATAGCCTCGAAGTTTTTAAAGATGATCCGTTGATGTTTAAGCCAGGCAAAGGTTACCTTTATAACAGTTTTGATTTTGTGTTACTCTCATTGGCAATGCAAGAAGCAGGTGGAATGCCTTTTGAGCAATATGTGAAAGAAAAGGTTTTGGATCCACTTGGAATGAGAAATACCATTCCTCCGTTACAAAACCCAACTATCAGTTCGAGCGGAGTTGAGAATCAAGCTAAATTTTATACCAAAACACCAATCGGTTTTAAGAAAGCCATTGAAGTAAATAATTTTTATAAACTGGCAGGTGGGGGCTATCTGTCTACAAGCGACGATGTGGCTAAACTCGGTCAAGAGCTACTCGATAAAAACTTATTAGAGCAAGAGACCTATCAAGAACTGCTCACTGCGCAACTAATTGATCAAGAGTCTATTTATTATGGGCTTGGTTTTCAAGTAAGCGAAGATAACTTAGGCAGAAATTTTGTAGGTCATGTAGGGAGTAGTGTTGGAGCGTACTCTAACCTATTTGTTTATCCAAATGAGAAACTGGTAGTATCTATTCTTATCAATTGTACAGATTCTAAGGTGCAGAATAGTTTGGATAGTGCCATTAATACTCTTGTTCATCTTGGATAGCATGAAAAAAAGAATAAAAATTTTGGGTCGTGAAGAAGTTCATTTACTGGTCGTTAAGTTCTACGAGAAAGTTCGCCAAGATAATGAGATAGGCCATTTTTTTAATAGAACAGTTCAAGATTGGCCAGAGCACATTGAAAAGCTTACCGATTTCTGGGAAACCAATTTGTTCTTTGTTCAAAAGTATAAAGCAAATCCACTACAGGTACACGCAGATTTAGACAAAGAAATGGGCTATACCATTTCAAACTACCACTTTGGGATTTGGCTTCGCCATTGGATTGAAACCATAGATGCCCATTTTATAGGCGAGAATGCAGAAAAGGCAAAACAAAGGGCACGAAATATAAGTGTACGCATGTTTATGGCCATTTTCGAACAACGGCAAAGGGTAAATAAGAACACTTAAACCATATTTTTAAGTCGTTCATAGAAAAAGGAGGTGTTTCATGAAGCAAAAAATATAATTTCATGTCAAATATGATTCACAATGCGAAAGTGTGCAGTGCTTTTTATTTTTCTTCTTGTAGCCATAATCTTGTTTAAAGCTAACACTGATAATAACGAGGAATCGCTAGATCAGAATATCTCAAAAGAATTAACGTCTCCTGAAAACGAAGGCTTAGTTACAAACTAACAGCATCTAACACTAGGTCGTTAGTTCGGTAAACAAACTTTCTAAATTTTTATTTTTTCTACTTAGCTGTAAGGTTTTCAGCTCATTATCGTGTGCAAAATCAAATACGGCTGGTCTCATATCTTTTGAAGTATTAAAAACAATTTCATAGACAAAACCACCTGTATTCTTAACAGAAGAAACATTCGACATTTTATTTAGCAATACTTCTTCTACCCGGTAATCAAATTCTACCTCAATAATTTGTTGCTCGGCTTCGCGTAATTCCTCCAATTTTTTGTCCGCTACCAATTCTCCTTTATTGATAATAATTACGCGGTCACAAACAGCTTCAACCTCCTTCATAATATGTGTGGAAAGTAGAATGGTCTTTTCTTTGCCAATCTCACGAATCAATTTGCGTATTTCAATCAGTTGGTTAGGATCAAGACCTGTGGTTGGCTCGTCTAAAATTAGAACGTCGGGGTTATGTAATAGTGCTGCTGCTAGACCCACACGCTGGCGATAGCCTTTTGATAGTTGTCCTATCGTCTTATGTGCCTCTAGGGTTAATCCAGTTTGTTCAATAACTTCATTTACGCGTTCCTTTGAAACCTTATAGATTTCAGCGTTAAAAGCCAAATATTCTTTAATGTACATTTCTAAATAAAGCGGATTGTGCTCTGGTAGATAGCCAATGCTCTTTTGAACGTCAAGTTTCGATTTTAAAACATCAAAACCGTTAACTTCAGCTTGACCTGAATCTGCATTGTGGTAAGTGGTCAAAACACGCATCATTGTAGATTTTCCTGCACCGTTAGGACCTAGAAAACCAACGATTTCACCTTTCTGAATGGAAAATGAAATATTATTTAGCGCTTTTTGATTACCAAAAAATTTGGTAATGTTTTTAACAGAAATGGACATACAAAAGTGTTTGAACTATATAAAAGTACACTATCATATGTCCATTTCATAAAATTAGTTACAGAAAGAAATATCCTATCGAAATAGTAATGTTAGCATTTTTAACATCAGAATCTTCGGCAATATCGCTCAGTCCTAGATTATACCTAGCCTGAAAGAATAGTCCTGAATCAAGTTTGTATTGCGCTCCAAGAGCGGCACCAAGGTCAAGACTGTTTATATCATCAACATCACCTTCGTTACCATTATCATCTTCAACACCGCTATTGATATTGATGCCAAATTGAGGTCCAACTTGTAAGCTAAATCCTTGAGCTACAACAATATCAGCTAAAACTGGTACATTAAGGTAATCTAATTTTAAGGTAACATCAAATTCATCGTCTTTTGCACCCTGTTGCGAATAAATTAGCTCGGGCTGTATGCCAAATTTTTCTGAGATACCTATTCTGGCCACTGCTCCAAGGTGAAATCCCGTTCTTGAACTTGAGTTTTCCACATCATCTCCGGTCACATTAGCGAAATTGGCACCAGCCTTGGCACCAAAAGAAAAATCTTGGGCGCTTAAATTGCTAAAACATAAAAGCAGTGCAAATGATAAGTAAATTGTGTTTTTCATGGTTGAATAATTTTAGGGTTTATATAAATTCAGTGTATAACGAAATTAGAGATAAAAAATTTTATATAGCGTTTTTTTGATAAAAGTGTAATTATTGATTAAAATTTTAATCAAATACTTAATAATGGCTAAAAATGGAATAATTCTTTTGATATTAACATAGAATGCTTAATCTTAGCCGAGAATTTTAGCAAAATGAAAAGAACGTATTTCTGGAACGGTTTTTATTTTTATTTCTTTCTTAAAAGAAATACAGGACTGTTGTAGTATACCTTTAGTATAAAAAACATTTGAAGTCCTGATATAAATCAGGGCTTTTTTTTTGGAATGAATTTAAAAATAGCCATACAAGGAATTAAAGGAAGCAATCATCATCAAGTCGCTAAAGAGTTTTTTACGGAGCCTTTTGATTTGGTAGAGTGTTTGTCTTTTGATAAACTAATTGAAGAGTTGCTCAATGGCACTGCTGACAAAGCCGTAATGGCTATCGAAAATTCAATTGCAGGAAGTATTATTCCAAACTATAATTTAATTTACCATAACCAGATACATATTATTGGAGAGCACTATTTGAACATTGACCATAATTTAATGGTTAAACCAGGGCTGACTATTGAAGACATTACCGAGGTGCATTCACACCCGATGGCTCTTTTACAGTGCAAAGACTTTTTTAAGGCTTATCCAAAAATTAAATTGGTCGAAGATGTTGATACAGCTGAAACGGCAAAACGGATAGAAGAAAAAGAATTGAGAACCGTAGGGGCTATTGCCCCGAAAGTGGCAGCTGACTTGTATAATTTAGACATTATAGCATCCGCCATTCAAACGATAAAAAATAATGCCACTCGCTTCATAATCCTAAAAAAGCAGAACAAGGTACTGCCCAAAGAGGCGATTAACAAAGCTTCTCTTCGTTTTATCACTGACCACAAAAGAGGCAGTTTGGCGGCAGTGTTAAATGTTATGAGTGATTGTAATATGAACTTAACAAAAATTCAATCTTTACCTGTGATAGAAACACCTTGGAAATATGCATTTTTTGTGGATGTTACGTTTGATACCTACACAGATTTTGAAAAGGGTAAAGCATTATTAAAAATCATGTCCGAAGATTTTAGGGTTTTGGGCGAGTACAGAAATGCTTTGAAATAATGATTACGGCAGATAGATTAAAATCGGTTCAAGAATATTATTTCTCTAAAAAACTAAGAGAGGTAAGAAGTCTGATTGCACAGGGCAAACCTATCATTAATATGGGAATTGGCAGTCCAGATTTGCCTCCTTCCCCAGAAGTTTTAGATGCCTTAAAAGAAGCTATTTCAGAGCCAGGTGCTAGTCAATATCAGAGTTATCAAGGACTTCCAGAACTGAGAGATGCAATGGCGGAGTTTTATAAAAACAAGTTTGGTTTTAGTCCTAATCCTACAAGTGAGGTTCTGCCCTTAATGGGTTCAAAAGAAGGAATCATGCACATTAGTATGGCTTTTTTAAATGCTGGCGATGAGGTACTATTGCCGAACCCAGGTTATCCGACTTATGCTGCAGTAACCAAGTTAGTGCAGGCAATACCGCGCACTTATGATTTAAAGGAAGAAAATAACTGGTTTCCTAATATAGAGGAACTCTCTAGAAAAGATTTATCAAAAGTAAAACTGATGTGGGTCAGTTATCCACACATGCCAACTGGTGCAGTTGCATCCAAAGAAAAACTAGCGACTCTGGTGGCATTTGCAAAAGCACATGATATTTTGTTGGTCAATGATAACCCTTATAGTTTTGTGTTGACCAAAAATCCTACGAGTATTTTAAGTATTAATGGTGCGAAAGATTATTGTTTAGAACTAAATAGTTTAAGCAAAACCTTTAATATGGCCGGTTGGCGCGTAGGTATGTTATTAGGAAATTCAGAAAATATCAATGCTGTTTTAAAGGTAAAAAGCAATATGGATTCTGGCATGTTTTATGGAATTCAAAAAGGAGCAATCGCAGCTTTAAAAAGTAATAGTGATTGGTTTGATCAATTAGATACTGTTTATAAAAAACGAAGAAATTTAATGTTTGAATTGGTAGATAAATTAGGTGCAACATATGACAGTAAAGCTGCAGGTATGTTTGTTTGGGCAAAACTACCAAAGGGTTCAAAATCATCAGAAGCGTATATCGATGAGTTGTTGCACAAGAAAAATATTTTTATTGCTCCAGGTACCATATTTGGTAGTAATGGAGAAGGATATATTCGTTTTTCGCTTTGCGTGAAAGAAGAAAAAATTAGAGAGGCAATAAGTAGGTTTTAATTAAACTGTCAGGTCGAGCGGAGTCGAGACCAAGAAATATGAAAGTAGTAATAATTGGTGTTGGGTTAATAGGAGGGTCTTTTGCCAAAGACCTTAAAAAACTCCGTCCAGGAAGTCAAATTTATGGAATAGATGTTAATTCAACACATCTAGAAACGGCACTATCCTTGGGGTTGATAGATGAGAAGTCTGACTATAGTGATTTGCCAAACGCAGATATGGTAATTATTGCTATTCCTGTGGATGCTTTGGTAACCGAACTACCAAAAATTTTAGATGGGGTAGGTGAAGAAACCGTCGTTTTCGATGCTGGTTCTACAAAATCTTTGATTTGTAAGGTGGTAGAGAATCATCCGAAGCGAAGAAACTTTTTAGCATGTCACCCCATTGCCGGAACTGAATACTCAGGGCCCGAAGCAGCTATTGAAAATTTATATGATGGAAAAACAAATATCATATGTGAGGTTGAAAAGACTGCTTTTAAACTTCAAGAAACTGCCTTGAAACTTTTTCAAGATATGGGTATGCGCATACGCTATATGAATTCTGACGCACATGATAAGCATATTGCCTATGTATCCCATTTGTCACACATCAGTTCATTTATGTTAGGAAAGACTGTCATTGAAAAAGAAAAAAATGAACGTGATATTTTTGACATGGCAGGATCGGGTTTTGAAAGCACGGTACGTTTGGCAAAGAGTTCGCCGGCGATGTGGACACCCATCTTCGAGCAGAACAAGGAAAATGTTGTTGAGACCCTTGATGAGTATATTCAAAATCTAGAGAAGTTCAAGCAAATGCTTTTAGAGAATGATTTTGATGGAATCTACAATGAAATGAATAGCACTAATAAAATAAAACAAATCTTAAACGGAATTCCTTTGAACAAAAAGTGATTTCAAACAAGTATAATCAGTCTAGTAATAAAAACAATTAATTAAAAGCAGAAGATTACAATTGGTGAATTAAATAAAACCTTTACCCTTCACCTTTTTTTAACCTTCATCAAAAAAAGAAGTAATGGAGAATACTAAAGAAATGAGAACATGGTTGGATGATATGGGTTTAGACCATCCACTAGTGATAGCAGGGCCATGTAGTGCGGAAACTGAAGAGCAAGTATTGCGTATTGCAAATGATTTAAAAGATACCGATGTTAACTATTACCGCGCAGGAATATGGAAGCCCAGAACGCGACCTGGTAATTTTGAAGGTGTTGGTGCTTTGGGTTTAAAGTGGCTTCAAAAAGTAAAAGCGGAGACTGGTTTGAAAACAGCTACCGAAGTCGCTAACCGCAATCATGTAGAATTGGCTTTAGAGCATGACATCGATTTATTATGGATTGGCGCAAGATCAACAGTGAGTCCTTTTATTATGCAAGAATTGGCAGATGCTCTTGAAGGTACCGATAAGATTGTATTGGTAAAGAATCCTGTAAATCCAGATTTGGCCTTGTGGTTGGGCGGTATAGAACGTTTGCATACAGCAGGAATTAAAAAGTTGGGGGCTATCCATAGAGGTTTTTCTACTTACGAGAAAACTAAATATCGTAACATTCCGGAATGGCAACTGGCGATTGAATTTCAGAATAGATTTCCTGACCTACCGCTAATTAACGATCCTTCTCACATAACAGGGAAGCGCGACATGATCTTTGATGTTTCGCAAACTGCTCTGGATTTAAACTTTGACGGGTTGATGATCGAGACACATCACGACCCTGACAATGCATGGAGTGATGCAGCGCAACAAGTGACCCCAACTAAATTGGTTCAGATTATGAAAGATTTGAGAATTAGAAAAGAAACCGATGAAGAGGCGGAATACAATACAAAACTGAGCAATTTAAGAGCCCAGATAGACGTGGTTGATAATCAACTCATAGAAACTTTAGGAAAGCGAATGAAAATTGCCGATAGCATAGGAAAGCTTAAAAAGGAGAAAAATGTAGCAGTTTTGCAATCGAATCGCTGGAATCAAATTTTGGGCGCTATGATTTTAGAAGGTGAAAGCAAAGGACTGAGTGAAGAGTTCGTACTTCGAATGTTCAAAGCGATTCACCAAGAATCGATTAACCATCAAGAAAAGATAGTTAAGGCCTAGCCAAAACTTGAGTTTATGTAAAAAGCCCCGGAATTACCGAGGCTTTTTTTAGTTATAAATATTTTGTCTATTGTATCGAAAAATCAAAAACAGATTGATTCTGTCTTCCTTGAGGTACTTGTCCTTGATACAAGAAAGCATACTCTCCTGGCTCAAGAGAGGTTGGTGTTACTTTAAATACATTCCCTTCAATTTCTTCAATATCAAAACCTATGGCGAGCTTAGGGTCAACACCTTCATTGCTAGAAAGCCAATTGCTTTTTCCAGTAATTACCTCTCTAAGATTTTGCTTTTCCCTAACCTTAAGTTGTACTAAAACAAACTCATTAGGGTTACTTGCAACTCTAAACCACCAATTTAAAAGCCCAGCCTGGTTACCTTGGGTGTTTTGAAGATTATCAACCTCTGTCGTTGCAGGATTAAATTTAAAAGTAAATTCTGGTCTATTGGTTTTAATAACGTTATTGCTCTTAGTTCTTGGCAATCGTGCCTTTTGTTTGGCGTTAATAAAGCCCGAAACTAATTTCTGAGCTACTTGATTACTGTTTTTTCCGGAAAAAACGGCAGGTTGTATCAACTCATTTTCTCCATCTTGGTTTACAAAATAAATACCGGTTTTAGATTTTGTGTTTTGTTTTGACTTTTCCATAACAAGAGAAAGTACCTCTGAAGACGCGCCCGCTTTCTTCAAAGCTCCTAATCCAGCTATTGAAGCATCAAACTTTACATCTGAGGTGTATATTTTGTCTATGATCATAGAATCGTCAAAACCAAGCTCCATCATTTGAATAATGCTTTCATTGGTAATAACCTCTTGTGCACTAATAAAATTGGAAAAGGCACAGAGTAAAAAAGTAAAAAATAGATTTTTAAGTTTCATTGTAAAGCTGATTTTGAATTATTTAGTATTCAATAATACTATAAAAAGGAATAAAAAGAAAGTCGTTTCTTTGTTATTGTATGTATTGTTAATAATAAAGTGTTTAATGCGCGGAACTGTGTATAAGTCTACAGGAAGTTGGTACACCGTCAAGTCTATTGATGGTGATTTTTACGAATGTAGAATTAAAGGAAAGTTTCGTATAAAGGGTATTAAAAGTACCAATCCGATTGCCGTAGGTGACGATGTTCTTTTTGAATTGGAAAAAAAGGGAGACGAAACGATAGGTGTTATTCATGAGATTCGTGAACGCAAGAATTACATTATAAGAAAGTCGGTAAATTTATCTAAACAAACACATATCATTGCGGTTAATCTAGATCAGGTTTTTTTGATGGTAACCCTCAACAACCCGACAACATTTACCAGCTTTATAGACCGCTTTTTGGTCACGGCAGAAGCGTATGAAATACCTGCGATTTTACTGTTCAATAAAATCGATGCTTACAATGAAGAAGAACTAGCTGAAATTAATTTTCTGATGAAAACCTATGAAGCGATTGGTTACAAATGCATTTCAATTTCTGCTAAAGAAGGTAAAGGTGTTGAAGAAGTAAAAGCAATGATGATGGATAAAACAAGTATGTTCTCAGGTCATTCCGGGGTTGGTAAGTCCACTTTGGTCAATTCTATAGAACCGGGTCTTCATCTAAAAACGGCCGAAATTTCAGAACAACATTTACAAGGTCAGCATACGACGACATTTGCTGAGATGTATGACCTTTCTTTTGGAGCTCAAATTATAGATACCCCTGGTATCAGAGGATTTGGAATCGTTGATATGGAGAAGGAGGAAATCGGTGATTATTTTCCTGAATTTTTTGAACTTAAATCAGAATGTAAGTTCAATAATTGTATGCATATAGATGAGCCCAAATGTGCTGTAAAAGATGCCCTAGATGAGAATAAATTGACTTGGAGCAGGTATCGTAGTTATGTGCAAATGGTGAACGGTGAAGATGAGAATTATCGAGTTGATATTTATAAAGAATAAGAATGCGTGCAGTTATACAGCGAGTTTCTAAGGCGAGTGTGACCGTGAACAAAGATTTAGTGTCAGAAATTGCTACGGGATTATTAATCTTAATAGGCATTGAAGACGCCGACTCTGTAGATGATGTAAAATGGCTATCCAATAAAATTGTAAACCTTAGAATTTTTAACGATGAAGATGGGGTGATGAACAATTCTCTTTTAGCCGTAAACGGAGATGCCATTGTGGTCAGTCAATTTACCTTACATGCGAGCACTAAAAAGGGAAATCGACCTTCATATTTAAAAGCTTCAAAACCAGCGCTAGCAGTTCCATTATATGAAAGTTTTATAGCACAAATAGAACAAGATTTAAAGAAGAAAGTCGGCAACGGTGTTTTTGGTGCAGATATGAAAGTAGATTTATTAAATGACGGTCCGGTGACTATTATAATTGATACCAAAAACAGAGAATAATGAACATAGAAAACGCTCAAAAAGCAGTCGATATTTGGATTAAGGAACATGGCGTTCGTTATTTTAACGAGCTTACGAATATGGCGCAACTAACCGAAGAGGTCGGTGAAGTAGCTCGTATCATTGCCCGTAGGTATGGTGAGCAAAGTGAAAAAGAATCTGATAAGAACAAAGATCTAGGCGAAGAATTGGCAGATGTGCTCTTTGTTGTTTTATGCCTTGCCAATCAAACGGGGGTAGATTTACAACAGGCATTTGATAAAAAGTTAGATTTAAAAACAAAACGTGATCACGACCGTCATCACAACAACGAAAAGCTCAAATAAACCTATATTTGAGCTTTTAGTTTTACCAATCTAACAAGACAATTTTGAAACTTCATCTTTCCGCTCCTTCGGATAATCTATTAAAGTCTGCAATTGAGATTACAGGGTCTAAAAGTGAAACCAACAGATTACTTCTGCTTCAGGCTCTTTTCTCAAATATTAACATAGACAATCTTTCCAATTCAGATGATGCTCTAGTCATGGCTAAAGGCTTAAAAATAGCTGATGGAGAAGTAGATATTCATCATGCCGGGACCGCAATGCGGTTTCTTACATCCTATTTTGCATCACAAGAGCAGAAAAATGTAGTGCTTACTGGTTCAAAAAGAATGCAAGAGCGCCCCATTAAAGTACTTGTAGATGCCTTAAGAAGTTTAGGCGCAAAAATCGAATATGTTAATAACGAAGGTTACCCACCATTACGAATTACAGGTACTGCTATTACAAGCTCTAAAGTAAGCTTGCCTGCGAATATAAGTAGCCAATATATATCCTCATTGTTACTCATTGCTCCAAGCTTAAAAAATGGTCTTGAAGTTGAATTGATAGGTAAAATAACCTCTGTCCCCTATATTAATATGACCTTGGCTTTACTTAATGGGGTGGGCATAGAAACCAAATTTACTGAGAATATAATTCGAGTGAAACCTAAGACCAAAGTTGAAAAAGCCAATTTGGTTGTAGAATCAGACTGGAGTGCAGCTAGTTATTTTTACAGTATTGCGGCATTGTCGAAAGTGGGGAGCGAAATCAAGCTATCCGCCTATAAAAAAAACTCTTTGCAAGGAGATAGTATTCTTAGTGAAATCTATAAAGAGTTTGGCGTAGAAACCGAATTTTTAGAAAATCAGATTGTACTTAAAAAAGTAAGGGAAGTTGTAAAAAAGAAAGTGGCATTTGCACTTGAAAATGCGCCCGATATCGCACAGACAATCGCTGTAACTTGTCTTGGTTTAAACGTGGACTGCCATCTTACAGGTTTGCATACACTCCCCATTAAAGAAACAGATAGATTGGCCGCTATGAAAACCGAGTTGGAAAAATTAGGCGGAAAAGTTGCATTGACAGCTGAAAGTTTAAATTTAACAGCTAGTGAAAATTTAACTCCTGATGTTGCCATTGACACCTATAATGACCATAGAATGGCCATGGCTTTTGCTCCAATTGCTTTGAAAATTAATCTTTGTATTAACGAAGCCGAGGTGGTGTCCAAATCCTATCCGGATTTCTGGAAGGATATGAAAGCTATTGGAATGGAAGTGCGAGAAATCTAATTTTTGAATTAATTGGGTAATTGCTTGACAACCCCTGCCTCTAGATTGTATATTTGCCATCTTTGAAAAATCCAAATAGAACTTCATGAAATTATCAAACTTTAATTTTGACCTTCCAAAAGAATTATTGGCCGAATATCCTGCAGAAAACAGAGATGAATCTAAATTGATGGTCATTCACCGCGAAACCGGTAAAATTGAACATAAAATGTTCAAGGATATGATTGATTATTTTGATGAGGGTGATGTAATGGTGTTGAATAATACAAAAGTTTTTCCTGCAAGACTTTACGGGAATAAAGAAAAAACAGGAGCACGTATTGAGGTGTTTTTGCTACGCGAATTAAACGAAGAACAGCGCCTTTGGGATGTGCTTGTGGATCCAGCGCGTAAAATAAGAATTGGTAATAAATTGTATTTCGGAGATGATGAAAGCCTAGTGGCTGAAGTTATCGATAATACAACTTCAAGAGGCCGTACCCTCCGTTTTTTATATGATGGTTCTTACTTGGATTTTAGAAGAAAATTAAGACAGTTAGGTGAGACACCCCTACCAAAATATATCAAAAGAGATGTTACCCCAGAAGATGAGGAGCGGTACCAAACTATTTACGCTAAGCATGAAGGTGCAGTTGCTGCACCTACCGCCGGCTTACATTTCTCAAAACATCTTTTAAAAAGATTGGAAATTAAAGGACTTGATTTTGCCGAAGTTACGCTTCACGTAGGTTTGGGAACTTTTAATCCAGTTGAGGTCGAAGATTTGTCAAAGCATAAAATGGATAGTGAAGAATTGGTGATTGACGAAAAAGCCACGGAGGTTGTTAATAATGCCAAGAAAAGAAAAAAACGCGTTTGCGCGGTTGGCACTACAGTAATGCGCGGACTGGAAAGTGCCGTGTCTTCTGACCATACATTGAATACATTTGAGGGGTGGACAAACAAATTTATATTCCCTCCGTACGATTTTAGTATTGCAAATGCTATGATTACCAATTTCCATTTGCCGAAATCAACTTTGTTAATGATGGTTTCAGCTTTTGTGGGTCATGATTTGATGAAAAAAGCATACAAACAGGCTATTTTAGAAGGGTATCGTTTTTACTCTTATGGAGATGCGATGTTAATCATCTAAATAATACTAACATTCCCACGAGAGTGAGAATTTAGAAAAATCCCGATGTAGTCGGGATTTTTCATTTCCTACCTTTGTTAAAGTGAAACAAGATAAAAAAGACATACGCGCACTTACAAAAGATCAGTTGAGAGATTTTTTTGTTTCCCAAGGGGATAAGGCTTTTCGTGGTAATCAGGTCTACGAATGGTTATGGCAAAAAGCTGCTCATTCTTTTGATGTGATGACCAATGTTTCTAAAGAAACGAGAGATATGTTAGCGGCAAACTTTGTCATCAATCATATTAAGGTTGATCAAATGCAACGAAGTTCTGATGGTACCATAAAAAATGCGGTACGCCTTCACGATAGTTTAATTGTAGAGTCCGTTTTAATACCAACAGCTACCAGAACTACGGCATGTGTTTCTAGTCAAGTAGGTTGTAGTTTAGATTGTAAATTTTGTGCCACATCTAGATTAAAACGAATGCGCAATCTAAATCCTGATGAAATTTATGATCAAGTTGTAGTCATTGACAATGAAAGCAGATTGTATTTTGATAGGCCGTTGAGCAATATCGTTTTTATGGGCATGGGAGAACCCTTAATGAATTACAATAATGTTCTTAAATCCATAGAAAAAATTACTTCAAAAGAAGGTTTGGGTATGTCTCCTAAGCGAATTACGGTTTCAACGTCAGGGGTGCCCAAAATGATTAGAAAAATGGCCGATGATGGGGTGAAATTCAACCTTGCGGTTTCCTTACATTCAGCTATAGATGAGGTGAGAACTTCGATTATGCCCTTTAACGAAACCTTTCCTCTTAAAGATTTACGGGAAGCCCTTGAATATTGGTATGCTAAGACCAAAAATAGAATTACTTATGAATATGTAGTTTGGAACGGAATTAATGACACTCAAGCAGATGTAAATGCATTGGTTAAGTTTTGTCGTTTTGCCCCTTCTAAAGTGAACATTATAGAATATAACCCTATTGACGATGGTGAATTTCAACAGGCATCAAGTAGTGCTATTGAAATGTATCAAAAAACTTTAGAGGCTAATGGAATTACTGTTACGATACGACGTTCTCGTGGTAAAGATATTGATGCGGCATGTGGTCAATTGGCCAATAAATCTTGAGTTTTTGATCGATTGCCTAAATTCTTGACGCTAGTTTTTGTTATTCGTCTTAAAACTACAATCCAACTGCATACAGCTCTACCTTTTTCGCTACTTTTGATGTACAAACCAAAGCAGTCCAGTCCGACTCCATAATTGAAAATTGTAGCGCAAATACGTGAGCCCATTGAAAATGAGATGGAACTTTTTGAAGAAAAGTTTCGTGGCTCAATGTCCTCTAAAGTTGCACTTTTTAATAGAATTACCTACTACATCGTAAATAGAAAAGGGAAGCAGATGCGCCCCATGTTCGTTTTTTTAACGGCCAAGCTTTTGAACAAGGGCCAAGTCTCTGAGCGAACTTATACCGGAGCTTCAATTATTGAATTGATACATACAGCTAGTTTGGTTCATGACGATGTCGTAGATGACAGCAACAAGCGCCGCGGCTTTTTCTCTATTAATGCACTTTGGAAAAATAAAATCGCTGTTTTGGTGGGCGATTATCTTTTTTCAAAAGGATTACTGGTAGCTTTAGAAAAGGGCGATTATGACTTATTGCAGATTATCTCCAATTCGGTAAAAGAAATGAGCGAAGGCGAGCTGCTGCAAATTGAAAAAGCCAGACGCCTTGATATTACCGAAGAAGTTTATTATGATATCATTAAGCAAAAAACTGCTACACTTATCGCTGCTTGTTGCAGTATGGGGGCAGCTTCGGTAAAACCAGATTCAGAAGAGGTTGCTGTTTTTAGAAAATTCGGGCAATTGTGCGGTATGGCATTTCAGATAAAAGATGATCTATTCGATTATGGCAGCGAACGTATTGGCAAGCCTACTGGTATAGATATAAAGGAGCAAAAAATGACACTTCCTTTGATATACGCTTTGAACAATAGTTCTAAAGATAAAAAGCGTTGGTTGATCAACTCCATAAAAAATCATAACAAAGACAAGAAACGCGTCAAAGAGGTCATTGCTTACGTGAAGGAAAAAGGTGGGCTGGATTATGCCGTGGTAAAAATGCTTCAATTTAAGGATGAAGCCTTGTCTTTGTTGAATAACTACGAAGACTCCGAATATAAGAGAGCACTTATGTTAATGGTGAATTACGTGGTGGATAGAAAAAAATAACTACCCAGGGCAACCTTTTTAAATCTTCCTGCGTCTATATTTATAGAAGCGTCCATTTAGCACGTACAATACAAACCGAGAACTTTTGAAAATTATTTCATTTTATAGTAATGAAAAGCAATTGCTTAAAAAGGCAATCTCTGGCAATAGAGATGCACAACGCACTATTTATGAAAAATTTGCTCCTAAAATGTTAAGTGTTTGTAGGCAGTACATCAAGGATGTGCATTTTGCAGAAGATGTCATGGTAAACGGTTTTGTAAAGGTCTTTAAAAATTTGAGCGCTTTTGAACATAGAGGAAGTTTTGAAGGTTGGATCCGTAGAATAATGGTTCGTGAAAGCATATCGTACTTGAGAAAACAACAGTTTGTGGTTTTTGATGACGAAATAGTGGATAAAAATGAGCGATTTGAGAGTAATTCAGCTTCTATAATCGATGTTGAAGGGGTACAGCAACTCATAGATGCTTTGCCTGAAGGATATAAAATGGTTTTTGTGCTCTATGCTGTTGAAGGGTATAAACATCATGAAATTGCCAAGATGTTAGAAATTTCAGAAGGAACTTCAAAGTCGCAATTATTCAAAGCAAGAAAATTGCTTCAAGAAAATTTAAGATTAAAAGGAATAACAAAAAAAGTATCATACTGAGATGCCATGCAGAGCCCGTCGAAGTATTATAAAATAATATGGAAAAATTAGAAAAACATATAAAAGAAAAGTTGGAGCAACGTGAGATTTCGCCAAGCACCACAGCCTGGGAGCGTGTGGAGTCTTCTCTGGGCGCTGACGTTCAAAAAAGTAGCAGAGATGGCTATTGGTATGCTATTGCGGCATGTTTAATAGGTCTTCTGGTAATCTCGGTGGTATTCTTTAATACACAGAATAATGAATCTGCTACTCAAATAGTAAATGTTGAAAGCGAAAAGGATAGTAATTCTGAAAGTAATGAACAAACTGATATTGTAGTGACCAGTAACGAGAAGAATAACATTCAAATTGTCGAAGAAAGTAACCGAGCGAATCCGGTGACTAGTCCTATTAAGGAAGAAGTCATTCAAAGTGACAAGGGTTTAGCTGTTGTGGAACCTTTATCTGACAAAGAGAAAGTAGTTAAAGACAATTTTGTGAGTACAAAAGCCGAAGATTTGATTATCAATAAAAAAGTTGAGGAAGTACTTGCTACGGTAATTAATCTCGAAAGTATGGCCAACCAGGTTACAGATGCAGAGATTGACTCCCTTTTAAGAAGCGCTCAACAAGATGTTTTAAAAGAACGCTTGTTTCAACAAGATGGTAAAGTAGATGCCATGGCCTTACTCAATGAAGTTGAGATTGAGTTAGACCAATCTTTTAGAAATAAAATCTTTGAAAAATTAAAACAAGGTTTTTTTAAGGCACGCACCGCAGTAGCTGACCGAAACCAATAAATTATTCATCAATCAAAAACTCCCAATTAAATTCCTCCCCTTTTGGGGGAGGTTATGAGGGGGCATAAAATCAAAATCATCATGAAAAACGTTACAACCATTTTAGTAAGCTTGCTGTTATTTTTTCTAATCCAGAGTGTGGTAGCTCAAAGCAGTGATTATCAAAAGAAAATAGAAACTCTAAAGGCACAAAAAGAAAAAATCACCCAACAAGAAAAGAAAGCGCTTAAATTAGAGGTGGAAGAAATCAATAAGCGGGTTGAACGTGGTTCTATTTCAAGTTCAGAAGCAGAAACCTTAAAAGCTGAGGCAGCTAAAAAAAGGGCATTGAATATTGATAATAGATTGGCCATTATTGATAATAAAATCGCATTGTTAGAAAGAAATGACGGGGATGTTTTGAGCGATACAAGTGGAGATCCAAATGTAGAAGATCAGATAAGAATAGGCATCGACGTGAATGGAAAACCATTTGAAGAAATCTTTTTTAGTACTAAAAACTGGAAACGAGAGCTTAAATATGATCGACGAACCTATTCTGACTTTGTAATGGCGATTGGTCTTAATAATGCTTTAATTGATGGCCAGTCTTTAGACGATTCACCATATAAAATTGGAGGTAGTCGGTTTTTTGAATTGGGCGTGCAATGGCGCACAAGAGTTTTTAAGAATTCTAATTTTATGAGATTGAACTATGGTTTTTCATTCCAGTTTAATGGTCTAAAACCAAATGATAACCAATTTTTTGTAGAAAATGGAGACCAAACTGAACTACAAGAATTTGATTTACAATTGAGGAAGTCTAAACTACGGATGGATAACTTGGTCTTTCCAGTACATTTTGAATTTGGGCCATCAAAGTTTAAGGAAACTGAGAAAACAATACGGTATTCGATATATAAACAATTTCGCTTTGGTATAGGGGCTTATGGTGGATTCAATATTGGTACGCGTCAAAAATTAAAGTATGATTTTAATGGGGAGCGGGTCAAAGATAAATTTAAGAGAGATTACAATACAAGCGATTTAATATATGGGTTAAGTGCTTATACCGGGGTTGGTGGAACGTTACTTTATGTTAAGTATGATTTAAACCCGATATTTAAAGATGCAGCTGTAAAGCAACGGAACATTTCTTTAGGACTTCGATTTGATTTATAACTAATTTGAGATTTCTTCTAGCATCTCGGTACTAAATTCCTTATTATAATATACACGTTTACAATGGGAGCATTCCGCATAGCGGGATGTTCCTATTTTAAATAAGGGTATCCAGAACAAGTGAAACAGGTTGGGTCGCACTGTTACCGTTAAAGTCTTAATCTGAGAACAGTGAGGACATGTGGTGTTTTGTAATATTTTAGTAGATGGCTTTCCAGTTTTTGTGCCAAAGAAAAGAATCATTTTTCATTACATTTGAGTTTGTAATTTACAGAATTAAAACTTCCCTCCATGCGAGGGACTAGCGGAAGCCTTATGATTTCAAAAACCACCATTGACCAAGTATATGAAACCGCTCGTTTAGAGGAGGTCATTGGTGATTTTGTACAATTAAAAAAATCAGGTTCTAACTTCAAAGGGCTGAGTCCATTTTCAGATGAAAGAACACCTAGTTTCATGGTGTCGCCAGTTAAGCAGATCTGGAAAGACTTTAGTAGCGGAAAAGGTGGCAATGTGGTGGCGTTTTTAATGGAACATGAGCACTTCACCTACCCCGAGGCAATTAAATACTTGGCTAAAAAGTATAATATTGAAATCGAGGAGACGGAGCAGACCGATGAACAGAAAGAACAGGCCAACGAGCGCGAAAGTATGTTCTTGGTTTCTGAATATGCCAATACATATTTTATAAAAACCTTATGGGAAACCGAGCCTGGTAAGGCAATTGCCCTTTCGTATTTTAAGGAGCGCGGATTTACGGATGAAACCATAAAGAAGTTTGGTCTTGGGTTTAACCCTAATGAATGGGAAGCTTTTACAAAAAGTGCTCTTGACAATGGTTATCAATTAGAGTACTTGGTAAAAACCGGACTTACTATTGTAAAAGAACACGCTGAAGGCGAAACCAAAAAATTTGATAGATTTAAAGGTAGGGTAATGTTTCCCATCCATTCGATGAGCGGGCGTGTTCTGGGTTTTGGAGGTCGAATACTTACCAATGATAAAAAGGCCGCTAAATATTTAAACTCCCCAGAAAGTGATATTTATCATAAAAGCAAGGTGCTCTATGGTATTTACTATGCCAAGAAAGCCATCGCAAAAGAAGATAGGTGTTATTTGGTCGAGGGGTATACCGATGTTATTCAAATGCATCAAAGGGGAATCGAAAACGTTGTCTCATCTAGTGGTACAGCTTTGACCCCTGAGCAGATTCGCTTGATAAATAGGCTAACCAAGAATATTACGGTTCTTTTTGATGGCGATGCAGCTGGGCTAAGAGCTTCACTCCGTGGTATCGATTTGATTTTAGAGCAAGGGATGAACGTAAAGGTTTGTTCTTTTCCAGAAGGTGAGGATCCTGATAGTTTTGCCAAAAACAATGCTTATGAAGATGTAGTTCTTTATTTGGAAGAAAATGCTAAGGATTTTATTCAATTTAAAACATCGCTACTGGCCGAAGAGGCTGCTAACGACCCAATAAAAAGAGCGGATACTGTACGTGACATCGTAAATAGCATTTCTAAGATTCCGGATCAGATTCAAAAAGAAATCTACATTCAAGAATGTGCCAAGATTATGCAAATTTCTGAAGAAGTCTTGTATAATACACTAGCGCAGATTGACAAAAAAGGAGCTGCAGATGCGAATAAAAAAAACAAGCAAGAGCAAAGAGCCTTTGAAGTGGTCAAAAATGACCGGGTGGTCGAAAAAGTAGATGTGCAATATGAATTGGAGCGAAAAATAATAGAACTTTTATTATTGTACGGAAGCCAAAAGGAAGAATTCGAAGATTTGGTGTTAAAAGAAAATGAAGAAGGTGATTTAATCTTGGCCCCCGAAGTTATAGAGGCAAAGGTTTACGAAAAAGTGTATTTAGATCTTCAAGAAGATGAAATAGAACTTACCAATGATAGTTTTAGAACGGTCTATTATAAACTGATAGAAGGTTTAAATGAAAACGAGGATTTTTCTATCAATTCTTTTTTGTCAGAGCTCGATCAAGATATAGTGCAAGAAGTATCCTCAATTCTTATGGATGAAGAGCGATATATATTGCATGATTGGGAGCGCAAAGATATTTATCCAAAGGATAAGAAAAATAGTATTGCACAATTGGTTGGAGAAACCATTCTTACGTTAAGGTGCAATCTTATCAAAAACCGAATTGCTCACTTACAAAAAGATACGGAAGAAAATAGAGGTTATGAACACAAAGAAGTCGTAGAAGAAATTATGAATTATTTGCAGCTAAATAAACTGTTGAATGCAAAGCTGAATAGAGTACTTTCTTAAACAAGAAAAACCCCAGTAAGTTGGGGTTTTTGTACATCTTGAATGCTATTTTCTTAGTACAATTCCAACGCTTTTGCTTGCTGAAGTAAATCAACCAAGTTGTCTACGTTTAACTTACGCATTAACCTTGCCTTGTACGTACTAACTGTTTTTTCGTTAAGGTTTAAACCTTCGGCAACTTCTTTATTACGTTTTCCACTTGCAAGAAGTTTTAATACTTCAATCTCTCTGGTAGATAATTTTCTAAAGAATCTTCTTGGCTTTTGTGAGCCTTCGTCAAAAGCTAAGCGCTGTGCTAATTCGTTTGTAATAAACATATTTCCTTCAGCAACTTTTTTGATGGCCGACACAATGTACTCTATGTCGGCAGCTTTTGAAAGGTAACCGAACGCCCCGGCACGAATACTACTTAAAGCGTAAACATCTTCAGATTGTCCACTGAACATCAGTACTTTGGCTTCAGGAAATTCTTGTTTCATTTTTCTTAAAGTGGCAATACCATTGATATCGGGAATATCCATTTCTAGCATTACGACATCGGGAGAAACTTTTTCTAAAGTTTCAAAAAGTTCAGAAGTCGAAGACACATCGGCAACCACATCAAAACCAGAAGCAGCTTCCAGAACTTGCTTTACTCCTAATCTTACTACAGGGTGACTGTCTGCAATTAAAACTTTAATCATTATAGTAGGTTTTATTTTTTGTTAAAACTTTTTAGTAATCAATTCCTTACAACAAAGGCAGGGCAATATAGCTAAAATAGTCGAACAAAGATTCATTTTTTTTATTAAAACCATAAAATTTTATGGTTTTTATTCGTTTTACTACGCTGATTTATAGTTGAGTGGTTGTTTTTAACGTTTCCGGAATCTCACAAACAGGTATAGGAATCATCTTATGTTGGTTGGCAGTATTTAGTTTTTTATAGATTGTGAAGACTACTTTTTCCCTGTCGGAAAAATCATCGGCCGTTTTTCCTTGGTCATCCATCGCCATCGCCCATTCTAATTCTGGGTAACTTGCGCCTATTTGATCTTCATCGGTTCTACTATCACCCCAAAGGCCATCTGTGGGTGCCGCTTCTATAATTTCTTGGTTAACTCCTAACACCTTTGCTATTTCGTAAACTTCAGACTTCAGTAAATCTGCAATGGGGCTTAAATCTACTCCGCCATCACCATATTTGGTATAGAACCCAACGCCAAAATCCTCTACTTTATTGCCTGTACCTGCTACTAGGTAACCCTTTAGTGCCGCAAAATAGTAAAGTGAGGTCATTCGTAGTCGTGCACGTGTATTTGCTAATGACATAAATCGGTCTTCTTCTTTTTCAACTTTTGGAAATGCATCGACCAGACTATCAAATACGGGAGTGAGTTCGACCTTTTGCCTATTTACGCTATTAAAATTTTTTATTAACCAAGCAATATGCCGGTCAGCTCTGGTCACTTGGTTTTTACCCTGATGTATGGGCATCTCTAAACATAAAAGGTCAAGCCCTGTTTTGGCGCAAAGGGTTGAGGTTACTGCAGAGTCGATACCCCCTGAAACCCCAATGACAAATCCTTTACATTTTGCGTTTACTGCATATTCTTTTAGCCAATTAACAATATGTTCTATTACCTTTTCAGTTTGCATAGTTCTCTTTTAAAGTCAAAAATTTACCTTTGTGCCTTGTAAAATTAAACCCTGAAAGGTAAAAAATGAAGTTGTTTCAAAAATACTTTCTAATTCTTATCACTATTGGGCTATTTTTTTCGTGTAAAGAGGAAGATAAAAACGAAAAGGCGATTAATGCCATAGCTATGGATGTTGAGCTTATTCGCTTCGATAGGTTGTTCGCAGGTGCCACGTCGGAGGATATCCCAGAACTTAAAGCCAGCTACCCTTATTTGTTTCCTAAGCAATACTCAGACAGTGTTTGGATTGCCAAATTAACCGATACTCTACAAATAGAGCTGGAAGAAGAGGTAAATAAGGTATTCAGAAGTTTTGAAGACGAGTCAGAAGATATCGAGTCGCTTTTTAAACACTTTAAATACTATTTTCCAAGGTTTTATCCTCCAAAGGTGATTACTGTAATTTCTGATGTAAACTATAATGATCGGGTGATTTTGGCAGATTCTTTGTTGCTTTTGGGGCTAGATAACTATTTGGGTGAAGAACATTATTTCTATTCCGGTTTACCGAATTATGTCGCAAAAGGATTGGATAAAGACTATTTAACATCAAATATTGCAAATGCTTTAGCCAAGCGTGTAAACAAATATCCTAGAAACCGTTCTTTTCTATCTAGAATGGTATACTATGGTAAAGAGTTGTATTTAATTGATAGGCTCATACCAAATACGGAGGACTATCAAAAAATCGGATATACCAAAGAGGAGCTAGATTGGGCACGAATTAATGAGGAGCAGATTTGGCGGCATTTTATTGAAGAAGAGTTGTTATATAGTACCGATGCTAAACTAGACCGCAGGTTTTTAGACCCAGCACCCTTTTCTAAATTTGGATTAGAATTGGATAGCGAATCACCGGGCAGATTAGGGCGTTATATGGGATGGCAGATTGTTAGGGCGTTTATGGACAAAAACCCGAATATTAGCCCAACACAATTACTTAGCTTACCAGCGGATGATATTTTTAAAAAATCAAATTACAAACCAAAAAGATAATGGCAGTAGCACATACTTCAGAAATAAGATTAAAAGTCGGGCTTGACGAAAACAGGGTTCCAGAACAACTCACATGGTCGGCGGAAGATGGCGGTATAGATAACGAAAGTGCAAAAGCGATGATGCTTTCGGTTTGGGATAGCAAAAATCAAGAGTCTTTAAAGATTGATTTATGGACAAAAGATATGCCCGTCGATGAAATGAAAACCTTTTTTCATCAAACTTTGGTAACCATGGCAGACACTTTTATGAAAGCCACGCAAGACGAAAAGATGACTGCTACTATGAAGGATTTCTGTGATTATTTCGCTGAAAAACTTGAGCTTAAGAGTTGAGTTACTTTGAATAACGGTAATGCCCAATAATCTTATAATCAAAAAGGCAGTCTTGTAACACTTGGCCAGCTCCGATATTGTGAACGATCAAGTATCGCTTTCTATCACTTGATTTCTGGTTGCTTACTAGCCCAATATGGGTTATTGCTCCACCTAAATTCCAACATACAATATCGCCAGGTTGGTAATCTTCTCCTTTATTTGAGATAGGTTTTGTTTTCCCAAAGCGTTCAAAGAAAACCATTAAGTTGGGTACCCGCCTATGGTCTATGTTTGTATCGGTACGTTTTAGGCCCCAGATTTTAGGATATGCATTAAAGTTTGCACGCATATCTTCATGAACCTCTTTTTGAAGGTCGATATTCAATTTTCGATAGGCCCTAATGATGACATCTGTACAAACACCTTTTGCGGCAGGAATATCTCCATTCGGATATGAAATAGAAAAATAACTCGGGTCATAGATTACTTTGTCTTTGGTAAGTATGTATGCAGAATCGGCCAGTTTTTCATAGAAAAGCTCTTGGCCAAACATAAAGCAGCAGTGTATAAAAAATAATAAAGCGAGTATCTTCTGTTTTTTCATTTTTATGATATGGCTTCGTCAAATCTATCGAACTGTCTTTTATGCTCACCTTTTAGTTCTAGGTCATTTTCAATCTTAGTTTTTGTGGGCCGAAGGATAAAAAGATAAATTAATAAGACCCCGCCGATAGTCAAATACAAAAGATTACCTGTCTGACCAAACCATATAATATTAAGAAATGCAGGCCCTTCAATTAAAGCATATTGAATGAGTGAAGCTGATTGTAGTCCGGCTAATTTGTCACGTAGATGTTCTTTTTGTTTTAGCGGTTTTAAAAAAGTGCGGTAGACAACTTTACTTGTAAAAATTCCTACCAGGGCAATAAGCGGGAATATATAAATAAAAATATCTTCTTGAGAGCCATTAGCATTTACTTCTGTATTTAGGTAAAAAAAAATTCCAGCTAGAAGTGGACCGGCCAACATGCCAAAATGAATGATTGAATGGGTTTTGATTATTTTTCTTGGAGAAGTCGCTGTCATTTGCCTGTTAGTTTTCTAATTTGGATTTACTTGATGGAAATTAAAGCTTTAGATGTTAAATTGAGAATAAACCAATGTATTTTTATTCGATGAAAAAGAAAACCCAACAAAAACTCGTTTTTGTGTATAACGCCAATTCGGGTGCAAGAAATGCGTTCATGGATAGTATGCAAAAGGTTTTTAGTCCTTCAACTTATGATTGTAAGTTATGTGATATTATATACGGAGTAGTTTCTGAAAATCGAACATGGAAAAAGTTTAGACAGAATTACCAACATAAAATGGTATTTCTCCATAAAGATGAATTTGCTAAGCAATATGCCAGTAAATTCGGCTATAAATTCGAGTTTCCGATTGTACTCATTGAAGGTGGTAATGGTCTCGAAGTATTAATTTCAAAAGAAGAAATGGATGGTTTAAAAACCTCATATGGCTTAATTAGATTACTAAAAGAACGAACATAGCTCCCCATTCCGATCAGGGAAAAGAGGAGCTAATCTTAATAGAGTCTCTTATTCTACTTTTTCTGCTACCCAAACTGATAAAAACCCCCTGTTTAATGCGTGAGTCGTGCCATATAGCTTGCCATTTTCAAAGTAGAATGCTGTATTGTACTGCCCAGAATTATCACCAGAGGTTAATGCGCCATAGATAATGCCCAGTTGCGTATTAATTTTGCCATTTTTAAGTGCAACACCTTTTCGATAAAAAGTACCCTTCATCTCTTTATTGTCGACACTTGTAATACGCATAATGGCAAAATTAGAGTCACTTTTATCTTGCGGGCTCATATCTAATTTCCATTCTCCTAAGAGAACATTAGTGTTTGCGTCCATGGCTTTTTGCGAAAAAGCTGAATTCATTAAAGAGAAAAAAATGATTGCTACTACTGTTGTTTTCATGATATATATTTTTTTGTTTGATCAAACCTAGGTTATCGTACAGGAGATAGCGCTCCAATTTTAAAATTGAAACCATTTTAAAAACAGGTAGGGGTGTCAAATAAAAAATTGAACCTTAAAAAGATGTTTTTAATTCACTAGGTGAAATGCCCAAATGTTTTTTAACCGCTCTATTAAAGGAGGACTTGGAATTGAAGCCAGCTTCATAAGCCAAGCTTAAAAGTGTGTATTTGGAATTTTCTGGTCGTTGCAATAAAAGTTGTAATTCTTCTACCCTCAACTGATTGATATAATCCGCGAATTTTTTTTGCTTTACGGTGTTCAGACATTTGGTTAATAAGTAGGGTTTAATATTCATTTTTGACGCCAAAACACTTAAAGTTAGTTCTGGATCTTTGAACCATTTGTTTTTTTTCATGGTAAGCTCTAACTCTTTTTCGATAAGTGTTAACTGTGCTAGTTCTTCGTTGGAGATTCTAGCTTTTAAATTTTTAAAGTCTTTTCTTTTATAACCTTCAAGGCCCAACCAATAGGTGAGACCTGCAATTCCTATGAAAAATGGATAATAATAAAATTGGGTAAAATAAAAATATGAAGTAAACCGAGCATTATTTATAAAGATGAAGTCTACCAAAAGAATGCCCAATACCAGCGAAAAATAAACTTTGAATGCCATTAAAACCCTTTTAAGCCAGTCCATATTGCCGCTGGATATAGCTGCTTTTAGGTCTGTTGATTTCATTAGTCGTTGCGCTTTGGTGGTATAAATGATAATTAAAATACTAGCGACAAAATAAATAGTTGAAAGGTTCATCCAAACTACATAGCCCCAGTAGCCCAGCCAAGAAAGGCTCTCTCTGGAGCCCTCCCAATATAGGTTTTGTAAACGTACGAAGATGCTAAAGCCAATTTGAACTACGAAAGGAATAAAATGTAATAGGTCTTTCTTTTGAAACTTGAAGTTCGGGGCAATATGCGATTTTAAATAAAAATATAATAGGGGACCATGTATCCAACTAAAATCTAGCATGAAATAATACCAGATATCATAACGCCCTAAACCAAACAATCGCAGTATTTGAACCAACAGACGATAAGAGAGAAAAAATAAAATTGTCGCAAGCAATCTATTTGCTTGCGCGTTCTCTTTGGTGCTTTTAAGTAAGATGCCTCCATAAATGACCCCTTGTACACAACCAATTGATAGTAAAATTATGATTAGGGTCGTTGTAGTATCCATCATTAATTGAAAATAAGCATTTCAAAAAAGAAATCTAAAACTAATCAATTTAAAAACAGAGAAATGGATAATGTCTGTTGCAATAAAAAGGATTTAGCTATTTTTTTTACCAAAAAAACTCTCGTTAATATCGTTGATATATGACAATAAAGCTTCTTTTCCCATGCGATTTGAAGATGAGGTCACAAAGTGAGGCGGGGCCTCTTCCCATGCGGTTTCTAGAAGCAAGTTTAGATAAGTGTTTACGTGTCTTTCTATTGCCCCTGGTTTTAGTTTGTCAGCCTTGGTAAATATTATGGCAAATGGGACCCCGTTAGCGCCCAACCATTCCATAAATTCTAAATCAATGGGTTGGGGTTCATGACGAATGTCTACCAGTACAAAAGAGCATACAAGTTGTTTTCGCTTTTCAAAATAGGCTGTGATATATTTCTGAAATACTTTTTTATCCTTTTTACTGACCCGTGCGTAACCATAACCGGGCAAATCGACCAAAAACCAATTTTGGTTGATTTTAAAATGATTGATCAATTGTGTTTTTCCTGGTCTGCCCGATGTTTTAGCAAGACTCTTGCGGTCAACCAACATATTAATGAGTGATGATTTACCTACGTTAGAACGTCCGATAAAAGCATATTCAGGCAGCGGCTCCTTAGGGCATTTGGCCACATCTGAATTACTCATTACAAATTCAGCTGAGGTAATTTTCATTTTGGCTAGAAATTACGTTGGTTCAACCAAGATTCTAAAATCGTATTGAATTCATTTGGGTGTTCCATCATTGGGGCATGACCACATTTTTCTATCCAAAAAAGATCTGAATCAGGTAGAAGCTCATGAAACTCTTTGGCAACGTTTGGTGGCGTAACGCTATCATTTTCTCCCCAAATAATACAGGTAGGGGTTTTCATTTTAGGTAAATCTTTAGACATATTATGTCTTATGGCACTTTTGGCAATCGCCAAGGTTTTGACCAATTTCATACGGTCGTTTACCGTTGCAAAAACTTCATCAACAATTTCTTTTGTCGCAACTTCAGGGTCGTAAAAAACATCTTGCGCTTTTTTCTTTATAAACTCATAATCTCCTCTTTTTGGGTAACCGTCGCCCATTGCGCTTTCATAGAGTCCAGAACTTCCCGTAATCACTAAGGCCTTGACCATTTCAGGAAACATTTTAGTGTGAAGTAAACCAATATGGCCCCCCAATGAGTTTCCAAGAAGAATGACATTTTTTAAGCCCTTGAATTCTATAAAACCTTCTAAGAACTTCGCAAAATTCTTGACTGTGGTCTTCAACATTGGCATGTCATAGATGGGTAGCTCTGGCACCAAAACTTTATATCCTTTTTTAGGAAAATAATCGGTGACACCATGAAAATTGCTGAGCCCACCCATTAGTCCGTGAAGTATAATTATAGGGGTGCCTTCACCAATTTCTATGTATCTGTATTTGCCTTCAGAAATAATTTGGTCTTCCATCTAAGTTAGTTGGTCAAGAACGGCAAATATAGGCATTTCATATCATTCAAAATCTTTCGTTCCGCAGTTCTTAAAAGTCGTGAAATCTGTCTAAGATGACCATTTTTTATTTTGAAAAGGTGGAATTTATTTATTTCGGAGTGGAAAATTTATTAACAAAGTGGATTTTTGTGGAAATATCTGCAAATAAAATCTATATATTTGAGTTATTAATTATAATTAACACACTTTTAGTTGACTTCAATCGTCGGACAATACGAATGCAAAGCTGATGCGAAAGGGAGAATTAACCTTCCTACCTCGTTAAAAAATAAGCTCTTCCCTTATATCAAGGATGAGTTTGTTATCAAGCGTGCCGTATTCAAAACCTGCCTAGAACTTCATCCAAGGGTAAAGTTTGACGAGGTGATGCAAAAAGTGATGAAAAAGGGTGGTAGAGGCAAGCAATTTGAATTGTTCTTAATGCGATTTACCGCAGGTTTAAAAGAAGTGCCTGTCGATGAAGATACAGGGCGATTGCAAATTCCGAAAAATCTTTTCGAGTACGCCGGTATTAAAAAAGAAGTGGTTTTAAATGCCTCTCATGATAAGATTGAGATTTGGGATAAGGCGCAATATGAGGCAACACTAGAGTCAATGTCAGATGAAGATTACGAGGCATTGGCCGAAAACATTTTTGATGTCGACGAGTGAATCGTACCATAATCCTGTTCTACTTGTAGAGTCGGTAGATGGGTTGAATATAAAAGAAAATGGAGTGTATGTTGATGTCACCTTCGGGGGTGGCGGTCACTCCAAAGAAATATTAAAAAGACTGGGCGAAAAAGGAAAGCTATATGCTTTTGATCAAGACGAAGATGCACTAGAGAATGCGATTGATGATGACAGATTCGTATTGATTAATGAGAATTTTAGGTTTCTACGACAGTTTTTAAAGTTCTATGGCATTCTAAAAGTTGATGGAATTTTGGCAGATTTTGGGGTGTCTTCGCATCAATTCGATGAGGCTAAACGTGGATTTTCAATACGGTTTGATGCTGATTTGGATATGCGGATGAGTAAAAACAACAGACGTTCAGCTTATGATGTGGTTAACAACTACCCACAAGAAGAACTGGCAAGAGTGCTGTTCGAATATGGCGAGCTGCGTAACGCAGCGGCTATTTCTAAAACGATAGTCGATTCAAGAAACGAAAATCGAATCAAAACAACAGATCAATTAAAGACTGTTTTGAAGCCCTTTTTGGCAAAGATGAAAGAGAACAAAATTTTGGCACAAATCTATCAGGCTATTCGAATTGAGGTTAACCAAGAAATTGAAGTATTAAAGGAGTTTTTGTTGCAAACCCCTGAAATGTTGGATAAAGGAGGACGATTGAGTTTGATGAGTTACCACTCTTTAGAAGATAGACTTGTAAAAAGATTTATTAGAGATGGTCGATTTGAAGGCGAAGCGGAAAAGGATTTTTATGGAAACACCAATGTGCCCTTAAAAAAAGTTGGTGGATTAATAGTTCCGTCGGCAAAGGAGATTGCAAAGAATAATAGAGCAAGAAGTGCAAAGCTGCGTATAGCAGAACGTAGATAAGAATAGTTGAAAATGAGAAAGGGATTATTGGACATACTTAAAGGTAAGTTTTTGGTCGGAGCGGATGCTGCGCCTAAGAACTGGCTTTTTCTGCTCTTCGCTTCCTTTTTGGCAGCTATGATGATTTCTAGTAGCCATCAGGCTGACAAAAAAGTTCATGAGATTTCGCAATTGAATGAAGAGGTGCGGGCGCTTAGTAGCGAATTTGTTAAAAATCGAAGAGATCTTCAGCAGTTAAAACTAGAATCTTCATTGAAAAATGAAGTTGTTGCAAAAGGTTTGAGGCCATCGACAAATCCACCTCAAAAAATAATAGTCAAAACAGAAAACTAAGTGGCAATAAAAGAGAAAAATATAATGAATAGACTCTACCTCATCGCAGGGGGTCTTCTTCTCTTTGCCGTTGCTGTAGTGGTGAAATTGGTGGATATACAAATGGTCAAGGGTCAGACCTATAAGGATATGGCAATGGCCAAGACCGAGAAAATGTTTACCATTCAGCCAAATCGCGGTAACATCTATGCGGACGACGGAAGTCTTCTTGCTGCATCTGTAGCCAAGTATGAAATACGTTTTGATGCAAATACAGTCACTGAAAAAGACTGGAAAGCTAACATAGGTCCTTTATGTGATTCATTGGGCGTACTTTTTAATAGGCCTTCTTCATATTACAAACAATTACTGCGTAAAGCACGTGCAAATAGAAATGGCTATAAGTTAATCGCAAGAAATGTTGAATATTTAGACTATGCGCGTATGCGTAAGTTTCCTTTATTTCGATATGGTCCTAATCGTGGAGGTTTCATGGAGTCGCATCGCGTAGTGCGTGAATATCCACTTGGCGGAATGGCAGCACGTAGTATTGGTTATGAAAAAATAGATAATGAAGGGCATTTTACCAGAGTTGGTTTAGACGGAGCTTTTGGAAAGGATTTCTTAAGAGGTAATGAAGGAAAACGGCTAAAACAAAAAAGTGCAGGAAGCCAATGGAAACCAGTTGGGTTCGATAATATCGTTGAGCCACAAGATGGTAGAGATATTGTAACAACCATTAATACCAATATTCAGGACATCGCTCATCATGCTCTGCTAAAGCAATTGGAGTATTACAAAGCAGATCATGGATGTGTAGTAGTAATGGAAACAAAAACAGGAGAGGTAAAAGCCATTTCAAATTTAGGAAGGACCAAAGAGGGAAAATATTATGAGCGGTTGAACTATGCTGTTGGGGAATCTCATGAACCAGGGTCTACGTTTAAATTAATGTCTATGGTCGCCGCTTTAGAAGATAAAGTAGTAGACACAAGTACCGTTTTTGATACTGAAAAAGGACGGTGGAGAATTTATGATAGAACGGTGAGAGATTCTAAGTGGGGAGGTTATGGTAAAATTTCAATGGCAAAGGCTTTTGCCTTGTCGTCGAATACAGCTTTTGCTAAAATGATCCATGAGAATTATAAAGAAAACCCTAAGAGATACGTAGATAGGCTCATGAATATGGGCTTGCATGAAGATTTAGGTTTGCCCATAGTTGGTGAAGGTCAACCTGTAATACGATACCCTGGTGATAAAGGATGGTCTGGAATTTCTTTGGCCTGGATGTCTCATGGATATGAAGTTGCAATGACGCCGATGCAAACCTTAGCTTTTTACAATGCAATTGCCAATGATGGTGAACTGGTTCGACCTCGATTCATCAAAGAGGCGAGAGTCGGGAATAAGGTGCTCAAAGAATTCGGTAAGGAAGTCATAAATCCTTCTATCTGCTCAAAAGAAACGGTAAAAAAAGTTCGTCAGCTCTTAAAAGATGTTGTTGAACAGGATTATGGTACAGGAAATGGACTTTACGCAAAGAATTTTTCCATGGCAGGTAAAACCGGTACTGCGCAGAAAAATTATGTTGCAAAAGACCCGGATAAACTTCAGTACATCTCATCTTTTGTAGGCTACTTTCCTGCTGATAACCCAAAATATTCTTGCATTGTAATTATTCATGAACCTGATAGGGAGGTAGGTATTTATGGCGCTGATGTGGCCGGACCTGTATTTAAAGATATGGCCCAAAAAATACATACAATTTCGCCGGTTGTAGATGAAGTTTTACCTGTAAAAATAGAATACGGACCATTAGAAAAGGCTTATGAAAAGTTTTATGCCCATGCTCAAAAAGAGTACCATAAAGTTCCGAATTTAAAAGGAATGAGCGGAATGGATGCTATTGCGATTCTTGAAAATTTAGGATTGCAAGTTGAAGTAAGTGGTAATGGAAAAGTAAAAACACAATCCGTAGCGGAAGGAACAAATATTAACGATGTCACTAAAATAGTCTTGCAATTGTCATGAAGTTACTAAAAGACATATTGTACGGTGTTAGTCTTACTGCAGTAAGTGGTGATACCAATGTTATGGTAAATCATCTACATTTTGATTCTAGAAAAGTCGAGATGGATGATGTATTTGTTGCTATAAAAGGTTTGATTACCGATGGCCATAAATACATACAAACCGCTATCAATCAAGGTGCAAAGGCAATTGTTTGTGAGAAGCTCCCCAAAATACTAGTAAGCGGGGTGACCTATCTAGAAGTGGATAATGGCAACAAGGCCTTGGCTATAATGGCTTCCAATTTTTATGAGAATCCTTCTAAAAACTTAAAACTGGTCGGCGTTACCGGCACTAACGGTAAGACTACTGTAAGTTCATTATTGTACAGTCTATTTAAAAAGGCTGGTTATAAAGTGGGCTTGATATCTACCATTAAGATTATGGTAGACGAAAAAGAATACCCGACTACCCATACCACCCCAGATGCGATGACCATAAATTGGCATTTGCATTTAATGAATCAAGAAGGTGTGGAGTTCTGCTTTATGGAGGTAAGTTCACATGGTATTCATCAAAAAAGAGCGGAGGGCTTGCATTTTGAAGGAGCGATATTTACCAATTTGTCGCATGACCATTTAGACTATCATAAAACTTTTGCCGAGTATAGAGACACTAAAAAGCAGTTGTTCGACGGCCTTTCAAAAACGGCATTTGCACTTACTAATTTTGATGATAAAAATGGCATGGTAATGCTTCAAAATACCAAAGCCAGAAAATATACCTATGCATTAAAATCATTCGCTGATTACAGGGCACAAATTTTAGAAAACCAAATAAACGGCCAATTATTAAAGATTGACGACAACCAACTTTGGTCAAAATTAATAGGTGATTTTAACGCATATAACCTCTTGGCAATCTACGCCACCGCTGATATTCTAGGATTGGAAAAGCTTGAGATTCTAAGACTTATCAGTGAATTGGAAAACGTAGATGGAAGGTTTCAATATTTTATATCGAAAGAGAAAATTACGGCTATAGTTGATTATGCCCATACGCCGGATGCACTTAAAAATGTGTTGGTTACTATCAATGCATTGAGGACTGGAAATGAAAACGTCATCACCGTAGTGGGGTGTGGTGGTGACCGTGATAAGTCTAAGCGTCCGGTTATGGGTCATATCGCTTCAGAAATGAGCAATCAGGCCATCTTTACTTCAGACAACCCAAGAACTGAATCGCCAGAAGTAATCATTGAAGAGATGGAAGCTGGTGTAGAACCTCAGAATATAAAAAAGATTTTAGCAATCGAGAATAGAAAACAGGCTATAAAAACGGCTTGTAAATTGGCTTCGGCCAACGATATCATACTTGTGGCCGGCAAGGGTCATGAGAATTATCAAGAAACCAATGGAAAGCGCATTGACTTTGACGATTTTAAAGAAGTTAAAGCTGCGCTCAACAGTTTAAATAAATAATGTAGTAATGCTATACTACCTTTTTGAATTTTTAGAACAACAATACCAATTGCCTGGGGCTTCCTTATTTCAGTTTCAGACTTTTAGGGCAGGTATGGCTGTGCTATTGTCATTGCTTATTGCTATGATTTATGGTAAGCGTATTATTGTTTTTCTACAGGCAAAACAAATAGGTGAAAGTGTTCGTGATTTAGGTTTAGAAGGTCAAAAAGAAAAAGCGGGTACACCTACCATGGGTGGTTTGATCATCATTATGTCTACATTGATTCCAGTTATTCTATTTGCCGATATAAAGAATATCTACATCATTTTGTTGATTGTTACTACCGTATGGATGGGAATCATTGGGTTTATCGATGATTATATTAAAATCTTCAAGAAAAATAAAAAAGGTTTAAAAGGTAGGTTTAAAGTTTTAGGCCAAGTAGTTCTAGGATTGATAGTAGGGGCTACACTTTATTTTCACCCAGGGGTCACCATGAAAGAGAAAGATGGTACCATGATTACTAAAGACTTTAAAGTAGAAAAGGTAATTGGCAAAGAGAAAAAATCAACAAAAACCAATGTTCCCTTTTTTAAGAATAACGAATTGGATTATGCAGACTTTATTTCGTGGGCCGGTGAAGGAATGAAAGATTATGCTTGGTTAATATTTATTCCTGTAGTGATTTTAATAGTGACGGCGGTTTCTAATGGCGCAAACCTTACAGATGGTATTGATGGACTTGCAGCGGGTTCTTCGGCGATAATTGTACTTACACTTGGCATTTTTACATTGGTGTCCGGTAATATAGAATTCTCCTCTTATCTCGATATTTTTTATATCCCAAAGGTTGGCGAGTTACTAGTTTTTATTGCGGCTTTTGTGGGAGCCTTAGTTGGTTTTTTATGGTATAATACCTTTCCTGCGCAGGTTTTTATGGGAGATACGGGCAGCTTGACCATTGGTGGGGTAATCGCAGTGATTGCCATAATCGTAAGAAAAGAATTGCTTATTCCAATATTATGCGGAATCTTCTTTGCAGAATCAATTTCGGTGATGTTGCAAGTAGGGTACTTTAAGCATACAAAGAAAAAATATGGCGAGGGTAAAAGAATATTCTTAATGGCACCCTTACACCATCATTATCAAAAGAAATCTTATCACGAAAGCAAAATAGTAACCCGCTTTTGGATTATTGGGATTATGCTCGCAATTGTGAGTATTGTCACATTAAAAATACGATAAGATGCAACGATTGGTGGTTCTTGGTGGAGGAGAAAGTGGAGTAGGTACGGCCATCTTGGGGAAACAAAAAGGCTTTGAGGTTTTTGTTTCCGACAAAGGAAAGATAAAAGAAGAATACAAAAAAGTTCTTGAACATTTTGAGATTGAATGGGAAGAAAATAGGCATACGGAAGCTGAAGTTTTAAAGGCCGATGTGGTAATGAAAAGCCCTGGTATACCCGATAAGGTTCCTTTGGTGGAACGCTTGGTAAATAATTGTATCCCCGTTATTTCTGAAATCGAGTTTGCATCAAAATATACCGATGCAATAATTATAGGAATTACTGGGAGTAATGGCAAGACCACTACGACAATGCTGGCTAATCACCTTTTGAAAGAAGGTGGTTTACATGTTGGTATGGCAGGCAATATTGGTGATAGTTATGCAAAAATGGTCGCCGAAAATGATTTTAGCCACTACGTGTTGGAAATAAGCAGCTTTCAATTAGATGGGATACTGGAATTTAAACCTAAAGTCGCCATTATAACCAACATTACACCAGATCATTTAGATCGGTATGAATATCGATTTGAAAACTATATCGCTTCTAAATTTCGTATTGCAATGAATCAAGATGAAACAGATTATCTGATTTATGATGCTGATTATGAAGTTATAGTTGATTGGTTAAAAGAACATCCTGTTAAATCCAAATTAGTCCCTTTTTCACTCAAAAGAGAACAAGAGTACGGGGCTTGGTTAGATAAAAATATTATTAGAATAAACATAGAACACAAAACTTTGAAAATGAGCACAGATTTTTTAGCCTTAGAAGGGCAACACAATGTAAAAAACGCTATGGCTGCAAGTCTTGCTTCACTTTTGGTGAATGTTCGTAAAGAGACTATTCTACAAAGTATACAAAATTTTCAGGGAGCTCCACACCGTTTGGAAAAGGTATTGAAAATCAACCATGTTGAATACGTGAACGATTCAAAGGCAACCAATATTAACGCAACATATTACGCATTAGAGGGTATTAAAAAGCCTATTGTTTGGATTGTTGGTGGTGTGGATAAAGGAAACGATTATAGCGAGTTAATGCCCATGGTCCGTGAAAAGGTTAAGGCAATTATTTGTCTGGGGGTAGATAATTCAAAATTGATTGAGGCCTTCGGTAATGTCGTTGAGCCATTGGTAGAAACTTTTTCAATGGAAGAGGCTATTAAAGTAGCATATAAAATTTCGGAGCGCGGAGATACCGTGCTGTTATCACCTGCTTGCGCAAGTTTTGACCTTTTCGAAAATTATGAGGATAGAGGCAATCAGTTTAAAGCGGCAATTAAAAAATTATAAGGAGTAATGTTGGCACTTTTGAAAAACTTAAGGGGAGATAAAGCGATTTGGGCAATTGTTGCTCTTTTGGCTTTGTTTTCATTCTTGCCGGTTTACAGTGCCAGTACCAATTTGGTCTATGTAAAAGACAGTGGGACTACTATAAGCCATTTAATAAAACATGGTGTATTACTTTTCTTAGGTTTCATGATCGTATATGCGGTACATCGTATACCTACGCATTATTTTAAGGGGTTGGTATTGATTGCAATGCCAATAATCTTGGTGCTTTTAGGCTATACTTTAACCGTAGAGACCAATATTGGTGGCGTTAGTGCCAATCGATGGATACCTATACCTTTTGTGGGGGTCAAATTTCAAACTTCGACTTTGGCTACGGTAGTATTAATGATTTGGATTGCCAGATATCTTAGTAAAATAAGGGAAACTGAAATCACATTTACAGAAAGCATCCTGCCCTTATGGTTGCCCGTTTGTTTAGTAGTAGGCTTAATACTTCCAGCTAACTTTTCGACCGCGGCTATTGTTGGTTTTTTGGCGCTGTTGATGTGCTTTTTAGGTGGGTATCCTCTAAAATATCTTTTTGTAATTACAGGTACGGGTATCGTAATGGCCAGTATGTTTCTATTCGTATTGTTCAATGCTACAGAAGCTTTGCCTGATAGGGCCGGTACTTGGAAAACAAGAATAGAGACGTTTATGCATCCAGAAGATGCGAGTGCCGATGCAACCCGACAAGCTAATGATGCAAAAATGGCCGTGGCTCAAGGCGGACTCTTCGGAAAGGGTGCGGGTAAAAGTGTGATGAAGAATAGTCTATCCCAAAGCGAGTCAGATTTCATATTTGCCATAATTATAGAAGAATATGGATTGATTGGAGGATTGGGATTGTTGTTTTTCTATTTGCTCTTGCTATTTAGAATTGTGGTGGTCGCGAATTCTGCAAAAACGGTTTTTGCAAAACTATTGGTCATAGGTGTTGGTTTGCCTATCGTATTTCAGGCCTTTATAAACATGGCGGTGGTAGTACAATTATTTCCTACTACGGGCCAACCCTTGCCATTAATTAGTATGGGAGGCACATCAATTTGGATGACCTGTTTGGCAATAGGTATTGTATTAAGTGCAAGCGATAAAAAACAAGAGGAAATTATGTCCTCTGAAATTGATGATACAAATCCTTTAGAAGTTTTAAGTGGGCAATTATAGGTTCATACTTTCTGGAGGTGGAACAGGCGGACATATTTATCCTGCCATTGCAATAGCAAATGAATTAAAGCAAAGATATCCTGATGCTGAGTTTTTGTTTGTTGGGGCAAAAGATAAAATGGAGATGGAAAAAGTACCTCAAGCTGGGTATAAGATTGAAGGACTTTGGATAAGCGGAATACAAAGAAGGCTGACAGTAAAAAATGTACTGTTTCCTTTAAAATTGATAAGTAGTTTGTTGAGAGCACGTAAAATAGTAAAACAGTTTCAACCTCATGTTGCAATAGGTACTGGGGGGTTTGCAAGTGGCCCATTATTAAAAATGGCCGCAAGTGCCAATGTACCCTGCGTTTTACAAGAACAAAACTCATTTGCGGGAATAACCAATAAAGTTTTGGCCAAAAACGCCAAAGTTATTTGCGTCGCTTATGATAACATGGAACGCTTTTTCCCTAAAGGAACCGTAGTTGCAAAAACCGGAAACCCAGTACGTTCTGATTTGATAGACATTAAAGTTGGTAAGGACGAAGCATCTGCCTTTTTTGGACTCCAAGCCAGGCAACCAATCCTATTGGTTTTAGGGGGCAGTTTGGGTGCAAGGCGTATCAACCAATTAATAGAAAAAGAGCTCGATTTTTTCAAAGGATTGGGTATTCAAGTATTGTGGCAATGCGGCAAACTCTATTATGAGGAATATAAAAAATATGATTCTGAAAATGTAAAAGTAAAAGCCTTTTTAAATAAAATGGATTTTGCCTATGCCGCAGCGGATATCATCATTTCTAGGGCAGGTGCAGGTTCTGTATCGGAATTATGTTTGGTAAGCAAACCAACCATTTTTATTCCTTCGCCAAATGTGGCAGAAGACCATCAAACAAAAAATGCTCAGGCACTGGCTAATGAAGATGCGGCAATTTTATTAAAAGAAAAAGATTTAGAGACTGACTTTGAGCGGGTCTTTAAGGAGCTAATTTCTTCGGCAGCAAAGCAAGAGAATTTAGCAACTAATATCAAAAAGTTGGCCTTGCCAAAAGCAACATCAGATATCGTGGATGAAATTGAAAAAATAATTAGTAAAAAGTCTCCCCTCTCGGGGGAGATTCAGAGAGGGCTATGAATTTGAAAGACATACATAACGTATATTTTATAGGTATTGGAGGCATCGGTATGTCTGCTTTAGCACGTTATTTCAAGTTTATTGATAAGAATGTAGCCGGTTATGATAAAACCAAAACGCCACTGGTTGATGATTTAATTGACTTAGGCATTGATATACATTTTGAGGACAGCGTTGATTTGATTTTGCAAGATTTTAAGTCTATCGAAAACACTCTAGTTGTTTATACTCCTGCTGTTCCAAATAGCCATAAAGAACTATGTTTTTTTATGGAAAATGGGTTTCAGGTAAAAAAGCGTTCAGAAGTTTTAGGTATCATAACCAAGGATACATTTTGTTTTGCGGTAGCCGGAACACATGGCAAAACAACCATATCTAGTATACTAGCGCATTTGTTGAAGGAAACGCAAACACCTTTAGTCGCATTTTTAGGAGGTATTTCTGAGGACTTCAACAGCAATTTTGTTTTAGAAGGAACGGAGTATTCCGTGGTAGAGGCCGATGAGTATGATCGCTCTTTTCTGCAACTTTCGCCAGATGTCGCTTGCATTACCTCAATGGATGCAGACCATTTAGATATTTATGGTTCAGACGAGGAAATAAAAAAGTCTTTCAATGATTTTGTTAAAAAGATAAATCCTAATGGAAAGTTATTGGTCCGAAATGGATTACCGCTAAAAGGTATCACGTACGGATTGGATGATGAATCTGATTATTGCATCACGAACATTGTAATTGAACATGGCACCTACATATTTGATTTGAAAACCCCGGAAGAAATATTGAAAAATGTTCGTTTTAATAAACCGGGTAAGCACAATTTGCTTAATGGATTAGCAGCTTTTGCAATGGCGGCGCAGGCCATTTCCCAGCCACGCCGCCTAGCTGAGGCATTAGCATCTTTTAAAGGTGTGCAACGAAGGTTTTCGTATCAAATCAAAGAAAACAACTTTGTTTTCATCGATGATTATGCTCATCATCCTACGGAAATAGATGCGGTGCATCAGGCTGTTTCAGAGATGCATCCTAATAAAAAAGTAACGGTAGTCTTTCAACCGCATTTGTATTCTAGAACTCAAGATTTTGTAGATGGTTTTGCTTCAAGCTTAGCAAGATTTGATGCGATTTTGTTGTTGGATATCTACCCGGCAAGAGAAGAACCTATAGAAGGGGTAACATCTTCTTGGTTATTGGATAAAATAGAGAATCAAAATAAAAAATTAGTAGAAAAGTCAGAATTGGTATCTGCCATTGCAAATACCGAGCCCGAGGTTTTGGTGACAATGGGTGCGGGTGATATTGGTCTTGAGGTTTCTAGATTAAAAAAAGAATTGACTTATGCGAGTTAATTGGAATTATATAAAAATTGTAAGTCTGCTTTTGGCAATTGGAGGCCTTTATGGTTTTGCCGATCATAGAAGTAAGCAGAAAAAAGTAGATGATATTAACATTAAGTTTTTGGGAGACAACAATTTATACCTGACCGAAGATTCGGTTAATAAATTGTTAATACAAAATTATGGAAGCTTAAAAAATAGGGCAAAAGAACAAGTAGTTTTGAACTCCATAGAGACGGTAATTAAGTCTAATCCTATGGTGAAAAGTGCCCAAGTCTATCTCTCAATTGAGGGGGAACTTATTTCTAAAATTGTTCAGCGTAAACCTATTGGAAGGGTTGAGGGAATCTCTAAATTCTATTTAGATGATACGGGAAATCGCATGCCGCTATCAAGGCATCATTCGGCAAGAGTGCCTATCATCACAGGCAAAATTACGGGTAAAACCCTTGAGGACGCTTATGTCATTTTAGAATTTGTAAATGAGGATGATTTTCTTAGAAAAAATGTAATTGGTATTCACATAGAAGATGAAAATAAGTACCAGTTAAAGCTAAGAGTCGAAAATTTTGTAGTGAATTTGGGCGGTGTGGAGAATCTTGATGAAAAGTTCAAAAACTTTATGGCTTTTTATGTAAAAGCAGCAAAAGATAAAACATTGACAAAGTACGCAGTAGTTAGTTTAGAATTTGATAATCAAGTGGTTTGCACCAAAATATAAATTATGGAACAAGGTAATTATTCAGTTGGATTAGATATTGGTACAACTAAAATTGTAGCCATTATAGGAAGAGAAAACGAGTACGGCAAAATTGAGATTTTGGGTACTGGTAGGTCTAAAAGCTTAGGTGTTCACCGTGGGGTAGTAAATAACATTACACAAACCATTTCTTCAATTCAACAAGCCGTTGAACAGGCCGAGGTAAATGCGGGGTTAAAAATAGGTTCTGTAGTTGTTGGTATTGCAGGTCAGCACATTAGAAGTTTACAACACAGTGATTATATCACACGACCCAACGCAGAAGAGGTGATTAATGATGAAGACTTGGATAAACTCTGTAATCAGGTTTATAAGTTGGTAATGCTTCCAGGGGAAGAAATTATCCATGTACTGCCACAAGAATATAAGGTAGATGGCCAAAGTGAGATTAAGCAACCTATAGGCATGTATGGAGGCCGTTTAGAAGCTAACTTTCACGTAGTAGTGGGTCAAGTATCATCCATAAAAAATATTGGTCGTTGTATCAAAAGTGCTGGGTTGGATTTAGCAAATATAACCCTTGAACCTTTGGCTTCGGCCGAAGCTGTTTTAAGTCAAGAAGAGAAAGAAGCAGGCGTAGCCCTTATAGATATAGGTGGTGGAACAACTGATTTGGCCATTTTCAAAGATGGTATCATTCGCCATACCTCAGTTATTCCGTTTGGTGGTAATGTGATTACAGAGGATATCAAAGAGGGTTGTTCAATAATAGAAAAACAGGCCGAACTTTTAAAGATGAAATTCGGGTCTGCGTGGCCAGGGGAGAATAAGGATAATGAGATTGTTTCAATACCAGGTTTAAGAGGTCGTGAGCCAAAAGAAATTACATTAAAAAACCTTTCGAAGATTATTCACGCGAGGGTTGTTGAGATTGTAGAGCAGGTTTATGTGGAAATCAAAAATTACGGCCACGAAGAACAAAAGAAAAAATTAATAGCGGGTATCGTTCTTACCGGAGGTGGAAGTCAGTTGAAACACTTAAAGCAATTGGTGGAGTACATTACGGGTATGGATACCAGAATTGGCTATCCAAATGAACATTTAGCTGGAGATTCCGATGAAGAAATTGCCAGTCCATTATATGCTACGGCTGTTGGTTTGTTAATGAATGCATTGGAAACCAGCTCAAAGAATACTGCACCAGAATTAGAGCCTCAAGAGCAAGAGTTTGAAGGTGTTTTGGTAGAAGAGAATGCACAAGCAGCAGTTTCGGGAGGTACAAATACATTACAGAAAGAACGAAAGTCGATTTTTGACAAGTGGTCTGAAAAACTGAAAGACTTTTTAGATAACGCAGAATAAAATATCATCAATAAATAGAGCACCCATGAGTAAAAGCAACGAATTTGACAATATCGCTTTTGATTTACCCAAGAACAAGAGCAACGTGATAAAGGTAATCGGTGTAGGCGGGGGAGGTAGCAATGCTATCAACCATATGTTTCAAGCCGGTATCAACGGAGTCGATTTTATCATCTGTAATACAGATGCACAGGCTTTAGAGAACAGCCCTGTACCTAATAAGATTCAATTAGGGGTATCCTTGACCGAAGGTTTAGGAGCAGGGGCAAACCCAGAAGTTGGCGAGCAGGCAGCAATGGAAAGCATGGAAGATATTAAAAGCATGCTAGAACATACGACTAAAATGGTATTTATTACTGCAGGTATGGGCGGAGGAACTGGTACGGGTGCCGCTCCGATTATTGCCAAAGCAGCAAAAGAAATGGGTGTGCTTACCGTCGGTATTGTAACAACTCCTTTTCAGTTCGAAGGAATGCCTCGTTGTAAGCAAGCCCAAATGGGTATTGAAAAGTTGCGTGATAATGTTGATTCTTTAATTGTTATCAATAACAATAAGCTACGTGATATTTATGGAAACTTAGGGTATAAAGCTGGTTTCTCAAAAGCTGATGAAGTACTTTCTACAGCTGCGAAAGGTATTGCCGAGGTAATTACACATCACTACACACAAAACATTGACCTCAGAGATGCTAAAACCGTGTTGTCCGATAGTGGTACGGCCATTATGGGTTCTGCGAACGCTTCTGGGTCGGCACGGGCGAATGAAGCTATTTCAAAGGCCTTAGATTCACCATTGCTTAATGATAATAAGATTACGGGTGCCAAAAACGTATTGTTGCTTATTGTTTCTGGTAGTCAAGAAATTACAATTGACGAAATTGGTGAAATCAATGATTTTATTCAGTTAGAGGCGGGGCATGGTGCAAATATTATTATGGGTATCGGTGAAGATGAAGCCTTAGGAGACGCAATAGCGGTAACTATTATTGCAACAGGTTTTGCAAGCGATCAACAAGATGATATCGTAAATACGGAGTCTAAACGTATTATACACACACTGGAAGATGAGCAAAAGGCGGTTCACGATTTAACTGCTGAAAAGACAAAACCAAATTTCGACATTAATGTTTCTCTTGAAGAGCCGGTTATCAAACATCAACTTGTAGAAGAAGTTGAAGAACCGGAAATTAAAATGCCCGAATCTGATTTAATTGAAACTACAAATTACATCAGAAATTTTAACGTCTTTTATGAGGAAGTTGTGGCACAACCAGTTAAAGAGACTATTGCTGAAAATCATGATGAGGATTTTATCATAATTGAAGCCAAAAATATTTTAAACGATATTGACGTCGTAGACCCTGAGGTAGTTTCTGCCAAGGAGGAGGAAGACCAATTCGCCTTAACTTTCGACATGCCTATCAACAGTGGCGAAGAAGACGAGAAAGAAAACACAATTACCTTTGATTTAGGCGAAGAAGTAAAAGATATCGATGTTAATGAATACGTAGAGGTTAGTCAGGTAATAGACTATAATAAGGAAGGAGAGACACGCTATAATCTTGAGGAATATATGGAGCTAGAGACGAAGCTAACAGGAGCTCGATCAGTAGCTGAAACTCATGAGCCTAAGTTAGTTGAAGACGAATTGGTTTTTGAAAAAAAGACCATTAAAGCAGAGGCTTCCGAAGAAGGAGATAGTTCAAAACAAGTAGATCCTTTTAATAGTTCAATAAACGATTTATTAAAAGACAGGGCAGACGAGCGTAGAAAGAAGCTGAAGAATTTCAATTATAAGTTTCAAAACAATCGAAACAGTATCGATGAAATTGAAAAGCAGCCTGCATACAAGAGACAAGGTGTTGATTTAAATGACGCACCAAAAGAACAAAAAGTGTCTAGAATGAGTTTAGGAGAAGATAGTAATGATGAAATTCAATTACGTTCGAATAACTCATTTTTACATGACAATGTTGATTAGTAGTGTTTAGTTTGCTTCCATTTTAATGGAACGTTTAAACCCGAAAGATGAAACATACTTTCGGGTTTATTTTTTATCTTCGCTGCCCTAAATAAGTTTAAGATGAGTTTGCAAGAAAAGGTAATGACAGAGATGAAAGCCGCTATGAAAGCTAAAGATACGGTAGCTTTAGAGTCGTTACGTGCTATTAAATCCGCAATTTTATTGGCTCAGACAGATAAAGGAGCAGGAGCAGAACTTTCTGAGGAAGATGAAGTGAAATTGGTACAAAAATTGGTAAAACAACGTAAGGATAGTGCTGCTATTTTTACAGAGCAAGGGCGCAGCGATCTAGCGGAGCCTGAATTAGCCCAAGTTGCCGTAATCGAAAAGTTTTTACCGGAGCAACTTACAGAAGAAGAAATTGAAAAAGTTGTGGTGCAAACAATTGATAGTATCGGTGCGTCCGGTATGCAAGATATGGGTAAGGTAATGGGCATTGTTTCTAAAGAATTGGCTGGTCAGGCTGATGGCAAAACCATTTCTACGATAGTAAAAGATAAACTAAGTTCTTAATAGGTAAAAAGGCCACGTAGCTCAGCTGAATACCTGCCTGCCGGCAGGCAGGGAGCAACTAGATAAAGATGGAGTATTATTTTTATGCTATCAGAAGTGAAAAAGATGGACGGATTTATAAAGGAATATCCAAAGATGTCAATCAACGATTACTGTGGCATAATAAGGGTAAAACTAAATCAACTAAAGGTTATATTCCTTGGGTACTAGTTTATACGGAAAAAATTGAAAGCATCGAAGATGCGCTTAGAAAGGAGAAATATTATAAATCTGGTATAGGTAGAGAGAAATTAAAAGAGTTAATAAGACAATGGCCACGTAGCTCAGCTGAATAGAGCACTGGATTTCGGCTCCAGCGGTCGGGGGTTTGAATCCCTTCGTGGTCACAAGTATTTTAAGCAGGCAATTGCCTGCTTTTTTATGGTTGGTATGAGGAATCTCTAACAATAAGATTCGTTTTTATCTCAATTGTTTTAGTAATTAAATCATCTTTAGGGTTTTCGATTTCTTCTATTAAATATTTAACTGCAGTACGACCAATTTTTTCTCCAGGCTGATCTACCGTAGACAATGATGGACTGATAATCGTAGAATGTACAGAATTGCTGAATCCAACAACAGCAATTTCATCAGGTATTGAAACCTTAAATTTATTTAATGCTTTTATTGCTCCTATTGCAGCGCTATCTGTAATAGCAAAAATAGCATCTGGTCTGTTTTTAAGGCTTAAAAGAATATTAGCTAATATTCTTCCCTTGCTTAATGAAATGTCTTCCGTGCTTAAAATTATTTTTTCATCAATCGGTAAATTATGTTCTTTTAAGGCTCTTAAATATCCTTGAAATCTTTTTTTGGAATTAAAAGATTGTTCGGTTTCTTTTATAATAGCAATCCTTGTTTTCCCGGTGTTAATTAAGTGCTCTACTGCGTTATAGGCAGCCTCTTCTTCGTTAATTACTACTTGGGTACAAGGTATTTTATCAGAAACTTTATCGAATAATACTAAAGGAATTCTAGAAGCAACCTGTAAAATTGAATCAAAAGACTTTGTTTTTCTCGCCAAAGCCATTAGAATACCATCAACTCCAAATTGAATCATAGTTTGTAACATTTCGGATTGCTTAGACTCATCATTTTTAGATTCCGAAATTATTACTCTATATCCCAAAGCTTCACCTTCATCAAGAATTCCTTTTATTACAGTTGAAGTAAAATAATGAGAAATATTAGGGACAATTACTCCTACAATATGAGTTCTATGGCTCCGAAAACCTTTAGCAAAAAGATTGGGAGAATAATGTAGTTTGCTAGCTAATTCTTTAACCCTTTCTTGGGTTGGTATACTAATATCTGCATGATTGTTTAAAGCTCTCGAAACTGTTGATATAGATAAATTAAGCTCTTTTGCTAATTCTTTTAAGGTGGTGTTTTTCTTTTTAGTCATTATTCATTTAATCAATTGATGAATATAAAAATATTCTTTTTCGCAAACGTTATCGCAAACGTTTGCGTTAAGATTACGCATAAATTATGATAAATAAATATGAATAATAAAATATGTTTACCTAAATATTACAAATATGTCATTATAGTTCTTAAGCATGTTTAACTAATTAACTAAATAATTATGAAAAATTTACTTTTTGCGATAATCGCAGTTTTTGGTTTGAGCTCGGCATTAGCACAAACCGAAATTAAAGGAAATGTCAAAGACGCTTCCGGTATTCCCATACTTGGTGCTAACGTATTAATTAATGGAACTACTGAAGGTACTACAACTGATTTTGATGGAAATTTTTTGCTTTCAACAAACCAGTCAGGATCTAAAACCATTCGTATTTCTTTTATTGGTTTTACTCCCTATGAACAAAGTGTAGAGTTAAACGGGTCACCGGTTATTCTAAATGTAGTTTTAAACGAAAGTGGCCAACAGTTAGATGAGGTCGTAATTACTGCATCCAGTACTTTTAGATCACAGAAACAGGCTCCATTATCAATCAGTTCTAAGAAAATGGCAGCAATAACAAAACTCTCAGCAAATAGCCAGGCAGATATTCTAAGGGATGTTCCAGGAATCACTGCAGAAGGTGGTGGTGGTGAAACAGCTACAAATCTATTTGTAAGAGGTCTACCATCCGGTGGGCAATACGTATTTAATCCATTACAATACGATGGTATGCCTTTAATGAGCACATTTGGTCTTAATTCATCAGCACATGATGTTTATGCAAGACCAGATATTGGATTCAAAGGGGTTGAATTTGTTCGAGGTGGGGCAGCAGTGCTTTATGGTTCTGGTTCAGTAGCTGGTATCATTAACTACACGAGTAAAACAGGTGATACAAACCCAGGTAATATTATAAATGTGGAATACGGTAGCCGAGGTAGATTAAAGACTGATTTTTATTCTGGGGGTAAACTAGGAGATGAAGATTCCAACACCTTCTACGCATTTACAGGTTTTGTACGAAAAGATAATGGACCCATTGAGACTGGTCTTGATACTCGTGGTGTTCAGTTTAGAGGTAATATTAAAAAGCGTTTTGAAAATGGTTCTTTTACCTTACATGGTCACTTTATTAATGATAAAGCCCAATTCTTTTTACCATTACCATTGCAAGGAGGTTCACGTGAGCGTATAGCTGGAAATGATGGAGAAGATGTAGAACAATTATTGAGTGGTGAATTAGCAGAGACTTCATTTTTAACTCCTGGAGGAGTATACAAAAGCCCAATAGAAGATGGTGTTTTTACCAAAGGAGGCTATCTAATGGGTGATTTTATATACAACTTATCTGAAAATACCACTTTTAAGGCTAAAGTTAAATATGCTGATTACCAACATAATTTTGCATTATATGTTGGGGGTAATGGTTCTTTTGGAAATCCAATTACGCTTAATGATTATGTAGCTGCAGTTGCACCTGGCAATACTGCTTTTGATGCTCAGTATCAAGGTGGAGCAGGTAGCCAAATTAATGGTAGTGATTTGGTAGTTGAAAACTTACATGTAGATCGTTTAAGACCAATGACAGATTATTCTGGTGAAGCAAACCTTATTTTTAGATCGAATGATAATGTACATACATTTACCTTAGGGACATATATGGCTAGAACTGAGGCTGAGGATATCAACTATCAATATAGAGTGCTTTCAGAGTTTAATAACAATCCAAGATTAGTTAATTTAAGTTACACTGATGCAGATGGTGCTAACGTTATTTATTCAGATGGTGGTTTATACAATAGAATAGGTATGACTTCAAATAGATTCTTAGAGCAAAGCAGAACAGCTTTTTATATTACAGATGAAATGGTATTAGATCGTTGGAGATTTGATGTTGGTTTGCGAATAGAAAATACTTCCGGTACTTTTAATAATGGAGGTTTGGAAGAGTCAACAGTTTATGACAATACGGAATTAACGGATAATTTAAGAAATGTGAGATTTGCAGATGGTAGTTTTACAACTGCAACAATTGATGCTACTGATTGGGCAATTTCCCTAGCAGGTTTATACGAGTTAACAGAGGCAACCAACTTATATGCAAATTTCTCGAGAGGATTCTTTTTTCCTCAACAAAGAGGATTTGCTCCAACACCTGGAATTAGAGAGTCTAATTATGAAGGAGAAACTATAGTACAGGGAGAGTTAGGTGCAAAGTTTGGCACCTCAAGCTTTTCAGGATCTGTTGCAGGTTATTTTGTGAACCTAAGCGATCGTATTAGAATTGATCAGGCAATTTCTGGAGGTCAGTTAGTAGATCAAGCTAGAAGCGAACAAACTACAAGAACTTTCGGTTTAGAGGCTACAGGTAAATTTATTGTTTCGGATGCTTTTAATATTAATGGTACCCTAACATATCAAAATCATGAAATTTCTAAAAATGAAACAACGGATTTAATTGTAAACACAACTTCTACAATTAATGAAGGCAACGAAATAGGAAGACAACCGAATTTTTTAGGTAGTCTTAGTTTTAATTATGATGATAGAAAATTCGATGCTAATTTTACATTAAATCACACTGGGAGCAAATTTACTGATGATTCTAATAATGTAGAATTGGATGCAATTACAATAGCTCGTTTAGGAGCAGGTTATACTTTTAAAACACAAGAAGTAAATGCGTTGAGATTAGGTCTTTCTGTTTTTAATCTTTTTGATAGTGTTGGCCTTACTGAAGGGAACCCAAGAGCAGGAATTGCTGGTCAATCTGCAGATGGAGATTTCTTTTTTGGTCGACCAATTTTACCAAGAAGGCTATTTTTAACAGCAACATTTAATTTTTAATTGTAAAAAGTTAGTTTAAGTTAGTTTAGTTCATAAACACATTGGCGGTGGAAGTCGCCAATGTGTTTTTATATAACATAATAGTATACAATGCAAGAGCAATTATTAAAAAGGGCTATTACGGTTTTAGACAATAACTTTCAGGAAGGAGGATTTACCATTCCTAGTAAAGGATTATATCCATTTCAATGGAAATGGGATTCTGGATTTATTGCTTTGGGATTTGCACATTATAATATGGATCGCGCGAAAAAGGAAATTGAAACTTTATTGAATGCGCAATGGGAAAATGGTTTTATACCTCATATTATATTTCATACTGATAGTGATACCTATTTTCCAGGACCCGATTTTCATCAATCAAGCTTACATCCTCAAGCATCAAAAAAGATTCGTTCTACGGGGATGACACAACCTCCTGTATTTGGCTTTATACTGCAAAAACTATTCGAGATAGCAGAAGATAAAGAAGACGCTTTAAAATTTATTGAATCTAAAATAGATAGTGTATTTAATAATCATGTTTATTTCTATAAAAATCGAGATATAAATAATGAAGGCTTGGTTTATATCTATCATAACTGGGAGTCAGGTACAGATAACTCTCCTATGTGGGATGATATTTGGGCCACTATGAATCCACCAGAATATACCTTTGAAAGGAGAGATACTTCTCATGTAGATGCTTCTCAAAGGCCTTCCAAAAGAGAGTATGATCATTATTTACATATCATAGATATTGCAAAAAAATATTTGTATGATGATGCTAAGATTGCTGAGTATTCTCCATTTTTAGTTCAAGATCCTTTATTTAATGCTATCCTAATAAAATCTAATGAGGCTTTAATACAACTGTATGAAAAGTTAGGTGACAATGAAGAAAAAATAAAATATCTAAAGAAACAGCAAAGTAAAAGTGTAAAGTCTTTAAATGATAAATTATACAATGATGAGCTAGGTGCTTATGTTCATTTTGATTTAAGAAAAAATATGCAGATACCCTATGTTTCTTCATCCTCTTTTTCGCCATTGTTTTCTGGAGCTCCTGATAAGGAAAAAGCTATTCGTCTCGTAGATACTATGATGACGAAGTTTGGCGGTGATGATAGATATTTATGTGCTTCATTTGACCCAACACATGAAAGATTCAACCCCAGAAAATATTGGAGAGGCCCAGTTTGGATAAATTTAAATTGGATGTTGTATAATGGACTAAAGGATTATGGATTCATAACAGTTGCCAATAGAGTAAAGAAGGATTCCTTAGAGCTTATTGAAAAATATGGTTTTTTCGAGTATTTCGACTCTAGAAAAACAAATCCTGATTCTGATAATAGCGGTTATGGAGGAGATAACTTTTCATGGAGTGCCGCTCTATTTATAGATTTTTTAAAAGAGAAAACCTAATAAATGTTTTTTGATTTTACCCATAATTACGTTTTAGAGAATGATAGGGTAATATTAACTCCTCTTAATCTAGCTCACATAAATGATTTAAATTTTTTTTCCGAAGAAGAGTTAATCTGGAAATATTTTTTAGGAGAATCTAATGGATACCAAAATATCGATAGATATATAGCTCAAGCAATACAAAAGCGCGAAAATATGAAAGATTATGCTTTTGCTATTTATGATAAGAAACAAATGGAATATGTAGGAAGTACTCGTTTCTTTGATTTTTCTGAAGAATTTAATACAGTTAGGGTGGGATATACTTGGATTGGTCAAAATTTTTGGGGTACTGGTTTAAATAAAAATTGTAAATATTTATTATTTGAGTTTGCATTTGATAGTATTGGTTTTGAAAGAATTGGTTTAGGAGCACATTCTGAAAATAGTTTAAGTATAGCTGCTATGAAGAGTTTAGGATGTAAACAGGAAGGTGTTATTCGCAATATCTTTCCATCAATACTTAGCGATGGGAGAGCAGATGCCGTTCTCTTTGGAATTCTTAAAGATGAATGGAAAAACAACATTAAAAATAATTTAAAGAATAGATTATGAATTACTTAGATTATATCATAATTGTAGTTTACCTAATTGGTTTTTTAGGAATTGGGTATTTCTTTAAGGAGAATAAAAGTTCTGGGGATTATTTTTTAGGAGGTAGAAGTTTGAGCTGGTTTCCGTTAAGCTTATCTACAATGGCAACTCAATTGTCTGCTATCAGTTTTATTTCTGCACCAGCGTTTGTTGGATTAAAAGAAGGAGGAGGACTTCAATGGTTAACTTATGAATTTGGTGTTCCTCTAGCTATGGCCTTTCTTTTAATTGCTGTGATACCTACTCTATATAAATCAGGAATTGTTAGTGTTTATGAATATTTAGAGAAACGTTTTGATGCTTCTTCACGTTTATTAATAAGTTTTGTTTTTCAAATAAGTCGATCCGTAGCTACTGGTGTAATGGTTTATACTATGGCATTAATATTACAGGCAACAGCGGGAGTAGATTTTTGGATTTCTATTTTGATTATAGGAGTAATTACTTTAGTATACTCTTTTCAAGGTGGGATGAAAGCGGTAATCTGGGGAGATGTTATTCAAATGGTTATTTTGTTTTTAGGGATTATAATTTGCTTAATTTATGGTATTAGTGAATTGGGTGGGTTTGAAAATTTTCTCACTAATGTAGACCAAGATAGGCTAACGGCGGTTGACTTTAATAAATGGGGATTTGATAACGCTAATGGTGATGATGAATTTGGATTTTGGCCAATGGTAATTGGAGGATTTTTCTTGTACGCCTCATATTATGGGACAGATCAAACCCAATCACAAAGATTACTATCATCTAAAGGTATGCCAACGATTAAAAAATTGCTACTGGCAAATGGACTTTTTAGATTTCCACTAACGCTAACCTACTGTGTCATGGGATTGGTGTTAGGAACTTTATTACTTCACGATTTAGGATTTCAAGAAATGATGGACACTACTTATCAAGCTAATATAGGTTCTTTAGAAGGTAAAAAAGCAGACCTTATGGTACCTGTGTTTATAATTAATTATTTACCTAATGGGGTTATAGGTATTTTAATAGTGGCCATTATGTCCGCGGCAATGTCAACGTTAAGTTCTACGGTAAATTCACTTTCAGCAGTTTCTATGGAAGATTTTGTAAAACGATTTAAACCTAATATGAGTGATGCTAAATACGTAATGAACTCTCGATTGATATCACTTTTTTGGGGTCTAGTGTGTTTAGGTTTAGCTTTTTTTGCAGGTAATATAGAAGGAACTGTTATAGAGGTGATTAATAAAATAAGCTCTGTCTTTTACGGACCTATTCTAGCTGCTTTCATTCTAGCTATTCTGACTAAAAAGACTCATGCTTTAGGGGCTAATATTGGTATTGTTGTAGGCGTGTTATTTAATATGTATTTATGGCTTTATGTACCAGAAGTATTTTGGTTTTGGTGGAATGCAATTGGTTGTTTGGTTACCATGGTTGTAGCGATGGCAGTTAGTTTTCTTGTGAAACAAAAAGCTAATGAAGGTTTAGAAGTGGTTTATTATGCTGGCAGAAAGGAAGTTTTCATCTTAGTAAGCTTTTTTATCTTAATAATTACCCTAAGTATATTTATGCCCAATTTCTTTGGTTAATTTTTTTTAAATGAAATTTGTACTTGCACCTGATAAATACAAAGGCTCGTTAACTGGGTTGGAGTTTTGTGATGCCGTTGCCAAAGGAATTAAACAGGTTTTTTCAAAGGCAGATATTATGAGGTTGCCCTTGGCCGATGGTGGTGATGGCACTATTGAGGTGATTAAGAACTATTTGAACGCTGATTTAATCGAATTAAGTATTACCGACCCTTTATTTCGTCCAACACAGGCTAGCTACTTACTTTCCAGAGACCGTAAAACAGCTTTTATAGAAATGTCTGAAGCTTCTGGGTTTAAGTTACTTCAAAAGAACGAATTAAATGCATCTAAAACCACAACATTGGGTACAGGTGAATTAGTAGTTGATGCCTTGAATAATGGGGTCGAAAAAATCATTTTAGGTATTGGGGGCAGTGCTACCAATGATGGAGGTATGGGTGTTGCTTGTGCGTTAGGATACGATTTTTTGAATGAAAATAGGGAGTCCTTAAAACCAATAGGTGAGAATCTCATTAAAGTTAGGCAGATAAATAAAACAGGTATTCATAAAAGACTAGCTAATGTTAAGGTAAAAGTGGCTTGTGATGTTTCCAATCCTTTTTATGGGCCTAATGGAGCAGCTCATATTTATGCGGAACAGAAAGGAGCTGCAAAAAATGAGATTAAAAGTTTAGATGAGGGGCTTAAAAATTTTGCTAGAGTAATAAAAGCCGAACTAGGCATTGATGTTCAAAATATAAAAGGTTCTGGTGCTGCCGGAGGTTTGGGAGGCGGAGCTATAGCTTTTTTAAATGCAGAACTAAAATCAGGAATTGAGTTGGTTAAAGAAATTGCTGATTTTGATACTAGTATTAAAGACGCAGATTGGATTATTACCGGAGAAGGTAAACTGGATATGCAAACTTTATCAGGCAAAACGATAGCAGGTATACTTAGATCGGCAAAAAAAGAGAATATTCCTGTGGCAGCTTTATGTGGTATTTTAGATATTCCGAAAAGAGACCTCCAGAACTCTGGTATTTCATATGCCATTGGGATATCCGAAGGTATTACCGATATCAATTTGGCTTACCGGGATGCTTCAAAAAACCTCGAGCAAGCAGCTAATGATTTTGCTAAGATGCTCCTTAGAGAAGAAAAAATCTCCACTTTTTGGTAAAATAACGCTCTTATTCTTAATATAACGTAACTTAAGAGACGAAACCAATTTTTAAAATCTAACAATCAAAATCGCAAACCATCTTATGGCTCAAAAACGAATTGAAATTGCCAAGATTTCAGAACTTCAACAAAAGGTACCTAAGTACGCACTAGTTAAAAACACAGATTTAGTTATTATAAAACATGAGACTGGTATTTCAGTTCTTTATGGAAGATGTCATCATAGAGGAGCTTTATTAGCTGATGGTCATATTGATGGTCATAATTTAATTTGTGGTGTTCATGGTTGGGATTATCGCTATGATACTGGAATAAGTGAATATAATAATGATGAGCAACTTCATAAATTTCAAGAATATATTGAAGGAGATTCGCTTCAAGTAGATGAAAATGAGATTACTGCTTTTGAAACTAATCATCCGCAGCCTTTTGATAGAGATGCCTATTTAGGTACTTATGCAGATACCCATCCAGAAGAAACCGAGCCTTATACAGGGTATATTAAAGAATTGGCAGTAAATGGATTAAAAAACCTAGGACATCATGGTTTTTCTGCTTCTATGGGAGTTGATAGAAATACGCTCCCCAAATGGAGCGATATTCAATTTCTTCCAGCACAATTAGCTTCTAGACCATTTTTAGATGATGAAGAGGTAGTGACTAAAGTTACCATTGGCCCAAAAGCAAAGAAACCTTTAGCGTTAGATATTCCAATTTTTGTTAGTGATATGAGTTTTGGCGCCTTATCACGCGAAGCTAAAATCGCTTTGTCAAAAGGGGCTGAAATGGCTGGAACTGGAATATGTTCTGGGGAAGGAGGAATGCTACCCGAAGAACAAAAAAATAATTCAAAATATTTTTATGAACTAGCATCAGCGCAATTCGGATTCAGCTGGGATAAATTGGATAATGTACAAGCTTTCCACTTTAAAGGAGGGCAGGGGGCAAAAACAGGTACTGGAGGTCATTTGCCTGGTAGTAAAGTGAGTAAGGAGATTGCAGAAGTTCGCGGATTAAATGAAGGAGAGACCGCAATTAGTCCAGCTACTTTTCCAGATTTTCACGGAGTAGAAGATTTTAAAAACTTTGCTAAAAAGGTAAGGAAGCATACAGGTGGTATTCCTATTGGTTTTAAAATAGCCGCCAGTCATATCGAAAAAGATATTCAATTTGCATTAGACGTTGGCGTTGATTATATCATTTTAGACGGTAGAGGTGGAGGTACAGGTTCTGCACCTACTATTCTTAGAGATAATATTAATGTGCCCACAATACCTGCGCTAGCGAGAGCAAGAAAATATTTGGACAAGGTTGGTGCTAAAGATGTAACTTTAATAATTACAGGTGGTTTAAGAATAGCGGAAGATTTTGCGAAGGCCTTGATGATGGGTGCTGATGCTATTGCGGTTTCTAATTCTGCTTTACAGGCCATAGGATGTTTAGGGATGCGAGCTTGTGGTTCTAATAATTGCCCAGTAGGCATTGCCACCCAAAAAGAATCTTTGCGTAACAGGCTGATTATTGACTCTTCTGCAAAACAATTATATAATTTTTTTAGTGCTACAAACGATTTAATAAAGGTAGTAGCACGTTCTTGCGGTTATGATGATGTTTCAAAATTTAACCCTAATGATTTATCAACTTTTGATAGGGATATACACCATTTAACAGGTATTAATTATGCAGGGGTTAAAATTTAAAATAGCATTTGTTCTAATTTTTTTTGTGATTACATCTGAGCTAAGGGCGCAAATGGAGCCTCCGTTTCTTTTGCCAGGAGTTGCAGCCACTTATTCGAGTAATTTAGAAACCACAGGAATAAATGCCAGGGTATATTATGGCATAGATCATACGTATTGTTTTGGTCCTGAAATCTCGTATTTTAGAAAATCTCATGAGGATAATGAAGTGTCCCTATTTGAAGCAAATGCAAACCTTCATTACATCATTGATTTAAATAAAGGTCTAGGGTTTTATCCATTAACAGGAATTAATTACACTATTGAAACCGAAATTGAGAACCTGGGTTTTGAAGAAGAAAAATTTTCGGAAAATGCTTTCGGACTAAATATTGGTGCTGGATTTCATTACACCGTAGGAAGAATTCTCTTTTTTACAGAGTATAAATATGTAATAAGTACCTTAGAAGATCACTTTTTTACAGCAGGCGCATTGTTGAATTTTTCTCTGGCTAAAAAAGGTGGTTCTAAACAGCATAACTAGTAAATAAGTATTAATCACATGCAGAAAAAGAAAATCATTTGGCATAAAGTACTAAATAATAAGAGCGAACTTCCAGAAGGTCGCGTTAAAACGGTAACTGCTGCCCATAAAGGCATTTGTCTCACCCATTTTGAAGGTAAATTTTCTGCTTTAGATAATAAATGTCCTCATCAAGGGGGTCCTTTAGGAGAAGGTTCTATTGAAAATGGAATGCTACGTTGTCCTTGGCACGGGTGGGACTATCATCCTTGCACAGGAAATTCACCAGGCGGTTTTGATGATGGTATAGAAACTTTTGAAGTTAAGGAAGAAGATAATGCAATTTATGTTGGGGTTGAAGAGGAAGCAGACCATCAAGCCACAGTTTCTGATATTATGGTAGAAACTATGGTCAATTGGGGAGTAACAAAAGTATTTGGTATGGTAGGGCATTCTAATTTGGGTTTTGCCGATGCTATGAAACGCCAAGAACAAAAAGGAAACTTAAGCTTTTATGGTATACGTCATGAAGGTGCTGCAGCTTTTGCTGCCTCAGCTTATGGTAAATTGACTGGCAAACCTGCGGCTTGTTTTTCAATTGCTGGCCCCGGAGCAACCAATATGTACACCGGTATGTGGGATGCTAAGGTCGATAGAGCCCCACTTTTAGCACTTACCGGTCAGGTTGCCACACAAGTGGTTGGAACCGGTAATTTTCAGGAGGTAGATTTGGTTAGAGGTTTTAGTACCGTAGCTGAATTTAATCAAAGGGTACAAAGCGATAGTAAACATGCAGAATTAATGTCTTTAGCAGTGAAAAGTGCCATTCTAAAACGTGATGTTTCGCATTTAACTTTTCCTGATGAGGTACAAGAGAAATTAGCGAAGCCCAATGCTATTGCCCAAACACCAGATAAGAGAATTACCCAGATGGAGATTGCACCGCCAAAGGATGCGGTAAATGATGCGATTGAATTAATCAAAAAATCGAAACGTCCGGTAATCATCATGGGGCACGGGGCTAGGGCGCATAAAAAAGAAGTTGTAAAATTTGCTGAAAGTTTAAATGCGGCAGTAGTTACTACATTTAAGGGAAAAGGACTTATTGCAGACAGTCATCCTTTAGGTGGTGGTGTTCTAGGGCGCAGCGGAACCCCAATTGCTTCTTGGTTTATGAACGAAGCTGATTTGTTATTAGTATTTGGTGCCTCTTTTTCAAACCATACAGGCATAACACCCAAAAAACCAATAATTCAAATTGATTTTGACCCAATGGCCTTAAGCAAGTTCCATAAGGTTGAGGTAGCCGTTTGGGGTGAAATTTCAAGAACTCTTGAGATTTTTAATAAGGAACTAAAAGGAAAAGTAAATATACTGAATCAAACCGAGGAAATTGCAGCGAGATGGAAGATATGGAAGGAAGAAAAAGCAAAACGCCTTTTAGAAACTTCAGATAAGGGAATTAGTTCAATTGCCGTTTTTGAAACAATGAATAAGTTAACTCCTAAGAATGCTGTTATGTGCGTAGATGTTGGTAATAATGCCTATTCTTTTGGACGATATTTTGAACCTACAAACCAAGATTTTTTAATGTCAGGTTATCTAGGGTCTATTGGTTTTGCCTTACCAGCAGCCATTGGGGCTTGGTCGGCGGTTGGCAATTCAAGACCGGTCATCGCGGTTGCCGGTGATGGGGGTTTATGTCAATACTTGGCAGAAATAACTACCCTTGTTAAATACAATATGCCTGTAAAGTTAATTGTTTTGAATAATCATGAACTAGGTAAAATTTCCAAAGAACAAAGGGCCGGCGAGTTTGATGTTTGGAAAACGTCACTTTCTAATCCTAATTTTGCAGAATTTGCAAGTTCATGTGGTGCTTGGGGCAAACGTGTTGAAAATCAGAATGATTTAGAAAAAGAAATGAAGAATATGTTTGAACAAGATGGTGCTGCAGTACTAGAAATAATGACCGATGTAAACCTTATTTAAGATGCAGATAATTATTTCTATTTTTTTAGCGGTATTAGGTATTTACTTTAGTATTGGGTTGCTTTTTGGACTGTATTTTGTTTTTGCAGGAGCAGTTAAAATAGACCCCCTATTAAAAGAAAGCAAAAAGAAAGTTCGGTTGTTATTACTTCCAGGAACAATCGCTACATGGCCTTTTTTAATGGGAAAACTTCTTAAATCAAGAACAAGATGATTTCAAGTCAAAGAAAATCCCATAAGTATATATGGTTGGTCATAGTACTGGTAATACCAATGCTTCTGACTATGGCATTGAAAGATTTAAATTTTCCTTCAACATCTGGAAGTGTCAATACCGAACAGCTCACGGCTGCGTTAAAAAGTAATGTAGTTCAAATAGAACTAAAACAACCATTTCAGAGTCCTTCTCCTCTGGTTTATGAATTAGATACTCAGGGATATTCAGGAAGGTTATTAGGGCAGTTAAGAGGAATAGGAAAATATGAATTTTCGATTTCTGAATCAACCAAGGGAGTAGTGGTTATAGATGGAATCAGGAAAGAAGAACTTTTTAAAATTGAATTTTAATGGGACTCGATTATAAACTAGTACTCTGGAATAAGCATAAGAAAGTCTACGATAAATGGATTGCCATAGCAATGGTGATGTATTTGGTAATATTTTTTGTATTGAGTTTTGTGACCAATCCTGAAATGACTGCAGAGACTATAATTATTCGAGCTTTTGGGTCTTTGGCGATTCTAATGCTGCATCTCATTTTAGTCATTGGCCCGCTAACAAGATTGAATTCTCAGTTTATGCCGTTGCTCTATAATCGCAGGCATTTTGGGGTCAGTATGTTTTTAGCAGCGTCAATACACGGTGTGTTTGCGACTATTCAATTTCATGCACTTGGCAATGTAAATCCTATTTACGCCATTTTTACTTCGAACATGGATTATGGGTCATTGACCAATTTTCCATTTCAAGTACTTGGCTTTTTAGCATTGTTGATTTTATTTGTGATGGCATCAACAAGCCATGATTTCTTTTTGCACAATCTATCGGCAAAAATCTGGAAACGACTACATATGATGGTTTATTTAGCTTATGCATTGTTAATCATGCATGTTTTTTTAGGAGCTTTTCAACAAGAAACATCACCTTTTACTATTAGTGTCTTGTTGGTTGGTTTTGTAGTGATTTGCGGATTACATCTTAAGACCGCCTTTAAAGAATCAAAAGTAGATAGATGTATTGCTGTTCAAAAAGATGGCTGGTTAGAAGTTTGTCACCCTAATGAGATTGAAGAAAGTAGAGCTAAGATATTTACCGTAGAAAATGAGCGTGTGGCTATTTTTAAAAATGAAGGAAAACTTTCTGCAGTTCATAATGTTTGTAAACATCAAGGAGGTCCTTTAGGAGAAGGTAAAATTGTTGATGGGTGTATTACTTGTCCTTGGCACGGATATCAATACTTGGCGCATAATGGGCAGTCGCCACCTCCATTTGCCGAAAAGGTAAAAACCTATGAATTAAAAATTGAGAATGATATGGTTCATATTAACCCAGAAGCATTTGCCGAAGGGGCCGAAGTAACCCCAATTACCTGTTAGCTATGAAGAATGACGAGTTTTATATCGGTTATGTAGATGAGGTCGGTTCAAAAACGAAAAAGTCGTTAAAAAGATTTGTTATCGCATCCTTAATGATTCTTGCTGGTGGAGCATTTTTGTTCGGATTTTTTCAAGAATTAGCTGTGAATAGTGCTTTCGACTTTGGTAATCCTACCAAACTTTCTGGTATTTACCATGAATCGCCTTATCCAATGCTCCGTGTTTCCCTTTCAGGTAGTGAATTTAAAGACTTGGTCTTATTAGGTTTTGGCAAATTTGGACCAAATGCCTATTTAAAAGACCTTCGAGAGAAAGAGGGTAACCTAAACGGAAAACACCTAAATATCGAAGGTCAATTGATTTACTATAATGGTAAAACCTTATTGGAAATTGATGATAGTCAAAAAGTGAGTATAGGTAATCGCAGGAGTTCAATAAATATTTCGCCCAATTCACTAGGATGGTTAAAAATTGAAGGGGAAATTATAGACCCAAAATGCTATTTTGGGGTAATGAAGCCGGGTTTTGGTAAAATTCACAGAAGTTGTGCTTCTCTTTGTATTTCGGGTGGAGTGCCACCTGTTTTGGTCTCAAGTGATGAAAATGGTATTGAAGACTATTTTTTGTTAACTGATTTGAAAGGAAATCCTATTCATAAAGACATACTACCATATATAGGTGAACCATCCGTTATTTCTGGTGTGGCAGATGAAATTGGCGATTGGAAAGTGATGCGCATCGATGTTGGCCAAATTGAAAAATTAGACAAAAAATCTTTAATTTATTAAGATGAGTAGAATAGTTGTTGTTGTAGCTTTTTTAATTGGGTTTAACAGTATTGCCCAATCTATAGATTATAATACAAAGAAGGGTTATGTTACTAAGGGCTATGATGTAGTTGCCTATTTTGATAATAAGGCTACTGTTGGCGATGAGAAATACACCGCGGAATATGATAATGTAAAGTTTAAGTTTTCAAGTCAAGAGAATCTTGAAAAGTTTAAGGGTAATCCAAAAAAGTATCTTCCCAAATATGGAGGTTATTGTGCATATGCGGTTGCTGTCTCAAGTAAAAAGGTTTCCGTTAACCCTGAGACTTTTGAAATACGAGATGGAGAATTACTGCTGTTTTATAATTCTGGTAAAACAAATACTTTGGCGCTTTGGAACAATGAGTCTCCAGAAGTACTAAAAATTAAGGCGGATAAGAACTGGGAAAAAATCAAGAATTAAGAACTTTCTTCTTGATTTGAAATGTAGTTTATGTTTAAAATTTTGAAAGTTTGGGTTGCCGGTCTTTTGATTAGTTTTCTTGGAGCATTACCTCTAGGAAGTCTAAACATAACTGCTTTTGATATTTCTGCTACCCAAAGCATTAACAACGCTTTGTTATTTGCTTTCGCAGCTATTTTTGTTGAGCTGGCTTATGTTCGCCTCACCCTTTGGGGCAATCAAAGGGTCAAGCTCGAGGGTAAATGGATATACATTGCACTTCCACTGGCATTTTTTTTGCTATTATATTTGGCATTTTCTAGTCTGACAACGGCTTTATATTTTAATGATGTAACTCCAACGAAATCAGTTTTACCTAAAATTACGTCCCCTATATTACTGGGTTTATTGCTTAGTGCATTGAATCCATTACAAATACCTTTTTGGTTAACATGGAACAAGGTTCTGGAGTCAAAGAAAATTCTTGAAGACAATACAGTATCATTCATCGGTTATATGTTTGGTATTGGTGCTGGTACCTTAATAGGATTATTAGTGTTCATTTATGCAGGAAAATTAATTGTGGATAATTACACACAGTATGCCCAAATCAGTAATTTAATATTGGGTTTACTTTACCTCGGTTTTTCTTTCTATCTTTTATTTTTATTATACAAAAAGCATCATCAACTAAAAATACAATAGGCTATGTTTAACTCCTCAATTCAAACAATTGAGCAATTCAAAGAAATATTATCTCAGCTCTCGAAAGATTGCTACGCAGAGCCTTGTGAATCACTTTCTCATGCAACTATAGGTCAGCATACAAGACATATTATAGAATTATACCAATGTTTGATTAACGGTTATGGTGAAGCTGATGTTTGCTATGACAAAAGAGAACGGAATAAAAGAATCGAAGAGGAGATTGGTTATGCCGTAACGCTACTGGAAAATATTCAAGAAAACCTCGAGAAGCCTAATAAAGAGCTTCAAATTCGCTATGAGTTGGGTGAAGAAGAAATCTGTCTTACATCAAATTATTACAGAGAAGTAATGTATAATTTAGAGCATGTAATCCATCATCATGCTTTGATTAAGGTTGGAATTAAGACAATGACCAATATAGAACTGCCAGATTCTTTTGGTGTTGCGCCTTCTACAATTCAGTATAGAAAGGTATGTGTACAGTAAGTTTCATTCCCAAAGGAAATGCCTTTGTCTTTACATCGAATAGAGATGAACATATTTCTAGACCATCGGCATTTTTTCCAAAAAAAGAAATAGTAAATAATAAAAGAATCGTCTTTCCCAAAGATCCGAAAGCTGGTGGTACATGGTTTGCCATTAGTGAAAGCGGGGCTGTAGTAATTTTATTAAATGGTGCTTTTGAAAAGCATGTACCCAAAGATAATTATGCCAAAAGCAGAGGACTAGTTGTTTTAGACATCGTGTGTCACAATAATCCCCAAGATTATTTGAAAGAAATCGACCTTATCAAAATTGAACCGTTCACGGTTCTGGTTTTTGAGAAAGAAAAATTGGTAGAATTACGATGGGATGGGAAAAATAAGCACCTGAAAACGCTAAAAAGTGACCAAGCTTATATCTGGTCCTCAGCCACACTTTACCACAAAGAGATAATTCAAAAGCGAGAAGAACTTTTCTTCAATTTTATGAATAAAGCAGATGTAGATGCAAAGTCTATCATTGACTTTCATTCGAACAATCATCAGGATTCGCAGAACGGGTTTATAATCGATAGGCAGACAGGTTTGAAAACCTTTAGTGTTACTCAAGCGGTTCTTGAAAAGGGGAGAGTCGCTCTAAAACATATTGATTTGTTGAAGCAAGAGACCAATGAGTTAGAAATGATTACCAGTCAATTGATTAGTCAATTCTGATGAGCTCTTTTAAACTAAAATGGCACAAACTTACCCATTGGGAATATTGGCCGCTTTGGGCAGTATATTATCCTCTATTTCCGGTTTGGCTCTTTTTTTCCCTTAAAGCACGTTCTTTCTTCTTTTTTAACGCAGCCAACCCATTAATGAAAAATGGGGGTATGGCCATGGAGTCAAAAAAAGAAATCTATGATATGATTCCAGAAGAATACATACCAAAAACAGTTTTGATTGAAAAGGAAACCGTTACTACCGATAGCGTAGAAAAGCTTTTAAGTGAAATGAACCTGCAATATCCGCTAATAGCGAAGCCCGATATTGGAATGAAGGCTTTTGGCGTGGATAAAATTAAAAGTAAATCAGATTTAGAATCCTACATAAATAGAACTCCTGAAGATTTTTTGATTCAAGAGTTTATAGCTTACCCGGATGAGGTTGGTATTTTTTATGTGCGAGTTCCGGGTGAAGAAAAAGGAAAGATTACGGGTATTGTCGCTAAAGAATTCCTCTCCGTAACAGGTGATGGCTACAGTAGTATTTTACAACTGATAAAACAAAATCCTAGAAGTCATTTGCAACTGAAAGCTTTGGTCAAAAAGTTTGGAAACAAGTTAGATACTGTTCTAAAGGATGGTGAGAAGTTTATTTTGGTTCCTTACGGTAGCCATACCAGAGGTGCAAAGTTTATTGATAGAAGTAATCAGAACAATAAAGATTTAGAAAATTTAATTGATGGCATCTGTACTCAGATACCGGAATTTTATTATGGTAGGTTAGATGTGTTATATGCTGATTTTGATGGACTTTCTAAGGGGGAAAACTTTAAAATAATTGAAATAAATGGCGCCGGTGGTGAAGCTACACACATATATGACCCCAAGCATTCTTTGTTTTTTGCTTGGAAAGAAATTTTTAAACACTGGAATTATTTGTGCAAAATCAGTATTATAAACCATAAGAGAGGCTATCCCTATTTGAGTTTTAAAGATGGTCGTGCTATGTTAAAAGCAAATAGTTTGTTAGAAGAACAATTAAAATTGGTATAGAATGAAGATATATATAACACTTTTTTTGGTAGTAGCATTTGGCTTTATTTCGTTGAACGCACAAGATGATCAAGATAGTAGAACGGATTTAGGAGTATCGCTACAACTATACCCTGCAGGTATAATTCCTACGTTAAATTTGGAACATTATTTTGATAAAAAATCTTCGTTGCTTTTAAGAGCAGGTTTGAATATTGTTGATCGAAAGGATTTTAGTGATTTTAATCAAACTGAGATGGGTACTGGTTTCGGGGGTTCGATAGGATATAGAAAGCATTTTCCTTCAGGAAAAGGGAAGTTTATAGCCGGGATAAACCTTGATATTTGGAGTTTAACTATTGATTGGACGGATATTGGCCCAACTGATGCACCAACCTCTGGAAGTACGTATACTCTGGTTATACAGCCATGGTTAGAAGGTGGTTATTTTTTGCCCATAAAAAATACTAAGTCTCAGATTGGGCTAACTGTTGGCTTTGGAAGAGAAATAAATGCCATAACAAGCGGTGATGAAGTAGAACAAGGTTTTATTGGTAGTGTTTCACTGCAATACATGTTTGCGCTTTAGGTTTTAAAACAGGCAAAAGCTTCTTGAAAAAAATTGGTTGCTGTTTTTTCATCAGTTGCTATGGCATCTAAAACGGCACCTTTAAAGCCATTGTTTTGCCATTCACCATAGCTGAGTTCAGAAAATTTATCGGTTTCTAAGCTGTCATGACCTTTATAAGCACTGATGTAGAAGTAATGTTTGTCCATAACTGAATCGGGTATGGCCATACCAAGACCAATCGATTTGCCAGAATTATCGGTTAGTTCTGCAAAAGCACCAATATCGAAATGATGGGGCCAAACCCGGATAGTAGAAGTCAAGCCTTCTTTTTTCAAAAATGTATCTATGGCGTGTTGAGCAAGTTCTGTAAGCTTTGCGAGCTTTTCTAACTCTTTATTTGATTTACAATCAAATATGAAATTATCATCTATTTCATAAGGCAATTCATAATGAAGATGGTATTGATACGATTTTGAAAAATCAAACTCTTCTGCTGTCGCTGCTACCCATGCGGTAATCTCATTATGAGATTTGCCATTAATGGAGATTTGCTTTCGCTTATTATTATCCAACCACTCCAAAGAAAAATCGTCATACCTCAATGACAAATATGCGTTCTTATCATTTAGGGGCCAAGTGCGCAAGGTATTATCCTCTGGAAAAAAGCCTAAATTGGTATGACTGTCATCTGACCTCTCCTTTAAAAAACTTTTCCCCGCTGTTGCCAAATATTGTGAGGCTAAATGTATTTGAGCTAATGTATCCATACTCTAATGTATGATTTTTTAAGCGTACTTGATTTCTATATGAAAATATTGTCTTTTAGACTTTTTTAGAAAGGATGTGTTTAATGATGGTCGGCGCGTGGATTCTAGAGTTTTCTATAAACCATTTATGGGTTTCCATACCTCCGCAAATAACGCCGGCCAAGTAAAGACCTTCAATATTCGATTCCATGGTATCTGGGTTATACGTTGGTAATAGCTTTTCATCACTGGAAAGTTGAATACCTAGTCGTTTGAGAAATTCAAAATTGGGCATGTACCCTGTAAGCGCAAGTACAAAGTCATTTGGTATGGTAACCAGGCCTTCACTTGAATTAATGTCAAGATTGTTTTCTCGAATTTCATTTACGGTTGCATCATAATAAGCCTTAATGCTACCTTCTTCAATACGGTTAATGATATCAGGTCTAACCCAATATTTAACGCGTTTTCCAACTTCTGGGCCTCTAATGATCAAGGTGACTTCAGCCCCTTTTCTGTAGCATTCCAGAGCAGCATCAATAGCAGAATTACTAGCCCCGATTACTGCAAGTTTTTGACTAGCATAAAAATGGGGGTCTTTATAATAGTGCGACACCTTTGCTAGGTCTTCGCCGGGCACATTAATTTTATTGGGTAAATCGTAAAACCCGGTAGCCACTATAACGTTTGAAGTCTCGTAAGTAGATTTAGTGGTTTCTACAATAAATTTATTATCTCGTTGTTCCACTCTTTTTACTTCTTCAAAAAGATGAACTGCCAATTTATTCGAAGTTACTATTCTGCGATAGTACTCCAGTGCTTCATTTCGTTTAGGTTTTGCTTCTTTGCTGATGAACGGAATCTCATCAATCTCCAACTTTTCCGAAGAGGAAAAAAATTGCATATTTATGGGGTAGTTGAAGAGGGAATTTACAATAGGCCCTTTTTCAATAATAAGATAAGAGAGTCCAGCTTTTTTGGCTTCCAACCCACAAGCTATGCCAATAGGGCCTCCACCTATTATGATTACATCAAATCTTTGCATTAAGCTATAATTTGCTTCAAATCTTTAATGGTTTCAGTTGGGTTTTCGCTTTTGAAAACAAAACTACCAGCTACTAAAACGTCTGCCCCTGTATCTACCAGTTTTTTGGCATTGTTAGCGTTAACCCCGCCATCGATTTCGATAAGGGTGTTTGCATTTTTCCTAATAATGAGTTCTTTTAAATCAGCAACTTTCTGATAAGTATTTTCAATAAAAGATTGCCCACCAAAACCTGGGTTTACGCTCATTAAGCAAACGATATCGATATCTTGGATGGTATCTTCCAGCAGCTTTATAGATGTATGTGGATTTAAAGCAACACCTGCCTTCATTCCTTCTGCCTTTATAGCCTGTAAACTTCTATGTAAGTGTGTGCAGGCTTCATAATGAACAGAAAGAATATTGGCCCCCAGTTCGGCAAAAGTTTTAATATAGCGGTCAGGATCTACGATCATTAAATGTACGTCAAGTGGTTTTGTTGCATGTTTGGCAATGGATTTAACTACAGGCATACCATATGATATGTTCGGTACAAAAACGCCATCCATAACATCAATATGATGCCAGTCAGCATGACTATTATTGACCATTTCAACATCCCGTTGCAGATTTCCGAAATCTGCGGCTAGTAAAGAAGGTGCTATTTTTTTACTCATTAGTGCATTGTATACTGCAAAAATAAGGAAATGGATTTTGGCTCGTCTCCCAATTTTATTAATCTATAAACGCAGATTTTGGAAGAACAATAGGGTCGCATCGTAATATCTTGCTGCTGCACATTTTACATTGGTTATTTTCATTTAAGGCCTTTAGCTGTTTTAGCGTGGAAGGGATTGGTAAATTATAAGTGTCTGCCATAGAATAGTCTACCGTATAGCCCATATCCTCAAAAGCAGCTATCGATAAGCGACTTATGGGGTTGGTACCAGTATTGATAAACCCTGTCATTAATTCATTGACAAATACTTGTTCCCTCCAATGTCCATCGCGTGTGCCCGCTCCACCCGTGTTGGCTAACGGAACACTTGATAGGCTTTCATCATTGGTCAGTAGTTGATATTCACGAATACTATTTGTTCCGGTAAAAATGGGATTTTCAGAACCGGAACCTGAAATCAAATTCAAAAATTGAGATGACCAGAGGGTGCCAAAGCCTAAAACATGCCCCATTTCATGAATGATCACATCTTTTAAACTATTTTCTGCCTCTAATCGTGCTAAATCCGAAGTATCAAATTGCATGATTCCTGTAGCGGGCAAAAAACTTCCTGCTCTAAGTTGGGTGGGTCCGGCTTGACCCAAAATTCCCAAAGCACCATCAATATTAACCGCTTGGGCATCAATACGTACATTTTCTATGATTTCACCATTTGCCAATTGAACCCTAGGCAGCTCTCCTACAATCAGCTCTGACCATCTAGTACTTGCCTCTGCAAATACTATTTCTTGACTAGGGGTTAGACCACCTAAAAACCGAATTTCAATGGTAAAGCTCATAATTACGCGATTTAAAATTAAATTTTACAGGTCTGATATTTACCGGACAATAGAACAATGCTGAATATTTACGAGTAAAAAATAGATTTAAGTTTTAACAGATTAAAACTTTAACAGAATAACCTTCAGTATTAAATACTATCTAGCTGTCTTAATCCTTCATAGACGATGATGCCCACGGCATTTGCTAGGTTTAAACTGCGGATATGCTCACTATACATAGGGATTTTGTATAGCTCATTCGTATTGTTTTCTGTAAGAGTAGGGGGTAGGCCAACAGATTCTTTTCCGAAGACTAGAAACATATCATTTTCAAAGGGAATTGTCCAATGACTTTTGGTCGCATGACTAGAAAAATAGACAAGATTTTTATTGGTATGTTCGGTCATAAATGCTGCCAAATCTTCATAAATAAAGACGGATAGATGCTGCCAATAATCCAATCCGGCCCTTTTAAGCCTTGAATCGTTTAATTCGAACCCGAATGGTTTAATTAAATGTAAATCAGCACCAGAGGCAAGGCATAGCCTACCAATATTACCTGTATTATTTGGTATTTCAGGCTCGACAAGAACAACATTAAAAGCCATTTAACTTTCTTTTGATTTCAAGTGAAGATACAACTGCTCTACCTTTTCTCTTGCCCAGGGGGTTCTCCTTAAAAATTTTAGGCTCGATTTTATAGATGGATTGCTTTTAAAACAATTTATATTAATCTGATTGGCCAGATACTCCCATGAATAAGCCTTAGTAAGTTCTTCTAGTATGGTAGCCAGTTTAACCCCATGTAGCGGATTGTTAGGTTGTTCCATTTTTTACTTAAAATGAGTAAGGTGAATAGCCCAGAAATATTTTCTTGTAAGGACTAAGCCTAAGTTTATAAAATGAAAAACTCCGGTAATCAGCCGGAGTTTATTCATCAATCAAAAAACGAACAGTCATGATAAACTGTTGTAGTATACTAAATTACAATATTCTTGCCAAAAAAAAAATTTAAGCTTTATTTAACTGTAATTTATTCGGTTTTAACCTAAATATGTCTTTAAAATCTTACTTCTTGAAGTATGTTTTAATCTTCTAATTGCTTTTTCCTTGATTTGACGAACACGTTCTCTAGTTAAATCAAAAGTTTCGCCAATTTCTTCCAAAGTCATAGAATGTTGACCAGCAAGACCAAAATATAAACGAATAACATCTGCCTCACGAGGTGTTAAGGTTTCTAAGGCACGTTCTATCTCGGTACGTAATGATTCGTGTAACAATTCTTTGTCGGGATTTGGAGATTCACCGCTACGAAGTACGTCATAAAGGTTAGAATCTTCTCCATCGATAAGTGGCGCATCCATCGATACGTGACGCCCAGAATTCTTCAAAGATTGCTTAACATCCTCAACGGTCATATCCAACTCTTTTGCAATTTCTTCAGGAGAAGGCATACGTTCGTGCGCTTGCTCTAAAAAGGCAAAAGTTTTATTGATTTTATTGATAGAACCAATTTTGTTCAATGGTAATCGTACAATACGTGATTGCTCTGCTAATGCCTGCAAAATAGATTGACGAATCCACCAAACGGCATAAGAGATAAATTTAAAACCTCTTGTTTCATCAAAACGTTGTGCAGCTTTTATTAGCCCTAGGTTACCTTCGTTGATTAAATCTGGTAAGGTTAATCCTTGATTTTGATATTGTTTAGCAACCGAAACTACGAACCTTAGATTCGCTTTTGTTAGCTTCTCTAAGGCAATTTGATCACCAGCTTTTATTCGTTGTGCCAATTCTACTTCTTCATCGGCAGTAATTAAATCTACCTTTCCGATTTCTTGTAAATACTTGTCTAACGATGCGGTTTCCCTATTGGTTACCTGTTTTGTAATTTTTAACTGTCTCATCTAAATTTCTCCTTCAAATTAAGTTCAAAAGCTTGCGCTCATATACTTATACGTAAGAAAACGTAAAAAGTTACAATTTGGTAAAATTTATTTCAATTATTTTTTGTAACTAAGAGCCCTTGCATGAAAAAATACATGCAAGGGCTTTTTATATTTTAAGAGAACAGTACTAGTCTCTTCTTGGTTTTCTATCGCGATTATCTCTTCCGCCGCGACGGTCACCACCTCTTCTATCTCCACCTCTATCATTTCTTGGTGGTCGTTCTACATAACCTTCTGGTTTTGGTAAAAGCGCCTTTCTTGAAACTTTCTCTTTTCTTGTTCTAGAATCAATACCAAAGTATTTTACATCGAAAACATCTCCCATGTTAACTACATCGGAAACATTTTCTGTACGTTCCCAAGCCAGTTCAGAAACGTGAAGCAATACTTCGTTGCCTGGTGCATCTATATACTCTACAACAGCACCAAAGTCTAGCATCTTGATTACTTTTACTTCGTAAACGCTACCAACTTCCGGTTTAAATAGTAAAGAATCTATTTTTGCCATTACCGCGTCGATACCTTTACTACCTACACCAAGTACTTCAACAATACCTTCTTCGGTTACCGGGTCTTCGTTGATAACGATGGTCGTTTCAGTTTCTTTTTGAAGTTCTTGAATCACTTTTCCACCAGGTCCGATCAAAGCTCCAATAAATTCATTTGGAATACGTCTTGTAACCATTGTTGGCGCATGATCTTTAACGTCTGCATTCGGGGCCGCAATCGTATCTGTAAGTTTTTCTAAGATATGTAAACGTCCATCACGGGCTTGTTTTAAAGCATTAACCAAGATTTCATAAGAAAGCCCTTTTACTTTAATGTCCATTTGACAAGCAGTAATACCATCTGCAGTACCTGTTACTTTAAAGTCCATATCCCCTAAATGATCTTCATCACCTAAAATATCAGATAAAACAGCATATTTACCAGATTCTGTATCGGTTATCAATCCCATGGCTATACCAGAAACTGGTTTTTTCAATTGTACACCGGCATCCATTAAGGCCATTGTACCAGAACAAACCGTTGCCATAGAAGAAGAACCATTAGATTCCAATACTTCTGATACTACCCTTACGGTATACGGACAATCTTCAGGAACCATTCCCTTTAAAGCACGTTGTGCCAAGTTACCATGACCAACTTCTCTACGAGATGTTCCACGAATAGGTCTAGCCTCTCCAGTTGAAAAAGGAGGGAAATTATAATGTAAGTAGAAACGTTCTTCACCTTCAAAAGATGGCATGTCGATTTGATTGGCTTCTCTAGAAGTTCCTAGAGTAACCGTTGCAAGAGCTTGAGTTTCACCTCTTGTAAAAATTGCAGAACCATGTGTAGAAGGTAAATAATCAACTTCACACCAAATAGGACGAATTTCGTCTGTCTTACGACCATCTAAACGCAAACCTTCATTTAAGGTAAGGTCACGAACGGCCGCTTTTTCAGCCTTGTAAAAATACTTGGATATTAATCCACCATATTCTTCTTGCTCTTCTTCTGAAAAAGAAGCAACAATTTCTTCTTTAATTTCACTGAAAGCAGCACTTCTCTCATGTTTTGCAGAACCTGCTTTGGCTACAGCATATACTTTGTCATAAGCAAGGTCATGTACTTTTTTAGCCAAATCTTCATCTTCTCGTTCTGGCTCGTACTCACGCACCTCTTTCTTTCCGAAAGCTTCGGCAAGTCGTATTTGTGCAGCACATTGTACTTTGATGGCTTCATGGGCGAATTTGATGGCTTCTGTCATTTCTTCTTCAGAAATTTCATCCATCTCACCTTCGACCATCATCACAGAGTCTGCAGAGGCACCTATCATCATGTCGATATCCGATTCTGCTAATTGCGCTCTTGTAGGATTAATAACGAATTCACCATTTACTCGACCTACTCTTGCTTCAGAAATAGCGCATTCAAATGGAAAATCTGATAATTGAATAGCAGCTGAAGCGGCTAAACCTGCCATTGCATCTGGCATAACATCGTCGTCATGAGACATTAATTGAATCATCACCTGAGTTTCAGAATGATAATCTTTTGGGAATAACGGACGCAATACGCGATCTACTAAACGCATGGTCAAAACCTCACCATCGCTTGGTCTCGCTTCTCTTTTGAAAAAACCACCTGGGTAACGCCCTGCAGCAGCGAATTTTTCACGGTAATCTACAGTTAGTGGTAGAAAATCTACGTCTGCTTGCTTGTAGTTAGATACAACTGTACATAATAACATACACTTGCCAGATTGTACAACAACAGAACCGTGTGCCTGTTTTGCCAATTTTCCAGTTTCGATAGAAATTTCTCTACCGTCACCGAGGTCTATGACCTCTTTAAAAGTTTTTGGAATCATAAAATTTTGTGTTTCCCTCTAATAAATAGCGAAGGACTTGTTAAACATTTGGTCTACCGTCATCCGGACGGTCGGGTTGTGTTGTTGTGTTGACCAATGAAAAACCGATAGTTTCGAACTTGATTCGAAATCTAGCTTTTTGTGTTGCCTCCGTAGAGGACTTTGTAAAAATAAGGGGAAGCAAAAGCTTCCCCGTAAATTATTATTTTCTAATACCCAGCTCTTTAATAAGCTCACGATATTTTACAACATCTTTCTTTTTAAGATAGTCTAAAAGACTACGTCTTTTACCTACCAGTTTAACCAAAGAACGCTCTGTGTTGTAATCTTTGTGATTTCTTTTTAAGTGCGTTGTTAAGTGGTTGATACGATGTGTGAATAACGCGATTTGCCCTTCAGTAGAACCTGTGTTGCCTTCAGAGCCACCGTGTTTCTTAAAGATTTCGGCTTTTACTTCTTTTGTTAAATACATTCCAATATTATTTTAAATGATTTTTATGTATCTGACTGTTTATCAATCAGGGCGCAAAGATAATTCTTTTTTTTAAAGAAAGAATCAAACCTGAAATTAAACCTTTTTGCTTTTGTATTGTCATAACTACAAACGTTAAAGAATTGTTAGCGTTGTTGTAGGTTTTAAGCAAATACTAGTTCGTTTTAAAATTTACAGATTAAGCCTCATTAACAAACATTAAAATTAGAAAAGATGAAAAAGAATAGTAGAAAAGTGCATTTGGCAAAAGTGTTGGTATTAGCTGCATTTACAATAGTTTCTTGTAGTAAAGATGAAGTATCGATAGAAGAAGAAGTTGTCGCTGAAGCGGTAATTACCGCTGTTGAATTAAAGTATAGTGATGAATCTGAAATGATTTCTGAAGAGATTTCTTCGATAGCGGAAGATGTTTACGCAGCAGATGAAATTTCAAGTACTTCAAAGTTCAATTATTCTTCAGATTACTTACCCGATTGTGTTACGATTACAACAGTTGTAACAGATGCGACCAAAGAAAAAACTATTGATTTTGGTGATGGTTGCGAATTGCCAAACGGCAATGTTCTAAGTGGAACCATTAATTTGAGTTATGCTAAAGATATGGAGTTGGCCCAAAAAACATTGGCAATATCCCTTGAAAATTTTACATTCAACGGTGTTGCCGTAGAGGGTGGTGCCGATGTTTTACGTTTGCGGTCTAACCAAAATGGAAACCCTCAGGCAGTTGCAAATGCCTCATTTAATGCTATATGGCCAGATGGGGAAACAGCTTCTTTTGAAGGTACAAGAACGCGAGAATGGATAGAAGGTTATGGTAGCGGATTTTGGGGAGATAATGTTTTTTTAATAACGGGAAAAAGAACCTTTACCAATCGAGCCGGAAATTCTTTTACCAAAGAAATTATCACTCCTTTAAGACGAGAGTTATCATGCCGATTTATTGTAAGTGGTGTATTGGAGATTACAAGAAATGATGCTACAGCGAGTTTAGATTTTGGGGATGGTAGTTGCGATGCAAAAGGTATTCTTACCTCGCCAGATGGTTCAAGTGAAGAAATATTCTTGAGAAGGTTTTTGAAAAATTAGTAAATATTAAAAAAAAAGAGTTGGCTAACTAGCCAACTCTTTTTCTTTTCTTACCGGCTGATTGGTAATTAAATCTATGTACAAATTGACTTTGTTCTTTAAATCGCGTCGATGTGCTATAAAATCTAAGAAACCATGCTCCTTTAAGAACTCCGAAGTCTGAAAACCTTCTGGCAATTCTTTACCAGTAGTATCTTTGACAATTCTTGGGCCTGCGAAACCTATTAAGGCCCCAGGCTCCGAGATATTGATATCTCCAAGCATTGCGTATGAAGCAGTAGTGCCGCCTGTAGTTGGGTCCGTGCACAGCGATATGTATGGTATTTTGGCTTCAGCCAACTGCGCTAGTTTTGCAGAGGTTTTGGCTAATTGCATTAAGGATAGTGCTGCCTCCATCATACGTGCTCCGCCCGATTTCGAAATCATCAAAAAAGGCACTTTCTTCTTTTTTGCAACATCAATTGCGCGAGCAATTTTTTCACCAACAACACTTCCCATGGATCCTCCGATAAAGCTGAAGTCCATACAAGCTACGACCAAGTCTTTACCCTTAGATTTTCCGATAGCGGCGCGAACTGCATCATTGAGTCCGGTTTTAGCTTTTGCCGCTTTTAATCGATCCGAGTATTTTTTGGTATCCTCGAATTTTAAAGGGTCTTTTGAACTGAGTTTCTCATCAAGTTCTTGAAATTTATTGTCATCAAAAAGAATTTCAAAATATTCTTTACTCCCGATGCGAACATGATAATCGTCTTCTGGACTTACATAAAAGTTCTTAGCAAGATCATCAGATTCAACAATTTTTCCGGTAGGGGACTTGTACCAAAGTCCTTTAGGGGTGTCTTTCTTTTCCTCCGTAGCTGTTTGTATTCCCTTTTCCTTTCTTTTAAACCAAGCTGTCATAAAGTTAGATATTAAAGGGTGTTAACATTATTTAAATCTTCAAAAGCCTTTTTCAATCTTGCAACGAATGTCTTTTCGCCTTCGCGTAACCAAACCCTAGGGTCATAGTGTTTTTTGTTAGGAGCATCGTCACCATCTGGATTACCGATTTGAGATTTTAAATACTCCGATTTTGTACCCATGTAATCTCTGATTCCGCTCATAAAAGCGTACTGCAGATCCGTATCGATGTTCATTTTAATAACACCATAACTTATTCCTTCACGAATTTCTTCAACGGTAGAACCCGACCCGCCATGAAAAACAAAATCAATATGATTGTGTTCTACTCCATATTTTTCAGAAATGAACTCTTGAGAATTCTTTAGAATCTTTGGAGTCAATTTTACATTACCTGGCTTGTATACGCCATGAACATTACCAAAAGCAGCGGCAATTGTAAATTGAGGGCTAACTTTACTTAATTCTTCATATGCATAAGCTACCTCTTCTGGTTGTGTATATAATTTAGAATCATCTACATCTGTATTGTCTACACCATCTTCTTCCCCACCTGTAATACCCAATTCAATTTCTAAGGTCATATCCATTTTACTCATACGCTCAAGATATTGCTTGCAGATAGCTATATTTTCCTCGATTGGTTCTTCAGAAAGATCTATCATATGTGAGCTGAACAATGACTTGCCCGTTTCCTCAAAATGTTTTTCACTAGCGTCCAATAGACCATCAATCCAAGGTAATAGCTTTTTTGCGCAGTGATCGGTATGCAGAATCACTGAAACACCATAAGCCTCAGCTAAGGTGTGAACATGTTTTGCACCGGCGACAGCACCTGCTATAGCTGCTTTTTGACCATCATTGCTTAAACCTTTTCCAGCATTGAATTGGGCACCACCATTCGAAAATTGAATTATTACAGGAGCATTTAAATCTCTCGCCGTCTCTAGAACACCATTTATAGTGTCTGATCCAATTACGTTAACGGCAGGTAATGCATAGTTGTTGGCTTTTGCGTGATTAAAGATGTTCTGTACTTCTTTACCGGTTGCAACACCTGGTTTTATGTTGTGGGACATATGATTTTTTGTTAGTTAGCGATTTAAGTAAGAAACAAAAGTAATAAAATAATTAGGCTTAAAAAGGATAATTAATTCCGATATTGAAGACGGACTCATTGAGATTAAAATCGGTAAACCATCTTTCTGAACCAATGCGCGCCGGGTTGTGGGTCTTAAAGCCTAAATCAAATCTGAAAACAAAATAGCTTAGGTCATATCTAAGTCCAAAACCGGTACCTAAAGCAATATCCCCTAAAGAACTAAAACCATTGAACGTGGCTTCTGTATCGTTTACATTGTCAAAAACATTCCAAATATTGCCTGCATCTGCAAAAAGAGCACCTTTGATATCTCCTACAATAGGGAAACGGTACTCTAGGTTAAAACCAAGCTTAAAATTAGCTTCATTAAAGTCATTTACATTTTCAGTTCTTCCAGGTCCTAAAGAATATACTTGCCATGCACGATTATCATTTGCACCTCCTCCGAAATAACTACGGACAAAAGGGATACTGCTTGAATTGCCATAGGGCACAGCTAGACCGAAAAGACTTCTAAATGCCAAAACGCTACCTTTATCCAAGTCCCAATGTTTTATGTATTCCATATCGGTTTTGACATACTGAGAAAATGGTATGCCGTAAACCAGCTTTTGGCCATTATCATCGGCGTTAAAAGGAATAAAGCTAGAAAAGGCAGCCAAAAGGTTTCCTGCACTTTCTAGTTGAAGTCTATATTGATAAAAACTATTGTCATTGGTGTCGATACGGTTGTTCTTCTGAAAAGTGAAGTTAGAAGAGAAAATAAGGTTGTTTTCCGTTAAACGCCTTTGGCGTTCTTCAATACTTCTTACATTGCCAAGGTCTTCATTATCAATGGGAAAACCAGCTGCGGTCACCGAATTTATAAATCCAGTTGTACCATTGGGAATGCCCAGTCTAAATGGATTTTCAGAATTATCGGCATCGACTACAAAAAAATCGGCAAGTTCAGGAAACTCTGTTGGGTCATCAAAATTATCAGCAATTGCATCTAATTGTTGATATGAATTATTGTAAACATTAAAAAAGTTTTCGGCATTTGTATTACGAACAAACTCAATCGATATTAATTCTAAGGTGTTTTTTACAAAGTTGGATGGTGACCAATTGTAGGCAAGTGAAGTGTTAAAAACCTGTTTGTCCAAACCAATGTTTTGTTGAAAATTGGTTCCGATAGATAATCGTGTTTGGGGCAACATGTAATATGGAATTACCTTTTCTGTATTCAGTGGAAACCAAATTCTAGGAAAAGTAAGGTTGATGTCTCCTCCGATTTCTGAGGTGAACGTTTCTTCAGAAAGTGATTGATCACTTAAAACACCAATAGAGCCCCTCACTGAAAAACTAAGTGTTTCTGCGCCTCCAAAGACGTTTCTGGCAAAAACAGAGCCACTTAAAGCCGTGCCGACTACTTGAATGTCGGATCTTGAAATATCAAAATCAAGCCCCAAAGAATATTTAGATCTTGCAGCCAAATAGATATTGGTGATCAAACGCGATTGCATTGTGTCTTGCTCAAAATCGATATTCGGATACTTAAAGGTATTGAGGTTGGTAATCTGTCTTTGGGTTCGAATTCTATCCAAATCCCTATAAATGCTATCTTTTTCAAAGAAAGTAGCGTCTGTTAAGGCATTTGGCTTATATCGAAGTCGATCTTTGTAATAAATAGTATAGCCTTCGTGTTCAATAGACTGCATTGAGTCTATGTCTTGATTAAACAAATAATCTGCGTAAATATTTATTTTTTCGAAACGATGAACCTTGTATTCTTGTGATTTTGATTGGTCATTGGAGCCGACAAAGTTTTTAATGTTCAACTGAACATCCATTTTCTGGTCATCCCTAAGTTTTGTAGTGTCTCTTAAAATGTCAAAACTTATTGAGCTTTCCTGAAAATTATAAACACCAGAATTTCTAAAGACCGATGTTAATCGTTGGCGCTCTCTGTTGAAATTAGCTAAATCAAACTGTTCTTTTTCTTTGACAAAAGAGCCTTCTTTATTGTCTAGATATAAAGAGTCTATGTCTGATGACAGAATGCGGGTGGATAACGAATCGACACTGTAGGGCTTGCCAAGAATAACATTGTAGTCAATTTCGGCCCGCTTTCTTTTTTTCTTGGGTAGAATGGTATAAGAAGCGGTGTTGTTAAAATAACCTTTACTGCCATAGTAGGCCTGTAAGCGTTCTGTAGACTTTCTTGTTTTAGTGGTATCTATAATTGCAGGTGCCTCACCAACACGTTTCAAAAAATTACTGTAACCTTTTACAAAGAAAGATTCTCCTAAACGGTTGACTTGCTTTTTTGATAAAAAAGAATTTAACCGCTGTTCGCGCTTTTCTTTTCTATGCAACCAATTTTGATAAGAAGAATCAGGATTTTCTTTTGCAAGATTGTATAGGTTCAATCTAAGAGGATAACCAAGAAGGCTGCTATTGGGTTTTTGCGAAATAAGGTTTTTGACCTGGTCTTCACTTATTTTGATACTATCTGCATAAATGGTGTTCTTTGTGAGCAGAAATTCATTTTCACCTACTTTTTTAATAGCATTGCATGAAGATAAAATAAGTAGTAGCAAGAATACTCCTATTTTTGCCCTGAAATGACCAAGAACCTTTATTATCTTCATTGGGGGTAAAATTACATGATTTAACATGGTTAGCAAAAACCAACTCAAACTGATTAAGAGCTTACATCAAAAAAAGTACCGAAATGAACACGGTCTCTTTTTTGTTGAAGGATTAAAGACTGTCAAAGAGCTTCTAAATTCAGATTTAAACCTTTTTAAACTTTATGCAACAAAGCAATACAGTGGAGATTTTCTTGAATTGGATATTCATGAGATAACTGAAAACGATTTAAAAAAGATTAGTGCTTTGCGCCAGCCGAGTGGTGTTTTGGCAGTTTTTCAGATGCCAAAAACTAGAAAAGTGGATTTTGGCAATTGGGTGATGGTGCTAGATGATGTGAGAGACCCAGGAAATCTCGGGACCATTATACGACTTTGCGATTGGTTCGGAATTGAACATATCGTATGTTCTAATGAAACAGTAGATGTGTTTAACCCTAAAGTGCTTCAAGCTACTATGGGTTCAATCGCCCGAGTAAATGTAGTTTATCAAGATTTAGAACCGTTTTTGGCGAAAGCTAGCTTGCCCGTTTACGGAACTTACATGCAAGGAGCTTCCATTTATAAAGAAGATTTTCCCAAAGCAGGAGTTTTAATTATGGGTAATGAGGCTAATGGAATAGCACCAAAACTTAAAGCTAGTATAGATAAGAGCGTAACGATACCACAATTTGGTAATCTAACTACGGAAAGCTTAAATGTAGCCACCGCGACCGCAATTGTACTCAGCGAAATCAGGAGTAACAGTTAAATTTTTCGGCCAGGCTTACTCAAAAGTAAAGTTAATAAAGATTCCGCGTGTTCTAACGGCATTAAGGTTGCCTGTCCATGGGCTGTTAGGGTCGTCATCAGCTACCAATTCATTGGTCAAGGCAAAAACACCTCTGATGGATGGAGTGAACTTAAAAAACTCTGTATAAAAATCTACGCCGAACCCAAGTTCGTAACCGTAGACATTCTTTTTCATTCTAAAAGTGCCGCTGCTATTATCATCTAAGCTATCTTCATTGGCGCCTAAATTAACGGCAGCATAGCCTCCTCCAATGATAAAAGGCTTAAAATTGTTAAAACGCTTTGTGCTAAGTTTTAGTAATAGTGGAAATCGAATGTAAGTGGATCGAACTTCCCTTATAGCTTCATTCTCAGTCGTAAAGCCGGGAAACCCAAGAATTCTCTGTGAATAGAGTAAACCTGGTTCAAATCTAACATCAACAAATTCATTGATGCGCATTTCGCCAATTAGTCCTACATTAAAACCAAAAGTTTTGTCTACAAGTACGTCTTGACCGATGTCATTTTCATATTCAAACTGAAAATCATATTGGTTGACACCAAGGTAGTACCCCCAGTTCAATAGCGTCTTATCCTCATTTTGAAGATTTATGATGGGGTCTTTTTTAAACTGCGCATGAAGATTGTTTGTGACCAGAATTAGGGCCAGCAAGACAAGTAAGTTTTTCATCTATTTATTTTGACGCTACGTATATAGTTGCCACCCCAAATGTCTGAGGTTTGTTCTCTATACCTATAAACCCGATTTTTGCCAAAATATTGTTGAAAGCTTTACCATGAGGAAAGATAGCTGCCGATTCTGAAAGATAATTGTAGGCAACTTTGTCCTTTGAAAATAACTTTCCGATGGCAGGTAAGATATATTTGGCGTAAATGGTATAACCTTGCTTAAAAGGTGTTTTGGTAGGCACGGAAGTTTCTAAAATTGCTAAAGTGCCATTTGGGGCCAAAACGCGATAAATTTCTTGAAGTCCTTTTTCTAAATTTTCAAAATTGCGTACTCCAAAGGCGACTGTTATGGCATCGAAAGCATTATCCTTGAAATCTAGATTTTCACTATCCCCAACAACCATTTCAATAGTGTTATCTAGTTTTTTTTCGTTCACTTTATCAATTCCCACTTCTAACATCCCGGTAGAAATATCTAGGCCTACTATTTTTTTTGCACCGGTCTTTACCATTGCAATGGCCAAATCACCAGTACCGGTCGCAATATCGAGAATACTATTTGGTTTGGAACTACCGACAAGTTTTACTACTCTTTTTCGCCATTTGGTATCTATGCCTAAAGAAATAACCCTGTTTAACCCATCATAATTCTTTGAGATGGCATCGAACATTTTGGTTACCTGTGCCTTTTTGTCTAAATCGGAATCTTTATATGGAATTACTTTTTTTGCCATTTCGAAAATTGAGATGCAAAGATACAACTTGAACGAAGAGTCTCCGATATCGTTTAGAAGCAAAATAAAATGTGTAATTTTGCCTTTAAATCTGAAACTATCCCGCTGTATGGGCGAAAGTTTTGACCAACGAACAAGCTATTCCTTTCCTCAAACTGCTCAATTTATTGAAATTGTTTATAGTTAAAAAAATCATTTTAGGTTAATGAAGATAATTATTGCAGGTGCTGGAGAAGTAGGCTTCCATTTGGCCAAACTATTGTCTTATGAGTCTCAAGACATCACCTTGATCGACACGGATAAAGAAAGTCTTTCTTATGCTGATAATCACCTAGATATTAGAGTTTTAAAAGGAGACGCAACTTCCGTTTCCGTATTGCAAGATGCCAATGTTGAAAATTCTGATTTGGTAATTGGGGTTACGGCTTCTGAGACAACCAATCTCACCTTGTGTTTTTTGGCCAAACAATTAGGCAGTAAAAAAACTATTGCTAGAATTTCGAATACTGAATTTGTAGATAATAAAGAGCTTATAAAATTTGATGAGTTAGGTGTAGATGAGCTCATATCACCAGAAGAACTGGCAGCAACGGAGATACAGTTGTTGCTGAACCAATCTGCATTTAACGATACGTACGAGTTTGAAGAAGGTTTATTGACCATGGTGGGCGTGTTCTTGCCTAAAAACGCTCCTTTTGTTGGTAAGATGGTGAAGGAGGCTGCCAATATTTTTCCGGAGCTTCATTTTATGCCCATTGCTTTGCAAAGAATGGGCACGCAATACACGGTAATACCAAGAGGAGATACTATTTTTAAAGAGGGTGACCAATTGTATTTTATTACCTCTGCCGAAGGTGTAGATGAGTTGTACAAACTCATTGGCATGAAAAAGAAAGAGATAAAAAACGTTATGATTCTTGGGGGCAGTAAAGTTGGCTGTAAAACCGCACATTACCTCTGTAATAAAAGATTTAATGTAAAGCTCTTCGAAAAAAATAAGGATAAAGCTTTTGAAATAGTAGATAGTTTGCCCAATGCCTTGGTGATTAACGGTGATGGTAGAAATGTGGAGCTATTGGACGAAGAGAGTATTGAGTCGATGGATGCGTTTATAGCTGTTACCGGTAATTCTGAGACAAACATTATGTCTTGCCTAGTGGCAAAGTCCAAAGGGATCAAGAAAACAATTGCTTTGGTAGAAAACATGGATTACTTTCAGCTTTCGCAGTCAATAGGTATTGATACTTTGATCAATAAAAAGCTTTTGGCCGCAAACAATATTTTTAGGTACATACGTAGAGGCGAGGTCTTGGCCTTGACTAGGTTGATCAACTTAAATGCTGAAATTTTAGAATTCGAAGTAAAGCCGACATCCCTTGTAAATGGAGAAATTATAAAAGAATTAGATTTTCCCAGAGATGCTATTATCGGTGGTGTGATAAGAGATGGAAAAGGAATTATCGCTTTAGGAGATTTCAAGATTTTACAAGGCGATAAGGTAGTCGTTTGTAGTCTTCCAAAGGCAATTTCAAAAATTGAAAAACTGTTTTTATAATGGGACTTAATCTAAGGATTATTGTTCATATAATGGGTTTATTGCTGCTATGTAATGGTGGTTTTATGCTCGTGGCCGCTTTGGTAAGTGGTATTTATATGGATGGCGCAACCTTAGATTTGGCAATGGCGGCAATTGTTACTTTACTGGTTGGAGTAATGGCTATGTTCTATACCCGTGGCCATCGTAAAGAAGTGAAACGTAAAGAAGGATACATTATCGTCACTTTTGGATGGTTGGTCATGTCATTGTCTGGCGTACTACCTTATCTTTTTTCTGGGGCGATACCCTCGGTTACAGATGCTTTTTTTGAAACTATTTCGGGTTATACAACTACTGGAGCATCAATTTTGAATGATATAGAGAGCTTGCCAAAAGGTATTTTGTTTTGGCGAAGTCTTACCCATTGGATAGGAGGTATGGGTATCATTGTGCTGGCCATTGCAATACTACCGTTATTAGGTATTGGTGGCATGCAATTATTTGCGGCTGAAGCTCCCGGCCCAGGAGGGGATAAGCTTCATCCTAGAATTACCGATACTGCAAAACGACTTTGGTTTATTTATGTTGGTTATACTGTTGCGGAGACTATTCTGTTAAAACTAGCGGGCATGTCTTTTTTCGATGCGATGAACCATGCATTGGCAACTTTGTCGACAGGTGGGTTTTCAACAAAAAATGCAAGTGTAGCATACTGGAACAATCAGCCCATAATTCAATATATTATCATTGTATTTATGTTTTTGGCGGGCACTAATTTTGTGATAAGTTACTTTGCTTTTACCAAAAAAATACAACGTGTTATTAAAGATGAAGAGTTTAAGGTCTATTCTTTTTTTATAATCGGATTTACTTTAGTGGCTTTCTTTATCGTACTGCTTCAGGCAGATGTTCAAATTTCAGAATATCATCCACAAGTTTGGGGTAAGACCGAAAGTGCTTTTAGGCATGCCCTATTTCAGGTGTTGGCAATAGTCACTACCACAGGTTTTGTTACTGCAGATTTCACCAATTGGACGCCTTTTCTTACTGTATTTTTCTTTGGTTTAATGTTTTTAGGGGGTTCCGCTGGTTCTACTTCTGGAGGCATAAAAGTAATGCGTCATTTATTAATTATTAAGAACGGAATTTTAGAGTTTAAGAGAACACTTCATACGAATGCCATTATACCGGTTAGATATAACAACAAAACGGTTACAGAACATATTGTATACAATATCATTGCCTTTTTTGTGCTGTATATGTTACTTTTTATCATTGGGGCGCTGGTCTTGGCATTTTTAGGTTTGGACTTTGAATCTGCAATCGGAGGTGCTGCGTCATCTCTTGGGAATGTAGGGCCCGCTTTAGGTGACTTAAACCCAGTGGTGAATTTTAGTGAATTACCTGCGTTCGGAAAATGGTGGTGCGGCTTCCTTATGTTGTTAGGAAGGTTAGAGTTATTTACCGTGCTAATTTTATTTACGCCTTTCTTTTGGAAGCGTACTTGAGTATTATACCACAGCTTTGATCCGAGCTACAGCCTCTTTAATCTCTTCTTGTGACGCTGCGTAAGAAATCCGTATTCCCTTTGGATTGCCAAATGCATCACCTGTAACAGTAGCTACATTGGCATTTTCGAGAATATACATGGCAAAGTCAGAAGCATTATTTATTTTAGTGCCGTTCAAGGTTTTTCCGAAATAGGCAGAGACATCTGGGAACACATAAAACGCCCCTTCCGGTTCGTTGCACTTGAACCCTTCTATGCCATTAAGTAATTCAAGAATCAATTTTCTTCTAACCTTAAACTCATCTACCATATATTGAACACGGTCAGGAGATTCTGTCAATGCTGTAATTACGGCACGTTGGGCAATACAGTTAGCCCCACTGGTTACTTGCCCTTGCAATTTATTACAAGCACGAGCGATGTAAGAGGGTGCGCCAATGTAACCAATACGCCATCCAGTCATAGCGAAGGCTTTTGCGACACCGTTTACGGTTACCGTTCGATTGTACATATCCTCAAATTGCGCCATTGAAGCATGCGAAGTAACACCGTAATTGATGTGCTCATAAATTTCATCACTTACCACTATAATTTGTGGATGTTTTTGAAGAACATCGGCCAATGCCCTAAGTTCTTCTTTACTATAAATTGAACCACTTGGGTTGCATGGTGAGCTATACCATAACATTTTGGTTTTTGGAGTGATGGCACCTTCCAATTGTTCAGCGGTCATTTTAAAATCGTTCTCAATTGAAGTTGGCACTTCAACGGGTACACCATCGGCTAATTTTACAATATCACTGTAACTTACCCAGTATGGGCAAGGCAGAATAACTTCATCACCCTTGTTTAAGCTCACTTGGGCAACGTTGTACAAAGCTTGCTTGGCCCCGGTAGAAACTACAATTTGCGAAGGTTCGTACGTTATTGAATTGTCTCTTTTGAACTTTGTAATGATAGCTTGTTTTAGTTCAACATAACCATCAACAGGTGTATAAGAATTATACCCATCATTAACGGCTTGAATAGCCGCATCTTTTATATAATCTGGCGTGTTAAAGTCCGGTTCCCCTAAACTCAAACCGATTATGTCTTTACCTGAAGCTCTTAATTCACGTGCCTTTGCGGCCATTTCAAGGGTAGCGGAAGGAGTAACGCTATTTATCCTGTCCGAAAGTTGGTTGCTCATTATATGATGTAATTTCTAATATTGTAAAGAAGGTTGTTTGCCCAGTTCTCTCAAATGTTTGAAGTGCGAAATTATTGCTTTTCTTGTAGTTTTATATTCATTATAAGGCAAATCGAACTCCTTAGCCGTTTGTTTCACAATTTTAGAGATTTTTGTGTAATGTACATGGCTGATATTTGGAAAAATATGATGTTCGACTTGATGGTTTAAACCACCTGTAAACCAATTGATAATTCTATTTTTAGTGCCGAAATTTACTGTCGTGAACAACTGGTGAATTGCCCAAGTGTTTTTCATGGTTCCACTTTCGTCTGGTAAAGGAGTTTGGGCATCGTCAACGATATGTGCTAATTGAAATACAACGCTCAAAATTACCCCGGCTACGTAATGCATAATAAAAAAGCCCAATAAGACTTGCCACCATGGAATATCAACAAGAACTAGCGGAAGTACGATCCAAATCGTAACATATAATATCTTGGTAATAACCAATGTACTCCAATTAATAACTGGGCTAGGTAATTTTCCATAGGAAAGCTTACGTTTCATGTAACGGTACATCTGCTGAAAATCGGTTGTTATTGCCCAGTTAAAGGTTAATAAACCATATAAAAAGATAGAATAGAAGTGTTGAAATTTATGATGTTTTTTCCACTCTGCATGTTTTGAGAATCGCAGTATTCTACCAGCTTCCATATCTTCGTCATGTTCGTGAATATTGGTATACGTGTGATGCAGAACATTATGCTGAACTTGCCAGTTGTAAACATTACCGGCCAGAATATAGATGCTACTGCCCATCAGCTTATTTACCCATTTTTTGTTCGAATATGCACCGTGGTTGCCATCATGCATTACATTCATTCCAACACCGGCCATACCTACGCCCATAACTATGGATAAAAGCAAGTAGCCCCAAAAAGGAAGGTCAAGGGTTAGTATTAAAAAATATGGTGTTAGAAACAGTGAAAACATCACGATTGTCTTCAAATGAAGTCTCCAATTACCAGTTTTCTTGATCTTATTTTCGTTGAAATATTGATTGACTCTTTTATTAAGCGTTCTAAAGAATTGTGCGGAATCTTTTCTTGAAAACCTGATTGTATCCTTCTCCATTTACTAAAAATTTTACATTACAAAGGTAACTAAATTGAAAGTCTGAAAAGTTAGTGTTTTGTGAAAACGTTTTTAAGGTCTTAAAAGTATTATTTTTACCGAGTTTAACATACATCGATGACTGCCGAAATTGTCTTTAAATACTTTACAGATCTTACAGAAATCCAAAGAGCGCAATTTATACGATTAAATAGCCTTTATCAAGATTGGAATCAAAAAATTAATGTGGTTTCTAGAAAAGATATTGATGAGCTTTATATCAGGCATGTACTTCATTCTTTGGGAATAGCCAAAATTCAACGATTTAATGAGGGTGCTCAGGTTTTGGACGTTGGAACAGGAGGGGGCTTTCCAGGAATACCGTTGGCCATTCTATTCCCAGAAACCAAGTTCACGCTGGTTGATGCAATCGGAAAAAAAATTAAGGTGGTGCAAGAAGTCATAGATGGACTTCAACTTGAGAATATAAGTGCACATCATTCAAGAGTTGAAGATTTGCCTGGGGAGTTTGATTTTATCGTTAGTAGGGCCGTAGCAGCTATGCCTACATTCGTGCATTGGACCAAGGGCAAAATAAAAAAAGATTCTTTTCATGAGCGAAAAAACGGTATTCTTTACCTTAAGGGGGGTGATTTGACCGATGAATTGAAAGACTACAAGAACGCACAGGTTTTTGACCTGACTGAATTTTTTGAAGAGGATTTTTTTGAAACCAAAAAAGTGGTCTACCTACCCCAGAAGTATAAAGCTAACTTGTGAGAAAAGTTTTAGAGGTACTGTGTTTTAGTTGCCTTGGCATGAAAAGTCTTCACGTTTAAAAATAATACGGGTATTTGAAAGTTCGTTTGGTAAAATATCTGAGCCTAATAAACCTAATGATTGCCCTTCACAATCGAATACCGGAACTACCGTATTACAGACGGGGCAACAATTGTTTGAAATAAAAACTGTCTGACTATTATAGTCGGCTATTTCAATGAAGAAATATTTTGCGATATCACCTTCATTATTTTCTATATCATCTACTTGGTTTTTTAACCAAGGTAACGCTTCAATAGGGTTATTTACCTCACAAGCTGCAATAATGGTAAAATCATTGTCGTCATCTCCGCATCCTATTAAACTCAAAAAACTTAACACTAAAATTGCCTTTTTCATGATACCATTTTTTTAATGGATGGTTTTGTATGAAATAGGTTGCTTGTGTCTATGTTTCTTTAGGGTTAAATCAGTTCATAAAAAAAAGCGCTGTAAAGCGCTTTTAAAATTTTAAGTAGTGTTTTTTATTTGCTCCAAGGTGGTACAACCCCGTTTGAACGTGCATAGGCAATAAGTTGCCCTTTGTGTTCTCCATTGTGTTCCATCATGGCTAAAAGACCACCCATTTTGTTCATTTTGGCAAAGCCAAAATCTACCTCTGTGGTTAAGTCTTCGGTCTTGACTTCCATTATCTTTTCAAGAACAAATTCATTTGATTTCTTAAGCGTGGCAATAATATTTTCCTTGCCAGAAATTTTACCCAAATTCATCATATCTACATCTTCAGGTGGTGGAAAGCCCATTTTCATTGCCAGATAATAATTGCCACCAGCTACGTGTAAAAGTGCCTCCCCGACGGAATTTACACCTTCAGCAGGCCTCCAATCATATTGTTCTTCAGAAAAGGCCTCGGCTAGTTGTATAACCTGCCCTTGGTTACCTGCCAAAACCCCTTTTATGGTGTTTTGGGCCAAATTGTCTTGTGCATACGTGATAACTGTTGTTATCAAAATACATAGTGTTACTATTTTTTTCATTGTTATGGATTAAGGTTGTACTAAGTATCTAAAACTTAGCATAAGCTTAAAAGTAATGAAAATTTTTAGTGATTACACCAGGTGTCTCACTGTGGTAGAAGTTTTAGCTAAAAAATACATTGGCATATACCAATCGGCACTTGTATGCATAGTTTTTTAGGCGGTACCAAAGCTTATCGATTGCGTTTCCAAGGCCAATAAATATGTTTCCCAATGACGTCATAATAGCAATAAACTTAAGTTAATAATAATTAGTAAACAATTAATTAACGTTAAATTTACATATGAATTGTGTTTAACCTAATTAAAAACAAAAAAAATGCATTTAACAGCCTTCTGGTTTAGGTGTCAAATGCACTTTTAAATGTGTTGATTTTTAATTGACTATCCTAAAAACGGATATCTATAATCTACGGGTGTTACAAAAGTTTCTTTTATTAATCTGGGCGATACCCAACGCAACAAGTTCTGTGCAGAACCAGCTTTATCATTTGTTCCTGATGCTCTTGCACCTCCAAAAGGCTGTTGACCAACAACGGCGCCAGTAGGTTTGTCGTTGATATAAAAGTTGCCGGCACAATTTTGCAACGCTTTAGTTGCTTCATCGATAGCATATCTGTCTTGAGAGAGCACGGCTCCTGTAAGTGCGTACTCAGATGTGCCATCTACCAATTGTAGCGTTTTTGGCCAATCTTTGTCTTCATATACATAAACCGTTACTACTGGGCCAAAAAGCTCGGTGCACATGGTCGTATATTTTGGGTCATTTGCAACGATTACGGTCGGTTCTATAAAATACCCTTTTGATTTGTCGTAACTACCACCAGCAAATATTGTTGCATCTTGGTCCGCTTTGGCTTGGTCTATAAAACTCGCTAGCTTATCGAAAGAACCTTCATGTATGACGGCAGTGATAAAGTTACTCATATCTTCTGGTGAGCCAGGTTTATTGAAGCTTTCAATATCTTTTTTAACCAGACCTAGAATCTCGTCAGCAGTGGATTTTGGAAGATACACCCTTGAGGCTGCACTACATTTTTGTCCTTGAAATTCGAATGCTCCCCTGGTGATAGCCGTTGCAACCTGAGCAGGTTTTGCAGATGGATGGGCAATGATGAAATCTTTCCCCCCTGTTTCACCAACTATTCTTGGGTAGGTTTTATAGTTGTGGATGTTCGTTCCGATTTGTTTCCATAATTCTTTGAACACATGGGTAGAACCTGTGAAGTGAAGTCCTGAAAAATCAGGACTGGCTAATACCGTATCCGTTATCATAACTGGGTCGCCCATAACCATATTAATAACACCATCGGGAAGCCCAGCTTCCTTAAACACGTCCATAATTACTTTGGCAGAGAATACTTGGCTGTCACTTGGCTTCCATACTACAACATTACCCATCATTGCTGCGCTAGCAGGTAAATTCCCAGCAATGGCGGTAAAATTAAAAGGAGTGATGGCATATACAAAACCTTCTAATGGGCGGTATTCTACCCTGTTCCAGATACCTTCTGCAGAATCTGGCTGTTCCTCATAAATCTGGCTCATATATTCCACATTAAAACGTAGAAAGTCTATGAACTCACATGCGGCATCAATTTCGGCTTGATGAATGGTCTTCGACTGCGCCATCATCGTAGCTGCATTTATTTTTGCACGGTAAGGTCCTGCGATTAGTTCAGCTGCTTTCAAGAAAATGGCCGCCCGTTGTTCCCAAGTTAGGTTAGCCCAAGCTTCTCTTGATGCCAAACAGTTGGCGATGGCTTTTTCTGCATGTTTTTTTTCGGCAGTATGGTAATGGCCAACAATGTGTTTATGGTCATGAGGGGGAGACATAGGTTTTGTTGCCCCCGTCTTTATCTCCTCTGAGCCAATGTATAATGGGACTTCTACTTGGCCATTGTAATATGTTTTGTATTGTTTAAGAACAGCTTCGCGCTCAGGACTTCCTGTAGCGTAGCTTTTTATCGGTTCATTAATTGCGGTTGGAACTTGAAAAAAACCTTTACCCATTTCGGAAAATTTAAGTATTAAATAATACCGGCAAAGGTAATAAACGGTAAGCTAAAAAGCGACTAGTTAAGCGCGAAAGGAGCAGCGAATTTAAAGGTAGGTACTTCAACTAGAAATTCTTCCGTAGAACTTAAATTTACCATTTGGTAAAAACCTTTCATCGCACCTATCGGTGAAGCCAAAAGTGAACCAGAACTATAAGTGTGCGCTTTACCTGGTTGAATTACCGGTTTTTTGCCAATGACCCCTTCGCCATCTACGGTTTCCATTTCCTTTAGAGAGTCAAAAATATCCCAATGGCGTGCTGTTAATTGAACGCTTTCTTTACTCTGATTTTCAATTGTAATGGTATACCCGAAAGCATAGTGCATTTTATAATTTTTGAAGAAGGTGCCTTCAAAAGTTGTTTGCACTGAAACTTTAATTCCTTTGGTTACTTGTGTGATCATATTCAATATGTAAATACACTTCCTATTCCTAATAATAACACCGTAATTATGGCTAAAAAGGTAAATACCGAGTTTAGAAATAAATACTTGATGCTTGTTTTAAAAAATCCTTGGTTGTAAAACTTTCGCATTGATTGAAAAAGATAGACTCCAAAAATTAAAAGGAATATTATCGCTGTTGACCAATCAAAAATTGAATCTATTATCCAACTAAGGATGAGCAAGATAAATAATAAGGACTGGTTGTGAAAACTGAAGATCAAATGATCGGTATAGGTATATTTTTTACGGATGTAAACCACAGAAATGAAAATTGTGAAGATGGGTAAAAAGAAAAATATGACAAAAGGTAGTTTTGCGATTGTATCATTTAACCAAGTTCCGGGTTGCCTCCAAGCCCTTAAACTACTCTTTGAAGCATTGAAGGCCAATTTTGTTTTCCAAGAATCATCTATATCATATTTAGCTTTTGCTTCGGCATAACTGGTTATAGAATCATTACGAAGTTGAACAAAAAAGAATTCCATTCTTTTTAAAAAGCCACTATCTGGATCTTCCTTAAGTCTTTGAAAATAACTGCGCGGGTCAGCAGTCATAAAAGAATCTTTCTGTTTTTCTTTTAGTTCTTGCGCTTTGATAAAATATTCTAAGGTATCCAGACCCTGTATGCCCTTGTCGATTTCTGGATTATTTGTTTTTATGGAATCTAAGCCCCTAAAAAGCTTATCCAATTTCACTTCAGATTCAATACTGTCCTTTTTCCGTTCTTCTGCCGTCTTATCCCCATCAAAAGAAAAAGATAAAGGACCAGTTTGATTTATTTTCTCATCTAATTTTAGGTCATCTAAATTCGAGAATGCCCCACCATAACTCACCATTAAAAAATATAGAAAAGCCAAACTTAAAAGAAACCGAAACGGGTTGGTATACGAAACTCTTTTCCCTTTTATATAATCTCGTGTTATGGTGCCAGGTTTGACCAACAGGGCGTAAAGCGTTGCAAGAAGTTTAGAATCGTAATTAATGAGGTTGCACAAAAACTCGTCAAAAAAGTCTTTGATGGTCAATTTTTTGGTGCTATTGGCCTGAGCACAATTTGGGCAGTATTTATCGCTCATGCCCAACGGATGTCCGCAATTAAGACATTCGGTGCCCCTAAATTTCAGTTCGTAACGCCCTCTGCTGATTAGGCCTTTTTCTTCCCCTTCGTCCATTTGGTTGGTTCTGGGATTAAAGATAATTTAATTACTGATATTTCTCGAATTTGCTGTGCCAATACCAATAATGCTATCGTACATATCGCCAAAGTTTCGATAGTAGACCAAAATCAGATAACTATTTTCGGTAAAATGCGAGTTGCCCGAAATGCTATTTAGGTCTACAACACCTTCTTTGTTTTTCGTAACATATTTATAGTTGTAGAAACCTTGTTTAAAAGGATACATCAGTTCTAAATTCCCAGTATCCTCATTGTAAACCATCTTATTCTCGTCACTTAAATCATAGTTGTTGAATTTTCCGAATACATAGACATCATCTAAACCAAATTCTGGGTTATAAGGAATACTAAAATGTACTTTGGTATATTCGGCTTCTCTAGAGACATCTTCACCCTGCAAGGTTCTTACCACAAAATCACCGTTAACATCTGGGAAATAGGTATATTCCCTATCATAGCGATATTGATTGGTGAAAAGATAATGATTGTACAGCTCTTTGAAATCTATTCTTGAAATCGCTGCTGACGGAGCTCTTAGGTCTTTTGTGTCGAAATTCAAATACTCGTTACCGCCATAGAAGCTGGTTTCTTGGTCGTATTTGTACACAAGCTCATTGCCTAAAGTAAACTGAGGTTTAATATTATAAATAGCCGTTGGCCAAAAATAATTTTGAATAATAGCAACTTTCACCTCTTTTTTTGGGTTTACAACTTCAAATCCCGAAGTATTAATATTGAATTGAACTACCTGTTTTTCGTTCAGAAAATTAAAGTCCCTAGAACGTTTTACAACACCCCCGACCGTAACTGCATTTTGGTATATGATGAATCTTCGTGAAAACTGTAATTCACCCACCATGTTATAAACTTCTAATAGATAATTGCCACTAACCCTGAATTTAAGCTGGTCGTTTGGTAATGTTAACCTGTAGTTGGAGTAGGGCTGTAATGTTGTCAAACTATTTTCATAGTCTATGATCCTTTGGTTGTCGGTGCCAATAAGGTATTGTGATTTTAAAAGTTCGGAAGGTGTCCAATCATAATCGCAATGTACTATTTTAAAATAGTAATCTTGTTCGTTGGCCGTAATATCATCAAACTCTAAAAGTAATTGTTCCCCCAACTCAATCACCGGAAATTGATCCTCTGTTGGGCCTTTAAAGACTATTGTTTTGATGTTATAGGGAGGTTCGACCTCTTCTTGTACTTGGGCAACCAGATTTAAAGTAAAAAAAATCAGCAAAAGCTGTTTAATGAAAAAGCGCATTAAAAGCATATTTTGGTGGTAAAGGTAAACAAAAAGCATGCCCAACAAATTTCGGTCGATGTAATACCAATTTTATAGCCGATTAATTATAATAATTATTGTTTTAGTAGTAAATTTGCATGCAATTTTGTTAACAAAAGGTCCACAATAATATGTCTAAAGACATCCGAATTAAAAAAGGGTTGAACATCAACCTCGTCGGGGCTGCTGAACAAACTACATCTAAGGCTGTTTTAAGCAACGTTTATGCCCTTAATCTAGAAGATTTTCACGGAGTTACCCCAAAAATGTTGGTTAAAGAAGGAGCTGAGGTAAAGGCTGGCGAAGCTATTTTTTACAACAAGAATATTGAAGACATGCGCTTCGTTTCTCCGGTTAGTGGAGAAATAGTTGAGATTGTAAGGGGTGCTAGACGGCGTATATTGACAATAAAGATTCTTGCAGATAAAGAACAGAGCTTTCAAAAAGACACTGCCATCGATGTGAATGCTGTTGATGGCGAATCCATTAAAAAAGTGCTGCTTCAATCAGGTTGTTGGGCATTTGTAAAGCAACGTCCTTATGATATTGTTGCTAATCCTGATGCTACTCCAAAAGCAATTTTTATTTCGGGATACGCAACTGCACCATTGGCTGCTGAAACCGATTATGTGCTAAGAGGTAAAGAGAAGGAGATACAAGCGGCAATCACTGCACTTGCTAAAATGACGCCTGGGCAGGTTCATGTTTCGGTTGGCAATACCGAAACATCGCCTTTTACAAATGTTAACGGTATTACGCTACATAAAGTATCTGGTCCTCATCCTTCAGGCTTGGTAGGAACCCAAATTAATAAAATCGATCCTATCAATAAAGGAGAAACGGTTTGGACCGTTGCACCACAAGATTTGGTAATCATCGGAGAGTATCTTTTGACAGGGCAATTCAATGCTGAGCGTACGGTCGCTCTTGCAGGTTCATCGGTAAAAGCGCCAAAATATTATACCACTAAAATAGGTGCTGAAATTTCTACCTTCTTGTACGCAAGTGGTGTCAATCAAGATAAATTTCGTCTAATAAACGGAGACGTACTTACGGGTGCAAAAACGACTCCAGAAGGTTACCTAGGTTTTTATAACAATACGGTTACGGCTATCCCAGAAGGTGACGACTACGAATTCTTTGGATGGAACAAACCGGTTTTTAATAAAATATCATCAACAAGAGCATTAACATTCTCTTGGTTGAACAAGAATAAGAAGTACGATTTAGATACCAATACCAATGGAGAGCATAGAGCTTTTGTGGTCACAGGCAGGTATGAGGAAGTCTTTCCATTGGATATTTACCCGTTACAGCTTTTAAAGGCCTGTATGGTTAAAGACTTAGATGAAATGGAGCAATTGGGGCTCTATGAAGTGGCTCCAGAAGATTTCGCACTTACTGAATTCATTTGTATTTCTAAACAACCGCACCAGCAGATAATCAGAGAAGGACTCGATTTAATGTATCAAGAAATTGGATAAAAATGGGCATGAAAGAAAAATTACATCAGCTTAAATTAAAATATCAGGGTAAAAAAATGGCTCCGGCCTTTAATGCCCTTCATACCTTTTTATACACACCGAACGAAACCACCCATTCTGGGGGGCATGTTCGTGCTGTGGATGATTTAAAAAGAACGATGAATACCGTTATTTTGGCTTTGGTGCCATGTTTGCTTTTTGGTATGTTCAACGCTGGCTACCAGCATTACTCGGCAATCAATGGCTTTCCGGCTGAATTTTCCTTATTCGAACATTTTATTATTTGGGATAATTTCTGGTTGGGCGCAATAACCATTTTACCCTTAGTTGTCGTTTCATATGGTGTCGGTTTATTGATTGAATTCATATTTGCAGTAATAAAAGGACATGAAGTTGAAGAAGGCTATTTGGTAACCGGAATGCTAGTGCCACTTATTATACCTGTAGATACACCGCTTTGGATGCTGGCCGTAGCCGTTGCTTTTGGGGTTGTAATTGGTAAAGAAGTTTTTGGGGGTACAGGTATGAATATCCTTAACCCTGCATTGACCATTAGGGCATTTTTGTTCTTTGCTTACCCAACATGGATGAGTGGTGACAAAGTTTGGGTACACGATGCAGTTAATCTCGCAGGTACTCCCGATGCCATTTCTGGTGAGACCATATTAGGGTATTTAGCGGCCGGTAATACAAGTGAGTTTTCATATTCTATTTCAGATATGTTCTTTGGCTTTATTCCTGGTTCCGTTGGCGAGACATCGACATTTTTAATACTTCTTGGAGGTTTGTTCTTAATCTTTAGCAAAATTGCCAGTTGGAGGATTATGCTTAGTGCTGTTATCGGTTCTTTGGTTATGGGGCTAGTATTTAATGGAGCGGTTGCTTGGGAGTGGATTCCTGAATACAGCAAGTTCTATGGCTTAATGAGTTTCGATTTTTGGAAACACTTGATTGTGGGGGGGCTCGCTTTCGGTATCGTTTATATGGCGACGGATCCGGTTACTGGTTCACAGACCAATAAAGGAAAATGGATTTATGGATTTTTGATAGGATTAATTTCGGTAATGATTAGGGTATTTAATCCTGGATATCCAGAAGGAGTATTCTTGGCAATATTATTAATGAATGTTTTTGCACCAACAATTGACCACTACGTGGTTCAGGGTAATGTTAAAAAACGTTTGAAACGATTAAAGAACGCAACTATTCTTCCAAAACCATCTGATGGTAAGGCAGAAGAGTTAAAAGTAGAAACAGTATAACATGGCAGTAAACACAGAGAAAAACACGTATACCGTAATTTTTGCAATAATTATGGTTGTGGTTGTTGGGTCTATTCTTGCCTTTTTGGCCTCTGGCTTAAAAGATAAGATTGGAGAAAACGAACGTTTTGAAAAGCAACAAAATATTCTTTACGCCATGGGCGTAAACGAGAATACTGAGGACAGTGGTGTTAATTTTATCCCTACAACCGAGGTTGAAGGTGAGTTCACGAAGTTCATCACAAAGCAATTGGTGGTTTCGCCCGATGGTAGTGTAGAAGAGCAAAATGATGCCTATCTGATAGATATGAAAAAGCAACTATCAGCTTTAAAGAATGGTGGAGATGCTCAATTTCCATTATTTGTTGGAGAAAAGAATGGTAAAAAGTTCTATATATTACCAATGTATGGAAAAGGGCTTTGGGATGCCATCTGGGGCTTTATGTCCCTTGATGAGAATATGATTGTTCAAGGCGCTTATTTTGACCATAAAGGAGAAACGCCAGGTCTGGGAGCTAATATTAAGCTTCGCTACTTTATGGATGATTTTATCGGTGAATCAGTATTAGACGGTAATCGATACGCTGGTATAGCTGTTGCCAAAGGAAACAACGATCCGTTGAATAATGATAAAGAAGACAACGAGGTCGATGCTTTGGCAGGCGCAACGATTACAGGTAATGGCGTTGCTGCAATGATTAAAGAGACACTGAACATATATAAACCCTATCTAGAAACGATTAGAACCAATTAATATGGCGCTACTTTCAAAAAAAGATGCAAATCTTATATTAGATCCACTAGCCGATAATAACCCAATTACTATTCAAGTTTTAGGTATTTGTTCGGCTTTAGCAATTACGGCAGAGCTTAAAGCTTCAATCGTAATGGCGATATCGGTAATATTCGTACTTGGTGTAGGTAATGTTGTTATCTCCTTGATGCGCAACATTATACCATCAAAAATTAGGATTATTGTACAATTAATCGTCGTTGCAACCCTCGTAATTATAGTAGACCAGGTATTAAAAGCCTTTGCTTACGAATTAAGTAAGACACTTTCTGTATTTGTGGGTCTTATAATTACAAACTGTATTATTATGGGGCGTTTTGAGGCTTTCGCTTTAGGTAACGGTCCTTGGAAATCATTCTTGGATGGTATTGGTAACGCCTTGGGTTATGGGGTAATACTAATTATAGTTGGTTTTTTTAGGGAATTATTCGGTACCGGAACTTTACTTGGTTATCCCGTTTTCGGTGACCCAATTGCCAAAACAGGATTGTACGCTACCGGATATGAGAATAATGGTTTTATGATTATTCCTCCTGCCGCCTTAATTGTAGTTGGAATTATTATCTGGGTACAACGTTCAAGAAATAAAGCATTAATCGAAGAAGCATAAATAAAGAACTATGTTAGAGCATGTAGAATTATTTTTCAAATCCATTTTCATAGACAACATGGTTTTTGCTGTCTTCTTGGGAATGTGTTCTTATTTGGCGGTTTCCAAAAAAGTAAGTACCGCAGTCGGCTTAGGTGCCGCGGTAATCTTTGTATTGGCCGTTACGGTGCCTTTAAATTGGTTGCTTGATCAGTATTTGTTGCAAGATGGTGCATTAGCTTGGTTAGGCCCTGAATATGCAGATTACAACTTAAGCTTCCTATCTTTCATATTATTTATTGCGACCATTGCCACAATGGTGCAATTGGTAGAAATAGTAGTAGAGAAGTTTTCGCCATCATTATACAATTCCTTAGGTATCTTCTTACCATTAATTGCTGTAAACTGTGCTATTCTTGGAGGTTCTTTGTTTATGCAGGCAAGAGAAATACCAACTTTGGGCTTAGCTTTTAATTATGGTGTTAGTTCAGGTATAGGATGGTTTTTAGCGATTCTGGCTATCGCCGCTATTCGTGAGAAAATTAGATATTCAAATGTTCCTGCACCTTTAAGAGGATTGGGAATCACCTTTATCATTACTGGATTAATGGGTATCGGTTTTCAAAGTTTTGGGGGAATGTTGACTGGTGACAATGAGCCACCTGAAGAAACAGCCCCTACTACAGCAGAAAAAATTGAAGAAAAAGAAATTAAAAAGGAGATTGAAGATGAAAAAGCAATCTCTTATAACGAGGTTAAAAACAAATAACAAATGATTTTAGCTACAAGTACGGGAGGTACTATACTAATTACAGTAGTTGCGTTTCTAGTTTTATTATTAATGCTAGTTGCATTGCTATTGTTTACAAAAGAAAAATTATCACCATCTGGCCCTGTTACACTGACTATCAATGGTGAAAAGAAAATAGAGGTTTCCTCAGGGGGTACGTTATTATCTACCCTAGGAAATCAAAAAGTGTTTCTGCCTTCTGCTTGTGGAGGAGGGGGTACCTGCATCCAATGCGAGTGTCACGTGCTTTCTGGAGGTGGGGAAGCTTTACCAACTGAAACACCACATTTTTCAAGAAAAGAATTACAGCACGGAGCGCGTTTGGCTTGCCAAGTAAAAGTAAAGCAGGATATGGAGATTACCATTCCTGAAGAAGTTTTCGGTATTAAAAAGTGGCCTGCTAAAGTTGTTCGTAATTATAACGTGGCATCTTTTATTAAGGAATTTGTTGTTGAGATTCCTGAAGATATGGGCTATAAAGCTGGGGGGTATATTCAAATTGAAGTTCCAAAATGTGAAGTGAAATTCGCCGATATGGATATCACCGCGCATCCTGAGGAGCATGACAAACCTGATAAATTTCAAGCAGAATGGGACAAATTTAATCTTTGGCCCTTAGTTATGAAAAACCCAGAACTGGTAGAGAGAGCATACTCTATGGCTTCTTTTCCTGCTGAAGGAAGAGAAATTATGCTAAATGTTCGTATTGCAACGCCACCATGGGATCGTTCTAAGAATGGTTGGATGGATGTTAATCCTGGTGTAGCTTCTTCATATATTTTTGGTTTAAAACCTGGTGATGATGTGGTAATTTCAGGACCTTATGGTGAGTTCTTTATCAATGAGTCTGATTCTGAGATGTTATATGTTGGAGGTGGAGCTGGTATGGCACCAATGCGCTCACATTTATATCATTTGTTCAAAACCTTAAAAACAAATCGTAAAGTTACCTATTGGTATGGTGGTCGTTCAAAACGTGAACTATTCTACTTAGACCATTTTTATAAATTGGAGAAAGAGTTTCCGAATTTTAAATTCTATTTAGCGCTTTCTGAGCCTTTAGAAGAAGATAATTGGAAGGTTAAAGAGAGCATAGATGCCCCTGGTGATGGTTTTGTCGGATTTATACACAATTGTGTAATAGACCATTATTTGAACCATCATGAGTCTCCAGAGGACATTGAGTTGTATTTCTGTGGTCCTCCATTAATGAACAAAGCTGTTCAAAAAATGGGTGAAGATTTCGGGATACCTGATGAGCATATCAGATTCGATGATTTCGGTGGATAAATAGTAAATATAATTCTTGTTATACAAGAATCTAAATATAAGCCGATACAACCCGTATCGGCTTTTTACATATGGAACGAAGAGAACTTACGGAACAAGAATTGCATAATTTGGCAATGAATATTGTTGGGAAACAACTCGAAGAAAATGGTTACGAATTTTTAGCCGTAAATAGTGAGTTGAAAAAGAATCCTCAATTTGTTTGTACTAAAGATAAAAAGCTAAGTTTTATAGTGGTCAAAAGCATTGAATACCCTGGAGACCCAAGGGACAAGGATTTCTTTATGGCCGACTTGAATAAAATGAAAGACCATGCTTTAAAGTTTGAGGCGAGAACCTTTTATGCCGCCGTCGGTTTGGTCAATGCGTCTGATTATAACCTGCCCGTGTATTTGAATGAGGAGTATGTCGTTGATTACGAAGGTTTAATTGAAATTTAACTGCGAGAAGATGAAAAACATACTTTTAGTTGTTCTAGTGCTGATTTTGTTTGGGTGCGAAACGAGGCCAAATTTAGTGAAGAATCAGAACACTGGTCCCGCTTTGGGGACTAGTTATGCAATTCAATATATATCTGATAAAGAACTTGATTTTCAACGCGAAATTGATTCTGTTTTTACCGTATTCAACAAATCAATGTCTACCTATATTCCTGATTCTGATATTTCGAAAATCAACGGTGGGGATACTACGGTAATAGTAGATCAAATGTTTAGGGACGTTTTTTTTCAAAGTCAGGTAATAAATATAGAAACGGACGGCTATTTCGACCCAACCGTCGGTGTTCTTGTAGATGCTTGGGGTTTTGGCCCTGAGGATAGTACAATGAAAATGGACAGTACTAGGGTAGATAGTCTTATGCAATATGTGGGTTGGAGGCATATAGGATTAACAAGAGATTTTAGAATTACAAAAAGCAAACCCGAAATACAGTTCGATTTTAATGCCATTGCCAAAGGTTATGCCATTGATCGTTTGGGAAGAATGCTTGACAAACATCAGATAAAAAACTATTTGGTTGAAGTAGGAGGGGAGGTTCTTGCAAAAGGAACTAATATAATCTCTGGCAAGCCCTGGACAGTTGGTATAGATAAGCCTAATAATTTTATGAAAAGAGGGTCCGCGGCTGTGGTTAACTTAAAAGATAAAGCCTTGGCTTCTTCAGGAAATTATAGAAAGTTTAGAATAGACCCAGAAACTGGTGAAAAGTACGTGCATACCATTGACCCAAAAACGGGCTACACAAAAAATTCTAATGTGCTTTCGGCGACTGTTGTAGCAAACAGTTGCATACAGGCCGACGGTTATGCCACAGCTTTTATGGCAATGGACTTAAATGATACTAAAGCCTTGTTAGAACTTAAGCGAAAGGAGTTGGACGCCTTTATTATTTATTTGGATGAAGAGGGTACTATGAAAAACTTCATGACTTCAGGATTCGAGGCGATACTGGCAAAGTAATTATTTACTCACCACAGGAATTATCTCTCCTTTTGCCAAACGATAACGATTTATGTCCTCAGAACTTAATTTGCCGGTATAGTCCACTTCATCAACCTTAAAACCAATACTTCGAAGCTTATCAAAAAAGTCTCTGCCGTATATACGTACATGGTCGTACTGGCCAAATATCTTTGCGCGTTCCTTTTTGTCGGTAATCGAGTCGTCTTCAAAAGTCTTTTCCCTATTCAAGTCTTGAGGTATTTGAAAAATGCCGAATCCCCCAGGTTTTAAAACACGATACAGTTCTTGCATAGCTTTGCTGTCGTCGGGAATGTGTTCGAGAACATGATTACATAAGATGACATCATAAGCGTTATTGTCAAAGGGAAGGTTGCAAATATCTGCTTTAATGTCTGCGATGGGCGAGTTAAGGTCTGTAGTTGTATAGTTGATGTTCTTAAGTTGCCTAAAACGCTTATGAAATGCTTGTTCGGGGGCAAAATGTAACACATTTAGTGGGGCGCTAAAAAAGTTGGTTTCGTTCTTTAGATATAGCCAAAGTAGTCGATGGCGCTCTAATGATAGGGTAGAAGGCGATAAAACTCCTTCTCTCGGATTTTCGTATCCGTAAGGTAAAAACTTACGAAATCCCTTTCCATCTATAGGGTCAATATAAGTCTTGCCACGATAGTAAAGGGCCAAAAAGGGTCTTATCCAATAGCTTAAGCTAATAAGCCAAGGCCTCGGAACTAAATTTAAAATGGATTTAAAGATTTTGGACATAACAAAGAAAGTTATACAAAACTTGGGAAGGCACGATTTTTGCCCAAAAATAAGTGTTTGAGTTAAATATGGTGATGTATTTGACTACACTTTTTTAAATTAACGTTAATGGTTATTTCATAATATGAAGAATAAGCTCATTTTAATTTTTTTCTTCTCAATTACGCTTTCATTTTCTCAAAGTGTCGAAGGTGTAGTTTTGGATAGTATAACAGGAGTTGGTATTGCAGATGTTCATGTTCAAAGTTTGTCAGGTAATCATGGCACTATAACCAATGAAGAGGGAAGGTTTAAGATAATAAACTCATCAAATGAAAAAGATTCTTTGAGAATATCCCATATAGGATATGAAGCATTAGAATTGTCTGTCAAAGAGTTTTCTATAAACTATTCCGATACACTGTATTTAAAACCGAATTTGTTAGAATTACAAGGAGTTACGGTTACAAATGATAGAGTATCCGAAATGATTATGGATATCATGGAAACCCTAAAAAAAAGTCAGATTAAAAATAGTTATGCATTCTATAGACAAACTTCATTTAAAGATACTGTAGCAACGGAATGGATAGAGGCTTTTTATAAAATAACGCACTCTAAAAATGGAATAGATAAAATTAAAATAGACCAGGCAAGATTTGCAAGAAAAAGGAGTGATTCTACCTCACTATTTTTGATCCATTCAAATTTTTCCTCTCTAACGTTAACCCCTCAACTATATTCGCCTGTACTTAAAACTAATGAGGTTACCGTAGGCAAGCCATTTGGGGAAAGTTTTATTAAAAACTATCAGTTTTATATTGAAAAAAGTTATCAAAAAAATAAAAGTACATATCATGTAATACATTTTGAACCCGACGATGATATAACAAACCCAATCAACAGTTATGGGAGTTTTGTATATATACCCTCTGAAAAAAAACTTGTTCAGTATACCGTTTTTATTGACCACGCTTTGGGCTCTGATGATCTATCTAATTATAAAGGAGATAAAAAATTGGCAATTGATAATGCTCGACACAAGTTACAGTTTAACTATTCTGAAATAACAGGACACTTAGATTTTATAAATGTAGAATACTTCTATGATTTTATTGAAAATGATGTAGTATTTCCTTGTAGGGTGGCTTCAAAATTTATTATATACAAAAATGCAATAAGACCGCATAAAAAGCTTAGAACTTCAAGTTTGGAGCTTGAAGATGTAAGAAATTTTGAAAAAGCTAAGTACAAGCCCCGTTTTTGGAGAGATAATCCAGTTATTTATCGAACAGAAAGAGAAAACTTAATCATATCCTCGTTTGAAAAAGAGAATGCCTTTGGAACTTATTTCAAAGGAAATTAAAGATGTTTTAACTTGCAAATTCCTCTTCTTCGCGCGAGGTAATGCCCAAAGCTTCATAAATGTATTTAAAAGTAGAAAGAAGCTCCGGTTTACCATCTATTAATGCAACGTCATGCTCAAAATGTGCACTAGGTTGTCCATCGGCTGTTAAAATCGTCCATCCGTCCCTAAGTTGTTTTATGCGTTTCGTACCCATATTTACCATAGGTTCTATGGCAACGACCATACCATTAACAAATTTTTTGCCTCGACCTCTTTTGCCATAATTTGGCATTTGAGGGTCTTCATGAAGTTCTTTACCTAGTCCATGACCCACCAATTCACGTACAATGCCGTAACCCTGATTTTCACAATAATTTTGTATGGCATAACCAACGTCACCAACACGATTGCCAAGTTTGAATTCACGTATTCCTGCATACAGGGATTCTTTGGTAATCTTTAAAAGCTTCTTGGTTTCTTGGGCTACTTCGCCAACTTCAAAGGTGTAGGCATGATCTCCGTAATAGCCATTTTTTAAAGCACCGCAATCTACTGAAATGATGTCGCCATCCTTTAGCTCATCGTTATTTGGAATACCATGAACTACCTGCGCGTTTGGGCTCCAGTTTAGTGTATTAGGAAAATCATACATGCCTAAAAAACCTGGTTCGGCACCTTGTTCCCGAATAAATTCTTCAGCAAGTTTATCTAGCTTTAACGGATTTGCTCCAGGCTTAATTTCAGAGGCGATCATGCCTAAGGTTTTAGAAACTACCAATGCACTCTCGCGCATGAGTTCAATCTCTTCTGCCGTTTTGATTTTAATCATAGCCGCAAAGATAAGAGGAATTGCATTAATCAATTACGATTATTAATGCCTAAACCAGTGCTTTTTGTGTCATTAATTCGGGCTGAGAGATTCCCATCATTTTTAGAATTGTTGGGGCAATGTCGCCAAGAACGCCATTTTTAATTTCTTTAATATCCTTGTCAACTAAAATCAAGGGCACAGGATTTGTCGTGTGTGCGGTATTTGGGCTTCCATCAGGATTTATCATAGTGTCGCAGTTGCCATGGTCGGCAATGACAATTGTACTGTAATGATTTTTGAGACCGGCGGTAATAACAGCTTTCGCGCATTCATCCACTACTTCACAGGCCCTAATGGCAGCTTCCATACTACCCGTATGCCCCACCATATCAGGATTTGCAAAGTTGAGACATACAAAATCTACATCTCCTTTTTCCAATTCAGGAATAATGGCATCACGTATTTCATATGCGCTCATTTCGGGCTTTAGGTCATAGGTCGCTACTTTAGGTGAGGGGCATAAAATACGTTGTTCGCCTTCAAAAGGTTCTTCACGCCCTCCATTAAAAAAGAAGGTTACATGAGGGTATTTTTCAGTCTCTGCTATCCTTATTTGTTTTTTACCAGCTTTGGCAATCGTCTCTCCCAAGGTATTTTCAATGTTGTCTTTATCATAGATTACTTTGACACCTTTGAAAGAATCATCATAATTGGTCATGGTCACATAATACAAATCAAGCTTCTTCATATCGTGTTCCGGGAAATCTTCTTGATTTAAGACCTGTGTCAATTCTCGACCCCTATCTGTTCTGAAATTGAAGAAAATAATAACATCATCTTTATTTATTTTTCCCTCTTCGTTCAGAATTATTGGTTCTATGAATTCATCCGTTTTACCGTCTGCATAGCTTTTTTCCATAGCAGTGGAAATATCGTCTGAGAAGATGCCAATTCCGTTTACCAAAAGATTATAGGCTTTTTTAACACGTTCCCAACGCTTATCCCTGTCCATTGCAAAATAGCGTCCAACAACCGATGCTAGCTTTGTATTCTTGGTGCTACAGAATTTTGAAAGATCTTCTAGAAAACCTTTACCACTTTTTGGGTCAACATCGCGCCCATCAGTAAATGCATGTACAAAGGCTTTTTCTACACCATAACTTTCTGCAGCGTTTATTAGAGCCTTTAAATGGCTGATATGACTATGAACACCACCATCACTTACCAAACCGAGAAAATGGACTGGCTTATCGTTTTTGTTGGCATATTCAAAAGCCTCTTTTAAAACAGTTTCATCTTTTAAGGTATCCTCTTTAACAGCTTTATTAATTTTAGCCAAATCTTGATAGACTATTCTGCCTGCCCCCAAATTCATATGACCTACTTCGCTATTGCCCATTTGCCCTTCAGGTAGCCCAACGTTCATACCATCGGTTAATAAATCGGAATTAGGGTATGATTTGTAAAGAGCGTCGACGAATGGTGTATTGGCATTTTCTATTGCCGAAACTTCAGGATTAGGAGATTTGCCCCATCCATCTAGAATCATAAGGATAACTTTTTTGTTCATGCTATGGTTTTGAATTATCAAAAATAAAGCCTCTGATAATACTTGTTGCGTTTTTTTTAATGCGAATTTGTTAAATATTTATGTTAAAAAATATGGCCTTGTTAAAGTTTAGTTATTTAAGTGTTAATCCTGTAACAATCCATTATCGACGCAGTCTATATTTATATCAATATAATTTATAATCATTTCATTAATCAAAATTCATTCATCATGAAAAAAACAATCCTAACTATCGCTGTTGCAATTTCTTGCGCAGTAACCGGCATTTATGCCAATGAAACAAACAATGACCCAGTTTTGAATACTGAGGTTTCTACAAATCTTGAACTAAGTTCTTTTTGTAAGGCAATTATGAAAGGAGACCTTGAAACTGTTCAAAAATTAATTGACCTTGGCGAAGATGTAAACAAAAAATCTCTGGGTATGACACCAGCTCATTTTGCGGCTCGTTACAATAAACCAGAAATTTTGAAAGTGCTCATTAACAATGGGGCCGATCTCAAAGCACGCTGTGATAAAGGGTATACTGTTAAAAAGTACGCAGAATTATCAAATGCTATGGAAGCATTAAAGGTATTAAAAGTAGCTATGAAAGGATAAGGAGTTTATTCATTTCATCAAAAAACCCATTGCAGCGCAATGGGTTTTTCATTTACCTTATAGTGTTCAAGTAAAAGAGTAAATATATTTTCTTGATTTTTAAAATTCAAAACCGGTAAAAGCACGATATAAAAATGCATATAGTGCCATAGAAATCATAACTGCACAAAATGCAGAATAAGCTTTTAATATGATGACCAAAAATTCTGGTTTGCAATTTGCAAATGCCTCAGAATAAAGGCTTTTAAAATGTGTAAGTGTTCCCATTAGTTATGTCTTTTGTTTGTAAAACGACTTAGCTAATTAGGTTTAAGTGGGTTGTGATTTGGAAATTTAAAGGTACAAAAATAGAACCAAAGTCACTTATTATTCGATAAAGTTCTTGTTTTATCTTTTAACTGCCTTGATATTTGATAATCGCCTCTTTTATCTTTTCAATACGATTTTCAGGATCAGGATGCGTACTTTGAAATTCTGGTACACGATTGGGTCCCGCAGCTGCTTTTAAAATTTTCATCACTTGAATCATTTCATAGGGATCGTACCCTGATTGAATCATGAATAGTACCCCAAGTTCATCGCTTTCTAATTCATCACCTCTACCATTGGTCAAGAGCGTATTTTGCCCGATTCCACCAACAACACTTCCTAAATCCCCTGCGCCTACGGTAGCTCCCATAGTTGCAGTTCTCCAAAAATTACTATCCGCTATACGTTCGGCAGAGTGTCTTCCGATTACGTGACCTATCTCATGGCCTAAGACCCCTGCAAGTTGAGCCTCGTTTAACTGTGAGAAAAGTGCGTAGGTGATAAAACACTGACCGCCAGGCAATGCAAAAGCATTTATGGTTCTATCATCTGCTAAAAGATGAAAGTCGTACTTATAAGGTGTTTCTCTGGCAACACTATTGTTTACTAGTTTCTGCCCAACGGCATCAACAAAAGCTTGCAAACGTTCATCGGGGTAGAGCCCTCCGTGTTGCTGTGCCATTTCAGGCGCACTTTGTAAGCCGATGGCAATTTCTTGTTCCGTAGACATATTAATGTGCTGAGACCTACCTGTATAAGGGTTTTCTTCTGTGTTATTGCATTTTTTGATAAATGCAAACGCTACGATGGCCAAACCGATAAATATTCTAATTTTCCAGCTACCTCTATTTCTCATTTTGCGCTAGTGTTCTAGTTGTCTGAAAGATATAAAAAAAGAATTATAACAAATCCTCATTAATCCCTAGAATATTGTTTTGAATATAGGTTTTTAAAAACCCTGTAGTAAAGTGTTCGCTGCCTTCAAATTCTTCACGAATTAGCTGTCTAAAGATATTTACACCCCTAAACTGTTCGAGCATGGGTTTTGAAAGCGGTGCATAACTATAGTGCCAAGGCTCGTATTTAAAGCCTTTTCTAAAATAATCATCTGTATATACCAGATAAAAGCCAAATTTTTGTGCATTGGCATCCAACCACTTTTTAAAAGCTTCAAAAGGACCTCCCTCCTCAAATTTTTCAGGAACCAACACATCGCCCGATACTTTTGGGTAACCATCTATAATGTCTATATCGGTACCCCAATGGTGTCTACTAGTGCCGGGTATGGTGGAGTATTCAATGATTTTATCAATGGCATCGATAGGTTTCATGCCATCAGTTTCAGTGTACTTGATGAATTTTCTTTCAAAAATAGCTTGTTGCCGGTCAAAACTACGGTAACTGGAAACCATTTTAATATCGAAACCGGCACTATAGGCCGCTTTTTTCATATCAAGAAAAGCATCATGCGCTTCTTTTCTAAGATTGATTCCTTCACCAAAAAGTTCGATATCGGCCTTTCCCATTAATTCTTCTATAGAATATTCAGGGTCATTTACTGTAAACAGCGATGGTACTGCAGCTAATGCCAACCCGCCGGCACTTGTCTTTTTAATGAATGTTCGTCTTTGCATCCTAATCTATTTACTTCCTATTACAAATGTATAGAAATATGAAAAGATTGTGCCAAAATGATTTTTATACTACTTGGTTGGGCCTAAATAGAAAAAACCTTGTACTTTTTCTTCTGAATCTATGAGGTTTACAATGTAGTAGTAAATTCCTGTTTCAAGACCGCTTTCTCTTCGCATTGCGGAGTTTACATTAGTATAACCGTTAAATTCATTGCGGTAGTTTTGCTTTTTATAGACCATGATACCATGCCTGTTATATATTTGGAGAAGGTTGTTGGGGAAGTTTTCTATGCCTTCAATGATAAGAAAATCATTTTTGCCATCATTATTCGGAGTAACTAGGTATTTTTCTGGATTTAAAGATGTTACCGGTTGAACTGATGAACCAAAAGTAATTATTTCAAAAGCATCGGAATTTGGAATAAAAACGGAAATTATACCACTCTCAAGTGTGCCTTGAACGTTTTCGGTATCAAGTCTTTTCCAAAGTTGTTCTGATTTGCTCCAACCGACAAGGCAGACAGATTCTAGGTTTTCGGTTATGGCACTCATAGTACTTCTGGCATTCCATGAAAGATTGATTCTTGAATTTTTGGTGCCTTCTAACACCCAAAACTCTAAGGAACTTATTCTATCAATCGCGGCTTCTTTTTGATTTAATGAAAAGTTAGTTGAAAAGTTTAGTGATGCTTCAGGGTTTTCAAAAAAGTAAGCACATTTTGCGTTTGCCTGCATCACTTCCGATTCGATAAGTAGCGGACGTAATTCATCGCTATCGCCTACTGGAAAAAGAAAATTGATTACCTCTTGGGCCAATACGTAACCATCAATTTTTTTAAGATTTCCTTCACCAACATAACCTGAACCCGAAGCAAATGTCATCTGGTTTTCTGGGGTAGTTCTAATAGTTTTCACATCACCTATTGAAAATATAAGCTCTTTGTTTATGGTAACCTGTGTATCTACCCATATATCTTCGCTGTTGTTGACCAATAAAGTTCCGAAATTGGTTGTTGTGTTTCCTAAAATGGACTGGGTGGTTCGGCCATTGAGCCTCACGGTGCCGTCATTTTTTGAAAAATGGCCTTCATTGACAATATTACCGTAAGCAGCTAAATTTCCATTCTCGAAAATTTTCAAGCTACCCTTATTTCGAAATGCCTCTTGGGTATAGCCGTATAAGCCCAGTAGCAACAAAAATATAGTAAGGTTTCTCATAATTGATTGATTTGTTGCCAATTGGTTCCATCACTCTGAAGCCAAAGTACAATTTGACCGGGAATGACAGTGGCGTCTAGGTTGACCAAAGTTTTGTACGTAGAAATATTAGTAGGAAGCACATTAGGGTTTTTGATGACATAGACACGCCCTCTGCAACTGCTTGCAGCCGGTAAGGTAAGGTCATGCTGGCCACCCAATATAACCGTATGGTTTGTGTCATCTAAGGTGGTGTTGCCGACGGTGGTATCTATGGCGGTTGCAAAAGAACCGGGAGATTGTAAGGTTGAAGTCGCTGCGGCAGTTCCAATTTCCAATTGAGAGGCCCTTAGCTTACCGTTTACATGCATTTTCACTTGGGGATTGTTGGTTCCGATTCCTAGACGTTTATTTGTTTTATTCCAAAAAAACTCGGTGTTGTCTTGGTCAAGCTGCCCTGTTGTGCCGGCAAAGTAGACAGAACCTGCGGTTCCTGAGGCTGAAGCATCCTCTACATCGATGGTGAAATTAGGATAAGTGCCGCCAATCGTCACATTGCCATTTCCACCGTCAGTAAGGGTAACCGTTTGGTCAGGCGAAATGTTTGTTACTTCAAAGTCTTGTCCTGTCTGGCTAATTGAGATACCGGTACCGGCACTTACAGTCTGGTTTTCATTGGCAGGGTCAAAATCAGCATCATTAACATCATCCCCATCTGCCAGCCCAGCGGGAATGTTGCTAAGGCTGTTGAAGTCCCCATCAAAATCGTCAGTGGAATCAGTATCCAAATTGGCGGGTATGCCGTTTAAATCCGCAAAGTTCCCAGAAAAGTCGTCGGTGGAATTGGTATCAAGGTTTGTGGGCACCCCGGTGATGTTGGTCCATACGGGTGCAATGGCGGAATTGTCCACCGAAAAGGTAGTCCCCGTAAGGTTCATCGCGGTGCCTGCGGCGTATGTGGTATCGTCGTCCCCATCTGCCAGCCCAGCGGGAATGTTGCTAAGACTGTTGAAGTCCCCATCAAAATCGTCAGTGGAATCGGTATCCAAATTGGCGGGTATGCCGTTTAAATCCGCAAAGTTCCCAGAAAAGTCGTCGGTGGAATTGGTATCAAGGTTTGTGGGCACCCCGGTGATGTTCGTCCATACGGGTGCAATGGCGGAATTGTCCACGGAAAAGGTGGTCCCCGAAAGGTTCATCGCGGTGCCTGCGGAATAGATGGTATCGTCGTCCCCATCTGCCAGCCCAGCGGGAATGTTGCTAAGGCTGTTGAAGTCCCCATCAAAATCGTCAGTGGAGTCGGTATCCAAATTGGCGGGGATGCCGTTTAAATCCGCAAAGTTTCCAGAAAAGTCGTCAGTGGAATCAGTATCCAGGTTCGTGGGCACCCCGGTGATGTTGGTCCATACGGGTGCGATAGCGGAATTGTCCACGGAAAAGGTGGTCCCCGAAAGGTTCATTGCCGTACCTGCGGAGTATGTGGTATCGTCGTCCCCATCGGCCAACCCTGCGGGAATGTTGCTAAGACTGTTGAAGTCGCCATCAAAATCATCGGTGGAGTCGGTATCCAAATTGGCGGGGATGCCGTTTAAATCCGAAAAGTTTCCTGAAAAGTCGTCAGTGGAATCGGTATCCAGGTTTGTGGGTACCCCGGTGATGTTGGCCCATACGGGTGCAATGGCGGAGTTGTCCACGGAAAAGGTAGTCCCCGTAAGGTTCATCGCGGTGCCTGCGGCGTATGTGGTATCGTCGTCCCCATCTGCCAGCCCTGCGGGAATGTTGTTAAGGCTGTTGAAGTCCCCATCAAAATCGTCAGTGGAATCGGTATCCAAATTGGCGGGTATGCCGTTTAAATCCGCAAAGTTCCCAGAAAAGTCGTCGGTGGAATTGGTATCAAGGTTTGTGGGCACCCCGGTGATGTTGGTCCATACGGGTGCAATGGCGGAATTGTCCACCGAAAAGGTAGTCCCCGTAAGGTTCATCGCGGTGCCTGCGGCGTATGTGGTATCGTCGTCCCCATCTGCCAGCCCTGCGGGAATGTTGTTAAGGCTGTTGAAGTCCCCATCAAAATCGTCAGTGGAATCGGTATCCAAATTGGCGGGTATGCCGTTTAAATCCGCAAAGTTCCCAGAAAAGTCGTCGGTGGAATTGGTATCAAGGTTTGTGGGCACCCCGGTGATGTTGGTCCATACGGGTGCAATGGCGGAATTGTCCACCGAAAAGGTAGTCCCCGTAAGGTTCATCGCGGTGCCTGCGGCGTATGTGGTATCGTCGTCCCCATCTGCCAGCCCTGCGGGAATGTTGTTAAGGCTGTTGAAGTCCCCATCAAAATCGTCAGTGGAATCGGTATCCAAATTGGCGGGTATGCCGTTTAAATCCGCAAAGTTCCCAGAAAAGTCGTCGGTGGAATTGGTATCAAGGTTTGTGGGCACCCCGGTGATGTTGGTCCATACGGGTGCAATGGCGGAATTGTCCACGGAAAAGGTGGTCCCCGAAAGGTTCATCGCGGTGCCTGCGGAATAGATGGTATCGTCGTCCCCATCGGCCAGCCCTGCGGGAATGTTGCTAAGGCTGTTGAAGTTGCCATCAAAGTCATCGGTGGAGTCGGTATCCAAATTGGTAGGGATACCGTTTAAATCCGTGAATTCACCACTAAAACTATTTCCTGCGAAGGCAATAGTTGTGCTTTGGCCATTTTCATTGGTGTGGGTGTATGTTCCATCTCCATTATCAATTAAAGTAGTGATGGTTTCGGGTTGCCCATAAAAAGTGGTTGCTACTCCATTACCGCTAGAAAAAGTATATGTACCATCTAGGTTATCTGTAAGTGTTGTGCTGGTTATTCCGGTATTTTCACAAAGATTTTGCCATGATGAGCCATTAAAATAGTGGACACATTCGGTATCAACATTAAATACTAATGCTCCATTTAATGGAAGCATTTCTTGCATTTGGTTATCCGTTACCCTGGTAAGTACCAAAGCTTTTGTATTACTTTCCAACTCTAAGAGCGAGAAAGAATCTATAGTATCAATATCGTTGCCTATTTTTACTTGACCTGTTGCAGTAAAATGGAAGATTAGAGCAAAAAAAACAAAAGGGTAGAGCGTTTTTATCATATTTCCTGAATAATATGACTCTAAACTAAATATTACTCCAAATACATGTAGCTAAATGTTGTTATTTGTGTAGGAAAAGTATGTCAAATAATAAAATCGTGTGGTTTGTTTTTTTTAGAATAGGTAGTTCACCTACTCGTTTGAACTTCGACAGATTGTTATTTATCTAAAAAGAGAAAGCCCTGATAATTTAATTCTAGGTCAAATAGCGTTACAATATAGAAGTAGACCCCTTCTGGCAGCCCTTGTGATTTATTGATAACGAGATTATTTTGATTAGAGAAACCATTGAACTCATCGCTATAATTGTCCATTTCGAATACCTTCTGACCGAATCGATTGTAAATCTGAAGATTGTTGCTTTCCGCTTCGCCAAGATTATCGATAATAAGCACGTCATTGATTCCATCGCCGTTAGGTGATACAAAGTAGTTGCCTAAAGTAGGGTTGTTAACCGCAAATGTATCTAAAGGTAAGGGTACGGTACCAAAAGTAATTGCCGCATAGTCGCTAGGTACAAACTTTTCTGAAACCAAAAAACCTTGGTTCAAATCACCGCTAAAAGCGGTATTGCCGATTACGGTCCATAAATTACCGGTTTTTGACCAGCCCACTAGAATAATATCTTCAACGGTATTGCCCAAATTCACTAAATCACTTTCTGGATTCCAACTTAGTGTTACGGTTGAGGGAACATCACCTTGCAAAATCCAAAACTCTTTATCGGTTATAGCGCCTATGTTTCTTACCTTTTCTTCTATGTCAAAATTCTCTGAGATAGCGGAAGGATTACTTGGATCTTGCCTCAAATAAGCACAAATCGCCAATTCGTTGTTACTATCGGATTCCAACATTAATGGCCGTAATTGGGATTGATCCCCAACGGGGAACGAAAAAATAGTTTTATTGGTAATCGCCGCGAACCCGGTGACTTTTGAAGCATCGTTTTCACCTGTAAAAAAAGCATTATCCAAAAAATTTAGGTAAACCACTTGGTTGTTCAAAGAACTAAGTACGTTGCCTTCAACAAAATTGAAATTATTGGAAATATTAAGTGTGGTACCCAAAAAGAGGTTACTTGGTAAAAATATTTCGGCGTCAAATAGGGTAGGAGCGATGGAACCACTTACCTGTATGGGGTTATTGCCATAAAACCCAACCAGACCCGAGGTGGTCTCAAAGGTGCTTTCATTGATCAGGTTAGTATGAAAGCCTAGTTCTGCATTACCATGTAACTGCATATTACCGCTGTTATAGAAGGCAGTTTGTGCGGTTGTAAAAAAACCAACCAGTAAAAAGGATATGTGGAGTAGTTTTTTCATTACTTAAAAATCCAGAATTGTAAAGTGCCAATCAGCGACTACTAAAAGTCCAGTTGCATTACTTCTAATTTCCACCGTAAAATTTCCAGGGTTTTGAGAAGTTATATAAATTCTATTATCTCCAACGACAGATAATTGGATTATATAATTGTCATCTGGCCTAGCAGTTGACAAGGTTACTATATTTATTCCAGCTCCACCGCCTATAGTTGCCCCGTTAACACTAATTGAGTTAGCACCATTTGCTTTCCCCATAGCTACAACAGCAGGTTCTTTCCACTCCGTACCGGTTGCGGTTGCGGTTAAAACATCGCCAGTATTTCCTGTTGCTCCAGTTTCATCTAATAACTGCTCTGTAAGTTCCAAGCTTCCATTAACAACTAATTCCGAATCTGTTGTTCCCTCATCTCTTATTCTCAGCGCTTCAATACCTCCAACGGAAAATCCTAATTCATCCGCAGCACCTCCCCAAAACATACCGGTATTGGGATCGCTATTAAAGCGATATGAAGGAGCATTTGCACTTCCGTCTGAAGTAATAAAACCTCCCGATCTAGTGCTACCATTAACTTGAATTCTTATGTTACCTGAAGTGTCGGGTGTATTGGTCCCTATACCTAAAACATTATTTGTGTCATCCCAAAATAGTTGTGCGTTATCTTCTGTTGCTCCATTAGAACCATTAGCAAAGAAAACGGAACCTGCTGTAGCTGTAATGGTGGCTTCTGCTGAATTCTGCCAAGTGGCATTACCAGCGCCATCAGTGGTTAAGACCTGACCATTGGTTCCATCCGTTGCAGTAATGGTATTTGCGCCTACCGTTGCGGTTCCGGTCGTTGAAAGAGTACCTGTTATGGTCGCGTTCCCAGAAGCCAAAGTACCTGTACTAGATATGTTCTGTGTTCCAAAATCAGGATTGATTTTAGTACCTGTTATGGCTGCCGTATTGGCAACGTCCGCATCTACAATTTCACCATCGGCAATTTTAGCCGAAGTAACCGCATTGTCTGCTAAATCTAGCGGAGTTGCGGCAAGTCCATCCCCATTAAAAGCAGTTGTGCTAGCTATGGCGAGTGGAGCTGTATTCTGCCAAGTGGCGTTACCAGCGCCATCCGTAGTTAAGACCTGACCATTGGTTCCATCCGTTGCAGTAATGGTATTTGCGCCTACCGTTGCAGTTCCGGTCGTTGAAAGAGTACCTGTTATGGTCGTGTTCCCAGAAGTCAAAGTACCTGTACTTGATATGTTCTGTGCTCCAAAATCAGGATTGATTTTAGTACCTGTTATGGCTGCCGTATTGGCAATGTCCGCATCTACAATTTCTCCGTCGGTAATTTTAGCTGAAGTAACCGCATTGTCTGCTAAATCTAGTGGAGTTGCGGCAAGCCCATCCCCGTCAAGAGCCGTTGTGGTAGCTACTGCCAAAGGTGCTGGATTTTGCCAAGTGGCATTTCCAACTCCATCATTGGTAAGTATTTGTCCATTTGTTCCAGCTGCAGCTGTAATAGTGCTTGCTCCAACGGTCACTGTTCCTGTTGTTGCAATGTTTTGTGACCCAAAATCAGGATTGATTTTTGTTCCGGCAATGGCGGCTGCTCCCGATACATCAGCATCAATGATTTCACCATCGTTTATCTTAGCAGAAGTAACTGCATTGTCGGCGATTTCATTTGTTTCAATTGCATTGGGTTCAATCGTCAAAACCCCAGCGTTGTTTATAGTAGCGTCGCCGCTCATTGCAACACCAGTTGCAACACCAGTTGCGCTTCCTACAAAAATATTTGTATTTGCAAGTGCATTTGAGCTAGCAATAGAATTGTCGACATAGTTTTTTGTTGCTGCATCTTGGGCATCGGTAGGTTCAGCAACATTTTTTAATTGGAAACCACCTAAGGCCACATCCGCTGCTGCATCACCAAAACCACTTAACGGAATATTCACCTTGTCTAGTTTGGCGTTTGTAATGTTAGCATCGATAATTTCAGCTGTTCCCACGGCATCCGGTTCAATGGTTAGAACGCCAGCATTATCCATAGTAGCGTCACCACTTATTGCGATTTCTTGCGCTTGATTTCCGGCATCACCAATATATATGGTACCATCCGCTAGATTGCTTAATCCGCCAACGGCGTTATCAACATAATTTTTATTGGCAACGTCGGTAATGTCAACAGGATCAACCACATTGAGCAATCTATTGTTCCCAAAATCAATATTTGCCGCTGCAGGGGCAAAACCGCTAATAGGAATTGTTGGCTTGTCCAGTTTTCCATTCGTGATACTTGCATCTAAAATCTTATCGGTGGTCACGGCATCATTAATAATTTCAGCCGTACCAATGGCATTGTCGGCCATTTTTATCTGGGTTATCGCATTATCGGCAACATCAAGACCCACACTATTAAAAAGGGCGTTGGCAGGGTCTCCTGAAATGGTCAAGGTGTTTGCAGGTGATGAAAGCACGCCTTCGCCTGAAAATTCGGTGACATCAACATCTAGCGAACCGTCAGGTGCCTGTGTAAGGCCAATTCCGGCAACGTTTGCCGCTATTTTGGAACGATCTACGGAATCATCTTGAAGTTTAGAACTCACAATAGACCCATCTTGTATATCTAAAAATCCATTAATACTCGAATCGACGATATTGAAACCCGTAATTTCACCCACTTCAATGTTTACATTATCACCAGTTTCTGTAATTACAATGGTATTGTCGTTATCTACCGGATTGAAAACGGGGTCGGCGCTAAACGTAACTACTCCTAAATCCGATAATGGTACTGAAACCGTATCACCCTGACTGTCGGTTAATACTAGTTCTTCGCCTACTACTTCAAAATTCGTATTAAAAATTCCTTCTTCACAAAGGTTTAGCCAAGCAGCGCCATCAAAGTAGAAAACACATGCTTCATCGGTATTATAGACCAAAGCGCCCTGTAAAGGTGTGATGGAGTTCATTTGGGCAGCACTCACTCTGGTAATGACCAGAACACGACTATTGCTTTCTAGTTCCAAAACCGAGGAAGCATCAATATTCTGAGGGTTGTTACCGATTTTAATTTGCGACTGAAGAAAACTCATCGCAAAAATACCTAGCATAACGCTTAAGAAATACTTTTTCATAAATAGGTTTAATGAGGGGTGACTCAACCGTAAAAATAATGCAATCCTAATATTCACCTAATTTTATACGTTCAAATACCATTGTGATAGCTGAACGGAAAGAATATTTGCTCACTGATTAAAAGATTAACAAAAGTTTAGAGTGCCTTTCCTTTTTTAAATGAACTTTAGCCACTTTCTTTATAGCTTACTGACTAACAGCTATGTTTATGAAAAACCTGTTTTTATCCATATTTCTTTTACTCTTTACTTTGGCGATAACCGCACAAGAAGACAATAGGCAAATCTTGCGAGGCCAAGTAATCTATAGGGGTAGTAATGTAGCCAATGAGAATGTTATTAATTCAAATACAGAAATGGCAACCATCACTAATGATGATGGCCGATTTGCAATTCGGGTAAAGGCGGGGGACCAACTGGTTTTTACGGCGGTCAACTACCAACTTATGGTCGTTAAAATTACACAGGAGATTTTAGATAATAATCGATTGGTGGTCGAAGTAAATGAAAAAATAACCCAGCTGGACGAGGTAGTGGTTAGTCCTGAAAATCAAGAGAAGTTTCTAGAGGTAAATAATGAGAAATTTAAAGATTTTGAATATGAGATTGACCGAAGCACCGAAGTTCAAAATGTAGCGCAATCACAGATAGAAAGGGGTATGACGGATGGTGTCAATTTTGTAAATATTTTTAAGGCAATCTTCAATTCTAAAAATAAAAATAAAGAAGAAAGCAAACCGCTAAAGGTTAGTGAAGTAATGCGCCAAGTGTATGATGATGAATTTTTTGTTTCAGATTTAAAGTTGCCACAAGATAAAATAGATGCTTTTTTGTTGTATTGTGACGATAAAATGGGTTCTCAATCGCTTTTAAAAAAAGAAAATGAGTTTCAATTGATCGACTTTTTGGTGACCCATAGCAAAACTTTCAGAGCTAGTCTAGAAGAAGAGTAGTCTTATAACCGTTCAATTTTGGGTTTAAATATTTCACATATCCGACAAAAGTTACTTTTTGTCTCGGTGCTTATCTTACCTTTTGTCCTTTTAGGACAGACAAAAAAACAGCTATCGGGTAAGGTAATTGCAAAAGACAAAGACGTAACGGGAGTCGTGGTACAAAATAGTACTTCTGGTAAAGCCACAATTACCGATGTTGATGGTAGTTTTATAATACAAGTTGCGTTGAACGACACCTTGGTCTTTTCTGCAGTTCAGTTTAAGCGAAAAGTACTGCCAATTACCGAACCATTTTACAATTCAAGTTTTTTAACGGTGCCTTTAGAAGAGTTCGTAAATGAACTACGAGAAGTTGTTGTACAGCCTTATAATCTATCCGGTAATTTAGACGCTGATTTAGGCGGTTTAAACTTAGAGAAAGATGTGAGTGCCGAGGCATTGGAGTTGCCCAATGCAAATGTGAAAATTATAACGCAAAGCGAACGTAAATTACAGCAAGCTACTATGGGTAAGTTTAACGTTGGTATGCTGTTGAGCCCACCTTTGGACCCTCTTATCAATGCAATAACAGGTCGAACAAAAATGCTTAAGAACAGGGTAAAAGTCGATAAGGCTTATGCCAGAACACAGCGGGTGCAAAATTTTTATGTGGATTCTATTTTTATGCAGGATTTAAAGATTCCGTATGAAAAGATACCCGACTTTATGTATTTCTGTGAAGTGGACAGTGCCTTTCAAGCTACCGTTGACACACATGACAAACTTAAAATTTGGGAATTTTTAGTTCAAAAAAGTGCTAGTTACAGGGCGAACAATAAATTGGACTAATGAATGCGCCTAACTTTAAACTGATACTATTTATAACGCTGTCTCTCAGCTGTTCTTTGTCAATCGGGCAGTCATCAAAAATCATTAAAGGAAAAGTTACCGCTAAGGATAAAGACGTGGCAGCGGTAGTTGTACGAAACATGTCTACTAAAAGGGCTACAATAACCAGTGAGGATGGTAGTTTTTCGATACAAGCTTCTTTGAACGATACCTTGGTTTTTTCTGCCGTTCAGTTCAAACGGAAAGAAATACCCATCACTACATCTTTTTACAATTCAAGTTTTTTAAACGTTCCGCTTGAAGAATTTGTAAATCTGTTACGCGAAGTTGTGGTGCAGCCTTATAACTTATCCGGAAATCTAGACTCTGACCTATCTCATATTAAATTAGAAAAAGATGTAAGTGCCGAAGCCCTTGGCCTGCCTAATGCAGACGTTCGGGTAGTAACCCAGAGTGAAAATAAACTTTATGATGCCGATCACGGTAAGTTTGCCTATTATTATGTAATTGCACTAACTATAAATTTAAACAAAGTGCTCAATCGCCTTAGTGGTAGAACCAAATTGTTGAAGGAACGTGTAGCTCTAGATAAAAAATATAAGACAACACAAAAGGTTGAGGCTGCTTTCGTTGATTCACTCCTTGTACATCATTTGAAAATACCAGAAGAAAATTTTTATGAGTTTATTCGTTTTTGCGAATCTGATAAAAATTTCTTTGTATTGGCCGAAGGTAAAGATGAACTGAGATTATGGGATTTTTTGATACAAAAAAGTCTAACCTATCGTGAAAATAACAAGTTGGACTGAATCTACTTGGCATGGCCTTTGTGTATCTTTAACATGTATTTTTAAACTATGAAAAAGACAATTCTTTCGCTATTAAGTGTATTTATTCTATTTACTTCTTTTACCATTGCACACAAGTTTTATGTGAGTGTGACCAATATTAACTACTCAGAAAAGACCGATGCCCTGCAGATTACATCTCGCATTTTTATTGATGATCTGGAGGCCCTGCTGCAAGAGCGTTATGAAATTACTGCAGGTCTTGGTACAAAAGAAGAGTCTGTACTTGCTGATGCCTATATTGAGAAGTATTTAAAGGCAAAGTTCGTATTGGAGTTAAATGAAGAGGGGGTGAGCTATAATTATATTGGCAAGAAGTATGATAATGATGTTGTTATCTTTTATTTAGAGCTGCCAAATGTCGGTTTTGAAGGTTTAAAATCTATTGGAATACAGAATGATGTCTTATCCGATCTTTATGAGGAACAAAAAAATTTGGTACACATTAAATGGAAAGGAAAAAAGAAAAGCTTTGTGCTCATCAGAGAGAATAATAAAGGAATGTTAAACTTATAATGATCTCTTAAAGTTTACTTAAAAAAGGAGTATTTTACCGCGTCAAAAAATCAAAAAAAAAGATGAATAAACTAAAGTATTGTTTTGCTTCCATGCTGTTCCTTTTCGGGGCGGTTGTATTTGCGCAAGAAGTAGAAGAAAAGAAAGAGCGCGAACCTGGTCATACCAACCAGAGCAGGTTTAAACAATTGTATGAAGAATTTTCGACACCGAACACCTATCGTTCCGCCTCGGGTGCACCCGGGCCAGATTATTATCAGCAGCAGGCCGATTATAAAATGGATATTGAACTAGACGATAAAAATGCTAAGATTTACGGTAACGAAACCATAACGTACACAAACAATTCTCCAGATGATTTAGAGTTTTTATGGGTACAGTTAGATCAGAATGTTAGAGAAAAAGATACGAAGTCGGCACTACGTAATGGTAATGGGGTAAATTTTGCTTATCAAGCGAGTAATTTTGCACAAACATACATTACGGAATCTTTTGATGGCGGTTTTAATATTGAATCTGTTAAAGACGCTAGCGGTAAGCCATTATCATACACCGTTAACCAGACGATGATGCGTATTAACATTCCGCAAGCCCTTAAGAGTGGAGACCAGATGTCTTTTTCCATAAAGTGGTGGTACAACATTCCGGATCACACGGTAAATCGTGCAAGATCAGGATATGAGTATTTTCCAAAAGATGGAAATAGAGCTTATGTAATAGCCCAGTTCTTTCCCAGAATGGCGGTCTATAACGATGTTGAAGGTTGGCAAAACCATCAATTTTGGGGCAGCGGCGAGTTCGCTTTACCTTTTGGAGCTTACGAAGTGAATATTACGGCACCAGCTGATCATGTTGTAGATGCAACAGGAGTGCTTCAAAATAGAAAAGAAGTCTTTACCAAAGAAATGATGAAGCGTTACGAGCAGGCAAAAAAGTCTTATGATAAGCCCGTTCTAATTGTTACTCAAACTGAGGCTGAAGCTAAAGAAGGTAGTTTTTCGGAAAAGAAAAAGACTTGGAAATTTAAGACCGAACCAGGTAATTTAGTTCGTGATTTCGGCTTTGCCTCTTCACGCAAGTTTATTTGGGATATGCAAGCGGTTAAACTGGCCAATAGAGATGTTATGGCCGTTTCTTTGTATCCAAAAGAAGGAAATCCTCTTTGGGAAGAGCAGTCTACCAAGGCAGTTGCCCAGACTTTGGTGACCTATTCAAAGCACACATTTGATTATCCATACCATAAGGCGATATCGGTTCATGCAAAAAATCAAGGTATGGAGTACCCAATGATTTGTTGGAATTATGGGCGACCAAACGAAGATGGTACGTATTCTGATAGAACTAAATATGGTATGATCAGTGTAATCATCCATGAAGTTGGGCATAACTTTTTTCCAATGATCGTCAACTCCGATGAGCGTCAATGGGGTTGGATGGATGAAGGATTGGATACTTTTATGCAATATTTAGCGGAGCAAGATTTTGGTAAAAATTATCCAGATGTTATAGCACCTAATGCCAAATACCCATCTAGAAGGGGAGAGGCGTCAAAAATTGTTCCTTATATGAGTGGGGATCAAAGTAGAATTTCTCCAATAATGTCAAATCCAGAGAATGTTTACCAATTAGGCCCGAATGCCTACGGAAAACCTGCCACGGCATTGAACATCTTAAGAGAAACCGTAATGGGTGAAGAATTGTTCGATCATGCCTTTAAAACCTATGCGCAGCGTTGGAAGTTTAAGCACCCGACACCAGAAGATTTTTTCCGAACTATGGAAGATGCTTCTGCAGTTGATTTAGATTGGTATTGGAGAGGTTGGTTCTATACAACCGACTATGTTGATATAGGTGTTAAGGGAGTAAAAAAATATTATGTTAGTGGTGATAAGACCAAGCAGATGAAAGAATATATGGCTGCCCGTAATTTAACCGATGCAGATTTACCACCGTTGGTTTATTTGGTTGAAGAAGGTAGCGAAGATTACAATGAAGGTCTTAAAGGAAAAGCACCATCTGAAGTTGCTCCAACATTAAAAGAGTTTATGATGGACAACATGACCGCAGAAGAAAGAGCTCAAGTTAAAGAGCCTAAATTCTTCTATGAAGTTACTTTTAATAAACCAGGAGGCATACCAATGCCATTGATTGTAGAATACAAATATGCTGATGGTACTACCGAAAGTGTTACTTATCCTCCTGAAATTTGGAGAAAAAATGATGCTGAGGTTAAAAGAGTGCTTTCTTCAGAAAAAGAATTGGTAGGTATTGTGATTGATCCGAAGCTGGAAACTGCCGATATCGACACGACAAACAATTCTTGGCCTATAAAAGACGAGAAATCTGATTTTGACCAGTTTAAAGAAAAGGTAAAAGGAAAATAAATTTCTTCGAGCCTAGAACAAAAAGCCCTGCAAATCGCAGGGCTTTTTTTAGTTTACAAACAACTTCTCTTTATATTTGCACTATGCATTTTTTGTTTATTAGCGGAGGTGAAATTTTCTTTATCATGTTTATCGTGGTAATGGTTTTTGGCGCCGATAAAATTCCCGGTATAGCCAAAGGCTTAGGAAAAGGCATGCGACAACTTCGAGATGCTACCGATGACATAAAACGTGAGATTCAAAAAAGTGCTGACAAACAAGGCATTGACACCGATTTCACGAAAGACATTAAGAAAAGCATAGACGATGTTAAGAAAAATGTCGAAGAAGTTACCGGAGCGGTCAAAAGAGGTGTCAAGTAGATGTTTGAAAAACTGCTTAAATGGGATCGGGAGACCTTTTTATACCTGAATAGTTTAGGCATAGAGAAATATGACGCCTTTTGGTCTTTAGTAACCGATATCACCACTTGGATTCCGCTCTATCTTCTATTCATTTTTCTTTTTTTTTATAAAACCTCAAGTGCAGAGGGTCTAAGAAAGAGCAGTGTATTTTTGGCACTGATCATATTCATTCTTTTGATAACAAATTTGACAAAAAATTTTGTTGCCAGGTTAAGACCGAATAATGATGAAGAAATAAATGCTTTGATTCGGATTTTAAAAAGTCCTACGGATTATAGTTTTTTCTCTGGCCATGCGGCGAGTTCTTTTGCAATAACTGTTTTGGTATTTCTTTTGCTAAGAAAAAAGTATAAATGGGCCATCTTGTTCTTTATATGGCCTCTATTATTCGCAACTAGTAGAATTTATGTCGGAGTGCACTTTCCTCTAGACATACTCGTTGGGATTTTTGTAGGCGTTGCCTCTGGATTGTTATTCTATGCTTTGTATAAACGTTTTCTAGAAAGGAAGAAAATACCTGTTTCTTAGTTATAAAACCCTGCTCAAGGTGAGCCCGTCGCGCACAGGCAGCAGTACCGTTTCTACCCGAGCATCTTCCTTAAGTTTTTTATTGTATTTGAGCAGTGCTTCGGTAGCTTTATCTGATTTCTCGAGCGGCTCTATGACCTTGCCTGACCAAAGCACATTATCTGATAGAATAAGACTCCCAGGGCGGCATTTTTTTAAGACAGCTTCAAAATAAGCATCATATTGTTTTTTTTCTGCGTCAATAAATACTAAATCAAAGGTTTCATTTAGCTTAGGAACAATATCTAAAGCATTACCTAAATGTTGAATAATCTGCTTACCGGACCTACTTTTATCAAAGTACTTTCTTTGTAGGTCACTTAATTCCTCATTCACATCAATAGTGTGCAGTTCGCCATTTTTTTGTAAACCTTCCGCAAGACAAATAGCGGAATACCCTGTGTAGGTTCCAATCTCCAGTATTGTTTTGGGAGCTATGATTTTTGATAACATACTTAGTACCCTTCCTTGAAAATGCCCCGTAATCATTCTAGGTTGAATGACTTTTAGATGGGTCTCCCTAGTTAGTTCTTTTAGCAGTTCAGGTTCTTTTTCAGTATTTTGAGCAATATAGTTTTCTAATGTATCTGATAAAAAATGCATTTTTTGCTTTTGGTAAAATTAACCAAATAAGGATTATTTTAGGAACATGAAAGATTTACTTATAAGAGACGCAAGACCGGTCGATTTACCCGTACTTTTAAAGTTCGAACAAGAACTGATAAAAGCTGAAAGACCTTTTGATGTAACTATAAAAGACACTCCCATCAGTTATTATGATATTGAATCTTATATAAAGAATCAAGATATTAAGGTTGTGGTGGCTGAATATAAAAATCAGGTAATAAGTTCTGGGTATGCCTTAAAAAAGCGAGCAAGTGATTTTCTAAGACATGACTTTTATGGACATTTAGGGTTTATGTATACTGTTGAAGAATTTAGGGGAAAAGGGATAAATAAGAAAATAGTGGAAGTACTAAAAGACTGGTGCTTTGCAAATAACTTAAATGAAATTAGACTCAAAGTTTATTATGAAAATGAGTCGGCGATCAAGGCTTATCAAAAAGCAAAGTTCGTTTGCCATATGATAGAAATGCGTCTTGATAATTAAATGGTGGATACAGCTTTTAAAACCAATAATCAAAAAAATTGAAATCACTCTTTTTAATACTCTCCAATCCGCGATATTTTGCTCCCGCTTTTGTATTTACTAGTCTAAATATTTGGTTCGGTACCTGGGCAATTTATATACCCACGGTCAAGGAAAAGTTGGCCATTGACAAAGCGGACTTGGGTATTGCCATTTTCTTTTTATCACTTGGTGTTTTTACTGTTTCTCCTATTGCATCAAAAATTATAAATCGTTTAGGGGTAGGTAAAGCGACATGGTTTGGAGTGGTTTTGAATAGTGCAATGGCCCTTTTTCCTTTGCTGGCTCCTAGCTATTATTCACTTTGTGTTGCTTTGTTTTTTTTGGGAGCTTCAAATGGTCTTTTAGATATTGCTATGAATACTTTGGTTACCGAAATTGAGAAAGAAGATAAGAAGAACTTTATGTCTGCGGCACATGGTTTTTTCAGTCTTGGAGGTATTTTGGTTGGTCTGGGCAGTTTTTTAATTCCTTTAATAGGTAATCCTTTTTTGCATATGTTAATTACCACCATTATAGTTTTTAGCATTAATTTTTCTTTAAAGAAGCATTACTATCAGTTAAAAGCGGCACCAATAGAAAAAGAACCGTTCAGTTTTAAATTGTTTAAACCACTTTTAATATTAGGTATCATTGGTTTTGTTAGTATGGGCAGTGAAGGGGCTATCATAGATTGGAGCGGTTTATATTTAAAAGAGATTACTCTTGCACCTGAATTTTTGATAGGGGCTGGTTTTTTGGCATTTTCTATCACAATGACCTTGGGTAGATTTTTTGGTGATTGGATCAGTGGAAAAATAGGTTCGGTTAAAATTGTTGGAGCTGGGGCTGTAATAGCAGCAATTGGCTACGCTTTCGTACTATCAGGAAATACTGTTTTGGCTATCATTGGGTTCGCCTTAAATGGCCTGGGCTTTTCGGTAATGGTGCCCGAGCTGTTTAGAATTGGTGGAAACGTAAAAGGCGTAGAATCATCGCAGGGCGTTGCATTTATAGCAGGTACAGGATATCTTGGTTTTCTGTTAGGCCCGGTAATTCTAGGCTTTACTGCAGAAAAGTTCTCGTTGGTCACGAGTTTTTATGGGTTGTTAGGTTGTGCAGCCTTAGTGCTGGCTACTACATTTATCTTGAATGCGAAAAAGAAGTAATCTATTTCATGACAGTTTGAATTCTATCAAAAAATAGATTAAAATTTTCTTCTGGTTTTTTATGGTCCATAGCAAAATGGAATCCATTATGATCGATATAATTTTCCCAAGTTGTGGTCATAGATGGTTCTTCTTGATTAGCTTTTCTAAATACCCATTCCTTAATTAAATAATCATCTTCAAAATAGAAATCATAGGCATCACCAGGGGTATATCCACCTTCAGTATTGTACACTATAGTTAACTTGTTCATAGGTTTTTTGGCGATTGGCGCCATTTCACCCTCAGAATGTGTGTATTCAAAATTAGGTGCATCCCAGATCAGATTAAAAGGGGCCAATAACCAATACCTGTCATTAATAAAGCCGCCATTGGTTTTATAGGCAATGCTGTCCATTTTTTTTCTATTGTAGAATAATGAATCACCATTAGAAATATGTATAACATCGTTGGTTTTTGGCTTCCATACCCAACTCCGTTCAAAATGAGCGGAGTCTCTATCTACATTGAACGTGAACGCAATCTGTTTTACTTTTTTCCAATTTTCATACCCATGGGCATTGGCAACTTTTTCTAAAATCGAAATAGCTTCAGTCTCTTTTATAGCTTCTTCTTTTTTATCGGTTTTACAGCTAATAGTGAGCAGAAATAAAAAGCAGATTATTGTAGTATTAATGTATTTCATGAGGTAGTTTTATCAAATATAAGCGGTTTTTAACCTATATTGAAAATTAGCAGTAAGCCTGTCGAATTAAAACCTAAGTAAAAGTGACTTTTTTAAAACGTCTGTTTCTAATCTTAATAAACCAAGATAAGAGGTCATTGAAAGCTGACGACGCTTATAGCCAATTCACCGACGAAGAATTAGTGCAAAAGATTGTTGCCAATAACAATGCGCTATTTTTTGGGGTATTGTACGATCGATATTCGAAAATGGTCTACAATAAGTGTTACGGTTTTGCAAAATCTAAAGATGAGGCTGAAGATCTTACCCAAGATGTTTTTTTGATGTTATTTGTTAAACTGGCTTCTTTTAAGGGCCGTTCAAAATTTTCAACTTGGTTATATTCTTTTACCTATAATTTCTGTGTTAATTACGTGAACAGAAACAAACAGCGTAAAATGAGCGATAACTCGATACCTATGGATGATGCTGAATATAGGTTGACGGAAGAAGTGCCTGATGAGAGTATTTACGAACTAAAGGCCAGTAAGCTTGAGAAAGCCTTAGAACTGGTTTCACCAGAGGATAAATCCATCCTTTTATTAAAATACCAAGATGGGGCTTCTATCAAAGAATTAAGTGAAGTACTCGAGTTGGGCGAGAGTGCTATTAAAATGCGATTGAAACGCGCAAAGGCTAAACTATTGGAAATCTACAATACCTTATCATAGATGGCAAACGAATTTAAAAATCCGTTTAAGGAGCTTGATAGAAAGTTACGGGAAGTACCGCCAGAAATGCGGCAGAAGGTAATGAACGATATTGCCGTTGCTAAACTTATCATGGATATGGCTATTTTGGTAACCTCAAACTATTCATCACTTATATCAGGAATGTTCAAAACCAATAAAAGAAAATAATCGACCAAAAATATAAAATCAGGAAGCATGGAAAAATATCAAAAAGTATTATCGGATAGTCTAGGCGATATGCTATCCAATGTAGTACAGCTACTACCGCAGTTAATAATTGGTGTTCTAGGTCTTATTGTAGCATGGATACTATTAAAAGTAATTTTATTTGTTGTAAAGCGTGTTTTGAAGGCGGCTAAGATAGATGCACTTTCTAAGAAAATTACCGAGGCAAAACTCATGGGAGACAAAGAAATCAAAGTTGATTTACTCAAGATAATTCTTGGGGCGGTCAAAATACTTTTGATTTTGGTTTTTACCATCGTCATTGCAGATGTAATCGGCCTAAAAGCCATTTCCGAAGGTATTATTTCAATTTTAGCATATTTGCCAACTTTATTAAGTGCCATTTTTATTTTTGCAGGAGGCCTGTATTTGGCAAATCTGGTAAAGAAAGGTACCCTGGCCTTGTTTAACTCTATGGGTATTGGAGGGTCAAAAGCGATAAGTAGTATTTTGTTTTACTTGATTACTTTCTTTATATCTATCACCGCGCTTAACCAAGCGGGTATTGATACAGAGATTATCACTAGCAATTTTACAATGATTCTAGGAGCCTTTTTATTTGCGGCAGCACTTGGTTTTGGTTTAGGCTCTAGAGATGTTTTCTCAGATGTGCTAAAGACGTTCTACACCAGAAAAAACTATGCTGTAGGTGATAAAATTGCTATCGGTGATATAGAGGGTACCATTGATGCTATCGATAATATCACATTGACGCTTAAGACTAAGACTGGTAAAACGGTAATACCTATAAAAGATGTGGTCTCACAGCACGTTGAGATAAAATCTTAAATAAAAAAGCGAGGTATTTACCTCGCTTTTTTTAGCTCAATTTTTGTTATTTCGTATTTACTGACTTCCCCTTAATTTGTATTACTGGAAATTCTGTTCTTCGATTTAATTCTAGATCTTCAGCTGAACAATCTTCTTTGCTTGTACATTCATTTATGGGCTTACGTTTTCCAAAACCTTTGTAAGATAGTATATGGTGCTTCGGTACACCGTTAGCTATTAAGTATTCATAAGTTGATTTTGCCCTACGTTCAGAAAGCGCATCGTTGTACTTATGACTGCCCACGGGATCCGTATGTGCCTCTAGTTTTATGATCATATCCGGATATGTTTTAGTCATTAGCTTCACTACTTTATCCAGTTCTAAGGCTGCACCTGGTCTAATATCACTTTTGTTAAAGTCAAAATAGATTTTCTTAAGACCAGCTAACAATTTTACGTCTAATGTAGGTTCAAGCATGATATTAAGAGTCTTCACTTTGGCGGCTCTACTAATTTCATGTGTATTAAAAAATAGGTTTTTATGCGGATGTGTCTTACGTACAGCTTCGATCATATAATTTCGCTTTCTACTGATGAACATTTTATAATGTCCATTTTCATCCGTAATCGTTTCTCCTACTTTTTCCTTGGTTTTTTGATCAAATAAAGAAATTGCAACGTTATCTAGCGGTTGATTGTTTACGGCATCTCTTACGATACCTTCTACCGCTAGCGATGGTGTAAACTCAAACCTATAAATATCATCACTTCCTTTACCTCCTTCTCTATTAGAACTTATATAACCATTGATACCGTTATCCTCGGCAAAAAAGCTAAAATCATCTGCAGCGCTATTAATGGGTCTTCCAAGGTTAATAACATCAACAAAGTTACCATCAATATCGATTATGGTAGAAAAAACATCTAGTTGTCCAAAACCAACATGGCCGTCAGATGAAAAGAACAATTTTCCCTCAATATTAATAAAGGGGAACATCTCGTTACCTTCGGTGTTTACCACAGGACCCGCATTTATAGGTTGCCCAATACCCCCTCTTTCATGTATTTCAGAATAATAGATATCCGTTCCGCCATAGCCGCCTGGTCTATCTGAGGCGTAATAGAGTCGTTTACCATCTGGACTAATAGCAGGGTGACCCGTGGAGTACAAATCACTATTAATTCTTAAACTTTTTACAGTCTTCCAACCGCTTTCTTTTAGTTCGGCCTTATAAATTTTAAGGTTATTCTCTTTATCTAAGCCGTACCCCTCTTTTTTGTCAAAATAGTTGTTTCTAGTAAAATAAATTACCGTATCCTTTTTATAATCTGTTGTGAATATTAAAGAGCTTTCGTGATATTTTGAATTTATATCACCTTTTATTAAAGATGGTATTGAGGTGGTATTTCCTTCTTCTACAGCGTAAATATCAAGCCAAGGCTCACCGTTCCAACCGTATGTCTTTTCAAAACCTTCATCTACTCGGGTGGAAGCAAAATAGAGTTTTCCTTTATGGATGAAAGTACCAAAATCACTACCCGACGAATTGAAGTGTAATTCTGAAATTTCATAACGTTCACGGCTATTAAATACAACTGAAGTAAAGTTACCATCCTCTAAAAAGCGTTTAACCCTAGAGTCATTTTTATTGAATTTCTTATATTTTCTAAGCCATTTGGCAGCTTCTTTGCTCTGGCCGTCGCTATGCAATGCCATGGCATATTTAAAGTAATAATCCGTGGGAATGTCATCATTGTTGATAACAGCCTCAAAGTGGGGCATTGCCTTTTTAAAATCTCTTATAAGCAAATAACATTCTGCCAATTGTTTGTGTGCGTGACTTGTATTGAAATTACCATTCAACATGTTTTCGTAAAAGGGTATTGCTTTTGCATATGAAAATTGACTAAAATAATAGTCTCCCTTTTTTTGAGAACCATACTGTGCAGAAAGTACTTGGGTCGCTGTGATGAACAACAGTACTAAAAGACTTTTGAATATATTTTTCATGTTACGTAGGTTGAGGTTTTTAAAAATATCTTGGAGATTTGAATACGCCAGCTTTTCGTTTCCCTAATTCAAAAATTAAAATAACTTCATGCGTGCCGCCCGTGTATGGCCTTAGGTCGCCAGTAGGAAGATCGTAAGCGTATCCTATTCTAAAGTCCTTGCTTACTTGATAATCCATGAAAGCACCAAAATTAGAAGCATCGTTAAAACGGTATGATGCACCAAACCAGAATTTTTCATATCCTAAAAACCCAGCAGTAACATCATAAGTGGCTGGTGCTCCATCCGTAAATTTTGTAATGACCGAAGGTCTGAACTTAAAATCTAATGAAATATCCATTACTAGACCCGCAATTGCGTAAAAACTGATGTTTTCTACGCCAACAAATTCACCTTGGTTAAAATTGGTCTCAAAAAATCTTGGTGCCGAAACACCGCCATACCACCTGTCTGAACTAACATAAACACCAGCACCTATATTCGGAACCCAATTATTAATTAAACGAGCATCGGGATCTAAGGGATCAATCTCTGAGCGTGTATAATTGGTAAAACCACCTTTTAGTCCAAAAGATAGGTTTACATCAAAAGAAATGGGTATTGTATACGAAAAATCGCCATAGACGTAATTGGTATTTTCAAAACCTAATTGATCACTTATATAAGTGAATCCTAATCCTATTTTATCATTTCGCAAAGGAGAATGTATTGAAAAGGTACTTGTTCTTGGATTTCCTGCAAGACCTGCCCACTGATTTCTATGCAGCGCTGTTATATTTAGTTTTTCTCTACTACCGGCATAAGCAGGGTTAATAGAAATCGTATTAAACATATATTGGGTAAACTGAGGCAATTGTTGTGCTCCTACAGTTGAGCTTAGAACCAAAGTAAAAAACAATAAAATTGTTTTGAGATTATTCATTATCAATAGGTTAAGGTTCTTTCGAACAAATCTTTTTTAGAATTAATTTGGGGTTAATTTCTATACAAATTGACGAAATAGCTTTTAAAATCAAGAATTTAAACGTCTAAAACAATTTAATATTCGTTGTAGGAATAAACATTCGTTCAACGGTTTTTTTCTTACGATGAATGTAATTTTTGTAGATAAAATAAGTATTGTGGTTTATAGGATGAAAAGGGTATCAACTTGGGTTGATACCCTTTTGTATTTAAAAATTTTTATTTGGTGCCTAGGTAGATAAACCCATTAAACGGCTCCAATGCTGTGCCTAGTTGATTGTCTGTAGCATTTATAATATAGTAATATGTTCCAGAAGGTAGTACACCAGAGGTCCCAACTGAGCCGCTTGGCGAAGAACCGTTCCAATCGTTACGGTAGTCTTTTGACTCATATACCTTATCGCCCCATCGGTTAAAAATCTGAACATCAAAAGTAAACTGACAGAATTCTACACCTCTAATTTCAAAAGTATCGTTGATACCATCGCTGTTAGCAGTTACTGCTTCAGAGATTTCTATTTCACCGCGACCGCACGGCACACAATCTGCATTAACCACAATGGTAAAATCGACATAATACTTACAGTCTCCTTCAATCGAACTATAGGCTATTTTATATTCGCCAGGTAAATGGTCAATAGGGTCAAACATACTTCCGTTTAGAACTACATTTCCCTCAAGAATTTCAAAAGTTCCATTAGCATCGAATGACTCTGGCAGGTAATTGATTAAATCAAAAGGCTCATCTTCAATACAAATATCTATGGTCACTTCTTCCAGTTGTGGTTGGAATACAAATATGATTTGCTCAAAAGAAGCAGTATTACCGCAAGAATCTGTTACATCCCAAGTTCTGATTAACATAAAATCTTCAGAACCATCAGTAGCATCTTGTCTTACTTCGTTAAATACTACAGTGTAGTTACCACAACCACCCATAAAGGTTAATTCTGGTACAGGAGGTATTTCCTCTCCACAAAGAATAGTAACCTCCTCGTCATAATCACTAGCTGTAATAGGTCCAGTAGGCTCAATAGTGATTATTTGAGTATGTGAAATGGTATTTCCGGCACAATCGCTAGTAGTCCAAACTCTTGTAACAGTATACCCGCTCAAACAATTTGCATCATTAGTTGTAGTTTCTGTAAAGTCTACCACAATGTTACTATCGCAATTGTCAGTGGCGGTAAGGGTTACTGCATCAGGAACTTCGTTACAAAGTACTGTCATGCTCTGAGGTAACTCTTCTACAAAAGTTGGAGCTACAGTATCTTCTACTATGATGGTTTGTGTATGTGAAACACTATTACCGGCACAGTCAGAAACTGTCCATGTTCTCGTAATGATATAATCTGAAGGACATGAATCACTATCAGTGACAGTTTCCGCAAAATCAACTACCATGTTAGGTTCACAGCTATCAATAGCAGTCAATACATCAGCATCAGGTACACTATCACATTGTACGGTCATATCCGCAGGAAGTGCTTGCACAAAAGTAGGTGCAATAGTATCTTCTATGGTAATTACTTGAACATGCTCACGAACATTACCAACACAATCGGTAATAGTCCAAGTTCTAGTAATTGTATATTCTGTAGGACAAGAATCTGTATCCCCGTCAACAGTTTCTACTAGTACTACAGTAATAGCACAAGCACTAGTTGAAGTAATATCCTCAGCAGGAGGAATAGTATCACAAGCCTCGATAGTGATATCTTCTGGCCAACCTTCGTTACCATCATTATCGATGATATTTATAGTAGCAGTATCATTCGTAAGAATAGTTACAAGAGTTGTTGATATATTACTTAATATAACATTAAAGTCTTCAGTATCTTCAATGATGACATCATCAATGATAGGAATAGTAATTGTTTGTGTATTAGCATTAGCCCCACCAAAAGTTAATGTTTGTGTGCCGCTGGCAATACCGGTATAGTCAAAAGCATCAGTAGCTGTACCAGCAGTAGAGTGATATTCTACAGTAAATTCATCTTGCACATCAGCATTTAAGATAACTTCAAGAGAAACGGTACCTGCATCTTCATTTACATCAATACCGGTGATATCGAACTGAACACCTAAAGATGGGTCGCTATCATCATCATTAATAGTACCCGTAGCAGTATTGGTAGTGTTGCCGTCTACAAAACCGATTTCTAAATTAGATTGAATATTAGAAAGTACAACTGTAAATTCCTCAGTTGGTTCAATGATGTTGTCATTTAAAATTGGAATATCAATATCAAATGAATTCACGGTGGGCGTAAAGGTAATAGTGCCTGATTGAGTGGTCATATCGCTGCCGTCCATTGCAGTACCATTATTCGTTACATAATCTACAGTGACATTTTCTGAAATATTGCCAGTAAGTGTTACTGTGAATCTAGCGAAAGCATCGCTACCCTCAGTCACAATAACATTGGTATTGGTAAAGGCAATGCCAGTCACTCCCGGATTGTTGTCATCATCGTTGATGATACCATTTGCTGTACTATCGTTGATAGGTACCAAAGGATCGGTAGTACTATTTAGAGTTACGGTATAGGCCTCTTGCGGCTCAATGATGTTATCGTTAAGTATGGACACTACGATCTGTTGTACCTCACCATCGTTCCCGGCGAATGAAATCGTTCCGTTGGTGATCGGTGTAAAGTCGGTAGCAGTAGCAGTACCGAAAGCCGTAGAGAAATCTACATCGAAGCCTGCGGCATAGTCCCCAGTAAGTGTTACCTCGAAAGTAGCGGTCACCCCAGTTCCTTCCGTAACGATGACATCGGTCTGAACGATGGACAGGCCATTGCCCGGATTGTTGTCATCATCGTTGATGATACCGTTAGCGGTACCATCGTTGATAGGCACCAAAGGATCGGTGGTACTATTTAAAGTTACCGTATAGGCCTCTTGGGCCTCAATGATGTTATCGTTAAGTATGGACACTACGATCTGTTGTACCTCACCATCGTCCCCTGCGAATGAAATCGTTCCGTTGGTAATCGGAGTAAGGTCGGTAGCGGTAGCGGTACCAAAGGCCGTAGAGAAATCTACATCGAAGCCTGCGGCATAGTCGCCAGTAAGTGTTACATCGAAAGTAGCGGTCACCCCAGTTCCTTCGGTAACGATGACATCGGTCTGAACGATGGACAAGCCATTGCCCGGATTGTTGTCATCATCATTGATGATACCATTTGCTGTACTATCGTTGATAGGTACCAAAGGATCGGTAGTACTATTTAGAGTTACGGTATAGGCCTCTTGCGGCTCAATGATGTTATCGTTAAGTATGGACACTACGATCTGTTGTACCTCGCCATCGTTCCCGGCGAATGAAATCGTTCCGTTGGTAATCGGAGTAAGGTCGGTAGCGGTAGCGGTACCAAAGGCCGTGGAGAAATCTACATCAAATCCAGCAGCATAGTCGCCAGTAAGTGTTACATCGAAAGTAGCGGTTACGCCAGTTCCTTCTGTAACGATGACATCGGTCTGAACGATGGACAAGCCATTGCCCGGATTGTTGTCATCATCGTTGATGATACCATTTGCTGTACTATCGTTGATAGGTGCCAAAGGATCGGTAGTACTATTTAGAGTTACGGTATAGGCCTCTTGCGGCTCAATGATGTTATCGTTAAGTATGGACACTACGATCTGTTGTACCTCACCATCGTTCCCGGCGAATGAAATCGTTCCGTTGGTAATCGGAGTAAGGTCGGTAGCGGTAGCGGTACCAAAGGCCGTGGAGAAATCTACATCAAATCCAGCAGCATAGTCGCCAGTAAGTGTTACATCGAAAGTAGCGGTCACCCCAGTTCCTTCTGTAACGATGACATCGGTCTGAACGATGGACAAGCCATTGCCCGGATTGTTGTCATCATCGTTGATGATACCATTTGCTGTACTATCGTTGATAGGCACCAAAGGATCGGTGGTACTATTTAAAGTTACCGTATAGGCCTCTTGGGCCTCAATGATGTTATCGTTAAGTATGGACACTACGATCTGTTGTACCTCACCATCGTTCCCGGCGAATGAAATCGTTCCGTTGGTAATCGGAGTAAGGTCGGTAGCGGTAGCGGTACCAAAGGCCGTAGAGAAATCTACATCGAAGCCTGCGGCATAGTCGCCAGTAAGTGTTACATCGAAAGTAGCGGTTACGCCAGTTCCTTCCGTAACGATGACATCGGTCTGAACGATGGACAGGCCATTGCCCGGATTGTTGTCATCATCGTTGATGATACCATTTGCTGTACTATCGTTGATAGGCACCAAAGGATCGGTGGTACTATTTAAAGTTACCGTATAGGCCTCTTGGGCCTCAATGATGTTATCGTTAAGTATGGACACTACGATCTGTTGTACCTCACCATCGTTCCCGGCGAATGAAATCGTTCCGTTGGTAATCGGAGTAAGGTCGGTAGCGGTAGCGGTACCGAAAGCCGTGGAGAAATCTACATCAAATCCAGCAGCATAGTCGCCAGTAAGTGTTACATCGAAAGTAGCGGTCACCCCAGCCCCTTCGGTCACGACGACATCGGTCTGAACGATGGACAGCCCATCCCCAGGATTACTATCATCATCGTTGATGATACCATTTGCTGTACTATCGTTGATAGGTACCAAAGGATCGGTAGTACTATTTAGAGTTACGGTATAGGCCTCTTGCGGCTCAATGATGTTATCGTTAAGTATGGACACTACGATCTGTTGTACCTCACCATCGTTCCCGGCGAATGAAATCGTTCCGTTGGTGATCGGAGTAAGGTCGGTAGCAGTAGCAGTACCGAAAGCCGTAGAGAAATCTACATCAAATCCAGCAGCATAGTCGCCGGTAAGTGTTACATCGAAAGTAGCGGTTACGCCAGTTCCTTCCGTAACGACGACATCGGTCTGAACGATGGACAGCCCATTGCCCGGATTGTTGTCATCATCGTTGATGATACCGTTAGCTGTACCATCGTTGATGGGCACCAAAGAATCGGTGGTACTATTTAAAGTTACGGTATAGGCCTCCTGCGCCTCAATGATGTTATCGTTAAGAATAGAAACAACGATTTGCTGTACCTCCCCATCATTACCAGCGAATGAAATCGTACCGTTGGTGATCGGAGTAAAGTCGGTCGCGGTAGCGGTACCAAAGGCAGTGGAGAAATCTACATCAAAGCCTGCGGCATAGTCGCCGGTAAGTGTTACATCGAAAGTAGCGGTTACGCCAGCCCCTTCGGTCACGACGACATCGGTCTGAACGATGGACAGCCCATTGCCCGGATTGTTGTCATCATCGTTGATGATACCGTTAGCTGTACCATCGTTGATGGGCACCAAAGGATCGGTTGTACTGTTCAGGGTTACGGTATAGGCCTCTTGGGCCTCAATGATGTTATCGTTCAATATGGAAACAACGATTTGCTGTACCTCCCCATCGTTACCGGCGAATGAAATCGTACCGTTGGTGATCGGAGTAAGGTCGGTCGCGGTAGCGGTACCGAAAGCCGTAGAGAAATCTACATCGAAGCCTGCGGCATAGTCCCCAGTAAGTGTTACCTCGAAAGTAGCGGTCACCCCAGTTCCTTCCGTAACGATGACATCGGTCTGAACGATGGACAGGCCATTGCCCGGATTGTTGTCATCATCGTTGATGATACCGTTAGCGGTACCATCGTTGATAGGCACCAAAGGATCGGTGGTACTATTTAAAGTTACCGTATAGGCCTCTTGGGCCTCAATGATGTTATCGTTAAGTATGGACACTACGATCTGTTGTACCTCACCATCGTCCCCTGCGAATGAAATCGTTCCGTTGGTAATCGGAGTAAGGTCGGTAGCGGTAGCGGTACCAAAGGCCGTAGAGAAATCTACATCGAAGCCTGCGGCATAGTCGCCAGTAAGTGTTACCTCGAAAGTAGCGGTTACGCCAGTTCCTTCCGTAACGATGACATCGGTCTGAACGATGGACAGGCCATTGCCCGGATTGTTGTCATCATCGTTGATGATACCGTTAGCTGTACCATCGTTGATGGGCACCAAAGGATCGGTAGTACTATTTAGAGTTACGGTATAGGCCTCTTGCGGCTCAATGATGTTATCGTTAAGTATGGACACTACGATCTGTTGTACCTCACCATCGTTCCCGGCGAATGAAATCGTACCGTTGGTGATCGGAGTAAAGTCGGTCGCGGTAGCGGTACCAAAGGCAGTGGAGAAATCTACATCAAATCCAGCAGCATAGTCGCCGGTAAGTGTTACATCGAAAGTAGCGGTCACCCCAGTTCCTTCCGTAACGATGACATCGGTCTGAACGATGGACAGGCCATTGCCCGGATTGTTGTCATCATCGTTGATGATACCGTTAGCTGTACCATCGTTGATGGGCACCAAAGAATCGGTGGTACTATTTAAAGTTACGGTATAGGCCTCCTGCGCCTCAATGATGTTATCGTTAAGAATAGAAACAACGATTTGCTGTACCTCCCCATCATTACCAGCGAATGAAATCGTACCGTTGGTGATCGGAGTAAAGTCGGTCGCGGTAGCGGTACCAAAGGCAGTGGAGAAATCTACATCAAAGCCTGCGGCATAGTCGCCGGTAAGTGTTACATCGAAAGTAGCGGTTACGCCAGCCCCTTCGGTCACGACGACATCGGTCTGAACGATGGACAGCCCATTGCCCGGATTGTTGTCATCATCGTTGATGATACCGTTAGCTGTACCATCGTTGATGGGCACCAAAGGATCGGTTGTACTGTTCAGGGTTACGGTATAGGCCTCTTGGGCCTCAATGATGTTATCGTTCAATATGGAAACAACGATTTGCTGTACCTCCCCATCGTTACCGGCGAATGAAATCGTACCGTTGGTGATCGGAGTAAGGTCGGTCGCGGTAGCGGTACCAAAGGCAGTGGAGAAATCTACATCAAATCCAGCAGCATAGTCGCCAGTAAGTGTTACATCGAAAGTAGCGGTTACGCCAGCCCCTTCGGTCACGATGACATCGGTCTGAACGATGGACAGCCCATTGCCCGGATTGTTGTCATCATCAAGAATTCTTAAGGCTGATTTTTCCGTATTAATACTTACCCTTGAAGGTCCTGTCCCGTATTTGCTTGTTTCAGCAGAATTTCTAGATTTAACACCACTAAACTCTTCAGTAGGTTCAATTAAGTTGTCCTCTGTAGTTGGAACGGGTATAAATATTTCAGTTCCTGCTATTGCATTAGGAGGGAATGAAACAGTCGTACTAAAACTATTAAAATCAGAACCATCTGTTGCGGGATTTGAGGAGGTGGGTCGCTCTTCGGTTGCAAAATCGACACTGTAAGAATCTTCAATACCTACATACTGTTGCCCTGAGGTATTAGTACCTGTTGATAAAAATAGTCTATATTGAATGGTGTCACCTTCATCTACACTGAAATTCCCCCCTACTACATAGGCAATGTCAGTGTCTATAACAGTTCCAGTTCCTTCACTATCAGTTATAGTAACAGCACCACTTGATTCACTAATGGTGACTGTAAAATTTTGTTCTGTTGCTTCAACCCAATCGTCATCTATCGCAAGAACATCAAATGTTATCGAAGAGGCATTTGCCGGTAAAGTAACAGTTGACGGACCCGAATAATCAGCATTAGTGGTTGAATTGTTCGTATAAGAGATATTAAAATCAAGAGGTTCGCTTGATGGATCATTCGTTGAAATCGTGAAAGTCAGGTTGTCACCTTCATTTGCGGAAGCATTATCTATACTAACACTAGACTTAACATTAAGGGTAACCACCGAAATGTCACAAACATTTTGATTCGGTGCTGGCAGACATACCTGTACTTCAAAAACATCGGTACCTGTAAAACCCGGATTGGGAGTATAGGTGAAGGTACCATCGGTATTTACGACAACAGTGCCGTTTAAAGGTTGGGCATTAGCAAAAAAGCTATATGTTGAACCAATTGGTACGTTATCATTAGCTCCAACATCTCCGTTAAACACTTCTTCAAACTCAGGGTCAAAAAAGTCGTCTTGCGCATAGGTTTGCATTAAAAAGAATTTACCGTCACCGTGATCTTTAGTTGCACCGTAATATCTTATTTTGGTAATTGTTGATCCTACAGGTGCCAAATCGGATAATGTATATAGAGCAATTCCTATAACTTGATTACTTCTGTCATTTTTTCTTCCACTTGCCCAGAAATCAGAATTACCCGCAGGGGGAGTTTGTGGTAAGTTACCTTTTAAATCACCATCGGTTTTTACAAACGTTTCGCCCAATAGTTGTTCTGCTCCACCTGATTGAGGTATTCCAAATAATTCTACATATAAGCAGTTATTACCACCCCTTTCGGTTATAGCTATTACTCCTCCTGGGTTAGAAGGTATACCAGGACTATATGTAATCTCTTGTATTTGGGTATCGGATGTTGGTAAGGCTAAAGAATCCTCACAAATATCATCACCATTTTGACCTGATTCGAAATAGTAGTTAAGATTGGTAGACTGATATGCTTTAAGTGCTTCACTTGCCCAGTTTACATCAGCACTTGTGCCAAGTACTTGATTTCCATTCTGTCGAATACCATTAGATCCATCTCCCTGAGGACCTACACGAATCAAACTATAATTTGATGGTACCACAAAGGTATTATATTCTTCTCCGTTTATGGTTATAGACTCAATCGTTGCCGGATCGTTATCTGATGCTTGCACATCGGCCCAATTAAAGGTCACTCCACTTTTAATGGAATTTGCTTGTGCAAAAATACCGGTGCTGGAAAAAGCCAATAGTACCAGTAGAATAATAGGGAGTTTAGCAAAATTGCTGCCACGTTGTATTATTGTGGTCATAGGTTTCAGTTTATGAAATTCATGTTTAAAATTTCAAAACCTTAGAACGTCTTATTACACTAATCAGTAAGGGAGAGAGTTCATAGGTTAAGCTTTAATTTTATTCTTGAATTGATTTGGGTTCAATTACGTGGTAAAAGTAGCCCCAAATACGAATCTTGCATAAATTTCACGTTGTTGGTGGTTAATAAATCGATTAAGAACAATCAGCTAGATGAACGGTATTATACCACCGATATTGGTAAATTGTTGTGAAACAGCAAGTTTTGTATGTCAAATGACTGTAAAATTGGATTGTAAGAAATAGACTATATGCTTATAGTTGTAATATGTTTGCGTATTTTTTTTCGATTAAAAAATCATAAAATATTTAGTTAATTTTGTGGTCTATCTTAAAAAGAAAGAATGAGTTCTAAAAAAGGAAAAGTACAAGAGGCTATACAAGAAAGATTATTGGAAGAACGTAAAGTCTTTTTATGGGGTATGGTAGATGATAATTCTGCAAAACATGTAGTTGATAGATTATTATACCTTGATTTGCTAAACAACAAAGAAATACAGTTAATTATCAATAGCCCAGGAGGTTATGTGACTTCCGGATTTGCTATTTACGATACTATTAAACAAATAAAAAGTCCTGTTTCTACAGTTTGTTCAGGTCTTGCGGCATCTATGGGCTCCATTCTTTTATCTGTGGGTGAAAAAGGCCGCAGATTCATTCAACCCCATGCACGGGTAATGATTCATCAGCCGAGCGGTGGTGCTCAAGGGCAAGCGTCTAATATCGAAATTCAAGCTAAAGAAATTATTAAGACGAAAGAGTTAGGTGCTAAAATTTTGGCCGATAATTGCGGGCAAGATTTTGATAAAGTGATGAAAGATTTTGACCGTGACTATTGGATGGGAGCCGAGGAGTCTTTAAAATATGGTATTGTTGATAAAATACTAAAATAGAAGTAATTAAGATATAAATGAAAAGTCCTTCACAGTATACTGTGAAGGACTTTTTATATATAGGCGCTCTCGCGGAATAGTTTACAATATTTACGCAATCTGTCGTTGATTGGATTTGTACCTTTCGTTAATAAAAGTTAAAATTTATCAGGATTCGAGATTACATCTGCAGCCCTATCCTTTAATTGCTGAAGTTCTGTCAAATCTTTCTTTTTCAAAAGGTTCAGCATCATCGCCATTCGTTGATTATTTTTAAAGTAATCTTTTTTCTCGTCTAAAAAATTCCAATATAAGGCATTGAAGGGGCAGGCGTCTTCCCCTGTTTTTTTAGTGTGGCTGTATTGACATTCTTTACAGTAATTACCCATTTTATTGATGTAATTGGCACTACTTACGTAAGGCTTAGTGGCAACGATTCCCCCGTCGGCGAACTGACTCATACCTCTGGTATTGGTTATTTCTACCCACTCAATAGCATCAATGTATACCCCTAAATACCAATTGTCTACTTCATCAGGATTGGTTTGCGTTAATAGGGCATAGTTGCCAATAATCATTAATCGTTGAATATGATGTGCGTAGGCATCATCTAGACTTTGGCCTATGGCATGGCTTAGGCAGTTCATCTTTGTTTTTCCGGTCCAGAAAAAATCGGGCAATGGATTGTTGTTGTCTAATTCGTTAAGTTTTCGATAATTCGGCATCTCTTTCCAATAGATACCCCGCATGTACTCTCGCCAACCTAAAATCTGACGCACAAAACCCTCTACCTGAGATATATCGATTTCATCGGTATGTTCATAATAATACTCAAGCACTTTTTCGATTACCTCTTTAGGTGATAGCATTTTGCTGTTCATCGCAAAGCTAAGTCTTGAGTGGAATAAATACTTTTCTTTGGTATGCATGGCGTCTTGAAAGTCGCCAAAATGAACCAATAGCTTTTTACAGAAGTAATTTAGCACTGATAGCGAGTCGGCACGTGAGGTGGGCCAATTAAAATTATCGGATGCTATATTCCCAAAAGTATTGACCCCTGCTTTTTTAATTTCCTCTAAAATTGAGCTAATATCTTTTCGGAAACCACGTTCATGAGGAATTTCTGGACTGCCCGGCCATTTTTTACGATTGTTATGGTCAAAATTCCATTTGCCTCCATCTGGTTGTCCGTTTACCATCATAATATCATGTTTCTTTCGCATCATGCGATAGAAATTCTCCATGATCAATTGTTTTTTCCCTTCAAAAAAGTCTTTTAGCTCCTCACGCTTGGTAAAAAAATGTTCTGTATCGAAGGCTTCTGTTTCAATATCTAAATCGGAACAGATTTTTTTTAGTTGTTCATCTAGGCGATATTCATCTGGTAGTTGATATTCAAATTTTTTCGCTCCACTTTTTTCAATCGCTTTTTGTACAATCTTTTCGAGCTTATGCGGATTGTCCTTATCAGAAATCTTGAAATATAAAAATTGATGTCCCTTAGCGGTTAACTCTTCTTTAAAATTGCGCATTGATAAAAAGAAAGCTACCACCTTTTGAATATGGTGCTTTACATAGTCCGTTTCTTGGCGCATTTCAGCCATTAGGTAAATAACCTCATCGTTTTGTGTGTTAAACCAGCTATGTTTTGAGTTCAGTTGGTCACCTAGTATTAAACGTATTTTCTTCATTCTAAAATAGTGGTTCTTGTAGCCAAAGCTTTTGAAATTTTCCTTTTGAGTCGTACATAGCCGCCTGTCGACCAATATTGAATTTTCTATCTCTGGGGTCGTTACCTACCCCGCTGTTGTACATCCAATTACACCAATTACTGTGAACATCATAGTCGATAAGCATACTTTCAAAGTACGCAGCACCGATACGCCAATCTTGTTGTAGTTCTTTAGACCAGAAACTGGCTACATTTTGCCTACCTCGATTACTCATCCACCCAGTTTTTAAAAGCTCTATCATATTGGCGTTAACAAAGGGTTCTTTGGTTTTTCCGTTGATCCAAGAGTCAAGTATTTCTTGGTTTGTATTCCAGGTATACTTTTTATCTAAAATTCCACCTAACTGAAATATTTTTTGCTTGTATTTTAGACTTACGTACTTAAAATAGTCTCTCCAGATTAGTTCAAAAATTAGCCAATAAGTGTCTTGATTTTTACGGATTTCCTTTTCAAACCTTTTTACTTCACAGTAAATGGTCACCGGAGAGATACATCCGTTGGCCAACCAAGCAGAGAGTTTAGAACTATAGTTTATTCCTACTAATCCATTTCGGGTCTTTTTATAAGTAGCAAGTCTTTTAGACTCCCAACAGTAATAATTTAAACGTTCTAAAGCATTTTCTTCCCCACCTTTAAAAGGAAATGCGCTTCTGGAATCTCCTGAAAAAGTTTCGGAACCCAATTCTATTAGGGAAGGTATATGGGTTTCTGTTTCGAAATAGTTTTCACTGGGCTTTTTTTGAGGAACACCTATTTCTTCTCTAATCGATATATTTTTTTCACACTGTTTTCTGAAGTTTGTGAAAATGTCGGGTACCTCATTAAAACTAGAAAAGGGGATGTGTTCGGGATCAAATAAAAATTGATCGCAACTTTCTACAAATTTAACATTCTTGGGAACTGAAGCTTTAACATTTTCAAGAACGGTGTTTTCATCCCTTGTCCATTCGGCCTGTAGATAAATAGCATCTATCTTATGTTTAACGAGCAAGTCGCTTAATTTTTCTTCAGGTTTAGCAACAAATAGATACAGGGGTATGTTCAGTTCTTTAAGATTGGTCTTTAGGTTAGCTACTGACTCAATTAAAAATTGTGCTCGGTATTTTTCTGTTTTTTTAAAGCCAAATTCACCCAAACCAAACTGTCTAGGGTCGAAAAAGTACACCGCTATCGTTTTGTCGCCTTTACACGCCTTTTGAAGTGAAAGATTATCTGTGGTTCTAAGATTGTTTCTAAACCAAATTAGGGTATTCATCTACTTTTTGTTTCTTCTGCACTTTTCACTACAGTATTTTACATTATCCCAGTCTTTTGACCATTTTTTTCTCCAGTTAAATGGTCTATCGCAAGTGAGGCAAATTTTTACGGGCAGGTTTCGCTTCATTATTCTGTTTAATAAAAATAATAAAAAATTAAACAAAATAAGTCTTTTGAAGATTTTGTTTTGTATTTGAAGTAGGGTGGACGTCTTTCAAAAAACTAAACTATGTATTAAAAGAAAAAGCCATCCGTTAGTCTGGGATGGCTTTCATAAATCTTCTAAAAAAAATATTCTAAATCTTACTAAAAAGCTTTTGCATTTTTTCTTGTTCTTCATCCGCTAGGGTAGGGTCAACTAAAATTCTACCACTGTGTTCGTCCGTAATAATCTTTTTACGAGAGGCAATTTCAACCTGTACTTGCGGTGGTATCGTAAAAAATGAACCGCCAGATGCACCACGTTCAATTGGCACAACCGCCAATCCGTTCTTAACATTGTGACGAATACGCTTGTACGCTTTAATAAGGCGCTCTTCAATTTTATCTTCGAACTCTTGAGATTTCTTTAAAAGTGCTAGCTCTTCTTTCTCAGTTTCAGCCAAAATGGCGTTTAACTCACTCTTCTTATGTTTAAGATGTGCATCTCTTTCACTAAGCTTTTCTTTAGTTTCTGAGATTACCTCTTTTTTCTGTTCTATCTGAGCTTTGAACTCCTTGATGTTTTTTTCTGCTAATTGAATCTCCAATTCTTGAAACTCAACCTCTTTGCTAAGCGAATTAAATTCACGGCTGTTACGTACATTCTTTTGCTGCTCAGCATATTTTTTGATAAGCACCTTAGATTCTTCTATAAGATTCTTTTTTGCCGTGATTTCAAAGTTTATTGTTTCAACATCGGTTTTCAACTTATCCATTCTGGTTTTAAGACCTAGAACATCGTCTTCTAAATCTTCAACTTCTAAAGGTAATTCACCACGAACACTTCTTATTTCATCAACTCTAGAATCGATTAATTGTAAATCGTACAATGCACGTAATTTGTCTTCTACAGTTGTTTCCGTTTTTTTCGCCATATGTTAAAAATACTTGATAGGATTAGTTATACTTTCCGATAAAGTGACCGCAAAATTAGGAATTTTTTTTGTAAGAAAGTCTACCAATAGGTTTTTTGTAAACTGCTCGGTTTCAAAGTGACCTATATCTGCTATAATAAATTGATTTTCAGCCTCATAAAATTGATGATATTTAACATCGGCAGTAATAAAAACGTCTGCTTTTGAAGCTTTCGCGGCCGAAATTGCAAATGCACCGCTTCCTCCTAAAACTGCTACTCTTTTTATTTTCTTTCCTAAAAAAGCAGAGTGTCTTATGCCTTGTGCATTCATTTTAGTTTTTAGATGATTAAAAAATTCCTCCTCATCCATTTCTTCCATTAGTTCTCCAATCATACCCAGGCCCATATTTTGATTTACATTCTCTAGCGTGGTAATCTCATAGGCCACTTCTTCGTAGGGATGATGTTTGAACAAAGTAGCGATAACTTGAGCTTCTTTTTGACTTAAAAAAGTCACCGATAATTGAATTTCTTCTTCATGATGTACCGCACCAATAGTTCCTTTTACAGGGTTTGCGTTTTTTTCTGCTTTAAAAGTTCCTGTGCCCTCAGTACTAAAGCTACAGTTGCTATAATTACCTATATTGCCGGCACCGGCATTAAAAAGCGCATTTTTTAATTCTTCAATATCGGTTTTAGGCACATAAGTGGTCAACTTTTTTATGGTACCCTTTTTAGGAATAAGAATTTTAGGGTTTTGAACACCTAGCATCGAACAAATTTTAGCATTTACGCCTATGTTTGAGTTGTCTAAGGCGGTGTGCATGCTGTAAATGGAAATGTCATTGGCGATGGCCTTCATTACAACTCTTTCTACATAGCTTCGTCCCGTAATTTTTTTTAAGCCTTTGAAGATAATTGGATGGAAGCTCACAATGAGGTTACATTTTTTTTCGATGGCCTCATCGACCACATTTTCCAAGGTATCTAGAGTTACTAGAATACCCGATACATTTTGGTTCAGGTTGCCTACCAGCAAGCCTACATTGTCGAAATCTTCGGCATAATGTAAAGGGGCAAGGTCTTCTAGTATTTCAGTAATATCATTAACAGTCATTACGGCTATTTTATGTCGTTAAAGATAAAATATTATAAATTCGCCCAGATGCGACTTTTACGTAAAATAGCTTTTCCGGTTTCTTTAGTCTATGCTATGGCGGTTTACCTGCGTAATTTTTTTTATGATAAGGGTTGGTTCAAGTCAATATCATTTCAAGTGCCTACGGTTTGTGTTGGTAATTTAAGTGTAGGTGGTACCGGTAAAACACCAATGATCGAATATATTCTACGACTGTTTGAAGAGCATCATAAAGTGGCGGTATTGAGTAGGGGCTATCGAAGAAAAACGAAAGGATTTTTATTGGCCGATGAGCAATCGACTGTTCTAGAGCTAGGAGATGAACCTTTTCAAATCCACTCCAAATTTAATACGGTAACCGTTGCTGTTGATGAAGACAGACAAAATGGAATCGCTACACTGGTCCGAAAGATAAATCCGGATTTAATTTTGTTAGATGATGCCTTTCAACATAGAAAGGTAAAACCTACGCTTTCTATTCTCTTAACTACGTTTTCTAATTTGTATGTCAATGATTGGTACTTGCCTACCGGAGAATTAAGGGATAGTAAAAAGGAAGCTAGAAGAGCCCAAATTATAATCGTCACGAAATGCCCTAGTTGTATTACGGAAGAAAAAAAACAAAGCATTGTTAACGCAATAAAACCTAGAGCCTATCAGCAAGTATTGTTCAGTACATTGAAATATAATGAGTTTTTGGTAGGATCGAATAACCGAATATTGCTTTCCAGTTTACAAGGAAAACGTTTTTCTTTGGTAACCGGAATTGCCAGTCCTCAACCTTTACTCGATTATTTAATTACTGTGAAAAGCAGTTTTGAACACTTTCAATTTGCGGATCATCATTCTTTTAGCGAAAATGATATTGAAAGTTTTTCTAAAAATGAATGTATTGTTACCACCGAAAAAGATTTTACCAAACTAAAAGGAAGATGTAAAAACCTGTTCTATATAGAAGTACGGCATGAATTTTTGGGCAATGGTAATGAAAGTATTGAAAAAGCAATAAAGAATATTATGCCTGATTTTCGGTCTTCTTCCTAAATATATTTTCTCCAATTTTTTGATAGAATACCTCAGGTTTAAAAGGCTTTGTGACGACATCGTTGCAGCCTGCAGCGTAAAAACTATCGAGGCTGTCATCCATGGAAATTGCAGTTAAAGCGATTATGGGTATTTCTTTATTGAACATTCGTATTTGTATAGTAGCCTCTTCTCCGCTGATGCCCGGCATATGAATGTCCATTAAAATGGCGTCATACCTCTTGTTCTTGGCGGCATCAATCGCCTCATTACCATTATTTGCAATATCACAAGAAATACCTTTTTTATTCAGCATTTTTTTGGTAATTACCTGGTTTATTTTGTTGTCTTCAACGATTAATATATGTAACCCGGTAAAATCAAAATCTTCTTGGCTCATTTCAAAAGAGATATCAGCTACTACGCTGTCTTGATACTCTAAATCTAAGTTGAAATAAAAGGAACTGCCAACATCAATCTCGCTCTTTAATTGAATTTTACTGTTAAATAGGCCTAAAAGGCTTTTAACAATGGTGAGGCCAAGACCAGTTCCACCATATTCTCGATTTATCTGAACAGAGCCTTGTTCAAAACTATCAAAGATGTTTCTTTGTTGTTCTTCAGAAATACCAATGCCGTTATCACGTATTTCAAAATATACATTTACACGATTTTCATCTTTACTTTCAAGTTTCGTAATTACATCTACTTGACCGTCTTCCGTAAATTTAAGGGCATTGCCGACTAAATTCATTATAATTTGAGATAGCTTCACGGGGTCTCCCATTAGGTGCATTGGAATGTCGTTGTCATAGTCCAATACAATTTTTGTGCTATTCTCATTCGCTTTTTGCTGCAATGAATCTATCACATCTGTTAGTACTGTTTTTAATTTGAATTCAACATTTAATGCTTCTAACTTATCTGCATCTATTTTATTGATTTGAAGAATATCATTGATAAAGTTCAATAAGTATTCACCTGAAAATTTTAGGGATTTTAAGTGCTCTTTTTGATGCTCTGCAGGGTTCTCATCTAACAACAAGTGTGTGAGTCCGGTAACGGCGTACAACGGTGTTCTAAGTTCATGTGTTACCGTAGACAAAAAATTGGTTTTAGCTTTCATTGCCGAAACAGCAGAGTCTCTTGCGGTCTCTAGTTCGCTGTTTTTGGTCTGAAGTAAATCGTTGGTTTTTAGTTTAATTTGATTGTTTCTAAAAAGTGAGACGGCCAATAAAGAAATGATTACCAAAAATGCTGAAGCCAATATTGCCGTAATTTCAGACCTATTCTTAGATTCGCTAAGAGTTTCATTTTCTTCACTCAATTTCTGAATTTGTTCGCCTTGAAATTTGGTGGTAATCTTATCGGCATTTTTTGTTTCAAGTTTAAATCGTTCTATGGTGTAAAGTGAATCCCGGATATTTAATAGATTTTTGGTAAATCCTAAAGCTTTATCATATTCCCTTAAATCTTCATAAACTCTGGCAAGAAACTGGTTAGCCAGTAACATTTCTTTAAAAAAGTTATTCTTTGTAGCCAATTCTAAAGCTGCCTCACCATGTTTGGCGCTTTTTTCAAGATTACCTTGTTTGAAGTTAAGTTCGGCTAGACCAAGATTTGCTTTGGTGGCCAGATATACCCGTTCATCAATATCAGAATTTACAAGCAGTGCATTTAATTTAGTTTCTGCTTCGTCAAACTTTTCAATATTGATAAAAATGGTAGCTTCCGTTAATTCAATATTATTTATTAGATTTTTATCGTTGCTTAGCAATTTAGCTTCTTCAAGCATTTTTATGGCCTGAAAGTTATTTTTTTCGCGATATAAAATCGTGGCATCTATGAATTTTTGAAAAGCGTCACCCAGGCGGTATTCTGTGCTCTTCAATATTGCACCTGCCCTATCTCTATAAAAAGAAGCGGTGTCGTGGTCATTTAACTCGATATGAAGCAATGCAATTTTCTGGTAGATGTCTACCAGTGTTTTCGGATTGTCGTTTTTTTCAGCTATTTCTGTAGCTTTATTTAGAACATCAATAGCGGAAGAAATTTCATTTTGATTTCGAAGGGTACGGGCTTCTTTGTAAACGGTAGCCATGGTATCTTTGGCCAAATAGGTATCTTGAGCCCTTGTACCGAAAGAGTGAAGTACAAAAACAATAGCCAATATAAGATTGGGTAAAATTGTATATGAGCTTTTGCGCGTCAAACGTAGTTTTTCTTGATAAGTAGATTTATTAAGTCGATCAATCTGGCACAGTAACCAGTTTCATTGTCATACCAGCCTATAATTTTCACCATTTTTCCAATAACCGAAGTCATCTGAGAATCAAACGTACAAGAATAATAACTATTGTTTATATCAATAGAAACTATGGGGTCTTTTGTATAAAAAAGTACATTTTTTAAGTCTTTTTCAGCTCGACTTTTAAAAGTACGGTTTATTTCGTCAATGGAAGTTTCTTTTTTGACATTGAAAGTTATATCGGTTAACGAACCATTTGGCACAGGCACCCGAATGCCGCAGCCCCCGATTACATTACCTAAATCAGGAAATATTTTTGTCAGTGCTTTGGCGGCACCCGTAGTTGTAGGAATAATTGATTGAGATGCTGCCCTTGAGCGTCTTAAATCCCTGTGGGGCCTGTCATGTAGACTCTGGTCAGAGGTGTAGGAGTGAATAGTGGTAATATAAGCCTGCTCTATACCGCACAATTCGTCAATTACTTTTATCATTGGAGCCGCATTGTTCGTTGTACACGAGGCATTGGAAATGATATGGTCACTTTCATCTAAAATGCCTTCATTTACGCCCAAAACAACCATTTTCATGCTATCATCAGAGGGTGGTACCGATAGAATAACCTTTTTTGCACCATTCTTAAGATGACCTTCTAAATCCTTTTTCGACTTAAATTTACCGGTAGCCTCTATTACAATATCCACGTCATAATCGCCCCAATTAATGGCTTCAGGGCGGGAAAAGTTTAAAACGGGTATCTCTTGATTTTTGAAAAGAATGTTATTTTCTTTAAAGGAAATTTCCTTATGGAACATGCCATGAATACTATCATATTTCACCAAATGCGAAAGTGTTTCCGCATCGGCTAAATCATTTATAGCAACAACAGTTATGTTTTGATTATCAGCTAGAAGTCTAAAGAGCGTCCTGCCTATTCTTCCAAAACCATTAATACCAATAGTGATATTTTTCATTTGATATTATATGTTAGAGCGAATATGAAATTGTGCTTTAAAACGGGTGTCTATTAATGAATATGTTTGTGCGCTTTGTATGAAGAACGCACTAAAGCCCCACTTTCTACATGCCTGAAACCTAGTTCTAAACCAATATTTTCATATTTTTTGAACTGTTCAGGTAAGATAAATTGTTTGACAGGTAAATGTTTTTTAGAAGGTTGTAAATATTGACCTATGGTCACTACATCAACATCTACTACTCTAAGGTCTTTCATGGTTTGTATTACTTCCTCTTCTAGCTCGCCTAAACCTAGCATAATTCCAGATTTTGTTCGGTTAGCACCATTTTTTTTGAGGTAATTCAAAACTTCAAGACTTCGGTCGTATTTCGCTTGTATTCGCACTTCTCTGGTTAGCCTTTTTACAGTTTCCATATTATGCGAAATTACTTCAGGAGCAACTTCTATAATTCTGTCCAAATGATTTTCAATACCTTGGAAATCTGGAATTAACGTCTCTAAAGTAGTTTCAGGATTCATTCTACGGATAGCTTTTACCGTTTCGGCCCAAATGATGGACCCCATGTCCTTTAAATCATCTCTATCAACAGAAGTAACTACGGCATGTTTGATCCCCATGATTTTGATGGAACGTGCTACTTTTTCTGGTTCGGCCCAATCTACACTTTCTGGTCGGCCTGTCTTAACACCGCAAAAGCCGCAAGAGCGTGTGCAAACATTACCTAAAATCATAAAAGTCGCGGTACCTTCTCCCCAGCATTCACCCATATTAGGGCAACTACCCGAGGTGCATATGGTATGAAGGTCGTATTTTTCAACTAATCCGCGAAGTTGAGTGTATTTTTTACCTGTGGGCAATTTTACCCTTAACCATTTTGGTTTGCCTTTTGGTGGGCGCACATGTTCGGCTGTTTCTACACTCATAACAAATTCTTTATTGCAAATATACGAATTGGGGGTCAACTGTTTTTTAGAAAACCTACTTGCTTTTAATGATTTCCGCTAATAATTTTTTCGCTCTTAAGAGCTTTACCTTAACGTTGTTTACTGGTTCGTTAAGCTCTTTTGCAATAGCTGCATAGCTCAATTCATTGAAATAGCGCAGATTGATAACTTCTTGATAGTGGGGCTTCAGTTTTTTGATATGAGAAAGTAAAGTAGCCAAATTTTGTTCCGTAATTAGCTGGTCTTCCACCGTAGGGGATTCGTCCAGCACTTTTTTGACAGCATCGGAAGTACTATTTTCAATACCTGCCAACACATTATGTTTTCGTTTTCTAATAAGGTCTACGTGTATATTTTTCGAAATTGTAATGAGCCAAGTTTTAAACTCATACTTATCATCATAAGTCTTTATTTTATCAAATGCCTTTGAGAAGGTTTGAATGGTAATGTCTTCGGCGTCATTTTCATTTTTGGTCCGGTCCAATTGAAAATAGTACACATAATTCCAAAAGGTATCTAATAAAGAACTAAAAGCAATTTGATTTCCAGCTTTAGCCTTGTCTATTCTCTCTTTTAAAACTTCGTCTGTTTTATCCAAAAAAGTAATTTACGGGTTGTCTGCAAGGGGCATTAAGCAACTGCATCTTTTTTGCAGTCTTGTTCATCGGGCAGTTTTCCACAGAAACCGCAGACTTCGCCCTCTTTATTTAGAAAAGGATTTTGACTGGCACAAGTTCCTGCAAATTTGCCATCTTTCTTTGACCAAATTTTAATGGCTATACCGGCGAAAGCTAAGGCCAAAAGTGCTATAGTGAGAAGAATCAACTTCATGTATTGAATTTTGTACAAAAGTACAAAATATGCACTGAAGAAATGCTGAAACTATTTTCCTTTAAGGGAAATTTAGTACTTGATATTCGCTACGATATTTTGCACTGTAGGCGTTTCATTTCCTCCTTGAGGTTCTATGGTGATGTAGCTAACAGCATTATCTGCGTAGGGTAGGGCCAACAGTTTTTCCTTATCATCGAATTGTTTGATGATTCCTAGATTCACCATTTCACCATTAACTTCCGCCCACATTTGAAAACATTTGTCTTCAGGAAGTTGTGGAAGGTTACTTACGTTTATATACGATAATTTCTTTACCGGGTTTACGTAGGCAACAGCCTTTAACTCCTGGGCTTTTTTATTACCATTAACGGTAAATCTTCTTGTATTAGGATTGTTAAGAACGATATATTGGTTTCTGATGTCTTCAAGTTGAATTTTCATATCATTCTCCAAATCTTGAATCTTACTATTAACAATCAAATTTTCTTCTTGTAAACTCTTATTCTGATTGTAAAAGAAATAGGTTGCTCCGGCAAAAATTAAGGCCGCAATACTCGCCGCTACAGCAAATCTGTAAAATTTACTTCTACTTCGCTTTTCTTGCCTAATTCTAAAAAGAATCTGCTCTTTAAGGCCTTGAGGTGTCTTTAAGGCATGCATTTTGGCAAAAGTTTCAAGATTTTCTTGCAGTTCGTTATATGCTTCCCTTACTTCAGGGTACATGGCAATATAACGCTCTACTCTGAGCGATTCTTCCGTTGTTGTAGAACCTAAGAGGTATTTTTCCAACAGGTCGGTATCCAAAAATATTTTAATCTTTTCTTTCATTACAACACACTTAAAACTATTGCCAGCACCATTGATGTGCCATATATTTTACGCAATTCGCGAAGTCCAATTTTCAGTCGCGATTTAATTGTACCCAAAGGGATGTCGAGTTCATCACTCGCTTCTTGTTGGGTCATTCCTTCAAAAAATAAGGCTTCGAGGACTACTTTATACTTCGGCTCAATTTTGTCAAGGTTCTCCTTAACATCCATCAACTCGGGCATAATACCTCTTGTGCCTAAGTTATATACGTCTGAAACGTCAATTTGGATTTCTTTATCGGCTTTTGTGTTTACACTCCTTAATTTATCGATTGCCGTATTTCTTGTAATTCTAAATAACCAAGTAAAAAGCTTTGCCTTGCTAGCATCATAAGAATCTGATTTCTTCCAGATTTTTATAAAACTCTCTTGCAATACATCCTGCGCTAAATCTTCATCTTTCACTACTTTATAGGCAACTCCATAAAGGGTATCACCATAGTTGTCATAAAGTAGTGAAATTGCCTTTTCATCTCGATCTTGTAATAATTCTACAATATGTTTTTCAAGTAGTGTGCTCATTTATAGGGCGTTGATAAAAAATAGCTTCTAAAAAAGTCCAAAAAATATTTCTTATCGTATATATACAAACGCTAAAGTAAGAAATTGATTATTACAGCGTATTTAATTTAAAATAAAGACAACAGTTTAAACGTATATAAATTTTTGGTTAGTTTGGTTTGGTATAACCCCTGTTTTTCTACTTAGAAATTCGGGGGTTATTTTATAATATTTACTTCTGGAACAATACTGATATTGAACTTATCTAAAACTGCCTTTTTAATTTCGTATGCTAGGTCTAAAATTTCTTCTCCGGTGGCATTGCCATGGTTTACGAGTACTAAAGCCTGTTTTTCGTGCACTCCGGCATCACCAAAACGCTTTCCTTTAAAACCACATTGCTCAATAAGCCAACCTGCAGGTATTTTAAAGGTTTTGTTATCCACCGCATAAAACGGAGCGTCTGGATTTTTTTTGCTGAAAGCTTCAAAGGTCTTTTTTGAAACTACTGGGTTTTTGAAAAAACTGCCACTATTACCTATCTCTTGAGGGTCTGGTAATTTACTCTTTCGAATAGCCACTACAGCATTTGATACATCTTTTATGGTGGGGTGAATAATATTATGTTTACTTAATTCATCTTCGATGGCCCCATAAAGGGTGTTTAACTTATGGTTGCTTTTCGTAAGTTTTAGTTTGACCGAGGTAATGATGAATTGCCCTTTTACCTCTTTTTTAAAAATTGATTCTCGATAACCAAACTTACAATCTTCCTTCTTGAATTCCTTTAGTTCTTGCGTGCGGATATCCATGGCCTCACAGCTAACAAAGATGTCTTTCAGCTCGGTTCCGTAAGCTCCTATATTTTGTATAGGAGCCGTACCGGTATTTCCGGGAATTAAGGAAAGATTCTCTAAACCTCCATAATCTTGTTCCAAAGACCAGAGTACAAGTTGGTGCCAATTTTCACCCGCCATAACTTTAATAACTACAGCTTCTTCCTCTTCTTCAAAGACAGAGATTCCTTTGAGATTGATATGCAATACTAAAGCATCAATATCTTTGGTAAGCAACATATTACTACCACCACTGATTACAAATTTCTCGGGGTAGGCCGACAATTGTAATGCTTTTTGCAGCTGCAATAAGCTGTTCACCTCCAAAAAGAACTTAGCTTTTGCTTCAATACCAAATGTATTGTAAGATTTTAAAGAGATGTTTTCTTGAATGTTCACGAATTGTGATATTGTTTTAATCCCTCGGAGAGAATGTGAACTGCTTTTTTAAGCTGTTCTTTCTCCAGCACATATGCTATTCGTATCTGATTGTTTCCTAAACCTTCGGAAGCATAAAAGCCAGCAGCTGGCGCGACCATAACGGTCTCGTTGTCCACATTGAATTTTTCAAGCAGCCATTGTGCAAAGTCATCAGAGTCTTTTACAGGTAATTCTACGACACAATAAAAAGCACCACTGGGTTGGGCAACTTTGACTCCTTCAACTTTTTGTAATTCTGATATCAATAAGTCTCTTCTAGAGACGTATTCTTCTATGACATCGTCAAAATAGCTTTGAGGCGTATCCAAAGCTGCTTCACTTGCTATTTGTGCCAAAGTTGGAGGGGATAGCCTTGCCTGTGCGAATTTTAAGGCCGTTTGTATCACTTCTTTATTTTTTGATACCAAACATCCGATTCTTGCACCACACATGCTATATCGTTTAGAAACCGAATCAATAACAATGGCATAATCTTCCAATCCGGAAATACCTAATAGGGAATAATGCTGTTTGCCATCATAAGCAAATTCACGATACACTTCATCGGCAATCAAGAAAAGGTTGTGTTTTTTTACCAATTCAGTCAGTTGCTCAATTTCCTCTTTGTTATACAGATAACCTGTTGGGTTACCTGGATTACAAATAAGAATGGCTTTGGTTTTTGGTGAAATCAATTTTTCAAACTCAGATATTGCCGGTAATGAAAAATTATCCTCAAGTTTAGAGACAATCGGTACGACATTTACACCATTTGCCGTCGCAAAGCCATTATAGTTGGCGTAAAAGGGCTCTGGAATAATGACTTCGTCGCCCTCGTCTAGAATACTTCCCATTGCAAATGATAAGGCCTCAGAACCTCCGGTAGTTACAATAATTTCTTCGGCCTCAACTTTTAGATGATGTTTGGCATAGTACTTCGCAATTTTACCACGATACTCTTCTGAACCTTCGGTTCTGCTATAGGCCAAAACTTCAATGTCACTATTTTTTATTGCATCCAAAGCGATTCTTGGAGTTTTGATATCCGGCTGCCCAATATTTAAATGAATAACCTTAGTGCCTCTTTTTTTGGCTGCTTCAGCATAAGGAACTAGTTTACGAATAGGCGAGGAAGGCATCTTGCTCCCTTTTAAAGAAATTTTTGGCATTTCGCGCTTAATTTTTCACAAAAATCGATAAACCACTTAAACAAAACAATTTAACGGTGTTTTATTTATCAGTTTGACTAATGTTAAATTAAATGTAACCAAGCTATTTATTTGCTATCTTTAAAAGAGTCAATCAATTAAATACTACTTCTTTCATGTTAAGAGTTAGCTACATAACATGCTTTCTTCTATGTTTTGGGGGCATTTTGTACGCCCAAAAATTTCAGATTCCTCCAGGTAAGAAGTTCGAGAAAATAAATTTTGAGCTCGTTAATAATCTAATGATTGTTCCTGTTGAGGTGAACGGGGCTAAGCTTTCTTTTATATTGGATTCAGGGGTTAGTAGCCCTATATTATTCAATATTACAAATCAAGATTCGATTCAGATTAACGATGTATCTAAAATAACCTTGCGAGGTTTAGGCGAGGGAGAGCCAATGGAAGCATTAAAATCTAGAAACAACATAGTAAAACTAGGCAATGCAGCAAATTTTAAACAATCGTTATTTGTTGTTTTAGATAAGGATTTAAACTTCTCCACTTCACTGGGAATTCCGGTACACGGTATAATTGGCTATGATGTTTTTGAAAATTTTATAGTTGACGTTAACTATACTAGGAGTTATATAAAACTTTATAATCCAGATTCATACAAGAAAGAGAAATTAACCAAACACCAAGAATTGCCTTTAGCTATTTATAAGAAAAAGGCCTATTTAACGGGAGCCATTCTTTTGGAAGACGATTCTGATGTTCCTGTAAAACTGTTGGTCGACACGGGTAGTAGTGATGCCTTATGGTTGTTTCATGACCCTGAAAAAGGAGTTAAAATTCCTGAGAAGAATTATGATGACTTTTTGGGAAAAGGCTTGAGTGGAGACATATTTGGAAAGCGAACCAAGCTAAAAGGGATTCGTGTCGGCGATTTTCTACTCAAGGACGCTAAAGCCGCTTTTCCTTTTAGAGAATCTTTTAGTGCTATTAAAAACCTCGGCAACCGAAACGGTAGTCTGGGAGGTGAGGTTCTAAAGCGTTTTAATATGGTTTTTGACTATAGTAATAAACGTATTTACCTAAAGAAAAATGCCAACTTCAAAACACCTTTTCAATACAATTTAGCGGGCATAGCCCTTCAGCATAATGGACTGCGTTACATTTCTGAGCGTATTACCAATGCTCAAGGTATTGTGAAATCTGGTAATGAAAAAGATACTTTTGGTAACGTACAAATTTTGATGGGTGATAGAACGAGGTTAAGTTTGGTCCCTGAAATAATAGTTTCTGGTATTAGAGCTGGTAGCCCTGCCGAAGAGGCCGGCCTTAAAGAAGGTGATATCATATTAGCGGTAAACGGAAAAAGAGTACACCAGTACAAGTTACAGGAAATTTTATCGATGATCAATCAGAAAGAGGGAAAAAAAGTGCGCCTACTCATAGAGCGTTATAATAGGGATTTGCTTTTTTCTTTTGTGGTCAAGGATATTTTTAAAACAAAAAAGCCCTGACAATTGTCAAGGCTTTCAATTTATATTTTTCAACTACTTATTTCGCACCTTCCACTAATTCACCTTTAATTTTGATGACTTTAGTTGGTGTATCCGCATTTGATGTTACGGTAATAGCCTTTCTAAAAGGACCTACAGGTCTTTTTGTATCATATTTTACTTCAATTTTTCCGGTCTCACCTGGAGCAATTGGAGCTTCTGGCTTTTTAGGAATGGTGCATCCACAACTTGATTTTACATTACTAATTACTAAAGGCGCATCGCCCGTATTTGTAAATTCAAAAGTTCTAACACCATCTCCGCCACGTTGTACCTTTCCATAATCAATGGTCTCGGCTTTAAATTCAATTTTTGCGGTCTTGTCCTGTGCTTTTACGCTTAAGGCCATAAGACCTACAAATAATAAAAGTACTGCTTTTTTCATCTTTTTAATTTTTTTGAGGAACTTCAAATTTAGGAGATTTAAACCTACATCCAAAATTCTTTTGTCATCTAATAACGTTACTTACTTTTGTTTCGTATTTATAGAATTGGTATTTGGTCGAACAGCACTAAAATTTAACATTGCTTTTCTTCATAAAATTCCAATTCACCCAGGATAAGACAAAAACTGTACCGAAAATATGGAGATTCCATCTAAATATGATTCTAAAAGAGTAGAGGGCCACTGGTATGACTACTGGATGAAACACGACTTTTTTAGCTCTAAGCCCGATAGTAGAGAGCCTTACACCATTGTTATACCACCACCAAACGTTACTGGGGTGCTGCATATGGGGCATATGCTTAACAATACTATTCAAGATGTTTTAATAAGAAAAGCACGTCTACAAGGTAAGAATGCATGCTGGGTACCCGGTATGGACCATGCTTCTATAGCTACAGAAGCAAAGGTGGTTGCCAAATTAAAGGAAAACGGAATAGAAAAGTCGGATTTAAGCCGTGAAGAGTTCCTTAAACATGCTTGGGACTGGACGGATGAGTACGGTGGGGTAATTCTTGAACAGCTAAAGAAATTAGGCTGTTCATGCGATTGGAGTCGCACCAAGTTCACTATGGATGACGATATGTCAGCATCTGTAATCAAGGTTTTTGTTGATTTGTATAATAAAGGTTTGATTTACAGGGGTTTTAGAATGGTAAATTGGGATCCTGAAGCACAAACGACACTTTCAGATGAAGAAGTAAATTATGAGGAAAGACAGGGGCTATTGTACTATTTGTCTTATGAAATTGAAGGTTCTGATGAAAAGGTTACGATTGCAACCACTCGCCCAGAGACTATTTTAGGTGATACCGCTATCTGTATTAACCCAAATGATGAGCGATATGCCCATTTACGGGGTAAAAAGGCCATTGTGCCTATTTGCAACCGGGTGATTCCGATAATTGAAGACGAATACGTCGATATTGAGTTTGGTACCGGGTGTTTAAAGGTTACTCCTGCACACGATGAGAATGATAAAAATTTAGGGGAGAAGCATAATCTAGAAGTAATAGACATTTTTAATGCGGATGCGAGCCTGAATTCTTTTGGAATGCATTATGAAGGCAAAGATCGTTTTGTGGTGCGTAAAGAAATTGCCAAAGAGCTTGAAGAAAAGGGGTTTTTGGTAAAAACGGAGCAGCATCTTAATAAAGTTGGTACTTCAGAGCGTACAAAAGCGGTTATAGAGCCAAGACTCTCTGATCAGTGGTTTTTGAAGATGGAAGATTTGGCAAAACCCGCTATAGAGGCTGTTTTGGGTAATGGGGAGGTAAAACTGTTCCCTAAAAAGTTTGAAAGCACGTATCGCCACTGGATGGAGAATATCCGAGATTGGAATATCTCTCGCCAATTATGGTGGGGGCAACAGATACCCGCCTATTATTACGGAGATGGTAAAGAAGACTTTGTAGTTGCCGAATCACTCGAAGAGGCTTTAAAACTTGCTCAACAAGCTGTCACCTCGAGCGGAGTCGAGAGGTCACTTACAGCAAATGACTTACGCCAAGACAACGATGTACTCGATACTTGGTTCTCTTCTTGGTTGTGGCCTATTAGTGTATTTGGAGGGATTTTAGAGCCTGATAATGAAGAGGTAAATTATTACTACCCTACAAATGATTTGGTTACTGGGCCAGATATTTTGTTTTTCTGGGTAGCTCGTATGATTGTAGCTGGGTACGAGTTTCGTAATGAAAGACCTTATGAGAATGTGTACTTAACAGGATTGGTAAGGGATAAACAGCGTCGTAAGATGTCAAAATCTTTGGGTAATTCTCCAGATGCCCTAAAATTAATTGAAGAGTATGGTGCTGATGGTGTTCGTGTTGGTTTGCTTTTAAGTTCAGCTGCGGGTAATGATTTAATGTTCGATGAAGCTTTATGTCAGCAAGGAAAGAATTTTGCCAATAAAATTTGGAATGCCTTTAGATTGGTAAAAGGGTGGGAAGTAGCAGATATAGAACAGCCAGAAGCCGCTAAGATTGGAATTGAATGGTACACTGCCAAGTTTAATCAAACTTTAGCTGAAATTGAGGACCATTATAGCAAGTATAGGATATCTGATGCTTTGATGGCAATGTATAAATTGATATGGGACGATTTCTGTTCATGGTTCTTAGAAATAGTAAAGCCTGCCTACCAACAACCAATAGATAAGAAGACGTTGACGTCGGTTATTCATTTGTTCGAAGAAAACCTAAGAATACTGCACCCATTTATGCCATTTTTGAGTGAAGAAGTTTGGCAGCACATGAACGAACGTTCTCCTGAAGAAGCTTTGTGTATTGCAAATTGGCCCAAAGTCGGTACGACCGACAGTAATCTAATTGCAGATTTTGATTTTGCTGCTGAGGTAATTTCTGGGGTGCGTAATATTCGTAAAGAGAAAAATATTCCCAATAAAGATGAATTGGAGTTGTTGGAGCTTAACGCTGGTGGGGTCTCATCTAAACTGAATGCCATTATTACCAAATTAAGCAATCTATCTAGTATTAGCACTGTTACGGAAGCGGTGGATGGGGCATTAAGTTTTAGGGTAAAGAGTAATGAGTATTTTATACCTATTGCTGACGCCATAGATGTAGAAGAAGAATTGAAAAAACTAAATGAAGAATTAAAATACACCAAAGGCTTTTTACAATCGGCACAAAAAAAACTATCCAACGAGCGCTTTGTAAATAATGCACCGCCACAAGTTGTAGAAATGGAGCGTAAAAAAGTAGCTGATGCCGAAGCTAAGATTGAAACTTTGGAAAAGAGTTTAGCGAGTTTGTCCTAACAATATATAGAGCTAAGAGGCTATCTGTATAAAGTTTTAATGAAACTTAGAAGTAAAAGTTAAAATCGATACAAATAAGGGAATTATTCTAGAATATCTTAAATAGGAATTTTGGTATAAGGAAACTTTACACTTTTGATATTAAAATTTAAGTTATGGAGTGGTTAAAACCAGAATATTTCGTTTTATTTTTTTTGTTGCTATTTACTATTCCAGATACAAGTGCGCAAAGGTCATTTCGTATAATTTATGAAGTCGAATCTAAGAATGACTTGGATAGTTACGAGAGTGCGGAGGTTAAAGATATCATGAAGCAAGTTCAGAAGATACTTTCTAATTTTCAATTTGAATTACTCGTCAACGATAAAGAGGCGGTTTTTAAAAAAATCGAAGAGTTGGAAAAGCCAAGTATAGATACGTCATTGTATGAATTGGCATTAGGATTTTGCTCTGGTGACGAAGTTTGGCACACTAAGGAAGATAGCATTGAAAAATTGGTTTTAAAAACGACTTATGGAATTAGTACCTTATTAATGTTGACCGAAGACGAGCAATGGGAAATAACAAATGAAACCAAGATGATAGGTGAATTTAATGTGCTAAAAGCAACTATTATAAGAAAGAGAGGTTCTTTTAATGAGGAAATCGAGGCCTGGTTCACAGATGAACTCCCTTTTTATTTTGGCCCTTTAGGATATAATGGTCTACCTGGTCTAATTCTTGAATTAAAGTATGCCAAAGTTTTGTTTAAGTTTATGAGGATTGAAGAAGGAACGGTTAATATAGAACCACCAATTGGAGTTACACGTATGTCCTTTGATAAATATTACCAAACACTAGAGGCAGAAATCGAGCAAATTAAAGGAGGGGGATGATTATTTCGCCTAAGAAGAAGCATAAATATTAGAGTAGCTTTTTTCTGCTTTCAAAAAACAATGATTAACCCTTCTTTATCAAAGTATTCGCCACCAATCCTCCAATAATTAAAAAGAGCCCTAAAAAGCTCCAGAAGGTATAATTATCATCAAACCAAAAGACACCAATGGCAATGGTAAAAATTACCTCGGTATATTTTATTGGAGCAACCTTATTAGTTGCTGCTATTTGAAAAGCTTTCGTCATATACACTTGGCCGAAATAGCCAAAGATTCCTAGGCTCCCTAATAACACCCAATCCCAACCTTGGGGTTGTATCCATATAAAAATGGAGATAAGCCCACCGATCACTGTTGATAGAAACATAAAATAATTTACCACAACGACAGGGTGGTCGCCTTTACCAATCTTTCGAATCATTATATAAACCAGACCTGTAAAAACTGAAGCTGTTATTACCAAAGCCATACCGGTGTTGCTCACGTTTCCATCAAAACCTTTAAGGATGATAACACCAGAAAAAGCCATCAGAAAGAAGAGCAGCTGAATGGGTTTCAGCTTTTCTTTTAACAAAAAAACTGCAAATATCGCAGCAAAAATAGGTGCGATGTAGCGCAAAGATACCGCGGTTCCAATAGTCAAATGTTTAAAGGACAGAAAAAACAAGCTCATCGAAATAAGGCCGAATAAGGCTCTGAGAGAGAGTAATTTTCTTTGGTTTCCTAAAATGGGAATCTTATTTCTTAAAAGGTATGTGGTTGCGAATACACATGAAGTGATCGATCTAAAAAACACTAATTGAAACCCAGGAATATGTTCTAAATATTTGATAAAAGCGTTCATTAGCGAAAATGAGGCCGTACTGATGAGCATAAAAAGAAACGCTTTTTTCACTAGTAGAAATAAGTAAACAAAGCTACAGTATTAAATGGCGTATTTGTGTAATGTATTTTATCATTCACTTGTAAATATGTTACAAAAGACTTTTCTTTGTTTAAAATCATTCTAAATAATGTCAAAAGAAAGAGAAGTATCCAATAAATTGAGAATTTATCACCGTTATCTAGGCTTTTTTTTAACCGGAATAATGGCGGTTTACGCCATAAGCGGTATTGTTTTGATTTTTAGAAAAACAGATTTCTTAAAAATCGAAACTGTAAACGAAAAGCAGCTTGAAGCCAATTTAAGTGCTGAAGAGCTAGGTAAGCTTATAAAAATCAAAGGGTTGAACTTCACTGCTACAGATGGGGCAGTGGCAAAATTTGAGCAAGGCTTTTACAATACCCAAACGGGTGAAGTAAATTATAGCACTAAAAAGCTTCCATTAGTGCTTGATAAAATGACCCATATGCATAAAGCGACATCTAAAGACCCATTATTTTTTCTAAACATATTTTTTGGCCTTGCACTTCTGTTTTTTGTGGTTTCGGCGTTCTGGATGTTTTTGCCTGGTAGTACAATATTTAAAAAAGGACTTTATTTCGTAGCAGGAGGCGTTGTTTTGACACTTATTATGCTGCTGGTGTAAGGTTTTTGAAAAATAGGTAACTTATAGGCATAACCTTTACACCTTAAGATGAAAAAAATCACCTACTTAGTATTTGTTTTTACTTGTTTATGGTCTAATGCACAACGAGATTGGAGTAGCGTTGAAATTACTTCCGAAAAACTTTCCGATAACATTTATGTGCTTTATGGTGCAGGGGGTAACATTGGTTTGGCCATCGGCGAAAAAAATGCCTTCGTGATAGACGACCAGTTTGGGCCCTTATCTGAAAAAATATTGGGGCATGTTAAGACCTTAACGAACAAACCAGTAAAGTGGGTTTTAAATACCCATTGGCATGGTGATCATACCGGGGGTAATGAAAATATGGCAAACCAAGGAGCAATAATAATTGCGCATGAAAATGTTAGAAAAAGAATGTCTACCAAGCAAGAACGTGGCGGTGGACGAGTTTCTGAACCTTCACCCGAAGCAGCCTTGCCAATACTAACTTTTAATGATAAGATGACACTTTACCTTGGCGGCGGAAAAAGTATGCATGCTATGCATGTAAACGATGCCCATACAGACGGTGATTCGTATTATTATTTTCCAGAAGATAATATACTGCACATGGGAGATAACTTTTTTGTTGGTCGTTACCCCTATATCGATTTAAATTCTGGCGGAGATATCGATGGATTAATTAGTAATGTCACTATGGCCTTGGGGATAATTGATGACGATACCAAAATAATTCCTGGTCACGGAAAAGTCACTGTTGGTAAAGAAGATTTGAAAAAATACAAAGAGGTAATCTCTGAATTGCGTGAACGCGTAATAAAAGCCCGAAGTGAGGGTAACTCTCTGGAAAAAACCCAGAAACTTGGTCTTTCAAAAGAATGGGATTCAACTTTTGGACAAGGGTTTATCAACGCTGATCGTATTGTGGAGTTCATTTATAAGTCTGCAGATTAGCCCATAGAGCTTATTTCTTTTTCAAATGGTTTTTTTACTTCCTTATTTGGCTAAACGGTGCGATAATTAAACATTTAATTCTTTTTTTTGCGTCTTTATTCAAGGGTTCTACAGTGTAAAAGTGCGAAATAGAGGGTTGAAAAGTCTCTTTTTCATGTTCTTTGTGCTACACTATGCTACTTTTCGAGTATTTTTGGTATTTTCAATTTCACTATTTTTCACACTGAAATGCTCATTTTGTGAATATGAAAAACTTAGATAGACGTCATTTTTTAAAGAAAACCTCTTTATCGGCAGCTGCGATATCAATACTGCCGAATACGTTATCCGCACAGCGGGAGCGTCCCTCAGGTGCAACCTATATGGGAGATTTTGCTGCGACTAAACTCGAGGTTGTTCGAGCTGCTTTTATTGGGGTAGGAGCAAGAGGGGGTGATCATTTAAAATTCTTGGCGGCTCTGCCCAATACCGAGGTGGTTGCTATTTGTGATATTTATGAAGATTTGGTGAAGCAAAAAGTGGGTTGGGTACGCGAAGTTTCAGATGAGAATAGACATCGGAATATTGCAGAATATTCGGGTGACGAAGATCAATGGCGACATATGTTGAAAGATGTGCGACCAGATATTGTTTTCATCGCTACCAATTGGCATAACCATGCCCCTATGGCAATAGAAGCAATGAATATGGGTGCGCATGCTTTTGTAGAAGTGCCGATTGCCGTTAGGCTTCAAGAAATGTGGGATATTGTTGATACATCAGAACGCACCAAGAAGCATTGTATGATGCTTGAAAATGTAAACTACAGTAGAGATGAGCTGATGTTTTTAAATATGTGCAGGCAAGGAGTTGTAGGAGATATTTTGCATGGAGAAGCAGCCTATATTCATGAGCTAAGATGGCAAATGAAGGAAGAAGAAAGAGGTACTGGTTCTTGGCGCACACATCATTATGCGAAAAGAAATGGCAATTTGTATCCTACGCACGGCCTAGGTCCGGTTGCACAGTATATGAGTTTGGGCAGGGGGGCAGATTCTTTTAAGAGTTTGGTTTCTTTTTCAACCCCTGCAGTAGGTAGAGAAAGGTATGCCGAAGCAAATTACCCAAAAGCACATAAATGGAATCAATTGGAGTATAATGGTGGAGATTTAAATACATCTATAATTAAAACAAAATTGGGTAAAACCGTAATGGTGCAATGGGATGAAACCAGTCCAAGGCCCTATTCAAGGTTGAATCTAGTTCAAGGAACGAAAGGTACACTTGCCGGTTTTCCAACTAGAGTAGCGCTGGAAGGTGGCGTTGAAGGCATCACTAAAGATCATCATTCATGGGTGCAAGGTGAGCAGTTGCAAGCACTATATGAAAAGTATGACCATCCTTTATACAAAAGACTTAACCAGGCTGCTAAGGGAAGTGGACATGGTGGAATGGACGGAATCATGGTTTACCGTATTGTAGAATGCCTACAAAAAGGACAGCCCTTAGACCAAAACGTTTACGAAGGTTGTTTTTGGAGTGCCGTTGCCCCGCTAAGCGAACGCTCGGTGGCGAGTGAAGGAGCTCCCCAACCCTTCCCAGACTTTACAAGAGGAAACTGGAAAAACACAAAACCCCTTTCAATAATAAATTAGAATTTAAATGATTGATATAAAAGTTCCTGCAAGAATTTGTTTCTATGGTGACCATCAAGATTATTTAGGCCTGCCTGTAATTGCAGGCACTATAAACAGGTTTATACAGTTAAAAGCGGTACCAAATAACACCAATAATTTTGATATTAAACTGCTAGATTTAAACGAGAGTTTGACCATAGCAGTTAATGATACTTTGGAGAACGTACAGAATGGAGATTATTTTCGGTCTTGTATGGCCGTTCTTAAGGAAAAGGGATTTGCTTTTGAACAAGGTTATGATATTGAGATTGCAGGTAATATTCCTGTAAATGCCGGACTATCCAGTTCTTCTGCTTTGGTGGTTTGTTGGCTTCGGTTTTTGGTTAAGATTCAAAAAAATACGGTTGCTGTTAGTGATATAGAATTAGGCCATTTGGCCTATGAAGCAGAAGCGGTTTACTTTAAACAGCCCGGGGGCATAATGGATCAATATACCATAGCACAAGGCGGAATGCTATTTATCGATACGGAAACAGGAAAAAGTGGTAAGCTAAGCACACAGTTAGGCACATTGGTTGTTGCGGAGTCCGGTATTTCGAAACAGACCTTAGAGGTACTCCAAAATGCTCGAGTTTATGCTCAAAACGCAGTTGAGGCGGTACAAAAAAGGGTCCCCGAATTTAAAACTATCGCTGCGACAGTTTCAGATTATGAAAAATATAGGGCCTTGGTGCCAGACAAGTTTCAAAATCATTGGTATGCGACGATACATAACTATGATATTACCAGAAAAGCACAGGCAGAACTGTTAAAAGATATCCCAGATATTAAAGTTTTGGGAGATTTAATGAACCAGCATCAAGAAATTCTTCAGAATCAGATTCAGAATACACCTCAAGAAATGATAAAAATGATGAATGCTGCAAGGAAAGCAGGTGCACTAGGTGCAAAAATAATTGGTTCTGGCGGCGGCGGCTGTATGGTGGCCATTACAACGGATGAATTAAAAAATAAGGTGATAAATGCTTTTCTTGCTTCAAACGCCGTAAATGCATATGAAGTACAACTAACATAGTTATTTATGAAGAATGAGAGTTTAGTGATAATGGCCGGTGGTGCCTCATCAAGAATGAAGCGGAGCTTGGCTTCATCTGGTTTAGATGATAAAACTTTAGCTATTGCTAAAAATCTACATAAGACCTTAATACCCTTAGGTGAAGCCCAAAAACCATTGTTGTTTTATTTGTTGAAGAATGCAATTTCTGCTAAAATTAAGAGGGTATATGTGATTACATCCCCTGAAAATGCCGCATTCAAAGAGTTCGCCAAGGAATTTTTTAAAGAGGAAGCCCATAAAAATATAAGCCTTCATTTTGCCGTGCAATATGTACCAGAAGACAGGGCTAAACCTCTAGGTACCGCCGATGCCTTGCAGCAGTGTATAGACCAATATCCTGAATTGTTAAAAGAACGATTTACAGTTTGCAATGGCGATAATCTATACTCCACCGATGCGCTTATAGATTTAAAAAAGGAAAGGACGGCACCAAATGCACTTATTAGTTATAGTAGTGCCGGATTAAATTTTTCCGACGAGCGCATCGCTAAGTTTGCCCTCATGGATATCGATGAAAATGGATTTCTAAAAGGAATTGTTGAAAAACCCAATCCGGAAGAGGTTGATGGTTATAGAGATGCTGAAGGAATTCTAAGGGTTAGCATGAATATTTTCAGTTTTTCGGGCGATGTTGTTTATCCCTATCTTGAGAATTGTTTGCTGGATCCTGTACGCGATGAAAAAGAACTGCCCCAAGCAGTAAGAAAAATGGCCGGTGAAATTGATGGTGGAATCTACTGTTACCCCAGGTCAGAAGCTATTCCTGATTTGACCGATGCCAACGATATAAAGCGATTTATAGGCTAGAATTGTTCTGGTTTAAACTATTCTAAGACTTATTTTTATCTTTATGTCATGGAGACCTATGCCAACGCCTTGCTTTATGCCATACCTTTTTTTACTGGTTTAGTGCTTGTTGAGGTGCTTTATGGTGCACTTGTTAAGAATCAGAAGCATAATGTGATGGATACTGTAAGCAGTCTGAGTTCTGGTTTGACCAACATTATAAAAGACTCTTTAGGCCTTGTTCTAGTTCTTGTAAGTTATCCTTTTTTAGCAGAAAATCTTGCGCTTTTTGACATAAAGACCACTTGGTTGGTATGGTTGATAGCTTTTATAGCAATAGATTTTGCAGGATATTGGAATCATCGGTTAAGCCATCACATCAATATTTTTTGGAATCAACATGTAATTCATCATAGTAGCGAAGAATTTAATCTCGCTTGTGCCCTAAGACAATCAATTTCAAATCTCATTGGTTATTTTGCCCTACTCCTTATTCCTGCTGCGATACTTGGCGTTCCTAATGAGGTGATAGCCATTTTGGCACCCATACATTTGTTTGCCCAATTTTGGTATCATACGCAGCATATCGGTAAAATGGGCTGGTTAGAATATGTTATTGTAACCCCTTCTCAACATAGGGTTCATCACGCCATCAATCCAGAATATATAGATAAAAATTTGGGACAAATTTTATGTGTTTGGGACAGACTGTTTGGTACTTTTCAAGAAGAACTTGAGAATGTACCTCCACAATATGGTGTGTTAAAACCCGCCGCAACATGGAATCCAATTCTAATTAACTTTCAACATTTTTGGCGATTGGCGAAAGACGCTTGGAGAACAAGAAGTATCTGGGATAAGGTTAGAATTTGGTTTATGCCGACTGGTTGGCGACCTACAGATGTTTCTGAAAAATATCCGGTATCGATAATTGAAGACGTTTATAATTTTAAAAGGTATAAACCAAAAAGTTCGAATTTGTTAAAAGGATATGCTATTTTTCAGCTATTGGCAAATACTTTTTTGTTATTGTTTATGCTCTATAATTATGCTGAAATCGACTTTAGGGAGCTGTTGTTATTTAGTGCTTTTGTGTTTATAGGCATCTTCGCATATACAAGCCTAATGGATAGAAAGGCATATGCCTTTTGGGTAGAACTTTTAAGAGGCTTAAGTGGTTTTGCTGTTCTTTTTCGAAACGGTGATTGGTTTGGGTTAAATTCTTTTGTGAGCTTTGGTAGTAATTTTATGATGGTTTACTTTATCCTAAGCATAGGATGTAGTTTTTATTTTCTTTTATTGAAAAAGAAAAGACCGAACAAGCCTTAGTTGTTTAGAAGTCTTTTTTTAGCGAAGTTTCCACCAGCTCTACATACTCTTTCATTGCTTGCTTGCGACTAATATTTTTTGCCTGAATTAGGGCATTTGCTTTGAAAGCGTTGATTAAAGGTGTTTTGCTTCCAGGGTTGTCAAAGTTTTTTTTCGCTATTTTGTAATAGGCGTAGAGTTTAAGTAGCAAATCTGCGGGTATGGGCTTTGAGTAGTTGTTTACGAAAGCAACGGCCTCTTCAAACTTTATATGTGTCTTTTCACTACCCATCTTGACTTTTAAGTGTAGCAATACACGTTTTTGCTCCTACTACTTTTTGATTTAAGTCTACTGTTATATCCGCATCTAATGGAAGAAATAGATCTACTCTTGAGCCAAACTTTATAAACCCGGCATCCTCACCTTGTGTAACTTGTTCTCCTTCTTCGGCATAATTTACTATTCTTCTGGCTAAAGCCCCGGCAATTTGGCGATAAAGAATTTCACCAAATTTAGGAGTGTGTATCACTACAGTTGTGCGTTCATTTTCAGTACTTGATTTTGGGTGCCATGCTACGAGGTATTTACCCGGATGGTATTTAGAAAAGGTGATTGTACCACTAGAAGCATATCTGGTAACATGTACATTCAGCGGAGACATAAAAATAGAAACCTGCTTTCTTTTTTCTTTAAAATACTCGGTTTCTTCTACTTCTTCAATCACAACGACTTTGCCGTCTACAGGAGCTAAAATTTCATCAAAATTTGGCGTAACCAGGCGTTTTGGGTTGCGAAAGAATTGTAGTATTAGAACAAGAACTACGAAAGCAACCAATTGAAGAGCAATTCTTAACCAATCAATAGGAACAAAGAATTGTGCCGAAAGAATGATTCCTACAGTGATAAAAAATGTAACTAAAATTATCGTTTGTCCTTCTCTATGAAACATAAGAAAATAAGTTTAAGGTCAAATATGCGAACGGCGCTGCAAAAACTAAACTATCCAATCTATCTAAAATTCCTCCATGGCCCGGTAAAATGGCACCACTATCTTTAACTCCTGCTATGCGTTTAAATTTAGACTCCAATAAATCTCCTAGTCCACCTGTTACAACAATTACTGTTGCTAAAATTAACCATTGATTTAGACTTAAAGTGGTTTCGTATTTGGCCAAAAAATAGGCCGCAATTAATGCAAAAACAAGACCGCCAAGAGAGCCCTCCACCGTTTTTTTAGGTGAAATGGATGGGTATAGTTTAGTTCGCCCTAAAGTTTTACCCACTAGATATGCAAAAGTATCACTTACCCAGATTAAAATAAAGATACCCATGATTAAAAATTGAGCAAACTTGTCGTCCTTATACGGAATCATGGTAAGGAATATGCACCCTCCGCCAATATAAAATAAACCAATAATAAATTTTTGAATGGTAGTAAAGGAGCGCTCTTTTTTTGAAAATAAGAATGTCAATAAAGCCAAATTAATGGTTATTGTGAAGAGCATTAGTAAAGTTATTAGTGCTTTGTCAGATACCAAATAGATATAGGCCCACCACAAACCGAGATAAGCTATAAAGATGTAATAGCCTCTTAAATGGGTAAGCCTTTTAAATTCATAAAGACAGGCTAGACCGAAGACCATAAATAGAAAGTCAAAAGCGTCTGAATTTAAAAAAACTGCCGAAAGTAATAAGATAACGTAGAGAACACCAGTAAGTGACCTTCTTAAAATTTCTTTCATTGATTAGTAATCTTCTAAAAGTAAAAGATATACATTTTTCGAGGCACTACCGTAAGAAAGAAAGTCATTTTTATTTTCTGCGGTCAATTGAAAGTGTTTTAGAGTGGTGATGTTATCAGGAATTTTCTTTGCGTATTTCTTTTTGATAATCTTTAAAGCCTCACTTATTGAATCTACTAATTGACTTGTGGTGGCAAATACAATAAGGTTCGATGGAAGCTCATTTAATTTCTTTTCCTCTATTTGATTAGAGCAAACTAATATAGAGCCGTTATGGGCAACCAAATGCTCACAAGTCGTAAAAAATACATCACTATCTTTTCGCTTATTGGTAAAAAGCATTTTTTCTTTTGAGAATCGCTTTTCTAGTCTTTCGTCGATACAATAGAAGAATTTATTTCTCCAATCATTTTCGGCAATAATATTTGACAATGCACCTTGAATCTCAGAAAAGTTTTCACAGTAAATAAACTTGCCCCCGTTCTTTTTAAAATAGATGGTGAACTTTTCATCGACCGGTATTTTAAGGTCGGGCATATGTTCTCCCCTGGTTTCCGTAGTTTCTTTAGAAACCTTTTTTCCTCCTCCAAAAAGTTTACCAAATAAACCCATTAGTCCGCTAGCAACGAATTAGTATCAACACTACATTTATTCACTTTCTTCATCTGTGGTCGCTTTGACCTTTTCCTCTACAAGGGCTTGCTTTTCAAAAGGTCTTTTTCCAAAGATTTTTTCTAAATCATCTTTAAAAATAACCTCTTTTTCTAAAAGTCGTTCAGCAAGTGTGGTTAATTTATCTTTGTTTTTATCCAATAAATCAATGGCACGTGCGTATTGCTCTTCTATAATTTTAGAGATTTCTTCATCAATTTTTTGAGCAGTTTCTTCACTATACGGTTTGGTGAACCCATATTCATTTTGCCCTGATGAATCATAATAGGTGATATTACCCAGCTCTTCATTAAGGCCATAGATCGTAACCATTGCCCGTGCTTGTTTGGTAACTTTTTCCAAATCGCTTAAAGCACCAGTAGAGATTTTATTGAACATTACCTTTTCTGCCGCACGGCCACCCATGGTAGCACACATTTCATCTAACATCTGGTCTGGTCTAACAATTAAGCGTTCTTCTGGCAAGTACCAAGCTGCACCGAGAGATTGTCCTCTGGGTACTATAGTAACCTTTACTAATGGCGCTGCATGTTCTAACATCCAACTTACAGTGGCATGACCAGCTTCGTGAAAAGCAATGGTCTTTTTCTCTTCTTGGGTAATTATTTTATTCTTTTTCTCGAGCCCTCCAACAATTCTATCAACTGCATCTAAAAAGTCTTGTTTGTTTACCGCTTTTTTCTCTTTTCTAGCGGCAATTAAAGCAGCTTCATTACAAACATTGGCAATATCAGCACCTGAAAAACCAGGGGTTTGTTTTGCAAGAAAGTCTAAATCTAGCGTTTCTGCTGTTTTTATTGGGCGAAGATGTACCTCGAAAATCTCTTTACGCTCTCTAATGTCTGGTAAATCAACATAAATCTGGCGGTCAAAACGCCCGGCACGCATCAAGGCCTTATCCAAAACATCTGCACGGTTGGTCGCTGCCAGTACAATTACATTTGTGTTGGTTCCGAACCCATCCATTTCGGTTAATAACTGGTTAAGGGTATTTTCACGTTCATCATTAGAACCGGTAAAATTACTTTTCCCCCTTGCACGACCTATGGCATCAATCTCGTCAATAAATATAATTGCCGGAGATTTATCTTTTGCCTGTTTAAATAAATCCCGTACGCGTGAAGCTCCTACACCAACGAACATTTCAACAAAGTCAGAACCTGAAAGTGAGAAGAAAGGAACTTTAGCCTCACCGGCAACTGCTTTTGCCAATAAGGTTTTACCTGTTCCTGGAGGGCCTACTAAAAGGGCTCCTTTTGGTATTTTTCCACCAAGCGAAGTGTATTTATCCGGATTTTTTAAGAACTCAACGATTTCTTCAATCTCTTCTTTTGCACCTTCCAATCCTGCCACATCCTTAAAAGAAGTTCTGGTATCTGTTTTTTCATCAAAAAGCTTTGCTTTTGATTTTCCAATATTGAATATTTGACCACCGGCACCACCGCCTGCACCACCTGACATTCTTCTCATAAGATAAATCCAAATACCTATAATTAAAATGAAAGGAAGTATAAAGGATAAAACATCGCCAAGATAATTTTGTTCAGTATCAAATTCTACGATTGTTTCTAAGCTATTCTCAGCTTTGATTTCATCAATCTCATTTTGAAAAATCTGCAAATCACCATATTCCAAAATATACTGCGGAACAATACCGGTATAAGGAATTAAGGGCTTCTCATTTACCTTAGCGTGAACTTTCTTTTGAAGCGCAGCTTCGGTCAAGAAAACCTTGGCCTGCCCCATATTTTTTATCACAATGATTTTTGCAATATCCCCGTTTCTAAGGTATTCTTGCAATTCAGAAGTGGTAGTTTTTTCTGTACTTGAAAAAGCACTGTTGCCTATTAATTGAAAACCAATTATCAGGGCCAGTACCACACCATAAATCCACCATGAACTAAAACGAGGTTTTTTCGGGGTATTTGAATTGTTGTCTTTTGCCATTTTTTTCTATTGATTATAGCTACTCTCTACAAGGGTTACTTTAGCGTCTCCCCAGAGGCCTTCAATGTCGTAGAAGTCCCTAATATGTTTTTGAAATACGTGTACAACCACATTTACATAGTCCATTAAGACCCATTCAGCATTTTCAGAGCCTTCAACATGCCATGGTTTGTCTTTAATAGCCTTACTTACCGTCTTTTGTATTGAAGATACGATTGCGTTGACGTGTGTGTTAGATGTACCATTGCAAATAATAAAGTAGTCGCAAACTGTATTCTCTATCTCTCTTAGATCAAGTAGGTTAATATCTACCCCTTTGACTTCTTCTACACCATGTATGATTAAAGATATTAGTTCATCTGCGCTAGCCTTGTTTTTCTGCATTCAATAATTTTAGGTTTCTACAAAGTTATTGTTTTTTTGGTTTGTCGCACTGCGTTTTTAACATTACATTCAACATTAAGTTTTCTTGCGTACCTATGTCAATAATCAAACTTAATGCCACGGACTCTACCAATGTTTATTTAAAAGAATTGGCACTATCGCAGCAGCTTGATGATTTCACGGTAGTATCTACCGAATTACAGCGCAAAGGTAGGGGGCAAATGGGGTCTGAATGGCTATCCGATAAGGGTAAAAACTTAACCGTCAGTATCTTAAAAAAGTTGAGAGCTTTTCATGTAGAAAATCAATTTGACCTAAACTGTATAGTATCTTTAAGTATATATGACGTTTTACATGAATTGACAGTGCCGAATTTAAGTGTAAAATGGCCAAACGACATTCTGTCAGGAAATCAAAAAATATGTGGAATTTTAATTGAAAATGTTTTAAAAGGAAAGCTGATTTACATGGCTATTTTAGGAATTGGTCTTAATGTAAACCAGACTTACTTTCAAAATGTAGAAAAAGCGAGTTCCCTTAAATTGCTGTTAGGTCAAAATTTTGATTTGGATGAGCTGCTAACCAAAATTTTAGATAAGCTAAAATCTTACTTTTTAATTTCTAGAGAGGAGTTAAAAACACTTTACTTAAAAGTATTATTTAGAAAAGATAAACCTTCTACATTTAAAGACCTTAATAATAGAAATTTTACAGGAATAATTAGAGGCGTTGACCCCTCTGGCAAATTACTGGTTGAGCTGGAAGGCGGCTTGTTAAAGCCATTTGATTTAAAAGAGTTGAAGATGCTGTATTAGCTGATTTTATCCATATTCGTGGACAAAGTCTCCATAAACTTTGTAATCGGACTTTTAATCATCATTGCCATCATAGCATTAAACTCCCCTTCAAAACTTAGGCTAACTTCACTTTCGTTTTCTGATAAGGCCTTAATATCAGCAGTTAACGTAAAAGGCAATTTATCACTCGCAGCTCCAAGAACAACCTTTTCGTTCGGAAATTTTTCTTTTAATCTTAATACGATTTCTGGCATGCCGCTCAATGCAAAACGAAAGGTATTTTCATCTAAAACTTCGAATTTGTCGATGTTTTCGGGCATTAGAATTTCAAAATTTTTAATATCTACTAAAAAATCAAAAACTTCCTTAGCACTTTTCTGAACGACTTTTTTATTTGCTTCTATATGCATTAAACTAGGGTTTCCATTGCGACGGATTTGTTTTCCATTGCATAAGGGTTTGTAAATTTTCTTCTTTTATATAATTCGTGTCCGAGGCTTGTTGAATTAAATGTTCATAATCACTAAGGGTATGCAGTGCTACCTCGGCATTTTTAAAATTATCGGTTGCAACTTTAAAACCATAGGTAAAAATAGCCACCATTCCCTTTACATTCGCTCCAGCATCTTTTAAGGCGTTTACAGCATTAAGACTGCTTTTACCGGTACTTATCAAATCTTCTATTACAACAATATTCTGCCCAGATTCTAAATGACCTTCTACTTGGTTTTGCCTACCATGAGATTTTGGTTCTGGTCTTACATAAATAAAAGGTAAGCCCAAGGCTTCGGCAACTAAGATACCAATACCGATGGCCCCTGTGGCAACCCCAGCGATCACATCAGGTTTTCCATAAAGGGTCTCTACTTGTTTTGCCATCTCTTCTCGAACAAAGTTTCTTATTTGAGGATAAGATAGTATAATTCGGTTGTCACAATAGATGGGAGACTGCCATCCGGAAGCCCACGTGAAAGGGCTTTCAGGTTTCAACTTTATTGCATTAATTTGCAGTAATAGTTCGGCCGTTTTCTTAGCGCTGTTCTTGTCTAAAATCATTGCGCAAATGTATAAAGTTTTTGTTAATGAATCTCCACTGATTTTAACAAATAAGAGGCCCGAGAATAACACAGGAAATGTTTTCTTAATGGAGGATGATGATATCAGTTATGCTATCACCGCTCTTTCTAAAAAAGTATTGGATGTTGCCTATATTTATGACCCTACAGAGGAAATAATAGAAAAATTCAGTATGAAGATACCTCTCGTAACTGCGGCAGGAGGAATGGTTCGAAACGAAAAAGGTAAAGTGCTTTTTATCTATAGAAATGATAAATGGGATTTACCTAAGGGTAAGCTGGAAAAAGGCGAGTCGATTGAAAAAGCGGCAATAAGGGAGGTAGAAGAAGAAACGGGAGTAAAAAATCTTGTGATCAAGAACTATTTAAAAACTACCTATCATATTTTTAAGAGAAATGGCGAGCACCGACTTAAGAAAGTAGTTTGGTTTGATATGACAACGACATATTCAGGTAAATTGATCGCCCAAAAAAATGAGGGAATTACCAAAGTAAAATGGAAAGGGTCAAAAAAAACGGTAAAGGCACTTAAAAATTCTTACCTGAATATCAAACTTCTTTTTGATGACGAGTTAATGCAATAAGATTTTTTCTGTTTCGCTATTCTTTCGAATTCTATAGATGGGATATTGCATATGCGCTTCTTCATAATATTTTGATTGTTTAAAAATCCAATCTAGTTGTGCATACCAATTTTTGGAAAATGTTTCATCTTCTTCCTTTTTTGCGTGAAAATCAGCTCGGAGTATTGAATCCTGTTCAAGTAATTTTAAAGCTTCATCTTCAAAAACATAAGGAGAAAACCCTTCTTTTTGTTGCAACACGGTATCAAAAAAATTCCAATTGAAAAATGAATCTGGTCCATTGGGCTCCAAGGTTTCTAAAAGATAGCGAACCCCTTCTTGATTCGTTGGTACCAAAAAATCACCTTTGGTAAAAGCTACTATTTTTTTAGTGCTATTCACCTTGGTATTGTAGTGTAGGTAGTGCCCTTCATAAGGATTTTTTCTGGTGTCATAAGACTCAATTTTATAAGACTCGACCGATAAACTAGTATCTTTTTCAAGCTCAAAAAATCTTATGTTATTATCGCTTAACCTATCAATAACTTTTTCCCATCCTTTTTTAAAGATATATGCAGCAGGAATTTCAACAGTATCCTGAGCCATAAAGTAGTTTTGATAAATTACTTTTTTAGTAAATGGTTTATCGCGATTGTATTTTAATCTAGGTAGACCCGTAACCGGACTGATCAAAGTGTCCGCTTGATAACCTTTAAAATCTAGAGAACTATTTTGAGTGGTATCTATCTGCCAGTTCAGGTGATACGTTTTGGTTTTGGCAAAATGCTTAAACTGTTCGACACGAAGATTTTTGATGTTTTGTTTTTCATCATTTGCAATGGCGATTGCCGATACCATTAATTCATAAGTACCTTTAACCCTTTGATTATAAGGTTTTAGCATATGTGTTTCTACCATTAAACCTAATGTATTCCATAAGGTTGTATAACCGGTTGAATATCTGGGGGCATCTAAAAATTGCGAGAATCCGGTTTCTGGAGGTCTATTAAAAACGTTGACATAGGGCGTAATATCCCAATCTTTTGTCTTTAGATGATTTTCTAATTTGGGCTGAAACTCTTTGTTGAGATATTCCCCAAGTTTTCCTCCTAATTTATTATGCTGTGTAAAAAGATGGGTAAGCGTATATTGATAATCTGCCCCGTTGCTAACATGGTTATCGATAAAAATATCGGGCTTAACAAGGTGAAAGATTTCTGCAAAGGATCGTGCATTCTTAGTATCTGCTTTTATAAAATCTCTGTTCAGATCATAATTTTGGGCGTTTCCTCTAAAGCCGTAAGAAATAGGGCCGTTTTGATTGGCTCTTGAGGTAGAGTTCCGATTTAACGCCCCACCAATATTGTAAATAGGAATGGTAGCAATTACTACGTCTTTTGGTCGTGTTATGGTTTCATTTGCCAAATCACGGAATAGAAGCATTGTAGCGTCTACACCGTCACTTTCACCAGGGTGAATGCCATTATTTATAAGTAAAACGAGCTGTTCTTTTCGAATTTTTTCGAAATTGAAATTTCCTTCAGCATTAAAAGTGACTACATGCAATGGGTAACCGCTATCGGTATTTCCGATAGTTTGAATATTAACCTCAGGGAATTCTTTGGCCAAATTGCGATAGAACTCAATGGTTTGACTGTAGGTAGCTGTTTCTTTTCCTCCTGATTGCTCAAAAACTGTTTGAAAAGAAGCATTTTGTTCTTCTTGGGTTGTTTCACAGGAAATAAATAGGAGCAGTGAGAATAAAAAAAAGTAATTTTTCATTACTGTTTTAAGATTTGAACAGGTTGAATTTCAAATCAAAAGTAAGTAAAACTTCTTTTTAAGAGGCCAAATCCATTTTGTGCAAATCTTTTAATTCAATCTTGTAAATGGGTTTGTTCACAAAATCAATGTGGTGATGTGTTTTGTCCCTAAAGCTTAACCATTTCTCTCTATCATTGGGGTCAATGGAAGAGGTTATAATATTTATTAAAATAGGTTGAGCAATATCTAAGGCGATAAATTCTTCTAAAAAGCCCCATCCATCCAATATGGGCATATTAATGTCTAAAAAGATGACTTCTGGCAGGGGTTCTCCATTTCTGAGACGTGTAACAATATCATCAATAGCTACCTGTCCATTATTAAATTCGAAGACATTACTGGTTATCGAGATTTTTGATAACATCTTTCTTATACCAAATAAGGTAATCGAATCATCATCAACTACATAGATGTTTTTAATATCCTTCATTAAAATATACTTTAAATGTTGTCCCTTTATTTACTTCGCTACAAGCCATTATACTTCCGCCCATAGCTTCTATTTGATTTTTGGTGATGTAAAGCCCAATACCTCTAGCATCCTCATTGTTGTGAAATGTTTTATACATGCCAAAGAGTTTATCGCCATTCTTCTTTAAATTTATTCCAATTCCATTATCTGCAATACTAAGAATCACTTTATCGTCAGTTCTTTTGGCCGTAATGGTAATCTTCGGATTTCTATTTGGATGCTTGTACTTTACCGCATTGGTCAGCAAATTTAGAATGATGCTCTCAATATATGCAGGTATACCGTGAACATTAAGGTTTTTAGGAATGGTGTTTTCATATTGTACTTTGTTTTTTTGGAATAGTGCAATAAGATTTTCATGAACTGAATCAAAAGACGACTTTAGGTTTATGCTTTCTCTGGTTACATTAGTGTTGGTATTGATTTTAACTACTTCATTTAAATTGTCTAGTGTGCCTAAAAGATTGTTAGATGCTTTTGATAGCATTTTTACAATTCTGTCTTTTTCACTTTCGTCTTTTTCATTTGTCAAGAATTCTAAGAGCATTGAAAAATTAGCCGTGTGCGATCTTAAATTATGTGATACGATATGCGCGAAATTTACCAACTTTTTATTTTGTACCGAGGTTACATCAATTAAATGCCTTAGCTCATGCTCTTTTTGTTTTAAGGTAGAAATATCCATACTAATACCTAAAAGGGCATAAGTCTGGCCTCTAACATCTGTTAACGGAATTTTTGATACCAAAAGAGGCACTTCGGTGCCATCTTTTTTTCTTAACAACTCCTCTTTTGCTAGAATTGGAGTTTGATTTTTCATAATCTGTAAATCTTCCTCACGCAGAATTTTGGCCATTTTCTCATCGTATAGGTCGAAGTTATTCTTACCTAGTATTTCATTGGGGTCACTAACACCAAGAAAATCACATTCTGCTTTGTTGACCAATATTTTTCGTGATTCTATATCCTTTATATAAACATTTAAAGGCAGGTTATCAACTAGGGTATGAAGTAATTTTTCATTTTCCCTTACTTGAATTTCAGATTTTACTTGTTCATCAATATCTTGAAAAGTACCTAAAAGCTTTACGATTTTTCCGTTTTTATAGAGCGGTTTGCCAGATGAAAGTACCCATCGTTCGTTCCCTTTCTGAGTTACTATTTGCAATCGCTCTTGAAATTTATTGCCGGTTTCCATAGAATTATGGACCAACATTGAGATTTTGTTACGACTATGCCCTAATTTGTAAAATTCTATTGCAGTTTCTACATCAGGTTTATAGTCTTCGGGAACTTCATGGATTATTTTTGTCATTTTCGACCAAGAAAGTGTATTGCTTTCTAGATCATATTCCCATGTGCCTACTTTTGAGATTTCTGATTTTGTTTCTAAGAGTGTTCTTAGTTTTTCTATTTGAAGCTCTCTTTTAAAAGTTTCGCTAATGTCCTTGGCGGTTACAATTACTCCTATTATATTTTTCTCAACGCTACGATAGGGTTTAAACGTCCAAAGCATATGTTTGAGAATAGTTGTGTCACTTACGGCACACCGGTAGGTTATTTCTTTTCCGTAGGTCAGACAGTTATTGAGCAGGTCAAACCATTCACCATTATTAGCTTTAAAACATTCTAGCTGGTCGTTATTTTTTGTGTTTTGGTTCAAAAAAGAAAACACAGTTTTCCAACCCTGTGAAGTACATATAAAGTTAAGGTTCTTATCCAATAAAGCAGTGGCGTTGGGCAATTGCTTTATTAGATTGGTATAACTAGTATCTAATGAGTTCGCTGTATTTGGGATGTAGGTATTGATAGGTTGTGTATAAGTAATTTCTTACTAAATTATAGGTTCGTTCAAACCCACCCTAGATAATGTTGTGAACTCGCTACATTTTGTGGTATATGTAAGAAAAAACTTTAAAAATGTAAAAAACTAAAGATTACTAGCGCTTTGCCACTACTGTTTCTGGTACTAAAAGGGTGTAATCTCCACCATTTCTAATTACATCACGAACAATAGAAGAACTTATATACGATTTGCCCGAAGATGTTAATAAGAAAACAGTTTCTATTTCTGAGAGGTGTCTGTTCGTATGGGCGATTGCTTTTTCAAATTCGAAATCCGCCGGATTACGGAGTCCTCTTAAAATAAAACCAGCATTGATTTCCTTACAGAAGTCTACTGTTAAACCTTTATAGGTAACTACCTTTATTTTAGGCTCATCTTTAAAGGCCTCTTCAATAAACCTTTTGCGCTCTTCTAATGAGAACATGTATTTTTTATCGGCATTGATTCCAATGGCAATGTAGAGTTCATCAAAAACTGTAATTCCTCTCTTAATAATATCATAATGGCCAAGGGTAAGTGGGTCAAAAGATCCAGGAAAAATTGCTCGCTTCATCTTAAATACTATTGTTTACTAAAATTACGTAATTATTTCTTCAGGGCTTCTTCTAGGGCACTTTCAAAAAGCTCTGGTAAATCGATACCATGAATATTGGCTTGTTGCGGTAAGATGCTTTCTTCCGTTAGTCCTGGTGTGGTGTTAACCTCGATTAAATAAGGTTCATCACCGATAAAAATGAATTCGCTTCTAGAAAATCCTTTTAGTTTTAAAGTTTTGTAGATATACCTCGCTACTTCAGTAACGTTATTCTGTTTTTTTTGTGAAATTCTAGCCGGAGTAATCTCTTGAGATTTTCCTTCGTATTTTGCTTCATAGTCGAAAAAATCATTTTCACTCACGATTTCAGTAATCGGCAATACTGTTACCTCTCCCTTAAAGGTAATTACACCAACGGAAACCTCAGTTCCGTCAAGAAAGGATTCAATAATAATTTCATCATCTTCATTGAAGGCTTTTTTTATGGCTACTCCGAGTTTACTTTCTTCATATACTTTCGAAATACCAAAACTGCTTCCGGCCTTATTGGCCTTTACAAAACAGGGTAGGCCAACTTTCTCTAAAATAGCGGTTGCATCCACAACATCACCCAAATTTAAAAAATATGATGTCGCACATTTAATACCATAGGGCTTTAGAACACTTAAAAGATCTCGTTTGTTAAAGGTCAAGGCAGACTGGTACGAATCACATGAGGTGTGGGGAATATTCAAAAGTTCAAAGTAAGCTTGCAAAATGCCATCTTCCCCAGGCGTACCATGCACCGCATTAAAAACTACATCGAATTTTATTTTTTCGTCATTTAATTGAATACTAAAATCATTTTTATTTACATGGTGTTCTATTTTGTTCTCATCAAGATAATACCATGAATGTTTTGTAATATAGATAGGGTAAGAGTTATACTTTTTACTATTTAGATGTTTATGCACAACACTTCCACTTTTTATAGAGATACCATACTCACTTGAAAAGCCGCCCATTATAATGGCTACGTTTTTTTTCATTAATACACTTTATAACTCTTCTAATTGGAGGTCTATACAATGCCTTCAACCAGAATAATAAACATTCGATTTTTACAGTTCTATGATTTAGATTCAAATATCACAAGCCCAAAGTAAAGAAAAAAGAGGGGTTTCTTTTATATTTGTTCGGTTAACAGTTTTTCATGAAACATTTTTTTCAGTTTTTAAAGAGCAAAACTTTTTTAATTCAACTAGGGCTTGCAGTGATTGTGCTGCTTTTGCTGGTTTTTTTAACCCTGCAGTGGTTGAAGAGTGAGACCAATCACGGAGAATTTGTTGAAGTGCCCGATTTTGCTAAAATGTCCGTTCAAGAAATGCGAAAAGCGGCTGAAGATGCCGGGCTCAGATACGAGGTTTTGGACTCTACAAATTACAATCCAGAATTCCCGAGGTTTTCTATTCTAGAACAAGACCCTGTTGCTGGCAGTAAGGTAAAGGATAATCGAAAAATATACTTTACCGTAAACCCATCAGGTTATAAGAAAGTCACTATTCCTGATATTATACAGGTTACCAAGAGAAATGCTACCTCACGTTTAAGAGCGGTTGGGTTGGACGTTCAAAGGGTGACTTATATTGACGAGCTTGGAAAAGATATGGTCTACCGAATGAAATACAAGGGAAAATATGTAAACCCAGGTGACAAACTTCCGAAAACCTCAAAGTTAGAATTGGTGTGCGGTAATGGCACCATAACCCAACAGGCGCGCATTCAAGCGGATTCTAATTAATATGAGCGCCGACCAAAACCTAGAAGAACCGCAAGAAGAGCTTTATGAGCATCATAAATTCAGCGCAACAAAGGGTCAAGAACCTTTGCGCGTTGATAAGTTTCTCATGAATTTTATTGAAAATGCGACCAGAAATAAAATTCAAAAAGCGGCAAAAGATGGTAATATTTGGGTCAATAATCAGATTGTTAAGCAAAATTACAAGGTAAAGGCGGGTGATGAGGTTCGCGTTTTGTTTACACATCCACCTTATGAATTCTTACTTACTCCAGAAAATATTCCTTTAGATATTGTTTATGAAGACGAGGTACTTTTAGTGGTAAACAAGCCAGCAGGTATGGTAGTTCATCCTGGGCATGGCAACTATTCGGGAACTCTGATTAATGCCTTGGTCCATCATGTTAAAAATTTGCCCAATAACAGCTCGGAACGCCCCGGTTTGGTGCATCGAATCGATAAAGATACTTCAGGACTTCTAGTTGTAGCAAAAACAGAAGCTGCAATGACCTATCTATCTAAACAGTTTTTCGAAAAAACCAGTGAACGAGAATATATAGCCTTGGTTTGGGGTAATGTAGCGGATGATGAAGGTACAATAGAAGGTAATTTGGCCCGCCACCCTAAAAACAGGCTACAAATGGCTGTTTTTCCTGAGGGAGATGAAGGTAAAGAAGCGGTAACGCACTATAAAGTACTAGAGCGGTTAGGTTATGTCACTTTGGTTTCATGTAAATTAGAAACGGGCAGAACGCATCAGATTAGAGTTCATATGAAGTATATTGGTCATACCTTATTCAACGATGAGCGTTACGGAGGTGATAAAATTCTTAAAGGAACAACATTCACGAAATACAAACAGTTTGTGGAGAATGCTTTTAAAATTCTACCAAGGCAAGCCTTACACGCAAAGACACTTGGCTTTAAACATCCGGTTTCGGGTGAACTCATGCAGTTCAATTCTGAAATACCACAAGATATGCAACAATGTATAGAGAAGTGGCGTAAGTATGCCCAACATGCCGAATAATATAAGTTCTCTCAATCCTTACATAACGAAGTCCTGTTAAAGTGTATACTTTATTACAGATTTTGGTTTTATTTTTGACTTAAAACGAGAAGGAAATGAAAATTGTTATTTCACCGGCAAAATCGCTAGATTTTGAAACGAAGCTGCCCACAGAAGAGTTTAGTACCCCGCAGTTTATTGAGCAGTCGACTAAACTCAATAAGGTTTTAGCCAAAAAGAAGCCTAAAGCGCTTTCAGCACTGATGTCTATTTCTGATAATTTAGCGCAATTGAATTGGGAGCGTAATCAAAAATTTTCAACTCCTTTTACTCCAAAAAATGCACGCCCCGCGGTTTTTGCTTTTAATGGTGATGTATACCAAGGTTTAGATGCCTATACTTTACCTAAAGAAAAACTGGCCGATCTTCAAGATACTTTAAGAATATTATCTGGTCTATATGGCATACTTAGACCGCTTGATTTGATGCAGCCTTATAGACTTGAAATGGGAACACAACTCAAAATCGGTCGTAAAAAAAACTTATATGAGTTCTGGAAAGAACAATTGACGGAACATTTGAATACCGAGTTAGAAGATAATGAGCTTTTTGTAAACCTTGCCAGTAACGAGTATTTTGGGGCTGTAGATGAGAAAAAACTAAAAGTACCCGTAATCACACCTATTTTTAAAGATTGGAAGAACGATAAGTTGAAAGTAATTAGCTTTTTTGCCAAAAAAGCCAGAGGTTCTATGGTACGTTATATTTTAGATACCGAGGCAAAAACCATAGAAGATATTAAGTCTTTTAATTATGATGACTACGAATTTAGTCAGGCCCATACGCTAAAAGAGAACGAACCGGTTTTTATAAGATAGAATAAATTCTTTTTCTAAACGTTCTTTAGTTAAAGAGCAATTATCATGAAAAAGATACTTCTTTCGATAACCTTAACAGTTCTCTTAGCTTTTGCTTGCACGGATAGAGATGATGAATTGTTAGGGCCAAATATTCGTATCAATAATAAAAGTGGAGTAAATTTTACTAGTGTTCAGGTTAGGGTCGACACTTTGATTTTTGAAAACATTCCTTCGGAAGGTTTTTCGAATTACTTACCTTTCGAAATTGCATATGCGGCAGATACTTTGATAATTGAAACCGATTCTACGCAGTTTAATTTTACACCGCCAGATAGTATTATTGGCAACCCACTACCTTTAGGACTTTATACCTACGAACTCAGTTTTTCCGAAGAAGGTGAGGTTTTATTTAATTTTAGGGTAGATTAGTTTATTTCGCCCTTGGTGTTCCCAATTTTTCTTCAATAGTAGTGCGTTTCTTTATTTTACGTTTGCGTCTTGCACCGTAGGTTTTGTTTGCAATTTTGCCTCGTTTTGTTTTTACATCTCCCTTGCCCATAGTTCTTCTATTATTAGTTTGATTTAATATAAGAAAAAGTACGACTTTTACAAGGTTAGTTTCCTTTCATAATTATGTCTAACCTATTTAAGCACGAGCATCCTTATCCACCTTTTTTGTTTAAAGGAGTTAAAAAACTGATTGTCGGTACGCTTCCACCGCCAAGATTTACCACCAGAGAACTAAAAGAACGAGATGTTGATTTCTGTTACGGTAGCCGTGATGGCCAACTGTGGCCCATATTAAACGAAATTTTTCAACTCAATCTAACTTTTGAAACTACAAAAGAAGCTGTTAAGGAAAGAAAAGAATTTTTAGTAAAAAATAAAATAGGCATCTGCGATATTGTAAATAGTGCTGAGCGCGAAAAGATTGATGCTTCCGATTTAGGAATGCAAAATGTGCAACTTCGAGACATTTTTGCTTACTTAGAAAAGTACCCTACTGTAAATAAACTACTATTTACCGGTGGTAATAGCAAGAATGGTCCAGAATATTTCTTCAGAAAGCTTTTAAAAGAAAACCAGGTGAAGTTTAAAGTGGTTTCTAATGAAGTTCCAAGAATACATCAATTTACACATCCCATCACTAAAAAAATTATAAAAACCGTTTCATTGACAGCCCCTTCTGGAGCGGCAAATCGAGCCGTAGGAAGCTTACAGGCTTATAAAGATTTAAAAAACAAGAATCCTGATTTTAACACCTTCGATTTTAGGGTGCTGCAGTACCAAGAACATTTTCTACGATAACGTTTTCGCTTGTTAAGATTAGTCAATCTCTACTCTAAAAATGTGATTTGGCTTTAAATTAATAACAGATTTTAACATTTATAACGACCTTTGAGCTTACACCATTAATTAAATAGCGGAGCGATGAAACAAATGCAGCAGGCAAAAAGATTAGAAGAGTTTAAAAAATCGGTAACTAATAAGTTCAATATTTACAATAGTCTTTTTTTAAGCCTACCCTATCGGAATATCGAAAACGTTGGTATGCTGATACCATTGCTTTTTGACCATTGCGAAAAAGGACTAAAAGACGGTAAGAAACCTCAAGAAATTCTAGATACTTTTTTCAATAGTTTTGTTGGTATAACGGATGAAAGAGAACGACTCGATTTTATGTTTCGTATTATACAATATGTAGAACGCCAGGTTGTTCTTTATGACAGTGTTGAAGATTCCGCATTTCCAAAGCTTCAAGAGTATACCAACTCACTCTCAATAAAAGACTATTTCAGTTTAGTTGATAAAAATAAAAATTGGGACAAAATTGCAAAGAAGCTCTCTACCTTTAGTGCTCGTATCGTTTTGACGGCGCATCCAACTCAATTTTACACCCCAGCGGTTCTAGATATCATTACAGAGCTTCGAACACTTATTGATAGCAATCAGATTAACGATATTGACGTTACATTGCAGCAATTAGGTCTTACATCTTTGGTGAATGCTAAAAAACCCACGCCATTAGATGAGGCAAAAAACATCATATATATTTTAAGAAATACCTATTACGATGCCATAGGTGAATTGTTCCAATATGTAAAAAGCAATATTCGCGTTGCTGATTTTGCCAACTATGATATTATGAAGCTCGGTTTCTGGCCGGGTGGAGATAGAGATGGAAACCCTTTTGTTACCGCCGAGATAACAAAACAAGTTGCAGATGAGTTACGTATCAATTTGATGAAGTGTTATTACAATGATTTGAAATCGCTTCGTAAAAAGTTAACTTTTAAGGGCTTGCAAGAAGATTTGAATAAGTTGAGCGATAGCCTTTACAAATCAATGTTCGATGCGAGGGCACTGGTAAGTTATGAAGCCATAATAAGCTCGTTGATTGAAATTAGCACAAAACTAAATGAAGACTACCATGGTCTTTATTTAGAAGATTTAAATAAACTAATAGACAAAGTCCATATTTTTAAAACGCATTTTGCGACCTTGGATATTCGCCAAGACCACAGCAAACATTTGCTCGTAGTAGAGACGATTCTTAAGAAAGCGGGGGCAATTAAAGAAAGTCTAGACGAACTTTCGAAGAAGGAATTGATTAATTGGTTGCTCAAAAAAGACTTACAACTTAACGCTAAAGATTTTAAAGAAGGTCTTGTAAAAGATACCATTACCAATATTCAACAGCTTAAGGAAATTCAGGCAAGAAACGGTCAAGAAGGATGTAACCGCTACATTATTAGCAATTCTGAAGATATTTTTTCTGTTCTTTTTGTGTTTGGGTTATTTAGATGGACAGGCTGGGCAGAAGAAGATATTACCTTTGACATAGTTCCTCTTTTTGAGACAATGAAAGGTATGGATGCCGCAGAAGAAGTAATGCAAACACTTTTTGAGATTAAAGCCTACAGAAAGCATCTTGAGCGAAGACAAGAAGCACATACCATTATGCTTGGTTTTTCAGATGGTACAAAAGATGGCGGTTATTTAAAGGCAAATTGGTCTATTCTTAAAACAAAAGAAACCTTGAGCAAGGTTTGTAAAAAGAATGGTATTAAAGTGATGTTTTTTGATGGTAGGGGAGGACCACCGGCGCGCGGTGGTGGTAAAACACATCGTTTTTATGCCGCACAGACCAAAGATGTGGCCAATCATGAAATTCAATTGACCATTCAAGGGCAAACCATTACGAGTACTTACGGTACAAAAGAGCAGTTTATGCACAATTCAGAACAATTGTTGACTGCTGGGCTTAGTAATAATCTGTTCGGTAAAGAACATACAATTTCAGCCGCGCAAAGAAAGCTCATCGAAGAATTATCTGAATTGAGTTTCGCAAAATATGATGCCTTAAAACAGCACGATAAGTTTATTCCTTACTTGGAGCATCGTAGTACTTTAAAATACTATTCGAACGCCAATATCGGTAGTCGACCTGGCAAGCGTGGAAATAAAAAACAGCTTGAACTATCTGATTTAAGAGCAATATCTTTTGTAGGTTCTTGGAGTCAGCTAAAGCAAAATGTTCCGGGATATTTTGGTTTAGGAACTGCTATCAAAGCATTAGCAGACCAAGGAAGACTCAAAGAAGTAAAAAACTTGTATAAAGAAGTTCCTTTCTTTAGGGCCTTAATGTCAAATAGTATGATGTCTTTGGCAAAAACGAATTTTGACCTAACCAATTACATGAAAGACGACTCTGAATTTGGAGCGTTTTGGAATATACTTCATGAGGAATGCCAATTATCTGAAAAAATGCTTTTACAGATTTCAGGGCAAAAAATCTTGATGGAAAATGAAGCGGTCTCAAGAGAGTCTGTGAAAATAAGGGAGAAAATAGTGCTGCCTTTATTGGTAATTCAACAAAATGCTTTGTATCACATTACAAAAAACTCTGAGTTCAAATCATTATACGAAAAGATAGTGACTCGCTCACTATACGGTAATATCAACGCAAGTAGAAATTCTGCGTAATCAATTTGAAGGTAAAACTTGTTTTTATAGAGCCGTTTTGTCGGGGAATATCTTATAAAATTTATGAGGAAGCTCATCGTTTATATAGATGTCTTCTTTAGTAAAGGGATGCCTAAATTGTAATGCATAAGCGTGCAGGTACAAACCTTTACCCTTTAAAATCATATTTTTCGGACCATATTTTGCATCCCCTAGTATTGGATTTCCAATACTTGCCAAGTGTTTACGTAGTTGATGTCTTCTTCCTGTTTTAGGTTTTAATACCACCAAATTTAGTATGCCAAAGCGTTTAGAGGAAACAGAATCTAGCAAGGTGAACCTTGATTCTGATGGTTTGCCATCAATGGTTGAGGTGATTTCTCCTTGTGGGTTCATATCACCAATAGTAATGGCATAATAGGTTTTTTCAACCTTTTTGTTCTCAAATAGCGCATTGAGTATACGAATACTACTCCTTGTTTTTCCAATCAATAAAACACCAGTTGTAGCATAATCAAGTCGATGTATGGGTTGTGGCTTTACAGCGTCTATCGCTGTACTTTCTTTTAGATTTTGAGATAGGGCATTGGTAACGGTTTTAAAACTATTACCACTGACCAATATACCTGCAGGTTTATGTATTAAAGCCAAATAATCATCTTCAAACAATACTTTTAATTTAAAATCTAGCCTTTTCTTTGGTGTTTCTTCATTTGGAATGGATAGGGAAATACATTCTCCTCCCTTAATAAAGGTTGCACTAGTAGCAACGACATCGTTCACCTTGATAAATCCTTTTTTTAGAATCTTTTTTAAAGCAGATTTGGTAGAAATAGAAGTAAAGATATCAACACCATATTCTTGAAGCCGCATTGGGGTACTTAGTTTAACTGCAATATGGGTTTCAGTGTGTTGAATGTTTTCTGATTGTGATGGTTTTTAGTTTGGAGTTGTACTTAACAGAGCATAAAAAGCCTTTATCCCATATGCCATCTGCCCAATTTTTAAATTCTCATTGGGGCTATGTTGGTTGTTATCGGGGTTTACCATAGGTACAATAAAAGCAGGTATTTGTAACTCATTAATGAAAGGGGCAATGGGCACTGTTCCTCCCATAATCCGTATTTGAACAACATCTTCGTTGAACGCTTGTTTCATTGTATTAACAAGAAAATCTCCATATTCATTATCTAAATCTGTTCTAAAGGCATCGGTAACAGAGCCTTCTAGAACAGTTACGATTTTAGTATGGGTGAGCCGCTCTTCTTTTGTAGGTGCATGGTCTAAAATATGGTATCCTTGATTGGTAATATGTGATTTTACCAATTTTTTCAATCTGTTGCCATCAGATTCTGGAACCAAGCGTAAATCCAACTCGGCGGTTGCCGAGGCAGGAACAATGGTCCGGGCTTCTTTTCCTATCCATCCTGAGCCTAACCCACGAATATTCAAACTGGGGTATTGTAAGGCTTCTTGGTAAAAGCTTCCTACTTTTTCAGCTGATTTAAATTGCAACTTTTCCGCAATGGCTTGATTGCTATCCGGAACACTTTTTAGAATATTCTGCTCTGCTTCGCTAATAGTGATACCATCATAATAACCTTTTATGGTTACACGGCCTTCAGTATCTTTCATTGAAGCTAATAATTGTGCCAATTGAAAACCTGGGTTAGGAGCATAATTACCGTAATGACCGCTATGTTGCGGTTTTACAGGACCATAAGTAGTTAGAGAAAGTGTGGTAATACCGCGGCAACCATAAACGACTGTTGGTTTTGCAGAAGAATGAACTGGACCATCTGCAATTAATAAGAAATCCGCTTCTAATAGCTCTCGATACTCTTTTACCGCCGTTGGTAATGGTTTGCTACTTTTTTCTTCTTCACCATCTAAAATTACTTTTACGTTAAAAGGCAGTGTTTTTACTTCTTTCTTCAATAAATCAAAGGCATTTAATAGCATTACAATAGGGCCTTTGTCGTCTGAGGTAGAACGACCGAACAAACGCCAATTGTAATCTATACTGTCTTTTAAAGTTTCAAGGGGAATAGTTTCAAAATCATTTTCTATAGGTTGCTTTAAAACAGTTTTATAAGGACTAGCCTGATTCCATTTGCCTGGGTCAACAGATTGCCCATCAAAATGCATATAAATGAGTACCGTAGGCTTGCCTTCTTCCATAGGAAGTGTCGCAAAAAATAAGGGGTGGTTTTCAGTTTCCAATTCGGCGGTGTTAAAACCACGTTGGGTGAATTTTTCCTTAAGCCAAAAAAGATTCCTCTGAATGTCATTCGCATTTAAGGCATCGTTGGGTATAGCCACAAAATCTTGTAGTTCATTGATGGAATTTGCTACTTGTGCTTTTAGTAATAAAGAGTCTTGGGAATAAGTATATGAAATCGATATGGTTAAAATAAGCAATAGGATTACCCTCATAAGTTATTTAGTTTATAGACATATTTTAAGATTAGTTCATTTATTGGATCTCTATTTTGACTTTTTTTTCCCCGATACAATTTTAAAAGCTCTAAGTTATGTTCACTCAAAAGTTCTTCTAACCCAAAATCATTCAAATAAATAATTTTGTTATTGGTTGTATCTAATAGATAAGGGAATCTTAATTGTGCTAATTTGGCAGCTTGAATTCCAGAACCTATGGCCCCGCCTAACTTGCTCCAAAACATTGATGTTTCAGTTTCTTGAATTTGATAGTTAAATAGGTTTTCATCTTGGGATATTCCTCCAAGGAATAATAGAAATCTTCCATTATTAAGAACAGGTGAATACCATTGCTGAGCTTTATATTTAAAGCAATTAATGTATAAAGTATCTCCTGAAGAATAGGCTAGAATATTCTTTTTTATTTCCTTTCTAGAGATTGATTTATCTAAAGATGTCAAACGGTAGTCGTTCCCACCTGACATTTTAATTTCTCCTAATGTTCTTTTTTCTAATTTAAGAAAAGCATTATTTGAAGGTTTTTTTTGCTTTATTTCATTAGTGTTCATATAAATGCCTTTTGGAAATAATTGTCCAGTCGCACTAAATAAGCTGAATAATACAAGAAATACGAACAGAATACTATTTAACCCGCTAACATTTATTTTAATATGAGTGATAGATTTCACAGTTTTTTTGAGTTTAGTGGTTTTCAGACCTCATACTAAACTATGATTTTTATTAAGTAAAAACATTATAATTATTAGAAATAAAGCTATGCTTTGCTCGATTACAACTATTAACAACTTGCTAAAAGATATCAAAAAAGCTAGCAATAGGCCTTAAAAACTATAGCCAAACCCTATATAAAACCATTCTGCAGCACCTAAGCCGGTTCTAAATACAAAGCCCTTTGGAGATTGCTTTCTGTAACCTATTGATATGCTTGGGTAAAACGTACTATCATCTCCTGGTGTTATGCCTTCTTCTAAATTGTCATCATTTCTTCTACGGTCTAAAAAATACCCTAGCCCCAAACCTACTTCAAAGTGACTCTTTCCTTTTCCTGTTAGCCCTGTAACCCCTATAGCAGTCAAAAGTCCAGTGCCACTATTACTTCCACTAAAGTCCAAGGTAAAATTCCCGCCCGCTTTTGCAGTAAAATAATACGATTTAAAAAAGCCTTTCTCTTTAGTAGCAATAAGCCTGTCATAGCTAAGATGTGCCGAGTTTTCAAGTACAAAAGACCCAAGCGAGAGTTGAATTACATTTTTTGGCGCTTCTTGACTAGTATTTTCTTGTGAATAGGAATTTAGGGTAAGTAGACCGATTAAGATTAAAAAGAAGTATTTTTTCATGTTAGTGTTTATAGCTATTGGCAATACTAACATTTCAAAAAGGAAAAACCCTTCTTTATATTGATGTTTTTAATAAATTCTTTTATCTAATCGTTTTTATAAAATCAGAGATGCTTTCTATTCCATTAGAAGTCAAATATTTAATAAACGCAGAGCCTATAATTGCCCCTTTGGCAGTTTTGGTCGCTTGTTGAAAAGTTTCCGCATCTTTAATGCCAAAACCTACGATTTGCCGATTCTTTAAATTCATAGTTGCAACGCGCTCAAAGTAGTTGGTTTGCTCGTTCCCAAAACCTGATTTAGAACCGGTAACACTTGCAGAACTTACCATATAAATAAAGCCGTCAGAGGCTTCATCAATTTGACGAATACGTTCCTCACTGGTCTGTGGTGTAATCAAGAATACATTAAGTAGTCCGTATTTTTTAAAAGTGGCTTCATAATCTGCTTGATACACATCTAAAGGTAAATCGGGCATAATAATCCCGTCAATACCAATTTCAGAGCACTTTTTGCAAAAGGCTTCCACACCATACTGAAGCATGGGATTAAAATAACCCATTACAATCAGTGGAATGGACACAGTTTCTCTAATTCTGGCAAGTTGCTCAAAAAGCTTTTCGGTGGTCATCCCATTTTTTAGTGCGGCGGTAGAGCTATCTTGAATGATTGGTCCATCAGCTAACGGGTCGCTAAATGGTAGTCCAATCTCAATCATATCTACCCCATTTCGCTCTAAATCTTGAATGATTTGTACCGTGTCATTTAAACTTGGATAACCAGCAGTAAAATATATCGAAAGAAGTTTTTTATCCTCCTGTAGTTTTTGATGAATCCTATTCATTTTACGCCAACTTAAAGTAATCAATATAGGTTTGTAAATCTTTATCCCCACGACCAGATAAACTGATCACGACCACATCATCAGGTTGAAATTTTTTATGGTCAAAAATAGCGAAGGCATGGCCTGTTTCTATTGCGGGAATGATTCCTTCCAACTGCGAAAGTTCCAATCCAGCGGTCATCGCTTCATCATCTGTGGCAGAGTAAAATTCTGCTCTACCAGATTTATGTAAATGCGAATGCATTGGTCCAACCCCAGGATAATCCAATCCAGCAGAAATTGAATAGGGTTCCGTTATTTGTCCGTCAGTTGTTTGCATCAACATGGTTTTACAACCATGAATTATACCTACTTTTCCTAATGCAGAAGTAGCGGCACTTTCACCGGTTTCAACGCCTTTTCCGGCTGCCTCAACAGCTATGATACCTACTTGGGGCTCATTAAGAAAATGATAGTAGGTGCCCGCGGCATTACTGCCACCACCAATACATGCTACCACATAGTCAGGATTTTCACGTCCTTCTTTTTCTTTCAGTTGCCATCTGATTTCTTCTGAAATTACCGATTGAAAACGGGTAACCATATCAGGGTAGGGGTGTGGCCCAATTGCAGAACCAATAATGTAATGTGTGTCCACCGGATTATTAATCCAATCGCGAATCGCTTCATTAGTAGCATCCTTTAAAGTTCTGCTCCCAGAAAGCGCAGGGCGGACTTCGGCACCGAGCATCTTCATACGGGCAACGTTTGGTGCTTGGCGTTCGATATCTATTTCACCCATATAAACAATACACTCCATTCCCATAAGGGCACAAACAGTGGCCGTGGCCACACCGTGTTGTCCGGCGCCAGTTTCAGCTATAATTCTCTTCTTACCCAGTTTTTGAGCCATTAAAATTTGGCCTATGGTATTGTTTACTTTGTGTGCACCTGTATGGTTTAAATCTTCTCGTTTTAAATAGATTTTGCAATTGTGCTTTTCGGAAAGGCGTTTGGCAAAGTAAAGTGGGGAAGGTCGCCCTACATAATCTTTTAAAAGTTGATGGAATTCTTTTTGAAAAGATTCTTCATACATGATATCCAAATACTTTTGACGTAGCTCTTCTACATTTGGGTATAACATTTCAGGTATAAATGCTCCTCCAAATTCCCCATAATATCCTTTTTCGTTAGCGTGATAATTCATAGTTGTCAGTTTTAAGTTGACAGTATTAAGTAATGGTTGATTAGTTATTTGTCTTTAAAATGAAACCTTTTTAAATCATTATTTAATAATCAATGTTTCCTTAAACTCTTTTATTTTTTTTATATCCTTTAGGCCGGGCTCCAATTCAAATTTACTATTCACGTCTATTGCGTGACAGTATTGAGATTCCGGTCTTTTTAAAAACTCATGTATCGATGTTAATTCTTCTATACCTATTCCCCCACTTAAAAAATATGGTTTGGTTGAGGGATAGTTTTTTAAAACAGACCAATTAAAGGTGTAACCATTGCCCCCGGGTAATTTACCCTTGGTATCAAAAAGGTAAAAATCACAAACATCTTCAAAGTGTCGTAATTGCTCAAAGTTGAAGCTGTCTTTTATTGAAAAAACCTTAATAATTTTTAGTTGCGGCACACGTTTTTTTAGTTCATCGCAAAAGGCAGGGCTTTCCTCCCCATGTAGCTGAACATAAAGTAAGCCGAACTGCTCGACCAAATGCTTGATTTCGACTATTGTTGCATTGACAAAAACGCCTACTTTTTTAATACTATGGGGAATAGCAGGCATATCACCTTTAAAATAGCGTTTTGATGGCTCCCAAAAAATAAAGCCCAGATAATCCGGCTTCAATCCTGCCACCTCTGATGTATTGTCATTCATGCCACAGACTTTCAACTGTAAGGACACTTTGTCTTTAGTTGTATGATTTTTGTCTTTATTGGTATAATAATAATCCATCGGTTACTTCAATTTTTGAATAAACTCCTTAGCGCTTTTACCGGGATTGTTAGTTTTCATGAAATTTTCACCTATCAAAAATCCTTCGTAACCAAATTGTTTTAAGTCTCTAATGGCCTCTAGGGAACTGATGCCGCTTTCTGAAACTTTCACAAAATCATCAGGAATAATTTTAGCAAGACTTTTGCTGGTATCTAAATCAACCTCAAAAGTCTTAAGATTACGATTGTTTACGCCTAACATATCCAAGCTTGGCATAATCGATTTATGTAACTCCTCTTCGTTATGTACTTCTAAAAGAACATCTAAATCTAAACTTTTAGCAAGTTCAGAAAAGGTTTTTATTTTTTCTTTTGATAAAACTGCGGCTATTAGCAAGATTACATCGGCCCCGTTCGACTTAGCCTCAATAATCTGGTATTCATCAATGATAAATTCTTTTCGTAATAAAGGCATAGTCACAGAAGCTCTTGCCAATTGTAAATCTTCTAGTGAACCACCAAAGTATTTGATATCGGTCAAAACACTCATACCGCACACATCAGCTTTTTGATAACCAATGGCAACTTGCCCCACATTGGTATTTTGATTTATGGTGCCTTTGGATGGTGAGCGTCTTTTGTGTTCTGCAATTATTCCGGTCGAACTATTTTGCAATGCTGAAGCCAAAGAATTTCTCGTCCTTTTGAAAAGAACAGACTGTTCCAATTGCGCAACGGGAAGAAGCGATTTTTTTAAGTCGACTTCCTTGTATTTATCGGCTACTATTTTATCAAGTATGTTCATGTTCTATTTTTTGTCATTTCGACATGAGTTTCGCGATTGAGAAATCAATTTTTACTTAGTTCCTGTAATTTCTTTAATGCTTTTAATCCGTTACCATTTAGTAATGACTCTTTAGCCTTTTCAAAACCTTCTGCTGGACTAATGTCTTCAACCGTAGCGATAGCAACCCCTGCATTGGCACAAACCACATTATTTTGGGCTTCGGTACCTTTTCCATTTAGCACATTCATAAATATTTGGGCAGAATCTGGAATATCGTTTCCACCAACAATTTCATTTGCTTTAATAGCTGTTATACCGAAATCTGAGGGTTTTAATATGGCTTCCGAACCATTTGAAATAGTCTTGGTATCACCTGTTAAACTTATTTCATCGTATCCGTCAAGAGCATGGAGTATGGTGAAATTTTTATCAGTATTCTGGTATAGATATCCATACATTCTGGCCAATTCTAAGTTAAAAACCCCAACCATTTGGTTTTTAGGAAACGCTGGATTTACCATAGGCCCCAACATATTAAAAAAGGTCTTCACCGCCAATTCTCTACGTATTGGAGCTACATTTTTCATTGCAGGGTGAAATAGAGGTGCATGTAATACACAGATACCGGCCTCATCAATCGATTTTTTTAGGAAATCGGCATCATTACTAAATTTAATACCCAAAAATTCCATAACGTTGCTACTGCCACATTTAGAGGAAACTCCGTAATTACCATGCTTCGTAACTTTGATTCCCGCTCCGGCGGTAACAAAAGAGGATAGCGTAGAAATATTAAAAGTGTCCTTGCCATCACCACCCGTGCCACATAAATCTATAGGATTATATTCAGCTAAATCAACGGCTAAACATAATTCTAAAAGTGCATCTCGAAAACCTTCCAATTCTTCTATAGTTATGCTACGCATCATATATACCGTTAAAAATGCGGCTATCTGGCTTGTATTATAATCCCCTTTGGCAATATTTACCAAAATCTGTTTGGCATCTTCCTTTTCAAGAATCTCGTGATTAATTAATCTATTTAGGGTCTCTTTCATTTTTGTAACCAATTTTTTAGTATTCGCTTGCCTTGAGGAGTTAAAACTGACTCAGGATGAAATTGAACTGCTCTGACGTCAAATTCTTTGTGCCTTAACGACATTACTTGTCCGTTTTCATCAAAGGAAGTGGCTTTTAAACTATCCGGTAAATTTGAATTTACTACCCACGAATGATAGCGACCGACTTCTATGTTTTTAGGTAAACCTTTAAAAATATAATCTTCTTCGACAATTTCTATTGTTGTAGCAACACCATGATATACCTGGTCTAGATTGATTAAACTACCTCCAAAAACTTCACCAATGGCCTGCTGCCCTAGACAAACACCTAGTATTCGTTTTTTGTTCGCATAGGTTTTGATGATTTCTTTTAAAAGGCCTGCTTCATCTGGAATACCAGGGCCGGGAGAAAGTACTACTTCTTCAAAGTCATCAATTTCACTTAACGTTAATTGGTCGTTACGTTTAACAATTACTTCGCAATCTAAATCTTCAAGATAGTGCACCAGGTTATAGGTGAAACTATCATAATTATCTATCATTAATATTTTTCTCTCCATCTAGATAGTTTCAGCAATTTCAAGCGCTTTATTTAAAGCTCCGAGTTTGTTATAGGTTTCTTGTAATTCGTCTTCTGCATCAGAGGCAGCAACCAAGCCGGCACCGGCTTGAAAATGTAATTCATGGTCTTTGCTTAAAAAGGTTCTAATCATAATGGCATGGTTGAAGTTTCCTTTAAAATCCATGAAGCCGATAGCGCCTCCGTAATAACCTCTGCTGGTTTTTTCATACTTTTCAATGAGCTGCATGGCCATATGTTTAGGAGCACCACTTAAGGTACCTGCGGGAAAAGTATCGGCAACAATTTTCAAGGTTGAAATATCGGGCTTTTTCATACCTGTAACTTTAGAAACCAAATGAATGACATGTGAAAAATATTGCACCTCGCGATAGGTTTCTACATTCACAAGATTGCCATTTCTGCTAAGGTCGTTTCTGGCTAGATCAACCAACATTACATGTTCGCTATTTTCTTTATCATCTTGCGCTAATTGCTTTGCTAGTTCTGCATCTTTTTCATCATTGCCGGTGCGTTTATACGTTCCTGCAATAGGATGGATTTCTGCCTTACCGTCTTTTACGATCAATTGCGCTTCTGGAGAACTGCCAAAAATCTTAAAATCTCCGTAATCAAAAAAGAAAAGATAAGGTGATGGATTTATAGAACGAAGTGCCCGGTACACATTGAATTCATCGCCTTTAAAGCTTTGCGAGAACCTTCGGGAAAGTACCAATTGAAAAACATCACCTCTTTGACAGTGCTTTTTTGCCAGTGCGACCTGTTCTTTAAAAGCATCATCTTCTAGATTAGTTTTTACATCTCCGTCTTTAGAAAAGTTATAGGAAGCAAAACTTCTTACTTTGAGTACTTGCTCTAACTGTGGAATATTATTTTCAGTTTCAAAACAGTGTGCGAAAAGATAAGCCTCGTTTTTAAAATGATTAATGGCAATTACATTTTGGTATACAGCATAATAGATGTCAGGAATAGCAACTGAATTATCTTTTTTTGAAATTTCAACATCCTCAAAATAGCGAACGGCATCATAAGCCATAAAACCAAAGAGCCCGTTCGTAATGAACTTAAAATCTTGATTTTCTACTTCAAATTTTTTGCTAAAGGCATCAATTTCTTGGGTAACGTCTATCTCATCTGTTATTTTAATGACATCACTGCTGCCATCCGGATAATGTTTGGTAATTATTTCATCTTCAATTTTAATTGAGGCAATAGGATTGCAGCAGATATATGAAAAGCTATTGTCGTTGGCATGATAATCACTACTCTCAAGTAAGAGGCTATTAGGAAATTTATCCCTAATCTTTAAATACACGCTTACCGGGGTAATGGTATCTGCTAGAATTTTTTTATAGTGGGTCTGTAATTTAAATTTCATTTTAAGGTCATAAATTAAAAAAGGCCTGTCGTGATGACAAGCCTTTATATATTTTTCAATAGGGACTAGTTCACGATGTACGTCGCAAAGTATTCCACCACCAGTTGTTGTTCAAAGTTTTCATTGGGTCAAATATAGAAATCAATTTTAAACTATCAAATAAAGTTATGTTATAAAAAAACATCCTGTCCAAAGACAGGATGTAGTAATTTTCTTTTTCAATTATTGGTAAAGACTAAAATTCTAAATCTACTACCAAATCAAATTCGTCATAAATAGCTTTATCTGCTGCTGCTCCAAATAAGGTTGAACCATATTTTACATCATATTTGGTTCTATCTACTTTTAGACTGGCCGTTGCTTTGCTTCCATATATAGAAATATCAAACGTCACCGGTTCGGTAATTCCCTTTATGGTCAAATCTCCTGTTACTTCATATGAGTTTTTGCCAGATGCAATTACATCTGTAAATACTAAAGTTGAAGTCGGATTTGCAGCAGTTGAAAAGAAATCATCAGAATGTAAATGACCGTCTAATTTTCCTTTGTAATCGCCTTCTAAATCAGTCGTATTTATGGTAGTCATATCTACTGTAAATTCACCTCCGGTAAGTTTATCACCGTCAAACTCTAATGTTCCAGACTTTAGGGTAATAGTACCCGTATGTGATCCGGTCACTTTATAGGCTTTCCAGGTTACCTTACTAGTTTCTGTGTTTACTTCTTTTTTTTCACCATCTATGGGGTTTGCCATAGTGGTTGCTCCGAATACCAAGGCCAATGCTAAACTTAAAATGTTCTTTTTCATTTTTCTAAAATTAAATTTTGTTGATTTTTGTTGTTATGTATTAAATATGGGTAAATAATTCCTTTTTTGATTTACGAACTTTGGCATAATGTTGCGTTTGATCTTCTTCAGACCTATACCCAATGGGTAATACCACGGTTGCCGTCAATCCTTTTTCTGTAAGCCCTAAGATTTCATCATATTTATCAGCTTCAAAACCTTCCATTGGGCAAGTGTCTATTTTTAACTCTGCTGCTGCCTGCATTAAGTTTCCTAAAGCTATGTATGCTTGTTTGGCGGTCCAATTTTCTTTAGCCTCCCTAGGTAAATCTAAAAGATTAGACTTCATAAAGTCACTGTACTCTTTTAAGCTTTCTTCTGGAATATTTCTTGTTGTTGAAACGTTCGATACGTAACTATCGACAAGTTCAGAACCAAAATTAGTTAGGCTCGCCAATACAATGAGGTGAGAAGCATCTGTAATCTGTGATTGTCCCCAAGAAACAGGTTTTAACTTTTCCCTTATGTCCTTATTTTCAATAATAAGAATTTGGTAAGGCTGCAATCCGTATGAAGAGGCACTTAAGCGCGTTGCTTCAAGCAAAGTTTCAAAATCTTCTGACGATACTTTTTTAGTAGCGTCAAATTTCTTGGTGGCATAACGCCAAGTTCTATTTTCTAAAGTGTTGTTCATTTTTAAAATTTATCTAATAAAGTATTTAATTCTTCTAAATCTTGATGGGTAAAGCCTACTAAAACCTCAGCTTCGGCAAGTTCTATGGCTTTGTCCATTTCTTTTAACGACTGTTCTCCTTCTGAGGTAATATTTATTTCTATCTTACGTCTGTTTGAAGAACATATTTGTCTTTTTACAAAACCCTTGGGTAAAAGCTTATCAACCAACCTGGTAGTATTGCTCATTTTGGTGACCATACGTTCATTGAGCGTCGAAAGGTTTGCCGGGGAGCCTTTTTGCCCTCTTAAAATCCGTAAAACATTGAACTGCTGCAATGAAACATCAAAGGGTTTAAGAGCTTGGGTCATAGCATCATTGAGTTTTGAGTTAACTAAGGATAAATGAATTATGGTCTTAGTCTCAATGGGCATTTCCTTTTTGGTCTTAATTATCTTTTCAACATTCATGTCATTACAATAATTGTATATACAAATGTATGATAATTATCAGCATACTTCAAAATTTACACAAGCTAATTTTGTGTTAAAGCTTTAATAAGCCTTTTGAGTTTATTTAATTTTAAGCTTTAAATAACACTAAATGAAACAATTACTGCTTTTGGGGATTTTATCACTAGTATTTTTAAGTTCCTGTGGTTCAAAAAATAAGGCCGAGGCCACTACGGTTATAGAAGTTAAAACTGAAGCTGATTTATCTGAAAAAGAGGTTGTAATTGAATTCCCCATTTATGACTACGAAGGTTTAAGACCTCTACTGGAAAGAAAAGATGACAAAACCTACATTATAAACTTTTGGGCCACTTGGTGCAAACCCTGTGTTGCAGAACTTCCAGATTTTGAAAGAACATACGCTGAACAAAAGAATAACAATGTAGAAATGGTTTTGGTCAGTCTCGATATGCCTTCAATGTGGAAGAAAAAATTGGTTCCGTTTGTAAAAGAAAAAGAATTGAAAGGCCAAGTTGTAATTTTAGACGATCCAAAAATGAATGAATGGATACCTAAGATTGATGCGGATTGGGAGGGCGGAATTCCGGCGACTTTGATTTACAATAAGGAAAAACGAACTTTTTATCCTCATGGTTTTACCTATGAGGAGCTCAATACTGAACTAGATAAATTTTTAAGCGAATAGATATGAAGAAATTTAAGATAATTGGACTACTAATTTTAGTCGTAATTACGATGTCATTTGTAAATAGCGGTAAAGCAGTATTAGGTTATGAAATAGGGGATGTCGCAACTGATTTTTCATTGAAAAATATTGACGGTAATATGATTTCTCTTGCCGATTATAAAGAAGCAAAAGGGTTCTTTGTAATATTCACCTGTAATACATGCCCTTATGCCGTAGCGTATGAAGATAGAATTATAGCTTTGAATGAAAAATACAAGTCTAGAGGTTTTCCGGTAATTGCCATAAACCCCAATAACCCCGAGGTTAAACCAGGGGATAGTTTTGAGGAAATGAAGTCAAGGGCCAAAGAAAAAGGTTTTAATTTTCCTTATGTCTTGGACGAAGGCCAAAAGATATACCCTCAATATGGAGCGACCAAAACACCACACGTATACCTTTTAGAAAAAACGGATAAGGGCAATGTCGTTAGATATATCGGCGCCATAGATGATAATTATCAAGATGCCGCGAAAGTAGAAGAAAAATATGCAGAAAATGCAGTTGATGCCCTTTTGGCCGGTGAAGAAGTAAAAGTCACAAAGACTAGGGCGATAGGATGTTCAATAAAAGTTTAATTAGAAAAATAAATAGTTTTAAGTCTGAAGTTATGCTCCGGACTTTTATTTTTACAAAACTTAATTTAACTAAAAAGATGGATTTAACACAAGAAGAATGGTCTGAGCAACTTAAAAATGATGATAACGCTTTTATCTTGGATGTTCGTACCCCTGAAGAAGTTGAAGAAGGCTATATTCCCAACGCTACTAACATAGATATCTACTTAGGACAAGAATTTTTAGATGAACTTGAAAAATTGGATAAATCCAAAAACTTTTATGTGTACTGCCGTTCAGGCAATAGAAGTGGGCAAGCCTGTGCTATTATGAATAGCATAGGAATAGAAAACGCGTATAACTTAGAAGGAGGTTTTATGAATTGGGATGGGGATAGAGTAGAATAGAAACCACCACTATTTCTTCTTAGACCCATGCGCGAAGACCTATTGCATTTTATTTGGAAAACTAAAAAGTTGCCATTAGGGCAACTGGAAACTTCCAAAAAAGAGCCTCTTATCATACACGGTTCAGGCCTGCACAATCAAAACGCGGGTCCTGACTTTTTTAATGCGCAAATTGAAATCAATGGACAATTATGGGCCGGTAATGTAGAAATACATTTGAAAGCTTCTGATTGGTATGCTCATAATCATGAGACCGACCCCAATTATGACAATGTAATTCTACATGTAGTTTGGGAACATGATGTTGCCGTTTTTAGAAAAGATAATTCTGAAATTGCGACTTTAGAACTAAAAAATTATATAAGCCCTTCCCTTCTTGAGGCTTATATGGCCCTAATGGATAATCCGAAGCGAAAGTTTATCAATTGTGAGAAAGACTTTAAATCGGTAAACCAATTTCAAATAGAAAATTGGTTAGAAAGACTATATATTGAAAGACTCGAGTCAAAGTCAGCACTAGTTTTCACTTTATTGAAACAATCGAACAATGATTGGGAGCAAGTGCTTTTTTCGATGTTACTAAAGAATTTTGGAACGGCTTTAAATGGTAACGCATTTTTGAGTATTTCAGAAGCATTAGACTTTTCAGTAGTTAGAAAACTTCAGAACAGTTCGATTGCTTTGGAAAGTTTATTTTTCGGAATGGCCAATTTATTAGAAGACCAAGAGGTTACCGATGAGTACTATCAAAACCATCAAAAAGAATTTAATTTTCTACGTACCAAATTCCAGCTAAATAATGAACAGGTATTAAAACCTAATTTTTTTGGTTTAAGACCTAATAACTTTCCTACACTAAGGTTGTCTCAGTTGGCAAATCTATATAGTACAAATCACCACCTATTTAGTAAACTTACTGAAGTAAAGAAGATAGACGAGATATATGTGCTATTTGATCTTTACGCAAATTCATATTGGGATACCCATTTTACATTCGGTAAAGAGTCAAAACCAAGAAAAAAGAAATTGACTAAGAATTTTATCGACCTTATTATCATCAATACGATTATACCGATTAAATTCTCTTATGCCAAGAGCTTGGGTAAAACAATAGATGATACCTTGTTTCTTTTGATGAGAAACCTGAAGCCCGAAAAGAATTCAATCATTGAAAAATACGACAGCATTGGGTCTAAAACTAAAAACGCTTTCGAGAGTCAATCGAAATTGCAGTTGTACAATCAGTATTGTAAAGAAAATAAATGTTTACAATGTAGTTTAGGCATAACCCTTTTAAATGAAAATGGCTAATTTTGAGTATGCGCTGGATATATGACATACTATACTACTTTCAAAAAAGGGGTTTCGAAGTCTGCCGAAGAATTGCAGAACGCTGGGGTATCAGGGCAAGAGTTGTCCGTACCACGTTTATTTATTTGACTTTCGCCACCCTCGGTTTCGGGTTTGCTTTATATCTTTTTATCGCTTTCTGGTTAAAGATTAAAGACCTTGTCTACACAAAGCGAACATCAGTATTTGATTTATAACTATGCTAAAGCTATTTAAATCGAAGATAGCATGGGCACTAACCTTAATGTGCCTCGTTCTTGCGATTGGTGTTTTAGGGTATCACTACTACTACAACTTTACGTGGGTAAATGCTTTTTACATGACCGTAATTACGGTGACTACCGTGGGGTTTTCAGAGGTGCGTCCGCTTGGGGAAGATGCTAAGATTTTTACCGTATTTTTAATAATATCAAGTGTATTCATATTTGGTTTTGCCATTTCTGTGATATCAGAATATATTTTGAGTAAAAACTCATTACAACTTTTAAAGAAAAAGCGTGTGAAGAATAAAATTAATGGTCTTTCAAATCATGTAATCGTTTGTGGTTTTGGTCGAAACGGAAAGCAAGCTGCTGAAAAACTAAGTGCTTATAATAAGCCCTTTGTAGTTATAGAAAAAGATGAAAAGATTATAGAGGCTCATGAAGATGAGGTTCTGTTCGTTCAAGGTGATGTAAATGAAGACGAGATTTTATTAGCGGCAGGTATTGAAAGGGCGCAGTATTTGGTGACCGCGTTACCCGATGATGCAGTTAATCTTTTTGTGGTTTTATCAGCTAGACAAATGAACAATGAGTTGTTCATTATAAGTAGGGCATCTCAGTTAACTTCTGTTAAAAAGCTTGAATTTGCAGGCGCAAATAAGGTTATCATGCCAGATAAAATCGGGGGTGACCATATGGCTTCATTGGTCGTAATGCCAGATTTAATAACCTTTATGGATAAACTTTCTATGGAAGGTGAGCATACTACGAACTTAGAGGAGGTTAAAATTGATAATCTTGCCAGTAAAATGGTTTGTAATTCAATTCGCGATTTAGACCTTCGGAGAAAAACAGGGTGCACCATTATTGGCTATATTACGCCAAGCGGAAATTACATTATCAATCCGGAAGCCGATTTAGAACTAGAGCCCAAGGGCAAGGTTATTGTTTTGGGTAGGCCAGAACAAATAAATAAACTCAATCTTATGTTTCAATTAGATTAGTTTAACCCTTGCAAAATTTGATTCAGATGTTTTTTTTTAGGATATTGTCAACTTTACAACAACTTAATGTAACCAAATAACATATTATGAAGTATAGACTTCTTACGATTTTGTCTTTTCTCTTACCATTATTTGCAATTGCTCAAGAAGCAGAAGAAAAAGGCCTTGATGAAAAAGTTAATGACGCTTTTATGCCTTTTGCCTCATGGTGGGAAGGTTTTGTATTAACTACGGTTCCTGTTGGGGAGTATAATATCCCCATAGTTCTAATCTTACTTGTTCTTGGGGCCACTTTTTTTACAATTTATTTCAAATTTCCGAATATTTTAAAATTTCCTTTGGCCATCAATGTGGTTAGAGGTAAATATGAAGAGGTAGAAAAATATGGTCTTGAGAAAGTTGAGATGCACATGACCGATGATGGTGATATTCCCGATACGATTCGCGATGAAAGCGAAGAGGGTGAAGTAAGCCACTTTCAAGCTTTGGCCACAGCCGTTTCTGGTACCGTTGGTTTAGGAAATATTGCCGGTGTAGCCGTAGCAATAGCTATTGGAGGTCCTGGAGCAACATTTTGGATGATTGTTTGTGGACTTATAGGGATGTCAACCAAATTTGTTGAATGTACCCTTGGCGTAAAGTATAGAGATGTAGGTGCAGATGGTACAGTTTATGGTGGCCCTATGTATTATTTATCAAGAGGATTAAAAGCTAAAGGCCTAACAGGTTTAGGTAAAGTGTTAGCTGGGGTTTTTGCCATTTTATGTGTTGGGGCTTCTTTTGGTGGCGGTAACGCTTTCCAATCAAATCAAGCTGCTGTGCAATTGACCACAATGTTCGATTTACAGGGTGGGGCAGTAGGTGTTGTCATTGGTTTAATACTTGCAGTATTAGTAGGTATTGTAATTATTGGGGGTATTAAAAAGATAGCCAGTGTTACAGAAAAGATTGTTCCCTTTATGGCTATTATTTATGTAATCGCTTCTTTGATAATAATCTTTGCTAACATCAAGTATATTGGTGATGCCTTCGGAATGATTTTTAGCGGTGCCTTTAGCCCTGAAGCTGGTTTAGGCGGTATTTTAGGTGTTATAATTGTTGGCTTTCAAAGAGCTGCCTTTTCAAATGAAGCAGGTGCTGGTTCGGCTGCAATTGCACATTCGGCCGTAAAGACCAAATACCCTGCAAGTGAGGGTATTGTTGCCTTGTTGGAGCCATTTATTGATACTGTTGTAATTTGTACCATGACCGCTCTGGTTATTATTTTCTTTAATATGGATGCTGGAGCATTCGATTATGGAAATGCTGTTGGTAGTACGGTATTATTAAACGATTCAGGTGCTTATATCGGAGGCGTCGATTTGACATCCATGGCTTACGATTCGGTAATTCCAGGATTCAGGTATGTTCTAACAATAGCAATAGTTCTTTTTGCTTTCTCTACCATGATTTCATGGTCATATTATGGATTGCAGTCTTGGAAATATCTTTTCGGTAGAGGTAGAACCGCAGATATCGTTTATAAAGTTTTATTTCTACTATTTGTAGTCATCGGGGCTGCGGCAACATTAGATGCTGTAATCAAGTTTTCAGATGCTATGATTCTTGCTTTAGTATTTCCGAATATGATAGGGCTACTTATCTTATTTCCTAAGGTGAAAGAAGAACTCAACAAGTACGTAGATGCCATAAAAAAAGCATATTCATAAAGTAGTAGATTGAAAAATTTTAAATCCCACTTCCGGTTTAATAAACAAGAACGAAGTGGGATTTTCTTTTTGCTACTAATCATAGTGTTTCTGCAAGGAGTATTTTTCTATGTGAAGCTAAAACCTTTTAAGCTTGAAGCTTCTAGAATAACTGTAGACGAAGCCGAACAGTCTAGAATAGACAGTTTAAAGCAGGTTTCTCGACTGAAAGATACTTTTAAAATATACCCCTTTAACCCCAACTTTATTACAGATTACAAAGGATATACACTGGGGATGTCCGTTGAAGAAATAGATAGACTTATCGCCTTTAGAAGTTCAAACAAATACATAAATTCGAAAGAAGAATTTCAACAAGTCACTAGGGTCAATGATTCATTGTTGAATAAAATTGCTCCTTATTTCAAGTTCCCTGATTGGGTGAAAGCTGACAAAAAGCAAGCTTCACAAAATACGTCTACCAATGTAAAGACAGAAACTGCAGTGGTCGTTGGTGATTTAAATCAGGTTACGGCTACCGACTTGAGGACGATCAATGGAATTGGAACCAAGCTATCCGCACGTATTATAAAATTTAGAGATAGATTAGGCGGTTTTTTGGTTGACGACCAATTGTATGATGTTTATGGTTTGGATGTTGAGGTGGCCAATAGGGCTTTAAAAAAGTTTCAGGTGTTACATCCACCAAGAATTGAAAAGATTAATATAAATTCTGCTACGGTTAAAGAAATTGCTTCGTTGGTATATATTTCCTACCCTCTTGCAGAAAAAATTGTTGATTTGAGAGATGTTAGCGGAGGTATTAATTCCTTTGACGAATTAACGAATCTTGACGGTTTTCCTTCAGAGAAACTCGAGAGAATAGCATTATATTTGTCACTCTAAAAAATTACGCATGAATAGTATGTACTTCACAGAAGAACATCAACTTTTTAGGGAAAGCCTAAAAGATTTTTTACAGAAAGAAGTAGTTCCTCACATAGATAAATGGGAAGAGAAAGGTACCATTGAACGGTTTATTTGGAAAAAGTTCGGTGAGATGGGTTATTTTGGTTTAGCTACCCCAGAAAGCCATGAAGGATTAGGGCTAGATCTTTTCTACACGGTTATCTTCCTTGAAGAATTGCAAAAGATAAATTCTGGTGGCTTTGCGGCCGCAATGTGGGCACATGTTTACTTGGCCATGACACATTTAAATAAAAATGCGAATGAAGACCAAAAGCAAGCATATTTAATCCCTAGCGTTAATGGCGAAAAAATAGGTTGTTTAGGGGTTACCGAGCCTTTTGGCGGTAGCGATGTCGCTGGAATGCGCACCACCGCTGAGCGTAAAGGAGATGTTTACATTATCAATGGCTCAAAGACATTTATCACCAATGGAGTCTATGGAGATTATATCATATTGGCGGCAAAGACCGACCCGGCAGCGGGCAATAAAGGAATAAGCATATTTATTGTTGATAGAAATAGCCCTGGGGTTTCGGCAAACAAATTAAATAAATTAGGATGGAGAGCATCTGATACCGCAGAGTTGGCATTTGATAATGTGGAGGTCCCTGTATCTAATTTAATGGGTGAAGAAGGTAAGGGTTTTACCTTTATTATGGAAGCCTTTGCGTTGGAGCGCCTGGTCATGGGTGTAAATGCACATGCTAGGGCAGAGTATACCTTAGATTATGCCTTGCAGTATATGTCTGAACGAGAAGCTTTTGGGCAGACCATAAATAAATTTCAGGCCTTGCGTCATCGTTTTGTGGATTTACATGCAGATATGGAACTGTGTAAGCATTATAATTATGCAGTAGTTGCTATGCTTGATAAAGGGGAGTATGCCGTGAAAGAAGCAACCATATCAAAACTCAAGTCAACTAAAATGGCCGATGAAGTCGCATATGACTGTCTTCAGTTTTTGGGTGGTTACGGCTATATTGAAGATTATCCCATGGCAAGAATGCTTAGGGATAGTAGGTTAGGCCCAATAGGGGGCGGGACTTCAGAAATATTGCGTGAAATTATTGCCAAGATCGTAATTGATAAAAAAGAGTATCGTTCACCTGGTAAATAATAGATTACTTAAAATATTATGGAATAAATCTTTTTTAGATAAATTTCATTTGTATATTTGCATCCCCGTTTAAGAACGGGTATCACTTAAAGAAGGGAGGTTGTAGCCAATGTTAATTATACCAGTAAAAGAAGGAGAAAATATCGATAGGGCTTTAAAGCGTTTCAAGCGAAAGTTTGACAAAACCGGTACGATGCGTCAATTGCGTAAGCGTCAACAGTTTACAAAACCTTCGGTAAAGCGTAGAGCAGAAATTCAAAAGGCAGAATATATTCAAGGCCTAAGAGATAAAGAGGAAATTTAAAGTCCACTAAGATTCTACATAATACAAACCCGTTCAACATTGAACGGGTTTTTTTATTGGGTAATTTTGAAAAGGTAAAAGCGTAACTTTGAAATATGTCAGTAGAGGCTTTTGTTTCTTATTTATCCTTAGAGAAAAACTATTCTCGACATACCGTAAATGCCTATCATAAAGATATTTTAGAGTTTATATCTTTTACTACTGCGGAATATGATAAGGCACAAATTGATGCTATTCCATACACTATTATTAGAAGTTGGATAGTTAAACTCGTCAATAAAGGTATCTCGAACAGAACCGTAAACAGAAAAATCGCTTCATTAAAAGCCTACTATAAGTTTCTTCAGAAAATAGGAGCTATCTCCAAGAATCCATTGGCCAAACACAAGGCACTAAAGACCAAGAAGAAAATAGAGGTTCCTTTCTCAGAATTGGAGATGGAGAAAATTTTAAAACAGATTCCTTTTGGAGATGATTTTGAAGGTGTGCGTGATAAGTTGTTGATAGAGCTTTTATATTCTACAGGAATACGTCGTGCCGAGTTGATAAATTTAAAGAAGAGCGACATCAATAGCTCAAAAACTACGCTAAAGGTCCTAGGTAAGCGAAATAAAGAGCGTATTTTACCGCTATTGCCGACTATTCTTCCTTTGTTGAATACATACATTGAGGAGCGTTCAAAGCTAGAAATTGTTATTGATAGTGATTCACTTTTATTGACAAAATCAGGTTATAAAATATACGAAACTCTTGTTTATAGGGTTATAAATAAGTATCTTAGTATGGTTAGTCCTAAGGTCAAAAAGAGTCCACACATTCTTAGACACACTTTCGCAACACATTTGTTGAACAAGGGGGCTGATTTAAATGCTGTGAAAGAGTTGTTAGGGCATTCAAGCTTGGCATCGACCCAAGTATATACTCATAATAGTATCGCTGAACTAAAGAAAGTATATGCAAATGCCCATCCTAGAAACAAAGAGTAAAATCTTTGTAACTGTTTAACCTGTCTGTATCACGCAGACCTAAAAACGCATCTTATGAAGGTAAATGTGCAATCCGTAAATTTTGTTGCCGATGGAAAACTTATTGATTTTGTTCAAGAAAGAATGGATAAACTAGAATTATTTTATGATAAAGTAATCAGTTCTGATGTGTATTTGAAGGTAGAAAATACCAGTTCAAAAGAAAATAAAATTGTTGAAATCAAGATTAATGTTCCTCGTGATAAGTTTGTGGTGAAGAAGCAGTGTAAATCTTTTGAAGAGGCTATTGATTCTGCATGCAGTTCAATAGAAAGAAAACTAGTTAAAAAGAAGGAAAAAATGAGAATGCATGTTTAATTAAAATTTTTGATAATTTGTTTTGATTAAATAAAAATATATATACATTTGCAGTCCGTTAGAAATAGCGGGCTTTTTTTGTGTTAAAAAGGCTCTAAAAAGCCGATGTAGCTCAGCTGGCTAGAGCAGCTGATTTGTAATCAGCAGGTCGTGGGTTCGAGTCCCTCCATCGGCTCTTAAAGCACTAAAACAAAGGAAGGGGAGATACTCAAGCGGCCAACGAGGGCAGACTGTAAATCTGCTGACTATGTCTTCGCAGGTTCGAATCCTGCTCTCCCCACACAGTAAAAGCGAAACGTTCAAATTTCAAAAGAGATTTTTTGAAATTTTAATTTTGAAATGTTGATTTAAGAAAATGCGGGAGTAGCTCAGTTGGTAGAGCGTCAGCCTTCCAAGCTGAATGTCGCCGGTTCGAACCCGGTCTCCCGCTCTAAAGTCGTTCTTGTTAATACAAGAATTTCTTCCTTTTATTAGGAACTATATAAAGTAGTTGATTCAACACTTTACGCCGGTGTAGCTCAGGGGTAGAGCGTTTCCTTGGTAAGGAAGAGGTCACGAGTTCAAATCTCGTCATTGGCTCAAGAAAAAAAGATTAAGATTTAATGACATATTGATTTTGTTTTCCATTTAGTGACCTCGGTCACGCCTGCCTGCCGGCAGGCAGGAGTTCAAATCTCGTCATTGGCTCAAAAAAAAGATTTGTACACTAATATAAACTAAGATTAAAATCATTTAAAATGGCAAAGGAAACTTTTGATCGTTCCAAACCGCACTTAAATATTGGTACCATTGGACACGTGGATCACGGTAAAACTACATTGACTGCAGCTATTACTACTGTATTGGCTAACGCAGGTTTGTCTGAGCTTAGAAGCTTTGACTCTATTGATAATGCCCCTGAGGAAAAAGAAAGAGGTATTACAATTAACACATCTCACGTAGAGTATCAAACAGAAAATCGTCACTACGCTCACGTTGACTGTCCTGGTCACGCGGATTACGTAAAGAACATGGTTACTGGTGCTGCTCAGATGGACGGTGCTATTTTGGTTGTTGCTGCTACTGATGGTCCAATGCCACAGACTCGTGAGCACATCCTTTTAGGACGTCAGGTTGGTATTCCAAGAATTGTTGTTTTCTTGAATAAAGTTGACATGGTTGATGATGAAGAGCTTTTAGAGCTAGTTGAAATGGAAGTAAGAGAATTACTTTCTTTCTACGAATATGATGGTGATAACGGACCTGTAATTTCCGGTTCTGCACTTGGTGCTTTAAATGGTGAGCAAAAATGGGTTGACACCGTTATGGAGTTGATGGCAGCTGTTGATGAGTGGATCGAGCTTCCAAAAAGAGATGTTGATAAAGATTTCTTAATGCCTGTTGAAGATGTATTTACGATTACTGGTCGTGGTACTGTTGCAACTGGTCGTATCGAAACTGGTGTTGCCAATACTGGTGACGCTGTAGATATCATTGGTATGGGTGCTGAGAAATTAGCTTCTACAATTACTGGTGTTGAGATGTTCCGTAAAATCTTAGATAGAGGTGAAGCTGGTGATAACGTAGGTATTCTTTTAAGAGGTATCGAAAAAACCGATATCAAAAGGGGTATGGTAATCTGCAAGCCAGGTTCTGTTAAGCCACATGCCAAATTCAAAGCTGAGGTTTATATCTTGAAAAAAGAAGAAGGTGGTCGTCACACACCATTCCATAACAACTATCGTCCTCAGTTCTACGTAAGAACTACAGACGTAACTGGTAACATAGGTTTGCCAAGTGGGGTTGAAATGGTAATGCCAGGTGACAACTTGACAATCGAGGTAGATTTGATTCAGCCAATCGCGTTAAGTGTAGGTCTTCGTTTTGCTATCCGTGAAGGTGGTAGAACCGTAGGTGCTGGTCAGGTTACTGAGATTTTAGATTAATCATATTATAATCATAGTTTACACAAAAGGGTGTCCGTCATTTGGCGGATACCTTTCAGTGTAATATAAACGGGTGTAATCTACTCCACGATTTTTTTGGAGTAAATAAATACCAAAATACGGGCGTAGCTCAGTTGGTAGAGCACTGGTCTCCAAAACCAGGTGTCGGGAGTTCGAGTCTCTCCGCCCGTGCAAGTTGAAATAATGAAGCCAGTGAGGCGAGAAGTTTATCCTGAGCGAAGTCGAAGGAAGTCTCTCCGCCCGTGCAGAATAAAATTAGTTTTTATGTTGACATACGTTAAAGAGTCTTGGGAGGAATTAAAAAATAATGTTACCTGGTTAAACAGGGAGCAGGCTTCTAACTACATGGTGGTTGTAGCGGTATTCTCAATCATTTTTGCGTTAGCAACATGGGGAGTTGATAGCCTTTTTAGTAAGTTGATTCAGTTGTACTTTGATAAATTAATAGGATAAGGGCATGTCGGAGGTATTGGAGAAAAAGTGGTATGTAGTTAGAGCTGTAAGCGGCCAAGAGAATAAAATCAAAGGGTACATTGAAAGCGAGGTTGAAAGACATGGTTTCGGTGATTACCTTGAGGATGTTCTTGTACCTACTGAAAAAGTTGTACAAATCCGTAATGGAAAAAAGATCAACAAAGAGCGGACCTATTTCCCTGGCTATATTATGATAAAGGCCAATTTAGGAGGTGAAATGGTGCATATTATCCGTTCGATAACCAACGTAATCGGGTTTTTAGGAGAAACAAAAGGTGGTGATCCTGTACCATTGCGTAAGGCTGAAGTAAATAGAATGCTGGGCAAAGTTGATGAGTTAGCTGTTAATACCGATAGTGTTGCAATACCTTTTATAATTGGTGAAACGGTTAAGGTTATTGATGGACCTTTCAATGGCTTCAATGGAACTGTTGAAAAAATCAATGAAGAAAAGCGTAAGCTTGAGGTGATGGTGAAGATTTTCGGAAGAAAAACACCATTAGAGTTAAGCTATATGCAAGTAGAAAAAGTATAATCAGATAGGAGACATTAGATTTAAGATATAAGATTTTTAGTAGTTTATTTTTAACAATTAGTCTAAAATCTGACATCTTGTGTCTAACATCTTAAGACAAAAGAGCTGTTACATATATCGAAAATTGTGTTGCTTCCAATAGCACATTTTCAACTTAATTAAAAACAATGGCAAAAGAAGTAGATAAGGTAGTTAAATTACAAGTTAGGGGAGGTGCTGCGAATCCGTCGCCACCGGTTGGACCCGCCTTAGGTGCTGCCGGCGTTAACATCATGGAGTTCTGTAAGCAATTTAATGCGCGTACACAGGACAAACCGGGCAAAGTATTGCCTGTTGTTATCACGGTATACAAAGACAAATCTTTCGAGTTTGTCGTAAAAACACCACCAGCGGCAGTTCAATTGTTGGAAGCAGCAAAGATTAAAAAAGGATCGGGCGAACCTAACAGAGTTAAAAATGGATCTGTTTCCTGGGATCAAGTAAAGCAAATCGCTGAAGACAAAATGGTCGATTTGAATGCTTTTACAGTGGAGTCGGCAATGAGTATGGTTGCTGGTACTGCTAGATCAATGGGATTAAAGGTTGCAGGTAAAAGACCTTTTTAAAATCTAAAAGCAATTTCGAATGGCAAGATTGACTAAAAAGCAAAAAGAAGCACACGCTAAAATTGACAGAAACAAATTGTATTCTGTTGATGAAGCCTCTGCTTTGGTAAAAGAGATAACCAACGTAAAATTTGATGCGTCAATAGATTTAGCGGTTCGTTTGGGTGTAGATCCAAGAAAAGCAAATCAAATGGTTCGTGGTGTAGTTACACTACCTCACGGAACCGGTAAAGATGTTAAGGTTTTGGCATTGGTGACCCCAGATAAAGAAGCAGAAGCTAAGGAAGCTGGTGCTGATTATATTGGGTTAGATGAATATTTGGATAAAATAAAAGGAGGTTGGACAGATGTTGATGTTATCATCACAATGCCAAGCGTTATGGGTAAATTAGGTCCTTTAGGAAGGGTTCTAGGTCCCAGAGGTTTAATGCCTAATCCAAAAACCGGAACAGTTACTATGGATGTTGCGAAGGCGGTATCTGATGTAAAAGCTGGTAAAATTGATTTTAAAGTTGATAAAACAGGAATCGTACATGCAGCAATAGGTAAATCATCTTTTTCGGCAGACAAAATTGCAGGTAATGCAAAAGAGTTGTTGGATACTTTGATGAAATTGAAACCTGCGGCAGCTAAAGGTGTTTACATGAAAAGTGTTTACATGTCTAGTACTATGAGTCCTAGTGTTCAACTAGATCCTAAAGCAGTTTAATTACTGGGTAGTCTAAAATTATAACAATGACAAGAGAAGAAAAAGCAACCGTAATTGAAGATTTGACTGCACAGTTAGCCGATAACCCTAACATATATCTTGCTGATATTTCTGGGTTAGATGCCGTGACTACTTCTAATTTAAGAAGAGCATGTTTCAAGGCTAATATTAAACTAGCAGTTGTTAAAAATACTTTGCTTGCAAAAGCAATGGAAGCTTCTGATAAGGAGTTTGGGGAACTTCCGGAAGTATTAAAAGGTAATACCTCTTTAATGCTATCTGAGACAGGAAATGCTCCTGCAAAACTTATCAAAAACTTCAGAAAAAAATCAGATAAGCCTTTATTAAAAGGTGCCTTTATTGAAGAGGCGGTTTATATCGGTGATGAAAACTTAGATTCTTTGGTGAACATTAAGTCCAAAGAAGAAGTTATCGGAGATATTATCGGTCTATTGCAATCACCGGCCAAGAATGTTATTTCTGGTCTTAAATCTGGTGGCGGTAAATTAGCTGGTATCATTAAAACTTTATCTGAACGATAATTCGCACGCACTAAAACAATTATATTTTAAAAATTTTATTTAAACGATAGAAAAATGGCAGATTTAAAAGATTTTGCAGAACAGTTGGTCAACCTTACCGTAAAAGAGGTAAACGAATTGGCTGATATTTTAAAAGAAGAGTATGGTATCGAGCCTGCAGCTGCTGCTGTAGCAGTTGCTGCTGGTGGCGCTGCCGCCGGTGGTGGAGAAGCAGCTGAGGAGCAAACAGAATTTGATGTTATCCTTAAAGCGGCCGGTGCTTCTAAATTAGCAGTAGTTAAATTGGTAAAAGAATTAACAGGTCTTGGCTTGAAAGATGCTAAAGATATTGTTGATAGCGCACCAAAAGCGGTTAAAGAAGCTGTTTCTAAAGACGAAGCAGAAGGTATCAAAAAATCTTTGGAAGAAGCAGGAGCAGAAGTTGAGCTTAAATAGTAGCTTTTACATAGATAATATGGTTAAGGTCTTTCCGTAAAAACGGTCAGACCTTAGCCTGTTTTTATAGCAGCATGTGATGGCACATGTTACCCAAAAGAGAATTCACTATCAAAATTTGTCCATAGATGTTCACAAATCAGACTGAAAGAGTAAATTTTGCATCCGCTAAGAACATACCGGAATACCCGGATTTCTTGGACATTCAGATCAAGTCGTTTCAAGACTTTTTTCAACTTGAAACGAAATCTGACGAAAGAGGCAACGAAGGTTTGTACAATACCTTCATGGAAAACTTTCCAATCACAGATACTAGAAACCAGTTCGTACTTGAGTTTTTAGACTACTTCATAGATCCTCCACGATATTCGATACAAGAGTGTATCGAGAGGGGTCTTACCTACAGCGTACCTTTAAAGGCACGTTTAAAATTATACTGTACAGATCCAGAGCATGAAGACTTTGAAACTATAGTTCAAGATGTGTATTTAGGTACTATTCCATATATGACGCCAAGTGGTACTTTTGTTATCAATGGCGCAGAACGTGTGGTGGTATCACAGTTGCATAGATCTCCTGGTGTATTCTTTGGTCAATCATTCCATGCAAATGGTACTAAATTGTATTCTGCAAGGGTAATTCCGTTCAAAGGTTCTTGGATAGAATTCGCAACTGACATCAATAGCGTTATGTACGCATACATTGATAGAAAGAAAAAATTACCAGTAACAACATTATTCCGTGCAATTGGTTTTGAGAGGGATAAGGATATTTTAGAAATTTTTGATCTTTCAGAAGAGGTGAAAGTTTCTAAAGCTGGTTTAAAAAAGGTACTTGGTCGCAAACTAGCGGCAAGAGTCTTGAACACTTGGCATGAAGATTTTGTTGATGAAGATACAGGTGAAGTTGTATCCATTGAGAGAAACGAGATTGTTTTAGATCGTGATACCATTCTTGAAAAAGAGCATATTGATGAAATAGTTGATGCAGATGTTAAAACTATTTTATTGCATAAAGAGAATAATACGCAGTCTGATTATGCCATTATTCATAATACACTTCAAAAAGACCCTACAAACTCTGAAAAGGAAGCTGTAGAACATATTTACCGTCAATTACGTAACGCTGAGCCGCCAGATGAAGAAACGGCAAGAGGTATTATTGATAAATTGTTCTTCTCTGATCAACGTTATAACCTTGGTGAGGTAGGTCGTTACAGAATGAATAAAAAATTAGGTCTTGATATTGGAATGGACAAGCAAGTCTTGACCAAAGAAGATATCATCACCATCATAAAATACCTTATTGAGTTAATCAATTCAAAAGCAGAGATTGATGATATCGATCACTTATCAAACCGTCGTGTTAGAACTGTAGGTGAGCAATTATCTTCTCAGTTTGGTGTTGGTCTAGCGCGTATGGCAAGAACCATTCGTGAAAGAATGAACGTTCGTGATAATGAGGTATTTACCCCAATAGATTTAATTAATGCAAAGACCCTGTCTTCTGTAATTAATTCTTTCTTTGGTACTAACCAACTTTCTCAGTTTATGGATCAAACCAATCCATTGGCAGAGATTACTCATAAAAGAAGATTATCAGCATTAGGGCCAGGTGGTCTTTCTCGTGAAAGAGCTGGTTTTGAGGTTCGTGACGTTCACTATACGCACTACGGTAGACTATGTCCTATTGAAACTCCTGAAGGACCAAATATTGGTTTAATATCGTCTTTATCGGTATTCGCCAAGGTTAATCCAATGGGCTTTTTAGAAACTCCTTACCGTAAGGTGGAGAATGGAAAGGTCGATACTAAGAATTTTGCTTATTTAAGTGCCGAGGAAGAAGAGGGAATGAAAATTTCTCAAGCTAATATTCCACTTAAAGAAGACGGAACTATCAACGTCGAAAAAGTAATTGCACGTGAAGAAGGAGATTTCCCAGTTGTGGATCCTTCTGAAGTTAATTACACAGATGTTGCTCCGAATCAAATAGCTTCTATTTCAGCTTCATTAATTCCTTTCTTGGAACATGATGATGCGAACAGGGCATTGATGGGGTCAAACATGATGCGCCAGGCAGTTCCATTATTGAGACCACAATCTCCGATTGTAGGTACGGGCTTAGAACGTCAGGTTGCAACTGATTCTAGAGTATTGATCAATGCAGAAGAAGATGGAATAATTGATTATGTTGATGCTCAAAAGATTACAGTTAAATATCTTAGAACTGAAGACGAGAAGTTAGTAAGCTTTGAAGAAGATTATAAATCATACAACCTAATAAAATTCCGTAAAACCAATCAAGGTACAAGTATTAACTTGAAGCCGATTGTTAAGAAAGGGGATAAGGTTAAGAAAGGCCAAGTACTTTGTGAAGGTTATGCTACTGAAAAAGGAGAACTTGCTTTAGGTAGAAATATGAAAGTTGCCTTTATGCCTTGGAAGGGGTATAACTTTGAGGATGCAATCGTAATTTCTGAAAAGGTTGTGAGAGAAGATATTTTCACCTCGATTCACATTGATGAATATGCTCTTGAGGTACGTGATACCAAATTAGGTGCTGAAGAATTGACGAATGATATTCCTAATGTTTCTGAAGAGGCTACAAAAGACTTGGATGAAAACGGAATGATTCGTATTGGTGCAGAAGTTAAACCTGGAGATATTTTAATAGGAAAGATCACTCCGAAAGGAGAATCTGACCCAACTCCTGAAGAAAAATTGCTTCGTGCAATCTTTGGTGATAAAGCTGGTGATGTAAAAGATGCTTCATTAAAAGCTTCACCATCTTTAAGAGGTGTGGTAATAGACAAGAAGTTATTTTCTCGCTCGATAAAAGATAAAAGAAAGCGTTCAGAAGATAAAGAGGCTATCTCTAAACTAGAGATGGATTATGAAGTAAAATTTGAACAGCTTAAAGACGTTTTAGTAGAGAAGCTTTTTACTTTAATTAACGGAAAAACTTCGCAGGGCGTTATGAACGACTTGGGTGAGGAAGTTTTACCAAAAGGTAAGAAGTATACCATTAAGATGTTGAATTCGGTAGATGACTTTGCCCACTTAATAGGAGGAAGCTGGACTACCGATGATAAAACCAATACTCAAGTTGCCGATTTACTTCACAACTATAAGATTAAGTTGAATGACCTTCAAGGTAATCTTAGAAGAGATAAGTTCACGATTTCGGTAGGTGATGAATTACCTGCTGGAATTATGAAATTGGCTAAAGTTTACATTGCTAAAAAGCGTAAGCTTAAGGTTGGTGATAAAATGGCAGGGCGTCACGGTAACAAAGGTATCGTTGCACGTATCGTTCGCCAAGAAGATATGCCTTTCTTAGAAGACGGAACACCGGTTGATATTGTATTGAATCCGCTAGGTGTACCATCTCGTATGAACATTGGGCAGATTTATGAAACGGTTCTTGGTTGGGCCGGCGAAAAATTGGGTCGTAAGTACGGCACTCCGATTTTTGACGGTGCTACCTTAGATCAAATTAATGCATTGACCGATGAAGCAGGTGTGCCAAGATTTGGCCATACACATCTTTACGATGGCGGAACTGGTGAGCGATTTGATCAGGCTGCAACAGTAGGTATTATCTACATGTTGAAGTTGGGTCATATGGTAGATGACAAGATGCACGCACGTTCTATCGGACCATATTCATTGATTACACAGCAGCCACTTGGTGGTAAAGCGCAATTTGGTGGTCAACGTTTTGGAGAAATGGAAGTTTGGGCACTTGAGGCGTATGGCGCTTCAGCTACGCTTCGTGAAATCTTGACCGTAAAATCAGATGACGTAATTGGTAGAGCTAAAACTTACGAATCAATCGTAAAAGGTGAAACTATGCCAGAACCTGGATTGCCAGAATCTTTCAACGTACTAATGCACGAACTTAAAGGTTTAGGTTTGGATATTAGATTGGAAGAATAATAGTATAGTTGAGAAACTATTAAAAGAGAACATTTTTTAACAATTTCATCTTTATAGCATTATGGCTAGAATAAAAGATAATAACGCACCAAAGAGGTTTAATAAAATTTCAATCGGATTGGCATCTCCAGAATCAATTTTGGCAGAGTCAAGAGGTGAAGTTTTAAAGCCGGAAACCATTAACTATAGAACACACAAGCCAGAACGTGACGGGTTGTTCTGTGAGCGTATTTTTGGTCCTGTTAAGGATTATGAATGTGCCTGTGGAAAATACAAGCGTATTCGTTACCGCGGTATTGTATGTGACCGTTGTGGTGTAGAAGTAACAGAGAAAAAAGTACGTCGTGATAGAGTAGGGCACATTAATTTGGTTGTACCTGTTGCGCATATTTGGTATTTCCGTTCGCTTCCAAATAAAATAGGATACTTACTTGGTCTTCCATCCAAGAAATTGGACATGATTATTTACTACGAGCGTTACGTAGTAATTCAACCAGGTATTGCGAAAGGACCAGAGGGAGAAGAAATCAATAAAATGGATTTCTTAACCGAAGAGGAGTATCTGAATATTTTAGAAACAATTCCTGCTGAAAATCAGTATTTAGAAGATTCTGACCCAAATAAGTTTATCGCAAAAATGGGTGCTGAATGTCTAATTGATTTGTTAGGTAGAATTGATTTAGAGCAGCTTTCTTACGAATTAAGACATAAAGCAAATACAGAAACTTCTAAACAACGTAAAACAGAAGCCTTAAAAAGACTTCAAGTTGTTGAAGCTTTGCGTGAATCTCAAGATAATCGCGAAAACAATCCAGAATGGATGATTATGAAAGTAGTTCCGGTGATTCCACCAGAATTACGTCCATTAGTTCCTCTAGATGGTGGTCGTTTTGCGACTTCAGATTTAAATGATTTATATCGTAGAGTAATTATCAGAAACAATCGTTTAAAGCGATTGATGGAAATCAAAGCTCCAGAAGTTATTCTTCGTAACGAGAAAAGGATGCTTCAAGAGTCTGTTGATTCTTTATTTGATAACACAAGAAAAGCATCTGCCGTTAAGACAGAATCAAATAGACCATTGAAATCCCTTTCAGATTCTTTGAAAGGTAAGCAAGGTCGTTTCCGTCAAAATTTATTAGGTAAACGTGTCGATTATTCAGCACGTTCTGTAATTGTTGTAGGTCCTGAATTGAACTTATACGAATGCGGTCTTCCTAAAGACATGGCGGCTGAATTATACAAACCTTTCGTAATTAGAAAACTGATTGAAAGAGGTATTGTTAAAACAGTAAAGTCTGCTAAAAAAATAATAGACAAGAAAGAACCTGTAGTTTGGGATATTCTTGAAAATGTATTGAAAGGACATCCTGTGCTGTTAAACAGGGCCCCAACATTACACAGATTAGGAATTCAAGCGTTTCAGCCTAAACTTATCGAAGGAAAGGCAATTCGTTTACATCCATTGGCGTGTACTGCATTTAATGCGGATTTTGATGGGGATCAGATGGCGGTACATTTACCGTTAGGTCCTGAGGCTATTTTAGAGGCGCAACTTTTAATGTTGGCTTCTCAAAATATCTTAAATCCAGCAAATGGTTCACCTATTACGGTACCTTCTCAAGATGTGGTACTTGGTCTTTATTATATGACCAAACATCGTAAATCAACAAAAGAATTGCCAATAAAAGGAGAAGGATTAACTTTTTATTCAGCAGAGGAAGTTGAAATAGCCTTCAATGAAAATAAAGTTGATTTGAATGCCGGAATCAAGGTTCGTGCAAAGGACTTTAATGAAGAAGGAGAGTTGGTAAATCAGATTATTGAGACCACCGTAGGTAGAGTATTATTTAACACTCACGTTCCTGTAGAAGCAGGTTTTATCAATCAAGTATTGAATAAAAAAGCGTTGAGAAATATCATTGGTGATATTTTAGCGGTCACAGATGTTCCTCGAACTGCTGAGTTTTTGGATAAGATTAAGACCATGGGATATCAATTTGCCTTCAAAGGTGGATTATCATTCAGTTTAGGGGATATTATTATTCCTAAAGAAAAAATTGAAATGATTGAAGATGCCAACGGTCAAGTCGATGGTATTATGGCCAATTATAACATGGGTCTTATTACCAATAACGAACGTTACAATCAAGTAATTGATGTTTGGACTTCTACTAATGCAATGTTGACAGAGTTAGCAATGAAGCGTATTAGGGAAGATAACCAAGGATTCAATTCGGTATATATGATGCTTGATTCTGGTGCAAGGGGTTCAAAGGAGCAAATTCGCCAGTTGACAGGTATGCGTGGTTTGATGGCCAAGCCTAAGAAATCTACTGCCGGTGGAGGTGAGATTATTGAAAACCCTATTCTTTCTAACTTTAAAGAAGGCTTATCTATTTTAGAATACTTCATTTCAACTCACGGTGCTCGTAAAGGTCTTGCGGATACAGCTTTAAAAACTGCTGACGCGGGTTACTTGACACGTCGTTTGGTTGATGTTTCGCAAGATGTGATTATCAATATCGAAGATTGTGAAACATTAAGAGGTATTGAGGTTAAAGCCTTAAAGAAAAATGAGGAGGTTGTTGAAACTCTAGGAGAACGTATTCTTGGTCGTGTTTCTTTACATGATGTATATGATCCGATTACTCAAGAAGAGTTATTGACTTCAGGTCAAATCATTAATGAATCTGATGCTGCCAAAATAGAAGCATCTCCTATTGAAAAGATTGAAGTGCGTTCACCATTAACATGTGAGGCTCCAAAAGGTATTTGTGCGCAATGCTACGGAAGAAACTTAGCTACCAATAAAATGGTACAAAGAGGTGAAGCAGTTGGTGTTGTTGCGGCACAATCTATTGGAGAACCTGGTACACAGTTAACACTGCGTACTTTCCACGTTGGTGGTATTGCAGGTAACATTTCTGAGGATAATAAGTTGGAAGCCAAGTTCGACGGTGTTGCTGAAATTGAAGATTTAAGAACTGTAGAAGGAGATAATGGTGAAGGAGGAAAATCAACAATTGTAATATCAAGAACATCAGAGATTAAAGTAGTAGATGCAAAAACAGGTATTACTTTAAGTACAAATAATATTCCTTATGGTTCTATGCTAGCTATCAAGAATGGCGCTAAAATCAAAAAAGGAGATGTAATTTGTTCATGGGATCCATATAACGGTGTAATCGTTTCTGAGTTTACTGGAAAAATTGCATACGAGAATATTGAGCAAGGTGTTACTTATCAGGTTGAAATCGATGAACAAACAGGTTTCCAAGAGAAAGTTATCTCTGAATCTAGAAATAAAAAGTTGATTCCAACTTTATTAATTCAAGATGCCAAAGGAGAAACATTACGTTCTTATAACCTTCCGGTTGGTTCGCATATCATGGTAGATGATGGTGAAAAGATTCAAGAAGGAAAAACTTTGGTTAAGATTCCGCGTAAGTCTGCTAAGGCTGGTGATATTACGGGTGGTCTACCAAGAGTTACCGAATTGTTTGAAGCGCGTAACCCATCTAACCCAGCAGTTGTTTCTGAAATTGACGGTGTAGTTTCTTTTGGTAAAATCAAAAGAGGTAATAGAGAGATTATTATTGAGTCAAAACTTGGGGAAATCAAGAAATACTTAGTTAAACTTTCTAACCAGATTTTAGTTCAAGAGAATGACTACGTTCGTGCAGGAATGCCACTTTCTGATGGTTCTATTACCCCTGAGGACATTTTGGCAATTAAAGGCCCATCAGCTGTACAGCAATATTTAGTGAACGAAGTTCAAGAGGTATACCGACTACAAGGTGTGAAAATTAATGATAAGCACTTTGAAGTAGTTGTGAGACAGATGATGCGTAAAGTACGTATTCAAGATGCCGGCGATACAATTTTCTTAGAGAATCAATTAATTCATAAAAAAGATTTTATCGTTGAAAATGATGAGATTTTTGGTAAGAAAGTTGTTGAGGATGCAGGTGATTCAGAGAACCTAAAAGCGGGTCAAATAATTACTGCCCGAGAATTAAGAGATGAGAATTCATTGCTGAAAAGAGCGGATAGAACTTTGGTTTCTGCTAGAGATGCCGTTGCAGCTACTGCAACACCAATACTTCAAGGTATTACAAGGGCATCGTTACAGACGAAATCGTTTATTTCTGCTGCATCCTTCCAAGAAACCACTAAAGTATTGAACGAAGCTGCTGTAAGCGGTAAAGTAGATACTCTAGAAGGATTGAAGGAGAATGTAATTGTAGGGCATAAGATTCCTGCAGGTACAGGTATGCGTGATTATGAAAATATCATTGTTGGTTCCAAAGAGGAGTACGATGAAATTATGGCTCGAAAAGAGGAGTTTAAATTCTAAATAATAGAAACCCTGGCCCAACCGTCAGGGTTTTCTTTTTTAATACCTAAGCTTATGGCAGATAAGAATCAAAACCAAAAACAGATTAATATAGAATTGGATGAAAAGACCGCAGAAGGTATCTATTCAAATTTGGCTATTATTAATCACTCTGTTTCAGAATTTGTTGTAGACTTTATTAGTATGATGCCGGGAGCTCCAAAGGCTAAGGTAAAGAGCAGAATTGTATTAACACCGCAGCATGCTAAGAAGTTTTTAAAAGCATTAAATGATAATGTACAGCGCTTTGAAAAAGCGCATGGAACAATAAAAGACTATGAACAACCTCCAATTCCATTAAACTTTGGACCTACTGGAGAAGCATAAAAAAAAGCCCTGATTATTAGTCAGGGCTTTTTTTAATTACTTTCAAATTATTGGTTTATTTAAGCCAACCATTTGCAATTCCTTTTTTTGCGAAAAGAACGAGATAAACACCAAACGCAATAACTAGAATAGGCATTATATAGGCTTCTGTTCCATAAACTTCCACTGAATTGGTCATAAAAAGCCAATGTATAAATTGGGCAGTTGCTGTAATCAGTGAAATAATAAAAACTGGCCTTGCCCATTTTTTTCTTAACAAAAGGGCAATTGAGGCAAATGTTCCGCCAAACACTGCAATTGCGAAGCATGCTGTTACCCAGGCAGGGCGACCTTCATAAAGTTCACGCATTTCTTGGCTCATGGCCTCCAATTGTTCAATACTTACATAAGCATCCATTAGATAAGAACCTACTCCCATTAAGTTCCATAAAAGGGCAATAACACTTACCACCCAAAACCATGTGGGTGGTTTTTTAATTACTTCAGTGGTCATAAAATGTATGTTTATTGGTTAATAACCAGTAAAATACAAAAAAAAGAGTCAAATATTCTTAATTAGATATGGAGTTTAAATATCAAATTCAGAAGTAAAATGTAGCTTTACCGTTGGGTATTTCTGTTGCGTCATTTGTAATGAAAACTGTGAGTCTGCCAAGAACACCAGTTGCCCTCTTTTATCGATAGCTAGAAATTTTTGTTTTACCCTTTTGAACTCCTTAAATTCATCATTGTCGCTTTCTGGCGCTACCCAGCATGCTTTGTGTACAGGAAAGTTTTCATAAGTACACTTAGCCCCGTATTCATGCTCTAGACGGTATTGAATTACTTCATATTGAAGGGCTCCCACTGTTCCGATAACTTTTCTACCATTTAGTTCAAGTGTGAATAATTGAGCTACACCTTCATCCATTAGCTGGTCTATACCTTTATAGAGCTGTTTGGATTTTAGTGGGTCTGCATTGTTGATATACCGAAAATGTTCGGGCGAAAAACTCGGAATACCCTTGTAGTTCAATTCTTCGCCATTGGTCAAGGTATCGCCAATTTTAAAATTTCCCGTATCATGTAAGCCAACTATATCTCCTGGGTAAGAGATATCCACAATCTCTTTTTTCTCAGCAAAAAATGCGTTTGGACTAGAGAATTTTAGATTTTTCCCGTGTCTAACATGTAAATAAGGTTTGTTTCGTTCAAAGGTTCCAGAAACTATCTTAATGAATGCTAGTCTATCCCTATGTTTAGGGTCCATATTAGCATGGATCTTAAAAACAAAACCAGAAAAGTCTTTTTCATGAGCGTCTACAATGCGCTCTTCGGCTTTTTTAGGTCTGGGTGGAGGAGCTATTTGTACGAAACAATCTAATAATTCGCGAACACCAAAATTATTTAGTGCCGAACCAAAGAATACGGGCTGCTGTTTTCCATTGAGATATGCTTCTTTGTCAAATTCGGGGTAAACCCCATTTACAAGTTCAAGGTTGTCCCTTAAATCAGAAGCGGCGTTTTCACCAATAATCTTTTCAAGTTCTGGACTATCTATGTTGTCGAAGGCTATAGTGTCTTCAATATTTGATTTACTGTTTCCGCTAAAAAGATTTATATTTTTTTCATAGATATTATAAATCCCTTTAAAATCATAGCCCATTCCTATTGGAAAACTTAATGGAGTCACGGTTAGCCCTAACTTCTGTTCTACTTCGTCCAATAAGTCAAAAGCATCTTTTCCTTCTCTATCCAGTTTATTTATAAAAACAAGCATGGGTATGTTACGCATTCGGCATACTTCTACGAGTTTTTCAGTTTGTTCTTCAACACCTTTAGCAACATCAATCACAACAATAACGCTATCTACCGCAGTTAAGGTTCTAAAAGTATCCTCAGCAAAATCTTTGTGCCCTGGAGTGTCTAAAATATTGATTTTCTTATCATTATAAATAAACGCAAGAACAGAGGTCGCTACTGAAATTCCACGTTGTCTCTCGATTTCCATGAAATCACTGGTAGCCGTTTTCTTTATTTTATTATTTTTTACTGCACCGGCCTCTTGAATTGCACCTCCGAATAATAAAAGTTTTTCGGTCAATGTAGTTTTACCTGCATCTGGGTGGGAAATAATTCCAAATGTTCTGCGACGCGCTATTTCTTTTTCAAAACTCATCTAAAAAATTTGCGCAAAATTATTGATTTATAATGACTTGTACCGATGATTTTTTATTTGATAAAGAAACTGCTTCTAAATAATGGTGACTTCTTTGAAGAGAGTGTTTCTTATTACTATGGTTCTTAATAATTTACTAACAGAAAAATCTATCCGTACTTTTTAAACGTAAATTGATAATTGCAGGTTAGGTTGAATGAGCTGCGTTTTATCGAATAAAGTAGGAGATGAAGTAGATTAAAACTAACTATGCATTTGGCATTGTCTGAGTATTTTTTTAAATATCTTGCGGTGTCAAAAATTGTCCCTTAATTCTTACATATAGAAACCTGCGTAATGTCATGGTGATTAGTTGAAAAGAGAAAACTATCATTTATGAAAAAAATTACGCTTCAAGCATTTGAAATCGGAACAAGTCTATCCCGTAGACTAGTTTTAGTATTTTTTGTATTCAGCTTAATATCCCCATTTTTTGGTTATTCTTTCATTGAAGAAAATACAGTCATTTATACTGATACCGATGGTGATGGTGTTCCTGATCATCAAGATATGGATATTGATGGTGATGGCATCTTAAACATAGTAGAAGGTGGTAGTGATACAGACGGCGACGGTGTACCGAATAAGTTTGATGTAGATTCCGATAATGATGGAATCATTGATAACGTTGAAGCGCAATCCACTTATGGTTATATAGCTCCTTCTGGAAAGGATATTGATGGTAATGGATTGGATGATGCCTATGAAGTCACACCTGGAAGCTGTAATGGACTGACCCCGATTGATACCGATGGAGACGATGTGCAGGATTATTTGGATATTGATTCGGATAATGATGGAATTTTAGATAATGTAGAAGCCCAAAGTACTGATAATTTTCAGGCGCCTTGTGGAATTGACTCTGATGGAAATGGATTAGATGATCATTATGAGGAAAGTCCGGGTGCTTGCGGAGGTATTTCACCTGTTGACACTGATGGAGATCATCATCCTGATTTTAGGGATATCGATTCTGATAATGATGGAATTTTGGATAATGTTGAAGCTCAGCCTTCAGATGATTTTCAAGGACCTTGTGGAATAGATTCCGATGGTAATGGATTGGATGATCACTACGAAGAGCATCCTGGTTCAGGAGAGGGCCTTACCCCGATTAATTCGGATGGTGATGATAATCCTAATTTCAGGGACATCGATTCGGATGACGACGGTATTCCCGACAATGTAGAAGGTCAGCCCACGGAAGGCTATATACCACCAAGTGGTGAAGACAGCGACGATGACGGTTTGGACGACGCTTATGAGGGAGCAGGTGACGAAGGCATCACCCCAGAGGACACGGATGAGGATGGAGAGGATGATTATATCGATTTGGACAGTGACAACGATACGGTACCCGATAACAATGAGGGCAACGACTTCAACGAGGACGGCGAGCCGGACCAGACCTTTACGGGCGAGGATACCGATGGCGACGGATTGGACGACGGCTATGAGGGCAGTGATGTAAACGACGGCTTCGATGTCAACGATGAGATCGACGACCCTGCGAACGATCTGCCGGATACCGATGGTACCGAAGATGTAAACTATCGGGACCTTGACGACGATGGCGACGGTATCGACACCCCTGACGAGGATGCGGACGGTGACGGCGACCCGACCAATGATGATACAGATGGTGACGGCACGCCCGATTACTTGGACCCTGACAATGATGGCACGGATACGGATGGCGACGGCGTTCCCGATGTAACTGATATCGACGATGACAACGACGGTATATTGGATACGGAGGAGGACCCGAACCTTGATGGAGACGACAATCCATTGACGGACCCATTGGATACGGACGAAGATGGTATTCCAGACCACTTGGACATCGATTCCGATGACGACGGTATTCCCGACAATGTAGAAGGTCAGCCCACGGAAGGCTATATACCACCAAGTGGTGAAGACAGCGACGATGACGGTTTGGACGACGCTTATGAGGGAGCAGGTGACGAAGGCATCACCCCAGAGGACACGGATGAGGATGGAGAGGATGATTATATCGATTTGGACAGTGACAACGATACGGTACCCGATAACAATGAGGGCAACGACTTCAACGAGGACGGCGAGCCGGACCAGACCTTTACGGGCGAGGATACCGATGGCGACGGATTGGACGACGGCTATGAGGGCAGTGATGTAAACGACGGCTTCGATGTCAACGATGAGATCGACGACCCTGCGAACGATCTGCCGGATACCGATGGTACCGAAGATGTAAACTATCGGGATTTTGACGACGATGGTGACGGTATCGACACCCCTGACGAGGATGCGGACGGTGACGGGGACCCGACCAACGATGATACAGATGGTGACGGCACGCCCGATTACTTGGACCCTGACAATGATGGCACGGATACGGATGGCGACGGCGTTCCCGATGTAACTGATATCGACGATGACAACGACGGTATATTGGATACGGAGGAGGACCCGAACCTTGATGGAGACGACAATCCATTGACGGACCCATTGGATACGGACGAAGATGGTATTCCAGACCACTTGGACATCGATTCCGATGACGACGGTATTCCCGACAATGTAGAAGGTCAGCCCACGGAAGGCTATATACCACCAAGTGGTGAAGACAGCGACGATGACGGTTTGGACGACGCTTATGAGGGAGCAGGTGACGAAGGCATCACCCCAGAGGACACGGATGAGGATGGAGAGGATGATTATATCGATTTGGACAGTGACAACGATACGGTACCCGATAACAATGAGGGCAACGACTTCAACGAGGACGGCGAGCCGGACCAGACCTTTACGGGCGAGGATACCGATGGCGACGGATTGGACGACGGCTATGAGGGCAGTGATGTAAACGACGGCTTCGATGTCAACGATGAGATCGATGACCCTGCGAACGATCTGCCGGATACCGATGGTACCGAAGATGTAAACTATCGGGACCTTGACGACGATGGCGACGGTATCGACACCCCTGACGAGGATGCGGACGGTGACGGCGACCCGACCAATGATGATACAGATGGTGACGGCACGCCCGATTACTTGGACCCTGACAATGATGGCACGGATACGGATGGCGACGGCGTTCCCGATGTAACGGATATCGACGATGACAACGACGGTATATTGGATACGGATGAAGACCCTAACCTTGATGGTGACGACAATCCATTGACGGACCCATTGGATACTGACGAAGACGGCATACCAGACCACTTGGACATCGATTCGGATGACGACGGTATTCCCGACAATGTAGAAGGTCAGCCCACGGAAGGCTATATACCACCAAGTGGTGAAGACAGCGACGATGACGGTTTGGACGACGCTTATGAGGGAGCAGGTGACGAAGGCATCACCCCAGAGGATACGGATGCGGATACGGTCCCTGATTATATCGATTTGGACAGTGACAACGATACGGTACCCGATAACAACGAGGGCAACGACTTCAACGAGGACGGCGAGCCGGACCAGACCTTTACGGGCGAGGACACCGATGGCGACGGATTGGACGACGGCTATGAGGGCAGTGATGTAAACGACGGCTTCGATGTCAACGATGAGATCGACGACCCTGCGAACGATTTACCGGATACCGATGGTACCGAAGATGTAAACTATCGGGATTTTGACGACGATGGTGACGGTATCGACACCCCTGACGAGGATGCGGACGGTGACGGGGACCCGACCAACGATGATACAGATGGTGACGGCACGCCCGATTACTTGGACCCTGACAATGATGGCACGGATACGGATGGCGACGGCGTTCCCGATGTAACTGATATCGACGATGACAACGACGGTATATTGGATACGGAGGAGGACCCGAACCTTGATGGAGACGACAATCCATTGACGGACCCATTGGATACGGACGAAGATGGTATTCCAGACCACTTGGACATCGATTCCGATGACGACGGTATTCCCGACAATGTAGAAGGTCAGCCCACGGAAGGCTATATACCACCAAGTGGTGAAGACAGCGACGATGACGGTTTGGACGACGCTTATGAGGGAGCAGGTGACGAAGGCATCACCCCAGAGGACACGGATGAGGATGGAGAGGATGATTATATCGATAGTGACAGTGACAACGATACGGTACCCGATAACAATGAGGGCAACGACTTCAACGAGGACGGCGAGCCGGACCAGACCTTTACGGGCGAGGATACCGATGGCGACGGATTGGACGACGGCTATGAGGGCAGTGATGTAAACGACGGCTTCGATGTCAACGATGAGATCGACGACCCTGCGAACGATCTGCCGGATACCGATGGTACGGAGGATGTAAACTATCGTGACCTTGACGATGACGGCGACGGTATCGACACCCCAGATGAGGATGCGGACGGTGACGGCGACCCGACCAACGATGATACGGACGGTGATGGTACGCCCGATTACTTGGATCCTGACAATGATGGCACGGATACGGATGGCGACGGCGTTCCCGATGTAACGGATATCGACGATGACAACGACGGTATATTGGATACGGAGGAGGACCCGAACCTTGATGGAGACGACAATCCATTGACGGACCCATTGGATACGGACGAAGATGGTATTCCAGACCACTTGGACATCGATTCCGATGACGACGGTATTCCCGACAATGTAGAAGGTCAGCCCACGGAAGGCTATATACCACCAAGTGGTGAAGACAGCGACGATGACGGTTTGGACGACGCTTATGAGGGAGCAGGTGACGAAGGCATCACCCCAGAGGACACGGATGAGGATGGAGAGGATGATTATATCGATTTGGACAGTGACAACGATACGGTACCCGATAACAATGAGGGCAACGACTTCAACGAGGACGGCGAGCCGGACCAGACCTTTACGGGCGAGGATACCGATGGCGACGGATTGGACGACGGCTATGAGGGCAGTGATGTAAACGACGGCTTCGATGTCAACGATGAGATCGACGACCCTGCGAACGATTTACCGGATACCGATGGTACGGAGGATGTAAACTATAGGGACCTTGACGATGATGGCGACGGTATCGACACTCCAGATGAGGATGCGGACGGTGACGGCGACCCGACCAACGACGATACAGATGGTGACGGTACGCCCGATTATTTGGATCCTGACAATGATGGCACGGATACCGATGGCGACGGCGTTCCCGATGTAACGGATATCGACGATGACAACGACGGTATATTGGATACGGATGAAGACCCTAACCTTGATGGTGACGACAATCCATTGACGGACCCATTGGATACTGACGAAGACGGCATACCAGACCACTTGGACATTGATTCGGATGACGATGGCATCCCAGACAATGTAGAGGGCCAGTCCACGGAAGGCTATATACCACCAAGTGGTGACGACAGTGACAACGATGGACTTGACGATGCCTATGAAGGTACGGGCGACGAAGGCATCACCCCAGAGGATACGGATGCGGATACGGTCCCTGATTATATCGATTTGGACAGTGACAACGATACGGTACCCGATAACAACGAGGGCAACGACTTCAACGAGGACGGCGAGCCGGACCAGACCTTTACGGGCGAGGACACCGATGGCGACGGATTGGACGACGGCTATGAGGGCAGTGATGTAAACGACGGCTTCGATGTCAACGATGAGATCGACGACCCTGCGAACGATTTACCGGATACCGATGGTACCGAAGATGTAAACTATCGGGATTTTGACGACGATGGTGACGGTATCGACACCCCTGACGAGGATGCGGACGGTGACGGGGACCCGACCAACGATGATACAGATGGTGATGGTACGCCTGATTACCTAGATCCAATTGACAACACACCAGAGCCAGAAGCAATTATAGTTAATCAAATGGTGACACCTAATGGAGACGGAAAGAATGATTTCTTATTTATTAGAGGCGTTGAAAATGCTCGCAATAATACACTAAGAATATTCAATAGATGGGGTATTGCAGTATATGAAGGTCAAGGTTACAATAACATAAATAATGTATTTGACGGAAGATCAAAGGGAAGGTCTACTTTAAGCGTAAATGATTTCCTTCCTTCAGGTATATATTTTTATATATTTGAGTACGATTCTAATCAAGGAAGAATTACAGATAGCGATTATTTCTATATCAGTAAGTAACATATAAATATGAATATGATTAAGAAGAGCATATTATTGCCAATACTTTTTATAGCAGTTACAATTCAAGGTCTGATCGCTCAACAAGATGCACAGTATACCCAGTATATGTTTAATACTATAAGTGTTAATCCCGCATATGCAGGGTCTAGAGGGCAATTGACCTTTGCCGGACTTTACAGATCACAATGGGTAGGCCTAGACGGAGCTCCAGAAACTTTTACTATAAATTTACATTCTCCGATTCGTAATAGTAGACTAGGTTATGGCCTTTCTGTGGTAAATGATAATATTGGTGATGGAGTTGTACAAGAGACCTATATAGATGGCGTAATTTCGTATACTTTGGATGTTTCTCAAAATGCAAAACTTTCTTTTGGACTTAAAGGAGGTGGAAATTTTTTGAGCCTTGATTTTACAAAACTTAGAAATTTTGACGAAGAAGTTGTACAGCAAGATAATATAGACAACCAGTTTACGCCAAATTTCGGCCTAGGTGTTTATTATCATACCGATAAATTCTATGCTGGTTTTTCAGCCCCCAACATTTTGGAAACTGAATTTTTTGATAATAGCAACAATGATTCAAACGAGGTTAATTTCTTGGCAGCGGAACGAATCAATTTTTACTTTATTACAGGTTATGTTTTTGATTTAAATGGGAATTTGAAGTTTAAACCTGCTCTATTGACAAAAGCAGTTGGTGGAGCACCCTTACAGGTTGATGTATCTGCTAATTTTTTAGTAAATGAACGTTTTAGTTTTGGAGCCGCATATCGCTGGGATGCGGCAATAAGCGCTTTAGCTGGATTTCAAATCAATGACCAAATAATGTTGGGATTGGCTTATGATAAAGAGACTACAGAACTAGGAACAAGAAGATTTAATGATGGTTCTTTTGAAATATTTCTTAGACTAGAATTGTTGAAAAAGTTCCAAAAAACGGTTTCTCCACGTTTCTTCTAAAAACTAATTATATGTACAAAAAAGTACTTCTTTTCACAATAGCATTTATTTCAAGTTTTGGTTTAACCTACGGCCAAGAACGTCTTTTGGAAAAAGCTGATGAAAAGTATGAGGAATATTCTTTTAGACCTGCAATCGATATTTATAAAAAGGTAAGGGAAAAAGGGTTCTCTTCTCCAGACTTATTAAAGCGATTAGGCAACTCATATTATTTTAATGCCAATTATGAGGAAGCTTCAGAGATTTATAAAGAGTTGATCGAAAAGTATGATTCTGTTGTTACCCCAGATTATGTCTTTAGATATGCCCAATCATTGAAGACCCTGGGTGAATATGAAGGGGCGGATGCTATGATGGCTAAGTTTTCTAGACTAGCTAAAGAAAGTGGTATCGATTCGAGTTTCGATGAAGATTATATGAAAAAAATCGAGGAAAACTCAGGACGATATGATATTCAACAGTTTAAGTATAATTCCAAGTATTCAGATTTTGCACCTTCGTTTTATAAAGAGGGGTTGATATTTTCTTCTGATAGGGACACTGGTAACTTAGCAAGATATCGTCATACATGGAATGCCAGGGACTTTTTGGACATTTATGAAGTCAATGAGGCCAATGAAGATAATGAAGTAGTTCAAAAGGTTTCAGGAGATATAAATACTAGACTCCATGAGTCAACATCTGTTGTTACCAAAGATGGCAGCACAATGTATTTCACCAGAAACAACTTTTTGGATGGTAAAAAGTACAAAGACGAAAAAGGAACGATCCGATTAAAAATATACAAGGCGACTTTAATAGAAGGTGAGTGGACAGATATTGAAGAATTACCATTTAATAGTGATAGCTATTCGGTTGCCCATCCCGTACTTAGTCCAGATGAAAAGGCCTTATATTTTGCTTCAGATATGCCAGGAACCTTTGGGGAATCTGATATTTTTAAGGTGCAAATTGTAGGTGATGGCACCTATGGTCCTCCAATCAATTTAGGAAAAACCATTAATACCGAAGCGAGGGAAACCTTTCCTTTTATCACGCAATCAGATGTGCTTTATTTTTCTTCAGATGGCCACCCAGGATTAGGAGGTTTAGATGTTTTTGCGACAAAGATTGCTTTTGATGAATATGATCAGCCTATAGTTAATGTTGGGAAACCTATAAATGGTAAGTATGATGATTTCTCATTCATCCTAGATGAAGAAAAGACTATGGGGTACTTTGCTTCAAACCGTATTGACGGAACGGGTGATGATGATATTTATAGTTTTAAAGAAACAGAACCCATTTCTTTAGACTGCTTGCAAGAAGTAACTGGTACGGTAAGAGATAGAATTTCAAATGAAATTTTAACAGGGGCTACTGTAAAGATTATCGATGAAGAAAATAATGTGGTATCATCCACCATTACCAATGCCAAAGGAGAATATATCTTAAGTCTTGATTGTAACCAAGGTAATTTCGTTAGGGCAATGATGGAGGGTTATGTTCCATCCGAAGAATATCTTGTAAAGTCTTATGGAAAACCAAGAATTGTCGATTTTTATTTAGAGAGAGATCTGGTAACCGGAGGATTTGGAGACGATTTGGCCAAGTTGTTACAATTAAGTACGATTTATTTTGATTTGAACAAGTTCGATATTAGACCAGATGCAGAGATTGAAATCCAGAAGGTTATTGCTGCAATGGAAAAATACCCTAGTTTAAAGATAAAAGTAAATGCGCATACAGATAGTAGAGGTAACGATGCTTATAATTTATGGTTATCACAAAAAAGAGCGCAATCTACTGTAGCATACATGATTGCTAAAGGTATTTCAGCGGATAGATTAGATGGCCAAGGATATGGTGAAGAACGTCTTATGAACGAATGCGAAAACGGTGTAAGATGCTCAAATGAGAAACACCAATTGAACAGACGTTCTGAGTTTATCATATTTGATTGATTCTTAACAACTACCAACAGGCATTTAAACTAGTGTTTTTGAGCTTTTATCGATAAAATGCATCCAAAAATAAACACTACTTTTTTTATACACTACAATTATTAAGGTATTTATGTTGTTTTTGGTTTAACTCGCAACAAATAGTTAGTCAGCAGTTTGTTAAATTCTAATTTTACTTTTTAGGGGATAATAACATCCATTCCACATAACAAAGTAGATTTAGATGAATTCTTTTTATAAAACTGTAGGTATTTGGTTATTATTTACAACAGTAGTTTTAAGCCAGTGCCCATTTGGAGGCACCAATTCTGGAACTGTTGTTACACCTACGAGTACGGATCAGTTTACGGGAAATTTACGTGGTGGAAGGTATTTTACCATGAACGTGGTCTCAGGTGGTCTATATACCGTATCGACAGTAGGTTTGGCTGGATGGGACACGCAATTAACTATACATGATACTAGTGGAAACTTTATCGATTATAATGACGACTTTGGTGGCGCTTTACAGTCCGAAATAACATTTATATCTCCATTAACAGGACAAGTAAGAGTTTTATTAAATGAATTCAACTGTCAAACAACAAATGGAGGAACTACAACTCAAGTTAGATACAGTGGTAGCTCAAGTTACCTAACCGTAAATGATATTTCGGTTGCTGAGGAAGATGGCGCGGCAACATTTACGGTCACTTATAATGGAGCTACTACCAGTGCTTTTAATGTTGATTACACAACTTTCGACGGTTCGGCCGAAGATGTTTTTGACTATTCAGCAATGTCGGGTACACTTTCATTTACTGGTACCGTGGGTGAAGATAGAACAGTTGCTGTTACTTTAGTAGATAATACTTTTGGCGAAAACACCGAGGAATTTTATTTGGTTTTGTCCAATGCTACTAACGGTGTAGACATCGCAAATTTTGGTACTGCCACAATTACGGATACCGATCCAGCAATACCTCAAGACGTTCCATTGGCTTTGTACGATGATTTAAGCGGAAATTTTGACTATACTGTGGCTGGCGGTACCTTTAGAACACAATCTAATACTACTGATGCCTGCGCCATAACAACTACTTCATCTGGTTCGGTAACTTCAACCATTCCTGCAGGTGCTGTAATAAAAAGAGCTTATTTATATTGGGCGCATTCCAATAATAACCCAGATAATTTCGTGACCTTTGAAGGACAATCGGTTGAAGCCGATGTCATTTATGGGGCATCTTTCTTTAATGCCTCCTTAGGTGGCAATGTCCAGTTTTTTGGATACATTTCAGATGTAACTTCAATAGTGGATGGCATAACCAACCCGACTAGTAATATTTATGACGTAACCGACTTAAATATTGATGACGCTGGAAATTATTGTGCTTCTGCGACTGTATTGGGAGCATGGTCCCTTATGATTTTTTATGAAGAGGTGTCCCTGCCTGCCGCGACCATTAATTTATACTATGGATTTGATATAACATCAAATGCGGGTACTTCTTTTACTCTAGACAACTTTTATGCAATAAGCCCGGCAGGAAGTAAAGCAACATTTTTGTCTTATGAAGGTGATGCCACATTGGACGGTTCTAGCTCAGGTTCTACAAACCCAGAAGAGCTTTCTATTACCAATCAATTAGGTGTAACCAATATTCTATCCGGTGATGGTGGCCAAACAGGAAATAATGCCTATAATTCAACAATATATGATGGTCCAGCTGGTGTTAATAACAGTAATATTTATGGACTGGATTTGGACACTTATGACATTTCGTCCTACATTGTTAGTACAGATACACAGGTAACTGCTAATGTTGATGTAGGTCAAGATTTGGTGATATCAAGCGCGGTGCTATTGAGAGTACCCTCAAATTTAATTTCGGGTACTGTCTTTGAAGATATAAATTATCCCGGGGGTAATGGTCGTAATTTAGCCGATGCGAGTGGAATTGGTTTGGAAAACGCCACCGTAGAGCTATATGATGCAACGAGTACTTTAATAAATACTACCACTACAGATTCTTCAGGAAATTATTCATTTGGAGGTATGGCAGATGGTAGTTATACGGTACGGGTCGTGAATTCTTCAATACTTTCAAGTAGAGGGGGCGGATCAGGATGTACCACGTGTTATGCAGTTCAAACTTTTAAAACAACTTATAACGGCACGACTACAGATGAAGTTACAGATGAAGTAGGGGGTGCCAACCCAGCCGGTGAAGATACTGCTGCTGGCATACTTGCCGGCGCGCAAACAGTATCGTCAATAGTAATTGCATCAGGTGGTATAGGTAATATTGATTTCGGTTTTAATTTTAATACGATTGTCAATACCAATGAAAACGGACAAGGCTCTTTAGAGCAATTTATAGTTAATTCGAATAGCCTTGATGAAACAGGGTTGAACATACAGGCAAACAGCATTTTTGATCCGGCACTTGGTGAGGATACGTCCATATTTATGATTCCTCCAACGGCCGACCCGCAGGGAAGAACTGCCGATGCCAATTTCAACGGAAGCTATTTTGATATTTTTATTTCCAATGCAAACCCCATGAGCTCTATTATTGCAGCTAACACGATAATCGACGGTAGAACTCAAACTGCCTATTCAGGTGATACAAATACAGGAACAATTGGTGCTGGAGGAACAGCGGTAGGAGTTTCTGGAACAGTTTTACCAAATTACGAACTTCCAGAGATACAAGTGCATATTAATGCAGGAGATGTTTTTAAAGTTGAAGGTGATAATACCGTAATACAGAACTTGGCAATTTATGCCAATAATAATGCAGCAGTACGCATTGATGATGGTGACAACGTTCGAGTGAGTAGTTCTTTATTAGGTGTTAATGCAGCTGGTGTTAATGCCGGAGACATTAATTATGGTGTAGAAATTCTGGGTACAACCTCAGGTGATTTATTTATAGATGGCAACTACATTTCTAGTACTGTTACCTCAGGAATATTTGTCAATGGAGGAGCAGGTTCAAAGATTATTGAAAACAATCATATTTTCGCTATAGGTAATAGCCCTTGTGATCGTGGAATAGATATCAGAAATGGTTCGAGCGGGGTTATCATAAGGCAAAATTTAATTGAAAATTCCGCCAGTGTCGGTATTGATAATACTGGCCCAGGAGATATAGTCATCACTGAAAATTCAATTACCGGTTCAGGTCAAGACGGAGGTAATTGCTCCGGTAATGTTGAGAATTTCGGGGTCCGCTTGAGCGGAAGTAATTCAAGTATCAGTAATAACATAATTTTTGATAATGGCGGCTCGGGTATTGTTTTAGTAGGCGGTTCAGGCGATACGGGCAATCTAATTTCGCAGAACTCAATTTATAATAATGGCACAGCTTCGCCTGCTTTAGGTATCGACCTGGTTACTTCAGGTGTAATACCGGACGGAGTTACGCTTAATGATACCGGTGATGCAGATTCTGGCCCAAATGGCTTGATAAATTTTCCTATTATAGCAAGCATTTATAAGTCTGGCAGTAATATGGTTATTTCTGGTTGGTCTAGATCGGGTACTATCATTGAGTTCTTTTTAACGGATATCAATGAAGGTACTGCTATAGCAGGGGATAATACCTTAGGTCTTTCTACCGACTATGGTGAAGGACAGGTCTTTATTGGATCCTTTGTTGAAGGTAGTATTGATGATACGGATACAGGAGTTTCGGCGTATACTGATACTGATAACAATACAGACAATACCAATAGATTTTCATTTACTATTCCTTTGCCGAGCGGGTCAGATCTTGGAGCCGGCTTAACTGCAACAGCAACACTTGCTAGTTCAACTTCAGAATTTTCCCCAATAAGTATTATCAAAGCATATACTGTAATTACCAATCGAAGAATTACGTATAGAGTTAAGAAGAATTGAATTATACAATTAGTTTAAGATGATAGTAGCATCTTTTAAGACTTTTGATGATTAAGTTTTTTCAGGTTTGATGCAGTCAAAATTTTTCAAAAAAATCAGTTTAAATTTTAATTTTTATCAGCCATTTTTGGTTTTGATAATTTATTCTGTTTAGGGTAATATAGGGCTTCTTTAAATTGCCTGTAAGCATAGTAATGATAGGTTTTAATCGATTAACGGTAATTAACTCCTATTAAGGGCAAACCTCATATTTTAAGGCATAGACTTTACAATTTATCACTTACACAACATTTATTTCCTGTGGGTATACATAAAGTTAATTTTGTAGGGTATTAGACTGTTTTGATTAGAAATACAGTTGAATATGGTTTAAAATGAATGATTTGAAAGACTTATCAAAGACAAGACAGATGAAGACAATTAGTGCACTTATGAAGTATAGTGATGTCATTAAACTTGAGGCTTCGTCGTACAATCAAATCATAAAGACCATTTCTTTATAACAACACCTATAGCTATTACAATGTCAAATAAAAATAGACCCATGAAACAGAATCTTATTTTTCTGATTTTTCTACTGATTACTACGGTTGGCTTTTCGCAAACTACGGTTACGCTGCAAGATCAATGTAATTGTGAAGTACTTAGTGGAACAGATGTTTCTGCCCCAGGAGTAAGTACTCCCACCGGAGCAGATACGGGAGACATTTATGTGAACACCACTTCTGGGATTATATTTTTCTGGGATGGTGATTCATGGGAACTTACATCAAGTGACAACCAACAATTAACAGGTTTCACTTTTAATGACACAACCAATCAGCTTACCCTTGATTTGGAAAGAGGAGGCACTATTAGTGTTGATTTAAGTAGCCTTAGTGATACACTTGCGGATACCAATACCGTTATTACGTCTTATGCAATAGATACTGCCACCAATAGTCTGGTAATTACTGATAGCGATTCAAATACATTTTCAGTACTGTTAGCGGATATTGCAGCTATTGTTGATACGGACAATCAAACCTTATCGGAAGTACTTACAGAAGGTGCCGATGCGGGGGGAGCGGTAATTACAGGTTTAGGTACTCCTGTTGCAGGTACAGACGCAGCCACAAAGGCCTATGTAGATGCTTTGGATACGGACGATGCGGATGCTGACCCGACCAACGAGATACAGACATTAAGCCAAGCGGGCACGGACGTTACACTTTCCAATGGAGGTGGCACGATATCGGTAGCTGACAACGATAACGATGCGACCAATGAGATACAGGATGCGAACGAGGTAAACATCACGGATGCGGGCGGAAACTTCACGGCAACGGAAGTAGAGGGTGCCTTGGCGGAACTGGCGGCAAGCAATGCGGGCGACAACGATACGGACGCTACGAACGAGATACAGAATTTAGGCGAGGTATTGGCCGATGGCAATGATGGGGGCGGAGCCGCTATCACGAACATCGCCGACCCGACCAATGCGCAAGACGCGGCCACAAAGGCCTATGTAGATGCTTTGGATACGGACGATGCGGATGCTGACCCGACCAACGAGATACAGACATTAAGCCAAACGGGTACGGACGTTACCTTATCCAATGGAGGTGGAACGATATCGGTAGCTGACAACGATAACGATGCGACCAACGAGATACAGGATGCGAACGAGGTGAACATCACGGATGCAGGCGGAAACTTCACGGCAACGGAAGTAGAGGGTGCCTTGGCAGAGCTGGCGGCAAGCAACGCGGCCGACAACGATACGGATGCTACGAACGAATTACAGAATTTAGGCGAGGTATTGGCCGATGGCAATGATGGAGGCGGAGCCGCTATCACGAACATCGCCGACCCGACCAATGCGCAAGACGCAGCCACAAAGGCCTACGTAGATGCCTTGGATACGGACGATGCGGATGCTGACCCGACCAACGAGATACAGACATTGAGCCAAACGGGGACGGACGTTACACTTTCCAATGGAGGTGGCACGATATCGGTAGCGGACAATGATAACGATGCGACCAACGAGATACAGGATGCGAACGAGGTAAACATCACGGATGCAGGCGGAAACTTCACCGCAACGGAAGTAGAAGGTGCCTTGGCGGAACTGGCGGCGAGCAATGCGGCCGACAACGATACGGATGCTACGAACGAATTACAGAATTTAGGCGAGGTATTGGCCGATGGCAATGATGGAGGCGGAGCCGCTATCACGAACATCGCCGACCCGACCAATGCGCAAGATGCAGCCACAAAGGCCTATGTCGATGCCTTGGATACGGACGATGCGGATGCTGACCCGACCAACGAGATACAGACCTTGAGCCAAACGGGTACGGACGTTACACTTTCCAATGGAGGTGGCACGATATCGGTAGCTGATAATGACAATGATGCTACCAACGAGATACAAGATGCGAACGAGGTAAACATCACGGATGCAGGTGGCAACTTCACCGCAACAGAGGTAGAAGGTGCCTTGGCGGAACTGGCGGCGAGCAATGCGGCCGACAACGATACCGACGCGACGAACGAACTACAGACATTAAGTCAAACGGGCACGGACGTTACATTATCCAATGGAGGTGGCACGATATCAGTAGCGGACAACGATAACGATGCGACCAATGAGATACAAGATGCTTCGGAGGTAAGTTATGATAATGCTACCTCAGGTTTGAGCTCGACGGATACCCAAGGAGCGATAGATGAATTAAAAGCTGATGTTGATGCATTCGCGGCAACCTCTGGACAAACAAACACAGCATCCAATGTAGGGGCAGCAGGTGTAGGAACATTTGCTAGAAAGACAGGAGCTGATTTAGAGTTTAAAAATATTAATGCCGGTTCCAATAGAATAACTATTACCGATGATACGGCAAACGATGAGATCGACATAGATATCAATGATGCTGCTTTGGATGCAACATTTGCTACAGATGCTGAATTAGCGGCGCTTAATACGGACGACGCGGATGCGGACCCGACCAACGAGATACAGACCTTGAGCCAAACGGGCACGGACGTTACACTTTCCAATGGAGGTGGCACGATATCGGTAGCGGACAATGATAACGATGCGACCAATGAGATACAGGATGCGAACGAGGTAAACATCACGGATGCAGGCGGAAACTTCACGGCAACGGAGGTAGAAGGTGCCTTGGCGGAACTGGCGGCGAGCAACGCGGCAGACAACGATACGGATGCTACCAACGAGATACAGACATTAAGCCAAACGGGCACGGACGTTACCTTATCCAATGGAGGAGGCACGATATCGGTAGCTGATAATGATAACGATGCGACCAATGAGATACAAGATGCGAACGAGGTAAACATCACTGATGCGGGCGGAAACTTCACCGCAACGGAGGTAGAAGGTGCCTTGGCCGAGTTAGCGGCGAGCAATGCGGCCGACAACGATACGGATGCTACGAACGAGATACAGAATTTAGGCGAGGTATTGGCCGATGGCAATGATGGAGGCGGAGCCGCTATCACGAACATCGCGGACCCTACCAATGCGCAAGACGCAGCCACAAAGGCCTATGTAGATGCCTTGGATACGGACGATGCGGATGCGGACCCAACAAATGAGATACAGGATTTAAGTTTAAGCTCGAACACGTTGAGCCTTAGCGGCGATGCTACGACAGTGGATTTAAGTGGTTATTTGGACAATACGGATAATCAAACGGCTACGGAAGTAGCTATCACTGATGCAGGCGGAAACTTCACGGCAACGGAAGTAGAGGGTGCCTTGGCCGAGTTAGCGGCGAGCAATGCGGCCGACAACGATACGGATGCTACGAACGAATTACAGAATTTAGGCGAGGTATTGGCCGATGGCAATGATGGAGGCGGAGCCGCTATCACGAACATCGCGGACCCGACCAATGCGCAAGACGCAGCCACAAAGGCCTATGTAGATGCCTTGGATACGGACGATGCGGACGCTGACCCGACCAACGAGATACAGACATTAAGCCAAACGGGCACGGACGTTACCTTATCCAATGGAGGAGGCACGATATCGGTAGCGGACAATGATAACGATGCGACCAATGAGATACAGGATGCGAACGAGGTAAACATCACTGATGCCGGTGGCAACTTTACGGCAACGGAAGTAGAAGGTGCCTTGGCGGAACTGGCGGCGAGCAACGCGGCGGACAACGATACGGATGCTACGAACGAGATACAGACATTAAGCCAAACGGGTACGGACGTTACGTTATCCAATGGAGGTGGCACGATATCGGTAGCGGACAATGATAACGATGCGACCAATGAGATACAGGATGCAAACGAGGTAAACATCACCGATGCCGGTGGCAACTTTACGGCAACGGAGGTAGAGGGTGCCTTGGCCGAGTTAGCGGCAAGCAATGCGGCCGACAACGATACGGATGCTACGAACGAATTACAGAATTTAGGCGAGGTATTGGCCGATGGTAATGATGGAGGCGGAGCCGCTATCACGAACATCGCCGACCCTACCAATGCGCAAGATGCAGCCACAAAGGCCTATGTGGATGCTTTGGATACGGACGATGCGGATGCGGACCCGACCAACGAGATACAAGATTTAAGTTTAAGCACGAACACCTTAAGTTTAAGTGGCGATGCGACGCCGGTCGATTTGAGCGGATACCTTGACAACACTGACAACCAGAACGCCGGTCAGGTAGCTATCACTGATGCAGGCGGTAACTTCACTGCAACAGAGGTAGAAGGTGCCTTGGCGGAACTGGCGGCGAGCAATGCGGCCGACAACGATACCGACGCGACGAACGAACTACAGACATTAAGTCAAGCAGGCACGGACGTTACCTTATCCAATGGAGGAGGCACGATATCGGTAGCTGATAATGATAACGATGCGACCAACGAGATACAGGATGCAAACGAGGTAAACATCACTGATGCGGGCGGAAACTTCACGGCAACGGAGGTAGAGGGTGCCTTGGCGGAACTGGCGGCAAGCAACGCGGCCGACAACGATACGGATGCTACCAACGAGATACAGGATGCGAACGAGGTGAACATCACGGATGCGGGCGGTAACTTCACTGCAACGGAAGTAGAGGGTGCCTTGGCGGAACTGGCGGCAAGCAACGCGGCAGACAACGATACCGACGCGACGAACGAATTACAGAACATAGAGGAAGTCCTTACCGATGGCAACGATGCCAATGGATTGGTACTTACCGGTCTTGGGACACCGACCGCTGCAAGCGATGCAGCCACAAAGGCCTATGTCGATGCCTTGGATACGGACGATGCGGACGCTGACCCGACCAACGAGATACAGACATTAAGCCAAACGGGCACGGACGTTACCTTATCCAATGGAGGAGGCACGATATCGGTAGCTGATAATGATAACGATGCGACCAATGAGATACAAGATGCGAACGAGGTAAACATCACGGATGCAGGCGGCAACTTTACGGCAACGGAAGTAGAAGGTGCCTTGGCTGAACTGGCGGCAAGCAACGCGGCCGACAACGATACGGACGCAACGAACGAACTGCAGAACCTGGGCGAGGTATTGGCCGATGGCAATGATGGAGGCGGAGCCGCTATCACGAACATCGCCGACCCGACCAATGCGCAAGACGCGGCCACAAAGGCCTACGTAGATGCTTTGGATACGGACGATGCGGATGCGGACCCGACCAACGAATTACAGACATTAAGTCAAACGGGTACGGACGTTACGCTTTCCAATGGAGGTGGCACGATATCGGTAGCGGACAACGATAACGATGCGACCAATGAGATACAGGATGCGAACGAGGTAAACATCACGGATGCAGGCGGAAACTTCACGGCAACGGAAGTAGAAGGTGCCTTGGCGGAACTGGCGGCAAGCAACGCGGCCGACAACGATACCGACGCTACGAACGAACTACAGAATTTAGGCGAGGTATTGGCCGATGGCAACGATGGTGGCGGATTGGCGATTACGAACATCGCCGACCCGACCAATGCGCAAGACGCAGCCACAAAAGCTTATGTAGATGCCTTGGATATAGATGATGCGGATGCGGACCCGACCAATGAGATACAGGATGCGAACGAGGTGAACATCACGGATGCAGGCGGAAACTTCACGGCAACGGAAGTAGAGGGTGCCTTGGCGGAACTGGCGGCGAGCAATGCGGCGGACAACGATACCGATGCTACGAACGAATTACAGACATTAAGCCAAACGGGCACGGACGTTACATTATCCAATGGAGGTGGCACGATATCGGTAGCGGACAACGATAACGATGCGACCAATGAGATACAGGATGCTTCGGAGGTAAGTTATGATAATGCTACCTCAGGTTTGAGCTCGACGGATACCCAAGGAGCGATAGATGAATTAAAAGCTGATGTTGATGCATTCGCGGCAACCTCTGGACAAACAAACACAGCATCCAATGTAGGGGCAGCAGGTGTAGGAACATTTGCTAGAAAGACAGGAGCTGATTTAGAGTTTAAAAATATTAATGCCGGTTCTAATAGAATAACTATTACCGATGATACGGCAAACGATGAGATCGACATAGATATCAATGACGCTGCTTTGGACGCAACATTTGCTACAGATGCTGAATTAGCGGCGCTTAATACGGACGATGCGGATGCGGACCCGACCAACGAGATACAGGATTTAAGTTTAAGCACGAACACCTTAAGTTTAAGTGGCGATGCTACGACAGTGGATTTAAGCGGTTATTTGGACAACACTGACAACCAGAACGCCGGTCAGGTAGCTATCACTGATTCAGGCGGTAACTTTACGGCAACGGAGGTAGAAGGTGCCTTGGCGGAACTGGCGGCGAGCAACGCGGCCGACAACGATACGGATGCTACGAACGAGATACAGATATTAAGCCAAACGGGCACGGACGTTACGTTATCCAATGGAGGTGGCACGATATCGGTAGCGGACAATGATAACGATGCGACCAATGAGATACAAGATGCGAACGAGGTAGCCATCACGGATGCAGGTGGCAACTTCACGGCAACGGAAGTAGAAGGTGCCCTGGCGGAACTGGCGGCGAGCAATGCGGCAGACAACGATACGGATGCTACGAACGAATTACAGAATTTAGGCGAGGTATTGGCCGATGGCAATGATGGAGGCGGAGCCGCTATCACGAACATCGCCGACCCGACCAATGCGCAAGATGCAGCCACAAAGGCCTATGTCGATGCCTTGGATACGGACGATGCGGATGCTGACCCGACCAACGAGATACAGACATTGAGCCAAACGGGGACGGACGTTACACTTTCCAATGGAGGTGGCACGATATCGGTAGCGGACAATGATAACGATGCGACCAACGAGATACAGGATGCGAACGAGGTAGCCATCACGGATGCAGGCGGTAACTTCACTGCAACAGAGGTAGAAGGTGCCTTGGCGGAACTGGCGGCGAGCAATGCGGCAGACAACGATACGGATGCTACGAACGAATTACAGAATTTAGGCGAGGTATTGGCCGATGGCAATGATGGAGGCGGAGCCGCTATCACGAACATCGCCGACCCGACCAATGCGCAAGACGCAGCCACAAAGGCCTACGTAGATGCCTTGGATACGGACGATGCGGATGCTGACCCGACCAACGAGATACAGACATTGAGCCAAACGGGGACGGACGTTACACTTTCCAATGGAGGTGGCACGATATCGGTAGCGGACAATGATAACGATGCGACCAACGAGATACAGGATGCGAACGAGGTAGCCATCACGGATGCAGGCGGTAACTTCACTGCAACAGAGGTAGAAGGTGCCTTGGCGGAACTGGCGGCGAGCAATGCGGCAGACAACGATACGGATGCTACGAACGAATTACAGAATTTAGGCGAGGTATTGGCCGATGGCAATGATGGAGGCGGAGCCGCTATCACGAACATCGCCGACCCGACCAATGCGCAAGACGCAGCCACAAAGGCCTACGTAGATGCCTTGGATACGGACGATGCGGATGCTGACCCGACCAACGAGATACAGACATTAAGCCAAACGGGCACGGACGTTACACTTTCCAATGGAGGTGGCACGATATCGGTAGCGGACAATGATAACGATGCGACCAATGAGATACAGGATGCGAACGAGGTAAACATCACTGATGCAGGCGGTAACTTCACCGCAACAGAGGTAGAAGGTGCCTTGGCGGAACTGGCGGCAAGCAATGCGGCCGACAATGATACGGATGCTACGAACGAGATACAGACATTAAGCCAAACGGGTACGGACGTTACATTATCCAATGGAGGTGGCACGATATCGGTAGCGGACAATGATAACGATGCGACCAATGAGATACAGGATGCGAACGAGGTAAACATCACGGATGCAGGCGGAAACTTCACGGCAACGGAGGTAGAAGGTGCCTTGGCGGAACTGGCGGCGAGCAACGCGGCCGACAACGATACGGCCGCAACGAACGAACTGCAGAACCTGGGCGAGGTATTGGCCGATGGCAACGATGGTGGCGGATTGGTGATTACGAACATCGCCGACCCAACCAATGCACAGGACGCTGCCACTAAGGCTTACGTTGATGCTTTGGACACCAACGATGCGGATGCGGACCCGACCAACGAGATACAGACATTAAGCCAAACGGGCACGGACGTTACGCTTTCCAATGGAGGTGGCACGATATCGGTAGCTGACAACGATAACGATGCGACCAACGAGATACAGGATGCGAACGAGGTAAACATTACGGATGCCGGTGGCAACTTTACGGCAACGGAAGTAGAGGGTGCCTTGGCGGAACTGGCGGCAAGCAATGCGGCCGACAACGATACGGATGCTACGAACGAGATACAAGATTTAAGTTTAAGCACGAACACCTTAAGTTTAAGTGGCGATGCTACGACAGTGGATTTAAGCGGTTATTTGGACAATACGGATAATCAAACGGCTACGGAAGTAGCTATCACTGATGCGGGCGGTAACTTCACTGCAACAGAAGTAGAAGGTGCCTTGGCGGAACTGGCGGCAAGCAATGCGGCCGACAACGATACCGATGCTACGAACGAATTACAGACATTAAGTCAAGCAGGCACGGACGTTACGCTTTCCAATGGAGGTGGCACGATTTCGGTGGCGGATAATGACAATGATGCTACCAACGAGATACAGGATGCGAACGAGGTAAACATCACGGATGCAGGCGGTAACTTCACGGCAACGGAGGTAGAAGGTGCATTAGCAGAGTTAGCGGCAAGCAACGCGGCCGACAACGATACCGATGCGACCAACGAACTACAGAACATAGAGGAAGTCCTTACCGATGGTAACGATGCTAATGGATTGGTACTTACCGGTCTTGGTACACCAACCGCTGCCAGCGATGCAGCCACAAAGGCCTATGTCGATGGTCAAATAACAGCTAATACAGCGGATGGCACAGAAACGATAGTTACAGCAGGAACGGATATTAGCGTGACAGGTGATGGAAGTTCTGGTAATCCATATGTGATAAACAATGTAAGAGTACCAGTGGCTCAGGCTAGGGTATTTTATCCTCCATCGATAGAAGTTGATGCTTCAAATCCTGATCCTTTAACTGACAGAACAATAGATTTACATGCTCAATATATTGCCCAATTTGGCTCTCCGGTAGCAAGTAGTGCAGGTACTATTCCTACCTATTTGGCTACAGAGCTTGACTATCATGTGACTTTTGCAGATCCAGATGTTTTTGGAGATGGTACTAATGTTTTGAACATGAGCGTAGATGCCAATGGAATTCTGACCTATAGAATATATAATGCACCAACAGATTACAATGCACTAATCAACGTAGTATTTGTTGTAAAATAAATAATTAAAACGACCCCAAATCCATTTGAAACTTTTCAAAACATATAGGTTTTTAGTTCTTAGTCTTGTTTTTACAATGCTTGGAATTACATTATCCAATGCGCAATTCTTACTTCAGGCACCTACCACGGATAGTGACGGAACACGTTCGAACTTCCGTTGGTACGAAGCATCGGATACAGCAACAATTTTGAGTACGGATTCTTTTTACGAAGCAACGCAACCTGGTGTTTATTTTGCGACGTATGATGGCACGCTTTGTGGTTCTAATGCAACAGGCTATTTTATCTTGACAGATTGTAACTCACCGGACAACGAAGTTACCTTAGATATTAGCCAGAATGTTTCCGGGTCTGCAACAGTTAGTTGGAATGATGCATCATTAAGCGGAACAACACCAACAGTAACTGCAACCACAAGTTTTGTTAGGTATCAGGCTACAATTACCAAGGCAGGTAATACTATACCATTACCAAGATTTACAGTAGCTTGCTTAAGTCAGGCAGCTACTTTAGTTGATGATGCAATTGCAGTCAATGAAGACGAATCGGTTGTTGTCCCAATCTTCGATAATGATTCTGATTTACCAACTACGGGTACTTTGACGACTACAGATCCTGCGAATGGAACCGTAACAATCAACGATAATGGCACACCTAATGACCCTTCAGATGATATTGTGACCTATACGCCAAATGCAGACTACAATGGTCCGGATTCTTTTGATTACACGGTTTGCGATAGTAGTGGAGCGTGCAGCACGGCTACTGTTACCATAGATGTTTTACCTATTGTCGATACATTTGATGATTCGGTTTCTACTGAAGTTGATACTCCAATTGACATTGATATTTTGGCAAATGATAATGATTTGCCGACTACAGGTACCTTAACAACAACAAATCCTTTTAATGGAACGGTCGTAATTAATGATAATGGTACACCTAATGACCCATCTGACGATTTTGTGACCTACACGCCAGATGCCGGTTTTGAGGGTATAGACACTTTCGAGTATACAATTTGCGATGCACTTGGTAATTGTGATACTGCAACAGTAACTGTTATTGTAACTCCGGTTGCTACGACAGAATTGGATAGTGATAATGATGGTATTGCAGATAGTTTTGAAGACCTGAATTTAGATGGAGATAACGATCCATCCACAAACCCTACCGATACGGATGGCGATGGAATACCAGATTATTTGGATATCGATAGCGATGATGATGGAATTCCTGATAATATTGAAGCACAAACTACTGCAGGATATATTCCACCAAGTGGAGTCGATGCGAATGATAATGGTATTGATGATGCCTATGAGAATAATGGAAACTTAGGCCTAATTCCTGTCGATACAGACGGCGATGGAATTCCAGATTATGTTGATGATGATAGTGATAATGATGGTGTTCCTGATAGCACGGAAGCACATGACTTTGACCAAGACGGAATACCAGATGTGGTTTGGCTAGGTTCAGATAAAGACAATGATGGACTAGATGATGGTTATGAAGGTGATACCCAAATAGACATCGATCCGAATGATGAGATAGATGATCCGAGTACAGACTTACCAGATACGGACCAAGACGGAATACCGGATTATAGGGATACGGATGACGATGACGATGGTATCGTTACTTCTGATGAGGACGATAATTTGGATGGAGACTTTGCAAATGATGATGCAGATGCAGATGGTATACCAAATTATCTTGACCCAGACTTAGGTGAAGAAGAAGAGGACGAAGTCGAAGTATTTAATGTTATCACTCCGAACGGCGATGGTATACATGATATATTACGAATAAGAAATATTGAAAATTATCCAAACAACACGGTAAAAATCTATAACAGATGGGGAGTTTTGGTCTTTGTCACCAAAGCATACAATACAAGTGGTAATGTTTTTGACGGAACTTCACAAGGAAGAGTTACGGTGAACCAAGACAATAAATTACCAGTTGGTACGTATTTCTACGTTATAGATTACGAAAATGATGCAGGTATAACTAAACAGCTCTCAGGTTATATATATATAAACAGATAAATGGATGAAACTGTGAGGTTGGTTGTAAAAAATATGATTTTTAAGAAGCTATTTTTAGTTCTTATGCTACTGGTTTCTGTTGGCATATATGCGCAACAAGATGCGCAATATACACAGTATATGTACAATACAGTAAGTATTAACCCTGCTTATGCTGGGTCTAGAGGACATATGAGTATAGCTGGTCTATACCGAGCGCAATGGGTGGGCCTCGAAGGTGCGCCAGAGACACAGACTTTTAATGTCCATACTCCCATCGGTTATAAAGGTTTGGGGCTAGGGCTGTCTTTTGTAAATGATGTTATTGGTCCTACTTCTGAAACTTATATTGACCTTGATATTTCTTATACGATCGATTTAGATTTTGATAAGAAACTAAGTTTCGGACTCAAACCCAGTATAAATCTGTTGGATGTTCAGTTTTCCGAATTAAATCAAGATACAGGTCAAGGTACCGACCCTACATTGCAACAAAATATAGACAACCGATTTACACCTAATGTTGGTGCAGGGGTTTACTATCATACAGATAGATTTTATGCAGGATTATCTGTACCTAGAATTTTAGAAACAAGTCATTTTGAAGAATCTTCACTTTCAACAGCTAAGGAGCAGATGAATTTTTATTTTATTACCGGGTATGTTTTTGAACTTAATCCTTTTTTAAAATTCAAGCCGGCAATTTTAAGTAAAGTTGTGCAAGGGGCTCCGCTTCAACTGGATTTATCTGCAAATTTTATGTACGATGAAAAATTTATTGGGGGTTTAGCATACCGGTGGGATGCCGCTTTTAGTGGTATGGTCGGTTTTAAAATTTCAGAAGAATTTTTAATTGGGTTGGCCTATGACCGAGAAATAACCGACTTAGGTGCCACGGCATTTAATGATGGTTCTTTTGAAATTATACTTCGATACGATTTTATAAAGGCTATCGGTAATTTAAAGTCTCCTAGATTCTTCTAAGCACTGTAGATATTCACAAAACTTTATATTCATCGTTACATAAGTAGTCCGACAAAGGCTTTATTTTTGTGGAATGATGGAAGAGCAAGTAATATTGGTGAACGAAAAAGACGAGCCAATTGGATTAATGCCAAAGATGGAAGCTCATGAAAAAGCTGTGCTTCATAGGGCATTTTCGGTATTTATAATGAATGCCAAAGGCGAGACTATGCTTCAGCAAAGAGCTGCCGATAAATACCATTCCCCACTTTTATGGACAAATACCTGTTGCAGTCATCAGCGAGATGGTGAAACCAATTTAGAAGCAGGTAAAAGAAGGTTACAAGAAGAAATGGGCTTTGAAGTAGAATTAAAAGAACTTTTTTCATTCATTTACAAGGCACCTTTTGATAATGGATTAACCGAGCATGAATTAGATCATGTTATGATGGGTTATTACAATGAAGAACCACAAATAAATCCTGAAGAAGTTCAAGATTGGAAATGGATGAAGCCTGAAGCTATAAAATCAGACATTTCCAATAATCCCGACAGTTACACGGAGTGGTTTAAAATTATTTTTGATAAGTTCTATGATTACATCTCTAAAACAGATAGTGAATGAGGGTAAAGGTTAGTAGAAAAGCGCATTTTAATGCCGCTCATAGGTTGTATAGGCCAGACTGGAGTTTTGAAAAAAACCAAGCTGTTTTTGGTAAGTGCAACAACCCAAAATTTCACGGGCATAATTATGATTTAATTGTTAGCGTAACGGGTGATATAGACCAAGAAACGGGTTATGTCATGGATATGAAAGTGCTAAAAGATCTTATAAAAGAGCATGTAGAAGAAGCTTTTGATCATAAAAACTTGAATCTCGATGTCCCAGACTTTAAAAACCTGAATCCAACTGCTGAAAATATTGCAGTGGTTATTTGGAATAAGTTAAGGCCACATATTCAAAAGAATAAAGACATAGAAGTGGTACTTTACGAAACTCCACGTAACTTTGTGACCTATTCTGGCTAATTCATTTTCTAATGAACTTATATCCGTTAAAATTTGAACCTATAATGAAGGACCGCCTTTGGGGTGGCGACAAACTTCAAAAACTGTTCGATAAGCCAAGTAAAACAGAAACCACAGGAGAAAGTTGGGAACTTTCGGGGGTGAAGGGAGATGTTTCAAAAGTTGCCAATGGAGAATTATCGGGCACTTCACTAAATGAGTTAATAGAGGATTATTCTGAAAAGTTATTGGGTGAAAGTGTAATTAATCGCTTTGGGAAGGAATTTCCAATACTTATCAAATTTATTGATGCAAAAAAAGATCTATCCATTCAACTTCATCCTAATGATGAGTTAGCCAAAGAGCGACACGATTCTTTTGGAAAAACTGAGATGTGGTACATTATGGATGCTGACCCTGGTGCTAATTTAATCGTTGGATTCAATAAGAACCTTGAAAAACAGGAGTATAAAAGTAGTCTTGAGAATAATACACTATTGGATTTATTGAATTATGAACCTGTTAAAGAGGGTGATACATTTTTTATAAATACAGGAAAAGTTCATGCTATTGGTGCTGGGGTATTATTAGCTGAAATTCAACAAACCTCTGATATTACCTATCGGGTTTTTGATTTTAATAGAAAAGATAAGGATGGTAATCTAAGAGAACTACATACCGATTTAGCTCTTGACGCAATTGATTTCTCTAAAAAAGACGATTTTAGAGTGGTTTATGATAGGGAGAAAAATAAGGTTAATAAAATGGTCGACTGCCCTTATTTTAAAACCAATATCATTGATTTAGATTCAGATCTAAATCTTGATATTACTGCACGTGATTCTTTTTCCATATACATGTGTGTTTCGGGCCGTGCAACCATTGAAAATGAATTTGGGAGTAGTTCAATACAAAAAGGAGAAACGGTTTTAATATCCGCCTCAAGCGATATATTAAAAATTACCACAAAAGAAGCTAAGCTTTTAGAAGTAACAATTTAACCTTATTTTTGATTAAAACGATTTTATGGCAAGTGTTAGGGATTTAAAAAAAGATATCAATTTTGTTTTAGGAGATATTATTGAAGCCGTATACGAGTGGGAGGCTACTACGCAAAACAAAAACTCCGATAAAGGGTCTAAGCTCATTGATGGCGCTATTAGTGCTTTCGACGAATTGATGGATAAAGTACATGCCAAAGATGTTGAAAATTCGAAAGCTCATTATAAAGCTATTAGGGCTGACCTAGAAAAAAAAGCTACTGATTTAATTGAAAAATTAAACAAGCTTTAGGCCTAGATTATTTTAAGCCTTTCAAATATGTTTCTAGTCTTTTGCCGTATTTTGAATTCGCTACTTTTTCATCAAGAGCATTATAAATAGAATCTAAATACTTAGGATTGGCATCTGAGGCTTCAATCAAAGTTACATAAGGAGTGACATAGGAATTAGGATTGCTTAGTCCGAAATTGAGCACATATTGATACCTTCTTAACAGATTCGTCTGTCTTAGATTTTGAATTGAATCAAACTGTTCTGTAGATAAAGAATTTTCCTTTGGCAGCATTTCTTGAGCTAATTCTAATTCTCTGGTATTAAATTTCGATAGCATGCCCTGAAATTCCGCAAATTTTATGTGGCTCTTAGAACCAGAGATGTCCGAGTTGGTATCAAAAGTGTTCCATGCTGTATTGATTACAATATCCCCAGGCTCTCCAAAAAAAGTTATTCTATCGTTGATTTCGTTATTGTCAGCTTTATCCAAGTAGAGGTAAAATAGTTCTGGGCTCTCGATTTCATATGAAAATGAAAACCCTCCGTTCCCTTTTATAACAATAGAGTCTAAAGTTGCCAATGTTGAATCTTTGGCTTTTTGAAAATATAAAGTTCCTTTTTTCAGACCATCAATAACACCCGAAACTGTCATTGTATTTTCGGTTTTCTTTTCACATGATGTCAGCGTGATTCCAAAAACGCTTAGTAATAAAAGATATTTAGCTAATCTCATTAAGTAAAGGTGTTTGATTAAAAGGAAGACAAAAGTATTCCTTCTAGAAGTATTTTAAAAAATTAATTTAGAACAGTGAAAGAGTCTGAGATATACTCAAAGGTTTCGTGGTACTTGTCTCTTTTGTTTTTTAGCGTCCATGCCATTAGCATGTAGACCTTATCGTCTCCTTCAACAAAAGTGAAGAGGTAGCTTATATCGTAAATGACCCCTTGTACTTTACCATCGAAGGCTACAACTTCTGCGTCTTTGCCATTTATCTTTTTTGAGCTTTCGTTGATAAATTCATATGTGGTCAAACTTTCTTTAAAGAATTCTAGTTGAGCATTTTTATAATTCTTAATTAGGGGCAGAGACTCGTCATATTCTCCAATATCTAAGAAAACTTCCTTAAACTCTTCTTTGGGTTCGTCAATGACCACAAAATAAGTTTCTTTAAATATATTCTGATATTGCAGAGATGCCTCATCATTTAAGTTTTGGGCTTCTTTCATGTATTTAGGAAGTTTAACTTTATACTCCTCATTTATGGTTATGGCTTTAAAGCTATCATCATTAAGTTTTTCTTTTTTAATATTATCACTAAAATCTATACAAGAAAAGACTTGTAAAAGAAGAACGAGGGCAAAAATGCTTTTTAAGATCTTTTTCATATGATGGAATTGGATTTAATAGTGCTTGGCATTGCGTTAAAATTTAGATGCGACTTCCATTAAAAGCGCGCATAAGTAAGCCCCACCTGTACCTACAACATAGCCAAAAACAGCCAATAGTATACCAACTGACGTAAGTGAAGGGTGAAACTCTGCTGCAACAACTGGAGCTGAAGCTGCCCCACCTACATTTGCTTGACTACCTACTGCAAGAAAGAAAAAAGGTGCTTTTATAATTTTGGCAACAAGAATTAACAAACCCGCATGTATTGAAATCCAGACTAAACCTATGATTAAATAGCCTGGTTTGTCAAATACAGCACTTAAATCCATTTTCATTCCTATGGTCGCCACAAGGATATAAATAAAAACACCACCAATTTTGCTTGCACCAGCACCCTCATAATTTTTAGCTTTAGTAAATGATAGACCAATACCTATGGCCGTTGCAAAAACAACCATCCACAAAAACTTAGAGCCTAAAGATGATAAGACCTTTTCTTTATCTCTAATGACTTCAAAAGTGTTTTCGAGAAATTCTGCGAAATGATTTCCTAAAAAATGAGCAAGTCCTACCCCGGCAAAAGCATAAAAAAAAAGCATCATCAAATCATGTAGAGATGTTACTCTTGCAATCTTAGCTGTATGTTCAGATACTTTTGTTTTTAATACTTCAATTGATGAGGTATCTGCTTTTAACCAGGCATCTATTTTTTTTGTTTTTCCAACTCCAAGTAAAATGATTGCCATCCAAAGATTAGCAACGACAATGTCAACCAAAACCATACCTCCGTACTTTTCTTGATTGAATTCAAAGACCTCTAGCATAGCGGCCTGATTAGCGCCACCCCCAATCCAACTACCAGCAATAGTAGCTAAACCTCTCCAAACGGCATCAAAACCTGCTCCTCCAACGGTTTCAGGAGAGAAAATGGATACAATAAGAATAGCTAAAGGCCCCCCAATTATAATGCCCACAGTACCGGTTAAGAACATAATTAGGGCCTTGGAGCCAAGATTCAAAATTGCTTTTAAATCTATGCTTAAGGTCATTAAAATTAGCGCTGCAGGAAGTAGATAACGACTGGCGATATAATAGGTCTGTGAACTTTTTTCGTCAATGATACCCGAACTGGCTAGAATCGAAGGCAATAGATAACACATCAAAACCGTGGGTACAATAGCATAGTATTTTTTCCAAAAACCGGTTTTTATAGAAGAAGTGTAAAAAACAAAACCCAAGCAAAGGGCAAGAAGACCGAATATTACAGTGTCTTCAGTAAACGGTAGTTGGCTCATTTTAGAAATTTGGTATGTTTCCAAATATAATAAAATCCGGCAGCTAAATATTGAGCCAGTAGGTAAACTTTAAATTGATGGATCGCACTCTTGGGGCGAAAGTGTTTACAAAGTAATTGTCATTATACACCAAAAACAAATCTGAAAGCGGTGCAAATCGCCATTGTAGCCTAGAGTTTATACCAAGATTATCTCTTTGATTACTGTACTGAACAAGTGTAGACCAAAACAAAGACTTATTAAAGGTTATATTGGCTCTAGGGCTAATCAACCAAATGTCTGCCCTTGAAAATGGTGATGGCAATTCTATATGATCATACTGCGCATTAAACCCAATATTTACTTTGGGGATGAACCTCCAAGTAAATCTGGTTTCCATAGAGTATCTGTTTCCATTGAAAAAGCCACCATAACTGGGTTGAACGCTAAAAGAAAAATTCTTACGATTATCTGATTGAAATTCAAGTTCTACGTTACTAAAGTGGTAGCCAGTATCGGCTGGTAACGAAACGGCATTTTCCTTTCCGGTAGGTTCAAATTCAGAGGCCAAATAAACAAAACGTTTTGAGAAACGGACTTGTAGCCTTTCAAGTGTTCTAAATTCAGCTGATGTTTCTAAAGATACATTGTAATCGGTATTTCTAAAATCTAGTCCAGGCCTCCAAGTAAGTGTATTGAAAAGTTGTGCCTGGTATCTATTTACTTTTCCTTTTGCCGGCCAAAACCTACCCTCTAAATTATTGGTGAGTTTAAAAATATCCTTTCGTCTTATAAAGCCTAAATCTGAATTAAATTCTTCGTCAATTGAAACTGCATCTACAAACGCCGAAAAGTAACGGGTGTTTTTTCCCAGATTTATCCCGAGTGAATAATTTCCTTCGTTATCATTTGGTTGAAAAGATTTATGAACATAAGCTTTGCCTACCCAACTATTATCTTCAGAGGCCAAATTATAATCTATGCCTATAACCCGATTGTATTCTTCATCTTCAGGTAAAAAAGAAGCAGCATTAATGGCTTGTCTATTTATGAAAAATAACCCAACATTAGATCTAGCAAAGAGCTTTTGTTGTAGTGCGAACATCATATTATTATTTGAGGGTATTTCGTTTTCTTCATCTTTTTCGGTCTGAATGTTCAGAAAACCTAACCTAAGGTTATTGTTTATTTTACCACTTAAACGTAGCCCACCTATAATTCTATTTTCAATGGTGTTATCAGCTGTATCTCTCGCAATGCCAATTCTTCTAGAGAAAAACGGATTAGCATCCCTGCCGCCACCAAAATTTCCAAAGAGATCGTTGTTGTCCACAAAAAATTGTCTCCTTTCTGGTAAGGCCACCTCAAATCGCGTAAGGTTTGTAATAAAATTATCTACCTCTACAGTTGAGAAGTCGGGATTAATGGTTAAATCAAGATTAAGACTATTGCCCACTGCAATTTTCGCATCACCGCCTACTTTTAAATTTGTTAGTGATTCATTGTTTTCAAAATCTTTTGAAGAGATAGTATTTACGTACGGGATTAGCGCAAGCGGCGTTCTTGATTTTCCCAAAGGTTTTTCGAAAATCATATCGCCCATAAAGGCCAGACCAAAAATAAATTGGTTTTGAGGAATTTTAATCCATGTGGTTCGTTCATTGGTCTGCATGTCTAAACGATAACTATTAAAACGCCATTTGGTTTCTCCCTCCTTGAATTTGAAAGAGGTAAGGGGTATTGCCATTTCAGCAGTAAAGTAGTTATCATAAATTTTAGATTCACCACGCCATTTTACATCCCAAGAAGTGGTAAAACCACCTCGATCGGTTCCACCACCAGATATTAGTGCCTCACGTCTTACGCCGTATGGGTTCATGCCAAAAAGAAAGGCATTTGTGCCGTCATTGAAGGTGTCAAAAACAAGACTTATTTGATCAATTCCACCGCCTCTAAAGTCTCTCTGCAATGAGTTTGTCAAAAAATCTTTACCGGCCGCATTTCCTTTAATGGCAATGTAAAGGGTGGTATTGTCGTAAAGCATCTTAATGGTGGTCTGCTGTTCCGCCATCACAGAATCGGATGGAAAGTACTGATGGAAGTCTTTGGCACTTTCTGCACTGTCCCAAATAGGTTCGTCTAGAATTCCGTCAATTTTAATGTTCTCTGAAATAAGTTTTACTGTGAAAGACTTGCTCTGATCTTGTGCATTAAGCTTAAAAAAGAAAATCAGTAAGAGTATAGCAGCGTAATATCTTGCCATATTTGAGTTTGAATTAGCCTGACAAATTTAATAGTAAGCTACGTTAAAAAAATGCCAAAAGAACTATTCTGAGGAATTGTCTTTTTTCTTAGGTTCGCGTTTTGCTTCTTTAAGACTTTTCATAAGCATCCACTCTATTTGGCCATTGGTGCTGCGAAATTCATCTGCTGCCCATTTTTCAATTGCCTTTAGCATTTCTTCATTTAATCGCAGTGCGAAGGCCTTTTTCTTACTCATTCCTTTAGATAAAAGTTGTGATTGCATTTACCAATTCGCTAGAAAGCGGAAAATTAGGTGAAGTATATGATTTCAAGTTTTCTTCTTGTTTTTCAATTTCTTTTAAAACGTGGTTCATATTGTCAATTAAAATTAATTCTGCATCATGCTCTAAAACAGAACTATTTTCGGTTATAGCATTTAATAAGTTATTTGCATCGGCCGTGTTAATCTGTAAGTCTTTTTCACCTTGAATAATTAAGATGGGTTTATTAATTTTTTTAATTTCTGAAGTAGGACTAAGACTCATCCAGCTTTTAAAGAATTTTTGATTCTGTGGGGCGAAAATCGATAGTAACATTGGGTTCACTGATAAGATAGTATCGGTTTTTGCCAGTTCGGCAAAATGTTCTTTGGCTATTTTACCTAAACCTTCATTCTGTTCTGTTAGTTGTTTGCTAATAACACTATCTATTGTGTTTGAAGGGCCAGCTAAAGAGATGTACGATTTTATATTGTCATCGGCAGCCAACATTGCCACTAGAGAGCCTTGGCTATGACCGATTAAATGTATCGACTTAAAACGGTTATCATTTTTAAAGTGAGCGATTACTTTTGATACATCGTCTACAAAATCTGTAATACTGATATTTTTTAAAAATTTAAAGTTATTTGTATTTGAGGTCCGCTTATCATACCTATAAAGGGTGATTCCGTTTTTGGTTAAACTATCCGATAGTTGCGCAATGTAGTTCGCTTTGGCAAGCCCTCCCTGATTACCGTTTCTATCCACATTTCCAGAACCGTGTACGAAGATAAGTAGCGGTACTTTCTGCTTCGTTTTAGGATAACTGAGGGTGCCGGGGATAGAAATTTGCCCATTTTTCAAATCAATTTCTTCGATTACAATGTTCTGGCCTTGTAAAAGGAGTGGAAGTAATATGAATATGAAATAAACGTTTTTCATCTGTTCTTTTCTCTTTCAAATACGACGGTCGCAGAATTTTCAGCAATATGGATGACTTGCCACCCTTGTTTGGCAAATTCATTTAAGGTGGCTTCTAAACGTTCACCATTTTTGTTCAATCCCATTTTCCATTTTTCAACTTTATATTCCTTCATTATTGAAATATCTATTTATTACTATTTGAGCATTATCAGGATTTTGAGTTCCAATAAGTATCTTTTTTCCATTTTTTAGATGAATTTGAATACCCATATTACCCTTAACATTATATGCCATGTCATTACTTTTTGGAACAGGTTTTATTCCCCAACCGCCATATTCTAGAATAGGCTTGTATTTACGGGTATAACACTTATCCATTTCTTTCCATGAGATAGTTTTCTTACCTCTATGAAAAGGCCTGAACTGATATTGAATTCCGTTTTCATCAATGGTTGTTTTTAAACCTAATAAAAATAGTAAAGCTACTACTAGCACTAACATTAAAATTACAGCTATTTGGGCTGCGTAATCAGAGGAGGATACTTTGTCTACTGAATTTCCAGCAATGTACCACTCGTACATAAAATAAAGCAAAATACCAATTACGCTGAAGTTTATTACAAGCATCCACCATTGGTTAAACCTTTGTTTTTCTTCATAAATTCGCATTTTCTAATGATTTAAAGTTCCAGTATTTACAATGGGGGAAGCATCTTTATCAGAGCATAGTACTACCATGAGGTTACTTACCATTGCTGCTTTACGTTCTTCATCCAAATCAACAATATTCTTTTGGCTGAGTTCTTCAAGCGCCATTTCAACCATACTCACAGCGCCTTCAACAATTTTATGTCTTGCAGCAACAATAGCGGTTGCCTGTTGTCTTTTAAGCATCGCATTGGCAATTTCTTGAGCATAAGCAAGATACCCTATTCTGGCTTCAAGTACTTCGATACCTGCCATAGAAAGTCTTTCTTGCACTTCTTTTTCTAAAGCTTCGCTAACTTCATTTACACTAGACCGTAGGGTGATATCTTCTTCAATACCTTCATCTGCAAAATTATCGTACGGATACATACTTGCCAATTTTCGAACGGCGGCATCTGTCTGTACTCTTACAAAATTCTTATAATCATCTACCTCAAATGCAGCTTTGTAAGTATTGGTAACACGCCATACCAAAATGGTGCTTATCATAACCGGGTTACCTAATTTGTCATTGACTTTAAGTCTTTCGCTATCGAAGTTGCTGGCCCTAAGGGATATTTTCTTTTTTGAGTAAAGCGGATTTACCCAATAAAGCCCATTTCTTTTAATTGTGCCTACGTATTTACCAAAGAGCAATAACACTCTCGAACTGTTTGGGTTAACAAGTACAAGTCCGAAAGCTAAAATGAAGCCTAAAAACACCAAAATTCCGAACCAAGGTGAACTAGTAGAGATGATTGCGGCTATTCCCCCAAAGAATAAAAGCAAAAAAATAAATAGCATGAAGTAACCATTAAGGGGAGTTACAATTTTTTCGTTTGTCATAGTTGATTATTTGAAATGATATTAAAATGATATCATAAATATATAATATTAAATCGAATAATCAAAATGCGTTTGTTTTAAGTAGTAAAAAGTAATTTTTGGTTAACATATACCTTTATAATAAGCGTTACTTTTGGCGAAAATTAATTTCATGCGCGGTATTTTTCTTCTTTTGTTCTTGATTCCCACACTTGCTTTTTCAAATATTTGGGGTCGTACCGGCCACCGGGTAACAGGTCATATAGCCGAAAAACACCTCACTAGAAAAGCAAGAAAAGCAATAAAAGAATTATTAGATGGGCATAGTCTTGCATTTGCATCTACCTATGCCGATGAGATTAAGTCTGACCGTAGTTTTTCTGAATATACTCCATGGCACTATGTGAACTATCCACTGGCGCAAAGTTATCTTGAATCGGATAAAAGCGAGTATGGTGATCTTGTGGTAGCCATTGATAGTTGTATTACTGTTCTAAAAAACAAGAACAGTACAAAAAAGGATAAAGCGTTCTATTTAAAATTTTTAATTCATCTAATAGGTGATCTTCATCAGCCTATGCATGCTGGTATAGAGGCGGATCGTGGCGGTAATGATATTCAAGTACAATGGTTTGGTAGAGGGTCAAACCTGCACAAAGTGTGGGATACCAATATGTTGGAAGCATACGGAATGAGTTACTATGAGCTGGGAGATGAATTAGATGGAGCAATAACAAAACATGAAAGAAAAGCTATACAACAAGGAACAATAGTAGATTGGTTGGGTGAATCTCACGATTATGCAACTGAACTTTACAATTCGGTAAGTGTCGGTGAAAAATTAGGATATTCTTATACCTATAAATACAACCCACTTTTATTTGAAAGACTACAAAAAGGAGGTTTACGTTTGGCGAAAGTGCTCAACGATGTTTTTTCTTAGTGAAGGTTTATTAACGCTTTGAAACCTTATTACCAGAAATATTTCTTTGTCGCGAACATTTAAACCGATTGACTTCATCGGTGCGTAGCTTTGCATGTTTGGTGCTTCTGCCCTGCACACGTTTACGCCACATTCTGAAACTGCTGGGTTTCATTTCGCGACGCATTATTTCGATAGTCTCTTGTTCAGATATGCCAAACTGATAGGTAATCGCGTCAAACGGGGTACGATCTTCCCATGCCATTTCTATGATGCGGTCTAATTCTCTTTCTGTAAATTCTTTTTTCATAGCATTACAAAGCTACAAATTAATAGACCACTCTAAAGGTAAGATTAATACGTTCTTTAATCGGTTTGGCAGTTTTGGGTATTTGATGCTGCCAGAAGTGCTGGGTTTCGCCTTTCATCAATAGCAGGCTTCCATGCTCTAAAAGTATTTTCTGTTTAAGCTGTTTCTTATTTTTATGTCTAAGGTGAAAAAAGCGTTCTTGCCCCAAACTTATAGATGCAATTACCGGATTTTCACCTAGTTCGGTCTCATCATCGGCATGCCACCCATTACTGTCTTTACCATCTCTGTATAAATTAAGAAGGCAAGTAGTGAAGGTGGTCATGGCCACTAATTCTATGCTTTTTTTCAACTCTTGTAGCTCCTTGCTGAAAGGCTTTGGGTACATGGTAATATTGGAGTAGGAGTAAGCCTTGCCATTGTTGCCAAATAATGCAGTTAATCTGGGTTGCGGGTAGACTTTTCCAAAAACTTTGATATCATCTTGTTGCCAAGGAACAGTTTTCTTTAAATTATAAAAATAGTCATCAGCAATAGTTTTTTCAATAAAGTTGGGGTAGTAACTTATATCTGAATCGGGCAAGTCAAACTTAATTTCTTTATCGAATAATTGAGCCATTATTGCAGAACGGTTTTTAATTGATTTCGATACTCAGAAGGATTCTGCCCCGTAAAAGCCTTAAACGATTTATTGAAATGTGAGAAATTATTGAAACCGCTTTCAAAACATACCTCGGTAATACTAATGGGTTGTTCGGCCAACAATTTTGAGGCATGTACCAAACGATACTCATTTACAAATTGTACAAATGTCTTATTCGTTATTTTTTTAAAATATCGACAAAAAGAGGGTATAGTCATGCTAACCAAATTCGCTATCTCTTCTAAAGATATATCCTCTTTAAAATTGGTCTTGACGTGGTTGAACACGACGTTTATTCTATCATTATCTTTAACCTCGGTCTCCATTGAAAAACCTTCGGCGTTCAAAACTTGAAATTCATCAGAAGATCCCAATTCATTCAATATGTTTAATATAGATAACAATCGTTGAAAGTCTGGTTGATACTCTAGAATCTCCATTTTTTCACCTATCCTTTTTTTGGTCTTTCCATGAAACGCAATCCCGCTTTTAGATATATTTAAAAGGGACTGAATTTTTTTCATTTCGGGGATATCAAAAAAGTTATTCCCTAAAAAATCAATTTTCATTTGCACCACTGTTTCACTTTTATTTCCAGTTAATTTGTCGGTAAAACCACAATGGGGTAGGTTTGACCCCACTAGGATCAAATCTCCATCTCTAAAATAAGAGACATGGCTACCTATTTGTCTTTTACCTGAGCCTCCATTAATGTACACTAGCTCTAGTTCAGGGTGAAAGTGCCATCCGGCATTGGCATTCATTTTATTCTCATCAAATCTTTGGTAAGTAAAAGACTTTCCGAAATCTGGGGCGATAGCTTCAAAAGTAGGTTTCTGATTCATCACGTTCATTTTTTCAATCTTATAGTAAAATTAGTAAGGTCTTTAAGATTGAATCTATGCAAAATTAACTGAAATATATACAATATTACCTTTAATGCAGCAAGTTGTCATAGTCCGGGTTAAAATTGAACATAAATTGGAAAATCCTGTGGTAGTTTGGAAGCTTTAAACGGACTTAAATTTGCCATGTAAATTAATTACAAATCTTAAAAACAACATGTTATGAAGACAATCTTAAAAAATTCAGTAGCAGCAGCCATATTATTAAGTTCAACTTTAAGTATGGCCAACGGACCAGAAAAAGAATTCGGTAAAAAAGGAATTTCTAAGAACGAAGTTGAAAAGAACATCATCAATTTTGATTTTGACCCAACTTTTAAAAGAAAAGGCGACAAATTATTTATGAACCTGCTAAATCTTGATAAAGAAAAAGTAATTATTACAGTTATTGATAGTGAGGGTAGGGTGGTATTTAAAGAAGTAATAAAAAATGCGGTGGTCGTTGAAAAGGCCTTTAATTTTGAAAATGCCTTTGAAGATAAATACACTGTAGTTATTACTGATAGTAAAGAAACTTTCCAAGAAAGTGTGGTGGTTAAAGGAAAATAGTTTAGTTAATTTTTATTCAGTTTAAAAAGCCTCAATCTCAAGTTGAGGTTTTTTTATGTATATCTTTTTAGGTTTTCTCGTTTATGCGGTGGTAAGGCTATGTTGTTAATAGCTAAATCAACTAAGGCACTATCCTTTTTTCGCATGTATAGTAATTGATAAAATTGTTTTACTGTCAATGCATTTACAGATTGTTCAACCAGGTTCAGGTCGTCATCATTGGTAACGGTGCCTTCTTCTAAAACTTTAACATAAGTACCAGGCTTTTCATGATGTATAAACTGTTTTAATATGTTTTGGTCTTTAAAACGAATACCTAGCTTAAAACACGGTTGACGAGGTTGTGTTACTTGTACAAGTGCAGTGCCAATTTTGTAGATATCCCCTATTCTAATTTTGGATTCGTCTAATCCTGTAACTGTTAAGTTTTCTCCGAACATCCCCCAGTCCCAATCAAGATTGGGATACTTTTTCTTCCAGAAATCATAGTTGTCGGCCGAAAACAAGTAGCACGCTTTGTAAGTTCCACCATGATGTTTTCGGTCTATAACAGCATCTTTTGCCACATCTTCTTTTTGTAAAAAAATAGGTTCATTTACGGGATACTTATAAATTCCGGTTTCTATGGTTTCGCCATTCCATAATACTTTGGTCGGTTTACCAATGTTTGTAGAGATAACTTTCATCTTATGAAAATAAAAAAACCATCACATTTGTGATGGTTTTTCATGTTAATGTTTAGCGGGTTAGTCTTCTTTTTCTAAACGTTTTGTCATGGTGAACCCAACAAATAAACCAATACCTGCCATAAAAAAGATGGTTGCCGGGTAAGCCACATCTTCATCAAAACCGAGAGCCTCTAAAAGTGAGCCTAAAAATATTCCGAGACCTATACCCATTAATAGTAAGGCAAGATTTAACAACAATACTTTCCAAATAGGTGCTGTTCTGCTATCTCGGCCCTTTACAAAAATACTTGCATCGGCACCTTTTTCTATTAAGGCCAGTCGTTCTTTGTTTCGTGTTGAGAAATAGAGATAGGCTATTCCGAAAATTGCACCAAAGAAAATTGGTATAATGATTAATTCTGATCCCATAATTGTTTCGATTTTTAATTGATTAATAAACTCATTTGCCCTTATGACGATAGTTTTTCAAAAAAGGTTACACGCATTTAAGTTTTTTTAAATTTATGTAACCTTAATAGCAATATTTTCGTCTTATGGATTAAATGGAACAAAACCAATACCAGCCAAATGTTCAATTAATAATTAATGGTAATTCGCAGGAGTTTTCAAAACTAGTGGATAACTATAAGAATTTGGTGTTTACGGTGGCGTTACGAATGTTGAAAAATACAGAAGAAGCAGAAGAAGTGGCTCAAGACACCTTTGTTAAGGTTTTTAAGTCTATAAAAAGTTTTAAAGGAGATTCTAAATTTTCTACTTGGATTTATAGAATAGCCTACAACAGTTGTTTGGATAGGCTTAAAAAAATAAAAAAAGTGCAACAAATAAAGTCGTTCGATGAAATATCGGGTGTAGAAATATCTGATTTGAGTACAGTTTTAGATGATATTGAAAGAGAAGAAAAGTCAAAGGTGTTGAAACAATGTATAGGCTTGCTGTCACCAAGTGATAGTGCTTTACTTACATTATTTTACTTTGAAGAAAAAAACTTGAACGAACTTTCTAAGATTCTTAACTTAACAGAAAACAATGTTAAGGTTAAACTCTTTAGAGCTAGAGCTAGATTGGCAAAGATATTAAAAGAAAGGTTGAACCCTGAAACAATAAAGAATTATGGATAACCAAGAAGAATTAGAAAAGCTTATCGATAAGTTGATGGTATCCGATACTTTGGAGACACCTTCATTGAATTTTACCAAAAAGGTTCTTGAAAAAACAATTTCTGTAAAAAGTGAAAGATTGGTATATAAACCTTTGTTGCCAAAATGGTTGCTTTCTGTGGCGGCTATTTTTGTTATTGGGTTTCTGATATATGGAATAAACCTATATATAACTTCAGGTATTTCTAATCCATATTTTAAAGACTTGAATAAGGTAGGAATTTGGTCTTCTAATTTTTTCTCACAATTCAGTTTATCAAAAACGATGACGTATGCGATTGTAATATCTGGTTTAATGGTTTGCTTGCATACGTTAGTATTAAAAAAATACTTTGAGAATAGGCTGGCCTAAAACGGCAAGTACCAATAGGCCCAATACATTAGCCCGAATTGTAAAGGAATTCTAAGGATTAGAACCCATTTCGGAATGCCGGCAGATGCTTTCTCGCCTGATAACATGTAAAAATGTACGAATAGGAATATGCCTAGTATAGCTACAATACCCCAAATAGCGATGTTTTTTGTAGAAGAAAAGCAAAGCCCTATGCCTAAAGCAATTTCAGCAACTCCACTCCAGAAAACCAATGCTTTATGATTTGGTAAGTACCTTGGCATAATACGCATATAGGCCTTTGGTTTAATAAAGTGCATTAACCCACCAAATACATACATTAAGGCCATTAGGTAAAGATGCCAGGGGTATATCATAAATTATTCTTTAAAGTGCCAAAACGGTATTTCTGCTTCGATATAGGTCTCTGTTGTATCCTTAACTTTTCGAAATCGGCGCAGTATTAGAAGATGTTTTCCTTCAGAGATTTCCCTAATGTCTATATTGGTCTCAAAACCTAATTGACCCTTAGTGTTTGTAGTCGCGATGAAATCTGAGTCCAATTTTAAGGTGTCGATTTTAAAGGAATAGATTTCATTAAAAAGGGTAACATACCGTTTTCTAAGACTATCTCTCTGTCTTCTATTTTTCCAACTGTTCCCTGAACCGGTTATTTGAATATCAGAAGATAAACCCCTTAGGTCTTTTTCAGGCTTGATGGTGGAGTCGTATGCAAAAATTCGATCTTCAATATTTTCTTCAAAAGGGATAAAAACAGGTAAATAGGGGGTTCTGATTATTTTTGATGGAATTACTATTTCTCCTGGTAAATCTCCTTCCTCCGTGAGTAAATCTTGATAATTTTCTTTATTTGCAAAAATTGAGGATGAATCTCTATCCGCATCCAAATAATTGGATTTTTCATAAGTAAAAGATGCAAGAATTAATATGCATACATATATGGGCGTTAATAGAAGAATTAGCCTCTTGCCGAACTTGTTGTCTAGAAAATTGTAAACCAAGGGTCTGTATAAGAAAGATAAGGTCACAAAACTAAATACCCAATATATCGGAAAGTAGACTTTGGCTACCCATTTGTTACGTTTGAGCAAACCTTGTGTAATAAAATCAAAAAAGGTCAAGAGCATGCCGATAACAAGAAAAATCATTAAAAAGATGCCAACTCCTTGCGATATCCACCTAGGGAGAGTTTCATTATCGATAATAAAATTTGCAATCAACACAAAACAAATGATAACTAAGGCCAAGGCTATCACGTAGAATATCAGTAGAAAAGAAATGGCGAAGAGTACACTACAATAATTTTCGAGACTACCAATATAGCGGTCGAACGATACTATTTTTTTTGAGAGATAGTTTTTGAATTTATCGGTATACTTTAATTTATCGAATTCAATGTCGCCCGAAACATAACGTAAGCCTAAAGCACCTATCCATAAACCCCTTAAAATAACGTGTAGCAATAGATTGAAAAGCAAAATTGAACAGGCGATAAGTGCGATAAAATGCACAACGAAACTATAGATCTGCCTTTCATTTTCTGCATTTAGCATTTCAATTTTTAAGGGCTCGTAAGCTGTGAAAAGCCCAAAAATGGCAAAACCAGAAATTAGAAGTTCCAGTTCCCAACTTTGTTGTTGTAGAGAGTCCAACAGTTTTCTAAACGCAGGACTTTTATAATCGTTATTCATTGGAATGGTTGACTTTAACAAACAAGGTACTAAAGTTTAGTCTTTATAATGCCAAAAAGGAATGGTTACCAAGGTGTCAATTTTAATTTTCTTTTTAAAAAGTTCGTTATCGCCAGCTGGTCCTACAATATGTAAAAGATGTTTCCCTTTTCCTATTGTCGATATATCCAAAAAAGTTTCGAACTGAAGCCGCCCATTTGAATTTGTCGTGTAAATGAACTCTTTTTCAACTATGGTTGAATCGATAAGTACTTCGTACATATCATTTACCACATTCAAGTATTTTTTTTGTTGGTCTACGTCTTTATTGTTGCCTATAGAAAGGGTTAATCCTGGAATCGACATGCTTTTTCCATTAAAGCCGTAGCCTCTTTCATCTTTGTTAGGCTTTAGAGTGCTATCTTTTTCAAAAACGGCATTCTCTTTAAATGTGGTAAAAGGTATCTTAAGGGGTAGGTACGATGTGGTGATAATTTTTGAGGGTATCGTGGCAAAATCAATTAAATCTTCGCTATTGTCGATAACATCTTCGTAGTTGCCTTTATTGGCATAAATGGCACTTGAGTCTCCACTGGTGGTTAAGTAATTGGAATGCTGCTTTGAGAAAGAACTTAGTAAGAAGCTGATAAGTAAATAGGCGGGTAAAATAAAAGTAGCTAACCATTTGGTTCTTTTTTGATCTAAAAAATTATAGACCAAAGGGCGATATAAAAAAGAAAGGGTTATGATACTGAAAAAGCGATAAACGGGATAATAAATTTTTGGTCTTAAATTACCTTTCTTTAAGATGCCCATGCCTATGAAATCTATAAAAATGAGCAAAGCAAAAGAAAAGTAGAAGAATGCCCAATACACATTAAAAATAACCTGCTGTTCACTGCTGAAAATATCGGTAAGCTCTACTAAATTACTGACTAGAATGTAGAAACCGATTATTAGCATATATGCCATAAAGTAAAATATCATTAAAAAAGCGATGGCAAATAGGGTACTGCAAATGTTTTCTAACCTCGATATATACCTGTCAAAAGAACCTACTTTTTTGGTAAGGTGATCCGTGAATTTTTTGGAGTATTGCAATTCATCATAATCAATTTCATTCGAAACATATCTAAGTCCAAGAGCCCCGATCCATACACCTCTCAAAATCACATGCACCAAAAGCACCACCAGTAAAATGCTAAGTGCGGGGTATACCGTTTGTATAAAAAAACGATAAATGAAGTCATCATTGCCAATGGCCTTCATTAGTTCTTCTTTAAGCGGATGCATTACTTGAAAAAGCCCAAAAATGGCGAAACCAGATATTAATAGTTCTAACTGCCAACTTTCTTGTTGTAGTTTATCAAGTAATTTTTTAAAAGAAGAACTATTGTAATCGTTACTCATGGTTGGTTTTTTGATGTTCTAATATAAAGCTTTTACAAAAAAAAACGCTCATAGTAGCTATGAGCGTTTTATATGCTAAAATTCAGACTGGGTTTGAGTTAATTACTTTATCATATCGTAACTACGATTAATGAAATTAGTAAGTTCTTCACCTTTTAAAAGTCCCTTAGATAAGCGAGCTAAATCAAGAGATTGATTAATTAGTCGCTCCCTCTTCTTGGCTGTTTTGGTATTTAAAATTTCACCTACCAATTCATTGTTGGTATTAACGATTAAGTTGAACATATCTGGCATATTGCCCATACCGAACATTCCTCCGCCCCCTGTTTGCTGCATATCTTTCATTCTACGCATAAATTCTGGCTCAGTGATGATAAATGGTTGTGCCGAGCTGTCCATCGCTTCTAATTGCACCGTAAAACCTTTAGATGGGTCAATTACTTTTTCAATCTCACCTTTTAACTTTTCTTTTTCTTCATCAGAAAGTTTAGAAATAGTGGTGTCTTCTTTTTTGATAAGATTATCGATATGGTCGGCATCAACACGGGCAAAAGAAATCTTTTCTTTCGAAGTCTCTAATTTTTGCATTAGATGAGGTACAATAGGCGAGTCTAATAATAATACTTCATAACCTTTTGCTTTTGCAGCTTCGATGTAGCTGTGTTGTGCTTCCTTGTCAGATGCGTAAAGAATAACCAGTTTGTCATCTTTATCGGTCTGGGTATCCTTTATTTTAGCCTCTAGCTCTTCAAAAGTGAAGTACTTACCATCAATGGTTGGATACAAGGCAAATTTGTCGGCCTTTTCAAAGAATTTATCTTCAGAAAGCATACCATATTCAATGACTACTTTAATGTCGTTCCATTTTTGCTCAAAGTCTTCACGGCTATTCTTGAAAAGTGAGCTTAACTTATCGGCCACCTTTTTAGTAATGTAAGATGAAATCTTTTTAACGGCACCGTCAGCCTGCAAATAAGAGCGTGATACATTTAAGGGAATATCAGGAGAATCTATTACACCACGTAGCATGGTTAAAAACTCTGGTACTATGCCCTCGACATTATCGGTAACGAATACCTGGTTCTGATATAATTGTATCTTATCTTTTTGAATATTGAGGTCATTGGTCAACTTAGGGAAGTATAAAATACCTGTTAAGTTAAATGGGTAGTCTACATTCAAATGAATATTGAACAATGGCTCCTCGAACTGCATGGGGTACAGTTCCCTGTAGAAACCTTTATAATCTTCATCTTTTAAATCTGACGGTTTTTTTGTCCATGCAGGATTTGGATTATTTATAATATCATCAACCTCTTTGGTAGGAGCAGGGTCTTCTTCTTTTGCACCTTCTGGCTTGGGCAGTGTTTCTGTTTTTGTTCCGAACTTGATCGGAATAGGCATAAATTTGTTGTACTTGGTCAAAAGTTCACGTATTCTAGAATCTTCCAAAAATTCAGTTGAATCCTCGGCAACATGAAGCACGATCTCAGTACCTCTATCTTCCTTTTTAGCCTTTTTTAATTCAAATTCTGGTGATCCATCACAAGACCAATGCACTGCTGGTTCGTCTTTAAAACTTTTGGTGATAATCTCAACTTTTTCAGCAACCATAAAAGCTGAATAGAAACCTAGGCCAAAATGCCCGATAATACCAGCGTCTTTACCGGCATCTTTATACTTATCTAAAAACTCTTCTGCACCTGAAAAAGCTACCTCGTTGATATATTTCTTGACTTCGTCTTCGGTCATACCGATGCCTTGGTCGATAATATGGATTTTTTTGGCATCCTTATCCACTTTGATTTCAATTAGCGGATTGCCATATTCTACTTTCGCTTCTCCAATGGAAGTAAGATGCTTGAGTTTTAAAGTAGCGTCTGTCGCGTTTGAAATCAACTCACGTAAAAATATTTCGTGGTCGCTGTAGAGAAACTTTTTAATTAGCGGAAAAATATTTTCTACCGAAACATTAATTTTACCTGTCGCCATAATTACTTTGATTTTATTGTATTTCATCCGCAAACGCGGATTTTCTTTATTTATAATTCACAAACTACTTTTCAAAAAAAGTACCATAGCCGAAAAAAGTGACAAACTGACACCAGGATAAGGTCAATAATTTTTAAGCTCAAAAGTTTAACAAATATTTTGTTTAATTAATTTTAAAATTAGTTGAACATTATATATCTTTACACAGTTGTGAGGATAAATTTTGCTATGAAAAAGTTTATTACAACAAGTTTGTTTATTTATTGGTTAGGTTGTTGAAAACGTGTTCTTGCTAAGGGAACACGTTTTCTCTTTTTGTTAGATTATTAACAGAATCTATGTTTATAATATTGTAAATTCGTTTTAACAAAAAATTGAATATGGCTACAAAGGCAAGCACGACAAAAATAACAGAAGATAAAATCATCGCATTTTATATGGATTACGTTTTGGAACACGAAATGCATCCGAAATCGGTCTATAAATTTTGTAAAGAAAATAAAATCAAAGAAGATGAATTTTACGGCTTTTTTGGTTCTTTCGAAGCTTTGCAAAAAGGGATATGGAATAAGTTTCATTCTAATACAATTCATCTTCTGAATAAAAATAAGGAGTACGGTAGCTTTAGCAACAAAGACAAAATGCTCACTTATTTTTACACCTTTTTTGAACTTTTAACCCTAAATCGCAGTTATGTACTTTTTTCTTTGGACGGAAAAAGACAGTTATTGGATAAGATGGGAGAACTTAAAGAGCTAAGGTCACATCTTAAAGGTTTTGCAACGGAGCTTATTGAAGAAGGTAATGCAGATAAGACCCTAAAGATAACAAAGCAGAGTCCGAGAATATTTTCAGAGGGTGCTTGGGTGCAATTTTTGTTTTTGCTGAAATTTTGGATAGATGACTCTTCAGCTGGTTTTGAAAAAACTGATTTAGCAATAGAAAAGTCGGTTACCACAATATTTGACCTTTTTGATAATACCCCCTTAGAAAGTATTATCGATTTCGGTAAGTTTTTATACAAAGAGAACTTCGCTTAGTACTATAAATATGAAGACACTAGATAAGATACCTACGGGAAAGATTGAGCGTGCTGGGAAATTGGTAAAAACTGGTGTGAAAATAGGTGGTAACTATGCCAAATACTATAGTAAAAAACTAGTCAATCCTAATTTAAGTAAAGATGAACTTAATGAGGATAATGCAGGTGATATTTATGACGGGCTAAAAAGTTTAAAAGGCAGTGCACTTAAAGTAGCCCAGATGCTAAGCATGGAGAAAAACCTACTACCTAGTGCCTACGTAGAGAAATTTTCACTCTCCCAATTTTCTGTACCACCACTTTCTGCACCATTGGTCCGTAAAACCTTCAAAAAATATCTTGGCAAATATCCAGAGGAGATTTTTGACACCTTTGAGCGTGATTCGGTTAACGCTGCGAGTATCGGTCAAGTACACAAAGCCACTAAAGATGGCAGAAAACTAGCTGTTAAAATTCAATATCCTGGTGTTGCGGAAAGTATAAGCAGTGATTTAGCTATAGTTAAACCTATTGCCATTCGTATGTTCAACTTGCAGGGAAAAGACTCCGATAAATATTTTAAGGAAGTTGAGAATAAATTGGTGGAAGAGACCAATTACATTTTAGAGTTAAAACAAAGTAAGGAGATAACTGAAGCTTGTTCGGTTATACCCAATATGGAGTTCCCTAAATATTATGAAGAACTTTCTAGCGAACGAATCATTACGATGGACTGGATGAAAGGAGTTCATCTAAGTGAGTTTGCTAAAGCCGGGTTCGCACAAAAAATCGGAAATAAGCTAGGGCAAGCCCTTTGGGACTTTTACATGTTTCAAATTCACGGTTTGCGAAAAGTGCATGCCGACCCCCACCCAGGTAATTTTCTAGTCAGTAAAGAAAATACTTTAATCGCTATCGATTTTGGCTGTATTAAAGAGATTCCAGATGAGTTTTATATTCCCTATTTTGAGTTGGCCAAGAAAGAAAACATCAATAACGATGAAATCTTTATGGAAAAGCTCTATGAACTTGAAATATTGACGCCAACAGATTCTCAAAAAGAACTAGATTTTTTCACGGCCTTGTTTAAAGAGATGCTAAGTCTATTTACCTCGCCTTTTCATGAAGAAGAGTTCGACTTTGGTTCTGATGTCTTTTGGGCTAAAATAGCAGACCTTAGCGAACGCTATTCCAAAGACGAGCAAATACGAAAAATGAACGGTAATCGTGGCTCAAAACATTTTTTATATATGAACCGTACTTTCTTCGGTCTCTACAATCTTTTGCACGATTTAAAGGCCAAGGTCACGGTAAATAATTTTAGACAGTATCTGGACTAAATGTAATATCCAAGGTTTAAAATAAATCCGAATGTTTTAGTACCATCAATTTATTTTTTACTTTACCGATTCAATTACTCATCTCTAATGGGTTTCAAACACGTTTTTTATGTATAATTCTAAAATTATAGGCCTTGGCCATTACGTTCCTGAGAATGTTGTAACCAATGATGATCTTTCTAAGTTAATGGATACCAATGATGAATGGATTCAAGAACGTACAGGTATTAAAGAAAGAAGACATGTAGTAAAAGGTGAAGATACTACGACTACAATGGGGGTCAAAGCAGCCAAAGTAGCTATAGAACGAGCAGGAATAGATAAAGATGACATTGATTTTATTGTTTTTGCAACCTTGAGTCCAGACTATTATTTCCCTGGCCCGGGCGTTTTGGTGCAACGAGATTTAGGTATCAAAACTGTAGGTGCCCTGGATGTTAGAAACCAATGTTCTGGGTTCGTATATGGAATATCGGTTGCCGACCAATATGTAAAAAGTGGTATGTACAAAAATGTTTTGGTCATTGGTTCTGAGGTACATTCTACAGGGTTGGATATGACAACAAGGGGTAGGGGAGTGTCCGTTATTTTTGGGGATGGTGCAGGCGCTGCCGTTGTGAGTAGAGAAGAAGATACCACAAAAGGTATTCTTTCAACCCATTTGCATTCCGAAGGGCAACACGCAGAAGAACTTTCGCTTATTGCGCCAGGCATGGGCAAACGATGGGTAACCGATATTATAGATGACAATGATCCTAATGATGAATCCTATTTTCCTTACATGAACGGGCAGTTTGTCTTTAAGAACGCTGTAGTTCGTTTTAGCGAAGTGATAATGGAAGGCCTGCAGATAAACGGATTAAATCCTTCTGACATTAATATGTTGGTTCCGCACCAGGCAAACCTTAGAATTTCTCAGTTTGTACAAAAGAAGTTTGGGCTTTCGAACGATCAAGTGTATAATAACATTATGCACTATGGCAATACAACTGCGGCCTCAATACCTATAGCTTTGACCGAAGCTTGGGAAAAAGGTAAAATTAATGACGGTGATTTAGTAGTACTGGCAGCCTTTGGTAGTGGATTTACTTGGGGCAGTGCCATTATTAGATGGTAAAAATAAACCCTAGTTTTTACACTAGGGTTTCTTATTGATTTCTTGATGTAGAACTAACCAACCAATTTCTATCTCAAACAAACCAATACTTTAATTCCTTTTTAAAAAGACGCCAATATCTAAATGATGTTACATTAAAACCTGGCTTTAACAATTTTTAAGAGTGCGGTTGATGCTGTTCTTAGGTAAGCATTTAAAAAAGAACCCTGACTCCAATAAAGAAGTCAGGGTTTTGTCATTGATAAGCTATACTAAACACTAACCATTAACTATAAAAAATACAGTCTTACCAATGATTAAAATTTTAAGTCTATTACCAATAGACGATATTTTTCGTAAATCGTTACGACTTTTAACCTAGTTTAACAGATAAATAACAAATGAAAACAACTTTAGTCTTTGGTGCTTCTTTAAAAACCAATCGTTACAGTAACATAGCTATTCACCGTTTACAGGAGAATAATATTGATACAAAGGCATTTGGGTTAAGGGCCGGATATGTAGGTTCGGTGCAAATTAAAACCAATTTGTCGGATATTAAAAACATAGATACCATCACCCTATACATGAACCCTTCTCGACAAAGCGAGTATTACTATCAAATTACGGAATTGGCACCGAGAAGAGTGATTTTTAACCCTGGTACCGAGAACCCAGAATTTTATAAATTGTTAGGAGAAAAAGGAATACAAGTTGAGGTTGCCTGCACCCTGGTTTTATTAGCTACCGGCCAATATTAAAAAAGGAATCTTACTCGCTTGGTAAGGCTTCAAATTCTTCCCTTTTGTTTTGAAACCATGCCTGCATGGCTTCTGGTGATTTCATGAGTGTTTTCATCTCGTTCATAGCATCTAAGTGTGCTGCATCATTTTTTTGAAACATTTCCATGCCATGTTTTTTGCTTAATTCGGCTATTTCTTCAAAAGTATCAGCCCTAAATTCAATATTACAGGCTCCACCTAATTGTTTACAGGTCATTGTTTTCATAGTTTCTTATGTTTTAAAGAGGTGCCTTTTGCTTTCTATCCCGTATGAGCCATAGGCCAATAAAAGTAAGTAGACCATTTAAAGGCAGTAATTCATAGCCTACGGCATAACCGCCTAGAAATTTCGCATCTATATTTCCAATAATTGCTATTATCACAACCGATAGAATTGCGACAATCCATACGTACTTGTCCTTTATTTTGTGTTTTGTAAAAATGCCAAAGGCAAAGAGGCCTAAAAGTGGGCCGTAGGTATATCCTGCTACAATTAAGAGGCTGTCAATAACATTCCGACTTAAGATATACTTAAAAGAGATAATAACCAAGATTAAAGCAAGGCTCATCGCAATATGTGTCTTTTTGCGAATCTTTTTTTGCTCAATTTCAGATTTTTGTTCAATGTTTAAAAAATCTACACAAAAAGAAGTGGTCAAAGAGGTTAATGCGCTATCTGCGCTGCTATAGGCCGCAGCGATTAGACCGAGCATAAATGTAATGGAAAGCGTAAGACCTAATCCGCTATTCAGAGCAACTTCCGGAAAGAGCAAATCTGTTTTTGGTGCGCCATCCATTAATGGAATTGCTATTCCATTTTGTTTGCTGTAAATAAATAGTAAAGCTCCTAAAAGCATAAAAAGAAAGGTGACGCCTACCAAAACAAAACTAAAAGAAACCATGTTCTTTTGGGCATCCTTAAGATTTTTACAGGTTAGGTTTTTTTGCATCATATCTTGGTCAAGCCCCGTCATACAGATAGTAATGAACATTCCACCAAGAAACGATTTTATAAAATGGTTTTTAGCCAAAAGACTATCGGTAAAGAAAAACTTATTATAATTTTTTAATTCATCAGATTCTAAGAACTCGCCAAAACTCCAGTCCAGCTCTCTATTGATTAATATGATAGAGAGAATTACCGCTGCAATCATAAAAGTGGTTTGTAGTGTGTCCGTCCAGACTATAGTTTTTATACCTCCGCGATTGGTGTATATCCATATTAAGGCTATAGAAATTACAACTGTTATTTCAAAAGGTACGCCTAAGTCATCAAATACAAATTGCTGTAATACTATTGCTACTAGATATAGCCTGAAAGCGGCTCCTAAAACGCGAGAAACAAAAAAGAAAAAAGCTCCTGTTTTGTGACTTACATGGCCGAAGCGCTCTAAAAGATACTCATAGATTGAGGTTAAGTTTAGTCTATAATAAACAGGTAATAAGACAAAGGCCACAACAAAATAGCCTACCAAATAACCCAAGACCACCTGCATATAACTAAACTCCGAAGCCTCTACCCAACCTGGCACAGAAATAAAAGTTACCCCAGAAAGTGAGGCCCCAACCATTCCGAACGCGACTAAATACCATGGAGACTTTTGACCCGCCTTAAAAAAATCGGTGTTGGAGTCATTTTTGCCTGTAACGTAAGAGATAAGTAGAAGTACTAAAAAGTACCCTCCAATAAGCAGTAATATCTGAATTGCAGACATAAAATCTATTTGTTTGGCAAAATACAAAAAGCTAGCTAGCTAAGCTACCTTGGTGCGGCAAAACGAAGCTTTAAACAGAATTGAATTTTAATTTAAGTAAAGCCCCAGAGTATTATATATTTTGGCGACGCCAATAAATGTAAAATTGTAATTTTACAGCAATGGAATACTCTTCTAAACTTTTGGAAAATGCCGTGTATGAAATGTCGCAATTACCCGGTATTGGTAAACGAACGGCGTTACGTTTGGTGTTGCACCTATTAAAACAACCGGAAGAACGGACAGCATTTTTGGCCGGTTCATTAATGAAGCTGAGAGAAGAAATAAATTTTTGTAGTTCTTGTCATAATATTTCTGATACGGCACTATGCGAAATATGCGCTAACCCAAAACGTGATGAAAGTCTTGTTTGTGTTGTAGAAGATATTAGAGATGTAATGGCTATTGAAAACACCTCGCAATATCAAGGGCTGTACCATGTTCTTGGTGGAAAGATTTCTCCAATGGAAGGTGTAGGGCCGCAAGATTTGAATATTGTTTCATTAGTGACCAAAGTAAAAATGGGAAAGGTTAAAGAGCTCATCTTTGCGCTAAGCTCAACTATGGAAGGCGATACCACTAATTTTTATATTTATAAGCAATTAGAGGGTACGGACATAACTACTTCTACGATTGCCAGAGGTATTTCTGTGGGAGATGAATTGGAATATGCCGATGAGGTTACTTTAGGAAGGAGTATTTTAAACCGTGTTCCATTTGAAAGCTCTATTAAAGCCAATTGACCATCAATCAAAATAGATTGATGAAAGAAGTGTTATTTAATACATAAAAATTAATGATAAGGTCATTATTTTGTTATTTTTGCAAAATATAAGCGTCAATTGATACGTTAATTAAGAATATGTCAAAATTTGAATTGAAATTACCGCAAATGGGAGAGAGTGTTGCAGAAGCAACGCTAACTACTTGGCTCAAAGAAGTTGGTGACACCATCGAAATGGATGAAGCTATTTTTGAGATTGCAACCGATAAGGTGGATTCTGAAGTACCTAGTGAAGTAGAGGGAACTTTAGTTGAAAAAAGGTTCGAGGTTGATGATGTAATTAAGGTAGGTGAAGTGGTTGCTGTCATTGAAGTTGAAGGAGATGCACCAAATGCCGAAGTTGAAAGCCCTGCTGAGAAGGAGGTAGAGATTGATGCTGAAGAGCCAGTAGCACAAATTCAACAACAAGTTTTTGCAGCAAGAGAAACTGTTGCGACAGCTGTTCAAGATTTCTCAAGTTCAGAACGTTTTTATTCTCCTCTTGTAAAGAATATTGCCAAAGAAGAAGATATATCTGTGGCGGAATTGGATACAATTCCTGGTACTGGAAAGGAAGGACGCGTAACCAAAAACGATATTCTAGCATTTATTGAAAATAGAGGTTCCAATGGCAGTGCTCCTGCTGTAGAACAGAAAGAAGAAGCTCCAAGGGTAGCTGAAGTAAAGGAAACTCCAAAAGCTGCACCGGTGGCTAGTCCTCCAAAAACAAGTACGGTACAAGTTTCAGGTGGAGATGAAATTATACCATTATCTCGAATGGGCAAATTAATTGCCCATCACATGGTAGAAAGTGTATCTACTTCTGCACATGTTCAAAGCTTTATTGAGGTAGATGTCACCAATGTGGTTAATTGGAGAAATAAAGTCAAAAAAGCCTTTGAGGAACGCGAAGGTGAAAAATTGACCTTTACACCAATTTTTATGGAAGCCGTTGCTGTGGCCATAAAGAAGTTTCCGTTAATCAATGTTTCATTAGATGGCGATAATGTCATCAAGAAAAAGAACATCAATCTAGGTATGGCAGCAGCTTTGCCCGATGGTAATCTAATTGTTCCTGTAATCAAAAACGCAGATCAATTGAATTTGGTGGGCATGGCCAAAACAATAAACGATTTGGCGAATCGCGCTAGAAATAATGCCCTTAAACCTGATGAAATTAAAGATGGTACGTATACGGTAACAAACGTAGGTACTTTTGGTAGTGTTTTTGGCACTCCAATAATCAATCAACCTCAAGTAGGTATATTGGCTTTAGGTGCTATTCGTAAGATGCCATCTGTAATTGAAACCCCTGAAGGTGATTTTATTGGTGTACGCAGTAAAATGTTCTTGTCGCACAGTTATGACCATCGAGTGGTAAATGGTGCCTTGGGTGGCATGTTTATTAAAACAGTGGCCGATTACCTTGAGTCATGGGATGTGAATCGCGAGATTTAGAAATGTTGCTCCATACTGATTCGAACTAAATTTTATTGCATCTACTAGGTGACTTTTATTGAAGACCTATCTTTGTGGAAAATGATATTCCAAAATGCAATTAAACTTAACGAAACCTATCTGCTTTTTCGATTTAGAAACTACAGGGGTCAATGTAGCTAAAGATAGAATAGTAGAAATTTCCATTCTTAAGGTTTTTCCTAACGGAAATAAGGAAAGCAAGACATGGTTGGTCAATCCCGAAATGGAAATTCCTCCTGCGGTTGTTGCAGTTCATGGTATCTCGAACGAAAAGGTGGTCAACGAACCAACTTTTAAAGAATTATCCAAAGAAATCTATACCATGATTAAGGATAGTGACCTAGCGGGTTTCAATTCTGATCGTTTTGATATTCCTTTATTGGCTGAAGAAATGCTTAGGGCAGAAGTAGATTTTGATATGAAGCACATGGTTTCAGTCGATGTGCAGACTATATTTCATAAAATGGAGAAGCGTACTTTAGGTGCAGCCTATAAGTTTTATTGCAATAAAGATTTAGAAGATGCCCATAGTGCAGAAGCAGATACCATGGCCACTTATGAAGTGCTGCTATCGCAACTAGACCGCTACCCAGATCTGGAGAACAATGTTAAGAAACTTTCTGAATTCACTACGCGCAAACAATCATTAGATTTTGCTGGTTTTATAGGGGTTGATGAAAATGATAATCCGACTTTTGCCTTTGGTAAGCACAAGGGCAAAACAGTAGATGAGGTATTGGAGAAAGAGCCGGGTTATTTTGGTTGGATGCTGAATGCCGATTTTCCGCTTTATACTAAAAAAGTGCTAACGCAATTGAAGTTGAGCAAGCTAAATAATAAGTTGTCTTAATGCGATTGACATTTTTATTCTTGTTTTTTTCGGTATTCTGCTTCTCACAGAATATTGATTTTGATGGTAGGGTTGTAGATGCTAAGACCAATGAACCTATACCATATGTAAACATTAGTTTTTTAAACACCTTAACAGGAACATCTACTACAGAGGAAGGAAAATACGCTTTGGAAATCCCCAAAGAATATTTAGAGAAAAAGATACATGTTTCTTCATTAGGTTATAAAGACACCATTTTATTAGCACAACGGCTATATGACAAAAAACTTCTTAAAATGGAAGAGGCTACTTTTGAGTTGGAAGAAGTTGTGGTTGCCAAAAACTTAGGAGAAGCACAGGTGCTCAACCCTATTTCGAGTTATAGCATTACTAGTGGATTCGATTCTTCTTCCACACCTTGGGTTTTGGCACTGTACTTTCCTAATATCGGGGCAAGTAAAAAATATCTGGAGACGGTTACGGTATTTTTTAGGGAGAAAAATGAATTTACAAGAGAACGTGCTAAATTTAGGTTGCGTGTTTATGGTGTGAATCCAGATACGAAAAAACCGGAAAAAGATTTGGTGCAAAAGAGCATCATTCTTGAATCACTAAAATCTTATGATTATACTTCTATTGATGTATCATCCTTAAAAATAAAAGTTCCTAAAGAAGGTATCTATATTGGTTTAGAATGGCTTTTTATACCCTATAATTGGTATAATAAAGATGAAAAAGACCAACTAACCAACAAGCAACGATTAGAGGATCGTTTTGCACCTACTTTTGGAGGCATGTACACCAAGAATCAAAACTTTAAGGTCATGATATATGGTATGGGTGAATGGCAAGATTTTATGGTGAAATCAAAGAACAATACAGAAAACTTTATTCCAGCAATCAGTGTTAAGGTTGCTAAGGGATAGTCTTATCTAATATTACAGCTCAAATGAAACTAATTTGTATTGGCAGAAATTACGCCGCGCATATTGATGAATTAAAAAATGAAAGACCAACGGAACCGGTTGTTTTCATAAAACCCGATTCGGCCGTTTTACCAAAGGAGCAAGATTTTTATATTCCTGAATTTTCTAATGAAATACATTACGAAGTTGAGGTGCTTGTAAAGATTAAAAAAGTGGGGAAACACATAGATGAAAAATTTGCCCATAAGTATTACGATGAAATCGGTTTGGGAATCGATTTTACTGCAAGAGACCTTCAATCGAAGTTAAAAGAGAAAGGTTTGCCCTGGGAAAAAGCGAAGGGATTTGATGGCGCCGCAGTAGTTGGTAAGTGGATTGACAAAAAAAAGTACGAAAATTTGGACAAATTAAGGTTTTCCTTGTTAAAAAATAAGGAAATAGTGCAAAAAGGGGATACTAGCTTGATGTTGTGGAAGATAGATGCCCTAATAGCGCATGTATCTACCTATTTTATGCTCAAAAAGGGTGATATTATCTTTACAGGCACTCCAGCAGGTGTTGGTAAAGTTGTAGCAAATGACTACCTTGAAGGAAGAATTGAAGGAGAGGAATTTTTTGCAATCAATGTTCGCTAATGATATATAGTCTAGATAAAATAAATGAGATGGCCGAAGGCGATCAAGATTTTGTGATTTCTGTGGTAACCGTTTTTTTGGAGGAGGTACCTGAAGATCTTCAAAATTTAGAAAAAGCCATTGAAGAAAGAAATTTTGAACAGGTCTACAAGATGGCGCATAAAATAAAGCCAAATGTAGATCTTTTAGGCATGGAACAGACACGTGCAACTGCTCTAGAGATAGAAACATTAGGTAAAAGTGAAGACAATTTGGCAACCATAGAAGAAAAATTCCCTTTGTTGAAGAAAGATGTGGAACAAGTCGTTGCCGAACTTCACAAAGACTTCCAGGTATAATACGATAATTCACTTACCAAACTCCCTTTTTAGTTACTTTTGCAGCTGAATATCTTGAACCATTTTCAAGCTTAATTTCAGTGCATGCAAGCAGAGATAATTACGATTGGTGATGAAATTCTTATCGGACAAATAGTTGATTCAAATTCAGCATTTATCGCCAAAGAACTCAATAAAATAGGAGTTTCTGTATATCAAATTACATCCATACAAGATAATAGACAACATATTTTGCAGGCTTTTGCCGAAGCCAATAGCCGCTCACAAGTTGTCATAGTAACAGGTGGTTTAGGGCCTACAAAAGATGATATTACGAAGCACACCCTATGCGAGTATTTCGAAGACAACCTCGTACAAAACAAGGAGGTCTTAGAACATATAGAAATGTTGTTCGCCAAATACATTTCCACCCCAATTTCTGATTTAAACAGGCAACAGGCATTGGTGCCCACCAAGGCAGATGTACTAAAAAATGAATTTGGTACCGCCCCCGGACTTTGGATGGAAAAGGATGGGACTTCTTTTGTTTCCTTACCAGGTGTTCCCTTTGAGATGAAAAATATTATCAAATCTGCAGTTTTACCACGAATTATTTCGCAATACGAACGTCCTCATATTGTACACAAAACAATTATGACTTACGGTCTTGGAGAAAGTGCGATTGCAGAAAAGATTGAGGACTGGGAAAATAACCTTCCCGAAGCGATAAAACTTGCCTATCTGCCAAGTCTAGGTAGGGTAAGACTACGTTTATCCGGTAAAAGCAAAAATAAAAAAGCGCTACAAGAGCTCGTCCAATCCGAAGCAAAAAAACTCTATCCATTAATTGGTGACATTATTTACGGAGAGGAAGAAGATGAAAGTATAGAAGCCAGCATTGCCAATATGTTAACGGAAAAGGGAATGACATTGGCTACAGCAGAAAGTTTTACCGGAGGTAAAATTGCAGAGCAAATAACGGCACTTCCGGGAGCATCAAAATATTATAAGGGTACGGTAGTAAGTTACGCTACTGAAACCAAAATCAACCTTCTCGGAGTAGATGCAAACCTTGTGGATGAATATTCTGTAGTTAGTGAAGAAGTTGCGGTCGCTATGGCCCGCAATGCCAAACAACTGCTAGGTACAGATTTCGCGATAGCCACTACCGGAAATGCAGGCCCGACCAGAGGAGACTCTGAAGAACCGGTCGGTACGGTATTTATTGCAATTAGTTCTCCGGAGCGCAGTTTTGCCCAAAAATTTACCATGGGAAATCATCGGGAAAGAATCGTTCAAAAGTCCGTAAATAAAGCTTTTGAATTATTACAGAAAGAAATTCTAAATTTCTGAACTTTAATTTTGTGTGTCTAAGAGAAATAACTAAATTTGCAGCCTCAATAAAATCACTCAAAAGTTAGGCAGATGTCCAAAATTTGTGAAGTTACAGGTAAAAAGGTGATGTTTGGTAATAATGTTTCCTTCTCCATCAATAAAACGAAGAGAAGGTTTGACGTTAATATCTCTAAGAAGAAATTCTATATCCCTGAAGAAGATAAGTGGGTAACGCTTAATGTTTCCTCAAAAGGAATCAAAATAATTAACAAAAAAGGTATTCATGCTGCTTTAAAAGATGCAAGAGCCAAAGGTTTTGTTAAGTAAAAAGTATTAGAAAATGGCAAAGAAAGGCAACAGAGTTCAAGTTATATTAGAATGTACAGAGCACAAAGAGTCAGGCATGGCAGGTACTTCTAGATACATAACTACAAAGAATAAAAAGAACACGCCAGATAGATTGGAGATTAAAAAATTCAATCCTATTCTTAAGCGTATGACCGTTCATAAAGAAATTAAGTAAAGTTTCTGTTTTTACAGAAACGTAAAGTACAATACCCATGGCAAAGAAGACAGTAGCAACACTACAGGGAAGTTCAAAAAGATTGACAAAAGCTATCAAAATGGTAAAGTCTCCAAAGACTGGGGCCTATACTTTTGTAGAATCTGTAATGTCACCAGAATTGGTAAACGATTGGTTGTCTAAACAATAGGCAAGCAATATTAAAATACATAGGAGCCACTCTACGGAGTGGCTTTTTTAGTTTATAAAACTCACGGTACTTTCCTATCTTTGAATTTCAACCAAACACATCATGAGTCTGTTTAAAAATATATTCTCCAAAGACAAAAAAGAAACGCTGGATAAAGGTCTGGAAAAGACCAAGACCAGCTTTTTTGGTAAGCTGAGCAAGGCAGTTGCCGGAAAGTCAAAGGTAGATGATGAAGTGCTTGATAACCTTGAAGAAGTTTTGGTAACCTCTGATGTTGGTGTAAACACCACCCTTAAGATTATTGAGCGCATTGAAGAACGTGTCTCTAGAGATAAATATATGGGTACTGAAGAATTGAACAAGATTCTTCGTGAGGAAATCGCAGGATTACTTTCTGAAACCCATGTTGGTGAGGATACTGATTTTACTTTACCCAAAACGCATAAGCCACACGTAATCATGGTGGTCGGTGTAAATGGAGTAGGTAAAACAACTACTATCGGCAAGTTGGCCAATCAATTTAAAAACAAAGGTCTAAAAGTCGTATTAGGTGCCGGTGATACCTTTAGGGCAGCCGCAATCGACCAATTAGAAGTCTGGGCAAATCGAGTCGATGTGCCCATAATAAAACAGAAAATGGGCAGCGACCCTGCCTCTGTAGCATTTGACACACTAAATTCTGCGGTTGCAGATGACGCCGATGTTGTACTTATTGATACCGCTGGCCGACTTCACAATAAAGTAAACCTAATGAATGAACTCTCTAAGGTAAAACGGGTCATGCAAAAGGTAGTACCAGATGCTCCACATGAGGTTTTATTGGTTTTAGATGGTTCTACTGGTCAAAATGCTTTTGAGCAGGCCAAGCAGTTTACAAAGGCTACGGAGGTCTCTTCATTGGCCGTTACCAAATTAGATGGTACTGCCAAAGGTGGCGTTGTTATAGGTATCTCGGACCAGTTTCAAATTCCGGTAAAGTATATTGGTGTAGGTGAAGGTATTGAAGACTTGCAAGTGTTCAATAAATATGAGTTCGTAGATTCTTTTTTTAAGCTGTAAAATGCAGAACATATGGTTAAAGTTGTGATACCTAGTGGGCTACAATAGTCTTCAAGAACTATTTTGCAGGTATAACTTTTTAATCGGTATTTATGAATCTGCAAAGAATACTTTTCAGTTTAGGCCTAGTACTTACCTTTTTTTCTTGCAAAGAGAAGCCCAAAGAAGAAACCTCAAGACCAAATTTAGTACTTATCATCGCAGATGATATGAATTGGAATGACAGTGGGGCCTATGGAAACCCTGTCATTAGAACTCCAAATATTGATAAGCTGGCAAAAGAAGGCATGCTTTTTTCCAATGCCTTTTTAACTACAAGCTCATGTAGCCCAAGTAGAACAAGTATTATTTCAGGAAAGTATCCGCATAATACAGATGCAGAACAGTTACATTGGCCTTTACCTGAGGAGCATCGCACCTTCGTCGAAGAATTGAAAAAAGCTGGGTACTGGACCGGTCTGGCCGGTAAGTATCACCTTGGGGATGCTGTTAAAAGTCATTTTGATTCTATTCTAGAAGTCGGAACCGCCGGTTTTCAATTGGGAGCCGATGGTAAGCAACAAAAGCTAAATGGCGACGGAAGCGGTTGCGAATCATGGGTTTCATTAGTAAAAGCAAGAAAAGAAGAAACTCCTTTTTTCTTGTGGTTGGCCGCAGTAGACCCGCATAGACCCTATTATGAGGGGATAATTGATGAACCCCACAGTCCTGAAAAGGTTATAGTGCCACCTTATTTTCCAGATACTCCAAAAGTCAGAAAAGACTTGGCCTTGTATTATGATGAAATTTCTAGGATGGATAAATATGTTGGTGATGTGGTTGCTGAACTTGATAGGCAAGGGGTATCACAGAATACCATGATTTTATTCATTTCAGATAATGGAAGACCTTTTCCACGAGACAAAACTACCTTATATGAAGGCGGTATAAAAACCCCGTGGATTGTAAAATGGCCAAAGAATGTAGTCGCTGGCACTAGAAATGAAAATTTGATAAGCGCAATTGATATCGCCCCAACCTTTTTGAAAATGGCGGGACTAGAAGCTTTAGATGAATTTGAAGGTTCGGATTTTTCACCTATGCTAAACAATCTAGATACTGTCGTGCATAAAGAAATTTATGCCGAAGACCATTGGCATGATTATGAAGATTATACAAGGGCCATTCGAACCGATAGTCTAAAATACATCCGTAATTTTTATCCAGATTTACCAAATACGCCTTCTGCGGACGCTTTTAGAGGACTTACGTATCAAAGTATGCTAGAACAAAAAGATGCTAACCTCTTAAACGAGGCTCAAATGCGATGTTTTATTGTACCACGCCCTGAAGAGGAACTGTATGATGTCACCAAAGATCCTAATGAACTCAATAATTTAGCAATGCTTCCAGAATATAAGTCCGCTATAAATGATTTGAGAAAACGAATGGCCTACATTAGAAAGAAAAGTAAAGATGTATTGCCAAAAACAAGAACTCCCGATGATTTTGATAGGGAAACCGGTTTACCGACCGATGCCAGAATACGGCCTAGACCTTCTAAGGCAGAGATGTTTAATGCCACTAATAGCAAGTAAGAAAGCTTTAGTAAGGTAACATTCAATAGCCTAAAACTTTTAAGTTTTAGGCTATTACTGTATTATTGACATAACCAAAGCATCTGCGACAGGTTGATTCTCATTTTAAAATTACGATAAGATGTCAATACTATTTAAAATAACTACTCTATTACTAAGCTTTTTCTTAAGTTTTTCTTACGGACAGATAGCGCACCCAAAGGCCAGCCCCGCAACAAGCATAATGCAAGAAGTTGGTTTAGCTAAGATTTCGATTCAATACTCACGACCAGCGGCTAGAGGAAGAGCTATTTTCGGAGGTATAGTGCCCTATGGTCGTATTTGGCGAGTAGGTGCCAATGAGAGTACCAAAATCATGGTAGATACCGATATGGAGATTTTAGGAAAACTATTACCGATGGGAATCTACGCGCTTTATGCCTTCCCAGAAAAAGAGGAATGGCAAATTGCCTTTCATACCAATATTTCTCATTGGGGTGATGGCCGAAAAAGGTATAATCCTGCTGAAGACTTATTTCGGATAACCGTAAAACCCGAATCCATTCCCTATCACCAAGAAAACTTTTTGATGGCTTTTGATTCCATCACGCATAATACAGTAAACCTCAATTTGATTTGGGCGAGTACAAAAGTGACCATTCCTTTTAAAGTCGATACCGATACCCAGATGGAATTGGAAATAGCAAAACAACTGAAAGAAAATCCGACTGCACAAACCTATTATGAGGCTGCCCGTTATCTTCAAGAACAGGAAAAAGATTTTGAAAGAGCCTTGGCATATCTTGATAAAGCACTTGAGCTTGGTGGTGACACCTATTATTTTCATAGGGTGAAATCTCTGGTAGAGGCTGAACTAGGAAATTTTAAAGGGGCAATAGCTTCGGCTAAAAAGTCCTTAAAAATAGCCTCAGAACTGGGGAAAGATGAGTTTGTGAGAATGAATGAAAAGAACATTAAAAAGTGGCAAACACTTTCACAAAATAACTAGCCGGTCATTTTTAAGCCTAAGGGAGAAATCTTATATTTAGAATTCTCAAAAGACCTTTAAAAAATGACAAAATCAATCGCTTCAATAGGTAATACTTTAGTAGTTTTTCTATTAATTCTTTGCTTGGGTACAGCTTGTAAAAATGAAAAAAAACCACAAGAAAAGAATACAGATGTAGTATTATGGTCGCCCTATAACGACTCTACAGAAGTTGCTGCCAATGCCGAACATGAGAATGGTAGAATGCGTTACAAGCTCATTCAATCAAAAGTATTGGATAAAAACGATGTTTTTAGGCCCTTGTATAATGAGGTGTCCCAGTTTTCTGAAGAGCGCTATGAGCAAATAAAACCATTGGTTTTAGAACAAGACATCCCAACAATTCAAGGACATATTGAAGCAGAGAAATTGACCTATGAAGAATTGGTGCTTTTTTATCTAAAACGGATTTATAAGTACGAATTGGATAACAGTACCACCCTAAATACAGTGATTGCGCTCAACCCCAATGTACTTAAAGAAGCACGAAAACTTGATAAGGATAAGAAAGGATTGCACCCTATCTACGGAATGCCCATTCTTTTAAAGGATAATATTGGTACACAAAACATGAAAACAACTGCTGGCGCTATCGCTTTGCAGCATAATACTACCGATAATGCCTTTATTGTAAATCGTTTAAAAGAAAACGGGGCTTTAATTTTAGGTAAGGTAAACCTTAGTGAATGGGCCTACTTTTTATGTAGCGGCTGTCCGGTGGGGTATAGTGCCGTTGGTGGCCAAACACTGAACCCCTATGGTCGTAGAATATTTGAGACCGGGGGCTCCAGTTCTGGTAGTGGTACATCTATTGCCGCCAATTATGCCGTGGCTGCGGTAGGCACGGAAACATCTGGATCTATTTTATCACCTTCTAGTCAAAATTCGGTGGTAGGTCTAAAACCCACAATTGGGCTGTTGAGTAGAACCGGTATCGTACCTATTTCAAGTACTTTAGATACACCAGGGCCAATGACAAAAAATGTTTCCGATAATGCTATTTTACTATCTGCAATGATGGGGCACGACTATGATGATAAGGCTTCGACTAGAGAAAATTTTTCGGGAATCTTTACTTCAGGTGAAAGACCGATACCATTAAATGAAGTGCGACTAGGTGTTTTTAAAAATCTTATGGAGGGCGACTCTATTTACAAGGCGACTATTGAAAAACTTAAGAATGCAGGAGCGGAAATCGTAGAGTTCACACCCCCAGAAGTTCAGATGAACGGATTTTTATCCATTTTGAATATTGATATGAAAAACGATTTACCTGATTATATCGATAGTCAAGTTCAAGATAAAGATGCGGTTAAAATTACTTCTATAGCAGATGCGGTGGCATTTAACAAGCAAGATTCTTTGGTTCGTATTCCCTATGGGCAGGCCTTGTTCGAAGGTATATTGGCAGATTCAACAACTGCTGAAGGCTTAGCGGAGATAAAAAACACCTTAGAACAGAATGGCCGCTTGTATTTTAATGATGCTATGAAAAAACACGATTTGGACGCTATTTTGTCCATCAACAATTACCATGCAGGGTACGCTGCGGTGGCGAAATACCCGGCACTAACAATACCTATGGGGTATAAAGCTACTGGGGAGCCTATTAGCTTAACTTTTATAGGCAAGCAATTCTCAGAGGGTAGTTTATTGCGAATGGGCAAGTCTTTTGAAGATTTGACTAAAGTGCGTAGGCAGCCAGAAGGGTATAAAAAGTAGTTGACATAAAAAAGATATATAGTTACTAGTAACTTGATGTAATGGTTGTAGAGCATTTGAAGAAAATTCACAACTAAACAGTAACATTTTGATAAGAATACAATCTTTGTAAGAAATTAGAGCAATGAAAAAAACTTTTGCCGTCCTTTTAACCCTTGCTGTTTTACAATCTTGCACACAAACGAAAAAAGATTATTTAAAAAAAAATAGATATGACTTAACGTCATCTAAATTCGAATTTCCACAAAAAGATTTTAAAATAATTGGGTTTGGGGCTTATCACGGAAGTGCTGAAACAGAAAATGTAGAATTGAAACTTTTAGAATCTCTAACAAAAGAAGGAACAATAAAATATTATTTACCTGAAGTCGATTATAGTACTGCGCACTTTTTTAATCATTTCTTACAAACAGGAGATACAAATCTTTTAAAGGAGTTAGTTGTTTATAATGGATATCACACACCTCAAGAACGTACTATTGAATTTTATGAGAAATGGAAAAAAATTAAAATTCTAAATGATTCATTACCTCTAGAATCTAAAATTAAAGTACTTGGAATTGAATGGATAAGGAATTACAAATACGTTTCAAAACACATTTTAGAACTTGTTGAAGATGACAATGAAACCTTAACACCAATTAGGGAAATAAAAGAAATGGTTAAGCTAGATACTACAAGTTATAGTTTAGGAGATTTAAGTTTTGCCTTTCATAAACTAAAAAGGCTTATCGTTGATTATGAAGAGAACAAAGAGTTGTACGAATCAAAAATCAATGATGTTAAAGTATTTGAGTATATATTAGAAAATATTAAAATTTCTTTTGAAAAGAACGTAAATAGAGAGGAAGTTATTTATAAAAATTATTTAAGCCTTGGCTCCATCTATGATTTCAAAAATAAACCTCAATTTATGAGAGTTGGCTTTTTTCACCTAGAGAAATCCAGAGAAGGGAAAAAGGGTAACCCTTCATTTTTTGCAAGACTTATTGAGCACGAAATATACCAAAGGGATAAAGTTTTATCAATAATTGGATATCTTACGAATAGTAAAGTAGTTTGGGACGAAACTTATGATGATAAAGGAAATTACAGCGGTTATACTGTTGAAGCAGGTTATGGAATAGGAGATTATGAAAAAGAATATTTTAGAGGTATTCAAAATTTAAAAGACAATAAAATATCAGAAAAAACTCTATTCAGATTAAATAAAAAGAATTCACCATATTTAGTAAATGAACCTGACCTAATTGAGGTTATTATGAAAGATGAAAAATCGAATGGAGAAGCTGTAAAAGGAATGTCTACTTTAGATTTTTTAGATTATGCGATATTAATTTCTGATTCTAAAGAGAGTGTTCCAATTTACGAAATGAAATAAAAACGCTCTACAATGCAGTGTATAATTAATTGGGTAGGAATTTCCTAATCGAAATTCAACACGTATGCTAATTTAGGTGCGTCAGTAACGGGAAAGTTCACTGTAGCCTTACCTTTTTTAGGGAAGGCTACAAAAAAGGTAAGGCTACAAATCGAGAAAGTCTATGAATTTTTGACAACGGACAAAGGAAGAAGTAAATATTGGGCGGAAGAAACGAAAGAAGAAAATGATTTTGTTGAATTTAAAATACTTAACTACCCGAAATACAAATCGAAAATAATTGAGAAGAAACCTCAAGAACTTTTCAGATTAGAATACTTTGGAACTGATGTAACCTTTAAACTATTCAAAACGGATGACAACGGAACTGACCTCTATTTGAAAGCAATGACGCCTAATGACAGTGTGAAAAATGAAATGACTGCAGGTTGGATTTCAGTATTGATGGCAATGAAAGGAGCTGTGGATTTCGGAATTGATTTAAGGAATCACAACCCTGAAAGAGTATGGGAAAACGGGTATTTGGACAACTAAAAATGAATAAAAACCAACAGCTAACAATGGTAATAAGTAATTACTTGTTCTTGACTTCTTCTGAAAATCCGCAAGGATTTTCAGTTTGGTATGTACTTTCTGATTTACGAGACTACTCATAGCGGAACCATTAATCCATCAAATCATCAAGCAATCCCCAGAGTTCATTGTCAAAACTTGAAGGCCCTAAAAGGGTTTCACCGGCATCACCGCCCAAGCGCACAATTACTAATTCCTCACTAGGTACTACATATAATTTTTGGTCGTTTTTGCCCAATCCGGCATATAAATCATTGGGTGCATTTGGTATCAATTTTCCTGAGAATTCTATTTCACTGCCAGGCACCCGATAACTATCTTTTCCGTTTAACCAATAGAGGTAACCGTAGGCTTGGTTCATGTTTTGAGACGTATTTTTCATAGCGGTCAAGAAAGTGGCATCGCCTAAAATGGTTTGTCCGTCCCAAACCCCGTTGTTGAGGTTAAGAATGCCAAAACGCGCCATACTGCGCCCATTGCTGAAATAGACATTGTTATATCCGATAGAAAGCCAAGCTCCTTGCATTCCGATACGAGAACTTATTTTGGCCGAAAAATAATCCTCAAAATCTTGCCCAACGGCATTGGTAATAATATTATCCAATAAGGTGTAGGGGCCGTTATGGTAAAACCAGAATTGCCCTGGTTCGTTTTTGTATAACAAACATTCAGGGTTGGTACAAAAGGTGTCGTCAACATCATAATCAAGACCAGTAGTCATGGTCAAATGGTTAAAAACCGTGATTTGTGCTTCTTGTTCCGTTGATAAACTAGACCATGCTGTACCCAAATAAGCTGCCGAAGAATCATTTAAACTTAAAAAACCTTCCTCTTGGGCAATTCCTGCGGTCATTGCAGTTAAGGTTTTTCCTGCTGAATTCCATGCATGATTGTCATTCTGCTGAAAATCGCCAAAATATCTTTCAATGACAATCCTGCCATTTTTAAGAACCAGAAAAGCATCGGTTTCCCTTTCCGCTAAAAAATCATATAAAGGCTGTTCCCCAGCTGAATTCCAGCCTAAATCTTCAATAGAGATGGTTTCCCATTCATTAGAATTTGCCGGCGGAAAATAAATCTCAAGATTTGTTGGATTTAGGGTGATTACCTGATTTTCATTATCGCTAGAGTCACTTGAGCAAGCGCTTAAAACGAACACTATACTTAGCGTAAATACTAGGTTTTTCATGGCTTTGTTTTTCAATAAGACCTAATTACTACATAAGGGTTTAACGCAAAGGCTAAAGAAATATGCATTAAAATCGACCAATTGCAGGGGCTTGTTGTATTTTTGCCCTCCATTTATATAGGTATGCGCACAAAATCACTTAAAAAGAACAAAATCAATGTAGTAACCTTAGGTTGTAGCAAAAATGTTTACGATTCTGAGGTGCTTATGGGGCAGCTTAGGGCAAATAACAAAGAAGTTGTGCATGAGGAAGAAGGCAACGTGGTGGTCATCAATACCTGCGGATTTATTGCCAATGCCAAAGAAGAGAGCGTAAATACTATTTTGGAATACGTTCAAAAGAAGGAAGCCGGAGATGTGGATAAGGTGTTTGTCACAGGATGTTTAAGTGAGCGCTACAAACCAGATTTGCAAAAAGAAATACCCAATGTAGACGAATATTTTGGCACAAGCGACTTGCCGAATCTATTAAAGGCTTTAGGGGCCGATTATAAACACGAACTTATTGGTGAACGTTTGACCACCACCCCTAAAAACTATGCCTATTTGAAAATTGCCGAAGGTTGCGATCGGCCATGCTCCTTCTGTGCGATACCCTTAATGCGCGGTAAGCACAAGAGTAAACCTATCGAAGAGTTGGTTGCTGAGTCTGAAAAACTGGCCGCTAAAGGGGTTAAAGAATTGATTTTGATAGCCCAAGATTTAACCTACTACGGGTTAGACCTATATAAGAAACGAAATCTGGCCGAGCTGCTGGCAGCACTTGTTAAGGTTGAAGGTATCGAATGGATTCGCTTGCATTATGCCTTCCCAACAGGTTTTCCGATGGATGTATTGGATCTTATGAAAAAGGAGCCCAAAATATGCAACTATATAGATATTCCTCTACAACATATATCGGATGCTATTTTAAAAAGTATGCGCCGTGGTACTACTTATGAAAAGACCACGAAACTACTTCATGATTTTCGGTCAGTGGTACCAGAGATGAGCATAAGAACAACATTGATTGTAGGTTATCCAGGTGAAACGGAAGAAGATTTTAGAATTCTAAGGGATTGGGTAAAAGAAATGCGTTTTGAGCGTTTGGGCTGTTTTACCTATAGCCATGAAGAAAATACCCATGCTTATAACCTAGAGGATGATGTGCCGGAAGAAGTAAAGCAACAACGCGCCAATGAAATTATGGAAATTCAGTCTCAAATCTCTTGGGAGCTGAATCAAGAGAAAATAGGGAAAATCTTTAAATGTATTATTGATAGAAAGGAAGGTAATCACTTTGTCGGACGGACCGAGTTCGATTCGCCTGATGTTGACAATGAAGTATTGATCGATGCTACAAAGTTTTATGTGAAAATCGGTGACTTTACCACTATTAAAATTACCGAAGCATCTGATTTTGACTTGTACGGGGCTCCTGTTTAAAAAAGTAAAGGCAAAACCAAATATTGAGCTTTGCCTTTATTTAGTAAATTTTATTCTTTTTCGGGGGAAATCATTTTATAGACCATGCCAGCTAAAATAGCACCTACTATAGGTGCGGCCCAAAATAACCACAACTGTGGAATAGCCCAGGTACCTTCAGCGAATAATGCCTGACTCGTACTTCGCGCTGGATTTACGGACGTGTTCGTTACAGGAATACTGATAAGGTGGATTAAGGTTAAACCAAGACCTATCGCTAAGCCTGCCATATATTTTGGCGCTTTTGAATGTGTGGCACCTAAAATGATAATCAAGAAAAAGAAGGTTAAGACCGCTTCGGTAACAAAAGCCGATAGCATATCATAACCACCAGGTGAATGTTCTCCGTAACCATTTGCGGCAAAGCCACCAATTTCAAAACCAGATTTACCACTAACAATTAAATACAAAACACCGGCACCGGCAATTGCACCCATGACTTGGGCGATAATGTAGGGTATTAAATCTTTTTTGTCAAAACGACCTCCAACTGCCAAGCCAATAGAAACAGCAGGGTTTAAATGGCAGCCAGAGATATGGCCGATAGCGTAGGCCATTGTGACTACAGTAAGTCCGAAGGCAAGGGCTACGCCTAAAAATCCGATTCCAAGTTCAGGGAATCCTGCGGCTAATACAGCGCTCCCGCATCCGCCAAGCACAAGCCAAAAAGTTCCAATAAATTCTGCGATTAATTTTTTCATAAGGTTCTAATTATTAGTTAGTATGCTAATTAAGAACCAATTATAATTATAAAGTCACATATGCAATCAAATTCGCTACCGTAGGGTGGTCATTTCCGCCAGCCGGCTCTATCGTAATGTTCAGCGATTCGGCTTTATCGATATATTTTAAGCTAATAAGCTCTTTATCAGTTTTTAGCACTCCCATATCAATCATTTCGCCATCCACATCACTCCACATTTGATAGGTTTTATCCTTTGGCAACACTGGTAGTCCTTGAGCATTCACATGAACCATTTTGCTTTCATGATTTATATAGGCGACGGCTCTAGAATTAGGTACGGCTTCATTGCTGTATAAAACAAGGGGAATGGTTTTAGGACTATTTATGGTTTTTAATCTTGTATTGGTTAAAACATAGTTTTCTTCTAAAGTATTTAAACGCTCTTGTAAGGCAGTGGTTTGATTTTGTAGCGATTCAAATTCAGCTCTTGTATTTTGCCATTTGGTATACATCCAAATAGATGATAATAGAAATAAGACTCCGAGGCTTGCCGCTACCAATAATGGGCTGTTCGATATATTTCTTACTTTTTTAGTATCTAACTGTTCTTTGAGCTTGGTTTTTACTTGGAGCGGAGGGGGTATGGCATTTTCAAAAGCCATCTTTTCAAAATCCTCCTCTAATTCGCTAAACTTTTTAAGCAGCTCCTTATCAGTTTTTAATGCATGTTCTATATAATCCCTATCGGAAGTGCTTAGCTCGTCCAATAGATATTTTTCTAGAAGTCCTTCGTCCAATATTTTCTTTCTGTCCATCATGCCAAAATTTCTATACAAAACCAAACTACGACCAATTCGTTCTTATAGCTATCACGTAGTAAATTCAGGGCTTGCCTTATGTAAGATTTAAAAGTGCCTAAGGGAACACCCATTTCTAAATAGGCCTCTCTATGGGTATATCCCCTAAAATAAACTAGCGCTATAGCTTCTTGATGATGTGGCTCCAACCTTTTGATGGCCCCACTTAATTCCGTGTAATCTGGTAATTTTTCTTCTTGGGTTTTATTTTTATATACACCTAAATCTTCTGATTGGATGAGCAAATCTGGTTTTCTTAAGGCATTTAGGGTTGTATTTTTTGCAATTCTATAGGCCCACGTATAAAATCTTCCCTTGGCAGCATCATAACTATCGATTTTCTGCCAAATCTTAATGAACGTCTCTTGTAGTAAATCTTTAGCAATAGCCTCGTTTCTGCACATCCGCAGAATTACACCGTACAGGGCACCAGCATATTTATCATATATGGTGTATAGTGCAAGCCTATCCTTATTGGATAATTGCCGAATTAGTTGCTCATCTTCTGGGTAGTTCGCCATATACTTTGTTAAAGATATGATAAAATCATAATGCGTTCATCCAAATGCTAAAATGCCGTGTAAATAGAATAGAAGCGCTCAAATAATTTTAATTAATAATTAAATCTTAAAAACAGAAACATGAAAAAATTAGTATTTATTCTAACAATTGCAACTTTCGCTTTTTATACACAAACAACCGAAGCGCAAAAATCTAAAGATATTGTTGATATCGCCGCTTCAATGGATGATTTTTCAACTTTGGTGGCAGCGGTAAAGGCGGCAGATTTGGTCGATGCATTAAAAGGTGAGGGACCATTAACGGTTTTTGCACCAAATAATGCCGCATTTGATAAGTTACCTAAAGGAACTGTGGCTACCTTATTGAAGCCCGAAAATAAAGGTGCTTTAACCTCAATTCTTACCTATCACGTACTAGCAGGAAAATATACTGCAGCGGATATTGTAAAGTCTATTAAAGCCAATGGCGGCGGATTTATGGCCAAAACATTACAAGGAGAAGCGATTTATGGAGAATTATCTGGTGGTAATGTAATTTTAACGGATTCTAAAGGAAACAAATCTAAAGTTATTATTGCAGATGTCATGGCCTCTAACGGGGTAATACATGCCATTGAAAATGTGGTGATGCCTAAAAAATAATTTGATTAAAAGAAAAGCACCGCATCGCGGTGCTTTTTAAATGTTTACAAACTCAAAACCTGCCGATGGTATTTTGGTTAAATCAAATTCTCTCTCATTTAGTAAGATGCCATGCTCAAGGTACGCTTTAAGGTTTGCCAACCAAAACGTCCAACCATTACTGCAACCAAAGTGGATATTCAATTTGCTTTTCTCATCCGTAGGTATATCATACTGTCGTAAAGTGAGTAATACTGCATTATCTTTTTGCGCTAACCTAACGGACACTTTACAGCTTTCAGCAAAAGAAAATTCTATGAAATTTAAATTGTTTGTCTGCAAGATGCTTCCTTTCTCTTGTCCATCCCAATTATGCCATTCCCAAACATAATTGTCATTTACTTGAACGTACTCCGATACATTTCTTACGTGATTTTCTGGTGATGTATAAATGGCCTTGCTTAAAAACCAAGATTCGATTCCTTCCGCAGTACCCCAGCACCAAAACAGTTTCTCGATAGTGGTCTTTATGTATATTTTTTTCGTGAATTGATCAAAACTTAGCGTACTCATCTTTTACGTTTTAGTTCTATATTATATAATTCTCTTCCCAATTGAGCCAAGAATGGTATGCCAATTTCATCATACTCATAGACATTATCATTAAAAACACCGTCTTTATTAACCAAAATGGTTGCAGATAACATAAAGTCTACTTTGTTTTTGGTGTCTTTAATATAGGCGCAATCGGTTAAGGTGCCATAGGCATATCCTACTTTATTATAGATTTTAATATGGTCGGGTATAGGTTCTTTAGAATCACCGTACATAAAGAATTTTACATAACTATCGTAGTACTCGGTTTTATCATACCCCGCTACTTTAGGTAAATCGCTCATTGCTTTTAGTAAAAATGTATGCTGATTCTCGCTAATATTAAATCGTTCTTTTTCTGGAAAATGATTTGGAAAGATAATTTTCTTCAACAGCTTGTGCTGTGCAGGGATAGCATAAAAGTTTTTTAAGCTGAAATCGAACGGTTCATTATAGAGTGAATCTTCGTCATAGAAACCTGTTCCTTTTAACACTTTCTGCATGGGCAGATTTACCGGGTATGAACTAACAATGCTTTTAGAGCTTACGGTAGTGCTGTCATTGACATAAATTACCAAAGGCTTTGTAGTAACATCATCGGCATTTTTTGTAGAAAGCCTATGCGAAATCCGTATTGGATTTACCCCTCTTTTACGTGCTTGTTGGTTAAGAGCATCAAAACCTAGGAATTCTATCAATCTATTATTAGCTTCATTATCACTTACCGCAAAAATTTCTAGTATTGCTTTAGCAAAGGTAGTTTCAACAGAATCACCTTCAATATAGAATTTGGTGTTTCTGTTGATAGAATCTATTTCATTCAACTTTTCTAAAGTTGCAACAGCTGCAGGAAATTTAACGGTACTTGCAGGGTAGAAATAATGGTTTGGGTTTACCTGAAAGTCAAAATCTGTAAATAAAACACTATCGTTTCTTCTATCTATTTGAGTATACCTAATCTGAACTTCGTACTGGTCTAAACTATCTATTACTCGTTTTATACGAATGTCTTTGGAAGCTAAGGCTTTTTCTAACGGATTTACTACTGCTTTTTCAGAACAGCAAACTGCTAAAAAGACTGTAAGACAAATGTATAGGTATAAAAGATGGTTTTTTTTAAGCATGCTCTCAATCATTAAAAATTTCTCCACGGTGAGGTTTAAGCATATCCCTAACCGAAATCATTTCGAATTCAGCCGCGACCAAATAAGCAATGCTGTGCATTTCGTTGATATGCGACACCCCTGTGATATTAAATTTTAATTCTTCAATTACAATATATTCTTTTAAGTGTTTTTCATGATGCTCGGCCGTTTTGGCCGCAGCAGGTCCTTTAAAGTCCCAAATTAATTTAATTTTTTTGTCAAGTACTGGTTTCATTGGTTTTTATGAGTTGGTTACTGAAATTCCTTTTTCTGCAAAATTTTTAAAATCTTGTGCATATTTCATAGACTGCTTTTTAAATGCACCTGGCATTAAAAACCCGATTAGTTTCATTCCAAATCCAGAAAATAGAAATTCACTTTCAGAAATCCATCTCGTTTTTCCGTTTTCTTCTTTAAAATAATTTCGCTGAATGTTATGCACTCCCTTAGTGTCGTAGGTGGCATGGAATTCTTCTGGCATATTTCTTTTTAGTATAGTTTCCACCATTTCCATTTCTCCTTTACCACGTTTAAACTTCATGTTCATCGTTGACCCTTCTTGGCCTGGTTCACCCGAAATCATATTGTAACCAAGCAAACCACGCATCCAATGCTGCATATTATCTGGGTTATCCAATATCTTAATAAACTCTTCTCGTTGCAGGTCAATGGTTATTTCGGTTGTATATTTCATATCGGTCAGGTTTAATTGAACTAATGTACTAAAATATTGATTTTGAGAAGCTACTAAAAATCTGTTAATGGTTTTGGCCATCGCTTGCACGACTTTAAGTTATTGTTATTTTTGCTGAATGTATTTTTTAAACCGTAAAGTTGTTTTGGTTTACTGTCTTGCCTTAGTTCTAAGCATGGCTTCATGCAATTCTTTATTTAAAGAAGAGCCAGAGAAAGAACCTATAGCTAGAGTCGGAGATTCTTATTTATATAAGGATGATGTTGCAAATTTAATTCCTCAGGGTTTAAAAGGTCGCGATAGCGCTGCCTTTGTCGTAAATTACATCAACAATTGGGCATCTAAGGAGCTTCTACTTGATAAATCAAAAATAAACATTCCTGAAGAGCAGCTTCAAGAGTTTAATAGGTTGGTGGATAACTATAGAACAGACCTCTACACCAGGGCATATTTAGAGGCCTTGGTACAACAGTCTTCAGATACATCTGTTACCAAGCAAGAGTTGCAAGGATTTTATAATAATGAAAAGGAGAATTTTAGGCTCAGTGAAAAATTGGTGCAATTGCGATTTGTTGCATTACCACTTCAATTTTTAGATAAGGATATTGTTGAAACCAAACTCAAAAGTTTTAAAGCAGCCGATAAGAATTATCTAGATTCGATTGCCGTACAATTTAAAAAGCTTCATTTTAATGATTCTATTTGGGTAAGCGCATCACGTTTGATCGAAGAAATTCCGCCGTTGACATCACAGAACGAGGAGAAGTACTTAAAAAATTCACAATTTTTTGAATTGCAGGATTCAATCGGGGTATATTTGGGAAGGGTGAGCAATGTACTGGATATAAACGACACCGCACCTTTGTCTTACGTTACTCCAGATATAAAACAGATTATTATCAATCGCAGAAGACTTTCACAAATAAAAAAAATAGAGACAGAAATTATTGATGAGGCCATCAAGAAAAATGAGTTTGAGATTTATGGAAAAGATTAGAAAAAATATAGGACTATTATTTGTAGTGATTTTTACTTCAGCTTTTGGTCAAGAAGCAACGGATGAAACTACTGAAACTTTAGTGAGCGAAGTATCGGTAAAAGATAGTGTGGTTGCAAAAAGAATGAAATTAGATGGTATTGCTGCCGTAATCGGTGACTATGTAATCTTAGATTCTGATATCGAAAAAACACTTGTCGACTTAAGAAATCAAGGAGCTTCTACTGAAGATGTGACCCATTGTCAGTTATTGGGTAAGCTAATGGAAGATCGTTTGTACGCGCATCAGGCGGTTCAAGATAGTCTTCTAGTTTCTGATGATCAGGTCAATGCAACCAGCGATAGACAGATTCAACAATTGGTGCAGCAAGTCGGTTCTATGGAGAAAGTGTTGAAATTCTATAAGAAACCCGATATAGAGAGTTTTAGAACAGAACTTTTTGAAATAAACAAGCTTCGTATTCTTTCAGAGAAAATGCAGACCGAAATCACTAAGGATGTAGAGGTGACTCCAGAAGAAGTAAGGCAGTTTTTTTATAGAATACCCGAAGAGGAACGTCCTATTTTTGGAGCGGAGTTAGAGATTGCCCAAATAGTTAAACAACCAAAAGCTCCTGAAGCCGAAGTTCAAAAAATAATAGATAGGTTAAAACGTATTAAGCAAGATGTAGAGGAGAATGGTTCTAGTTTTAGAATTAAGGCGGTATTAAATACCAGGGATGAGCCGTCTAGGGCTAATGGAGGGTTTTATACAGTTACCAGACAGACGCCATTTGTTAAAGAATTTAAAGACGTTGCCTTTAGTTTAAGAGAAGGTGAAATTTCAGAACCTTTTGAAACCCAGTATGGATACCATATTATAATGGTAGAAAAAATTAGGGGTAGAGAGGTAGATTTAAGGCATATCTTAATGATTCCTGAAATTCCAGATAGCGCAATGAAAGAGGCTGCGAAAGAACTTGATAGTATTCGTAATCAGCTTTTAGACGGAAAGTATACATTCGCGGAAGCAGCGCAAAATTTTTCGGATGAAAAAGAAACTAGAAATGATGGGGGGGTACTGAGAAACCCTATTGATTTTGGATCTCGATTTGAACTCACAAAAATGGACCCGACACTTTACAATCAAATACGTGATTTAAAGGATAATGAAATTTCAAGGCCACTTAGAGAAGACGACCCAAGAGGAGGAGCACCTAAGTTTAAAATCATGAAAATTACAAATAGGTATGATGAGCATAAGGCAGATTTTGCCCAAGACTATTTAAAGATTCAAGAACTCGCACTTCGAGAAAAGCAATATAAAGCGATTAAAGAATGGATGGATGAGCATATTGAAGACACCTACATTCATGTAGACGCTGAAAATAGGGATTGCGATTTTGCCAACAACTGGGTAAAAGAATAAATTAATGTCAGATGTAACTGCCATCCAAAACTTGGTTGAAAAACACCAGGCCTTAAAAAATGAAATTTCAAAAGTAATTGTTGGTCAAGACGAAGTTATTGACCAGATTTTATTGGCTATTTACACGGGAGGCCATGCCTTGTTGATTGGCGTACCTGGCTTAGCAAAAACTTTGATGGTGAACACCATTGCACAGACCTTGGGGCTAGATTTTAAACGCATTCAGTTTACTCCAGATTTGATGCCAAGCGATATTTTAGGGAGCGAGGTTTTAGATCAAGACCGAAATTTTAAATTTATCAAAGGCCCAGTTTTCGCCAATATTATTTTAGCTGATGAAATTAACCGTACACCTCCAAAAACACAAGCAGCTCTTTTAGAGGCTATGCAAGAAAGAGCTGTTACCATTGCTGGGCAGCAGCATAAACTGGACCTTCCTTATTTTGTTTTGGCAACGCAGAATCCTATCGAACAAGAAGGCACCTATCCTTTACCAGAGGCCCAGCTAGACCGTTTTATGTTCGCTATCAAACTTGAATACCCATCGATTGAAGAAGAAATACAGATTGTAAAATCTACCACTTCCGATAGTTCAGTGGTACTTAATACATTATTTAGTGCAGATGCAATTAATGAAGTACAGCGTTTGGTAAGACGTATTCCTGTGCCCGATAATGTGGTGGACTATACCGTTCGTTTGGTAAACAGTACTCGCCCAAATATGGAGAATGCATCAGAGTATGTTAAAAATTATATTGACTGGGGTGCAGGCCCTAGAGCTTCTCAAAATTTGGTGTTGGCAGCAAAAGCGCATGCTGCGATCAATGGAAAGTTTTCGCCAGACATCGAAGATGTAAAAGCGGTAGCCATTGGAATATTAAGGCATCGTATTCTAAAAAACTATAAAGCAGAGGCTGAAGGGGTCTCAGAAGAAATTATTATCGAAACACTTTTATAGCTGAGGTTAAAATAAAAGTGAGCTTCAAATTTTTACTATTCCTTAATTTTTCTTGAATACGGAATTAAAAGTTTTATACCCCCATTTCTATTTCGTAATTTTAACAACTATAATCTTCAAAACTACATAGCAGAATGGCGTTTGACATCGACATGATAAAGAAAGTTTATGCTACCATGGGAGAAAGGGTAGACATAGCAAGAAAATTGGTTGGAAAACCGCTAACCTTAGCAGAAAAAATACTGTATTCCCACCTTTGGGACGGAAATCCGGATAAAGTTTTTACTAGAGGAAAAGATTATGTTGATTTCGCTCCTGATCGTATTGCCTGTCAAGATGCAACGGCCCAAATGGCGCTTTTGCAATTTATGCAAGCTGGTAAACCAAAGGTAGCGGTGCCGACGACTGTGCATTGTGATCACTTGATTCAAGCTAAAAGTGGCGCTGCAGCTGATTTAAAGTCTGCAAACAGTACGAGTGCCGAGGTATTTGACTTCTTAGAGTCGGTATCAAATAAATATGGAATAGGTTTCTGGAAACCAGGTGCGGGAATTATACATCAAGTGGTGTTGGAAAACTACGCGTTCCCTGGAGGAATGATGATAGGAACGGATTCACATACGGTAAATGCAGGTGGATTAGGAATGGTCGCCATCGGTGTTGGTGGTGCCGATGCTGTTGATGTAATGGCAGGAATGGCATGGGAACTTAAATTTCCCAAACTTATCGGTGTAAAGTTAACGGGTACCATCTCAGGATGGACCGCACCAAAAGATGTTATTCTTAAAGTGGCGGAAATTCTTACCGTCAAAGGTGGTACCGGAGCTATTGTAGAATATTTTGGCCCTGGAGCCAAGGCTTTATCCTGCACAGGTAAAGGAACAATTTGTAATATGGGCGCAGAGATAGGGGCTACAACTTCTACTTTTGGGTATGATGAATCTATGGAACGTTATCTAAGAGCGACCGATAGAGCAGATATTGCAGATGCAGCTAACGAAGTAAAAGAGCACTTGACCGCAGATGATGAGGTATACGCAAACCCAGAACAATATTTTGATCAAGTAATAGAAATTAATCTGTCTGAGTTAGGCCCATTGTTAAACGGACCTTTTACGCCAGACCTTTCTACCGAGGTAGGAACTTCTATGACCGAAAAAGCGACTAAGAACGATTGGCCGATTCAAGTGGAGTGGGGACTAATAGGTTCTTGTACGAACTCTTCTTATGAAGATTTGTCAAGAGCTTCATCCATAGCGCAGCAGGCTATAGACAAAGGGTTGAAAATGAAAGCAGAACTGGGTATTAATCCAGGTTCTGAACAAGTGCGTTTTACAGCGGAAAGAGATGGAATTTTGGGCATTTTTGAAAAGCTCGATGCCAAGATATTTACAAATGCCTGCGGACCTTGTATAGGCCAATGGGCAAGATATAGCGACCCAAAGAATGCACCTAAAAATAGCATTGTACACTCGTTTAATAGAAACTTTGCAAAACGTGCCGACGGTAACCCGAATACACACGCTTTCGTAGCCTCTCCTGAACTTACAGCTGCAATTGCAGTAGCAGGTAGATTGGACTTCAATCCGCTAGTCGATACGTTGATCAATGAGAATGGAGAAGAAGTAAAGTTTGATGAACCAACAGGTTGGGAATTGCCACCAAAAGGTTTTGAGGTAGAAGATGCTGGTTTCGTTCCGCCAATGGAAGATGGTAGTGGGGTACAAGTAGTGGTTTCTCCAAGTTCGGAAAGATTGCAGTTGCTTGAACCGTTTACTCCAATGCAGCCAGAAAGTTTACAAGGTGTTAAACTGCTTATTAAGGCATTTGGTAAATGTACTACGGATCATATTTCAATGGCCGGGCCATGGTTACGTTTTAGAGGGCACTTAGATAATATCGCAAATAATACCCTTATTGGAGCGGTCAATGCCTTTAATAAGAAAACAAATTTTGTTAAAAATCAATTGACCGGTGAATATGGTGCCGTTCCAGATACGCAAAGAGCTTACAAAGCAAAGGGTATCAAGTCTATCGTGGTTGGTGACCATAATTATGGCGAAGGTTCTTCACGAGAGCATGCGGCAATGCAACCAAGACATCTTGGCGTGGGTGCCGTATTGGTAAAATCGTTTGCAAGAATCCACGAGACCAACCTGAAAAAGCAAGGCATGCTTGGTTTAACATTTGCCAATGAAAATGATTACGACCTTATACAAGAAGATGATACTTTCAATTTTATAGATATTGCGGAATTTGCACCGGACAAGCCATTGACTCTAGAAGTCGTGCATAGTGATGGCAGTAAAGACACAATTATGGCAAACCATACCTATAATGATGCACAAATAAACTGGTTCAAAGAAGGTTCTGCTCTTAATGTAATTAAGAAAGAGAACGCACAGTAACTAATATTTATGGAGACTCCTGATTTTTTCAGGAGTTTCTTTTTTTCAAGCAAATACATATTAATGAAAACAAGAAAAAAGACAGTACTTAATATTGTTCTAATACTCTTTATACTTTCTTTTTTTGTTACCCCTTTAGGCCATTATGGGAAATTATTTTTAAACCAACTTTTTGCATTTTCCCCACCTATTGTCGAGGAGGTAAATCGGGAAAAAATAACCGATTATTCTTGGCGGTTAAAGGACGCCGATTGGAATTTTTTCAATTTTGATAGGTCAAAAGGGAAAGTGGTTTTTATTAATTTTTGGGCTTCCTGGAGACTCCCCTCCGAGGCAGAGTTAAAAAGTGTTCAGGCATTGTATGATGACTATAAAAACAAAGTGGATTTTTACATCATCACCAATGAAAATAGACCTCCCGTTGAAGAATTTATGGAGAAAAACGAATTTAGTTTCCCTGTAACCTATCTCATAATTGGCGATAAATCTTCAGTTAAAGCTCCTGAAAAACCACCTCATACATATATTATCGATAAAGGTGGGTTTATTGCGGTAGATAAAGAGGGAATTGCCGATTGGAATACCAGTAAGGTAAGAACACTTTTAGACGACTTACTGGCAAAGTAGATTCATGACACTTAAAAAAGGGCAACTTTCTGATGCAATTTGGATATTGCTGATACTGTTATTTTTGTTTACACCTTTAGGTTTTTATGCAAAAGTGCAGTTGATGCGTTTGTTTTCATTTGCCCCAAGTATTGAAAAACAGGAAACATCTCAAAAACTTACGGACTATAATTGGCAGCTTCTTGATGTTCAAGGGAATCGAAGTAATTTCAGTATCAATCGTGGTGAGGTTGTTATTATAAACCATTGGGCTACTTGGTGTCCGCCTTGTATTGCAGAAATGCCCAGTCTAGTAGCTTTGCATGAGGACTATGGAGAAAAAGTGAAATTTATTTTTCTGGCGAATGATGATAGCGCAAAAGTTAGGTCTTATTTAAATAAAAAAGACTACGCAATACCTGTGTTTTTTGAAAATACTCAAACCCCTACCGCACTTAAAGCATCAAGCTTACCGACCACCTATATTTTGGATAAAAAAGGAAATATTGTGCTAAAAGAAATTGGCGCGGCCGATTGGAATGCTAAGGCAGTCAAGGATTTATTGGATACTTTGCTAGTTGAGCATTAGCCTATCGCTTAAAATATTTAAAAGGAACAAAGAGCATTCCGAAGCATTCACCATCTTTTTTACCCAAGTGTTTATGATGGATTTTATGGGCACGTCTTACTCCTTTGGCGTACCAATTATTGGCATTCCTGAACATTTTAAAGCGTTGGTGAATAAAAATGTCATGAACCATAAAGTAAGCAATACCATAAGCTAGAATTCCAAAACCTAAGGGCCAACCATACCAAAATGTGGTTTCTGCACCTAGGTAAAAACAAATCATACTAACAATCGCATAAAAAATAAAAAAAGCATCGTTTCTTTCAAACCAAGAATCATGGTCTTTTTTATGGTGATCTTTATGCAAACTCCATAAAAAACCATGCATGACATACTTATGGGTAAACCAAGCCATAAACTCCATAATGGAAAAAGTACCTAGAAAAATGACGATTCCGATAATAATATTCATTTTAAACTAATTGTAATTTATAGTTAACATATGATTTTGCGAGTAGCCCAAATTTTTGGTAATTGGGCACTCTTATTCTAGTATTCTTAATTTCAAGAGGCGGTGTTTTTTGTAGTTTTTGTAGCAGCTTGTTGTAATACTTGTAGGCTGTGTAAACCCCGAATTTAGCTTCTGCCGGTAATTTTACGATTCCAGAATAACCTAATTGAAAATCTGCCCTTATCTCATCTACAATGCGCTTTTTTGAGGCCTCATCTAACTCCAATAAATTGGTGTTAGGAAAATAAGAACGTTCTAAAAGCTCATAGTCATCCTTCAAATCACGAAGAAAATTTACTTTTTGAAAGGCGGAACCTAAAGCCATTGCCGACTCCTTTAAACTTTCATATTTTTCTTGGTCGCCATTCACAAAAACACAAAGGCACATTAGGCCGACCACATCGGCAGAACCATAGATATATTCTTTATACTCTGCATTAGTTCTGTATTCTTTCTTTGCCAGATCCATTCGCATGCTTTTCATAAAAGAGGCGACTAAATGATGTGGTATGCCGTATTTATGGTAGGTATGCTGAAACGAATTCAGAATAGGGTTCAGGCTAATTTTATCGGTTAAGGCTTTTTCTAATTGATCTTCAAAATCATTGAATAGAACTTCTTTATCGTAGCTATGAAAGGTATCTACAATTTCATCTGCAAAGCGCACAAAACCATAAATATTGTAAATGTCACATCGTATTGAGGTGGCAAGCATTTTAGTCGCAAGGGTAAAAGAAGTGCTGTAAGATTCGGTTACAATCTTGCTACAGCTATAAGATACATTGTCAAAAATGGTTTTCATTTTCTCTAGTGTTTGTTGATAATTAAATCGGCAACCAATTTACCAGAGATTAAAGCGGGCGGTACCCCGGGGCCTGGTACAGTAAGTTGACCAGTAAAGAACAGGTTCTTTACTTTTTTACTTTTTAGGTTTGGTCTTAAGAAAGCTGTTTGCGATAGCGTATTGGCCATACCATAGGCGTTTCCTTTATATGAATTGTATTCTTCGATAAAGTCGTTCACACAAAAGCTTTCCTTAAATATAATGTTATTTTTCACTTCTTGTCCAGTACGTTTTTCAAATCTATCAATGATAATATTAAAATAGTTACTGCGTAACTCGGGCGTATCCTCGAGGTCTGGAGCGATGGGAATAAGGAAAAATCCTGTCTCACAATTAGTTGGAGCCATACTTTTGTCTGTAACCGAAGGAAAATTAGCATAAAATAACGGCATGCTCGGCCATTGTGGATTATCATAGATTTCTTCGGCATGTTTTTCAAAGTCCGTATCAAAAAACAGATTGTGATGGTTTACATTGGTCAATTCTTTGTCGAAACCTACATAGAATAGCAAAGATGAGGGGGCATAAGTTTTTTTGTTCCAGTAGTTTTCAGAATACTGCCTAAATTTTTTATCCAAAAGGGTTTCTGAATGATGGTAGTCGGCACCGCTAATGACCCAATCACTATTGAATGTCTTGCCATTAGCTACAATACCCACTGCTTTTCCGTTGGTAACCACTATTTTTTCAACATTGGCATTGGTTAGTATCGTAACGTCAAGTTCTTCGGCCAGACTTCGCATTGCTTTTATTACTTCATACATTCCTCCTTTTGGGTGCCAAGTACCAAGACCAAAGTCGGCAAAGTTCATAAAACTGTAAAAAGATGGTGTTTTACTAGGTTTAGCACCTAAAAACAATACTGGGAACTCTAACGTTGAAACCAACTTAGGGTTTTTGAATCTCTTTCTAACTTCTTGACTAATCGTCTTAAAGAATTGGTCAACACGAAGCACCGTTTCTTTGGTAACCAGTTCAAGTGGTGAGAGACCTGGTTTTAAAACTATTTTGTTTATGGCTATATCGTAATTGGTCTGTGCTTTAGCGATAAAGTTTTTAAGATGGATTGCACTTCCGGGTTCGATTCGTTCAAATTCCACACATATTTTATCCATACAATCGCCAATGGTAATGGTATCATCAGCAAAGAAAATTTTGTAAGCGGGATCCAATTTATCAAGTTGGTAATAATCTGATGGTTTTTTATCAAAAGCTGCAAAAAACTTTTCGAAAATATCTGGCATCCAATACCAACTTGGTCCCATATCAAAAGTAAAACCGTCTTTTATAAGCTGTGTTGCCCTACCGCCAACGGTATTATTTTTTTCAAATAGAGATACTTTAAATCCTTCTTTTGCTAAATGGCATGCCGCAGACAGTGACGAGAAACCGGAACCGATTATCGATATAGTATTCATTTAGGGTATGACGGTGCTTAAAGAGAATTTGTTAATCGCTCTATAGAGCTGAATGTTTGAATGTAATCTGGTAAATCTACATGAGATAAATGTTGAATTTGGTGTCCGAGTATCCATAGTTTGCTATTGCCAGTGTGTCTTAAATTATCGGCAAATTCGGAAATATACTTTTCTAGATTGTCTTTGTTTGGCGAGACCGTAAAGTATGAAATAAAATGAATATTCTCATAATATTTTAAGAGGTCAACAAGGCTGTCAATTGGCATACTTTGCCCTAGATATATTGATTTATAGCCTCTAAGAACGATTTCATAATTAAGATATAGCAAGCCTAATTCGTGTATTTCATTTTCGGGTAGAAACAGTGCAAATACTTTATCTTTTTTGGTGGGCTCTATTATTTGAAGCTTCTCGGTATGAATAAATATTTTCTGTTTAATTAAATGCGTGATAAAATGTTCATGAGACGGACTAATGGTATCTGTCTGCCATAAAAGGCCGAGCTCATTCAATAGGGGTATAAAAACTTCATTAAAGATTTCCCTAAAAGAGCGTTCGTTCAATAAACTATTATACGTACTAAAAAACAGGTTCTGGTCAAAATTGATCATAGCCAGTTTAAACGCATTGATAGCATGGCTTTTTTCACTGTTTTTAGCAACTATTTCTCTGACAATAACAGGTATTTCATTCTCGGCGATTCTCGCAATCTTTGAGATTTTATAGCCATTATTGTAGAGCAATGTGATGTTCAATAGCTTTTGAAGGCTTTTTAAACTGTAAGTTCTTATGTTGGTGGTGGTTCTTTCCGGATTTAATAAATTGTAACGTTTCTCCCAAATTCGTATAGTATGTGCCTTAATACCAGAAAGATTTTCCAAATCTCTAATACTGAAATGCTTCTTAACGTTGTTCATTATTTTTTAATAATCGTTAAACAAATTTACGATTAATACAATGCGAACTTCAAAAAGGGTAGTTAAAATTTTAGAATTCCTTGAATTGTCTTTTAAACTGTGGTCTAAAAGGGAATGATTTCAACTAAAAAATCCCTTAGTTGACCTAAGGGATTCAAGTACCCACGACTGGAGTCGAACCAGCACGTTCGTGCGAACACTACCCCCTCAAGGTAGCGTGTCTACCAATTCCACCACGTGGGTATAATTTTATAGGCTGCAAAAATAGTTAAAATCAAAATATTAGAAAGAACATTTTATCCGCATAAGCGGATTTAAACTTTTTCATCTAAGATTCGTTTACTGTTTTTGAAAAAGTTATGGATTTAAAATTACACGGTAAACAGGGTAATCTAATCTTATTGCAAGTGGTATTTTTGTTTCGTTATTTAAAATTTTAAGATGAATACTTCAAGATTAACAAGAATAATATCAAAGCAAATTATAGGTCAATTAGGAATTTTATTGATTTTGGTTTCTACGCAAGTGACGGCTCAGAACGATACGATATGGTACGCAGATAACTGGAAAGTAGCGGAGAAACAAGATGCCAAATTTTATCGAATTCCCGTAGAAGAAAAGAACGGTCTTTTTCTCATGCAAGACTTTTATATAAGTGGTAATAAGCAAATGGTCGGTACCTCAAAACGCCCTAATGTTGATGTTTGGCAGGGTAAGGTGACTTGGTATAATGAGGACGGTACCATATATCAACAAGGAAATTATGTGGACAATAAATTGGAAGGAGAGTTTATCACTTTTTTAGGCGATAAAAAGTTAAAGGCCGTTTATAAGAATGGACGTTTTTTGTCCGGTAAGCAAAATGTTGATTTTTCTTCAGGCAAGTATTACAAAGAGCTAAAAAAGGATACTTTAATTGAAATCACGTACTCAAATGGACTAAAAGGTAGACGAACCGAGCGTTTTTCGGTAAAAGATGCAAACTATTATAGCGCAGTGTATGCAAAACATTTTGATAAAAACGGAGACTTAATTACCGAGGTAAGCTATGATAACGGAAGCCCTGTAGAGGGAGGAGAGGTTTATTTTTACTCAGTTACCGATAGCATAAATACCATTAGCTATTACAAAAACAGTAAATTTTTAGGAACTACATTTTACGATCGAAAGGGCCAGGTTAGAGAAAAATTCTATTTAGAGCCAGAATACAAATCGGTTTATTTCTCAAAAAACGGTAAAAAACTTGATAGCATCATTTATGAAGTTAAAGACGGAAGGTTATCGCCCTACAACGGAAAAAAATATTATTACAAGACCAATAAAGAGAACAACGAAATCATAGAGATTACCAGTATTTACAATTACACAAACGGTAGCTTGAGATGGACGAAAGTTTTTGAGGAGAACAAGCTTTTCTCATATACCCTTTACAACGATAAAAATGCCACTGATAAAATTATATATTACGACAAAAAAGGAGCGCCTAAAGATTCTCTTTTGTATAAAAACTATGTGCCTTTCAATGGTACGGAGTATACAAAGGGCTATGGAATAAGAAAATATGAAGATGGTAAGGTAGTAGAGGAGACCATAAAATATCGAAATATTGATAAAGTCTTCAAATACAGAAAGGGACTGTTAGAAACTTTTTATGATAAAGAAGGAAACCAGATTGCCGTAATGAGGCTAAAAAAAGATAACTATTATGCATTAGAAGAAGGCACACAGCTTACAATAGATTATTTAGATAGAATTACCTCTGAAATTACATATAAGAACGATAAGAAGGTAAAAGAAGCCTACATCAGTTATGCAAGAGAAAGTGATCTTGGTTATCGAGAAGAGACTTTTTTTGATACTGATGGATACAGTTATATAAAGAAAATCAAATATTATGCAAATGGTCAAAAGCAGTCAGAAATCGATTATAATAGATATACTGAAAAATTTGGCAAGTATTATGATAAAGATGGGGCGCTGTTAGGTAGCTACGACTATGAGAGCAAAGATGGAAAACTGTATGAATTTTTCTATCATTCTGACCAAGTGCAAAAAATAGCGAAATGGAACGATGGCAAATTGGTGCGTCTACTTCGTTATGAAGATGAATATATAAGAGGAAGTCAAGACAAAAGATATCTACTTTTAGAGGATATAGACGTTACAAAAGAGGCTCTTATTTATGCAAGGGACGGAAGTTTGTTATCAAAACTGACCTATAAAAATGGAGAACCTTTTGAAGGTACTTTTTATGATTATCAAACAAGAACAAGGGTTACCTATCAGAACGGAAAACGCAATGGAAAGTACGAAAAGTTCGATTATGGAACCCATGTAATAGAGTCTGGAAATTACACAGCAGGTTTAAAAGAAGGAAAATTCACTTTTTATAATTTTTCCGGTATCCTTACCCATTTTATCAATTACAGCAAAGATAAAAGAGAAGGTGAAGCAACATATTTCAATGCAGATGGCACGATTGCTTCTACAATGAATTTTAAGAATGATTTGCCTTATGATGGAAAACAAGTTATTAGGAATTATGGTGGTGCTATTACCGAGGTTTATGCAAAGGGGAAGTTAGTTAGTAAACTTCAAGAGAATAAGACGGGTGATATTTATACTGTTTATGGCGGTGATGATGAAGAGCGCGTAACGGTTTATTACCCTTCAACCCAAGTGAAGAAGTATGATTTTACCACAAAGAGAAGTGTATTAAACGGAGAGGTAACCCGATTTGACGCTAATGGAAAAGCAATGCATACCGCAAATTTTGTTGATGGAAAATTTAAAAGTGGAGAAATTTGGGTGTTGCCAAATTCGTATGATCAAAAAGATCTAGAAAAGATTGTCTGTAAAAAAACGGATGCCTTGTATGAAGTTGGCTTTATTTCAAAATCAGGTGATGAAGTCTTTAAGGCAAAAGAAATCCCTCAAGTCGGTATTCAATCACATATTGAGAAACTTAATCTAGGTCTTACTTATATCAATTATCAGAATTTATATTAAAAATATTGACTTGTTTTAAAAGCCTAAAACGCCATCTATTGCAGATGGCGTTTTTTTATGTTGATTAGTTTCTTTCATGGATTTTTATTCAACCTTACCATGATGTTTAGCAAACAGGGATTTAATTTTAATTATTAAGTGTTTAATTGCGAATTGAAAATTATAATATGCACCAGAAATAACCAGGTCATTAAATATTTAAAGTAATTTTCATTCTTTTTTGAATAGCCATTCTACGCTCTCGATTTAAAAAACAGATGATTTTTATTATTGTAAAAATCACAATGTCTTTACCTCTTACTGAATTCCAATTGGCAATGCTTTTGTTATTTAAAATGAAGTCTTATTGAATAGGCGCTATCTGTCCCCATAGTCTCTTATTTCTTAGAAGAGATATTGATTGTTGTTTTCGCCGCAATTGTAGTGTTTTTCAAAAGACTTACTCTTTGCCCCAAGCCATATGTTTTTAAAGGCAATAGATAATAAGGCTTGTTTAGGCAAATAATTCCCGTTGGTTTATTTCTCCCATCTTAACTTTAAAAAACAAAAAAACCGGCCCAAAGCTATGCTTATAGACCGGTTACCCAACCAACTAACCAAATATTTATTCCATTTTATAGGTTACATAAATCGTAATATATTCTTGATAGGTATTACCGTAGCTATTCCATAATTCCATCTGGGTGTTGGTGTCTGAGATGGAAACGATATCGCCTAATTTTTTGCCGACTACTTTACATACACGAGCAGCATTTTGTTTGGCATTTTCTAAGGCGGTTTCTAAAAGAGCTTCTTTTTTCTCTTTGGTAATTACTCCTTTCAATTGATATTGCACAGAAACCCCGGTCATTTTAACTTTTGCCAAACTTTTGATTTTCTCTTCCGAGTCGGTCTCTAATTCTAGTATCGTGCCGTCTCTTTGATAGCCGTAGGCTAGAAAATCCATTTGCTTCTCGGTAAACTCATTGGAATCCAAACCATGAATTTTAAGCTCTTTAAAATACTTGTCCTTTAAGTCATCTAGACTTTTACATGTTGGGTCTGAGTAATACAACTGTTCCATATTTAGCGATACTCTTGCCCTATACAGGGCAGTAGTTCTTTCAACTGGTGTTCTACCCGAAACGGAAACTGTATTTTTTTCAGCGCTTTGCAGCTGTGCAGTGCCCCAAAATGAGCACAAAAGCACAATAAACAGTCCTATTTTCTTCATCTTTTTCTTTATTAGAATTAGGCAATAGTGAATAAGAATGATGCTACAATCATCCATACACCTACTATTATGCCCAAAATGCCAAGCTTTCCTTGTTTCGGTGCAATTTTGCTTCTAATTTCGGCTGCTTTCTCTTTGGCTTTTTCATTCTTTCCTAAGAAAAGTTTGTTCATTAAACCAAAACCAAGCATAAAACCAAGCGTAGCTTCAACTATACTGCCCGCTAATAGGGTAATCCACCAAATTGGGGCAGATGTTAACCATCCAATATTCAAGATGCTCGTTACAATACCCCAAACACCCCAAAAACAGAATACTAAACCTATCCATCCTTGATAAGGTTCAATTTTCTCTAATAATTCTTTGGCGTTGGGTTTTTTAGACAATACTAATGAAGGCACTGCTATAATGCTCAGAAGTACAAGGGTGATTCCATAAATCATAATACTAAAGGTTTTAAATTGTTTATGAAGCAAATTTGCACACATAACGACCTTAAAACAGCCCTAGTTGTAGTAGAAATGACATCCCTGAAAACAGGGGGGGTAAGAACAAAATGACTAGAATGGATGTTCTTATTTGCTTAAAGTTATTCTTCTAGCAATCCAAGTTTTATGGCATATTTAGTCAATCCGGCAAGGTTTCTAACATCAAGTTTAGAAATAAGATTTTTCCGATAACTTTCAATAGTATGTTTACTCAAGAATAGCTTATCGGCTATTTCTTGCGTGGTATATTCTTCCGCAATTAGTTTTAGCACCTCTTTTTCTCTTTTCGATAGTGATTCGATAAGTGATTGCTCGTTAGAGAACATTCCTTTTAGATACACATCCTTAATACTTTGAGAGAAATATTTATCACCTTTTAAGATACTTTCAATGGCCTCAAGTAATTCGTCTTTTTCTGCATTTTTGGGTACATAGCCATCTACATTATCCTTGGTAAGCGTTTGTACTGTCATTGCATCATGCAACATGCTTACTACTAAAGTTTTTGTTTTGGGGTGCTTTACTTTGATATGCTTGTTGAGCTCTATACCATTTAAATCTGGCATATTCACGTCGGTTATAACAAGATCTATAGGTTCTTCAGCATTATTGATATCTAAATATTTAGCGACATTTTTCCCACTATTGGCCGTTAAAATAATATCGTATTCTTTTTTAGCGCTGAGTATACTTAAAAGACCATCTAAAAACATTTTGTGATCGTCTGCAATAATTAATCTGTACTTTTTCACTTTATGAATCTTTTAAAGGTATTTCTATAGTCACTACGGTTCCTCGATTTGGTGTACTATCTAACATTAACTTAGCATTCAAGTTATGTAATCTATTTTCAATATTTTTTAGTCCTATTCCTTTTCTTAAATTTTCCACCTCAAAACCTTTGCCATCATCTTCAAAAATCAATTGAAACAATCCGTCGTGAATGTTAAGGTGAGCTTCAACACTGTTCGCCTCTGCATGTTTAATGGTATTGGTAAACAGCTCTTGTATGATCTGATATAATTCAACCTTTAGCTTCGGCTCTAAATTGTTGATGGCTTCTTCAGGATGAGCGGAAAAGGCAATTTCAACCTTAGAATTTTTTTTGAGCTGATTTATATAGTTTTCCAATAAGGAAATAAATGCATTTTGATTAAATTTTTTTGGCACCAAATCATGAGAGATATCCCGCACCAGTTCGTAAGTATCGTTCACTTGGGCCATAACTTCTTTTTGAAATTTGGCATCTTCTTTCAAATTGGCCAATTGTAGTTTAATACCGGCTAAATTACCACCTATACTATCATGAAGTTGTTTCGCTATTCTGTAGCGCTCCTCTTGCTGTGCATCTAAAGAAGCACGGGCAAGTTCCAATTCTTGAGAACTTAAAAGTGAAGCGATTTTTTGGGAGTTTAACTCTTCTTGTTGCTGGTTCAGTTGGCTTTGGGTCTGCAATTTTTGATAATAGACAAAAAGAAGCGCTATTATAGGCACTAATAGTACCAAGAATCCATATAAAAAAGCCTTTTTAATGGTTTTTTGACGTTCAATTTCGCTTTGCTTGGCCAATTGTTCTTCTTTGAGTTCGTAGATCTGATTTTCTTTCTGAAGGGTTTGATACTTTATTTCTATTTCTTTTATAGCCTTACTATTCTGCTGTTCTAAAATTTGATTGGATACCCTTAGGTATTGCGTCATCAAATTATAGGCATTCTCAAAGTCCCCTTTTTTCTGATAGGTTATACGTAGACTATTGATTATCTTTTTTTGAAGCTCAAGTCGATTCCATTGCATGGCATTGGCGTAGGCCATCGAGAGGGCCATTTCTGCCATTTGAAACTGTTCTAATTTAGTACATACCTTACCATAGTCAAGCACTGCTTCGGTATAAATATCAAAATACTTTTGGTCTAGAGCAGCGGCCATGGTATTTTCGAAAAAGGTAAAGGCATGGTCGTTCTTATTTTCCATGGCCGCCAATCTGCCAAAACTTAGATTTACCCAAAGTTTTAATCGAGGGGAATCCATATCCGACAGAATGGTTTTGGTTGACTCAAAATACTTTTTGGCCAAGTCAATATCTTCTCTTTGAAGGGCTATCGTACCCAAATAGAAATTAGACCTAGCTCTAATGGTATTATCAGTGCTGTTTTGTAGTAGTTCGGAAAAGATAACCTTGGCTTCTTTATAAGAACCTTTTTGCACATAGGTTTCCGCAAGTCCCATTTTTAGATTTATGTGCTCTTTTGCATATTCTGAGAAATTTGTTTGTGACGCACCTTCGATATATGCTTTTAGTGCTTCATCAAGAAGGCCATTTAGATAATTGCCTTTGCCCAATAACAAGTGTCCCCGAGCTTTATTGAGTTGAATATTTTTTAATTCTTTGCTTTTTAATGAGACCAGGCTGTTAATAAGATTTCCATAATATATTGTTGAATCTCCGTTGCCATGTTTTTGATGTTCATTTCCGATATGATAGAAAAGATTTGCTCTCTCATTAGTTTCTGAGGTATTCATCAAAGCTTTGTAGAGCGTATCACTTATTACGTCAGGGGTATGCCCGTAGGCCTGAAAGCGAACACTTTCTTGAGCGTTTGTAATAAAATTAAATAGTATGGTTGCAGCGATGGCGTAAACGATACTTCTATTTCCTTGGATGATTATCAAATTATACAAAATAAGGGAATAAAAGTAATATATTTAAATATGGAAGTACTCCCTGTTTTCCGTGAGAGCCATACTTAAGATAGCTTTCTAAAAAGAAAAATGTTGTAATCGAATAAATAGGGGTTGAAACAATACGTTATTCACCTAGTAAAAATGGCTACCTAAAGGAGTTATCTTGAACTTTTTCGATATAAAACCCAGTATTTTCAAGTAACTGTTTGACATTATACCAAAATACCTTTGTGGTGAAAACTTTTGAAGTATTAGCGTTCGTTAAAGTATTCAGTACTTCGATATTAAACTTGCTTTTTTCAACATTTTGCTCTTGACTAAGGTTCGTGAAACCCATGGTCCATTCTGGAAAAATCCGTTCTTGACAGTGGCTTTCGTTTAATACCTCTACATTTTCATGCCTAATGTCGTCCTCGATATTATGGAATAACTCTTTGACATCCGTTTTATTACCTTCAATAAGTTGTACAAAGTAACCGCTTCGATACACAAGACACCCGGTTATATTTTTTTGTTGATTATTTTTCCTTGAGGTATCGACTAATTCTCTAATATCTTCTAAAGATATATCGCTCATAGCCTCTGAGCGGTAGGTAAGTTGGTAAAACATAAATTATTTCTTGTACATTACAAATGTAAGAAAAGTATTATAATTGGAAAATTCTTAGAATGGATTATTTTTAAAGATTAACTGTTGCAATTCTAAATTGAAGTCCACAAAAAAACCTCCAACTAGTTTAACTAATTGAAGGTTATGTGACCTGACTGGGGCTCGAACCCAGGACCCTCTCCTTAAAAGGGAGATGCTCTACCAACTGAGCTATCAGGTCATTTCGCTTTTTATGTTTTGACTATTGCCCTAAAGCGGCTGCAAATATAATATCAATAATTTCATTTTTCAACCTGAATTAATAATAAATTTGTCTTTTTTTTTAATAAGTGTTCAAATAGTAAAAATGAAGGTAGTTTTAGTGGGTTATATGGCCAGTGGAAAATCGACAATAGGTAAAGAATTGGCGAATACTTTAAGAATTGACTTCGTTGATTTAGATAAAGCAATAGCTGAAGAGGCAGGACTTTCAATTACAGAACTATTTAGAACTAAGGGAGAACTCTTCTTTAGAAAAACCGAAGCACTTGTTTTGGAAAAGTTGCTTCATAGTAATAAAAGTTTTGTCCTTGCTACCGGAGGAGGTACACCCTGTTACGGAAATAACATGAAAATTATTACTGAGAATGCCTCAACTTCCGTTTATTTAAAGTTGTCAATACCATCATTACTTAATAGAATCAGTAAAGAAAAGGAAACAAGACCATTGGTTGCTGGTATCGCGAACGATGATTTACCTGAATTTGTAGGCAAGCACCTTTTTGAAAGAAGTATGCACTACCAAAAGGCGGATAGTATTGTTACCTGTGATGCTAAAACAGTGAATGAGGTAGTAGAAGAAATTAAAGAAGTACTAGGCTAAATAGACCAAATCATTTTTGGCCTTAAACTCTACTTTAATATGCTCGTTTAGTGAAGTGGATAGTGAAATACCTTTATAATCAGCTTTTACCGGGTATTTTTTATGATTTCTATTCACTAGAACTGCTGTTTTCAACTGTTTCAAAGGAGTCTTTAAAAAATGATGTACTCCATAAATCAGGGTTGTTCCTGAGTTTAAAACATCATCTATAAGTACTATCGATTTGTTTTGATATTCGCTTTCATTCAGTGAAGTAGTAACCCCACTCTCTAAAGGATTTTTCTTGTCCATAGAAACTTTACAGAGCACGATATCCGCTTGGGTAATCTTTTCAAGTACTGATTTTATCTTCTTTGCAAAACTGAGACCACCACCATCGATACCAGCAATAATCAGTTCCGTTTCATCTACATTTGCCTCATATATTTGGTAGGCAATTCGTTTAATTTTATGTTGAATCTGTTTGTGGGTAAGAATTTTGTTGACCATGATACCAAGTTTCTCTTCAAAGATAAAGAATAGACTTATTCCGATTCGTCTAAATAGTCTTCGATGTTTCTTCTATCTTTTTTTGTTGGGCGACCAGCACCCTTTTTTCTGTAGTAATCCTTAGAAAATTTTAATAATTCATTGTGCTTAAATGCCTCTTTCGGTGTGGTGTCTTTTCTGTACATGTCCACTAACTTGGCCCCGACCCTGCTTTCAGGTATATCCAATACCTTTAAACGGTAATCGATTTGATTTTTGCGCACTATGATTTTATCAAAGGGATACACCTCTCTTGAGGGTTTTATAACTTGATCGTTGACCCTGACGTGCCCTTTTTTACAGGCCGTGGTGGCTATGTTTCTAGTTTTAAAATAACGCACGCTCCATAAATACTTATCAATACGCATAGATAATGCTAATCTTTGTTAAGGTAAAGAACAAAAATAGCTGAAAATTGTATCTTGCGCCTTCAATAAAAAAATGAAAATGAAAAGAATTTTAAGTCTTCTAGGTATTGCACTTTTGTTTATATCCTGTGGGAATGATGACGAAGACAACTTCACACAAGTTCCACCACGTTTATTGAGTGAGGTTGAGCCAGAAAACAGGGTAGAGATTATAGCTTTTCTCAAAACACATTTTTACAATTATGAAGAGTTTCTAAATCCTCCGGCAAGTTTTGATTTTAAAATTGAATTGGATACAATAGCAGGTGATAATTCTGATAAGATTCCATTGATTCAACAAGTAGATTCTGCTATAATTAATGTGTCGGCGTCTGAGTTTGCATTAAGTGATGGAGAAGAAGATATTCCGCACCAATACTATTATTTAAATGTACGAGTCGATACTACCGAGAGTGGGGTTAGCCCTACGGTTGCAGATTCCGTTTTTGTCAGATATGAAGGTAAACTCTTAAATGGCACTTCTTTTGACGGTTCAACAACTAATCCGATTTGGTTTGATTTGGCTAGAATACAGGCTCCGCTGCAGGGTTTTAGAGGTTTTGCAGAGGCCATGGTTAATTTTACTAAAGGAGATAACGTTATTGAAAATCCAGATGGAACCTTTACAGTAGAAGACTATGGTATTGGAATGATGATTTTCCCTTCTGGCTTAGGTGGTTTCAGTAATGCTACAGGAGGTATTCCCCAATACGCGCCGTTAATATTTGAGATAGATCTTTTTACAATAAACCAAAGTGATCATGATAGAGATGGTATTCCCTCAATTCAAGAAGATTTAAATGGAAACGGCTTTTTATATGATGATAACACCGATGAAGATTCAGAACAATCAGCTGGATTTCCTTTGTCTGTAAACTTTTTAGATGCCGACGACGATGACGATGGGGTGCCAACTAGAGAAGAAATATCGGATGCCGATGGAAATATTATTTTTCCATATCCTAGCACTGGAGGAGTGCCAGATTATTTGAATCCTGATGTGCAACGAACTTCAGGTGATAATTAATAAAATAAAAAAGCCTCGATAAATAATCGAGGCTTTTTTATTTAAACAACATGAAGTTATATTTATATCTTCAGGGAAAAACTTAGAATAAGTTGATCTGGTCGCGTATCTACTCTATCGGCTCCTAATTCAGTGATGTTGGTGTTAATAAAATTAATTTCGTTTTCACTAAAGCCACGTTCGTAACGTAAATCAATTCCAAACTTACCAAGGTTTACCCCGGCACCGATATTAAGGCCTACTGAAAAATCATTCTCAATATCATCAATAGTAATACCGTCGAATTTTGTGTTTAGTATATACTGGAAAGAAGGTCCTGCAAAAACATGAAGAGGGCCGATTACCTTAGCACCTAATAATACAGGTACATCTAGTTTCTGAATTTTTAAATCACCCTCATCATAACCAGATTTGGTGCTTGTATAGACCAGTTCTGGTCTTAAGTAGATTCGGTTACCAAGTTTACCGTAAAAACCGACATGGTATCCGGCGTTTCGATCAGGGTTTTCAAAAGCCTGCTCAGCTGACTTAAAATAATCACCGTTACCGTTGTAATTGAGTCCAGCTTTGATACCAAATCCTGAACCGCTTTGTGCGAAGGCACTTGCACTAAAAAGAGCAACTGCCACAATCATAAGTGTTTTTTTCATTTTGTTCCGTTTTTTAATTATGCGAAAAGAGGTATCAAAGACGATACCAAACTCAATAATCGAGATTTAATTTGCCCAGTGTTTCATCTATTGTTCTTGATTTTTTCAATAATCAAAAAATTTTTAGGATTACTAAGAGGGTAAACTATTTTCTTTTCATCACTTTTAAAACGGCGGCCTCAATGGCTTTATTGTTTAGGCCATATTTCTCCATTAATTGTTCTGGGGTTCCGCTTTCGCCAAAAGTATCTTGAGTGGCGATAAACTCTTGTGGGGTAGGGTGGTGTGAGGCAAGGGTTCTTGCAATACTTTCTCCTAGTCCGCCTAAATAATTATGTTCTTCGGCAGACACCACACAGCCCGTCTTTTTCACAGACTTAATGATTGCTTCCTCATCCAATGGCTTTATGGTATGTATGTTTATAACCTCTGCAGATATACCTTGATTCTCTAAAGCTTCCGCCGCAATTAAAGATTCCCATACCAGATGACCGGTGGCGATAATGGTAACATCTGTTCCTTCGGTAAGATGTAATGCCTTACCAATTTCAAATTTTTGGTCCACGGGCGTAAAGTTGGCCACCTTCGGTCTCCCAAAGCGTAGGTAAACAGGGCCATGAAGTTCAGCAATGGCTAAAGTAGCAGCCTTGGTTTGATTGAAATCACATGGATTTATCACGGTCATACCAGGTAACATCTTCATCAAGCCAATATCCTCTAGAATCTGATGCGTAGCCCCATCTTCACCTAAAGTTATGCCTGCATGAGAGGCACAGATTTTTACGTTTTTATCTGAGTATGCTATAGATTGTCGAATTTGGTCATAAACACGACCGGTTGAAAAGTTGGCAAAAGTACCGGTGAAAGGTATTTTGCCACCAATAGTTAAGCCAGCGGCAATGCCCATCATATTAGCCTCGGCGATACCAACCTGAAAAAAGCGCTCCGGATTTTCATCAATAAAGGTTTGAATCTTTAAAGAGCCTACTAAATCTGCACATAATGCAACAACATTAGGGTTGGTTCTGCCTAATTCTGTCATTCCTTCACCATAACCACTTCTCGTATCTTTTTTTCCTTGATCTGTATATTTTGTCATCTTGTTGCTTAAAAAATTAATAGTCCCCTAGGGTTTCAGGATTTTGTGCCAATGCAGTTGCTAACTGTTCATCATTAGGGGCTTTTCCATGCCATGCATGGGTATGAATCATAAAATCTACACCATTGCCCATCATGGTGGTCATAACGATACAAACTGGCTTTCCTTTTCCAGTTCTGCTTTTGGCTTCGTTTAGACCTGCTATTATCTGTTCAAGGTCGTTTCCATTTTCAACTTCCACAACATCCCATCCAAAGACACGAAACTTTTCAGCTACGTTACCTAGCGGCAAAACATCATCGGTCGACCCATCTATCTGTTGACCGTTTAAATCGATTGTAGCAATGTAATTATCTACTTTATTGCCCGCGGCGTACATGATGGCTTCCCAGTTCTGACCTTCCTGAAGTTCACCATCGCCATGAAGGCTGTAAATAAGTTTGTTATCACCATTTAATTTTTTGGCCTGTGCCGCACCTATTGCTACGGACATACCTTGACCTAATGAACCAGAAGCTATTCTTACGCCAGGTAAGCCCTCATGTGTTGTAGGATGCCCTTGTAAACGAGAATTAATGAGCCTAAACGTATTTAATTCATCAACAGAAAAATATCCTCTTCTGGCCAACACACTGTAATATACCGGTGAGATATGTCCGTTGGAAAGAAAGAACAGGTCTTCGTCTTTTCCATCCATATCAAAACCATCTTTTAACTCCATTACCTCATTGTATAGGGCAACAAAAAATTCGGTACAACCGAGTGAACCTCCCGGATGTCCGGAGTTTACTTTATGCACCATTCTCAAAATATCTCTTCTAACTTGAACCACAAGGTCTTGCAGTTCTTCCAAATTTGCCATTGGTCAATTGTTTAAATATACTTTCAAAAGTAAGGTCATATATGCTGTAATACAAGGGCATACTCCGATTCTTTTAACAAAGCTTTTAACAAGCTGTGAACTTTATTTTTTTGTTAAGTATTTACTCTAGGTCAGATGCCTATATTTGTCAATTAAAATTTGCTTTTGCAGTTTAAATTATTACATAAAGATTCGGGGAGTAAGGCTAGAGCGGGGGAGTTGCTTACGGATAGAGGTAAGATAGAAACCCCAATTTTTATGCCCGTTGGCACAGTAGCTTCGGTAAAAGGCGTTCATCAGAGAGAACTACGGGAAGAGATAAACCCTGATGTTATTTTAGGAAATACATACCACTTGTATTTAAGACCAGGAATGGAAATTCTAGAACAAGCTGGCGGATTGCATAAATTCATGGGTTGGGATAGAAATATTTTAACAGACAGCGGAGGCTATCAAGTTTATTCTCTCTCTGGAAATCGAAAAATTAAAGAGGAAGGGGTTAAATTCAAGTCGCATATAGATGGTTCTAGCCATTTTTTTTCTCCAGAAAGTGTGATGGAAGTGCAAAGGACAATTGGTGCCGACATTATTATGGCCTTTGATGAATGTACTCCATACCCTTGCGATTACAATTATGCCAAGCGCTCTATGCATATGACGCACCGTTGGTTAGATAGATGTATTGCCCACTTAGACAAAGTGCCTTTTAAATACGGACATTCACAGTCTTTTTTTCCTATTGTTCAGGGCTCTACCTATAAAGATTTAAGAAAACAATCTGCAGAATATATTGCATCTGTTGGGGCAGAGGGTAATGCTATTGGAGGTTTATCGGTTGGTGAACCTGCCGATGAAATGTATGAAATGTCAGAGATTGTATGCGATATTCTACCTGAGGATAAACCAAGATATTTAATGGGAGTTGGTACGCCATTAAATATTTTAGAGAATATAGCTTTAGGTGTAGATATGTTCGATTGTGTAATGCCTACCCGAAATGCAAGAAATGGCATGCTCTTTACAGCTCATGGTACCATCAATATCAAGAACAAAAAATGGGAGAACGATTTTTCGCCTATAGATGAAATGGGAATCACTTTTGTAGATACGGAGTATTCAAAAGCTTATTTAAGACATCTTTTTGCTGCAAATGAATATTTGGGAAAACAAATTGCAACGATTCACAATTTAGGTTTTTACCTTTGGCTTGTTCGCACGGCTAGAGAGAAAATAGTTGCTGGGCAATTCTATGAATGGAAAACAATGATGGTAAAACAAATGGATAAAAGACTATAATGCTTACCATTCTTGATAAGTACATATTAAAACGCTACCTAATTACCTTTTTAGGAATGCTATTACTATTTGTGCCTATTGGAATTATGGCCAATCTCGCAGAGAAAATAGGTAAAATTATAGATAATGAAGCTCCGTTAAGCGAAGTTATTATGTTCTACGGTAATTTTACGTTAGTTATCGGCAATCTTCTTTTACCCATCTTTCTTTTTCTATCTATTATCTTTTTTACATCAAAATTAGCCAGTAACACCGAAATTGTAGCTATTTTAAGCTCTGGGGTTTCGTATTGGCGTTTTTTAAGATCCTATATGATTGGCGCTAGTTTGGTGGCAATTCTCATCTTTTTTATGGGAATGTTCATAGTGCCTAATGCGAGTATTGGATATAATGAGTTCGAATATAAATACTTTAAAAAGGGCAGGCAGGTACAACAAACTACGAATATCTTTAACCAGCTTAACGACCAAGACCTTATTTATGTAAGCAGTTTTGACCCAGATAGACAAATAGGGTATAATTTCACCTACGAACACTTTGACAAAAATGAGGTTTTAGATTATAAAATTTCTGCGGCAAATATCAGATGGGTAGAAAAAGATAGCTTGTATCGATTAACCAACTATCGAAAGCGAAAGGTCAGAGATGGTAAAGAATTGATTGAAACCAAAAGACGTTTAGATACCATCTTCAGCTTTCAAATAGACGACCTAACACCGGTATCCTATGTAGCGGATACCAAAAACCTCTTTGAGTTGAATGATTTTATTGAAGAACAGCGAAAAAAAGGCGCATCAAATATAAATTCATATGTACTGGTCAAATACAAAAGATGGGCATTACCAGTTGCAGCCTTTGTACTTACGATTATAGCTGTGGCCGTTTCTTCAGTAAAACGCAGAGGCGGCATGGGTGTGAACCTTGCTTTTGGTATTGGTGTAGCTTTTATTTACATATTTTTCGATAAAGTCTTTGGAACCTTAGCAGAACAATCAGGTTTTTCGCCGCTTTTGGCGGTAGTATTACCAAATTTGATTTTTGGTATTGTAGGGCTCTATCTTTTACAGAAAGCAAAAAGATAATGCTTAACAATGCTATTTGTTACAAATTTTATTGAAAGCTTTATATTTGTAAATTATACCAACAACAACTAATTTTTTATGGAGTATTTGGAATTTGAACTTCCCATTAAAGAACTTGAAGAGCAACTTCAAAAATGCATGATTATTGGGGAAGAAAGCGAGGTAGACGTTACAGAAACCTGTCAGCAAATTGAAAAAAAATTAGCGGAAACCCGAAAAGATATCTACAAGAATTTGACGGCTTGGCAAAGGGTTCAACTATCCAGACACCCTAACAGACCGTATACCCTAGACTATATTAACGCCATTTGTGGAGATACCTTTCTCGAATTACACGGTGATAGAAATGTAAAAGATGACAAGGCTATGATTGGTGGTTTGGGTAAAATTGGAGATCAGAGTTACATGTTTATTGGTCAGCAAAAGGGCTACAATACCAAGACACGTCAATACCGAAACTTTGGTATGGCGAATCCCGAAGGGTATAGAAAGGCACTTCGTTTAATGAAATCTGCAGAGAAGTTCAATATTCCTGTAGTTTGTTTTATTGATACTCCAGGTGCTTATCCAGGTATTGAGGCCGAAGAACGTGGTCAAGGAGAAGCAATTGCCCGAAACATTTTGGAAATGACTAGGCTCAAGGTGCCCATTATTGTTGTCATTATTGGTGAGGGCGCTTCGGGTGGTGCATTAGGTATTGGAGTAGGTGATAAGGTATTGATGTTAGAGAATACATGGTACTCTGTGATTTCTCCTGAGTCTTGCTCTTCAATACTTTGGAGAAGTTGGGAGTATAAAGAACAAGCTGCAGAAGCATTGAAGTTAACGGCTAATGACATGAAAAAGCTGAAACTGATAGATGAAATTGTTAGAGAACCGATTGGGGGTGCCCACAGTAATAGGGATAAAACATTTACCACGGTCAAAAACAAAATAGCCACACATTTTGAGGAGCTTAAAAAGTTATCACCAAAGGAATTGGTGAAAACTCGAATGGATAAATATGCCAATATGGGCGTATTTAATGGATAAGCCTGATGTTTTCGTTTTTGTAAAAAAGTAAGCTGTCATACTTTTCTGATTTCCTACGGTTATTAACAGTTTTTTTTAGTTATCAACACTACTTTTGTTGAACACCTGTGAACATCAGAGGTGTAAAATTCAAAGTTAACTAAAGGTTAATTCCATACTTTCGCACTCATGGACAAACCAAACCCAATAGTAGGTCGTAAAATCGACAAATCCACGATCATCAGTTTAGAACGCGGTAAAATTCCGCCTCAAGCAGTTGATTTAGAGGAGGTTGTGTTGGGTGCTATGATGATTGATAAAAAAGGTGTCGATGAGGTAATTGATATTTTGCATCCAAGTGTTTTTTATAAGGATGCACATCGATTTATCTACGAAGCTATTTTTAAATTGTTCGAATCCTCTGAACCGGTAGATTTATTAACCGTTTCTTCGCAATTAAAGAAAGATGGTCATTTAGAGGCAATTGGAGGAGATTTTTACCTTATAAAACTGACGCAGAAAGTAGCTTCTTCAGCGCATATTGAGTTCCATGCACGTATCATACTTCAAAAATACATTCAGCGTAGTTTGATTAAAATTTCAAACGAAGTTATCGAAGATGCCTATAGTGAATCGACGGATGTTTTTGATTTGCTTGATAACGCAGAAGCAAAATTGTATGAAGTCACCCAAGGCAATTTAAAGCGCTCTGCGGAGACCGCTCAAAATCTGGTAATTCAAGCAAAAAAGCGTATCGAAGAAATTGCCAATAAAGAAGGAATGAGTGGTATTGCCACTGGTTTTGATAAGTTGGATAAACTGACTTCGGGCTGGCAACCAAGTGATTTAATCATTGTAGCCGCAAGACCAGGTATGGGTAAAACTGCACTTACCTTATCCATGGCAAGAAATATTGCCGTAGATTTTAATCAAGGAGTAGCTTTTTTCTCTTGTGAAATGTCTTCGGTACAATTGATCACCAGACTCATTTCTTCGGAAACAGGACTTTCATCTGAAAAACTACGTACCGGTAAGCTAGAAAAGCACGAATGGGAGCAGCTCAATGTCAAGGTAAAAGCTTTAGAAAAAGCACCATTGTTTATTGATGATACCCCGTCACTATCTATTTTTGATTTGAGGGCGAAAGCAAGGCGATTAAAGTCTCAACATGATATTCAAATTATAATTATTGATTATTTACAGTTGATGACCGCCGGGGGCTCTCAAAAAGGTGGTAATAGGGAGCAAGAGATTTCTACAATTTCGCGGAACCTTAAGGCCTTGGCGAAAGAATTGAATGTCCCTGTAATTGCATTATCGCAGTTATCTAGGGCGGTGGAGACCCGCGGAGGCAGTAAAAGACCCTTGTTATCAGATTTAAGGGAATCTGGAGCTATCGAGCAAGATGCAGATATTGTATCGTTTATTTATAGACCAGAATACTATAAGATTGATGAATGGGATGATGAAGAGCGTACGCCAACACAAGGCCAAGGTGAGTTGATTGTGGCAAAACACCGTAATGGCGGATTAGAGAATATTAGGTTAAAGTTTATCGGAAATCTAGGTAAGTTTGATAACTTAGATGACTTTGATTCTCCTTTCGAGTTTCAATCAAAGATGAACGAAAATGATGAAAATCCGTTTGCAACACCAAATCTCCCGAGTACAGATGAAGCTTTCGGAAGCGCTTTTAACGATGACAATTCTCCAGATGATGACGTCCCTTTTTAAAGGTATTTCGTTTAAAGGATTAATAGTTTTAATTTTTCTCATATCGTTTTCCAGTTCTGCCTCTGTGATACTAATTCCTATGGACGCGGAGAGTCAGAAAAACCATTTAAAAGCATACGGAATTACGTATTGGATGCTTGGTAAGCAACAAAAAGTACAGTGGTTGTTAAACTATCGGGGAGGCTCTTTTTTATTACCAGATGGGGATGCGGTGAGAAAAGAATGTCAAATTAGAGGCGTTTCTTTCGAAGTTTTAGCTGATAGTGAGGCACAAAGTATATTAGATGGAATTAGTAGTCCGTCTCAAAATCAAGATGCAGTAATTTTAGAAAAAGCGCCTAAAATTGCTGTTTATTCGCCCAAGGACAATCAACCATGGGATGACGCCGTAACTATGGTACTTACTTATGCCGAAATACCCTATGTTACCATATATGATGAAGAGGTATTAGAGGATAAGTTGGCCTTGTACGATTGGTTGCACTTACATCATGAAGATTTTACCGGGCAATATGGAAAGTTTTATGGAGCCTATAGAGCGGCACCTTGGTACATAGAAAATAAGCGGATATCCGAAGAGCGCGCGTCTAAGTTAGGTTACGCTAAAGTCTCGGAAGAAAAAGGAGCTGTTGCGGAAAAAATAAGAAGGTATGTTATTGGGGGTGGTTTTATGTTTGCTATGTGTTCGGCTACAGATAGTTTTGATATTGCCTTGGCGGCAGAAGGGGTAGATATCTGTGAGCCAATGTTTGATGGTGATCCATCTGATGCTAATTATCAATCACAATTGAATTTCGATAGAACCTTTGCGTTTCAAAATTTTGTTTTGGAGCGTAACCCCTTACGATATGAATTTTCTTCCATAGACATGACGGCTAAACGGCAGATACCCAAAGAATCAGATTATTTTTCGTTAATGGAATTTTCTGCAAAATGGGACCCAGTACCCACGATGTTAACGCAAAACCATACCACTTTGGTAAAAGGGTTTATGGGACAGACAACCTCCTTTGCCAGAGACGAGGTCAAATCAACGGTTATGGTTCTAGGTGAATCAAAGTTAAATAACGAAGCGCGCTATATTCATGGTATTAAAGGCAAAGGTTTTTTTACATTCTATGGAGGGCACGACCCCGAAGACTATCAGCATAGAGTAGGAGACCCCAAGACAGAATTAGAACTGCACCCAACTTCTCCTGGATATCGACTTATTTTAAACAATGTTTTGTTTCCTGCTGCACGTAAAAAGAAGCAGAAGACTTAAGAAATAATTTTTTCTAAAATTTTCTCCACTCCATATGCATCATTGCTTGAGGTTTCATAGTTAGCCACTTTTTTTACGTTAGGGTGGGCATTGGCCATTGCAACACTAAAATCTGAAAGTTCGAGCATTTCTATATCATTATTGTAATCGCCAAATACTAAGAGTTCATTTGACCTTACACCATATTCAATCATTACTTTTTCTAAAGCGAAACCCTTATGCGCATTTGGATGGGAGATATCTACCCAATTGGCACCGGATACTTTTACTTTTAAGCTATTTTCTAAATGCTTAACGCTTGGATAGAGGAACTCTTCAGAGCTATCAAAATGGTATATGGCGACTTTTAAAACTTCATCGGTTACCTCCAACTGATTTTCAACTACATGAAATTGTGTATAGTACTCACTTAAAAGTTTTAAAAATCTATCCGAAGATCCATTGACATAGGCATTGTTCTCGCTACAAAGCACGGGATGTGCATCGGAGATAGAAGAAATGGTATTAAGCACTTTTTGTATATGCTTTTTTTCTATAGGTGTCGTAAGTAGTGTTTCTTCTTTGTTTTTGATTATAGCACCATTTTCTGCTATGAATAACATGTCATTTTTTATGGTATCTAGTTTATCAACCATACTATGATATTGTCTGCCGCTGGCAGCAACAAAATGGATTCCTCTTTTTTTTAATTCCTTGAAGAGTTCAAAAAACCTATCGCTTACCTCATGATTAGAATTTAAAAGTGTACCGTCCATATCGGTAACGACCATTTTTATATTTGATAAATCCATTTGTAAAAATTAAGACATAAAGGTAGTTTATGCACTGGGTAATGCTGTAAAGTTTATATTAATTTAGCCTCATGAAGTTTTATCAATCTGCAATAACACTTAATCCTTATGCTAGAGGATTCCATTTGATTTCAAATGAGGTTTTAAGTGCTATACCTGAAATTAGAAAAATTAATATTGGCATACTACAAGTATTTGTAAAGCATACTTCTGCGAGTTTAACTATAAACGAAAATGCGGACCCAACGGTTCGTTTAGATTTTGAAACCCATATAAATAAGATGGTGCCAGAAAATATGCCCTATTACCTACATAATTATGAGGGCCCAGATGATATGCCAGCACATATTAAAGCTTCCTTAATGGGAGTTTCGGTAGCGGTGCCGATTACGAACGGAAAATTAAATCTGGGAATCTGGCAGGGAATCTATTTGTGCGAGCACCGTAATAACGCATCTTCAAGAAATTTAGTAATCACTGCTTTTGGAAATTAGTTGAGTTCTTTCAATACCATTTTGCTAATTTTTTTTGCCCAAAGCTTATACATCTTTTTTGATGGATGTAAACTATCCGAAGCTAGCAATGCAGGGTTTACTTCAGCATTTCGGGACTGTTTTGTGATTTCAATATAAAGCATATTCCGTTTTTCGGTTTCTTCCTTTATATAGGTATTATAGGCTTTTAGTTCGGTCACAATTCTATCTTTATCTTTAAATCTTGCGAATGGTGTAACACTCCAATCAGGTATGGAAAGAACCATTACTTTTCGGTTGTCTTCTTGTACCAGTTCTGAACACTTATCTAGAAGGGTAGTAAAATCTTTTTTGAATGACTCAAAATCCATACCTCTATATTGATTGTTCACACCGATAAGTAAAGAGACTAAGTCATAGTTTGGTTGTAGGTCCTCCAGTTTAATTTCCATTAGTAGTTTTTCTGTGGTCCAACCCGCAGCAGCAAGTATTTTTGATTCAATCTTATAGCCTTTCTTAAAAAGTATTTGGGTGAATTGATTTGGCCAATTGTTATTAATATCTTCTCCGGTACCTATAGTATAACTATCTCCTAAAGCTAAAAATGTAACTGTACTTTGTTGACTAAAGCTAGCCATGAAGCTAAGAAGCAATCCAAAAAGAAAAATTTTAGCACGTATCATTTTCTTGATTTACAAAAATAAAAAGTAAAAAAAATCCCACTCTGTGGGGAGTGGGATTTCTTAAGCGGGGTAAGTTTATATAAATTCTTTACTTGACCTTATCAACGATTGCCTTAAAAGCATCTGGGTGGTTCATCGCCAAATCGGCCAATACCTTGCGGTTTAGTTCAATTCCGTTTGACTTTACTTTACCCATGAATTGTGAATAAGATAATCCGTGTAATCTTGCACCGGCATTAATACGCGTAATCCAAAGTGCACGGAAAGTTCTTTTTTTGTTTTTTCTATCACGGTAAGCATATAACATTGCTTTTTCTACCGCATTTTTTGCTACTGTCCAAACGTTTTTACGTCTTCCGAAGTAACCTTTTGCTTGCTTCATTACTTTTTTTCTTCTAGCTCTTGAAGCAACTGAATTTACTGATCTTGGCATTTCTTTTAATTTTTTTTGTAGTAGGCGGCACGCAAGGCGTGTACTTTTTTTACTCACTCAGATTAAAAATCTTTTATTGTAGCCTAACTCCAGGGTTAATAATTTTACCGAATGAACAATTATTTTAAACGTAATTGTTCTTTAATACTATTGACGTCCGACTCATGTACTAGACCTGAGTGTGTCAATTTAAGCTTACGCTTTTTAGACTTTTTCGTCAAAATATGACTTTTAAAAGCGTGCTTTCTTTTGATTTTACCAGTTCCTGTAAGCTTAAATCGCTTTTTGGCACTGGATTTAGTTTTCATTTTAGGCATTTTTCCTTTTTAAATATATTAATTGCCGATTCTGAAATACATCAGAGATAATCGGCATCCCGCTTACTTTTTGCTAGCTTTTGGGGCTAAGAACATTGTCATTCTTTTACCTTCCAATCTAGGCATTTGCTCTACTTTGCCATAGTCTTCCAACTCTTGGGCAAGTCGTAATAAAAGTATTTCTCCTTGGTCCTTATACACTATTGACCGTCCCTTAAAGAATACATATGCTTTTAATTTGGCGCCTTCTTTCAAGAATTTTTCAGCATGTCGCTTTTTAAATTCATAATCATGATCATCCGTTTGCGGACCAAATCGTATTTCTTTTACAATAACTTTGGTCGCTTTGGCCTTCATGACTTTTTCGCGCTTCTTCTGTTCGTACAAAAACTTTTTATAGTCTATAATCTTACAAACAGGAGGCTTAGCTTTAGGAGAAATCTCTACTAAATCCAATTCCAATTCTTCGGCCTTGTCTAAGGCCTTTCTAATAGGATAAACTCCTACTTCAACATTGTCTCCAACCAATCTTACCTCTGGAGCTAAGATTTTTTCATTGATATTGTGAGGGTTCTTGTTTTCCCTTCTTGGTTGGGGTTTAAATCTTCTACGTATTGCTATGACTTATTTTTTTTAATTAAACTTATTTTTAGAACGACTTTAAGGTACTATTTATTTCTTTTGAAACCAAGTCTGAAAACTTGCTTATTGATATACTGCCTAAGTCTTCACCACCATGTTTTCTTACCGATATAGTTTCTGCCTCTTCTTCATTCTCTCCGACGATGAGCATAAAAGGTATTTTTTTAAGCTCTGCCTCTCTAATTTTCTTTCCTACAGTCTCGTTCCTACTATCAATGAGCGCGCGAATTTCGTGATTTTCCAACGAATTCAAAACTTTTTCAGCATATTTTTCATGTTTCTCGCTGACCGGCAGTATGATAGCTTGTTTCGGTATGAGCCATAAAGGGAAGTTGCCCCCGGTGTGTTCCAATAATAATGCCACAAAACGCTCCATGCTTCCAAACGGCGCGCGATGTATCATTACGGGTCTATGTAGTTCATTATCACTGCCTTTATAGGTTAGGTCAAAGCGCTCAGGAAGATTGTAATCTACCTGAATGGTTCCCAATTGCCAATTGCGCCCGAGGGCATCCTTGACCATAAAATCAAGTTTAGGACCATAAAATGCAGCTTCGCCTGTCTCAATAACATAATTTAAACCTTTTTCTTCAGCTGCATCAATTATCGCCTGTTCGGCTTTCTCCCAATTTGTGGCATCTCCAATATACTTCTCTGGTTTTTCTAGGTCTCTTACCGATACCTGTGCCGTGAAATTTTCAAATCCTAGAGAACCTAATACATATAGCGTTAAATCTATTACATTTTTAAATTCATCATTTAACTGTTCTTGAGTGCAAAAAATATGGGCATCATCTTGCGTAAAACCTCTAACCCTTGTTAAACCATGTAATTCTCCACTTTGCTCATAGCGATAGACGGTTCCGAACTCCGCAAAGCGTTTGGGTAAGTCTTTATAACTAAATGGGCTAGAATTATAAATTTCGCAGTGATGTGGGCAGTTCATAGGCTTCAATAAAAACTCTTCGCCTTCTTTAGGTGTATTTATAGGCTGAAAACTATCTTCACCATATTTGGCATAGTGACCAGACGTTACATAAAGCTCTTTTTGGCCAATATGTGGAGTTACCACCATTTCATAACCTGCTTTTTTTTGTGCTTTTTTCAAAAAGTCCTCAAGACGCTCTCTTAATGCGGCCCCTTTCGGAAGCCATAATGGCAATCCTTGACCTACCTTTTGCGAAAAGGTAAATAACTCTAATTCTTTACCTAGTTTTCTATGGTCTCTTTTCTTGGCTTCTTCAAGAAGTTCTAAGTAAGCTGTTAGTTCTTTTTGTTTGGGAAACGAAATGCCATAAACTCGAGTAAGTTGTTTATTTTTTTCATCACCACGCCAGTAAGCACCAGCAACACTTAATATTTTAATCGCCTTTATGATGCCGGTATTTGGAATGTGGCCTCCGCGGCATAAATCTGTAAAGGTACTATGGTCACAGAATGTGATTTCACCATCGGTGAGATTTTCTATTAGCTCTACTTTATAGGCGTTATTTTGACCCTTATAATAGGCCAAGGCCTCACTTTTAGAAACTTCCCTCATTTTAAAATCATGTTTTTCTCGGGCAATTTCAAGTGCTTTCTTTTCTATTGCGGGAAAGTCTTTTTCAGAAATGACCTGATCTCCTAAATCGACATCATAATAGAATCCGTTTTCTATGGCAGGGCCTATAGTGAGCTTAATGCCCGGATACAGTTCTTCTAAAGCTTGCGCAACAACATGTGAGGTAGAATGCCAAAAAGCTTTTTTTCCTTCATCGTTATTCCATGTATATAAGGTTAGACTACCATCTTTGGTCAATGGGGTTGTTGCCTCGACCGTAGTATCATCAAATTTTGCAGAAATAACGTTTCGCGCTAGTCCTTCACTAATACTTTTGGCAACATCAAATGGGGAACTGCCTTCCGCTACTTCTTTTATTGCTCCATCGGGTAGTGTAATTTTTATCATCGTTAACCTTAAAATTAGAATAGCAGCAAAGATAATATCTTGTGCGGATGCCACAATATTAAGAGGGGTTTCATTTTTGTATTTATTTCGATAAAGAATATCATTATTAGGTTATTTGGTAGGATGAAAAAAAGGTGTTACCTTAAAAGTCCTAAAATTTTAAATTTTTTCAGGTATAAAATAATGATTATCAGTAAATTAAAACTTTTTTACATTTTTATTCAAAAAGACTTTGCTGAGTTAAAAAAAGGTTTTTATATTTGCACCCGCTTTGCTAGATAAGCAGGGTAATTTTTGAGGTAGAGAGGGCCTATTATGGGTTCTTTTTTTTCGAAAAGGAATAAGGAGTAAAGAAGTTCATATACATATTGGAATAGACAGCGTAAAAGAGAATTATTGAAGAACCATTTTGACGTCAAGAGGACTTTAAGAGGGTCGATTGGATATCTTGAGATATTTAACGATCAACAATGAAGAGTTTGATCCTGGCTCAGGATGAACGCTAGCGGCAGGCCTAACACATGCAAGTCGAGGGGTAACAGGGAGTGCTTGCACTTTGCTGACGACCGGCGCACGGGTGCGGAACGCGTATGGAACCTGCCCCTGTCAGGGGAATAGCCCAGAGAAATTTGGATTAATGCCCCATAGTATCATTTTGACACATGTTATTGTGATTAAAGATTTATCGGACAGGGATGGCCATGCGTACCATTAGTTAGTTGGTGAGGTAACGGCTCACCAAGACCGCGATGGTTAGGGGCCCTGAGAGGGGGATCCCCCACACTGGTACTGAGACACGGACCAGACTCCTACGGGAGGCAGCAGTGAGGAATATTGGACAATGGGCGGGAGCCTGATCCAGCCATGCCGCGTGCAGGATGACGGCCCTATGGGTTGTAAACTGCTTTTATACGGGAAGAAACCTATCTACGTGTAGATAGCTGACGGTACCGTAAGAATAAGGACCGGCTAACTCCGTGCCAGCAGCCGCGGTAATACGGAGGGTCCGAGCGTTATCCGGAATCATTGGGTTTAAAGGGTCCGTAGGCGGGCGTATAAGTCAGGGGTGAAAGTTTGCAGCTCAACTGTAAAATTGCCTTTGATACTGTATGTCTTGAGTTATAGTGAAGTTGCCGGAACATGTGGTGTAGCGGTGAAATGCATAGATATCACATAGAACACCGATTGCGAAGGCAGGTGACTAACTATATACTGACGCTGATGGACGAAAGCGTGGGGAGCGAACGGGATTAGATACCCCGGTAGTCCACGCCGTAAACGATGGATACTAGCTGTGGGGTCTTCGGACTCCGTGGCCAAGCGAAAGTGATAAGTATCCCACCTGGGGAGTACGTTCGCAAGAATGAAACTCAAAGGAATTGACGGGGGCCCGCACAAGCGGTGGAGCATGTGGTTTAATTCGATGATACGCGAGGAACCTTACCAGGGCTTAAATGTAGATTGCATTAGGCAGAGATGCTTATTTCTTCGGACTATCTACAAGGTGCTGCATGGTTGTCGTCAGCTCGTGCCGTGAGGTGTCAGGTTAAGTCCTATAACGAGCGCAACCCCTACCGTTAGTTGCTAGCAGGTCATGCTGAGGACTCTAACGGGACTGCCGGTGCAAACCGTGAGGAAGGTGGGGACGACGTCAAATCATCACGGCCCTTACGTCCTGGGCCACACACGTGCTACAATGGCCGGTACAGAGGGAAGCCACCACGCAAGTGGGCGCGGATCTATAAAGCCGGTCACAGTTCGGATCGGGGTCTGCAACTCGACCCCGTGAAGCTGGAATCGCTAGTAATCGGATATCAGCCATGATCCGGTGAATACGTTCCCGGGCCTTGTACACACCGCCCGTCAAGCCATGGAAGCTGGGAGTGCCTGAAGTCCGTCACCGTAAGGAGCGGCCTAGGGCAAAATCGGTAACTAGGGCTAAGTCGTAACAAGGTAGCCGTACCGGAAGGTGCGGCTGGAACACCTCCTTTCTAGAGAAGATTTGTTCAATTGCCCTTGTTCTTCTGCATCAGGGTGGTTCGTGCTCTTTTATGTTGTCTATCTATATGTTTTAAAATAATGGTCATAAGGCCCAACAGTCTCATAGCTCAGCTGGTTAGAGCGCTACACTGATAATGTAGAGGTCGGCAGTTCGAGTCTGCCTGAGACTACAAGTCGAAAGACAGGCGAGAAGTTTATCCCGAGCGAGGTCGAGGGGAGTCTGCCTGGGACTACGGATTGCAATGGTCAATAATCAATTTTACAATGAACAATGGAGATTTTGTTGAATGTAAATTGATAATTGTTAATTGAAGAAACGTTCATTGATTGAAATATTGAATAGGAAATTCTAGAAGTTGAGTAGTAGTTGGAGGTACTGACTACTGACTACTATGTACTAACTACTAGTATATGGGGGATTAGCTCAGCTGGCTAGAGCGCCTGCCTTGCACGCAGGAGGTCATCGGTTCGACTCCGATATTCTCCACTTGTGCTGAACTTGTTTCAGTACCTCTTAAGCGAGGACCGATTAATATCGGTACGAACCGAAGGAGACCCTGAACTGAATTCAGGGTAAACGTTCATTGACATATTGGGACATATTATAAAGGCACGAGTCATTTATAATAAGTCAAAAGAAGAAACTTAAGTAGTAGAATAGAATACAATAAGTTAATAGTAATTAAGGATTACGAGAGGGCATTTATATCAAGGGATATATAATGCGACAAGCAAATTAAGGGCGTATGGGGAATGCCTAGGCTCTCAGAGGCGATGAAGGACGTGATAAGCTGCGAAAAGCCACGGGGAACTGCACACGAGTGTTGATCCGTGGATATCCGAATGGGGCAACCCGGCATGTTGAAGGCATGTCATCCGAAAGGAAGCGAACCCGCTGAACTGAAACATCTAAGTAGGCGGAGGAAGAGAAAACAAAAGTGATTCCGTTAGTAGTGGCGAGCGAACGCGGATTAGCCCAAACCAATTATGTTTCGGCATAATTGGGGTTGTAGGACCACGATATTCGAACTATAATGAACTAGAACACTTTGGAAAGAGTGGCCATAGACGGTGATAGCCCGGTATAGGTAAAGCGTAGCGAGATAGTGGTATCCTGAGTAGCGCGGGGCACGTGAAACCCTGTGTGAATCAGTCGGGACCATCCGATAAGGCTAAATACTCCTGAGAGACCGATAGTGAACCAGTACCGTGAGGGAAAGGTGAAAAGAACCGTGAATAACGGAGTGAAAAAGATCCTGAAACCATACGCTTACAAGCGGTCGGAGCCCATATGGGTGACGGCGTGCCTTTTGCATAATGAGCCTACGAGTTACTTTTACTGGCAAGGTTAAGGTTTTAAGAACCGGAGCCGTAGCGAAAGCGAGTCTGAACAGGGCGCCTTAGTCAGTAGTAGTAGACGCGAAACCGTGCGATCTACCCATGGGCAGGTTGAAGCTGTGGTAACACATAGTGGAGGACCGAACCCGTTGACGTTGAAAAGTCTTGGGATGACCTGTGGGTAGGGGTGAAAGGCCAATCAAGCTCGGAAATAGCTCGTACTCCCCGAAATGCATTTAGGTGCAGCGTATCAAAAGTTTTATAGAGGTAGAGCTACTGATTGGATGCGGGGGCTTCACCGC
>NZ_CM146327.1:3450000-3967226 GCF_055693185.1 Croceitalea sp. W27
TGCCTGGCCTTTGGGATATGCATGTACACACAATGATAAATGGACATTCTGATTATGAATATTGGGATAAAACATATCCACCATTATTGGAGGATGTTATTATGCCAGCTTCCGCATATCAGTTATTAATGGCCGGTGTAACTAGTGCAAGGGATTTGGGCGCTCCTTTAAAAGAAAGCATTGCAGTCCGCGATGCGATTAATAATGGTGATATTCCTGGCGCTACTTTATATGTTTCTGGGCCATTTATTCAGAAAAAAGCATACCCAGGGACAGAAAATTTTCGTTGGGGTGTTGATTCTCCGGAAGACGGTAGGAGAAAGATTAATAAATTGGCAAAGGCAGGTGTTGATGTCATTAAACTAATTGATCAAGATAAAATGACTATGGATGAGCTAAAAGCGGTTGTTAATGAAGCTCATAAGAATAATTTGAAAGTTGTCGCCCATGGTCATCGCCCAGAAGAAATAAGAAGAGGTTTATTGGTGGGAGCAGATTGTTTTGAACATACTGGTTTATCTTCTGCTCCTAAGTATCCAAATGACATTATGGATATGATTAAGGAACGTACGGCAGATATGAGTTCAGGGCCATTATTTTGGTGTCCAACAGTTGAAGGTTTGTATAATTATGAATATACTAGGGATAATCCAGAAAAACTGGATAATGATTCATGGCATAGAGGTTTACCTGATACGGTGATTACCGATATAAAAAATAGTATAAAACATCCTGATCGACTTCCATATTTTCAGTTGACACCAGTAAGAAAGCCAAGTTTGCAAACAAAGATTCAACAGTTGCTAGACGCTGGGGTTGTGTTAATGATAGGCACTGATAGTGGTATTCCAATGAAGTTTCATAGCCAATCTACATGGAATGAATTGGACGTTTGGGTAAATGAATTTGGTATTGACCCAATGTACGCTATTCGAGCGGCTACATATTGGCCAGCTTTATGGATGGGAGTTGCTGATGAAGTAGGTACAATTACCCCAGGCAAATACGCCGATATTATTGCAGTAGACGGTGATGTTTTACGCTATATCAGTCTACTTCAAGATGTTGATATCGTTATCAAACATGGTAAGCGTTATAAATAATAGTTTTTGACCGGTCATTTAAACAAAGCAAAAATTGAAGAGAAACTAAATACCTATTCGCATGGATTGGGTATTATTTTTGCCTTAATAGGTGGTTTCGTCTTGTTTAAAGGAAATGAAAGTCAAAATCAAAGTTTGGGAGTACTGATATACGCACTATCCTTGGTTTTATTGTTTTCTGCTTCTACATTATATCATGCGGTATCAAATCCTAAAGTCAAACAAAAACTTAGAATCTTAGATCATATTAGTATCTATTACCTCATTGCAGGTACTTATACACCTGTTTGCCTCACAGTACTTCAAAACTCTAAAGGAGCCATCCTTTTATGGTTAGTTTGGGGTATTGCTTTTTTCGGAACAATTTTAAAGCTTTTTTTTACCGGAAGATTTGAGATTTTTTCTTTGGTACTATATGGAATTATGGGTTGGTTAGTGGTTATAGACTTGAGTTTTCTAATGGCTAATACTTCTTCAATAGGACTATTTTATCTGGGCTTAGGTGGTTTTTTCTACACGCTAGGCATAGTTTTCTATGCTTCAAAAAAAATTCCGTACAATCATTTTATATGGCATTTGTTTGTTCTTGGTGGTGCGATAAGTCATTGGCTATTTGTTTATAAGGAATGTTTTTTAGTAAACTTTAAATTAGGCGCATAAAAAGCAATGCAATTCCTAATATCTTAAAGCTATATAAAATAGGCCAAACCAAAACCAATTAAAATCACAATTAATTTTTGAAGATTAAAAGAATGCCCTTGAGCACTTTCAAATAATACGACTGTAGAAATGTGAAAGAAGACACCTATTGCTAATGCCGATAGTTCTATACTATAAGAAGCAATAAAACTGGACTCTGTCGCTAGTAAACTACCTAAAGGTGTCATAAAGGCAAATAGAGATATAAAAAGTAAAGTATAGCCCATTTTTAAATTAGAATTCAATAGAAAAATGGAAAGAACAGTGGCTACAGGTAATTTATGTATTAAAATACCATAGATGATATTATTTTCTCCACTTATGGGCAAGCCTTCAACAAGCGCATGTATGGCAAGGCTTAAAAATAAAATTAGGGGGAAGCTATTGTTTTTAGAGCCATGATGTAAATGCCCATGTTCCGCTCCTTTTGAGAAGGATTCTAAAATAATCTGGAGTAATATTCCGGATAAAATAAAGAATGAAACAGTTTTAGGCTTCGATGATTGATAGACTTCAGGTAATAATTCAAAACACGTAAGTGCTAATAGAAAAGCACCACTAAATGCTAAAAGTAATTTTATGCTTTTTTGACTTTTCGGCTTTGTCAAGTAAACAAAAACAAAGCTTATCAGAACAGCGAAAACAGGTAAGATATAGATCACTAAGATTTGAATTTATTGGTTTGATGATATAAGGGATAAAATTAGCCTATTTTTGGCGAACATTTTTTTAGGTATGGAAGGTAATTTTAGAATGTTGGCAAAAACGCTTTACGGATTTGAGCCTTTATTGGCCAAAGAATTAAGGAATTTGGGTGCTGGTAGTGTTAAAGAAGGTGTGAGAAATGTAAGTTTTGACGGCGATACCGGTTTCATGTACAAGGCTAATCTTAGCTTAAGAACAGCACTTAAAGTTCTAAAACCGATTAAAAGTTTTAAGGTATTTAATGAGAAGCAGCTATATCGACAATTATACGATATAGAGTGGTCAGACTATTTTCAGAGTAGTCAGACATTTGCTTTTGATACCACTATGAATTCAGAGGTTTTTAATAACTCATTATATGTGTCTCAGAGATCAAAAGATGCTTTGGTAGACAAGTTTAGGGATACCCAACGTGAGCGACCTTCGGTTAATACAAGTAATCCTGATATTCGAATAAGCATTCATATTTTTAATAACGACTGTACAGTTTCTCTAGATAGTTCGGGCACATCTTTGCATCAGAGAGGATATCGTATTTCTACCAATATTGCCCCAATAAATGAAGTCTTGGCCGCAGGACTTTTGTTAATGAGCGGTTGGGATGGAAGAACAGATTTTTTAGATCCTATGTGCGGTAGTGGAACATTTTTGATCGAAGCAGCTATGATAGCCTGCAATATACCTGCAAATATCAATCGAGATACTTATGCCTTTAAAAATTGGAATGATTTTGACGAAACTCTTTATCAAAAAATAGTGGAATCAAGACTGAACCAAACTCGAGAATTTAATCACAGGATTATCGGTTACGACAAAGCTCCTTCAGCGATCAGAAAAGCACAAGAAAATATTGATAATGCGAACCTATCGGAATATATTACCATTGAACGCAAAGACTTTTTCAAAACTGAAAAACCAGTTGATAATAGTTTGAAAATGGTTTTTAATCCACCTTATGGCGAGAGACTTAATATTGATGTGGAGGAATTTTACTCGAAAATTGGTGATACCTTAAAACAAAACTATCTCGGCACCAAAGCATGGTTAATTACAGCAAATCTAGACGCCTTAAAAAGTGTTGGATTAAAACCCTCAAGAAAAATAAAGGTGTTTAATGGTAAGCTAGAATCTAGATTGGTGAATTACGAAATATATGAAGGGAGCAAAAAAGCTAAGTTTAATTAAATTGGTCAAGAATCATTGAGCTTTATTATCGGCGTCTTCACGCTTTTTCTTTGCTTTTTTGTATAATGGCAAGAAGTAAGAAATGGAGTAATTATAACCTACTCCAAAGTTACTGCCATCAGTAACTTTATTAAACCCTGGTATCCATAGATTAGGAAATCTTTCGTCGTTTTTGTTTGTGACCAAATAAGCTAGTCGAATACTTATTCCAGCATATATGTTTTTAAATAACTCTGCTTTTAAGCCTACGACAAACTCTAACCAAGAGGCATTTAACCCTTCAAATTCTTCTTGAGAAGTAACTAAATCAGGAAAACCCTCATTGAAAAAATTATTCGAATCAAAAATTCTAAAACTATTTAGGGTATGATTGAAAGAACTTACGGCATAGCGACCTCCTATGGTTATAAAATTCTGTTCACCGTACCAATTGGTGTAGGTATTGTAATCTATCCCTAATTTTAGATAACTACCCGACGTGGTATAATTATAAAGAGCTGTGCTACCAATTCCCTCGGTGTCTGTTCTTTTTTCATTGCCAAATTCGCCAGCTATAAATAGTTTTTCGGTAAGTCTATAATCTCCTACAAATTCTAAACCAGTATAGTCTTCATTGATGAACGATAAAACAGGGCGACTTAAATCTACCCCAATTCGTAAGCCATACTTCTGTTTGTACTCAACAGAATCTTTCGGGTTTAAATCAACGGTTTTGTCTACCTGCGCAGAAGTAAATACAAAAGAAAATAAGATAAAAAGATTAATGAAATATTTTAACATGGATTGCGGTAGGATTATTTCTTATATTCTTTTCGACTATTGTAATGCGTCTTATCCAATCTTGGGGAGTTACAGTTCTCAATACATCCAAATCATTGTAATTCGCCACAAAACCACATCCTCTAGAAACGAATTGTTTCCCTACGCTGTATGAAAAACTTAAGGTGTCTATGGTACCTGTTTCTTCATCGCCAGCAGAGTTTATGATAAATTCAAAAGTGGTATCATTGTTCGTATTACGTAATGGAATTAATACAGAATCGGCAACTGTCGAACGGTCGCTAAAGGTGCCCGAAGAAAAAATATTGTCGTTATCAATGGACTTTATTCTTAAAGAAGGAACCGATTTAAAGGAAGTGGAATCATCAACATCAAAAAAACCAATAACCAAAAAAGGAGTGTCACCATCAACACAGATATCATCTTTTTCACAAGAGGAAAAATTGATAAAAATCAGTAGGATGAATAAAACTACAAGAACTCTCTTCATAGCATTTTTAAGAATACTTAAATAATTATACCCGTTTGCGTAAAAGTACAATATTTTCAACATGATGGGTCTGCGGAAACATATCTACCGGTTGCACTTTGATAACCTCATATTTTTCATTTAGTAAGGCTAAATCTCTTGCCTGTGTCGCACTGTTGCAACTTACATAAACGATTTCTTTTGGCGCAACTTTTAACAATTGTTCAACAACTAATTTGTGCATGCCATCTCTGGGAGGATCGGTAATTATAATATCAGGGGTTCCATTGGCGGCAATAAATTTATCATCGAAAACTGTTTTCATATCACCAACATAGAATTCAATGTTATCTATATTGTTATGTTTTGCATTTGCCTTGGCATCAATAATAGCTTCTGGAACAGATTCTATGCCTATTACTTTCTTTGCTTTTTTTGATACAAACTGGGCTATTGTTCCTGTTCCCGTATATAAATCGTATACAAGTTCCTCTCCTGTAAGATTTGCAAAATCACGGGTTATCTTATACAATTCATATGCCTGCGCCGAATTGGTCTGATAGAACGATTTTGCATTGATTTTAAACTGTAAACCTTCCATCTCTTCAAAAATATGATCTCGACCAGTAAAACAAACAACTTCTTGATCGTAAATCGTATCATTCGCCTTTTGATTTATAACATATTGTAATGAAGTAATTTCAGGGAATTTTTCTTCTAGATTCTTGAGTAAGAGGTTTCTTTTGATTTTATCGTCTTCATAAAATTGTATTACAATCATAATCTCACCAATAGACGAGGTGCGAATCATTAACGTACGCAATAAACCTTCTTGCTTTCTGGGGTTGAAAAAGGAGAGTTCATTTTCTTCGGCAAAAGTCTTGACCCACAATCGAATATCATTTGATGGATCTGCCTGTAAGTGACATTTTTTAATATCCAAGATTTTGTCCCACATACCAGGAATATGAAAACCTAGCGCATTTTTGTCTTCAAAGACAGTATCAGACTTTAACTCTTCAAAAGTAAGCCACCTGCTATCTGAAAAAGAGAACTCCATCTTATTGCGATAGAAATAAGTTTCTTGAGACCCTAAAATCGGATTTATCTCGGGTAGTGCTATACCACCAATTCTTTTAAGGTTGTTCTCCACTTCCTTTTGTTTGTAGTAGAGCTGGTGTTCATAACCCATATGTTGCCATTTGCAACCTCCACAAACACCAAAGTGTTGACATTGCGGTTCTGTTCTTTTATCCGAAAGTTTATGAAAATTAGTAGCGGTCCCTTCGAAATATGCCTTTCGCTTTTTGGTCGTTTGAATATCAACGATATCACCGGGTATTGCATTTGTTAAAAAAACCACTCTGCCATCAGGGGCTTTTGCCACTGACTTACCCTTTGCACCAGCATCTATTACCTCAACATTTTCAAAGACCTGTCTTTTGTTCTTTTTTCGCATGCGCAAAGGTAATAGCTTTTGTAAAAAGACCCTAGCTTCTGCCAGGGTCTATTAAATAACAACTAGTACTATTTGATATATATATGGGGGAATTTTAAAAATATTATTTTTTAGAGTTGAATCTATTTAGAATATTTTCCATTTGTTTTCCTGCTGCTTGTCTACCTCCTAAACCAAAGGATAGTGCTACTGTAATTGCTATGGTTCCCAAAGTGATGCCAAAAGCAAGGTTGATAATGTCGTCTGCCATACCCATAGTTTTTAGACCTATTGCTAAAAATATTGCCAGAATCGCCGTACGCAACACCGAAGCGACAAAACTATTGTTATCATTTTTTGCAAAGGAATTTTTCGCAATTATAGAGACCCAATTACCAATCATTATAATTACAAGGCCAAATAAAATTTTACCAGATAAGTTGGTAACAGTTTCCAAGACTTCAGTTAATTGAACAAATTCTAATTTTTCGATAGCGGTCATTAATCCAAAAATCACAATAAAGAAGAACACCAAATTTCCGATTGCATTTGCAATATTGGTGCTACCTATCATACTATCGAGGTGCATCTTTTTGGCAATATCATTCAGATTCATTTTAGCTAGTATATCTTTTAACATTTGTGATAAAAAACGTCCGCCAATCACAAACAACATTAAAATAAATGCCGCTAACAATACTTTAGGTAGGGCATCAAAAAATTGTGTAAGTATTGAGGTGGCAGGTTCTGAAATGGCATCCATATTTAGAATGTTCAATGCAGAAATTAGAAGAGGGATAAAAATAAAAATGAAGACTACTTTCTTAACAATTCCAATAAGGTCGACCCCTTCTGCAAAACCAAGTTTTGGAGTATAGTTTTAATGGTGTCTCCAGACATTCCGACAAACTCAGATACTACAGATGCCAGCATATATCCTATATATGCCACCAATCCTGCACCAATAATATTTGGTATAAAGTTTAAGAAGCCATCAAGTAAGTTCTTTACAGGGTCTAGAACACTTTGCATTCCAAGTTTCTCCAGTGCGAGCATGAAAACAAAAATCATTACTAAAAAGTAAACTAGTTTACCTACAAACTTTGATAAAGTTATTTTATCACTTTTCATTTTGTCATCAACTCCGGTCTTTTTTATGAGTTTGATCGTGATACGTTTTAATAGTCCGGCAATAAACCAACCTATTACTAAAATTAAAATTGCACCAATAGTGGTTGGTAAAAAATTACCAACAGAATTTGATATGCTACTTAGCATGTTTTCTAGATATTCCATTTTTATAGTTTTTAAATGTTTAGTGTAGTTATATGAACCAAAATGTTGAGATTAGTCACAGAGATCGGATGTTTTACGGAAATCTTACTATTTTTGTAACTCTACTAGGGATGATTTCTCTCCCACGCTGAATTTTCGTTCCGATAACTGTCAGGATTGCGAAAGAATAAAGGTATTGCAGGAATGGTTATTTTATGAATTTAAACACTATTTAAAATGGCTGTTTTAGAACAACTTACGTCGCAACAAGCGATTGATTTAGAGAATAAGTATGGAGCTCACAACTATCACCCACTCCCAGTTGTATTAAGTAGGGGAGAAGGTGTTTTTGTTTGGGATGTTGAAGGTAAAAAGTATTATGATTTTCTTTCGGCTTACTCGGCAGTAAATCAAGGGCATTGTCACCCTTCTATTGTTGGGGCTATGATTTCACAAGCCCAAACATTGACCCTTACCTCAAGGGCATTTTACAACGACATGCTAGGCAAGTTTGAAAAGTATGCCACAGATACTTTTAAGTTTGACAAACTTTTGCCTATGAATACAGGTGCCGAAGCGGTGGAAACGGCGGTGAAAATTTGTAGAAAATGGGCTTATGAGAAGAAAGGAATACTAGAGAATCAGGCCAAAATAATAGTTTGTGAGAATAATTTTCATGGTAGAACTACTACCATAATATCATTCTCAAATGACCCAGTGGCACGTAAAAATTTTGGGCCATACACAGAAGGATTTATAAAAATAGAATATGATAACCTTGAAGCTTTAAAAACTGCTTTACAAGAAAATGATAATGTTGCTGGTTTTTTGGTCGAACCCATCCAAGGAGAAGCTGGTGTTTATGTTCCTTCAGAAGGATATTTAAAAGCCGCTAAAGCAATTTGTGAAGAATACAATGTATTGTTTATAGCAGATGAAGTACAAACCGGAATTGCCCGTACAGGAAGACTTTTGGCAACTTGTGGTAACTGCTCATGTTCTGATAAGCATTGTAGTGGTACCCCCGATGTTAAACCTGATATTTTAATTTTGGGGAAAGCGTTATCAGGTGGTGCTTATCCTGTTTCTGCTGTTCTTGCGAATAATGAGATTATGGATGTGATTCGCCCTGGAAACCATGGAAGTACTTTTGGTGGTAATCCAATTGCAGCGGCAGTTGGTATTGCAGCGCTTGATGTCATAAAAGATGAAGAACTCGCAAGTAACGCCTATAAATTGGGAGAGATTTTTAGGTCGGAATTGAACAAGTTTATAACTAATTGTGATTTGGTAAATGCCGTTAGAGGAAAGGGTTTGCTTAACGCAATCTTAATTAATGATACCGAGGATAGCTCTACCGCTTGGGATATATGTATTGCCCTTAGAGATAATGGACTATTGGCAAAACCGACTCATGGCAATATTATCCGTTTTGCACCTCCTTTGGTTATGACCGAGGAGCAGCTCATGGATTGTATATCTATAATAAAAAGAACCTTATCTGAGTTTAAGAAATAAAAAATCCCCGAAAGGGGATTTTTTTATCTAATGAGCTGGGTATTGTAAACCAGGTTCTAAACTCCGAGGGTTTGGTAAAGTATTACTAAAAGTAACAGGTATAGATTTATATGGATAACTATAATTACCAGGTCTAGTTACAACAAAATGTAAGTGTGGATAACCAGCTAAACCTGTGTTACCACTATAACCAATGGTTGTGCCTTTGTTTACTCTGGTACCTTTGCCGACTGCGGCTCCATTATTGGTTAAATGCATGTACATGGCATAGGTGCCGTCTGAATGTTCTATAATCACTAAATTGTTAGGAAAACCTCCATCAACACCACTTTCTTCAACGTGCACAACAACCCCAGCTCTTGCTGCGGTAATGCGGGTTCCTATAGACATATTAAAATCAATGGCAAATTGATCAGGAAGACCTTCACTATGATAAGATCCGCCGCAGTGAGAAAGTGTTACCAAATAACTAGTGCCTGACGGATAAGGTAATATATATTCTGAGGTTTCCCAATCTTCATATCGGGTTTCACTGCAGCTTAATGTTTTGTCCAAAGCAAGCGTTCCGGTATTGTTAAGCCTTTCTTTCCAATCACTTTCTTTCCAGCATCCACATAAGATAATCAAAAGGCACATTGCGGTAAATCTAAAAATCATTTTCATGGTTTTATATTTTACCTTCAAGTTACAAGAGCCTAATTTTTGTCTTGTCTCTTTGTATAGGAATTCAATAAAAAAACCTCCGATCAGGAGGTTTAGTTTTTTAGGGGGTGGAAGTTCCACTCTTTTTAGCCCTTCTTAACTGCCGTTGAATCTTTTTAATAGCGGATTCTATAGATTTTTCGGGTTCAATAATATTATATTCTCCCCAGAAATCTGGATCAGAAAAGCCCAAGGCTTCTTCACTAAGAATTATAGATTTTTTTAATCGTTCTTTATTCTTTGGTAACTTACCGGTACTGTTTTCTTGCCAATCTGTTACGGCCATTTCAGCTGTCATGCTATAAACGGAGTTAAAAAGTTTATCATCCCAATCCACTTTAAATTTTAGTAAGACGTTACTATATCCATAATACCATTTTCCATTTTTATTTCGGTAGTCTACGCGGTAAGCAACTTCGGTTGGCCAAACATCAACCTTCGCAGGTTTCTTTCTGACAAACAAGCGGGCAGCCAATTCCCTGTTGGTAATATTAAGATTGTAAACGGCACTAGTCAGTGTCTTATTCTCTGCGTCTATGTATAATTTGCCTTGGTATAATGGTTCTTTAATATTTTTTAGTTGACTGAAATTAATAATGTATATCAACCTATCATTAACTCTTGTAGAACTATCAAAAGTAAAGTTGTAATCATCAATGGACTCATTGGTGAAAATATACTCTGGATATTTCATAATATCCACATATAGTGTATTAAAAGGTCCACCCTGAAGTTTTAAGGCAACAGTATCTAACTTACTATAATCCGTACTCTTTCTTGCCCTATAAAGCTCTACAGCATCTTTTTTGTCCGAAGAATAAGGAGTTTTGTATATGTTGACAACGGCTTCTGATAGTGAAACATTCTTTTTTCTTTTCTTTATTGTTTCTCGGTAGAAGGCCGTCATTAAAGTGGGGTCTTCAAAATAGTTTTCACCTTTCTTGTTCAAGGTTTCTCGAAATAGGGCTTTTGCATCTTTCGGAGAATTGATATCTACCTCTGATAATTGAAGAGCCGATGTTTTTAAACTGATTTTATTTTTATCGGATTTTAAATCGGAGAGCGCTATTTTTTTTGTGGTATATCCAATAAAAGAAAAAAGAACAGTACCACTGCTAACAGATGTTGGTACTTTAAGAAGAAAATTACCTTCGGTATTCGTAATGGTACTAATATTAGTGCCATCGACAGTTATTGTGGCAAATACCAAGGGGTTGTTATTGTCAGCGTCAATTACTTCACCTTCGTATTGTCTAAAATTGGTGCTATCTTGAAAAGCGAACAGATAAGGTGAGATACTCAAAAAAAAGAGAATAAAAAGCCCTTTTCTTATTCCTTGCCGTTTTTGTGTAAGAAGTATGGTTTTCATAAGCTGTGTTTTTTGATGTAATTACAAATCTAAATTAATGATTTTAAAGAAGATATGAATGACATGTTTGTTAATATAAAAGTATTGGATTTTAAAGCTGTTATAGTCTCTCTTTGTAGGGTTTAATTACTATTCTCGATATAAAAAAAATTCAGTCTTCCATTTTCCTGACCAGTTAGGTTTGGTATTGTCTGGGTAATATTCATCAAAAAGCGTTAAAATGATCGTGCTGTCATTTTTTGTTTCATATCGATACAATTGCTTTCCTCCTTCAAAACCAGGTACTTTTGCAATTTTAGCAATAGTGGTGAAAGTCGAGTCGGTACTCTCATGAATCCCAGAATTGAAGACTATAGATTGAAATCCTTCAATGGTCTCTTCAGCAGTTGGTGCGCTAAGGTTTTTAAAAGGTATACGTTTTTCTCTGGGTGACCATGCGATGCTATAATGACTATCTGTAATTAAAAAGAGTCCTTTACTATTTGGTACCAAGAGTAGTGTTGTGTCTTTAGCTATCCACTTCACTTTATCTATGCGCCATGAACCAATTAATTTGTTTTTTACTTCTTCTCTTTTTTCTTGCTTATGAGCACAGCCATATATTGTTGATAGTATGATTATCATGCCAATTACTGATTTCAAGCTATAATTGTGTCTAAGTTTCATATTGTTCAAGAATTTTGAACAAGAAAGAATGATTATTTATAAAATGTGTAAATGCGTGTAAACCTTTACAAGTTTATGATGCATGCTGCGGTTGTAGGTATTGTGATGGGTTTAGGCCTTCAAACTTCTTAAATGCTTTATAAAATGAAGCTCGGTTGTTAAAACCAACATCATAAGCAATCTGAGTGACAGTGGAGTTATTGTTGGAGTTTACCAATAGTTTTTTTGCTTCTTCGATACGGTATTTATTGACAAAGTCGAAAAAGGACAGATTGAAATACTGATTAATAATTTGTGAAGTATGGTTTCTTGATAGGTTTAAAGATGAGGCCAAGTCATTTAAACGGAGTTCATTATTTAGATAGGGTCTTTCGTTTTTCATAATACTTTCTAGTTTGTTTTTTAATTCTATAGCCAGCGCATCTGAAAGACCCGTTTTTTTGTATTTGATAAAAGGTATAATTTCTTTGATAGACTTACCTTCAAAAATTTTAGGCTGAAAGAAAACAAAAAAGGTGACCATTGAAATAAAGAAGACAATGGCAATGTCAACGAAATAATCATATTTGGGGTGCATCAATTCAAACTTTACCAAAAAGATGTACAGGAAAAAAGCTATTACAAACCCGAAATACCCGCTAGTTAAGTAGGTAAGCCATCGATTTTCTTTAAAACCTGGTCTTTTACCTAAGCCAAACTGATTTAAAATTAAAAACCCATAGAAGAACATTATTATAATTTCAAGCCATATGTAGTTGGCATCGATCCATGATACTTTATAAAAAGAACCTTGTTGAAATACAGTTAATTTTTCAGAAGCATTAAGTATATAAAAGGGTGAAATAAGCGCTACTGTGACTAAAATAGGCATTAAGAAGAAAAGGTCTTTAAGCTTTAATTTTGAGCCTTTGAGTATTCTTCTTATATAGATATAAATTAATGGCCCATAAGCAATCCATAATGGAAAATTACTAAAAGTTAAATGTATGGTATTCCCGATGTATAAATGACCAGACCATTTTAGACAATTTAGAATTAACTCAAAAGAAAAGAGAATGATGAAGACCGAAAATAATCGATTTGCCCATCGGTCTCCCCGTTTTTTGAAAAAGAACACTGCACTCAGAAAGACTCCTAGTATTGAAAAACAAAGAAATAGTATAATATACCAGCTCATATTAAATCTGAAAATTCAAAAGTAGTAAGCTTCATTTTTTTAATGTCTCTTTTTGTAGGGACATAGTCATTTCTACATTTTATCCTTAAAATTTTACCGAACACATAAGATAACTTAAAAAGCCCAAACTACTTTTATATATTTGGCGAGAACACTATGAGAACACTAGTATTAGTTTTAGCTATATTTTTAGCATTCAATTTTGGTCATTCCCAGATTGAAAAGGATAAGGTCCTCCATTTTGCAGGAGGTGCTTTATTTGGGCTCGCTGGAGCTGGAATCGCAAAAGAAATTTCAAACGGAGATCGCGCATGGACATTTGTTGGCGCAGTTGGAGGTGCCTTACTTGTGGGATTAGGTAAAGAGGCCATTGATTCAGGACAGGATGGCAATAGTTGGGATAATGGTGACGTATTGGCAACCGCATTAGGAGGATTTGCAGTTGGTTTGACAATTGATGTTTTTACAAAGAAGAAAACAAAAAAACAAAGTAAAATAACAACTCTTTACTACCCAAGAGACATTAATTTCCTCTATAAAAAAAGTCTACCAACCCTAACAGAATTGCAATTTTCAACCTCAATATTGTATACGGAATAAGTTTAGATTAAACCTCTAGCCTTAATTTCCAAGTACTTATTAATGGTATTTATCGTTAGGTTTTCGGGTTTTGTGAGAATGGTTTGTATACCATATTTTCTAAGTTCATTTACAATAAGTTTTTTCTCGTAAATAAATTTTTCGGCAATGGTCTGTTCGAATATCTGCTGCGTACTTTCTGCTTTTTTGTCCGCAAATTCGAGAAGCTCGGTGTTCTCAAAGAAGATAACCACCAACAAATGTTGTTTCGATATGGCTTGCAAATAGGGTAACTGCCTGTTTAATGCATCCAAGGTTTCAAAATTGGTATATAATAATATAAGACTGCGTTGATTTAGGTTTCTCTTTATATCTATATATAACCTACTAAAATCACTCTCTACAAAATTGGTTTCTAAATTGTATAGTGTTTCTAAAATGAGATTCATTTGAGAACTTCTACGTTCAGCGGCCACCCTATTTTCTATGGAATTGCTAAATGAAAACATACCCGCTTTATCGTTTTTTTTAAGCGCTATATTGCTAATGACCAGTGTAGCATTAATGGCATAATCTAAAAGGCTTAATTCGTCAAAAGGCATTTTCATAACCCTGCCTTTATCGATTACGGAATAGATGGGTTGTGATTTTTCATCTTGAAACTGGTTTACCATCAACTGGCCTTTTTTTGCAGTCGCTTTCCAATTAATGTTCCTAATATCGTCTCCTTGAATGTAATCTTTAATTTGTTCAAACTCCATGGTATGACCAATACGTCTAATCTTCTTCAATCCATATTCAAAAAGACGATTGGTAAATGCTATCAAATCATATTTGCGCAGTTGCAAAAATGAGGGATAGACAGGAATTTCTTTACTAGTGTCAAAAGTAAATTTCTTGCTTAGAAGCCCTAGAGGTGAACTTGCAAAAACATTTAGACTGCCGAAGGAATATACACCTCTTTCTGTAGGTCGAACTTTGTAGCTGTAGCTTTTGGTCGACCCGCTCTTGATTTCACTATTTAACCCAAAGTCACGTTTTTGAAATTGAAAGGGAAGCTCATCGATAAGTGTTGCGGTAATTTTGAATAAGTACTTGTTCGCTAGTTTAATTTCTATTGGATTATCATCTCCATTAGAAAGTTTATCGGGTAATATACGTTCGGCATGTATATTTCCTTTTGACAAAAAAAGCAATAAAAAATCAACAACGATTAGAAGAATAAAGACAAAAAACAAGATACGAATAACACTGAGTACGTTTTGAAAAATGAAGGATAGCAAGAAGCCCAATATTAGTGCTGTCAGCACCATAAAAAACCTTCGTTTTAAATAAATACTTTTAAATGCTCTTTTCAATCTATCTTGGTATTTCTATGGTCTCTATTAATTGCTGAACAACTTTTTGGGCAGTAAAACCTTCCATTTCACGCTCAGGGGTCAAAATAATACGATGCGAAAGTATTGGGCCGGCCACTTTTTTAATATCGTCGGGGGTTATAAAATCTCTTCCGCTTATGGCCGCTAGTGCCTTAGAGGCATCCATTATAGCTATTGAAGCCCTAGGCGAGGCACCTAAATACAAATTGGCATTGGTACGTGTGCTATTTACGATAGACGCAATGTATTTTAATAGATTGTCTTCTACTATAATCTCTTTAATAACATCTTGATATTCCGCAATTTGTTTTGCTGAAAGTACAGATTTAATTAGTCCTTCAATATTTTTGTTTTTGTGTTCATGTTTATTTTCCAAGATCTGCACTTCTTCCTCAAGAGAGGGGTAGTCCACGTTAATTTTAAAAAGAAAACGGTCTAATTGTGCTTCTGGCAGTCGATATGTACCTTCTTGCTCTACTGGGTTTTGAGTGGCGAACACCAAAAACGGTGGCTGCATATCGTATTCTTGACCATCTATGGTAATTTGTCTTTCTGCCATTGCCTCAAACAGGGCGGCCTGAGTTTTAGCCGGTGCACGGTTAATTTCATCAATTAAAATAATATTTGAGAAAATGGGCCCTTTTTTAAACTCGAATTCAGAGGTTTTCACATTAAAAATGGAAGTTCCTAAAATGTCACTGGGCATTAGGTCGGGGGTGAACTGAATTCGGCTAAAATCTACATTCATCGTTTTTGCCAATAATTTTGCCGTAACGGTTTTAGCGACTCCAGGAACTCCTTCTATTAAAGAGTGGCCGTTTGCCAACATGGATATGATAAGCAATTCAATCATATCTTTTTGACCAATAATTACTTTGCCCAACTCACTTTTTACTTTAGCTACCGCTTCTTGTAATTTAGTAAGGTCTACTCTTGAATTAAATTCTAATGAGTTGTCGTTTTGTGTTTTATCTTCCATATTATTTCTTGAATGCGGTTATTTTTTTTGTCAGTATTATTGCGTCTTGTTCGTTATGTACGGTTTTGTTTTTTAATTGTAGTATAAGCTCTAACAACTGTTTTACTTCTTCAATAGATTTACCGGATTTCGACGCTAGTTGTTGAATCGTTTTTTCATTCAAAGTAGAAGTATCAATAAAATACCGATTACGTAGTTCGGCAAAAAAGTAGTTCAGCTTTTTTTGAATGAGATTGGTATAATCTTTATTTTGATGGTAAAGTGTGCCTACCGTTCGGGCAAATTCTACAGAAGAATTTTCTAATGGTTTTATTACCGGGATAATGCGTTGCTCTCGTTTTGCTTTAAAAATCACAAAGAGTATCAGCCCCACCATGGTTAAGTAGTAAGCCCATTTTAGGGCGGTCTGGTTTAAAACGAATCGCATGGGTGAATCGATAACTACCCGCCCTGATTTTTTATAATCATCCCAATACAACGGACTATCATCTAAATAGGAAAAAGTGTTTGCTACATAATCTTTATTATCCTTTAAAAGGTAATAATTAGAATAGGCCTCTGGAGTAGTATGAATGAAAAATGAACCCTCACCAAATTGTGTCTTAACAAAATTAGGCACCGTTAAGATTTCTTTTTTGTTTGAAGTAATACCCTTTTCTTCAACAAATTCAAGGTGACCAAGAACTTTGGTGTTTGTCGTATCAACGGAGGTGAAATATGCTTTAGAGGCTCCCCTTGAAAAATTGAATTTTGAATGATTAAGTTTTTTATGGGAAAGACTTACAATAACGGTATCCTCTTTAAACGAATATGCAGTGTTCAATTCAATGTTTAAGGTGTCTTTTAAAAAATAACTTACTGAAGACGCAGCAATAAAAACATCATTACCTTTTTGTACGTAATCAAGTAACCTATTTGTTTCTTGTTTATCTAGCTGTATATTATTATTGATGAGCAGGTAGTTTGATTTTATGGTCGTATCTCTTTTAATCATAAAATCATAAATACTTTCTTTTACTGTTTCGACTTCACTGTTAGCGAATAGTCGTGGTAGTTCATTATAAAGTACATAACAACCAAAAGGTATTTTAGATTGTGATGTATACGAAGGCCTCCAATTGATAGGTTTTGGACGTACTAATTCTGTTACTATGATACTTACTAGTACCACAGCTAGAATTATTAGTACGATTTTTGATCTCTTATCCACCCTAATTTGGGATTAAATTATTTAATGCCGCAAACCTTGTTTCAGCCGTTTCATACTTTGGTCTATCTATGGGTTGTTCACCGTACCAGATATAATCGTATAAATAGGCTACTTCTTTAAAACCAGATTGCAACTTTTGCTGTTTGATTTCATTTTGATAATCGGTATTGGTCTTATCAAAATGCCATTCAATAATGTCGTTTTGAGATAATTTTTTTAGAATTTTTAGAAAATGATATCTAACCGCCAATCTATAGTCCTTTTCATTTATAGCCGCTGCAAGTAATGTATCTAAGTCTAAACTTTCTATATGTTGTTCTGCCAAGTCAATATCAAAAATGGTTTTTGCCTTTCTCGTGAAAATAGAGTTGAATTTTTCATTCACCAGTACTCTTACAAGCAAATAAATAACCAGACCACCCATCAAAAAGTAAACAATATACTCTAACAGTTTAAGGGCTTCAGGCGAAAGGTTTATTCCAAAAATATCACTTAAGCCTCTACCTATCCATCTTAAAAATCGGCTTAGAAGATTTTGCGATTCTCCAGTTTTAATATCATAATTAAAGTCTTCACCATTATATTTTTTATTTAAATCATCAAAACTTCGCTCATGGACAGTGGATATAGAATCTATAGTAACAATAGAATCTTTAGCTTCTTGAGAAAAAGCGAAAGCCCCGAGGAATAAAAAAATAAAGAGGGTGGTATGAATTTTCACTATTCGCTTTTTCCGATTTGTTCTATTTTACTTCTGGTATTGATATTATATGTTTTTTCATGAAGGGAATAATAGAGTATTCCGTTTACAAATTGCGAAAGACACTGCCCATAAACCGCAATAATTAAAAATAGACAGGTACCCAAAGTATAAATAACCGTTGAAACCACCGATGTCGAGTAATCGACATTATTTTCTACAACATGAAAGGTATAAACCCCTATTAAAACTCCCGGAATAATAAGAGTAATCATCATTAGAATCCCTATCAGCAAACCGAGAATAAAATTTACCCCTACGGATTTCCAAAAATTCTTGGTGACTAAATTCCATCCCTCTCCCAATCCATCTGTCACTCCTTTTTTGTTTTGCAGCATATCATAAAATGAAACTCCTAACCAAGATGTTAAAAAGAACTGAAGAATATACTGAACAAAAAGACCAACTATTGGTATGAACGCAAATATGATGGAAACTATAAAAAACACAAACCAAATGGGAATCATTAGTAATATGAATACTAGAATATTACCGAACTGACTTTTGGTATAAGCCCAAACTTCTTTTTTATCAAACTCATTGTTTTCGGTACTTTCATATTTTATCATGTAACTACTGGCAAGCGCATAGTTCAAGACCAATACCATGATAAAAATGACAAAAAATAAGATTCCTCCGGCGGCCAAGTAAATCATATATTTTTCTTCCAACTGGGCACCAGTGGTAAAATTGTTAGGGGCAGATTCATATGCAATTAGACCAATAAAGCCAGACACCAACAAGTAACTGGCAATTAATAGACCTACTAAAAAAATACCATTATAGCTCAGAAAAACATTGGTAAACTTTTTAATGTTCTGCTTAAAAAAATCAAAGTATGTCGTAATAATATCCCCAAAGTCACGATTTACGCGAAGCGGAATGTAATTGTCTGCCATGTATTTTGTTTAGTAATATGGGGTATAGCCCATAGTAAAAGAGTATTAATAGAAGTGAGGCACCAATAATCAAAAAAGCAAGCCAATTGGGCATTTCTGTATATCGGGTAATAAAGCCCTCAATAAAACCGGCCACAATGAAAAATGGTATGGTGCTTACAACGACTTTTAGTCCGTCTTTGGCACCTTTCATAAAAGAAACTCGCCTAGAATATGTTTTTGGGAATAAAATACTATTACCCATAATAAGGCCAGCGCAACCGGCAACAATAATAACAGATATTTCAATAGTGCCGTGCAACCAAATTTGTTTATTGGCTTCAAAAAACACACCTTTCGTATAAAAAAAGGTGATAAAGGCCCCAAGCATTACACCATTGCTAAATAAGATATAGGCAGTTCCGATACTTGTGATTACACCAAAAGCAAAGGCCAGAAAGGCAACGCGAATATTGTTAATGGTTATTCCTAAAAAAGTACCGATTTCGCTTCCCCCTTTGTAGATTGCAGTGGGGTCACCATTTGCTATGTTGTTCAGCGTTTCGTTGACATAGGCGTCTCCTAAAATTAGACGCAGAAAAGTAGCATCGTTCAAAGCAGAAATACAACCAATAGTAGATGCAACCAAAAAAATGAGAAAGGCCACACCTAAGGTTTTTTGATATTGCTTAAAAAACATGGGAAACTCGGTCACCCAAAAATCAAGTATGCGGTTACCACTCTCTTTTTTGTTTTTGTAAATTTTTTGGTGCGCTTGAGAAGCTAAAGCGTTTAAATACAATAAAGTTTTGCTTTCTTCGTAATAGGTTTGGGCATATGCCAAATCGTTTGTTAGTTGAATGTACCCATCGGCCAGTTCGTCAGGGTCGGTATTTGAGCTAAGATTGATAGCCTTTTCAAATGCTATCCATTTTTCCTTATTTTGCTTCACAAAAGCGGCTTCGCGCATAAATTGTATTTACCTAGATAAATTTAATACTTAATGAGTAACCTTCAAATCAATACAACGCAAAATGTTAATCTTAATTATAAAATTGTAAGTATTGGCGAACGCATTGTTGCTTTTTTTATTGATGCCTTTATTTTATACCTGTACGCGGTACTTGTAGATTTTATTGGAGATGCTATCGGGTATATTTATGAGGATAAATGGACCCAACGAGGTTTGGTAGCTTTAATATTTTTACCGGCAATGTTCTATAGTCTTATTATGCACAGTATTTTTAATGGACGTACGGTGGGTAAGATGTTACTGAAAATGCGCGTAGTGAAGTTTGATGGTAGCCCAGTGCATTGGAGTAATTATTTGGTACGTTGGATGCTACGTTTGGTCGATATTTGGATTTTTATTGGCTCTATAGGTTTACTTACTATTCTTTTCTCTGAAAAAAGACAACGTTTGGGTGATGCTGCCGCTGGCACAGTGGTAATAAGTACAAAGAACAAAACAAAAGTTTCGCACACTATTTTAGAGGAGGTTGAAGAAGCCTACCAGCCTAAATTTACCAATGTGATCTTGTTGACCGATAAAGATGTAAGACTTATAAAGGAGACCTATCGCATAGCCCGTAAAAGCAACGATTTTAAAACAATGACAGCCTTGCGTGTAAAAGTCGATAGTATTCTGCAAACTAAATCTGAACTTTACGACATACAGTATTTAGACACCGTTCTTAAAGACTATAACTATTATACCCAAAAATTATAGCTCATGTTCTATATCGCCATAGATATTTTGGGTACTATAGCCTTCGCCATTTCTGGGGTTTTGGTGGCTATGGAAAAGAGGCTTGATTTGTTCGGGGTCGTTATCATCGCCTTTGTGACTTCTATTGGTGGTGGTACGTTGCGCGATTTGTTAATCGGGAATACTCCAGTTGTTTGGATGCGAGATTCTACCTACGTGATTACCATTCTAGTTTCTGCAATACTGGCCATATTGTTTGTAAAACAGCTTAAATACTTCAGAAAATCGTTGTTTTTGTTCGATACCATTGGTCTAGGGCTTTTTACGTTGGTGGGGGTTGAAAAAGGTTTAGAGGCTGGTTTATTACCTGTTATGTGTATCGCTTTGGGTACTATTACCGCTAGTTTTGGTGGTGTAATTAGAGATATTCTATGTAATGAAATACCGGTAATTTTCAGAAAGGAGATTTATGCGACACCATGTATTTTGGGTGCTTTAAGTTTTTTCCTTTTAGAGCAACTGCCTATTGTTGATGCTTATGCTTTTGCCGGAGGAATTTTAGTGGTTATTGGGCTGCGCTTATTGGCCGTAAAGTTTGACATACGTTTGCCAAATATCTATAGAAAATAGATCAAAGCACCTCAGCTTTTAAAATATAGATATTTTGCATTGGCCAATCGCCGTCATCGACGTCTACATTGTTTATTTTATCCACAACGTTCATTCCTTCAATAACTCTCCCAAAGGGGGTATAGCTACCATCTAAATGGTACGACCCTGGTTTGGTCACAACGATAAAGAATTCGTAGGGAGAAGCCAACTTATGCGGATTATCAATTTCTCCACTGGGCATTGAAATTACCCCTCTATGATGCTTATGACCTTTTTTTGCATCCGGGGGGAGTAAATACCTGCCTATTTTTCTTCTTTTTTTGCTAGTTTCCCGTGTATCTGAGTTACCTCCTTGAATTATAAAGTTTTTTACCACTCTGTGGAACATGGTATTGTCAAAATAACCTTGTCGGGTCAGGTATATGAAGTTGGCCCTATGGTAAGGCACATTGTCGAACAATTCTATCGTAAAACTACCCATACTAGTGGTTAGCTTTACTTTATTTTTTTTCAATGTTTTTTCGTAGTCAAAGAAAAAATTAATAGCATTTTCTTCACTTAATAAAAAGGGTTCAATAGTTTTTTCTTCCTTTTCTACTACAGAAATCAAAGAGTCATTTGATGTTTTTTCTACCTTATCAACAGGTGTGGACTGTCTTTTTTCTTTACTGTCGTTACAGCTGGCAAAAAATAATAATAGTATAATTGCACTAAAAGCGATACTCCTATTAAACATGAATTTTACTGATTTTTACAAACGGGTTACTAAAATAAAAAATCTGGATTTGCCCGGCGAAGAATCTCATTTTAAAATGGAGCCAGAGATAAGAAAAGAGTGGAGAGATCCAAAAAAAATTGCTGAACGAAATCCTAAAAGAGCTGCTGTCATGGCTTTGTTTTACCCTGATAAGGCCAATGCGACACAACTCTTACTTATTTTAAGAAAAACCTACAAGGGGGTTCACTCCAATCAAATAGGGTTTCCTGGTGGAAAGGTTGAGCCCCAAGACTCGAATCTAAAAGTAACAGCACTTCGGGAAACGGAAGAAGAAGTAGGCGTTTCTCCAAAGCGTATTGAGGTTTTGAAAGAGCTGACCGAACTTTATATTCCTCCCAGTAATTTTATGGTGCAACCCTATTTAGGTATTTATGCCGATCCGAAACCTTTTAAAATTCAAGAGACCGAGGTGGAGGAGATTGTTGAGGTCCAGCTATCAGATTTTATGAATGAGGATAATTTAATATCACAAAACTTGACAACTTCATATGCCACGAATATGAAAGTACCCGCCTTTAAGTTAAATGGTTACGTGGTTTGGGGTGCAACTGCGATGATGTTAAGTGAAATCAAAGTACTTCTTAAACAAGTGCTTTAGACTCTATTTTGTATTTTAGCCTATTCAAACCAACTTATGGGAATTTTTAAAAAAAATCCTTTTGGCCATATTTTATTCTTAAAAAAATGGCTTATCCGCATTTTGGGGGTAATGACGCATTCAAGATATAAAGGTTTTAATACTTTGGATATTGAAGGCTCTGAAGTTATTCGAAATTTACCGGATAAAAATGTGCTGTTTGTAAGTAATCATCAAACTTATTTTGCCGATGTAGTTGCCATGTTTCATGTTTTTAATGCGAGTTTAAAGGGTCGGGATGACAATATTAAAAATGTTGGGTATTTGTGGAATCCGAAATTGAATTTTTATTACGTAGCTGCTAAGGAAACCATGGGTAAAAGCCTTTTAACTAAAATTCTTGCCTATGCCGGTTCGATAAGCATTGAACGTACTTGGCGTGCCGATGGTCAAGATGTTCAAAGACAAGTTAAAATGAGCGATATTTCAAGTATAGGTATTGCTTTGGAAGACGGATGGGTAGTAACTTTTCCGCAGGGAACAACAAAACCTTGGAAACCATTACGAAAAGGTACGGCTCATATTATAAAAAGGTATAAACCTATTGTAGTGCCTGTAGTTATTGACGGATTTAGAAGGTCTTTCGACAAAAAAGGATTATATATTAAAAAGAAGGGCATTCTTCAATCGATGCAGATCAAAGAACCTCTGGATATTGATTACGATAATGAGTCGGTCGAACAAATAATTGAGAAATTAGAGTATGCAATAGAGCAGCATCCGTCTTTTCTCCACGTAATTCCGGAGTCGGAGCTAGCCGCTTACGAAGCAGATCACGAAAAAAGACGATACAGTCACAAGTCTTAAACTTCTAATTTTTTTAGTTCACTGTAGTTTGCGTTTAGCTTTTTAAGTAGAATTCCGTAGATAAGTCGGTAAAAAAGCCAGAGAAGCGTACAAAAGATTAGTATCGTTACAACAGTGATTCCGGCAATTGCGGTCCAAATAAGTATTTTACTGTCCGCCGCTGCAATTTTTTCAGTTAGCCCAAGGTCGACTGGGTCATAGATAATAATTTCAGTTGTTAAAAGTATAAATGATACGGCAAAAAGAATTACATTAAACCAAACATATTGCATTACAATTTTTCTGGTACTAATTATTTTCTTCATTAAAGCTTTTGCGGAATCAGTGGCACTGATTTTTTTATAATTCTGATAGAATTTGAAGATAAAAAATAGGATTGCTCCAAAACTGATTATGTTTAGAATAAGTTCTGTATTGTTAAATATTTCTGAGTTTTCACCTTCAAATTTTTCATAACTAAAAGGAATAAATAGCATTGCTATCCAAAATACGAATTCAGCAATACTTATATAAAATATCCACTTCACGATAGAAGACGACTTTTTCCAAATCATCTTATAGATTTCATCGAATGACAATTTTGGAAGATGCTCTTCCTTCTTTTGCCAATCTTTTTTCAAGAGTTCCAATTCGTCCATCATCATACTTACGGATTTAAGATGGTCCTTAGTTTATTTTTTATACGATTCATTTTTACTCTAGCATTTACTTCGGTAATACCTAAGGTTGCAGCTATTTCAGAATAGTCTTTATCTTCCAAATACAGAAATACAAGTGCTTTATCAATGTCTCCCAATTGTTTGACCGCATCATAAATCAATTTCAATTGTTTCTCTTCAGTATCATCATATTCGTCGGTCTTAATCTTATAAATTACACTATCAAAATCTTGGGTTTTAATCCGTCTTTTAGATTTTCGATAAAGTGTAATAGCAGTGTTCAGGGCAACACGATACATCCAAGTGCTGAATTTTGCCTCTCCACGAAATTTTGGATATGCTTTCCATAATTGAATAGTTATTTCTTGAAACAGGTCATTGTGAGCATCCCTATCATTGGTATAAAGGCTACAGACCTTGTGAACAATATTTTGATTGCTCTCAAGTTCAGTCACAAATTTGTGCTCTAATTCTTTATTCACAGATGGTTGGTAGGTCGTTTTAATGTTAGTAGCTTAAGATGCTTTTTTGTTACAACCTATTTTCTATAATCTAAAGCTGGTGCTCTATCACCTAACAATGGCTTGTAAATAAAACCTTTACCTCTTCGTTCTTCAAATTCAGTAGTTGCTTTTTTGATGAGGTCTTGATTACTAAACAAGTCAATTGCCGTTGCTGTAAGGGTTTTTGCCGCAACCATCATGCCCTTGTTACCGATTGAAGTTCCACCAGCAGCAACGGCTTGCCAGCTATGCGCAGGAGTTCCGGGTACCCATGTTGCCGTACCGAAACCTACCGTAGGTACCACAAAGCTGACATCGCCTACATCTGTAGAGCCATAAGCTCTTGCCGTTTCCTTATAGGGTTGAACCTCTAAGGCACGTTTCTCGTTCAACTCATCTTGACCAAGACTTATAGCTATTTTGTTACCAAATTCCTTTTCTTGTTCGGTATAGTTGAAACCTCCTATTTTGGTAAGGTTCGTATGTACAAGTTTCTGAAGTGTCAAATTCGGCAACAATTCGTGAACGCCATTAACAATTTCATATTTCATGGTAGTTTCAGTACCCAAAGCTGCGCCTTCTGCAGCCTTTACTATGCGCTCAAAAATACCTCTTACAACATCTCTTCTATTGTGTCTAGCATAGTAATAAACTTCTGCAAAATCAGGAACTACGTTTGGCGCCTTTCCTCCATCGGTAATTACATAATGTATTCTAGCCTCTTGTGGAATGTGCTCACGCATCATATTCACCATAACATTCATGGCTTCAACAGCGTCTAAAGAAGAGCGACCCATTTCAGGCGCGCCTGCTGCATGCGCCGAAACCCCATAGAACCTAAATTTAGCCGAAATGTTTGCCAATGCCGCTGCGGCACTTGCTGCATTTTGCGAACTTGGATGCCAGTGAAGGGCAACATCAACATCGTCGAACAAACCTTCTCTTGACATATAGACTTTGGCACCGCCGCCTTCTTCTGCCGGACAACCGTAGAAGCGTATAGTTCCGGATTGTTTGTTAGCTTTCATCCAATCTTTCACTGCAATAGCTGCTGCTGAAGAGGCAGTGCCAAATAGGTGATGACCACATGCATGCCCAGCGACCTTGCCTGCTGATTTTTTTTCAGGAATGGCCTGTTGAGACAGCCCGGGTAGGGCATCAAACTCTCCCAAGATTGCAATTACCGGATACCCGGAACCATATTCAGCGACAAAAGCAGTAGGTATTTCAGCTATTCCGGTACTTATTTTAAAACCCTCTTCCTTAAGCGTGGTTTGCAAGAGCGAAGAGCTTTTGGTTTCTTGATAGCCCATTTCGGCGTAACCCCAAATCTCTTGGGCTATTTCGCCATATTTTTCGCTTTTGGCATCAAGAGCGCTGAGTGCTGTTTCTTTTGTTTTTTGTGCAAAGGCTAAATTGAAAATTGATAAGGAAACTATTAGAAGTTTAATTTTCATGGTATGGATTGGTTTAATCTTATGATAAATATACTAAAATGCTTCTCGGAAAATTAACGGATACCTATGGCTTATTTGTAAATTTGTTGTTCAATCGATTCTATGAATATACCACAATCAAGTTTTCCAAGAATTGTCATTATAGGTGGTGGTTTTGGGGGTATTTCTTTAGCAAAAAAGTTACGTAATAAAGAATTTCAGGTGGTGCTTTTAGATAAGCACAACTACCATACTTTTCAGCCCTTATTATATCAGGTTTCTACTGGTGGATTGGAGCCAGACTCCATAGCCTATCCGATTAGAAAGGTAATTCACGATTTTCCAAATACCTATTTTAGGTTAGCAGAAGTTTTGGCCATAGATACCGATACCAATTTGGTGAAAACAAATATTGGTGCTTTAAAATTTGACTATCTAGTAGTAGCAACGGGTTCTACAACCAATTTTTTTGGTAACAAAGCAATTGAAGCGAACAGCATGTCTATGAAATCTATTCCGGAATCATTGAACTTACGAAGCTTAATTTTAGAAAATTTTGAGCAGGCTTTGTTGACAGATGATTTGCATGAGCGTGAAGCACTTATGAATTTTGTTATTGTAGGTGGGGGACCAACAGGAGTCGAATTGGCTGGTGCACTTGCAGAAATAAAAAAGGGAATACTGCCAAAAGACTACCCCGATTTGGATACCAGAAGGGCACAAATTAATCTTGTGCAGGGAGGCGATAGAATTTTACCGGCCATGAGCGAGATTGCGTCGAAAAAAGCAGAACAGTTTTTAGAAAGCCTAGGGGTAAATGTTTGGAAAAATGTTCGGGTCAACGATTATGATGGCATGGTCGCCACTACAAATACTGATACCGTTTTTAGAACGGCTACTTTAGTCTGGGCGGCAGGAGTACAGGCGGTATCTGTGAATGGATTGGATGCAAAAGAGTTGTTATGCCGTGGAAACCGCTTAAAGGTTGATGAGTTTCATAAAGTGACAGGTTTCGAGCATGTTTTTGCTTTGGGCGATGTTGCTCAAATGGAATCTGAATTATACCCTCACGGGCATCCCATGATGGCGCAACCTGCCATTCAACAAGGTGAAAATTTAGGTAAGAACCTGATTAGAATGTCTGAAGATAAATCTTTAATACCTTTTAAATATAATGATAAAGGAAGTATGGCCACCGTAGGTAGAAATAAGGCCGTAGCGGACCTTCCAAAATTTAAATCGCAAGGTATATTCGCTTGGTTTATATGGATGTTCGTTCACCTCTATTTCCTAATTGGTTTTAGAAATAGGGTAGTGGTTTTTATCAATTGGGTATATAATTATATCAAATTTGATAGGGAAGCTCGATTAATCATTCGTCCTTTCAAAAAGAAATATCAGGTTAATTCATAAACACAAGCTTGATAAGGCTTTAAATGAAAGTTTGGTATTGATTGCGATTTTAGCGTCGTATCATTTGAAATAAGTAGTTCGGCATTTTTGAAAGAAACTTCGTCAATATCTACGGTGGTTTTGTTTTCCGAAAAACTTAGTAAGATTAGATATTTTTCTGATTCAAAAATTCTGGTGTAGGCATAAACTTCTTCATTATCTTCTAATAGTAACTCGTAATCACCATAAACAAGACCAAGATGGTGTTTTCTAAGTAGCACCATTTTTTTGAAATAGTTCAAAACAGAATGGCTATCATTTTCTTGTGCCGCAACGTTGATACCGGTTTTATAATTTGAATTCACCTTTATCCAAGGTTTAGATTCGGTAAAACCAGAATACGTACTGCTATCCCATTGCATCGGTGTTCTCGCATTATCACGTGCAGCTTCTTTTTCGTTCTCAATAAAGTCATCTAGACTTATATCACTCTGTTTTAAAAGTTCATATCGGTTAAGCGTATTAATATCTTTATAATCTTCTATAGTGTCAAAACGAACGTTGGTCATACCTATTTCATCCCCAAAATAGAAATAGGGTGTACCTCTCATTGTCAATAGAAAGGTATGGAGCATTGTTGATGCATTACGCCAGTGCTCGGGCGAATCATTGCCCCATCTGCTTACGCTCCGCGGAAAATCATGATTGCTTAAAAACATGCTTCCCCATCCTCTTTTGGCAAAAACCTTATCCCAGTCAGAGTGAACTTTTTTGAACTCGGTAAGTTTCCATTTATCGTTTCTCATCCAAAAAACTTCATCACCATCCCTATCCAAAGACATTAAATCAAAATGAAAGAACATATTTAGTTCTTCACGTTCTTCATCCACAAAATCCAATGCCTTATCTAATGTAATCCCAGGAGCTTCCCCAACGGTCATTACATCATATTTCGATAATATCTCCTGGTTCATTTCATGCAGATATTCATGTAATCTTGGCCCTTCTGAATAGTAAGAGACATAATTTCCCTTATATTTCTCTGGTAGCTCGGGGTAAGTAGTGTCTTTCGAAATAAACGGTATGACGTCCATGCGAAAACCATCTACACCTTTATCAAACCAAAAGCGAATAATATTATAAATTTCTTTTCGTACTTCAGGATTTTCCCATTTTAAATCGGGTTGTTTTACCGAAAAATAATGTAGATAATACGAATCAGTCAATTTATCATATTTCCAAGCATTACCGTCTACATCAAAATAGCTCCATCTTTTAGGTGGTGTGCCTTTTTCCGCTGGCCACCAATGGTAATAATCTCGATATTTATTGTCTCTTGATTTTCGGGACTCTTGAAACCAAAAATGCTCATCACTTGTATGGTTGGCCACCAAGTCCATAATCAGTTTCAGACCTCTAGACTTCATGCCGGATAAGAGTGCGTCAAAATCTTTCATGGTACCAAATTCGGCCATAATGGTGCGATAGTCACTTATGTCATAGCCATTGTCATCATTAGGTGATTGGTAAACAGGGCAGAGCCAAATAATGTCTACTCCAAGACTTTTAATATAGTCCAGTCTTTTGGTAATACCGTTTAAATCACCAACACCATTTCCGGTAGTGTCTTGAAAGCTTCTCGGGTATATTTGGTAGACCACGCCTTCTTTCCACCATTGTCTTTTAAGTTCTGACATCTTGAGATTTTTAAGTTTCAAATATATTACTTTAAGCTTTGTTAGAGTAAATAAATTGGGAAGGGAATGGCGTTAATTTTTAGCCAATAGGTAGATGTGTTAAAGAAGATATTATTAATTTGAAGTAGATGAGAAAGACTTTGTTGCTATTACTTTTTATGCATACGGCAAATTTCATGTTTGCTCAGAAAGAAACGTCTACCTTAGATATCGGAGGTTTTTCTTATCCTACTTTATAGTAATGGTGAACGCTACTCGAATTTTTCGGTTACACATTTGATAAATACTAATTTAGAGGTAGAGATTAGAGGTTTTTATCAAAGAAATGTTTTGGGAGAGCGCTTTAGAGCTCCTCTTCTTTTAAAGAAGTACCTCTCTGACGAGAAAACTTATTTGATAGGAGGTGCCCAGGCCGAATGGGAGTTTGTGCCTGGAGGGATAAAGCCACCTAGGGTTGATATTATAATGGGTGCTGGGCATCAATTCAACGAAAATCTTTCTATTGAAGGTATTTTTCAGCTTCCTGTTATGAATTCTTCAAGTGTAAATCCTTTAGGTTCAGAGAAACCTGGAACTAGTTTTTTAAACCTTGGTTCAAAATTTAGGTTTTAAAATTTTATTTTCTGGGATGAAACTCATTTAAAACTTTGGCTAGGTGTGTGCGATTAACGTGCATGTAAACTTCTGTAGTTGTAATACTTTCATGACCCAGCATTTGCTGTATTGCGCGCAAGTCTGCACCATTTTCTAAAAGATGCGTGGCAAATGAATGTCTAAAGGTGTGCGGGCTGATGTTCTTATCTAGTCCAATCTCAGAAGCAAGTCGTTTTATAATGGTAAAAATCATTGCTCGGGTCAATTGCTTTCCTCTTCTGTTCAAGAATACAAAGTCTTCATGACCTACTTCGATTTTTTGATGCACTCGAACTTCATTTCTATACAGGTTGATGTATTTTTTATTGAGTTTACTAATAGGTACAAAGCGCTGTTTATCTCCTTTTCCTGTTATCTTTACGAAATCTTCTTCAAAATAGAGATCAGACAGTCTTAGGTTGGTTAATTCTGATACTCTAAGCCCACAACCGTACAAGGTTTCAAGAATGGCCCTATTCCGCTCACCTTCAGGTTTTGAAAGGTCAATGGCACGAATTAATTGATTAATTTCTTCGGTAGAGAGGGTATCTGGTAGTTTTCTTCCAATTTTAGGAGACTCGATTAAATCCATAGGGTTTTCTGCACGGAAGTCTTCAAAAATCAAGTAATTAAAAAAACCTTTTAGACCAGAAACAATACGCGCTTGCGATCTAGGATTTACCAATTTTGCGATTTCATAAACAAACTGCTGTATGGTTTCTTTTGAGATTGATATTGGACTTTCGGTGATTTTAGACTGTTCTAAAAAATCAATAAGTTTAGCTACATCTAAAGTGTAATTTTTAATGGAATTTTCTGATAAACCTCGTTCTATTTTCAAGTAGTGTTTATAGTCTTGTAAGGCTTGACTCCATTTCATTCAGTAAAGATACATTAGAATGTAAAAACATTTCTCCTTCACAAAGTCCTGTTTTTACAACTGATTTAAAGCAGATTACAACTTTAATTATCTAGGCTTGTAAAAGGTGATAAGTTTGCAATCACAAATAACCAAACCATTTTATTATGAAAATTTTTGTAGCAACTATTATTTTTTTAATCACCTCTTTAAGCATTCATGCGCAAGTAGATCGTACGAATTTTAGGGCTGGTTTAAACGCAGGTATTATTACCGGTGACGTGTCCGACTTTTATAGCTTCAGTTTAGGTGTAGACCTTCTATATGTATGGGGGCTCTCAAAAGAAATCGATTTGGGCTTAGCCACAGGATTTAATAATGCTTTTGGCGAAGATGAAACTATATCTGATGGCGGAATAACAATCAGCACAGAATTTGCCAATTTACAATACATTCCGGCTGCCGCTGCTTTAAGGGTATACCCTTCTTATGGCTTTAAATTGGGTGGCGATATTGGTTATGCTATTGGCGTTAGCGATGGTTTTGAAGGGGGGCTTTATTACAAGCCAATGATAGGCGTAGATATTAATCGAACAACAGAGCTAAACGTTTCATATGCTGCAATTAGTAACGAAGGTACTTTTGCTACGGTGGTGGTAGGGGTATTATTTTTGTTCTAATAGTTATTAATTCAAACGAACTATTTTTTTATCGATACTGATATTTCTGCAGTAGTCCTAATAATTATCTTATTGGCTATAAATTTCAATGAAGTCAAAACGACTCCGTAACATTTTTGTGTTTTTTGATTGAAATAAGTTTGCTTTCTTTTATTTTTGAAATAGTATTCTTACAATCAAACATGAACACTTAAACTAGAAATTATGAGAAAAACAGTTATTATTTGCATGACCTTTTTCGCTTTTGCATTTACGTCATCTTTTGGCCAAACAAGCTATACGGCCGCTGTAGGTCTTGGCCTTGACTTAGGAGATGGGTTTACTTTTGTTGGGCCAAGCGGAAAGTACTTTTTTAGCGAAAATCATGTTGGTCAGTTTGACCTAGGTTTTGAAGACAGTGTGACTTCACTAACCTTTTTATATTCGTATCATGGCCAGTTTACTGGTGCCGATGGATTACAGTGGTTTGCGGGTATAGGCCCAAGTATTTGGCTTATTAAAGACTTTGATACTCAAATTTTATTAAGACCACATGCAGGACTTGATTTTAAAATTCCTGACGTTCCTTTGGCTTTTTCAGCTAGTTGGAGACCAGGTCTTGGTTTGAGCGAAGGTTTTGAAGGAGATCGTTTTGAAGCCGGTATTTTTGCCTTAGGCTTTAGATACGCCTTTGATTAAATAGTTTTTTATTATATCGTATTGAAACGGAAGCGTATAAGCTTCCGTTTTTTTATGCCCTTAAATTATTATTACTTTTACTTTATGAAGCTTATAATAATAAATGGGCCCAACTTAAATCTTTTGGGCAAGCGTGAACCCGAGGTTTACGGAAAAGAGACCTTTGAAGATTACTTTACGAAGCTGCAGTTTAAATTTAAAACGCTGGAGTTAGAATATTTTCAGTCAAATATTGAGGGCGAAATTATTGATAAGCTTCAAGAAGTGGGCTTCACTTATGATGGTATTGTTCTAAATGCGGCATCTTACACCCATACCTCAGTGGGCATTGGTGATGCGGTAAAAGCAATTGAAACGCCTGTTGTCGAGGTACATATCTCCAATACATTTAAAAGAGAAGATTTTCGACATACTTCTTATATTTCTTCTGGAGCTAAAGGCGTAGTTTTAGGTTTTGGGCTACAGAGCTATGACTTGGCCATAGAGAGCTTTAAGGTTTAAGAAATAGTTCAAAAAATCTATTGGCAAGGGTTTTTACGTATATAATTGTAAACCCCACTGCTATGAAAGTTCTTAAAAACCTTTTTTTGTTCTTATCCCTTTTTATATTTTCTTGTGAGACGGAAGAATTCAATAGTAATCCAGAGGATGGAATGGAGGATTCCGAAGAAGAAATGTCAGAAGAGGAGACAATAGGGCTAATAAATGCGTTTCCCAATCTTAGTTTTACACAGCCATTAGATTTTCAATCTCCTAATGATGGTACCAATCGAATCTTTGTCGCTGAAAAAGGAGGTGCTATTCAGGTTTTTGAAAACGATGAAAGCACTACGGAAACTAATGTATTTCTTGATTTGAGAGGGACAATTTCTACATCTAGTGAGCAAGGTTTACTGGGCTTTGCCTTTCATCCAAATTTTACAAGCAATGCTTATGTTTATGCCTGCTATACACCCTCAGAAGGACTCTCCGTAATTTCTAGATTTACTGTTTCGACTACAAATCAGAATAGTGTTGATTTGGCCAGTGAGCTTGTTATCATCGAAATCCCACAGCCTGCAACAAATCATAATGGTGGTCAAATAGCTTTTGGTTCTGATGGTTACTTGTATATTGCAATGGGTGATGGAGGTGGAAGTGGTGACCCCGATGGAAATGCCCAAAACAGAACAAATCTATTAGGGAATATTCTTCGAATAGATGTTGATAATCAAGAAGGAGGCTTGAACTATGCTATACCTTCTGATAATCCTTTTGTTGATGATACTGCCTCAAGAGATGAAATCTTTGCCTATGGATTTCGTAATCCGTGGCGAATGAGTTTCGATACAACCACTGGTAAATTATGGACTGGCGATGTTGGCCAAAACGAAATAGAGGAAATTGATGTTGTCGAGCCAGGCGGTAATTACGGCTGGAAACTGTTCGAAGGTACTTCTTGTTTTTCAGGAGATTGTGATGACACGGGTCTGATAGCACCCATTTTTGAATACAATCAAGATAATGGTGACAGGTCAATTACCGGAGGCTATGTCTACAGAGGTGATGACATCACTACATTACAAGGTAAATATGTGTACGGTGATTTTGTTAGCGGTCGAATATGGGTTTTAGAAGAGGATGGTAGTGCAAACGAACTGCTTTTAGAATCAGGGCTTAATATTGCGTCTTTCGGAACCGATGCCAATGAGAATCTATTTATCTGTGCGTTTAATGGTACTATTTATAAGTTCGTTGTTCAAGAAAACTAATGTTCTTTCAAATATTTCTTGTCGGCATAAAAGCTTCCAAATGGGAGCAGAGAAGCAATAAAAAAGATTAGAAACCTTTTTATACTCCATTTACGTTCCCAACAAACGATACCTGCTAAAACCACAAATAGAATAAAAAGAATTCCATGTGCCATTCCAACGACCTTATTGGGTTCTCCGATTTCTGCCCAATATTTTAGGGGCATGGTTAAACCAAACAATAGAAGATATGATATTCCTTCTAAAATAGCCGTGGCTCTAAAAAGTGTTAGCAAAGCTTAGTTTTTATAAGTGGATAACCTCATCATAAGCAGCAGCAACAGCTTCCATAACCGCCTCACTCATGGTCGGATGCGGGTGCACAGCTTTTAAAACTTCATGGCCAGTTGTTTCAAGTTTTCTTCCCAATACTGCTTCAGCAATCATATCGGTAACTCCGGCTCCTATCATATGGCATCCCAGCCATTCTCCATATTTGGCATCAAAGATTACTTTTACGAATCCGTCTGAATTTCCAGAAGCTTTTGCTTTTCCACTTGCAGAAAAAGGAAATTTACCAACTTTGATATCATATCCTTTTTCCTTGGCCTGTTTTTCGGTCAAGCCAACAGAAGCTATTTCTGGTGAACAATAGGTACACCCTGGAATGTTGCCATAGTCCAAGGCTTCAACATGCATTCCGGCAATTTTTTCTACACAAAGAATACCCTCGGCAGAAGCTACATGGGCTAATGCTTGCCCCGGTGTAACATCACCAATAGCATAATAACCTGGAATGTTGGTTTGATAGTAATCGTTAACCAAAATTTTATCCCTATCCGTAGCAATACCGACTTCTTCAAGACCGATATTTTCGATGTTCGTTTTTATTCCAACAGCAGAAAGAACAATATCAGCTTCCAAAACTTCTTCTCCTTTTGCTGTTTTTACAGTAGCCTTAACACCATCTCCACTAGTATCTACCTTAGTTACTTCTGCAGAAGTCTTTATTTTGATTCCAGATTTTTTAAAGCTACGCTCCAACTGCTTGGACACATCTTCATCTTCAACAGGAACAATATTCGGCAAGTATTCTACCACAGTAACTTCTGTACCCATGCTGTTATAGAAATAAGCAAACTCAATACCGATAGCTCCACTACCAACAACTATTAATTTTTTAGGTTGCTTCTCTAGAGTCATTGCTTCGCGATAGCCGATAACTTTTTTCCCATCCTGTGGAAGACTGGGTAATTCACGACTTCTTGCACCAGTGGCGATGATTATATGGTTTGCACTATACTCAGTTGCATTACCATTCTCACCTTTAACAGCGACTTTTTTACCAGGTAGTACTTTTCCGTATCCGTTTAAAACTTCAATTTTGTTTTTCTTCATCAAAAATTGAACCCCTTTACTCATTCCGTCCGCTACACCTCTACTTCTGCTAACAACAGCATCAAAGTCATGCTCTACTTTCTTTACGTTAAGCCCGTAGTCTTCGGCATGCTTTAAATATTCAAATACTTGTGCAGATTTTAGTAATGCTTTGGTAGGAATACAACCCCAATTTAGGCAAACACCACCTAAGTTTTCTTTTTCAACTATAGCGGTTTTTAAACCTAATTGAGAAGCCCTAATCGCAGTTACGTAACCTCCTGGACCACTACCTAAAACAATAACATCAAAATTGCTCATTCCGTAAAGATTTTAGTTGTTAAAATGGAGGTGCAAAGATAGTGAAGAGTTGTAAATTTTAGACTATCAAACAACAGGTTTTGTATAACGTAAAACTAGAATTGAGTGATATCTCTCTAGAACTGAAGTTTATATAATCTATTCTTATTGCTTCTCGGAAGCATCAAAATCGATACTTAAAGAATTGATACAATAGCGTTGGCCCGTGGTTTCCCTAGGTCCATCATTAAAAACATGACCTAAATGACCGCCACAATTTGCACATACGGTTTCTGTTCTAACCATTCCGTGACTTGTATCCCTGATATACTCTATGGCTCCTTCTACAGCTTCGTCAAAAGAAGGCCAACCGCAGCCACTTTCAAATTTATGTTCACTTTCGAAGAGTTTTGCTTTACAGCCTTTACAATGATAATCACCATTTTCAAAGTGCAGATTTAGCGCTCCCGTATGCGGTCGCTCCGTGCCTTTTTGCCTTAAAACGTAATATTCTTCAGGAGTAAGAAGTTCTTTCCACTCTTCTTCTGATTTTTCAACGCCGTACTTTTTCATTGTGGGTCGGGTATAAAATCTAAAGCAACACCATTGATACAATGCCTCTTACCGGTAGTTTCTTTTGGGCCATCATTAAAAACGTGCCCCAAATGGCCGCCGCAAGTTGCACAATGTTCTTCTGTTCTGGCGTAGCCTATTTTGTAATCTACATCATAAGCAACATTTCCTTCTATTTCTTGGTCAAAAGAGGGCCATCCTGTACCTGACTTAAACTTATTTTCACTTCTAAACAGTGGCGTGGCACAGCCAGCACAAACATAGATTCCTTTTTCTTTGTTTTCTAACAAGTCGCTACTAAATGAATTTTCAGTGGCGGCTTTACGAAGCACATAATATTCCGCATCGGTTAGTTCAGCTTTCCATTCAGCATCTGTTTTGGTCACGGCATAAGTCTTTTTCTCGTCGCTTTTAGCAGTAAGTTTTTCCTTTTCTTCTTGAGATATTCCTTTACATCCAGAAAGGACCAAAAGAACCAGTATAGCAATATTTTTCCCCATGTTTTCTTTTTTAAATGAGACGTTCAAAAACACGTTTCCTTTCAAAATTAGCAATTAATTCAAAGAAAAAACCCTAATCATTGCTGAAAAGGGCTTTAATATAATAGCACTTGGTATTTTTAATCCAAAACGGAAGTTTCTACGGTATCTGTATTAACGTTGAGGGCACTCATCACTGCATTTAAATTCGATACATCTATATTATTGTCTTCACCAAATTCTGCAGGTACAACAGCAATTCTAAAGATTTGGTCATCAGTATCACCTGAAGGTAACGTTGTTAAGTCAAAATCAGATTCTAAAAATATATTTACATCAAAAAAAGTATGGTCATAGTTATATTGCAAAAGCCCTTGATCCAAAATCCTGGTCTGGGGTAATAAACGCCATACGTCTATAGGGTCTCCACCATTCGGGTCATCTACTTGTTCAAATAGAAGATATACCAAAACCACATCAGATTCAAAAACTTCGATGGTATCTGGAAATTCGTATGAAATGGTATAATCATTGGCCGCTGAAAAAGTCCCTTGTACTTCCACAACTTTTCCTAAAATATTTACCCCATCTTGGCCGTCAAGTCCGTTAAGACCATTTAAACCATCAAATCCTGGGGGTCCTTGAGGTCCTTCACAAGACATAAAAAAGATAACGGCTAATGAGCCTAATAAAAGTTTGATTTTTTGCATAATTTCTGATTTTGAATTGAAATGGTTATAATTTTTTTGTTTGCATTATTAGGAATCAAAAAGCGTTCCATTTTTAATTTACCCTCATAATTTCTTAATTCTATATGCTAATTAGGTATATCTTTCTTAAAGATGCTTAATATTGTAATTCACTTAATTTAATAACATGGCAGAGGTTATTACACATAGTCTTTTTACAGATTTCGATATAAATTTATTTAAGGGTGGAAAGCATTATCGGTTGTACGAAAAGTTGGGTTCTCATCTTTTAGAGATTGATGGGGTAAAAGGTACATACTTTGCTGTTTGGGCGCCTACCGCCAAAGCTGTTGCCGTTGTCGGTGATTTTAATTTTTGGAACGATCAAGAACATCAATTAAATGTTAGATGGGATTCTAGCGGAATTTGGGAAGGTTTTATTCCCGGGGTAGCCAAAGGCGCTATATATAAGTATAAAATACAATCCAATAATGACGGCATTGTTACCGAAAAAGCAGACCCATTTGCTAGATTTTGCGAACATCCGCCAAAAACTGCCTCTGTTGTTTGGGATGCCCCATACAAATGGAATGATAAGAGTTGGATGGATACCAGAGCCAATCATAATGCCTTAGATAAACCCTATTCCGTATACGAGGTACACTTAGGTTCTTGGAAAAGAAAAATGAACAATGATTTTCTTTCTTACGCAGAACTTGCTAATGAACTGGTGACCTATGTAAGTGACATGGGCTTCACGCATGTAGAATTTATGCCCATCATGGAATATCCTTATGACCCGTCTTGGGGCTATCAACTTACGGGTTATTTTGCCCCAACCGCCCGTTTCGGAAAACCGGAAGATTTTAAACTGCTAGTAGATAAACTGCACCAAGCTGGTATAGGTGTAATTCTAGATTGGGTACCATCACATTTTCCTGAAGATGCCCATGGCCTTGGTTTTTTTGATGGATCACATCTTTATGAGCACCCCGATAGAAGAAGAGGCTATCATCCTGATTGGAAAAGTTTGATTTTTAACTATGGTAGAAATGAAGTCCGGGCTTTTCTAATTAGCAATGCTATTTTTTGGTTGGATCAATATCATGTTGATGGCCTTCGTGTAGACGCCGTTGCTTCAATGCTTTATCTAGATTATTCAAGGGAAGATGGGGAGTGGGAGCCTAATATGTACGGAAATAACGAAAACCTTGAGGCAATGTCTTTTATACGGGAGATGAATCAAGAAGTTTATGCCAGTTTTGAGGGAGTACAGACCATTGCCGAAGAATCAACGGCATTCTCAGGGGTTTCTAAACCGGTACATTTTGGCGGTCTTGGTTTTGGCATGAAATGGATGATGGGTTGGATGCACGATACCCTAGAATTTTTTAAGAAAGAGCCTATCTATCGTAAGCATCATCAGAATGATATCACATTCAGTATGACCTATGCATTTACTGAAAACTTTATGCTTCCTTTTTCACATGATGAAGTGGTTTATGGCAAGCAATCTTTGGTATATCGCATGCCTGGGGATGAATGGCAACGTTTTGCTAACCTGAGATTACTTTTCGGCTATATGTTTACACATCCTGGAGCTAACCTGATTTTTATGGGCGGTGAATTTGGCCAGACATCAGAATGGAATTTTCAACAAAGCCTTGATTGGCACCTTACCGAGTACGATTTTCATTCAGGTATTCAGAATGTTATTAAAGACTTAAATACGGTTTACAAAGATTATCCTGCCTTGCATGAAAAACAATTTAGTAATGAGGGCTTTGAATGGATAGATTACGGGGACAGCGAAAATTCTGTGTTAACATATCTCCGCAAAGGGCACGATAGTAAAGATGATTTAGTAATTGTTTGCAATCTTACCCCTGTACCTCGAGAAAATTATACCATCGGGGTCTCTAAAAGCACACAGTTAAAGCAGGTCTTTAATAGTGATGATACCAAATATGGCGGTAGTGGCTTAGGTAAGAAAACCGTTAAACCTGTTAAAAAAGAAATGCACGGTAGAGCATATTCATTCAAAACCATATTGCCACCACTAAGTGTGCAGATTTTTAAGTAACAAAAGAGAACTATAACGTTATAGCTAAGGTACTGTTGAAAACATCTTTTCATATTCTCGGTCTAATGTTCTTCTTTTGTTAGTCTCATAAAAAATATCCTATGATTACCAATACTGAAATCGAAAGAAGGGGCAATCAGCACCCCAATCAAATTACAGAGTTTAGGCAAGATAACGACAAGCTTTATTTTACAACTCAAAACGGGGTGATTTTAGAGATAACGGTAATGCGCGATAGTGTGGTAAGGTTCCGTTACGCTACAGAGCATGTATTTGAACCAGACTTTTCGTATGCAATAAGTGAAAACGTAAGTTTAGGGTATAATGAGTTAGATGTTAAAGAAGAGCCGCCAGAATACGCAATTACCACAGGTAAAATTAAAATTTACGTCAAAAAATCAAATTTAAAAGTCCAGATTACCGATTTAGAGGATAATATCATCAATGAAGATGAGCAAGGCTTTCATTGGGAGGAGAGTTATGACTATGGGGGAAATATTGTAAAAATGAGTAAAGTCACCCAATCTGCTGAAAGTTATTACGGTATGGGTGATAAAGCTTCGCATACAAACCTAAAGGGCAAACGAATAAACAATTGGGCAACAGACTCTTATGCCTACGGCAAAGACCAAGAACCCTTGTACAAATCAATCCCTTTTTATGTAGGGTTGAACAAAAATATTGCATACGGTATCTTTTTTGACAACTCATTTAGAACCCATTTTGATTTTGCCCATGAACGTAGAAATATTACAAGTTTTTGGGCCGATGGTGGAGAAATGAACTATTATTTCTTTTACGGACCTAAAATTTCGCAAGTTGTTGAATCCTATACCAATTTGACGGGTGTACCAGAGCTGCCACCAATGTGGGCCTTAGGATTTCATCAATCAAAATGGAGTTATTATCCAGAGAAAAAAGTTAAGGATATTACCAGTAAATTTCGAGAATTAAAAATTCCATGTGATGCTATTTATTTAGATATCGATTATATGGAAGGCTTCCGTTGTTTTACTTGGGACAATCGTCGTTTTCCAAATCCGAAGAAAATGGTGGACGAATTACAAAAAGATGGGTTCAAGACGGTTACCATGATTGATCCGGGTATTAAGATTGATCGTGATTATTGGGTATACCAACAAGCCATGGATAATGGTTTCTTTTGTAGAAGGGCCGATGGGCCACATTTTAAAGGAAAAGTTTGGCCGGGAGAATGTAAGTTTCCTGATTTTACGAATCCTGAAGTGCGTGAATGGTGGGCAGGTCTCTATAAAGAAATGATTGCCGATATAGGGGTTCATGGGGTTTGGAATGATATGAACGAACCTGCCGTTATGGAGGTGCCTTCAAAAACAGCCAACCTTGATGTAAGGCATGATTATGATGGTCACCCATGTAGCCATAGAAAAGCACATAATGTTTATGGTATGCAAATGGTACGTGCCACTTTTGAAGGTATGAAAAAGTTTACCTTTCCAAGAAGACCTTTTGTGTTGACAAGGGCAGGATACTCTGGTACTCAGCGTTATTGTGCTACATGGACAGGAGATAACGTAGCGACTTGGGAACATTTATGGATAGCCAATGTTCAAATGCAAAGAATGTGCATGAGTGGCTATTCATTTGTAGGTTCAGATATTGGTGGTTTTGCCGAGCAACCTAATGGAGAGTTGTTTGCTAGATGGGTACAATTAGGGGTGTTTCATCCTTTTTGTAGAGTGCACTCGAGTGGTGATCATGGCGAGCAAGAACCTTGGTCCTTTGGGGAAGAGGTTACAGATATCGTAAGAAAGTTTATCGAGCTAAGGTATGAACTGCTACCGTATCTATACACCATGTTTTACAAGTATATCAAAGAAGGTTTGCCTATGTTGCAGTCTTTGGTTTTTTATGATCAAGAAGATGCGCAGACACATTTTAGAACAGATGAATTCTTATTTGGTGAGCAAATATTGGTTTGCCCAGTGCAAGAGCCAAATTCTCAAGGCAGGCGAATGTATATTCCAAAAGGAAAATGGTATAATTATTGGACTGAAGAAGTAGTCGAGGGGGGTGCCGAAAAGTGGGTGTCTGCAGGAATTGATAAGATTCCGCTTTTTATTAAAGAAGGTGCTATGATACCCAAATACCCCGTTCAGCAGTATGTCGGCGAGGTAGAAATAGACCAATTGAAAGTTGATGTATATTTTAAAGACGGTGTTGAAACTTCTACGGTTTATGAAGATCAACAAGATGGGTATGATTATAAAAAAGGGCGTTATAGCCTTCGAAACTTTAAGTTAAAGGGTAAACAAGAAGGGTTGAGCATTCAACAATTTAAAGATGGAAGCTATAGAACGGCATATGAAACGATAAAGCTTCATTTTCATGGATTACCTTTTAAGATAAAGACGATAGAGATAGACAATGATGAAGTTGATTTTAAATCGGTAAAACTCAACGGAAATAACAGTATTGAGATAAGTAAAGACTTTACGTCTTTATATATTTCGGCTAAATAAAATTTTGTAATTTTCTAGTTATAAACACTATACATTATGAGAAAACTTAGTTTAACAATCGCAGTATTTTTAGCTGTTGTGGCTTGTAAAACCAATCCATTTACAGGAAAAAGTACGCTGAATTTTATGCCGAACAGCCAAATTTTTCCAATGGCTTTTGCGCAATATGACCAGTTTTTGACAGAGAACAAGGTGATTACAGGTACTGCAGAATCGCAAATGATTACCAGTGTGGGTCAAAGAATAGCTTCTGCGGCCGAACGGTGGTTAGATGCCAATGGATACCCCGGTTACTTGAACGACTATAAATGGGAATATAATCTGGTAAATGACGAAACCGTAAATGCTTGGTGCATGCCTGGAGGTAAAATAGTTTTTTATACCGGTATTCTGCCAATAACGCAAACTGAAACAGGTGTTGCCGTTGTTATGGGGCACGAGGTTGCCCATGCGCTTGCAGACCATGGAGCGCAGCGTATGAGCGCGGGTATGGTGCAACAACTTGGGGCCGTAGCTGGTAATGTAGCTATTAAAGACCCCAAGGCAAGAAACATATTCAATCAATCGTACGGTATTGGATCTACCGTTTTAGGTATGTTGCCTTTTAGCAGAAGCCATGAAACAGAAGCTGATAGAATAGGTCTTCAAATTATGGCAATTGCAGGTTATAACCCCGACGAGGCTGCGGAGCTGTGGCGAAGAATGAAGGCGAAAAGTGGAGGTCAAGCACCACCTGAATTTATGAGTACCCACCCTTCGAATGATACCAGGATCAACAACTTGACAGCATGGGCTCCTCTAGCAAAACAAGAGGCGGCCAAATTTGGAGTAACTTCATTTAAATAAAGTTGTCAAAAAATAAAAATTAGTAAAAGCTGTTCCTTTCGAACAGCTTTTTTACTTTTATAAATATGACGTCCATCTTAAGTTTAAAAGGAAGTAAAAAGTTATTGAATGCCTGGGCATTTTATGACTGGGCCAATTCGGTATATAGTTTGGTGATTTCATCGGCGATTTTCCCCATATTCTATGGCGCTTTATTCCGTGTAGCCGAGATTGAAAAAGTAACCGTATTCGGGGGCGAAATAGCCAGGGCACCACTGATTAGTTATGTTACTTCAGCCGCTTTCGTTTTTATTGCCATAATTACGCCATTGATTTCAGGTGTTGCTGATTATCTGGGAAATAAGAAGATATTTTTAAAATTCTTTTGTTATCTAGGAGCTGTTTCTTGCGTAGGTTTATACTGGTTTTCATTAGAAAATATTTATTTTGGATTGGCTTGTTATTTCTTCGGTTTGGTAGGTTTTTGGGTAAGTTTTGCTATTAATAATTCTTATCTGCCAGATATTGCTTATCCGGAGCAACAAGATGGTATTAGTGCAAAAGGGTTTTCTCTAGGATATATTGGAAGCGTATTGCTATTGCTTTTTAACTTGAGCATGGTAATGTTCCCTAAGTTCTATGGTTTGGAAGATAGTACAGGTAATCCTGCAGAAATGAAGGCAATGAAGATTTCTTTTGCCACTGTGGGCATTTGGTGGGCCTTGTTTAGTCAATATACTTTTAAACATCTACCAAAGGGTTACAAAAGAGAAGGGGAAAGGCGTAATATTATCTTAAATGGTTTTAAAGAGCTGCAAGGGGTTTGGAAACAACTAGGTACTGAAATAAAACTTAAAAGATATCTCGGTGCTTTTTTTGTTTACAGCATGGCCGTGCAAACGGTAATGTTGATTGCTACTTATTTTGGGGAAGAGGAGGTAGATTGGGGCTCAGACGATTTTAGAACCATTGGTTTAATAGCAAGTATTCTTATTATTCAGGTAATTGCAATTGCTGGGGCATGTTTGACCGCATTTTTATCGAAGAAATATGGAAACATAAAGACATTAATTTGGGTAAATCTCGTATGGGTATTTCTTTGTGTATATGCCTATTTTGTTATAACTCCGACTGATTTCTTCATTGCCGCCGGTCTTGTAGGTATAGTGATGGGGGGTATTCAAGCCTTATCTCGTTCTACTTATTCTAAGTTTTTACCTGAAACTACGGATACCACTTCGTTTTTTAGTTTTTATGATGTTGCAGAAAAAATAGGGATTGTAATAGGTACCTTGATGTATGGTGCCGTGGCCCAAGTAACTGGTAGTATGCGTAACAGTACTATTTTCTTAGGGCTTTTCTTTTTGATAGGGGTATTTTTATTATTGCGGGTAAACAAAAAGCCCCAACTTAAAAGTTAGGGCTTCCTCGCTTATTGATTGATGTGGTTGTTTTTTGATTGTAAAATCTTAATAGCTTGAAATATCGCCAGAACCAGATGTTTTAGTGTCAATCTTCTTAGGATTTCCTTTATAGCTAATATCACCTGATCCAGAAACTCTAGCTTTTAGCATTTGATTGGCGGTAACTTTTATATCCGCAGAACCCGATACTTGTGCAGTAACAAATTCGGCATCTAAATCATACGCCTTTATATCACCAGAACCAGATACCTGTACATCAAGGTCGTTTGTTTTTCCTGATAAGTTCATATCGCCAGAACCAGACATGGTAGCTTCCACAGATTCTGCTTCAATGGATAAAGAAAGATCACCAGAACCAGAAATTCTTGTTTTAAAGTTGTTGGATTTGATTTTGGTCTCGCCCACAACATCTCCAGAACCCGAAAGGGATACCATATCGATAGATTCAACAGGCACGGTAATGTAAATTCCAGAATTCCAGTTTGATGGCTTTAGGTTTACACCTTTTTCGGTTTTAATCACTAGTTTGCCATCTTTTACTTCGGTCTTGATATACTCTAAAAGATTTTCTTCGCCTTTTAGAGTCAACTCACCTTCAGTACCATCTACTAGTTTTACATCGAACCAGCCGGCAACGGCAACGGCATCATAATCTCCAACAGATCTTTCTATGGTTACAGTTTTACCATTTCCTTTTACTCTTTTTCCCCATTGTGCTGTTGCTACAACGGAAAATAATACTAAGCTTAGTGTTGCTAATTTTTTCATGATTGTGTTTTAATTGATTTTAAGTTTAATTTTTATAAAATGATACGCCACCATATTCACTATCAATAGTGACCATATTACCAGAGTTTTCCTTTCCGTAATATCCTTTATAATATTTGTCAGAAGACTTTTCTTTGCTAACATTTATCGTGAAATCATCTTTACCGCTGACCCCGGCATACTCCGTAGATATTTCAAAATCAAAGTTATATGCGGTATCATACCCTATTTTTATACCTGTATAATCTGACTTGATATTCACATTGCCGGCATCTGAGGCTAATTTGTTAATTTTTACGGATCCATAATCTGAAGCCACATCTACGTTTCCATGTACTTCTCCTAATTTTATACTAATGTAATCCCCATTGCCTTGCACGTTTTTCACATTTTTCACTTCCATAGAACCGTAATCGGATTTGTAATCCAAATTACCCATTTCTCCAATAACTGCATTTGTGTAATCTGCCCTAACAGTAAGATTGCCGGCTTTTTCAATTGTAAATCCTGAATAATCGGCTATAATTTCACCGCTATTAATGTAATCGAACGTAGAGCGTGAAGTATAGTCAAAACGCAATTCATTATTTCTTCCATGTAGTTCACCTATTTCCATTTTACCGTAGTCGCAATTAATTTTTGCGTGTCCGTCAATTCTGTCAAGATAAATGTTGCCATAGTCATTATTAAGGCTAACGCTGTTTTTAACAGGCAATTTTATCGTATAGTTTACCTGAACATTGACATTATTACGCTTTCCCCAGTTCCAGCCCCAATTACGATTGTTATCTCCAAAGCGTGTTATAGCAGAAACCATACTACTGCTGTTCTCAAAATCGATATCAATTTCATTTAACCTATCCTGAACTTTTTCTTCATTGTTACCGTTGGTTTTTATATGTACTTCAATCATGATTTTATCTTGATTCCATGACGTAATGTTCAAATTACCGTAACTATTTTTTACCTTAAAAAGAGCATCTGAGTTTACGGTGAATTCTTTTTTAATGGTTTTTTCTTTGGTATACTTTCCTTTAGGTCCGCCCCCGCCTTCAATTGCCATCGCGGTAAAAGGAACCAATAAAAGGCTTAATATGATATATTTAAATTGTAAAGTTCGCATCATTATTTGATTTTAAATTTTTAATGTCTTCTATATTGTTGAGCACTTCTTTTAATAAGTCAATTCTCGTCTGAAAATTGATAATCATTGCATTTAGTATTATTTTACTGTTACCTCCTTTAAGTAAATCTTGTTCTAATTTTTGATAATCTCCTTCAAGTTTATTCAGTTGTAATAGGGTATCATCTACCAATTGTGCAGTTTCAGGTGATTTTTCATTCTTTAACTCTTGAACTTGTTCTTCGATTAAACTTGCAAAATAAAATTCTGTTTTGGTCACCTCAGGAGCAATTTCAACCACTTGTTCTTTTATGGTGGCTTGATTTCCAAAGAATTGAATTCCAAGTAGGCATAGTAAAACTAGGGAAGCGGCTATCGACAAAGGTCTTAACCAATTTCTCTTTTTAGGTGGTATAGCTACTACTCCTCTAGATTGGTTCAGTTTTTCTAAAAACCTTTCTTGATGGTTTTGCTCTGGGCTCTCAAAGTCAAAATCATCTTGCAACCTATCGAATAGAATTTTTATTTCGTCCTTCTCTTTCATAATTACACATTTACATTCAACCTTTTTCTTAGACTTTCTTTAGCTCTTGAAATCGTTGTTCTACAATTTGCATAGCTGATATCCATTATCGTACTGATTTCTTCATAATCGTAACCTTCAATTAAATGTAAGGTCAAAGAAACTCTGTAATTGTCTTTTAAACTTTTCATGGTTTCCATCACTTTTTGAGCCTTCAGCTCAGTATAACCATTATGATCTAAAGCAACTCCGTCATTATCTTCGACCTTGTACAATACTTCATCTAAATCAGAAGTTTGATTCTTCTGTTGTTTTCTGTAATGATAGATACTGTTGTTAATCACAATTCGTTTTAACCATGCCCCGAAGGTAACTTCACCTTTAAATGTATGCAGTTTCATAAACGCGTTTAAAAATGACTCTTGCATTACATCTTCGGCTTCTGCTGTATGTTTTACAATTCGTAAAGCTGTATTGTACATTGCTTTATAATACCGATTGTAAATTTCTAGCTGTGCGCTTTGTTTTCCTTCTAGACACAATTGCAACAATGCGTCAGTATGTTCATTTTTGTGGCTCAAAAAGTGAATGGTTTGTCTTATAGATTAAGCAATTTACTATTTGTTACACTTTCTTTTATTTTTTTTCATTTCTGGTGGCATAACAATTGCACTTAGGTATTTGAATATGATTAATATGTTGTGCTAAGCCCTTTAATTATAGGATTTTAAACTATTAAGGGTATCAAATAGTAAGAATAAAAACTATTTGTTCGATGACATAATGACCGATATAGCTATTATGGGAGAAGTAAAATTCACAAATTTTGACAATATGTCTTTGCAAGGAATTGATGAAGAGGCAGAATTAATACCACTATTGACTCCGGAGGATGAAGAGGAAATGAACAAGGAGACCTTGCCAGAAACCTTACCAGTTTTGCCTTTGCGCAATACTGTACTGTTTCCTGGGGTTGTTATACCTATTACGGCGGGCAGGGATAAATCCATTAACTTGATAAAGGACGCCAATAATGGCAATAAGACCATTGGTGTCGTTTCTCAGAAAGATGCTGAAACTGAAGACCCTGAGGTAAAGGATATAAATACCTTGGGTACGGTAGCCCGCATTTTGAGAGTGCTGCAAATGCCAGATGGTAATACCACCGTTATCATTCAGGGCAAGAAGCGCTTTGAGATTGCAGAGGTACTTACAGAAGACCCATACATGACGGCGACTATTCGTGAGGCTGCTGAGACCAGACCAGACCAAAAGGATAAAGAGTTTTTGGCTATAATCGAATCTATTAAAGATTTAGCTTTTAAGATTATAAAAGATAACCCGAATATACCCAGCGAAGCTACGTTTGCGATCAAAAATATTCAGAGCAATTCTTTTCTAATCAATTTTGTTTCCTCAAACTTAAATCTTGGGGTGGCTGAAAAGCAACACTTGCTCGAAATTCCAGATTTACAAGAACGCGCGTTGGCTACTTTAAAATATATGAATGTTGAGTTTCAGAAATTAGAACTTAAAAACGATATTCAATCAAAGGTCCGCAGTGATATGGACCAGCAGCAACGTGAATACTTTCTTCACCAGCAGATGAAAACTATTCAAGAAGAATTGGGTGGTGTTTCTTATGAAGAAGAGGTTGATGAAATGCGCAATAAAGCCAAGAAAAAGAAATGGGGCAAAAAGGTAAAAGAGCATTTTGAAAAAGAACTCGCTAAAATGCAGCGTATGAATCCGCAAGTAGCGGAGTACTCTATCCAAAGAAACTATCTGGACTTATTTTTAGACCTCCCTTGGAACGAATTTTCAAAAGATAAGTTTGATTTAAAACGCGCAGAAAAAATTCTTGACAGAGATCATTACGGATTAGAAGATGTAAAAAGAAGAATTATAGAGTATTTGGCAGTTTTAAAACTGCGTAACGATATGAAGTCTCCTATTCTTTGTCTTTATGGCCCCCCAGGTGTCGGTAAAACCTCATTAGGAAAATCTGTTGCCGAAGCACTTGGTAGAGAATACGTACGGATGTCTTTAGGAGGACTTCGGGATGAGGCTGAAATTAGAGGTCACCGAAAGACCTATATCGGTGCAATGCCAGGTAGAATAGTACAAAGTCTTAAAAAGGCGGGTACTTCAAACCCTGTTTTTATTTTAGATGAAATCGATAAGCTATCGAATAGCCATCAGGGAGACCCCTCATCAGCTATGTTAGAGGTTTTAGACCCCGAACAGAATAGTGAGTTTTACGACAATTTCTTAGAAATGGGTTATGACCTATCTAAGGTTATGTTCATTGCAACGGCTAACAATTTAGGGTCCATTCAACCAGCTTTGCGAGACCGAATGGAAATTATTAATGTAACCGGTTATACCATTGAAGAAAAGGTGGAAATTGCAAAAAGGCATTTGTTACCTAAGCAGCTTAAAGAACATGGTCTTGAAACGAAACATCTTAAGATTGGAAAGCCTCAAATGGAGAAAATTGTAGAAGGGTATACGCGTGAATCTGGGGTGCGCTCGTTAGAAAAGCAATTGGCCAAAATGGTGCGTTATGCAGCTAAAAATATTGCAACTGAGGAGGAATATGATATTAAGGTAGCCAATGATACTATTGAAAAAGTCTTAGGCCCGGCCCGTTTAGAAAGGGATAAATATGAGAACAATGAAGTTGCAGGGGTAGTTACCGGATTGGCTTGGACAAGTGTCGGTGGTGATATTCTTTTTATAGAATCTATTTTATCAAAAGGAAAAGGTACTTTGAATATAACAGGAAACTTAGGTAAGGTGATGAAAGAATCGGCTACCATCGCATTGGAGTACATAAAATCAAATGCAGATTCTTTTGGAATCAACCCCGAGGTTTTCGAAAAATACAATGTTCATATCCATGTTCCGGAAGGAGCAACCCCAAAAGATGGGCCAAGCGCTGGTATTACCATGCTAACCTCCTTAGTTTCCTTATTTACCCAACGTAAAGTGAAGAAAAGTTTGGCGATGACGGGTGAGATTACCTTACGCGGTAAGGTACTTCCTGTTGGTGGTATAAAAGAGAAGATTCTAGCTGCAAAAAGGGCTCGGATCAAAGAATTGATTCTATGCGAGGACAATAGAAAAGACATTTTGGAAATTAAAGAAGACTATTTAAAGGGACTTACCTTCCATTATGTGAATGATATGAGCGAGGTCATCGACATAGCCATTACGAAGCAGAAAGTAAAAAATGCTAAAAGTCTTTAATTGAGATTACTGTTCGTTCAAGTACTTCGACTTAGCTCAGTATAAACTAAAATCGAGAACTATTTATTTTTATTTTTGAGCGATACCGAAAATCCACAGGCATAAATGAAAAAAATCATTATAGCTATTGACGGCTATTCTTCAACAGGTAAGAGTACAATAGCCAAAAGATTGGCAAATGCGCTTGGTTATGTTTTCATTGATACTGGGGCTATGTATCGAGCGGTAACGCTTTTCGCCTTAGAACATAATTTTATTTCAGATCAAGTTTTAGATAGTGATAGTTTAGTAAATGCCTTATCAGAGATAACCCTTAGGTTCGTTCCCAATTCTGAGTTGGGTAAATCAGAAATGTTTTTGAACGGCGAGAATGTTGAAAAGCAAATTCGTACTATGGATGTCTCAAAGTATGTAAGCAAGGTTGCCGCTATTGCCGGGGTTAGAAAGAAATTGGTAGCCTTACAACAAGAGATGGGGCTTGAAAAAGGTATTGTAATGGACGGTCGTGATATTGGTACAGTGGTCTTTCCCCAAGCGGAGCTAAAGTTGTTTATGACCGCTTCCCCGGAAATACGTGCAAATAGAAGGTATAAAGAATTGTTGGATAGGGGAGAAGATGTGACTTTTGAAGAAGTACTTAGTAACGTACGTGAACGGGATTATATAGACTCCCACAGAGAAATTTCGCCATTAAAAAAAGCTGAAGATGCTATTGAATTTGACAATGGCGATATGGGGCTAGACGAACAGTTCGAAAGGATACATGCTTACACCTTGCGGATTATTGAGACCAAATAAAAAAGACGCCTAATTGGCGTCTTTTCTTTTCTATTATAGTATAGCTTAGATGTTTGGAATCACCAATACTTGATCTGGATGAATCACATCAGGATTCTTCAAAATATTGGTATTTGCCTCAAATATTTTGTTGTATTTCATAGCATCACCATAATAATGTTTGGCTATTTTACTTAAAGATTCTCCGCTTGCTACAGTATGTCTGTGGTAAACCGAATCATCACTTACAGTTATATTTGCCTTAACATCAGACGCACCTTCGCCGCCTAATTGTTTTATTTTATCCCAAAGTAGATCTTTTTCATAAGGGGTATTTGCCTCACCTTTAATTTTAAGAACGCCACCTTCTTCTGATACGTCTCCGTTTTTAATTCCAAGTTGTTGACCTAAATCCAATACACCTTGATATTTTGCTTTAACACTCATAATGTCTTAATTAATTTAATGGTTATTAATATGAAACAATATACTCATAAAAGTCACATTTAGAATTAAATTTTTACTAAACCTGCATAAATTTTGGACGCTATGTCCCATTACTTTGTAGAACAACAAATTAATTGTATTTTTGCACTCCTTTTTGGCGAATATTCAAGAGAAGAAGGGAAACAAAATAATTATAACTACTTCTATAGTCATCGTTTAACTCTTGTACAAACTATAGAATACAAATTTTAATCAGCAAATGGCTGAAGATAAAAAAAGTGCCAAAGCAGCTGAAGCTGTTGAAGCCAAACAAGAAGCTACCGAAACACTACAAGAGGTAGCTGTAAAAGAGGAAACTCCAAAACAAGACCCACAAGAATTTTTAAAAGAGTTTGATTGGGATAAGTACGAAGAAGGTATTGAGCGTGTAGATGACTCTAAATTAGAGGAATTTGAAAAGCTTGTTGCAGAAAACTTTGTAGATACTGCAGATGCCGAGGTTGTTGAAGGTAAGGTAGTTCATATGACCGACCGTGAGGCAATTATAGATATCAACGCAAAATCTGAAGGTGTTATTTCGTTAAACGAGTTTCGTTACAATCCAGATTTAAAGGTTGGAGATACAGTTGAGGTATTAATTGATATCCGCGAAGATAAAACCGGGCAATTAGTACTTTCTCACAGAAAAGCGAGAACAATCATGGCATGGGACCGCGTAAATGCAGCCCATGATAAAGAAGAGATTGTTCAAGGTTTTGTTAAGTGCAGAACTAAAGGTGGTATGATTGTCGATGTATTCGGTATCGAAGCCTTCTTACCAGGTTCTCAAATTGATGTTAAACCAATTCGTGATTACGATCAATACGTAAGCAAAACAATGGAATTTAAAGTGGTTAAAATTAATCACGAATTTAAAAACGTTGTTGTATCGCATAAAGCGCTTATTGAAGCTGATATCGAAGAACAGAAAAAGGAAATCATAGGTCAACTTGAAAAAGGTCAAGTACTTGAAGGTATTGTTAAGAACGTAACTTCTTATGGTGTCTTTATTGATCTTGGTGGCGTTGATGGATTAATCCATATTACAGACTTATCATGGAGTAGAATCAACCACCCGAACGAGGTTGTTGAGCTAGACCAGAAGTTAAATGTGGTTATCCTTGATTTTGATGACAATAAATCTAGAATTCAACTAGGTCTTAAGCAATTAGAGAAACATCCATGGGATGCTCTTGGCGATGAGATTAAAGTTGGTGACAAAGTAAAAGGCAAAGTAGTCGTTATTGCCGATTATGGAGCATTTATTGAAGTTGCCGAAGGTGTTGAAGGTTTGATTCACGTTTCTGAAATGTCGTGGTCTACTCATTTAAGATCTGCACAAGACTTTGTAAAGGTTGGTGATGAGGTAGAAGCGGTAGTTCTTACGCTTGATAGGGAAGACAGAAAAATGTCTCTAGGTATCAAGCAAATGACTCCAGACCCATGGACTGATATCACATCTAAATACCCTGTAGGATCTAAGCATAAAGGTATTGTTAGAAACTTTACCAACTTTGGTGTTTTTGTTGAAATGGAAGAAGGTATAGATGGTTTAATTTATATTTCTGATCTTTCTTGGACCAAGAAAATCAAACATCCTTCAGAATTTGTAAATGTTGGTGATACTTTAGAAGTAGAGGTTCTTGAGTTAGATGTTGAAGGAAGAAAACTAAGCCTAGGTCACAAGCAGACAACTGAAAACCCTTGGGACAAATATGCAGATGAGTTTGCTGAAGGTACACTTCACACAGCAGCGGTAACCGATATTGTAGATAAAGGTGCGACTGTAGTCTTTAATGAAGATATTACTGGTTTTATTCCATCGAGACACATGGAAAAAGAAGACGGTAAGAAAATCACTAAAGGAGAAGAAGTTGAATTTAAGATTATTGAATTCAATAAAGACTTCAAACGTGTCGTAGCTAGTCATACTGCTTTGTTTAGAGAGCAAGAAGAACGCAACATAAAAGCGGCCAAGAAGAAAATGGCTGCATCAGCAGAGGAATCAGCAACCACTTTAGGTGATGCTAACTCAGCATTACAAGCGTTAAAAGACAAAATGGAGGCAGACGCCAAAAAATAGTCTTTTAGATATATTTTTTTTAAAAGCCCTTGATGAATAATCAAGGGCTTTTTGTTTCTATGCATTCTGCTTATAAAGAATTGTGTATTTTTGTAGCCCAAACGATTCGGGAGTTTATGAGTCAAAAAGTACTGCTTTCCGCCAAAGAAATTCATATTATACTTCACCGTTTGGCTTGTCAGTTGTTAGAAACCCATTTAGATTTTACAGATACTGTTTTAATAGGAATTCAGCCTAGGGGAGTTTACTTAGCTAGGCGACTTACAGAAATCCTTGAAAAAGATTATAAAGTCAAAAACATTAAGCTAGGCTCTTTAGATATTACATTTTATAGAGATGATTTTAGAAGAGGAGATAAAATTCACGAGGCCAACAAAACCAAGATTGACTTTTTAGTAGAAAATAAAAAAGTGGTTTTTATAGATGATGTGCTATATACCGGTAGAAGTATAAGAGCAGCTTTAACCGCAATACAGTCTTTTGGTAGACCAGAAGAGATAGAACTACTGACCTTAATTGACAGAAGATTTAGTAGACACTTGCCCATACAGCCTAATTATAGAGGCCGACAGGTAGATGCAATTAATGATGAAAAAGTAAAGGTGATGTGGAAAGAGAACGATGGAGAGGACACTGTTTATCTTATAAGGGAGTAAAAAATGAGTGAATTAAGTGTAAATCATTTACTAGGTATAAAATATCTCAACAAGAAAGATATTGACCTGATTTTTGAAACCGCTGATCATTTTAAAGAGGTTATTAATAGGTCTATTAAAAAGGTACCTACTTTACGTGATATTACCATAGCCAATATCTTTTTTGAGAATAGTACGCGTACAAAACTTTCGTTCGAATTGGCAGAGAAAAGACTTTCGGCGGATGTTATTAATTTTTCGGCGTCACAATCTTCGGTAAAGAAGGGTGAAACCCTTATCGATACGGTAAATAATATTTTATCAATGAAAGTTGATATGGTGGTGATGCGCCACCCTAATCCGGGAGCGGGGATATTTCTTTCAAAACATGTTAAGGCCTCTATTATCAATGCAGGAGATGGTGCGCACGAACATCCTACACAAGCCCTGTTGGATTCTTACTCCATAAGGGAAAAACTAGGCGAGGTTGCCGGCAAAAATATAGTCATAGTTGGTGATATATTACACTCTAGAGTAGCGCTTTCAAATATTTTTGCTTTAAAATTACAAGGAGCCAATGTAAAGGTTTGTGGTCCGAAAACTTTAATTCCCAAGCATATTAAATCGCTGGGGGTTGAAGTAGAAATGAACTTGAAAAAGGCCTTGGAATGGTGTGATGTGGCCAATATGTTACGTGTGCAAAATGAGCGTATGGATGTAAGTTATTTTCCAACGACAAGAGAATATACGCAGCAGTTTGGCGTGAATAAGGCTTTGTTGAATAGTCTTAAAAAAGAAATCGTAATTATGCACCCTGGCCCCATAAATCGTGGTGTAGAAATTACCAGCGATGTGGCAGATTCAAATCAATCTATTATCTTAGAGCAAGTAGAAAACGGTGTTGCCATACGTATGGCGGTTATCTATTTATTGGCTTCTAAAATTAAGTGATATGATTTTTGACAAAGAAGGTACAACTACCATAGTTTTTCAAGAAAATATTTCCTTGAGTAAATTTTTGATGAATCTTAACAATGCCTATGACAGATTAGTGCATGACCATATTATAATTAATCTCTTTTCATTTGATGCCTTGAATGCAAATGATGTTTTAGAGTTTTTAGAACTATCAAACAAGCATAGGGCATCTAAAAAATCATTTGTTTTGGTCACAGAAAAAGTTTCTTATGATGAAGTGCCCGATGAAATTTGTGTAGTGCCAACGATACAAGAAGCAAAAGACATCATTGAAATGGAAGAAATAGAGCGAGACCTAGACATATGAGGCTCACTATTTTAGGCTGCTATTCCGCAACCCCACGTTCGCTTACCAATCCAACTTCCCAACTATTAGAAATTAGAAACCATATGTTTTTGATTGACTGTGGCGAAGGAACTCAAGTGCAATTGCGTAAACAGAAATTAAAGTTTTCCCGTATTAAGCACGTTTTTATATCACATTTGCATGGGGATCATTTTTTTGGATTACCTGGGCTGGTTTCAACTTTTCGTCTTTTGGGAAGAGAATCAGAGTTACATATTTACGGCCCCAAAGGAATTAAGGAAGCAATTACACTATTGTTGAAGCTCGGGGATTCATGGACTAATTATCCTTTGCTTTTTCATGAGTTGAACTCTAAAGAATCGGAACTAATTTTTGAGGATGATAAAGTTTCCGTGCGAACAATTCCCCTAAATCATAGAGTATATACCAACGGTTTTTTGTTTGAAGAAAAACTGGCACCTCGAGTTCTCGATGTTGAGGCGGTAGCCAAGTACGGTATCGATAAAAGTGAGTTTCGTAATATTAAAAATGGTAAGGCTGGTACGGCCAAAAGTGGAGAATCCATTTTAAATTCAGATTTGACTTTAGACCCTCCAAAACCTAAAAGCTACGCTTTTTGCAGTGATACTGCCTATAAGGAAGATATCGTGCCTTTAATTAAAAACGTAGATTTACTTTATCACGAGTCTACTTTTTTAGAAACCGAAGAACATCTATGTGCCAAAACAAAGCATTCAACGGCTTCTGCAGCTGCTAGAATTGCAAAAATGGCGAGAGTAGACAAGTTGGTATTAGGCCACTATTCCACAAGGTACAAATCCTTAGAACTTTTTAAGGAAGAAGCACAGCCTATTTTTAGTAATGTAGAGTTGGCAGAAGACGGTAAGGTTTTTGAAATATAATATTATACTCTGTCTCTTTTAATTTTATCATTTCCTTTCTTTTGTTGAACTTTGAAGTACTATGGAAAAAGACTTAGGTGATTACAGAAAATCGTATGAGAAGAGCGAGTTAAATGAAGCTTCAGTTCTTGAAAACCCGATAGAGCAGTTTCAAAAATGGTTTTATGAGGTAGAAAAATCAAATGGCGTTGATGAACCCAATGCAATGACTATTTCCACTATTGGTTTGGACGGTTTTCCAAAGAGCAGGGTGGTTTTAATGAAAAAGTATACCCATGAAGGTTTTATTTTTTACACCAATTACCAAAGCGAAAAAGGTAGGGCCCTAGAGAATAATCCATCTACATGTTTATCATTTTTTTGGCCTATTTTAGAGAGACAGGTAATCATAAAAGGTAGCGCCGAGAAAATAGCGGAGAATCTTTCCGATGGTTATTTTGAGTCTCGCCCTTTCGGCAGTAAACTTGGGGCAATAGTTTCTGAGCAGAGCCAAGTGGTGGCGTCACGAGAGATTTTAGAAAAGCGTTTGGCAGCGCTGGAAAAGAGTTATGAGGGCAAAGAAGTGGAACGACCTGAGAATTGGGGCGGGTATATCGTAAAACCGATTTCAATTGAATTTTGGCAAGGTAGGCCCAATAGACTTCACGATAGAATACGATATACATTGCAAAAAGACCTTAACTGGAAGATTGAACGCTTACAACCTTAGATTTTATGAAAACAATATTTTTTGTTAGACATGCAAAATCTTCATGGGAATACCAAGTTAAAGACATCGATAGACCTTTAAAAGAAAGAGGTGTAAATGATGCACATTTGGTTTCTAACGCTTTAAAGACGAACCATATCAAAATTGATTATGCTTTTTCGAGTCCGGCAAATAGGGCATTGCATACCTGTACGATTTTTTTGAGAAACCTAAATTTTGATTTGAGCAGATTATCGGTGAGCCATGATTTATATGACTTTTCTGGAGAGGGTGTATTAAATTATTTAAAACAAATATGCAATACTAACCAAACCATTTTGCTTTTTGGTCATAATTATGCTTTGACAACACTTGTAAATACGCTTGGAGATAGGTATATTGAAAATGTTCCCACATCAGGATTGGTGCAGATTGATTTTGAAGCAAAAAACTGGAAAAAAATAACAAAAGGGAATACAAAACAAGTTATTTTTCCAAAAGAACTACGATAGAATGACGAAACCTCAAAACGAGTATGTAAACAGAGAAATTAGCTGGTTACATTTTAATTATAGGGTGCTTCAAGAAAGCGCTGACAAGAATGTGCCTTTAATAGAAAGATTACGTTTTCTAGGAATTTTCAGTAATAACTTGGATGAGTTTTTCAAAGTACGCTATGCCACGGTAAAACGAATTGTCGAAGCGGGCAAAAGTGGTAAAAGTGTTCTTGGGGGAGAAAAGGCCAAAGACCTTTTAGAAGAAATTACACAAGTGGTAATCAAACAACAATCAAAGAGTTTAGAAATACTCAAAAAAATTGAAGCCGAACTTGCTACAGAGAATATTCATATCATTGACGAGACCGAGGTTTCAGAGAAGCAAGCAGAATTCATAAAAGATTATTTTTTAAGAGAGGTAAATCCAGAATTGATAATTATCATCTTAAACAGTTTAGCACAGTTTCCAACGCTAAAAGACACTGCGGCATACCTCGCCGTAAAAATGGTGTTGAGAAAAGAACAAGGGGGATTCTTAAAGCGTAAAACCGAAATGCAGTACGCTCTAATTGAAATTCCGAAAGGTATTGATCGCTTTGTTGAGCTGCCGAAAGAAGACGGAAAGAATTTTATTATAATTCTAGATGATTTAATTCGACTTTGTTTAGATGACATATTCACCATGTTCGATTATGAGGAGATTTCTGCCCATATGATCAAGATTACCCGAGATGCAGAATTAGATATTGACAACGACTTGAGCAAGAGTTTTATAGAGAAGATTTCTTCTAGTGTTGAGCATAGAAAAATAGGAGATCCTGTAAGGTTTGTTTATGATAAAAAGATTAGAATAGACACCTTACGCTTTCTTAAGGAAAAGATGAACATTGAAGAGACGGATAGTGTGATTCCTGGTGGGCGTTATCATAATCGTAGAGATTATATGGGTTTCCCCAGTTTAGGAAGGACTGATTTGTTATATGAAAAAATCACATCTCTCCCAGTAAAAGGTTTAGGTTTAGAAGGCAGCATTCTTGAGAAAATTGCTCAAAAAGACTTTTTAATTTATACGCCTTATCATACCTATTCATACGTAATTAAGTTTTTAAAAGAAGCGGCTTTAGACCCCTTTGTAAAGTCCATACAGATTACGGTATATCGATTGGCCAGTAATTCGCAGGTTGCGGCTGCACTCATAAATGCGGCTAAAAACGGAAAACAAGTAACTGTTCAAATAGAATTACAAGCGCGTTTTGATGAGCAGGCCAATATTGAATATGCCAATCAATTACAGGAAGAAGGTATAAAACTAATATTTGGTATTCCAGGACTAAAAGTACACAGCAAAATATGTCTGATAGAACGTATAGAGGGAAATAGCACCAAACGTTATGGATTTGTTAGTACCGGTAACTTCAATGAGTCTACGGCAAAAATTTATACCGATTACACCTTGTTCACGGCGCATGATGCAATACTAAAAGAACTTCAAAAGGTTTTTGGTTTTTTTGAAACTACCTATAAAATAAATAAGTACAAGCATCTTATTGTATCGCCACATTATACCAAAAACGTTTTTACCAAACTTATCGATAATGAAATTGCTAATGCAATAGTGGGTAAAGAAGCATTCATAAAGATCAAGATGAATAGTTTTACTTCTTATAAAATGGTTGATAAGTTATATGAAGCAAGTAGGGCCGGGGTAAAGATACAATTGATTATTAGGGGTATATGTTGTTTGATTCCGGGTGTTGAAGGTATGAGTGAAAATATTGAGGCCATAAGTGTGGTAGATAAGTTTTTAGAGCATCCTCGATTATTCATTTTTGGAAATGATGGCAACCCAAAGGTATATATATCTTCTGCGGATTGGATGACACGGAATTTAGACTATAGAGTAGAAGTCGGTTGCCCAATATATGATGAAGATGTAAAACAGGAATTATTGGAGACTTTTGAAATTTCTTGGAATGATAATGTTAAAGCACGGGTTTTTTCTTCAAAACAAGATAATGCCTATAAAGATGACGATAAACCCAAAGTGCGGTCACAGTTCGCCTTGTATGATTACTATCAGAAAAAACTTGAGGAGTAGATTAACCGTGAATGGTTTCTTTGTTTCCTAAATTTTTCATGATTTCGGCTTCATAATTCAATAAATTTTGCCATTTTTTATTGACTTCATCCAAGTCGCCATATTTGCGTGCAAACTTTAAAAACATGGTATAGTGGCTAGCCTCGCTTACCATTAATTTATAATAGAATTCAGACAGTTCTTTGTCTTCCAGTTCTTCTGATAATAGCCTAAAACGCTCACAGCTTCGCGCTTCGATTAGGGCGGCATATAACAGACGATGCACCAATTGCGTTGTACGGCTTCCACCTTTCGGAAAAAACTTTAAAAGTTGAAGTACATACTCATCTTTACGGTCTCTGCCCAACGTTCCGCCACGTTTTAAAATTAAATCGTGAACCATTTTAAAATGTCCCATTTCTTCTCTAGAAAGCGCTATCATTTCTTTTATAAGATCAGTGTACTCTGGAAAAGAAACAATAAGCGAAATGGCCGTACTAGCTGCTTTTTGTTCACAGTAGGCATGATCGGTAAGTATTTCTTCAATGTTCTTTTCAACAATATTTACCCATCTTGGGTCCGTTGGTAGTTTTAAGCCTAACATTTTTTGGTATTTACAAGTCTAAATCGAATTCTTTTCTTAGTAAATCTATTGCCGGATTCTTTTCTTTGAGTTTCTCGTATTTCTCCTCAGGTGTAAAAGCGAACTTTTTGGATGTCTCTTCATTAACAGTAATCTGAAGACTAATAGTAAAATTATTCAGCTTTTCTTTTAAATAATTTAGCATTAGGCTTTGTTCACGCTCAACCTCTTTTTTCATGGTAGAATTTGGTAATTCAATCCAAATAGTGGTTTCGTTTTTAAGCTTTGGAATATCGGCATTTAGGTTAGAAGCCAATATCTTTTTTCCCTTATCATCCAATTTTTTGACAAAGTCGGCCCAGTGGTTTTGCATTTCTTCTTCAGAAAATGGGTCTGTCGGCTTTTCTTCTTCTACTTGAGCATTAGTTTTTGTATTCTGATGCTCTTTTTTAGCTTTTAAACTTGAAATTGAAAGTCCTGAAACTCGGTTAGGTAGATTTTTTAATTCAATTTTAGGTACTGGTGTCTTTTCAATTGTTGTGCTAGCTTTAGTTTGTTCTACCTCCGCTGATTTTTGGTGCTCTTGTTTACTATTTTCTATTGCCCCAGAGAGTTCGTTAGGTTCAGTATGTATGTTCTCTTGTTTCGCCTCGACCGGTTTGATTATGACCTCTTCGGAAATAGAATAAGACGGAGCTTTCGTATATGCTTGTGTTCTAAAATAAGTTGCAGGAACTATAAAATCAGTCTTTTTTTTTCGGCCTCAAAAGTCAATGATGCCAGTTTCATTAACGTTAATTCAATTAGAAGACGTTGATTTTTGCTTGTTCTATAGTTTAAATCACTTTCATTAGCGATATCCAAAGCTTTGATTAAAAATGCCTGGGGTGTTTTTTGAGCTTGCGTTTTGTATTGTTCTTTTGTGCTTTCGCCAACTTCTAATAATGAGATTGTCTGTTGATGTTGACAAACCAATAAATCTCTAAAGTGAGAGGCTAGACCGTTGATGAAATGGTGCCCATCAAACCCTAGCGATAGGGTCTTATTAAACAATATAAGAAGTTCAGGTATCTTATTTTCTAGTATTAAATCGGTGCTTTCAAAGAAGGTGTCATAATCAAGCACATTTAGGTTTTCCGTAACGGCTTTTCGGGTTAAATCCTTCCCTGAAAAACTGACAACCCTATCAAAGATGGATAAGGCATCTCGCATGGCGCCGTCCGCTTTTTGTGCTATAATATGCAATGCATCTTCTTCAGCATTGATACCCTGTTCTTGGGCAATATATTTTAAATACTCCGCTGCATCTTTAACGGTGATACGTTTAAAATCAAAAATTTGACACCTTGAAAGTATGGTGGGTATGATTTTATGCTTTTCGGTGGTTGCCAAAATAAAAATGGCATGCTTTGGAGGCTCCTCCAAAGTTTTTAAAAACGCGTTAAATGCCGATTGAGACAGCATGTGAACCTCGTCTATGATATATACCTTGTATTTACCTACCTGCGGGGGTATGCGAACTTGGTCTATTAAACTTCTAATATCATCAACGGAGTTATTTGACGCCGCGTCTAGTTCAAAAATATTGAAGGCGAAATCCTCGTCAGGGCTTTCTGTACCGTCTGCATTAATTTTCTTGGCAAGGATTCTTGCACAGGTAGTTTTGCCAACGCCTCTAGGGCCACAAAAGAGTAAAGCTTGTGCAAGATGATTGTTCTCGATGGCATTGGTTAAGGTATTGGTAATAGATTGCTGCCCAACGACGTCTTTAAACGTTTGGGGACGGTATTTTCTAGCTGAGACTACAAATGGTTCCAATACAACAAAATTTTGATGCTATACAAATATAAAAATAGCACTTACTATAACCGTTAGTGCAGCCTATTTAAGCCATCTTTTTATTAACAATTGAATTACCTTTGCGTTTAGCAGGTCACCTTATCGCGGTTCGAACTGATTTATCAGAATGAAACGAGGAAAGTCCGGACACCATAGTGCAGTATAGCGGGTAACGCCCGTCACCCTAATGTTTATTGGGGGCGGACAAGTGCAACAGAAAGCAAGTACAGTTAGGCTGTAGTGAAACCAGGTAAACTCTATACGGTGAAACGTCATGTAAACTAATGTCCCGATAGCTATCGGGAGAGGGCTGCACGCTCGAGTTAGAGGGTAGGCGGTTAGAGCTTTTGGGCAACTAAAAGTCTAGATAAATGATAAGGAGGTTCCAAATTTGTTTGGGATTCACAGAATCCGGCTTATGGCCTGCTTTTTTTAATTAGTGTACTTGAAAAAACTAAAAATACTACTCCCGTATTTTCGTTTTTCAGCAAAATTAGGTAGTTCACTTAAATCGGTCTGTTCAGAATGTTCTATAATTAGAAGTCCTTCATCTGATATCAGCTCATTTGAAAAAGCCAACTCAGAAATTTTAGAAAATTGTGAAACATCAAAACTATACGGAGGGTCCGCAAAAATGATATCATATTTACTTTTGGTGCGTTCTAAAAACTTTAAGGCATCGCTCTTCATTACGGCTATTTCGAAATTCAATTCCTTTGCTGTTCTAGAGATAAATTGAACACAGCCCGAATTAGCATCGACAGCGGTTATTTCAGTAGCTCCTCTTGAAGCGAATTCGAAGCTTATGTTTCCTGTACCCGCAAACAAATCCAAAACTGTTAAATTCTCAAAGTAATATTGGTTGTTTAAAATATTGAATAAGGCTTCTTTGGCCATATCCGTAGTAGGTCTTACAGGTAGCTTTTTTGGGGCTGTTAAACGTTTACCTTTATATTTTCCTGAAATAATGCGCATAAAACTAGTTAAGCATGGTCAGGTCAATAGAATCTTGGGTCCCTTCCTCAAAACTATAAGTGTTGTTTTTAGGAAGAAAAACGGACACTTTTTTTATGTAGTTGTAACAGATTTCAAATAACTCGTCTCCTTCTTCAATTTTACCAAAGAGTTTTAGTTTTACGCTTTCAACGTCTAGTTGCAGTTGTTCAAAGGTAAATAGTATGTAGTATAAGAAATCTTCTTTTGTTCGATAAGGGAACTGGTTGTACAGAAGTACCTTTTTTTGATGTAAGACCACCAATTCCATTTCACGGTCCGAAACGTGAACATAACATATAGTTTTAGAACTTGCCTTTTGCTGTAAAAGGGTCTGTAGAACTGCGGTACTGCTGTGTTTGAATTCAAACTCCCCAAAATTTTCAAAAATGTAGTTGTTGATGTTTGTAAAGGGTACATAAACACTTATGACATCTTGGTTTTCGACCTCGTCGTACACTATATTGTCGTTCGCTAATATCTTAGTATTGAACTTCAGATAATTAGCAAGTTCGTTTTCATCAAATAGCGTTTTGGGCACCAAACTAAATAAGTTGTTTTTATGAATAACAAGAACATCCGAAAACTTCTTTTTGAGAACACTGTGTTTTTCGAATAAACTCTTAAGTTCTTTTAAAACCAAGTAGGGGGTGGATTCTGTCTTAAAGAAAAGGGTATCAGATAAAACCACTTTATTAAGAATAGTATCTGCAATACAAAAAGAAAGTCCATTCAAACTAATTTGAATGGACAGTTTCTTATATGAATTTGAATTTTCTTCCGCTATGTTAATTGTTTTTTCTGTCATAGAGGGGTGGCCAGTTACCATTGGTACTCACATCTGTTAATGAACCTACTTTGATTTCAGACCCATTTACCTCTTCAACACTGTTGTAGGCATTTTCTTTGGCTTTTAAGTCATCAGGTTGATCGTATAAAACAACATTCTTTTTCACCTTTACCTCAAAAACAGGGGCCTTGTAACCACTCTTGTCGATGATGTCGGCTTTCATTTCAAATTTTTCTCCGTTCTGTGCGTGTGGCACATTCATCATAGTTTTATAGCGGTCGTCACTCTTGAAAAGCGAATCTTTCACCTTTACCATACCTAAGGTATCGATAACAATAGAATCTTGTTGTAGCTCAATTTGGTATGTTTTGTCAAAACGCATAAAAGAAGTGTCCCTTTGTTGGGTGATGGTATAATTACCGGTATCTATAAATTGTATAAGACTGTTGAAATTACCTGCGTATCTGCCATTGACGGCTTTATAGGCTTCTTGCGAATCTCTAATATCTTTAAGCTTGTTGATTACATCAGAAAAGCGCTCTTCGCGAACTTTATTAAATTCAATTGGCGCATTGATTGATAGGTAAATTAGATATCCTAATCCTATACATACTATCCAAAGAACTACTTGTAAAATGGTTTTCATTAGTGTACGAGTTAATTAAATTTAGTGGTTTAGACAAATCTACAATTTTTTTTCAATCACGAAAGTTTTTGCCATAAAAATCATCCCTATATTTGGGGCTTTATGACTCACTTGACAGCCATTGATTTTCATAAGGTTTTAGTAGAAAAATTTCCACATTCTCCTACAGAATTACAAGATGTCACCTTACATAAGTTGGCCGATTTTGTGCTCTCTAAAGAAAAGGAAAGGCTGTTTTTACTTAAAGGGTATGCCGGAACAGGAAAAACAACTATAATAGGTAGTGTAGTTAAAAACTTATGGCGTGCCAAAATGAAATCTGTTCTCATGGCACCAACCGGAAGAGCGGCTAAAGTAATGTCTGTTTACGCTAAAACAAAGGCATTTACCATTCACAAAAAAATCTATTTCCCTAAAAAACAGGCCAGTGGAGCAATACAGTTCACATTGGCACCCAATAAGCATCGAGACACCATTTTTATAGTGGATGAGGCGTCTATGATACCTGACGCGCCTGCAGATTCAAAACTTTTTGAAAATGGCTCTTTGTTAGATGATTTGATTTTTTATGTCTACTCCGGCCACAACTGCAAACTTATTTTAATCGGAGATACCGCCCAGCTTCCGCCCGTGAAACTAGAGTTGAGCCCAGCTTTAGACGAGAACAAACTAGAACTCCATTACAACAAAGAGGTTACCAAAATCGAGTTAGATGAGGTGATGCGCCAAACAAGTGACTCGGGCATTCTATTTAATGCTACTAATTTACGCGAACAGTTACAGACCGAATTCTTTGAGGAGTTCAAATTTCATCTAGATTCGTTTAAAGATATTGTCAGATTGGTAGATGGACATGAAATACAAGAAGCTATTGATGCTTCATATGTACAGAACGGTAAAGAAGAAACGGCTATCATTGTGCGCTCTAATAAAAGGGCCAATCTGTACAACGAAAATATCAGACAACGAATTCTTTATCTAGAGAATCAGATTTCGGTAGGCGATTTTATGATGGTGGTAAAGAATAACTACTTCTGGTTAAAGCCCACTTCAGACGCCGGTTTTATAGCCAATGGTGATATTATTGAAATTTTAGAACTATTCGCCATCAAAGAATTATACGGGTTTTCTTTTGCTGAGGTAAAAGTGCAAATGGTAGATTACCCGAACCAAAAACCTTTTGAAACGGTATTGCTTTTAGATACGATCAAGGCTGAAACACCTTCTTTGCCTTATGAAGATAGCAATAGACTATATCAAGAAGTATCTAAAGATTTCGCTCATGAAAAATCGAAATACAAGAAATTCTTGGGAGTAAAAAACAACAAATATTTCAACGCACTGCAGGTTAAGTTCTCTTATGCAATAACCTGTCATAAATCTCAAGGAGGGCAGTGGAACACTATTTTTGTAGAACAACCTTATTTGCCCAATGGAATTGATAAAGATTATTTAAGATGGTTGTATACAGCCGTAACCAGAGCCAAGGACCGGCTATATTTAATCGGGTTTAAAGACGATTTTTTTGTTGCTCAAGAATAACCTATTTTAGTAAAAATCGATTTAAATGACATCAGAAACGGTAATCAGTATTTTTTTGGGCATAGGCCTTGCTGCTTCTACAGGTTTTAGGGTATTCTTACCTTTATTTGCATTGAGTTTGGCCTCATATTTTGGAGTTTGGGACCTAAATGAGAATTGGGTCTGGATTGGAAGTTTGGCAGCGTTAATTACTTTGGGTGTGGCAACGGTAGCTGAAGTCTTTGCTTATTTTATACCATGGGTGGATAATGCTTTAGATGGTATCGCCATACCCTTGGCGGCAATAGCGGGTACCGCTGTTATGGTCTCCACTATTGCAAATATGGACCCCGTTGTAACATGGTCATTGGCCATTATTGCTGGCGGTGGAACTGCAGCTGCAATAAAAGGTGCCAATGCGACTGGTAGATTAACCTCTACAGCAACAACGGGTGGGTTGGGCAATCCGGTCGTTTCTTCGGTTGAAACAGGAACGGCTGTTGTAGTTTCAACAGCTTCTATATTTGCACCTATTTTAGCAGCGGTTCTGGTGGTAATTATATTGGCCATAATCTTTAAAATTTATCGAAAGCTTCGGCCTAAAACCAGAACCTAAAACCAACCAAATTCTCGAGTATTGTGAAGATAATCTCAATGATTCCGGCACGTTATCAAGCCTCAAGGTTTCCAGCTAAATTGATGCAAGATTTGGGTGGTAAGCCTGTTATTTTGAGAACCTATGAGGCAACGGTAGAAACACAACTTTTTGATGAGGTGTACGTGGTTACCGATAGTGAACTTATTTTTAAGCTTATCGCAGATGCCGGGGGAAAGGCCATTATGAGCAAAGAGAAGCATGAAAGTGGAAGCGACCGAATTGCAGAAGCTGTTGCCGATATGGATGTAGATATTGTAATTAATGTGCAAGGTGATGAGCCTTTTATAGATAAGGTGAGTCTTGAAAAAACGATAGCGGTTTTTAAAAAGGATGACAAAAAAGAAATAGACCTTGCCTCTTTAATGACGCCAATTGCGGATTGGGAAGAAATTTCGAATCCTAATACTGTTAAGGTAATTGTGGACAATCAGAATTTTGCACTCTACTTTTCGAGGTCTCCCATTCCGTATCCTCGAGATAAGGAGACAGGGGTAACCTATTTTAAACATAAAGGAATTTATGCTTTCAGAAAGAGGGCTTTGGTCGATTTCCAACGGTTACCAATGCTCGAACTTGAGGCAACTGAAAAAATTGAAGCCATACGTTTTTTAGAGTATGGTAAAAAGATAAAAATGGTAGAAACCGATGTGACCGGTATTGAAATAGATACTCCTGAAGATTTAGAAAGAGCGAAAAAAGCATGGAAGTAGATTTCTCTGATATAAAGGTTATCGCTTTTGATGCAGATGATACGTTGTGGGTAAATGAAACTCACTTCAGGAAAACTGAGGAACGTTTTGCCGAACTGTTAGAAGGGTATGAAACCAAGAATAAAATTGACCAAGAACTTTTTAAAATGGAGATTAAGAACCTTGAAACCTATGGGTATGGTATTAAGGGTTTTATGCTCTCCATGATAGAATCGGCCATTGATTTATCGAATAAGTCGGTTTCTTTGGAAGTAATCTCTGAAATTTTGGATCTTGGTAAACAAATGATTTTACAACCAGTTGAACTTTTAGACGGGGTGGAAGAAGTACTCGAAAAACTCCAATCCAACTACAGACTTATTGTACTGACCAAAGGAGATTTGTTAGATCAGGAAAGGAAATTAGACAAATCGGGCTTATCAAAGTATTTTCAGCATGTTGAAGTATTAAGTGACAAGAAAGAAGCCAATTATATTAAATTGTTAAGTCACCTAGAAATTGATATAAATGAGTTTTTGATGGTAGGGAATTCCTTAAAGTCAGATGTTATACCTATATTAAAGATTGGTGCGAGGGCTGTTCATATCCCATTTCATACTACCTGGGTTCATGAGCAAGTTTCTCAAGAAGAAGAAAGAATAAATAATCACCTAAAACTGAATAGTGTACGTGATATTTTGAAGTATTTGGAGTATTCATGAAGATAGAAAAGCAAATAGAGAGAAAAGAAAAAGGAGCCGCTGCTGAGCATAAGTATAAGAACTTTCCTATGGTTCCCAAGGTTATTTTTGGGCGAGGCAGTTTTATGCAACTTGGGGAAATACTCTTGCCAAAAAGAAGGAATTCAGATGCACCCTTTATTTTTTTAGTTGATGATTTTTTTCATGGTAAAGACTTGGAGCAACAAATTCCATGGCTTTTTAATGATCAAATTATTTTTATTTCTGCTGAAGAAGAGCCAAAGACAGCGCAGGTAGATGCTTTAGTAGCGAAAATCAAATCAGATTTTGATGAATTGCCCTCTGGGGTAGTTGGTATAGGTGGGGGTACGCTTTTAGATTTAGCAAAGGCAGTAGCTATTATGCTAACAAATAAGGGAAGCTCAGAGCAATATCAAGGTTGGGATTTGGTAACCAATAGAGCGGTTTACCATGTTGGTGTACCAACAATTAGTGGAACTGGGGCGGAGGTTTCAAGAACCGCTGTTTTATCCGGACCGGATAAAAAATTAGGGATTAATTCAGATTATACGACTTACGACCAGGTAGTTCTAGATCCTAACCTGCTTAAAACCGTACCTAAAGAACAATGGTTTTACACAGGTATGGACTGTTTTATACACTGCATTGAATCTTTAACAGGCACTTATCTAAATGCCTTTAGCCAAAGTTATGGTGAAAAAGCTCTTGATTTATGTAAAGAAGTATTTCTTGAGAATTTAAGTGAAGAAGAATCTGAAGAAAAATTAATGATGGCTTCATGGCACGGCGGTATGAGTATTGCGTACTCCCAGGTGGGTGTTGCACACGCTATGAGTTACGGATTATCTTATCTGCTTGGTGTAAAACATGGTATAGGTAATTGTCTTGTTTTTGAACACTTAGGCGAGTTTTATCCCAAAGGGGTGGCATTGTTCCGTAAAATGAAAGCAAAACATGGTATTACGCTTCCAAAAGGCATTTGTGCCAACCTAAGTGAAGAAGACTTCAATATAATGATTTCGGTATCACTTTCTATGGACGCATTGTGGGAAAACGCCTTGGGCACTAATTGGCGTGAAAAAATAAATGCTGAAAAGCTCAAAGAGATTTATTCAAAAATATAGTCGCCCGCACTAATCAAAACAAAATCTAAGCATGCAGAGCCTTGCAAAATTTATTTATTTTAAACTTTTGGGCTGGCGTCTTATCGGGCAATTCCCAAAGATTGATAAAGCAGTTTTTATTGTAGTGCCCCATACCAGTTGGGTCGACTTCTTTTTAGGGTTATTGGTACGTAGGGTTTGGAACGAGGAAATTAATTTTATTGCTAAAAAGAGTCTTTTTAAATTTCCTTTTGGATGGTATTTTAAGTGGATGGGTGGAGCTCCAATAGACCGAAGTAAAAATAATGACACCGTTAGTGCCATCGCTTCCATTTTTGATCAAAAGAAAAAGTTTAGACTTGCTTTATCTCCTGAAGGAACCAGAAAAAAGGTAAATGAATGGAAAACTGGTTTTTACTATATAGCCAAGGCTGCGAACGTTCCAATAGTCATGGTTACTTTTGATTATGGAAAAAAACAAATTGCAATATCGGAGCCTCATTTTACAACCGATGATAAAGAAGCAGATTTTCAGTTATACAAATCTTTTTTCAAAGGGGTTGTTGGTAAAGTACCAGAATATAGTTTTTAATTTTTAGTCAACCCTCCAACCCTAGACGTAAAAACCCTTTAAATACGATACATTCATGGTTGAATGTGAAGTGTGAGAGGTTTATCTTGGGAATCTTTTTTAGGTCTTTTTTAAAACCTGTGGGAGCTTTTTCTCCTTCTTTTTTGTATTTCCAGGAAAGACAAGGTTTGTGCTTGAATAAGAACCACCAAACGTTTTGGCAGCAGTGTATACTTGTTTTGTAGCATCAATAACCTGGGCTTCAGAAAGTTCTTTTAGCGGATGTGTAAATACGGACCATATAACTTCATCACTTAAAGCATATTTTACATCTAAGGCCGAATGAAAGTTGGCTACCAGGGCATTTAAGAGCTCTTCTTCACCTATTTTTTCGCGTTCTATTATTGGAGAAATTATGCGCATCCGGTTTGCATTTTCGTCAAAGACACAGATAAGCATAGTATCATCGATTAAAAATCGATAAGAGTTTCCATTTACTTGTAATGTATCTGATTCTTGTTGAAGTATTTCTAAAAGAGTTTCAGAATTCATTTCTTGAGAGAAACTACTAATACTAAAGAACAAAGCAAAAACTGAAAAAAGTAAATAACGCATACAAGAGAGATTTATCAATGAGTCGATAAAACCTGCTATCATTTACAAGTGAATATCCATAAATTGATGATTTACTCTTTCATTGTATGATATACGTTCTGTACATCATCATCTTCCTCTATTTTTTCAAGAAGTTTTTCAACGTCGGCAGCCTGTTCTTCATTCAACTCTTTGGTTACTTGCGGAATGCGCTCAAAACCTGAAGATAAAATTTCAATTTCTCTATTTTCCAGTTCTTTTTGAATGGCTCCAAAACTTTCGAAAGGCGCGTAAATCAATATGCCGTCCTCGTCTACAAAGACTTCTTCCGCACCAAAATCTATAAATTCCAATTCGAGTTCTTCGGCATCAATACCATCTGAGGGAATTCTGAAATTACAGGTATGGTCAAACATAAATTCTACGGAGCCTGAGGTTCCTAAACTTCCGTTACACTTATTAAAATAGCTTCTAACATTGGCCACCGTTCTGGTGTTATTGTCAGTAGCTGTTTCTACTAAAATTGCTATGCCGTGCGGCCCATAACCTTCGAATAAAACTTCTTTGTAGTCTCCAAGACTTTTATCACTGGCCCTTTTAATGGCTCGTTCAACATTATCCTTGGGCATGTTTACAGACTTGGCGTTTTGTATAACAGCCCTAAGTCTTGAATTAGAATCTGGGTCGGGACCACCTTCCTTCACAGCCATAACAATGTCTTTGCCAATACGTGTAAAGGCCTTTGACATTGCGGACCAACGCTTCATTTTACGTGCTTTTCTAAATTCAAAAGCTCTTCCCATACATTACAATTTAAGGATATGCACAAATTAACAAAACCAATAGGATAATCACAAACCTACTGGGTGTAATTAGGGGTTGACTATGTTTTCAATGGTAGTAGCCAAATCAAAGTCTTTTTGGGTAATGCCATTCACATCGTGCGTGTTTAATTTTATGGTGAGGGAATTGTAGACATTTTCCCAGTTCGGATGATGGCCTTGTGCTTCGCATTCAAAGGCAATCTCCGTCATTTTTGAAAAGGCCTCTTTAAAGTTTTTGAATTTGTAGGATTTTGTAATGGCATCGTTTTCAAAAATCCATCCATTTAGTGCAGAAAGTCTTTCGGCAATCTGATTTTCATTTAGTTTTTCCATAGGTTACTAAATTAATCAATTCAATCTACCATTAGGTGGTGATCAATAATTTCCTGAAATGTTATTCTTAGGTTTTTAGGTAATTTATTTTTTTTAGGCAGGGCTGCAAGATACCGGTCCTCATTTGTGGTGTAGACCTTTTTTAGCAGAGGATGAAAGTTTCCTAAACGCTTAATAAGCTCCTTGATAAAATCTTCATGATGTACCAAATCAGTACTTCCTAAGTGATAAATACCATATTTATCTTGATTTATTAAATAATGCACTTGTTGCATTAACTTATCATCATTGGTTACATTGATAATCAAATTGGGAAAAACCTCAATAGGTTCATTACTGTCTAGAAGCGTTTTTAGTTCTTTGACCCTAGGTGAAGTATTTCCGAATACCATAGGCACTCGTAAAATAGCTGTTTTTGATTTAGGCATACGCATCATCATGTTTTCGATGCGGATTTTTAATCTACCATAAATACTTTCAGATAAGGTCTTATCGGTCTCATATGAAGGAAATTTGCTATAGGCATCAAAAACGTTTGCTGAAGATATAAAATAGAGTTTACAGTTATGCTTAGATAAATACTCCATTAAGTGAGTATGTGCCTGAACTTGTGCAGTAAAGTCTCCTCTTAACGCCGAAATAATAAAATCTGGTCGTACTTTCTCAAGAATTTGAAAAATATCATCTTCCTCTATGTCATAAGATAAAAACTGTTTATTCTCAGCGAATGATTTGTTTGAATAATAGGTGCCGTAAGTATCGAAATAATTACAAAGTTCCTTGTAGAGTGAATTTCCAATAAATCCGCTTGCCCCTAGGATTAAAATTTTCTTCTTCAATTGAAGCTATTAACTTTTATAGAAAGGCAGTTTTACCACAGTTGCCGGTAAAGCGTTCTTACGAACTTGAATATTTATTTTGCTACCCAATTCAGAAAATATTTTAGGAACATAACCAAGGCCGATACCTTTTGTTAAAGAGGGAGACATTGTTCCAGAGGTAACTACACCAATTTTCTTTCCTTGTCCGTCTACAATATCATAACCCTGTCTTGGAATTCCACGCTCATCCAATTCAAAAGCGACTAGCTTTCGTTCAGCTCCTCGCGCTTTTTCTTTAGCGAGCGCTTCGCTATTCACAAAATCTTTTGTGAATTTGGTTACCCAACCCAACCCGGCTTCTAAGGGTGACGTAGTGTCATCAATGTCGTTTCCATACAGGCAATACCCCATTTCTAATCGTAAGGTATCCCTTGCGGCAAGCCCTATTGGCTTTATTCCATAGCTACTGCCAGCTTCTAAAACTTTGTTCCAAACCTGTTCAACTTCAGTATTTTTACAATAGATTTCAAACCCGCCAGAACCGGTATATCCTGTTGCGGATATAATCACATGTTCTATACCTGCAAAATCACCTACAATAAAGTTGTAGAACTTTATGTTGGCCAGATTATGTGAAGAAAGTGACTGCATAGCTTCGACCGCTTTAGGGCCTTGAATCGCAAGTAAAGAATAGTCTTCAGAGATATTACGCATTTCAGCACCTATAGTTTCATTGTAGTTTGAAATATGAGCCCAGTCTTTATCAATATTTGAGGCATTTACAACCAGCAAATAAGTGTCCTCTTTTATTTGATAGATGATTAGGTCATCAACTATGCCTCCAGTTTCATTTGGCAAGTAACTGTATTGTGCTTTTCCAATTGTTAGTTTAGAGGCGTCATTTGAACTCACTTTTTGAATCAATTCTAAAGCTTTTGGGCCCTTTATTAAGAACTCTCCCATATGAGAGACATCAAAAACACCCAAGGCTTTTCGAACAGTTTCATGCTCCATATTTACACCCTCATAAGAAACAGGCATGTTATAACCGGCAAAAGGAACCATTTTAGCTCCAAGTGACTCGTGTACTTGGGTAAGTGCAGTATTTTTCATCTGGTACTATTTAATTTTTACCGTCAGATGAAATTTGCCGTTAGTCATTGGTGAGGATTAAAAAATCTTCGTGGCTCATTTCATCATTCAATATTTGCAGGCGTAAAAATATTGAAATAATAGCGTTCAACTGAAAATACCTTCTATTGTTTTTTATCTTTTTAATAAATAGGATTTGAGTTCTTGGTACGTACCTATTCTAATAGACGTTTTTTCTCTATCGATAACTTTTGCTATTTGGGAGGGTATTTCTGGAGTAATAGCTAAGGTTTCTTTTACTATATGAAGAAATTTAACGGGGTGCGCTGTTTCTAAGAATATACCGTAGGTGTCAGGATTAAGTTCTTGATATTTTTTAAGGCCTAGATAGCCAACAGCACCATGCGGGTCGCTTACATATTTCGAACGCTTATGAATATGTTGCATTGCCTCTCTAGTTTCGGTATCATTGAACGAGTAGGAGGAAAGGTTTTCGGCAAGTGCTTCGAAATCATTTTGATATAAGTGACGAATACGTATAAAATTACTAGGGTCACCAACGTCCATAGCGTTTGATATAGTTGCAGTCGATGGTTTAGGTTGATACTCGCCGTTCTCCATAAACTTTGGTACAGTGTCATTAACATTGGTTGCGGCCACAAAGTGTTTTACGGGCATGCCCAATTTCTGGGCCACCATTCCTGCACAGACGTTTCCAAAATTCCCGGATGGGATTGAAAAAACGATTTCCTTACCTTTTGATTTAGCCTGTTTATATGCAAAAAGAAAGTAGAACAATTGCGGTAACCAACGCGCTACATTGATACTATTTGCGGATGTTAACTTTCTCTTTGTATTGATTTCTTTATCTAGAAAGGCTGTTTTAACCATAGTTTGGCAATCATCGAAAGTGCCTTCAACCTCCATCGCAGTAATATTCTCACCCAAAGTGGTCAGCTGTTTTTCTTGAATTTCACTGACTTTGCCGCTTGGATAAAGAATTACCACTTTAACCCCGGAGACTCCTAAAAAACCATTAGCTACAGCTCCACCAGTATCCCCAGAAGTGGCAACCAATACAGTAACCTCCTCTTTTTTTTCTTTGGAAAAGTAACCGAGGCATTTTGCCATAAATCGGGCGCCTACATCTTTAAAGGCCATTGTAGGACCATGAAATAATTCTAACGTTGCAACTTTTTCCTCGATTTCTACAATTGGAAACTCAAAATCCAGCATATCGCGAAGTATTTCACGCAATACCTCATCGGGAATATCTTTTTTTACGAATTGATGAATTGCCGTGAACGCGATCTCTTGATCGGTTAGTTTTTCAAGATCTTCAAAAAAGGAATTGGGCAATGGTGTAATACGTTCCGGAAAATATAAACCCTTGTCTGGAGCAATACCTGCAATGACCGCTTCTTTGAAAGATACGTTTGGTGCTTGATTATTTAAACTGTAGAAAATCATTTTTAATTTTTAGAATACCTAAAAGAATATTACTTAAGTCGCTTTACGCCCGATGCAGAAATTTTTGAAATATGAACTTCGTAATCAACACCTATTTCATCATAAACCTTAGCGATATTTAGAGCTACCCTTTGTGCATTTTCTTCACCTTTACTCAATGCAAAAATTGAAGGGCCAGAACCTGATATACCGCAACCTAGGGCACCATTTTCAATTGCTGCTGATTTTACCTGATGGAAACCAGGTATCAAAATAGACCTAAGTGGTTCAATAATATGGTCTTCTAATGAACGCCCTATGAGTTCATAATCTTCACGAAACAGTCCAGCGACCAAACCACCAAGATTTCCCCACTGCTTGATTCCATTTTCTAGGCTGATGGTTGTTTTTAAAATTTTACGCGAATCGGAAGTTTTGACTTCAATTTGTGGGTGAATTACAGTAGCGAATAATGCATTTGGGGTCGGTATGGGCACAATATCTAGAGGATTGTAACTTCTTACCAGTGTAAAACCACCATAGATGGCAGGTGCTACGTTATCTGCGTGGGCTACATTGCTTGCCAGTTTTTCACCCTGCATCGCGAACTTAACCAACTCTAGTTTTGAAAAAGGATTGTTTAGAAGCTCGTTCATTCCCCATACGGCACCCGTTGAACTCGCTGCGCTACTGCCGATGCCACTGCCAGGTTTTATTTTTTTATAGATTTCTATTTCAAATCCACCGTGATAATTGCTTTTCTCCAATAGGGCCAGACCGGCAACACCAGCCACATTTTTATTGGTTTCCAATGGAAGTTCTTGTCCATCTATTTTTGTGATATGAATTCCTGGTTTATCAACCTTTCGAATCAGCATTTCATCTCCTACAGTTTTCAAGGCAAGGCCTAGCACATCAAAACCGCAGGATACGTTCGCTATTGTAGCAGGACAAAAAACTTTAATTTCTTTCATATCTAGAAATTTCCGATTCTGATAATATCTGCAAAAATACCTGAAGCCGTCACGTCAGCTCCAGCCCCCGCTCCTTTGATAATCATAGGTTGATTAGGGTATCGTTCCGTGAAAAAAAGCACGATGTTATCACTTCCTTCCAAGTTATAAAAATCATGCCCTTTAGGGATTTCTTGTAGACCTACACTGGCTTTACCATTTTCAAACTGTGCAACGTATTTTAACTTGCATTCTTTCGCTGCAGCCTTAGAGTACAATAATTGAAAATCCTTTTCGTACTTTTTTAAGGATTCAAAAAAGGTCTCGTTAGAATTGGTGTTTAGACTTTCTTCCGGTAGAAACGATTTGTTTTTAATATCCTCGATTTCCAATACATATCCACTTTCTCGGGCCAAGATTAAAATTTTGCGCATCACGTCAATTCCACTTAAATCAATAGTAGGGTCGGGTTCGGTATACCCTTCTTCTTGCGCTTGTTTCACTACATCGTGAAATGTGGTATTAGCATTGAAATTATTGAACACAAAATTTAAGCTGCCCGATAAAACCGCCTGAATCTTATTGATTTTATCACCCGAGGCAATTAAGTGTTTAAGCGTATCGATAATGGGTAATCCAGCGCCAACGTTGGTTTCAAATAAAAACGGAGCACTGTATTTTTTAGCAAGCTGTTTTAATTCTTTATAAGATTCGTAACCCGAAGAACAGGCTATTTTGTTGCAAGTGACTACTGAAATGCTATTATTTAAATAGCGGGTGTAAGTTTTTGCAACATCCGTACTAGCGGTGTTATCTACAAAAATACTGTTACGATAATTAAGTTTATTCACCCTGTCTATAAACGTATCTTTATTTGCTTTTACTCCATTTGCCAGCTCCTGCTCCCAACTTGACAATGAAATGCCATCTTCATTAAATACCATGGTTCTTGAATTTGATATCCCTATTACACGAATATTCAATTTCAATTCATTCTTCAAGTATGCTTTTTGCTTTTTGATTTGTGTTAAAAAACGTGCACCCACATTACCCACGCCCATTACGAATAGGTTCAGCTGTTTTATATTCTCTTCAAAAAATGCTTCATGCAGAGTATTAAGCGCTTTTTTTACATCGTCTTTTCTTATTACCGCAGAGATATTTCGTTCTGAAGCCCCTTGTGCAATCGCACGTATGTTTACGTTGTTTTTTCCGAGGGTACTGAACATTTTACCACTGAGTCCCTGATGACTTTTCATATTATCACCAACAAGTGCTACAATTGCTAGATTCTGTTCTACGTGTACTGGATCTATTCTTTTTGAAGCAATTTCATATTCGAAATTGTTATTAACGGCTATAGCTGCTTGTTTTGCATCTTTATCCGAGATACCAACACAAATAGAATGTTCTGATGAAGCCTGCGTAATCATAACAACGCTTATGCCCTCTTGAGACAAGGTTTCAAAAAATCGCTTAGATATTCCTGGAATACCTACCATACCCGAACCTTCTAAAGAGAGTAGGGTAATGCTTTCAACATGGCTAATACCGCGTACTGTTTTCGTATTGTCGTTCTCGTTTTTTGTAATATAGGTACCTTCTTCATCAGGAGCAAAGGTGTTTTTAATAACAATAGGAATTTCTTTTGTTAAAACTGGCTGTATGGTTGGTGGATACAGCACTTTTGCGCCAAAGTGCGAAAGCTCCATTGCCTCTTCGTAAGAAATATGAGATACACATTTAGCTTGTTTGACCAGTTTAGGATTTGCGGTATACATGCCACTAACATCTGTCCAAATCTCCAAAACATCAGCATTTGTTGCCGCTGCAAGAATAGCTGCGGTATAATCAGAACCACCTCTTCCTAAAGTAGTTGCGTTTCCATTGTGAGAAGAAGAGACAAAACCAGGTACCACGGTCACCTTTTCTTTTACATTGGCGAAATAAGTACTACAGGTATGGTATGTAAGCTCAAAATCGACGTTGGCGTTTCCGAAACTCTCATCTGTTTTAATTAGTGTTCTTCCATCTTTTAGGGTAGCATCAAGACCTTCTGAAATAAAGAATTCACTTATAATAAAAGAAGAAAGTAGTTCACCATAACTAACAACTTTGTCTGAAAGTCTAGGGGTGGTTTCTCCTATTAAAAACGAACCTTCAAGTAACGTCTCAAGGTCATTGAGCTCGCTTTTAACGCGACTCAAAATAGCACTTTGTTTATTTATTGGAAAAAGATTCTTTATAACCGTAATGTGCCTTTCTTCAATCTCATTAAGCGTATTTTCATAGTTTTTATTTTGCGATGATGCTCGGTCTAAACTATTAAGAAGCATATCCGTAACACCTCCGAAAGCAGAAACAACGACTCCTATTTTAGAGTCAGGGGCATCTTGAACTATGGATTTTACTTTTTTAATGTTTTCATCATTGGCTACCGAAGTGCCTCCGAATTTTAAAATTTTCATTTATAAAGAATTTGAAGAAATTGTGAAACAATTAGTTATACGGACGAATATTAATAGCACATTACCCCAAAGGGGTAATAATAATTGTAGAAGTGATTACTGATGTTGTATACATCGAAGTCGCTAATGTGTCCAATTGTTTAAATTGCATGGTCAAATGTAGTACTTTTGGTTTCTGCATCAAATGATTCCTAAATTTTTGTCAATTCCTTAATTTCTAATACACTTCTTTGCTAAATGAAAATATTTAATGCCCAACAGATATACGCTGCTGATAAATTCACAATAGAGAAACAAGCAATTACTAGCGATGCTTTGATGGAAAGAGCGGCGGAAAGAATTTTTAGCTGGGTACATTCTAGGTTGCAAGGTGCGAAAGTCAAAATTCATTTGTTCTGCGGAATCGGAAATAATGGGGGTGATGGTATTGCACTTGCCAGACATTTAGTGGAGAATGATTACGAGGTTGCCGTGCATGTGGTCAATTACAGTGACAAACGTTCTAAAGATTTTTTGATTAATCTCGATAGGTTAAAGGAAAGAAAACTCTGGCCAGAGTTTTTAGATTCAGACTGCGAGTTTCCTGAAATCGGACATGAAGATATTATCATTGATGCTATTTTTGGTATAGGCCTAAATAGAGCTCCTGAGGATTGGGTAGCCAAATTAATTGGGCATATCAATGATTCTGCGGCTTTTATTCTTTCTATAGATGTACCTTCAGGATTGTTCTTGGATAAAGTTTCTGATAAGCCAGAGCAAGTTATAAGGGCAAATCACGTACTCAGTTTTCAAGCACCAAAGCTTGTATTTTTTCTTCCAGAAACCGGTGTGTTTCTAAATCAATGGGAGTTATTGGATATAGGTTTGGACCAAGAATACCTTTATAAAACAGAGACTGATTTTGAATTTATTGGAAAGCCTGAAGTTTTACCACTCTATATACCTCGACTTAAGTTCTCGCACAAAGGAAATTATGGACATGCTGTTATCGTTGGTGGCAGTTACGGAAAAATAGGTGCCGTCAATTTGGCTGCCAAGGCATGTTTAAAAGTTGGTAGCGGACTCGTGACCACCTTTATACCAGAATGCGGTTATGTACCCTTGCAGACCAGTGAGCCTGAAATAATGGTGCTAACCGATGAAGAAGAAGACTTTATTTCTAAGATAGAACTTCCGTCAAATGCTTCTGTAATTGGGGTTGGTGTCGGAATGGGAACCCACGAACAGACTGTTGCTGCTTTTTCATCATTTTTAAATGATACGAAGATGCCCATGGTAATTGATGCGGATGGACTAAACATTTTAGCAGAAAATAAGAGGCTTCTAAACAAAATGCCACAGCAAGCTGTATTAACGCCTCACCCTAAAGAATTGGAGCGTTTAATAGGTAAATGGGAAGATGATTTTGATAAATTAAAGAAGGCTAAGGCATTTTCAAAAAAATACGATTGTATCTTGGTGCTAAAAGGCGCACATACCATAACCATTTATGATGGTAAAGGATATATAAACTCTACCGGAAATCCTGGAATGGCTACAGCTGGCAGTGGTGATGTATTGACAGGAATAATTACAGGGCTAATAGCGCAAAATTACCCACCATTATATGCTGCTATTTTCGGTGTATACCTTCATGGACTTTCAGGAGATATTTCTTCTTCCGAGAATGGATATGAAGCAGTTACCGCATTAACTATAATAGCTAATATTGGTAAGGCCTTTATGGAATTATTTAAAAGAGCTTCGCCGGAAGGTCAAGAGCAACCGCAGTAACTAGGCACTCTTCTTTCCTTTATTGTTTTTTGATACACGTTTTTTGATCCAAGAAACCGCATTTTCGTATTCAATAAAAAATTCCATGTTCTTTTTATAGAACATCTTTTCAATCTTAAAGTTGTGCATATCTATTTCCTTTTTAGAAACAATTGCAAAAGCTTTTAAATTATCTAATCCTCTTAAATAGGTATAAATAACCGGGTCGATAGCATAAGAGTTTTTTCGCAAACTGATGTAACCGAACTTTTTATTTCTAAAATGGATTTCTGAAATACCAATAATTTGATATGCCCGCTCAAGCGTAAGTGTAGATCCCTCTTCAAAAATGGAAACCATATAGTCGTCAAAAACTTGGATAATTCCAATATCTAGATGATATTCTTTGACAACGATGGTTTTTTTGCTAAATCCCATGTTCATTCCCCAAATGTATTATAGTGTCTCGTTGACGAATGTAGAAGTAGTATAAATTAATCAGAAAAATAATAGATTAAAGGCTTAAATATCGTTTTAAATGTAACACCTAAATAAAATCCATATTTGAACTGGGTTTTGCCTACACTAATTGTAATAAAAAAGGAGCCATTGTTTAATGGCTCCTTTCGCTATAAAATGAAATTATTTTATTTAAGCTTTTGAAGATTTTTCCTTCTTCTTGATTTTTATAGTGAGTTCTTCCTTCTTCTCATCCAGATCCATAAAAATACTGTCACCTTCATTAAGATTCGAATTCACAATTTCTTCTGCTAAAGAATCTTCAATATACTTCTGTATCGCTCTTTTTAAAGGTCTTGCACCGTACTGTTTGTCAAAACCTTTATCGGCGATATAGTCTTTTGCCTTATCAGTAAGATTTAAATCATACCCGATGTCTTTGATACGTTTGAATAATTTATCCAGTTCAATATCAATAATCTTATGTATATCTGCCCGTTCTAACGGATTAAATACAATCACATCATCGATTCTATTTAAAAACTCAGGTGCGAAAGCTTTTTTCAATGCATTTTCAATCACACTCTTTTGGTGGCTATCGGCCTGTGCTTTTTTAGAAGCAGTACCAAAACCTACGCCTTGTCCAAAATCTTTTAACTGTCTTGCACCTATGTTGGAAGTCATTATAATAATAGAATTTCTAAAATCTATTTTTCTTCCTAAACTATCGGTTAAATACCCATCATCCAATACTTGTAAAAGCATATTAAAGACATCTGGATGTGCTTTTTCAACTTCATCTAAAAGAACCACTGAGTATGGTTTTCTCCTTACTTTTTCCGTAAGTTGTCCGCCTTCCTCGTATCCCACATATCCTGGAGGAGCACCCACTAATCTAGAGATAGCAAATTTTTCCATGTACTCACTCATATCAATACGAATAAGTGCGTCTTCAGAATCAAATAATTCCTTTGCCAATACTTTAGCTAGTTGCGTTTTTCCAACCCCTGTTTGACCTAAGAAAATAAAGGATCCGATTGGTTTGTTCGGGTCTTTCAACCCAGCTCTGTTGCGCTGAATAGCTCTGGCTACTTTGACCACGGCCTCGTCTTGCCCGATTACATAATCCTTTATCAATGCAGGCAGTTCGGCAAGTTTATTGCTTTCGGTCTGTGCGATTCTATTTACGGGAATGCCGCTCATCATTGAAACTACATCGGCGACATTATCCTCAGAAACGGTCTCTCTATTCAGTTTGCTTTCTTCTTCCCAAGATTCTTGGGCCATGGCCAAATCTTTCTCTATGCGTTTTTCATCATCACGAAGCTTGGCAGCTTCCTCATATTTTTGTTTTTTGACCACGCTGTTCTTAAGAACTCTTACTTCTTCAAGCTGATTTTCCAATTCTAAAATCTGCTTAGGAACATCCATATTTACAATATGTACTCTTGAGCCAGCTTCATCTAACGCATCAATAGCCTTGTCCGGTAAAAAACGGTCGGTCATATAACGGTTCGTTAAGGCAACACAAGCTTTAATGGCCTCATCGGTATAGGTGACATTATGATGGTCTTCATATTTGCCTTTGATATTCATTAGAATTTCAACGGTTTCTTCTACAGAAGTCGGCTCAACAATTACCTTTTGAAAACGACGTTCCAATGCACCATCTTTTTCAATATATTGTCTGTACTCATCTAGCGTAGTGGCACCGATACATTGTATTTCACCTCTAGCTAAGGCTGGTTTAAACATATTTGAAGCATCTAAACTGCCAGTCGCCCCACCAGCACCAACTATAGTATGTATTTCATCAATGAAGAGGATAATATCATCATTTTTCTCCAATTCGTTCATTACAGCTTTCATCCGCTCCTCGAACTGCCCCCTATATTTTGTGCCAGCTACCAAAGAGGCAAGGTCTAAGGTGACCACACGCTTTCCATAGAGTATGCGTGATACTTTTTTATTGATAATACGCAAGGCCAAACCCTCTGCAATGGCGCTCTTACCAACTCCAGGTTCTCCTATTAAAAGCGGATTATTCTTTTTACGTCTACTTAATATCTGAGATACACGTTCGATTTCTTTTTCTCTACCAACAACAGGGTCGAGTTTATTTTCTTCTGCAAATTTTGTTAAGTCCCTTCCAAAATTATCCAATACGGGTGTCTTGGATTTTTTGCTTCCCTTTTGAGAACTAGAGGATCCGAAGGTACTTTCTTTAGACTCTCCGGCATCTTCCGAATCTCCAGGAAAAGATTCGGCCCTAGTAACATCTAAATAGTCATCGTCACTGGTTATCATAGACTTGAATTGCTCCTTCACATTATCATAATCGACTTTTAACTTGTGGAGCAATTTTGTGGTCGGGTCATTTTCGTTACGCAGTATACATAACAATAAATGAGCGGTATTAATAGAAGAACTTTGAAAAAGTTTAGCTTCTAAAAAGGTAGTCTTTAAAGCACGTTCTGCCTGCCTTGTCAGGTGAAGGTTCTTTTTGTCTTTTTGTATACCCGCCGTGTTTGGGTTAGCCGGACTCAATATTTCGACCTTTCTCCTTAAATGGTCGAGGTCTACATCCAGTGCGTCTAATATATTAATAGCCTTTCCATTACCATCACGCAACAGGCCTAGCATTAAATGCTCTGTTCCAATAAAATCATGGCCAAGTCTCAGCGCCTCTTCTTTGCTAAATGCAATAACGTCTTTTACCCTTGGCGAAAAATTATCATCCATAAATTTCCTTATTCAGCAATTAAAATTAATAAAACTAATCCAACAATGACCAAATACTGTACCCATATTCGATAAACAAGGGGTAAAAGGCGAAAAAAAGAGCTTTTTTTAGGTTCTTTAACAAATTTCAAAGAGAGCATTCGGTCTAATTTTAATGTTGATAATTTTTTTAATAAAGTAATCGGCAAGCGTTTTGAAACATGTGTTTTTACGTATATTGCTACGATATTTTAATTACAAAAGCAACAAGATTTTAATATGGCTGAAGGAGAAAAATTGATACCTATCAACATTGATGATGAAATGAAATCTGCCTACATTGATTATTCAATGTCGGTCATTGTGTCACGTGCCCTACCTGATGTCAGGGATGGTTTAAAACCGGTTCACAGAAGGGTGCTATATGGCATGCATGAATTGGGGGTTCGTTCAAATAGTGCCCATAAAAAATCGGCCCGTATTGTAGGTGAAGTTTTGGGTAAGTACCACCCTCATGGTGATACCTCGGTATACGACAGTATGGTACGTATGGCGCAGGAATGGAGTTTGAGGTATATGTTGGTTGATGGACAAGGTAACTTTGGTTCGGTAGATGGTGATAGCCCCGCTGCGATGCGTTACACGGAGGCGCGCATGCGAAAAATTGCTGACGATATGTTGGCAGATATCGATAAGGATACAGTCGATCATCAATTGAACTTTGATGATTCATTGAAAGAACCTACTGTTTTACCTACTCGAGTTCCACAACTTCTTGTTAATGGGGCATCTGGAATTGCTGTTGGTATGGCCACAAATATGCCGCCACACAATCTTTCCGAAGTAGTGGATGGTACTATCGCCTACATAGATAATCATGACATTGAAATCGATGAACTTATAACACACATAAAGGCACCTGATTTTCCTACCGGAGGTATTATCTATGGATATGATGGTGTTAAAGAGGCTTTTCATACGGGTCGTGGCAGAGTAGTAATGCGAGCCAAAGCTACCTTTGAAGAAGTACAGGGTAAGGAAAGCATCATCGTTACTGAAATACCTTATCAAGTAAATAAGGCCGACATGATCAAAAAGACGGCTGACCTAATAAATGATAAGAAGATTGAAGGTATTTCAGCGATAAGGGATGAATCTGATAGAAAGGGTATGCGTATCGTGTACATTCTTAAAAGAGATGCCATTCCTAATATCGTTTTAAATACGCTTTATAAGTACACTGCTTTACAATCTTCTTTTAGTGTTAACAATATTGCCCTTGTTAATGGGCGTCCGCAGTTGCTTAACCTAAAGGAGATGATTCATCATTTTGTTGAACATCGTCATGAGGTTGTTGTTAGAAGAACCAAGTTTGAACTTAAAAAAGCCGAGGATAGAGCGCATATACTAGAAGGTTTAATTATTGCATCTGATAATATAGATAGGGTTATTGAGATTATTAGGGGTTCTTCGAATGTTGATGAGGCTCGTAATAATTTGATGGAAGAATTCAAGTTAACTGAAATTCAAGCGAAAGCCATTGTAGAAATGCGCCTACGACAGTTAACGGGTCTAGAGCAAGATAAATTACGAGAAGAATATGATGCACTCTTACTTACTATCGAAGATTTGAAAGATATCTTGGATAAGAAGGAGAGAAGAATGCAAATAATAAAAGATGAGTTAATTGAGGTAAAAGATAAGTATGGTGATGAGCGTCGCTCCGAAATTAACTTTGCAGGTGGAGATTTGAGCATTGAAGATATGATACCTGATGAGCAAGTGGTCATAACCATTTCTCATGCGGGCTATATCAAACGTACGCCACTTACCGAATACAAAACGCAGAACAGGGGAGGGGTCGGTCAAAAAGCATCATCTACCCGTAACGAAGACTTTTTAGAGCATCTATTTGTTGGTACAAACCACCAATACATGCTTTTCTTTACACAAAAAGGAAAATGTTTCTGGATGCGTGTCTATGAAATACCTGAAGGAAGCAGAACTTCTAAAGGTAGGGCGATACAAAACCTTATTAACATAGAGAGTGAAGATAAGGTCAAAGCCTTTATTTGTACACAGGATCTAAAGGATGAGGATTATGTAAATAGTCATTATGTAATCATGGCAACCAAAAAAGGTACTGTAAAGAAAACCTCTTTAGAGCAGTACTCAAGACCAAGGCAAAATGGTATAAATGCCATAACCATTAGGGATAATGATGAATTGCTTGAAGCTAAACTTACTACTGGCACAAGCGAAATATTCCTAGGACTTAAATCAGGTAAAGCAATTCGTTTTGAAGAAAGTAAAACACGACCTATGGGAAGGAATGCCTCTGGAGTTCGCGGTATTACTTTGGCAAGCGATACCGATGAGGTAATAGGAATGGTATCTGTGCATAATTTTGAAGATAATATTCTTGTGGTTTCAGAAAATGGTTATGGCAAAAGATCTAACATAGACGATTATCGCGTAACTAATAGAGGTGGAAAAGGGGTAAAGACCATTTCCATCACCGATAAAACAGGAGGTCTGGTTGCTATAAAAAATGTTACAGACTCTGACGATTTAATGATAATTAATAAATCAGGTATTGCGATACGTTTGGGTGTGGAAGATTTAAGAGTGATGGGGCGTGCAACCCAAGGTGTTAGACTTATCAACCTAAAAGGCAACGATAGTATTGCGGCGGTAGCCAAGGTAATGAAAGATGAAGATGCCGTTGAGGGTACCGATATACTTGATATTGAGGTGAATGAGGAAGATGGCACGGCTCTTGATAATACTGATACCGGAACAAAAGAATAACAATAAACACTAAATATTACATTAAAAATGAAAACTAAGATTTTAATACTTCTTGCCATGATGGTTTCAATGGTAGGATTTTCTCAAAAAAATGAAATTAAGGCCGCTGATAAAGCGATAAAAAGCGGTAATGCAGCCGAAGCAAAAACTATATTGGAGGGAGCAAAATCTCTAATTGATGGTTCGGATGCGAAATATCAGGCTCAGGCGTATTCTATTTTAGGAAGCGCATATGCTAAACTTTCAGAATTTGAACCTGCAATAGAGGCTTTAAGAAAAGTCATTTCAATTGAAGAGGCCTCTGGTAAAAAGAAATTTACTGCGGATGCTCAGCAAAAGTTAGGTCAAATGACGGCCGATATTATTAATGCAGCTGTTGAAGACAATAATAATAAGGATTACAAAGCAGGAGCCCAGAAATTATACATGGGCTATAAGTTAAGCCCAAAAGATACCATTTACCTTTACTATGCTGCTAGCAGTGCTGTTAATGGTGCTGATTACGATACCGCTTTAAACTATTACAATGAGTTAAAAGAGATTGGATACGATGGAAGCGGGGTAAAATATACTGCGGTCAATGTAGAATCGAATGAAGTTGAAGAAATGGATAAAGCAACTCGCGATTTATATGTAAAAGCAGGCACACATAAAGACCCAAAAGAAGAAAAAACGCCTTCTAAAAAGGCGGAAATTGTAAAGAATGTTGCACTTATTTATCAACAGCAGGGAAAAAATGAAGAAGCTTTGGCGGCATATGAAGATGCAATTGCCAGTAACCCTGATGATGTGAATTTAATTTTGAATAAAGCGAATTTGTATTACACACTGGGTGATAAAGATAAGTTTAAAGAACTAATGGCTCAGGCGTCGGCTATGGCTCCGGATAATCCAGACTTAATGTATAACATAGGAGTTATAAGCATGGAGCAAGGAAACTTAGAAGAAGCCCGTGCTGCTTATTTAAGGGTGCTTGAAATAGACCCTAGCTATGTGAATGCGCAATTAAACCTTTCTACGTCATATGTAAACGAAGGAAACAGTTTGATCGATGAGATGAATACCTTAGGTACATCAAGAGCGGATACAGCACGCTATGATGAGTTAAAGAAAAAGAAGGATGATTTATTTTTAGAAGGTTCAAAGATTTTGGAAGAAGCTTTAAAGATGAACCCTGATAATGAAGGAGTATTATCGCAATTAAAGAATATTTACGGTGCACTTGGTGATACTGAAAACTTCATGAGAATTAAAAAGTTGTTAGGAGAGTAGATTAAAATATACTCTTTAAAAAAGCCTTGACAATTGTCAAGGCTTTTTTTATATAATCTTTTTGATGACCCGAAGCTTGTGGGTGTATATTTTTTCTTGAGGGTTGAAAATACCTGTATGATCTATTCTATCAATTCTTACATATCCGTACGAATGTATAATGTAATTATCTTTCAAAATAATACCAACATGATCTATGATTCCATCAGAGTTATCAAAGAATGCTAAATCACCAGGTTCACTTTCTTCGATAAAACTTAAAGCCTCACCTTGTGTAGCTTGCTTTTCGGTATCTCGAAATAGCTTAAAACCGTTTGCCTTATACACCATTTGTGTAAAACCAGAACAATCTACACCAAATGGAGTTTTACCTCCTGATAAAGACGGCGCATTTAAAAAGAGAAGCGCTGTCTCGACTAGTTTAGATTTGTCCTGTTTTGGTTTTTGAGAATTTCCTTCATGAGTTTGGCCCAAAAAACCACTCACATCTATTCTTGCTCCTAAAGTAATGGGTTGAAAGATTTCTTCCGAAGTTAATATATGTGAAATGAAATCGGTAGCTAAGATTTGATTTTCATCAATGTTAAGTTTATTAAAATCTTCTTCAGAAACTAACTTAAATTGATTCTTGCTAACCCAACCTTCTTGTCTATCAAATGAAACTACAATACGAACCCAGTGTTTACGATTTTCTTTAACCTTAAAAAGATCACCATATACTAGTTGGGTTATCATCGCTGTAGAATCATCGGGTGATACCCTAACAGGAACGATGCTTAAGTGGCAAATTCCATATTGCATGCTACTGGTCGAAATTAGTTTCGTTCCAAGACAATAGCTGAAGCACCACCACCACCATTACATATAGCTGCAGCTCCAATTTTACCATTATTCTGCTCAAGCACATTAATTAAAGTAACAATAATTCTTGCTCCAGAGCAACCTAAGGGATGGCCTAAGGAAACTGCCCCACCATTAACGTTCACATTGCTGTCTTCAAGATTTAAAAGCTTCATATTGGCCAAGCCAACGACAGAGAATGCCTCATTGAATTCAAAATAATCAACATCATTCAGTGCTATTCCTGCTTTATCTAAGGCTTTTGGTAATGCTTTGGCCGGAGCGGTAGTAAACCATTTCGGTTCCTGTGCGGCATCAGCATAGCTTTTTATTTTTACTAGTGGCTTTATGCCTAAAGCGGCCGCTTTGTCCGCACTCATTAATACCAATGCCGCAGCACCATCGTTTATGGTAGAGGCGTTTGCGGCAGTAACCGTTCCGTCTTTAGAAAATGCTGGTCTTAAGGCCGGAATTTTCTCCATTCTAACATTTTTGAATTCCTCATCTTCATTGACCACAATTGGCTCACCTCTTCGTTGAGGTACTTCAACAGGAATTACTTCATTTTTAAATTTACCCTCCTCCCATGCTTTTGCGGAGCGTTGGTATGATTGAATGGCAAATGCATCTTGATCTTCACGAGAAAAATCATGCTCGGTAGCACAAGCGTCTGCACAAACACCCATGGCGTTTTGGTCATAGACATCTACTAGCCCATCTTTTTGCATTCCATCAATCAAAGTTGCAGGGCCAAATTTTGAACCATTTCTCATATGTACGTAATGCGGAATAAGACTCATGTTTTCCATTCCACCAGCAACGACAATCTCATTATCGCCCAAAGCAATGGACTGAGCCGCCTGCATTACAGTTTTCATGCCCGAGGCACATACTTTATTGATAGTGGTACAGGGTACTGTCTCGGGGATTCCTGCAAAAATAGCTGCTTGACGGGCTGGTGCTTGTCCAGTTCCGGCCTGAACGACATTGCCCATAAGTACTTCATCAACCATATCAGGTTTTACATTTGCTTTTTTAAGAGCTCCTTCTATGGCAATTGCTCCCAATTTTGGTGCTGGAATATTAGATAATGCACCCATAAAACTTCCTATTGGTGTTCTAACTGCAGAGACAATAACAACTTCTTTCATACTAGTAATTTTGTTCCTGCGAAAATACTAAAATTAACAGCATTACAACAGTTTAATGATTTATGGGATGCATGAAATTAGATTTCTTTATTTTTGAGCTTAGAGCTTTTTTATATGGGCAAAACACTTGATGATTTTTATAAGAAACAGTCGGTGATTTACAAGTATGTGCTATACTTTATTTCCATTGCCCTAATTGTTTTTTTCTTTCCGAGAGGAGGTAAATTCAAGTATGACTTTCAAAAAGGAAAACCTTGGCAGTATGAGAATCTATATGCTCCTTTTGATTTTTCAATTAAGAAGACCGATGAGGACATTTCTGCTGAACGAAAGTTACTAGAGTCCAATAAGGCAGATTATTACACTTTTGACCAACAAGTTTATCAAGAGGTATTGAATAAATATGAAATCAATTTCAAGGGTGCCTTTTCTTCAGATGCCCTTTCATCTAATGAAAGAAATAAATTATACTCGGCAGGTAAAGCTGTTTTAGATTCTATTTATAAGGATGGACTTTTTAAAGAACAAATAGGTAGTGATGAGGTTTTTCTAATACAAAATAACACCGCGAGAACTATACCGCAAAACAGCATAAAGTATGTCTCTAATTCCAATACGTTTATAGCTTCTTCAATTGACAATTTTCGACTTGGGACTAACAAAGCTGAATTGGTAAGAGTACTTAATTCCGTTGTAAAAGCAAATGTTACCTACAATAAAAGTCTTTCGGATAAAGCCTTGCAAGAGGAGCTTTCTAAAGTTTCTTTCACTAGAGGAAATATTTTAGAAGGCAAGCTAGTCATAGCAAAAGGGGAAGTCGTAGAATCGGATAATTATAATATCCTTAATTCTTTAAAGCAAGAGTACGAATCAGAACTATGGAAAGGTAGCAACTACTACTTTATACTTTTCGGATATACAGTTTTGGTCGCATTGGTTTTGGTCATGCTGTTCTTGTTCTTAAAAAAGTACCGCCCAGAGATTTTTGCAAATAACAATAAGGTCACCTTTATTTTTGTGAATATTCTTTTAATGGTATTCGTGACCACACTGGTCGTTAAGAACAATGAAAACTATGTTTATGTGGTGCCTTTGTGCATTTTACCACTTATTCTAAAGAACTTTTTTGATGCACGCCTCGGGCTTTTTGTGCACGTTCTGACCATCCTCATTTTAGGTTTTGTAGTGCCTAATAGTTTTGAGTATATATTCTTGCAAATAATAGCGGGTATTGTAACTATTCTTTCGGTTTCGGAACTCTATAAAAGAGCTAACTTATTTATATCTGTCGGTCAGATTACGTTTATTTATATTGTCGGGTATTTTGCCTTCCACATTATTCATGAAGGCAACCTTGATAATATCGAATGGGTCACTTTTGGTATTTTCTTATTAAATGGTATGATTACGCTATTTGCCCAGCCACTTATTTATTTATATGAAAAGATATTTGGCCTGGTTTCCGATGTTTCTTTGCTTGAACTTTCAGATACCAATTCTAAACTTTTAAAAGAACTTTCAAATAAAGCACCGGGCACCTTTCATCATTCGTTGCAAGTCGCGAACTTGGCCGAAGCAGCTGCCAATGAAATAGGGGCGAACGCCATGTTAGTGAGAGTAGGAGCTTTATATCATGATATAGGTAAAATGAATAGGCCAGCCTATTTTACTGAAAATCAGATTACGAATGCCAACCCGCATAATGAGCTACCGCCAAAAGAGAGCGCAAAGATTATAATAGACCATGTTATTGAGGGTATAGAATTGGCCAGAAAGTATAACTTGCCAGACCGGGTAATTGACTTTTTAAGAACCCACCATGGTACTTCGTTAGTGTATTATTTTTATAAAAAACAACAAGAAATCGATGAAGATGTAGATGAGGCAAATTTTAGATATCCCGGCCCGATACCTTTCTCTAAAGAAACTGCAATTTTAATGATGGCAGATTCTGTTGAGGCAGCTTCTAAAAGCCTTAAATCACCGACTTATGGTATGATAGACGAGTTTGTGGAAAAAATAGTGAAAGGCCAAATGCAGGCGAACCAATACTTGAATGCCAATATCACTTTTAAAGAAATTGAAGCTGTAAAGAAAGTTCTGAAACAAAAACTGACCAATATTTATCATCTAAGGGTAGAGTATCCTGAATAATAACCAGTTAAAGAAGCTTGAAAAAAAGTAAATAAATTGTTGTGTATTCGTAGTGGAAAAATGTACATTTGCATCCGCATTTTAAGCGAAAGTTCATTAATAAAGATTTTTAGGAGAGGTGCCGGAGTGGTAACGGAGCAGATTGCTAATCTGTCGACGCGTAAGTGTCGCATGGGTTCGAGTCCCATTCTCTCCGCAATTTTCTTGAAAATAGCAACAAGATAACCAAGTATCGGGGTGTAGCGTAGCCCGGTTATCGCGCCGCGTTTGGGACGCGGAGGTCGCAGGTTCGAATCCTGCCACCCCGACGAAACCATTTTATATGGTATCAAGTAATAGCTAACTTTATGATAATCAAAGATTTAATTTTTTTTGATTTCATTTAGTTAGCTATTTTTTTGTTTAAAAAGTGACCTATTCGGTTACCTAATCGGTTACCTATTTTTTTTGTAACTTCTTACTGAAAGCAAGGCTTTCGACGTGATTTGACTTTCGTTAAGTGATTTTATTAACTAAAAAAAAGTTACCTAAAACGAAAGAACATGAAAACTTCAAAAACATTCACAATCCTCTTTTGGCAAAACCTAGCCAAAAAGAAAGGCAACGATGCGCCACTTTATGCCAGAATTACCGTTGATGGAAAAAGGGCGGAAATGAGTTTGGCAATATTATTCCCTATAAATGCTTGGAACGGAAAAATGAACCGGGCAAATGGTAAAACCAAAGAAGCCCGCACCCTAAATGAAGATTTGGATGGTATCTATACGGATTTGACAGATTGTTTTAAACAATTGAAAAAGGAAGGTAGGTATGTTACTGCCCAAACTGTCAAAGCACGGTATCAAGGAACTGACCACAGCGATGAAACCTTGTTGGGACTATCCAAGTACCATTTTGATAAAAACAGGTTTAAATTGGCTCCTGGTACATTAAAAAATTATAGTACCACCGAAACATATTTACAAAATTTTCTAATCAAAAATTTTAAAGCGACAGATATACCGTTAGAATACATCCAGTACAGTTTTGTGGTGGACTTTGAACTATACCTGCGAAATCCCCATAACCATTTAAGCAAGACACGTCCGCTTAAAAATAACGGGATAATGAAGCATATTGAACGGCTTAATAAACTAATGGGATTTGCTGAAAAGTTGGGTTGGATTGAAAAACACCCCTTTGAAAAATACCAATTGAGCTATACCAAATTCAAAAATGGATTCTTGACAACTAAACAATTGGAGTATTTTGAAAACATAGAATTGAATGACCTTAAGTTGGAGCGTGTAAGAGATGTTTTCGTTTTCTGTTGCTATACGGGATTATCTTATATCGATGTGAAAATGTTGACCAAGCAGAGCCTCGTAATGGGAATTGATGGAAATATGTGGTTATCGCTATACCGTGAAAAAAGTGATGAGCCCGTAAAAATCCCTCTTTTGGATAAGGCCAAAGCTATTTTGGAAAAGTATGATTATTTTGAATGTTCGGAGCGATTGCTACCTGTTTACTCAAATCAAAAAATGAATAATTATTTAAAGGAGATAGCCTCTTTATGTGGAATTGATATCAAGGTAACTTGTCATATAGCAAGACATACCTTTGCTACCACAGTAACACTTTCTAACGGAGTGCCAATTGCCACCGTATCAAAGTTACTAGGGCATGCTAAGCTTTCTACCACTCAGATTTACGCGAATGTAGTGGAGAAGAAGTTACAAGAAGATATGGGTAAATTACAGGAAGCACTAAATAATGATAGAGAAAGTGCATGATATACATAAATGCTTTGCGGATTATTAAAAAAGCTACCACAAAGGCTGTTAATATTAATTTCAGGAAAATTGACTTAAACCACATATATGTAATTTGATTTCGAAAGTTAAATCACCGATAAAGGGTGTCATTTCGATGGTAACATTAAAATAAATGACACCCTTTTTTAATATTTTGGATATTATAATAGAGACTAGATTTTGATGGTTGAAAACACTCAACTACGGGATATTTAATACGTCATTGGTTATGTGCTTGTAAATCAAGTTCATAGTATCAATATTAATTATTTGTGAAAGACCTAGATCAATAATTTTCCCCTTTAATAGTTGCCCCCAATTTTTGTTATCTAGTTCAGTGTATAGCCCCCTTAGCTCCTCAATTTCATCAAAAATTATTTGTTGACCACAACCAAGTTTTTCCAATTTCAATATCAATTCATCGATTTTAGAATTCATAATCTTTTCGTCTTCCGTGATTGATAAATAGTCCGGTGTAATACGTTTTAATTTCTCCTCCACGTACAACTTACCTTCAAGAGTAAGTTGGGCATCCGCTTGCTTGGCAATGTTATTGCTAAAGATGTATCCATCAGTTTCTAAAATCTTTACATATTCAAATTCTTCTCTATTTCTTTTAAGTTTTATACCATTTCCAGTCAAAATTGGTAATATTGGGTAGATATTATCGTCATATAAGTCATAAAGTTTTCTAAGCAATAAATCCAATATGTGATCTGAAGAATATTCTTTTCTAATCTCCAAATCAACTTTTGAAGGGTTTACTACTAGATCACAAATACTTAAAATCTTTTTAATGCACTCAAGATGTCTCAAGTCATTATTAAATGACTGTTTTAATTCATTTAATTTGATTCCCTCCCGTCTTTGCTTATTTGTGAGAATAAATTTGTTTTTGTTCAATAGTTTAAACTCTCTGGTCAACCTATGATTTTCCCCATATGCTCTAATGAAAAATGAAATAACAGATTCCCTCCAGTTATGAAAGTTATTTATTAATTCTTCTTCAACGTAAGCTAGACTTAAGATACTCATCCCACTTTCATGAAGTAATTCAATTTCGTAAGCAAAATCTTCCCAAGTAATTTTAAGTTCAACCATTATCTATCTGTAGTTGTCTTTTTTAATTTAGAAATAATCCCAATGCCAATCATAAGGGAAGATGTTGTTAAATATTCATCGACTTGAACGTTCAATTCGTGCCCTTCCTTATTCCTTAAGGACCTTATACCATTTGCAAAATGACATTCTTCGATAGATAGTACATTTTCTACTCTTGCTATTTCAATTAGTTTTACCAACGGCTTAATTTGATTGAACCTTTTTTTTAGAAGATTTTCAATGACTTTTGATAATGTAAATAATGCCTTAGGCTTCTCATTTATTTGAATAAGAGATGAAATACTAATTAGTTCTTCAGCAATATTTTTGTCAAGTTTATCAAAATCAGAAATTAGTTTTTTTAAATCTTCCTTTATCTCATTTGGTAAATTCTCTTTTTTGTCCACGGTTTTTCTTAATTCCATATTCAGTTGGTTTAATCGGGAACTCTGATTACTATTGAGATTTAGAAGTTTGTTGTTGTTATTCTGAAGATTTATAATGGTTTGAGTATCTTTCTTTTTTTCGTTCAAAAGATATATTACCAAACTTGCAGTAAGCGCTAAAAGCCAGTCTTCTGTTTTCATCTTTAAAAAATTAGTTCAAATAATATCATTCTTTTTGATGTAATCACCCATCAATATTACTTCATCAAAATTTTCCCTCATCAAACTATCGTAGTTTTCTTTTGAGAATATTTCTTTGTACAATTTATCATAAGGTTGAACAATAGTGGCTTTGGAGCCAAGTTCATAGTCTTTATTAAGTAAGAATAAAAGCTCAGTCATATTGATGCCCTCGGGCACCAATTTCTTGAGTATGGTCACCAGTATTGATAATATAGAAGGATAATAGGGAACTGGTTTCGTGATTTTGGGTAGTGTTATTTTCCAAGTAATACTACCTTTTGAATCTTCAGTTTCTTCTGGAGGTACTAATTTATTTCCTTCTTCAAGAATCAAATGAACAATGTCTATTTCCTTCTTTAAACTAAAATTTTTAAAATTGATACTAAGTTCAGCGAGTAATATTTGAAGTATTGCGCAAAACTCCTCTCCTAAGACATTGGAATTATAATCATTGTCGAATTCTATAGTCCATAGACACTCAAAAATATTAAATTGTATTTTCCTTTTTGGCCCTAAATCGTTCAATGGATAGTCTATGGTCTTTGCTTTAGTTAACCTTTCAAGCTTTTCTTTTGAGTCAAGTTTAATGTCCAAATTAGCAATGAATCCATCTATATAGCTTTCTTTTAATTCATCTAAATTAATTAATTGTTGATTGATAAGACCTTTTGTTTGTAAGGATAAATGAGGTGTGGCAAAAAGAACCAATGAATAATCCATTAGGACCTCACGAAGCGAAGTGTTTTGTTCAATATCCCAGTTCCCAATAAATAGATTATTCGCGATAAAAAATTGTTCAACATCCATCATGCAACTTATCCATGCACCTTGATTGAAATCATAATGATGAATTAGAGCAACGGACTTTGCAGTTTTTTCTAGATACTTATCTTCTCCAATTGCCATATAAAACCCGGCTAAGGCATAATATTTAGCAGCAATATTAAATCCTATGGCATTGTAAACTTGGGAAATGTTCAAAAGAATAAGTATTAAACCCTCCTTGGTTTCTTCTTGGAATAGTAAAGATTTTGCTTTTTGAAAACTATCCAAAGACTTCAATAAATCTTTTTTTCTGCTGGAAAATTTCAAATACTCCATCCCTTTGGATTTGTATCTTTTGGCCAGAGCAAATTTCCCTTCTCTTTTTTCAACAATTGGAATAAGTCTTTCGCTTAATTTTTCAAGTTCATCAATTATGTCGTCTTTTTCTTGTGATTCATCAAATAGAATAAGGCTTTTGATCATACCATTCATTCTTTCATACAAACTAGAATAGTTGTAGAAGGGTGCTGCAGCACTTAAATCTATTATTTGTAGGATAATGGATATACAATCTTTTAGAACCTTTTCTTTCTCGTTTGAATCTGGATATTTTAGTGTAAGAAGAAAAAAGGAATATGACTCTAAATAACTACACTTTTCACTGGTTTTTTTAACTTTAATCTTGTCTAATAAGCATGCTTCTAGATTTACCAACCATTTTTCCATTTTATTCTCTTCGAGGTTAATAATTTCAAATAGATGTGCTGTCTTTAATATAGAATAAAGGTTAGTGGCATCTTCGATTGTCGCCGTATCATGAAATAGATTGGGAACTAAATCAAAAAATAATAGCTATAATGAATGTATATCTTTAGGGTCAGGGTCTTTAAACTGGAAGTTTCGGGTAGGCTGCAGTTTTAAGTAAATTATCTCATATAGAATATCCTTTTTACAAAACTTTGGTGTTTCAGAGTGATTTAAATAAGCCTCTAGTACGTTTACCCATAATTCTTTGTGCCCGTCTAAATTTTCATGTTGGCGGTAGTATCTAGACCAACTAATGGTTTCATAGACTTCACCAAGAATGAATTGCTCGATTTTCAGACTTGTTTTGTATTTATCAATTATTTTTCCGTAGACTTCATTTTCTCCACCGAGGACTTTAAATATTATTTTTTCTAATAAATCATTATTTAAGAGTCTGTCTTCGGGGTTTTCTTTGGTCGCCGCTTGACTAACATGAAAGTGAAGGGAGTTTAGCAAAATTTGAATATGATATTCTTCAAAAGGATAAGGAAGTTTAAGTATTAATGCGGTTATGTTCCTTATGGAATTTGCTATTGCTTCTTCAGGTTCGACACCTTCAAATCGCCAGTGTATAGTTTTAGTAAAATCACTCCAAAACTCTTCATTTTTAATAAGACTTTCAAACACTTCTTTCGCTTTTAGCATCTGTGGTCCTTCTGAACTAATAGTGTCTACAAATTCACTGATGATTTCCTTTACCTTTACTGTACAATTTTTTAATAATTCACCCTCTAGGAATTCTTGATTGTTATACCACTCTTTTAGGAGTTTTGCATCGTTACCTTCATATGACCTTGAAATATTGGAGTTGGCCTCAAATATAAATTCAATCTCATCTAGCCTATATTCTTCTAAGGAATAAAGAGTGAAAAAATGGGAAATGGCTTTTTTTATTTCACTACTTGAAAAAGAAAAATTTGATGAATAGAGTTTTAATTGTCTAAAGGAGGATTTAAGTTTTTGAAAATCCCTTTGAAAAATATCATCTTGATAATCGTAGTAGATTATCTCTTGACTGTTTGATATCTTGTTTTCAATCCATACTTCTATCGTTTTCAATTTTTGAAATTCATATCCTCTTTCTGTCGAAGTGGCATCGGTGTTTTTGTGAAATATACTTAATTGAGTTATTCGATTCATTTTTTCATTTTGAAATAAACTCTACTAAGTTTCTCATCAAATTCATCTTTCAATGATTTTTCTAGAGCCAATATGATATATTCTATCTTGGAATAACGTTCACAATAGGAATCCCAGTTAAAATAGTTTAGCCAATCAGTTTTAAAATTTGATGGACTGAAACCTTCAGGATTCAATAAAAATAGAAATCTTTTTTCCTTAATTTTTTTTATATCAATACCTTTTGTATCAATGAGGCCTTTGTTCACCAAATCAAAAAATTGTTTAATTCTAAAAAGAACAAAACTGTTATCAGTATCAGATTCTATTTTTAATTCCAATTTTTTATAAATTAAATTTTTGTAGTGAGCTTTAATCTCTTGTGTTGTCAAAATTTTGTTAGAAATTGATACATAGAACATTTGACCATCCATCTCTTCTATAAGCTTGGCCTTGAGAATAGATTTGAATTTTTTTTTCTTTTCGGCGGGTAATACTTTAAAAATTGTGGGAAAACCAAGGTTACTTTTATTCAAGTCATAGTTTTCTATAGATAAATCTCTTGTGTAGCTCTTATTTTTCTTTTTTAGGGCATCAAGAATTGATAAATAGGCATCATTTATAACTCCTCGACGATCAAATATATCTAATGTTTTTATAAGTTCATTATCTCCAAGATATTCATGTTTTCTTTTATAGAACCTGGATAAATACCAATAATTTTTATCATATAAACCGACAAAATTTATATAATGATTTAAGTTGATGTAAATCATTATTAAGGCATTTTTGCTAAAGTTAAAATATGACATTACTACTAATATGCCATTTAACTTTTTGATTAAATGTTCTCTTAGGCTTCGATTTTGAATGACTGTCGAAGTAAAACTCCTATTTTCCATGGCTTTACGACCAAAATACTTTGGGATTGTATAACTTGACTTTAAAAAATTGTTGATTTTAACGGTGATTTGACTTGAGCTTTTTTGTCCAATCTGGATGTTGTCTATTTTATTTTTATGTAAGATTTTAACTAATTCTTTATGGTTTGAATTCTCAACAATTAACTTGAAAAGAAATGTATCAAACTCTGTAATGTGCGCAAGTCCAAAACCTAAATGACTATGCTTGTTGATTCCTGCGAAATTCTTAAGGTAGTAGCCTAAAACAAAAGAGTTGACAGATTTGTTTAAAGTATATTGTATAGGTGAAAACCCATTACCAATTATAAAGTTCCCCTCTAAAAAACCTTTTAGTAAACCAACAGAATTATAGAGATTTCCGAATACATTGCTGCTGTGAGATCCTCCTCGCTCAATGCTCTCTACAGTTTTTGGAACTTTAACAAAAATTTCATCTATTTCATTACATAATCGTTGAATATAAACACCGTCTCTAAAATCTTTTAAAAGAGCGTATAAATCTTCATCAATAAAGTTTTTTGCCTTTTCTAATTCTTCATCTAAATCAATTTTATCTATATTCTTTTCAATTTTCTGAATATCATTCCAATCTATTATATCATTATAAAAATCATTCCTTATTAGCCATTTAAGTTGTTTCAAATTGTATTTTGCCAAAAAACTGACTTCCATTTTTTTTTGCCTATTGGCTTTAGCAATAATATTTTTCAATGCAAGAAAGCAGTTATAAAAATCTTTTGTTCTGTACAGGCCATAGAAGTAAACTAAATCATCCCAGAGAGAAGTTTTATCATCGATGCTGTATTTAAAGATTTTATTCAAAGCTGATGAATAATCATAATCATTTAAAGTACAGTCTATACAGTTGCAACTCTCGTATTTGACTTTAGAATGGAAATCTATTTCATCTTTAATAGGGTAACTTCCCATAGAATCAACATTTCCAGTATGACCTATAGTATGGATTCCAGACATGGCTATTCTGGATAGGGAATAATTCAATTTTTCTTTTTCATCGCCTAAAAAATTACTATCGTCTTTTCCTTTATATTCTGATATTAATTGATATAATTCTTTATTGAAAAGCTTCAATGAGGTATTTAGTACTAAATATCCAGGCTCTTGCTTTGAATCCTTGAAAATAGGATATAAACCTGCTAAGTTTTTTTGAGGAAGAACCCTAAAATAGTGAAATCTATGGAGGGAGTCGTACAGTTCATTAATAATTCTTGAATGGTCGAATTCGTTACCATTAGTACTTCTATAGTCGTATACTTTGAAATCTCTTATATAGCATAAAGAGGAATATACTTTTAACCCTATGTTGGATAATTTGGTATTCTCTTTTTCAAGTAATTTGATAGAATTTTTATCCGCCGTTATTATATTGATTCCTAAGCTCTCAAAATACTTTATTTCTGTAGTATTGATTTCTTCTTTAGATGTTAGCATATACGCTCTCTGATGATGCTTTTTCAATAAATATTGAATTTCTCTAATAAGTAATTTTAGATTAGGATCAGAGACACTATAGCCAACAAATAGAATTACCTTATTGCTAAATAAAGATTTTACGAATACTTCCTTTAAAGTATGATTTTTAGAAAATTCTAAATAGTCATGCTCTTTTAAAACGGTATTGTGATTTTCAAAATCACCATGGTATTTTATTAGCAGTTTTTTTTGAGAAGCATATGGTAAATCTTCATCTTTTGAAACGATGGAAAATGGCAAACCGTAGTCATCAATAATTGATTCAAAATAACTATCATAGTTAGTCGTGACGACATGCTGTGGATTTAATTCAAAGATTGTCTCATGCAATAGATTTGACCTTGTACTTTTTTCAAACAATAGTTTTTTTAAAATATCAGTGTATTCTTTTTCACCTTTTTCATTATATAAAAGCTGAGCTATTTTTAAAGGGTCAATCTCGTTTGTTCTTTCATTCAATCTATCTTTAATTCCTTCTTGCAATTCATTCCATAATGGAATACCAGAATCTTTTGATACTCCTGCCCCAGCAAAAACAACCAAACGGTCTGTATTAACAGCCTCTTTAATTGAGGCTATATCATTATTAAATTTATTTTTTTGCATAACTCAGTGAATTCAAAAAGTAAACCGAAAATCTTGAAAGATTTAATGTCAGAAAAATACCTATAACAACCTATTTAAATATGCGCATAGTTGAAAGTATTTAAAATAAAAAGCTTTTCCACTTATCCAAAGATTGACTGTACCTCTCGATGTATCCTTTCAAAATTCGCTTTTAATTCTTCAGCGTCAATAACCATAGGCTGTGGTAAGTCCCTTTCAATTTGTGGCAATCTAAAACGCACTTTTTTATCCTTCCCATCAAAGAACACCACAAATTCCCCTTGTCGTAAGCCATAAAAGGCATCGGCACGTCGTTTGGCAACTTCCTTTTCCCCTTGGGTCACCCTAGTATCAAAATTGAGCGAATACCCTTTGCTAACGCTACGTGTTTCTTTTTTTACGATTTCAAAAAACCGTTCGTAATATTTGGCGGTATCGGGGTCATTGGCTTTCCCAAAAAACTGATAGGATAGGTTGCTGAGAATAGCCTTGCTTGCCTTATCCCCATACATCATATCATTCTGGACCTTGTCCTGTAGGACGTAAATAGTTGCAATATCGTAACTCCTTAGAGTGGCTGGAATACGGTGCATGTTCAATAATCGTAGGGTTGCAGCCTCTTCCATTAAGAGAAAAGAAGACAATCTATTCCGTTCGCTCATTTGTTTGGTAATGGAATGGATAATAGTGGCAATAACAGGGGAGAGGGAGGTTTCCTTTTTAGGGTTATTGACAACTGAAATAATGGAAGGATTTTCTGGGTCGTTGGCATTCAAGGGCACTTCATCTGCAGATAGAACCATAAAGATTTTCTGCGTACTTATCTTTTTAAAGGCATTAGCCAAGGTGCTTTTGACCCCAGCTGTTTGCCTATCGGAATCCACACCACTGACAAAGGCATCCGCCATTGCCTTTGAGGTCACATTTGCGGATAGAAATTCCACCAATTCGGACGTGTCCAGATGTTGGTACAGGGCTATTAGATGCGGTATGGTACAATAGTCGGGATAGTCCACTTTTAATCGCCAGATCAACCCCCCTATCAAACCTTCCACGGCATCATTAAAGAATTTTGAGGTTCCCGTACTGCCACTTTCCTTGAGTTCCAACAGGTTTTCCAAAAGGACGCGTGAGATTTCATGCACGCTTTCCTCATCGGGAATATACTTTGGTGCAATGGGGTTCACCCGATTGTAGATGGGATCAAAAGAGATGATATAAAAGTCCTTATCGGTCTGTTTGAAAATGGGATACGCCATTTCGGTAATCTCAAAATTCTTGTAGTCGTGCATCACCCCACAGAAATCATTTTTTCCTAGATGTTGGTACAGATTGTACACCACGCTTTCAGTTTTTCCGCTCCCCGCCGATCCTATTATGGAGATGCCCCTGCGGATATTATCGAGTTTCAGGCGATAGCCTTTAGTATCGAGAACGACCCTGTATTTTTCATTGACCGTTGACTTTAGTTCTTCTTTGGCAACAAATACGAATAGGAGCAAAGCGACAAACATTAGGGGTAGGATAGCATATAAAACCAGTTTCAAAAAAACCGTGGTTGTCAAGAAATAATAGCCCGTTGTGGTAAGCATAGATAGGAGCACTAGTACGATATAAAAACCCATTCTCAGAAAACGGATGAGTATATATTCAAGGGCAATCCCAACAAGAAGTAATGGTATCAATAGCAAATAATTTTCCATAGTATCCAATTTTTAAATGCCAATAGAACCCGCTTCCATAGCTTTTTTCATTCCTTTTTTCAGTTTGTTAAATGCCTTTATGGCGAGTTGTACTTTGTTGGTTGGAATGCTCGGAAGGTTGATACCCGCCTTTTGAAAAAGTTTCAGCGTCATACCTTTTGGATTGGTAGGAACATTCAATTTATGTAAGGATTTTAGCGCCAGTTCCCGTTCATTAGTAGGTAATCCTGCGACCAGTGCAAAGAACTTTTTTGGATCTTTACGGTATACTTTCTTTGTGCCGTACTTTTCCATAAAGCGACGTTCATACCCAAAGAGTTTGTCAAACCGCTGTTCGGACGCATCAAAAAATTTATTGCGATCAAAGCCTTGTTTTTGTGCTTTTCCATTGAGTATTGTCGTGTTCTGTCTGTGTTGGGAATTGGGGGAAAGGCTATAGGTATTGGTCACGTCCTTTCGGCTAACGATGATATGAATGTGGGTCTGCAGCCCTTCTTTTTTCATACCTTCCGAGACCAATTCCCCGTCGATTTTATGGGGAGCTTCAGCCATCAGTTTATCAATTTCGCGTTGTAATTCTTTTGGATTTCTCTCCAGTTCCCCACGCTCAACTTTGGCGATATCATTTCGGAGTTTTGCGATTTGTTTTCGATAGGGAGCGTTCTCCTGTACTTTTTTTTCAAAGCCCCGATAGCTACGTTCTTGTTCAACTTTCGCATAGTATTTTAGGTCGTTGACGGTTACGGTTCTATCACGAAAAAAGGAAGCGGCGTAATCCTTCATAAGTTCCCGGGTATACTGTCGGAGTAGGGCAGGGTCGTTATTGATATGTTTGAGCTCTTTGGTGCTTGGACTCACCACGATGGAATAAAATTTCGGGTCTCTTTTTTTTAGTTTTTTGGTGTTCCCATCGATTTCAGAAATAACGGTTTCTGGACTAACCCTATCATTGTTTTGATCAAAGAAATGTGCTTGAAACTCGGGTTCTTTTCCTTCGTTTTCCTTCTCCAAATAGTTGACATAATCAGTCACGCTACTGTTATAAGTCTCATGGTGTTTACCAATTTTTTGTGCTGTGATATTGATATGCATTGCTTTAGTTTTTTAAGGTTCTTTTGAATTTTTCCAATTCGGATATGGATATGTTCAGCTTTAGGTATTCCTTGCCAAAATTCCCTTTTATCAGTTCCACTTTATCCAAAATATAACCATGGTTCTTTCTTAAGTTTTTCATTTTTTCGGCTAGTCTTTCGTAGCGTATTTTGGGCACAGTGATTTCAATGTCTTTAGGTTTTCCGTCCGTATGTTCTATGTTTTTTCGCTCTTTGCGTTTGGGTTTTTCGTCTGTGGCATTCGCTCCAAAGAGCGATAAAAGCATGGCATTATTGGGTTTGGTCTGGTTGATTTCAATGTCCCTAATAATGGCAATGGTCGCTTCATTTCTTTTGATGGACGTGTTGGTCCGCTCTCTATTTTTTAGAATTTCTTGGATGATACTTTTGGTGAATTTCTGTGATGGGTCAATCCCATGCCATTCAAAAAAATCCAACATTACATCCAGGGCTTCAGATTGTGGTTTAGCCACTTTTTTGGAGAAGGCTCGAAACCGTTTGACCACGGAAGCTTTGAGGTTCAATGCCAGATATTTATAGCTATACTTCTTTTTACTGCTCATTTTCAACAAATTTTTTCTGTCTTTTCGAGGGTTTCCATCCATTTTTCAACAAACTTTAAGATGTTCCTCAAATCATAAATACCCCCTGAGCCCTTTTATTTTAGACCTTTGCGGAGCAAATTAAACCCGTAGCGTCGCTTTAGCGCGCTACCCTCTTGCTATTCCTTTTCGCCCGCAAGCGTTCAAAAATGAATACCAATACAAGGTATTGGCAAAAGCAATGTTTTATAGAAAAGAGTTGGATTTTAAGAAGCCTTAAAAGCTGAATTTGTTGAATGCTCAACAGACAGTTTGTTCTATTAAAAATTCAATAAATAAAAAAGGACAGCACCACGACTGCCCTTTAACTTTCAATGGTGGAAGGAATTAGATGGTAAATAAGTATTTGTAACTATAAAGATTCCGTAGCGCTTCCCTTCGACGGCGCTCAGGACAGGCATCTTCCAAAAGCACTTGGTAGTCCAATTGGTTTTTTAGGGCATAGATTTCCAGTTCAGCACCGAATTTTCGTTCCACATCATTTTTGGATTTGGTCAGCAATTGTTCTTGGGTTTCGGAATCCAAGTTGGTATAATTCAAATAGACCATGATATATATTTTAAAGGTTTCCGTTATCTGCAAAACTGTAGTAATCCCCATTGGGTACTATGATGATATGATCGAGTAATTTCACATCAAAAAGTTCAGCCGCTTTTTGAATTTTGGTGGTGATCTGTCTATCACATTGACTGGCTTGTAATTTTCCACTGGGGTGGTTATGGGTTAAAATGATTCCTACCGATAAGCTTTTTAGAATCACTGCAAAAAGGATTCTAATATCGACCAATGTTCCTGTAATGCCCCCTTTGGAAAGCTCATAAATTCCTTTGACTTTATTGCTATTGTTCAGAAGCATGATCTTAAAGGATTCCTGCAAGGCTATGGTGTCTCTGTTCCAAGTTTCAAAGAGCAGTTCCGCAGCATCTTTTGAGGAGTTGACCTGTTGCCAAGAAGAGGCGGGTATACGTTCCTTGTAACTTATATTTATTTCGTTAACTTGTGTTTTCATTGTAGATTCTGTTTTAGGATTTATAGAGAAAAGAGGGCTCCATGTGGTAGTGTGCGCCCTCTTCATTTTTCATCTCTCAACTATTTTAAACAGTTTTTTCAGCTCTTTTTTTGTTGGTGCCCGTTCTTTTCCGTGGTAGTTTTTCTGGCTCATTGACACCTTCTTTTCTAGTCTTTACAGCCCTAACTTTTGGGGATTCTTTTGCTTTGACTTCTTCCGATTTTACGTCCACTTCCTCAAGGGATGTGTTTTCGTTTTTAGCCCCTAGCAATAGAACCTCATGTGCTACAATCTCGGTTACATAGCATTTTACATCCACTTCATTGGTGTAACTTCTAGTAATCAATTTACCTTCAACGGCTATCTCATTTCCTTTACAGGTGTATTGTTCAATGATGTCCGCTTTTTTGTTCCAAGCGACCACATAGTGCCATTGTGTGGATTGTACCTTTTCACCCTGCGCATTTCTGTAGTACTCATTTGTAGCCATAGAAAAACGGACTACTTTAGCACCACTTTCTAGGATTGTAATTTTTGGCTCGTTGCCAATGTTTCCGATTAATTGAACTTTGTTTCTTAATGTACTCATGACTTAAAATTTAAAATATTACGATTTACATTTTGCCTTTTACGTAAGGCGTTTAAAACTGATTTACTTAGTATATCCAGAGCGTTTTCCTTTTTTTGATTTCTCAATTTTTGTATCGCTTCTGTTTTATTTTTCCTGTATGATTTCATGGTTTTTGCTTTTGATTTACTTCCCATAGTGTATCCTATGGTAAATCCAAGCTTTTCATCATAAACTTTATCTATTGTTCTGATTTTTTCCCCACAAACCCGTTGAATCGATTTACTTATTATATCCAGAGCGTTTTCCTTTTTTTGTTTTTTTTGTGCTGTTCCGTTTTTGAGGGTTCGATTCGCTTTCATGATCTTCGGATTTGATTTACTTCCCATAGCGCCTTCGCCGTTACCTTTTTTGTTGCTTTGTCCAGTTCAATATCCGGGCTTGGTAAGGCGTATAAATAGTGGAGCGCAGCGAGAGCGGTTTATGCCGCCGTCCAAGAACGGATGTTGTTGTTTTGCCGTCAAAAAAGGTAATGGTGTAGGTGGCTATTGTAAACCAAAGCCCTATCGTGCAAGAAACCGGAACCTACCGAACGGCACAAAATGCAACAAGGGGAGCCCTATTGTCCATAGCTTGCTTAATGGGTATTTTTGTAACATCGGACCAAATATGTCATCTATGCAGAAAACGGTATTCGAAATTTCCAAAATGGACTGCCCTTCAGAGGAGAACCTGATACGTATGAAACTGGACGGGATTTCAGGTATAGAACACTTGGATTTCGACATCCCGAAAAGACAATTATCGATCTATCATGATGGCCAGCTCGAACAAATCGAGCAATCGATACTTGAACTAAAATTGGGAGGAGAGAGAATATCGACCGAAGAGACCGAGGTTAAGGAATTCAATGAAGGCAAAGGTCAAAGAAAATTACTTTGGACGGTGCTGGCCATTAACTTTGCATTCTTCCTCATCGAGATGGCAACAGGAGTTTTTTCAAGTTCGATGGGCCTTGTCGCGGATAGCCTTGATATGTTGGCCGATTCCTTTGTCTATGGAATCAGTCTTTTTGCGGCCGGGGGAACATTGACAAAGAAAAAACGGATAGCCAAACTGGCGGGATACTTTCAGATTATCTTGGCTGTTATCGGGTTCGCCGAAGTGCTGAGGCGTTTTTTCGGAGCGGAGAAACTTCCAGACTTTTCGACAATGATAACCGTTTCCATCTTTGCGCTGATCGCAAACGGAATATGCCTCTACCTACTGCAAAAATCCAAGAGCAAGGAAGCCCATATGCAGGCAAGTATGATTTTTACCTCGAACGATGTAATAATCAATCTAGGTGTAATCGCAGCAGGACTGCTTGTAAATTGGTTCAGTTCCAACAAACCGGACCTGATAATAGGAACTATCGTTTTCGCCCTAGTGGTCCAGGGTGCGATACGGATTCTCAAACTTGGAAAATAGTTGTGGTTCGGTCAAGATATGTAACCCATCGTATTCACATAGGGTGTCCCGCGTGCGACTACCGCAAAGGCCCGTGCGACCAGTTTGTTCCTGATAATGTTAAGTGTGCTCATCTTACTCTTCCCGATGTCAAGCCTTCGTTCATAATAGGCTTTCATCTCCGGATTGCATTTTACGGCCGATAGGGAACATTGGTGCAATAAGGCCTTACCTTCCCTATTGGCCAATTGGCTGACCTTGGTCCTCCCCCTGACACTTGTCCCCGAAGTATGGGAAAAGGGTGCTATACCACAGTAGGAGGCAAACTTGCGCCAAGTAGCGAATGAAGTAAACCCTACCGTATATACGATCATAAAGCGGGCGGTCACTTTACCGATTCCTTTGATACCCGTTAATAAAGCAAGCATCCTTTTGAGTTCCACATCACCTTGTATCAATTTGTCCATCTCCCGCTCAAGGTCGTTTATCCTCCAACTTAATAGGTTGATGATATCTTCCTGAACCCAGAAAAGAAGCGAATCCTCTTCAAGCACTCTTTTTTGCTCACGGAGGGTCGCCATATGTCCTGCCCGTTGACCGACCAGTTTCTTGCGCATGGACATCAACCGTTTCAACCTTGTCAGAGTAGAACCGGGAATCCTGCTGGGAAGGGTCTCCTCCCTTGTGCGATAACCGTAAAGTGCGATTCTTTTCGCATCCGCCCTGTCATTCTTGCCCCTGATTATACCTAGGGAACGCTTGATCTCAAGACCGCTAACAATATTCATTAGGCAATCGTCACGGTCCAGCAATCGAACCAGGTAATCCGAATAGAGCCCCGTATGCTCCAATACGAAGAGAAGATTCTCCTTGTCGACCCTGCTTTTCTTTAAAGACCAATTTATCATTTTTGTGATTCCCTTGGAATCGTTCTTGAACGTTTTAAGTTCTTGGCTCTGGTGGATACAACAATCCAATGTCAACTTACTTACATCAATACCGATGACTTCTTTGATTTCCATAATTTTTACTTTAATTAGGTTGTTTAAACTAAGACCTTTAATAGCAAGGGCTAAAATCCTATATGGTTCTGGCAACCTGGTTACAAAGGACGGGGACTGATACACTATAAAGGCCTTGAACCTGGCCGTCGCTGAAGTTCACCCCGTCCTTTTTCAATCTATTTTATATAAATATCCATAATCCCTTCAAAACAAGGGTAGAGCCCATTACTCTATGAAAGCCTTATGCCTAGCCGTCGCTATGGTTCGCCCCACCCTTTTTGACTTGTCAACAAAATTGTAAGTTATGAGTCTCCCCCAGACCCCCTCTTTTCAACACCATCATCACAATAGATTTCATCTATAAAGACAAAACTAAAGGCCGTCACTGTTACCTTTTTTTTATGCAGTTGTGGATTCAATATTTATGTATTGTGGGACGTATAAAAAGTGAAGTGTAACGAAACGGTTTTATGCCGTAATGCAATACAAAAATGTTGTTGTTTTGCTACCGAAAAAAAGTAACAGTGTTGGTCTCCACTTGCGGAAATTTGAAAATGGAAACCTGTGAGATCCAGGATGAATGGAAGCGATATAAAAAGGACTGATTCATTTTTATTGATATGCAGCCCTAGTTATTTCCACCTCAACACAACATTTCTAGTGGTGTTTAATTCTTGCAATCGAACCTCTAATTTTTCGCTTTTGTCAAGATGGAACTTAGGAACCACATAAACCATTTTAGTTTTTGTATTCGGAACTATTTGAATGGGTTTATTATCGACATAGATTGGGTTTAGCTGTACTTCTTGATAGGATGCATTACGTTTTTGATTCCCGTTTATTTTAAAGATTCTTAGGAAACCATAATCAAAACGTATCGGAGACTTGTTTTCTATTTCGAATAACAGAAATACGTTATCACCTTGATACTTCATATTTTTTAGACTCAGTTTTAGGTTTCCTGTTTTTTTCTTAATGTTTAATTCTTCAGGAAGTTTGAGGAATGACTTGCAAGATTTGCGAAGTATATCCTTGTTATCCGTGATGGAAATGGTACTGTTTGAAACCCTTTCCTTTTCTTGAATCTGTTTTATATGTCCTATACTCTCATTACCGGTGATAAAGCGGTTAGGGTCTTCTATATGTTCCGAATATTTTAAAATATAGGAATAGACCTTCCCGTCCGTAGTAATGACCAATAGATTACTATCTATGCCATTAATGGCTTTTAACAGTCCTAAATTCTGTTCTTTCTCTCTATTGTAGGTGAAAATAAAATTGTCCGAACCCGTTATTCCCTGTTTGATTTCTGAAGGGAAAAACAAGGCCGTTGTCATGGTAGAGTTTGCGTATATGGTATCTAACTTTTTTATAGTTCTTGCCTGAGCTGAGAAAACAAATCCCATACTCCATAGTAGAATTAACCTTTTCATATCCTTTGATTTTATTGTTGTGAATCAACTTTTAGCGTGAGTATATAGTTGGAGTTTACCGTTACTTTTACGAGACGGTTGGAACGCTGAAAAATGCTTTTTAGACCTCGAACTTGTGGAATACCCGGTACATTAATGTCATCAACTGCATCGGCAATGACCTGCTTTCGAACTTCTTCCCTAAAACTGTTTACAATGTATATTCCTTCCAATCCGTCCCTAAAATCGTATGCCTTAAATCTCAGTGGCATTTCTGCAATATTTTGGATCTTTAATAAGACCCTGTTCGGTTTAAAGCTTACAATACCGAAAAGGGCAGTGTTTTTGGGAACGGTCATATCGTTGACGGTTATCTCATTCAAGGTTCTCATTTCTAAACGGTCATTTGTCTTTATGACCTGTTTTCTATCGACGATTACCTGCAATTCAGGCAAGTGTTCAGTAGCTATTTCGGCAGAAGGGTTTGAGGCAAAAAATAATTGTTGTTCCAAGCCTATTTCTTTAGTATCGATGGTAGTTTCAGCAGTGATTTCCTTCTTTGTGCCAGTGCCCTTCTTTTGAGCAATTGCATCTACAATGCTATCCCTATTGTTAATATTAGCGGGATTTTTGAACGTTCTGGTACTGTAATCAATTCTACTGTTGGCATAAATGCTGTCCACTTTCCTTATTTTTTCCTTTTCGATAAAATCAGGGTCAAATACGCCCGTGGAATCCAAGTATTTTTCATCATAGATACTTGGGGCGTTTGTCTGTCGAATTTCTTTTAAGTCATCAACGGCATTTAGTCTTGAAGTATAAGCCTCCTGAGTGTTTTCCAAAGTTGGTACCACCGGTTGCGTTAATTTCCCTTCTTTGGAATCATCCCCACCAAAGGTCATCAAGGAATAAGTAATCATAAATAGTACGACCATTCCAATGACTATGACGAAAGTGATTTTTTTCTTATCTGGTTTCATAGTTTACTTTTTTCAATGTTTTTTCAAAATAATCCGTGATCAAAAGCCCATGTGTGTTTTTTGGAAAGTTTCTTTTCTCCAAGCGGATGAGTGCTCCGGTAGTCACTAGCTCATACGTATCGATAACCGATCCCCTATTGATTTGAAATACCGTAACGGTTTTGAAGGGATAGGGTTCTGCACTAAGGTCTACTTCAGAATGTATGCTTATTACCTTTTGTACCAGGGAATATTGCATCAATCGATTGTAAACCCCATCCGCTTTCTTCTGGCGATATACATTATCTACTGTGCTGTTTCCCAGCCATAGGGCTTTTTCGATATTCCCCTCAAAATTGGTGGCATCCAATCCATAGAAATAGGTGTGAAACAAACGTAAATGTTCCAATGCCTCCACCTGTAAATTTTCTTTTTCCGCTACCCATTGCAAGGGGATTACTTCGCCATTTTTTCCGATGGCAAAAGCGCCCTTTAGGGATTTATCATACATTCTATAGGATATGATACTTGAAACCAGGGTAGCTGACATTGCCATGACAATTACGGCCAATACGATGAACCGATTTAATTTCAAAACCTCATATATATTTTTATAGGGTGTTTTCATAACTATTTTTTTATCGTTACGCGAATAATTTAAAGGTGAACGTTGTAGCCCGTTTGTAGAGCTTGAACTTTAGAAAGACAATAAATCCGATGGTTCCCAATTCAATTACCGAAGCAAAGGCTGAGCTTCCAAAATCGAACCCGAACAGGTTTGCCCAAAAATTGGTGGTGAACTCCTGGTAAAGTGCGTTCACAAAAACATTCACCAGAAAAAATGCTGGAACGAGCATATACACCGCAGCGTACAATTTGAAAAAGGTATAGGCCATGGACCTGAATTTTTCAAAAACGGCCAAGCTTATTACCAAAGGAAAAAAAGCTTGCATGATCCCTAAGAGGAAAAACCGTTCTGCAAGAAACAGGGGGTAGATAAAAAGGTCCAACAACCAAAGAAATACGCTTATGATAAAAGCCAATATCTTTAAACCGTACAACGGTGTGCTTAGGGCTTCAAACAATAATGCCAAACCTTTACTTGCTGCGTTTAATCCGCTGACCTCTTCCTCAATGGGAAGGTCTTGCAATTGTAAGGGGAGCAATGCAGGTGCAGTATTTCGATACTGACCTTCAACCGCCACAAGAACAGAATCAAAAACATCCAATACCTCGGTGGAAAAAATAACAAGTATTACAATGACAAAATTTTTGACCAGTTCCGTTGGGGTAAGCCCCCATGTGTATCCATCCCTGTTGGCAACTCCCTCATTATACTTTTTTAGGATATTGATCAAAAAGAATAGGATAGCGAGGGTTTTCATTCCAACAATGGTATACTGTAGAAAATTGCTGTCCTTTATGGTCTGAAAGACAGCATCCACATATTCCAGTCCTCCAATCAATGAAATAACAAGTTGCATAGCTTAGTAATCGGTTTCCCTGTTATTGATCCTGTCCTGCAACTCCCTAAAGGAGATGATATCGCTATACCTTCTGGTTTTTTGCTCTATCTCGGCGACCATTTCCTTGGATTTCTGTTCCCTCTCTTTCAATACTTTAGCCCGCTCCGCATCTGACATTTTGAGGTAATCGCTGGAAAGGATCTGTTGTACAAAATCCAAGTCATCCAAGGAGTTTTCAATAATGTTTTCAAAGGATTGTGATACCCTGGTAACTTCATCGGGAGTGATATAGGGGGAATTCAAAATATGTCGCACGTCTCCACGGACCACATCAAAAAGGCGTTGGTTGTTTCGGGCAAGTTCCCGAACGGCCTTTAACTGCTTGACCACATTGCTCACCTTTTCGATCCGCTCTTTTTGCTCTCGCATAAACTCTACGGTCTTGATAAGGTTTTGTGTCTGTTTTGCAGCTTCCAATATCTGCTTGCCCAGTGTAATAAAATTCGTATTGTCGTAGACGGGTAACCCCTGGCATGTAGCATGTGTGGGCAATAAAAATGTTCCGAGTGCCAAAAAGCACGTAAAAATGAATTTTCTCATAACTCTTTTGATTTTAAATGAATAAATTGTTTGATGGCTATTTCCATACAGCCATGTTCTTTATATAGGGCCATAATGGCGTCGTTTTCAGTTCCATCGGTGAGGTAGGCAGCAAATACTTCCAAAGGAACTTCCAATCTAAAAATGTTGCTCTCTTTCCCTATTTTGATGAATATCTCGGTGTATTTGCGTTTCCCCGATAAATTATTTTTAATGGATTTTAATTGATTGAGGTCATGCGTGGAAAGGTTCAACCGTTTTACCAATTCACCATAACCCTTTTCATTGTTCAAGCTATAAATGACCTGGGTGTTTTCCAGAATACTTGCAGATGTGGCATTGTTCGGCAATTGATTGATGGACTGCAAAACGATACCTATCGCACCCTCTTGTTTTCGTATCGCCTGGTAGTAGAATTCTACGGATTCCAATACGTTATCAAACTTTAATTGCTTGGCGAACTCGTCAAATAAAATGATTCCTTTTTCCTCCTTGTTTTTCCATATCGTGCGTTGGATAGCAGTTTTGATGAGTTTGAGCATTACGGACAATATTTCCTTGTTATCCTTTACTTCATCCAACTCAAAAACAATTAAGCGCTTATCCTCAATCTTATAGGATTGGTCTTCACTTGTTTCAAATAGGAAACTATAGAGACCACCCCTGACATATTCTGATAAAATGTGCAAGAAACCTTCCACGTTAAAGTAATCCGCATGTATTTTCAATTGCCCTAGCAGTTTGTGTTTTTGCGATTCGATATAGGTGTAAAAATGGGCTAAGGAATGTAGGTCACTACCGTTTTCTTTATAATAGGCGAACAGTATTTTTTTAAGAGCTACGGAATGTTCTTTTTTGGGTTTGGTTCCTTCACCAATCAATTCAAAAAGAAATACGGACAAATCTTCCAATCGTTCAGGGGTGACATCGTGACCATCTGCTATAAAGAAGGGGTTGATACCAAGGCTCTTTCCACTTTCATAGCGCAATACGGTAAACTGTTCGGGGTATAAACTGGCAAATTTGGTATAAGAGCCTCCCAAGTCGATAATGACCAAGCGAACCTTCATTTCAAAATATTGCCTTAGTATATTATTGGCCAAAAATGACTTTCCCTCACCCGTAGGTGCGAAAATGGCAAAGTTCCTTGCTTTGATACGTTTCTTTTTTTCATCCCAAACATCTTTTAAAACAGGTATGTTATGTTCCCTATCGTTGAAGATTATACCTTGCTTGTCCGTTCTGTAATTTGTATTGTTTATATATAGGCAAAGCGCATGTTTCAAATCTGTTACATACACATCTTGGTTAGAAAAATTGGAAGAGAAACATGGATAGCTATTGAGTAAATAGTTCTTGCGTTCTTCCCCTCTGGGATAGTATGGGGTAATATCCAGTTCCTTAAACTCGGATTTTATTCGAGAGCCTATATGTTCAAGCTCTTTGGCCTCCCTTGACCAATAGATAATGTTCAAATGTCCTCTAATGATCCGGGCATTATCATCACTATTGATTTGGTCAACGATATGTGCAATCTTTTTAAGGATGACCTTGTTCTGTGTTCCAAAATTTGAACTCTTCTTGAGTTCGACTATCTTCTTGTCCAGAAGCCTACGCCACTTTTGTTTATCATCTAAATAGATGACTTGGTTGACGATGTGATTCTCGTTCAAGGAAAGGCCAAGACCATCCATATACCCTTGATGAAAGACAAAATCGTCCGAGGTAAAGCGCTCATTGATTTTACTGGTCTGTATGCTTTCGCCAAAACAGGACTCGCTATTGATTGCCAATACATCAAAATGATGATTGCCAATGGTGACTTTGGATTTTTCCAAGAGCATATCGGTATCGTAACCGCTATTAAATCCATTGAAAAAATTATGGCCCAGTTCCAATATTTCATTTTTTTCAAGGGGTGTTATCGAAACCTTACGACTGTTGTTGATATAGTTTATGGAATCCGTTACCGAACCTATAAAGCTATGTGCCCTCTGATTTAATTCTTGGTAAATTCCCTTACTTACTTTTCTAAAGGGATTGACATATTTAGGGTTGTTCAGTGTTTTGTTCCGCACCATGGTGAAAAACAGATAGCATGTATGTTCCATGTATTCCCTTCCCTTAAAATGGTCGTGTGTCGCCTTTGCCAAAAAAGTATTGTTTGGTAGGCATTCCGAACTGAATTCTTTTTTTAAATACAGGTCCTGTTTATGAATCACACAACCTACGGGCAATGATTTCAGGGCTTGGAACCAGGTGCCGTGCAAGTCTTCAAAATCCCTTTCAGAAAGCGAATATATTTCTGGCAGTCCTACCTTATAACAGGCCATAAGATTACCATTATTGGCAAAAACCAGGTTATCCTGTATCTCAATGATGGGGTTGTATGCTGCTATGTTAATAATCGACATCATAAAGTATGTTCTCTTTTTTGTTACTAATGATTTTAGGAAACACCTTATTGAAATTCAATAGGATGGCTTTACGGGCAAGCTTGGTAAGACCGATATACAACATGCCGTTCCATAGGATAGCTCCTATGACTACCAATAAACTGAAAGAGAATATGATTATCAATAGCGATGCCAATATGGAGAGCATCATCATTGCAAAGAGCGATATGGGAAGTCCCCATATCATTGCTCCTTTGCGAATGTTTTTATATACCTCGTACTTTTTCATTGGATATGCTTTTTAACAATGGCCTCTATAAGGCTTAGACTACGATTCCAATGAGATAGGTAAAGATGCCCACCACTGCACCTGCGATAAGTACGAAGACCAAAACTCGGGTAATCCCTTTTTTGAGGTCTGCATTTTCTCCAAAGAAATGGCCTGCATTAAATAGGAATCCAATAAGAAAAATGATTCCTAGCAGTAAAGGGAAGATTGCCCTAATGGTATCACCTACATCATTGACCGAATCTTCGATACCTCCGATCTGTGCGAAAGTGGGCAGGCTCATCAGGAGCATGGCCCACGTTGGATAAAGTGTTCTTTTCATAAGGTTTACGTTTTATGGTTCTCCAGACAGGTCCTGAGAAACCTTGTTAAAAATTACTTTTTGCGAAATCTATAAGGGAATACAGGAAAAGGTTGAAAAGCCGAAAATATTAACGGGATTGAGCGTTAAATTTTGAAGGATAATTAGGTATTTGTTGAAATCTTTAAAAATTGTGCAATGTGAAATACAAATACACAATGAAGATGATACGGTTAAAAATAGATGTACTTCTTCTTTTTTTACTGCCTTTGGTTATGGTAGTCGGACAAGAAAAAAAGGTACTCCTTATAGATGCTGGACATGGGGGGACAGACTCAGGTGCAATAGGTGTCAATCATATTAAAGAGAAGGATATAACACTGACCATTGCAAAGGCCGTACTTACGTTGAACAAAACAATGTTGGGGAATCAATATGATATCTATTTGACCAGATATACCGATACGCTTATCTCATTAGGTCATAGGACCAAACTCGCAAGGGTGCTAAAACCAGACCTTTTTATTTCCATTCATTGCAACCATGCGCCCAATAAGATGGCTACCGGGATAGAAGTGTTTTTACATCGTAATACGCCATTACAAAATCCAAATCAAGAAGAATCCAATAGGATAGCCAAGGCTATGTTAGATGAGCTTGCCAAAAAATTAGGGTATCGTAGCAGGGGCGTAAAAACGGCCAATTTCCAAGTGTTAAGGCAAACCATACAAACCTGTCCTGCAATTTTAGTGGAGCTGGGTTTTTTATCGAACAATGATGAGGCGAATTACCTAGGAATAAAAAAGAACAGAAACGCATTGGCATTAGCTGTATTGATGCCAATTAAATTATGAGCATATGAAAGCCTTATTTGTGGACTTGTATAAAGTACTTAAAGAAATTACAATTACAGTTGGTGGGGAAATGTTCGCATTTATGAAGCAATTGTTTTCCAAAAACTGAAATTATCCGATACTGGAAATTAATAACAATAAAATCACTTATTATGAAATTTAATATTGAATCAAGGCCCAATCCATTACGACAACTGGATAATTTCAAGCAGTTAAAGACTGTCCTTAAATCAATTAAAGCTGATCAAGACGGTAAGTTCTTAAATGCGCTATTGATGCATTGTGAATCATTGCATGACGTTATCGCAAAAGATTTCCAAATAGCCGACCATGAACATATCGATATCCAATGTGAGGTCTTTTTTAATTTTCCCTTGAGTTCAATCGCCTGGATAAGGAACGGGTCACACCATTGTTTGCGGCAATTTGACAAGAGTGGGGTAGAGGCTACCTTTAAAGAACAGAAAGAACTGGGCCGGTATTTGCAAAGTCTAGAGCACATACCAAGTCTTATCCTTCCTATTAAATTAGAACTTACCCAAAAAATCGGGGATGCTAAAAGTAAGTTTGTTTATGAGGTGGTGGGTTAATCCGTTTTTCCGCTCTTATAACCGATACGCTTTCTGTTGCGTTGTTCGGTTTGCTCCTGATTTTTTTGAAGTAAGTAATTGATTGCCTCAAAAACATCATTGAATTTCTTGTTATACTTAGCTTCCAATTCTTGAAGTTTTTTCGTCAATTCCGTATGGGACAGGGCATATTTTCTCAAAAAAACAAAGGCACGTACAATCCGTATATTGGCTTCAATAGCTTTTGGGCTCCGTAGTACACTTGCCAACATTGCGATACCTTGCTCGGTAAACGCAAAAGGATTGTACTTACTGTATTTTCCTCTTCCTTGATGCTCTAAGGTCACAATTTGTGACCTTAGAGCTGTATATTCTTCTTTTGTCAGTTCAAACATAAAATCAAATGGAAAACGGTCTATGTTTCGTCGAACTGCCTGCTTTAGTTTTTTGGTTTCTGTGCCGTACAGCTCGGCAAGGTCAAAATCCAAAAGTACTTTTTGGCCCCGTATTTCGTAAATCCTGTTTTGTATGGTTTGTAGTTCCATCTTTAACCTATTTTTAGTTGTGACCATATCAACGGATGTTCACTAGCGATATGTGTTTCATTTTTAATGCTTTTGAGCATCTCCCACTGTGGTTTTTTTTTGAACCAAATCCCCTTTCTGATCAATCCGCTATTCTTTACCGCCTTATACAATCTATCGGAGAGCATCAAGTAGTCACGCTGTTTTAGGTTGACGCCCATTTTATAGGCTCCCAAACGAAAGTATTTCGAATCATTTCCTTTGTCCAGATCGACATCAAAAGTGCGATGCCTTGAAACATCTTTCAAATCTGTTCCTTCCACTAAAGGGGAAAGGAGTTTACTGTAATAAGGTACGTTTAAGGTGCCAACCACGGTAATTAAATGGTTTGTATTATAAAGTGATTTATATATTTCGGCTATTCTTTTGGATTGAATTTCAATCTTGGCATTGGTTTGTTCCGGTTTCTCGGAATCATTCAAAAAGCAAGTTGATAAGACGGTTATAATTGTTCCGTTTGGGGTCTTAATTTTATATTCCTGCAAATCCACATCAAAAATGGGATTCCCGTTTTCATCGGTATCGTTGACGTGTGATGTCATTGATTTTACCTGATACCCATCTTTCATTAAAATCCCGATTCCCCGCCCATAGCTATCATTGGTTTCCAAATAGTGAATATGTTTGTATGAAGCAGCTAAAAAGAATTTGTTGAATTCCAGTAAAGACGCCCTGTCCTCAACCTCTAATAGGATAAGGACATCAGGGGATACTTCTTTGATAACCCTGGCCTTATTGCCAATGGCAGTATCATTTATAGGATTGGAGTTTAGCTTTATCCAACCGTTCCAATCCGTTAAATGTGTTGCCTTATGGGTCTTTGCTCCCACACTTTTTTTTAAAAATAACCGTCCCATTTTATGCTTCATGATAAGGTATGGACTGTGTAGTGAATCTTCGAAACCCAAGAGTTCCGATAAAACGCGCATTCGGTTAAGCTCATTATTGGTGTGCATTCCTTTTAACAATAGTGTTTCAAATTCCTCGACCCATAGTTCTTTATTTTCCGCTCTATAGCTCTTTATCAAAATGCTGTTCCGATAAAAGATATTCTGGATGTTATATGTTGCCAGGATCATAATTTTTTTTTAAAAAGAAATTCTTGTTGTTTTTCAGTATCTCATCGATTTCCTCTTCGTCGTAATAGATGATTCCTCCCAGCTTAGAGAAAGGAATGGTTTCATTGATACGAAAGTTCTGTAAAGTCCCTGGACTAATGCCCAACTTTTTCATTACGATGTTTGACTTTATCCATTTATCAATGGTTATCCTATCGTAGTTGTTCAACAGTTCTTTTATTTCTGAAAGGAGTTCTTCCTTGAACTCTTTTAAATCATCGGAGGTAATAATGTTTGCAGGCATGATACTTCTTTTTTAAGGAATTGAACCGAAAGTTCCATTTGGACCCAATCCATATCGTTTGACATTCTTTGTACAAACTTGGGTTGTTTTCGGGAAAAAAAATCACCAGTTCCACCCTAGTTGGGTGAAATTTTAACATATGTAAGGCACCTATCAGGAATTGAATTATTGATCTCCTTTGTCCAAATTAGAGAGAAGACTAAGGGTCAAGTCGTCCAAAAACTTGGTGCGACTTTTTTTCCTGATTCGTATTTCACCATAGTTCTGGTATGGATCTCCGCTCTTGAAGTAAAAGGCTAGCTCCAAGGTCTTGATGATTTCACGAATGCTGACCTGCCCATCGTTAACTGCTCTACTGCTTTTTAAAGCATAGGCGAGTTCAGTCATATCTGTTTTGCTAGCCGTCCACTTTAACTGGTTGGGAGGGATTGTTTTATGTCCATTTAGCTTCCCAATGTTCTTCAACCGAATATCTAAATAAGCAATTAACCTGCGGTTGGCATCCAGTTTGGCCAATAGTAAATCATGGGAACTGCTGAACTCCGGATTCCTAAAGTAATATCTAGCATGGGTGATATTGAATTCGTTGAAATATTCCCTTGTAAAGTAGTGGGTGTCCAAATAGGTTTTTCCTTGGTCTATGTATTGGATGAAGTCAAGATTTCGTGAAAAGAAACTATTCAGTTTTTTCAACTTTCTGATAATATATTTTTGCTTGGTACCGTCATCGCCATTGGGATAATGTATCTCAAAGGATTTCAGTTCAAAGAAATACACCAGATTGCGCAAGGGCACTTGTTTTGTATGTTTAAAAAAGGCAATCTCTTTGGATGCTGATTCAAATTCCTTTTTTGAGACATGTCTTTTCAATTTTATGAGTAGGTTACGACAAAGTACAATGGACAGATCACTTTTTTTGACTACATCTGTTGTAATCGATTCAATTCTTGCAAGTTCATCTGAAAGTTCTTGAGATAGTAGTTGTAGTTCCATAAGCTGACCTTTGAGCATTAGTAACCATAGTAGATAAAAACATGGTGCGATTGGGGATATGCTTTATTTAAGGGTCAGACAATCTAATACTTATCCGCAATTATTGTGCCTTAATTCTTGTTAATTGTAAAAGCTATAACAATTGTTGGTCATACAAAAGCAGTATTGAGTGTAAGACCATTTCCAATGAGTAATTATCAAGTTTTGGCAGAGCTTTCAATTATTTAGAATCTATGTTTTGATTTGGTAATGGGATTTGCACAGTTATCCAAAAATGCGGGAACCCTCTAGAGACTTATCTCGCTACCTCCAAAAGGAAAAAAATCCGACCAAATTTTTGAATGAATTTTCAATTGTACATTTATTTAACATGGTTGCAAAAATGATATTTTAACTGACCAATGTCATAGTCTATACTACCTCTTTCATCTACCTTCAGATGTAAAATCAGGAGGTTATGAAGCCAAAAAAAAATCCAAAAGCAGACTTAAATAAGAATAGCGGACTCTACTTTGTAATTGGACTTACATTGGTTCTATTTCTCACTTGGAGAGCCCTAGAGTTAAAAAGCTATGATACCGCTATTCATGAGGCTGTAATTGCCCATACGATGGAACCAGATTTAGATGAAGAAGTTCCCATAACAAAAGAAGTCGCACCCCCTCCACCAACACTGCCCCCTTCTGCCCCTACAATTATCGAAGTTGTTGATGATACTGAAGAAATTGAAGAAACGATCATACAAAGTACAGAAACCGATCAAGAGGCTTCCATCGATGCTCCTGTCCTTTCTGTCGATGATGTCTTGATGGAAGAAATAGAGGAAGAAATTACCGTTCCTTTTGCGGTTATTGAAGATGTGCCCATTTTCCCAGGGTGTGAGAATGGTACCAATGCTGACAAAAGAGCTTGTTTTCAAAAAAAGATTCAAGAACATATTAAAGAAAACTTCAAATATCCACCCATTGCTTTAGAAATGGGTATTCAGGGAAAGGTATATGTACAGTTTATTATAAACAGTAGTGGTCATGTTACTAGTATTAAAACTAGGGGGCCAGATAAATTGCTGGAACAAGAAGCTAAAAGGATTATTGCTTCTTTACCTCAAATGACTCCTGGCAAACAACGCGGAATAGCAGTGAACGTGCCCTATAGCATACCTGTTAACTTTAAGTTGATGATTTAACTTTATCAATAAACATAAAGCGTCTTTCATAAAAATAATGTTGTGTGGATAACGGTTTTCATTATCATATATATAGTCATAGGGATATCTATGGTAATCCGAATTTTATTGTACGGTGTAAAACCTACTAAATCCTTGTCTTGGCTTTTAGCTATTTTCACTATTCCAGTAGGAGGAATGCTCTTGTATTTGTTACTTGGAAGAAATCGTAGAAAAAATAAGTTAGTAAGATTAAAGAAGGAAGTTTTTTCAAGTAGTAGTACATTACCTAATACCTTAGAATCAGTACAAAATAAAGAACATAAAAAGTTAATTCGTCTTATTTTTAAGAATTCGCTGTTTCCACCAACTTCCAATAATAATTTAAGATTATTGAAAGATGGAAAAACTACTTTTGAGTCTATTTTTGAGGCCTTAAGTAAGGCTAAATTTCAAATACATCTTCAATACTATATTTTTGAAGAAGGGGAGCTTGCCGATCAATTATTATTGCTTTTTGAGCAAAAGATAAATGAAGGGGTAAGGGTTCGAATGATTTATGATAGCATAGGCAGTTTTTCGTTAAGCAAATTATACCTAAGGAAGCTAACCGCTTTAGGTGTTGAAGCCTATCCCTTTCTTCCCTTTAAATTTGGCAGGTTTCTTTCCTCCTTAAATTATAGAAATCATCGTAAAATAATTGTAATTGATGGTGAGGTAGCATTTACTGGAGGGATAAATATTTCGGATAAATACTTAAAAGGAGATGCTGTTCTAGGAAATTGGCATGATATGCACCTAAGATTAGAAGGAGATGCCGCGCGCCAGCTAGATTATGTTTTTGCTAAGGATTGGTATTTGGTAAGCCAAAAAAAAATACAGCTTGAACCTAATATATCGTCTAAAATAGCTAATGTCGCTGCTGCCAATACGCTAGTGCAAATAGTTTCAGGTGGTCCAGATGATGACTTTCCATCGTTGGAGCAAGCTTATTTCACAATCATTAATAAGGCAAAGGAGTACCTTTATATAACCAACCCGTACATTATTCCCGGACAGGCAATTAAACAAGCGTTACAAACTTCAGCTCTTGGTGGGGTCGATGTACGATTGATGATTTCTGAAAAGACCGACAGTAAAATGGTGCGTACGTTCTTATTTTGAACCCCTGCTTAAATCCGGAATTAAAATCTATCTGTTCCCAGATGGTTTTTTACATAGTAAAATTATTGTAAGTGATGATGAAATTTCAACAATAGGCACTGCTAATTTGGACGACCGAAGTTTTGAACAAAACTATGAAGTAAATGCTATCATTTATAATAAACCAACTGCCAAGGCGTTGAAAGAGGATTTTTTAAAGGATATACATATTTGTAGAATACTCTCCTATGAGGAATATTTACAACGACCTTATACTGAAAAATTGAAAGAAGGTTTTGGAAAGATATTTAGTCCTATACTATAATATGAGCGTTTCATAGCCCAACTCGTTCTTACAGGTTTTGCCCTCTTCAAAATCGCTTAGGTTTTGTATGGTAATTTCAGCAATCCTTTCTAAGGCTTCCTCTGTAACAAACGCTTGATGCGGAGTAAGTATCACATTGGGATACGACAATAATTTTTTGAGCTGTTCATCTTTCAGGCCAGTACTGGAATTGTCTTTAAAGAAAATCCCCTTTTCTTTCTCATATACATCTGAACCATAAGCGCCTAATTCTTTGGTTTCCAAGGCTTTTAGCAATGCTTTGTGTTCAACGATAGCTCCTCTTGATGTATTAATAATTATGACTCCCTTTTTCATCCATCCCAACCTTTTTCCATTTATGAGTTGATGATTATCATACGATAGGGGTATGTGCAATGTAATGATATCAGATTTTCTACATAAGTTTTCTAAGCTTGTATATTCAACACCACAAAGCTCCACTAAATGATGATTTGGTTCAAGATCATTTGCTAAGATTTTACAGCCAAAACCACTCATAATTTTACACATTACGGCACCAATATTACCTGTTCCGATAATCCCAATTGTTTTACCATGTAGATTAAAACCCATCAAATTGTCCAGCAAAAAATTGTAATTAAGCACTTGTCTGTTGGCCAAAGGAATCTTTCTTGCTAATGATAAAAGAAGCGCAACTGCATGTTCCGCGATGGCATGAGGAGAATAATTAGGAACATTTGCCACTTTAAATCCTAGTTGATATGCTGGTTTTATACGTATGTTATTAAAACCCGTCGAGCGTGTAAGTATATACCTAACTCCCATGTCCCAAAGCTTTTCCAAGACAACCGAGCTTGCATCGTCTCCCGAAAAAATTGAGATTGCCTTGAAGTTTAGAGCTTGTGTAGCAGTTTCAAAGTCCAAGGCATCTTTAGTATAAGATATAGTATGAACTTCATTATTGGCCTTATTTAAAAATGGAATTTCAAATTCTTTGGCACTATATACCAGTAACTTCATGTTTTTTGGTTTTATAAAAAATTAAATCCTGCTCTTCCATTGCTACTATGACCAGTTTAACATATTCATCTACCGTTTTTTTAAAGTCTTTAGGGTCAGTGATATGAATTCCTGCTTTCCATATTGTTTGGCGTTCTTTCCCAACACAAATGCAATACAAGGCGGTTTCAGCATGGAAAACTTTAAAGGTTTCGTAATAATCATCTTCATAATAGATGCCTTGATGTTCCAAATAATCGGCACTAAAAAAGTCTTCTATTTTGGAAAGTTCGGTTCTTAGTGTTTTCTTATCCTCTGAACCTACGATTTTTGTAAAAAGTATAGCGTCGAAGTCTTTATCGAGCAACTGCTGTTCTACATCGGAGAGCTCTTTTTCGGATTGTTCCGACGAAGTAAACTCAACATCAAAAAGATCTATGCTCCGCATGGCTTCCACATTTCGTTCCTCAAAAACGGCCTTTAGTTTGCTTTCAAAATCTTCACGAACTTCTTCGTTATCCGTCATACCAACTACAAGTACTTTATTAGCATGGAACAAGACCGTATCCGGATCCTTCCAGTTGCTAACAAGATGAACTGAAGAACAGCTATATGATAAGAGTATTACTAAGCAGCCAGACATTAATTTTTTCATGATATTGATTTTAGTCTTTTATTTTTCTGACCTTGTAATCAGGATTACCCAAAGCCATTTTTTTATTTTTTCTGAGTATAGCGGTTAAATTTGAAAATCCTTTTTGTTTAGTATTTCTAAAGTCCAGGAGACATTCATTGACTTCCGAAAACAGTTTTTTATGTGTCTCTCTATAAGCTCGTTCCATTTCAAGTTGGTTTACATCATCAACCATTACTTCAAGTTGATTCATATGCTTTTGAACTTGTTTTAAAATTAAGGTCAATCGCTTTTGATTTTTAGCAATGGCCTCTTTAAGTGAAGCAATTTTTTTAAACTCCTCTTTTGTCAAAGTTTTCAAGGCAAAAAAGTGAATTAAATTAGTTAGAAATTGTTTTTCATCTTTAATAAAGGAAAGCTCTGAAAACCATTCCTTGGAATGTTCATGCATTTCTGTTGCGTCAAACCATTCTATGTAATTGTGAGAGGTCATTTTCTTATGTGTGTCTGAATAGATTAAAAAAATCGGCAAATGACCTCATATAGTAATTTGCCGATTGGAAAAGTTTAAACCACTTCAATTTTTCTTTTGTTTTTTTCGCTACTACTTTCTTTTTTAAGAAGTTGTAGTTTAAGGATTCCATTTTTATAGGTTGCCTTCACATCTTTGGTGTCATCTACCGTTTTAGGTAATTGTAATGACCTTCTAAAGGAGCGATAATTAAACTCTTTCCGCATATAATCCTCCTCCTTTTCTTCTTCTTCCTCGCTTTTTTGGGCTGAGACTTCAAGCACATCATCTTTCATGGTAATTTCAAAATCCTTTTTGTTAAAACCAGGTGATGCCAATTCAATTTCAAAATCTGAATCATGTTCCTTTACATTTATTGCCGGCGTTGACTTTTCTAAGTTGAAAAAGTCATCATCCAAAAAGAAGTCACGATCAAAGAAATCCCCTAAGCTGTTATTGAATGGAAATCTGTTTTTGTTGAATTTAATAAGTGACATAGTGTGAAATTTTAGGGTTAATATTGTTTCATTTTCTTTTATAAATGTATGTTGCTCCTTGGTTTTTAAAAATGACCAAAATCAGTTTAACCTCTTTTTTTAATTGTTGGATATTGGCTTTCTTTTTTTTAAAATACCGCCTGCGTAGTTGAATATTTCTGATTTAAGATCCTTAAACCTGATCATTGAATCTACTATTTTAGTTTTAAGGGCATCATGTTTTTTATAATACTGTAAGTCGCAGTATTCATCAGTGCACTCAATCATGCCGCCTAAATTATTTTCATGTTGGGCAATAGCTTTCTGCAATTCTGTTTTCCCTTTTTTTATTTTTTTTAAACGGTGTTGATAATCCTGTAACCGTTCAAATAGATTCGGTGTGTTTGGTTGAAATACGTAGGAACTAAGTAATTGATTGATGAACTTGATTTCATCCTTAATGAAATGTAAATTAGATTTCCAATCTTGTAATTCGTAATGCAGTTCTTCTATTTTTTTATTCTGCGTTTGTGATGAGTAGGCACTTTTCATATCAAATAGGATTAGGTTTATTAATTTGATTTTAAGTTTTGATGTACCTCAAAACCATTTCAAGATAAGTGCGGCCCATTTAATATAAAATGATATAAATCAGGTTGACTATGGTATTAAAATCTCGGCTTCCTCAGATAAGAAAGGAATACTCACTTTCCAGCCGAAAGTATCCTTTATTTTAATACGTAAACCATTTAAGGCGGTAGGTTCACCATGCATTAGAAAAATGAGTTCGGGAACATTTTTTATACCGCTTAACCAATTGATAAGTTCCGTCTGGTCTGCGTGCGCCGAGAGACTTTCCATATGTTTTATTGTGGCCTTAACAGGAACATATTTGCCAAATATTTTGACTTCACGGGTACCTTCCAATAATAATCTACCTCGTGTACCTTCGGCTTGATAACCCACCAAAAGAACTGTTGTGGATGGGCTGTTGATTAGTTGTTTTAAATAGGTCAATACTCTGCCGCCCGTGACCATACCACTACCTGCTATTACAATTTTTGGTCTTGGATTATCAATGGTTTGCCAGGTATCCGCATAAGAACTGATGATATTAAAATGTTGGCACATCGCATGATATTCTTTCATCCCCAGTTTATGCCATTCTGGAAATTGTTCAAAAACCTTTAGTACGTTATTTCCCATGGGGCTGTCAATGAAAATTGGAATGTTAGGAATACTATTTTGACGATATAGTTTCCATAACACATACATTAAGGATTGCAATCGTTCTACGGCAAAAGAAGGAATAATAAGATTACCTCTATTCGTAACAGTTTCTTTAATAAGAGTGGTTAACAAATCAATAATATTCTCTTTTGGATGTAATTTATGACCGTAAGTACTTTCCATAAATACATAATCTGCCCACTTGGGAAACTTTGGGGAATCGAGTAGATAGTCATTCTGTCTACCAATATCTCCAGAAAAAACAAAAAGCTTTCCAAAAATCTCAAGTTCTATGAAACAGGAGCCTATGATATGTCCGTTGTATACAAATCGAAACTTGATGTTTTTTGAGAGTTGCGACCACTGTTCAAGTTCTTGAAATTCAAAAAAGTTCAATGTCCTTTCCACATCTTTTAAATTATAAAATGGCAATGCTGGATGATGCTTGGAAAACCCTTCTGCATTAGCTTTTTCTGCCTCTTCTTCATGTATTTTAGCACTATCCTGTAATATAATTTCAGTAATTGCCAAGGTTGGGGAGGTTCCTATTATTTTTCCGGTGAATCCCTCTTTTATAAGCCTGGGGAGATATCCAGTATGGTCTAAATGGCCATGCGTAACCAAGACAAAATCAATTTTAGAAACTTCAATAGGAAGCGGTTTCCAGTTCAACTCCAGAAGTTCCTTTAACCCCTGGAACATACCGCAATCGACCATGATGTTTAACTCTGGAGTATCTAAATAGGTCTTAGATCCTGTCACGGTACCTGCACCACCTAAAAAGTGAACTTTAATCCTGTTCATAATCAGGGATTACATAGTTGACTTATTTCGCTATATATTTTTTCTTTTCGTTCTTTGGAAACCCTTAAATGGTCAAGAAAAAATTTATCATCCATAAGTTGTCTGCACAGAACGATATCCCTGCTTAATAGAAAATGTTTTTCTCTATTGGTCAATAACGTAGAAACAGTTATGGGGTAGAGTCTTAACCTGTCTATTCGTTCTTTTATGCTATCATTTTTTGGATAATCCCAACTTAGTAGATATAATCCTGCACATTCTCCATACTGTATAGCATCTTTTGTAAATCGTGTATTGGTAACAACCCATCCATTTCCAATACTTTTGTCTTCCTTTTTATTCTCCCAATGGGTTTTAACATCGTTATACCTCGAGTTTATATACAGCGGTATTTTTACATTGCAATTACGTCCTTCTTCTCCATGAAACTTACATTCGACAATACTGATTTTTTTATTTTTCTCGGCAATAATGTCTATTTCATGGGATACACATATTCCAGATGTATTCTGATTTAATTGCGTAGAATAACCTGAAAACTCCAAAATAGCAGCAACAAATCTTTCAAATGGGAAGCCTGTGGGACCTAATTCATAGATAGCCTTTTTCAATTTGTACTTCGAAGCAAAAACCGATTTCTTTTGCTTTAATAGTGTAAATGCACGGTTGTATATTTCTTTTGTTGAAATACCTTGATACATTTCATTGCAAACCGTATTCACGATTTGTTTGATCAGAATATCATCTGCGCCACTGTGTTTCAATGAACCGCGTAGTTTTTCAATAGAGAACTTCACGCTCTCACCGGAAGACTTGAGAACATCCATGGAGTCTTTTTTCATAAGGGTTGTTTTTTTAGATTGATGTTCACTTCCGGAAATTTTAGCAATTGTAAGGTGGTCGATGCCAGTTTTACAGCATCCTTAGTTTGTGCCACTGCTAGTTGGATGCTTTCATAGAGTTGGTGTTTAGTGGCACGTCTTTTTTTGTAATCTGTTATATATCGTAAATTCAACGCCACCCAATTATCCGTCAAACTGGTCGCTATTGTTGGTTCAATTGTTGCATTTTCAATATAATAGTGCTCAACCATTTCTTCCCATTTTGCAAAAGAGTTCTTTGCATAGTCCGATAGTTGCTCTTTTGCAATTTTTAATACTACCTGCTTGGCAAGTTCTACGTCGGAGTCATAGGTTATCAATACGTTGAGTTCGTCCCAAACAAATGGAAAGTGCATGGAATAATTTTTAATTGGACCCTTGAAGACAAAGGCGTTGCTTATTTTGATTATCCTGCCCGAATAGTTATCGCTACTGACCCATTCACCTATCTCCATAATAGTAGTGTAAATACTATCAATGTCAATAACATCTCCCTTGATATTATTAATTTCAATTCGGTCACCCGGTTTATAGACCCGAACAAAAAAGATATAAAATGATCCTGCTACACTTAATATCAATTCTTGCAAAGTAAATGTAAGCCCAGCTGTAAAAAGCCCTATGATGATAGTATAATCTTTCACATCATCTAGGGTAAATGAGACTATAAAGAGTAATAGTATCAGAATATATCCAATAATTTCAAGTCCTTTCTGGGCTTTATATCGTATCGTATTATTTTCAATCCGCCGTTTTAAGAGCTTTCTTAAAGAGCCTATAGTCAATAGGATAATTACCAGCCAAATTAAAATTCCAGAAATCTTAATTACAACTGGTTTGCTAAAAAAATCAAGTATTTCTTGCATCTAGCTTTGGATTTTGTAAAAATCCCTCACTCGTGCTTTGATTTGATTTTCGGTCATGCTATCTACTTTAATTACAGCTTTTGTTTTAGCAGCCAGTAATGGATACGATTGATTTAGTTCTTTTTTCAGTTTTTCATTAGTGCCAGCTGGCCCCAAAAGAATTAACATATCGGCATCCATAACCTTGTTGGCAATTTGATCGAAGTATTTCTTAAACTGATGCTTTTCTCTTTCCAAATACTTACTATCCTGAACCACATCTTGAGGCCCTCCTTTTAATTTAGTTCCAGAGCCTCCTTTTGGGTTAAAAAACTCCAGTTCTGAAAATAACGTATCCAAGTATTCAATATCATCTATTAATGTAACAATATGGGCCTTTTCTTTGTCTAGCCATACTCCAACTTTTTTCATAATTAGCGTATTTTATTTTTTGCAAATTTTAATTCATTTTCTAGTTTAAGAATTGTCCTTTAAAACCAGAATTGGGATTTTACTGTCATACCCAATTTCCTTTACCAAGGGATTGGAGAGAATACTACTAAAGAAGAAATGTTTTCTATTTAAAAAGGCGATCATATCGCTTCCTCTACTATCGGTAAAGGCTTCAATTCCCTGACTTACTTTAACTTTTTTAAGCGTGTGAAAACTATAATCGAGACCTTGCATCATATCTTCCAATAATGCTTTGTTGTTTTCTTGACCGGTATTTAACTTACCTCGCTTTTCTATATGTAGTACACGAATCCCAGAGTTATGCATTTTAGCTATTTCGAACATATAATAAAGTTCTTTCCTTCTAAAAACGGTCTTATAATCAGTTGGGAAGACAATCTCTTTTGGTCTAGAAAAGCTAAAATCTGCGGGTACAGCTATAACAGGACATTGAGTGATCTTCTCCATCACACCTACTGTATTAGTACCTAAAATGGCATTAGTAGAATCGGTAAGCCCTTTAGTGCCCATGACAATAATATCTATATCCTTTGCTTTTAAAACCTCTTCTATAGCCACTAAAAGAGCATTAAAAGTACAGATGGTATGGAATGTATGTTTGTCATTGTCTGGATGTAAACGTAAGATTTCCATAAGACGTTTCATTCCCTCCGTTGACTCCAACTTTGCTGCTTCATAATGACGTTCACCGGCCTCTGCCACCATTAAACTATCCAAAGAATATCCTGATGCATGAAAGGTGTTTAAAAAATAAAAATCGCAGCGTACATCCTTGTATAAATCAAAAGCGTACCTAATTGCATTTAATGCGTTTTTTGAGTAGTCCGTAGGCAATAAAATTCTTTTGTTCATAACAGTTTTACTTAGGTTATTGGATAAAAGTATAACTGCAAAGAATGCTATGAAATGATAATTGTCATGCCTGTATGGGAAGAATAAGTAAAGGTGTTTCTGTGTAAATACTTAGATTTAAAGCAATAGGTTCTTTAAATAATCTATCCAAAAAATGGTTTGGATAGTAAGACATGGCCAATAAATCCAGTTCATGTTGTTTTGCAAATTTGCTTATCGTTTTTGCTTTTGAATTTTTTTCGGGGACGGTATGAAAACGAAGACATATATCCTTAAAAAATGTACTTATGCTAGTCTTGTTTTTTTCTTGTGATGTATGCAGTACATCATCTTTATTAATATGAACTACATGGAGTGCGGCTTCATAGAATAATGCTAATGATTTTATAAACGATAATGTAGATTCTGCTACTGAATGCTTGAAACTGGTAATATAACCTAATTGTGAGATAGGTCTAAAGTCTATCTGCCTTGGGACACAGAGTATGGGACAATTGATGTTACTTTTTATAATTTTAATAGTATTACTACCTAGAAAAATGGTCTTCAATCCAGTTCTACCCTTATTTCCCATTACAACAAGGTCTATGGGTTTTTCAGTCAGATATGCCATCATTGCTTTTTCTAAAGAATTATTCTTAGGAACCGTTTTAAAAGAGTGTAAAGATTTCTGTTTGGTATCCGCATCTGCTGTAATTTTATGATACGTTTCTCTAAGACTTTCGGCAGTTCTCTGACTAAAAAATTCTTTTAGCTTTTTACTTGTTTTATTCCCTTTAAATTCGTCTTTAAAATGCGAATTCCGGTCAAAGGCGTGTAGAATATGAAACGCACATTTTTGACCTTTGTACAATTGCGTTGCATAAAAAAGCGCATTGTAGGCGTCATGCGAAAAATCGGTCAGAACAAGTATGTTACGTATCATAAGGACTATTTAAAATGTGGAATTACCATAAAGGGAATGGTAATATGAAAACCTATTTTTTTGATAACAGGTTCAATAAAAAGTCGTTCTACAAAAGTGTGCTTGTTTTGCACCATGACCAATAAGTTTATCTTATGTTTTAGTTGAAAATTATTTATGGCATTTATTATTTCTTGATTGGGTTTGTCATGGAATAGGTGCGCAATACCCTTAAAAACACGAGCTAATTTATCTTTGTTCTTTTTCTGTTTGTCAGAAAGCTCATAACCATAGGATACATGGAGTATTTCGATACTCGATATATGTTGCCTGGCAATTTTAAGCAAAACATGTAATGGCCTAGTTTTAAAATCCACTTCATAGTCCGTTGGAAAAAGAATTTCTTTAGGTACTTCGTATTTGAAATTGGGTGGCACCGCAATTACGGGACATTTTGCATTTTTTATCACATGGACGGTATGTGTGCCGAGCAAAATTTCTTTTGCACCGGTGGCGCCTGTAGTACCCATAACGATTACATCAATCTTTTTATCTTCGACCATTTCATGAATTTGATGGTTTAAGGTGCTCAAACATGCAAAAGCATGAAAAGAATGTTTATCGTTTTTAAACTCTTCCTCTAGTTTATTTTGAAGGTTATTTAAATCTTTTACTGCTTTTTGCCTAATTACATCTCCAAGACCAATCTGTTCGGGATATCCAACAACATATTCTACATGATATACCGGCGGCATGTAGGTATGCAGTAGGTAAAATTCACACTCCATATCTTTAAATGCAAGTAAGGCGTACTTAATGGCATTAGTAGAATTATCTGAGAAATCTGTTGGAAGCAGTACGCGTAGCATAACTCTATGGTTTAAAATTAGATATTCAAAACTACCCTTAAGTAGTATCAAAAACCATGATATTGGTCAGTTTACAACCGATGAGGTTTTGTATTTTGCACCTATAAAAAGGAGTAGGGATGAAGGGTAATTTTGATAAACTAATAATTTCGGATACACCTGTGCTCGTGGACTTTTTTGCGGAATGGTGCGGACCATGTAAAATGCTTTCCCCCATTTTAGAACAAGTAAAGCAAGAGCTAAAGGAAAAGGTGCGCATCGTTAAAATAGATGTGGATAAAAACCAATCTTTAGCCAATAAATACCATGTTCGCGGAGTCCCGACTATGATACTTTTTAAAAATGGAGAACAACTATGGAGGCAATCTGGGGTGCTACAAAAAGATGCGGTTATAGCTATTGTAAAATCATATAATTGAAACCAACTACGACTTTAAACCATAGCACCGTAGTAGGTTTTAGAAGTGCTGTATGACCAATATCATTTTACATTCTTCACATAGAATTTATTTTTAGAAAAACTAAGTTTGCAAAAATGAAAAAAGAAAATGTAAAAATTGATTTATCAGAATTATTTGAGCAGAGCGATGATATTAAAAGTGATATGATCTTTTTTAAAAAGGATATGACTTTTTTAAAACATTTGCTGGACCGTTATTTTAATAAAATCTTTAAAATTGAAAATATAGATGAACTTAGAGAGTGTGTTATGCGTTTTCAAGACTTGAGTTTCTCTTATACCAAACTAGTCGATATGCTTGAATTACATCGTTCAAAACTTCTATATGCCATAAACACAGGACTACAAAAAAATAGGGAGATTTTGGCAGAAGAACATTCCCATTTATGTTGCAAGATGCGACAATTTACAAGCATCTATATTAGAACAAGAGCTGAAATTCTTAGTATTACCGAAGATGTTTTAGAGAAAAAAGCATCAAGACTAAGGGTATATAAAAGTACTGGCCTGTTTTCTTATAACTAATTTTCCATTGCCAATTCTTGCCAAGCAAGAGCTGCAGGACCCAAAATAGCATCGTTACTTACGGTTTTCGAAATAAATACTTTTATTTTCCCTTTGTAGGCATTAAATAGGGAAGCTTCCATGCTTTGAATTAAAGGCTGTGAAAATAACTCTCCCGCTTTGCTTAGACCTCCGGTTAAGATAAAGGCTTCGGGTTCTAGATGGGCAACGGTATCTGCCATTTTACTTCCTAAGATTTTTGCTGTTCGTTGGAATGCCTCTAAAGCAATATTATCGCCCTTTAATGCAGCTTCCGATATTTCTTTACCGGTTAAATCATCAAAACTATAGTTTCGCAATATAGAATCTTCCTTACTATCGGATAACAATCTAAAAACTGTCCGTTTAATTCCTGTAACAGATGCGTAGGTTTCCAAGCATCCTTTTAATCCGCAATTGCACTCTCTTCCATTGGGATATACATTTACATGACCTAATTCACCAGCCATGCCATATTCTCCTACGACTAATTTCTTTTCGTTTATAATTCCACTTCCCAAACCTGTTCCCAGAGTAAGTACCACAAAATTTTTCATGCCTTTTGCCATACCAAAATACAATTCTCCCAATGCCGATGCATTAGCATCATTTGTAATATAGATAGACTTATCTATAATTTGTAAAACAGTATCTTTTAAGGGCACCTCTTTTCCCCATCTAAAGTTTGGAGGATTTTCCATGGCTCCTGTTTTGTAATTGGCGTTAGGTGCACCTATGCCAATACCCAGAATAGTATGTCTTATACCTTTGGTAGAAAGTAGCTTCCTTATTTCTTTCTCCAAAAGAATTTTAAAATCTGTAAAGGGTTTTTTTGCTTCAGTTTTGAATACATGGCTAGAAAGAATCGTTCCATTTCTGTCTACCAAACCAATTTTTGTAAAAGTGCCTCCAATATCTATAGCGAGTACAACGTCAATTTTATCTTTACGCATGGTGATGGGACTTTAAGCTATTACAAAGCAATAAAAGTATTTTTAGCTCTTTACTGATATATATCATCCCCCATTTAATTTATAGGGATTAATTTATGGGGAAATGGAAATTATGAGAACGTATGCCACTTTAAAAAACCTTTCTACACTTGAGGGAAAGGAGTGTATTATTCGTAATCTAAACCGAATTTTAGATATGGTAATATTAGACTTGGATATTGAAACTGGTACAATTACGTTTTATGTTGCAACAAAAAGGACTTTAGAAAAAGTAAAACGAGAGCTAAACTGCATTGGATTTCCTATTCTAAATCTAAAAGTTCAAAACAAAAAAAATAAAAGAGAGTATAGTAGCTTCTATTAAAAGCCTTGGCTAGTTGGAGTGTCTTATTCTAAAAGGTGCATGACTAAAAAGGGAACTTTTATTCTAAATGCCACATTTTTAACAACCTGTTCTCTAGTCAACTTCTGCATAAAACTGTGCCAATAGTCTATCATTGCTACCATGCCAATATCCTCATTTTGTTCAACAAGCTTTACAATTTCTTTAGATACCTTATCTTTTTTATCTATCTCTACTATTTCATAAGGCACTTGGTTTAGTCTTTTTGCAATGACTTTTTTGGCAGTTTCTTGATGCATTACCTTCTTCTCCTTATCTATTAAATGCAAAACACGGATTTTTGAGTCCCATAGTTTTGACAACACCAGCATTGGATGTAACTCATATTTATCATATACATGTTCAAAACCAGTTGCAAAAAGTATTTCATCCGGAATATCAAAACTATAATCAGCGGGAACGGCAACAATAGGACAAAAATCTATTTTGCTAATTATCTTTACGGTGTTGCTCCCAAGGAAAACACTTTTTAAGCCGCTTGCACCTTTTGTTCCCATAAATATGTAATAAATGTTGAGGTCTAGTACTGATTGCCCAATGGCATTCACTAAAGAATCTGCTATGCACAGCGTCTTAAAGACATGTTTAGGATTATCGTTCTCTAATTTAACCGTAGTAAGAACATCCTTTAGTTTTTTTTCAGAACCTTCTTTATTAATTTGAAATAGTCTAGTATTTCGTGCTTTATTACGTTTGCTTTCTAGGTTGGAAGCCCCAGTTTGGAAAGCATTTAAAATGTAAAATGTACATTCTTCTTTTTCAAACAAGTAAACGGCATAACGTAATGCATGATACGCGTTATCCGAAAAATCCGTGGGCAATAATATTTTTAACATAGTTTTTATTATTCTGGTAGCACTAATAGAGGAATCTTTGTGTGAAACCCTATTTTTTTTACTACCGGTTCTTGTGTTAATTTTTCCATGAATGTATGGCTGTAATGGACCAGAGCAATCATGTCTGCCATCTGCTCTTGAGCAAATTCATTAATTGCTTCGGCTACTGTGGTATTGATAGTTCCTTTATAGAAAGAATGATAAACGGTATCCAACCTGGCTTTTAAAATTTCCTTATTTGTCAATTGTTGTTCGGAAAGCTTAAATTCTTGGGCGACATGAAAGACCAGTATTTGCGATTTCCAGGTTTCAGCCATCGCAACAAGAGGCATTAACTGTTCCTTGGAAAAGAAATTAGCATATTCGGTAGGGAAGACAATCTTTTTTAAAGATTGAAAATTGAATTTTTTAGGAATCGCTAAAATGGGGCAGTTCTTATTCTTTTTTAATACTCTTACCGTATTGCTTCCTAAAAAAATTTGTTTTGCACCCGTTGCGCCCTTTGTTCCCATAACAATTAAATCCAAATCATGTTTTGGAATAAGTTCGCTTACTTTAGTAGCTATATCTCCTTGTACTACCATTGCCGAAAAATGGTGTTTTTGATTATCGGATACTTTTTTTATTGTTTTTAAAGTGTCTTCCATTTTTTCTGTGACGTCCCTCTGTATGGCATCATAAACCATTCCTGCCCTAGTTGAACTTTGGCGACTTGTAGTGTTTCTGGTATTGGACTCATAAACGTGTAACAAAATAAAATTACAGGAGGTATTATATTGCAATTTCATAGCCGTAAAAACTGCATTTAAAGCATTGTCCGAAAAATCTGTTGGCAATAGTATATTTTTCATTTTTATGTTTTTATCGAGGTAAATTTTGCATGACCAAAAACGGGATTTTAGTAGTGAGTCCTATTTCATCTACTGTGGAACGATATAGCATATCTTCCAGAAAGGAATGTCTGGAATTCACCATGACCAGGAAATCAATGTTTTTCAATTTGATATAGTCTTGAATAGCTTCAGCTTTATTTTTTACCGGGGTTCTTTCAAAAAAGAGATATGAATTTGGCAAAGATGCTGTTAGAAAGCGTTTGTTGTCCAATTGTCTATGACTCAGATTCTCAAAATCAGAAATATAAAGACAATGCACTTCAGATTTATATTCCATACAAAGACAGTCTAAGAGCTTTAGTTCTCTTCTTTTGTAGGGTAACATATAATCGGTTGGGAATAAAATTTTCTTGGGTTGTTCAAACTCAGCTTCATTAGGTACTGCCAATACAGGGCATTGAACATATTTAAATACCTGAACCGTATGACTGCCAAATGTTATTTTTTTATCATTGGTCTTCCCCCTAGTTCCCATAATGACCAAATCAATATTTAATTCATTTACAAAATCATTCACTGCATCAACTAATGAATCAAAAGCACTTACAGTTTCATAAGTGTGTTTTGGGTTGGGGGGAATTTCTGCAACCTCTTTTAGTAGTGCATTCAACTTTTTATGGGTTTCTTTCTTAACCTTTTCTTTTTCCACTTCTATATCCAGTTTAGAGTTGGCTCTAAATGGACCATATACTTCATCTCCATAAGCATGGAGAAAATAGAATCTACTCCGTTCACATTTATAAAGAGCCATGGCATACTTAATGGCATGCGTGGCATTTTCTGAAAAGTCGGTGGGAATCAAAACGGTTCTCATACAATCTATTTTTGCCAAAAATAGATTGTACTTTTCGTGTAAACCATGATATTGGTCAGCTACCTAAAAGAGGTGTATAGTACTTATTCATGTAGTACATAGAAGGGTACTTTTGCATGGAAACTTATTTTTTCCACTAAAGAATCAAAAAGTATTTGTTGTAAAAAATTAAGATTTTTTGCTACCATTATTATCATATCTATACCTCTACTCTCTACAAAGCATTGTATGGCCGCATTTACACTTCTATTGGTTATGGTATGAAAAGTGTTATTATTTGGGAAAGTCTCATTCAAGTAATCCAAGAGATATTCTTGATTTTTTTCTTGAGCCTTTGTTAGGTTCTTATTTACTTTAGAAACATTCATCACACGTATATTCCCCTCAGTAAGGCGGAGCATTTCTGTAACCGCATCCAAAATTTTATGCGAATAGAAAATATTATAGTCTGTAGGGAAGGCTACTTCTTGTGGTACTGAAAAGCATACTCCTTTTGGAATGACCAAGGTGTTGCACTTAACTTTTGTAAGAACATCTCCTGCATTGCTACCAATAATATGTTTTCGTATACCTGTTGCCCCTTTGGTTCCCATTACGATGAGGTCTATGTCCTTTTCATCAATATTTTTTTTGATGGCTTCTAAGAGAAATCCTTCTTCATGAACACCAAAATATTTATGTTTTGTGTTGTTAAATGAGCTTTCAACCTTATTCAGTAAATCACCAAGTAATGTTTTAGAAGGAATAATAATTTTTTTTAAATCGATTTTGTTTCTCTTTTCAAGGGAAAGTGGAGTGACTGGATAGTCGAATAAAGCATTTACGTGTAATAAGTAAAAACTACATTTATTTTGTTTGAATAGTTGTTGGGCATACTTTATAGCATTCCAAGCATTCTCCGAAAAATCGGTCAAGACTAGAATATTCTTCATTAGATAAACAATAGAGCTCCAAATTTAAGAGCCTCCATTACCTTAGAATATGATATATATCAGTTCTATACGAAAGTTTAAGGGACTTAGACTATATGTTGGAGTCGGTCCAGCTTTAGAATACGGATGTTTCTACCTTCAATATCTATAAGTCCTTCTTTTTTAAAATATGATAAGGTTCGTATAAGACTTTCTGTAGCAATACCAGCCACACTGGATAAATCGCTCCGTGATATACGGATTGGTTCGTCAGGTTTTTTATTCAGTATTTCTGAGAATTGTAAAAGCGTTTGTGCTGTTTTTTTTCTGACTGAACTATAGGCCATCTGCAATAGCTGCTCTTTAATGTCGCTAATATTTTTGTTCAATAATTCCATAAGCTCTAGGGAAATATTCTGATTCTTCTTAAGGATTTCCTTTAGTTCAGTTTTAGATATTCCTGCAAGCTCTGTATCCTCTACCGCTGTAGCTGTTTCTTGGTATAAAATATTATCCATAAAAGAAGTAAACCCTAAGAAATCATCAGCCCTGTATAATGCGGTAATTAATTCTTTGCCCTCCTCATCCATTTTATGGCATTTAACAACCCCTTTTAATAACAAATAAATGGTATTGGAGTGCACTCCCTCCCGAAATATCTGTTCCCCTTTTCTAAAACTCTCAACAACCCCATTATCATCAAAGAAATTTTTGAGCTCATTAAGAGTGCGTAATTGTTCGCTTGAAGATTCGGGACTTTTTACTTTTGGGACTGTCATCCTGGAAAGAAGTTCTGCTTTTGCCAATCTACTTTCTATGGCACTTATAAGTTCTTCTTCTTCAAATGGTTTTGTAAGGTAATCATCGGCGCCTAAATCCATTCCTTTTCTAATTTCTGCACGTTCGGTTTTGGCAGATAAAAAAATAAAAGGGATTTGTTGTGTAGTATCATCTTTGGATAGTTCTTGCAATACCCCATACCCATCCATTTCTGGCATCATAATATCACAAACAATAATATCTGGAGCATAAGTTTTGGCATGCTCGGCCCCAATTTTTCCATTTGGAGCCATAATAACCGTGTATCCGGAAAGTTCTAAAATTTCGGCTGTGTTTTCCCTTAGGGAAACATCATCTTCAATTAAAAGTACTTTTTTCATGTGTTGGATTTAAGGGGTTGGATAGGAATGGTAATTCTAAACTCTGTGCCTTTATTTTCAACACTAGTAAATGTAATATCGCCGCCTAAATTTTCCAAATGGCGTTTGGCAATATTAAGCCCAATACCTGTTCCTTGGTTTAACAGCGCATTACCAGCCCTAAAATAACGTTCAAAAATAAATTTCTGCTCTGCTTCTGGTATGCCTATACCTTCATCAATAATGAGAATGGTAAAAAACTCTTTTTCGGCAATGACCCTAATGTCAATTTTGGTATTTTCTGGAGAATATTTAATGGAATTATGCACAAGATTGGAAAGGGCCAGCTCCAATATTTTTTCATCAAAATATAAATTAATTTCATCAACATCCTGCGGGTACAATATTTGCTGTCCTTCTTTTAATAACATATTGGAGTCATAGACTACTTCATTAACCACTTTACTTAACGGAAAAAAAGTTAGATTGTACTTTACCTTACCAGACTCTAAGCGTTCTACGGAAAGAAAATCATTGATGATATTGTCCAGATATTTCACTTTGCTTTTAATTGTGGCTAAATGCTTATCTCTCTTATCTTGCTGTGCTGTCTCGGTATATTTACCCAATAATGTCGTTGAAGTTAAAATACTGCTTAATGGGGTTTTAAACTCATGAGATACCAAGGAAAGGAATTTTGTTTTTAATTCTCCAAGTTCTTTCTCTGCGGTAAGGGCTTCTTCTAATTGAGCGGTACGCTTGGCAACCATTTTTTCCAAATTCTCGGTGTATTCCTTACGTTCGGTAATATCAGTAATCAAGGCCATCACATAAGAGTTTCCGTATAGTTGTAGTGGATTTAGACCGGCTTCTACCGGAAATTCCTCTCCATTTTTTTTACATCCATAGAGATTACGGCCTTTGCCCATCTGACGCTTTTCACTCCTTTTTATAAAACCATTCACATGTCCTGAATGTGCTTTTTGATATTTAGAAGGAATTAAAACATTTAATGGCTTGCCAACCAATTCGTCTTCTTCATACCCAAACATAGAATGTGCAGAACCATTGGCTGCAACAATAAGTTGCTTGTGATTCACTATCAAAATACCTTCGGAAACCGCCTCGGAAAGAAGTCTAAAGATGTTACTGTTTTTTTCAAAAACCTTCATATCATAAAGATAACCGAAAAACTGATTTTTATCATTGTTGTAATTCATTATCACGGTTAGTTTTAAACTTAAATCACGGATTAAAAATTTGCATCATGGAAAAATCCTATTCAACATCCATTTGGAACATGTTTTATCAAAAAACCGGGTATCTTTTTTTTGCTATTGCAATGGCGGACAAAAGTGTGCACACAAAGGAAATTGATAAATTAAAAAGTTTAGTAAGGGAAAAATGGTTGCCTATAGATGATATTGAAGATGAGTATGGTACCGATGCGGCATTTCAAATAGAAGTCGTTTTTGATTGGCTTTTAGAAAATGAAAAAAACAGTGATGAAAGTTTTCTCGAATTCGTTGAATTTTATGAAGAGAATGCATCTCTTTTTTCCAAAAAAATTAAAAGTTTACTATTTGAGACTGCAAGTGCCATTGCTTATTCGTTCGCAAATAAAAACAAAGCTGAACTTATGTTACTGGGCAAACTACAGTTACTTTTTTCAGCTGCACCTGTAGATTCTTAATTGTTAACTATATTCCATTATTGACAAATACCTTTTCTAATGATGGGAAAAGGTATTTTTTCTGCGTTTTAGTTGATGTTCCAATTCCTTTATCGTTTCTGCTACGGCTTTTTCAAAATTGTTCGCCTTTGCCGTAGCAAATAATCGAGGCCCTGGCGCGCTTAATTCGATTTCACATATTTGGTTTTTACTTGATGCGGTATTTTCCAGTTTTAAGAATACCTCCGCTTTAATGATCCAGTTGAATTTATGATGTAATTTTTCTAGTTTCTTTATTATGATACTACTTAAAGAATCGCTATTTGGCATGTGTACATACTGTATGTTTATTGTCATATTTATAGGGATTTAATGGCTTTCTCAAGTTGATGACCAACGGTTTCAGCTACGTCTAATATTTTTAGATTAATTACTGACTGCATAGATGCCATAGGGTTAATTGCAGCAACTTCTATCGTTCCAGGGTCTTTTTCTTGTACAATTACGTTGCAAGGTAATAATGTGCCTATTTTATCTTCTGCCTGTAATGCCTTGTAGGCAAACTCAGGGCTACAGGCACCAAGGATTTTGTAGTTGTAAAAATCTACATTTAATTTCTTTTTCATGGTAGCTTTTATATCAATGTCAGAAATGATACCAAAACCCTCTATTTTAAGAGCTTCAATGGTTTTTTCTATAGCTTCTTCAAAACTGATATGCTGCAGTTTGGTCTCATAATAATACTTCATCCTCTTCTTTTAAATATTTTATAAACAGAAACAGGTATACTTAAAAGCATACCTGTTTCCTTTTAAGAGATTAAGCCAATACTTTTCTTTTCTTCCTTCAAGCGATTATTGCTAATCAATTTCAGGAATAAATCAAATAATAGTCTTTCACTCCTATAACTTAAATTTTAATTCCAGCAACACATTGTTCATTAGTGTACTTATTTTAAAAGGATTGGGATGTTAAACATCCCAATCCTTTGAGGTTTATTTTATTGAAATTCGTACCACTTACGGCAAACGGTAAAAATCCATTTCAATCCTGAAACGAACTACTTATTGCCAGGTCTACGACCTTCTATAGAACTTACCTCTTAACCTTTGTTAGGTCTCTATTAGTTATTACTGTAATTTCAAAGAACAATTTCCTTATTGATACCTCTAAAGTATAAAGTAAAGAAGTCTTAAAAAATGATATTTATCAGTTTTTAGTTCCACGTTTCATTTTTATAATGAATTTTTTTTGAAACGGCCTCCCTATTAAATATGATAAGATGTTTTTCATCTATTTGCTTATTTCTATACCCAAGTAAATGGAAGATTTTTTTTGCTAGAAATCGTACGATGTATAGATTTATTCTTAGTGCATTTTTCTTGTTGGAATCCCAAGAAATTCCGGGTAATATGGCTAGGAAATAGTCTAGTTTTATTGTTCGTAGAATAGTTGATAAGGAAAGAAATATAGACTCAATCGGTTTTATAATAAAGAACCCGTCTTCTCCTTTTGATTGATATAATGGCATAAATATATTCCCTTCCAAAGTTGCACTGACTATTTTTGAGTTGCTTTTAGCCAATGGCTGCCCATATTTTATCAATTGAAAATTGGTGTAACCTGGCATCATTTTAAAGTTTTCTTTTTCTGCAATTTTGTAATGATAAATTATTTCAAAAGTGCTGGGTAAATTTTCAGCGGCATTAGCAAGAAGATTGTAACAGGCATCATATTCAAAATCTGTTTTTTTAATACATCCGGCAAAGAAGAAAGTAAGGTAAATTAATGCTACATTGTTTTTTATGGAGGTTAATTCATGATGCTGGCCTGCCTCAAAACCAAATGCCAGATATCCTAACTCATTGATGTAGTTAAATAAGGTTCCGTTCAAGTACTCCTCTATTCCCAACAAAAGGGGTACAGGAAATTGTTGTGTGAACTTTCGGTTTAATAAGGTATCGTTTATTGTAATAAATGGTCTAGTCTTACTAGAGGTTGTATGAAGGTCAATAAAATAGAAAGGACCATCTTCTTTACTTATAATTTGATTGATAGTGCTCAAAATCTCATACTGTTCAAAACCTTCATCTCTTTTAGTTTTAAATTCAAAAACGGCATCTGCATTTATCCTATCTGAAGTCCATATACGGTTAAGATCTTCCTTTCTGTATCTTACACCATATTTTAGCGCAGTTAAATTACCTGCTATGGCGTAACAATTTCCTGTAAAGGATATGTTTTTTGAATTTATTTTATCCAACACGTCTTTTAGAGCAAAAACTCCAGATGGTTCATTACCATGAATACCAGCAATGAAAATAAAGGTTGAACCAGATTTAGTTCCTTTTATGTTACCAATAATACGATCAATTTCTATTGATCTATCCAAGGCTTCACTATAAACTTTTGTCATGTTGCAAAGGCGGTTATGTCATTTCTAGTTACTATGCCCACTAGGGTTTTATTTTTTACCACAGGTAAACACCCAATTTGATGTTGATGCATTAATTCAAATACTTTTTCCAATTCAGTCTCTGGGGAAACCGTAATAACTCTTTTAACCATAAGTTCCGCAACCCTAAGTTCACATGCATTAGAATCCTCTTTTAGATATTCGACCATATGATTCCAAGTCAGTAATCCGCAAAGTTCATTATCATCGTTTAAAACAGGGATATGATGAATATTCTTCCACTGCATAATACTGATTGCCATATCTGCAAGGTCATTTTTATTTACGGTAAAAAGTTGAGTGGACATAAGGTGTTTTGCACTGGAAGCACCTGTGTTAAATTCCGCAAAGCTTTTTATTTCAGGCCATTGAGACACAGGAATCTGTTCCTGTTGATTTTTATACATGGCTTCGGTTAAAGCAACAAGCGCATGGTCTTGTTTCATATTATTTATAAGATTACGGTAGTTCTGTACACTCCACATAGCACCGGTTTTTCCATGTGTTCTATTGGCTATAACATCTAAGTAACGTTCAATATCATGTTTGTCAATCGAACATTTTTCCAAACCCTTATACGCTAAAGGAAGCAGTTCGTTTATAACAAGCTCTTTTATTGGAATATTCCCACCTTTCCAATTCATAATACTGTTTTTTCCATTTCTAGCTGCTTTCACAAAATTGTCTTTGACATCTTTAAAATCCATTACCTTCTGCATATCATCATATTCTGGGGGTCTAGCCATCATTAAGCCTACCCAAAAAGCAAAATTTGCCATCTCATCTAAGATGGTAGGTCCAGAAGGAAGGTATCTATTTTCAATTCGAACGTGAGCAATATTTTTATTGACTCCATAGCAGGGTCTGTTCCAACGGTAAATAGTTCCATTGTGCAAGCCAAGTGCTTTAAGTTGAGGTATATTTCCTTTCCTTAGCTCTTCTAGCGAATTCTTCTCAATAGTTGTTGATAATAGGACTTCATATTTTGAAATCTGGTCTTTATAAATATCTACTATTGACCCGGTTTCCCAATTATTTCCGAAAGTAACCCTTGCCTGTTTGTCCCTTAGTGTATGAGAAGAATCCCTTGTATCTACACTCTGCTGAAAAAGGGCAATACGCGTTTCGCTCCAAAGCTCCCTCCCCATTAGCAACGGAGAATTAGAAGAAACACCTAACACTGGTCCTGAAATAGCTTGAGCCCAATTGTAACTAGCTACAAAATCTTCTGGGGCTACCTGCAGGTGTAGTTGGAAACTCGTGTTACAGGCTTCGAACAAAACAGAATCATGGTGAACAGAAAGTTCATCAACGCCGCGAATATGAAATTCTAAATCTGATTTTCGTATTTTTTTTACAGCTTCGTTGAGCAACTCATACCTAATACTTGGGGTCATATATTCCATTGAAAGCTCTTTCATGCTAATTGTGGGCAAGATGCCCGTTAAAAGAATTTTGGTATTGTATTTTTCCGCTATTGTGCTTCCTTTTTCCAATAGTTGTCTTAGTTGGTTTTCTACTTTTGTAAAACAACTTCCTTCCAATATTTCGGGATCTAAATTTATTTCGAGGTTAAATCTTGCTATCTCATTGGTGAAATTAGGGTCATTAATAGCATTTAATATTCTGGTGGCATTTTTGGCTGGTCGCCAATATTCATCAATCAAACAAAATTCTTGTTCTGCACCAATACGTGTTACGCCACTTTCTACCATATTTTTTTTGAGCATAACCTCTAAGACCCTAATATCGCTTAATAGGTGTCTTACAAATTTTGCTCTGGATGCAATATCAATTTTTGAAACTTTTTGGTCGCCCATAAGATTTTGTTATTGAATGGTCTGTAATTTATTTAATGTTGGATTTTGGTTAGTGGTTAACCAATCATACAGTTCTTCTACATCCTTATTTTTACAAAGTTGGGACCCTTTGGTCAAGGTTGCCGCAGTTCCGCAAGCCACACCAAGTCTTAAGATTTCATCAAGGTCTTTTCCTGTGGAAAGCGCATAAACCAAACCTGCCACCATACTATCTCCGGCTCCTATTGTACTTTGTTCATGAACTGCTGGAGCTGATAGTTGTATTAGTTTGTTTTTAGTGGCCAAAAGTGCACCTTTAGCCCCTAAAGAAACCACAAGGATTTCAATTGGATAGTTTTTAAGACAACACAAGGCCATAGCCTCCAAGGTCATGGAAGATATAGAGGTAACATTGCAAAGGGAAGCTAGTTCGCCTAAGTTTGGCTTTATAAGATAAGCGCCTTGTTTTGCACCCATTTTAAGTGCCTCACCAGAAGTATCCAATATCATTTTTGAATTAGTTTTGATAACCACTTTACTTAATTGCGCATAAAAATTCTTTGGCATACCCATAGAAAGACTACCGCTTGCAACCAGATAATCAGCTGTTTCAAGTTTTTCTTCGACTAATTGTAACACGGCTTTTATTTCATTCTTATAAATTCTGGGTCCTGGCATACCAAATCTATATTGTTGGTTATTGGAAATGTCAGTTACTGCAAGATTTTCCCTTGTCCGTTCTTTTATTGGGATAGACTCATAATTTAAATCTTGTTGCTGCAATAGCTCTTTTAAATGCTTACCCGTGGCTCCTCCCTCTAAAAAAATGCATTGCGAGTAACCACCTAATTTTTCAATAACCCGAGATACGTTAATGCCGCCTCCGCCAGCTTCATAAAAAGGTTTTGCACACCTTAGCTTGCTTGTATGGCGAATACTTGCTGTTGAGGTACTTTTATCAACCGATGGGTTTACTGTTAAGGTGATTATTTTATTCATCTATTTATTTGTTTTTGGCGTTTAGAATTAGATTAATGCCATACCTGTTCAATTCCCGTTCTTTCTAAAATTTCACTGGGAAATTAAGAACACAATTATTTTCTAACCATGATAAATGTCATACTGCACCGTAGCCTCCAGAGTTACCTTTACCATTTGTTTAAGCATGCTATCATGAAAATTAAATACTGCTGTTTCCGATTAATGGGCATTTTATTTTTAATTATCTCAATTGCTTGCAATTCAAGTCAAGAAAAAACCTTTCCCAGAGAAACTGCAATAACGGAGTCGGTATATTCATCGGTAACCATTCAACCAGATAGCCTCTATCAGGCTCATGCAATTGTTGCTGGAATATTGGATTGCAATCTTGTAGAAGAAGGTGATAGCGTGTCAAAAGGAACTCCCTTGTTGCAAATTATAAACACTGCTCCTAAACTCAGTACGGAGAATGCCAAACTTGCCCTGGAATTAGCTCGTGAAAATTATTATGGAGAATCTGCGATACTCAAGGGATTACAAGACGAAATTCAATCAGCCATCTTAACGTTTCGAAATGATTCCATTAATTTTTTAAGACAAAAACGTTTGTGGAATCAGCAAATAGGCGCTAAGGTGGAGCTTGATAATAAGAAACTTGCCTACGAACTTTCTCAAAATAAGCTCAAGCTTTTACAAAGCAACTATGAACGTGCTAAAAAGGAGTTGCAGACCCAACTTAAACAAGCACAAAACAATTACCAATCCTCTCGAATTAATACTCAGGATTTTACAGTAACCAGCAAGATAAGTGGTAAAGTTTACGCTCTTTTTAAAGAACCAGGTGAAATAGTAAATACCCTAGAGCCTTTGGCGGCAATAGGCAGTAGCAATGTCTTCCTCATTGAGCTATTGGTAGACGAGGTTGATATTGTAAAATTGAATATTAACCAAAAAGTATTGGTCACATTAGATGCTTATAAAGGCCAGGTTTTTGAAGCACGGGTTAGCAAAATATATCCAAGAAAAGATGAGCGTTCCCAAACCTTCGAAGTTGAAGCACGTTTTGATAACCCTCCAAATAAACTATATCCAGGACTTTCGGGCGAGGGGAACATTATCATTGCAAATAGGGAACGAGCTTTGACAATTCCCAAAGCTTATCTTATAGACGGTAACAAAGTAAATACTGTAGATGGGCTTATAGAAGTAGAAATTGGGCTTCAAAATCTTGAAGAAGTAGAAATAAAAAGTGGAATTGCGAGTGATACTGAAATTCTAATGCCCAAAGAATGACCAATTGGAAAGTTATATTGACTATTGCAAAAACGCATTTGTGGACCAAGTTAAAATCTACTGCTACAGCAACACTTGGGGTGACTTTTGGTATTGGGGCATACATTACATTAGTTAGTTTTATGACTGGGTTAAATACAATGCTTGATGACCTTGTGTTAAATCAAACTCCACATATTCATATTTACAATGAAATTGAACCCTCTGAAAAACAGCCGGTAACACTATATGATAAGTATAAAAATGCCTTAAACGTTGTACATTCTGTAAAACCAAAACAAAGTCAAAAAAAAATACATAATGCCCTACCCATTTTATATTATTTAAAAAATGATAAAAGTGTAAAAGGAGCCACTCCGCAGCTCTGGGCACAAATTTTTTACTTATCTGGTTCTATTGAATTGGGAGGAAGTTTAGTAGGAGTAGATATTATGGAAGAGGTAAGGCTCTCCAATATTGATGATAATATTATTGATGGTTCTCCCGAGGCGTTAAAAAATTACGACAATGGAATTGTTTTGGGAGCAGGTCTTGCAAAGAAAATGTCTCTTTGGGTTGGTGATAGGGTACAGGTAAGTACTATCAGCGGGGCTATTTTTCCCTTAAAGATTGTAGGGATTTACCAAAGTGGTATTGCTGAAATTGATAATGCACACAGTTTGGTTAACCTAAAAACGGTACAACGTATTTTGGGTGATGCTGAAAATTATATAACGGATATAAATGTAAAGCTTTTAAATATTGCCGACGCAGTGCCAATGTCCAAGAAGTTGGAACTACAATTTGACATAAAAGCAACGGATATTAATGAAGCCAACGCACAATTTGAGACAGGCTCCAACATCCGAAATCTTATAACCTATGCAGTTTCTATAACCTTGTTAATTGTTGCCGGTTTTGGCATCTATAATATTTTGAACATGCTTATATATGAGAAGATGAAGGATATTGCCATTTTAAAGGCGACTGGATTTTCGGGACGTGATGTACAATTGATTTTTATGAGTCAAGCAATGATTATTGGCCTGATAGGTGGTTTAATGGGCTTGGTTTTAGGGTTTGGATTATCTGTAATGATTGATAATGCTCCATTTGATACAGAGGCCTTACCAACTATTACAACCTACCCGGTCAATTTTGAATTTGGTTACTATATAATTGGGATAAGCTTTGCCTTACTATCCACTTTTATTGCAGGGTATTTGCCTTCTAATAAGGCAAAAAGAATAGATCCCGTACGTATTATTAGAGGTACTTAAAGAACACTATGAACCTAGCCTTAGAAACAAAACATATAGACAAGTATTTTCATAAACCAAAAGACTTTCATGTTTTAAAAGATATTTCGATTCGTGTTGCAAAAGGTGAATTTGTTTCCATTATGGGAAAATCTGGATCAGGAAAGTCTACTTTATTGTATATACTTTCTACGATGGATACCGATTATACTGGAGAGCTATATCTAAATAATCAATTGGTAACTGGGAAGTCTCATCAAGAACTTTCACGAATTCGAAACAAGAATATTGGTTTTGTATTTCAGTTCCATTATTTGTTATCGGAATTCAGTGTTTTGGAAAATGTGATGCTTCCAGCTAAGAAACTTGCCGCAAAATCACATGCTGAGATTGAAAGCGATGGGATGGAAAAATTAAATATGCTTCATATAGGGCATTTGGCAAAACAACGAGCCTCTAGAATCTCTGGTGGTGAAAAGCAGCGTGTGGCCATTGCTCGCGCCTTAATAAATAACCCAACTATATTGATGGGAGATGAACCAACGGGAAACTTGGATAGTCATAATTCTGAAAATGTTTTTTCAATTTTTAAACGCTTGAAAGAGGAACAAGGCCTATCGCTTTTAGTGGTGACACATGATGAGGACTTTGCAAAGCGTACAGATAGGATTATACAAATGGAAGATGGGAGAATAGTTGATAAAAATCATTTTAGAAAAAGTAATTAGGATATAGTTTTATGAAAAGCCTATTTGTATGAAAACAATTCTAAAAATACAAAACCTTAAATGTGGTGGTTGTGAGAATAGTATTAAAAAAAAGCTTAATACATTACCTTCTGTAAATAACCTTAAAATTAACATGAATCAAAGCACAGTAAGTTTTCAAGCTATTTCAAGGGAAGAAACGGAACGAGTAGTACTAGAACTTTCTAAATTAGGATACCCTGTTTTGGATGAAAAGAACAGTTTAAAAAAGAGAGCAAAATCTTATGTAAGCTGTGCGATTGGAAAAATCCAATAATGAGCAGAAATGATAAATGTCATTTTCTTTAGTTAAAAACCTATCTACTTTTAAACTTGACAAAATAATTAAATTATGAAAAAAAATATGGGTAAAACGGACCGTATACTAAGAATAGTTGCGGCTGTCATTGTAGTCTTGTTATATGTTCAAGGAGTTATTTCAGGTGCTTGGGCTATAGGTCTTTTACTGTTGGCCGGGATTTTTGTATTGACTAGTTTTATAAGTTTCTGTCCACTTTATGTCCCTTTTGGGATGTCTACTTGTTCAAGGAAATAGCGTATTAGAGGTTACTCTTCAAATCGGTGTAATCTTCTTCTTAATATAGAGATTTCTTCTTGGAGCGTACTCACTTTTTCAAGAAGATGATAAATGGCTTGTAAGCCTTGCGGGTTTATTTCCAATTCTTTATGCATGCGAATCATTTTTTCCAGAACGGGTAATTCCCCAAGGGCGAGATGTGGCTCATTTTCTATGAGTTTAATTTCAATTACGTCATAATCACATAAATTAAAAATAAAAGACTGCTCTATATCATAATTAATGCAAAACTCTCTAATTCTAATAAAGTCATTTTCTCCCATAACGTTTAGTTTAGATTGGTTTCTTCCAATTTTTTAAATAGGTTTTGCTGCTCTTTGGTAAGTTTTGTAGGTATCTTAATTTTATAGGTGATAAATAAATCACCGAACAATTTTTCTTGTTTATATTTTGGAAAGCCCTTGCCTTTCAATTTTATCTGTGCGCCATTTTGAGTTTCAGGTTTCACATTAAGCTTTACTTTTCCGTAAAGGGTATCAATCAATATTTCCCCTCCTAAAATTGCTTTGGTCAAAGGAATTTCAATGGTCTTGTAGAGATTAGCACCTTCTCTTTTAAAGGAAGTATTGTTTACTAATGAAAATGTAATGAATAAATCTCCTTTTGGTCCACCATTTAATCCTTCACCACCATAATTCTTTATTTTAATGGTTTGCCCATTATCTATCCCTGCAGGGATGGTAATACGAATGTTCTTTCCATTAATGGTAAGCGTTCTTTTATGGGTTTTTAATACATCGGTTAAGTTTAATTTCAGTTCGGCATTAAAATCTTGTCCTCTAAATTTTACTTGTTGTTGTCTGCCAAAACGCGCACCTCCGAACATAGACTCAAAGAAATCGGAGAAATCCCCTTTTTGACCGGTGGAATAGGTGTATTGATTAGGACCACGACTAGTGTGTCTTTCGGCTTTGGCCTTTTCAAATTCTTCGGCATGCTGCCAATCTTTACCGTATTCATCATATTTTTTTCGTTTTTCCGGATCACTCAAAACTTCGTTAGCCTCGTTAATCTGCTTAAACTTTTTCTCGGCTTCGTTATCGTTTGGATTTAAATCTGGATGAAATTTACGCGCCAATTTGCGATAGGCTGATTTTATATCCTTTTCCGTGGCAGATTTATGCAGTCCTAATACCCTGTAATAATCTATAAACTCCATATTATTCTATCCGATAATCACTAATTGTACAGTTAAAATATTCAAAGTCGCCACTTTTTAAGTTCCAAATTGCTCTCATTTTTGTGGGGACAAGTAGCCCATTTATTTTTTTATAATCTTCAGCAATCCCTGTAAAATTTTCTAAAGATTCGTTCATATATCGTTTTGATTCAAATCTATTAAGCAGTCCTTCTTCATTAAAGAAAAAACTACCTTCCGTCTTAGTACTATTTACGATTATCGTAGCCTTTAAAGAGCCATCATTTCCATTTTCCCAGATAATAGCATTACTTAAAAATCCTACGGGATAAAACAGTAATTCCCCTAAACATCTTGCCAATGCACTTTGGTCTGTTTTATAAGTGTTCGATTTTGCAATGTCCTTCATACCAAATAAACTCACTTTTACCTCTCCTTTTCCCCTTACACTTTTATCTCTAATAAAGATGGGGAAAGACTTGGCACTCCAAATAAAACTGGGTACATCTGCTGTCATATATTGGGTAGCGGTAAAGTCTATCCATTTTTTATCTTGCCCTGTTTTAATACGTCCTGTTTGTTTAAAAGTTGCATGACAATCTGCGCAAGCATCTATTATACCAACTTTTATTAGGTAATCTCTTAGTTTTTTTGGTAGTGGGGCAAGATCTTTTTTGGTAACCACTTTTTCCGTGTTTCCAAGATTATTAAACATATTCTGTACTTCTTTGTCCACCATGCTATAAAAGCGATAATGCCCATAGAATATGCTAGTAGGTAATACCAGCACAATTAAAATCCCAATTAGTAATAACATATATCTTATTTTAAAGAATGATTTCATTTTTACAAGCTGCTAGTTTCAAGTTTCTATTCTGTAATGCTTTTTTTGTTTGTACATAACCTATTTTAAATAGTTCATCTGCATGTTTGGGATTGAATAAGCTGTATTTGCTCAACTCCTTTGGGTAAACAACCATCTCACAATCTGAAAATTTTTTGGATGAGTTGGCGTTCATTCGCAAATGCAAAGCTCGATTTACGACATCATAAGAATGTTTAAAATCCGACGTTCCCATTGTACTTATTGGACTTACGTAAACACCATAAATTTTTTGGCAATTTTTAATTGGCTCTATTGGAAAATTATCTAAAATTCCACCATCTGCATAGTAACTGTTTTCTATGGCCACTGGTGAGAAAAGGCCAGGAAAAGATGCTGAAGCCAGGAGCGGATCTATTAAAATGCCAGAACTAAAAACCCTGGTTTTACCATTAAACAGATTAGTAGTAGTAACAAACAGCTTTTTACGGAGCGCACCAAAGTTATTATCCGGAAAGTAGGAAAGTAGAAAACTTCGAAAAGTATCAGTATCTACCCATCCTGGCTTTTTTCTGGCATATCTGCTAAGGTCAAAAATTTTTATTTTTTTAAAAAAATCCAGCATAGTTTCTGGCGAATAACCCCAGGCATACAGTGCTCCGATTAATCCTCCAGCACTAGTGCCCGAGATATAATTAGGGTAAATACCATTTTCTTCAAATGCTTTTATGGCTCCTGCATGAGATATTCCCCTATAACCACCTCCAGATAAAACAAGACCAATATTCGATGATTCCATAGCTTCTTATTTTAAGTTGAATATAATTGTGAGTAAGCCTATTCCCACTAATAAGAAAAGGACAAAACGTTTAAACTGTGCTTGAGTGATTTTATCCAAAACCTTTTTTCCCAAATAAGTTCCCACAATACTTACTCCGATTAGAATTGGGATTAGGTATAAATCTTGCTTTTTCACATAACCATTGTAGGTATAAATGACACTTCGGCTTAAATCGATACCTAAATCGATTAGTGCTGATGTAGCAATAAATTTTTCTTTATTTAGATTAAAAGCTGTCATAGTGGCTCCACGTATTGCACCACCTGTACCCAGGATACCCGCAAAAAGCCCTGAAAGTGAACCACCGATAAATGCATTTTTCTTAGTAGGATGCACCTTTAGTTTTTTATGAATAAGAAAGAGAAGGCCAAAAGCAACAAGAAATATCCCTAAGATTAAGGTAAGTAGATTAGGGTTGGCATATTTGCTTAAAAATGCCCCTATTGATACAAACAGGATGGCGGGTATGCCTAAATATAACATCAGGGTTTTATCAAAACCTTTTCTAAAAAAACCCAATTTGGTAATGTTGCTTGATAGATGAAAAAGAGCAGTAATTCCTAACACTGTTTGAAAATCCATAAAATAACTAGCCATTGGAACAAAAAAAACCGAAGACCCAAAACCACCTACCGTCCCCAATATTTCAGCTAATATGGATAGGAGAATAAATACGGGTAGGTAACGACTTAACATAAGTTGTTTTTAAGCAGTAAAACTAAACTTGTGATGTAAGTTGCAAAATGATAATTATCATAAGCGCTCCCTAATTGGCAATTACAAATTAGAACATGATATAAATCATATTCTACACTATTGGTAGTCTTTAGCTTTGTAGGAAACAAAAATTTTATGTGCAGTATTGTTCAGAAGTATAATGTTCCTGGACCACGTTATACTAGTTATCCCACAGTACCTTATTGGAATTTAAATACATTTTCAGGAAAGAAATGGGAAGCATCTGTAAAGAAAAGTTTCGATGCGAGTAATTCAAAAGATGGTATTAGTTTATACATTCATTTACCATTTTGTGAAAGTATGTGTACGTTTTGTGGTTGCCATAAACGGATTACCAAAAGACACGATTTAGAGTTACCATATATAAAATCCATTCTCAAGGAATGGAAATTATATCGCAACCTCTTTTCGGAAAGGCCTATAATTAAAGAGCTGCATTTAGGAGGTGGGACACCTACTTTCTTTTCTCCAGAAAACCTCAAGTTTTTGGTTAATGGAATTCTAAGGTATTCGGAAAAGTCCAAAAACTATGAATTTAGTTTTGAGGGGCATCCGAATAATACTACCAAAGAACATTTGCAAGTCTTATACGATGTCGGTTTTAGGCGAGTTAGCTATGGGGTACAAGATTACAATGAAACCGTTCAGAAAGCCATAAATCGTGTACAACCATTTGAAAACGTAAAAAAGGTAACACAATGGGCTCGAGAAATTGGGTATACCTCAGTTGGCCATGATATTATCTTCGGACTACCCTTTCAGACTTCGGCTCATGTTGAGGAGACCATTCTAAGGACGAAAGAACTGATGCCAGATCGACTAGCATTTTATAGCTATGCCCATGTTCCTTGGATGAAGGGGAATGGACAACGAGGTTTTAAAGATAAAGATTTACCTACTGCCAATGAAAAAAGAAACCAATACGAACAAGGGAAAAAGCTTTTAGCGGAAGTTGGCTATGATGAAATAGGAATGGATCATTTTGCACTTCCGTCAGATAGTCTGCATCAATCTATGATTTCAGGTAAACTACACCGAAATTTTATGGGATATACAGCTTCAAAAACCCATTTAATGGTTGGGTTAGGAGCATCAAGTATCAGTGATAGCTGGTACGGTTTTGCTCAAAATGTAAAAAGTTTAGAGGAGTATCAACACTTGGTTGAAAATGATATACTACCCATTTTTAGAGGACATATATTGACAGGTGAAGACGAAATCGTACGTAGACATATCTTGAATTTGATGTGTCATTTTGAAACCTCTTGGAGTAAACACAAACTATATTTTGCTGAGATGGAACAAGTGCTGGAACGCTTACAGGAAATGGAATCTGACGGATTGGTAGTTATAGCGCAAAACCAAATCAAAATTACCGAAAAAGGGAAACCTTTTGTTCGCAACATCTGCATGGCATTCGATTTATTATTACAAAGAAGAGCGCCAGAAACGAAATTGTTTTCAATGACTGTTTAACTTTTATAAATTAAAAAAATGAAAAGTATTATAGTACCTGTAGATTTTTCCGAACAATCTGAGAATGCGCTGAAAGTAGCTGCAAAAATTGCTTTAGATAACAAGGCAGAACTATACGTGTTACACATGTTAGAGCTTTCACCGGTAATTATGTCGGATACTGGTTATATTTCCCAGGAACATATAGTCCATCTCATTAAAACCGGAGAAAAACGTTTCGTGGATTTTTTGGATAAGCCCTATTTAAAGGATATAAAGGTTTTTCCAATTATAAAGCATTACAAGGTATTTAGTGAAGTTAATGAGATAGTAGAAAAGCACGAAGCGGATTTAGTGGTGATGGGTTCCCATGGCACAGATGGACTAAAAGAAATTTTTATTGGGTCAAATACGGAAAGGGTAGTTCGTAATTCAGATGTTCCTGTCCTTGTTATTAAAGGTGAGGTAACCGATTTCAAATATGCACGGATGGTTTTTGCCAGTGATTTTAAAAAGGAAAGCATAGACGCTATATTAAAGGCCATGTCTTTTGCAAGATTACTAGGGGCAGAACTTGATCTTGTATATATAAATACACCGGCTGATGCTTTTTTGAGTACCAAGGATGCCTATCAAAAAATTTCCAACACCCTCAATAAGGCTAAGCTGGGGCTAGAAGTAGATATTTATAACGATTACTCTGTAGAAAAAGGAATACTTAATTATGCAGAATCCGTTAATGCGGATATAATTGGAATTCCGACCCATGGTCGAAAAGGATTGTCACACTTTTTTATGGGTAGTATAGGAGAAGATATTGCTAACCATTCACGATTACCCGTTGTTACATTTAAGATTTAAACTGGAAATCGTTTTGTTAGTTTTAAAGGAGGAAGTTTGGGGGAACTTCCTCCTTTTTTATAGTATTTCTTCCTATACTTCCCTAAGTGTGTTTATCATAAATTGATGTAGTAGTTCCATTTGCGGTTTCCCTTTTTGCTTTCCCATTCTACCAAAAGCATAGAGCATAAACCAAAGAATAACCATAAAAAGCATTAACCCTAATTGAAGTCTGTAGGGTTTGTTCAATGAGGCACTAGTGTATGCCCAAATGCCAAGAATGATAAATACAGTAGCTACCCCAAAATGTAAAAACATAAAAAACGTCCATAGGGTAGGGTTGGGGCCAAAAACACCGTAGACCTTACTATTCTTTTCATCTATCTTATCAATTTCAAGATGCAATTGCGGTGACCAAAAATGATTGTTTTTTTTATTGAATTTAATAAACACATGTTCATCAATTCGTTTAACTAAAAAAGGTTCTATTTGTAATTTTTCAAAGGATTGTTGAACTTTTTCTTTAGACATTGGCAGCTCCAATTGAAACCGTGGGCGTAAGACGATATCATTCGGAATTGGTTTCATTTAAAAACGATTTAATTATGACATTCTATAGCATTGGAAACCAATTCGACTACAGGTTCTGGAGATATATAAGGTATACCTAAACCTAAACCACGTAAAATAAAAAGCACACCAATTATGATTACAAAAACAGGTATTAATTTCTGAACTTTATTACGCATAGCGCCTTTTAAAAGCCCACTAAAATAAATTGCTGTCGTCATTAAAGGAATTGTTCCTAATCCAAATAAAACCATGTATAAACTTCCCTTTGCAGCGCTGCTCATTGCAATTGCTCCAAAAAGGGCTATATATACTAAACCGCAAGGGAGAAAACCATTTAAAAAGCCTATGGTCATAAACGTATCTGGTGATTTTTTCTTTAACTCTTCACCCAATTTATTTTTAACTTTTGAAATGATTTTAAAAATAGGCTTTGATAAGTTGTATTTGCTAAAGTTTTTATGAGGGACAAGCACCAAAATTATCATAACTACACCAATTAGTATAGATAGTTTTTGCTGTGCCCCAAAAGTATAAAGCCCTTTTCCTATAAGGCCAAATACAAGACCAATACAACCATAAGCAAGCAGTCTACCAACATGATAAAGAAATATCTGTCCTACTTTTTTATATGTATTAGTTCTATCAACAGGTAGTAAAAAAGCAATGGGTCCACACATGCCAATGCAGTGCAAGCTTCCCATTAGACCTAATATGACAGCAGATAAAAACATTTTAATAGGTTATACTTTCTTTATGCAAATATTCTTGATTCTCATATATCCATGAAACTTTAATATCCCAGCGACCATCCAACAAACGTTTGTCAGGTATGAGCAAATGTGCATTGGACAGATTTAAGTCTAAATCAAAGTCCAAGTGTTTGTTAGATGGTCTATATAGGGATATTCTTCCTTTTACTTTTTGAAAATCTAATTCTTTGGGAAATTCAACCAATAACCCTTCCTCAGTTTTCTTAACTTGGAGTTTTACCGAATTTTCGTTCGCATTGTTTTCGGCGTCGATTTCCTTTTGATACGCTAATTCGGCCTTGTAATATTCCTCAGTAACCAGATCGTGATTTGCCTTATTATCAATGCTCATCCGTACAACAAAAAACAAAATGAAGCATATAAAACCTATGAATGAAATTACTATTGCTGTTCCCCAATTTACTTTCATGATTATTTTTTTAGTATTCAACTCCCGTAAGAGGGTAATCTTTTTAATTTATAATTAGCACTATTTTTTAGATATCTAGTATGCCCAAAAAGACAGTAACTTATCTATAATTCCTGGGTGCTAAAAAAGCAGTTTTAGTTGTTTCTATTAATTTAATACCACTATAGACGCCTATCTTTATTTTCTCTTTATCACTTTTAATCGCCGCATTATCAATTTCAATAAAAAGAGTTCCCTCTGCCAACTCTTGAGCAGGTACCATAAAATTTTCATTACCTACCAATTTTATTGTTCCTTTATGTGAAAGCAGTTTAAAGCTTACTTCATTTACATCTTTAGAGGTTTTGTTTACCAATTTATAAGTGTATACATTGCTGATAATGTTTCCATCTTTATGCTCATATAATTGCCCGGGCAACCTTAGAATATTTGCCTCTAGATCGTTCCTTAAAAATAACATCCCGATTAAAACACCAATTAGGATGGTTAATACTGCGGTGTAGCCTTTTAAACGAGGCGTGAATTTGAATTTTTCTTTTTTGACGATTTCATCTTCACTTGCATATCTAATTAGCCCTTTAGGAAGATTTACTTTTTCCATAATGGTATCGCATTCATCAATACAGGCGGTACAGTTAACACATTCTAGTTGTGTTCCATTTCTAATATCTATACCAGTTGGGCATACATTTACGCATTGAAAACAATCGATACAGTCACCATTACCCAATGCTTTTCTATCTTCATTTTTTCGAAACTTTTTTCGCCCTTTTTCTCCTTCACCTCTTTTATGGTCATAGGCTACGACTATAGATTTATTATCTAACAAAACCCCTTGCATTCTTCCATATGGGCAGGCGATGATACATACTTGTTCTCTAAACCAAGCAAAAACAAAATAGAAGACGGCGGTAAATATTAATAACGAAATTAATGTGTTTACATGTTGTAAGGGGCCATCGATGATGTATTTGATTAATCTATCGCTTCCTATTAGATATGCTAGGAATACATTGGCTATTAGAAATGAAATTATAAAAAATATAACCCATTTAGTTACTCGTTTCCTTATTTTTCCTGCGTCCCAAGCTTGTCTTTCCAATCGCATTTGAGCACCTCTATCTCCATCAATCCAAAATTCTATTCTACGAAATACCATTTCCATAAAAATGGTTTGTGGACACATCCATCCACAGAAAATACGACCGAATGCAACAGTAAATAGTGCTACAAAGATTACTCCAGTAATCATGGAGATTACGAATAGGTGAAAATCCTGAGGCCAAAAAGGAAAGCTAAAAATATTAAAACGTCGTTCTAATACATTGAACATTAAAAACTGATTCCCGTTAATTTTAATAAAGGGGGCAGAAATTAAAAAGGCCAACAAAAAATAGCTTACATATTTTCTATATTTCCAGAATTTACCACTAGGTTTTTTAGGAAATACCCACGCACGTTTGCCCTCTTCATTTATGGTTCCAATAGAATCTCTAAAATTTTCTTGATCTTGTACCATTTTACGCTTATGTTAAGACCTCATTTGTAGTGAAATTTTTATTGGTTTAGTACTACTTTTGTTGAGTCAACAGCAATTGAGATAGAATCTTTTAACTGGTCTGGGGCTTTTTTGGAAACTTTAGGATTTACCCATAGCTCACCTTCAGCTGCTTTCGGGTTTTCGGCTATTTTTCCATTGATTTCAGTTAAAATGTAACTAGATACCTGCGCCATTTCCAGAGGTTTTAAAATCTGTTTCCAGGCAACCATTCCTTTACCATCTCTTCCTCCTTCTGAAATTGTATTGAAAACGTTTTTAATTCCGCCACCCAATATCCAGAATTCATCGGTAAGATTTGGCCCTATTCCGCCGCCTCCATCTGCCATGTGACAAGCAACGCAATTTGTTGTATAAATGGCTTTGCCAGCCGCTAAGTCTGAAGCTTCTGTCAATAGTTGAACTGTACTGGCATCAACTAAATTTTTAGCTGTTTTTTTATACTCTTCAATTTCTAGTTGAGCTGCGGCTACTTGTTGTTGGTATTCCAAATCTTGATCATAATCATTGAAAATATGAAACCTCACCAAATAGACTACCCCAAATATGATTGTTGCATAAAACATGTACACCCACCATGGTGGAAGCTTATTGTCCAATTCCCTGATACCATCATAGTTATGGTCCAATATAATTTCCCCTTCTGCTTCAATAGGTTTTGAACCTAGTAGTTTTTTGTACGCACGTTTACCCCAAGTCCATTGCCATTTTTTGTTTTTAGAAGCTAAATACCTCTCCTTAGCTTCATCATCCAAGGTTTGGTACATAACATTTTCTATCGCATTTAATATTAATTCTATGCCTATTAAAAGCATTAGAATAAATATTAAAAATAGCTGGGCCATTGGGTAAGTAATGAAGGCTGGTTTATCACCAGAATCAATAAAGTATTCCATTAACCCGAAAATGGTAAAAAATAACACAAGGACTCTTAACCATGAAAGTGAACTCTTCATATCTCTAAATTTTGTTGGTTTTCAGTTTCTAATGGCATTTCGCTCATTTCTTTTATATGCTCTTTTGATGCAGTGAACACCCACCAAAACAAAATCACAAAAAAGACAAAGAAAATGAGCAACGATATCATAGGGTATGTAGCTACATCCTCTATACTTTCCATATAACCTTTAACGAATTTTAGCATGACTTTTTAGTTTTGTGAAATTGTCTCGTTAGTTTCTTTTATTTTAATATCCGTGCCTAAGCGTTGCAGATAGGCGATTAAGGCCGTAATCTCTCTATCTCGCATTTCTATAAAATCTTCTCCATTATCGGCAGCATATTTTTTATCCCTTTCATAACCTTTTGCAAAATCAGGGTCTGCATATAGATTCTTTTCAATTTGTGTAGCTTGTTTATCCATATCTGTCAAGGCATTGGCAATATCATCTTCGGAATAAGGAACCCCAAGGGCTACCATAGCTTCCATTTTTGCTTGTATGCCGCTGCGATCATGCTCGTTTCTAACAAGCCATTGGTAGGCTGGCATTATAGAGCCGGATGAGGTACTCTGAGGATCATACATATGGTTTAGATGCCAATTGTCAGAGTATTTGCCACCAACTCTTAGCAAATCAGGACCAGTTCGTTTACTACCCCATAGAAATGGATGGTCGTAAACAAATTCTCCTGCCTTGGAATATTCTCCATAGCGTTCGACCTCACTTCTAAACGGACGCACCATTTGCGAGTGACAACCAACACAACCTTCCCTTATATAAAGATCTCGTCCTTCCAATTCTAAAGGTGTATAGGGTTTTACACTTGTTATAGTTGGAATATTGGATTTCACCAATATGGTAGGTACTATTTGTACAATTCCTCCAATTAAAATAGCTACGGTAGCTAATATGGTCAATTGAATAGGCTTTCGTTCTAACCAAGTATGGTATGTTTCGCCAGCCGTTCTCCTTTTTGAAACTTTGGTTAAAGCAGGAGCTTCAGCTAATTCATTTTCTACTTTACTACCCTGTCTTATTGTTTTTACCACATTGTATACCATAACACATGCACCAATTATGTACATACTGCCTCCAATAGCACGCATCCAATACATAGGCATAATTTCATTTACGGTTTCTAAAAAATTACCATAAACTAGAGTACCATCTGGGTTGAAGTCTTTCCACATTAATGCCTGTGTAAAGCCTGCAACATACATGGGTAATGCATATAGAATAATACCTAGCGTACCAATCCAAAAATGGAAATTAGCCAGTCCTTTAGAAGCTAGTTTGGTTTTAAACATTTTAGGGACCAACCAGTAAATCATTCCAAAGGTCAGAAAGCCGTTCCAAGCTAAAGCCCCAACATGAACGTGAGCAATAATCCAATCGCTAAAATGGGCAATAGCATTTACGTTCTTAAGCGATAACATAGGTCCTTCAAAAGTTGCCATTCCATATCCGGTAATTGCAACAACCATAAATTTTAACGTAGGGTCGGTGCGGACTTTATCCCAAGCGCCACGTAAAGTCAGCAGCCCATTTATCATACCGCCCCACGAAGGTGCTATGAGCATTACAGAAAAGGCAACACCTAAATTTTGAGCCCAATCTGGTAATGAAGAATATAATAAATGATGAGGTCCTGCCCAGATATAGATGAATATCAGTGACCAGAAATGAACAATCGAAAGTTTATAGGAATATACAGGTCTATTGGCCGCTTTAGGAACAAAATAATACATTAATCCTAAGAATGGTGTGGTTAAAAAGAAAGCAACGGCATTATGACCATACCACCATTGTACTAAAGCATCTTGTACACCTGCGTAAACAGAATAGCTTTTTAGCGCACTTACAGGTAGTTCTAAACTATTAAAAATATGAAGTACTGCTACTGTTACAAATGTGCCTAAATAAAACCAGATGGCAACATACATATGGCGTTGCCTTCTTTTAATTATAGTCCCAATTAGATTAACACCAAAAGCAACCCAGACTAATGCTATTGCAATATCAATAGGCCATTCTAGTTCCGCATATTCTTTTGATGTTGTATAACCTAAGGGGAGTGTAATTGCAGCTGCTACGATAATGGCCTGCCATCCCCAGAAATTGAATTTGCTTAAGAAATCGCTGTACATTCTTGCCTTTAATAGTCGTTGGGTAGAGTAATAAACTCCAGCAAAAATGGCATTACCTACAAATGCAAAAATTACTGCATTTGTATGCAAGGGTCTTAAGCGTCCAAAGCTCAACCAAGAAATACCGTCGGTCAAGTTTGGAAACATAAACATAAAAGCTAACAATAGCCCAACGGACATTCCCACAATTCCCCATAACATTGTTGCATAAAGGAAGTTTTTTACGATTTTATTATCGTAATAGAACTGCTGTGTTTCCATAATTATTCTTTTTTATTTAGTTGGATTATTTTCAATTTCTATTTTTTCCATAGGTACTTCATTACTTTCTTTAGATGAAGGCAAAACCAATTCATCCTCAAAAAGCATACGCACAGATGGTGTATATGAATCATCATATTGACCATTTTTAACGGATATGATAAATGCGATAAAAAAAAAGAATGCAACAATAATGCTTATGGTTAATAACACATAAATGACACTCATACCTACCTGAATTTGATTGTAAAACTACACTGGGGTTTTTCTAATAAATATGACATTTGTCATGTTTGAATTATTTTATTTTTCTTCCTAAAACATTGGTCATGACCGTTGTAAATGCAACAACACTTATAGAACTTAAAGGCATTAAAATTGCAGCTATTACGGGTTGTAATTGTCCTGTGACTGCATAGTATAGTCCAATTAAATTATATGCTAAGGACAGTATAAAACTTAGTTTTATGATTTTTATAGCCTTTTTAGATGCAAGCAAATACCTATACAGCTGTTGAAATTTAGAAGCATCTAAAATACCATCGCATGCAGGTGAAAATACATTTACATTTTCTGAAATGGCTATACCAATATTGCTTTGTGCCAGAGCTCCGGCATCATTTAATCCATCACCTACCATTAATACTTTTCTATCTTGCTCTTGCAGTGATTTGATAAATTCTAATTTGTCTTCTGGTTTTTGGCCAAAATAAAGGGGGGTGAGCTTCGGCAATAAATTTTTAAGGAGCTCTTTTTCTCCTTCATTATCGCCTGAAAGAATCGCAAGTTGCAAGGTTTTTGACATTGCTTTGAAAACTTCTGAAACGCCTTCTCGATATTGATTGTGAAATATGTATTTACCTTTATAGTCGTCATTATTGCTTATATGTACGGTAGTTTTAAGCGATTTACTTAGCTCATGTTCCCCAACAAAATCTGCAGATCCAATTTTAATATGATTACTGCCCTTATGTCCTTCAATACCTTTTCCAAGATGTTCTTCGTACTCATCTAAAGTAATAATATCCTGTTCTGCTAGCATTTCATACAATGTGCGACTTAAAGGATGATTTGAAGCTCTGATAGTATTTTTCAATAATTCTTCTTCTTGCGGTGTCAAAGGCATTCCTTCGTATGTAGCAATGCTTTTTTGAGAAGTAGTTATCGTTCCAGTTTTATCAAAAATAGCGGTATCGATTTGTGCCAGTTGTTCAATGGTTTGCGTGTCTTTTAAATAGAATTTTTTACGACCAAAAATTCGCAGCATATTCCCCAAAGTAAATGGAGCTGCCAATGAAATTGCACAAGGACAAGCAATTATCAATACAGCTGTAAAAACATTCATTGCTTTACTTATATCATAAAAGAGCCAAAATACAGTTGCTATTGTGGCGATTGATAGAACGGCTATTGTAAAACGTTTGCCAATACTATCAGTTAATGTTTGGAATGTATTTAATTTGTTTGTTTTAAATGCTGTATTACTCCATAGTTGGGTTAGGTAACTTTGAGACACTTTTTTTAGAGCCTCAATTTCAATAACACCTTGTAACTGTTTACCACCTGCAAAAACTTTATTGCCAGATTCTTTGCGCACTGGCTCGGATTCTCCCGTTACAAAACTGTAATCAATTCTGGCATTACCATTAATTAGAATGGCATCTACTGGGAGTAATTCTTCATTCCTAATAAGTAGACGGTCACCTCTTTTTATATCATGTACCTGAACGGTTTCTTCTTTTTTATCACGTGTAATTCGGGTAACTGCAATGGGGAAATACGATTTATAATCACGCTCAAAAGAAAGAAAGGAATACGTTTTCTGTTGGAAAAATTTGCCCAGCAGTAGAAAGAATATCAAACCTGTAAGGGAATCAAAAAAGCCTGGACCCAAATCAAAAATAATGTCTATTGTACTTCTTAAAAACAAAACTATAATCCCTAGAACTATAGGCACATCAATATTTAGGAAATTGGAGCGCAGTCCTTTGTATGCAGAAATAAAATAATCCCATCCAGCGTAAAATACTACAGGAAGTGAAAATGTGAACATCAACCAACGAAAAACATCTTTATATTGATTAAGCCAGAATTCCCCGCCAGATTCAGCACTTGACGATAAATCAAAATAATCCGGAAAGGATAGAAACATAACATTTCCAAAGGCAAAACCTGCAACACCGAGTTTGTATATTAAACTACGATTGACAGGTTTCTTTTTATTTTCGTAATCATCTAAAGAGATGTAAGGTTCGTATCCAATTTTTGTTAATAATAATACAAGCTCTTTAAGAGATATTTCATTGCTGTTATAAGATATTCTCAGCTTTTTCCTTGGAAAATCAACCAGAGAATTTTTAATAGCTGTATTGAGTTTTTTTAGATTTTCTAAAATCCAAATGCAAGAACTACAATGTATATAAGGAATATATAGGTTTATCAGTTGTAAATTTCCATCATTGAATTCTGTTAGTTTTTCAACAATAGCATTACTATCGAGAAAATCATACTTTCCTTCAACCTTTTTAGGAGTGGCTCCAGCAGCAGATTGTATATCATAATAATAGGATAGATCGTTACTAACGAAAATATCATAGACTGTTTTGCATCCATTACAACAGAATTTTTTATCATCAAATTCAATGATACTGTTACTACAGTCCTCACCGCAATGATAGCAGTTTCTACTATTCATAATTACATTTGCTTATACCTTGCTACAAAGGTGAAGAAGGATTATTGCTTAAAATATGACGGATGTCATAGTCTAAGGTTCTAGTTCAATGCATATTTGAAAAATTTTTGGTTTATGAAGCATATTATTCTTCCAACTGATTTTTCCGAAAATGCATTGAATGCATGTAAATATGCTTTGAAGCTCTTAGAAAAAGAAAGATGCACTTTTCATATAGTCAACTGTTACGTTCCTTTAGAATCATATCATAGTATTTATTCAGCTACGCTGGACATGGGTACTTCAGATAATATTAATGCCCTAAATTCTCAAAAAGGCTTACAGGAGTTTTTAAATATTTTAAAGGATATTCAAAATAGGCCTTGGCATTTTTTTAAGACTATTTCATCTCCAAGATTATTAAACAATGAAATCAAAAGATTGATAAATGATACAAAATCTGAATTGGTGATTATGGGAACCAAGGGAGCTTCTGGACTCAAGGAAGTTTTTATGGGGAGTACAACAGTAAACGTAATTAAATCTGTAAAGAGCTGTCCTATATTAGCCATACCAGAAAACTTTGATTTTAAGGCACCAATGGAAATAGGTTTTGCTACCGACTTGTATCGTTTCTATTCCCAGTCTGAGTTACAACTGGTTTTAGAATTAGCTAAAACCTTTAAATCTACTATACGTATAGTTAACGTAACTGAAGAAAAAGCCCCACTGTTAAATATCCAAAAGTTTAATTTAAGGTCTATTCAGAAATATTTTGGAGATATACCAAATTATTTACATATCGTTTCAACAGAAAATTCAGTTTCAAAAGCTTTGGAATCATTTGCAAAAAAACTGGATATACATTTATTGGCACTATTGAACTGTCCTAAAGGATATCTTGAAAAGATTAAAACCGAACCTATTTTAAGAAAAGTGGCTTTTCATACCAAAATTCCGCTTTTGATAATACCAGAGTTAGGTATGTCCAATTCTACAAAAAGTAATAATTGGGTATCTGCAACCTCGATTTAGAGCGTTATAAGATGAACAATTAATTATAATAGAGGATTCTGTTTTTTATATGTAAAGCCTTAGAATTATTTTAATATTCTTGAATTTTTTAGTTGTATTGTTCTTTTGACTTACGTATCTTTAGAAGAGAATTTAACACAAGTTAAATCAAATAAAAAGTTACCTATTCGGTTACCTCCAAAATTGAAAAAGGCTGAAGGTCCTGTAAATAAAGGAATAGCGTGGCATGGGTTACCTCCTGCCACCCCGACGAACCGCCTTTAGGTGGACTTCATTACCCTGCTAATTTATTGATTAGCAGGGTTTTTCATTTTTTCTGCAATCATTTGATATCGTTTAAAACCACCTTTCTGGTGTGCAATTCGGTGTACAAAACTGTATACAATATGTGCTAACTTTAAGTACCATTTAGAGCAATTTAGATGTAGTCTTTGAGCAATAACTGTTTAACCAAAAAGACTTACAACATGCGTACGGACAGCACATTAGGAGTGATTTTCTTCACTAGAAAAAAACGGAACAACCCCGAAAGATTGGACATTTATGTTCGGATTACGGTCAACAAAGAACGGGCAGAATTTAGTATCAAACGGGACATTGCGGTGTGCAATTGGGACATTTTTAGGTGTAGAGCGAAAGAAACCAGTGAAAACCTGATTTTATTCAACAGTTATCTGGATGACGTATATGCCGAAGTCTTCAATGCCCATAAGCAATTGCACTCGGAAAGGAAGCTAATTACGGCGAAGGGAATCAAGCTAAGGTACTTCGGGGAGGACGAAGAACGAATGAGTTTGATGCAGGCAGTAGCATATCACAACAAGAACATTAACAACGAGCTCAAACCAGGAACATTAAAAAATTACTTTTCCACGGAGAAGTACTTAAAAGAGTTTCTACTGGAAAAACTAAAAACCAATGATATTTATTTGGTACAGTTGAACTATAAGTTTATCGTGAACTTTGAAAACTTTATTAGAACCTATAAGCCCAAGACGACAAGAAAGACCTGTACCAACAATGGGGTAATGAAACATATGGAACGATTGCGAAAGATTATCAATCTTTCCTTAAGAATGGAATGGCTGGAAAAGGACCCATTTAGAAACTATAAGCTTAGATTTATAAGAAACGAGAGAGATTATCTCACAGAAAGAGAACTTCAGCTACTGGAAAACATCTCTTTTATGACCAGAGGTCTAGAAACCGTAAAGGATGTCTTCTTGTTCAGTTGTTATACAGGACTCTCATACGTTGACATCAAAGAATTAAAGCCCAACCAAGTCTTGATAGGGATAGATGGCCACCAGTGGATCTATACCAAAAGAGCTAAAACAAATGAAACGGTCAAAATTCCATTATTGCCAAAAGCCAAAGAAATCTTGGAGAAGTACAAGGAAGAAATGCAACTGACAGGAGAATTGTTACCAGTGTTAAGCAACCAAAAGACAAACAAAAACCTAAAGGAAATCGCCAAGGCCTGTGACATCCATAAGAACATTACCTTCCATGTCGCACGGCACACATTCGCCACAACTGTTACACTTTCAAATGGAGTACCTATTGAAACTGTTTCAAAACTTTTAGGACATACAAAGCTGTCCACGACCCAAATCTATGCAAGAGTGGTACAGAAGAAAGTAGGGGAGGATATGCAAGAGTTGATGGAGAAATTAAAGAATAAGAAGGAAGTTGAAAGAAGCTTAGTCCCCAAATCCTTTAGATTAGCTTCTATATAAAAACCAAATAAAAAATCATTTTAATAATGTTGAAAAGAGGGGGTCTGGGGGAGACTCATAACTTCCTTTTTTGTGGATAACTTTGGTTTATTGAAAAAAGAATGGGGTGAACTCTCCCCAAATCTGGGTTAACGACCCAAGGTAAGTATTAGTCCCCATTCTTTCTTAATCCGGTTACAAGGACCAAATAGAATTTTAGGTAATACCTGTTAAAGGTTTTAGTCAAAGTAACCATTTTAAAAGCAAGATAAAGTTATGAAAATCAAAGAGACCATCGGTATCGATGTAAGCAAGTTGACCCTTGATGCCTGTATTCACTCGAATCAACAATCTTCAAAATTTGAAAATTCCAAAAAAGGTTTTGCCCTTCTAGTGAAATGGGCTTATATTAATAGTGAACATTCCAAGGAACATATTCTATTCGCATTTGAGCATACTGGACTGTACTCCGAAAAGCTCAACGAACACCTTACGAAAAAGGGAATACCCCATACCGTAATATCGGGATTGGAAATCAAAAGGTCATTGGGCATTGTCAGGGGAAAGGACGACAGGATAGATGCTGCAAAGATTGCACGTTACGCCTACAGGATGAGAGATGAGATAGCATTGTCCAAAGCCCCTTCAAAACAAGTTGTGACACTGAAAAAACTATTGTCCCTTAGGGAAAGGCTCATCAAACAAAGAGCGGGCTACAAAGCCAGTCTTAAGGAACAGAAGAAAGTGCTTGTTCAAAAAGACTTCAAATTATTGTTCAAAGTGCAGCAAAAAATGGTAGTGGAGCTCACCAAGCAGATAAAGACCATTGACCTAGAAATGGAATCCATCGTCAAAGCTGATACAGAGCTTTTGCGCATCTACGGCCTTTTACTTAGCATCAGGTGCATCGGAAGCCAAGCTGCAATGCTCTTTATCGTTCATACCGAAGGGTTCACAAAGTTCAAGAATGCAAGAAAGTTCGCTGCATATTGTGGAATCGCGCCTTACCCAAACCAATCTGGAACAAGTATCAGGGGAAGGACTAAGGTCAGTCCGCTTGCCAACAAAAAAATCAAGAGTTTGCTGAACATGTGCGCCATGTCATCCATTATCTACAATGCGGAAATCAGAAAGTACTATGACCTAAGGGTAGCGGCTGGAAAGAACAAGATGAGCACCATCAACATTATACGCAACAAACTTGTATCAAGGGCATTCGCAGTCGTCAATCGCGGCACACCATACGTTAACGTATATGGACATGCCTCTTAAACATTATTTTTCCTTCAAATCGCCCCCACTAAAAGACAGGGTGGGTTGAAGGAAAAATAATATCTCAAAAAAAGTGCTGATTTTATTTGGAAAGTCCATAGAATACTTACCAAAACTAAAAGCGCATGGTTCCTGTCCGACTTTTTTAGTGTTCCGGAAAGATAAGCGTAAAGAAAAAATCGGATAGGGCGCGACCTACTTTTTGAATGAAAAGTACTGATCAAAGTTTACAAATTTTAGCAGCGAAGCGGATAAGGTTTGTAAAGCAAGAGGGTAACACGCTAAAGCGATGTTACGTTATTCAAACCATTGATTTTCAATGAATTAAAAGTATAGTGCAATTATTTTTTGCGTCAAAAACACAGTAAAAAACCTGTGGGACCCTATAAATGTTGAAAAAATTTACTGTAAATGGAATTAAAAAAGAAGAAAAAAAGTGATTTCTCGGCTGTAAGCATCAATCGGATAACCGCTGGAAGATATCGGGAGTTTTCAAAGAAGATTTCGAAGTCTCATACGCTTACCTTGGAACTGATGATGGACTTCTTTGAGGGGGCTAAGATTTCTCCAAAGGACAAATATTTGATGGACCACATGGGATTTGAGCATAGATTGAATAAACGCTTTGATTATATAGAAGAGTTGCTACGAAGAATAGAGCGGGAACAATTAAGACCAACTCATGATAAACTAAAGAAGTTGTTTGAATATGCTGAGAAGGAAGAAAAGGACAGAAGGGAGGGTTTGGAGTTTGAAAAGAGAATGTTCGAGCAATCCTTAAAACAAAATAGAATAACCCAATATGACAACTATATCCTCAAAGAGAACTGGAAAAAAGAGCGAAACAAAGTATTGGAACTACTTAATAAAGTGAAGTTGGAAAAATCAAGATTTGGTAAAGCATACTTTAAACTGGACATTACTGAAAGTGATTTGGAAAGTTTGAAGGAATCACTTAAACAAGAACTATGATTTGCCTCGCAAAAAGATAGGATGAAGTTTGGTAAGTATTCTATGGACTTTCCAAATAAAATCAGCACTTTTTTTGAGATATTATTTTTCCTTCAACCCACCCTGTCTTTTAGTGGGGGCGATTTGAAGGAAAAATAATGTTTAAGAGGCATGTCCATATACGTTAACGTATGGTGTGCCGCGATTGACGACTGCGAATGCCCTTGATACAAGTTTGTTGCGTATAATGTTGATGGTGCTCATCTTGTTCTTTCCAGCCGCTACCCTTAGGTCATAGTACTTTCTGATTTCCGCATTGTAGATAATGGATGACATGGCGCACATGTTCAGCAAACTCTTGATTTTTTTGTTGGCAAGCGGACTGACCTTAGTCCTTCCCCTGATACTTGTTCCAGATTGGTTTGGGTAAGGCGCGATTCCACAATATGCAGCGAACTTTCTTGCATTCTTGAACTTTGTGAACCCTTCGGTATGAACGATAAAGAGCATTGCAGCTTGGCTTCCGATGCACCTGATGCTAAGTAAAAGGCCGTAGATGCGCAAAAGCTCTGTATCAGCTTTGACGATGGATTCCATTTCTAGGTCAATGGTCTTTATCTGCTTGGTGAGCTCCACTACCATTTTTTGCTGCACTTTGAACAATAATTTGAAGTCTTTTTGAACAAGCACTTTCTTCTGTTCCTTAAGACTGGCTTTGTAGCCCGCTCTTTGTTTGATGAGCCTTTCCCTAAGGGACAATAGTTTTTTCAGTGTCACAACTTGTTTTGAAGGGGCTTTGGACAATGCTATCTCATCTCTCATCCTGTAGGCGTAACGTGCAATCTTTGCAGCATCTATCCTGTCGTCCTTTCCCCTGACAATGCCCAATGACCTTTTGATTTCCAATCCCGATATTACGGTATGGGGTATTCCCTTTTTCGTAAGGTGTTCGTTGAGCTTTTCGGAGTACAGTCCAGTATGCTCAAATGCGAATAGAATATGTTCCTTGGAATGTTCACTATTAATATAAGCCCATTTCACTAGAAGGGCAAAACCTTTTTTGGAATTTTCAAATTTTGAAGATTGTTGATTCGAGTGAATACAGGCATCAAGGGTCAACTTGCTTACATCGATACCGATGGTCTCTTTGATTTTCATAACTTTATCTTGCTTTTAAAATGGTTACTTTGACTAAAACCTTTAACAGGTATTACCTAAAATTCTATTTGGTCCTTGTAACCGGATTAAGAAAGAATGGGGACTAATACTTACCTTGGGTCGTTAACCCAGATTTGGGGAGAGTTCACCCCATTCTTTTTTCAATAAACCAAAGTTATCCACAAAAAAGGAAGTTATGAGTCTCCCCCAGACCCCCTCTTTTCAACATTATTAAAATGATTTTTTATTTGGTTTTTATATAGAAGCTAATCTAAAGGATTTGGGGCTTGCAGCGCGAAACGAAGTTTCGTTCGCTGAGCGATAAAAAAATTCTTATTTGACCAATAGCTCTTAAACAGCCAAAAAGTCAGCTTCAGCTGAATGTGCTCTAACGGTCTCGTGTAACCGTCAGTTACGGGTTAATATGCGTTAATTTTCGGTTTAGCACTGACGTTAGCAATTCCGAGTGGATTCGGACGCAGTCGAATCCGCCGTAATTGCGGTTAGCATCTATGAAAAAGCAGTAAGTCGAGTATCTTAAAGGTTAGCAAAAAACTTAAGATATGGACACTCAAATTACTGCAACACCTAAGTTATACATTGGCATTGACATCCACAAACGGAGCTGGAAGGTACATTGTGCCACTGATATCGGAATGGGCAAGACCTTTTCCATGGTTCCGGACGCTTATCAATTGGAGAGCTACGTGAACAAGTACTATGGTGGCCACCATGTCAGCACTGTCTATGAGGCGGGCTGCTGCGGTTATTCCGCCCACCGTTGTTTTGAGTCCTATGGTTGGGATTCAATGGTAGTGAACCCGGCGGATGTTTTCCGCCGTGGCAAGGAGCGCCATACCAAGACCGATAGCATAGATGCGCAACTATTGGCAAGGGAGCTCAAGGACGGCAGGTTGGCCGGTATCGAGGTACCGGATCCCAAGCGTGAGCAGCTTCGCAGCCTGTTCCGAAGGAGGAACGACCTTGTGAAGGACATGCGCCAGATAAAGAGCTACATCAAGATGCAGTTGCTCTATTATGGTATCAAGGTGCCCGAACAGTACGACAACGACCACTGGAGCCATGGTTTCAGGCATTGGTTGGATGCCCTGGACTTTGAGTTCCAAACGGGCAAGGAGTCATTGGAGAGCCGCATGCGGAGCTTTAGGTTCATCGACCGGGAGTTCAGGGACGTTTCCACACAACTGCGCAAATGGACCAAGAAACATTACAAAGAAGATTATATGCTCCTGCGCAGTATCCCGGGAATCGGCCCCATAGTTGCCAGTGGCATCTTGAGCGAGCTGGGGGACCTGCGAAGGTTCAGGAACATCAAACAGCTGGCGGGCTATGTTGGTCTCTCCCCTGGCATTTACCAAAGCGGGGACACTCTAAAACATACGGGAATGGCCATGCGTGCGCACCGTTTGGTGCGCAGTTATTTCATTGAGGCATCATGGCAGGCGATACGTGCCGACCCCATTATGCAGCGGTATTACAGGAAACACCAAGGAAAGAACGTTAAAAAAGTAATCGTTAAAGTGGCCAGAAAGCTATTGAGCCGGACATTGGCCGTTATCAAAACAAGGACGCCCTATGAAATAGGGGTAGTAGAATAAAAACAATGATAGCCAAGCTCATTTAAAGGCAAACGTTCAAAGCACATAACAATGTAGGTGAGGCCCGTATTCAGGTCATCACATCGGTTAGCAAGTGATTGAACGTATTATAGCTTATAATCATACAGATGCTGGTGACGACTTTAAAGACGATCACATATAGGATGCTGAGCAAGTTATACTAAAAAGAAAAAAGTGGTTTAAGATAAAAATTACATATTAACTATCTTTGGGACACTGGACTATGGCTTTTCATAGGATACAATGTTGTAGGTAGTTTTTTTATTCAGGTTTTATTTATCAACCAAATAATTCCGATTCCAGAAAATAAAAATCCACCGATTAGTAAAATCATTGGTAGATTCTTTTCCCACCAATCATTGTCTTTTATAATTTCGTATTCATTTTCTTTTTTCAGGTAAATAATGTCAATCAGTTCATTAATCCGTTTCGGGTTTTCACTAGAGTCCAACTTTTGAGTTGTTTCAACTCCATTTCGGTCAGTAAAACTTACTATCGGAAAATGATATTCGTAAGAATCTCCGTCCGCGTCTTTATTTCGGTCTTTTTTAAAGTCAACTATTCTCGCTTTAGTTTTAATTCCGTTAGCTTTTATTCTGCTATTAGTATTTCGAATATAGAATCCTGCGTATAAAAATCCGCAACCAACAACTAGAAAAACTAGGCCTCCGAGTAAATCTCGATTGTAAAAAAAGGCACTAAAAAAGACTATCAAAAGTCCAATTGGTAATATGTGTTTTTTTATGTCGATGTTCATTTCTTAAATTACCTACAACGGTTTTGTGTATGGCTCGTTGCGGGAAATCAGCTATGATTTTCCGCCGTAACCGAAATATAGCAAATTGCAATGAATTCCGATTAGGAATTCAGCCGCAATGAGCTATACGCGGTGTTGTACAACGTTTTTTATTTTTCAGATTCCCTAAAACAGTTCGAATCCTCTTTTCTTTTATAAAATTCATTAAAGAATTCTTCATAGGTCAAATCATAACTTATATCAATGTCCATTTTAGAAAATATATGTATAACACTGTCTTTTGGGTAAATCAATTCGATTCTATTATTTTTCAAAAAATTTATTTTCGCAACTCTAAATTCAGGTTCTCCGAATGAATAATGATAAAAAGAATCATTTTTTATTTCATATTTCCTCCAATCCGAAACGAATTCCATACTTGTCGCCATTCTCATAGAATCATTTTTAAAAAATAATTCGCCATAAAGTCCTCTATCACAAGTATTGTAATTTCCGCTTATTTTTAAGTCAGATTCACAACCAAAAATGGTAAGAGTTAAAATTATTAGTAAGATTCTTAATTCTTTCAGAACGGTGTTTTTAAATGTTGTACAACGGTTCGGCTATGGCAAGTAGGGCAGGCAAGGAAACTTTTCGTTTCCGTCTGGTCTGCTAGCCAGAGCTTTTTGTTTTGTAATTATTTTTTCTTTTTTAATTGCCAAATCCAAAAGATTGGCGGACTCAGCAAACACGCCCAAGCCTTTAAATATCGCACTTTCTGCCCTATTTGCTATAGCCATTGTTAGAGCCAGTATTTAGGGCGATTTTAGTTTTTTTTCCAATTCCTTAATTCTATTAATTAGTTTATCAAAATTTAGACTTTCTCCGTAAATCATACTCTCTCGCATTGTTTCATAATCACTTTTCCATTCGGATAGTTTCGTTTTAGGAGGTAAAATAGAAATGCTTTCTGGCGAGTGCATTGAGTAATCGATACCTCTAATAAGGTTAAATTTTGACCTATGCTTTACTATGGTCATATATAGTTTTTTGTCCTTTAAGGCCTCAACTCCATGACTTGTGTCCATTAATTTCTCTATATCATAATGATGACGTGACATCCTTTCTGTCCTTATTTGAGTTTCTTTTTTCTGAAATTCTTCATGTAACAAAAAAATCTTTTCAAGAAATGTTCTTTTTGGTAAGACAGTAGGTATAGGCATTGGAGTATCGGAAAAATCCTCCTTCGGGTATTGGATTCCAATTAAAGACTGTATGGCTCTACTTTCGATAGGTTCTGTTAATGATCTCGCTCCAATTTCAATAATTACTTTTGGAAAAATGTATGGTATGGGCTCTGTAATTGAAGAATAATGAATTTCCAATACTTGTGGATCTTTGTCCGAATCGTTTGTTTCTTGAATTTCAATTGAAAAGTCCTTGAGCCCATTTTCTTTTAATTTAGCTTCTAATATTTCTGGTAAGACTGAACTTGTAAAATTGCATGATGCCTTTCTTAATTTTGAGATTTGAGTTTTACTTAACTCTCCTTGAAAACCCAATGCATTTCGGTCAATGCATAAGTCAATATCTTCTGAAAACCTTTCAATTAGATTCCATGCTTTACTAAGGGATGTTCCTCCTTTAAATATCAAATTAGGGGAGATTTCTAAACTGAAAATCGCATGTAAACATTGCGTAACCCACCAATCTTTTTCTATAGCAAAAGCGGGTAGACCAGATTTAGCACTAACTTGATTTATTATAGTTAATTGTCGCTCTTTGGTTAAATTAAACCATCTATTCATGGTTTGTTTTTTTTAATATTGAAAAGAAAATTTTTGCTATCCACGCAGGAGCTAATTTTGCATCATGCTTTAGTAGTTCAACATCTTCTTTAGATAAAATATTCTCTATTTTTTTAATTACTTCTTTGGTTATACTTTTTTGACCTATCTCTTTAAGTGCTTGTATGGCCAAACCTGATAGCTTTCCTTTGACAGCAAGATTTCTTGGTGTTGTTTTTTTAAACCTTATTTTTCTATTGCCAATTTGAATATCTCTTTGCGATCCATTAGTTAGATATACAATGTTCATTGGTATTTGTGTTGATAACCCAAGTTTGTTTAGAGCATTAACTCCTGTCGGAATGATTGTGGCTTTATCTCTTTTTGCTATTGCCTTAGCAATTTCATCAATTGATGGATAAAGGATACCCAAAGTTTTATCTTTTTTCGGATATAGATATATGCCATGTGCTAGACGGATTAAAAAGCCATCATCTTCTAATTTATTTAGAACATTGTTTATGGCATGAGAACTACCAAATTCTACAAAATTATTTGGGAAAAATATTTTTCCACGCTTATAATTAGAAATTCTTCTAACTATCTTATTATGAGTTGATAAGCTATTTTTTGAACTGTTATCCATGTTATAAATTTAGTAAATATTTATAACAAACTATATACTTTTGAAATCAATACATAAAGAGACGGCGGGAGAAAGATTTATCTTTCTCCCGCCGTCTCTTTGGCTTTTGTTTCCTTCAGTTAGTGCATGGCTCTTTAAAAAGTCCTTAAAGTATTAGTAGAGTGGTTTATTTAAAGAGCCATGCACTAACTGAACGTGCGCGTTAAGTTAATTGTTTCCAAAACAATAATCAACTTGTCTGAAGCAAGAATATTTTAATTTTATAAACAAAATGTTAATAATATTGGCTCTAACGACCTGCTAAACGCAGTTCGGTGATTTTTACGGAAATATAGCAAAATCAAATCAACTATGTAGCGGATATTAGTCGTCCTTATAGATTCGCTATATAGTTCGTCAAGGAGTCCGCGCTAGCGGACGTATTCTTGTTGATTTTGCGTTATTGGGAGTATAAATTACCGAGCCAAATTGCTTTTAGCTTATGTTATTGCACGTTAGCCGCTTGAGCGGACAGCTGAGAGCTGCTTGTAGTAAAAGTGACTAAGCAATTTGGTTTAGCAGGTCGTTAGAGCACATTTCTTTTTGGGTGGGAGTGCATAGCACGGAGCAAAAAAAGTCAGCTTCAGCTGAATGTGCTCTAACGTGTTCGTGTATGGTTAGTTGCGATAGGTACTAAGATAACAAAAAGGGACTGCGTTTTGGAAATTCGCTAGAATTTCCCAAGAAGTCTTTAAACACCATCAAGCAATTAATTATACACGTTGTTAGCTGCTGTGCTTATTTCGTCCATTTTGAAAAATTCTCATAACCCTTGTCTTTATTCCATTTATATGTTTTATATAATTCAGACAGTTTCACAAACTTGTTTTTCTTTGACGGTTTCGCTTTAGTTAATTTAAATGTAGATTTATTATCAACCGATGAATATTCAACCCATTTCCCATTTAGATATTCGAAAAAAGTAATATGAGTTCCAGCGTCATTGTATCTGTAACCTAAATAACTAAATGGGTTTCGACCAAGAGTTTTAGTCTGCTTATTTTTATCTCTTATACCATTAATATGAACTCCAAAAATATGGTTGCCTCTAACCAAAGATTTAAAAATCTCATATCTCACCCAAGGACGCTTATATGTTTCAGTTCCAATAAGAACACAAGTATTCGATGTGTTTTTAAGTCCAGCATTTATCATCCTTTTTAATGCTGTAAATCCCTCTTTTTTTGCTTTTTCCCAAATAGAGGCATCGAAAAAACCTGCTACTTCTCGATTTGGTTTAGTTACCCAATGTTGTCTAACTACATTAGCTCTAAATGATTTAACATCATCGTGATGAAAACTAAAAAATACTCTTTTTGCCATTTTAATTAATTAAAAACATTACTACTAGAGTTACGGCTATTGAAATTCCATAAAACGGTATAAGAGTCTTGGAAAAAATTCCGCTAATCCAACTATTTTTACCTTTATTGTAATTTGATGCATCAAGTGAGAAGTCAATTTCGTTTTCCGCAGTTGCAGATACTTTAGTGTAAAGTTGTCGATACTGTCTTTCTTGTGAAATGTAGAAACCATCCAAAATCCAAAAAATTGGAATGGCTATATAAGAAACTAATACATAATCAATATTACTATCATTAGCTGCAAGAGCGAATAAAGCAGAAACCAACGTAATTGTCCATCCTTTAAGTTTGAATGAGTTCGAGTTCATTCTTGTTATGATATTTTGAATGAACTCTAGGTGTTTCATTTTCTTTTCCATAATTATCTATTTAGCCAATCAGTAAATTTAATTTTACTGCCTTTGTATTCAACATAATAGGTCCCAATAATATACTCATAATCTGTGGTAATAATTGGGTAAATCTGTAAATATTCATTTCCTGACCAATCGCCACTATAGTCGTTAACTATTGGCAGAACTGCAAGATTTTTGGGATGCTTTAATGAATCGCCAAATCCCAATTCCCAATTACACCATTTTGATGCAATTGCATCTTCAGTTGCTAGAAGAATGAACTTATCTAGTTCCTTAATCTTCTTCTTTATTCGTTCAGCTGTAGAGCCATCTGTTTTTTTAGGCATATCGTAATCCATCCAATCTACATAAGCATAAACGCCAATTTTACGAAGTAGATAAAGAAAAGATTTTAGAGTGTCTATATCACTATGCTTATGCGAAATAAAAATAGTGACCTTATTTTGTTTTTCTCTTTTATCTCTTGCTGCCTTTATATTTGAAAACATTTGAACCGATTCGTTGAGATTTTCGGTTCTTATTTTATTAAGAAAAGTTTTCGATATAAATTTTTCCATTTTTTTCTATCCGCATTGCAGCTAACGGTAAATGTATGATTAGTGCGGCCTTGAAATCCGAAGGATTTCCGGCCATGCACTAAACTTACTGAAAATACGTGGATTTTCCACGCCCTGATATGCCAGCATTGATTATACATAGTGTTAGCGCACGTGTTGCCGCCCGCGCCGTTCGGCAAACCCAAATCATTATTAATCGCCCCGGCCCCCTTTTTAAAATTCTTTCTTTTTTCCGTCCAGCTGCGTTCTGATTGCGTACAGATCGGCAGGTCCATGAATCGCAATACATTGGCATGCCCATAAGTGCGATTTAGACGCTTATTTTTTCGAAATCACGTGTCCCGAAAGAATTTTAAAAAAGAGGGGGAAAGACAGACCTTGGTCTATATTTTTAAAAATACCCGGACCAATTGCGTACAGCTTTGCATTTATGGCAATATGTGCGCTAACGGTTTCGGCTCGTATGTTTGTTATTGATGATGAAGATACTATAATTATCAAAATATTTTCTAAGCTAAAGCTTTAGCTTAGAAAGCAATTAACAAGCTTAAATAGGAGGGACATCGAGGTCTCGGCTAGATACATTGAATGATATCGTTTCATAGGTTTTCGGCCCTTCTATAATCTTCTTGGAATCTGAACAGTACCTAGATCCTATTTATAGAGGTCGAATCAAATGCGAGCAAAGATGATACAGGGGATTTTAGCTTTAAAAATGATAAAATGGAAAAGCGGTTAAAACAAAGTTTGGGAATCGATGTTTCAAAATTGAACTTATCATTGTCCCTTGGATTTCTAACGGATAAGCTGGTCAAGGAATTCAATTCCCATCCAGATGTACCCAATGATATATTGGGTTATAAAGAGCTTTTGAACTGGCTAAAGGGTTCGGTTGACCCTAGCGTGGAACTATTGGTCGTCATGGAAGCTACTGGGGTCTATCACCAAGGTATAGCCCATTATCTGTATGATAATGGTTATAATGTTTGTGTGATGCAGTCCGGTCGTGTAAAGCGTTATGCTCAGAGTTTGGATCAACGCTCTAAGACCGATGCCCTGGATAGTAGGATGCTCAGTATGCTTGGTCTGGAAAGGTCTATTCGTCTTTGGAACCCACCAAGTAAGGCACTTCAAGCATTAAAGGCATTGAGCAGGGAACGTAGCTCTTTGTTAAAGGACAGGACGATAGAGAATAATCGCCAGGGAGCCATTGCATCTAGTGTTTATAGCAATGCCAAAGCTTTAAAGAGACACAAGAACAGATTAAAACTTCTCAACGCACAGATAGAAATGATAGAATCGGAGATGAAAGGGCTTATTTCACAAAACGAAGAGTTGGAAAGGAAGATTGGTTTTATGATGAGTATACCGGGTATTTCCTTCATATCGGCTGCTACGGTCGTTGGAGAGACCTTAGGTTTTGAATCGATAACCAACGCAAAACAACTGGCCGGCTATGCCGGTTATGATGTTGTATTGCGAGAGTCCGGTAATTTCAAAGGAAAAACAAGAATCAGTAAAAAGGGGAACAGTCATATCAGAGCAGCGCTACATATGCCATCGATGACCTGTGTGCGCTGTAACCCAACACTGAAACAATTCTATAATAGACTGAAGCCTAAAAAAGCGAAGCCATTAGTGGCCTTGGTAGCGGTTCAGAGAAAGCTATTGATATTGATGTACACCCTATGGAAGAACGAAGAAGTTTATGATGCCGAGTTTGAAATAAAAAAGCAGCAAAAGCATGAAGCCCTTGCTGCGCGGGATAACAAATTGATTACTCAACTTGTTTCCTAATATTTTAAAGAAAAAACTTGTTTTTTGACACAGTACCTATGAGTAGTTGCGTGGGTTAGCACTTAACTTTGCAAGTAAACACCAAACTGAAAATCCGCAAGGATTTTCAGAAGTAGGCGAGAACAAGCAATTACTTATAGCATCTATGAAAAAGCAGTAAGTCGAGTATCTTAAAGGTTAGCAAAAAACTTAAGATATGGACACTCAAATTACTGCAACACCTAAGTTATACATTGGCATTGACATCCACAAACGGAGCTGGAAGGTACATTGTGCCACTGATATCGGAATGGGCAAGACCTTTTCCATGGTTCCGGACGCTTATCAATTGGAGAGCTACGTGAACAAGTACTATGGTGGCCACCATGTCAGCACTGTCTATGAGGCGGGCTGCTGCGGTTATTCCGCCCACCGTTGTTTTGAGTCCTATGGTTGGGATTCAATGGTAGTGAACCCGGCGGATGTTTTCCGCCGTGGCAAGGAGCGCCATACCAAGACCGATAGCATAGATGCGCAACTATTGGCAAGGGAGCTCAAGGACGGCAGGTTGGCCGGTATCGAGGTACCGGATCCCAAGCGTGAGCAGCTTCGCAGCCTGTTCCGAAGGAGGAACGACCTTGTGAAGGACATGCGCCAGATAAAGAGCTACATCAAGATGCAGTTGCTCTATTATGGTATCAAGGTGCCCGAACAGTACGACAACGACCACTGGAGCCATGGTTTCAGGCATTGGTTGGATGCCCTGGACTTTGAGTTCCAAACGGGCAAGGAGTCATTGGAGAGCCGCATGCGGAGCTTTAGGTTCATCGACCGGGAGTTCAGGGACGTTTCCACACAACTGCGCAAATGGACCAAGAAACATTACAAAGAAGATTATATGCTCCTGCGCAGTATCCCGGGAATCGGCCCCATAGTTGCCAGTGGCATCTTGAGCGAGCTGGGGGACCTGCGAAGGTTCAGGAACATCAAACAGCTGGCGGGCTATGTTGGTCTCTCCCCTGGCATTTACCAAAGCGGGGACACTCTAAAACATACGGGAATGGCCATGCGTGCGCACCGTTTGGTGCGCAGTTATTTCATTGAGGCATCATGGCAGGCGATACGTGCCGACCCCATTATGCAGCGGTATTACAGGAAACACCAAGGAAAGAACGTTAAAAAAGTAATCGTTAAAGTGGCCAGAAAGCTATTGAGCCGGACATTGGCCGTTATCAAAACAAGGACGCCCTATGAAATAGGGGTAGTAGAATAAAAACAATGATAGCCAAGCTCATTTAAAGGCAAACGTTCAAAGCACATAACAATGTAGGTGAGGCCCGTATTCAGGTCATCACATCGGTTAGCAAGTGATTGAACGTATTATAGCTTATAATCATACAGATGCTGGTGACGACTTTAAAGACGATCACATATAGGATGCTGAGCAAGTTATACTAAAAAGAAAAAAGTGGTTTAAGATAAAAATTACATATTAACTATCTTTGGGACACTGGACTATGGCTTTTCATAGGAGCCATTGTTGGCAGTAGTTTTTATTTATATTTTTCACAAAGTTTTCGGTCGTCAAAAAATTCCACTTTTTTCGTTTTAGGATTAATTACTCCGTAAACTATATGTCTATTATTTTCAATTCGGTCATTTATATTTTTGGATAATTTGTCATTCGGAAACGATTCATAATTTTCTATTACTAAATCTAACAATTGGTCAATTGCGTCTTCCCAATCACTTTTCTCCAATTCATTGTCAAATAATAATTTTATATGTCTATTGTTTTTTGTTTGTAATTCAATAGATACAACTATTGATTGATTGTAATTTTCAGATAATTTTTTTGTTGATTCTCTCGCTGTAATAAATCTTGCTTTAATGTGTTTTCCTTTTTCAACAATTTTCTTTAACCCGCTTTTTAAAAGCAAATAATGGTCTTTACCAGCTTCTTTTAAGAAAGAATCGAAATATGGTTTAAGAATATAGACACCAAAAGCTGTCGGAACAACCCATTCAAAAGCCATATAAGCATCTTTCTCAACTTTTTGAATTTTTAAATTTAAATTGGTTGTGTTAAAATCTTTGATTTCATCCTCAATAAATTTATCAGGACAGTCGTCTGGATAAATAAGTACTATGTCAGGTATTTCTTTTTGTTCCATTATCGCTTAAATTCCTTGATGTAATATTCTTGCAGACCATTCTTTTAAAAAACTATAAGCTACACTTTGTACATTTTCAAGTCTGCTTATTACATCCTCAACGTAATCAACTTCTACAGGAATAACTCCGTGTGCTATATTATTTCTTATTTCATTGTGTTGATTAATCCATCTGTCATTGTTGATATTTGGCCATTCACTTACGCTATTTCCCCACAAAGTCTCGAAACAATTCCAAATTTGATTTATTATTCCATTTCTTGTTCGTTCATTCTGTGTGTGATATTTTCCAGCAACAACACTAATCGAATTCCAAAAGGCAAGAAACTTATCAAAAGGGTCGTCAGTATAAAGTCCTTTTCTATACCAATTTAATGCTCTTAAAAAAGCTGTATGCTCTAAATTCAAAGTCCTTGAAATCTCGAAGCATTGTTTAAATTCCTCCTCATCAATAATTGCACGAACGACGTTTTTATCAATTAGATTTCTTATATCAATATTTGATATAAAAACAGATGTATTAACTTTTAAGGCTAAAACATCAAGCATTTTACCAATAAAAAGTAAAGCAACTTTATATGCTCTATCTTGATTAGAAGTAAATACTGTAGAAGAAATTCTAATTCCTTGTTGGTGAGGTTTTATAACTATATCACTTCTAAATACATTTCCGACATCTAATTCTTTATCCGTATTAAAATCGACAGTCTTTCTTGTAATTACTTTACCAAAAACGGTTAATTCAACATCGTATGTTCGCATTTTCTTTTTATTTGGTAAGGTTTGTTCAAATTACTGCCAACGGCTCCGTATATGAAAAGTAGCGCTGAAAATAAGCTGTTACTTTTCGGATTAAACACAAGCCGAATTTTTAAATTTTACTATTTATCTTTTTACTTGGAAATCGTCAAATTTAAAAATTTGGCGACTTTCCAAAAATGCCCAAACCATCGTGTTAGCAACAAATTGCGCTATTTTTTATATACATTGTTGCCATTAGTACTTATCCGCGTAGGTCTTCGATGGCATCCATAAAATCATATTCGTGTATCAAACAAATTGTATGTCCTGTCTTTCTCATTCCTAATGCTTTTTCCACTTTTCTGCCGTAACACGCAAAAGCCCAAGCTTGATTTCCATTATCGCCAACAATTAAATAATCTGTTTTTTTGGTGACAGTTTTTGTCGGAATTCCGCCTAAATCTGAAATCATATTTTCGATTTCTTTACGATTACCGCTTTTTAAAATTCCTGTTACGCAAAATGTTTTTCCGTCAATATAAACATCTGGATTACTCGTACAATGTCCGGAAATATTAACATCAAAAGTGTCTTTCTCAATTTGGTCAGAAATCTCTTTGTTTTCTAAATTAACAAATTGGTTTAAGTATGCTTTTAGCACTAATTTTTCTTCATCGTCAATTTTGCCGTCTGAAACTATTGATAAAATTAAACTCCTAATTTCATCGTATGGATAGTATGAATTCAAATGAGTATTTTCCTCAAGCCATTTTTCGAGGTCTAAAACTTCCTTTTCGTTTATAATTCCGTCAGCTAAAATTCCGTGACAAATTCCTTGAAGAGTTTGTAAATCGGTAGTTACAGTGTTGTAATAATAATTATCACTCTCATATTTTTGACAAAGCCAAAATAAGTCTTTAATAGTTTCGGTTGCTGGAATATTATTAGAAACAGTTTCATCGATAATTGTCATAAATTCTCTGAACGGATTTCTGTTAATCATTTCACGATGATTTTCAGACCATTTTTTAAGTTCAATTAATTCTTTCTCATTAACTTTTTCGTCCAAATTTATTCCGAGCAATATTCCTTTCAATGAGTTTATAGCTTTATCTGCTCTCGCTTTTGAAGTGACAATATTTAATTCTTCTTTTGTTAATTCGCTCATCGATGTGTTTTTTTCGTATTAATGGCAACGACCTGCTAAACGCAGTTCGGTGATTTTTACGGAAATATAGCAAAATCAAATCAACTATGTAGCGGATATTAGTCGTCCTTATAGATTCGCTATATAGTTCGTCAAGGAGTCCGCGCTAGCGGACGTATTCTTGTTGATTTTGCGTTATTGGGAGTATAAATTACCGAGCCAAATTGCTTTTAGCTTATGTTATTGCACGTTAGCCGCTTGAGCGGACAGCTGAGAGCTGCTTGTAGTAAAAGTGACTAAGCAATTTGGTTTAGCAGGTCGTTAGAGCACATTTCTTTTTGGGTGGGAGTGCATAGCACGGAGCAAAAAAAGTCAGCTTCAGCTGAATGTGCTCTAACGCCTCGGCTAAACGGCGTAGCCAGCTTTTGCTGGATATGAACGTTTTAGCATCTATGAAAAAGCAGTAAGTCGAGTATCTTAAAGGTTAGCAAAAAACTTAAGATATGGACACTCAAATTACTGCAACACCTAAGTTATACATTGGCATTGACATCCACAAACGGAGCTGGAAGGTACATTGTGCCACTGATATCGGAATGGGCAAGACCTTTTCCATGGTTCCGGACGCTTATCAATTGGAGAGCTACGTGAACAAGTACTATGGTGGCCACCATGTCAGCACTGTCTATGAGGCGGGCTGCTGCGGTTATTCCGCCCACCGTTGTTTTGAGTCCTATGGTTGGGATTCAATGGTAGTGAACCCGGCGGATGTTTTCCGCCGTGGCAAGGAGCGCCATACCAAGACCGATAGCATAGATGCGCAACTATTGGCAAGGGAGCTCAAGGACGGCAGGTTGGCCGGTATCGAGGTACCGGATCCCAAGCGTGAGCAGCTTCGCAGCCTGTTCCGAAGGAGGAACGACCTTGTGAAGGACATGCGCCAGATAAAGAGCTACATCAAGATGCAGTTGCTCTATTATGGTATCAAGGTGCCCGAACAGTACGACAACGACCACTGGAGCCATGGTTTCAGGCATTGGTTGGATGCCCTGGACTTTGAGTTCCAAACGGGCAAGGAGTCATTGGAGAGCCGCATGCGGAGCTTTAGGTTCATCGACCGGGAGTTCAGGGACGTTTCCACACAACTGCGCAAATGGACCAAGAAACATTACAAAGAAGATTATATGCTCCTGCGCAGTATCCCGGGAATCGGCCCCATAGTTGCCAGTGGCATCTTGAGCGAGCTGGGGGACCTGCGAAGGTTCAGGAACATCAAACAGCTGGCGGGCTATGTTGGTCTCTCCCCTGGCATTTACCAAAGCGGGGACACTCTAAAACATACGGGAATGGCCATGCGTGCGCACCGTTTGGTGCGCAGTTATTTCATTGAGGCATCATGGCAGGCGATACGTGCCGACCCCATTATGCAGCGGTATTACAGGAAACACCAAGGAAAGAACGTTAAAAAAGTAATCGTTAAAGTGGCCAGAAAGCTATTGAGCCGGACATTGGCCGTTATCAAAACAAGGACGCCCTATGAAATAGGGGTAGTAGAATAAAAACAATGATAGCCAAGCTCATTTAAAGGCAAACGTTCAAAGCACATAACAATGTAGGTGAGGCCCGTATTCAGGTCATCACATCGGTTAGCAAGTGATTGAACGTATTATAGCTTATAATCATACAGATGCTGGTGACGACTTTAAAGACGATCACATATAGGATGCTGAGCAAGTTATACTAAAAAGAAAAAAGTGGTTTAAGATAAAAATTACATATTAACTATCTTTGGGACACTGGACTATGGCTTTTCATAGGAGCCTTTGTTGGCAGTTCGTTATTTTATTTCATTCAGTATTATTTTCCAAATCGTAGTTTTAAACTTATCCTTGAACACCCCAAAATGTCCTATTTCCTTAGCTCCAAAATCTGTAGGTTTTAAATGAGTTGACTTGACTTTTGAATTCCGATACTGACTGGTCATCCATTCTACTGCTTTTTGCGGTGCAAAATCATCATCTTCAATACTAAATGCACTAATGTCAACTTCAATTTTATTATAGTATTTTAAGGTTATTGACTTATCGCTTTGTATATAATCAGGTCTTTTACCCCAATTTCGCCATTGGTTAGCTACATTTTTGGGTAAATTCTCCATTCCACTTAACTTTTTTGAGTTTAGATATCCAAATAAATTTAAAAGTGTAGGAAACAAAATATACCAATTAAACCACATTTTTATTCTGTCAATTCCTTTCCAAAATTTCCAGTAACCAGACTGGGCAGCGATAAGTATTATTTTATCAAATTTACTTGAAGATTTAGCCAACCCTATAAGTTGACCACCTATGCTATGTCCAAGAATTACTTTTTTAGAATTGGGAAAATTTTTTATCACATATTGTAAGACACATTCCAAGTCATTTTTCCCCCAATCAGCTGCATTGTTTTTTATTTCTTTAATTGGTCTTATCAGCGAACGACCAATACCGATATAATCAAATGTTAGAACCGAAACTCCATTATCAGATAGAAATGTGGAAAATTTTTGATAATACTCTTGTTTGACACCAGTTGCTGAAGCGATAACAAGCAGAATATCATCTTTTTTTGATTCAAAAATAGTTGCAGAAAGTGTTTCGGAATTAGATAATATTTTGATTTGTTTCATTTGTTTGTCTTAATGACTGCCAACGACCTGCTAAACGCAGTTCGGTGATTTTTACGGAAATATAGCAAAATCAAATCAACTATGTAGCGGATATTAGTCGTCCTTATAGATTCGCTATATAGTTCGTCAAGGAGTCCGCGCTAGCGGACGTATTCTTGTTGATTTTGCGTTATTGGGAGTATAAATTACCGAGCCAAATTGCTTTTAGCTTATGTTATTGCACGTTAGCCGCTTGAGCGGACAGCTGAGAGCTGCTTGTAGTAAAAGTGACTAAGCAATTTGGTTTAGCAGGTCGTTAGAGCACATTTCTTTTTGGGTGGGAGTGCATAGCACGGAGCAAAAAAAGTCAGCTTCAGCTGAATGTGCTCTAACGGTATTGTATATGAAAAGTAGCGGTTTTGGTGCTACGTTTTATTCCGATTAGGATTTTGTTTTTTAAAAGTAGGAAATTGAATTCGTTTAACCATCCGCCGCTATTTTTTATATACGTTGTTGTATGCAGTGCTTTATTCTAACCAAGTCAAATTCTTAATCCTATTCGCAATTAGTTTGTGTCTAATTCTCTTATTTATTGCGTGCTCAATTGTTTTTAGCACAACAGTTGTACCTTCCGTTGGAACTCTTTCTTTACTCGAAATTGAGTGAAAATATCTTATTATATTAAAAATGTTTTCTTCTCCATCGTGCAGAGATTGTTCCATATCTTGAAAATCAGAAACATTAATTATTGTTAGTGGTATAATTTTATGAATATCATTTTCAATCTCGATGTTTTCATCTATTAAACTTTGTTCAAATTTTTGTTTGAAGGCAAAAGAAGCTAACCCAGAGCTGAAGATAGGGTCATTTACAACTAGAACGGGAAATAACTTTACCTTTCGATTAAAGTTGAACGACATATCATTAATAAACTTTTTGTAGTTGTGAAATAGCTTGACTGTTTTCATTGTCAATTGGGTTAAGCCATAATCTTTATAAAATTTATCGAGATTCAAAGCCTGATAATCAGCGATTGTTTTAACGGTTTTATAACCATTTACTACTGGAAGATAATTACTTTTAGCTTCCGCAATTATTATTTTATTTTTCTCTCTCACATAAAAATCCGCATACTCGACTTCATCACGTCCATTCAGTTTAAATTTTAAATCATCGGTTGCTCTTAATATTGTTCTTTTATTGTTTTTAAACGAATTCTTTAATATCTCTTCTAAGAAAGGTTCAAAAAAGACAGAACCAATGAAGTTTCCCCAATCAGTTCTATTACAAATATTTTTAGCTTTTAAATAGTCAAACCAAAAATCGTTGATAAACAAAGAATATGTTTTTTCGATTAGAAATGTATTGTCAAGAACCAAATATGTAATAATATCTTTCCCGTCTTTTCCTGAATTTTTATATAAAGGGCTTTTCTTGATATTCAAAAATTCAAAAATTTTTAAATCGGTTTTTTCGGGCAAAGGAATGTCTTGATTTTCACTCAATTTATCAAGAATTTTTATTGCATCTTTTTCTGACTTTTTTATGTTAATATATTGGAACTTTAAGTTTTTGTCATAGCTCACGAAATACGAATACATCTGGTTTTTGAAAAAATCATTCATTGATTCAACTCCAAAAGTCTCTTTTAAATAATCTCGTAAATGGTTGCCAAAAGTTTCATCAAAGTCAATAGATTTAAATAAACTAAATGCTTTAAAAAATAAATTTATAGAATTTGAAGTGGCATAATATTGATTATGTGGTAATTCTTTAAACATAAAATATTCAAAGAATTTTTTTCCTAAAGTTTTGTGGCCATCTCCACTATACTCTTGGTCAAAAAGCAAAATGTTTTCATTAACTGAAAGTAAATATTTTAAAATACGCTCTCTTAAATCAATTGTGTATTCTGGTGTTTCCTCAACAAAACCTTCTGTGTCAATTACTTCTTGAAAAGCGTATAGACAAGTTACTCTTGAAAATAGGTTATGGTTTTCTGGTGTTTTTAAATACTTTAAAATAAACTGTGGGCAGTTTGATTGTGATGGATGATTATTATTATCAAGAAACAGGACTCTTAAACATTCAACTTGAGTTTCTCGTGAATCATCAAAATAAGATTTATCGATTGGCTTTAATCTTGCATTAATAGCAGCTATAGTAGCTAAAATCTCCTCTTTCGGTAAAAGTTTAATGATTTCGATAGGATTTTCGGGAACTTCTGAACCGTAGAAGTTGGAAAACTTAATTAAATGTCCCATCATAATATATTCGTTTTTCTGTTTTCCAGCATTGCATACAACGGTTGGGCTAAGGTTCGTTGCTGTGATTCGTCCGAAGGACAATCCAGCCGAACCTAAAGATAGCTTTTTGCGCGTGATTTCCGTTTAGGAAATCCGCAAGCAATGAATTTTAGGCTTTGTTAGGCGCAGTTTTTTTTCTTTTCCATACAATCGCAGCAGTTATAATTAGCAGAGATATCATGAGAAACATAAGTCCATTTGCCGTTGCAGCTTGGCTTTTCAGTCCATTCAATTGTTCCCATTGCTTGACATCTGCCGTTAAAGGTGGATAAATTGTAAATCCGTTTTTAGTTTTTTCAGAGGTAGGGAGAAGATATTTTTCAAGTCCATTCGCCACTTTGGCAATTCCATAAAATCCGATAACGGATATAGACAGAAATAATAAAGTCAATTTGGTTTTAAGTCTGTTGTGTTCTTTGGCCATTATAAATCTGAAGAAATAAACAATTCCGCCTGTTATACCCGCTAGCGAAATAAAAATCCATAAAATCCAGAACATCTCTGAGTGTTCATGTCCTAGAGTCCAATTGTAGTTTTGAAATTGGGACAATATGATAAAAGTGAGCACTAAAGAACAGACCCCAATTAATAGAATCCACTTAATTTCCGACTTCGATTTCGTGCTCATTTGAAATTGCGCCTAACGGTTGGTGTATGGTTTAGTTGCGAGTCTCGCGCAACTAATTTAGCAAAAGGAAACCGAACCTTAGGAAAATCCGAAGGATTTTCCGAGTGGCACTAACCTAAGCAATTAATTATACACGTTGTTAGGTGCAGTTTTTATTAGTATTTATTTAACCAACCTTTTAAATCATCATAATCTTTCAAGTCAAGTTTGGTTTCTAATTTTTCAGCTTCTTTCAAAGCATCTTTAGTAAATGTACTTGTTGTTACGATTATACTTTTAGCTGGATTTCTCAATGTATGAACTCCAACAACATTTCTTATTATTCCGACTCCAACTTTATTATCAGGCGCATATCTTTTACATTCAACTAAAATTAATATGCTGGTTAGTGCGTTTTTAATACTTGCAATAATATCAGTTCCGCCATCGCGAGTTGATTTTGTCAATTGAATATCCAATCCCATATCTTCGAGAATGCTTGCGACTAATTCCTCAAATTTTCTTGGTGATAAGTCATACAGTTTCTCGGGATGCTTTTTGAAATATTTCTTAACCTCTTCATTAATATCCGTAATTATGATATTTTGTTTCTGTTCTTCTATTTCATTATCATCCTCATAAAGTTCCTCAATGTACTCTCCGGTAGCAACTAGTTCTTCAAGTTTTTCCAAAACTTTTGATTCCGCAATTTCCCTTGTCTCAAATGACATTTCAACCTCTTCTGCGCGATATTCATTATTTGGCTGTTTTACAAGAATGACATAACCCCAATCATTATCGATTTTATCATTAATAATTGTTGCTAGAAGATTATTTTCCTTTTCAGAAAACCAATTGACTTCTTTTCCAAGTACAGAAGCCATTGGGTATTTAATAACATCATTATTGTAAAATTCTTCTTCCGAAATTTTCTTTATAGCCATAATTATTTTCAGATTGCACCTAACGGATTAGGTGCATGCGGTGTAGACGCGATAGCGGCTATAACGACATGAATCTTGTTATGAGCTGGCCCTTTTTATTATTTCGTTTAACAAAGGAATTCTACCTCTACCAAAATTATCCTTTATGTCATTTTTTGCTAAGTTTGCAAAATCTATTGCCTTTTCTTTATTTCCAGCATACAAATTGTGAATTGAACATATTAGTTGCCTCGAAAATTCCGATGATCCCCAGAATAAATTATTCGCAATTTCACTATCCAAATCATTCGTCTTTAGGCTCGAAATATTTGATTCCCAGTTATCCCATTTGCTGAAGTGTTTATCCAATTTTAACTTAAAAAGATTTCCAATTTCATTAACTAGTACATCATAATTTCCGTTTCTAATTGGATATTCCCACCAAAAATCAAAAGTATCATTGGGTGTTAATCGAGTTGAAAATATCCAAACATTTGATTCATTGATTGCTTTATTTTCAAAAGTTTGTTTTAATTCAAGTTCGGTAATTAAATTAATGCAAAATTTCTGACCTGCTCTTCTTCCTTGAAATTTAATTTCATTTTTCACTCCATATTTCATTCTTTGATAATCAAACCCGCTACCTTTCCAATACATTTCTCTTAAACCTGGAGCTATTTCTTTTGACACTATCTTTCTGAATTCTGCAGACTTTATATGATTTGAATGAGAACTAAAATTCAGATACGTTTCTACACCTATTTGATGTTTAGGTTTCTTGTTTTTATTCTTTCCAAATATTCTATCGAAAATTCCCATTTATCATTTTTTCATTTTGCTTGCTCATAACGACCTGCTAAACGCAGTTCGGTGATTTTTACGGAAATATAGCAAAATCAAATCAACTATGTAGCGGATATTAGTCGTCCTTATAGATTCGCTATATAGTTCGTCAAGGAGTCCGCGCTAGCGGACGTATTCTTGTTGATTTTGCGTTATTGGGAGTATAAATTACCGAGCCAAATTGCTTTTAGCTTATGTTATTGCACGTTAGCCGCTTGAGCGGACAGCTGAGAGCTGCTTGTAGTAAAAGTGACTAAGCAATTTGGTTTAGCAGGTCGTTAGAGCACATTTCTTTTTGGGTGGGAGTGCATAGCACGGAGCAAAAAAAGTCAGCTTCAGCTGAATGTGCTCTAACGTCTCGTGTATGTGACGTGGTGGCGATTAGCCGCCATGGACATATACACTTTGTTGCATGCCGTGTTCTTTTTTTATTCATTTTCTATTCGTTACTTCCCAAAAAATAAATTGGATGAAGTGGAAGTTTATTCTTTTCTTCATCTGTCATCTTGGGGTAATACTCTTGCCATAAACTTATAAATCTATCAAAGTCGATTAATTCGATGTGCTTATCTGTTGACCTTGCCTCGTTTATTGAATATGAACTAAATCCTCCCGAAGTTGCAAAAATTCCAACATCTGAACTTCTCTTCATTGTTCCCGCCAATCTTTGTATATCATCTGATGAAATATTTGCTTCGGGTCTATGCTTTACTTGTACGATTATTCTTGGTGGCTTTACTCCAAGTGGGTCAGTATATGCAATAATATCTATTCCTCCGTCTCTTCCCTTTGGAGAAATATGAGAAATATGATAACCCATTGCTCTTAGAAGAATTGCTACAATATCTTGAAATTCATAAGGGTTCTTGTCAATCAGATATTCCCTTAGTCCTTCTAAAGCACTCGCTTCATATTGGTCTAAAAGTGCACTTTGTTTTTGTGTTTTATCTTCCGTTGTTTCGATATCCAAATCATCATCACTTTCTTCTATATCTTTTGACTTCTTATTTTTTGCGTCCCACTCTCGATATTTTTTAGTTGCTGTTTCGAGAAGTTTTTCAGCTCCAAGTTTTATTGCTTCTTCTCCTTCTTTTGTTAAATACCAAATTCCTTTTTGTTTCCTTAAAAAACCTGCTTTCATGCAATCTATCGTATAAAAATGAAGGATACTTTCCCACCGAATATATCCAGTCTTTTCGTATCGATGTTTTTCGTACTCATTAAACTCAACTGTCTCTCTTATTTTATCGACCACTTCTTTACCACGCATTTCTCCTCCTGCTTCCTGCAAGATTTTGAATGTTGCGTAAATCGTTTTTTGAGCAATTAATTTGGATTTTGATATTTTCTTCATTCGATGGTTTTTCTTTTTATTCATGGCATGCAACGTAGGGATAAACAAACTAGTTTGTTTATTTCTATTTTGTTAATACCCTAATCTAAGGGATTTTTAATGGTTTTAAAAGTATTTGTTGCCACATGGGTATAGATTTCTGTTGTTTTGCTCGATCCATGCCCCAGTAGAACCTGAATTTGTCTTAGGTCTACTCCCGATTCCAAAAGATGGGTGGCAAAGCTATGACGTAATACATGTGGGGTAACAACTTGTTTTATATTAGCTTTTTGTGCCGCTGTTTTAACTATTTTAAGAACGCTTTCACCACCATATCTGCCACCTTTCTGTCCCTCGAACAAATATTCCTTTGGTTTCCATTCCTTGAAATAAATACGCAGGTCCTCAAGAGTTGTTTTGGACAACAGAGTGTACCTGTCCTTGTTTCCTTTCGAACCCTCTACCCTAATCAACATGCGTTTACTGTCGATATCTGTGGCTTTAAGGTTTAACAATTCACTACGACGCAGGCCCGAGCTATACAAAAGCTCTGCAATACATCTATGTTTTATATTGTTGGTACATGCTATAATAGAAAGAACCTCTTCTTTTGATATTACTTTTGGTAGTTTTGACTCTTTACGTGGACGTTCAATTTCATAGAAACGATTGGGCATGCCCAACACAACCTCATAATAAAACTTGATAGCGTTAATTGCCTGGTTAAGATAGGAATTGGATACTTTTCTTCGGATAAGTGTTTGGAGGAAAGCTCTAATATCACTTTCATTGATTGTATTTAGTTCTTTATCCTTGTAGTAATTGATGAACATTTCAAAAAATGATACATATGTTCTAACTGTATTATTAGCGTACCTTTTCAATTCCAACTTCAACAAATACTCTTCAGGACAGACTCTATATTCAGGGACAGTTTTTCTTTTTCTAAACCACTCTACATCAATACTTTCATTTTTAGTGTTTATGGGCTTATTGGTTAAAAAGCGGTTATAATTTATCCAAACCAGACCCTTGAATGTATTAAAGATAACACCAAGGTTACTCTTGGTATTGGGAATATAGGCCATATTGTACTGCTTGCTCCATTTAGCGTTTGGTAAACCCTTGATCAAGCTTTGTATTAATTTATTGGGAACAAATTTGATACCAATCATCTTTTGATTTTTGATCATTAAATGATAAAGAGTGATTGACTGGAGTGAGTTCATATAACAATAGTAGTCAAGTTTTAAATTATAAAACATATATTATACGTATAATATACTTTTACAAATGATTAAGATTAGAAAATGTCCCGTTTGCGCATCATTAGTAAAGGGCAGGTCAGATAAGTTGTTTTGTTCCGCAAAGTGTAAATCGATCAGTCAATACGAAAATCGCCAAGAGAGTGAGAAATTCTATTTAACAGTTGATAAACAGCTCAAAACAAATAGAAAGCTATTAAAGCGTTATAATAAATCTGGATATACAACCATTCGAAAATCCGAATTGAAAGATAAGGGATTCAACCCTAAATTTTTCACCCATTATTGGAAGAATAAAAAAGGGGATGTATATCTGTTTGTTTATGACTATGGATTTTTAGCAAAGAAGATTAATGGTAATGATAAATATGTTTTGGTCACATGGCAAGATTATATGGGTTAAGTATGCAAAAGAGAAAAACCCAATTAATTTTAGTATTTTTAATCCATTAAAGATTATATCAATTTACATCTATTTGTGTTAAAATTTGCAATACGGTGTACAGCTTGAAATTAGTAAGGTAAAATATTGAAAGTCAATGTGGTAAGATGTGTTATTTCAGTCTGCCACCCCGACAAAATAGGTATTTTTAAATACCATCTTTTTTCTAAACAAATGAAATCAAGGAATTACCTTTTTCTTGATTTCATTTGAATAGTTTTAGAATCATATTTGAAGGGGTCCTATTGATAAATTGGACTTGCAACAAAAAGTCGGACAAATTTTCTAAGACCTATTCCACATTTTTGATTTGATAAAATTCTTGTTCCATTTCTTTGGGAGTTTTATATCCTAAAGAAAAGTGTAAACGTTTTCTATTGTACCTTACTTCCATATATTCAAAAGACTGCTGATTTTGCTTCTTGGGTTGCTTTAAAGTTCTGATGATATATTAATTCAACTTTAAGGGTTTTAAAAAAGCTTTCTGCCATAGCATTGTCCCAACAATTCGCTTTTCGACTCATGCTTTGAGTAATTAAAATATTCTTAATTATCAACTAATATTTTTATATCTAACTTGTCGGCAGTTCGTTATTTTATTTCGTTTAGTAATATTTTCCATACTGTAGTTCTAAACTGTTCTTTAAATACTCCAAAATGTCCAATTCTTTTAACTCCAAAATCAGTAGGTTTTAAATGAATTGATTTGATTTTTGAATTTTGATACTGATTGGCCATCCATTCTACAGCTTTTTTGGGAGCATAATCATCATCTTCAATACTGATTGCACTAATTTCAAGTTCAATTTTATCATAGTATTTCAAGTCTATTGACTTATCACTTTGTATATAATCTGGCTTTTTACCCCAATTTCGCCATTGGTTAGCAACATTTCTTGGTAGATTTTCCATTCCACTCAGCTTTTTTGAGTTGAGATACCCAAACAAATTTAGAAGAGTAGGGAATAGAATATACCAATTAAACCACATTTTCATTCTATCAACTCCTTTCCAAAATTTCCAATAACCAGATTGGGCAGCAACAAGTATTATTTTATCTAAATTAGTTGAAGATTTAGCCAACCCAATAAGTTGACCGCCTATACTATGTCCGATAATTACTTTTTTAGAGTTGGGATAATTCTTTAAAGCATATTGGATAACATATTCCAAGTCATTTTTGCCCCAATCGGCAGCATTGTTATTTAGTTCTTTAATAGGTGTTGTCAATGAGCGACCAATACCACTATAATCAAATGTCATAACCGAAACTCCGTTGTGAGATAGGTAAGCAGAAAATTTTTGATAATATTCCTGTTTCACGCCTGTTGCTGAGGCGATGATAGTTAAAGGATTATCTTTTTTAGCTTCAAAAAGGGTGGCTGATAGTGTCTCTGAATTAGATGCTATTTTAATTTGTTTCATTTCATAGTGATTGATTTTAGCGGTGTTTACTCTTTAATATGTACTTTTCCATCCTTCATGACGAAAACCACATTGAATATGGTATCTGAAAAATCTTTCTCAAGGTCTCCCTTTACAGCAATGATATCGGCGAAGGCCCCTTTTTTGATAACCCCAATACGATTCGACATATTCATAAATTTACTGGATAGGTATGTGGATGATCTCAGAATATCAAGGGGTTCCATGCCTTCTTCTTGATACGCAACAAGGATGTTCTTAGCTGCCTCACCTTGCGGAATTTCAAAATCCATATAATTATCAGATTCTGTCAAAATGGTGACACCTGCTTTTATGGCCCTTTGCAAGCGGTCCCTTTTACGACTTTGGTAACTGATTACTGCCTTTTCAAGATCTCCCTTAAAGTCTAGGAGTTCAAAGTACTTATAGAGTAGTTTTTTCGATATATCAGTAGGCACTAACGCAGTTCCCTTTTTAGCCATAAGGGTCAGTGTGGAGTCAGCAATAGCATAACCATGTTCAATGGCATCTACCCCAGCTGTAGTTGCTTCCCAAACAGCCAAGTTGCTAGTTGCATGCGCCGTAACCTTTTTGTTGTAGCGGTTAGCCATTTTGACAATGGCCCTCATTTCATCGATGGTCAAGCTCGTGTTATTGGGCGTATTATTGGCACAGATTTTTATGATATCCGCCCCATAGTTTACGTTTTCCCTTACTGCATTAATCGCGTCATCTACATTTTTAATAATCCTGTATTCGTTGGATGTAATTTGATGGTGATGCTTGAGTATTCCCACAACCTGTCCACCTTCCGAAGAAATAATGGGGCCAGAAACGAACATGCGCGGTCCGACAACAGTTACCTCGGTTATGGCCTGTTTTAAGGCAACATCTAAAAATTGCCCTGAATTACCTAAGTCCCTTACAGTGGTAAAACCACTTTCAAGAAATGATTTTGCCCTTTTCGCACCACGTAATGCCCTTAGGGCATCTCCTTGAAACAAGATTTCATTGGCAATAGGGTGTTTGTCCGTTACGGTTTCTGAATGCAAAAGATGTGTATGCCCATCTATTAAACCCGGTAAAACGGTGTAAGAAGACAAATCAATTACCGATGCGTTTTTCGGGATGGGAATAGTAGTCCCAACTTCGAATATCGTATTATTTACGACTTTAATGATATGGTCACTTAATATCCTGCCTTTTTCAGAATCAAACAACCTTCCCGCTTTGATATATTTTATTTCCTCCGTTTCTATAGACTGTGCAAATACGAAACCTACAAAGCAAAGGTATAAGCAAGCGAACACTACAGATTTTTTCATGAAGCTATTGATAGTTGTTAATAAGTGCTTCTATTTTGATTTTCAGAAATTCAGCGTATGAATAAAATCATTTTTCAAAAGGAGGGACTTCCCAAAATGAGCATATTTCAGTAATTCAGAATATAGCGACCCAGAAAATCACCTTTTTATTCTACCCGTTTACCTTCATATGATTTTACACCATATTGATATAAAACCACATTGTCAAACGATTGGTTTCCGCCTTTTACGAATTCTACTTTCAGTTCTTCATCTACCAAGAAGACCATTTCCGTTTGCGCCACCAATCTCACGGATTTCTGACCAGGGATGACCAGGTTGAGCTTTCCATTTTCAGCAACAATATTGAAAGTAACATTTTCCTTGATTTGAAAAGTACCTGTATAATTTTCTAAGTTCTCGACGGGCACGATATATTTTTCGGTTGGAACCATTTTTTTAGCCTTGATCTCAAAGATTTCCTTACCCTCATCAAGATAGGTCTCTACGACCTTTTGATATACCTTATAACCTTCGTTGGCATTGGTGAAAATGACCATTCCTTTTTTAGATTTAGGTAATAGCACCGCGAAGGTCTTGATACCATTTTCATCACCCGAATGCATGATTACCGACTCTTTATTGGAAAGTTCAGGTATTACCTCCCATCCCAATCCGTAAAATAAGTTCTCTTTGACCTTGACCTGTGGTGAGACCATATCTTCAAAAACCGGTTTAGAAAAGGCCGCCCCATTGATTACGTAAGCACATACTTCCGTATAGTCTTTAATAGTAGTCAACAAGCCCGCGGCAGCATTTAATTCGGTTCTTGGGGCATATTCATACTCCCCAAAATTTTTGTCAAAAGGATAAACTACTTTTTTCATATCCCAATTCGACTGCCAGGTAAAGGCTATATTAGTAAGTTCAAGCGGTTTAAAAAGCACCTCTTCGGCCAATTTTGGCAAATCTTCACCTAATTTGTTCTGCAAAGCCTTTCGCAGGTATTCATAGCCCTCACCCGAATACAGATATTGACTACCGGGTTCAAAATTGAATTTCAATTTCTTTGAAGGGCTCATATTTCTCCAGTTGACAAAACCTGACTGATGACTTAAGACAAATCGAGCGCTCAACTTTTTGAGATTGTCATCTACCTTCAGGTCGGGGTCTAAGTGATATTTATACAGAGGTTCATCAAGCGATAACTTTCCTTGCGACACCAAATTAAGTACTACGGTGGCAAATATGGGTTTGGTAAGGGAAGCTACCGTAAAAATACTTTGGTTATTTGCGGGCAACCCGATGCGCTGTTCTCCAAAAACCTTGTTGTATGTAACCTTTCCATTTTCAATAATGCCAATGGCAACGGCAGGAACTTTATACTCTTCTTGCCATTTCGGTACTTTTTCTTCAAGATCGGAAGTAGTTCCACCTTGGCCAAAGGCACAAACGGTAAGTATTAGAAAAAGAAATTTTAAGTTTCTCATAGTATATGGGTATTTTGGGTTTATGGTTATTATTTTTTGCCTGACAATTGAGATTGGATGCTCCAATACATGTGTCGAAATATAGATTTAGATTCATTTGTATACCTCATGGGCCTACCTTTCTCGGCAGATAGCCTTACCCGAGGCAGTTTACCATGTGACGATAAATTAGGTGGGAAGGTTACAAGATTTTTCAAAAGCTTATAATTATTGGCGTTTTCTGCTGGGTTCAAGCCCATAAATGGAGTTGAATTTCTCGTCTGCAGCTATGACATAGCTTCCTTTTACATCCAATCTTTTTATGACGCTAGTATTCATGTTAATCAAGGCCTGCGTCGCCCTAATAGGGTTACCATGAAATGAGATGTCCGTTAGGCTTTGTAGACCATATAGTGGCCATAAATTGCCAATCTCATTGTCAGCCAACAAAGCCCATTTTAAGTGCTTCATATTGGATAAAGGCTCAATAGATTTGATTTTATTGCCCGTCAAGAACAATTTTCTAAGTTTGTTTAGATTTTTTAAGACTTGAATGTCCTCAATGCTATTTTCCCGTAAATCAAGCCATTCAATATTGGTCAGATTTTTAAGAAAACCCAAATCCCTCAAATTATTTTTACGAAGCACTAAGACCCCAATACTTTTTATGTTTGACAAAGGACTAAAGTCTTCGATTTTTGTATCCATTAAGTTTACTTGAACCAATTTATGGAGCCCACTCATAGCTTTAATATCCGAGATGGGATTTTTTTCCAATATCAACACTTCCAATGATTTCAATCCCCTTACCGCTTCGATATTGGTGACGTGGTTATTCGGAATCCATATCCCTTCTAGCTTGGTCAGTTCTTTTAGGGGTGTAATATCTTCCAATTCATTGAACGCCATATTAAAATGTATCAATTCTGTCCAGTTTTTGACAACTTCTATACTTTTGATATTATTGAAATTTCCTGAAATACCCGTGAGCTTCTTTAAATTCGATAACGGACCAATAGTGGTAAGCTGGTTTCTATCAAAAAGAAAGTGCTCAAGGTTAACAAGGTTTTCAAGAGCTTCTAGCGACTTGATTTTATTACCGTTAATGACCAGGTTCTTAAGCTTGATCAAGCCTGACAGCGGACTTAAATCACTAATGGAATTGTTATCCAGTCTTAAAGAAGTAAGATTTTTAGCATATTCCAATCCTTTTAAAGACTTGACCCCCCTCCCTACTGCTGAAAAACGGGTCAATGATTCTAAATCGGCCTTTGTAAGTGCCCCTGTCGGTTTATCAAAACGTTCTCGAATTGCGTGTTCTAGGTAAAAATCTTCAATTACGACAATACTATCAGGATCTTGGGCAGAGGCCAGTGTAACAAAAATCAGTGTCAGGGTCAATACGATTATCTTTAAAGTATCCATAAGAAAGAATTTTGATTTCCCCAAAAATCAATAAACCTAGTTGCTCTAAAAAAGAAATTGCCCTAAAAAAAGTATCATAGTATACTATGAAACCTTTTTCTTATCGGAGACTTGGCCAATATATGTTTTTGGCGTTCGGGAAGTGAATTTATAAAAGGCCCTATAAAAGGTGGTTTTTGATTTAAAACCTGAATCAGCGGCAATTGATTCGATGGTAAAATTAGTGTATGCCCCGTTTTGTATTTTATCCTTCACCTCATCTACACGAAATTTATTGGCGAAGTCATTAAAAGTCACATTCAAATGAGTGTTCAGTAAGTTTGACAAAACGGCAGGGGTTACTTGAAGTTGTTTGGAAAAAGTGGACAACGAAAAATCTTTATTCAAATAGGGCTTTTCGGTTTCCATTTTATGAAGGATGTTTTTAAGCTGTCTTTCGATTACCGTTTTATCGAAGCCCATCTTAGTTGACCTAAAGGTAGAGTAGGTCACATACCCCACCAATGAAATAACATAAAGCAGTACGGCATTATATATCTTAACCGCCATAGTGAGCGAAAAACCCAACCAATCGTCTAAAGGCGAGCTCCTCCAATAGCCATAGATTCTGCCTATAAGGGTAGAGGTCAATTCAAAAAGGGCACCGGCGAAAAAGAATAAAAACAAATAAATCAACCAGTTGCGATACTTAAGATTGTCTTTCAAAAGTTGTACCCTGCCATTCTTTTTCAATTCTAGAAGTGATAGTGTCGTGTAAGCAAATGCCTGGCACAAAAGCACAAAATAATATGTGGACTGCACCTCAAAATAAGCCAGCTTCGATAGTAAGTTCCCCTTATCTTGAATAGTAACAAATAAACTACCTACCCAAACGACAACATAGTATAAAGTAAAAATCACAGGGACTATGAAGTGCCCAATACGTTTACTATCTAGCTTAAAATTGACTTTGCGTATCGATTCGAAATAGAGATATAACAACGGAAAAATGAAAATGACCAGATTTAGTGGGATGAATCTTAGGTAATCATTCGTCTCAATCAGCCCAGTATTGCCTAAAAATGTAGGGACCAATGAAAGACCGACCACAACTAAAATCAGTATTAGTAGTTTGTTCCGGGGTTGCCGCCAATCCCTATTCTTGAATATCAAAAACAGCATTATTGCACTTTGAAGTAAACCGAAAAAAATTAGGATGCTAATAAGGTTGAACTTCATAAATCGCTATAGTTTTATAACTACAAAACTAATTCATGAGTTTGGGATCATTGTATGAGAATTACTATTTTAACAATTGTGTCGATTACAAGCAAAGATGCGAGCACTACCATACTTAATCAAAACACTGGGCAGGTCTAATAATTTATCCAACAATTTTACAAAAAAAAAATGCTCCATCATAAAACATAAAGTAGGTTTCCAATAGTATAGAATTACCGAATCTGATAATTATATCTTCAAGGAAAATTGTAGAAAAGAACGAAACAAAGTATTAAAGATTTTGAACCAAATAAAATCTAAAAAACTAAGATTTGGCAAAAAAATCCGATGAAGTTATGTGCAATTTGCGATTGCATCATGAAACTCAGTTTTGCAAGCTTTCACAAAATTATCTTCAAGCTTTAATGACTGATTTGAATCATTTTCTAAGTGCCATTGGTCACAGTGACACCTTTATTGATATGGTTAAACGTACCTTTGTTTTTTGAAGCTTTTTTATGTACTCATTTAATTTTATTGATATCATATTATTCTTAGGAGTAAGTCAGGGCTTGTTTTTATCTGTTTCCCTACGGCTTATACATAATAGAAATCAGTCAGCAAACAAGATACTTTCCTTTTTGCTTTTGATTGCCGTTCTCATGCTTTTTGGAAGAATTTCAGCTTATCGCATTCCTGAAAATTGGGTATGGCGGTTCGGTGTATTAATTGATACTACAATTTTTCTTTTTGGACCATTTATTTACACTTATGTTAGACGATTAATGTTTAATGAAAACCCACCTTTTCGTTTAAGATTAGAACATTATTTACCTGCAGTCCTCCATTTAGGATACTATTTTTGGACTTTGAGTTTTCCGTTAGATGAATTTAATAAACTGTATTTTTCAGGCAAGCTCAACCTTTTATTCTTTATTGTAGAAGCAGCCGGACTGGCATCTTTTATTTTTTATTGGATAAAGACCTTTTTACTAATAAGGCAGTATAGAAATGAAGAAGGCAAGCAGTTATCATATCATCAGTCGATAAATAAATTTTTGATACTGTTGCAATTAACCTTGGGTGTTTTTATGGTATTATGGTTGATGAGTTTTTTAAGCATTAATTTTCTAAAAAAGCCCTTAGCTTATGTCAACTATGCGACAATGTGGATTTCAACACCTCTTTTCATTTACGTAATAGGGTATTATACTTTACGTCAACCTGAAATTTTTAGGGTACCTTTTGAGAATAGGTCGAAAACAGAAAAAGACCGCTTAAAACCAGAAGAAATTCAAAAACTGCAAAAAAGGCTTCATTACTATATTTCTGATGAGCAAATCTATCGACAATCCGATTTAACTTTAAACAAGCTTTCTGAAAAATTAAATACTTCACCTAACAATCTCTCTTGGTTGCTGAACCAAATTTACCAAAGCTCTTTTTATGACTATATCAATAATCATAGAATTGAAGACTTTATTGGAAAGATTGATAAAGGAGAACATCAAAAACATACGCTTTTGGCAATGGCCATGGATGTCGGTTTCAATTCAAAGTCAACTTTCAATAGGGTGTTCAAATCTGTTATTGGTACAACCCCCAGAGAATATCTAAAAAACCGAAATGTGGCTTAAAATAGGTGCTGATGTGCCCATTGCGTCGATATTGGATTTTCTCATTTATAGTTTTAGTCAATAATAGTTAAAACTTTAATCAAGATGAAAAAATCAAATGTATTCTCAAAAACAACTTTGGCATTAATTTGCGCCTTATCCCTTTCCATAACCAGTAGTTGTGTTAAAGACTTTATTGGTGGAGGCCCAAAACCTAAAAAAGTAAATACTATTATAGGTTCAGAATTTCCTGCAAATGATGGTCTCCATGTAGCACCTGACGGTACCGTGCTAGCTTCAAATTTCGGCACGTTTGACCCAGTGCTTAACAAATACAATGGCACACAAGTTTTCCAAGTTAAGCGCAATAGAAAAGTAACCGAGAAAGTAAGTGGCTTTGAAGCTCCTATGGGCAGTGCGTTGGATAGTAATGGTAACCTTTACTTTAATACCGAGAACAACAACGATGCTGTTTCCGGGGTTTTAGTTAAAGTTTCACCAAATGGCTCATCTTCACAGGTAGGGGAGATTTCAGGTTGGCCTTCGGGTATAACTATAGATGATGAAGATATTATTTATGTTGCAAATTTCTTTGCACCTACGTTACATAAAGTGATGCCAGATAGTACTATTTCTATTTTGGCAACAGATGATAGACTTTTTGGCTGTGTAGGAATCGACATTGATAGCGAGGGAAATATAATAACAGCTAATTTTTTTACTGCAGATATTTTAAAAGTTACCCAAGAAGGTGAAGTTTCATTAATTGCAAAAATTCCAAATACTACCCCAGGATTCGCAATTGGATATATGACCATTTTTGAGGATGCAGTTTATGCAACGGGAATTAATGAGAATGTCATCTATAAAGTTGATTTTGATGGAACTACCGAAATCTTTGCAGGAACGGGGGAAAACGGTAGTGCTGATGGAAAATTGGATGAAGCTACTTTTTCCCAACCAAATGGTATTGCGGCTGATGAACAAAGACGTATTCTATATATCTCTCAATTTGGGGAACCAGGATTAAGAGCTATTAAATTTTAGTTATTACTAATACCCATAAACCCTTTTAGGTACTTGATATAAAATCAAACTTAAAGGGGTTTATTATAACAAACTTTTTCTGATTCTTCTTTCTTTAGTAATGCCTAAATACTAAACTTAAAAAATAAATACTTTTTTAAAGGAGATCGCCACCTTACGTGAAATTGATATAAAAGTGACCAGCCATATCGCAAGGCATACATTTGCTACCAGTTACCCTCCCTAACGGATTGGCAATAGCCACTGTATCAAAGTTATTAGAGTGTTCTAAGCTTATTGCCAATCAGATTTATGCAAATGTAGTAGAGAAGAAGTTACAAGAAGATATGGGTAAGCTTCAGTAAGTCTTAAATAGCGGTAGGGAAATTGCCTGATATGACTAAATGCATTGACAATAAGTACACTTTAAGAGCCTCGCTAGGTTTTGTAGGTGAATTTAGAAGAGTGTTATCATATACCAGTAATGGCAAACTGCTGAGGGCTGTGACTGAAAGTTTTGTGAAATTTCTTCTTGAAATTTCTTTTATATGTCCGCTCATAGTTGGTTAATGATTTATACTTTTTAAGCAGAAATTATGTCAAATATTTGCATGTCTTACAAATATATGTATTTTTGGTAAACCAAACTGGTAAACCAATTTTTGATACAGATTATTTCATATGGACTTCAAAATTTTCAAATCCAATTATACCCAAACCTTATTAATGTTAGGCGTCTTTTTAGTTTTCATTGGTTGCTTAGATAAAACCAAGAATGAAAAAGAAGTCAAAAATGCTGAGATAGCTAACAATACTGTTAAAGCAAATGACCTTATCCCATTTTTCAAAGATTGGAATTTAATTTTGGGTGATGGCACCAATGCTGGTCGGGCAATAGACTATGAGAACAAAAATTTCTTTTTTACAAAAACAGATGACAACGGTGATTGGGTCGTTTTTAAATCGCCTAATGCTGGCAATACCCATGGCACTTCGAATAATGCGAGAACTGAGTTAGCTCAATTAAAGAAGTGGTCACCAATGAATGATGCTAGAATGAATGCGACACTTAAGGTTATGAATGTGTCAACTACGGGTGATGCGAGAGTAGCTTCAACATATTGAGTAGTGGTTGGTCAAATTCATAGTGCTGATGGGCATGAGAACGAACCACTAAAAATATTTTATAAAAAATTCCCAGGGCATAATAAGGGTTCCGTTTTTTGGAATTATGAAATCAATACTTCTGGTGACGATAATTCAGGAAGATGGGATTATTCTTATCCGATTTGGGGCTATGACTTTTCGATAGTTGGTACTGATAAAAATACGTATCCTCCAGAACCAAAAGATGGTATTGCTTTGGGGGAAGAATTCAGTTATGAAGTGCAAATTAGAGAGGGTATAATGCATCTTACGTTTTCAAGCAAAGGGCATGAAACGAAAACATTTACCAAGAATCTTATTTCCTCAGAATATGCAAAACGTTCAAATATTCCAGAACAAGTCGAACGCTTATTCGTTGCCATCGGCCAAGATGGTGTTGAACGTGAAAATGCTTATACAGACGAAGGACTTTTTTTTAAGTTGGGTTGCTATAACCAAACGAATGGAAAGGACCCTAAAGTAAATAAGGTCTGGTGCTCTGGAGCCGAAACCCATGGGGGTGACTTACAAAAACAATATACAGATGGTAATTATGCTGAAGTATGGTTTAAATCAGCAAGTATCATCATTCCAGATGAGGCCATTTCCAATGCGGGGTATTTTAAAGCCAATGATGGCTTGAGCACAAAAACGGTCTACCCAAGTGAGGTAATTCCTTTTATGGATAAATTTAAGATGCTAATGGGCGATGGCACCAATGTTGAAGATTTGGTCGACTTCGAAAACAAAGATTTTTTCTATACGGTAATTGATGGCACAAGACGCTGGGTAGTTTATAAAACACCCAATTCTGGTGTCACTTCAAAAAATTCTAGCAATACAAGAACCGAATTGCATGAAAAACGGGAATGGACCCCTGAGCAAGGCGGGAAGCTGACAGGCACCTGTAAGGTTATGCAGGTTTCAACTTCTGGTGATGCTAGGGTTGCCGCTTCGTACTCGGTTGTGGTTGGTCAGATTCATAGTGGAGAAGGCCATGAGAATGAACCCCTAAAAATATTCTACAAAAAATTTCCTGGCCATGATAAAGGTTCCGTATTCTGGAATTATGAAATCAATACAGCTGGGGATGATAATTCTGGAAGATGGGATTTTTCGACTGCCGTATGGGGGCATAATATGTCTGTTGTTGGCAAAAGTAGAGATGAAGCTCCCACAGAGCCTTTAGACGGAATTGAATTGGGTGAAGAATTTAGTTACGAAATAAATGTATACGAAGGTATCATGTACCTTACTTTTTCCAGTCCTGACCATGAAACAAAAACATTTACCAAAAATCTCATTAAATCTGAATATATAAACCAATCAGATTTACCCGCTCAAGTTAAAAAACTATTCGTTCCAATAGGTCAAGACGGCACGGAAAGAGCTACGGCCTATAGTGGTGAATTGGGCTATTTTAAGCAAGGCGCTTATAACCAGACCAATGGAAAAAGCCCTGAAACAAATATGGTTTGGTGTGCTGGTGCAGAAACCTATGGTGGTGATATTGCGAAACAATATGCAAATGGTTGCTATACTGAAGTGTGGTTCAGGGAAGCGACTGTGGGTTTAGGTGAACCTAACAAATAAATTAAATCTACATTTATTACGAATCAAGAACAGTAAATTATGAAACGATTTAGTGAGAAATATATCATCACAAAAGAAATGGAATGGGAAGAACTAGGAGGCGGAGTTTCTCGAAAGTTCTTAGGTTACGATAATCAAATAATGATGGTAAAAGTAAAGTTTGAAAAAGGAGCGCTGGGTTCTCCACATCAACATTTTCACACCCAGGCAACCTATTGTGTTTCGGGTAAATTTGAATTCGAAATTGATGGGGTTAAGCAAATTGTAGAAGCTGGTGATGGAGTTTACATTGAACCTAATTTATTGCACAGTGCAGTTTGTTTAGAAGAAGGAATGCTAATTGACACATTTAGCCCTGTAAGAGAAGATTTTTTAAGTGGTGGCGCTGTCTCTTATTTCGGAGACAAATAGTGCAGAAAAACAACTAGTTCAAAATCATTAGGATTGGGTCCATGTGGAGTGGCTCATTTTGTTTTGTCAAGAATTATTTTTTTTAAGTTAAACAAAACCACATAATTCCTAAAATTTTAACATTTAAATAAAGAAATCGTTTTTTATTAACGATTCAATAACATATATTTGGTAATCCAAACTGGTAAACCAATTTGGTTTACCAAACAAAAACACTAAAACTAAATTATTTATATGATAAAACCTTAAGCATAAAAAAAGGATAGGTGCACGCCTATCCTTTTCAAAAAGATTACTTCTTTCGGAGGGAAGTAAAATTCGACAAATACACATTAAATGCAAATTTGAAGAACTCAAAAGTAATGAAATTCCACGTAAAATTTGTCCATGAAATGTGATTAACTAAAGTCACTTGTTAATACTACTACTTTGTTAGGATAGCAATTTGAGCTTTTGTAATTGACTAAATGAGAATGAACTTAAAAACTAAACTAAAAGTTATAAAAGAACTTTATCATGAAAAACAAATTATTACTAAATAACCGATGGTCTTTCTGGATGCTTTTGTTGGGCATTGTATTCTTTTCTTGTGAGAATGAAGAAGAAGGTTTGCGCGCTGACCAAAGTCAAGATGATCCAGCCCCGCTTTCGGTGAACTTTACGACATCTTCCGTGTTTTTAGAAGTTTCGACAACTAATACTTCTGCTAATGGACGCGCTTACGCTTGGGATTTTGGAGTAGAAGATGCAGATGACGATACTTCAATTGAGTTTGAGCCCAGTTATACCTATGAAGCAGATGGTACTTATACTATTACACTAGTAGTAAAAGGTGAAGGAGGTCAAGAAGAAATTGTAACTCGAGAAGTAACTGTCGGAAGGGAGATGATTAATCCGTCTGCATCATTTACAAGTGAGATTGATTTCTTAGATGTAGCTTTCACCAATACTTCTGTTAATGGTGTTTCCTATGAATGGGATTTTGGAGATGGTGCAGGAACGTCAACAGAGGAAAACCCATCCTATTCTTATGCAGCAGGTGGTACATATACAGTTTCTTTAATAGCAACAAGTAGAACTGATGATACCGATACGGTAACTGAAATGATTACTGTTGAACCCAGACCTGTTGCTCCTGTAGCTGATTTTACTTTTGTTGCGACTAATTTAGATGTAGAATTTACAGATGCGTCTTTGGCCAATGATGGCAATATAACCGCATATGCTTGGGATTTTGGAGATGGAACAGGTACTTCGGCCCTTGCTGATCCTAGCTACAGCTATGGTGCAGCGGGCACCTATCAAGTTGCCCTAACAATTACCTTTGATGATGTATTGGGCGAGACTTCTTCTACCACTACGCAAAGTGTTTCTGTAACGGCCGACCCAGGGCTTCAAGCTACCTTTGCTGCCGCTTTGCAAAATGGTGACATGCAAACATATCCAACAGCAGAGCAGAATAATAACGACTTAGTTGATGCTTGGACTATAGATCCGGATAATACTTTTAATGATAACAGCGATACGCCTTTTAATTTCTGGCGAAATGATGATTTAGAAGCTTTTGTCACAGCAATAGGCGGTACTGATAAGGCAAGTTCTTCAGGTACAGACGCGACTTCTGCAGGCGGAACGTCAGACAGATCTTATAAAATGGATAGTGCTGGTGAAAGGGCGTACCAACCATTTGAAGTTGAAACTGGGGTTCTTTATAGTATTTCTGCTTTTGTTAAGTCGGAAACCACGCCTGTAGGCAATGTAGAGGGTACTTTTTATATTTTATCAGATCAGCCATCAGATGAAACTGATTTGGCTTCGATAGCCTTAGCTACGGTGCCAGTAACATCAAATGGAATTAATGAGTGGCAACAAATTTCATTTAGTTTCATAGCTGGATCAACTTTTAATTTCCCTCAAAGTAGAGTGGATGAAAGTATAGCCACAGGTGGAATATTGACCTCAGTTGACCAAGAGTTTGTGATACTTTATTTTGCTCCTACAAGTACTGTTACTGGTGATAATGAAGTGTTTTTAACAGATGTTGAAATAGAAACTCCAAGTTTAAATTAATTTGAATAGAAATTAAACCCGTCAACCCTAAGGTTGTCGGGTTTATAAAAGCTTAAAATTTAAGCGTTTAAACCATTTTATAATATCCAATAAACAAAATATTTTTCAACAAATACCAGTCCATGGTTTTTGTTATAAGTAGTTGAAAATTAATTCAAAACTCATGAATATAAAAAAGAGAATACTAATGATTGCTATTTTGCTGATAAATATTCAGCTAATAGCTCAAAACTTAACGGTTACAGGTACCGTTACTGATTCTGATGGGGTTCCTGTTCCAGGTGTAAATGTCGTCGTACTAAATACTACGCGTGGTGTTCAAACAGACTTTGATGGTAACTATTCCATTAGTGCGTCAAATAATGACGTCTTGCAGTTTTCCTACATAGGTTATGCCACCCAAACACAGATTGTAAATGGTCAGGCAACAATCAACATTACTTTGCAAGAAGATACAGAGCAATTGGATGAAGTTGTAGTTATTGGTTATGGTACGCAAAAAAAATCATTGCTTACCGGTGCAATATCTAAAGTTGTAAATGAAGATTTGGATCAAATTGCTGTTTCCAGAGTCGATGAAGCTTTAATAGGTCAGGTTTCTGGTGTGAATATTCGAAACTCGGAAGGTGAAGCCGGTTCTGCACCAACGATACGAATTCGAGGAGTTGGTTCGATAACTTCAAATAGCGGTCCTTTAGTGGTCGTTGATGGGGCTGTAGTCGATTCTGACTTTCTGACCAACCTCGACATGAACAATGTAGAGTCTTTTGAAGTGCTTAAAGATGCTGCTTCAGGAGCTATTTTTGGTTCGAGAGGTGCAAACGGTGTTATTCAAATTACAACAAAACAAGGTAAAGAAGGTAAAACTAGATTTACGTATAACACATTCACTGGTTTTAAGGAAGGTTATAAAAGTGATGCTTATGACATCGATTTTCAAGGAGAATTAGACAGAGAAATAGCTATTACGGGAGGACTTTCTCTAGGTAGCCAAATGCGTCAATTAATTAATGCCGAAAACAACTGGCAAGATATTATCATCAACGGTGGTACTATTTCCAGTCACAGTTTTGGAGCCAGAGGTGGTACTAAGAAGACTAAGTTTAATTTAAACTTTAGTTATGTAAGAGATGATGGTGTTCTTTTGACCGATAGTTTTGAGCGATATACGGCACAAGCAAAAATAAGCTCGCAAGTCACGGATAGGCTAAAATTAGGAGCCAGTTTCACCCCTTCTTTTTCTAAACGAAGAAGATTCAGTGCTACGGGTGTTTATGATGTTGTTCGTCAGCCTTCATGGGTGCCGGCACGTTTAGATGAGACCAATATCAATTTTGTAAATAGAGTTAGGGATGGTGGTAGATACGCTGATGCTCAAGTAGGCGATTACGTGCTGCAAAGAATGTTTGATGATTTTCAATTTCCAGCGGGTGCTACCAGTATTTTTGACGCCAATGGTAACTTTATAGGAATTCCTGTTGGAAGCGGAACGGATGTAAGTAACACAAGTAATATTAACCCTTTAGCAAAACTATTAGAACGCGAACGTTTTGAGAATAGATATAAGTTTTATGGAAGTGTGTATGGGGATTATAAGCTTTCAGATGATTTTAGTTTTAAATCTACCCTTACGGCCACTTATGAGAATAGAATCAATACGGACTATCAGGGTATTAATGAATCAAGGAATGGTGCTGCTGGTGCAAACGCCTCATATGATACCAGAAGTCGTCTGGCCTTAATCAATGATAATATCTTAAGTTTTAATAAGACAATTGGTAAACATCAGATTAATGCAATTGTTGGTGCTACTTTTGAGCATAGAGATTTTGAAGAATCTCAGTTGGAAACATCAGGTTTTACTTCGGATTTAATACCAAACGTTGGTGGTGGTTCGATTATCAATGAAGGAACTGCATTTTTCTATGAAAACTTTTTGAACGGTTTCTTAGGTAGGGTTATTTATTCTTTCGATGATAAATACCTGTTTAATGCTAGTATACGTCGTGATGGTAGTTCTATTTTTGGAGCTGATGTTAAGTATGGTAATTTTCCTGCTGTTTCCGCAGGTTGGGTAGCATCAAATGAAAATTTCTTAAAGAATAGCGATGTTGTTAATCAACTTAAGTTCCGCTTTAGTTATGGTGTTACGGGTACTAATGATTTAAATACCAGTTTTTTAACGGATAATTATCCGTCATTGGCACTATTAGAGACTTCGAGTGCAGTTGTTGATGGAACGGTAACAAGTGCGTTTAACCCAGCGAACCTACCAAATGAATTACTTCAATGGGAGCGTTCGGTGGAAATAAACCCAGGGGTTGACTTTGGCTTTTTTAATAATGTTATTTCTGGATCATTTGATTATTATAAAAGAACCAGTGATAAATTATTATTGAATAATCCAGTTGCAGGTACAACAGGGTTTACAAATGGACTTGTAAATCTTGGTGAAGTAGAGAATGAAGGAATCGAGTTCGAATTGAGAACAAGAATCTTAAACACCGAGAAAGTTAGATGGAGTGCCTCATTTATAGGTTCTTTTAACGAAAATACATTAACGGATTTAGCTGATTCTAACGGACAGGTCGTGAATACGGGTGATGGAAGTAGACAGGTTGAATGGATTAATTTAGAAGGACAGCCGATATCATCTTTTTATGGTTATGTGTTTGATCGGGATATTGCATTCGAAAACTTAAATGATCCGTTTAGACAAGTAGGTAATAGAACGCAGTTCGTATATGCAAAAGACTTGAATGGTGATGGAATAATTGATGATGACGACAAAACTATTCTTGGAGACCCTTTTCCTGATCTTGTTTGGAGTTTTGGTAACGACTTAAAAATTGGTGATTTAGATTTTAGTTTCTTATTTCAAGGAAGTCACGGAGCTAAGACCTATAATTTAGGTGATCAGTATGTTTTTGATTTCTTTAATAGTAACACGGTAGATTTTGATAGGGCTACTACACCTAACCAAGAATTATTGGTACAGCGAATTTTTACAAGTCAATTGGTTCAAAATGCCGGTTACTTAGCACTACGTACCGTAAGTTTAGGCTATAATTTCCCATCAAAAATCACCTCTAAATTAAATTTGTCTAGTTTAAGATTATACGCAACTGGTCAAAACCTAATGTTCATTACAGCCGCGGATTACACAGGTTGGAATCCGGAACATATTCGAAATTTACCTCTAGGTGTTCAAACTTTTGGTTATCAAAGAGGAGGTACACCAATTAACAGAACAATATCCTTTGGGCTAAATGTTGAATTTTAATAGATTAAAAACAAGACTTATGAAACAAATAAAAATATTTTCATTGTTAAGTTTGGCCATTTTAATAGGGTCATGTGACTTAAACCCGATTCCGGAGTCAGCAACTACGGTTGAAAACTTCTTCAATGATGATGATGAAATACTTTCAGGAATCATCAACATATATGATGGAATTCAAGGGAGCAATCCATTAGAAGGTGAAGGTGGTTTTAATAACCCATACTTGTCCGTACAGGTGGAGTATCAGCTTGGTGAGACATTAAGTGATAATGGAAGAACCAAAAGTGGTTCACCTCAAGGTTTTGATTTTGAAACTTTTGATGTATTGCCAGAAACTTTAGCAGTAACCACATACTACCGCAGTATGTATAATGTCATTTTTAGAGCAAATCTAGTACTTGAAAATTTGGATAACGCTTCAACCGGAAACAGAAATGTCTTTGAGGCTGAAATTAGATTTTTAAGAGCTTATGCCTATTTCAATTTAGTTCGGTATTACGGAGATGTACCATTAGTAGATAGGGTAATAGGCCCAGAAGAAACTGAAATTGGTTTTACTAGAGTTGCTGAGAGTCAAATTTACGATTTGATTTTAGGTGATCTAGAATTTGCTGAGGCTAGTGAGTTGGATAATAGCAGTCGCACTAGAGCCTCTAAAGCCGCAGTACAAGTTTTACTAGCTAAGGTGTATATGACCTTAGGTACAAATTATTTGGCTGCACAGCGTTTATTGGAAGATGTTATAGATAGTGGCGATTACCAATTAGAAGATAGTCTTTTAGATGTTTTTTATAATGAAGATAACAACGAAACAATTTTTGCAATAGGTTATGATGATACCGTTGTTAATGATAGTCAAGGTTTTTCGGCTGAATTTTTAGATGCCGTTGGCCGTGGTACGGGATCAAATTATGCCACCTCAGAACTTGTTGCACTTTTCGACGTGATAGGTGGTAACAGAGGTCCGGTCTCTTTTCGAGAAGACCCGGGTAACCCTGGCTTGTTTCAGTGCGCAAAATATTTGCCAATCATCGATGAAGAAGTTGGCGTTACCTCTGCACCTGCGAACCCTAGAATTGCAGGTAACGATTTAATTGTAATACGATATGCAGATGTCTTATTGTTACATGTAGAGGCGATAATGGCTGGTGGTCAAGAAACCAGTGTTGCTGCTGCCCTAGCTTCTTTTCAGGCGGTTAGAAATAGAGCTGGACTTACCGATACCGTAACAAATATTACTAAGCAAGACTTAATGGATGAAAGACGCGTTGAACTAGCGTTTGAAAATCACCGTTTCTTAGATTTAAAACGCTTTGGAGTAGCACAAGAGGTGCTATCAGCATTTTCTGCGGCAAATAGTTTTAATTTTCAGGCAACAGATTTACTATTACCTATTCCTTCTGCTGAAATATCTATAAGTCAAGGATTATTGGTGCAAAACCCAGGATATTAAAAAATAAAATAGAGTTATGAAGACAATAAACTTAAAAAAAGGTATAATATCAAAAATTGGAATAGGCGCATTTGCGGTCATTACAATGGTATTTGCCGGTTGCGAATTTATAGAAGATTTGCCTGAGGCTAATTCTATTGATGATGAAACACCGCCTAGTGCATTTTTTACATTTTCTGCAGGTGTTGAAGTTGAAAATTTTAATGAGGTTCAATTTGCAAATCAATCGGATAATGCTACCGATTTTCTTTGGGACCTTGGAGATGGCACAACCTCGACTGATATAGACCCTGTAGTAATTTATCCGGGAGAAGGCGAGTTTACAGTAACACTTACTGTATCTGACGCTTTAGGCCAAACGGATGTTTATTCAGAGACATTTGAATTGATTGAGCCAGATGCTCCGGCAGTACCTGATCCAGTATTGTTAAATCCTGAGTTTGTAAGGTCGCCGAAATCTTCAGGTTCAGATTGTACTTGTTCTGGATGGATTAATACGGATGTAGGTGAACAAGGAGAATCAAGTAGTGGAAATGGTTCTGATGTTTTAAAATTTGATGATCGTGAACCAGACCATGTTTATCAAGAGTTTGCAGTTACACCAAACGCTGATTATAGAGTGGAAATACCGTATTTATTTCAATCGGATATTGCTACCGGTAATTTGCCAAGTTCGTTAGAGATTCGTGTGCTGGCTGGTGAGGGTTATGTTGATGGCTATACTCCTGCTTATTTTACTGATACTACTGAGATTCCACAGTCTGGTTTTGGCTATACTTCTGTTGATCAGACTTTAATTGCAGATAACAACTTGGATATTCAAGTGGTCACTAATCCAGCAGACAGCGAATACAGAACCTTTACGTTCATATTCAACTCTGGATCTAATGATAGCGTTGCCCTGTATATAAGAGGAATTGGAAATGCAGGTCCTGAAGATCCTGCCGATTTTGCCAGATATGGTTTTTCAAGTGGAGATGAAGAGATTAGAATTGATTCTGTAACTATTACTGCAGTTAATTAGCGATAAACCATAATTAAGCTTAATGAAATTTTTGGTAGTTTTTTGTTTTTTTATTCTAACGAGCGCTATTACATCAGCGCAAAAATCTGATGATGATAGAACTGATGTACAATTGAGTGCAAAAAAGAAAAAGAATAAAAAAAAGAGGGTAAAGCTGCCAAAAATTGATTTAAGTCATTGGAAGGTAACGATTCCTGAAGGCAAAGGTAAGGGAGGGGCGATAAGTGTATCACCACCTGAAATTCTTGATTATGCGAGTAATGAAGTTTTAAAACCATTCATGTATAATGATTCAGTTTCAGGAGCTTTGGTTTTTTATGCCTATCCAACAGATGCTACTACAGCGAACACCAAATATTCTAGGTCAGAGCTAAGAGAACAAATGGAGCCTGGTAATGATAAGGTTAATTGGACATTTTCTCAAGGTGGATATCTAAAGGCAAAAATGGCAATGGGCGAAGTTTCTAGGGCTGATGATGGAAAGTATCATAAGGTAATTATTGCTCAAATTCATGGGCGGTTAACAAATGAACAACGTGAACTGATTGGTCAAAAAGATAACAATGCGCCGCCCATTTTAAAGATTTATTGGCAAAACGGAAAGATTCGAGTAAAAACGAAAGTTTTAAAGTTTGCGGGTGTTGATCAAAAAGGAATTTTATACAAAGAAGCATGGACTGACGATAAAGGTCAAAATTTTGAACAAGAGGTAGGTTTTAGAAAATTTACGATAGAAGTTAAAGTCACTGATGGTAAAATGGTAGTCTCATTAAATAAAAATGAATTTTTTGTTTATGATAGCGCAAGTATAAAACGTTGGGGAATATTTGAAAACTATTTTAAGGTGGGCAATTACTTTCAAACGAGAGATAAAGGTGCTTATGCAAGTGTTAAACTTTATGAACTGGATGTAGCACATTAAAAATGACTATATGAAACTTGATTTGAACTTTAAACTTTTAAAGCATATCTCGGAGAAACTGTTCGTCATTGTTATTGCCATGATTTTAATTTACGGTTGTAATAGTGAAGGAAAGGATATCCCAATTGAAGAAATAGAGGAAGAAGTTATTCTAGAAGATGATACCATTGGTGAAGATAATAATCCTTCGTTTGTTCTACCTGAAATAGATTTGAACAATTGGAAAGTTACTTTACCAATTTCAAATAATGGAAAACCAATTGAAGTTGAACCCCCTGAAATTTTAGATTATGCTAACAATGAGGTTTTGAAACCATTTATGTATAACGACTCAATTAATGGTGCACTGGTTTTTTATACGTACCCCGGTGCTACAACAACAAATTCATCGTATTCAAGAACTGAGTTAAGAGAGCAAATGGACCCCGGTAGTAATTCAACAAACTGGACGTTCGCAGAGGGTGGAAGTATGAAAGGGACACTTTCCTTAGAAGAAATTTCTAAAGATAATGATGGTGATTATCACCGAACTATGATTATGCAAATTCACGGAAGATTAACAAATGCACAGCGTGACCTAATAGGTGAAAATGATAATAATGCACCGCCAATGCTAAAAATTTATTGGCAAGATGGGGCAGTAAGAGTTGTAACAAAAGCCTTAAAAGATTTGTCCGCTTCGGATACCGAAATACTGTATACAGATGCTTGGCAGGATGGAGAGAGTTATATTTTTCCGGATAAAGTTGATTTTGAAAAATTTACGATTGAAATAAAAGCATCGGAAGGAAGGATGGAAGTGATATTGAATGAAAGTGATTCTCAAGTGTTCGAAGGTGTTCACATAGAAAAATGGGGCGTTTTTGAAAACTACTTTAAGGCAGGAAATTATTTGCAAACTACGGATTCAGAGGCATTTGCAAAAGTTAAATATTATGATTTACTAGTTGAACATTAATAAGTATTTGAGTTAGTTTAGTTATGACATGGGCTGTTGATTTTTTCCTTATTAACAGCCTTTGTAAACTACATTGAAATAATGTTTATATAATTGAAATCAATAACCGATAGTTGAAGTAATTTTCATAAATTTAACAAACCAATCTGGTTAACCAATTTGGTCAATTAAAAAAATACTATGAAAGTTGAGGTTTTAACCAACAATGAGAAACGAGATGTGCAGCAAAGTATAATTGCTAAACTTCGCGATTTAATTGAGTATAAAAACTTAGAGCCTGGTGATAAGTTACCTTCAGAGCGTATGCTATCCGAAAAGTTCGAGGTAAGTAGAAGTAATATTCGTGAAGCCATTCAAAAATTGGAGTTTTATGGAATCTTATATTCTAAACCCCAAAGCGGAACTTTTATTGCAGATATTGGGCGTGTTGCTATGAGCGGTATGATGGAGGATATCCTTGGACTAGAAGAACCAGATTTTAAATCATTAGTAGAGACAAGAATTTTATTGGAACTTAAAACAGTGCGATTGGCGGCGCTTAGAAGAACAGATGAAGATTTAGAGGCAATGCAATCTGCCTTGGATGCCTATAAAAATAAGGTGTTGAATAAAGAAGATGCTGTAGAAGAAGATTTGTTATTTCACCTTGCTATTGCCAAAGCAAGTAAGAACAGCTCTATGAATACGTTTATGTTGATTATTACCCCTGAGATTATTACAAATTTTGAAAAGTATCATGTTTGTGATTCAAATCAATCTTTTAAAGGTATTCAAGAACATGAAAATATATTTATGGCGATTAAAGACCAAGACCCAAAAAGAGCCAAAGAGATGATGAAAGTTCATTTCAATGTATTATATCAATATTGTTATCATACAAATAACTAAGTTGAAAATTTTGAAAACAAAAAGTGCACGATTTTGTTTTCAATGTATATCATAAGGAGGGAGTAAAATTTGATGGATTACATGTCGATACCATTTTATGCCGGTCATTGAATATCCGATTTTACTATATAGACTATAGTCGTAAAGGGCTTGCGAGAAGGCTTTAAAGCTTTGCGGCGGGGTTTTTATCAAGTAGTAATTAGAACATATATTATGAAAGTAAAAGGATTAAGATGGTGGATTATAATATTGATTTTTGTAGCTACCGTTATAAACTACATCGATAGAACGGCATTCGCTTTACTTTGGCCACAGATGGGTGAAGACTTAGGTATGGATAATTCTGATTACGCCCTAATGCTCAATATTTTTATGATTACCTATGCCGCAAGTAAATTTTTATCCGGTAGGTTGTATGATAAGATTGGAACTAGAATAGGCTTTATAGTGTCCATTGTAGTATGGTCCTTGGCCGCTGCTTTTCATGCACTTGCAAGAGGTGTAGCAACCTTGTCCATAGTGAGAGGTTTATTGGGGCTTGGCGAAGCAGGATTGTGGCCCGGAGCAGTAAAGAGTAATGGCGAATGGTTCCCAGTAAAACAAAGGGCTTTGGCACAGGGCATATTTAATGCTGGAGCATCAATAGGTAATGTAGTGGCTCCAGTAATCATCGTTTTTCTTTATGCCCAATTTGGATGGAAATCAACTTATCTGATTTTAGGTGGTTTAGGGTTGTTGTGGGTAGTTCCATGGTATATAGTGAACAAGTCAAAACCTGAAGATCACCCTTGGATGACCGAGGATGAGCGAAACTTAATACTTAATGATAGAATTGCCAATAATGATGTGGCGGTTGAAGGTGCCAAAAGCTTAGGGGTTTTAGAAATATTGAGTTTTAAACAACCTTGGGGAGTTTTACTTTGTAGATTCTTTATTGAGCCGATTTGGTGGTTTTTTGCAGGTTGGATGCCAATTTATTTGAATTCAAAATTCAGCCTTAGTATAGAGGAGATTGGAAACACCATGTGGATTTCATATCTAATGGCCGCTGCTGGCGGAATTGTAGGGGGTTATGTTACCGAGTTGATTATAAAACGTACTTCCGTAGATTTTGGAAGAAAAGCTAGTATAGTAGTAGGAAGTGCTTTAATCATTCTAGGATTTGTTTGCATTATAATGTTCGTTAGTGATTCCAATTATATGACCTTTATTTATTTGGCAGGAATAGCACTTTTCGGATTTCAGTTTGCTATAGGAAACATTCAAACACTGTCCAGTGATTTATTTAAAGGACCGTCAGTTGGTACTTTAGCAGGCCTTGCAGGAACAGTTGCAGCCTTTTCCCCAATAATAATGAATTGGTTTATAGGTAATATAACCAAAGGCGGTTCGTATACCCCAGCTTTTATTGCTATAACATTATCGGTGGTATTGGCAGTAATATCAATTTTCTTTTTAATTAGAAAAGTAGGGTTAGTAAAAACAGAAAATAAAATTTAATCAAGAAAATACACTTATAAAAGATGAGTAAGAATGTAGGTAAAGTTGCCGTAGTAACAGGAGCAACAGGAGGCATAGGTTTTGAAGTTGCAAAAAGATTAGGTGAAGATGGTTATACCGTAGTTTTGAACGGTATAGAAGATGAGGTCGGGGAGGAACGGGTAAAAGAGCTTGTTGCCAAGGGTATCAAGGCTGAATATTATGGTTTCGACGTTACCAGTGAAGAAGCCGTGACGTCCAATATTACCAAGATCGGGGAGAAGTACGGTAAAATAGACGTGCTTGTGAACAATGCCGGAGGCCTTGGCGGAAGATCACGATTCGAAGAAATGACGACGGATTTTTACAGGTTCGTAATGGCCCTTAACCTTGATTCGGTATTTTTTGCTTCAAGAGCCGCGATACCTTTTCTTAAAAAAGGGGAGCATCCATCCATAATCAATTACACTTCGAACGCAGGTTGGACGGCAGGAGGACCTGGAGCAGGTATCTATGGTACGTCAAAAGCGGGAGTCCATGCGATAACAAGGGCATTGGCAAAGGATTTAGCGGAGTATGGTATACGGGCGAACGCGGTTTCACCGGGTACTATAGACACGCCTTTCCATGCACAAATAAAGGCCACCAAGCCAGAGGTTTTTGCTTCGTGGGCGAATAATATCATGCTTGGCAGGTTAGGGCAGCCCGAAGATGTTGCGGGAGTAATTTCCTTTCTGGCGAGCAAGGATGCCTCGTTCATTACGGCGGAAACGATTCAAATTGGAGGCGGACAAGCTTTAGGAATATAATTTAAATTAAATGGGCAAACTAAAAGGAAAGGTAGCTGTAGTTACCGGAGGATCTAGAGATATTGGTCAAGCAATAGCGATCAAGCTTGCAAAAGAAGGCGCTAAAGTTGTAGTTAATTACTACAATACTGAATTAGGGGCAAATGAAACTGTTTCAAAAATAAAAGTGCTAGGTCAAGAAGCAATAGCAGTCAAAGCCGATGTTTCAAAACTTTCAGATATCGAACATTTAAAGCAAAAGACCATAGAAGCCTTTGGTGATAATGTGGATATTTTGGTAAATAATGCCGGTGGACTTTTCGCTCGCAAGACCTTACAAGAATTTGACGAAGCGTTTTATGACTTGGTCATGAACGTAAACTTTAAATCTACTGTGTTTGTAAGCCAAGCTTTTGCACCTTTAATGAGTTCTGGTAGCTCCATAATAAATCTTTCTTCACAGGCGTCTAGAGATGGCGGCGGCGGCGGTTCAGCGCTATATGCTTCTTCTAAGGGTGCTGTAACAACCTTTAGTAGGGCAATGGCAAAAGAATTGGGCCCAAAAGGGATTCGGGTGAATGCGATTTGCCCTGGTCTAATTGGCACTAAATTTCATGATGACTTTACAAAAGATGAGATTCGTGCTAAAGTAGCGGCTTCAACACCACTACGAAAAGAGGGCGCTGCGGAAGAAGTTGCAGATTTAGTTGCCTATTTGGCTTCTAACGAGTCTTCTTTTATAACAGGAAACAATATAGATATAAATGGAGGTTTGGCCTTTAGCTAAAACAACATACAGAATAATAGCAATTAAAATAATTAAGTTTTTAGATGAAGAAAGTAGTGACCTTTGGTGAGATTATGCTTCGTTTAGCACCGCCGGGATTTTTAAGATTTTCTCAGGCCAATAGTTTTGATGTGGTCTATGGGGGTGGAGAATCTAATGTGGCCGTATCCTTGGCCAACTATGGTGTGCCAGTAGATTTTGTGACAAGATTACCCAAAAACGATATTGGTGATTGTGCTCTGATGGAAATGCGCAAACGTGGTGTAGGCACGGATAAAATCATATTTGGAGGAGACCGATTAGGAATTTATTTTTTAGAGACCGGTGCAGTTTCAAGAGGATCAAAAGTAGTTTACGATAGGGCATATTCCGCAATTGCCGAAATAGAAAAGGGAATGATCGATTGGGATGCTGTCTTCGATGGGGTTGAATGGTTCCATTGGACAGGCATTACCCCAGCCATTTCTCAAGGGGCTGCAGATGTTTGTTTAGAAGCTGTAAAGGCGGCATCGGCTAAAGGTATTACTATTTCTACTGACCTTAACTACAGAGCAAAACTTTGGAAATATGGTGGTAATCGAGAAGCGATCATGACAGAACTAACAAGCTATTGCGATATTATTTTAGGTAATGAAGAAGATGCAGAAAAGCACTTTGGTATCCATCCAGAAGGCCTAGATGTTCATAAACATGGTCATGAGGTGAAGGCAGAAGCTTTTCTATCGGTTTGTAAACAGATGATGAAGAAATTTCCAAAGGCAAAAAAAGTAATTACGACCTTGAGGGGTTCTATTTCTGCTTCTCATAATACATGGGCAGGTGTCTTATATGATGGAAATAAAATGTATGAGACGCGCCAATATCAAATTACGGATATTGTTGATAGAGTAGGAGGAGGAGATTCATTTATGGGAGGCCTCATTTACGGATTGTTAAAATACCCTGAGGATGATCAAAATGCTTTAGACTTTGCTGTTGCCGCTTCGTGTTTAAAACATACCATTAAAGGTGATGCAAATTTGGTTACGGTAGCAGAAGTTGAAAAATTAATGGGTGGAGATGCTTCTGGTCGTGTAGCAAGATAGATATAGTTATGGCACAATATTCAAGAATAGAAGTTGCAAATGTGATGAAAGAATCAGGGATGGTTCCCTTATTTTATCATCCTGATGTTGAAGTGGGTAAAAAGGTACTAAAGGCATGTTTTGATGGCGGAGCAAGATTGATGGAGTTCACTGCTCGAGGTGATTTTGCGTTTGAAGTGTTTTTAGAGTTGAGCAAATATGCAATTAAGGAGCTTCCGGGAATGATTATGGGAGTAGGCTCAATTACCGACGCTGCTGCGGCAAGTATGTTCATGCAGATGGGTGCTAATTTTATTGTTACTCCTTCATTGAGAGAAGATATTGCTAAAGTTTGCAATAGAAGAAAAGTATTGTGGTCACCAGGCTGCGGTTCGTTAACTGAAATCAACAATGCAGAAGAACTAGGTTGTGAAATTGTTAAACTATTCCCGGGATCTACTTATGGTCCAGGTTTTGTCAAGGCCATTAAGGGGCCACAACCATGGACGCATGTCATGCCAACCGGCGGTGTTAGTACTGATGAAGAAAACTTAAAAGGATGGTTCGATGCTGGTGTAACTTGTGTTGGTATGGGCTCTAAACTAATTAGCAAAGAGATGCTTTCCAATGGGGATTTTAAAGGACTTGAAGAAAAAGTCCGTACTACTTTAAAGACTATAACCCAAGTAAGAAGCTAGGTTGTATGGACAAGGTAAGCGCAAGTAATACATCATTACTCAAAAAAATACTTGCAGCGCTACTAGCCTTTGGGCCTGGAATTTTTGCTATTGGTTACACCATTGGAACGGGCAGCGTAACATCAATGATTGTTGCAGGAAGCACCCATGGTATGCAATTGTTATGGGTGCTGTTACTAAGTTGTCTTTTTTCAGGAGTTCTGATTTACGTTTACGGTAATTATACCTTGCTGACAGGTGAAACAGCCTTGTTTGCCTTTAAAAAGCATTTGAAGTGGGGTAAGGTCATGGCGATTTTGATTATTGTAGGAATCGCTTTTGGGCAATGGAATTCCTTAATGGGGATAATGGGTATTTCATCAAATATCATTTTTGAAATTATTCATATTTATTTTCCAACAGTCGGTGACCATCAATATGAGACTGTTCTAATAATAGCAATTTTAGTAATTGCTATTATGTATGGCCTACTAATGGTAGGGAGATATACATTTTTTGAAAAGATTTTGGTTGTTTTTGTAACCATAATGGCGTTCTCTTTTCTGATATCGCTTTTTATGGTTTATCCTTTACCCATTGAGGTGGCCAAAGGTTTAGTTCCTTCAATTCCTTCTGTAGAAGGAGGTAAAATGATGGTGGCAGCATTCGTAGGTACTACAATGGCAGCAGCTACATTTCTTTCGAGACCTTTATTTGTTCAAGGAAAAGGATGGACAATTAAGAACCTTAAACAACAAAAGAAAGATGCCATTATCGCAGCGTGTTTGGTCTTTTTTATCAGTGCTACAATTATGGCTGTTGCATGTGGTGCACTTTTTCAGAGTGGGCAACCTGTAACCAAGGTTTTAGATATGGTTGAAGTATTAGAGCCAGTTGCTGGAAAATTTGCACTTACCCTTTTCTTTTTTGGAACTTTAAGTGCTGGTTTATCGTCAATATTCCCCTGTATTCTAATTGCGCCTATATTAGTTGCGGATTACCAATCAGGAAAATTAGATACTACTTCACGTCAATTTAAGTTAATTACCTTTTTTGCATGCCTTTTCGCTTTGATTGTTCCTGTTTTTGGAGCAAATCCAATAGAAATGCAAATTGTATCTCAAGTATTTAATGTTTTTGTGTTGCCACTTGTAATCATAGGAATATTGATCTTGATCAATAATAAAAAATCAAGAAAACTATATAAGACGAGTTTGCTTGTCAATTTAAGCTTATTAGGGGCCTTATTTTTTTCTTGTGTAATTTCTTATAATGGCATTCTGGGGCTGATAGGTTATTTTACCTAAGAATTTAAAGACGATTAAGCAGGATGCGAGGTAGGCACAAGATTAAAGCGGATTTTTAGAGGATACCTTTGTTTTGATGGATGAAGATTTATACCCTTTTTAATGAATATCAATATGTTACTTGTTATGACCTATCCAAATTAGTCGTTTATGTTTAATAACCTCACTGCTCCTGAAACAGGATTATTATTGATATCTACTCCAGAAAAAGTTCCCGTACCTGCTTTGTTTTCAGAAAGAAGCTCATAATTTTTAATGTACAAAGAAGCCTTTAGTAACCTAAAAATACCAGTAATATCAAAGTGAAGTTCCAATATTTGACCCTTGCCCGCAATGGTAACTCTATCATTCTCTAATTCAATATCCTCAATATTGCTTAATATATTATAGTGATATTTTTGAATGCGAAAATCTAGCTCAATCTGCTCATTTTCTAACGAAAAGATAGCCTTATAATCATTTGGTATTTTAGCAAATATGCTAGCATATGGGCTTTGCGGCGATATTTTTGATAATTGTATTGGAACTCTACTAGGAACTATATGACGAAATTTGATTAGCTCTTGGCATATAGCAGGATGAAAATGGACAGATTTTGATTCTTGTTCCATTTCTTGTTGAGAATTCATTTGCACCAGCATTAATTTTCCAGCAATACTATGGTCGTATTTATCAAATGAGGAATATGCGCCAATTAAAATGGGCCTTTCAGAATATGAGGCCATGCCTACATAGAAAATCATTTTAGAACCTTGTATTTTCTTATTCTGAATGAAGTGCTTACAGTCAAAATGAACAAAATTGTTCTCTTGTTTTATAGTGCCGAACAAGTCATAAAAAACAGGTTCGTTTTGCGAGTTTAGATAAACAAAAGTGAGTTCAAAAGTTTTCCAGTTATTATGGATGGTTAACTGACCTTTGGTCATTTTTTTATCTTCACCGTAATAGTAACATACATAGTAGAATTCTTCATTTTGTGAAAGATTCTGCAGGAGTGTTATTTGTTTTAAGTGCTCATCTTTACTACTGATTTCCTTCTCTATAAAGTCATAGACCCCTGTATACCCCAAATAGTTAAAAAATAAATCTCGATATTCTCTACTTATTTTCACAATGGGCTTGCCGGATACTAACTCACGTTGCTTATTGTAGAGGTATTTTCCATTCACATAGTCCTTTAAGACTAGTTCCAAGTCGTTTTTTAAGTTTGGCTTTTCACTATCGTAATTACCGAAACCATAAAGTTGAAAATCTTTGTAGTTTTCAATAGCATGCGATTTTTTAAAATGTCGAACAATTGCCTCTAATAAAGTATTAAAGGTGTATTTGGTGAGCAACAAAGGACTATTATCTGATTGAAGTTTTTTATATTCCATAAAATTCCAATTATTTATATTGGAATTACTAAAAATATAAAAACTATTTGGAATAAATGATTTGGAATAATAGATAATTTACATTTAGGGAATAACTAACAACTAAAAAGACTATGTTCAGAGCTATTATTTTAATTCTATTGATTGTGCCGAGTGCAATGTTTGCCCAGCAGACAGAGGTCAGCGGTAATGTTACGGCTTCGGAAGGCCCTCTTTTAGGAGTGTCCGTTGTGGAAAAGGGATCAACAAATGGAACGACAACAGATTACAAGGGAAATTACGCCATTAGCGTAAGAAATGGTGCTACATTGGTTTTCTCGTATTTAGGCTATAAAACGCAGGAAGTTGCAGTAACAGGAAATACGATAGATGTTACCATGGAGGAGGATGCTTCACAATTGGATGAGGTCGTGGTAAAAGGATTCGAAAATGTTGTCGGTCAAGCCAGAAGAAGGGCAGAATCCGTCCAATCTATACCCGAATCTGTAGTCACATTTACAGCAAAAGATATCGAAACAAAGGGTATTAGCAATGTGCAAACTTTTGCAGACCAAATTCCTAATGTAAATTTTACGACTTCTCAGAATGTGGGTAATAATTTTATTACAGTGCGCGGTATTTCACAAATAAGAAATGGTGATGCGCCTATCGCATTTGTAATAGATGGTGTTACATTGCCAGATGCGAACCTTTTGAATCAAGAACTATTCGATGTTGCTCTTATTGAAGTAGTAAAAGGTCCTCAAGGTGCTTTATATGGTAAAAATGCAATCGCAGGAGCAATTAATATTGTAACCAATGAACCTACCAATACGTTCAGAAACAAATTTCAAGTAGGTTACGGAAACGGTAATTTGTTACAGGCACAATTGTCCTCTACAGGACCATTGGTAAAGGACAAACTATTTTACCGCATTTCAGGATCCTACAAAAAGGGGGATGGCCTATTAAATAATGAGACATTGAATAACTCACCTGATTTTATTGAAGATTTATCTTTAAGGGCACAAATAAAGGCCAACTTATCTTCAAAAGTTTCTGCTACGCTAACAGGTCAAATAATTGATACTGAAGCGGGAGCGGTTTACTATGCTTCACCAACCAATGGCAGTGCTAAAATTGCACCAGATGATTACGATAATTTAGGTATTGTTGCCGATCAAAGAGGTGTTGGTACGCTTAAGGGTACATACGGAAACTTAAAAGTAGATTTTAATTTAGATAAGGTTAAGGTTACATCATTGACTACCTATAATGAGGGAAAAAGAAATGCCTTTGGTGATTTAGACTTTACTCCAGCAGATGTTCTTAGGCAAGACCAAGATAGTGATACCAAGACTTTTAATCAAGAAATCCGTTTAGGATCGGTTACTGATGCAGATAGCAAGATAAATTGGGATTTAGGAGCATTCTATCAAAATTTGGATAAAACCTTGATTACTCGAGCATCTGCTGATTTTGGTTTCTTTGGCCCTCCATTTGAGCCAACAGGTACCCAGAGTCCGCTAGCCGTAGGAGATTTTACCAATACATACAAAACGTTCGCGGTATTCGGTTTTATGGATTTTAAAGTTTCGGACAAGTTAACGCTATCGGCAGGGTTACGATATGATAGTGACAATATTAGTCAAGACAATAGAAGTGAAGGAACTAAGCCAAGTAGAGTAGATACACAATTACAGCCTAAAGTATCCTTGGCTTTTCAAGCAACAGACAATATGTTGATGTATGCCAACTACGGTAAAGGATATAGAACTGGTGGTTTTAATCAGGGGCAAACCGTTCGTTATGATACCTCGTTTAATGCTGAAACAACGGATAATTACGAGATAGGCATTAAAAATTCTTATTGGGACAATCGCTTTATTTTGAATGTGTCGGGATACTATATAGACTTTACAGACCAACAGCTGTATGCACTAGTACTTAATGGTGGAGCAGGGCAGATACTTATTGGAAACTTTAATGTTGCAGAGAGTCTATCTGTTGGATTTGAGGCAGACATGCGAATTAGAGCTAGTAATTGGTTAGATATTTTAGCTAGTTACGGTGTAAGTAAATCAAGAATTGAAAATGGTACCTCAACTGTTAGTACGGGAGCGAATGAAACAATAGATGTTTCTGGCAATGCCACCCCGTTGGTACCGCAAGATAGTTATAGCTTAGGACTGGAATCTCGTTTTGATATCTCTGATAAGATTGCTTTTAATGGTAATGTTAATTTAGAAGGAACAGGTGAAATGTATTGGCATGAAGATAATGCGGCTGTCTCTCCTAGATACAGTTTATTGAATGCCAGGGCTAATTTTACATTCGACAAGTTTACCATTGGTCTATGGGGAACAAACCTTACAGATACCCAGTATATTACCGAATTTTTCGATCAAACCTTTTCCAATGGAGGTTCTGATTTGACCTGGTTAGGTCAGCCTTCTGCTTACGGTGCTACTTTAACCTATAGGTTTTAATTAAGGCATTTACGCTACAAAATTAAGTTTGAGTGAGAGTTAGTTTAAGAAAGCCACTAAAGTATTGGTGGTTTTCTTTTTCTTAAAAAAAAATATTTATGAGGGTTGCTACAGATATTGGTGGAACTTTTACGGATTTGGTGTGTTTGGAATTTGATCAAGAAAGCGGTAAACCAATAGGAGTGCGCGTTGGCAAATCTGATACTACACCCGCCAACTTTGAAGAAGGTATTTTAAATACCATTGAAAAAGCTACTATTGATTTAAAGGAGATTGATTTTTTTGCGCATGGCACAACAGTAGTCATTAATGCCTTAACGGAAAGAAAAGGTGCGAAAACAGCTTTAATTACAACAAAAGGGTTTAGGGATGTACTTGAGATTGCTCGCTGTAATAGACCTGACTTATTCAATTTTAATTTTGTAAAACAGGCCCCTTTTGTTCCGCGATTTCTCAGATTTGAAGTTGAGGAACGTATCAATTACAAGGGTGAAATTTTAAAGAGTCTTAATACAAGTACGTTAAAAGCAATTATTAAGACATGTGAAGAAGAACAAGTAGAGGCCATTGCCATCTGTCTTTTACATGCTTATAAAAATCCCGAACATGAAATAGCTATAGCAAAAGAAATAGCTCAACTCAACACGGATATTGAGATAATTTCTTCTTATGAAGTTACAAGAGAATGGAGGGAGTATGAACGTACGAGTTCTACAGTGCTATCAGCATATGTGCTTCCTATCGCAAAGAGATATTTAAGCAATTTAGAAGAAAAACTGAACAAGAATGGACTAAGAGATGCACCTTACATCATGCAGTCTAATGGCGGCATTACGACCATTAATGATGTGAAATCCAATCCAATTACCATGGTCGAGTCCGGACCGGCTAGCGGGGTTTTCGGAGCAATCGCCTTAGGGAAAGTAATAGGTAGAAAAGACTTGATTGTACTTGATATTGGAGGAACAACCGCTAAGTGTGCATTAGTAGAAAACGGGCAAGTTAAGATTACCACTAATTATAAAATAGAACATTCTAGAACAAAGGCTGGTTATCCCATCCAAACCCCAGTCATAGAGATTGTAGAAATTGGTAATGGTGGCGGAAGTATTGCCTGGATAGATAAAGGCGGTAAAATGCACGTAGGTCCAAAAAGTGCAGGTGCTATTCCTGGCCCAGCAGCTTACGGTCGTGGAGGCGAGAACCTCACTACTACGGATGCCAATATCATTACAGGTAGAATTCATCCAGATTATTTTTTGGGCGGAGAACTACAACCAGATTACCACAATATCGAAAATGCCTCCAAACCACTTTGTACTGCTTTAAAAGCTAGTAAAGAAGAGATAGCAAAAGGTATCTTACGTGTAGCCAATGCCAATATGATAAATGCGCTAAAATTAATTTCTGTAAATAAAGGACATGATCCAAGAGATTTCACCATGATTGTTATTGGCGGTGGTGGTGCGATGCACGGTGCGGATTTGGCTCGCGAATTACAAGTAAAAGAGTTAGTCGTTCCTCAAAACGCAGGCGTTTTCTCTGCTTTTGGCATGTTGATGTCAGATATCCGAAGAGACTATATTAGAACTAGTGTAATTTCATTAAATCAAGATGCAACGAATGTAATTACCGCCAACTTTCAAGATATGAAGAACGAAGCATTGGTAAACTTTAAGAAGGATAATTATGAAGAAGCTCAAGCAAGTTTTTCGCATTACGCAGATTTAAGGTACATGGGGCAAGAACATTATGTAAAAGTAAAGCTCGAAGGTCTTTCAAGTGCTAATTTTTTAGAAGATGTGATTATGACTTTTCATAAAGAACATCAAAGACAGTTTACCTTTCAGCTAGATGCTCCGGTAGAGTTGGTTAATTATCACTTAGTAGCTGAAGTTGAAGTTGATAAACCAGATTTTCCACAAATGAAATGTTCTGGTAAACAGGTTGAACAAGCTGTTTTTGATGAAAGAGAAGTAGACTTTGATGATTTAGGAAAACAGCAAACATCATTTTATAGAAGAGAAGGTTTGGAGCCAGGAATGAATTTTAAAGGCCCTGCTATAATTGCTGAGAAAGCAACAACAACAGTAGTTACGCCAGAGCACGATGTTAGTATAGATGAATATGGAAATTTGATTTTGACACTTTAACAACATTAAAATGGAAAGGTTCACACTTGAGATAATACAAGATGCATTAGTAGCAGCCGGAGACGAAATGTTTCAGACCCTGCAACGCACCAGTATGAGTCCTATTATCTATGAGTCCTTAGATTATGCCGTTGGCATAATTGATGTTAAAGGAGAATTATTAGCTCAAGGTAATGGTGTTACGGCGTTTCTGGCCGCCTTGGATTCAGTGGTACGGGACACCTTAAAAAAATTTCACGGTGAGAATATGCTAAGGGAGGGGGATGTTGTTATAGCAAATACCCCATATGCAGGCGGTGGAACACATTTATCCGACGTTTCAATAATCTTTCCAGTTTTTTATGACGGGAAACTCGTGGCTTTTACCGTAAATAAAGCGCATTGGACAGAACTAGGAGGTACTTTTCCAGGTTCGGTTTCAACAGTTTCAACTGAAATATATCAAGAAGGACTCCATTTTCCCTTCATAAAAATAAAATCTAAAGGTGAAATAAATGAGGCCATTATAGATTTGATCAAGGCAAATGTTAGGTTACCCGATAGTACTTTGGGTGATTTATTTGCAGGTATAGCGGCGGCAGAGGTGGGGGCCAACAGGGTCTGCTCCATTATTAAAAAATATGGTTTAGAGACTTTTGAATTGGCCATTGCAGACTTTTTGGAGTATGGTGAGCGTATGTGTTTGGAAGCGCTGAAAGAGATTCCTAATGGAGCTTATTTTGGAACAGCGGAAATTGAGGATAATGGTTTTGGAGAAGGTCCTTTTCCGATAAAAGCAAAGATAACAGTTACGGATACTGAGTTTATAGCAGATTTTAACGGTTCTCATCCACAAGTTAGAGGAGCAACGAATTTGTCATATAGCGCTCTGGTAACAGGTTGTAGAAGTCTTTTCAAAGCTATTACCACACCCAAAATGGACGCCAATGGGGGCACTTTTAGGCCAATGAAGGTTATATGCGAGCCAGGGACGATAGTAAGTGCAGAAACACCGTCCGCTGTCTCTGTGTATTATGAGGTTATGATTACTGCTATAGATTTGGTTTGGAAAATTTTAGCACCGTTGATTCCAGATAAATTACCTGCAGGGCATATGCGTTCGGTATGTGCCACATTTATATCTGGAATTCATCCCGATACCAATCAATTCTATATTCAGGCAGAGCCTCTAGCTGGTGGTTGGGGAGCATCCGCGACCCACGACGGAAATAGAGGGCAACTTTCTTGCGGAAGTGGTGAGTCGTACAATATTCCTATTGAAATACGTGAAATGCGCTATGGCATTCAGGTAGAACAATATGCCTTCCATAATGAAGGTGGGGGGTATGGAGAATTCCAAGGTGGTAACGGACAGTATCTAGATTACAAAATCACATCAGATGGTGCCTATGTAACCGGAGCATTTTTAGGCGAGAAAACAAAGACTTGGGGTATGAACGGAGGGCAGGACGGTTCTTATAATTATTTCATGATAATAAGAAAAGACGGTACAAAAGAAAGACACAATCTAGGTACAAATATTGAATTGGAAAAAGGGGACATTGTTCGCTGCGTTACGGCAACTGGTGGAGGATATGGTAAACCTGAAAAAAGGCCTAAAGAACAGGTTTTATTAGATGTGAAAAACGGCTATATAACTTCAAAAGAGGCGAAGGAGTACTACAAACTAGTATAATATGGAACTAAAAAAGGTTAGCTATCCAGAACCTGATGAGTACTACAACAAAGAATTGATATCTCAAAGTAACGCTGGTGTTGCTACTATCTGTGGAACGGTTTTTTTAAAGAAAGGAACGCGTATTCCAGAGACAGGTTTCTCTAAACATCCTTTTAATGAAATCTCAATTATAATTGAAGGCTGTATAGAAATGTTAAGTGAAGAAGGGCATCCTATTGGTAAATTAGAAAAAGGAAATGCGGTTTATATCAATGCAGGTGAAGCACAGGCAGGTAATGTTTTAGAGGATACTAAGATTATTTATGTATTAAATCAGAGTCAGTGAAGATATTAAGATTTCATAGGATAGGCGGCCCTGAAGTGTTGCAGTTTGATGAAGTACCTGAAAACAAACCTCAGGAGAAAGAAGTGCTTTTTAGGGTAGAGGCATTTGCTTTGAATCAAGCAGACATATTGTTTATCAATGGTATGCATTACACACAGCCTAATTTTCCTTCTCGAATAGGTTCAGAAGCTGTCGGTGAAGTGGTAGGGGTTGGCTCGAAAGTGACCAAATTCAAAAAAGGAGATAGGGTAACTTCTATTCCTTTTTATACGCAAGACTATGGAGTACAAGGTGAATATGCTACCGTGCCTGAAATGTATTTAACTAAAGTGCCTTCTAAATACTCAATAGAGGAAGCAACATCTTTTTGGATGCAATACTTGACTGCTTATTATGCTTTATTCAAATTAGGCAAAGTGGTTAAGGGCGACTATGTATTCATTGCGGCAACATCAGGAACTGCAGGACAAGGTGCTTTAAAACTAGCAAAAGATGCAGGAGCAATTGTCATAGGTTCTACAAGAACAGTTGTAAAGAAAGATTTTTTGTTTGAGTTAGGTGCCGATTTCGTCATTGTAACTGAAGAGGGAAATACGTTAGAAAGGTTAAAGGAAATCACGAAAGACAAAGGGGTGAAATTTGTTTTTAACCCTATAGGTAGTACTAGCTTTAATCAGCAATACATGTCTGCTCTTTCCTTTGGCGGGTCCGCTGCTATTTATGGTTTGTTAGATGGCGAATTACCTATTTTCCCCATACTTGATGTCGTGAGAAATAATACAACACTTCATGGCTATTCCATGTTCAATTATGTCATGTCCGAAGAATCCTTGGAAGAAGGTAAAAAATATGTTTTAGAAAGAATCGAAAACGGAACACTTAAACCTATAGTAGATAAAGTGTTTGCATTTAAAGACACCATTAAAGCATATAATTATATGTTGAGTGGCAAACAGAAAGGTAAAATAGTTGTTAAAACGGAAAATTAATTTAAGAAAGTAATTATGTCAGACAGCAACGAAAATGTGAAGTGGTTTAGCTTAGCCAGCATTTGGTTTGGCGGTATGGTGAGTGTACCCTCTCTTTTAATCGGAAGTACCTTGATTGCTGCGTTAAGTTTTCAATTTACCCTACTAGCAGGTCTTATAGGTTTTGGTTTTGTAGTACTTTTCATGTCGTTTTTGAGCATTGCCTCTGTAGAAAAGCGAAAAAATACGGTATCACTTGCATCAAGTAGTTTCGGTACCTTGGGCGCCAATATTATCGTAGGTCTGGTAATTGGCATATCTACTTTAGGATGGTTCGGCATACAAAGTAATATAGCAGGAGCCTCATTTTCTAAAATTATTTTAGAAATGAGTGGTACTGATATTCCAGTTTGGTTATCCTCTGCATTTTGGGGTTTGGTTATGATAGTTACTGCTGTTTTTGGTTTTAAGTATCTAAAATGGTTGAATTATATTGCCGTACCAGCTTTAACGGTATTGCTTATTTACGGCTTAATGGTGACTTTTCAAGCACATAGTTTTGATGAAGTGCTGAATTTTAGACCTACCCAACCTATGCCACTCTTTCAGGCTATTGGTTTTACTATTGGTTTTGTAGCCGTAGGTGGGGTTATTTCTCCGGATTACAATCGCTTTGCCGCTACTAAAAAAGATGCCGTTTTAGGTTCGATTATCGGAATTATCCCTTCTGCCATATGTTTGCTAGCGGTCGGGGCCATATTCGCAATAACACAAAACACCTATGATATCGTTGAGATATTCTCCTCTTTAGGATATCCCTTCTTTGCTATGTCGACGCTTATTTTAGCGACTTGGACCACAAACGTGGTGAATATTTACTCTTCTGGTTTAGCCTTTACCAATTTGATTGGATTTAAAGAATCTTCACGTTCAAAGGTTACTTTGGTTGTCGGTCTGGTGGGTATAGGACTTGCCATAATCGGTATACTAACCTACTTCATGGGCTTTATAACAATATTGACCATTGCGATCACACCAATTGCAGGTGTAATGATAGCGGACTATTTTCTTTCTAAGACCTATTCTGACAACCCACAAAAACTAAATTGGAAAGGAATTGTTTCGTGGTTGAGTGGTGTTGTACTGATGTTGGTAATGACATCAGATATTAAGAATATTCTAGGTATTGTTGTTGCTGCCATATGCTATGTTTTATTACAAAAAATTGTAAAGTAAGATGCGGAAAATAGGAATAAATGAAATCGATTATATCGCCCTTGGTTCTACAGTATTGGGCACAGGTGGCGGAGGCGACCCCTATATCGGCAAGCTTTTAGCTAAAGAAGCCATTAAAAAATATGGAAAGGTAAACTTAATGGCTGCTGAAGAATTAAGTGATGATGCTCTTGTGGTTCCCGTTGCAGCGTTTGGAGCACCTATGATATTGGTAGAGAAACTATTTTCAGGAGATGAATTTATTCAAGCTTTTGAAATGATGGAAAGTTACTTAGGTCGAAAAATCGATGCGGTCATGCCTGCGGAAGCTGGAGGCTTAAATGGAGTTATTCCATTTTCTGTTGCCGCCCAAAAAGGAATTCCTTTAGTAGATGCGGACGGCATGGGGCGTGCATTTCCTCGTTTAGAGATGGTGACGTTTACCCTACACGATATTCCTGTTTCTCCTATCGCACAGGCCGATGAAAAAGGCAATAAGAACATATACCATACTATCGACAATGTATGGGGTGAAACCCTTGTCGGTGCTACTACGATTCAAATGGGCGGTAGTTGTGCTATAGGATGTTACCCTATGAATGGAGCTCAGGTTAAAAAAGCTGCGATTCATGGTATTGTCAGTTACGCTCAGGTTTTAGGCGAAGCTATTTTAGATGCTAAAAAGAATAAACAGAATCCAGTGGACGCTCTTATGCAAAAAGCAGCTGCTATAAAGCTATTCACGGGAAAGGTCAGTTCAGTAAAAACGATAATAGATGGTCGTTGGAATAAGGGTGTTTGTGAAGTTTTAGGTTTAGACGAAGACAATGGCAGTTTATTAAAAATTGATTTTCAAAATGAATTTTTAATGGCCTTTAAAGATGATGTACCGATAGCGATGACGCCAGATTTAATTGTACTTATTGATGCAGAAAACGCCCAGCCGATTACAGCGGAGTCGATTCAGTTCGGAACAAGGGTAATCGTAATGGGCATGAAATCAGACCCACAGTGGCGAACAGATGCTGGCATTGTTTTAGGTGGCCCTGAAAAATTCGGATACCAAGAACAATATATTCCTATTGAAGAATTAAATAACCAAAAGTAACATGTGCTACAAAATTGGAGTTGATGTAGGAGGTACAAATACAGATGCTGTTCTGGTATCTCAAGACAATAAAATTCTTGCGAAGACCAAACAAACTACCACCTTAGACGTAAGTACCGGAATTGCGAATGCGATAAAATTTGTGATTCAAGAGAGTGATGTGCCAAAAGAAAGCATAAAGTATGTCATGTTAGGAACAACACACTGTACCAACGCCTTGGTAGAGCGCAAAGAATTGAACAAAGTTGGAAGTATTCGCATTGGACTGCCCGCTAGTAAGGCAATACCGACGATGACCGATTTTCCTTTAGATTTAAAAAAAGTTCTGGGCAATCATAACTTTTTGGTGCATGGCGGTTATGAATACGATGGCCGACCGATTAGTGAACTTCAAGAGGATGAGGTAAAGGATTGCTTGAATAAAATGAAAGGTATGGTAGAGTCTGTAGCCATTACAGGTATTTTTTCAAAAACTTTACCAGACCAAGAATTACAGGTCGCGGAATGGACCAAAGAAATATTAGGTGATAGTATAAGAATAACATGCTCTCATCAGGTTGGCGGCTTGGGTTTATTAGAACGTGAAAATGCAGCAATTTTGAATGCGGCCTTACAAAAGGTAGCTACAAAAATGGTGAAAGCATTTAAAAATACTATACAAGATTTAGGTCTCACGGCACAATTATTCATTGGTCAAAATGATGGTACTTTAATGTCTTTAGAGCAAGTTAGGGACTTTCCTGTCCTAACAATTTCTTCTGGCCCAACAAATAGTATTCGAGGGGCAGGGGCACTATCTAAAGTCAAAAATGGAGTTGTCATTGACGTTGGAGGTACAACCTCTGATGCCGGTATGTTAGTCGATTTTTTTCCAAGGGAAAGTACACAAGCTGCTCAAATAGGAGGGGTACTGACCAATTTTAGAATGCCAGATATTGTCGCCGTAGGTATTGGTGGAGGTACGATTGTTAGATTTGTGGAAGATGAATGTCAATTAGGGCCCGATTCTGTTGGGTATTTATTGAAAAAGGAAGCATTGGCCTTCGGGGGTAATACCTTGACTTTATCAGATATTTTTATTGCGGAAAATGAAATTCAGATTGATGGCTCGATTGCAATTTCAGATATAAAGAACATGATTGAAAAACAAACTGGGATTCCGTACGATGAAGCCCTTCAAATGATTAAAAAGAGTATTGAAGGCGCCATAGAAAAATTAGTGGATAAACTAAAAACAGATTCAAAAGATATTCCCGTAGTCGCTTGTGGAGGGGGGGCATTTTTGCTTCCTAAAAGTATTGACGGGGCTTCAGAAGTACTTTTCCCAGAACATCTTGAGGTAGCAAACGCTTTCGGCGCTTGCATCGCCCAAATTAGTAGTGAAGAAGAAATGGTTGTAAATACCATGCAAAAAAATGAAGAGATAGCCTTGCAAGAACTTCTTGATAAAGTTACGTTACACTTATTAGCTAAAGGAGCTAAAAAGGAAACCTTGAAGACACTGTCCAAAGAGATAATACCATTGGCATATCTACCTGGTACAGCAAAAGTGAAGGTTAAAATTTGTGGTGACCTAATCGGATTGTAATTTGTTATTCCTTTCGACCTTGCTTTTGTGAATAAGAAAGTTCAGTTAAATAGCAAACCATTCTTCAACGGTTTGCACTATTTTTTCATCTCCGGTTCTATTATGGTCGAACTCATTACTCTTAGGGTTATAGGTATAATCTTTACCTAGCTCCTCAATATTTTCGGCGACTTCTTTTATCGCATCACAAATAAAAAATAATTCCTCGTTTGTGGTAACCGGGTGAAGGGATAAACGAACCCAACCGGGTTTATCCGTTAGGTTCTTATTTTCTATATCGGTAATTATTTGTTTTGAGGTATTCTCATCTAAATTGAAAAGAAAATGACCATAAGTACTCGCACAAGACCATCCGCCGCGAACTTGTATACCATAGATGTCATTAAGTAGACGAACAATAAGATTGTAGTGAATACCATTGATACCGAAAGATACCGCACCAATGCGTTTTTCAGAGTTATCTCCTAATATGAAGAGGTTAGGTATTTTTCTAAGTCTTTCAAAACAAAGCTCCAAAAGTTCTTCTTCGCGTTGTTCGATATTTTTGGTTCCCATTTGCTCTTTCAATCGTATGGCCAATGCAGCACGCATTACCTGTAAAAAGCCGGGAGTTCCTCCATCTTCTTTTGTCTCGATATCCAGATGGTAGCCATAATCCCCTTTTGGGGTTGTCCATTTAACATTGCCTCCCCCGGGGACATCCGGGCAATTGGTATTGTATAATGATTTATTAAAGACCAATACTCCGCAAGTTCCAGGACCTCCAAGAAATTTATGAGGTGAAAAACAAATAGCGTCCAATCGCTCTTCAACATCCTCAGGATGCATATTGATATCTACATAAGGAGCGGAAGCTGCAAAGTCCATGATACAGATACCATCATTTTGATGCATCACTTTCGCCAATTCATGATATGGGGTAATTATTCCAGTTACATTTGAACATGCTGTAAATGCTCCTATTCTGTTGGGTCTGTCCAAATATTTTTTGACCTCTTTGTCAAGGCTCACAGGGCACACGAGATTATTCTTGTCGCAAGGCACGATAACTACGTCTGCAATAGTTTCCATCCAAGGGACATGATTCGAATGATGCTCCATATGCGAGATGAATACCACTGGCCTATCTTTTTCATCTATCTCAATTTTGTTCTTTACGGAATCTGGCCAACGTAGGCCCATAATGCGCTGAAGTCTTGATAAAACTCCTGTCATACCCGTACCTGACGTAACCAATACATCAGTGTCACCTGCATTGACATGTTTTTTGATAATTTCCCTTGCATGCTTATAGGCATACGTAGACGCTTTACCCGTTTCACTTGAAAAGGAATGGGTGTTAGCTACCATTGGACCTATTACATTTCGCATTCTGTCCTCTATCGGGCCATATAACCTTCCACTAGCTATCCAATCGGCATAAAGTAGTTTTTTTGAACCATGAACCGATTCAAACTTAGCATGATCACCAATAATATGCTTTTTGAATTCCTTAAAATGGTTTTCAAGTTCTGTGGAGTTGTCCGTCGGTATAAGGGCATCAACATTCATAGGAAACAGTATTTCTTTTTACCTTTAAGCTTCTACCAATAATTGGTGAAATGACTTAATTTTTTCATCTTCATTAGTTACCTTATTCATACAAGCCTCGATAAACCTCAAGAAGGTTTCTTTCTCTTCTTGGCTAAAACCTTCGGTCAAATACATGATAACAGCAAGGCGTGAAGGTTGGGTTCTGTTCAAAAGTTCAATACCTTCTTTGGTAAGCTCTAACCTTTTCTTTCTTCTATCATTGGCGTCTTCATACTGTCTTACCAGGCTCTTTTCTAATAAAACATTGATAAGATTAGTAATGTTGGCTCTAGACACATTTAAAGAATCTGCCAATTCACTAGCCATTAAGGCCTTTTTATGCTTCTCTCTTTTAAAAAAAGGAAGATTTGGATTATCCGCTAAGTGTAAAAGGATAAGCCACTGTTGGGTTGTTAAACCTACTTTTTGATAAACTTCATCACCAATTTTCTTAAGTTGGTTCGATAAATCAAAAATGCTTAATACAATCGACTCTTCAATACTCTTTTCTATCATAATTTCTTCTTCTTTTGTGGGGATTAATCAGCTGTCAAAAATGAACAATACAAATTAATTTGTAAGCTTTTTAATCACGTTTAACTGTGTTTTTATAAACAATTCTTTTGATGGTTTTTCTTTCACAAAGCTATTCGCAGGGTAATGCGAAAAATTTGTGTAAGAAGGTGCATATAATTCAAAACGCTGTCTTGCGTTATAATTTTGCATTGATACTTTTGAACGGTAGTCACGAAGTGCTCCGATATCTAAATAGCTATTGGCTACCATACTACCTCCTGTTCCTGCTTCTGATAGAACATGACCTTCATAACCGATAACTTTTGAAAGTCCGTCAGTTGCGGCAAAAGGAAAATCAATACCAGAAATACCCGCCGAATTGGAGGATATTACGTAGCACATATTCTCAATAGCTCTCGCTCTTTTGGCAACTTCTTTATGGGTCAGTTGCGGACTGCCAGCTTCTGAGGAAGAGTGCAGAAAAACTTCTGCTCCGCGCATCATAAGGCATCTGGCAATCTCTGGATATAATATTTCTTCTGAGGCAATGCAGGCTAACTTTCCTAATTTGGTATCTACAACGGGAAATAACGCTTCATAACCATAAATCTTTATGTACTCATCCATCACGTCATGAGGAGTGGGTGCGAACATCGAATTTAGCCTTCGGTATTTTAAAATGAGCTCACCTTCATCATCAATGATAAAACTACTTTGAAAATAAAGCTCCGGAAAATTATCATCAAGCTCATAAAAGTTTCCGGAAAGAAAAATAGCTTGTTCGGCACAAAACTCCTTCATCTGCTTAAACAAATCGTCGTCGGTAGATAAGCATGCTTTTTCCTTCCACTGTTCCAAACTTTCCCCAAATGGAAAACTGGTTAAAAAGTATTCAGGCAGAACGACCAATTTTAAATCGGGACCAATAAATGCTTTTGAGCCCTTGGTTTCAGCCAATACTTTTTGCAAAGATTTTTCCATCAATGCATAAGCCGAAAGTCGATTTGCACATTTGTTAATGGCAAAACATTCTGTCTGTAACGCTAAGGCTTTATATCTCTTCATGATTCATTGGGCAAAGTACTAAATAGTTAACTTTGTTAATTGTTTTGTTTAACTGTTTTACGTTTTTAAGGGTCAAATAGGTGTTTTTCGATAAACAAAATAGTTTAGATTTATTCTTTTAAAACAAATTCGAGCACAGTTTTTGGCTCGGATTTTGGAGGTGTTTTTCTTTCAATAATTTGGAAGCTTACACCCGCATTATCTTTTAAAATGAATGATTGCTCACCAAATTCATTTTTTTGGATTATTGTACTTGTAAGATTTTTGTGAGATACAACTAAATCATGTACAAAATTCAATTTAGCGGTGTAAAAAGAATGTAGCGTAATACCTTTTTCACCAATGCGTTGATTTTCAGTTTTATTGGTTTTAGCTCCTCTTGGAATAAAGAATTTTAGTTTTCCGCAAATGTTGTTTGGTGAAACAAAACCTTGATACCAATGACTATAGCCAGGTTCCATTTGAAAGACTCTTTTTGGTCCTATTAACCAGTCACCATCAACCACGGGTTTAGCTTCTGCTTTTAAACCAAGTGCTGTTGTCAAATAAGACATTTGTTCCATGTCTTTAGCATTAATAATAAAGTCATGATGGGTAAACTCACTGGTTTTAAGTTTTGAGTCTAAACTGATGGTGCCATACCCAGGAATTTTATACCCGTAGCGTTGAAAGAAAATATGATTAAAAAACTCACCGTACACCGCATTTTCTCTAACCAGAACAGGTCTATCGAAAAAGTTTTTCTCTCCTGTATTCAATCCAAAAAGGTCATCTGCTATGGGTTCCGTAGACAACCAAGGTTTTTTTCCAGTTTCGCGGGCAGTTTTATAGATATCATGTAACCTAAAAATATCATTGGTCATCATAACTGCTATTCGCGACCCGATAGTTTCTACAGGAGCATAGCCAACCCCGTCACCTAAAGGTTTTTCCCATTCCAAAATCCTTAAAAGACCATGGCTATCGACTGTTCCATTCTGCAGGCGATACGACCTTAATTTAGAATTTACACCATAAATTGTTAGTGCTTCTTTTGTAGAAATAGTTGCGCTATCAATTACTTGAAAACCGTACTCTGCAAAGTATTTTTTTGCATACGCTGCATCATCAGTACCCAACATTACCTCATAAACACCACTTATGCCGGTATCAGGAATATCCTGAGCCTTGACTGCCGAGAAAGCCAGCAGTACTTGTAAGCAAGATGAAATGAGAATTAATCGTGCCATGGATTTAAATTGATAGAATCAGTTTACCAAAGTTATCTCCTGTAAAAAGCATTTCTAAGGTTGAGAAATAATTTTCTAAGCCTTGAACGACATGTTCTTTTACATTTATCTTCCCTTCTGCAATCCAGCCCGCGATTTCATTAGCCGCTGCAGGCCATTCTTTTACGAAGTCGAAAACAATTATGCCCGTCATATAACCACGTGCAGTAACAATTTTCATGTAATTCGAAGGCCCTTGAATATTGGCCATATCATTATATTGTGAAATAGCCCCACAAATTACAACACGGGCACCTTGGCCTAAATTGGCCAAAGCCGTATTCAGGGTATCACCACCAACATTGTCATAGAAAATATGAATTCCGTTTGGTGCATATTCTTTCAGTTTTGCGTCAAGATTTTCAGTTTTATAGTTGATGGCATAATCGAACCCGCATTCATCGATCAAGAACTTACATTTGGCATCGCTTCCGGCCGAACCAATAACGGTACATCCTTTAATTTTAGCTATTTGCCCTACTGTGGAGCCCACCACACCCGACGCGGCAGAAATATATACTATATCACCCTTTTTAGGCTCTCCTTTTCGTAGAAGTCCAAAGTAGGCCGTCATACCTGGCATACCCAATACTCCAAGATGATGGGTTAGTTTACTTTTTGAAACATCGATTATTCGAATACCCTGTCCGTTTGAAATAGCATGTGATTGTGCCCCTAGCATACCTTCAACGTAGTCTCCGACCTTAAAATCACTATTTTTAGACTTAATAATTTTGCCTGCCGAAAAGCTGCGCATTACCGTTCCTAGTTCTATGCCTTTAATGTATGTTGTTCCAGCATTCATCCATCCTCGAATGGCAGGATCCATGGATAATGCCTCAATTGCTACAAGAAACTCCCCATCATTTAACTCTCGTATTTCTTCAGTTTTTAAACCGAAATTGCTTTCTTGTATGGCGCCTGAAGGTCTACTTTCTAGAGTTACTAGTGTATTGGTCATCACAATTATTATTTTACTTAAAAGTAATCAAAATTAGTTAATATTATGAATAATTAACTATATTAACTAATTATTTAAAACAAAGACCGTGAATTTTGCAAGATTTGTAGAAGTAAATCAACAAAAGCTTCATTTTTATACCCTAGGGCAAGGACCAGCATTGGTAATGCTCCATCCTTCACCAAGCACAGGTGAATCCTTGCTTCCTTTAGCGGAACATCTGGCCTCTAAATACATGGTTTTTTGTATTGATACTCCTGGCTATGGCAAATCGGACCCTTTTATCGAAACCCCTAAGAGTTTAACGGACTATACTTCCTTTTTGCATTTGGCCTTTGATAAATTGGGATTAAAAAAATTCTCCATCTATGGTTCTGCAACAGGTGCGCAACTAGCTATTCGATATGGATTGGAATATCCCGATGCGGTTTCCCATATTTTTTTGGATAACGCTGCCCATTTTGATGATAAACTGGCCGATAAGATTTTAGAACACTATTTTCCTGACTTGACACCTCGATTAGATGGGAGTCATTTAGCAGATATATGGAATATTGTGTCTAAGCTATTTCAATATTTTCCTTGGTGTTTCACCACTGAGGAATACGCTTTGAATCGTCCGCAGATGCCTCCCTTTGTATTACAAATGATAGCTATGGATTACTTGAAAGCCGGCAGTACTTATGATATAGCTTATAGGTTGGCTTTTCAACATGAACGGGCGAAGTATGTGGAACAATTAAAAGTACCTACCACTATTTTTAGATGGAATAACAGTATCATAACAAAATATGTTGATGCATTGTTGAATCACAACTTCGAGAAACATATAAAAGCTTTTATGATTGAGGGCGATGCAACCGAACGCACAGAAAAAATGGTTGCTTTTATGGAAGAAAAAACTTCAGGTCATGAAATTACTGATGTCAATGATTTTGTGATTAATAATTATGAAAAAGTACACTTGGATTACAATAAGCCAAATAGTAGTGCCCCAGAAGTAAAATCAAACGGAAAACATTTGCAAGATGCATGGAATTATCTGATTAAAAATAACCCTAATGAAACTGCGGCAAGCATTCAAAACTACTTGGTGGATTGGTATTCAAATAATTAAACTATAAATGAGAAAAGCAGCAATACTTATTATACTGGCGGTACTGGCCTTTAGTTGTAAAGAGGTAAAAAAGGAAAAAGCAATAGCTCTCAAGGATAATAAAAGTCTAGTGGGCCATTGGGATAATTTTCAACAGTATTGGCTTGAAAATACGGACACCGATATACATCGAGTTGAGACCGATGACAAGCACCGCCATTTATCCCTTCGTATTGATGAAGATAATGAGGGGGACTTTTACGTGGAATTGCGCGAAGGTCGAAACGGGCAACATCTCGTAGAAAAAATGACCCTTACCAAAGTCGATTTATCCGGACCTGATTTCAAGATAGATGGTGACACCCTATTTGTGTCAGGAAGAAAACAGTTCGAAAATAAAGAGCCTTACAAATTTATTCGCGACCGAAAATTTTCTGGTTGGATAGAAGTTCCGTTGCCGCAATATGGAGATAGTATTTACAGAGAATCTAATCTTGAAATTGGAGACCAAGGGGGCATGGCGGAGTTAAATATTGAAGGGGTTCAATATACAGCAGAATTAACGCAATTGCTTTTTGGGCATAAATTGCCTATTATGAAATTGGCTATCTATGATATGCCAATGGACAGTATTGAAATTAATAGCCAATCGATAAGTTATACTTGGCTAAACCCAAGTGCCAAGAGAACTGGAATTAATCTAAGAAAGGTTATTACTGGCTGGACCTTTATAGAACCTGGTTTTATAAATTCAGATAATACCAAGTTTAAAAAAAAGTAGTATGATAAAGACACAATATCAAGCCAAAGACAGCCATGTTGTTATTGTTGGGGCCAATAGTGGTATTGGTCAAACTTTAATCAAGACTTTAGTTGCAAGTGGAGCTACTGTTTACGGTATTGACATTCAAGAAAGATACCTGTCTTCTGTCTTAAAAATTGATTCATATTTTAAGGCAAACCCAATGGACATAGAGGCATTACAGCAAGTTTGTGATAAAATCAAAACATATACATCTTCTATTTCCGGTTTGGTGAATCTTTCGGGTACCATAAAGCAATTCAAACCCATATCGAATCTTGATATCGCCGATTGGAACGAAACCTATAACATCAGCTTTCAAAGTTGTTTTAATTCTTGTAAAGTATTTGGAGAATTATTGAAAAACGGTGAAGCCCCTTCTATTGTAAATATGTCATCAGGATTGGCTTTCATAGGACAAAAAAATTATGGTCCATATAGCGCCGGTAAAGCTTCCGTCATCAGTTTAAGTAAAACCTTAGCTGCGGAATTAGCACCTGAAGTTAGGGTGAATAGTGTAGCTCCGGGCGCTGTAAATACCAACTTTATTTATAAGGAAGATGGTTCTACACGCTTTGATAAAGAGCAGTATATGAAAAAGGTTCCTTTAGCCAGTATAGCAAAACCCGAAGAGGTCAGTTCAGTTATCTTATTTTTGCTGAGTGATGGCGCTTCTCATTTGACGGGGCAGTGTATTCATGTAAATGGAGGTGCGAGTATGCATTAAAAGTTCAAACTCAAGAATCAAAATCAAGCTCAAGTTTAAAACTCCTAACTCCTGATTTCTTTAACCCATCGTGCCTTTCACAAGACCACCATCTACCGTTAGGGTTTGACCTGTAATATAACCACTCATTGGTGAAAGTAACCAAACAGCCAAAGAGGCAAAATCTTGAGGATTTCCGATTTGCTTTACAGCCGTTTGGTCAGAAAAAGTTTTTCGAATCTCTTCTTCAGGAATGCCTTTTAACTCGCTATTTTTTGCGAACAGATTTTCCATTCGTTGCGTTGCATGGTAACCCGGGCCTAGTATATTCAGAGTTACTCCTGAACCACCAATTTCTTGAGAGAGGGTTTTTACATACCCAGTTACCGCTAATCGCATGGCATTGCTCAACACTAAATTTTCTACAGGTTGTTTGGTGGAGACACTTTCAATGTAGAGCAATCGTCCATAACCATTATCCATCATTTTAGGTAATAGTGCTTGAGTCAAAGCAATTTTCCATCGAACAACCGTTTTGTAAGCTTCATCCCAATCGGAAAGGGTAGTTTCCATAACAGGCATTGCCGGTGGCCCCCCGGAATTTATCACTGCGCCGGTCAAAATTCGATTTTCCAATTGTTGTAAAACTTTATCCAAAACTGCTTCTTTTGAAAGGTCACCAGTAATAATTTCGATGCCATTGTGAATTTTTTTTAAGGCTTCAAGTTTTTGTTGTGTCCGGGCAACCGCTATAACTTGGGCTCCCTCCGCAACTAATTGCTCTAAAATAGCTTTACCAAGTCCGCTAGTGGCCCCACCCACTAAAAAAAGTTTGTCGGTTAAATGTAGATTCATGCTTTTTCTTCTTTTACAATCATTCTTTTGTAAATATAGATAACTCCCACGGCAAACAAGCTCATTACAACTCCATAGACTCCTGGAGTGGCTGCCATTTCAGGACTATTCAATAATCCGGGTGACATTGCTAGGGTCATCCCTAAAACGTTGTTTTGCATGCCGCTTTCTATAGAAATAGTAGCTGATTGCTTGGTAGATAATTTCAAGGATCTTGCGCTAAAAAAACCAATACCCAAGGTGAAGAAGTTAAGCAACACAACACTCAAAAATGTGGCTTTCAAAAAAGACCAACTGTCTCCGATTTCTTCTAATTTTAGAACCATAAAAATCAAAGCAAGCACAATTACGGTAATCGAACCCCATTTAATGGCCGGTTTGCTTTTTTCAGCTGTAGCTGGAAATTTGTAATTGATAAACATGCCTAAGAAAACAGGTAAAGCCGTTAGCTTAAAAATATTGAGTATCGTCTTTCCTAATGGTAATTGAATGCTTTTGGAAGCTTCCCCAAGTATTGCATCCAAAGAAAAATTGATAATTAATGGAATAGTGAAAATGGTTATGATACTGCTAATTGCAGTCAATGTAATAGATAGTGCCGTATCTCCTTTTGATAAATAGGAGAACAAATTGGAAACCGCTCCACCAGGACTGCAGGCACATACCATTAATCCCATAGCAATCATAGGTTCCATGGGTACTACTAATACAATTCCGTAAGCGATGAGTGGAACTAAAATAATTTGATTAATTAGTCCTGTGAAAACTGCTTTTGGTGCAACACCAACTCTTGTAAAATCAGGAATAGTCAATGTCATTCCCATGCCAAACATTACCAAAAAAAGGAGAATTTGGAGAATGGTGGGAATGTAAGCTGATAAGAATTCGGTCATTTAGTATCGGTTTACTTTTGGCTTTTCCAAGCATTGAGGATATTCTTGGCCGAGGTAGACCAAACATCAGGATGGCCGCCCAACTTTTCAAGAACACGTTCAAGATACTGAATACGATGGGGTTGCCCTAATACCCATGGATGAATATTTAACGCCAATATGCGTCCGCCACCAGTATTACTTTCTTTTAATAAGAATTCAAATGCATCTTCTACCTGGTCGGCCCAGTCTTCTGAAGAATGTAAATTGTTGTTAATAATAAAATAGTCATCTAATTCGGTGGGTAATGGCATGGCCGTTAAAGTCCCATTTTTAGTTTTAAAATCATAGGGCATGTCATCGTTTACCCAATCACAGAAATATTCAATTCCGTTTGCTGCAAGAATATCTGGAGTATTTTCAGATTCATTTTTAGCGGGACTAATCCATCCTTTGATATCCTGCCCCGTTAGGTTGCGAAGTCCTTCTAAGGATTTTTTTACAAGTTCTTTTTCTTCGGATACATCCTGTCCTCCGTAGTGCAACTTATCCATATTGTACCCATGGCACATGATTTCATCACCACGTTCTTTGATGGTATTTACCAAATAAGGGATGCGTTCTGCCAACCTTGTATTCATAGCAAACGTGGGCGTGACATTGTATGTGTCAAAAGCTTTCAAAAATCGATAAATACCTACCCGATTACCATAATCACGCAAACTGTAATGCCTTAAATCGGGATAGGGTTTCGTCATTCCACCAGGAACTTTAAACGGAATCCCTTTTTGATTTAAGGGAAAAAATTGCAATCCTACATTAACCCAAAGCGCCACTTTCTTTCCGTCAGGCCATTGCACTGCTTTTCTATCTTGCAACATTGACCACTCGTAACGGTCATGGTCCATTCCGTAGGAACGCTCGGGGTATTTTAGATAATCTTCGTTAAGCGTTGCCATATTTCTTGTTTTTAGTTTCGATATCTGCTAACGCTTTATCATAATAATTATCCAAAAAGTACTGTGCGATTTCTTTTCCGGTGGTTACCCAAACATCGGAATGCCCAGTAATGTATTCGAGCGCCTCTTCATAAGCTTTGATTCTATGGGCATTGCTTACCTGATAGTTATGGGTGGGAATACACATAATCGTTCCGCTTTCAGCACCTTCAGCATATAACCTGTCAAAGTTGTCTTTGAGCTCTTTGCCATACCTTCTAGGGGTAATTTTCTGCACGAGATAGGCAATAGTGTCGTTCATTTCTAAAGAATAGGGAATCGAAGCAAACCTCTTCCCACTTCTTAAATGAATCGGCGTTGGTTGGTCATCATGGAATAAATCGCAGGAGTAAATTCCAGCTTCATTTCCAAACAATTCAGTGCCTACTTCCGCAAAAAGGTCAAGCGTGTTTTCGGAATGTGAAAGGGCGGGAGCAAGGTACCCGGCACACTTTTGCCCCGTATGTTTGTAAATGGTTTCAATAGAATCTTTAATCATTTCCCGTTCTTGGGCTTCGGTCATTCCATAGGTATAGCGAGTGTTGTAAATACCATGACTGAAGAATTCCCAATCACGTTCTTTGCACATTTCAATAATCTCAGGATGATGGTCGCATAAAGCTGTCGATAAAGAGATGGAACCTCGAATACCATATTTTTCAAGCAGTTCCATTTGGCGCACATGGCCCACACGATTTCCCCAGTCACGGCTGGTATATCCTGGTAAAGCGGGACTAGGCTGTGACCAAGGTTTTCGAAAAGGATTGTCTGGCGGATTCAACTCATAAAACTCAATATTCGGTGCTACCCAAAAGGCAACCTTAGCACCATTTGGCCATTCAATCTTTGGTCGATTTTCATAAGGCCAATAATCATAATATCCTGGGTCTTCTTTCATGGAAAATGACATTTGTTATCATTCCCGCCCTTCGTCTTCGCTCAGGATAAACTCCGGTGGGAATCTTTAATTTTTTATTTATTCTGTCAGTTCGAGCGGAGTCGAGAACACTTCAAGAGGTTAGACAGGATTGCATCTCGACTCCGCTCGATGTGACAGTTAAGATTAGCAATTATCCAACCACTCAAAAACCTCTTTTACTTCCATCACATCGCAATACTTCAAAGATAAATCTGTCAAGTTTGCATAGTGATAGCTTTCATGTTTATCGGCCACACATTCCTCAGGAATGATAGTGCGATACCCCCTCGAAAGCGAATCAACTCCAGCGGCACGAACACAGCCCGAAGTTGAACCTCCGGTCAAAATTACCGTGTCTACTTGATGCCACACTAAAAGCGATTGCAGAGGTGTTTCAAAGAAGGGAGAAGGCATTTTCTTTTCATAAAAAACATCCATAGAACGGTCTAAAATCAAGCGGTCGTCTAACTCGGAACGCTCTGAACCGAATTTGATATTTTGTAAGCTATCCGGTGTATCGGTTCTTGTTCCCCAAATACCTGCATCGGCCGCTGTGTCCATATAAGCGACATTCGTCCAAACTACAGGCCAACCTAAAGCTCGAAATTTAGCAGCTAGTTCGTTTACATAATCCAGTTGTTTTGGGTCAGCTTCATAGGCCGTTTTAAAAAGGTCGGTTCTTGTGTAGGCTTTTTGAATATCAATATTCACCAGAGCTGCTTTTTTGCCAAATCCGAATCGCTTTCGTGCTGGATTCGCTTTTACTTCAAAATAAAGTTCTTTGGCGGTTTTATCTGTTGTTTGCATTTTTTTAATTGATAGGGTGATTTAAATCATTTTTTCTGGTTGGTTGGGATAATAAAGTATAGGTCGACTACTTGTAGAACTCACTTTGACTTATTTCTAAATAGATACCACTAGGGTCGAACATAGAGGAGGAACGCAACTGTATTTTTTTTCCATCTGCTCCCGGTACGGTCCAGTTGGCAGGCGGTGTTACCACGGTTGCTCCAGCTGCAATAGCTTTATTATAAATATCATCAATATTTGTAGTATTTATAACTACTAATGGTTCTCCAACTCTGATTTTAGTCCGCTTTGTAACCAAACCGGTATCAAAAGGAGCATCAGTATAATGTATGAATCCGAGTTTGCCCAAAGCAGGGTCTGCAGATTCAAGTATTATTACCCTTGTTTCAGCAAGATGGGGAGCACCTGAGGGCGGAAATCGCTCATCACAATGAACAATATCGTCATACCAAACTTTCCACTGGAATACATCAATATAAAATTGAGCTGCTACCTCGGCGTCTGGAACCACAAATGTGGCTCTTCTCAAAATACTTCTAGTTGTTTCTTCTTTTTGTTCCATACATGAGTTGGATTATTGTTAATGCCAATAGAAAGTTACTATTTGCACTAGTTCTTTTTTCTTTCTTTAATTTTAGAGGACTGCATTGAGATGATTTTCCAAGCATCTTCATGTTTTGTCCATACCACTGTTAAACGAAACCTACCTTTATCATAATCCTTATACTTCCGTTCATTGATATAATTGGTCAATACAACATCATCCGAAATATGCACGAATTCAATATCTGAACTTTCATAGCTTTCAAAAGTGTTTTTGATATTTACTAAGGCCACATCCTTTTTATATTTTTTTCCGCTTTGCGAAGTCAGTATCAATTGAGGGTGATACAGCTCAGAAGCCAAGTCTACATCACTATTCAAATGTGCAGTGCGAAGATGTTCAATTTGCTTTAAAATAGCATCCTGTTCTTTTTCAGTTGTCTCTTGGGATAAGAGCGAAGCATTCCCAACAAAGAATAACAAAATAACCAGAAACCTCATTTTATAATGTTTAATTTAGACAATTACTCTGTTTTTATAATTCCCGCAGCGACCATTTTCGCAATAGCATCATCATCGATATTCAATTCTTTTAAAACTTCCGAGGTATGTTCTCCGATTTTGGGAGGGTCCATTCGAATGCCAGAACGTGTTCCTTTATATTCTAATGGAAATTTAGGAAGTTTTGTTGTTTTTCCATCCGGCATAGTGACATTCAAAAGACTGTCTCCTTCGTTAAGTTGAACATCGTCGAACAAATCTTCGGGCTGGCTTATTGGTGCAAACGGAATATGACCTTTATCACATCGGTCGATGATTTCTTGTTTTGTAAATGCTTTAAAACGTTCATCAAGTGCTGGCAAAAACCAATCACGTTCATCAATGCGTTTGTTGTTCGTTTCAAGGCGTTCATCGCCGCCCCAATCACTCCATTCAAATACCTCACATAATCTGGCCCAATGTTTTTCACTAATGATACCCACAAAAACTTTACTATTATCTTTGGTATCAAATACTTTGTAAATAGACCATGCGCTTACACGGGAGGGCATGGGTGGAATCTCATAATCTATCTGTGAAGCATAGGCCATATGCTGCCCCATTAGAAAAGCGCAGGTTTCGAAAAGTGCCGATTTTACAAAGCCACCCTCGCCTGTTTTTTCACGCTCATAAAGGGCTTGAAGAATGCCGATGTAACCAAACATTCCGCCCGTGATATCAATAACGGAAGTCCCGGCGCGCAGAGGGTCTCCCTCACGACCGGTCATATATGCAAGGCCGCCCATCATTTGAACAACTTCATCCATGGCATGTCTTTTCTCATAAGGACCGCTCAAAAATCCTTTTAATGAACAGTAAATAAGTTTGTTGTTCAGGGTTTTGAGTTTTTCGTAGCCAAGACCAAGCCTATCCATCGTACCTGGGCCAAAATTCTCAACCACAATATCATATTCCTTCACTAAGTCATAAATCAGTTGAATACCTTCCTCCGATTTCAAATCAACCGCTAAACTCTTTTTATTCCGATTGTAAAACCAAAAATATCCTGTGCCAAAACCTTTTAATCTTCGTGTATTGTCTCCTTTTGTAGGTTCAACATGAACAACGTCGGCACCCATATCGGCCAACAACAAACCAGTACAAGGGCCCATTACGGCGTGGGTGAATTCTAATACTTTTAAACCTTTCAGAGGGGCACTATGCATTTTCAGTTGTTTTAATAGATTCGTATACTTTTTTTGGTTGGACCTCCAATTCAGTTTTGAACGTACTGTTCCATCGATTGAGAAACCCGAATAGTGAGATGACGCCCATAATCTCTACAATGGCTGCATCACAAAAATGTTTTTTCAATTCATCAAAGTCTTTGTCTGACGTTTGATTAGGAACCATACTTGATTTTAAAGCCAGATTTAAGGCTGCTTTTTCTTTTTTGGAAAACAAGGATGATGTTTGAAAATTCCAAATGGACTTCATTTTTTCTTCGGAAACGCCATTTTTTTCAGCACTAAAGGCTGTATGCGCACTGCAATATTCGCAACCTGCAGATAGGCTTGCAATATGACCAATCATTCGCTTTAAACCTTGATTTACATAACCTTCGTCATAAACAGCTTTGGCCAAACTAAAAAAGGAAATCAATAGGTTTGGTTTGTGCGCCATGAGCAGTCCATCGTTGGGTTGAAAACCCATCCATTTTTCGGCTTGTTCAAACAGTGGGGCTAACTCACTGGTTTGGTAATCTGAAATTGGCGCAATTCTGCTCATGATTAAAGGGAGTAATCTCCATATTTGGTTAGGTAATTCACCAAGCCTCCTTCTCCTAAGATATTAATCATAATATCAGGAAGTTTGGTAGCAGTATAAGTAACACCTGCCGTTAAATCTTTTACGATACCGGCTTTTAAATCAATATCGAGCTCGGCTCCTTTCTGAATGTTATGGTCTGCGATTTCCAAAACGGGAAGTCCAATATTAATGGCATTTCTAAAAAAAATACGCGCAAAATCCTTGGCGATAACCACAGAAACTCCTGACTTTTTTAAAGCCAAGGGGGCTTGTTCTCTTGAAGAACCACAACCAAAATTGATACCTGCAACCAGAATGTCTCCTTGTTGTACAATCTTATTGAAATTAGGGTCTAAATCTTCCAAAACATGGTTGGCCAAAGTAGTCATGTCCAATGTTTTGGTATATTTTCCTGGGATGATACGGTCAGTATCGATATGGTCACCATACACATGCGCCTTTGCTTTGATATTTGTTTGTACTCCACTCATCTTACACCAAGTATTTTTTAGGATTCACAATTTGTCCTTCTAAAGCGGATGCCGCAACTGTTGAAGGCGCTCCCAAGTAAATGTTGGAATTGGGATTCCCCATTCGTCCTCTGAAATTCCGATTCGCTGCCGATATCACAACTTCGCCATCTGCAGGAACACCTTGATGTGTGCCAACGCAAGGTCCGCAGCCGGAAGTAATTAATGAAGCTCCTGCTTCAATCAATGTGCTCATTGTTCCATTACTGATAGCATCCAACAAAACACTTTGAGAGGCGGGTGCAATGACCATTCGAACATCAGGATGTATTTTCTTTCCTTTTAAGATTTCCGCAGCAATATCCAAATCTTCCAATCGACCATTACAACAGGTACCTATAAAAGCGTAGTTAATTTTGGTGCCTTCATAATTGGAGATGTTATGCACGTTATCCGGAGATTCTGGTGCGCTTACTTGTGGCTCTAATTCTGAGACATCAAAGTCGAAGGTTTTTATATAATTGGCATCTTCATCGGGAGTAATCGCTTCAAAATCATAATCCAATTCCAACCCTTTCGGATGAACAATGCCTGTTTTAGCTCCCATTTCGGATGACATATTTGCAATAGTCATTCGGCTTGCTAAGCTCAGTCCTTCAAAAGCTTCCCCCGTAAATTCAATGGCCTGATAGGTAGCTCCTGAAACGGTTACTTTTCCAACTAAAAAGAGAATCAAATCTTTTGCGGTCACACCTTCTTGCAACTTTCCAGAGCAATTGATTTGAATCGTTTGCGGGACTTTCAACCAAATTTTTCCAGTCATCATAGTTGCTGCCAAATCCGTAGAACCTACTCCACAGGCAAAGGCATTTAATGCGCCGTAAGTCGGTGTGTGTGAATCTGCACCAATAAAAATATCCCCTGGTTTTACATAGGCATTTTCGACCATCACTTGGTGGCAAATACCCTCTCCAATTTCAAACAAACGCATGCCCTGCTCTTTGGCAAAGTCGCGCATCATTTTATGCAAATTGGCAATTCTTTCGTTAGGTGATGGCGCAGCATGGTCGATAATCAACGCACACTTATCCGGATTAAAAACTTTTTTTCCACCCATTTCATGAAAGGCTTTGATAGTCAAAGGACCAGTAGTGTCACTTGCCATACAACCATCTACCTCACTAACCACGAGTTCGCCAGCATAAACTTTTTTGCCAACGTGATTTGATATAATTTTTTCTGAAATTGTCTGTCCCATTAAATCATCTTAATATCATCTTTATCAACTAATTGGTACAATTGTCCGGGAAGTTTATGTCCCAAAGTCGTTTCCAATTCTCTACTTATTTCGGCTATTTTATGGATATCCAATCCGGTTTCATATCCCATTTGATGCGCTGTATGGGCGGTATCTTCCGTCGCGATATTGCCGGTGGCGCTTTTTATAAAAGGGCAGCCGCCCAAACCGCCAAAAGCAGTATCAAAAATGCGGACTCCAGCTTCGGTGGCTGCATAGAAATTGGAATAGCCCTTATTTTCAGTGTTATGTAAGTGTAGAATCACAGGAATGTCTCCTGCTTTTTCCACAACTTTTTGCATCAATTCACCCAGTTGTTTGGGATTGCCCATTCCTGTAGAATCAGCAAGCGCCAATTCATCTATTCCGGCATCCAAATGATGGTCTACCATATCCAGAACATGGTCTGAATCAATATGTCCCTCATAGCGACATCCAAAAGCACATTGAATTCCCCCACGAACTGTAATTCCGTTGGATTTAGAAAGTTGTACCATTTCTTTGAAGGCACTTTTTGCTTCGTCTAGGGTTAAGCGAGCGTTTTTTTGACTATGCGTATTGCTAGCGGAAATTGAACAAGCCAAATGGTCCAGTCCTGCAGCAATACCTCGTTCCACACCTTTTAAATTTAGGACCAAGCCGCTATAAATAACACCTTCTTTCTTATTCAATTGCTCACAGATTGCCTCTGCATCCGCCATTTGAGGTACCAATCTTGGGTGAACAAAGGATGCAACTTGAATGCGTTTGATGCCAGCAGCAACCAAGCGGTCAACATATTCCAACTTTTTTATGGTAGGTATAACTTGGTCCAAGGTTTGAAAACCGTCTCTTAAGCCTTGTTCTTCGAGTATTACCTTCATTGTTCTTTTGGTTTAAAGAAGTACCGGTTAGGTGCTCCCAAAAATATCTATCTTAACTTATCAAAAACTAAAAATACAAAAAAAGTTAATATAATTAATGATTAATATAGTTAACTATTTTTTGTAACTTTGAAAGAAGCGTTTTAAAGCATCGAACACCAAGATATGAAGGTTAGAAATCCGAGAACAGGCCAATATGATTATGAGTTGTTGGTAGATACACCAAAAATGGTTGAGAATAAGGTAGGTGAAATTCGCGTAGCTCAAAAGGCATGGCAAAAATGCACCATAGAGGAGCGGGTATCTGTATTGCAAAAGTGGCTGAGTAGCTTTACCCAATTTCAGGGAGAAATTGCAGAGCTGCTGGCAATCGATACAGCTCGCAAACGAATTGCCAAAGTAGAGACGGGAGGTATCATTGGTTTGATGCAAGCGTGGAGCTATCGCGCCCCGCAGCTGTATAATCCGCCGGCAGAACGACCCTCTGCTTCTGCCACTACTGTGCAGATAGGTCAGCAATGGGTCCCTTATGGTGTTGTGGGTGTTATAAGTCCATGGAACTTTCCTTTATTATTGGCATTAATCGATACCATTCCTGCCTTACTTGCAGGTTGCGGTGTATTATTGAAACCAAGTGAGGTTACCCCTCGTTTTATGGATGGACTTGAAAAGAGTATTGCTGCAGTTCCTGAATTGGCGGCGGTATTAAAACTGGTGCGTGGTGGGGCAGAAGCAGGTAAAGCTGTAGTAAACAATGTAGATGCGATTTGCTTTACGGGCAGTGTTCCTACTGGAAAGAAAATTGGAGCAGCCTGTGCCGAGCGTTTTATTCCCGCTTTTTTAGAGCTTGGTGGAAAAGATCCGGCAATTGTTTTAGAAGATGCAGATTTAGAAGTGGCCACTGATGCAATTCTGAGAAGTTGTGTAGGAGCTACGGGGCAAGCTTGTCAGTCTTTGGAGCGCATTTACGTTCACGAAAACATCCATGACCTCTTTGTAGAAATAATTACCCAAAAGGCAAAAGCGGTTACTTTAACTACCAATCCTGAAAAAGGGCAAATGGGTCCGCTTATTTTTGAGAAACAGGCCGAAAAAATTCAGGAGCAAATTGATGATGCCGTGACCAAAGGAGCAACTATTCTTTGTGGCGGAAAGGTCGAAAACATAGACGGAGGACTTTGGTGTGCTCCTACAGTACTGACCAATGTTAACCATGATATGGAAGTCATGGTAGATGAAACCTTTGGCCCGCTTATTCCCATTATGTCTTTTAGCACAGAAGAGCAGGCTTTGGAATGGGCCAATGACAGTATTTTTGGCTTGTCAGCTTCTGTTTTCTCAAAAGACAGAGATAAAGCTATTGAAATTGCCTCCCAGATTGAAGCTGGTGCCATCAGTATCAATGATGGTAGTTTGACAAACAAAGTCTACGATGCCGAGAAGAACTCTTTTAAAGAATCGGGTATCAATGGTTCCCGTATGGGCGATGCTGGTTTTTTGCGCTTTTTTAGAAAGAAAGCCTTGTTGATACAAACTGCCCATCCTGAGACGATGGCCAATTTTGAGGAGAAAAATACCTAAAAAGTTCCAATGTTTTAATTCAAATTCGCAACAATGAAAAATATAGTCTTAATAGTCATATTAACTTGCCTATTTTCAACCTATGTTTTCTCTCAATTTGTCCCGGCCCCTTGGCCTGACAAAGAACCTAAGTTTGAGTCTGCATTTTTTATGCGAGCTGGGGTTACGGTGCGAGATATAGATGAAAGTCTTTTGCTATATCGAGATATACTGGGTATGAAGGTTCTTATCGATAGAAAGGGTATGTTCGATTCTAGATTGCCCGACTTTTCTGGATTAGCAAAGGGCGAGACAATTCGACTAACCGTTCTTGCTCCGCAAAATAATGGTAAGGCTTTTGTAAATGCAGGATATATTGCCTTATCTGAAATCAGTGATGCTACGGGTAAGCGTCTACCCGCCAAAGCAAATGTCAAAACTTCCGGATCTGAACCAGGTTCTATAATGCTTCAATTTTTGGTTGATGATACAAAACCAATTCATAAAAAAATTGTGGATTTAGGTTACGAAATCATTTCTGCTCCTTCAGAAAAACCTGATGGTACATGGAGTGAGCTTTTGGTTAGGGATCCGAATGGAATTCGTTTATGGATTACCGATAGGTATGGTCGAACCATCTTTTTAGAAAAAAGTGATGACTAATATGAAAGCTGTTATTTCGATTTTTGCTGGGGTGCTAATCTTTAAAATTGGGTACGGACAAAGCACCTTTCTTTTTTCCGATTACTACCCGATTGCCGACCAAAATGAATGGCGATATACCGCTCCCGAGGACTGGAAAGATGGTGATTATATATCTAAGATTGAAGAAAAGGCAGATAGATTTGCGGTGTTATTTGATAAAATTGAAAGGGAAGACGGAAGCGATTTATTTTCAATACCAAAAACAGCAAAGATTTATCGCCATTATGATGCGACCAAAGCATCCAAATTACTATCAGTAAGTGAAAGCGGTATTTCTTATCATGGAGAAACTTTTGCAAGTGATGGCAGTATAGCAGTTTTTGAGAAACCTTTTATTTGGTTTGCCAAAGATGAAGAAATTGGAAGTGATTTAGAAATAACACGGAGATACACCCGATATCTTAAGGATGGTACACAACTAAAAGGAACTTTTGAAATGACACAAAAAATTGTCAAAAAAGAAGATGTAGAAGTTCCTGCTGGAAAGTTTAAAAACTGCCTGAGAGTGGAATTTGATACGTATTGGGATTTAAGTGATGGTATAGAGGCTAAGTCAATAAACGTTTACCATTATGCCAAAAATGTCGGCGTAGTGAAAGCATCGGCACGTTTTATAATTATCAAGAATGGAATTGAAATCATAAACAGGTTGGTTGAACCTGATTTAAAGAGTTACCAACTTTACTAAAATACCCTCTTATAATTCAACGACAACCTTACCACAACTTTTTCCTGCCAGCAGGTATTCTGAAGCTTCCACAATTGCCTCGATTCCTTGAAACTTTTTTGGGTCTACCTTTACTTGCAATTCTCTTTTTTGATATTGCTTAAATAATATGTTTCTCGCTTCTGGATGCTGGTCTTTGTACAAATGATTCATAAAACATCGAACGGAAGCTCCTTTCCAATAGATACTTTCATAAACTCTAGGGGCATTTATTTTTTCAAACGAACCTTCGTTTATCTCGGTTGCAAGTCCGCTAACTACTAATCTACCTAAGGGGGCTAAATTTTTTAGAAAAGCATCGAACATATGTCTACCAACGGAATCAAAGGCAGCATCGATTTTAGAAGCGTACTCGGTACTTAAAACGGTATGGATATTTTCTTTTCTATGGTTGATAATACGGTCGCAACAATTTAGGCTTTGTAATAAAGTTTCTTTCTCTTTAGTGCCACATATGGCCACCACATGACAATCTTTCTGCTTGGCCAGTTGCACTACGATATGACCTAAACCTCCAGCTGCAGCAGAGACCACAATAGTTTCTTTCGGTTTGAGTTCGGCAACATTTTTTAAACCTAAATAAGCGGAAACCCCTGTTGGATTGATTGTAAGGTATTCGGGGGTTGCTTCCGGAATAGCTATAGCTTCATCGGCATCGAGCACTTGAAATTCTTTATACGCCGTACCCACTTTTACGGTAGAAATAGCATCTCCGATAGCGAAGTTATTTACCAGGCTGCCTGTTTCAATTATTTCTCCAACAGCTTCAACCCCAAAAACATATGGAAATTTCACGTTAATGTAGGGTACTTTACCGCGATATAGTTCACGGTCGTAAAGTGCATTGATACCTACATATTTATTTTTGACTAAGATTTGATTTTCCGAAATTTTAGGCAATTCGGTTGTAAGAATACTGGTCGCAGCACGGATATCATCAGAAAAAGAAGAAATCACAAGTTGTTTGTTTGTGCCCATAGTATTAAGTATTGGCAATCTTAACAAGCTGTTTCCCTTTGTTTTTGCCCTCAAAAAGGCGATTTAAGGCGGTTGGCATATTTTCAAGACCTTCAAGCATATCTTCTTGATAGGTTAGCTTGCCTTCAGAAATCCATTGGGCTATTTCTTTTTCAGCCATATCAAATTGGTCTTCAAAGTCGTAGATAAAAAAACCATTCATCTGGGCTCTATTCAATCCTAATTTATGCCAATTTTTTAGTGCATATTCAGAGTTGTCCTGTTGCTTTTCATATTGTGAAATACGTCCGCAAAGTACTACTCGGGCATAACGTCTAATTTTGCTCAAAGCGATATCCAATATTTCGGCACCCACATTGTCAAAATATAGATCTATTCCTTCGGGGAAAAAATGATCGATTCGCTCACCTACATTTTCTTTTTTGTAATTAATGGCTCCATGGTACCCGAGTTTTTCGGTCAACAGTCGACATTTTTCGTCAGTACTGGCCAAACCGACAGCACGCGCACCTTTTATTTTGGCTAGGTTGCCTACATTAGAGCCTACGCCACCTGTAGCTGCAGAAACCAAAACGTTGTCATCAGCTTTTAATTTACCTACATGATAGAGCCCAAAATAAGAGGTGAATCCTGTCATACCCAAGACACCAAGGGCGGTGGAATAGGGTAGGCTCCTTTGTTTTACCTTATACATCATATGGTAAGGGGTCCCATCGCAAATTTTATATTCTTGCCAACCACATTTGCCTTGTACAATATCACCGATTTCGAAATCAGCATTTTTACTCTCAATTACTTCTCCTACGCCACGACCTCTCATTGTTTCTCCGAACTGCAAAGGAGCTTCAATGCCTGCGCCATCTTGCATATAAAATTTCATTACGGGAGCAACGGATAGAAACAATACTTTAATTAAAAATTCCCCCTCCTTTAGCGTTGGAAGCTCCACTTCCTCCAACCTAAAGTCGGTTTGCTTTATCAAAAGCCCCTCTGGGCGACCTGCTAGTACTAGTCGTTTGTTTTTCATAAGATTTAATTAAGAATAAATAGCTCCTCTGGTAAGTCTTCATTTACTTCAAAATCTTCCCAAATAATGGTATTGGCCAATTTATCGTCGTAATATAAATCTACCTGACCAGATTGCAGCCACGAATACTCTGGCTTGGTAAAAAAATTAGAATAGATACGATGGTGCCATCCTTTAGGTGTTTGAAAAGCTACTTTTACTATTTTGAATTCTTCTTTATCGATACCAAAAAAAGTTTCTCCTTTGTTTTTGTCAATTACTTTAATTTGATACACGGCTTTCTGGTTAACGGTGTCATCTTCCATTTTTTGTAGTGCATAGCCTTCATCAAAAGCATGCCTGATAACGCCAAACCCAAAATTGGAAGCCCATCGTTTGTCGGCCTCGGATTTTTCTTGTTTTCCATTGGCATCATAGGTGTTTTGCCCATCATAAGTAACTATAAATATAGGATTACCGTTTTTGAAGGATTCTATCCGCACTTTTCCATTTGCCTTATGGGCATTTTCTTTTTTACTTTCAAAAACACGCCACATGTTGTGTTCTTCATGTTTTGATTCCTTACCGTTTTGATAAAAAATTCCACGTCCTTTTAGGGTTAAGCTTTTAGGGTTTTGCCAAAACTTTCCGCCAGACTTTTCATGTGCCTTTTGCATAATCTCGACAGCTGTTAGCGTTTTTACTTTCTTTTCTTTGGACTTTTTATCAGTACAACCGCTAAATACAACACAAATAATGGTTATAATATGAATAGGTTTCATAAAGGTGTTTTAATTTTCACAAGACTTTTCTTTTAGGTTTATTGTGGGTCCCTTATCATTTACACCAAAAACCAGCTTTCCACTTTCGTCTAAAGCTTTATCATTTAGTAGAAGGGCATCTTTGCGTAAAATCAAGGTTTCGTTTAAATAAACTTGGGTATTGAATCGCTCGGAAAAATAACTACAGCTATTTTCTTTTAGATAACCCTCAAATTGATTTTTCTTTTTTTTCCAGAACACATCACAACCCGGTTTCAAAATAAAATCGTTTATTGATAGTGTTTGAAAAAATGATGGATCTAGATGCGCATTTTTAAATTTCTCTGGCTCTTTAGGAGTGTAGATTGTAAGACGAATGGCCTGTTCTTCTTCATCTATTGAAAAAGCATAAATACGTTGACGATAGATATCGTCTAAATCGTAGTGCTGTGATTGTTGTGCATAGAGCGTTCTACCTTCAATAAAGTTTAGTTTAACTGGATAAAAGATATGATGGGTTTGTCGATGCCTTTTTTCTTTTGCAAGGTCAATGACAGCTTCTTTGTAAACCTGCTCATGATTATCGTATTCACCGGGAAACCACTCTAAAAGCTCATTTAGATTTTCCTTAAGGGAAGCTGTGATTGTACTATTTTGCCCAAATGTCATGATAGGACTAAGCCATAAACCAATTATGATCCTCAAAAATAGATAGCTACGCATGACTTTTAATTAATTGAATATTAGGAATAAAAAGCATGATTATAATTGCAGAAAAAACATGTAGAAAAGCTACAATAATGAATACGGGCGAGTAAGAGATTGTATCTACTAACCAACCAATGACCGGTGTAAATAACATGGCACCGAAACTACCCGCTGAACCTGAAATTCCCCATACCGATGCTGCATCCTTTTTCGAAAATAAATCAATGGGCAAGGTAAACAAAGCAGATTGTTTGAATTGAGTTGCAAAAAGGGCGAAACTAATTAGGGCAATCGCCCAATATGGCGAATCAATGTATAAACAGCCCAAGATGGGAACGACCAAAAGTGCGCCTATCCATATTACTCTTTTTCTAGACTTATCCAGAGAGACCCCTCTTTTCATAAGTCTACTACCGGTCCATCCACCAACAAAACTACCAACATCCGAAAGTACAAAAGGTATCCATGCGAATAGGGCAATATCCGTTAGGGTAAAACCTTTTTCATCGGCTAACCATGAAGGCAACCAGAAAACAAAAAAGTAAAATACCCCATCAGATACAAATCGTGATAATGCCAAGCCCCAAACCTCTTTGTGCTTAAAATAATTTAACCATGGTGTTTTACTTTTTTGAATTGTTTCTTCTTGGTCTTCCTTAATGTAGCGCAATTCTTCCTTTGAAATTCTTGGATGTTTTTTTGGTACATAATAAATCCATCGCCATAGCGCCAACCAGATAAAACCGATACCTCCGGTTATAACGAATGCCATTTTCCAACCGTAGGCGATAATTAGCCATGCCATTAAGGGTGGTGCTATAATTGCTCCCATGCCAGGCCCCATATTTAAAATACCCACGGCCTTGCTTCGCTCTTTTTTTGGAAACCATTCAGATATGGCTTTCATTGCGGAAGGGTAATTACCGGCCTCGCCAATACCTAATAAAAAACGGAAAATACCTAAACTTAACATTCCACTTCCAAAAGCATGTAGCATATTGGCTATTGACCACCATATTACAGAGAGGCTAAAGCCCTTTTTTGTGCCTATTTTATCGATTACAATACCTGAAACCAATTGCATAATAGCGTATGCCAGTAAAAATGCACTAACGATCCAGCCGTATTGCTCGTTAGATAATTCCAAGTCCTTTTTAATAACCGGAGCCGCTACGGATAAAGCTTGCCTATCTATGTAGTTTATGGTCGTTGCCAAAAAGATGGTGCCGATAATATACCACCGTAAGTTTTTTATGGGTTTCATTAATCTTATTGGTTGTAATTCTAAACCATGAAAAAAGTAATAAAAAAAGGCACCACTAAAAAGTGATGCCTAATACTTAGAACTAACTCAAACTTAATTCTTAAAATTTGTACCCAATTGTAAATAATACTCTTTTTGGGTTTTGGAACACCGCTGTGGTTATTCTACCAGCACTTGTCGGGTTGTTTTGTTTCTCAATTAAAGGAGCATCTGTATTTTGACCACCTACAACAAGTTGTCTCGCATTGGCACCATCAAAAAGGTTTTTAATACGCATACTAAATCTCAGTTCATCGGTTCCAAGTGGAAAAGCATAATAAGCTCCAAAATTGTACTCAGATATGCTTGGTAACTCAAAAAGGTTTAATGCATCCGCATAACCACCTGAATAGGTAAATCCACCAAAATCGGCACCCCATCGATCAGCATTGTAGCCAACATTAACATTTATAATTGAAGTAGGTCTATTTTGCGCCTTTAGGCCATTCAAATTGATACCTGCATTTACGCCGCTTCCAACAAGGTTAAGGCCAAACAGTTCACCTGCTTGATCAACGTTTGTTGCATCAGGTGTACCGTCTCTATCGGTGTCAACTGTACTCAATGGAACAAAGAAATCCTCGTATTGCGAATCTTGGAGGGTAAGAGCACCACGTACAATTAAGCCTTTTATACCTTTGGGCGTAAAGGTAGCGGCAAACTCTCCTCCGAGTATTTTGTTCGAACCGGCTGGTCTTTCTACAAATTCTCCCAGATTACCATCAAAAACCGTGGCAATTCTATTGTCTATTTTGGTATTGAATAAGGTAAAATCAAGGGTTAAATCACCCAATCCGGCTCTGTATCCTAATTCAAGATTATTGACCACTTCGTTATCTTCTGGAACGATACTGGTTGCATTTATTGATCCTGGGAGGGAGAATGCTCTAACGTAGTTAGCATATAGTGCCGATGATTCACCAATCAAATAGTTCGCACCTACGGAATAGGAATAATCGTTGAATTTTAATTCGTTCTCCACAACCTCACCACTAGGGTCAAAATCTATTCCGGAATTTGGAATTTCTTCAGGATTGGTATTGAATCGTGATTTTAGCCAGTCATAGCGAAATGCAATGTTTACGCTCAATTTTTCATTGAAAACCATTTCATCCCCTATGAAAATCCCGGTAGCCGATTCCCCTCGGTTAGAAGAAGTATTCGAAATATAGGAGGTTGCTGGAGGCTGTGGAAAACCGAAAGAACCTGAACTGAATCCGAAAGAAGGACCTACTTCAGGGTTTCTAAAGGACACACTGGATCCGTAAACAAAATTCAGGCCTAAACGATCTCTTTCAGCAGTACTGTAATATAGACCACCACTGATATTGTGCTCAGCTTTTTCGCTTTTAATTTGTTTTGAAATTCTATGTTCTGTAATCAACTCCACGTTTTGATTAAATGCCTGACCGTTAAAGCGGTTGACCGTAGCATCTGCTTCGTAGAAGGTTGAAAAGTTAAACTCATTGATGTCTTCGTAAACAAAGTTATTATATCTGAAGCGCTCACTCCAAAACCATCCGTTTCCTAAATCAATGTTGAAGTCAACACCAATGTTTCCTCCTTTAGTCACCTCTCTATTGGCACCGGGGGCATCTCTAATTGGTGAACCGTCTGCTTGTGTAGCTAGGGTAGGATTGAAAAACCCCTGACGCACGTCAAGAACACCAAAGGCCCTATCTAATGGTCTGGCGTCATTAAAGAAAGTGTTCGCTGGGTGCCATCCTTCTAAAATGCGACCATTTTCCAAATCCCATGGAGAATCAGTAATATTTTGAAATTGATTATTGAAAACACTACCATACAAACGAATAGAGGAAGTTTCTGAAATTAGATAGTCAAAATTGGCTCTTACTTGAGCGCCTCTGTCTTTAGCAAATTGCTCTTTTACCCCAGAATCTTCCAAAACATATCCTCCAATATTGTAGCGTAATTTATCGGAAATAGGTCCATTAAAATTAAAGTCTGCTCTAAAATCGACCTCACCATCAAATTGGTGACCCTCCCTTGAGTTATTACTGTACTTGGTAATTTGAAAATTTCCATGATGCTCGGTTCCACCAGTTTTTGAAATAATATTGATGGCACCTGCAGCTGCTGCACGACCGAATAGTGTGGCCGCTGCGCCTCTTACGACCTCAATGTTCTGGACATTTTGGTCGATTCCAAAAAATTCTTGCTGACTTCCTGATTGTGCTGCGATAGCAGACACGGGCAGTCCGTCTATGAGTGTAGTCGAATAGATAGAACCTCCGGGAAAACCACGAATATTGAATCCACCTTTTCTACCCTGTGTTTCATCTATAATGACACCTGGTGTGTTCTGAATCGCTTCTGTAAATGACTCCGCTTTTAAGGTTGCTAATTCCTCTGTACCAATGGTATTAATTGCTGTTGTTGCCTGTAGCTTTCTAACTGGCTTTCTCGTTGAAGAAACAACAACTTCATTTAAAAGACTTACATTTTCTCTTAATTGAACATTAACCGTACTTCCATTAACTTCTTGTCTTTGGGTTTGATAACCAATGTAAGAGAAGATTAGAACATCTCCTTGATTTGCCTGAATGGAGTAGTTACCATCTTCATCTGTTACACTACCAGTACTGGTTCCTTGAACTTGAATATTGGCACCTAAGATTCCAATACCGTCTTGATCAGTTACTTTTCCTGTAACCGTGCTTTGGGCGAAAACCCCTGTAGAGCAGCAAATAAAGCTGACTAAACAGATAAAATTTAAGATTTTTTTCATTTTTCTAAGTTTTAGTCCTTCGTTTAACTATTAGTTAATATGATTTTAAGTACTTGATTTATAGTTAATTAATTTCGATTGGTATCAATCTTATCAAGTATTACTTTTCGAATATAATAATTAATTATGTTAATCGTTAACTAAATTAACTATTTTTTTAAATAAATTTTAACTTGATTTTTTTGGAGATGAAAAATTCAATGAGAAATGTGGGAATATCAAACGATTTGTTCTTGCCAAAATGATTTTGTTATTCTTTTAGATAATAAACCACATTTTTGATGCATAATTCGTAAATAGTCCTATATAATTAAGCAGATTAATAGTTAACTAAATTAACTTTTGGTAAATTGCTATTAAAGAAACTTCGAAGGACGAATTAGAAAGTCCTTCATTTTTGATTATAAGAATTAAATTGAATACAATGCGAAAAGAACAAAGCAAATTTTTAGCGCTAATTTTTTTCATAACCTTATTTATAGGGTGTAAAGAAAAAAATGAACAGCCAGCTGACCAAGAATTAGAAAAAGCCGAAACAACTGCTCATCCATGGGCAGAAAAAGCCTCTTACCAGAATGCCCCTGATGTATTAAAGAATTGGGTCGATGCACGTTGTGGTACGGGCGAAGCGGTTCATTGGGTGGCCGATGGCGCTGTTTACGAGTATCCATCGGGCAAAAAACTATTTGGAATGATAGGTTTTGATAGTTCTACTATTATTTGGCCAGATGAGCCGAATGGAAAAATTACGCATTTAACGAGAAAAACGTTTGCATATACTGATCCAGAAACTGGTGAAGTATTGAAAGAATATAATGGTCAACCCGTTACCCCCATTGCTTATCCTTATCAAATGATTACCTATAGGTTAGAGAACGATAGAATATATGGTGATGTAGAGCAAGGAGTAGGAGATCGCGTTCAGGTCATAAAATCAGAAGATGGAATACCTTATCGTAAAATGGGAGCGAGCTACATTTATAATGCTCAAGTATATTTAGATTTTCCGCTACCAACAGGAAAACAGTATCAAGCTTGGGAAAATTATGATTTCTTTATCCATCCAGAAGGTTCGGTAGATGAACCACATCAAATGGCCTGGCAGCGTTACGGAGCTTTACCTCCTTGGGCGGGAATGCCGGATAAAAAGGCAATCATACAATTGCACTCATGGCGCGTTGAAAGTCATGATGAGTTTCCACCAAAATTATTGGCTTGGGCAAAAGCTGAAAAACCGAAATGGTTAAATCCACCAAAAGATATTGCTGAAGTAAGAGCCTTACAAAGTGGTGAAGCAGGAGCAGGCTGGGGTAGATAGAAAATACGACATATTAAAAAAAGGGTAGAGGCAATTGCCTCTACCCTTTTTTATGTATAACACTTGAACTATTATTTTGTTTCTTCTTTTAAATATTCTATCAGAGCAGTTTGTTGTTCTTCATTTTTGATTCCTATAAACGCCATTGTGGTGCCAGGAACATAGTCTGATGGTTTAGAAAGCCAATTACGGATTTTTTCTTCATCCCAAACGATGCTCGAATTAGTTAGGGCTTCAGAGTAGGTAAAATTCTCAAGAGAGGCTGCAGGTCTGCCAAAAATTCCATGAAGATTGGGCCCTACTTTATTAGGTTGTCCTTCTTTTAAGTTGTGACAAGCTGCGCATTGAATAAAAGCCCTAGCTCCAGCAGATAATTTTTGTTTTGGCTCTTTTTTTGCGACTTCGGTCTTTGGTCTTTTAATAAGGCTATCTTCCTTTTTTTCTTTTTTTTCTCCACAAGAAACCATAATCAATGTAAGAGATAAGGCGAGTATGGTCTTAAAATCTGTATTTAAACGTTTCATTTAATAGGTCTTTTCTAGTTGTAAAATGTATCATTATTCTTCAATTTTTTGACAAAAACAGGATACCCATCCGCTATTAAAGGATAGTTTTTTAGCATCAGGTTCGGCAGTTACCAAAATGTTTGATCGGGTTTTTCTTTCTTCAATAAAGCGCATCATAAAAAAATCGGAACCTGTTGCATAGAACGGGTATTCTTTATCACGAAGCTGAAAACCATATTTCTTGTTGTCCTTAGGGTAGGTTACCCAGGCAAAACCACCTTGGTCGTGAATTTTTAAACCTTTTATGGCGACATCTCCTTCATCAGGCTCTGCGTATGATTTGATATAGAAGTTTACATCACAGGAGTACATATCGGCCCTTCTCATCTTATGAGGAATGTCATTGGGATGGCCTTTATAAAAAGAATCATCTTTTACCAAATAGGTTTGATCAACTCGCCAATACTGATTTTGAGAGATGGTCATATTATGAACGGAGTATCTTTTTAGGTCATTTTCTCCAAATACACAAGCCTTATCTTTCATACTGCCTTCATACTGTTCACCTACTTTTTTAAAAAAGACATTACAGCCATCCAAACCAAAAAGCTTGTCTTGAGGAAAGTCCTTAAAGATTTCAGGTTTTTTATACGCTCCTTGGTATTTTTTGGCATCCTTTATAAAATAGAGTTCCATCTCTATTTCCTCTGCGGGGGCATTGCTCTTAAAAGAAACAATACGCTGTCTAGTGATGTTGGTAGTATCTCCACCTGTATATTCTTCGACATAAAAGACATGTTTTCCGATTTTAGGGGCATCGATACGGGCGTGAATAGCATGTACCCGTTCATGTACATCTTCAACCTTCATTCTTCCTTCGAACCAAAGTTGAGAATCATTGTCAAATTCACCCTCGAACCATTTTGTCAAAAGTAAAATGTCTCTAGTATTCGGGTCTAATTGCGCATTACTATTCTGAAGGCCAACAATAGAGAAAATGGAACAGAAAAGTAGCGTGCAAATGGATTTCGTTAGGTTCATTTTTAGTGTATTAAGCTTCCATAATAATTTCAAGGGCCGCTCTTTCACCCGACTCAAAGGCACCTTCCATACCACGCTCCATAATTGCCGTATGTTCTCCACAGAAATGAATGTTACCGTGTCTAGGTCTCATATGATTACCAAACTTGGTTACCTGTCCTGGCTGCCAGTATACCCAATCCCCAGCGCCGTGAATATCGCGTTCACAAGATTGAATCAATAACGGTTTAAGAAGTCCTTTAGTAGATGGTCTCATTTCGGCAAGTTTTCTTTGGCAGTAGGCAAATACTTGCTCATCGGGCATCAATCTAAATTTAAGAGATTCTGGCCCATTAATAAATACAACAAGAGCTTCGGGCCCGTTTTTATCTCTTTTTGGTCGTACTGCGATTCTTTCTAATTCGCCATCGGACCAAATACTAGGGGCCAAGCCGTCTTTTTCCCAGTAGGGCTCTAAAACTTGAAAGTGTGCCTGTATGGATAAGCCATACCCTATTTGGTCGATAGCTTCAGAGGCAATACCTTTTATCAAAGGCTCAAAAGTCACATTTTTTAAAACGGAAATAGGAATGCTACAAATAACATGGTCCGCTTTATAGGTGGTGTTGTCTGAACAGGTGATTTCTGTTACATTATTTTTTTCTCTGAAGGCAACAACAGTTTTACTGAGCTGTACTTCATTGTTTAAACTTTCGGCCATTAATTGAGGTAACTGAGAGTTACCGCCTTTAATCATTTTATAGCTATGACCGTCTTCAAATTTGAGTTTACTATTGAATTCGTTCACATGATATCTTCTAAGTTCGTTTAGGGCAGAAGTTCTATGCATTCCACCTGAATGTATCGTTACATTCATCAACCGAATCGTCTCTTCATTCAAGCCTTTTGACCTCAGATATTGATCATGGGGAATATCATACTTCTGAAACTCTGGTTTTAACCATGCGTCTAGAGGTTGGTCCTTTAATGGGTTTTCGTGATTTGATATCTTTGAAAGAAATTGACTCGGCAATAGATTTTTGAACTCTCCTTGAATTGGATTTAATGGATGATCATGCCAGTCCTCAGCGGTGATATATTCTCCCTTAATATGATACATCCATGGTCTATTGTTATTGTTCATTTCAGGTGTAAACAATTCTAAGCCCATTTTATCTACCATACTTATCATACGGGCATAGTTAGCCCCTATCCACTCTCCGGCGGCTTCTGGTTTTCCTGGTATATTATCTAAGGTATAAACACGACCTCCCAGACGTTTTCTTCCTTCAAGCACCAATACATCTAAACCTGCTTCCTCAAGCAAAACAGCTGCCTGTAAACCGGATAGACCGGCACCTACTACTATGGCGTCATATTTTTCTTTTGCAGGCCCTTTAGGTTGAACGGGTAAGAGAGCGGTATCCTTTTCGTCTTTGTTTCCCTCTTTTGTAGCGCAATTGGCCAAACCTAAAGCACCAACAGCCGCAGCAGCACCTGCAACATTTTTTACAAATTTTCTTCTTGTGGTTTTCATCTCTATTTCTTTAGCAATTTTTTAATTCTTTTCAGCTTTGGCCGCAACTCTAAAACCGAGCATAAAACTTTTATAATTTGCACCATCTCTTGAGCGAACTGCCGCTCTAGCCCACGAAATTCCGCTTATCCAGCTTCCACCTTTAGGTGTTCTCGCGTCACACTCATTATTTTCATTTTCCGTCCAAGCTGTTCCATCTACCGGTGCATTGGATAAATCGTTTTGAAAACAGTCACTGGTCCATTCCCATGCGTTACCTACCATATCGTAAAGACCGAACTTATTAGGTTTGAATCTGCCTACCCTTGTAGTAAAAACATAGCCATCAGTACACGGAAAAGAAGCTCTTGTCGGAAATTTATTTGCAAATGCCCTATCGCCTACATTGGCATAACCGCAGGCTTCGGCGGGATCAGTGCCCCAATACCATGGTGTTGAACTCCCGGCTCTTGATGCATATTCGAATTCTACTGCTGAGGGTACTCGATAAACCCTCCCGGTTTTTTTGCTCAACCATTGGGCATAGGCGTTGGCATCTGTCCAACTTACGCATACCACAGGGTCAGTCTCTCTTTGCGGATATCCTGGGTTTTTCCAGTTGTGTTCGGCAACATAGCCATAACTTTTTCCGTCATAGTAATTACATCCTATCAAGGGTTCACCTTTATAGTAGGCTTGATTCGACTTATACTTCGTTTCTTCCATAAAAACGCGGTATTGTGCTAGGGTAACCTCATTCTTGGCCATTGCAAAGGGCTCACTTATAGTAGCTTTAACGCGATCTCGTTCTCCTCTTTTTCTACCTATTTCATCTTCATATGAGCCTATGTAGACTGACCCAGCAGGTACGATAACCATTTCCGGACAGTTCTTACAATCTTTAAAAGTCGGAATACTATCGTTTTGTGCTATGATTGTTTGATAACCTAAAAATAGGATGCTTACATGAAGTATTGTGAAAGCCTTCATCATTTTAGTTGAGATTAATAGCTTAATTTAAGGTGTATTTTGAAGATTTCTCTGTGATTTTAAAAAGAAAAAGCCCTTCAAAAAATATTTTACAAGTACAAGATATAAAATTAATAGTTAACTTAATTAACTATTAATATAATTAATTATTTTATTTTTAGGGAATCTTGCGAAAATTAACATATACATTATGAATACCTTATTTAAAATTTATTTGTCATTGGTTCTTGTTGTTTTTTCTTTCAGTTGTAAAGAAAATAGTGGCGAAGAAACAGTTGATACCGAAGTTTCAGTTTTTGAAAAGACAGCGTTGGCCTATAATTTGGATGACCCGATGGACCAACTGCTTATTTTTGAGAAATTACAGGGTGATATTTCAGGAAAGAAAACCTACTCTTATTCAGAAGGCCGTGTTTTTGGAATTCGAACAGACCGACCAGATAGTTTAAATGTATTTGGTAAAGAAGTATTTAAATATACGGGTTGTGGTATTAAAATAATGAGACAATTGGATAATGGTAATATCGAAACCAAGTCCAAAGGTTGGTTGTTGTACCAAGATTCTAAAACAGGAGAATTTTTGGATAAAATGACCAACCCGTATACGGGTCAAGAAGTTGAAGTTCCTGCCTTTAGGGCTGGCATACGTGGAGGGGTCATGACCCCGAATGGACCTGTAGTGGATGCTAATTTTAAGATGGAGAGTACGGCAATTGGCGCTCCTTTAAATTTACAATTTACAGAAATAGGTGGCCGTATGCATGTAACTAGACATGCCTTTACCAAATGGTTCGAAAGTAAATCTCAAACGTGGAGAACAGAAATGACCTTAGATACTTATGATTTTGACACCGCTTATCTTACCGACAGATCACATACGCATATACCTTCCGATTATCACTGGACAAGTCAAACATCTTGGTTGTCATTACTCGATATGGCAGGAACCCCTGGCCATATGATATGGACTTCTAGTGGACAGACCTTTTACAATAAGAGCGATTTGCCAGAGACTTTTATTAAAGCTACGGAAGATAAACAACCAGATGTTTTTACTGAACCTTTAGAATGGGATAAAGAATGAAAAAGTTAGAAAGCAAAAATCAAGTATCGAAAATGAATCGTCGTAAGATGCTTCAAAAAACCGGATTGGCGCTCGCCGCGGCTCCTTTCTATTTTGGATTGGAATCATGTGTGAGTGGAGGTAAAAAATCTTTTGATGCCGATGTTATCATAGTAGGTGCGGGTCTTTCAGGGCTCAATGCTGCCCTCACTTTAGAGAATATCGGATATAAAGTTATTGTTGTTGAGGCGACCGATAGATTCGGGGGGCGTGTGCATACTGCAAAAGATAGCGATGTGCCTGGCCACCCAGAGCTTGGGGCCAATGGAATCGGTGGTGGGTATGCCCGATTGTTGGATGCCGCTCAAAAATATGGAGTTGAGATAGGGCCTTACAGGCCTAGAACAGAGCCAAGAAAAGGGGAAATATTGTATGCGGTTAAAAATAACCTTATTCTTCCTTCTGATTGGAGTTCACATGGCGCTAATCCAATGCCAGAAGGGTATAGAAAGGGATCTCCAACTTCTCCCGCCTGGTCAGTTTATGATAAATTAAATCCTTTACCAAAAAACGACTTAACAGCTTGGCAAAATTCAGAATATGCCAAATGGGATAAATCAGTTTACACCACATTAAAAGAAAACGGCTTCTCGGACGAAGCTATAAAACTTGCAGTTAGTACCAATTCTAGTTACGGTGCCGATGCGAAAAGTATATCTGTATTGATGTATTTTCAAATTTTAAATTTCATAACCCAACAAGCAGCTTCATCTGGTAAAGGAGGGGCCGCAATAGGAGGAAATCAGCGTATACCCGAAGCTATGGCTGGTGCCTTTAAACAAGACATTTTATTGGAATCACCGGTAAAATCTATTGTTTCAGAAGCTGATGCGGCCAGTGTAACCTTAACGAACGATAAAAAATTAAGGGCGCCTTATGTATTGTGCACATTACCGGCTTCTGCATTGCGTAATATAAAAATGTCTCCCTCTCCAGAAGGGAAACAAGGGAAAGCCTTTCAAAATTTATCATATACCCCTTGTGCTCAAATTCATTTTGTCCCTACCAAAAAGTATTGGGAAGAAGATGGACTTCCGCCCAGTATGTGGTGTGATAATTTAGCAGGTCGTTTTATGGCGTTGAAAAATGATATAAACCACCCTGATAGAGTGACCAGTTGTGTGGCCTATCTAAACAGCAACGTCGCCCTATCAGTAGACAAAATGAAACGTGAAGATGCAATTTCTGCTGTGACCAAAACTTTGGAAGAGATGCGCCCCAGCCTAAAAGGAGCGCTCAAATATGTACACTATTGGACTTGGATAAACAACCCATACGCGGGAGGTGCATATGCCTACTGGAAACCCGGCGAAATAACCGATTTCTCAAAAGAAATAGCAAAACCAAATGGCAGAATTCATTTTGCCGGCGAACATACTGCGGTTTTAGCTAGGGGAATGGAAGGCGCAATGGAATCAGGTGAACGAGCTGCCCTTGAGATTATGAATTTAATTTAACACGAAATAGATACAGATGAAAACTTTTAAATTTAAACTGAACGGTGTTTTTTTAATTGCTTTGCTACTTGTAGCTTCCAGCTGCAAAGAAAAGGCTAAAGAAACCGAGGAAACACAGGAACCTGTAGTTAAAGAATTGACCCTTAACGAACAGATGGATGAAATTATGCGCATGTGGCCGGGTAAGTATAATAACGATAAACAATGTGCTGAGGCAGAAGCGAACGGTGAAGACGTTTGGCGATTAGATGATTCTGGTGAGAACGGTTATCTAAATATAGAATCGCACTATATTAAACTAGATAAACCGGATATTGCCGAACATGTTTTGTATGTTGAAGAATATAGAGATCATCAACCCGATTCAACTTATAGACAACGTATTTATACAATTAGCGAGGTAGATAGTGTAATACGGGTGAAAATGTGGCCTTTTAAGGATAAGAAAAAATATGTTGGCGCTTGGAAAAATCCTTCTGTTTTAGATAGTCTTTCCGTAGAAGAAATCAGCTCTTATCCAGATATCTGTGATCTTTTGGTAAAACAAGTTGATGGAAAATACAATATGAAGATGAACGGAAAAGACTGCACCTTTGGCACTAAAACTTTTAATTATGAAGTAATGTTGAGCGAAGATGTTTTTGCTTACAGAGATAAAATTACTGACAAAGAAACCGATTCGGTTATTTCTACTGCTGCCGATTATAAGTTTCATAATTTAGATAGAATCAATTAATAAGGTCGAACTTGTTACATTTATGCAAAAAAGTGCTGTTTTAAAGTTCTATACAATGATAGATTTTGGTAAAGCAGCACTGCTTGTTTTAGTACTGATTTTGTTTGGATGTAAAAAGATTCAAAAAAATCAGGACACTTTAGATTTTGAAGAGGAAGTTATAACGGCCAAAAATTTTAATGTTATGTCCACTGATTTTTCACCACTAATTTCGGGGATTGAACTTTTCAATATTAAAAACAAAGAAGATCTAATACTAATCGATGCAAGATTTGGTAAAAGTGCTAAAGCCGATTATCTCAAAGCGCATTTAAAGGGAGCACTTTATGTGGATTTAAACAAACAATTATCCGACATAAAAGAAGATGCTGCGAACGGTGGACGACACCCTTTGCCAAGTATTACGGAATTTTCTAAGGTTTTGGCTTCTTTGGGTATTACTAAAGAAAGTCATGTGGTTGTGTACGACGCTACAAATGGGGCTATGGCAGCTGCACGTTTTTGGTGGATGTTGAAAGCAGTGGGCCACAAAAGATTACAAGTACTCAATGGTGGCATGAAAGAAGCCGTTAAAGTTGGTTTTCCTACAAATTCAGGCGAGGAGTCTACCCACGAAGTTTCATCTTATGAAATTAAAAAATGGTCTTTACCATTAACAAACATTGACGAGGTCGAGAAAAATGTGCAAGATGAAAACCATATTGTAATAGATGTTCGGGCCGAAGAACGTTACAAAGGAGAAACAGAGCCTATAGACTTAATTGCCGGTCATATTCCTGGGGCAATTAACGTGCCACTCACAGGCAATGTAAATGCAGATGGTCTCTTTTTATCATCAGAAGAACTGAATATCAAATACAAAAATATAATAGGCGATATACCTTCAAAAAATGTGACGGTTCACTGTGGTTCTGGTGTAACAGCTTGCCATACTCTTTTGGCCTTAAATCATGCTGGTTTTAAAATACCTAATCTCTATGTAGGTTCATGGAGCGAATGGTCTAGAAATGATAAACCCATAGCCACAAAAGAATAACCTTATATTTTTAAGAACCCGGTCTTAGTGCATGCTGTAACTTTCTATTTTCCGGTGTGTCTAAATCACATTGTACACGAATCCATCCGGGGTTAAAACCTATTCGGTCCGCCCCCGGATTTCCCCATGAATAAATAAGTGTTTTTCCTTTTTGTGAACCTTCTTGAATAAAGATTACAAAGGTTTCCCGTTGCATTCCTAAAGACCATGTATTTCGCATGCCTAAGACCATATGCCTGCCATCGTCATAGTCAAATTCAAATTTGCCCCCTTGGTCATGTATGGGTATATAATACTTGGTTATAGTGGGTCTTCCGTTTGTCGCGTTCGGAAAGTCTATCATACACACAAAACATCGTGATTTTTCTAAAAGGTAAGCGGATAGCTGTTCAGTCTCTTGCAAACGCCTTCCAGTTGCCCTATCATACTTGATTTCTTTAAAAGTATAATCCTTTTCTCCGACTGTAATTTGATAGTCCAAAGTAATTTTTGAATCGGAAGATACATTACAGTCTTTATGTTCTGTTTTTCCTTTGAATACCATTCCCTCCCTTTGCATCAATAGGTCACAACCTGCATTTAACAAAGGCGATGTCGGAGAAATATTGTTCAAAAAAGAAAGTGTGTTTTCGGCAGCTAGCTGAGGTGTTGGACTCTTAAAATGATAGGTTTTAATACGTATGGCTTTTGCTTCCTCATCAGCTGATAGGCTGTAAATACTTTGCCTTGTAATATTTGAGGGGTCGTCATTTTGGTATTCTTCGACATACATTACGTAGGCCCCGAATTTTGGTAGAGTTACTTTTTTGGTAAAATTATGAACGCGTTCATGTTTTCCCTTTTCTGGAGTATCTTTTTTGAGATAAGCATCAAAATCGATTTGTTCCACATTATCATACTCTCCAGGCCATATTTTCATCAAGTATTCCAATTCACGTTCTTGATAGGTGTAATTTCGCTCTTCATAATTTTCGTTTTGCGAATAAAGGGGCGCTAATAGTACCAAAAAGATTGCAGAAATATAAAGATGTAAAGTTTTCATTGAAATTGGTTTATTTTAGACTTTCTAGTTCATAGAGTACGATTAAATGCCCATCGTAATCTATAAAAGCCTGTTCTACAAAATAAAATTCATGATTTTTCGCTCTCCTTGGCTCGGTGGTTTCCAAACCTAAAGCTTCTATTTTATTCATTACTTTTTTCAAATCACCGACTTTTATAACGGCAGCGGTCATGATCGGAATACCGGGTTTCGGTAGCTCAATCCCTTTTACTTCGGTCAAGGCTAGTGTTCTTTCTTGAGTGGGAGAATTTAAAGTTATAAATGAGATTTCAGCTTCTTTTGGAATTTTAAACACAGGATATGAATAAGAGTCCGGAGCGGATTTTTTCCTACTAAAAATTGAAAAACCTAAAATGTTCTGGTAAATTTCCAAAGACTTTTCTGCATTACTTATAAGAAGGTTTGTCCGCTTAAATAGTAAGTCCTCATCTGCAAATTCGGTATTTGTCGTGTCTTTTTGGGCATTTATTAGACTCGAGAAACCTAAGATAAATAGTACCGTAACAAGTTTTAAAAAGATGATTTTCTTCATTTTCATGTGGTTTAAGATTCTTCTTTGCTTAAAAAGGAATGAATTAATTCGCTACATTCTTTTGGTTTTTCAAAAAACAGGAAGGCCCCAGCATTTTGCAAGACCTTTCTTTCACTATTTGGTATGATATTCAACAATTGTTCTTGTCGACTCACAAATGCATCTTGTCCTCCTTGAATAAGCAGTACAGGACATTCAAGGCTTTCTAATGCGGGGTTTCTATCCCAGCCCAACACGCCGTAGTGTGCATCATAAGGTCTTAGTTTGGAACTCAGATTGTGAATAAAGGCAATCATTACATTTTTGGTGTCTGTATCAGGAATATATTGAAGGTATCTTTTCCAAGTGTCTAGAATAGACTGTCCGTCTTTTTCAATTTCATGATGCCGTTTTATGGGGAGGTTATTTTTAAAAGCTTCGGCCTCTTCTTTGGTTTTAGGCCCACTTGTTCCAGAAAGTAACAATCGAGAAACTCTATTTGGTTGTAAGTAAGCGATATTCATTGCCAATAAGGCCCCACCATGATGCCCTAAAATACTACACTTCTCAATGTTTAAATGATTTAAAATAGCCAAAGCAGCTTCCGTATATTCTTCTACTCCTAGTTCACTTTCGGGATCATCAGAATTACCATGACCGGGCCAGTCAAAAGAAATAAGCTGGTATTTATTGGATAAATAGGGGATAAGCCCCGCATATTCTTCTCCAGAAGATGAGGATTGATGTATTAAAAATAATGGATTGCCCTTACCAATAGTCCAGTAGTGAATCTTCCCTAAGACACTTTTTACATATCCTTTTTCAATTTTTGGGTTGGCCGTAGTTAACATGATGACTTGGTATTATGAATGATTTATAGATTTTCTAATTTCTTCTTGAGTTGGTCAAGTGCAATCTTATCATGCACTTTCCCGTCTCTAATAACTGCTTGAATTGTTGTGGTATTCCTTATGTTTTCTAGTGGATTCGCTTCTAAAAGAATCAAATCCGCTAACATTCCTGGTTCAATACTACCAAGTTCGTTTTCCATATTAAAATATTTGGCAGGTTGTAAAGTCGCGGCATCAAGGGCTTCCATTGGTGTTAGTCCGCCTTTTACCAATAATGCCAACTCTTCATGTAGACTATAACCAGGGGTTAGAAAAAATATGGGAGTATCCGTGCCTGCCATAAGTTTTACATCGGCTGCTTTCAATTCAGCAATCATTTTAAACATCCAATCCGCATATTCCCTGAATTTTGGACTGACCGGTGTTGCCGCATATTTTTCAAGTCTCGAAGCCCAGCCGTTACCGACAGTATCCGGCACTAGGTTAAAGGTTTCTTTCCATTCAGGTGTATCAAAAAAGCGTTCTGCCGCAACGGTAATTATAGTAAGTGTTGGCACTTGCCAGGTTTGATTTTGTCTAAGTGCCGCTAAAACTTCCTTTTTTCTTTCTGCATTTTCATTGGCAAATGCAAAAGAACGTTGGGCATCGTGTATGTTGGAACGTAATTTCATTCCGGAAAGCTGCTCTTGATTTTCAAGCATAGTTCTTCTCGAAATTTTTAGACTATCCCAATTTTTAACAAAGGCAAACTCAAGATTACGTAGGTGTTCCATGCTACGCATTCCTAAATTTGCAGCTTCGGTTGCATCCATACTTAAAGGCACATGGCCCGTGACGGGTAGTTCTAAACTATCCGCTAATTTTAGAATGGAGGTGAAAATTTCTGGAGGTAACATTTCATATACCTTTAAAATATCTACACCTTCCTTTTGTAAGGTAAGTACCTGTTCTCTAGCTGCCGATATAGTAGGTACGCTCACGCCCAGTTTAGGAAGTCTTCCTTTCCCATTGTATACGGTTGGCACACCATCTAACAAAGGACCTGCTATTTTAAGGCGTGGAGTATTTTTTGTGTCATTGTCCGCTTCTTGTTTTAACGGGGTGAGCAAATCTATTTCTCCTCCCGTATCACGAACACTGGTAATTCCATAGAGTAAAAACAAATCGAACATGGCGGGGGTCAAATCTTGATCGTAGACCATGTGAATATGAGTGTCCCAAAGACCGGGAATAAGGAATTTTCCTGTTCCGTCAATGGTATTTGAAACCTCAATGTCCTTAAAGTCTTCAGTAGAACCAATCTTGGTTATCTTATTTGCTTTAATAAGGATAGTTGTCTGCTCCTGCATACCGTTTTTAGCATCTATTGCGGTTACATTTTCGATAAGAACACCTTCTATAGTTTGTCGATTATTACATGACCGGGTCAGCATAAGTATTGAAATAATCAAGGTAAATCGTGAATAGTATGAAGTGCGCATTACAATATTTTTTGTTTCTACTCTCTAAATATAATTAATTAATAACATTAATAATTAACATTGTTAACTAATTTTTTATATTTTAGATGTTTTATCACGGGAATCTATGAAATGCTTGTTCCCAAAAAATACGAGTAACATGAGTACATCAGCTGTAGAAACAAAACGCGAGTGGCAATTGGAATTAGAAGAGTGGATTGCTTCACTAGAGGAATTTATCGACGAACAAGGTGATGATAAGACCAGTAGTCTAATTCATGAACTTCGTTCTTTTGCGCAACGTAAGGGTGTTAAATTGGCTGGAGAGGCTTTAAATTCTCCATATATCAATACCATTAGCCCCAAAGATCAGCCTCCATATCCGGGTGATACCGTAATAGAAAAAAAGATTGAAAATATCAATCGTTGGAATGCCATGGCCATGGTATTACAAGCTTACGATGGTGGTGAAGGATTAGGTGGGCATATTGCAACTTATGCTTCTGCTGCTAGTATGTATGAGGTGGGTCAAAATCACATCTTCAAGAAAAAATCTGAAGATTATGGTGGAGATTTGGTTTCATTTCAGCCACATGCTTCCCCCGGTGTATATGCGAGAGCTTTTTTAGAGGGAAGACTTACTGAAGATAAACTAAAAAATTTCAGGAGAGAATTACAGAAAGAAGGCGGTCTACCTTCTTATCCCCATCCACGAAGAATGCCGGATTTTTGGGAAATTCCCTCGGCATCAATGGGACTTATTGGGGTAAGTGCCATCTATCAAGCTCGTTTTCAGAAGTATTTAGAAAACAGAGGCTTAAAACCTAAAAAGGGTGGACTTGTCTGGGCTTTTGTAGGAGATGGTGAAATGGATGAACCTGAAACTTTAGGAACATTGAACATTGCTTCTCGTGAACAGCTGGACAATTTTGTTCTGGTGGTAAATTGTAACCTACAGCGTTTGGACGGTCCTGTACGCGGTAACGGAAAAGTAATTCAAGAATTGGAGCGTAGTTTCTTGGGCGCTGGATGGAATGTTACCAAGGTGATTTGGGGTAGTGAGTGGGATGAACTTTTGGCTCGTGATGATAAGGGTATTTTGGTAGATAGAATGGAAAGAGCATTGGACGGTGACTACCAATTGTATTCCGTATTGCCCGGTGATAAGGTACGTGAACATTGGGTTAAGGACAATCCTGAATTAGAAAAATTGATGCAATCGCTTTCAGATGAGGAAATAAGGACTATAAGAAGAGGCGGACACGACTACAAAAAGATATTCGCTGCTTTTGAAAAGGCAGCAAGGCCTAACGGAAAGCCTAGTGTTATTTTAATGAAAACGCTAAAAGGTTATGGTATGGGCAGTTCAGGTGAAGGTAAAAATACTACTCACCAAAAGAAGAACATGAGTGCGGACGAACGTATTGAGGCTGCCAAAAGATTTGGTATTCCCTTGAGTGAAGAAGAAGCTGCAAAAGCTACATTCTACAAGCCTTCGGATAATAGTCCAGAAATGCAATACTTACGGAAACAGCGTGAGATATTAGGAGGTTATTTACCGGAACGCAAAGACGAGAGTAAGCCCATAAAAACCCCAGAAGATGCTCTTTTTGACGAGTTTTACGCGGGTACTGATGACCGTGAGGTTTCTACAACCATGGTACTGGTCAGAATCATTTCTAAGTTACTTCGTCATGAGGGTGTAAAAGATTATATCGTACCCATTATACCAGATGAGGCACGAACGTTCGGTATGGATGGACTTTTCCGTCATGCAGGAATTTATCAGCCTAAAGGGCAATTATATCAGCCGGTTGATACGGGTAGTATTTCGTATTACCGTGAGAGTACCGATGGTCAAATATTGCAAGAAGGTATCTGCGAGGCAGGAGCTTTGGCGTCTTTTATGGCTGCTGGTTCTGCTTATTCATTGCACGGATTGCCTATGATTCCGTTCTATATTTTCTATTCCATCTTTGGTTTTCAAAGGGTAGGTGATATGATTTGGGCCTGCGGTGATATGATGGTGAAAGGTTTTTTAATTGGTGGAACATCTGGCAGAACTACTTTGAACGGAGAAGGAGTACAGCACCAAGATGGCCATTCTCACGTACTTTCCAGTATTGTCCCCAATATGAAGAGTTACGACCCAACTTTTGCATTCGAATTGGCGGTAATTGTTAAAGATGGTATTTACCGTATGTACGAAAAGCAAGAAAAGATTTTCTACTATATCACCGTAACCAACGAGAATTATGCGATGCCACTTATGCCTGAAGGTGTAACGGAAGGCATAATCAAGGGAATGTATCGCTATCAAAAATCAAGTAAAAAAGTATCGAAAGGACGTAAAGCGCATTTAATGGGCAGTGGTTCCATAATGATGCAAGTGATTGAAGCCAAAGCCCTGTTGGAAGAGATGAATATTTCAACTGACATTTGGAGTGTCACCAGTTATACGGAACTGCAAAGAGACGCCTTGGATGTGGAAAGAGAAAGACTGTTGTCTACGGCGGTAAACAAGCCAAAGAACTATATCGAAACTTTATTGGAAAATGAATCTGGTGTTTTTGTTTCTGCCTCTGACTATGTCAAGCAGTTAGGTATGGGTATCTCAAAATGGATGCCCGAAAGATATCATGTTCTGGGTACAGATGGTTACGGCTTAAGTGAAGGAAGAAACGATTTAAGAAATCATTTTGAGATAAGTGCTAAATATATTGCTTTGAGTGCATTACAGTTGTTACATCAAGATGATATAGTGACCTTAAAAGAAGTCAAAGACTTTATAAAGAAGCATCAGATAGATGTTAAAAAAACAAATCCGGCAGCGATTTAATTCAAATTAAAGCAAAAGAAAATGACGGAGCTTAAATTACCATCCTTGGGTGAAGGCATAGAGAAAGGAACTATTATTTCCATTGCGGTCAAAGTTGGCGACTCAGTTACTACAGAGCAAACATTGATGGAGGTAGAAACGGACAAAGTTGTGGTAGAAGTACCATCTGATGCATCAGGAACCGTAGAAAAACTGCTGGTTAATATTGGCGACGAAATAAGTGAGGGCACCCCGATTATTCAATTAAGCGGGGGTGAAGCCGTCATCGCTTCAGAACCTGTTGTCATTTCAGAAGAACAAGAGCGAGCCGTAATGACACTCGTTAGCGATACAGAAGTAGCACAAAAAACTAATAAAAAAGTGAACTCCGGTGTTCAAGCGATTACTGAACTAAAACTCCCATCATTAGGTGAGGGAATAGAGAAAGGCACTATAATAGCTGTTCATATAAAAGATGGGGATACGATTACATTAGAGCAAACATTAATGGAGGTCGAAACCGATAAGGTCGTAGTTGAGGTTCCCGCGGATGAAGCTGGTATTGTAGAGAAAATACTTGTGCAGATTGGAGATGAAATAAGCGAGGGGGTTCCAATAGTTTCTCTAAAAACAGAAAGTTCTTCAGTAACTGAAGAAAGCATTGAAAAAGTTAAGGAACCCGAAGTGGCTGCAGATAGCCTGCCGCCGACACCCGAGGTTTCCAAATCAATGCTTTCGATGCCTACCTATTTGCAGAAAACTGAAAGGAAGGGTAAGTTTAGATCTTCGCCTTTAGCCAGAAAAATTGCTAGAGAGATAGGTATAGATATTACAACCATGACCTTACCGGAAGGCAGTAGCAGAATATCAGTACAAGATGTAAAAGACTACTCAAAGGCCTTGCACCAAAATAGAGGAGCGGTCGTAGCGCCATCAAAAATAGAACTGCCTGATTTTAGTAAGTGGGGAAGTATTCGAAGGGAGTCCATGGCCGGTATTACCCAAGCCACCAGTAAGAATATGTCAACTACTTGGAGCGAGATACCGCATGCTTGGCTTCAAGAAAAGGTTGACATTACCAATTTAGAGTCTAAAAGACAAGCTCATAAACATAAGGTAAAAGAAAAAGGCGGAGCGCTTACGATTACCAGTATTTTGGTAAAAGTGACAGCTAAGGCTTTAGAGGAGTTTCCTATTTTTAATGCAAGTCTTGATACAAATACAAATGAGATTATTTTTAAGGACTACATTAATGTAGGCGTGGCCGTAGATTCAGATAGGGGTCTTATGGTACCTGTATTGCGTAATGCTAATTCGAAAGGTGTTTTGGAAATTTCTCAAGACTTGGTCCAGCTATCCGAGAAAGTGAAGACCAAGAAAATAAGTCCTGATGAACTTCAAGGGGGTACCTTTACTATTTCTAACTTGGGGAGAATAGGCACTTCAGCAATTTTCCCTTTGGTAAATCATCCACAAGCTGCTATTTTAGGAGTAGCCTCAAGCGCTAAAGAAGCGGTTTGGATGAACAATGCTTTTGAACCAAGATTAATCATGCCGTTGACCATCGGTTTTGACCATAGAATTATCAATGGGGCGGACGCCGCACGTTTTTTAAAATATGTAAAAGAACTTTTGGAAGATTGGTTCCTTTGGAACATGTAATCAAATAAATAACCAATAAAAACTTAAAATGAACTGGTTTCTATTTTTAAAATTATTTCACATTTTACTTTTCGTATTTTGGTTAGGTACCGATATGGGTACCTTTTATTCAAGTAGATTCGTGATCAACCCGAAATTATCAGCTCCTCAGAGAGCTACTGCTTTGCAGATATTGTTGGGCTGCGATTTAGGACCGAGAATCGCTATGCCTTTGATAACACCTACTGGTATTCATATGGCATCAATGGTTGGGCTGGTTAAAATCAGTGGTTTAGGCCTTATGGCACTCTGGGGCTTTAGTCTGCTGTGGTTAGCACTTGTTTTGACACTGCATTTTAGCAAGAACGAAGCAAAAAAGAAAAAACTAAAGGCAATAGATTACTGGTCACGTATAGTTATTGTTATTGTTATGGGAAGTTTTGCTATTTATTCAATAATGAATCCTACAATTATATTAGCGCCATATTTAAATTATAAGTTGCTTATAGTATGCGCTTTAATTTTATTTGGGCTAGGAATTCGTTATCATCTGTCAAAATTCACGCCGGCTTTCATTAATCTAATGCAGGGTAAGGATATAGATAATGCAAATGCCATTATGACAAAAAGAATGGGCAATTGTATGCCTTATGTATATGGAATTTGGATAGGAACCACCCTGAATGCTGCACTAGGCTTACACCTAATAGGATAATATGAAATTAGTTTTTAAGGTATTTGTAATGCGAGTACGATTTATTGCGAATTACATCTGACTTAAATCAGAATAGAGATACAAGGATGAAACATAAAATTATAAGAGGTCATATCAAATATACAAGTAAGAAGCCTGAGCGCATGGACCAAGAACGTGGCCGAGAATATTTTACCTTGACGACACAGAGCGATGATACCGTAGTGATGCAAGCACATTGCGAAATAGATGATGAACCTAATGTAGTTAGAGATGTAATCATTGCAATGGAAAAAGATGGTACCCCTTTAGATTGCAGCGTCAGACTCTCGGTCGGTGATAAATTTGAAGGTTCAGGGTGGTTTAGGGTAACCCCGACCTATGCAGAATGTGAAATGATAAATGCTAAAGACGGTCGCATTTCTCAGCGTATTGAAACTGAAACACCCGTTAAATGGTTGCAAGCGCATCCTATTTTGGGAGATGGTCTATTAATGAAGACCTATGATCTGTCAAAAGGTAAAGGCAAGCAACTTCTAAATGATTTTTTACTTACTTCTCCCGATCATAGAGGTGCGACGGGGCCAATGCTTTTTAAAATGGCCAAAATGAGTATCGAATATCATGGTGAAGAAGAAATTACCGTAGCTGCCGGTACTTTTAATGCAAGGCATTTTTCAGTCGGTGATACAGCGGGTAGTTTGCTGGAAGAACATCCACCATACCATGTTTGGGTTACTGCAGATGATGATTATCTTTTTTTAAAAGCAGGTGCTGCCGGTTATATGCAAACGCATTATGAGTTAGAAAGTGTAGAATTCATTAATTGACCAAGGAAAATATTTCTTCAGAAAATGATAAATATCATTTTACCGATAAATTTTAATAGTTAATTTTATTAATGATTAATAATATTAACTATTTTTATAACAATTTGTAACACGAAATAAAATGAAAGAATTAAAACTATTTCCTAAGCACGCTGGTATTTGGGAAGGCACCTATAAAAGAATTGGAGCAGATGGTAAACTAATCGATCAGTGGAATAGTAGGCTTACTTGTGCGATGTTGCCTGATAGAAAATACCATCAAGTAAATGAATATATGTGGGATGATGGTTTTAAGGAATGTCTTGATTTTGGTATATGCCCTTTTAATGAAGAAGGGGAGTTGATTTTTGAAAACCCTAGACTTTCAGGTAAAGCTTGGGAGACTGGCAGAAGCGTGGTCCTTATATGGGAGTACAAGCACAGACCTGGAATGATGCTGTTCGAACAAATTGATTTGATAGGAAACGATGATCATCGTATTCGTGTATGGAAATGGTCTGATGGCGACGTATTTAATGGGGTAACTATGATTGAAGAACGAAAGGTATGCGGACAAGATGGTATTGACCCTCAGTTTTGGGAAGACCTTCCTAAGAACAGAACAAACGGACAAAAGTCTCGTTCTGATAATTAGAAAAAGATTTTAAAAGAAATTAAAAAGAGACTTATCATAAGTCTCTTTTTTTATGCAAAGTGTTTTTTAATGTACGCTTCATAATCTACAAGTAGTTGCGCACGCTCTTCATCGGAAATTCTAGATACGCCATATGCCTCAAAATTGGGTAGTACCGTATAACCTACTAATCCTAATATGCCTTGGTGAATATTTTGTAAAATGTCTGTCAATGTTCTTCCATGGGCTCCTGCTGGGGTATAAAATTCTGCCGGACTTCCAGTGGTCACACATAAAAATGCATGTTTTCCTTTAAACCTTCCTTTATCAAAAAAGCCATAGTTACCACCATAGGCAAAACCATAAGCAAGAACTCGGTCTACCCAACCTTTTAAAATAGCTGGCATATCGAACCACCATAACGGAAAATTAAAAATAAGAACATCAGCTTCTACCAACATTTTCATTTCAGTTTTTAGTTCGGGTGCAAATGCATTATGTTCGTGTGCATTCATCTGTTCAGATGCATATTTATAATAGTTGCCATTGGATAACTTTTTAAAATCATGTTTGCCACCTACCGGATTAAATTTGTTGAGATATAAATCCGACAGCTTAACGGTATGGCCTAAATCTTCAAAAGTTGCTTTTGCCCTATTTGCTAAAGCTGAGCAAAACGAATCTGGGTTTTCATGGGCATGTACGATTAGCACTTTCATAAGAAACTATGATTCAGAAGATTCTAGTTCGGGTTTAAAAACACGATACTTTCCTAAAAATAATAGCGGTATTGACCCAACAATAAAAGCGATGGCGGCATAACCTAAAATAGAGTCATAAGTTCCACTGGCTGTAAAGAATTTACCGAAAATCACAGGTCCAAATCCCGCTCCAACAGCAAAGAAACCATAAAGGAATCCATAAATAGCCGCATAGTTCTTCATTCCAAAATAGCGGGAAACCAAGTAGGCCATAAGGTCATATTCGACTCCAGCTCCAAACCCTAGAATAATTACCGCAATGAGTGCATTGGTATAGGTAAGATCTGCTGACTGCAGTAGAATGCACGAAATTGCAGGGATACTTAATAATACGAATGCCACTGCCGGCGCCCAAAAGCGATCAATAAGATAACCTCCAACCAATCTACCTATTAAAACGGCATATCCAATAGAGCTTGCCAGTATTACCGCATCAGAAGTATCAAAACCTTTGGAGCTAAATAGACGCTCTAGATTTGGAATGGGGCCACCAACACCGAAGGAAATCAAAATGAAACAGAAAGCCAATATCCAAAAACGCCAATCGGCAAGGGCCTGTTTAACGGTCAATCCCGCTTTGTTCACTTGTTTGTGGCTCGGCACTTCCTCTCTAAGTTTGGCCAGTTTATTTGCCACTTTGGGGTCATCAGTGTCTCTAAAAAAGAAAAAAGCAAGGGGCAGAGCGATTAGAATAGGTAAAAGCCCTACACCTATATAAGCTGTTTTCCATCCGAATTTTTCAATTAGTGAAAAGGCGTAAAGTTTTGCAAAGGCACCAAAAATCCCTGTGCCCAATAATGATAAGCCTAAGGCCAACCCACGATTTTCATTAAACCAATTGTTAATGGCCCGTGTCCAGGTCATAGGTAATGTTCCGGCTCCTGTAAATGCCAAAAGCCCCCACAAAATATAGTACATCAAAGGCGAGCCAGTATTGAGATTGAAAGCTATAAACGTGAGGCCAAATAAGAATAAAGACCACATTGCGGTTTTACGTGCTCCAATTTTATCGGCGATATATCCAACCAATGGGCTTGCAACTAAAGCTGCAAAAGTAAATACGGTTAGGCCTCCCATTACGGTATCCATTCCCCATCCAAAATTTTTGGTCAGTGGTATCGCAAAAACACCTATAGTGTAAAACGGAAGAGGAGACATGCCCAGACCAATTCCGAAAGTTGATGATAAGATAACAGGCCATCCAAATTTAAATTCTTTAAAGCTTCGTTTTTCCAAAGTGTCTTTTTTTAGTGGTTCTTGAATTGAATTTCTGCTAATATGTTGAATGTACAAAAACCAAATTGGTTGTTATAAATCAATGATTTGATATAGATTACAAACTTATTTTTTACTTAAAAGTCTATAAATCAATAAGAAACATTTTATTTTAGCAAAAACGATTAACTTTATTAATAATTAATATTGTTAACTAAAATAAAATAAATATCTTAGACAAAATAAGATAATCACATAAATCTTCTAAAATATGGGAATGACCATTACAGAAAAGATAATGGCTCGCAGTAGCGGCAGAGATAAAGTTATACCAGGAGAACTAGTATGGACTGATATTCATACGGTTATGACTATGGATTATCTTGGGAAAACATGTTTTGATAAGTTCAGATCTTTAGGTAAGACCGAAGTATTTGATAAGGACCGTGTAATTTGTGTTTCCGACCACTTAGTGCCACCACCTAACCAGAAGTTCGCCAATATGTTAAATGAGTGGCGAGAAGTGGTGAAACAGCATGATATCACCAATTTTTATGATTTAGGCAGACAAGGTATTGCACATCAAATAATGGTAGAGCAAGGTCATGTGCTTCCTGGTACTATTAGTATTGGAACGGATTCTCATGCAAATACCTATGGGGCAGTTGGCGCTATGGGTAATGCAATTGGCGTGACCGATGCCGCCGTTGCCATGGCAACAGGTAAAGCCTGGTTTAGAATTCCTAAGTCGGTCAAGTTCAATATTACGGGTAAATGGCAACCATGGGTTATGGCCAAGGATTTAAGTCTTCATATAATGGGTATGATGCACTGGAACGGTCATTTGCTATACAAGGCATTAGAGTTTACAGGCCCTGCAATTGAGAGCTTAAGCATGGCAGGTAGGATGACACTATGTAACATGACTGTTGACCTTGGCGCCAAAAATGGAATTGTTGCCCCAGATAAGGTTACTGAAAGGTATCTGAGAAATCGAACAAGAGATAAGTGGGAATTTTTGAAGAGTGATGATGATGCGGAATACGATATGGTTTATGATATTGATATTTCTGATTTAGCACCTACGGTGGCCATGCCGGGTAAATTGGATGATACTGTAACCGTGGATAAATTACTGGGTAAAAAATTTAATAAAGCCTTTGTGGGAACTTGTACCAATGGAAGATTAGAGGATATTGCTACCATGGCCGAAATAATGAAAGACAAACAAGTACATCGTGATGTAAACATGATTTTGGTACCTGCCAGTCAGACCGTTTATCTTGAGGCTTTACAAGCGGGTCATTTAGAAACATTGATAAAGGCTGGCGTTGCTGTAGATACACCAAGTTGTGCTGCATGCGCTGGAATACATACTGGAGTTGCCGGTGATGGCGATATCGTTTTAAGTGCAGGAAACCGAAATATGACAGGCCGTATGGGTAGTAAACAAGCAGAAATTTATTTGACCTCTCCTTCTGTAGTTGCAGCTTCGGCTATTCGCGGAGAAATTACGGATCCGAGAACTTTTGATAGGTAATACATGAATAGAAGAATCTTCATTCAAAATACTGCATTGGCAAGTACCGCCTTGGGAATCTTGCCTTTATCTTGTGCCAAAGCCGCACCTGATACGGAGTATTTGATTTTGGGTGGAGGTATATCCGGATTGTTTCTGGCTAATCTTTTAGAAAAAGCAGGGAAAGACTACATGCTCCTAGAGGGGAGCAATCGTCTTGGAGGCAGAATGTTCACTCGAACCGATATAAATCGAGATGTTGGTGGTCGTGGTATTGGGGATAAATATGATAATTTACTCCCTTTGATTAATGAGGTGGGGGCAGAAATGATTGATATTACCGACTTTATGAATTCGCCGACCGCAGTTTATATGAATGGTGAGCTAAAGCATCCATGGCCCGAAGGAGAAATCAAACCTTACCTTCAGCAATTTATGGCGTTGGGGAAGTCAAATTATTTATCTGGTTTGGACCAATGGTATCAAACTGAAAATTTAGATGAGCCGTATGCAGCTTTTTTAAAGAAAAAAGGTCTTTCTGATAAAGAAATTGAACTGGCAGATATTAGTCTTAATTACAATGATATTTATAAAACATCTGCTATCAATGCGCATCATAGTAGGGCTTTTGGTAAATACAATGGTTCTAAAAGAGCACTGAATTTCAAAGGGGGTACTATTAATTTTATAAGTAAAGTAGTTGATACCCTGAAAAAACCTGTGCTAACCAATAAAATGGTTACTCAAATCGATGATTCGGGAAACAACGTTACGGTAAACTGTGGCGATGGCTCTAGCTACAGGGCTAAAAAGGTTGTTTGCACGCTTCCTTTCACCACTTTACGAGATGTAAAACTAGATGTCGATGTCAACGATAATCAAGCTAAAGCGATAAAGGAACTATCATACACGAACATTACCCAAATTCATTTGGCGCATACCGAAAAATATTGGGAGGCTGATGGTATTCCATTGGATATGTGGACCGATACACCTATTGAACGTATCATGAACATGAGTTCATCACCCACAGAAAAACAAATTGCGTGTTGGGTCAATGGAAAAGGAACTGCTTTTTTTGATAATATGACCGAGAATCAAATTGCAGATTACACCATAAAAAAAATAAACGAAATACGACCCGCTTCAAAAGGTAAACTGGAGTATTTGGGAATCCAAAATTGGGGTAAGTATGAATATAATAAAGGGGCTTATGTAGAATTTGCTCCTGGGCAGGCAGAATGGTTTTTAGATATGATAAAACCTGCAGGAAACGTATACTTTGCGGGTGAACATACGGCGCATGAAAATAGAGGGATGGAAGCGGCAGCAGAGTCTGCCAATCGTGTATATAAAGAATTAATAAGCTAAATAGAAAATAAGATGATAAAAGGAACCTGTTGGGTCGCTGACGATTATGTGATGGCCTATGATATTATTATTCAAGAATATTGGACATCAGCAATTGATCCCGTTGAAAATAGTAAATGGGTTATGGCAGGTGTCAAAGAAGAGTTCAATAAAGAAAACGCCTTTAAAGATAGAGGACACACCTTTATTGTTGCGAACCATAATTTTGCCGGAGGTGGTAAGTCTATTGAGCATGTTATTACGGGATTGATGGGGGCAGGTATTCAAGCAGTATTTGCGACAAGTTTTGCACGATTGCAATTTCGAAATGCCATAAACTATGGTCTCCCTTTTGTAACATCGGACGATGAAATGCATTTGGGGTGTGAGACTGGCGATGAATTGGAATATGATGCAGATAACGGAATTATAAAAAACATCACCAAAGGCACTCAATTTACATCTGTACCTGCTGCACCCTTTGTAGGTGAAGTAGGAGAAGCAGGAGGGCTAATGAACTACGTAAGGGATAAAATTGCCAAGGGAGAACCGATAGAATAGTAAGTAGAAGTCAGCATGTTGTTGACTTTTATTTTTTTAGCCCTTTAATTCTGCCAATGTCGAATTCTCACTTCAGGGTGATATTTTATTAAATTGTTCAGAAATTCTACAGAAATCTTGACAATACACCAAAATTTTAATGATTAACTATGTTAATTATTAATTATGTTAACTATTTTTCTTAAATTGTTCCAAGATTAAGAAAAACACTTTCAATAAGAGTGGAATTACTATGTGTGTTTTTCTTGAATATAATCGTACAACCTAACAACAGCGTAACAGCATGAAAGAAAACCAACTAAAAAAGAGAATTGAGTCAGGCAAGGCGGGACTTGGGGTAATCTCTCCAACCATTGACCCAACGATTTGTGAATATATAGGACTTCTAGGAATGGATTTTTACATGATCGATGGCGAGCATGGGGCTATAACGGCTTCTGATGTGACAAATATGGTCCGTGCTTGTGAGTTGAGAAATACTACGCCTCTAGCTAGAATTAGAAGTGTTGATACCAAATTGATTTTACAATATATGGATGCTGGTATCATGGGCGTGATGATGCCTACTATAGACAATGCAGATGATGTAAAAACATTAGTTGAAGCCATAAAATACCCACCTTTAGGTAAGAGAGGTTTGGGTCCTGTAAGGGCTTCGGATTATATGCAAGGGCCAATGAGTCAAGAAGAGTATGTAAGTTTTGCCAATGAACAAACCCTGGTCATGCCACAAATAGAGACTATGGAATGCGTAAAAAACCTTCCTGAATTGTGTAAGATTGATGGTGTGGACGGATTCATCATCGGCCCTCGCGATTTGGCGATGTCAATGGGCTTTTATGATGGGCCAGGACATGATGAGGTGAAGAAAGTTTTGGATGAAATCTTTGCCACCATTTTGGATTCAGGAAAATGGTTTGGAACGGTAGCAGGTAATGCTGCAGGAGCTGAAGCTCTTATTGAAAAGGGAGCTTCGATGGTCATGAATTCCGTTCAAGGTTTGATTAAATCCTCGGGGAATGCATTTTTACAAGCAAGAAAATAATAGTTTAATATAATTTCTGTCACATCGAGTGGAGTCGAGATGTAGGTTAGAAAGATTAAAAAAAGAATAGTATGTCAGCACTAGTTGTACTCTTCAACTTAAAAGATGAAAGCTCAAAGGAAGCTTACGAGCAGTGGGCTAAAGAAACCGATGTGCCTACAGCTTCTCAAATGAGCTGTGTAGACGATTTTAAAGTCTTCAGATTAGGAAATGTCATGGGTACCGAAAATCCCTCACCTTATCAATATTGTGAGGTACTGCAGATAAATGATATGAACAAGCTTGGCGAAGAAGCTGGTTCCGAAGCGATGCAAAAAGTAGCAGCACAATTTCAATCATTTGCCGATAATCCGATGTTTATTATTTCAGAACAAATCGCTTAAATCATGTATAATCTTAAGGGAAAAACGGCAATTGTTACAGGTTCGGGAAGAATAGATGGTATCGGTGAAGCCATTGTTTTAAAATTGGCGGAACAAGGGTGCAATGTGGTCATTTCAGATATTGGCGTTGCACAAGGTGAAAACTTTAGCGAAGAACATATAGGAACGACTGATGATATGGAAACCATCGTCAAAAAAGCAAAAAATAAAGGCGTAAATGCTACCGCAATTGTTTGTGATATTCGTTTCGAAGACCAAGTGAAAACTCTTGTTAAAAAGACAAGAGAAGCTTTTGGCGGTGTCGATATCATGGTGAACAATGCTGGGGTTGGTTATATCATGGAACCCTTTCAGGAGTTCAAAGAGAAAAGCTGGGATGCCGTTTTAGATGTCAACCTTAAAGGTGCATTTTTATGTTCGAAACACGCTGCAATTGCTATGATTGATCAAGGTAAAGGTGGATCGATTATCAATATTGCAAGTCAGGCGGCAAAATCGGGGTTCCCATTTGCGGCTGCTTACACAGCATCAAAACATGGTATGATTGGTCTGACACGTTCAAACGCTGTAGAATTGGGAGCGCATAAAATACGTGTAAATGCGGTTTGTCCAAATCATATTACTACAGGATTAGGGCATTGGCAAAATAAATTTTTTAGCGAAAAATTGGGTCAAGATTACGATGATTACCTACAAGCAATCGTTGATAAAAACCCCTTAAAACGAACAGGTTTGGTAGAAGACATTGCAAAAGCGGTTGCTTTTTTAGCTTCAGACCAAGCAGATTATATCACAGGTGAGGCGATGAATGTTTCTGGCGGTGAAGAATACCATTAAAAAACATAAAATCAGAAACACAAAATAAAGAGCAAAAACAAGTAAACTGTCATTTCGAGCGGAGTCGAGAAATTGATTTTGTCTTTGACAATTGAATTTGAATTTTAAGAAATGAAATTAGGAATCGATATCGGAGGAACATTCACAGATTTTGTGTTGTTCAACAATGAAAATAACCAACTCTATTTTGCCAAAACCTTAACGACCTATCCAGACCCTACTGTGGGTATTTTTAATGGGATAAAAGAGATAGAGGAAAAGTTCAATTTCCCGGTAAAGAATATGGATGGTATCGTTCACGGTACTACGCTAGTTACCAATGCGGTTATTGAACGTAAAGGAGCAAAAACGGCATTTATCACAACGAAAGGTTTTGAAGATGTATTGGAAATTGGTCGCGAAATGAGATATGATATCTATGATATTTTCTTGACAATGCCCAAGCCTTTAGTGCCTCGTAACCTAAGAATGGGTGTGGCAGAACGTGTGGATATTCATGGGAATGTGGTGACTCCGATGGATGAGAGCTCCATGGAAAATTTAGCAGCAACTCTAAAAGAAAATGGTATTGAAGCCGTTGGTGTTTGTTTGCTGAATTCCTTTGCAAATACTTCCCACGAAAAGAGACTGGGAGAATATCTCTCCAAGCATGTTCCTGAAATGTACTACAGTTTATCTTCAGAAATAATGCCTGAGATACGTGAATATGAGCGTAGTTCTGCCACGGCAATGAATGCCTACGTGCAGCCAATTACAGATAAGTATTTAAAAGATTTTGAAACGCAATTGCGTAAATCAGGGTTTGATGGTAACGTGAATATCATGATTTCAAGTGGACGATTGACCACAATTGATGGAGCTCGAAAATCACCGATTCATTTGTTGGAGTCCGGCCCTGCAGGCGGTGCCATGGCTGGTGTTTTCTTTGGAAAGCACTTGTGCGAGGAAAACTTGTTGTGCTTTGATATGGGCGGTACCACGGCAAAAGCTTGTGTGATTTATGAAGGAGAACCAGAAATAACAAACCACTTTGAAGCAGGTCGTATAAAACGATTCAAAAAAGGAAGCGGACTTCCTGTTAGAATCCCTGTTATTGATTTGATTGAAATAGGAGCTGGTGGAGGAAGTATAGCCCGTGTAAACAATATTGGACTCTTAACTGTAGGTCCAGATAGTGCTTCATCAACTCCAGGTCCTGCGTGTTATAATTTGGGTGGAGAAGACCCAACCGTAACCGATGCAGATTTGGTATTAGGCTATTTGAACGCCGATTATTTCTTAGGTGGTGAAATGCAATTGAGTGTTGATGCCGCTAGAAAAGCAATTGAAAATAAGTTGGCCAAACCTTTAGGCATATCAGTCGAAGAGGCGGCGATGGGCGTTCACAAAATTGTAAACGAAAATATGGCCAATGCCGCTAGAGTCCATGTCTTGGAAAAAGGAATGGACCCGCGTCATTTTAATATGATTGGTTTCGGTGGAGCTGGTCCTGTTCACTCGTTTGGGGTAGCGAAATTATTGAATACAAAACGTTTGATTATTCCTGTAGGAGCTGGTGTAACTTCGGCCTTAGGGTTTTTGGTTTCTCCAGTAGCAAGCGAAAAGATACATAGTCATATTTTAGAATTGAATTCAATTGACTGGAAAGAAGTCAATGATTTCTTAGCTGATATGACTAATGATGGCTACGCCTTTTTGGAGCAATCAGGTATTGCTAAAAAAGATGCTATTGTTAATCGCATCGTTGAAATGCGATATTCGGGACAAGGACATGAAATTACAATTGAATTACCAGAAGGACAATTGAATGAAAGTAGTATTACAGAAATAGAAAAGCGTTTTATAAAGGAATATGAATTCCGTTACAATCGCTCTATTGAAGGCATGGCTATGGAAATGGTGACTTGGCGTGTTGTAGTTCAAGGACCAACTCCAGAAATGAAAGTAAAACAGTTTTCTACTGGTATTGCAGCTGAGAATGCCTACAAAGGAACACGAAAAGTATACTTTGAAGAAACAGGTTATTTAGATTGTCCTGTCTATGATAGATATGCTTTAAAACCACATGAAAAGTTTGATGGCCCTGCTATTATAGAAGAAACAGAAAGCACCACAGTTGTGGGTGTGAATAGTTCAGTTCAAGTGGATAATGATAAGAACATCATCATCGATTTACATTAAAACATGGTTTACGATATTCTTATTGTTGGTGCAGGTACTTCAGGAATGGCGTGTGCTATTACGGCAGCAGAACGAGGTCTAAGCATAGGTGTTATTGATAAAGTGGATTATGTCGGTGGCGCCATGCATTGGTCAGGAGGTCATATGAGTGCAGGGGGAACGCATTTCCAAAAAGAAAAGGGTATTGAAGATTCACCAGAAAAACATCTTGCAGATATTTATAGAATCAATAACAGGTCAGGTGATTTAGACCTGATAGAGAAAGCCGTTTATGAAGCTCCGAAGACCATTCAATGGTTAGATGATATCGGAATGGAATGGGCTCCAGAGTGTCCAAGAATAATTTATGGTCATGTAGCTTATGACACCGCAAGAACCATTTATGGACCTGAAAAGGCCATGAGTATTTATAAGGTGCTGCTTCCACTGTGGGAGAAGTACGTAGCTAGTGGAAATATCAATATTCATTTTGAACATTCCTTTACAGGATTAGGTAAAACCGGTAAAAGATATGATACAGTAATTTGTGATACTAAAAGTGGAGAACAAAGGTATTCTGGAAAAAATATTGTTATCACAACAGGAGGTTACGGAAGCAATCCAGCTTATTTTCAAGAAAAGCATGGAGATATTCCTTTGGTAAGTAGTTGTTATCCAACTGCGACAGCTGACGGTCATATGATTGTTGAAAAACACGGGGCACAGTTTCGTCTAGGTGATTTTCACCTCCCGAGTTTGGGAGGAATGGAAGAGGAAGCTGGCAGTGGTCGTGTAGATTTCAACAAGGCTTGGGCCATGGTATTAACTTCGGTCTATCGCCAACCTCGGGATATTTACGTAAATGCAAACGGAGAAAGATTTATCCGGGAAGATGAGGTGAATCCTGAGACGCGTGAACTGGCAACTATGAAACAACCGGATTGGTGTTTTTGGGTGGTTTTTGATGAAAAAGCATTGACTTCGAACGACCATAATGGGCATCACAATCCCATAGTAATTGGATGGACGGTCCAGCAAATGAAGGAAGAAGCCAAAAAGAATAGAGCACTAATGATGGCAGATTCTATTGAAGCCTTGGCTGAGAAAACAGGCTTGCCAGCGGATAATTTGAAAACCACGATTGAGGAGTACAATACCATGGTAGAAACGAAAAAAGACCCTGATTTTGGAAGGGAATTTCTAGAAGACCCGATTAAAGAAGCTCCATTTTATGCGTTAAAAGTCCATGCATCGGTATTGGTGACGTTTGGCGGAATTAAAGTGAACAAAGATTTACAAATTCTAGATGCAGAAGGGCAACCTATGGAAGGCTTATATGGAGCAGGAGAGTTTTTAGGATTGGGCTCAACGAGCGGAAGTTCTTTTTGTAGTGGCATGGCCATTACTCCGGCATTAAGTTTCGGAAGAATTTTAGGAAGAACACTTTAAAGAAATTGTGTAAAAACCATGTTAAACCACAAAGTTTTTACCCTGAGAAATAAATAGTTAATCAAAAATTAGTTAACTTAGTTAACTAATTTTCCAGTATCATTTTTTATGCAAGCAACAGAAACAAAATTTGACCCTATAGCACTAAGCATATTATGGTCAAGATTGATAAGTATTGTAGATGAGGCAGGTACGACCTTGCAGCGTACTTCATTTTCAACGGTTACACGCGAATCAAATGATTTTGCGGTGGTTTTGATGGATAGGAAAGGAAGGTCAATTGCACAGTCAAGTGTTTCTGTACCTTCGTTTTTAGGAGTTTTACCAATACTTACTAAGGCATTATTGAAAGATTATTTTCCTTTGGAAACTTGGAAAGAAGGAGATGTCGTAATGACAAACGACCCCTGGTTATGTGCTGGTCATAAACCCGATATCGGTATTGTTTCTCCTATTTTTCATGAAGGTAGTTTAATAGGTTTTATAGGAACTATAGCACACTCACCTGATATGGGTGGTGTATTATGGGGTGCAGGTTCCCGAGATTTGTATGAAGAAGGATTGATGGTGCCGCCAACAAAATTGATATCCGCAGGAAAACCTAACGATACGCTATTCAATATTCTAGAACATAACGTTCGCGCTGCTGACCAAACTATTGGTGATATTCGCGCGCAAATAGCAGCCAACGACCAAGGCATTCGTTCCTTGATGAAATTGATGCAAGAAAATGACTTGACCGATTTGCAAGATTTGGCAGATGCGGTAATCAATGCTTCGGAGAAAGCAATGCGCGAAGCACTTTTAGCTGCCCCAGATGGCAGCTATCAATATTCATATGATACGGATGGTGATGGATTAGGCAATGGCTGTCATTTTGAAATCACGATTAATATCAAAGGTGATGAGATTCATGCGGATTATACCGGAACTTCAGGAGCGCATCCGTTAAGTATCAATGCAGTATTAAACTATACATTCGCTTACACAGCGTATCCCATTAAATGCACTTTTAGTCCAGATGTACCCAATAACGATGGGTCTTTTTATCCTATTAAAGTGACGGCGCCAAAAGGTTGTTTGGTCAATGCCCAAAAACCTTCTCCACTCGGCGCTAGAAATATTACAGGTAATATGCTGCACTCTGTTGTATTCGGAGCTTTGGCAAAAGCTGTGCCCGAACAAGTACAAGCAGATTGTGGAAGTGCCTGCTGGTGTATCGTTTTAAATGGCGAACACAAGGGCAAAGAGTTTGTAGAATACTTCTTTTTAAATGGAGGTTATGGTGCAAGACCGAATATGGACGGTGAACATGTATTGAGCTTCCCAACAAATGTAGCCAATGTGCCGATAGAAGTTTTAGAGACGGATGTGGCCGTAAGAGTTACAGAGAAATCATTACTTCAAGATTCAGCAGGAGATGGTAAATTTAGAGGTGGTTTAGGGCAGCGTTTTAGTTTTATGAATGTAGGAGAAAATCCTTTGAATATATCCTTATTAACCGAAAAAACGCAGACACCTGCTAAAGGAATATTGGAAGGTAAAGACGGACAAATGGGTTCCATCCAAATTGTACCCGAAAGAGAATTTCCACCAAAAGGATTGGATAAGTTATTCCCAGGAGAAGAATTGATATTAACACTTCCCGGAGGTGCTGGATACGGCAGCCCCGCGGATAGAGATAAAGCTGCGATAGCAGAAGATAAAATTTTAGGATATATTAGTTAAAAAAGAAAGTTATGAGCGTACGAAACTTACCTCCGGTCTATAATAAAATAGCACAACACGCTGTTTTTCCCGAGATGAACCATGATGAAAGAGCTAGATATAATTTCTTGGCGAATTTAAACAAGCATTTAGCGCACGTATCTACCGGTAACAAAGTGGCTTTTGAAAATAGGGTAGAACCTAAATTTGAGAAAGAACACGGTAGAAAAATAGCATCCACCGAAGAATTAAAAGAAGCGATAAGCAAAGACGCCCATTACCAAGTTTGGTCTTCCCTAAGAAGAAGTACAATGGAAATGCGTCAGCAGGCTGGGCGTTCTATTGTTTTGCGTCAAGCAGCCGAATTACGTGATAAAGTAAAAGCTCTAAATGAAGGTAAAGACTCCTTGATACTTGATGAAAGTGTGGAGGTGCCACCTTATTTGTTGGCATGTGACAATCACATCATGCCTGGTAGTTACCATACAGAACTTATTGAGGATGATGTAACGCCGGCTGCAAATTATGATACCGGACTTTTCGTAACTACGGCGGGACTTTTAGGTCGCTACAGTGATGGAGGCGGAAAAGCGATTGTGAGTTGGGTAAAGAAAACCTACCCTGATTTCAATCCCAAACGAATTTTAGATATTGGTTGTGGTATGGGTCATAATGTATTGCCAATTGCAAAAGCGTTTCCTGATGCTGAGGTTATCGGAATAGATACCGGAGCACCAATGTTACGATATGCACATGCAAGAGCTATGGATTTGGGTATCACTAACGTGAAGTTCATGCAAATGGATGCCGCGAAAACTACTTTTGAAGATGAGTCTTTTGACTGGGTACAATCTACTATGTTCTTTCATGAAACTGGTGGAAAATCCATTTATAATATCATGGATGAAGTGCATCGTGTGTTAAAACCTAAAGGTTTGACCTTACACATTGAGCAACCTCAGTATACTGATGATATGAGTTTATTTGAAAAGTTCATTCGTGATTGGGATGCACTGTATAACAATGAACCGTATTGGTCTAAAATGCATGATATTGAGCCTATTGATTTGATGAAATCTTCAGGATTTAGAGAAGAAGATTTTATGCAGATTGGAGCGAAAGCGGAAAACGATTTGGACGATGGTTCGCAAAAAGCGGATGAACCGGAAGACCATGGCCGTTCACCAATTTGGAACGTATTTGGTGCTATTAAAAACTAGAAGATGGAAGAAAAAATAGATTATATAAAATTAGCTTCAAACAAGCCTAAGGGCAAACGTCCTTATTTTCATGACGACCCAGCGGTGGAGCGTGTGTTGAATATTACCATGGCCATAGCAGGTGAGCTTGCGGTAATGCGTGAGCGTATGGACAGTATTGAACGTTTGCTGGAGAAAAAGGGAACGGTGACTCGCGAAGAAATCGAAACCTTTGTTCCTGAGACCGAAGAGCAAGAGGAGCAGCGTCAAACATGGCATGCTGAATATATCGGACGGGTACTTCGAATTGTACAACAAGAGCAAGAAGAATTGGAGAATCCTGATAAATCGTTGGAAGAAATTGCGAACGATATCAACGAGATGTAATGGGTATACTTCAACAAAGAATTCGAAAATTTTGGAATGCCATATCGGAACGCGATATGGATGAAATCAGAAACGGATACTGCCCAGATGAAGATACTTATGTGGTTTTAGAAGGGCCACGTTTGGCTACCAAAGGTTTTAGTATGATTATGAAAGGATGGGGTGATTTTGTTACTTCCTCCATTTCATTAGATAAAATTATCTGGACCGAGGGACCCTACGAAGAAATCGTGGGTGATATGGGCTGGATAGGTGGTGTAACTGATTTGTATATTTCCATAGGAGATAAAGAAATTATGACAACCTTTCGCTCGTCTTTTGTAATGAAGAAAATAGATGGCGATTGGAAAATCAGACACGAGCATGTTTCTGCGGCGCACCCCGACCCATATGGTGTTGGGGATTGGCTGAAAAAAGATAAATAAGGAACTTCAATAAGATTTTATGAGCCCGTATATTTCGAAATACGGGTTTTTTTATGGGTTAAATTGAGTATAAAATATTATTAACCTTATTAATAGTTAATATAGTTAACTATTTTTATTATCTTGTTACAGAATCGAGAACCAATGTTTCAACTAAATACCATTTTAGAAGTTGTTTACAGTGTAGGTAATATGGAAAAGGTAAGTGACTTTTTCTGTGACTATGGTGGGTTGGATATTGTTGGTGAGTATAAGACAGACAGAAGTACCTTGGACTTTTGGGGCCTAAACAAAAAGGTCAGTGCCAGTGAGCGGTTGATTCGTTTTAATAATCATGAAGCAGGTTCTCTTCGGTTGATTAAATACGAGGGAGTAGCTCAAGAGCATATTCGCTCTTCCCAAAACCCATGGGACATCGGTGGTATTATGGATATTAACCTACGAGTTCCTGAAGTAGCGCAAACTTTTGATGAAATACGCGATTTGGGATGGCATGGGCTTAGCGACCCTTTGTTGCAGAAAATGGGTCCTTTTGAGCTGTATGATATTTTAATGAAAGGGTATGATGATATCATTATTGCTTTTACCCATAGGGTACAGCCGCCTTTAGAACTTCCTCAAGGTTATAAAATACCTTCTCACGTCTATAATTCTTCCCTTACCGTTAAAAATTTGAAAGAAACCCAAGACTTCTATGTCGACAAGTTAGGTTTTTCGCTTTTGAATGAATACGAAGTAAAAAAAGATGCTCCCATAGAAAACATGTTCAACATTCCTATGAATATGATAGAAAATGTGACCTGTATGGCCAATATTTTTTCTTTGGATGGTTCAAGGGATGTTATGTTTCAGGCATGTGAATTTGAAGGAATAGCAGGAAAGGATTTTTCTAATAAAGCTATTCCGCCAAATCGTGGATTATTGCTTTACAGATGCGATGTAAATAATTTACAGGCGTACTACAAATCACTTTTAGAAAAGGGTGTTGAAATACATCAACCCATAAAACAAATAACCATAGCTCCTTACGGTCAAGTGCAGTGTTTTGCATTGAAAAGTCCTGATGGGGTATGGTGGGAATTTTTAGAGAAGAACAACTAAATAAAACACATATGAAAACAAGAATCTCACTTATGCTTAGTACTGTTTTAGTACTCACATTACAGGCACAAAAAAAAGAATATAAAGGTTTAGAGGCGCTTCAAATGCTTCAAAAAACGGTTTGCAATACCCTTGAAGAGGGTAAGCCTGTTTACGGTATGTGGGAGGGGCGTATGTATAGCCGTATCGAAGGCGAAAAAGACAAGAATATCTTTAATGTGGTCGGTATAAATGTAAGGCAATGCGATTGTGTTGAAGATGATGTGAAAGGACAAGGATTTCGTAGTGTTGGCCGTGAAATTATGATGTATTTAGATCCGGAAACGAATGAAATATTAGATACTTGGGAAAACCCATGGACTGGGGAAACCGTTGAAGTACTTCATGTAGCGAATGATCCGGTAAGTCTGAGAAGTTATATTTATGAGAAGGATGATAAGGGAGAAGATCGAGCTACTTTTTCATTCCGTCAATATGGTGACGTTGCGGTGACTTCTTACGAATATCCGCTATTTTATAATAATCCTTTAGGTGGTGATTATCAAAACGCCGTAGGCGGTAAATACCATGCTATGGAGATTTTTAATACCTACTACTCCACAGAAGAATTGACAAATCCTAAGATAAGAGATTTAGAAACATCAAGTATTTCATGGTCGCGTATTGCGCAATGGTTACCATGGATGAATATGGGCGGCAAGCAAGGCATTATGGTTGTTAATTCTACAGGGGAAAGTGTTTTGGATAAGGCAAAAATATGGCCTCGAATCCAAAAAATACTCGAAGAGCGCTATCCTCTTTACATGAATCCACCTGCTAAAGATGATAAAAGAGAAAACGAAACTTCTTGGACAGTTTATAAAAAACATATTGCAGCCAAGAAAGCCGCAGAAGAAAAAACAAACAAGAAATAAATTACGGACTGTTCATCTTAATTCAAGAATTTCATACGACGATTTTAACCATGTTACTATTAAAGAATAAATATTATGGCTCAAGTAACTAAAGGGCAAAAAGCTCCTGATTTTAAATTGGTGGGCACTGATTTAGAACCCATTCAATTGAGTGATTACAAAGGCAAAAATCTAATACTTCATTTTTTTCCATTGGCATTTACCAGTGTTTGTACCGAACAATTATGCACTGCAAATGGCGAAGAAAATGATTACGCTTCATTAAATGCCAAGGTGGTGGGAGTTTCAGTTGATTCACCCTTTGTATTGGATAAATTTTCAAAAGAGAACGACCTTAATTTCTCCTTAGGTTCAGATTTTAACCGTCAAGTAAGCAAAGACTATGGTGTTTTATTTGATGGTGATTTTGCTGGTATGACCGGTTTTTCGATGCGTTCTGCTTTTGTTATCGATGGTGAAGGGGTGGTGCAATATGCCGAAACCACGGATGGAAAATCATTACCGAGTTTTGAAAATATTAAAAACACTTTAGAAAGTTTATAAAAAATAGCTTCATGAAACAAACAACACTTGATATCCCTGATGGAATTGGAGAAGGTGCATTAACCAGCTATATCCATACAGCTACTTTATGTACTGTAGATTTGGAAGGATATAAACATTTTTATGGCGAGGTCATGAAAATGCAGATTGATGCGGTTATCTTAACCGATGAAGAAAAGAGTAAACAAAAGAAATTTTGGAATATTCCTGCCGAGGTCGACTATGATTTATATCACTGCTATCGCCCAACGGTGCCGAGCTTGATCCAATTGCGTATTCTGCACCTTAAAACGGATACACCTAGAATTCACAATAGCTATAGTTCGTATGAATTGGGTTCTTTCTCTTTAGGATTCCCAACTTCTGACGCAAAAGGAATGGACAAGCGCATGCAAGAATATGGGGTAAAAGCGATGGCGCCCATGCAATTGGGTGATATTGTAAGAGCCAATGGAGATAAAGGACACTATCTAGAGACGATTTATCAGGGCCCTGATTACTTGCATTGTGTAGGTATAGAACGTGTAAATTATCCGCAGTTGGCTCCTTGTGACCCTGCTGACGGCTTTGGTGGCCCTGGGTATTCAGCTTTTGTTGCTAAAGATTCAGATGTCGAGGTAGCGTTCTTTACAGATGTGTTAGAACATTATATTTTGTTTGATTCGGTATGGGAAGCCGCTGATGAAGGTGCTTTAGGCGTTAAAACAGGAACACCCTTCCGCTTTTGTGGAATCTATGCGAAAGAAGCACAACAGAATCACTATTTGTTGCTAGACTTTAAAGATGGTAATATGATAGATACAGGGGTACAAAGTTGTCTGCCAAATCAAGGATTAGGAATGTATAGTTTTAATACCCGAGATATTGAAAGAGTAATGGCAAATGCCAAGACAAAAAATATTAAGGTGATCTCAGAGATACAAGAAGTTTCCGATTATATTCTGGGTAAGGGTAAGGCATGTGTATTAGAAACTCCAAACGGATTCTACGTCGAAATTTTTCAAGCTTCATGATGGATAAAGTATTAAAAAGATTTACGGATATCTTATGCGGTACCTTGGACAATCAAGCCCAAGTCGATAAGGAAAAAGCGGCGGGAAATCAGGTACACCCATACGCAAAACATGTTACCGATATCTGTGACCATTTGGTTATTAATAGGCCCAAAGGCCATGAGGGTATATATGTGCTAGAGGAAAGTTATTACACCTATCCAGGGAAACCTATGGATATCAAACCTCTTATTTTTTACTTACGTTCAGATGGTGATAGAAAAGTGTTTTTAGAATCTATAAAAGCACCACACTTAGACCCGGCAAGCATAACAAATGATAATGCAGCTTTAATATTGGATTATAATAAATTAGAAGTTGGGCCTTTCGGAACAGCCGAGTATACCTTACAGGTAACCGACCAATTTACTGTTAACCATATTGGAGATTTGGGTAACGGACTTACCTTTCAGCTTACCGAAACCTTATCCGATGGGCACCTATCCGTTATGGAAATTGTACGCCAAAACGGAGTCAAAATTACACCTTACGATACACCAATAGAGTACATTAAAATAAACTGATTATGAGTAACGAGAACAAATCCTTTTTTACGCTTTTTGGAATTGCCGTTTTAGGAACCATAGTCCTATTATGCTCTAATGGCCTTACTTTTTCAGGTATTACCATTTTTGATAGTGCACTTTTAGAAGAATTCGGGTGGACTAAATCGGAGTTGAAGTTTAGGGATTTTCTTAATTCTATTAGTTCAGCGGCACTCATGCCTTTTGTAGGTGCCATTATTGATAAATACGGCGCGAAAAAGACAATTATTGTCGGTTTGTTCATGATTGCAGGTTTGTACTACTCATATAGTTACATCACTGCGGCTTGGCATATGTATGCCATACATGTGGGTTTTGCCTTAGCTGTTGCAGGAGCAAGTACTTTGGCCGTAATCATAATGGTTTCGCAGAGAATAAAAAAGAATAGGGGTACGGCTATTGGCATAGCTTTGGCAGGCACTTCATTAGGCGGTATCGTGATACCGCAAATTGGTGGTCCTTTATTGGAAAATTTTGGTTGGAGAGCTTCTTTCCAATGGGAAGCATTGATTCCCGTGGGTATTGCCATTCTTATATTCTTCTTTTTAAAACCGGTAAAAAAGCAAACAGAAGAATCTAAAAAAGCAGAGGAAGCGACCGAGTTCAATTTTAAACAAGCTCTAGCATCACCAGTATTTTGGGCTATTTGTATTACTGGAACTTTCTGTTTTTATAGTATTATGGGCATCATTGCCAATTTGTTCTTGTATCTTTTAGAACTGGGCTATACTGAATCAGAAGCAAGGAATACATTTAGTATTTTCTTCATTATTATTCTATGTGCAAAACTATGTTCAGGTATTGTTACTGACTTCATCAATGAATACAAACTCTTTAAAATTCAGTTGGTATTGATGCTTTTAGGCACTGTTGGTATGGCTATGAACTCAGAGGCTTTTGTATGGCCCGCTTTAATTGCCGTAGGTATCGGCTGGGGCGGTTTATACACACTTTTAAACTATATTATCATCTCTACATTCGGGGTCAAATCTGCTGGAAAAATTGGTGGAATCATTTCTGTTTTTGAGGGTGTTGGCGTTGGTCTAGGAGCATGGTTGACCGGGCTTATTTCTGACCAAACGGGTTCATATAGTGCTAGTTTTTGGGTGGTTGTAGGTTTGTTGACCATTTCTTTTATCACCTCTTTCTCAATTAAATATGTAACTCCTGATAATACGGACGGTCCGACAGAAGTAGCTTAATAATTACAGCATAGAATTGACAAGGATTTTTTTTGAATTTTTTAAACTATGTGGAGGTCTAGTAAAATTTTTAAAATTTTCGTTTTAAGTTTTTGCCTTGTTTTTATAGGATGTAAAGAGTCGGGTAAAAAAGAAATAGCTGGCTCTAAAGCGGAAAATACTACAAAAGAAAACTTGGAATGGAAGCAATTTTTGAGTTACTGGGAAGGTGATTATGATAATAGCGAACAGATAAGAGATCAAAACAAAGCAAAGCTCAATAAGGAGTACAGAAACAAGCATCTTTCTTTACATATCAAACGTGTATTGCTACCTGCCTTTGGTGAAAATGTGTTTTATGCAGAGTGGAGCGAATTCAAAAATGAGGAAAAGGTAACTCGCCAGCGTTTTTATGCCTTTGATAAGAAAGATACGGCTTTGGTGCTGCGACTACATATTTTTCCAATGGATAGTGCTTTTAAGGCCAGAACCAAAGGTGCTTATAAAGACCCTTCCAAACTACTCGGAATAACGCCAGAAGATATGTACCCTTTAGGCGGTTGTGACATTTATTTTAATGAAAGTGTCAATGAATTTAAAGGTGCTATGAAAAGAGGCGCTTGCGCTTTTGACGCACCTGATACGGGTAAACCCATTTACTCTTGGTCTCAAATGAAATTGAATGCAACTACACTATCTTATTCAGACGCATGGTATCATAAAGATGGGCTTATGTATTACGAAATCTCTAAAAATTGGTATGTTTTTAATAAAAAAACTAAACCTTAGGGCTTAGGTTTTTTCCACTCATCCACAGAAGGTTTTCCTGCTCCATTAAGCAATAAAAATATACTCATAGCGAGCATTACGGAGGCTGGCATAGTTTGACTAATGCCATGACTTTCAGGTATATGGTAAACAAATACAGCTACTAAAAAATATATTACTTCAGGTATTGCCGCTAAACGTACTTTAAAACCTATTACTATCATTAGGTGCGCAATAAACAAGCTATAGGTAGCGAGATATCCCATGAAAGAAGCAAAGGGGATGCCCATGGTCGCTAGATTCTCTCCAAATTTCTCGGCATTACTTGGTAGATATACTTGAGCTTTTACGGCTAAAATAAAGTATAATAGAAAAATGATACGGATGGTTACGGGGGCGTAGTCTTTTAATTTTTCTAGTTTATTCAAAGTATTAAAAATCATAATGCGCTTACTTTTCCATCAATTGATACAGCACGGTTAAGTGACCATCAAAGTCCACAAAGGCTTGTTCATTGAACATGGCATATTCGTTTTCATCGGTCTTTACATCCGTTATATGCAATCCTAGAGCCTTAATTTTTTTCATGACGCCTTCTAAGTCGTCTACTTTGATTACCGATGCGGCCATTTTAATACCTTCTTGTTTAGGTAAAGGCACACCTTTAATTTCGGTAAGTGCGAAGGTGCGCTCTTGTGTGGGTGAATCGAGAGTGGCAAAATTAAGTTTCGCTTCTTTAGGAATCTGAAAAACAGGATACGAAAAAGAATCTTCCGCCGAAGGCTCAATATAATTAATGGTAAAACCAAGAATATCTCTGTAAATGGTAAGAGAACGTTCTAGGTCTGCTACGCATAGTGTAATTCTTTTGTATAAGAGTGACATAATATTTTATTTAATGTTAATTGATTAATTCTATAAATTCTATCCATACCCCATCTGGTGAGCGTACTGAAAATGCCTTTAAACTTTCGTAAGGTGCAATTTCTATAGTATGTACATCGCTATTTAATGTAAGCCCTCTCTCAATAAGTGTTACGGCATAAGCTTCAACATCTCTAACGGGAAAACGATACATTAAAATTCCTAGGTTGGGCGGTTTGGCCAGAGCAGCACAATTTCTACCTTTGAGTTGCTTGGTTTGTAAGTATTCTATAGATCCAAAATTATCTTTATCAGGCCTTACGATATCAATAGGTACGGTGATTTCATGATTTACATTTGGGGGTATGCCGATTACATTATGCCCGGTTTCTCTATCTAGACCTGGTGTTTGAAAAAACATATTGAAACCAAGTTTGTTTACGTAGAAATCATAAGATTCCCCCATATTAGAAACGGTGACCGACGAATTAAAAATACGGCTGGTCTTTTTCATATGGTCAAAATCTTTAAGAGGGGGCGCATAACGTTGCATAAAAGCGATTACGATTCCATCAGGTCCTTTCATGAGCACTTCAGAAACATCATAAATACCAAACACATAACGCTTTGGCTCCGAAACCCCATTCCAGCCTTCGGTCTGTAATTCTCGGTACCAGTTATCCATATCTGGGGTACGCATATTTACGTCAAAAATACCTCCGGTATCCCAAACATTTGTTGCGGAACGAATTTGCTGTTGGGCTATATTTTTAAACTGTACCAAGCGCACAAAACCTTCATTGTCACCTTCATTAGATAGAAGTGCTTCGGTAATCTCAACAGTATCGGGCAGTTGCCAAGAGCTTTTAAGATTTGGGCTGCTTTCTTTTCTGGTCTGCAAAGTCCAGCCACATACCCTAGTAAAAAAGTCTATGGACCGCTCAATATTGGAGACACTAAAGATTACTTCTTGAAAGCCTTTTATGTTGGGGTCTGTGTCTGTGAAGTTTAGGTTGTGTTTCATGTAGTTTGTATCAAAAAACAGCTCAAATGTCTAAGCGATTGCGTACTTTTTAAGTCTAAATCCCTAATGTACTAAAAATAGTTAATATATTTAATGATTAACATAGTTAATTAATTTTCAATATCTTTATACTTCCAAAATATGATATATGGATCATAAGATGACAAATTATAAAATCAGCGTAGACGATGAAGAATTTGCTTTTTCCGAAGAGCAAACAAGTCAATTGGACCTTTTAGAGTTAGAGGCGGGTAAATTTCATGTGCTCCAGAACAATAAGGCTTATAGGGCTAATGTATTGCATTCCAATTTTATGGATAAGACCTTGACCATTGAGGTTAACGGGAATTCATATCAAGTGCATATAGCGGATAGCTATGACCAGATGGTTGAAGAAATGGGTTTATTGGTCAATACATCTCAAAAAGTTAATGAAATCAAAGCTCCTATGCCCGGGCTTATTCTTGATGTTTTGGTAGAAGTTGGTCAAGAAATTACGGAAGGAACACCTTTATTGGTTCTATCTGCTATGAAGATGGAGAATATTATTCTCTCACAAGGTGATGGGGTTGTCAAGTCTATTGAGGTGGCCAAAGACGATGCCGTTGAGAAAGGGCAATTGATTATAGAGATGGAATAAGAACGGATTCCCGATATAATGGGATTCAAAGTAAATATTGTTTTCGATGAAAAAAATATTAATAGCGAATAGGGGGGAGATAGCGCTCCGAATAATGAAGACCGCCCAGAAAATGGGAATTAAAACGGTAGCCGTTTATTCAGAGGTCGACAGGCATTCACCTCATGTAAAGTTTGCTGATGAGGCGGTTTTGTTGGGTAAAGCACCATCTTCAGAATCTTATCTTGTTATGGATAAGGTAATTGAGGCCGCAAAAAGTACTGGCGCGGAAGGCATACACCCCGGATATGGATTTTTAAGTGAGAACGCTGCTTTTGCTAAAATGGTAGAAGAAAATGGGATAACCTTTATTGGTCCGAAACCACATGCTATAAAAGTAATGGGTGATAAACTAGCGGCTAAAGAAGCGGTCAGGGATTATGATATTCCCATGGTGCCTGGTATCGAAGAGGCCATAACCGATGTGGAATTGGCAAAGAAAATTGCCTCAGAGGTAGGCTTTCCTATTCTAATAAAAGCATCTGCCGGCGGCGGCGGAAAAGGAATGCGAATTGTAAATACATTAGAAGAGCTTCCAGAGCAAATGGAACGGGCCATTAGTGAAGCAGTAGCCGCTTTTGGAGACGGTTCCGTTTTTATAGAAAAGTATGTAGGTTCACCAAGACACATAGAAATACAGGTGCTGGCTGATACACATGGTAATATTGTGCACTTGTTTGAGCGCGAGTGCAGCGTGCAGCGAAGGCACCAAAAGGTTGTTGAAGAAGCGCCATCGGCTGTACTTACTCCAGAGATTCGTGAAGCTATGGGCCAAGCAGCGGTAAAGGTAGCCAAGGCATGCGATTATGTAGGAGCTGGAACAGTGGAGTTTTTATTGGATGAGAACAAGAACTTCTACTTTTTAGAAATGAATACACGTTTACAAGTAGAGCATCCTGTGACGGAATTGATTTCTGGGGTTGATTTGGTCGAGCAACAGATAAAAGTAGCACGTGGCGAAACGCTTCCGTTTACACAACAAGATTTAAAAATTACTGGGCACGCCTTGGAAATTAGAGTGTACGCCGAAGATTCCCTCGATAATTTTATGCCAAGTATTGGTACTTTGACCACATACAAACAGCCATTTGGTGAAGGTATTCGCTTAGATGACGGTTTTGAAGAAGGTATGGAAGTACCTATTCATTACGACCCTATGCTGTCAAAACTTATCACCTATGGTAAAAATAGGGAAGAGGCCATACAGCTTATGATTAAAGCTATTGGAGACTATAAGATTGAAGGTATCTCTACAACACTTCCTTTTGGGAAATTTGTATGCGAGCATGAGGCTTTTACTTCGGGTAATTTCGATACACATTTCGTAAAGAATTACTACGCTCCGGAACAACTCAAGGTACAATATGCCAAGGAAAAAGAAATTGCAGCCTTATTGGGCTTAAAGTTGTATTTAGAGGACAAAAAGAATTTGAAAACAGCAGTTTCAACTTCCTCTGATTGGTCAAAAAATAGAGTTTAGATTTTAGGAAAAATACAGATGAAAGACAAAATACAGATACTAGAAGATAAATTGAACCAATCTCAACTAGGAGGTGGTCAGTCACGTATAGATAAACAACACGCCAAAGGAAAACTTACCGCTCGTGAACGCGTCCATTTTTTATTGGATGAAGGTTCTTTTGAAGAAATGGGAGCATTGGTAACGCATCGTACCAAAGATTTTGGTATGGATAAGCAGGTTTTTTATGGCGATGGGGTCGTTACCGGTTACGGAACAATAAATGGCAGAAAGGTCTGTGTGTTTGCACAAGATTTCACTGTATTCGGAGGGGCTTTATCGGAAACCCATGCTGAGAAAATCTGTAAAATAATGGATATGGCCATGAAAATTGGTGTGCCGGTTATCGGATTAAATGATAGTGGTGGAGCCCGTATTCAAGAAGGTGTTCGTTCTTTGGGTGGTTATGCTGATATTTTTCATAGAAACGTTATGGCATCGGGGGTTATACCACAAATATCTGCCATTATGGGGCCTTGTGCCGGGGGGGCGGTATATTCACCTGCGATGACTGATTTTACACTTATGGTTGAAAATTCCAGTTATATGTTCGTAACCGGGCCAAACGTAGTAAAAACAGTAACTAATGAAGAAGTAACTTCCGAAGAATTGGGAGGTGCTTCAACGCATGCAACGAAATCTGGAGTAACCCATTTGACAGCGGCAAACGATATTCAGTGTATCGACCAAATCAAACAAATGGTGAGTTATATGCCACAGAACTGTGAAGATATTCCGGCAGATTTGCCATTTGAACTGGGTGATGAGGTTCGTGAGAACCTTGAACGTATTGTTCCCGAAAATGCCAATCAGCCTTATGATATGCGTCATGTGATCGATGGTATTATTGATGAAGATACCTTCTTCGAAATACATAAAGACTATGCCGATAATATTGTTGTTGGTTTCGCTAGGTTAGGTGGTAAAAGTATTGGTATAGTGGCAAATCAACCCATAAGTTTGGCTGGTGTTTTAGATGTGGAAAGTTCACGAAAAGCAGCTCGTTTTACACGTTTCTGTGACTGTTTTAATATTCCTTTATTGGTATTGGTGGACGTTCCCGGGTTTCTTCCAGGAACAGACCAAGAATGGAACGGAATTATAACCAATGGTGCTAAACTATTGTATGCCCTGAGCGAAGCAACGGTACCTAAAGTAACTGTTATTACCAGAAAGGCTTATGGTGGCGCCTATGATGTAATGAACTCCAAGCATATTGGAGCCGATTTCAATTATGCTTGGCCAGGAGCCGAAATTGCGGTAATGGGCGCAAAAGGAGCTAGTGAAATTATTTTCAGAAAAGAAATTAGTGCTGCTGATGATCCTGCGGCGAAGCTAGCTGAAAAAGAAGCAGAATATGCCGAAAAGTTTGCCAATCCTTACAGTGCTGCGGAGCGAGGCTTCATAGATGAGGTAATTCTACCAAAAAATACCCGTAGAAAATTGATCAAAGCTTATACCACGCTTCAAAACAAAGTAGTTTCTTTGCCAAAGAAAAAGCACGGAAATATTCCTTTGTAAACGAATTAAAGAATGAGTACTACCAACTTATTTAAGGATTTTGACCCTGTTTCAGCCAAAGAATGGAAACAGAAAATTCAGTTTGACCTTAAAGGAGCCGATTATAACGAAACCCTAGTTTGGGAATCTCCAGAAGGTATCAAGGTAAAACCTTTCTATCATAGTGATGATGAGATGAAACCCATACAGGTCAAAAAAACTTCAGGATGGCACATTGGTAAATCTATTTACGCGGGTAATGCGGTCTTAGCTAATAAAAATGGCCTAGAGGCGCTAGAGAATGGAGCGGAGAGTCTAATTTTCGTTATTCCTTCAACGGAGGTTAAAGTAGAAGAACTCCTAAAAGACATCAATACAAAAGAGACTGCTATTTATTTTGAGCTTCAATTTTTGTCTTCAGCATATATTAAAGACCTGCTAAATTTTGTGGGTGATGCTAAGGAAAATATTTATCTAAATGTTGATATTGTCGGAAACCTGGCCCGAAGCGGAAATTGGTTTCATAACCTAGAAAAAGACCATGAAGAGCTCAAAACTATTTTAGATTTAGACGCTAAAAATACGATTGGTATAGATGTTTCCCTGTATCAAAATGCAGGGGCAAATATGGTTCAGCAATTGGGTTATGCGTTGGCACATACAAATGAATACTTGAATGAAATTAAGAGCAATTTCGAAAAACCTATCGAAATCACCTTTAAGGTTTCCGTAGGAACCAATTACTTTTTTGAGATTGCCAAACTAAGAGCCTTACGGATTTTATGGAGTGCACTAGCCAAGGAATATGGCGTTTCAGAGTCTTGCCATATCATTGCAGTGCCAACAAGAAGAAATAAAACTTTGTACGATTACAACACCAACATGCTCAGAACGACGACTGAGAGTATGGCAGCCGTTTTAGGTGGGGCAAATATGGTATATAATATGCCTTATGATGCGATTTATCATAAAGAGAACGACTTTGGAAATCGTATTGCAATAAACCAATTATTATTATTGAAAAACGAGAGTTATTTTGATAAGATTGATAATGCTGCGGACGGAGCATACTATATAGAAGCGCTTACGGAACGACTTGCAAATAAAGGTCTCGAACTTTTTAAATCGATTGAAAAAGGAGGGGGATTTTTAAAGCAATTAAAAGCGCATACCATTCAAAAGAAAATAAAAGAAAGTGCGCAAAAAGAACAGGTTGCTTTTAAAGCTGGAAAAGAAGTATTGGTAGGAACCAATAAGTTCTTAAATGAGTCCGACAAGATGAAGGATGATTTAGAATTGTATCCGTTTGTGAAAACAAATGCTAGAAAGACTTTGCTAGAGCCTATTATTGAGAGACGTTTAGCAGAGGATGTAGAACAAAATAGGCTGAAAGATGAGTAGAAAAGATGTTCAAAATATCAGTTTAAGTCCTTCAGCTACAGTTAAAACAGGGGCGGTCAAGAACCAAAACACCGCTGTATTTGAAACTGCAGAGAAAATAAAGGTAAAACCTCTTTTTGATGAAGGTGATATTGAAGCTGTTGAGCATTTGAACTTTGCGGCAGGTATTCCACCCTATCTCCGTGGACCATATTCTACAATGTATGTGCGGAGGCCTTGGACAATTCGCCAGTATGCGGGATTCTCTACGGCCGAAGAAAGTAATGCGTTTTACAGAAGAAATTTAAAAGCGGGGCAGAAAGGGTTATCCGTTGCCTTTGATTTACCTACGCACCGGGGTTATGATAGTGACCATGAACGTGTTATTGGCGATGTTGGTAAAGCTGGGGTTGCAATTGACTCCGTTGAGGATATGAAGATTTTGTTCGACGGTATTCCGTTGGATAAAATGTCAGTTTCAATGACCATGAACGGTGCGGTGCTTCCTATTATGGCCTTTTACATTGTAGCGGCAGAAGAACAAGGGGTTGATAAGGCCTTACTGGCCGGTACTATTCAGAATGATATCCTTAAAGAATTCATGGTGCGTAATACGTATATCTATCCGCCAAAACCCTCTATGCAATTGGTGGCCGATATTTTTGAATATACGAGCCAGTTTATGCCAAAATTCAATAGTATCAGTATTTCTGGTTACCATATGCACGAAGCAGGAGCATCCGCAGATATTGAGTTGGCCTACACCTTGGCAGACGGATTGGAATATATTAAAACAGGACTTAAAGCTGGGTTGGAAATCGATAATTTTGCACCGCGCCTGTCTTTCTTTTGGGGCATTGGTATGAATCATTTTATGGAGATTGCCAAAATGCGCGCTGCCAGAATGTTATGGGCTAAATTGGTAAAACAGTTTAATCCTAAAAACCAAAAATCCCTGGCACTCCGCACCCATTGTCAAACCAGTGGATGGAGTTTAACGGAGCAGGACCCTTTTAATAATGTAGCAAGAACAACCATCGAGGCTATGGCAGCTACTTTAGGCGGCACCCAAAGTCTACACACCAATGCCTTAGATGAGGCAATAGCGTTACCAACAGATTTTTCGGCACGCATTGCTCGTGAAACTCAAATATTTCTTCAAGAAGAAACAAAAATCACAAAAACTGTCGACCCTTGGGCAGGTAGTTACTACGTGGAATATTTGACAGATCAGTTGGCGCAAAAAGCATGGGCTTTACTTGAAGAAGTAGAAGAACTAGGAGGTATGACCAAGGCCATTGAAGCGGGTATCCCCAAAATGCGTATCGAACAGGCTGCAGCAAGAAAACAAGCACGGATAGATAGTGGGCAAGATGTAATCGTTGGGGTCAATAAATTTGGGTTAGAAGAAGAAGATGACCTTCAAATTTTAGAGGTAGATAACCAAGAGGTCCGACGACAACAATTAGAGCGATTGGCATCCATTAAAGAATCTAGGGACGAAAAAGCAGTAAATATGGCTTTGGCAAAGTTAACCGAAGCCGCCAAACTAAAGATGTCATCTGGAGATGAAAACTTGCCTGCGGATAAAAATTTATTAGCTTTAGCGGTGAATGCAGCCCGCCTAAGAGCTACGTTAGGGGAAATTAGTAACGCCCTAGAAGAAATTTTTGGAAGGCACAAAGCTGTGATTAAATCATTTTCAGGAGTGTATTCTAAAGAGATTAAGCAAGATGAGAGTTTTATAAAGGCCAAAAAAATGGCCGATATTTTTGCCGAACAAGATGGAAGAAGACCTCGTATAATGATTGCCAAAATGGGGCAAGACGGCCATGATCGAGGTGCTAAAGTTGTTGCTACGGGTTATGCTGATATTGGTTTTGATGTGGATATCGGCCCTTTGTTTCAAACCCCGGAGGAGGCCGCAAAACAAGCCGTAGAAAATGATGTGCATATTTTAGGCGTGTCATCCTTGGCAGCGGGGCATAAAACTTTAGTGCCAAAGGTAATCGAAGAACTCAAAAAATATGGAAGGGAAGATATTATGGTTATTGTTGGAGGAGTGATTCCGAAACAAGATTATGATTTTCTTTATGAAGCCGGTGCTATAGCAGTTTTCGGACCTGGCACAAAAATAGGGGAGGCGGCAATTCAGTTATTGGACATTTTAATTGATGAACAATAACTAAAAAAATATTTTTAACTTGAACAATACCTTACTATATTTGCACCCGCAAAATAGGTCGCGTAGCTCAGCTGGATAGAGCATCTGCCTTCTAAGCAGACGGTCATAGGTTCGAATCCTATCGCGATCACATAAAAATCAGAGGTTTATGAATAAAATTTTGTAAACCTCTTTTTATTTGCACTCAATTTGCACTCAAAAATTGGTTTAATATGTGTTGATTTGTTCTTATAAATACTGATGTTTAACTACGAGGAGGATATTTCATTTAAAAAGAACTCTACTAGGTGAACTAAAAAAGTGTTTAAACTAACATCTTTATGATAATTCAATAGGTTATTATACTCTTGATTTTTTATTTCCTCGCTTCCTATCATAAATTTTCCGTATGAAGCATAAATTTCAGCCATTTTCCTGGGTAAAATTGGATTAGTTGAACTTGAAAATTTGCGAATAAAATTTGAAGAATTATCAGATAAAATCAATTTTGCCCTATTGGCAAACCAGTTTGGATGTTCATAAACATAATGAGTGTAACTCATAGAGGTGACACAGCACGCCCATCCCTCTTCAGCTATAAGGGAAGAATACTTTAAAACCTTTTTTTCTTTAGTGTCGATATCATTTGCTACTTTACTTATCATCATAGCTACCCAAAAATAGTGGGCTGCAATTCTTATTTCACGAATATGACTTATTGGTCCAGTATTCTGGATAGCTTGGATTAAAACTTCATTTGCTTTTTCGAAATATTCGTTTCCAAATTGAAAAAACTCTTTCAACCTATCTACAGCTTGGCTCATTTGAATTAGCCTTGTGCAAAAACCAAGTGCAGTGGCTTGATTTTGAATATAGATATTTTCATTTGCCCAAATGCCAAAAATCATCTGCGCTTGTAATAAAAGAATATTCGTTGAAATTCGTGTCAAGGGTAAGGTGAAAGCATAATCGTCTTCAATATTGATTAAATACTCACTGTACAATCTATTCATTGTATTTTCTGCGTAGAAATAATTATTTCTTTCATTTATTTTTTTTGCTTCTTTATCAAAACGTTTAGATGCATCAGAGAATACTTGAATTCTATTATCAATGATTAGTTGATACTTTTTTAGGAGTTTTTTTTCGGATTTAGAGGTATTTTGTTGAGAAAGGTCTTTTATGAGATTCTTTGTCTTTTCTAGTTTTCTTTTATTGAAATCATCAATCTGATTTTGAGTAAGTGGAAGTAAAATGATTTCAGAATTATCTTCAGGTCTAATTGAGGTCATTTCTCCTGGATTAACACTAATGTAGGTTATTCTTCCCTTAAAATTTATCTCATACCATCTTCTTTTGGATTCTTCGTTTACAATCCTATCATCTTTCGAAGATTCAAATTCCTTTATTATTTCTACAAGAGTATCGGCACTTGATTTGTTTGGATATATTGTTTCAGCAATTAACTCTTTTGTCAGACATAGTTTAAATGCATTTTTGATTTCAATACCTTTAAAAATCACCTTGATTTACATTTTTGATTAAATCATCGTAAATTTTGGCTGCAATCAGACTTGCTTTATCTGATGGTAATTTCAAATCCGAAATAAGATAGTTCGATATCTTTTCTTTAGATTGATTAAAATGATTATCACCTACAATTATTTGTTTATTTTCTTTAAGGAAATTTTCAAGTTGACCTCTAAACAGGAATTCATCTTTATTCTTTTTTCTGTTTTTGGTTATCAGCTCTTTAAATTTTATTCTTAGTTTTTCACCAAGTTTTTTAGGATCAATTAGACCAATTAAAAATTCGACAATGATTTTTGATATTATCGCAATCAGAATCTTTTCTTCCATTTCATGTCTACTATTGTCATGATATGCATTGTATGCATAGATGCCTAAATCGTCTTCAATATCTTGATAAATTTTATCCATGTTCGATATATTAGTTATTTTTTGAATTATGTTGTTGTAGAGTTTTGCTTTTTTCATACAAAGATCTCTAAATATATTTTTAAAAATTCACGCTTATTAAGCTTCTCCTACTTTATAACATTCTCAAGGCTTCTCTATATTCTAAACTATCCTTGTTTAGTTTATCTAAGACAGAATTCTTGTTCACTTCTTTTAGCTTTCCCTCTTCGATTATTAATGGGGATGGTTTTATTTTATATATTTTAAGAGCAGTATTTCTTGACAATCCTAAATTTTGCAACGCAATTACGATTCTATTTTGAGTACCGTATTCAAGTAGTGAAGCCCAGTTTTCCCCCACATCCTCTTCTCCATATATAGAAACTAAAATTTGATGATAATGATTGAAATATTTTTCAAGTAAAAATCTCAATATGTAATCAATATCTTCTATCAAGTTTTCAATAACGATATTGATATGCCGTTTGTTACCATATTCAAAGGGGACAAAGTCATTTCCCCCAATGTTTACCTTAGAATTTGTGTTTTTGTAATAATCCAATGATTGTTTGATCATTTGGCTTAAACCAATGTTATTTATCCACTGATTCATCAGAAATGCGTAATACTTAAGACTATTAGGATTATTCAATTTTTTCTCTGCTGTTTCCCATTTATAAAGCTTAAAGAAGCTATTTATTACTGTTAAACAAGATTCATAATTTATATTCCTTGGAAGTCTTACATTGCTATTATCCCTTTTGTTTTTTATCGCCCATCGATATACTTCATCCTGTACTTTTAAATTAATAGACTGATTAGAACTTAAAATACTTTTCGGGATTACGTAATCCCTTACTTTTGATTGAGCCAATTCGATAATTGTCTCTTTGTTTTTACTAATTAGTTTATCAATTATTGGGCTTTTGTAGTTTGAATCTATTTCAAGTGTATCAACGCTTATGATATTGGCAATATATTTTAGGATATTCTTTTCTTCTTCAGTCCCTGATACATCTTGTTCCTTAAGTATTTTTTCTATTTTTCGAAGATTCCTATCTACCTTATCAATAACAGTTGGTGTGAGGTTAATTTCCTTTTTTTGAAGAATCTCTTTATTCTCCCATTCACACTGACTATAATTCAAACAATATATATTACCCGATAACTCTCTTGATAATCTACCCGCTCGTCCAGACAGGTTCCAAAAATCTATTGGAGATAATTTCCTTAACCCATTTCTATTATCTAAAATGAAAATGTTCTGGGTAGGCATATTTACTCCTTCCAAGAGGGTAGAAGTACAAAATACATTCTTAATTTCCTCTTTTCTATATAAATCTTCTATAAGATTTCTTAGAAGCTGCGGAAGTTTACCATAGTGATAAGCTGTTCGATGCTTTAACAATTCAGCTAGGTAGTATTCCGGATGGATGTATTCTTTTACTTGTTTTATTGCCATTTTAACATCCGAAGACAATTCAGTTTCTTCTAATTCTTGGATAAACTCATATGATTTTTCAATTGTCCTGTTCTTGCTATTGCAATAGACCAAATTATTCTTGCCCTCTCCCAAAAAAATTATGAGCTCGACTACGCTAGAATTACTTTCAAACAAGAATTGAGAATCAATCTTAGTAACTTCATTTTCTGTAATCACTTCAACTTGCTTGTCAATAAAATCTATAAAAAACAGATTTTGTGAAACGGGGGATTCATTTGTAGAATAAAAGTTATCAAGCGATTGCCTATTAAAAAGTTCCAAGAAAACCTCCGGATTAGAAACATTAGGAGATGCAAAATATAGCTTTATGTTTCCATATTTGTTTATGGCTTTTTCAATAGATGTATAAGTTGTTACGCTTCTGGAATCCTTTTGATTGGCTAGCTTGTGTGCTTCATCAACAAAAACAAACCCTATCGATGGGTTGTTATCTTGAGATAAATAACTAATAAACCTTTCAGGTGTAAGAATAAAAATATAATTATGAGGTGTATCACTTATCAAATCGGTAACATTGGAATTAGTAATTATCCTGTAATTGTACAATTCTGTAAGTTCAGAAAGCTCCTCTTTCAAATCTATGGTGAATTGATTTATCAACGCTCTTGTAGGTACAACCAAAACTAGATTTTCAGGAGGGCTATTTTTCATGATTTTTTTGATAAATGCTTTAATCATAAAAGATTTACCCATGGAGGTAGGCCCAGAAAAACTATATTCAGTAGTGTTACTTAAGCGACTAAAGAGTTCGTATTGCGAATCTGTAAAAATGAAGTTTTCAGAATCAGGGACTTTTTGGATAATTTTTTTTGCCTCCATTTCTATCATCCGTATAAAGGGTAGATTTGCATAGTTAGCATTTTCTTTTTCTAGATATATTATTGCAGGAAAGTTGCCTAGCTTTGAATAAACCGCTTTTGATACTGTTTTATAAATAGGATGCTCTTCATATACCGGATTGATAAAGGTGATAATCCTATAAGCAAAATTTCTTGCCTCAGATTTTTCAGAATTCGATAGCAAATCCGCAAATCTCAAAGCATCATTGAACTCTTTATGAGTAAGCTCAGGTACTTCAGATGATTTGATGTTGAAGTAAGAGGAAACCAAAAAGCACTTTTTGTAAATATTCTTAAAATAATCATCACGAATGATGTCATCTACCAATCTATCTATAAACTTCATGACGTGATTTCTCTGATAATCTCTTGTCTTTTTATTTTAAGATCAGAAAAAGGAATAACATATATATAAAAGTCGTATCCGGAAAATTCTGCCTTTTTAATCTGAAAATTGAAAGATTGAATTACATTGTTTATTTCTGATTTAATCTGTTCGCGAAGTTTATTTCTGAAATCCGAATTCGATAATTTCATATCTTCTTCCACAATTGAAATGTCATAACCTAAAAATATTCCAAAAGAATAATCCAGGTAGGTTTCATCCTCTTTTGCACTTGGGATAAGTATTTTTTTAAGAATCTCATATTGTTCATCTTCAAAAACTTCCTTAATCAACTGGCTGTTCACCAAATCAATCTCAAAGTTTAGCTTGTTTGAATTTTCCGCTAACAGTTTTTTTATTGAACCAAAAGCTTCCGAGATACCCTTTCCGAGGTCACTATTCATTTTTGACTCGCCAAGAATTAATTGATAATCAAAATCTGACAATTTCAATAAATGAACACCGTCTGATCCCTTAACATAATCGTTATGCGATGTCTTCAGTTCAAGCTTAGTTAAAATTTTTGGGGCATTTAAATGGGATTCCAATAAACAATAAAGTAGAATTTCTCCTAACTCACCATCGTTGATATTATGCTCTCGTAATTTTTGCTTAGCCCTTGTAACCAAGGTATTCAACTTATTTTCTTTTAACAGTATTGAGACTTCGGTTCTAGATAGTGCAAAGCAATGCAGTAAATTAGCAATATTCTCAGTTAGTTCATCATATGCAAAACAGTTGTTTTTCACTTTTAAGGTGAAGAGGTTTAAAGTATTGTTGTTCTCTAACTTTTGATCTATTAAATCGTGATAAAATAAATCTAGGAAGTCAGTCTTTACGGTAGAATCTATCATACAATTTTATCCTTGTAATGTTTAGCTATATAGTGAATCCGAAATAGGGGAAGAAGGTCGGAAATAGACTGTTAAAATATAAATGTTTTAATAACAATACAAACTAATTAGTTATTAACTCTTCCTGTTCAGACAAAAAAGAAGGAATGTTAGGTGAATTGTACTTTGAAAAAAAGATTTAAATTTTCATATTTATTTTATAATCAATTTTATAGAATTTGTTGTTTAAAGATACATGATTGAAATACTTAAAAAAGACAGCTATTTACAGCTGGTATATGCTTATGGAGATGCTTCATTTAGCCCTGACGACTGGGTTGTGCGCTTACTCAAAGATGATGGTTTCGTAAGGCTTAAACGAGGGGTTTTTACACTAACTCCAGAATTGGTATCTGATCCATCCCGCCTAAAAATTAAAACTGAGGAATTCATTGTGGATTATGATAACTATGCAGAAATAACCTTTAACATAGGTACATTAGAAACATTAAAACAGGGAGAAATTGAAGATCAATTCTATAAAATATACCCAAATGTCTTAGTAGAAGAACAGGATATTTACCTTCATAAAGATTTAGATATTGAAATTGACTTTTTTATTGCAGAATCAAATATTTCAATTTTTGGGCAAATATCTAAATTGGTTACAGAAGATTTAATCATCGGAAGTAAATTACCAAACTGTATTCCGGCAGAAGAGTTTTATGATTTGCTGAATAACTTTCCAACAACTCATGAAAAAAAGTTGTATGCTCAAGCTAGAATTTCTGCTGTGTTGAAAAATTACTTTGATAGCACAAAGGATGCAGAAACCCTCTTCAATAAATATCGAAACAAAAAACCGTCGTTAACCAAAAAACAATTACGAAGAATTTTTAGTGAATACGAGGTCGAAAAATACCAGACTATTTATGAGAAACTAGAGTCAATGCTAGATGGCGAGGAAGATTTTAATGAAAATCAATGGCAAAAAGAAATCATCGATATTCTATTAATGTTATATCCAAAATATATCGCTGTATTTGACAATGTACACATAAAAGCAGATGAACGGAAAGATAGGTACTTAGATTATCTCTTTGTTGATGCAAATGGGCACATAGATATTGTCGAAATTAAAAAACCTTTTGATAATGCAATAATGACCGGAAGCTTATATCGTGGTAACCATATACCATTAAAAGAGTTATCCGGTACAGTTATGCAACTAGAAAAATATATATACTATCTGAATCGCTGGGGAAAACGAGGTGAACAAAAATTAATTGAAAAATATAGTAAGTATTTACCGGATGACTTTGAAATTCATATTACCAACCCTAAAGGGTTTATAATAATGGGACGGGAAAATAATCTAACCAAAGCGCAAAAATCCGATTTCGAGGTTGTCAAAAGGAAATACAAAAACGTTATAGATATTCTTTCCTATGATGACTTATTACAAAGGTTAAAGTTTACTATCGAGCAAATTCAAATCATATAATTGGACCTTTTGAAATTGAGCAAAAAAAATTATCCCATTCTTCAGGTTTGCTTGGTTTTAAAGGCTTATCATCTTTTCTGACACCCCTCCAATACTCCAAAACCTTAAATTCTGAATTACCTTTTGTAACCAACTCTTCAATTTCATCCTCAGATTTAAAACATGCAAAAACGTGCATATCATCTTCTAAGTCGATTTCACCAACTTTGAATATAACCTCGGTTTGAAAACCTTCTTCATAAAATTCAACGATAGCATTGATATAGTTTCTTTCTTTAACCAATTTTCATCTCCTTAGTATTAGAGGAGCGAAGAAAAGAGAAGCTAAACGCCTAAGCTTTGTGGGGCTGCCGTTTAAGAATTCTCTTTTCTTGCCTTTCTCCATTGGGAAATATTTTGATGACTACACTTTGTTTTGATGAACCTGAAATAACAGATTATCATTCACAGCCTTTTCCGTTGTACCCTCTGGGGTTGGCGGATTGTTGTCATTGGCTACAATAGTCATCATGCTTTCTAAGGCATCAGCCCAGCAAAATAGATGGAATGATGTGGGTGTTCTCACCCCGCATTCCCATTTACTGACCAATCGATCAGCTACTCCAAGCATATGGTTGAGTTCATCTTGGGTAATCCCAAGCTGAATACGCCTTGCCACAAGTAGCTTGACAACATCCTTAAGAAAGTCGTCTCTAGTTTTATAGGGGTAGTCAAAGTTCATGTTCATAATGTAACTCCTTCTTTTAGTACCTTTTAAAAACTAAGTTGCAGGGACAATACGCACCCAAAGGTTAACTTTCCATAAACAAAGGATTATATTTTCAACCTTAAGTAGAATTATTAATGATAAACAATCACTTAGCGCTCAAATAAGTTTTTCAAGCTTGAGCTATTATTACTGAAGTAAACTGGAAACACCTAATAATTTAGCCTCTATTCATCGATTCTATATTATCTACTAGGTGCGTACAAATGAACCTTATAGTCATCTATTTCATGTTTTTCATTATCAATAGAAGGAAAAAACATGACTAAAACGATTAATAACAACAACGTTATTCTTATCGATCCGGATGAAGAGGCAGAAGTTGTCGCTCATTTGATGTTAAAAATAAATGCTTTTATCTCTGTTAGGACAGCCGAATTAGCGACCACATTAGACAAAACAACTCAATCAAGGGAAAGAAAAGCAGGACGGTTTCCAAAACTTTACAGACTTTCTAATAATGTCCGCAGAAAGGCATACCGCATAAATGACATCAAGACCTATTTGGAAAACCCCTCTGAATATGGCCAAGAATAGAACTTAAAATGGAAGGGCAGGTTTGCCCTTCCAACATATTATGAGTCTCACAGCATGAAAAATCAAATACAACTCAAAAGGCAGTTAGACAAGGCTATGCCTAAGCAAAGAGTCTTTTTAGAAGAAAGCGACATAACTATTGTTCTGTTAGAAGAGGCAAGTTTAATTATGGCAGAAATCATCGAAAAATATGGAGACTTATACATTCCCATTTTCGCCAGAATTCTTGAAGAAATAGAAAATCGAAAAAAGAATCAGTCTTACAAAGAAATTGCTTTACAAATGCTCAACAACAAGTAATGATGTCACTATTGGTTTGCAAAAAATAGTAACCACTTTGTCAACCAAAATATAACCTAATAGAAATCGCAAGGCACTGCTTTTGTATAGATTTCAGGTATTTAGGACGATTGGAAAATTCTTACCGAATCCCATCCTCTCCTCCATTTACATATTCTTTTATGTGCGTAAATACCTGAATTTATTTGTCTTATTATCTCTAGAGGTTTCACGAGGGTCAAAACCAAGTGATTCTGTCAACCAATGTGGTAACCAAAAGGGAAACCAAAATGAGATATTTAATGAACCGCAACGGATGGTATTTCTATGACCGAAGAGTACCTATCTGTTATTCTAAATTTGACCAAAGGAAACGTGTTCGAATTTCGTTGCATACGCAATGCAAAAAAACAGCAGTAAAAAACCTCGTTTCAATCAATGATACTATTGAAAAGTATTGGAACACTCTTGTAGAACAGAATAAAACGCACACTAATGAAAAGTTCAAAAAGATTAGAGAAATGGCAAAGAAGCTCGGTTTTGCCTATTTGCCAACTAATCACATCAGTTCTCTTGCGATTGTAGAACTACTAGAGCGTGTTCTGACTGCTAAATCGTTCACTGACGATGAAATCAAGGTAAAGGCACTATTAGGCCATAAAGAGAAAATTGTTACCCTCTCAGAAGCTCTTGAGCGATTTTGGGACTACTCTAAACCCAAACTTCTGAATAAGAACAAAGACCAACAGCGTAAATGGAAAAATCCTCGGATTAAGGCGGTCAATAACTTCGTCAATCAGGTGGGGGATAAAAACATAACCAAAATAACCAATTTAGATATGGTAAAACTCCGTCATTTGTGGCTCTCTCGTATGGAGAGAGAAAATATCAAGTCAGATACAGTCAATAAAGATTTTACCCACCTAAAGGGGGTAATAGAGACCGTTAGTACCCATGAAGAATTGAACATCAACGTTCAGTCCATTTTTAAAAATATTTATCTGAAAGAAGATGATAAAGGACAACGGGCATCCTATTCAACAGAATTTATTCGAGAAAAGATTTTGAATAAACATCTCCTGAAACAATTAGATCGTGAGGAAAGGTGTTTAATTCTTGCTTGCATTCAAACTGGAGCAAGACCAATCGAACTTGTTAATCTAAGTAGTGAAGATATTATTCTCGATCATGAAATCCCACATATTTATATTCGACCGAGAAAGGGATACTCATTAAAGACTAAAGAGAGTAAACGCCAAATACCATTAGTTGGAGATTGCCTTAAAGCCTTTCAAGATTTTCCAAATGGATTTTCTAAATACAATGGTAAATCTGATTTACTCTCCGCAACTATAAATAAATACTTAGAAGAAAACGGTTTACGACCTACCAAAAAACATTCTTTGTATTCTTTTAGACATAGTTTTCAGGATAGACTTAATACTCTTGAAATACCGGATAGAATTCAATGCCAACTGATGGGGCATAAGTTTAAAAGACCTATTTACGGCAAAGGAGCAAACTTGAACCATTTGAATAAAATAATCAATAGGACTTATAAGTAGGGTTACCCTTAATGTTGTCCATCATCATAGTTTTCTTAATAAAGAATAGATCGTTTAAATAACTTAAACATGTTAAAGTATTTTTGACAACAAATCATATATTTATGTTTGCATAGGCACTAGATATTTGATATTACAGAATTAATGTTTAAGAAAATGATTCAAAAGTTAAGTCAAGATTATATAGTAATATGTTTTTCCTTAGACCATTTTATTGGTAAAGGGAGTATTGTCGATTCATATACCGGTGATTTTAATATCGAAGAGTCTAAATTAATAAAAGGTAAAGAACAAATATTTAATGCCGCTAAGAAGCTTTTTGAAGATGTTGACAATTTTGCAAAAAAAACTAATAACGAATTGTCACTTGATTTTCTAGCTTCAGTATCCTCACTCTATTATTTGATTGAAACTTTATTAAAACCCACCGGCAAAAAGTATCCTGAACATATTAATAATATATACAAAACAGCTTTATTACAACCCTCTAAAAATGAAATTGAAACATTAAAAAGTAAACTTATTAGAAGTCTTAAAAAAGTAGGATACCAAACTGAGTGGCCACAGTGCTATAAAGATTGGAATGAGGATAATTTAATAAGTGGAGAAGAATATTTTACTATTCTAAAGAAACATTCCTTGCGACTAGAAAATTTAACCTTTGAAAGAATAATTAAGCCAATAATTGGAGAACAAGAAAGTGTAAATCTGCGTAAAATCAGTAATGTAACTTATGAATTAATTAATACAGAAGAGTTGTGGAATGCATATCATTATTACAAAAAGGATTATCAAAGTATTGTGAAAGTCAATAAGAATAACACCTTTAATAAACATGAAGCTTTTTTCTTGGCAGCCCACGAAATATTCCCAGGACATCATACACAAAATATTATAAGAGAATATTATTATAAACAGGGAATACTAGGTTTATCGTCTACAATCAATATATTATGCAGTCCTTTCTCCTTGATTGCCGAAGGGATTGCAGACTTTGGCTGCCACTTTTTAGAAAATAGTTACACTGATAATCAAATTATCAGTCACAACTACCGTCGACTAATAAAAACCGTTCGACACAAGCTAGCAGTCGAAATAATCAAGGGAAACTTAAGTATTAGTGAGGGTGTTCAAAAATTAAAGGGTGAAATAGGGTTGTCTACCGAGGCCGCTGAAAAACCTATTAATGCAGCCATCGGAAAGTGGAAGTACTATTTTCCATGCTATTATATGGGTTATAACCTTGTGGAGAATGTCTTCAAGAGTTATGGTTCTAGTTCGATTAAAAATTTATATCTGTACTCTACTCTTAGTTTAATAAAAAAATCGACAATTGGATAAATTCTTAGCTTTTCTCAAACGAAAAAAATTAATGGCCAAAATTGTGTCAATCATTACTATTATTGGAGGCGCAATAACAATTTACTCGATTTTTGGCCCTACAATCACAATAATGTCCATACTCGTATTTTTATTAATTATCCTTACTCTATATGTGTTTTATCTACAAAATGAAATTGACTCATTGATAAATAAAGAAAAAAAAATAACAATTGTAGAAGTTTTTAAAAAAACTTGGCCAGAAGCTATAAAAATCGGAGAATGGATTAACTCCAATATATTTGCCTCTAACCTTATACCTGTATTAAATGAAGCTAATAAGGATTTTATTCTGGAGAAGTATGTTAAGAACATTTTAATTACTGGTAATAATATTGAAATTACTCAAACTTTTGAAGGTAAAAACTTATCTATTGCATCTTCGGGATATGTCTCTTTAGCTAGTATTCGTGGAACAGGTCAAGACCAGAAAGAACATGATTTGGATTTGTATCAAGAAATCGGATTAGAAAGATATCAGGTAATTAGTAATGTTGAATATATTAGTGATAAACTCAATAAAATTAAATTGCAATTTTTAACACCACTAAAGATAAAAGAAAGATTTAAGTTATTTATGAATGAAAAAAAGGTCAATACTATGTGGCCTACAATGGATGCGGTCTTTTACACTCCGATTTCGTATTTTTCTAAAGGAACTATTCATTTTTCTTCTGAAATAAGATTTTCTGAAGCAGTACGTTCTTTAGGTCTATGGAGCTATGACTTAAATAATGATACTCTTAATACCTGTGAAGAACAACCTGAACAAATCTCTACAAACTACTTCAAGTTTGAAATTAAAAATCCTAACCCAACAAATCTTTACTTCATTGTTTACTTTAGATGAACCATGTATCTAAAGTTTGATATATTTTTCTTAACTTTAATTTTGAACGTTAAAAATATTGGTTATGAAGATTTTATTTAAAAATGGTGGGCCTGATGTGTAAATGAAGGTTTTACATCAAACATTAAAAAGGGGCAGGTTGCTTTGCAGCAATTTGCCCCTTTTTAATCGCTATCAAGAAATCTCTAAAATTAATATCAAATTCTGTATTTATGCTCAAATGATATTTCTAGGATTTAACTACCATTAGTCTTCTTCCATTCAATTTTTATTAGTGTCACAAAAACTTTCCCCTCGCCAGTCATACTGATATATCTCTCATCATGCTCTATTATGTTTTTAATAGTATGCTCAATCAAGTGGTCATAGAGTTCTTCTAAGCAATATCCTTTTATTGTTACCAAATGGGTTGAGAAGAAAATTTTAAGGACATTCAAATTATCCTCATTACCAAGCCAAGCGGTGATAAAGTGGCTATAATGAAAATTTTGGCGTGTACCATCTTTTAAATTAAAATCGATTGTCTTACTTTCGCCAAGGGTAAACACATTGAGTTTTTCAGTTTCTTCATAGGCATTCTCATCTTTCTCATTACTGGCAATAGCAAGGCTTTTAAACTTATACGTCTGGCTCATATTCCCTTGATGGTTTCGTTGGTCTTATTTCTCTCTCAATATCGGATTTTTCTTTATCCTTTGCAATGTCAAGAGTTTTAGGCAGAAAGTATCCATCCTTAAAAAGTTCGGTTGCACCAATTCTATCACCAGATTTTTGGATTTGAGCTAATAAAGTCTCCTTATCATCTGTATAAATTTTTACCCCCTCTCGCCCACGGGAAACAGAAACATAAAATTGTTTCTGGTTGCTGGCAGGAAAGGTCGTGCTAGGCTGATTTATTAATACATGGTCAACCGTTTTACCTTGGGCACTATAAGACGTGGAACAATAAGCATAGTCCAAATTACCAAAATTGGCAGGGAGGTTAAATCCTGTTTTCTTGGCTTTAGATTTCTTAATTGCTTTGATACGACCTTGGCTGTCGACCGAATTGACTGTTAGCACTGTTCCGTTATTGATACGCTTTTTATTTTCATCAAAGCTGTTTTTGGTAATACGGATTTCATCTCCTTTTGAAAGGGTGATTTCTCGTTTGCGATACACATCAAAATTTGATGGGCGTGACATATCCAAACGCACTATATCACCTTTATTGTTTTTAAAATAAACCGACTTCCCCTTAATATGGTCAATTTCTGCCTTACCCCCTCTTTTTAATTTGGGCATATTCTGATGCGCTTGTATCACATCACCTTTTTGATAAACCCGTGCATCTTTTTTCTTGGCATCCGTGAAATACAGATTTTCCAGTATCGTGACTGACTTTTCACGTTTCTTGACCTTGCCCCTCTCTCGAAGACCCTCTCGGATTTCGCCATTAATCTTCTGTGCCTGCTCTCGTGTTGGAGAAACAACAAGAGCTGATTTCTTGCCATCGATGACCTTTAGATAATCTTCTGTAAGGGTCTTGGAAATCTCAGTATAGTCTGTCTCAACGATGGCGTTCATATTATCCAATTGTTTGAACCCAGTAACTATATTGCCCTTACTTATATGATTGACGGCGAGTTTATAATTATTATGTTTCTGGCGATAAATGCGCTCCATTGAAGCTTGCGGAATATTGCCCACTGTCTTTAAAATCCGCATTGCATCTCCTCGGTCAACGGCAGAATGTTGTCTTGGGTCACCAGAGAGAATGACCCTTGTCTTATTTTTTGAGGCAATGCCCAAAATCGATGCCATGTCTTTCGTGCCAAGCATACCTGCCTCATCAACCCAAATAACCTGACCTTTAGATTTTTCTTGTAAGTCTTTGTCTTTTAAAAATCGAGCAACCGTATCGGTTCGTTCAAAACCTTCACTTTTCAAAACATCGTGTGCCGCTTCTGCCGTTGGGGCAAGTAAAATGACTTGGCGGTTACTTTTCTCAATTTTATTAACGGCATATTTAATAAGTGTGGTTTTACCCGTGCCAGCACCGCCCTTTATCATGGTAAGCTTATCGGGGGAGGTAAGAATATGTTTTAGGGCAGTTTCCTGTTCATCTCCAAGGTTCTTATATTGTCCTGATTTGAAATTGGCTTGAAAAGGCTTGACCTTACCCAACCCCTGAACAGCCAACTCAACCATCTTTCTTTCTTCTTTTAAGACAAGGGCGGTTGTGCAAAGCGTTTCACTTCCCGATTTAATTTGAAAAATACGGTCATCTTTTTTCAATGCGGTATCAATACCTTTCATAGAAACCTTTTTGTTGTCTATGGCATGAAGATAGGCTTCGCTTAATATCTGCCTTTCCCTTTTTACAGAGCTTCTGGTGAAAACATGATTGATGGCGTGGTTCATCGCCTTTTCTTCATTTAAACTCTTATCGATAGTCTCTTTCTCGCTTTTAGCTTTTTCGTCAATACCCTCATGAACAAGCTGGTTTCGCCATAGGTCTTGTAATTCAGGCATGGAGAGGGATTTTTGCTTCTTCCCTCTTGTTTTCGCTCCTAGTTCATCTAATTCCTTGCGATTGACAATGCCTTTTTCTTTTGCGACTTGCCCAATCAAATTCGTGCGTTTAGAAAAATGGTCTATTGCCTGTTGGGGTACGATGGCCACTTCAAACCCATTTCGGGTTTTTCGTATCCCATACCCCATATTGGATAGGTTATCTGCCAATCTCTTTTGAAATCGTGATTGATAATAAGGCATATCCCTTTTGATGTTGTGAAACTGTCCTGCCTTATACCGGGCTTCCTTTTCGTCATAGGTAACATTGAATGTAAAGCAGTGGCAGTGCAAATGCGGGTCTGGTGGTTGACCATCCACAGGTCGAGCCGTTTGATGCATAAAGTCTGTCCAAAGCATTGAAGCGGTAGAGCGGTCATCATATTGTCCTTGGGTACGAATACGGGTTTGCATATCCAATTCCATCTCATTCATGATGTCATGGACGCTTGTTTTGAAAACCTCCATCACTTTTTTATCATCTGTTAGCGCATGAACAATAGAAACGGATTTGGGTGCATGAAAACTTATATCATATCCCACTCGTCTATCCTTGACTGTTCGAGGGGTTAGCGAACCCCCATCTTTGGGATTAATATTGTCGCATAGTTTTTCGAAAGCTTCTTTATCGACTAGATGCCCCTCTAATCCCAATTGTTTAGCAATACGTCCGTTGAACGTGCCATTTAATTCTTGGTCATTGATATAGTAATCCGCTTTGGAAAGGGCATCCCTGAAATAACTCTTTGCATGTCCTGCCGTCTGGCTTTGAAACATTCTAATCATAATTCCCCCCAATTTTTGAATAAACAGTCTTCTTTACATGAGGGGGTTAAATCAGAACACGCACATGAAATGTCAGTCACAAATGGAAAATTAAAGTCTTATGGGATGTTTAAAAATTTCTTTGGATTTTCCTCGGCAATCATCCAAAATTCTTCATCTTCTAAATACCCTCTAACATCTATTCCAAAACGTCTTTCGTGATAGTCTTTTTGCAGCATGTAAAAATCTGATCCAAACAACACTTTATTTTTTGTGCTTGGGGTTTTGAGTAAATTTCTCAGTAGCGGATATAATTTGTCATCATAGACCGTAAAAGAAATGTCAGCATACACATTTGGATGTGCCATTATGAGCTTTCTTATAATCGAATACCAATTCCGTTCTTTTTTGAAATTCTCATCTGATGTGTCTAAATACTTATTCCATTCTTCATTCCCACCAAAATGGGCTAGATTTATTTTAAGATTTGGAAATTTTTCTAACACATAGCTGTAGTTGTCAGGGTGGTTCAAATACTTGGCAAAATCATAACTATTTCGTCCATCCTTTTTATCATAAAAACTAAAACGTTTTTTAGCTTTTTCTATCATTTCTTTAGTTGGATTATAGCGAAAATGATTTCTGTTCTTGGGGATACAATGGGTTGTAATAGGTATTTCATTCTCTTCGGCATATTTATAAACACCGTTCAGCCTATCGTCATCGGGGAAAAACCCAAGGGCAGGATATAGTTTTATTCCCGTAAAACCTTTCTTTTCAATATGCTCCTTTACAATATCTAATATATTGTCCCGCTGTGGATCAACTCCTATGAATGGATAACAAACATCTAAACCATCTTCTTCATATTTCTTTTTGATATTAGCAATATCATCAAGCTGTGACAAAAAGTCTTTTTTCGCTTTTCCAGCATTCATATAATCAAAATCGATAGTCAAGGGGCAAAACCTAGCCGTTGCCGGATAATATCCTCTCAACTCTTTAAAAATATCAACTTGGCTATCTTTTATAGCACTATAGATGAATCCAGCTATCCTTGGGGCAAATCTTTTTGCTAAACCGAATAATCGCTTTGCAATCCATTTTTTGCGCACAAGTGTTGTGGGTAGATACCACCCAATATATTTTTCTGGCAGATAATCTATTGTGAAGATATGGCAATGGACGTTATGAATGATATAGTCTAAACGTTTCTCTTCTGGCATTCTAGAAAAAATTAATGGGTTATAGGTAATCCATAGTCAGTTATAATTCGGTCAATATCATCAAGAACATATTTAGCAAGTTCTTTCTGTTTAGATATTGTCGAACTATCACTAGCATCTAAATCTCCAATAATAATGATGTTCTCATCATTAGTTAGGTTTGCAGCACCCGTATAGTTGAAGCTACCTGCAATTATAAGCCGCTCATCAATAACCATGATTTTATGGTGAAGTTTACTTGGTCTGGGAGCAGGTAAGCCTTTTTTAGGCACGAAGAATAAATCTGCTTGACTGCCTTTAAATGTGTCTTTAGCTGACCATTTTTGATTTGCTTGGGAAGTATACAATGCGCCTCTGACTTTTACCCCTCTTTGTGAAACACTTACCAATTCATCATCAATACCTGATGATTTTGCAAAAGTGAAAATGGCAAAATCAACTCTATTTTTTGATTTTGCTATTTGTTTCATGATTTCCATTTCTGGGTTATGGTCAGGGGCAAACAATGTTTTTACTCGAAGTCCTGAAACTTCAATCTCAGGTGGTCGCTTGTTATGAGCTAAATTATACTTGCCAAAATGACCGTTCCTAATTTCCTTAAACTCATCATTGTAATTTTTAGTCACTTTCTTATCATGAATAATGACTATATGGTTCAAATTTGATTTTACACCTGTTTCAGTAAAGTTTGTAGAACCAGTAAGAACAGAAGTGTTATCACGTGTGATAAATTTTTGGTGAAATATTTTTGGGTTAAAATCTGAATTGACCCTGATACTTGACCTTAGTATAGCATTATACAGTTCACGATTTATTTCATAATTACTGCCTTTTGGGTCAAAAGCATTTGGAGCAACCTTTTTAGAAATAAGATAGTCAGCTTCCAAAACTACTCTTATGCGGACACCTCTAATTCGTGCTCTAATTATTGCTTCTGCAATTTCCTTAGCATCAATTTCTTGAACAGCAATATTCAGATTCTTCTGTGCTCCATCAATAAAGTCAATTATTGGTGATAATAAATCATCAGGACTCCCTACTTGATGAGGCCCCATATACATCTCGATATTCCCTATAGTTTTAGGCATATATAAATTTGAATTTAATAAATGAAAGGGGAATCTTATTAAAAATAATGATTTCTTTTGAAATTTATGTGCGTAGTCACTTTAATCTCTTTGTCATAGAACGTACCTCAGTTGTTTTAAGGAGCGATACTACCAACGCATTGATTTGCCCGTCACTTGCCCGCACCAACCCCGTGTGATTCTGGGCAAATCAATTCTGCCTTGGCGTTTATTTCGCATATCAACTGATGATTTATAACAAAGGAGTACACAATGACTGCTAACGCACAAAAAACGGAAAAGAAAGGCAATCGTCCAACGCATATGCTTTTTGTTAAATCAGAAGATTTCAACCCTGCAATCAATATTAAGATTGCCGCCATGTGGGAACACCATAATGGTGATGGGATGAACTTCGGATTAGAAGAACTCATTCTTCACCAAGACAAGGATTCCAAAGGGAATATCATTCCATCCCTTTACGTGAGTACTAAAATTTACGGACAGCCTTGCAAAGTGAAAGTGGCGACTTTCGAACCTGCCGAAGACAACACCTTCAAAATGAACTTTGGCGATATGGTTGCCTTTAAGACCAAACCTCGTGAAGAGGTTGTCCTTAAAGCAACGACTAAACATCAACCTAAACTATAGTTTTTAAATGGGGAGAAGGTTGTCATAATTTGGCAACCTTCTTAACTTTAAGATTTTTATTATGCCACACTCAATTGAAGTCTTAGCGAAAATGAATGATGATTTTCGTAAAGGATATAATATTTTCAACGAAGATTTAAGAGAACGGGACAAAAATGGTTTCTTTGTGTACAGTGAATTCGTTAAAAAGCTAGATTATGCTAAATTCATGACCGTCCATAGTGGCGTAACTATTTATGCCGATTTTACATCAACCCATGAATTATCGAAGGAACGTAATAAAGGAAGGTTTTTTGAAGAAAGAATCATGAGTTCTGTAAACTGGGAAATTAATTATTATGATGTCAACTACCGTAACCCTAGTTTGGACCCTTATAATCCCTCAATTACAAGGCGTGTCTTAACAGTAATGCTAGGTCATAATTGCCTGAATAATTTTACTAAATTCCATCCATAGACATTCCATAGTATTAGCTCGGTAAGGCTTTGGGGCTTGCAGCGCTTCGCTCGCTTATTGCTCCCCTTTCCTTTTTTTTATTCTCTTTTTCAAGTGTAAGTATGCATACATGTTATACTTATACTTTCCTACTTCTATTTTTTTTGATATTCCTAAAAGGGACTTTAAAGCATGATAAGGTCTTATAGTGTGAATTGATTGATATCTCACTATAAACGGACCTAAATGAAAAGCTGCTTTTCTGTGGCGTAGGTCATAATCTACTTGATGATATCTAATACCAATATTTTTAATTGTTGAACCATAAATTATAAAATGATGACTTGGGATTTTAATAAACTGTTTTGATATCGTCTCTTTTTTATCTTGAACGTCTTGTTTTATAATCTTTTTTATTTCGGGTAAACTTTCTTCAATAAGTTTCTTTTTTTGGGGAGAATCTAAATTTCTATAAATAAATTTAGTTTTAGAACTAGTTTTTTTGGTAGCTTGTGACGATACTGAAGATGAAATTGTGTTGAATTTTTTTAATGAAATTCTCTCAACATCTTCAAGAACCAATTTATCAATAAAACCACGGGAATCAACATAATAGCGTTTAAGTATACCACTGTAAATTATGGCTCTACCGTCTAATTCAATAACGGAATCGATTATTGTAAAAACTTCTCTGAATTGATTTAATTTAGGCTTGTTGAATGATAAAATTCTATCCCAATTCCCCGTATAGTCTAGAAACTGAAGATTTGGATGAAACTTAAGATTGGTTAAATGAAATAAGTAATTTAAAGCAACGCCAAACAAGTAAGAGATTATTGTAAGATAAAAATTATACCCAATAAAGTTTTTGATTTCTTGTTTATTGTTCGATACTAATCCAGCATCTAGTTTCCCAGATTTACTGATTAAATTAATATCATTGAATGTGTAACTTTTTCCTCCAGTAATAATATCGTAAAACAATTGAGCTTTAAAATCATATCCAAAAGTTTCACTCTCTAGGATTATCCAGCTTATGAAGTGGAGTGATAGAGCTATTGTTACTACAAAAAATATTTCAATATAGAACTTTGTTCCAGCCAAAACTTGAAGGCCATCCCTTTTAAGATAACCTAGCCTGAAGGCTATGCCTGGTAATACAATAAACAGTAATAGTATTAATACTAACGCAAATTGCAAATGATGAAGTTAGATTATTGGTTGGATATTTTGTTTCTTATCATTAGCAATTTTACCAGCCGCAATAGTACCTTCCTCAATTGCTTCCTCAATTTCATCGGTAATATCTTTTCCTAAATAATAATATCTAAGACTTGTCTCTGTTACTTTAACCTCAATGGGATACCCAGCATCTTCAAGAGTTTTTGGGATTGTCACCGCTCGATACACAAAGTTATCGTACTTATTTTCTCGCAGTAGTTTCTCAATGTTCTTACCTATAGGTGCTTTCATTTATATTGACCTCCTCTCATATAATAGAATATGTTTTTTACAGTTTGTTACAGTTGAAAGTCATTAAAACATTTGTTGACAAGAATCGTACCATATTAAGTAACTGAAGAAAAAATATTATGCATGCATAGTATAGTTCACTTTCATTTTTAAAAATAGAAAAAAAATAAGATTGTTCCTTTATTTTGAGATTTTTTAGACAAAAAACATCTATTTTTAACATATTCTCATTTTAAATGCAAAATAAGCAAATAATATGCAAGTATATCTAAATATATGTTAGCCTACTTTTAACTGATTTAATCTTAAGTTGGTCAGTCAGAATTTGGTGTTTATTGCCAATTCATGTTAAACATATTACTTAATAAGTTGATAAATCACCTTTGTGATAGGGTCTAATTTGTAAGTTTGTTCTGTGCTCATTGTGCGTAACAAACACAGCTCTGAATAATCAGACATCTCCCCTAAGCAGTGCTTAAGTATATTTTCAAATTTCAAACCTAAGAAGTCCACTGAAAAACTGAGGTTTTTATTAGTCAAACCCCCTATAAAAACCATGAAAAATATGTGGTTTTCCTTTAATGGGTTTACTGGCTAAATCTTTATATTTAGTATTCCTCCAAATTGTTTCCCCCACAAACATAAAAGTACAAATAACATATGGCAAACGTGCTTGATACGCACTTGATTGATTGGCCAATGGGACATCCATTTACTATTCGGGATCCTTGTGAAGGTGTTCTCATAATGGGTGGTCTAGGCTCGGGTAAGACATCGGGTTCAGGTGCTTTATTGGCAAAGAAATATCTTAATAAAGGTTTTGGCGGGCTAGTACTCACAGCCAAAGAAGACGAATTGGAACTGTGGAAATTCTATTGCAAAAAATATGGTCGTGAAGATGACTTAATTATTATTGGTCAAGATTCCGATGAGTGTTTCAACTTTCTTGATTATGAGTCTAGTCGCCCAGATAAAGGCACAGGAATTACACACAATATAGCAGATACTTTAAAAACTGTAATCAAAGCGGGTGCAAATGAAGGTCAGGAATCGGATAAAGCTTTTTGGGATGCATCCCTACAACAACTTCTAGTCAATTCGGTTGATTTAGCTCTTTTGACACAGAAAAGAATTAAGTTCGAACATATTTACAAAATCATACAATCCGCACCCAAAAGCAAAGCTGAATTGAGCAGTGAGTCTTGGCGTAAAAGCTCTCAGTGTTTTCGACTGATGGAACACGCAGCTATCAAATTGAGTGAAGCTCCTAAGTCTAAAAAAGCAGATAATTTAGCCAGACGATTACACATCATTGAGGATTTCTTTTATGGCAACTGGCTATATCTTTCGGAAAAAACCCGAAGTATCGTCGAGCAGATGTTCTTTGGCTTCGGAGACCGCTTTATGCGTGACCCTCTATATTCTTTGTTCAATACGGAAACCACTATTACCCCAGAGGATACCATCAAAGGAAAAATTATAGTTTTCAACTTACCTTATCTTATTTATGAGAATATTGGTCGAGATGGACAAATTCTTTTCAAGTATGTTTGGCAAAGAGCTATGCAAAGAAGACAAATACGGGATAACAGTCGTCCGACCTTTCTTTGGGTAGATGAAGCACATTACTTTCTGCATGACCATGATATTGACCATCAATCTACTGCTAGAAGTTATCGGGCGTGCACCGTATATTTAACTCAAAACCTTCCCAATTATTCCCTACATGCAGGAGGAGGAGAACGAGGGGCATATCACTTCAAAGCATTGGCTGGAAACCTAGGGACAAAATTCTTTCACGCTAATTCAGATGTTGAGACTAATGAGTATTCTGCCAATCTCATCGGTAAAGAATTAAAATGGGTTAGTAGTGAAGGGATGTCAACGGGAGATAATTCTAGTTTTAGCGAGGGGAGTTCTCAAAATATGCTTTATACCATTGAGCCGTCAGATTTTGCTCGGCAAAAAACTGGTGGACCCATCAATGAGTTTTGGATTGAGGTTATTGTTCACCGGCAAGGAATTCCCTTTGAAAACACAGGAAAGAATCATTCATTATTCACTATAAACCAACAAAAAATATGAGTACAGAAAGTCAGTATTACAGTTATAACCCTGAGAAAAGAAATATATTCATTGAAATCCATCAAGGACGCACCAACCGATTTAAAGAATTTGTAGTTGGATTTTTCTTGTTATTTGCTTCTTATGGTTCTGCAATCGTTGAAGTCTTTTTAAGAAGAAAATTTGGCGAACGGTATATCACTTTAGCCCAATCGATTGGAATTTTTTTAAGCTCATTTGTTCTTTTCCCAGTATTAGTTTATTTGTATGTCAATTTTCTAGAACTAGTAGGGGTTAATATTCGTACCATCAATCTGAGTCAAGTAAGAAATTCAGGAACGTTTTTGAGTATTTTCATGTTGATATTTTTAGGCTTTGCAATTTATCATCGCTTAGAAATAAAAAGATATGGAACAGCTTATGATTTTAAACGTTTCAGTCTATCCGATGGTGAAATAGCCCCATTCTGGTATAAAATTATCGGTAGAAAAGTACTAGGTGTAAAAATCTCCCACTATTTGGTTCACGTTCTTTTAGAGCCACTTATTCCAATTCTAATTGGACTTATATTTACGTTTATTGCGTTTGCAAAATTAACGGGTGTTCTACTTATCGTTTGTGGTTTGATGTTTATGGCCAAGAACTTTAGTAAAGCTCAACAGGGAAGGGATTGGGTATTAGACAATATCGATAAGAAGATTACCAATGAAATGAAATATGATGTTTTTATTGGCCAAAAACCAAAAAAAGACACCAAAGGCGTTTATTTACCTATAGAATTACCGGAAGATGAAGAAACCCGTAAAGTACTTTATGACATTGTCGAAGACTCATTTACCACATCTGATGAAATATGGGTCAATGACTTTCTAGACGAAAAGAAAAAGGGTGGTCAATCAGGAAATGGATAAGACTCAATTTAAGAAATGGGCAAATTCTGGCGCGTATTCGGGAATCATTCTTTTGATAATTCCTGAGTATAGCTCAATCTTGTTTTCGAGAGTCTGTTGCTTATCTTGACCCTCGGCAATTTCTCTGAGGGTTTTACGAATAGCTACCTCACCCATAACCGATAGTTTAACAGGTGGCTCAAATCCAAGAGATTCCGTTAACAAAGCTCTGGCTTGTTCTTTATGCTCAAGATCATTTTCGCCATATCTTTTAAAGTGATCCCAACTTGCTAACGCCATCATTCACCTCTTAAATGTTTGTTTAAACAAGAAAAACTTAACATAATGATTTATTTATGTCAACAAAACTCGATGACTTAGACCTTGAAACTATTGGTACTATTGCTGAGCGAAGTCAAAAAGTTCAAGACCTTATTGCGGAGAAAAATAAGATACTTTTTGACATGGATAGAACACAAACCACTTCTTCCAAAAGTCCTAGTCCAGCTCCCAAACCAAAAGGGGATATTCGTATTGTTAAATCAGAAAAAAAGGAAACGATATCTAAAGAGGATAACGAATTAAGGAAGGCAGAGGTTTCTCGTGAATATGAGGACAAGATTAAAGACGAAATGCTCAATAAGGCTAAATCAACGGGCGACTATGAAGACTATACCATTGAGCAATTAGAAAATATGCCCCCTAAGGATGCATCCGTTCTAGCCGAGAAAGGTGTTGATGGATATAAACAATTGCAAGAGCAAAAAGGGATAGAAACAAGAGAAGAACAGTTTCAAGATAATAAGGAAAGTCTCAATCTATCTATGACCGATAAAGAATCTAAGGAACTATTTGATGAACCGGAAAAAGGTGAAGAAATTACAACCCTAGAAGAAAAAGAAATCTTTCATGACCAAGATATAGAACTCAGTCTTCAAATGGATGATGAAACTAGCGACAAGGTTTTTCATGACCGTCAATTAAATATAGATGATTTTAAGGATAATCTGAAAGATATATATGTAGACAAAAAACCATCTCCGTCAGATGATTTTGAATAAAAAGAAAGCCCATTTAGATTATGAGCTTTCTTTAAAATAAATTTAGAATCTTATGGGTTAAAATTTGGTGGTGTTACGACCTCCAGCCGTTCTCCATTTTGAACTACAAGCGTTTCAATAACCTTTATGAATATGACATTGCCCTTTTCTTCAAACATTGTGGCTAATTCTTCGTGCAAGAAATCAACAGGTGCTTCCGCACCTTGTCTATATTTAAGGGCGTTTATTTTATGTTCATCATCCATGTTAACCTCAATGTCATTAAAAGTAAATTCTTGAAATACATTTCCATTGATATCCTTTCCAAAAGGGGGGATTTCATCGGTTAATCGCTTTTGTCTCGCTTTAATCGAGAAACTTCCCTTCTCAATTGGACGACCTCCAGTATTTTGAGAGGGTATAAGAGTACCGACTGCAAACGTCATGGGGTCATTTATCATGAGTTCTGCATTTGCTGAATTTTCCTCCGTAATAATAAAAGAGATTGTTACATTATTTCTTTTACGCCCCCTATCTAGTTCTGCTTGATTGTAAAACGAGTAAAAATCGTCTTCAGATTTTGGGGCTGTGCCATCTTTATTATAACTAGCACCTGTAACGCTAATAATACCTGCCAACTCATCTAATCCTAAATCAGTATAGTATTTATCATTACCTCTGAGCGATATGTTTTTGCTCTTTATTAGAAAGATTTCACCTTCACTAAATCGTGCTCGCGCTATTCCACCTAGAAAAAGTGTTGAAATATCATCAGAAGGTGTACTATCCCCGTCTGAGCCTGAATCAGCTCCATTACTGTCACCAGAATCGACCGTACCTGGCTCTTGAAGGTTAGAATTTTCATTATCAGAACTACACCCGACCAATATGATACTAAATACGATAAGTAAATATGCTAACTTTTTCATTAGTAATCGATTTGTATTGATATTGCCATTCCTTCTGCTGACCTAATTTGAAGACGGGTATAACTCTTGCCTTCAACATCAAGGACAATATCGGACAATCTATTGTCCGTCTCAATCTCTTCAACAAAAGTGCTTTCATTATATAGGGTGATATAACCAAAGGTGCCATTATTAAATAATCTAGTTGTAATTGTTTTTATTCCAGAGGTACTATCCAAATTAATCCCTATCAGTCTGAAAGAAGTCCCATCATTCCAAAGGCTAATTCCCTTGATATCCACCACCTCTCCATTCAATTCTTCGGTAATGAAAAAGTCATCTGACTTTGCCCCCGAATTATTAAATGTAAATCCCTCAAGGCTAAAAGTGGTGTCCTCTTCCTGAACATCTAAACCCGATAAATCTAGGTTTATAGTTTCCATTTCGATTTCTTCTTCATTTTCTGGATTATCATCATTACTAGAACATAATGATAGTGGCAAAGAAGCTAAAAGAAGTAATAAAAATTTGCTGCTTAATATAAAGGCTTTCATATTTATAAAATTTAATTGTTTAATTCATTCTTGAATAATTTCTGAAGCTTGGCATGCCCTGTAAAAACCAACCTCTATCCGATTTTCCAATCGTTGACAGGCTTATTCTTCCAATAAACTTGCCATTGGTAAATTCTAATGTAGTGTTACGAGCATCCAGCCCATCGTTTTTTAGGGAGTAACTCACTTTTGAGAACTCAACATCGTCCCAATCTGTTAGGCCTCTTGAAGTCGCCTTTGCTCTTAAAAAATCAAAGGCTTCAATAAGTTTTGGATAGTATTCCGCATGTCTGTCACGTTCCCATTTGGCATTGGATTTCTTTTTAGAGTTTTCTATAATGTATTCAACTTCATTCTCAGTGTAGACATAACTGGCAAATAATTCTTTGTCATTGGTCTTCAAGGCATAGAGAACTGATTTGCCCAAATGTTCAGGGGTTTCATTTCCTACATCACCTCTTGAGCCACAGGAAAAAAAAGTTAAAATCAACGTCGTTAATAAAGTTATTTGTAAACAAAATTTTAGTTTCATATTCATTTTTTAAAGATTAAAAGAGTGTAGGTTAGTACTAAAGAATTGAAGAATTCTTGGTCTAAGGGTCTCGAATATGAAAGGTGTCATTACTCATACGGCAAAAAAATAGCGCGGTACTTAGTGTGCCTTGAGTATAGAGGTACTGGTATACCCTGAATCAAATACAGCAACTAAGCCCGCGCCTTCACCGTGGGCATTAGCTTTTTGCCTTCCATCTGACTCAAAAATTACCAGTTTTCTATACTCGATGGAATTTGCTAGCTAACGCTTATGTTTTAAATATTTAGTTTTCTATATATCTATATTAAATAGTTTATTATCAATCGTTTTGATTCATTGAATCTAAGATAGAGATTCAATTTAATCCACCAAATTTTAATCGATTATTGTTTTAAAGCATTAGTCCATTATCGGCAAAGGAAGCGTATCCTTCGTTTGTTAGGATAAGATGGTCAAGAATTGGAAGGTTGAGATATCTACCAGCCTTGACCAATTTCTTCGTTAAGTCTCTATCCGATAAACTTTCCTTTAAATTTCCCGAGGGATGGTTGTGTCCTAAAATAATGGCGCAAGCTCTAGCCTTTAAGGCTGAAGCAAAAATCAATTTAGCATCGGCTACTGTACCCGAAACACCACCTTGTGAAATTGGCACAATACCCATACAGCGATTATTTCTATCCAGTAAGAGTATTTTGAACTCTTCAAAAAGATTGATGGTCATATCGTCCCAATTTGCACGAAACAGTGAATGTGCATCCTGTGAGGAAGTTATTTTGGGGCGTTTATCAGCTTTGACCTTTCTGGTATAGGTCAATTTGATTTCGCTAATGGCATATTTTTCTTGATTTTGTTTCATGCCACAAGTTTGACATGGGTTTGAGAGAAGAAATACGCACCTAAACCACAAAAAATTTAAGGCTTTTTGATAGTTGAAATCACTTGTTACTTCTTATCTTACTATGCAGGCATTCTAATAATTTTATTTGATTAAAAGATGAAGAAAAAAACTTTTAGTAGACTTGAATCTTTACTGAGAATTGCATCTTATATTTTCATAGGTTTCATTGGTATCATAATCACCAATAAAGTTGAATACAATAAGTTAGATTCAAAATATGTAGAAATTGCCGTGAATTTATTACAAGATGAATCTGTTGATAAAGGACTAAAAGAATATGCCGTGGATTTACTCAATGAGCATTCTGAAGTTAAACTAAAAAAAGATTTACAAAAAAAATTAATAAAAGGCGAGGTAACCTTACCAAATAACCTATTAAATGCATTTGCAATAAGCACAATAGATAATAATATGGACAAAATTCGAAATGACCCTGGCATACAGAAATGGATTAATCGAAACAAACCTGACAATGCTATTGCAAAAACCTCAGTTGCATATAGAGGTATAGATTTCGATTCCCCATATGCTGTAGTAAACTTTGAAGTCAACAGTGTAGAAACTGACAGGTCTAGTCAGTGGTGGCTTAAAGAAAATACCAATGCCATACTGAAGGCTGAAGGGTGCAATGAAGATGGAAAAAGCTCCGGGTGGTGGAACTTTTATGATAAATCTGGAGCATACGAAAAGTCTATTTTATATGACCCAAAAAAATCAGGAGCAGAAAGTATAATTGAAAAATCAAATGATGCACCAAAACAAGTAGGACATCAAAGAAATAAATAAGCTTCTTACTTTGATAAATCTATGTCTTTATCGCTATTTATATCGAAAGTATCTAAATCAATAGAATGATTATCTAAACTTTCAATATCAAGAGGAGGAATAATTTCTTTGTCTTTTTCAGCTAGCAATTCTTTCCCATACTGCTCCATTCCTTCTTTCATCGCTTGCATTCGATTATTGCCAGAAGCCAAATCTTTTAAGATATCTGATTTTAGTCCAAGTTCCTTAGCTAACCCATATCCCTGGTTGAATGCCTCCTTATAGTTCTTATCGACTTTTATTTCCTCCATTTCTAGAAAGTTTCGTGGGCGTGTTGTTCTATGTAGTTATTGATTGAATCGCTATCATATAGGATGATTTTCTTTTGTGGTTGAGAAAACCGAATTTTTCCTTCATCCCTAAGTTTTTGCAAGGTCGTCTTGGATGATATTTTTAGAATACTCATTGCTTCCTTGCCATCAATCCATTTGGCAGGTGCTTCTTTTCTTTTGGCATCAATATGTTCTACCACCTTATCAAATAAAGTGTAAAAGGCATCTTCTTGAAGGCAGACAACCTGCATATAAGTTTATTTTTATTCTTCAGGTTTTAAGTAACAATTTTGTGTCGCCTAATTTTCTAATTGAAAAACCATTTTCACTAGGGTTAATATTACTTAGGGTTGTTTTTTGATTTTCAGAATCACTGATAATTATTTTATAATCAAGTGTTTTTAAAGGAAGTTCAATTTCTTTACTTCCATTCCTGTTTAATTTCCCCTTGGTCAGTTGTATAGTAGGTTTTGGAACTCTAGTATTTTTAACCTCTGTGCAATTATATGAAGCTGTAATTTTCCCTCTACCATCTCTAAATGGTCCCGTACATTCCCCATTATTTCTAACAATACCTCTAATCTCAAAACCAAGTTTAGATTCATTAAATACTCCGTTGAAAGTACAATTTCTTCGTGCCGTATGGGTAATACTAATTGAAGGAACATCGATATGCCATCCATTTAGTGTATCAGCACTCACAATCCAATTTACGGGTGTTTCGCTCTGACAATAATCATTCCTATGTTCAAAATCACCAGATTTCTCTCTTTTCTCAATTGAGTTTTCAAATGGTGTGGCAAAAACTTCATAACTGACTTTGTTATTGGTTTCTTCCTTTTCTTTACCCTCTCCATTTCCAAAAATTAAAGCAAGTAATGCTAGTACCGATAAAAAAGCCAGTAGAATACTTATCGTTAAACGATATTTGGATCGGTTTTTAAGCTTTTCCATTGCTAGATTATAGCGTTGTTCTTTTGTTAGCTCATCGATATTTACATGGAAGTCTTCCAATATCATACCAGCAACTTGAGCTTTTTCATCGTCAGGGGTTTGTTCTAATATTTTTCTTTTGTCTTTTGTCTTTCTCTGAAAATAGAGAAAAGCAGCCGCTACAATGAAGGCAATTAAGGATATAATCGTTTTTATGTTAGGAATAACATCCCATATGTTTGAATCTGCTAAAAAAATATTTTGAAAGCTCATAATTTCTGAGACTTAATTTTAATCGTTTATATTTTTATCTAAATCCTCTAGTAAGGTTTAATCTAGTTACAAAATTTATTGAAAATCTATTCTCAGATTCTAGATTAAAGTCATTATTAACATCATTAAAATTGACAACAATACCAACTGACGGGTTTGTGGGTTGTTTTGGCTTTGAAAAGTATAATCCCGTAGAAAAAGACGTTAAATTTTCTAATTCATTTTGGTAAGTATTTAAAAGGCCTAAGTATAGCCCTATGGAAGGAAACTTATTATGAACAAAAAATGCTTCAAGATTTAAATCTTGTTTTTTAGCAGTTATATAATCACCTTCATAAACCGTAGTTTTGGAAGAGGTAGCTCTTTGTATAGTACCATCTGTATCCGACCGTTGCTCTCTTAAAGAAAGTTCAGTTAATTCAGAAAAATTATCAGAGAATTTAGGCGAGTATGAAATTCCTAATGTCGTATTAAATCCAAATAAATTTGGTGTCCAATAATTATATCCAAAATTTATAGACCATAGGGTTGCGGTTATTTTATCTTTTTGATTTTCAAATGTGTTATCTGCCACAAACCTTGTAAATTTTCTACCTTCTATACTTGGGCTTATAAAGAACCAATGTCCCTCAATTTTACCTATGTTTCCAATTTCTTCCTTTAATTCTTCTTTGTCCATTTTATTTATTTTACTGACAAAGTAATTATAAATTTCATCCTCATTTTTAATTCTGAACTTCTTAAGGCCTATTAACAAGCTTCCAGTTACACCTCCAACAACATTACTGTTTTCAAAAACACTAGCGATACTGTTATTGATTTTACCAGAGCCATTCAAACCAACTATCAGAAAATCACTAGTCTCTTTTAATTGAAATTGATGAAGGTTTTCAATTGCTATTTTTTTATCCTTTGTAGAAACATTTATTGCTACCGTGGCAGGTAGTCCAAACTCAAAGTCTTCATCTTTAAATTTACTATTATTTTTCTTTTCTAAAAATTCTTTCTTGTCAGGATTTATTCCAAGAATCAATGAACTGGTGTTATTTGAATTTTGAGCAATAGTCTGTCCGAAAATTTTTATTGAACATAGTAGAGACAACGCAAAAATGTAGAATTTTGAACTCATAATTTTAAATCATCTTTTATTATAGCCCATCCTTTAGGACCAAATGTATCTTTACTTTCCTTTGATTTCTCCTTATTACCGTATTTAACATTAACTGTTACAATACATTCTTGACCTGGAATTCCAAAAGTAAGTAGGGCATAATCAAGATCTCTGTCTGTATCTATGGGAAAATCTTTAAAAATTTTGCCCCATTTACCATCTTTAAAACGCAGTGGGTTTTTAAAATCTAGGTGTTCTAAAATTAATACAGGAATTCCTTGAGCAGTACCAGAAACTGTAATTAAAACATTAGCTTTCATAGTTGTATAAATTTGAATTTTGGTTATTAAATATTGATATAAATCACAAATGGTTTTTTTAGAAAATTTAGATTCTTTGTTTCTAAGCCAAGAATTAACTTATAAAATATGTGGGGGAAAGATGATTAAAAATAAGAGATAATTTTAAATGTACCAACTACATGTTAAATAAAAATGTTCTAGCCAAACACTCATCTTCATCTGTTTTGAAGTTTGCTATGACCAAGCATTTTATTTATGCATTAATTGGCATATTGTTTAAATAAGAATGGTGACGTTAGAAAATTCTATAATTTTGATAGCTATTTTAAATCAAATAAAATCTTTTTCTTTTGCTATCAAAAGAAGTTGTTTCCTGCTACCGCCTGGGATGTCAAAATCCAATTTCAACCTTTTTATACGCCTTTCAATAGTGGCTCTGGAAAATGGTAAAACAAGAGGGAGATTTTTAATTTTTGCTCCTGTAGAAAGGTGATATAATATTTTTTGATTCCAAACATCAACGTAAACTTCATTGTGCTTTGATTTGGAAATCCATTTTTTTATTTTTTGACTAAAATATTTTTTACCCGAAATCACCATATTAATTGAATCGACAAGTACGTGTTCATTTATATCGGACTTTACCAAAATACCTTCCGGGTTTAAATTATCATAGACACTTAAAAGACGGTCAACATCAGTTGTGGCCGTGTGAACCATTATCTTATTTTTTGGATACCTTTTTCGAATATGTAATCCTAGATCCTCGCCGTTCACAATGGATTTATTCTGTGATACTGGCAAACGGATATCCAAAAAAACAATGTCGAAGAAGTCTTTTTCAGAATTTAATTTATCAAGGGCTTCATCACAGTCCTTAGCTTTTTGAATTTCAATTTTTTCTTTGATTTTACCATTCATTAAGATTGACGAATATCCAATTATCGTCATCGGATGATCATCTATAATTAAAATTTTAATTCTTTTCATAGTCCAAGATTTTGGTGCAATGGTCAACATGGTTCGGATTGTCGAGTTCCTTGCTAAAAGAATTATTCAAAATTTTATGATGTGTTCATAGACGTAAATAGGTTTTATAAATAATAACAAGAAAGGTATTTCAATATTGCTTAAGTTTAATTTTTTTTGAATTTGAAAATTATATTTTGCAAAGATTGAGGGAAAATACCTCAATTATAATAACGAAATATAATACATTTATACTCCAAACTTTCCTTAACAAGAATATAGATTTAGATATTTATACTGATGTAAGTCAGAGCGGCGTAGCCCTGTTTATTCCCCATAATAGTTCATATTAGGGATGTCTACCGAGATATAGAAGTGTTTAGATTTTTCTTAGCAAGCACTTGTATAACATATAACCCAAAAATTACTCACCATGAACAACGATTCCAACGTATGGAATGTCCTACATGTAAAAAGCAAGTATGAAATAAAGATTAGTAAGCTTTTAAAGGAAAACAATATTGATTCTTTCCTTCCTACTTATACTACTATAAGACAATGGAGTGATCGAAAGAAAAAGATTGTTTTACCCCTTTTTCCCTCTTATGTTTTTCTCAAGGCAAAATCTAATAAAGAACTCTACATGCCCCTGACTTTTAAAGGAGTAATTAGATATCTCAAAACAGGTCAAAAACTTGCTAAGGTTAGAAACGAAGAAATAGATAAGATAAAACGGCTGTTAAAAATAGATGGAATAAGTGAAATTTCTACTTCCTGTTCTAATATAAAGAAAGGGGAAAAGAAAATTATAAACTACGGCCCGCTTTGCGGATTAGAGTGTGTCATATTAACTGAAGAGAATAAGAGTAAGGTGTTCGTCAGAATAGAATCACTTAATAACAATATAACTGCTGTCTTGCCCGTAAGCTACCTTTCAAGAATTTAAAATATTGTGGGTATAAACTCATCTTCTGCCTAGTTGAATTCTAAATTGTAATTAGAAATTTCTAGCACGAAGTATATTGTCTAAGTATCTGAAATACAACATTTAAAAATAATTTTTTTATTAATTTAAACTATGCAATCATGGATTTTTCAATTGAACCTACCTTAAAAGAAGTAACCCGTCTGGTTAATAATCACAGTGCGTCGGGAATACCAGTAGAAGATTTAAGAACTAAAAACTTACATGGACTTATTGGACATCCAAGTTTTTTAATACCTCTTCTTAAAAATATTATTAGCGACGAAAGTTCGTTGAATGAAGTCGCATCGAGATCTTATAAACATGTGAACCATTTTGATAAAATTGTGATTGTAGATAGTGCAAATACGTCAGCGTATAGATTGACTTTTCATTTTTGGTTACCCCCATTTACAGATGAACAGGTTGAAGATGAGCTAATTCATGAGCATAGGTTCAGCTTTTGGTCTAAGATTATTATTGGTAATCTTCACTCTGAGATTTTTGAGATTAAGAGCAGTAAAGAAAGTAATTATAAATCATATAGATATTTTCCAGATAACTCAGGTGAAAATATCATTAATGATTTTTATGAATTAATAGAGAATGTTAAGCTTGAAAAATCGTCAGAAGAATGTCAAAACCATAATGATACTTATTTTTTATCGGGAGAGACAATTCATAGACTTAATATAGATAAAAACGAACCCTGCTGCACAATGGTTTTAAGAGGTCCCAGAATCAGAGACTTTGCAGTTGTTTATAGCGATGTTTATCCAACACAGAATTTAAACATTACTAATAAGATGTTTACCCCCAAAGAAATGAAATTTAAACTTGAAAAAATACTTAGTTTTTTAAATAAGGAGGAATTAGTAGCTATATAAAGATTAACTTAAAATTAGATAAGATGAGAGATTTAAAAATGCCCACGAAAGTCCTTGAGCAAAATGGGAATCAATTTTTGTTTAAACAATTGGGTGTCAAAATAGAAATGGATGATGTTTCTCAAGAAGATTACTTTTCTTGGTTGGATTCGATTACTCAGGAAATAGGAGATTTAGTTCCAGGAGCTAAAATAGCTGAAAAGAAAGATGCCAGAACTAACGCCCCATTAAACATCGCTATCTACTATGATACAGAAGATTACCAAGTCTTACCTACCGGAGCTTTATTGCGTACCTCTTGCAATATAATAACCCATGCATTTTGTGCTTATAAACACCCGGTCACTGCGGATGGAGTTAGAGATGACCACCGGTATGTATTTTCCGGTCATGAAAAAAAGACTATTCAAGAAGCCCCATCATCCCAAGAGGCTGTTAAAATAGTAACGTCTTTAATGTCCAGAAATGATATTGAACATCCAGGAATAGTGCTTCAAAGAAATCATGGAATCAATCCTAAAGACCTTTATCCATCTATTTGCCTTGATGATTATCGATACACATTCTTTGTGTGGTTGGATAGTATGGACGCATTAAGGTGTAGTATTGATAGATATACAGTAACTAATTTAAGACTTCCCGAATCTGAAAGAAAAGAAGTTGCGATTAGCGAAGTTGAACTATCCTTATTTCCAAGAATTAGTGACGAAGTTACGAAAGACCCAAGAGTTGTTCAATTAATTCCTGCCTTGACAAAGTCTTTGAGAAAAAGGTTTGGAGTGGAAATCACAGAAGATATTAAATATCAGAGATCGGCAAAGTCCTTAGGTATATGTAATGATAATTTTGAGATTGTTTAAGGGTTACTTAAAAAAATCAACCTGAATAGACCATTTTGATGCCTAAGTCCATCATGAAATTAGAAATAATGTTCCTAATAGATGCAAACCTTACTTTTTCATGAATTATTCATATTTCTATTATTGGCTTCAACTTAATTAGTGCATTTAAAAATATAGAATGGAAAAAAAATCAATTTTATTTGGAGTATGTGGCATTGGTAGGGGACATGTTTATGAATCTTTGCCCTTCATTGAAGAATATCTGTTCAGGGGATATAAGCTTGGAATTTTAGCTTTTGGTGACAGCTTTGAATATTTTCAATCTGAGTTTAAATCAGATGGGGATTTTAAAGTATTTCAGGTAAATGTACCATGGGTCCATACTGACTTTACAGGTATAGACTTCAAAACAACAGCAGAAGAACCAATCAATAGGGATGTAGGTTATTTTACCCTTAATTTTAATGCGCTTCACTCTGCTAAGACGTTTTTGGGTATTCCAGACATTGTAATAACCAATTACGAACCTGTCTCGGCGATAATGGCGTATTCAATGGATTTGCCCCTAATTACGTTGGATCAGCAAAGTAAATATTTGTTGACCCACTTCCCCGAAATTTTGACATATAGTCCAAAGGCAGATTTTTGCCGACTAAATTTGTTTTTTCCAAAGGCCAATTTGCGAATAGTTAATTCATTCTTTCAATTCGCTGATGATGAGGATGAGATGAAGAGGCAGAAGATAATAAGCTTTGGTCCAATAATCAGAAATCGTATTGTTAATCTTAAGTCTAAAAATATAGAAGAAGATTCCCACTTAATATTAGTTTATTTATCGTCGTTTAATCATTATCCCTTTACTAGCATTGAAATGGTATCCATCTTAAAAGAGCTTCCAAATTATTCTTTTGTGATTGTAACTGCAAATTATGAAGGTTACTTTTCAGCTCTAAAAAAAGTCAAAGCTCAAAATATAAAAGTGCAAAAAATTGGCCATCAAAGCTTTTATGAAATATTGGCTAAATGCTATGCGATAATATCAACAGCTGGACACACCTTTATGTCTGAGTTGATGTATCTAGAAAAGCCTGCCTTAGTAATTCCAAACGATAGATACGAGCAACATTTCAATGCACATATCATTGATAAGTATGGATTCGGAAAATCTGTGGACAATATTAGTTTTAATCGTTTGCAGAGCTTCCTTGAAAAAATACCAAAATATAAATCTAACATTAGGAATAATCCCGATGAAGTATTGTTTCAAAAAAATGCCAATGAAGATATTATTAATTCAATTGATAATATAATGTTCGAACGTAACACTTGACTTTTTTAAAATATTCAACTTACACTTTAGAAGATTTGAACTAATAATAGAAAACACATTTTCTATCCAATAATTGGTTTGACCAACTTGGGATTCTTAAATTTATATTCCATCTTAAATCTAATCTTTCGAGATATTTAAGGTTCAGAATTTCTTTAGGAAGTTCAATTATTTTATTTCCTCTGAGATCTAATGTGCGTAAATACTCAAACCTTTCAATACTCTCTGGAATTTCTCTTATTTCGTTATTCCTAAGGGAAATTTCACGTAAGTCTGGATTGCAATTAGGTAATTGTTTTAGTTGATTATCATCAATATTCAAAAATCGAAGATTGCTCAAATTTTCAAAGCACTTTGGTAAGCTGCCTATTTTATTTTTGGCAAGGTTTAAATATATTAATTTACTCAGCCCGCAAAAAGATTCTGGGAGTTTTGTCAAAGAATTTTTTTCAACCTTTAACTCAACTAAACTTTTAAGGTTCCCTATCGTATTCGGAAGAATCTCAATTTTATTTTCGCTAATATTGAGATACGTTACTTTTTTTAGTTCAGAAATTTTTTCAGGAAGTGAAGTTAATCGATTGTTATGAAGATATAGATAGGAGTTCAAATTGACCAAATTTCCAATCGAATCGGGAATTTTTGAAATATTATTATGTCCAAAATCTATCATTTTTAAATTTTTGAGCTTTCCTAAATCTTCTGGGATTTCAGTTATAAGATTAGCAGAAATATTAAGAATCTCAAGCTCATGTTGATTCCAAAGATTATTTGATATTACAGATATTTTGTTGTTAAATAAGCTTATTTCCTTAAAGAGGAAATTTAATTCAGGAAAATCATCGAGCCCTGCATTGTTTAAGTTCAGTACTTCTTTCATATTCTATCAGTTATATTTTTTGCTAGTTTCAATATTAATGAAAATGTGGCTAAATACATCTTTTTTGATGTATTGCCAATTTAGAAGAACAAAAAAACATTAAAAATGAGTTTATTCGAAAAAAGAATCAATTATAGACCTTATGAATACCCAAGCCTTGTAGGTTTTAAAGAGAGTATAAGACATTCCTATTGGTTACATACCGAATATAACATAACATCAGATATTCAAGATTTCAAAACAAACATTTCGCCAAAGGAAGAAAATGTTATCAAGAATACACTACTGGCAATTTCTCAAATAGAGATTTCCGTTAAAACCTTCTGGGCTAGAATTTATTCTAGAGCTCCTAAACCTGAAGTAGGAGCAGTCGGTATGACCTTTGCTGAATCTGAAGTTAGACATGCAGATGCTTATGCATTTCTATTGGAAAAACTAGGACTAAATGAAGAGTTCAAAAGTATCAGTCAGGTTCCAGCCATTGCTGATCGTATAAATTACCTTTCCGATTACTTGGCATTGGAAAGACAAATGGACAATAAGAGATTTACATATTCGATTTTACTGTTTTCAGTTTTCGTGGAACACGTATCATTATTTAGTCAATTTCTAATAATTATGGCTTTTAATAAGTATAAAAACCTTTTCAAGGGAATCTCCAATATTGTGGAGGCCACTTCAAAAGAGGAAGATATACACGGAAAATTCGGTATTGAGTTAATAAAGATTATTAAGGGAGAAAATCCGGATTGGTTTAACGCAGCTTTTGAACATGAAATTTGCCAAGCCTGTATAAAGGCTGACAAAGCTGAACAGAAAATCCTAAATTGGATTTTTGAAAAAGGTGAATTAGATTTTTTGCCAAAAAAAACTATTCAAAACTTTATCAGAAATAGATTAAATATATCCTTACAGGAACTGGAAATTAAGCCACCCTTTGAAATAGATTGGAAAGATATTGAGACCACTATGTGGTTTGATGAAGAAGTTTTGGCTACTAAAGACCTAGATTTTTTCAACAAAAGGAGCATTGCATATTCGAAGAAACAACAAAGCATACAAGCCGAAGATCTTTTTTGACAGCCTAGTTTCCTATCTGAACGTTAAGCTAGCCCTTTTTTCAATATCCAATTAACAAACACCTATGGTTTCAGAGTAATAAATACTGAGACCGATATTACATAAAAAAGTAAAAATATCATCCTGATTTACTAAAAAAGAGGTATCATGACATTTAAGTGGATTAATGAAGATAGTAGAAAATTTCTTAATCGTGGTTATTTATTACCTGAGGTAACTGCAGAGGAACGAATAATGCAAATAGCCAAAACTGCAGAAAATTACCTTGGGATAGAGGGATATGCGGGGAAATTTTACAATTATTTTTCTAGAGGCTGGTTTTCCCTTTCTTCCCCAGTTTGGTCAAATTATGGCTTAGATAGAGGCCTTGGGATTAGCTGTTTTTCATCTTACATTGAGGATTCAATAGAATCTATTTTATATACTATAGCAGAAGTTGGAACAATGTCCAAATATGGAGGAGGCACTTCGGCCTATTTTGGGGAAATCAGAGAAAGAGGAAGTGTTATTAAGGATAGCGGAAAAACAGATGGGAGTTTCCCTTTCTTTTCCTTGTTTGATTCACTTATTGACACAATTTCCCAAGGGACAATACGAAAAGGACAATTTGCAGGATATATTGATATCGAACATCCTGACATTGAAGAATGGTTAAATACTCAACTTGAAGGAAATCCAATACAATTGGTCTACTATGGAATCTGTGTAGGTAATTCCTGGTTAGTATCGATGGAGAATGGAGATTTTAATAAAAGAAGGCTTTGGGCTAAGATTTTGCAGTGCCGTTCAGAAATTGGGATACCCTACATCTTTTTTAAAGATAACGCTAATAACGGAAAACCTACAGTCTACAAGGACTCACAGATTTATGGAAGTAATTTGTGTTCCGAGATAATGTTACCATCATCGGCTGATGAATCATTTGTTTGCTGTTTGTCTTCAATGAACTTGTTATTTTATGATGAATGGAAAGATACGGATGCAATTAAAATACTTGTAATGTTTCTGGACACAGTAATAACCGAGTTTGTAGAAAAGACAGAAAATATGAAATTCATGGAAAGAGCTCGTAAATTTGCTTTAAGACATAGAGCTTTGGGATTGGGCGTAATTGGGTGGCATAGCTATCTTCAATCTAAAATGGTGGCTTTTGACTCTATGGATGCTATGAAAATTAATAATACCGTATTCAAATCAATAAAAATACAGGCATATAATGCAAGTACCTACTTGGCAAAACTATTCGGAGAACCTGAAATCTTAAAAGGAATAGGAAGAAGAAATACAACCCTAATGGCAATTGCTCCTACAAAATCCAGTTCATTTATTTTGGGAAATGTTTCGCAGGGGATAGAACCAATAAAGTCTAACTACTTTGTGAAAGACTTATCTAAGCTAAAAACTACGTTTAGAAATCCAGTATTGACAAAAGTTTTAAAATCAAAGAACAAAAACAGTTCAGATGTTTGGTCGTCAATACTAGAAAGGGATGGTTCTGTCCAACATCTGGATTTTTTAAGCTTACACGAAAAAAATGTCTTCAAGACTTTTTCTGAAATTAGCCAACTATCAGTTATTCAACAAGCAGCTCAAAGGCAGGTATATATAGATCAGGGTCAGTCCTTAAACCTCATGATTCATCCCAAAACACCTACAAGGGAGATTAATTCATTATATCTTATGGCCGCCAAACTTGGGATAAAATCCTTATACTATCAACACTCCGTGAATGCTGCTCAAGAATTCTCAAGGAATTTAATGGCTTGCAATAGCTGCGAGGCCTAAAAGCAATATTATTAATTTGAATCTTTTTACAACACTTGGAGTGATTACTTTCTGCGGAACACATTAAAAATTAAACAAAGAATATTCTATAAGTATAAATCTAGTTATCTAAATAATGTTTATGAGAATTGAAAATAGCGTAAAATTAGGATTTAAAGATGTGATGATTAAGCCTTGTTCCTCATCCATTGATAGTAGGTCTCAAGTGAAATTGGAAAGAGATTTTTCCTTTAAATATTTGAATCAAAAATGGAGAGGTATCCCAATAGTTGCATCAAACATGGACAAAATAGGCACTTTTGAAATGGCCACTGAGCTTTCAAAATTCAAAATGTTAACCATAATCCAAAAGCACTACACTTTAAAACAGTGGATAGAATTTTTTGATAGGACAAGTGATGAAGTTTTAGAAAATATTGGTGTCAGTATAGGAGTAAGCCATCAAGATTTTCAAAAGCTAGTTGATATAATGAGTTGCACTTCAAAGATTCCTTTTATTTGTGTTGATGTAGCTAACGGATACATAAATCAAATAAAGAGTGTAGTAAAAAGAATAAGAAGAGAGTTTCCCGATAAAATATTAATTGCGGGTAATGTTGTAAGTCCTGAAAAGGTTGAAGAATTAATCAATGTAGGTGCCAACATTGTTAAGATTGGAATTGGATCAGGTTCGGTATGTACTACACGCATAAAAACCGGTGTTGGCTATCCTCAACTTTCAGCTATAATTGAGTGTTCTGAAAAAGCCCATAAGCTAGGTGGTAATATAATGTCAGATGGGGGATGTAAAAACCCAGGCGATATCGCAAAAGCTTTTGTGGCTGGTGGAGATTTTGTTATGTTAGGTGGTATGCTGGCAGGTCATCACGAAAATAATAGCGGTTCACATGATTCTGGACAGCAATTTTTGGAATTTTATGGCATGAGTTCTTCCCAAGCAATGCTTAAATATGAAGGTGTTCATCGTAAATATAGAGCCAGTGAGGGGAAGTGTGTTAGAATGGAAATCAAGGGATATGTTAGGAACACATTACTTGATATTCTGGGTGGGTTAAGAAGTACTTGTAGCTATGTTGGTAAAAAAAGTCTAAAAGGGTTAAAAGAAGGAACAGTTTTCATAAGGGTAACTGAGCAGGAGAACACATTGTTTTCAGATAACAAAATAATCTCTCTTTAAATCTAACTCTGCTCTAACTTTTGAACTTATCTTAGATTTATGATTACTCCTCAAGCTCTAGCCAAAAGAATCCTGAACTTTGAAAGCAAATCATTTCAATTAGTAACATATGAAACGGAAGACTATGGAAATCAATTTTGTTTTTTCATTAAGCCTCATTTGTTAATAACTAAAGATCGAAAATACCTTATAAGAAGATTAAGGTTGATTCTTGATATTATCAAAAAACAGAATCTTCGTATACAAAATGTTTATTTTTTAAGTTGTTCTTATTTAACAAAACATAATATCATTCAAAATCATTATGGTGAAATACATAAACATGCATTGACCGCAAAAGAACTGAATGGTAGAGATTGGAGATTTGAATTTCAAAGAAACTTTGGTTTTCTTCCATCTTGCGTAAATATACTGGGAGCATATGAGTTTCTTGAAAAGTATCCCTCGGTTGGTCCAAATGGTTTAGCCACCTTGTGCAGACCTTTAAAGCATTGTGAACTTGCACCTTCAGCATTTTGTGGGAGATTAAATTATGATAAAAATGAATTATATGTCATAAACGGATTTGCCCCTGCGCAGTTTAAAGAATATGATGGAAATAGCTTAGCAATACCAGTGTTTACCCTTAAAGGGAAAAAAGATTGGTTCTGTGCGAGAAAAAATTTTCTAGGCTCGACAAATCCATTAATTGCAGAAAAAGGTAGTATAAGAGGGGCGCTATTAAAAAACAAGAAATTTTTAGGAATTAAGGAAGTTTCAATTTCTCAAAACGGGGCGCATTTGTCAGCAGGTCCATTAGAGGCAATAGTTGAACTTTTGCGCTTTGGAAAAAATCATGATACGGGAGAAAAAAAGGATATCAAGGAATTTGTTTTCGGAAGGGCACTACTTAATCATTTTTCCAAAGATGAAATAGAAAAGATATTAAAAAACCCAAGAGTTATAGGGATTGATAATGAAGAAAAAACAATCTTCCAACTTACCTCAAATTTAAATCTGAAGGAGGCTATCGAAAAGTTAAACCTAGTTAAAAGTCAACTCTCTTAATTGCAATATGAAATAATCCTTTTTGGTGCTTTAAAGGAAGCATCATTTTAAATCAAGCATGTAAAAGGTTGGTAACAAACTACCTAGCGTATTAACTTCAAGCTACTACTTAGAAAATCCAACTCTTACAAATTAATTCGAAAAACTTGAAAAACTTATAAGAAGTTTAATTACTTTTATTTGTAAGAAAAAAGAGTCTTTTTTTTAAAAAACAAATCTGAAATTTAAAGGTCATTAGTCAAAAAGATGTAATCGCAATATGTACACTCCAGTGTTTAAATATATATTCCTCAGACAGAGTTCAGTTAGAATACTCTTGGAGTTTGTCAAGTACGCTTGGTTTGTTTCTTTGTTCTTAGTTAACCAAAGCTTTTCTCAAAGCACTATTTCCGGTGTTGTTACAGATCAATCAAAAAATTCTTTGGCCTATGTCAATGTTGTTTTAATTAGAATTACTGATTCCATAAATGTTAAAGGTACGATAACTGACATTGAAGGGGAGTTCATATTTGAAGACGTTCCTAACGGAAACTTTCTTATAAAGACTAGTTACATTGGATATCGGGCTTTCTATTCTGATATAATTAATGTCTCAAAAAAGAACAGTTTTTTAAAATTACCCTCTATTATGATGATGGAAGAAGTCAATGAACTTGAAGAAATAACTTTAGCTGTTAACAAGGTTTCCAACGAGTTTAAAAGCGATAAAGTTATTTCTAATTATAATGAAAAAAATACATCTTCTGCTTTATCAGTGGTTGATTTATTAAAAAGGAATTCTAGTACTGGCGTGGATCAGCTTAATAAAGAGATTTTGTTAAATGGCAAGGGTAATGTCGCAATTTATATTAACTCTAGAGAAGTTTTATTGCCGCCAGAAACAGTGGTTTCTTATTTAGAGAGTATTAATTCTAGTGATGTCAGATCAATCGAGTTTATTACTAATCCCGGTGCCAAGTATAATGGAAATTCTTCCGGTGGAGTGGTTAACATATTACTTAAAAAAAGAAAGGAAACTGGCATATCAGGAAATGTATTTTCAAATTACGGATATGGTGTAGCAGACAAATATGGAGGAGGAGCTGGTGTTACTATTAAAACAGACAAAAGTATACTTGGTACTCAATTTCAATTTAATGTCAATAATACGGAAGAAATTTGGGAATTTAATAGACAGAATAGTCCTCAGAATTCGGTTTTCAATATAGATACAAGGACTTTTAGAAAACCACGGGTAGAGTCAATATCCAGTTCTCTTTTTTTTGAAACTGAAATAGGAAGCTCAGTTATTGGGATTAATTTCAACAGCCAAACCAACCGTTGGAAAATGTTTGCTGATAACTCAACATCTGTGTTGCAAAGTGACTTTCCTAACCAAAATATATTAACAATCGATAATGAACGTGACAATTGGGATAATTATGTTGGTGGAATTTATTATTCAAAAAAGGGTCCCAAGGGCATTTTAGATTTAGGTTTAGATTACTTGTTTTATAAGAATACGAATAATCATGTATATGATATAACAATACAGGAGTCTAGTTCGGACAGGGAATTGCAAACCTTCTCAGAAAAAATAACCCCTATAGATATTTGGGTTTCTAATATTAGCTATGAAACTACTAGAGAAGAGGGCGTCAATTTTGGGTTTGGCGGGAAATACTCAAATTCTACTTTAGATAATTTTGTTGAAGTTCGAGATATAACAAATGGGGGAGGAGAAGTGATTAATGAAGAATTTAGCGAGGATGTTTTCCTTTCTGAAAAGAATTATGCACTTTATGGTAGCCTCTCATTGCAATTTGAGAAAGTCAATTTACAATCTGGATTAAGGTTCGAATATCTTAATTATCGTCTATTCGATAAAATTTCTAACGCTTATTTGTTGAGATTGGATAATAGAAATTTTTTGCCAAATTTAAATCTTGAATTTACTTTTTCTGAACAAACACAATTATCGTTCCTATATAATAGAGGGATTCAACGTCCAAAATTTAAAGATTTGGCTCCTTTTGTTGTTTTCTTAGACCCCCTTACCTATTTCACCGGAAATACTAGTTTGGTTTTTGGTTTCTCCAATCAATACAAGATTTTTTTAAAACTTAAAAAAAATAATTTTTCTATTTCATATACCCCCGAGAAAAATCCTATAGTTGGTTTTCAGCCCACTTCTGACACCAATGATAGCTTTCAAATTATTAAAGCAATTAATTTTGATAGAATTGATGAGGTAGATTTTACATTTTCCAGAAGGTATAAGTTCAATAAGCTTGAAATGAATTTATCAACATCATTGAAATATCAAGAATTGCGTAACATATTTGAAGATGACTCTGAAGTTTCCCTTTCCAGGTCTTTTGTTAATATTGGTTCTAGTCTTTTCTATTCTTTTGGCAAAAATGACAATTTTAGCATAAATATTTCTGGATATTATCAAAGTCCGTATTATGCTGGATTGGACCTAAGAGACACCCCTGGGCAAGTGGATTTGTTTTTGAAAAAAGATTTATCCAAGGACTTCTCTATGTCACTATCGATTACAGATATTTTTAACACCAATGACTGGCTGCTCAATACAAATGAACCCCTTTTAAATTTATTGAATAGGAAAACCTATGATTTTGAAACCAGAGTCGCCACATTTTCGTTAAACTTAAAGTTTGGAGGTAAAAAATCAATTCAAACTACCAACACCAAGGAAAGAACTACAGAAGAGGAGAATAGATTTTAATTACCTACTCGCCAATTAATCTTGTTTGCGTTTTAGCCGGAGAATTTTTAAACTCACAATTAGATTTAGTTCAATACTATTACTGGTTTAGACAGTAAGAGTCTTGACCATTATCAGATAAAAGGACCGAAAGCAAACTTGTCTTAAATGAATAAAATCTTTTAACTATCATTTTTGGTAAAAAGATACTTGAAATGAGTACTATATTTGAATTGTACAGCTGCTTCGGAATATCCCCACTTTTATTTGACTTCTTTTCTTTTGGAAATGCAGTCTTAAGCAATCAATACGATAGAATGCCAGATTTACACAGGCTTATACCAGATGATATGAGAATAGCTAGGTCAAGTGTAATAATAAAAAGAGAAGGCATACCTGAGGCGATATATTCTAAAGCTTTTTTAAGCATAGACAAAAATACTACGGTAAGTAATGTCAATAAGTTTTGTGAAAAATTTTTAGATTATCCGTTGCCTTTAGTTAGAGTTGCTGATGTAAAATTCTTTTTTAGAAAAAATAGAAAGACCATTGTTTTAAAATTTAAAGCCAAAACAGAAAGAGACATATATTTTATAAGAATTGTTGTAAGTGAAAGCATAACAAAATCGCAAAGGTTTTTGATAAAATTATTCAACTAGCAAAATCATTATTTAAAAGAAAAACAGGTTTTGATGGAGGGTGTTTTGGAAAATGTATTCGTTGATAAGAATTCATGAATACATTCATCCGGAATTGTGAAAATTCTTGTAGACATATAATGATAGTCTTTATCACACTAGTTTGACCAAATGAAGTTTTTCCAACTAAGTAGTTGCACCTGGCAATCTTTAAGCTTTTTTGCAGTTTTTTCTGATGTAAAGTAGTCAAGTTCCTGTCTCCTCCATTGGACCCCATAGTCAATAACCTCCTCGGCAATGGAATTCATTTCGTCATTAGCAACCGCTGGGTGTATCAATAAGATATTAACACCAGGTTTTAGACTATCTATAATAGAATCATAGTAATTATTTAAGTTGGGAATACTATTTTGCATGAAGTAAGCCATATGTGTACTGCTGTTCATTATAATGGGCTCCTCTTCTTTATAAATATCTAAATTTATCTTGGAGAATTTATTTATTGACTTATTTACTAAGACAGGTAAGTTAAATCTCTTGCCCAGCTCTAGGTATATTTCTAGAAAATCTTGCTTTGATGTTAAAGCAAACATATGGCAATCAAGATGTGACGGTCGCAATCCAAAATGAAATGCTTTTTCAATTTGGGCAGATAATTCTTGAAAAACTTCGTTAGGGTTAGCCCGGAGTATTAAATCATTTACACTTGAATGATAAAAACCATTTTTAGTAATAAGACTTGGAACCTGTTGGTTGGAAAGAATAGGAGAATATTTATATATTTTCCATTCACTAGTGACAGTTAAATGAATGCCATAGTCAAATTCTGGGTTTTTAAGTGCGAAATCGCAGATGTGATGAAACCATGGACAGGGCACCATAATGCTGTAGGACTTGACCAATCCGAACTTCAAACAATTAATAATTCCAACATTTTGGGCATGACACATCCCCGCATCATCAGCATGAATCATCAGTAATTTATCATTTATGGAAAAGTGATTTTTAAGTTTCCACATTTATTATTATTTGTGTTTTCCTTTAAAGATAAAACATACAGAATATCTAGCTGTCTTCGAGGATTATTTAACATTAAGGTTTCCGCTGAGCACTTATGATAAATAGACCACTCCCAAAGAACCTAAATCTAAAATTCATGAAACATAATGGAATTCGAATTCATATCATTAGGCATGCACAATCATTAAGACAAGAACTTGGTAAGGGAGAATGGAACACAAGCCTTTCTGCGGTAGGTAGGACACAAGCGAGTTATCTGGCGAAGTGGTTGAAATCAACCAATTTGTATAATACACATGTTTTTCTAAGCAGTCCACTAATTAGAGCCCTGGAGACAGCAGATATTATTTCAGAGTCCATAGGGCACTCATATCAGAAATATAACTGTTTAAAAGAGGCAGATTTTAAAGTTTCCGAAGATTTACCATTTAAAACTGATCCGTTAACGGAAAAAACAGAACCTTGGGAGGGTTCTGTAAGATACCATAACATGAAGTTGCAGGTTAACAGAGCCCTCAAGTTAATGATAGAAAAAGCATATAAAAATGATAAACGAGTGCTGGCAGTTTCACATGGGGGTTTTATGAAAACAGCCCTTAGAATTATTGCAAATGACGATTGCTTTAGTGCAAAAATATTGAATACAGGAATTATGTCTTTGGAATGGAACAATGGAAGGTGGTATTTGCTTGAACTTAATCGATTAGACCACTTACCTGAGCAACTTAAAACATAATTGAACTTTAAAATATGGGAACAGAAATTGAAAGAAAATACTTGATTTCCAATAATGCATGGAAAAAGAATATTCAAAGCACCTTTCAAATATGTCAAGGTTATCTGTTGATTAACAAGGAGATTGAAGTGAGGATAAGGATTAAAAACCAACTCGGTTTCTTGACGATAAAGGAATCAAAAGCTAATACACTAAGAGAAGAGTTTGAATACGAAATACCATACTTGGATGCAAGAAGACTTCTCAAGTTGTGTCAAAATGCCATCATAAATAAAAAAAGGCACATTGTTCCTTTTAAGGGAGAAAACTGGGAAGTTGATGTATATGAGGATGAGAATATGGGACTAATGATAGCAGAAATAGAATTGGAAACCGACAAAGCGCCTCAAGATATTCCTTCATGGGTAGGCGAGGAAGTCACAGGTAATAAAAAATATTATAATTCACATTTAAGCAGCAATCCTTTTATTAGTTGGCTAGTTGATTAAATTTAGTTAAGTGTATTAAGGAATTGAATATGCCTATATGGCATGTGCTTTTAAAAAGTATTTTTTGGAATTCAGTTTAAAGTGTTTAGGAGTAGGCAATGGCAGTTCTTATATATTAAGAGGTGTTGCAAGTTCTTCTTTTCTAATTTATGAAAAGGAAAAGCCATACATACTTGTGGATTGTGGCTTGGGGACATTATTGAACTATCAAAGGTATATTGGAAATAGTTTGCCAGTAAACCTTTTTGTAACGCATAATCACATTGATCACACGGGAGAATTACCATGTTTAATATTTGAGTTTCTTAAAAAGGAAGGAAGGCGAATTAACATTTTTGGACACGATACGGTTCTTTATTTGGTTAAAAAATTCAGGCTTAATGAAATATATGAGGTAGGAACTAAAATTGAAGATATTGCCATTTGGAATTCTCAGGATTTAAATGGAGTAATACATTTAAATAATGAAACTAGAATGATACTCAAAAAATCCAAGCACTCATATCCTTGCTTTGGTTTTCTTTTGGAATATAAGGGAGATATTATTCTTGCTTACTCAGGTGATTCAGGATACGACAAAAACTTTTATGACTTTATATCCCAATCTCCAACTGTCGTTTTAGATGGTCGACAAAGGTCTACAATAGAACATGCCTCTTTTAAAGAAATTGACCAGCATGCGGAAAAATTTCAAAATACTTCTTTCTACATTATACATCATGAAGTTAAGGGATATAATTTTATAAACAAAAATGTACAATACCTAGAAGAAGGCATAGAGATAAAGCTCTATTAAATAATAAATTAATTACCTATCACTTCTCAATAATTCACTTATTATGAATAGAATTTATGGTGTTGCATTGCTATCTATGTGTTTTTTTCTTGGTAAAGTAATTGGAGTCTGGACTGGAAGTGTTTTTGGATTTAACAGAGATATAGGAGGCGTGGGTTTTGGAATATTTCTACTTATTTTTCTAAAGACTTTTCTTGAAAAACGAAACGTACTTAGGGAGGATATAGTAAGTGGGGTTAATTTTTGGGGTTCCATGTATGTTCCGGTTATTTGGTGTATGGTTGCAACTTTAAACGTAAGTGATGCATTATCACAAGCATTCGTTGCAATCCTCTCCGGGATTTTTGCTACATCCTTGACCTTTGGTCTAATCCCCTTTATTCTTAAATACTGTAAATCAAAAAATTAGGATGGTTGAAACTTTATCGAAACTAATCAATGAAAATGATTTTTTGTTTGCGTTTATAGTGGTTGCTATAGTTATGTATGGAAGCTACTGGATTTCTATAAAGATTAGTAAAAAAAGAGTTCCTGGCGTAGCAATAGCTATGATTTTCGGCTTGTTTTTTGCTTACTTTGGACATCAAAGAGGGATATCTGATTTTGTATATTTTGGGGGTGTCGCGTTTCTGGGCAGCTCAATGTTTCGCGATTTTACAGTGGTAGCAACCGCTATGAAAGCGGATCTGGCCAAAATTAAGGGTAATTGGACCATAGTTATAATAAGTCTGGTTATAGGGATTATGTGCTCATTTCTTATTGGCACATTAATCTGTTTATCCTTTGGATATACTAACCCTGAAATCATCACTACAATTTCAGCAGGAGCCTGCTCTTATATTATAGGACCAATTACTGGAAGTACCTTAGGGGTAGATTCTGAAATTATAGCCCTAAGTGTTGGTGCCGGAGTTGTGAAAACAATTGTTACCATTATCCTTATTCCTCTTTTTTCGACTAAATTTAAGATTAATAATCCTATCGCTGCTGTTGTTTTGGGAGCTATTGTAGGTTCAACTGCTGGAGTGGTTGCGGGATTAACGACTATTGACAAAAAACTAGTTCCGTATGGAGCGATAAGTGCTACTCTATATAGCGGGCTCGGGTGTCTTCTGTGTCCCTCTATATTTTACTTTTTAGTGATTTTCACAATAAGTTAACCAGCTATAGAATATAATTCTTGTTCAAAAAAAATCTAATTTGAAAAAGATTTTGAGACTAGATAAATATAATAACGAGATTTTCTAACACTAAGTTTTAAAGCAAAGTACAAATGAAACCTAAACGCGTAATTGAAGAATGGATAACTTTTTTTAATAATCAAGATTTAAACGGTTTAAGTAGCTTGTATCATGTTGAGGCAACATATACAAGCTCTGGCGGAAACATTTTGAGAGGACAAAATTTAATCACTAAAAATTTTAGCAAGGATTTTAGTTCAACTACAATGGTTTGCATCGTTGAAAATCTCCTTGAGGATGGAAATTGGGTAGTTTTAGAATGGAGGGATCCCATGGGGTTATCGGGATGCACAATGTTTTACATAAATATGGGTCAAATTTTATTACATAAAGCATTTTGGGATAGACTGGAGTTTTACCAAATTCATAATCTTCCAATCCCAAAGGAGGTGTCAAAAAAAAATAAAATCGAAAATCAATAAAAAAACACCTGAAAACCCAGATTCAAAAGGTCATATAAGAATAAGAAGTTTTCATATCTACGCTATCCACATCAACAAATTTCCTTATCTCCCCATTATAAGTGAATTAAATTGAATTATTCTTTTAATATTTTTCTCTTTCGATTTTTTCAAATTTTAAGCCTATCCTGATATTCATCCATAATATGGGTCGGCAGATTTTTGATGTAAATTTCCGTTGTTTGAAGTTTACTATGGCCTAGCATTTTACTGAGTGAATTAATGGGTACGTCATCAAGAATAAGATTCGTAGCCATGGAATGTCGGCTTACGTAGCTCGTGAGTTTTTCTTCAATATCGCAGAGTTCAGCAATTTCTTTTAACCGTTTGTTGTAGCGTTTTCTTTCCCATTGCACGTCATAATATTGATCTTGTAGGTCTTCCCTACGTACTATTGAGAAAATAAAATCCGATTTCTTCTTATCCTTTAAATAGTATCCAAGAATAGAGGAGAGCTGAGTGGTTATTTTAATATCATAAGGTCTAGCGGTCTTTTGCCGACTGTATTGGATTCTGCCTTCAACGATATTACCAACTTTCAGAAAGGCCATATCAATAAATGAGATACCGTTCATCAAATAGGAACATAGAAAATAGTTGCGTGTATGAAATAATGGGCTATCGGGTTCCAACTCCAAATCTAGAATCCGTTTGATCTTATCCTTACTGATTGCCCGTTTCGCCGTAGGTTGCGATTTTATCTTATATCTTCTGAACGGATAACTATCAGCCGATACAATATCCTGATGGATGGCCTTATTATAAATGGCCCTAATTGTACGCATATAAGTTGATAGTCCGTTAACACTATTTCCTTTTTTTAAATGAGCGGTCTCAAACTTTTTGAGATAGGCATAGTTCACTTCCTCGAAACGTAGGCTCTTCTTCCTATGAAAATTTCTTAACGCACCCAAAGCACTCCTATAGGCCCTAGCATTACCGAAACGGTTGGCCTCTTGCATTTCATCAATGAGTTGTTGAGTATATTCGAAGAAGGAAGTCCTTTTGGTCGCTTTGGTGAGGTTACGTTTCAAGTCGGTTATACTCATACTTTCCAACTGTTTGTTTTCCTCTAATGAGTTAATGTCGTCCCGTAGTTCAGTTTTCTTTTTAGTCAGCAGATTGTTCAAACGGGCAACAGATGAGACTCCTTTGTACGTTCTCTTAACTTCACGCTTTTTTTCATTCCAGTATTCTGGCGGAACGGCAAATCCGGTTGAAATAGCAATGGTCTTTCGATGATGGCTCAATCTGAAAATAATCGGACAAAAGCCATCCTTTCTTTTTCGCCGTGTATCGATCGAGAGCGTTATATTGGTCTTCATAAATTGAAGATACAAAAAAATTTGCACTCAATTTGCACTCAAAATCAGATATAATATGGTTTTATATGAATCCATATGATTTTTAAATAATTGATTTTCAGTGATTTTAGATATTTTTAAAAACACATAAAACCATAAATCGGTTGCCTTCTAAGCAGACGGTCATAGGTTCGAATCCTTTCGCGATCACGACACTCAGGAAACCACGCCCCTTGGCGTGGTTCTTTTATTTATTGAAAGAACAAACTTCAGTTTGGGTTTTGGGATAAATAAAAAGCCAATCGACGCAAGCTGCTGGGTTTTCTATTTGCAACATTGAGCGCTAAGGAAAACCTGTGGTAATCCTTTCGCGATCACTAATATTTACAGAGTCTCAGAAAATTCAACCTTTCTGGGACTTTCTTATTTGCAAACATTCTAAATTTTCATTTTTCTCAAGATAGATAACCTCGTCAAAATTGTTTTAATATATTGATTTCTAATGTTTTATGATTGTTTACAATCCAAATTCATTATATAAAGTTTGCTTAAAATTTAGGATTGCAGCATTAAATAAGATTCTGTTCTTTTATATAAAAAATACTTACCAAGCTTTAACCTTTAAATACTTGAAGTGAGTTCCGTTTTTCAGAACACTATCGCTAAATCGACTAATATAGACGATGTGTTACATCAAAATAAAACGATTTTTTAATTATAATTTTGCCTCTTTAGTTAAGCGTACTTAAACTCAAAAATAATATTAATGTCGTTGCATTGAATTTTCCTCTTAGTATTGAAAACGCTTTTGTAATATGAGCTTCAACAGTTTTTGTAGATAGTTTTAGATAATCAGCTATTTCTACATTTGTTAATCCTTCTTTTCTACTTAATAAAAACACCTCTTTACATTTAGGAGGTAGTTTTTCTATTTCTTTTTTTACGGTATCTAGAATATTATGTATTTCCTCAATATCTGTTTTTTCAATGAACTGATTTAGTGTGTCAGCATATTTTTTTTCTAAAGCACTAGTTGATTGAAGTTTTCTGTATTGATCAATAAATTCAGTGTAAACAAGTTTGAATAAAAAATTTTTGATTGAAGCCTCTGGTTTAAGTTTTTTACGTTGTTCCCAAGTCTTTATAAAAACATTTTGAACAATATCCTGTGATAATGTTTTGTCTCTAGTTAGGCTAGTAGCATATACAAGCAAAAGGCGATGGAATTTTTCAAGAAGAAACACATAAGCAGATTCATTACCCTTTCTAAGGTCATTTATGAGCTTTTTGTGTGGGTATAACTCGTAATCCATGCTGGATTTAATTGGATATCATCAGGTTTTTAAATCTACTGCAGTTGCAAGGTGAAAAAAAGTTTAAAAAAAACATAATAAAATGTAAGGGTATTTTATATCTGCTTCGTAATAACTAAAAGAAAACACATGAACCATAAAAAAGCCGAATTGTTAATAACAAAATTCTTGACAGATTCAGCGACTAAAGCTGAGCTTCAAGAATTGACAAATTGGTTAGAAGATTCCAAAAATGAAACCTACTTCAAAACTTTTGTGAAAGTCAATTTTGCCTCGGATTATAATTTTAAGGCAGACGATTATATTTCTACTAAGAAAGCTCTAACGCAAAGAATAAGAAATGATAAAAGTATTTTTTATAAGAACAGATTTCAGATTATAGCAAAATATGCTGCTGTAGCTATTCTTTTAGTAGGAACGGCCTATTTTTTTAAGGATTCCCTTTTCGTTCCAAATGCTAAAGCTGAACAAATTGTTCTAAAAGATGATGCTATTATACTTGAATCGGAAAATGGTACTACTGAGATTTTAAATCCATTAATTTCCAGAATAGTTCAAAATGATGAAGGTGTTGTAATTGGTAAACAAGATAAAAATGTGATTAATTATTCTGAAAACTCAGTAGTTGAAACATTATCTTACTATACACTGAAAGTACCATACGGAAAACAATTTAATTTAATTTTATCTGACGGAACAAGAGTTTTCCTTAATTCTGGGAGCTCATTAAAATATCCTATAAGGTTCTTACCTGGTCAAAAAAGAGAAGTTTTTCTTACTGGAGAAGCATTTTTTGATGTTGAACAGGATAAAGTGCATCCATTTATCGTAAATGCAAAGAAATTGGATGTTACTGTTTTGGGGACACAATTCGTTGTCTCTTTATATAAAGAAGATAGGGCTGCCTCTGTAATTTTAGTTGAAGGTGCCGTAGACTTAGCCCAAGAAGGCAATTCTAAAACCACAAGTTTAACGCCAGGTACTAAAGGAGTACTTGATTACAATAGTGGATTAATTAGTAAAGCAATTGTCAATACTAATGATTATACCGCTTGGATGCAAGGTTTACTTGTTTTTAGAAATCAGACTTTTGAAAATATTGCCAGAAAATTAGAGCGGGTATATAATGTTACTATAGTTAGTGATAATAAAGCTTTTGATAAAGAAGTTTTTAATGCCAGTTTTAATAATGAGACTATTGAAAATATCCTAAGTTACTTTAAGGACAGTTATAAAATAAGTTACACAATTGAGAACAATATAATCTATATAAAGAGAGCCAATGAATAAAAATTAAACTTTAAAAAATCCGAAAGGAATTATTTAATCAAACAGAGATAAGCATAAAAACCGGAAAATGTTGCAGCATTTCCCGGCGGATTAAAGTGATTATCTCTAACGAGAATAACCAATAATTAACACTTTAAAAGTATGAAAAAACTTCCATTGGAAAGGAGGATACAACCGCCTTCTTTTAAATTTGACTTGAAGATGAAACTAACCACACTCTTGCTCGTAACTATGGTATTTTGTATGCGTGCCAACGATAGTTACTCCCAGAGAACCAGAATCAGTCTAGATGTAGAGAATATATCAGTAGCAAAAGTCTTAGACGAAATAGAGAACACTACGCAGTTTAAGTTTATCTACAGTGTCAAGAATGTAGATTTGACTCGAAAAGTCTCGATAAAAGTAGACCAGATTAGGATTCAGAATATTTTACGCTCTTTATTTACTAACACACAAACCTCCTTTAAAGTTAGAGGAAAGCAGGTGATACTGAGTAAAGCGCCTCCCGTAAAACTTGACATAATTAAACCAGATAGCACCGACCAGAAAGCCTCTCAAGAGAAGATAAAGGTGACGGGTCAAGTTTTAGACAACCTAGGGGTTCCTTTACCTGGAGTTTCTATTGTTGAAAAAGGCACTACTAATGGGGTTGCTTCCGATTTTGATGGGAATTTTGAGATTACAGTAGAAAAAGCCGCTGCCTTGGTTTTTACTTCTATTGGTTTTTCTCCTCTTGAATTACAAGCCTCTACAGGATTTATGAATGTTACCATGAGAGAAAACACTAATGAATTGGATGAAGTTATTGTTGTAGCTCAAGGTATTACAAGGTCTAGGAAGGCTCTAGGTTACTCAGTTTCTAAAGTAGACACTAAAGAGACACAAGGTAGACCGGAAACTGACCTTTCCAGAACTTTACAAGGTAAAATTTCTGGAGTACAGATTGATACTGATAACAGTAGTGGATCAGGATCGGACATTACGATACGTGGTAACTTATCAATTGACCAAGGCAATGGAGCCTTGATTGTTTTGGATAATGTCCCTTTTGATGGAAACATTCTTGATATAGACCCTAACGACATTTTAAACATTACCGTACTAAAAGGTTTAAATGCCGCAGTATTATATGGAAATGCAGGTCGAAATGGTGTTATTTTAATAGAAACTAAAAGTGGTAATGCTAGGTTAGGCAAGAAAAATTTTAATATAAGTGCTGCTATAACAACCTACACCAATAATATTGCTAATTTGCCAGACTTTCAAAATGAATATGGAGTTGGTAATAACTTTATTACAGATGCCGCTACACTCCAAAATAATGGTAGTTATGGTGCACGTTTTAGTGATGTAGATTTTGTTCCTCATCCTTTTGCATCAGATGCTAGATTCCCACAATTTGCAGGAGTACAAGTACCTTTTGTTCCAGTACCTAATAATGTAAATGACTTTTTTAAAACAGGTATTGGCCGTAATGTTTCGATAAATGTAACTGCTACTGGAGAAAATGCTTCTTTTAGCTCTTCTGTTGGTTACACTGGGGAAGGTGGAATCATAGGAACGAATAATTTTCAACGTTTCAATATCAATGTAGGCGGGACCGCGAAATTGAATGATAAAATTATACTATCTACTTCTTTAGGGTATAGCATAAGAGCTAGAGAATCTCAATCTGGTGGAGATATTTTTGAATTTTTCTATAGAATACCACGAAATCTAGATATACATAATCTACCATTTCAAGATCCTTTAACTGGGGCTAACGCTTTTTATAGAAATGCAGAGAATCCTTTGTGGACTTTAAATAACACTGGTTCAGAAAATACCATTAGTAGATTAACAGGTAGTATTAACCTAAGTTATAAAATGGGAGAACATCATACCTTAAAATACAGAGGAGGCCTACAAACTAGAACGGCAGAAGATTTTGACTTTAGAAATAGGGGAGGACTTATAAGTGGCGCAAGAAATGGTATAGATGAAGCGACAAGAAATACCGGAACTTTAGAGATTTCTACAGATACTGAGTTTGTTGTTGATAATACAATTATTTTAAGTTCTGAATATGATATAACAGAAAATATTGGTTTTACATCGCAATTAGGGGTAAATTCAAGATTTGATACAGACTCAGGACAAGAATCTGTGCTTACAGACCAGATTGTATTTGGTTTCTTTAGGCCTAATAACTTTAGAAATAATAGTGCGATTGATTATGATTTTGATCGTCAAAATCAAGCTGGGTTTTTTGGACAATTTGATTTTGATTACAATGATTATCTGTATTTAGGATTGTCTGGCAGGTATGATATCTCTTCTAACTTAGAAAAAGAAAATCAAACTTTATTTTACCCTGGTGTCTCCCTATCATTTATACCAACATCGGCATTTAATTTTGGAGGTAATACAGTTAATTACTTAAAATTAAGGGGTGCTTATGCCACTTCAGCTGGTTTCCCAGGGCAGTTTAGAACAAGAAATAGTTTAGCTTCCGACCCCAGAGAATTTGAGGATACCGAAGATGGATTAATTGTTACTAATTCGTTGTTCTCAATACTACAAAATCCAAATCTTAAACCTGAGTTACACCAAGAAGTAGAGTTAGGTATAGAGGGTAAATTTTTCAACAATGTAATTACTTTAAATGCATCGGTATTCTCAAGAATTTCAAGAGATCAAATATTTGAAACTGATTTAGCGCCTGAGGCAGGTTTTACATCGACTACTATAAATGCTGGTAGAGTTGATACCGAAGGTGTAGAAATAGATTTAAGTTTAGATTTTTTTAAAAATTCAGATTTTAATTGGAATATCAGAAATACTTTCACAGCATTTGAAACGACTGTGGTTGAGTTACCAAACAATTTAGAACGTGTAAATCTTGGTAATAATCGAGCAGCTATAGTTGGAGAATCTTTAGGTGTTCGTACTGGTAGTTATGTAGTAAGGGATCAACAGGGCAATGCTTTAATTAACCCAAGTAACGGTGTTTTATTAGTAAGCGATGAGGTTGGTTTACAAGATGAAATTATTGGTGATTTAAATCCTAATTGGTTTGCTACAATGATTCATACGTTTAATTATAAAAACTTCACGCTATCAGGGCAATTTGAATATACTGATGGTGGTACCGCTACGTCTAGTCTTGTTGAAGAACTTTATGAAAGGGGAACCGGCTTATCTACAGTAAACAGGGAAGGTACTTTTGTGATACCTGGAGTTTATGGGGATCCGGCAACGGGCGAACCAATACTGGATATCAATGGAAATACTATACCCAATACTATTCAGCAAAATAGTAACAGAACAGCGTTTAGTAACTTTTATGAATCTGAAGAAGGTTTTACGTTCGACGCTTCTGTTTTTAGGATACGCGAAGTTGCTTTATCGTATAGTTTAGATAAATCCATCGCTAAAAAATTACCTTTCAAAAATATCGTATTTACATTGACAGGAAGGAATATTTTTCATTATGCACCTAACTTTCCTAAGTCAACTAATATTGACCCAACCTCGGCAGGTAATGGTTTTCCCACTACAAGACGATATGCATTAGGAGTATCAATTAATTTCTAAAAAAATTGTGATGAAAAAAATAAACATAATAATCTTATTAATTTCAGTAGTGTTTGCATCATGTGAATTGGCACAATTTGATGAACCATTTCAAACAAATCCTAATCTTCTATCACCTGAAGATGCAGACCCTAGCTTTTTATTAAATAATATTCAAATAGAGTTTGCAGATTTTATGCAAGATATTGAACGTACCACAGACGAAGTAATGCGTTATAAGGTATTGAACAACACCTATTCAGAAGTTTCTGACCAAGGTGTTTTGAACGGCGAATGGACAAACTATTACACTTTTATTCAAGATGCTAAAGTTTTAAATGGCTTAGTAGCCAATGATGATGGTTTGCGTTTTCATAGAGGCGCTTCAAGAATTATAACGGCCTTTGCTACAGTAACTATGGTTGATTATTTTGGAGATATTCCTTTTTCTGAGGCTAATAAGGCAGCTGAGGGTATTATTAATCCCATACTGGATGATGATGAAGCTGTTTATAGTGCTATGCTTGAGCAACTCGATCAGGCCATTGATGATTTAAACGCAGGAACGCCTGCACCAGTTAACGACTTGTATTATAGGGGTGATAGGGAAAAGTGGATTAGATTGGCGAATTCATTACAACTGAAAATGTATGTAAATATGGGCGACCAATCTGCCATTAATTCCCTAATAGCCGAAGATAATTTAATTGAATCGATTGATGATGATTTTCAATTTGGATATAGTACACAAATAGACCCTTTGAGTCAACATCCGAATTTCACTGATGGATATATTGTGGGAGGTCAGGCTACTTATATGGGTAATTCATTTATGAATTTACTTTTAAATGGTAAATCGGCACCTGATCCAAGAATCAGATATTATATTTTTAGACAGTCAGACCAAGACCCAATAGCTTCTTCTATACCTTGTGTTAATGACCCGATGTTCGATTTTTGCTATTTAGGAAACTCTTATTTAGGTAGGGACCATGGTGATTTAAGACCTAATTCATCTGACCAAGAGTTTAGGGCTATTTATGGTCTTTATCCATCAGGAGGTGCTTTTGATAATAATAATCCATCTTTTGGAGTTGATGCTCCCAATCAAGGAGGTGCAGGTATCTTACCAGTGTTACTTTCTTCTTATGTTGATTTTTTAAGAGCGGAAGCTGCAATTTCATTAAGCACTTCTGACGATGCTGCAACATTTCTGGAATCAGGCATTAGAAAATCAATGGATAAGGTGTTGAATTTTGCGGATGGCGTTGCATTAGGGTTAGACTTTGCTGCTAGCGATGATGATGTTGATACTTATGTAGACGAGGTGCTAGCTGCTTTCCAGGCTGCAGATAATGTAGGTAAACTAGATATTGTTCTAGAAGAATATTATATCGCTTCTTATGGCAACTCAACAGAAGCGTATAATGGGTACCGACGTACAGGTTTTCCTTCGAGCCTTCAAGCCCCTGTAGAGCAAACAGGAGCGCCTTTTCCGAGAACATTTGCATACCCAACTGATGCCGTAAATAGTAACACCAATGTAAATCCTAGGCCTATAACTACCCAAGTATTTTGGGATACTAACCCAGCTGGTTTCATAGACTAAAACATACAATTATGAAAAAAATATATATACTCATTTTATTTGTTTTCGGAATATCATGTAATGGAACTGATGATATTTTTGAAGAAGATTTTACTCGTGGAGGTTTTGCCCAGTTTGCTGAAGATTTAGAAACAACAAGATTCAACTTGCTAAGTTTTGATGAAACAGTTTTCTCTGCAGAAATTATAGATCCTAATAATAATATTATTTCATATGCTCTGACATTAATATACGGAGATATTGTTGTTGATAATTTTATAGTGTTGAATTCTTTACCAGGAACAATTTCATTCACAGGACAAGAGGTGCTAACAGCGTTGAATCTTGGCTTAAGTGATTTAGACACAGCAGAATCCTTACGTTTTTTAGCAACCATAACAACACCAGATGGTATTTTTTCAGGAGGGCGTCCTTCATTTGATGCGGACACTAATACACCTACTGGAGGTGATACAGCAAATGAGATTTTTGCATCTGCTAGAAGGCAAGCTGTGGATTTTAGCTTTTCTTTTTTCTTACCACCTCCTAAAAAGCTAAGAGGGACATCTTTTGAAGAGCCTTTTGGTAATGACGAACAATATACGAAACCGGGAGGAGTAACCGAGAGTGAAGAATTGGTCAACAATCCTGGCGAACGTGCTGTACAGTATACGGCTATAGGCACAGGAGTAGATGATGAAATTGGGTTTAGAACCGAAGTGTTTTTTGAAGGCGATGACTCAGGATTTACTAATGAAAGAATAGGTGTAAGTACGGATGCCGAAGCCGTTGGAGGTGCTTTTGTTGATGGTCAACAAGGTTACCAAATAGAGGATATCGATGGCTTGTTGCGCCTTACGTTCGATACGGTCACTGTTGACAATACAGTAAATCCAACATCTGGAGTTCAAATTCAATATTACCCAGTCGAATCTGATCACGAAAGTGGAGATAATCTTACTATCATAGCAAATATCGAAAGAGCGGATGGAAGCTCTGAAACCCTTGAGTTATTAAACATAAGTGGAACTGATATAGATAATGGACTTGAAGAAAGATGGAATCTTGCAGATACTGGTTTTTTGACAGATATAGTTTCTTATACTTTGATTATGGAAACAAATATTGATAGCGGTTCTGAAGATATTTATTTTGATCAAATGTTGGTTTACATACCTGAATAAGTAGGTGTTTTTAGAAGTAAAAACTATAAAATTTTAAAAATGAAAAAAATACATTTAAATTATAAAATAACGGTAATTGCATCGTTGACCTTAATTGGTTTAATAAGTATTTTGTCGTGCGAGGATGAACCAGATTTTAGAATAATCCCTGAAGAGCGTTCAACGCATATTGTTACCGCCATTAGTCCAGATTTATCGGATATTGGAACTACGGTGGTTATTACAGGTGTTAATTTTAGTGGCGTTCGTGGCAATAACAGAGTAAGTTTCAACGGAACTCCGGCAATTGTTGATGAGGCTAGTCAAGATGGTACAGCATTAACAGTAACTGTTCCTGAAGGGGCGACTACAGGAGCTATTTCTGTTGCTATTGGTCAAACAACTATTCAAGGTCCAAATTTTAATGTCGTAGGTGCTCCTGTAATTACAGACTTAAGTGTAACAGGCGGATTTCCTGGTGATACTGTTGTTATTACAGGTGATAACTTTAGTTCGAATTTGCCAGATAACATTGTTGCCTTTGGCGGTATAGTTGCTGAAGTCACTGCAGCTACAATCACAGAATTAATCGTAACAATTCCTGACGGAGCTTTATCGGGTGATTTGACAGTAACTGTTTTTGGTCAGGTAGACGATAATGATTTTACTATTGCTCCTGTTATTACCTCTTTTGACCCTTCGATAGGTGTACCTGGTGATATGGTTACAATCACGGGAACAAATTTTAGCGCTATCGCAAGTCAGAATGCTGTAACATTTAATGGGGCAGAAGCAGAGGTTACTTCTGCAAGTACTACACAACTTACTGTTGAAGTACCAGCTAATGCAACAGATGGTCCATTAACTGTTGAAATTGAAGGATTGTTAGCAACCAGTGTGGATGAATTCATGATAGATGCGACTACTTTATTAATTCCAATTGCTGTGGAGGAGGACGATGTAGAAGAATCTACAGTTAATGGTCAAATGAATCTGACTAGTGGAGACTTAGAACTAGGAGAACTAGATACTGGTTTTTCGCCGGATGATGGAGACGGACTTCCCACCATAGGTTTACGATTTATTAATGTTGATATTCCTCAGGGAGCAACCGTAATAGGGTCAAATATTCAATTTACTGCTGATAGTAGTAACGGTACTGAACCTGTTGAGCTAACCATTTATGGAGAAGCAGTTGGTAATGCTTTACCTTATACTGATACAGCTTTTAATTTATCAACTAGAACACAAACCACAGCTAGTGTAGTTTGGACAATTACTGAAGAATGGTCTACATCTTCTGGTGAAGATAAAACAGAGGCACAGCGTACAGTAGATTTATCTAGTATTGTTCAAGAAATTATAGATAACCCAGATTGGATACCTGGTAACAGTATCAATTTCTTTATGATAGCTACTGGAGCAAGTGCTACGCCATCCGGTACTTCCGTTGGTCGAGAAGCTGAAGGGTTTTCAGATACTAACCCAAATGATACTCCAGAATTTACAGTAACATTTATACAATAATACCCTAAACCCAATTTGTTTGAGTTAGTTAATTAGCAAGGCCTAGTTTATTTGTTGAGCTAGGCCTATTTTAAACGTATGACTAAACAAGCCATGTTTATTTGAAATAGAAATTATGAAAACGAAAAACTTAAAAATAATAGTATTCGTAGTCTCGTTCATAATCTTATTGAGCTGCGATAATAGTAGTGATGGCTCAGATTTAGAACCAACAATTCCATCAGAAACACAACAGAGATTATATTTTACAAATCAAAGTTTTACCATTAATAGGTCCCAAAATCAACCGTTGACTGTAGATCTTAGATATGAAGGGCCAAAAACGTCGGAAACTATCACTGTGGGTTACGAAATTGAAGTTCCAAATGACAATGGTGCTGTTGAAGGGGAAGATTTTGAATTACCAAGTTCAAGTTTTTTTACGATTACAAATGGTCAGGCATTAACGGATGTTACTCTTCTACAAAGGGTATTGTTCAATGAAGAAGCCACAGAAAATAGATTTGTATCCTTTAGAATAAAGGATAAAGAAGGTTTTCTTACTACTAATGCATCTGGTACAGGTAATATTGTCGCTGTAACTATCGGACCAACAGATGACGATACAAAATCGAATGACCCTAATGACCCTGATGATTTTATAGGAGATAAAAAATTCACATTTACAGGTGAAACAGGAAGTACGCTAAAAATCCCTTATTTCTCCAATGTAGATAACATTAGAGATACCAATAATGAAAATATAAAACGTGCAGTTGTGGTGTTACAAGGGGCAAGAAGAAATGCAGGTAGTTATTACAGAAGTATGCTTGGAGCAGCAGAAATGGAATCTACACAACTAGATACCATTTTAATTGTTTCCCCTCAATTCGTCATAGAGGATGATATTAATGAATTTGTTCTGGACGATGAACATATTTATTGGGAAAGTACATGGAAGACAGGAGCAAATTCTAGAAATGAGAGTTCAAACCCTAGACCTGAACGCATACCTTCATTTACTGTAATGGATTCATTAATGCTAAAAATTGCTGAATATCCTAACTTAGAAAAGATTGTTTTTACTGGACATTCTGCTGGTGGGCAATATGTAAATAGATATGCAGCTTCGTCACCTATCGTAGATGAACTCCAAAATAGTTATGGTGTTGAGTTGAGCTTTATTGTAAATAATCCAAGCTCTTATGTTTATATGGATGATAAGCGAAAAGTGTCAGGAACTCAAAACACTTTTGCAGTATCAACTACTTCGTGTTCTAATTATAACGAGTATAAGTATGGTTTAGATGAGTTATTTACTTATTTACGAGAAACCGGAGGAGGGGCTGAAACAATACGTGAAAGACTCATAACAAGAAAAGTAACGTACTTAGTAGGGCAAGAAGATAATGACCCAAATGCTAGTCTATTGGATAGAGATTGCGAAGCACTTTTACAAGGAGATGATAGACTTGAAAGGGGTGTTAATTATTTTGACCATTTGTTAGACTTTTATGGTCCTGTTATTGAAGAAAATCAATCTTTTGCTATTGTACCAAGCGTTGGACACAGTAGTAGAGGCATGTTTCAATCTGAAAAAGGAAGGGCTGCGGCTTTTAGAAATTAATAATAAACACAATAGCATGAAGATTAAAATCACCTTGTTAGCTGTAGCTTATGCATTTACATTAGGTTATTCAACGGCTCAAGAATTAAAAGTCGATAAGAAATATCATAAGGTGATGACCAAGCTTGTGAAAAACAAAAAAGTAAAAAAATCATTAGAAATAGTTGATTCTGAAGAACCTGCCACTATCGCTAACATGATTCTTTTAAACGAGATTCCCGCTCCTCCATTTAAAGAGGCAGAACGTGCTGAAAAATTGAAGGAGCTTTTCGATGATATAGGAGTTGATAAAGTATGGATAGATAGCGAGGGTAATGTTGTTGCTTTACGAAAAGGAAGCGATAGCGATAAGAACATTGCGTTGGATGCTCATTTGGACACTGTGTTTCCTGAAGGAACGGATGTAACAGTAAAAGCTGAAGGAAACACTTATACTGCTCCTGGTATTGGTGATAATACTCGCGGATTGGCCATGATTCTAACTGTTCTTAAAGCTATGAATGATGCGGAAATTAAAACAAAAAATAATATCTATTTTATAGGTACTGTAGGTGAAGAAGGCTTGGGTGATTTAAGAGGTGTAAAACACTTATTTAGTGATGCTTCTGATGTAACAATTGACTCATGGATTTCTATCGATGGTGGTTCTCCGGGAAGAATTATTAATGGTGGACTTGGTTCAAAAAGATACAAAGCCATATTTAAAGGTAAAGGCGGACACTCATGGGGAGCTTTTGGTCTAGCAAATCCACATCATGCGCTTGGCAAGGCAATCAACATTTTTACAAAAAATGCTACAGAATATACATCTAAAGACGGATTAAAAACATCGTTTAATATTGGTGTAATCGGTGGTGGAACATCTGTAAACTCAATTCCATTTGAATCTTGGATGGAGGTAGATATGCGTTCTTTGAGCCCAAAGAGGTTACTAGAGATAGATGCTATTTTTAAAGAAAGTATGAAAGCTGCTGAAAATGAGTACAATGCATCTGGTATTAAAGATAAAGTAGAATTGGTTTTAGTGCCAATTGGTAATAGACCTTCTGGAAAAGCTGATGCTACTTCAAAATTGGTTCAAATGGCTATTGCTAGTGCCAACTACCTAGGTATTTCTCCTAAATTAAGAACAAGTTCTACAAATAGCAATATCCCTATTGCTAAAAATATTCCTGCCATAACCCTAAGTAGGGGAGGTAAAGGCAGTAGAGCTCATTCTTTGGATGAAAAATGGACTAATATCGATGGGGCTAAAAATATTAAGTTAGCCCTACTAGTTACTCTAGCAGAAGCAGAATTAAAATAGTAACTGAATGTTAAAATCGATATTGAAATTAATTAATAGGAGAAATTAAGTCAATATTTATCCAAAAGGAAATTTAATACATACATCTAATACACGAAATGGAGGGTCTAAAGACTAGTATATTAGAAATTAAAAAAAAGAGGCTTACATATGGGGTGAAGTTGCTTTTAGCGATACTATTATTTAATACGAATTATCGAATTATTCATGCTCAAACTTCAAAGGGTAAACTTGTTGTCAAAGAAATTAATGATTGCCCATACATTTTTTATGAGGAAGATTCGGTAAAAGTAAAATGGATTTTTGAAGGGAAATTACAAACGAAATTTTTTTCAAATAGCGATTTTGGAAGGTTAAAAATTAAAACCTGCAAGGAGTTTAAATCAAAATACATAAAAATAAAGCCTTCAATTTTTATTGATAATGAACAGAAATTTAAAGGGGTTTCAAAAATTGCTGTTTTAAGTGATATACATGGTCAGCATGACTTATTTATAAGGCTGATGAAGGCAAATAAAATAATTACAAAAAATGGAAAATGGAATTTTGGCACAGGACACTTCGTAATTGTAGGTGATATTTTTGATAGAGGTGACAAAGTAACAGAAACGCTATGGTTTATTTACAATTTAGAACAACAAGCAGAAAAAGCAGGAGGTAAAGTACATTACCTATTGGGCAACCATGAAGTAATGATTTTAGAAGGAAATGATAGGTATGTTCATGAAAAATATAAATGGGTTGCCAAACAAGTTGGAGTGGAACATAAAGAGCTTTATAGTAAAGAAACACTATTAGGAGAATGGATAAGAACTAAACCTGTTGCGATAGCTATTAATGATATTGCCTTTGCTCATGCAGGTTTTTCACCTGAATTTGCTGATAGGAAATACGATATTACTACCATAAATAGGTTATTTCGCTACAATATTATTGGCCATGATAGAAGAAAAGTGTTAAAAAATAGGGACTTGAAATTTATGATAGAATCAGAAGGTCCAATATGGTATAGAGGTTATTTTAGAGACAAAGAATTTACAAAAGAGAAAGCACAACATATCTTAGATGCTATAGGTATGAATCATATAGTTGTAGGTCATACTTCTATGAATAAAATTTTATCTCATTTTGATGGATTAATTTATAGTGTAGATTCCAGTATGAAAAAAGGTAAACATGCTGAAATTCTAATTTGGAAAAATGATAAATTTTTTAAAGGTGATATAGAAGGACATTTACTTAAAATATAGCAATACTTAAAAAGAAAAACTGAAAATGAACATTACATTTAATTCAATTATAAAATATTCATTGGATTAAATGGATGGTTTTACCACAATTAAGGACACTTTTTAAAAAATTGTTATACAACCTACTTACTTAATTTTTGTATGCACGTCCAATTTGGACTTTTGATTTTCCATCCAGATAATGTTTCCTTCCACTTTTAAATAAAAATTAAAAATGAGAGGGTTAACAGAGGAGAAATAGCGCTTCTTGGAGTGAAGAAGCACGTAAAATGCGAATTGTTATTTTAGTTATAGAAGAAAGATTTGAGAGGCAGTGATTGAGTTAGTTGATATTTTAATTGATAAGTTTTTAGTGTAAATATTTTTCAACTTGTTCAATAGCTCATCATATTTACACTTGAAAAAACACGTCACGTAGCTCAGCTGGATAGAGCATCTGCCTCTTATGTAGACGGTCAAAGGTTCGAATCCTTTCGTGATCACGACACTCAGGAAACCAAGCCCCTCGGCATGGTTCTTTTATTTATTGAAAGACCAAACTTCAGAATGGGTTTTGGGATAAATAAAAAGCCAATCGACGAAAGCTGCTGGGTTTCCTATTTGCAACATTGAGCGCAAAGGAAAACCTGTGGTAATCCTTTCGCAATCACCGGTATTTATTAAGTCTCAGAGAATTCAGCCTTTCTGAACTTTTTTATTTGCAAACACTTCAAAATCTATCTTTTTTAACATTTGTTGATGCAATTTCTATCGATAAATATGGATTCTTCATTCTTTATAAAACTCCTTGCATTTCAGATACACTGAAAATTTCTTACTAAAAGTTTACAGATTTTAGTAACAAAACGGATAATGTAGTAAAGCAAAAGAATGGTGGGCTAAAACAATGCTATGGAATTTAAAAAATTGAATTTTAATTAATTGTAGGTGGACTTGAAATAATGTTCTGTCGCAAAAACAAAAAAATATGCTATAAATACTGTTCTTAATTGTATTCAGTCCAAAAATGAACATTTACTAGTAGTAAACCAGTTAATCAAAATAGTAATCGAACAAATCAAAATTGTAGAAAGCATATATTTTTGGTTAACATCAAAAAGTAGCGACAAAAAAAGAAGGTAAAGGATGGCAATTATTGGAAACATCATAAAAGGAGTAATAGATTTAACGGATAACTTATCTTCGGATAGTTACCCCGTTGAAGAGCAAAAAATTGTTTTAAAGAAGTTATTGACTTCTGCATCCGATACAACTTTTGGAAACAAATATGGTTTTAAAAGCATACTGCATTCATTGGATTTTCAAAGTGAATATGCTCGAGTTGTACCTTATCACGACTACAATAAAATTTCAAAAGAATGGTGGGGAGAAGTTGTAGATGGAAAAGAAAATATTACTTGGCCTGGGAATCCAGAGTATTTTGCTCTAAGCTCTGGTACGACAGGTAAAAAAAGTAAGCGCATTCCCGTTACCGATGATATGATTTCGTCAATAAAAAACGCAGGAATTAAGCAGGTTCTGGCACTATCAAATTTTGACTTGCCTGCCGATTTTTTCGAAAAAGAGATTATGATGCTTGGAAGCTCTACAGATTTAGAAGAAAGAGGAGAACATCAAGAAGGTGAAATAAGCGGTATAAGTGCCAGTAATATTCCCTTTTGGTTTAAGGGATATTACAAACCGGGAGAGGATATTGCCAAAATCGATGACTGGGAAGCACGAGTATTGGAAATTGCAAAACAGGCTAAAAATTGGGATATTGGAGCTTTAAGTGGAATACCATCATGGATGGAATTGATGCTTAAGAAAGTAATTGAATACAATAATCTAGACCACATTCATCAGATTTGGCCTAACCTTTCAGTATATACTTCAGGTGGTGTAGCGTTCGACCCCTACGAAAAAAGTTTTAATGCCTTATTGGACAAACCTATTCAGATTATCGATACTTACTTGGCCTCTGAAGGATTTATAGCTTTTCAAAGTCGCCCTGAGACTTCTGCCATGAAATTAATTACCGATAATGGAATTTATTTTGAATTTGTTCCGTTCAAACCTGAATACGTAAACCAAGATGGGTCATTGACCGACGATGCACCTTCTTGTACTTTAGATGAAGTGGAGTTGCAACAAGACTATGTCTTGATTATATCAACTGTATCGGGAGCTTGGCGCTATATTATAGGTGATACTATTCAATTCACTGATATCGAAAGAGCTGAAATTAAAATAACGGGGAGAACAAAATTTTTCTTGAATACCGTTGGGTCACAACTTTCAGTAAATAAATTAAACGATGCGCTAAAAAATCTTGAAGAAGAATTTAATCTCAAAATACCTGAATACACTTTATGCGCAAAACGTTATGATGATGGTTTTTACCACACTTGGTATTTAGGTTCTGATACGGCCGTTGACGAAGAAAAAGTTGCTAGGGCTCTTGATGATTACCTTAAAAGTGCGAACAAAAATTATAAAGTGGCAAGAAGTAAAGCCTTAGAAGGTGTTAAAGTTCATTTTACAAATCCTGATACGTTTGCTGAATGGAGTGGTGCTAATAAGAAAAAGGGAGGGCAAGTGAAAATGGAACGTGTGATGGAAGAAGAAAGATTTACAGAATGGGAGAATTTCGTAAAGGAATCCGTCTAGAGTTAGTTGCCTGTTGAATCCATTTTTTTGACCATTTCCATAATTTCTTCTGGGGATAGATAGTATTCCTGAATTCTGTTTTTATAGTTTTCATCTATATCGGCGTTATCAAGAATAAAACGTTTTGTACTTATGATATAATCACCCATTCCTTTGCTTACAGCAAAAGAATCTGCGGCTCTCTCTGCCTTTTTTACATGCTCTTTTAATAAAGCATATCTTATTCCAAAACCTATTAAATTCAAAGCGCTTCTTTCTTGATAATCCTTTATATGGCCAAGTTCATGTCCAACCCAGCCTATTAAAATATCCGATGGAACTTCTATAGTTTTAAATTCTTTACCGGTGATTTTAAATTTTTCGCTAATTAATATCTTATAACCTCTTTGGTCTTTTCTCTTAAAAATACTCCCTAAAGTTGGTTGAGCGAGCATGACAGATTTTTTAATATTTTTTTTGAATTTAAACTCAATTGGTACTTGCCTAAGTTCTGGATAAAACGAAAGGGCCGTTAAAACTTCTTTTTCAATACTTTTTGGAATTATTTTTTTTGGCTCAACGAAGACCATATAGAATGTAATTATTACCAGGCTAATTAGTAAAAGTTGTTTTATTCTTTTTTTCAAAACAATAGGGAATAAAAAAGGGCTAAATTATTTAGCCCTTTTGTTCGTTGTTTTTATTTTAGAATTGATATCGAATACCTAACGCGATATCCAAATCCAAATCATCAGAGAATTGATCATTAAATCCGAGTTCTGGCCTTATATCCAATGATAGAAGCAAAGGAAAATCGAAATTATATTCTATACCCAAATCACCTGCAACTAAGGCAAATGTTCCGTCATTTTCGCCAGCATCAAAAGAGCCTAGACCTGCACCGGCCCCTACATACCAATTGAAGCCTCCGTCTATGGGCATCACCCATTGATAGAGCCCTACAAGTTTAAATGCATCTACATTATTAGAGCTTCTAAAACCTAGATCAAACTCTAATCGGTTATTTTCTTTTAAATAGTGCTGATAAGAAATTTCACCTCCAAAACCATCGTTATCACCAACTCTTAATCCTAAGGCGTTTTTTGAAATTGTTTGCGCACTTACTGTTGTGGTCGCTGCTAAAAGTAAATAAAATAGTATTTTTTTCATGTTCTTTATTTTAAAGCAAAAATATGAACATAGTGTTGTTTTGATTGACCCATTTACTTTAAGGATTGTCGCAAACCATATGTTAAGATTTTAATTAGATGTTCAAGTGACCATGATAATCTATAAACAGTTTTTTGAGGTAACCGGCTTTTATGTTTTAGAAGGAGGTTCTGACAAGGTAGATTGATTGCCTTAAACTTTTTTGAAAGGCGTAGAGCAGGCTATTACCTGCTAACCTAACCCTACGGGTTAATATATTTTAACTGACTTAAAAAAGAAAAAGTGAAGAACGATAACCTAGAAATATACTCTGTAAATTCCGACTGCTATTAAGATTAGGGTGATTAATAAAACGAGAAGAGCAAATCCACCGAAAAATATTACTTTTTTAACCTTGAGTTTGGATGTTTTTTTTCTTTTTGACATAAAAAAAGCTCTGATGGATTCATCAGAGCTGGTTTTCTTGATATTAAGACTTAATGGTCATCGGTTGCATCATCAAGTTCTTCTTTAATGTCTTTTGCCGCATCTTCTACTTCTTCGCCAGCTTCTTCTAGACCATCTTCCACTTCTTCAATGGCATCCTCAGCTTTATCCTTATTCGTTTCTCTACATTGCGATAATGTTAGTACAGATAGCATTAACATTAAAAATAATAACATTGATTTTTTCATTTCTTGTTTTTTACTTGTTTAACTATGATTTATAATCTTTTTCTTCCAGTGATAAGCGATATTACAAAGAGTACTATAAAAAGAAAGAATAAAATTTTAGCTATACTAGCTGCACCTGCCGCTATTCCACCGAATCCGAAAATCCCTGCAATAACCGCTAAAATGATAAAAGTAACTGTCCAACGTAACATATATTAATTTTTTTGGTTCTCGTCTGACTAACTATTAATCAGCACATTACAAATGTCATACTTTCTATATGCAACGCTTAGCTTTATCGATATTTATGTTGACTCATTAGCTTCTGAGTGTTAAGCATTTAGAGTTAATTTCTGCATAATAGTGGTATATTTGGGGCCAACGAGAGAATGTGGAAAAAGAAATACATATCACCAACAATAGCGCTAAACGCTTTATTGAGATTGTTGCCAATGAATTAGGCGTTGATTTTGAAAAGGAAGATAAAAAATATTGCATAACCTTTCCCAAGGAAATAGGTCATGGATATATTAAAACTTATGATTTTGACTTCGGAATCTTCGCTTATGAGTTTGATTGTACTCTTGAAAAATCGTTATGTCTCACGTTTGCCAAAGAAGTTGTTCAACCTTTGGTAATTTTATTCAATAGGGAAGAGGAAATAAGGTATTCCCATTCTGGGGATAGCGACAAAACTATTAGGCACCTAGAGAGTATGATGGCTTGCGCCGGTCTCAACGATAGTAATAGCCTAAAAATATCTAAGAATTCGCCTAGTTGTTTTTTTGTAATTAGAATAGACAGGAAAGCCTTTGAGGAAAAAATAGATTCCTTTCTCGCCGAAATGGATAATAATTTGGAAGAGATTTTTAGAGATGCCAATGGAGTTAATACCATAATTAATCAGGGTTATTACAGTCTTGACATTGCAAAATACATTGAAGAATTTACGACAACCGAACTTACCGGCTTCATGCGCCATGTTTTTCAAGAGGGAAAAATTTATGAAATACTTACCCATTTCTTAAAACAGTATTTAGACGATACCAAAGAGCCCGATAGTAGAAGGATCCTTAGACAGAATACTGTAGATAAAATTGAGGAGGCAAGTATTATTATTCAGGAAGAGATGGCGGTTTTAGGTAGTATTCTTAATATTGCCAAACGTGTTGGTTTAAATCAAAACACTTTACAAGACGGCTTTAATCATCTGTTTAAAAAGTCTGTAAATCAGTATATTAAAGATGTAAGAATGGACAAGGCCAAAGAATTGATGGAGAACTCTGATTTGAATATTACAGAAATCACTTATAAAATAGGTATCAACTCAAGAAGCTACTTCTCCAAAATTTTCAAAGAAAAATTTGGAATCTCCCCTAAACACTATATTTCCAAGCATAGAAAGTTAAATCAAGCAGGTAAATCTGCTTGATTTTTAATAACTGCTTAACAATTTAACTGTAATAACTACCCGATTTTGTTAGTTTAAATTTCAATATTGTTAAACACTCTTTACTGCTTACAATTTCTTTGCAACGATTAAAAAAACGTTATGCAAGAGATTGTTTTAAAAAATCATCCCATCGATGATTTACTAAATCAATTAAATTCTTTTTTACAAGGCGAGATTGTTGAGAAATGGGGAGAAAAATCACTTGTTTTTAATAATATCCATGGCAAAGGAACTATAAGGACCATTTCATTTGATTGGGGAATATCACTAATAGATTATGATGTAAATTTTTCAAACGACATAAAGATTGTTTATGAAACTGGCGCAGAGCCCCCATTAGAATTTATCTTTATTTCGCAAGGAAGATTAGGCTATATTCAAGGGGTAGACCCAGAAGAAGTGCAATTGGAACGCTATCAAAACATTATAATCTCTCCAAAAAAACAATCTAAAAAGACGCTTGTTTTTCCAAAGAGGGTAAATGTACAAGTGAACATAATCCATATTCTCAAAAAACAATATGCCAAAAAGAAACATAACAATTTAGCTTATTTGAATGATGTAATCCATTCTGTTTTTAAAGATGAATCGGTTAGCCTACCTTACAGGCATTTGGGAAACTTTAACCTCAAAATTGCTGATCAGGTTAAGGAGATACGTTCAGATAATTCTTATGGTGCTATTAACGCCTTAAGCATAGAAGGCAGGCTCAATATTATTTTGGCTATGCAGCTGTTGGAGCAGCACAAGTTTGATACGGAAGACAAATTATCAGACTCGTTATCGGTATCGGATATCAGAAAAATTCACAAATTAGCGGGATACATTGTAGATAATATCTCAGAGCCAATTACTATAGCCATCCTGTCTGAAGAATCTGGATTAAGCGCAAAAAAACTTCAATTGGGATTTAGAATGCTTTATGAGAAATCGGTCAATGAGTATGTGAAAAAAATCAAGTTAGAGGTTTCCCGTGACTACCTAAAAAACACAGATTATTCCATTTCAGAGGTGGTATATAAAGTAGGCATAAAAAGTAGAAGCTACTTTTCTAAGATTTTTAGCGAGCATTATGGTATTTTACCTACGGAGTACAGAAAAAAAATAAAATTAAAATCTAGGAGTTAGACAAACCTCCCTTTGGAATATCGTCATAATAGACTGGCTGTAGCAGTGAGTTGTATACGATTTTATTTTTAAAGAAATCATTGGCTATTGGGTTTGCACGTAGTTTAAGTCTTGGAGGATTTTTAATGATTTGTTCTATAGTGTTTTCCCTTGTCTCTTCAGACATCCAAGTTTCAAATACACTTTCCGTAATTATTATTGGCATTTGATTATCAACGTTATGAAAACTGGAGATAAATTTATCGGCTTTGGTCGTTATGGGCGAACAGCTCAAGAATCCATCTTCAAGTTGGTTGTATATTCCGCCAATAAAAAAAGATTTGTCATCGGGCAGACTTACATAATAGGTATATATAGTTCCTTTTCTTAAGAGATAGGCGAAAAACCCGGAGACCAAAATAAGTGCTCGTCTGTGCTTAAGGGCAGATTTCATCCAAGAAATAGTTTTTAGTTGATCGATATTAAGGTTCAACGTATTTGAGATTTCTTGGAAAGTGCTCCAATCTTCTTTATAGTCTTGAGGCATTAGCCCCCAGATTGCTAAATTGATTTCATCTTTGTCCTCCATGGTCACGATAGATATCGTAGCCTCAGTAAGACCATCAATTAGTAGGTCTGGGGCATATAGATTTGGGTACTTGAATCTCAGATTCAAATCTTTCTCAATCTTATTTTTTTCAACTGCATTTGAAAGCTTATAAAACATACATTAAAATATGGATGCAATTAAACCAAAAAAATAGGTTTTGGTTAGCTCAAAAAAAAAAAATTGTAACACGTTTAAAATTAATTGTTTAGAGTTTAGTTTCTTTTTTTTGTTTTATCCTTTAATACGTTAAACATTTCCTCAAAAGTGTTAATGTCTAGTTGGGTGATCACCTAATTTTGGTTAAACTAAAACAACATTGTTAAGAGTTAAAAAATACCTTTAAATCAATTTAAAATGGAAAAAAGAAGGCAGCGTGCATATGATGAATTGGATAAACTTTCTTTTCATATTAAAGGGGAAATCCACAAAGAAGGAGAAAATTATATTTTAAGTGTTGATAATGATGCAGGTGTTGGCGATGTTAAATGCATAAATTTTGACGACGGCCTATTCTTTGTAGAGTTTAATCTTAGTTTGTTCGAGGATACATATTTGCCATTAACGTCAGAAAATAATCAGGCCATTTATTTTTTATATTGCTTTCAAGGGGATAGTTTTTATGCTACACAACATAATAATCACTTTGTAAAACTAAATGAACTACAGACGGCTATTGTAAAGTCTGGAAAGGATTTTGCCGGTGGATTGGTATTAAAAGCAAATTCAGATATTAAGTTGAACCTATTGCGTATAGACACAGATACATATTTTATAAAACATTCAGAAAATCCAACTTTTATAGCCCAAAAATTGAAATCCTTTCTAATGGATTTAAATAGGAAGCATAATTTGGTGCATTTAGGGCAACTAAACTTGGAAATAGCGGATTATGTAAAAAAAATGTCCAAGGCTAGATATGTGGATAGTCTATCTGGCCTTCTGTATTATGAGGGTCTCTGTATTCTAATACTGGCAAGCCATATTGAACAGTACAGAACAGAAACAAATGGCAGGGTTAATTCTACCAAGCTTATTAAACGTGAGATTCAAAAAATAATGGATTTGGCAAATCAAATTGGGAAAAAACCCCAAATACAATATTCTGTGGAATCTTTGAGTAGAGATTCTGGGCTTGCGGCAGCGAAGCTGCAGGAAGGTTTTAAGTTTTTGTATCAGAGGACCGTTGCCGATTACGTAAGGAATGCACGATTGGAAATGGCCGAAAGATTATTACGGGAAACGGACCTAAACATATCTGAGGTTGTATATTCCGTTGGCTTAACGAGTAGGAGTTATTTTTGTAAAATATTTAAACAAAAATTCAATTGCAATCCTAAGAGTTACAAAAATAAAAACAATGCATCGGTCTCCAAGGTTTAGCTATAGAACCTATTTCTTGCCTTGAATCGTTGAATTCTTTTTAAGAATCCTCTTTTAACTTCTGGGTTGTGGTTTTTCTGACTATAGTTGTGATACATGTGTTGTAAAGGAATGTCAATAAAGCCTGATTCGTGAATTTGTTCGTCAAAGTCATTATGAAGTTCATCTTGTTTTTCTGTATAGTCGCTTACCACAATCATGATTAAAACTCCCAGACCAAAACCGATTGTAATTCCAATAAGTAATTCTAATATCATCTCTATTTTTTTTACAAATCTAGTACTGTGGGCAACAGTAAATTATTTCAAATGATAAAGAAATTGACTTTTTTAATTTTTTTGATTTGGTCTATAGCGCTATTTTTTCTAGGTATTACAAACATTTTTTCTTTTTAAAAAATCGATTTTTACTGTGGTTTTAGTTTGGTTATTTTGTGTACAACAGATATTTTCATATCACCCTGTTTTTTGAGCTAGAAAGAAGCAGGGGTTGTGCACCAATAAATATTGGTTATGATTAGAAAAGGAACACAGGTAAGATGGAAATGGGGTAAAGGATACGCCTCGGGAAAAGTAGTGGAGACTTATACTACAAGTATTACTAAAAAAATTTCAGGTTCAACAATTACAAGAAATGGAGAACCTGATAACAAAGCCCTCTTTATAGAACAAGGAGATGGCAGCAAGGTACTTAAATTGGAAAGTGAGGTTGAACGAGATTAGCTAAATTCTCTAGTTCAATTTCTCAAGTACTTCTTTAGGCAAATCCAAAGTACGAATTGGAAAAGGAATATTAATTCCATTCGAATCAAACGCTTTCTTAATAAGAATCATAGCTTCTGTTTTTGCTTTGGCCACTTCAAGGGCCGAAGTGGAGTTGATCCAGAATCGAGTTTCAAAATCAATAGAGCTGTCACCAAAATCCCTGTATAAAAATAAGATATCATCTTTTTCTTCTACTGCCTCAAAATTTTCAACGATAGTCTGTTTTACGATATTTCTGACCAATTCTAAATCTGAACTATAGCCCACACCACATTTAAGAATAACCCTTGACTGAGCCGTGGTCGAGTAGTTCTTTATAGGATTTTCAACCACCAATTTATTAGGAATATAGACCAAATTATTGTCTACCTGCTTTATGGTAACCACCCTAAGATCAATATCTACGATTTCTCCTTCATAGTCATTGGTCTCTATCCAATCTCCAAACTTTATTTGCTTTACATACGATAGAATAATACCCGAGTAAGTATTTGCCAGCGCACCTTGTAATGCCAAACCAACTGCTAAACCGGCAACACCTGCACCTGCTAGTATGGTGTTTAAGGCTTTACCTAAATTTAGTATGCCTAACACTAAAAAAAGACCAAATAGTATTACTACCACAGCTACTATTTGAGAAAGTAACTGTTTCATACTTTCTTGTAAATTGCTTCTGTTCGATAACCTGTAAGCCAGTTTTTTAATGTAGCGAGATAATAGTATTGTAATTATAAACACCACTATCGCCAAAACAAGATTTGGTAGGTTGGTAACAAAGGTGTTCAACCAACCATCAAGTTTATCCCACATATTATTTAGCGCATTTTCGAATTTTCGTTCCATATAAGGGGTTTCAATATTTGTTGTAAAATTAGTGTAGTAAAAAACGAATGTTGTGCTGCTTTAAATCAAACATTGCTCTATTTCGTATTTTTTCAATTCATTTTAAATCTCTGATTTGCAATGAAATATGGATTGATTTTAAATTGTTAAGGCGATAAGTACTTTCAGGTAATCTAAATTGACACAAAGAATTCTCAGCCAAAAAGTTCTATAAACCGTGGTCTTATTAGATAGATCTACATACTAGTGATAGAGAACTTTTTTTGTTGTATTAGGTTCATTCCAACATTAAACAAAAAGTTATCTTTGAATAAATCAAAAATATTCTTGCAATGATTAAAATTAATATTACTGCGCAAGATACCGAGGGTACGGTTAGGCAAATTCAGGAAGTAATTGGTGGTGAAATCCAAGAAAGATGGGGAGAGTATTCTTTAATCTTAAATAACGAACATGCAAACGGTTCGATTAGATTTATTGATTTTGCATGGGGCGTAAGTCTTTTAGAGTATGATTTGGTTTTCTTCGATGAAGTAACTCTTATAATGAACGCTTCAAATTACAATCCGATACATTTTGCATATTGCTTGGAAGGATACTGTGGACATAGGTTTGGTTACCAAAGTGATAATGAAATCAGAATATTGGAACAATTTCAGTCGGTTATTATCACCAGTAGGGACGGGGGATATAATTATGGCTATTTTCCAAAAGACAAAAAATTGGCGATCAATGTTATTCAGGTAACCAGAAAACCATTCTTAAAAAAGAGATTAAATAGCGGGGAGAGCCTAAATCAAAAACTATATGAGGTTTTCTTAGATGCCGACCACGAAAAGGTTTTTGCTTATTTTGGTTCATATAATTTAAAATTAGCGGATAAGATAAACGCCCTAAGAAAAGTGAAGTCTAAAGGCATGATCAGGATTATGCAAATTGAGGGGTTGGTGTATCAGATTTTATCCATGCATATGCTTCAGCATAATAGTGATGTTAATAATAAACCATTATCTACAACCTTATTAAAGCGAGAATTGAAATTAGTACGGGCTTATGCCGAAAAAATCGAGAAGAATATTTCTGTAGACTATTCTTTGGAGGATATTGCTAGCGAGACCGGTTTAACCCAAGCTAAATTGCAAGAAGGCTTTAAACTTTTATACAATAGAACGGTTACTGAATATATAAGGCATTCAAGGCTTGAAGTGGCCCGTGATTACATGACCACTACTGAGATGAATATTTCAGAAATCGTTTATTCTATTGGTTTTAGTAGTAGGAGTTACTTTTCAAAAATTTTCAAAGAAAAGTATAATATTAGCCCTAGCGAATTTTTAAAAAAGAATAGAAAAACTACAGTCCCGATGTAGTATTTTCTAGTAAAATAAGTGGTTGTCGGCAATTATTTAAAAACCTTCTTAACCAATAGGGATACCAATATTTTTTTTGCTGGAGACAGAAATTTTTGAAAGATTTTCATTGGTGCCAAATGTTTTTCAAAGTCTGTTTTATTACCATTTAAAAGTTCGAAAGTAATATCTCTTTTTAACTTATGTATTTTAAGGTCTTGCTTGATCTCCAAAAGTGATGAATACTGTTTTTTACTCATTGTTTAGGACGGAATTAGAAAGTTTTTGAATTATTTTCTTTTCTATCTTTTTGCGTGATACATAGATTATAGCCAGAAATAAGAAGTAAAGTAGACCAACAATTAAGTAACCTAACCATACACTTTGTAAAAGCCTACCAAAATAAATTGCTAATGCAAATGAAGAGAGCATAAGGCCCATTAATGCAAAAAAACCAAAAAGCGAGAATTTCACCACTGTGGTCGTTAGTTCTGCCGTGTGCATGAATAATTTTAACTTGTAATACTCCCAAGAATGTTTTAGATACTCTTGGGAGTTTTCAAGTGTTTCAGATGTAACCGTTCCTATTTTTTTAGTGGTGTTCATTACGATCTTTGTAATTTTCTGTTTCGAGCTTTTAAGTCTTTAAGCTTTGTCTCTAAAGTAGTTATTACATCTTCTGTCTTATAGCTTGCCGATGAAACTAAAGACTCCATTTTGTCTTCGAGTGTTTCTTTATTAGATGAAATAGAATCAACTACCTGATTTTTAAATTGGGTTGTGTTTGATGTTACCTCATCCACTAGAGAATTCGACTGTTCAACTAACTTTCTTCTAGTCTCCGTGCCCTTGTCCGGGGCAAATAAAATTCCCATGGTTGCGCCAATTGCTGTTCCAGCCAATATTCCCAAAATTGTATTGCTATTATCGCTCATAATGTTTTTTTTAAGTTTACTCAAAGATGAAAATGTTCTATTCAAATGCTTGATGCTTACGCTATAAATCTTGACTGATTTAAAAATATCGATTGCGTTAAGGAAAAGGGCATTTACATCATTCTATGAAAGGATATGGGAATATATTGCCAAGAAAATGAATATCATATGAAACAGGGAAAAGAAGAAACAGAATTCATAAAAGAAGAAAACAATGCAACAAGAAAATATATTTTTCAAAAAAATGAAAAGACTAAAATAGGTTTCTACTTTGTTCTAGTAGTTCTGATTATACTGATTATTGGCGTTGCCATTACCGGTTTTAAATTTTAATCTGCGTATTCACATTACAATCTAACAAAACCGATTTATCAGAATGGTTATCAATTTAAATTGTAAAATGAGAGGTTAAAACTCATGAAATAGAATTAGTGGAATATCATTTAAAGCAATCTTTTTCTTTAATAAAAATCAACTCTCAATCAACATGATCTTCTACGGCACCGCCGATGTCATTTTCTGAGTATCCTTCTAGGGTAATCTTGTAAACATGGGCATAATCGGTAGGAAAGGATTCAGGAGCTGATATCACCAAACCTGTTGTATCGCGTTTCCATTGAATTTTAGCCTTACTCCCTAACAGTTCGATTTCTTCAATTTTAGAATTCAATACACCTATTTCGGTACTAAATGATTTAATCAGTGTGTTATCATTCGGTTGATCCATAACGATAGCATATACTACCTTGTCCGATTTTTTGGTAAATCTGATGTCTGTATTGGTATAAGCTATTTTTATCTTTTCTATTTTATGTCCACCCTCTGGCAGTCGTGTAGGGCCTTCCCCAAAAATTGTCCATGGTCTTGTTCCATATATGGCCTCCCCATTTACGGACAGCCATTCGCCCATATTTGCCAACAAGTCTTTCATCTCTGAAGGAATGGAACCATCTGGGTTTGGTGGTACGTTGAGCAACATACTTCCATTTTTTGAAACAATATCTATCAAAATATCAATAAGTTCATTCGGAGTTTTGAATTTCGCATTAGGTCTATAAAACCAGGCTCCGGGCGAAGTATCGGTTAACCAGAAATTAGCTTTAGGTTGGTTGGGCCTACCACGCTCATAATCCCTAACGGCGGTATCCTCATCAAAAGTACTTTCTTTGTAACATACCACCACTTCCTTGTTCCATTCTATGCCTTTGTTGTAGTAGTAGGCCAGGAATTTTGTTCGAGATTCTTCGGTCATATTTTCTAACCACCAATCAAACCAAATTAGATCTGGCTGGTACACATCAATAAATTCTTTGAGTTTTGCCCACCACGATTCGTAAAAATCATTATCCGGAACATTTGATTCTAACTCATGTGGATTTGTATACAAATCATAGTCTTTTTCAGAAACTCCTCCATATACATGTGCAGGGGCAAAGAATTTCCATGTAAAGGCATGGTGAAACGAGCCCATAAATTTCATGCCTTGAGCCTCAATTTCTCTCTTAAGTTCTGCCGATGGGTCAATACCCCCATAATTCATGGAATTCCATCGCGTTGTTTTAGCATCCCACATGGCGAAATTATCATGATGCATGGCAACAGGCCCGGCAAATTTCGCCCCTGATAGGGCAAACAAATCGGCCCATTCTTTTGCATTAAAAGCTGACGGATTAAATTGTTCTATAATATGGGTGTAACCATATTTTTTAGGATTACCATACTTTTTTTTGTGATGGACATAGTTGTTACTCGGTTTTCTAATGTTGTTTTTGTTGAGTTTTCCGTTATCGTACATTTTCATACCATGCCACCCACTATAGACTTTTTCTGGGTCTGCCCCGACAAAAGCTGATGATACGGGTCCCCAGTGGGTATAAATACCGAATTTGGCATCTTTGAACCAGTTCGGGGCAGGGTTTACGGTGCGTAAAGATGTCCAATCTGCTTCATAATTCTGAACTTCTTGACTGCGTACAGATAAATGTAAATTACAGATTAATACGAGGGTTAAATAGGTGAATCTGTTTCTTATCAACATGAAAATGGTTTTAAACGGGACCCCATGCTTTACTGGCGATAAAATCCTACTTCTTATGTAATAAAAATAAGTTTAAACTTACTTTTTATACCATACAAATGATTCCAATCATAAAATGAATGTCTTATTACAGCCTAAGAATAGCTTATTCTGAAATTAAATAACTTTAAACAGTACTGGTATATCAACCGTTGAACTCCTTTGTTTATGCTTGTTACACAGGCAACCAATAATTTTCACTCATTTTTATATTAGAAAAAATGAGGAGGTCATAGTGTTTTGAACTCTTTAGTGGAAATACTTTAATCAGTGGAACATTTATTACATTTGAGAGTCTCTATGATTTAAAATATGTTCTATCTAGGAATAGATTTAGGAAGCTCTTCGGTTAAAGTAGCATTGGTAGATAGTAACACAGGTTCTAGTTTGGCCATTGTTCAAGAGCCGAGTGAAGAAATGTCTATTTCCGCTGTTCGACATGGATGGGCAGAACAAGACCCTGAACTTTGGTGGACTTATGTTTGCACCGCAATAAAACGAATAATCACAGAAAATAATATTTCAGAAAATAGCATACATGGCATTGGTATTGCCTACCAAATGCACGGCTTGGTACTGGTCGATAATTCAGGAAATACCTTACGAGATGCTATTATTTGGTGCGATAGTAGAGCTGTTGCGATAGGTGAAAATGCTTATCGCGCTATCGGTGAAGATGTATGCGATACGAAGCTTCTTAACTCGCCGGCCAACTTTACCGCTTCTAAGCTAAAATGGGTGCAGGAAAATGAGCCTGATGTTTATGAACGGATGGATAAGTTTATGCTACCGGGTGACTACATCGCATTTAAATTTACCAATAGTATCAATACTACTGTTTCCGGATTATCGGAGGGAATTTTTTGGGACTTTAAAGAAGACCATATTTCAGATGATGTGCTGAAACATTATCAGTTTTCCAAGGAAAATTTTCCAGACCTTGTGCAGACATTTAGCAAGCAGGGGATTTTATCCAAAAGGGGTGCAAGTGAAAGTGGGCTTGTCGAAGGAACCCCGATTCTATACCGTGCAGGCGACCAACCTAACAATGCGTTGGCACTCAATGTATTTAATCCCGGAGAGGTTGCAGCAACTGGAGGCACTTCAGGTGTTGTATACGCCATAACAGATTCTTTAAGCGCAAAAGAAACGTCTCGTGTAAATAATTTTGCACACGTCAATTACGAAAAAGGAGGGGTACAGCGCATTGGCAAACTACTTTGTATCAGTGGTGCTGGTATTCAGTACCGATGGCTTCTTAATAATTTGGATGTCGGTTCATATCAAGAAATGAATGAATTGGCCGATAAGGTCAAGGTCGGCTCTGATGGACTTGTTATAATTCCATTTGGTAATGGTGCAGAGCGAATGTTGAACAACAGGGACACTGGTACACGTGTACTTAATTTAAATTTGAACATACACACCAAAGCTCATATGTGTAGGGCGGCGTTGGAAGGTATCGCCTTTTCTTTTGTTTATGGAATTGAAATAATGAAAGCTGATGGTATGCAGCCAAGCGTTATAAGAGCCGGAAACGATAACCTTTTCAGGTCGAGTTTGTTTTCAAATACCATTGCTACATTAATAGGACAAGAAATTGAAATCTATGACACTACGGGTGCAGTTGGGGCAGCAAGAGCTTGTGCAATTACAGAGAAGGGATACGGTGAATTTTCGACCTTTATGAAAAATGATTTTATACTATCATATAATCCTTTAAAGGATATTGAGGCTTATCAAAAAGCCTATCAAAACTGGAAAAAAGAACTAGAATTAATAATCAATTAAGCGAAGTATCATGGCGGTTTTAGGTGACAAAGAATATTTTAAAGGTATAGGAGAAATAAAATATGAGGGAAAAGATTCGGACAATCCCTTGGCATTTAAATTTTATAACCCTGAACAGATGGTAGCTGGCAAAACCATGCGCAAGCATTTTAAGTTTGCCATGGCCTATTGGCATACCTTATGCGGAACCGGAGGAGATCCTTTTGGCCCGGGAACAAAAAACTTTCCATGGAGTGTGGACTCCAACCCTTTGAATGCGGCTAAAGAAAAGGCCGATGCCGCATTTGAGTTTATTACTAAAATGGGTTTTGATTATTACTGTTTTCATGATTTTGATTTAATCGATGAGGCACCCACCTTGGCAGAATCGGAGAAAAGAATACAAAGTATTGTAGCTTATTTAAAGCAAAAGCAAAATGCGTCAAATGTAAAGCTGCTTTGGGGTACCTCTAACTGTTTCTCGAACCCTAGGTATATGAACGGCGCGGCGTCTAATCCTAATTTTGATGTGGTCGCGAGGGCCGGGGCACAGGTTAAAATTGCCTTGGATGCCACGATGGAACTTGATGGTGAGAACTATGTTTTTTGGGGAGGAAGAGAAGGTTATATGTCCTTGTTGAATACCAATATGAAGCTTGAACAAGATAATATTGGACGTTTTTTAAATATGGCCAAAGACTATGCGCGGCAACAAGGTTTTAAAGGCACTTTCTTTATAGAACCCAAACCTATGGAACCTACCAAGCATCAATACGATTTTGACGCGGCTACTTCAATTAACACTATCAGCGAATATGGACTTCAAGATGATTTTAAGTTGAATATTGAGGTAAACCATGCCACCTTGGCACAACACACCTTTCAACATGAATTACAAGTTGCGGCGAATGCCGGAATGTTAGGAAGTATAGACGCCAATAGAGGCGATTATCAGAACGGTTGGGATACGGACCAGTTTCCGAACAATGTTTTGGAAACAACGGAAGCGATGTTGGTTTTCTTGAAATCTGGTGGCTTACAAGGCGGCGGTGTAAATTTTGATGCCAAAACCAGGCGTAATTCAACGGATCTAGAAGATATCTTTTTAGCACATATTGGAGGGGCGGACACATTTGCCAGGGCACTTTTAATAGCCGATAATATTATTCAGAACTCTTCCTATGAATCGTTACTTGAAAAGCGATATAGTTCTTTTAAAAGCGGAAAAGGTGCAGCGTTCGTCTCAGGAAAATTAGACCTTGTAGACTTATATGCTTACGCAAGCGAACATGGGGAGCCGGAACAAATTAGCGGAAAACAAGAATTATTTGAGAATATCTTGAATCAATACAGTTAATCAATAAATAACCCTGTACTTTGTGAACGAGACGATTGTTAGAAAACCATAGAAAATGAGATATAGTATACTGCTTTTTAGTTTTCTCCTCTTACAATCTTGTGCAGGTCAAAGTCAATTGATAGATGCTGAAATTGAAACCGTAACTACGGAAAACCTACAATATTACCTGTACTATCCGGCAGAATATGAAGAAAACCCAAAAGAACAATTTGGACTATTGTTATTTCTACATGGTGGAGGTGAGGCTGGTGGAGAACTTGATGAGCTTAAAAAAAATGGCCCTCCAAAATTATTGGTCGAAGGTAAAGAGTTTCCTTTTCTGGTATTGGCACCGCAAAACCCGTATAAACGCAAATGGTGGAATGTAAATGCCATTAACCAGCTCTTAGACTCTATCATAGCTACAAATAGGGTAGACCCTAAACGCATTTATTTATCAGGATTAAGTCGCGGAGGTAGTGCCGCTTGGGATTTGGCAGTTCAATACCCTAAAAAGTGGGCAGCTCTAGCAGTAGTTTGTGGCATGGCACCGGTACCTTACGCACATTGGATAAATAAGAAATTACCGATATGGGTTTTTCATGGAGATGTTGACAAAGTAATTGCGGTTGACGAATCGGACAGAATGGTGAAAAAGCTTAAAGAGATGGGGTATGATGTTACCTACACCCGCTACCAAGATGTAGGTCATAATTCTTGGGAAAGGGCATACACTACGGATGAATTATACGAATGGATGGCAAAACAAAAACAAGACTGATGCGAAATCTTAGTTTTATTATGCTGATTCTACTAACAATAGCCTGCAAACCGAAGGCAGCGAATACTGATACCACTGAAATTTCAAAAGAACTAAAAGTTGTGGTTACAGATTCTAGTATTCATGTAAAAGAAGAATCTAAGAAGATTCAAGAACCTGTTCTAAAATCATTTGAAGGATTAGCGGACACCACCTTTATTCGTTTAGCGGATTTCAGTCATGATTTTGCATATGATATGCGCTATGCAACGGAAAACAACTTTTTAAAAGCCAAGGTATACGATTGTGCGGAATGTTACACACGAGTGCGGACTGCAAAGGCTTTATTAAAAGCGAATTCTGAGTTTTTAAAACAAGGTGTAAAGATTAAGTTTTTTGACTGTTACCGCCCCAATTCTGTACAGTATAAAATGTGGGAGATAGTGCCTAACCCACAGTATGTAGCTAACCCGGTAAAAGGTTCTATACATAACAAAGGCGGGGCAGTAGACATTACTTTGGTAGATTTAGAGGGTAAGGAGCTGGATATGGGTACTGATTTTGACTTTTTTGGAAAACGGGCTTACCATGATAATTTAGATTTACCACAAGAGATTTTAGACAATAGAAAACTATTAAAAGAGACCATGGAGAAATATGGTTTTTGGTCTATTCGCACCGAATGGTGGCATTACAATTTGTCCGCCGGCAGCAACGCTAAGATTGCGAATTTTAAGTGGGAGTGTGAGTAAAATAGGCCAATATACACTTGTTGGCTACAGTTATTTTTGACCAACAGATGTTAGCGCTATTGAAATGAATAATAAAAGCTTGAATACTAACTTGTCAGTTTTAGTCATAATGCTTTATGTTATCTCAACTTTTTTAAAGCTTCAATTGCGTAAGAATTATTTGGATTGAGTGCTAAAGATTTTTTATAATTCTCTAAAGCCAAATTATTTTGTTTATCAGTCATATAAGCTTCCCCAAGACTGTCGTATACATTCCAAGATTCTGGAAAAGCTTTCGTATTAATTTTAAAAATTTCAATAGCGATTTTAGTTTTGTTACGTTGTAAAAATTCATAACCTAAACTATTAATCTCATTATTATCAAAAATAAACGCATTTGTATTCTCTATTGAAGCGTACCAAGTTAACGTAGAATCTATACCGTTTTCTTTAATTCGTTTTTTTAGCGAATTGGCCATAGACTTTTTTCTCTCGTACAAATATTTTTCACCATTATCAATAATAATTAAATCAAATTCATTTGACTTTTTACTTTTAGGGAATTCTAAAGTAATATCACCCAATCTGATGAAAAATTTATCGTTTGTTGCGGCATATATTTTATAGCGAGAATTATTGTTCAAAATTATATAGAGTTCATTTTCAAAAGAAAAAACTCGTCGTACTCTTCCGTTATTTGCTTGATAATGTCCTGAATAATCCTGAATTTGTTTCTCAGTGACCGGTATTACATTATAAAGTGGTGTTTTTAATATTTCAGTATCTAAGGTGTTTTTTGCTAATTTATCCGTTAAGCTATAGATTTCATTCCAGCACTCAGAAGTGTTGCCTAATGCGGTTACCACCACATTTTTGTCAAGGTAAATCATTAATTGAGTTGACGCTCCTGATTGTGAACCGCTGTGACCGATGACTTTACCATAAGGACTTTCTTTATCTCCATAGAGAAACCACCCCATTGCGTAACCATTATTGCCACGTTTTTTTATTTTTGGGTCTATAATCATTAATGCTAAAGTTTCAGCGCTAATGAGTTCATTGTTTAAAATTGCCCTTCCAAATTTTAATAAATCCTCTGCTGTACTATAAAATCCACCACCAGGTACTTTTACGCTAAGATTTGTTTGTATATCTGGCTCAAAACCACCTTCTCTGTTTTTGTAATAGAGAGCTGATTTATTTTCATATTTAGTTCCAAACATTTCAATATTGGTATTGAGCATACCTGCTTTCTCCCAAATATGTTCTTTCATATATGCTTTAAAACTCTGGTTTGAAACAGCTTCTATTATTGCTCCTAGAATTACATACCCATAAGTAGTATAGCGATAATCACTACCTGGTTCAAATTCTAAAGGTCTATCCTTAAATATTTTAATGGCATCTTGAAAGGACGGGTAGTCTGTTGTTGGGAATGCTTCCTCTCTAGATTGATAAGCACCTATACCAGAAGTATGCGTTAATAGATGCTCTATAGTTATTTTACTGCCTTTTTCATTTGAAAAATATGACAAGTATTTTCCAATAGAATCATTAAGCTTTATTTTCCCTTCTTCATAAAGTTGCATTATAGCCACCGCTGTCATAGGTTTCGCTATCGACGCGGTTCTATTCAGCATATTAGGATTAGCTACAATACTGTCTTCACGATTTAAATAACCAGCTGCACCAAGCCAAATAGTCTCATTATCTTTTAAGATTCCTGCGGAAACTCCAACCGTTTCATTAAATGTTATACATTCATCGATTAGTACGTTTAGTTTGTTTTGTAAAGATTTATCGATAGTGTATTTGTCTTCTGTAATATTGTTTTGAACACAAGAGGGTATTACAAATCCAACTAAAAGAATCAGGTATTTAGATATGTTTTTCATGTTAGTTTTCAAAAACTTTAAAAATTATGATTTGTAATAATGTTTATTAGATGCTATTTGTCTATTACTTTTATTCGACTTTCACTCTAGAAATTAATGTCCCTATTTTCTCAGGTAAATTATTTAAAGCCCTATCATAATTGGATAAAATAATTACGATATAACCTTTGTCTTCATAAATATCTAAATTGGCACTAACACCAGGAAATCCTCCACTATGACCAACTCTTTTGCCATTTACGGTGTCATTAACTTCGAAACCAAAACCATAATTTGAGTTGGTATAGTCAGCCCAGAGTAGTTTAAGTGAACATTTTGTAAGCAACTTCTCATTAAGAAGTGAAACAGAAAATTTGTGTAAATCTCTTACTGTTGAAAAACCACCACCTGCAGGCCCACCTTTCATTACATGTTTATAGATATTATTTATCCATCCAGACACATTGTTTTCTGTTCTGATATAACCAATGGCCAAATTTTCAACAGGTTCATCCATTTCGTAATAATCAGTATTATTCATACCAGTAGGTTCAGATATATGATTACGGATATATTCAAAATAATCTTCTCCACTAGCTTCTTGTATTATAATACCTAAAAGTAACATCCCTGTATTACTATACTGATATTGGGTGCCAGGTTCAAAATAAAGTCTATCATTGTTTACAAGTGGTTTAAAGTCTATTAAGTTTCTATATAACTCTTTAGAACTCTCTTTAAAAGTCCGGTTAAAGTAACTCCTTAAACCACTTGTATGCGATAATAAGTGTCTTACAGTAACTCTTTCAGTAATCTCTTTTGGAAGCCAACTTTCATCAATATATTTACTTACATACTCATCTAAGTTAATAGTGCCCTTTTCTACTAATTGCATAATCGCTACTGATGTAAACATTTTATTCATTGATGCGAGATTAAACTTTGTATCAATGTTATTTTTCACACGGAATCTCTTTGATGCTTCTCCATATGCCTTTTGGAATAAAATAGATTCTTTATTGGCAAGTAGAATAGTTCCTGAAAATAGATTTTTAACAGTTAGACTATCCATTAAATGTTCAACTTTTCTCGATAATTCAGATTCGGACAAATAACCTTTGTTATTCGAATTTGTTTTTTGACCGCAGCATGCTATACTATATATTATCAAGAAGAAAAATAAAATTTTAGATATTGAATTCCTTGTCTTAGACATATTTTTTAAACGATTTAACTGCTTGATATTGGGATTGAACAAAAAGGTTTTAATGAAGGATGATTTTAGCCTTATTTTAATCCTAATATTCCTTAGAGGTATAGGATTTATGTATGATTTTCCACTTCCCTTGCACTTTGAGTAGCATCATATAGTCAGTGTATAATGTATTTTTAGGAGGTATATCAATTTCAACTTTTGCCATCGCGGCATCATTGGTGATATCTATTGAAATTATTTTGCCTATCCGCTCTCGCTTTTGACCTTCTTTAAAGTAGCCTATATATTGCTGTCCGTTGGTGATTTTTAAAGTATCATTGGTTATTGCATACAGATTCAAATCCTTATGAAAGGCTCTTTTAATTCTTTCGGGTTCGCCATTAGAAGTACCTTCAATATAATCCTTGAGGGTTTGCGTGATTAATGCTTTATCCGTTTGAGCATTTAATTTAATAGCTATTATTAATAGGCAGATGAGAATAATACTTTTTTTCATTTTTCAAATAATTGAGTTGAATGTAAAAGTATATTCTAAACTACATAAAGTAGCGTTCTGTTCTAGTAAAGCTATTCGAATTTATAATTCCGAATAAAAAAATTAGTTTATAGACTTTTTATACTGGGCAGGAGTAAGACCTTTTACTCTTTTAAAGGCAGTGTAAAATGAAGAATTTGATTTAAATCCACATTCATTACCAATGGCTTCTATCGTTAAGAGGTTATTGGATTCTATCATTTTTATTGCGGAAGAAATTCTATATTCGTTTAAGTAGGTAGCAAAATTTTTATTAATGTTATCGTTGAAATATTGGGAGAGATAATGAGTTTTTACACCCAATAATTGTGCTAGTTCAGGTAGTTTTAAACTTGAATTTTTGTAAATCTCTTTTTCTTCAAATAAAACCTCTAGTTTTTTAGAAATATTTTCCGCCTCTGAACTTTCAATCTTTTTATTAGCGTATTTAACAGGTCTGCTTAGATAGAGTGATTTTTTTTTCTTTCTCTTGAATATCCAAACAATGATAAGTAAGTAAAATGTAAATGAAAATGATAATGCACCAACAATGTAGGATGTATAACCATTTGTTAAATAAGCAATAAAGATAAAAGTAACACCTAATAAAATACTAACAAGCCAAAAGTCTTGATCCTCGATTTGCGCCCTTTTTATGAATGTTTTTTTTAAGACAAACTTAATTTTAAGTGCTGATAATATTATATAAATAAACCATTGAAGAAATAGCAGCCAACCTAAGTAACCATAATATCGCCTTTGCCAAAGGTATTTATTTTCTAAATACGGGTAATAATAACCTAAAATAACCATTACAATAATAATAGGAGCTACATGTAAAAGCCATTGATTACTCTTCTTGGATTCGCGTTCTTCTATAGCACTTGAAGTATATAAATACAAAAATGGACCGATAAGCAAGCAAGCTGTTAATCCTACTTGAATGAAAGAACTCGAAATATTTGAGTAAAACGTTAAAAAGACTGATTTAGTCACCCTAATGCTAATAACAAACAATAAAGCTGCTAAAAAGTAAGTGTTTCGATTTCTGTTTTTAATTAAAAACGCAAAATAAAGACTCAGAAACAAACCATTAAATGCTCCAAGCGCACTAAAAAAAAATAATAGTTGACTTTCAAAATTCATAAATCATTGCTCATTAACTCAATTTTGTTTGTTCTATTTGATTAGATCAATTGTTACCAACGCAGGATATGTGCGATTGCCGCGCATGCAGTTTGTGGGTTGTAGCGTTGGCGGATAATTATAAGGAAATATAGCAAAATACTTTTAACCATATTATGTGAACCGGACTTCCGTATCCTCACCCGACATTGTTCGTGAAGTAGTACACGTTAGCGGACGTATACTTGTTGTGTTTTGTTATTGAGATTAGAATTGGACGTGCCACACTGAGCGTAGCGACCGATGAACACCCGTAAAATAAGAAACAAAAGTGAATAAATTGCATTTAGCGTCCTGATAAGTTGCGTTGCCGAACTGTTGCGTATAGCCAGCTTAAGTTTGTTTCTGATTAGATTGTATTTATAAATCAGAAAGAACAATGTTGGTAGTAGTTTTATTTTTTTCCAAATAGTTTAAAATCTAAAGAAAAGTAACCGCTACCACTTATTAGTAGACTACTATAACAAATTAAATAAATAAAACTTTTTTCCTGAAAAATAAAGCCTTTTCCACCATTGACTACCCACGTTGCAATAATCATTGTGATTATTAATGGGACACAAATCCATCTTGTTAAAAGGCCAAATACTAAAAAGAGAGAACAAAAGAATTCAGCAAATACAACTAAAGCCAAACTTGTATCCGTTCCAATTCCTAAAGGGTCTGTAAATTCTGAGCTGATTTTGCCAAAATTTATAAGCCTTGGATATCCATGTAGATAAATCATTGAAATAGAAACACCAATTCTCAATACAAGTAAACTGAAACTTACTCTTTTTGAAGATGTGGTCACAAGTGATTTCTTAAATAACTCTAGTTCACCCATATTTCTAGTTTTTAAATTTTTGAAGAATTATGTTCCTTGAGCCTCTCAAAATGTTATTATCAGTTTTGGTTAGTGTTGTAATATTCGAAAGTCCTCCGTCTCTTTCTATTTTATCTAAATACGATGCTACTCTTGGGTCGTCTGAAAACCACAAGCCAGTTAGCCAATATTCGGGATAATCAGGATGTTCAATAGTATAATGGATATGTGCAGGTTCTCCATCGTGAGTTTCATATGGTGCGGGACGTATAGTTTCAAATTCATAATTGCCATTGGTATCGGTCTTCATCCAACCACGCAAGTAACCGTGATATTTACCTTGTCCATTTTCATTCCCTTTTTTAGGATAAATTCCTTCGTTGTTCGTATGATACACATAAACAATAACATCCTTAGCAGGGGTTTTGCCATCAGGAAAGAATACTGTTCCAGAAATAATAAGTTTTTCTCCTGGTTCGCGTTTTGGTGGAATTGTGGTTCTCCAGGATACATTTTTTGGAGCTTCAAATGCTCCGCTCCAACTGGGTTTTTTCTGGTTTGAAACGGATGTTTCAATATTCCTAATTTGCTTTTTGGTAGATTGAGAACAAGCATTTAAAGAAAGTAAAAAAACTACTATATAAATAGTTGGTATGTGTTTTATAATAATCATTACATTGAATTTAGTTGACCTTAAAAATCAAGAAAATAAAATGTATGAATTAGATACTTTGCAGTAAATAGGCTGAACCGAGTGATTTTATTACTTAGTGGTTAAGCAAGCTATTCCAATTTGGACGATAATGTCTGCTTAATCGTACAGAGTGTTGGTTTGTTAGAAGAACATCGTAATCACCATTTTTTCGAGAAGAAATTTCTTTAATATGGTTTTTATTGATAATTGCTGAACGGTGAACTCTAATAAAAATATTTGGGTCTAATAAACTTTCAAGTTTTTTTAAACTCTCATCGTGTAGTAATTTCTGGTCTAAAGAAAATATTACCGTATATGGCCTGTCTGTTTTAATGACTAAGACTGTTGATACATCCAATTTTGTTATTCGAGTACCGTTTTTTACAGTTATAAATTTTTGTTCTGCAATGTCGTTATTTAGATTTTTTTTTCTGTTTAAGTAATCTATAACAAAAGGAAGAAATAAATACACTAAGATTGTGATTTGTGATTGACTTGAGATAGCGTTTCTAAATATTGTCGAAAATCGATGTGGTATTTCAAAGATTAGATTACTCCCAATAATAGATAGGATAGTAAAAATAGAAATATGCAAAGCAGTAAACACAAGACTGGATGCAAAAGCATAAAGGATTTTAGTTTTCTTTATTTTTGTATGAACTCTGATTTTAGCATATTTAGCAAGTTTTATAAAAGGAATAAAAAATAGCCAATAAATATTATAAAGCATTGTGTCCGACCAATAAAATCCAGTCGATTTAAATCTTGAAAAAAGATAATCCTGAAAAATTGCTAGTCCATATATCAAAAAACAAAACAAGATTATTGCTCCTAAATTTGTATTTAAAAGTTTGCCATTCAATCTTCTAGGTTCTTGCGTTCTGATTGTCATTTTTCAAATTACTACCAACAAATGTATATAGTCACTAGTAACTATATTTCTTTTTTATGTATAACTAAGATAGCGAATTAAAGGCTTTAAACTTTTTGACAATGAATAACGATGCGACGTTCATTTAAGTCGGTAGTAAAGAATAAATAATCATTTCCGCCATCTTTTATTTTTAGTTTTTTACGGATAGTTGCTACAGCTTCAGGAAAATTACGGGTAGTGATGTTTGCTTTTTTAAGACTTAGTTTTGTTATATCTTTTTTGTTGTAAGCAATAACGCTCTTAATCTTAAAACAACGCCCAGAAAAATCAATCAAGTTATTAGAAGTATATAAGTGCGAGTGCTCATGAAGTTTTTGTAATCCAAAATTTTCACCAACAGACTTAAATCCTCCAGACTTTAAAATAGCGGCGTTTGGTTCGTAGAGATAGGTAGCTGGCAAACTAAATTCAGAAAGCGCCCTTTTTTCTTTAGAAAGTGTAAAGTCAAAATTTTGTTGACCTTCTTTGAGAAGATTAATAGTTTTCAGTTTTATGTCTCCTTCATATTCTTTTTCTAAAATCCATAGCAATTCTTTGACTTCGTTTTTTACGGCAACAACATGAATTTCTTTTACAAATTGCAGTTCTGAAATTCCTTGTTTAATATCTAAAAGGGGAGCGGTTTTTATCAAGACATTTTTTGTCTTTTCAAAAATTGAATCTAATTCTTCAGGAATATTTGGCAAACAATCTTTCAATAAAAACACTTTCCCTTTTTCTTCATTTCGGCGAGAAGGGTCAGCAAAAACCCAATCAAAATCGGACTCAGAATGCTGCAAAAAATCGACGCCATTTTCAGCTTTAAAAGTGGTGTTTTTCACACCTAGAATTTTAAAATTATAAGCTGCTATTTTAGATAAATTTTGGTCTATTTCACAATGAACAATTGCACTCATTTTCTTGGAGAAAAAATAGCTATCCACACCCAACCCACCGGTGACATCTAAGAGCGTTTTTCCCCGTACTAAACTAGCTTTGTATTTTGCTGTTTGCTCCGAACTGGTCTGTTCAATATTCAGTTTATTCGGGTAGTATAGTAGAGGAGTAGTAAACCAAGTAGGGAGCTTGCTTTGGCATTTTTTTTTCGCTTCGAGCTGTTCTGCAAGTTCTTTTTGAGAAACACCCTCAAATTGTTGCTTTTTTAGCAAAACTGACACGATGTCAGCATTCCAATTATTTTTTATAAACTTTTGAACACCAGTTTTTAAGATATTTTTATTCAAACTAAAGCTATAGATTTTTAGTCAACTTCTTAACAAAGCTATTTTCGCTTAGAAATTCCTTTAAAATCACCTTAATTGCCGTGTAACCTGGCACCGCGATCACCATTCCTACCACTCCGAATAAAAGCCCTGCAATGATGATAATCAAGAAAATTTCTAAGGGATGTGACTTCACGGAATTTGAAAAAATAAAGGGTTGTGAAAAGAAATTATCTACGAGTTGCCCGATAGTTAAACCGATAAAAACATACAGCGCTTTAGGTAAAATTACGGAGCTAAAATCCATGCCTAAATTACTGGTCATGGTCAGGGTAATCATAAGCACTCCACCAATGATCGGACCCACGTAGGGAATGATGTTAAAAAGCGCACATAAAAATGCAATTACAATGGCATTTTCTACGCCTACAATTAAGAGGGTAATGGTGTAAATAACAAACAAAATAAATAGCTGTAAAAGTATACCGCCAAAATAGCGCGATAATAAATTATTTATTTTATCTATCGATTTTACCATGTTACCTTCTTTGTTATCTGGAACGAAAGTTAGAATTCCGTTTTGAAATAATTTACTATCCTTTAAAAAGAAAAAAGAGATAAATAGAACGGAGAAAAGCCCAACGCTAAAATTGCTTAAAACCCCCACCAAAGAGTTTATAAAATCGGGTATAAAATTTAGGTCCATGCCTTCTAAAACATTTTTCTCAATTTCTGAGTCTTCAATGATTTCATTTACATTGGTGGTAGTTATTCCAAAATAATCTACTATTTGTAGGTAGAGTGTGTTTATATTTGCTTTAAGGTCATCGATATCTAGTAAAGACAAGTTCTTGCTTTGTTCAGTAATAAGTGGAACAAATAGGGCCAGAATGCCAATAAAAACACCCAACATTAAAAGCATGGTTAATATTACGGCCAAGAGGTTGGGGAATTTAAGTTTTCGCCTTAGAAACAGAACTATCGGCCTCCCTAGTAGCGCTATGACCGCTGCAATGGCCAAATAGGCCAATACCGACTGAATCTTAAACAAAAAATATCCTACAAGAACAATAGCCGTTAAGATAAAAACAGCCCTTAGAATTCCGTTTGCAATGGTTTTTGAGGTCATTTTCAGGATTTGAATGCGTAAGCTACAATATTTGCCCCCATTTGCAAGGCTTTTAAGCGAATTGCTTCTGGGTCGTTATGTACCGATGGGTCTTCCCAACCATCACCTAAATCACTCTCAAAAGTAAATAGTAACAAAAGTCTTCCTTCGTGAAAGTAACCGAACGCCTGTGGTCTTTTGCCATCATGTTCGTGAATTTTAGGTAGCCCTTCGGGGAATTTGTATTTCTGGCTGAAAATGGGGTGGTCGGCTCCAAGTTCTTCTAACTGTTTATCGGGAAAAACCTTTAAAAGCTCTCTTTTCAAGTAAGGTTCCATGCCGTAATTATCATCAATATGTAAAAAACCACCCGATAAAAGATAAGTTCGTAGGTTTTGAGCTTCTTCATTACTAAAGAACACATTGCCATGACCCGTCATATGCAAAAAAGGATATTGAAAAATGGCAACACTACCTATCGCTACAGTTTCAGGTTTGTCCTTGATTTTTGTGTCAATATTTTGGTTGCAAAAACGAATTAGGTTGGGCAGTGCTGTTGGGTTAGAATACCAATCACCGCCTCCGCCGTATTTGAGTATGGCTATTTCTTGTGATGTAACCGAGTTAATCACAAAAAAAGTTAAAATAAAGGATGCTAGGGTAAGGTATTTCATGTATTGCCGAATAACTTATTAATTCAAAAATACTGTATTTCATGTATAAAAAAATCATAATTCCGACACTGGTACTAACGGGTATTTTCTTTTTGGCCTTAATGAACCTATCTCATAAAACTCATGATGAAGCTTTAAAAACCGATGTGAACGCTGCATATGAACCTATAATTGTTTTAGAACTTTTTACTTCACAGGGTTGTTCAAGTTGCCCACCGGCCGATGTACTTTTAAATAAAGTGAAAGCGCAATACCCGAATAAGGTGTTTGCTCTTTCGTATCATGTAGATTATTGGAATTATATCGGATGGGAAGACCCCTTCAGCAAAGCTATTTATACCAAGAAACAACGTTCTTACAATCAAAAATTCAAATACAGAAGTAATTACACGCCGCAATTGGTGGTAAATGGCAAGGAACATTTTGTAGGTTCTGACGGTGCCAAGCTAACGAACAAAATTAGGGAGTATGGTTCACTGCAATCTGAAAATACCATAACACTCTCTAAAATAAAAGAAGAAGGAACCACAATAGCTTTTGATTATAACATTGAAGGTGAACTTAAGGGCAAACAGCTACGCGCAGTTCTGGTATTGGATGAACGTACGACTTCTGTAAAAAGAGGAGAAAATAGGAACCGAACCCTTAAAAATTCCAATATTGTTGTGGCCGAAAAGTATCTTGAGCTTAAAAATAAGAATGGAGAAGGTGCCATAACAATCCCGAGCATTGTCTCATCAAAAGATAAAGTGACATTGTTGTTACTTACTGAAAATGAGGTGGCCGATATTACCGGGGCGGTTAAAAGGGCAATCTAGCTATTTATTATAGCTACAACCGTACAAGCATAAATAGCTGCAGTTTCAGTGCGTAAGCGGTTTCTACCAAGGGAAACAGGAGTGAAACCAGTATCGTAGGCGAGTTGTATTTCGTTAGAGGAAAAATCACCTTCGGGCCCGATGAGAATTACAACGTCCTTGTCAGCTGCCAATCGCCTTTTTAATTCCGCTTTTTCTTCGTCTTCACAATGGGCAATGAATTTTAAGTCACCGGTGACATTCTTTAAAAAGTCTTCATAAGTGGTTAACGGATTTAGTTTAGGAAGAAAGGTTTGTAGTGATTGCTTCATCGCCGATTGAAGCACTTTTTCAAGCCTTTCGGGTTTAATGACCTTACGTTCAGAGTGTTCGCAGAGAATAGGCGTAATTTCATTGACACCGATTTCAGTTGCTTTCTCTAAAAACCATTCAAAACGATCGTTCATTTTAGTCGGGGCCACGGCTAAATGCAAACTGTGCAATCTTGGGATGGTTTTTTCAGTTGAAGTTATTTGAGCTTTACACTTTTTAGGGTTGGCTTCTATAATCTTAGCTTCAAAGAGATAGCCTTTACCATTAGTAATTTTTAAAATATCATTTTCTTTTTTTCGAAGCACTTTAACAATGTGCTTACTTTCTTCCGCAGGAAAGTGAAATTGTTTAAAACTATTATCTAACGAGGCATTATAAAAGAGTTGCATCAGGCTTTTTTCTTTGTGTGTTTTTCGATTTCAAAAAGTAATGATTTTTTCACAGTTGGCCATTCACTTTGGATAATTGAGAAAACCACGGTATCCCTATAACTTCCATCAGTATTAATTCTGTGATTTCTTAGTACACCATCTTGTTTAGCCCCTAAACGGGTGATAGCGTTTCTAGAGGCATAGTTGAACCAATTCGTTCGAAATTCAACGGCAATGGCATCTAACTCTTCAAAGGCATGTTGCAATAGCAAAAGCTTGCAAATGGTATTGACCCCTGTACGTTGATATGACTTGGCATACCAAGTATAACCAATCTCTAAACGTTTATTTTCAACTTCGATATTACAAAAACGTGTTGCACCAATAATGGTGTTCGTTTTCATATCTACCACCACAAAAGGGAGGGATTTTTTTATCTTTTGCTGTTCGAGTGCAGTGGAAATGTAGTTGTTAATACTTTCTTTTGATGGAACACTGGTAACCCATAAATTCCATAGTTCACCGTCGGAAGCGGCCTTTAAAAGATCTTCCTTATGTTCTTTTTTTAATGGAATTAATTGTACACCATTTAGCTCTAACTCTATTTTCTGCAACCACTTTTCCATTTTTTAAGAGCTTAATTTATATCGGGCTTTTGCCGCTATGTTCTGTTCTGCAAAATCTTTTTCCAAGAATTTAAAATAGCCTACAACACCTATCATAGCTGCATTATCCGTACAATATTCAAATTTTGGAATATAGGTTTTCCAACCGAATTCTTCTTCCGCATTTGCAAGACGAGATCGTATACCTGAGTTTGCGGCGACTCCACCACCAAGCGCTATTCGTTTCACCCCGGTTTGCTTAACGGCAAGTTTTAATTTGTCCATTAAAATTTCTAGAATGGTAAATTGAATTGAGGCACAGATATCGGCTAAGTTCTCGTTGATAAATTCCGAATTTTCTTTGGTCTTTTTTTGAATAAAATATAGAATACTTGTTTTAAGTCCACTAAAACTAAAATTGAGCCCATCAACCTTTGGTTTTGGAAATTCAAAAGCTTTTTCGGTACCAAGTTTGGCGTACTTATCAATAAGTGGTCCACCAGGGTAAGGTAAACCCAGTAGTTTTGCACTTTTATCAAAAGCTTCTCCAACGGCATCGTCCAAGGTTTCTCCGATAATTTCCATTTCAAAATAGCTCTTTACCAATACAATTTGTGTATGCCCTCCACTAATGGTCATGGCGAGAAAAGGAAAATCCGGACTTTCCTGTTCCCTGTCTTCTATAAAATGGGCCAAAATATGCGCCTGCATGTGATTTACTTCAATTAATGGAATAGCTAGACCTAACGATAAAGATTTGGCGAAAGAAGTGCCTACCAATAACGAACCCATTAATCCCGGCCCTCTAGTAAATGCTATGGCGGATAGTTGTTTTTTATCGATATTTGCCTGAGCCAACGCCTGATGTACAACTGGAACTATATTTTGCTGATGTGCCCTCGATGCTAATTCGGGTACGACACCACCATATTTTTGATGTATTTCTTGCGTGGCCACTACATTGCTGAGCACTTTTTTATTGCAAAGCACTGCAGCTGAGGTATCATCACACGATGATTCAATGGCTAGAATGAAATTTTCTTGATTTTTCACCTATTTTGGAACAAAAGTTGGGTATACAAAGATAAAGGGTAAAGCGCTATCAAAAAACTGAAAAAAATACTACTTCGAGCCTTGCTGGCACTTCTAATTCTTGGGGTTTTGATTTCTGTGCTATTTTCTTTACCCATTGTACAGACGCGTATTGCCAAATATGCCACAGATAGTATCAATCAAGAGTTTGGTACGAATATCAGCATTGAGCGTATACATTTTTCTCCCTTTTCAATGAGTGCCGATATAAAGGGTATTTATGTAGAAGATTATAGACAAGACACGCTTTTTCATATTCATAAATTAAATACTTCTGTACTGAGCATCAGAAATATGATTAATGGAAATTTAGAATTTGGTGATATAGAGGTAGATCGACTCTATTTCAATATGAAAACCTACTCAGGTGAATCTGATACAAATCTTGATGTTTTTGTAGATAAGTTAGATGATGGAAAACCAAGAGAACCGGGCACACCACCTTTTTTAATGTCGTCTTCTGAAATTACTATGGAAGACAGTAGGTTCAAACTTTCCGATGAAAACCTAGAAAATAAGACCGTTCTAGACTTTAACCAATTAGAAATAAAGGCTAGTGACTTTCAAATAGTCGGTCCAGAAGTTACAATCGGTATTGATGAATTATCGTTGTTAAGTAAACGAGGTTTAAGAATTAATGACTTAAAAACTGATTTCAAATACACAAAAACACAAATGCGCTTTGATGCATTGGCCATTCAAACACCTGAATCTAAGTTAAACGGCAGTCTTGTTTTTGATTACGATAGAGAAGATTTTTCAGATTTTCTAGATAAGGTAAAAGTGAACGCCGAGTTTAACGAATCCCTAGTCGCGTTTAATGAAGTGAATACCTATTTTGATGAGTTCGGGCAAGACATTACGGCCCAATTTTCTGCAAAGACCTCGGGTGTTTTAAACGATTTAATTGTCAAGGAGCTGATTCTAAGGTCTGACAATACAGGTATTAGAGGTGACTTTAAATTTAAGAATCTTTTCAGGCAGACTGAGCCATTTGTGATGGATGCCAATATGGATAATGTTACTTCTAGTTATTATCAGCTTCGTGCTTTGCTACCAAATATTTTAGGTAAAACGATACCTACTTCATTTAAAAAATTCGGTCAATTTACGGTACGTGGTAAAGCAGAGGTTACAGAAACCTCTATTGATGCACAAGTAAACCTTAATACAGCAATAGGCAGTAGTTATTCAGATTTGCAGATGACCAACATTAATAATATTGATGATGCTTCGTATCGTGGCTTAATTTCTTTGACCGATTTTGATCTGGGAGATTTTATAGATGACCCTAAGTTTGGTAAAACATCGCTAGATGTAAATGTTGAAGGAAGGGGTTTTATTGCAGAATATCTTAATACAGAGGCTATTGGCGAAATATATAAACTAGAATTTAATAACTACGAATACAATGATATAAAGGTTTCTGGAATTTTAAAAGACGAGCTTTTTGATGGAAGTTTAATTTGTAATGATAAAAATCTACGTTTCGATTTTGAGGGCTTGGCAGACTTTAGCGAAGAGCGTAATGACTTTAACTTTAGTGCAGATGTTGATTATGCCGATTTAAAGTTGATGAATTTTATAAATGATAGTATTTCCATTTTTAAAGGGGAAGTTAAAATGGATATATCTGGCAATAATTTAGATAATCTGGCCGGAGATATCAAGTTTGAGAATACGACCTATCAAAATAAAAATGAAATATACTTTTTTGATGATTTTGCGGTGTCCTCTTCCTTTGAAAAAGATACTGTAAGAACCATTAAAATAGAGTCTCCGGATATAGTTTCAGGATATTTGAAAGGAAAGTATAGGGTTGCCGAACTTGGCAGGTTATTGCAAAACTCCGTCGGTAGTATTTATACAAATTACAAACCCTATGAGGTTTCCTCTGGTCAGCGTATCAATTTCAATTTTAAGATTTATAACAAGTTCGTCGGGGTGTTTTTTCCTGAAGTCAGCTTAGGGCCAGAGACTTTTATTAGAGGTAATATTGTAGCCGATGAAGGCGATTTTAAGTTAACTTTTAAATCCCCTGCTATTGAAGCCTACAAGAATAAACTAGAAACGGTAGAACTACAAATCGATAATAAAAACCCCTTGTTCAACACCTTTTTGTCTGTAGAAAATATGTCCACGGTTTACTATGACATAAACGAGTTTAATCTGATAAATACCAAACTAAAAGACACCTTATTTTTTAGAACAGAATTTAAGGGTGGTAGTCAATACAATGATGCCTATAACCTTAATTTTTACCACACCTTTAATCAAGAGAATAAGTCTGTCATTGGTTTAAAAAAGTCAGATGTTAGTTTTAAGGACAATAACTGGGTTATTAATGAAGAAGGAAACACAAAAAATAAAATCATCCTTAACAAAAGCTTAGACAGTATTACTATCGAAGAGATAGTAATGAATAACAATAAGCGTGAACAAATTCGTTTAAGAGGCGAATTGGCAGACTCTACCTACAAAGATTTAGAGCTGCAATTTAAAATAGTATCCCTGAACAAGATTACACCAGCAATCGATAGTTTAAAATTAGATGGTCAAGTAGATGGATTCTTAAATATTTTACAGAAAGATGGTAAATACCTTCCAACATCAAGTTTAAATGTAAAAGATTTTGCAGTGAATAAGATGAATCTTGGTGATTTGGAAATGATGATTTTTGGTAACAATGACCTTTCTGAATACGGGGTGAACACTTGGTTGCGAAAAGATGGTGTTGAAAAGATGAATATAAATGGAAAGGTCTATGACGCCAAAGAAACTACTTTTGATCTAACGGCTTCATTTAATGACTTTAGTTTAGAACCCTTTGCGCCTTTAGGTGAAGATATCATTTCAAATATCAGGGGCACTGTAAGTGGAAGCGCTAAGGTTACCGGTAATGCCAGAAACCCAAATTTTGATGGAGAATTGCTTCTAAACGATGCCGGAATTGGGATACCTTACCTAAATGTGGATTATGATTTTGCACCAAGATCTAGAGTAACCTTAGCGGAGCAGTCTTTTAATTTTGAAAATATACTGCTTACTGATATTACGGAGAATACGCAAGGGACCTTAGATGGAAGTATTTCGCATACGGCATTCGATGATTGGGTTCTTGATTTGAATCTAGATACAAATAATGATCGTTTTTTAATTTTAAATACAGAATTTAACGAAGATGCATTGTACTACGGAACCGGTTTTGTTAACGGTACCGGTAGCATATCAGGTTCGACCAACGCATTGAACATTAATTTTGAGGGGTCGACCGCAAAGGGTAGTGCACTTAAAATACCCTTAAGTGATATAACAGCAGTTGGAGATTATTCTTTTATCAATTTCATCGACAAAAATCAAGTAGAATCTTTTGAAGAAGAGCGTGTTCTTGATGATTACCAGGGCATCGAAATGAACTTTGATTTAGATGTCACCCCCGATGCAGAAGTCGAAATTGTAATTGATCAGAATAGCGGTAGCTCATTAAAGGGTACTGGCTCAGGCCTTTTGTTGATGGAAATTAATACCAATGGAAAGTTTAATATGTACGGGCAGTTTATTGTTGTTACTGGAGAGTACAATTTTAAACGTGCGGGTCTCATAGATAAAAAGTTTACCGTAAGGCCCGGAGGTACCGTAAATTGGGAAGGAGACCCACTGAAGGCCACACTTGATATGGAAGCCGTTTATGCATTAAATGCAAACCCGGCCCCTTTATTGGATGGTAACAATTTTCAAGGGCGCATACCTACTGAGGTTGTCATACGGTTAAATGGAGAATTAGAGAATTCTCAAATAGACTTTGATATCGAGTTTCCAGGTACGAATTCCGTGGTGCAATCCGAACTTGAATATAGGTTGCAAGATCCAACAATTAAAAGTGACAATGCCTTCTTTTTATTAGCACAAGGAACATTCGTAAATCAAGAAACCGCGGGCTTAAACCAACAAGCTGTCACCGGAAATTTAATTCAAACAGCCTCTGGGTTGTTAAATCAGGTACTCACAGGCAATAATGATAAGTTAAATTTCGGTGTATCTTACGAACAAGGTTTTTTAGATAATGAATCTGGCATAAATACTGAGGACCGGTTCGGTTTTACGGTTTCCACCCAGATTAGCGATAAAATATTAATAAATGGTAGAGTAGGGGTTCCGGTTGGCGGGGTATCAGAAACCGTGGTAGCCGGTGATGTTGAGGTTCAGGTTTTATTAAATGAAGAAGGAACATTAAGCGCTAAAATTTTTAATAGGGAAAATCAGTTACAGCAATTCATTGGTGAGCGACAAGGGTATACCCAAGGGCTTGGGTTATCGTATCAAGTAGATTTTGATACTTTCAAAGAACTGATGCGAAAAGTCTTTAAGAAAAAAGAAAAAGAAATAGAAAAACCTAAAGAAGTTACTACACCAAATAACATTATGGGTAAGGATAGTCTAATCCGTTTTTATACCAAAAAGGAACTTCCTAAGCGCTAAAAATGCCACTAAAAAAATTAAAATGACAAAAAACACCAAACGAAAACGTTTGAGTTGTTTATGCATTGATAAATAGACTAATACAGCGTTCTTTTATTGAAATAAGTTTCCTAGTTTTGATATTTCAATTTTTGAAATGACCAAAAAAATCAAGAAAATAGCAGTTTTCACTTCTGGGGGAGATTCCCCAGGAATGAACGCAGCAATACGCTCTGTTGTTCGTGCATGTGCCTTTATGAAGTTGGAATGTGTTGCAATTTATAGAGGCTACCAAGGAATGATAGATGGTGATTTTAAACCAGTGAATGCGCGTAGCGTAAACAATATCATTAATAAAGGGGGAACAGTCTTAAAATCTGCCCGATGTGAGGAATTTAGAACTCCAGAAGGAAGAAAAAAAGCCCATGAGCAATTGGTTACGGCGGGAATCGATGCCTTTGTGGTAATTGGCGGTAATGGAAGTTTTGCCGGAGCCCAACTTTTTAATGAAGAATTTGATTTTCCTGTAATGGGTATTCCTGGAACTATTGATAATGATATCATAGGTACTTCATATACCATTGGTTTTGATACTGCGATAAATACCGTAGTTGAGGTTATAGATAAAATTAGGGATACCGCCAGTTCGCATAATCGTCTGTTTTTTATTGAAGTTATGGGGCGTGATGTTGGGCATATTGCCTTGAATGCAGGCGTCGGTGCAGGTGCTGAAGAGATATTGATTCCTGAGCAGAATTTAGGTTTAGAACGATTATTAGATTCCTTAAAACGAAGCAAAAAATCTGGTAAGTCTTCAAGTATTGTAATAGTTGCGGAAGGTGACAAAACAGGTAAGAATGTTTTTGAACTTAAAGAATATGTAGAAGAACATTTACCCATCTACGATGTTAGGGTATCTGTTTTAGGTCACATGCAGCGTGGTGGTAATCCGACTTGTTTTGATAGGGTTTTGGCCAGTAGAATGGGTGTAAAGGCTGTTGAGGCCTTAATTGAAGGCAAATCAAACTACATGGTTGGTATTCGTGATACCAAATTGGTTTTGGTACCTATAAAAGAAGCTATTAGCGCACATACCGCTATAGATGAAGAACTCATACGGGTTTCTGATATAATGACAATTTAATTAAACTTTAAAAATAGAATAATGGCACAAGTTAAAATTGGTATAAATGGATTTGGTAGAATTGGTCGATTGGTCTTTAGGGCTTCGGTAAAAAGAGATAATGTTGACGTTGTAGCCATAAACGACTTGTTAGACGTTGAACATTTAGCGTATTTATTAAAATACGATTCTGTTCATGGTAGATTTGATGGCACTGTGGCTGTAAAAGATGGACATTTGGTAGTCAATGGAAAAACAATCCGAATTACTGCTGAAAGAGATCCGAAAAATCTAAAATGGGATGAAGCTGGAGCAGATATCGTGGCAGAATGCACAGGTATCTTTACTACGATGGAAACTGCACAATATCATATTGATGGTGGTGCCAAAAAAGTAGTAATCTCTGCACCATCTAAGGATGCCCCTATGTTTGTAATGGGTGTAAACCATAAAGATGTTAAGGCTTCTGATAAAATTGTTTCAAATGCTTCATGTACAACAAACTGTTTGGCCCCTTTAGCTAAAGTTTTGAATGATAACTTCGGAATTGAAGAAGGTTTAATGACAACGGTTCATGCAACTACAGCTACCCAGTTAACTGTAGACGGACCTTCTAAAAAAGATTATCGTGGTGGTAGAAGTGCAATGTTAAACATTATACCAGCATCTACAGGGGCTGCAAAAGCGGTTACAAAAGTAATTCCTGCTTTACAAGGAAAATTAACAGGTATGGCCTTTAGGGTGCCTACGGCTGATGTTTCTGTTGTTGACTTAACGGTTCGATTAGAAAAAGAAACCTCTTACGAAGAAATCAAAAAAGTCTTTAAAGCTGCTTCTGAAGGAGAGATGAAAGGGGTATTAGGTTACACTGACGATGCCGTTGTGTCTCAAGATTTTGTTTCAGATACGCATACAAGTATTTTTGATGCAGGAGCAGGTATTGAATTGAATTCTAAATTCTTCAAACTTATTTCTTGGTATGACAATGAGGCCGGGTTCTCAAATAAGATGGTAGACCTTGCACAGCATGTTGCAAGTCTGTAAATAAGACACTTTAACTATTCCTGAAAATTATGAGGACTAAATTCATTATTTTCAGGAATATTTATTTTAAAACATATGATTTTAATTGTAGATAGTGGTGCTACTAAGTCAGACTGGATAGCTTTAGATAGTAAAGGAGAGCAACTTTTTGTTACCCAAACCTTAGGTCTAAGTCCAGAGGTATTAACTAGAGAAGTTATTGAAGATCGTTTAGCAAATAATTTTGAATTAGCCAAGAACAGGGCGGTGGTTACCAACCTTTATTTCTATGGAGCCGGTTGCGGTACCGATAGAATGAAAAAGTTTTTGAAAGAAATTTTCAACGATTTTTTTCCCAAAGCTAAAAGCGAAGTAAGAGAAGATACCTATGCCGCCATATACTCTACAACTAAAATAGGTCATCAGGGTATTGTATGTATTCTGGGTACTGGGTCTAATTGTAGTTATTATGATGGGCATCAACTGTTTCAAAAAGTAACCTCTTTGGGCTATATTTTAATGGATGATGGAAGTGGTAATTTCTTTGGACGAAAACTATTGAGAGATTATTATTTTCATAAAATGCCGCAAGACCTAGGTATAAAATTCGCCAAAGAATATGAGTTGGATGCCGATGTAATAAAAGATCACTTGTACAAGCAGCCCAACCCCAATACGTATTTGGCAACATTCGCCAAGTTTATTGTAGAAAACAAAGAACATCCTTACTGCAGAGGGGTTATTGATAAGGGATTTCAGCAGTTTGTAAACAATTACATTATGCAGTTTGAACTTGCCACTAAGGTTCCTGTAAATTTTGTAGGCAGTATTGCATATTACTTAAGAGAAGAGCTTGCGACGGTAATCCATCGCAATGATTTAATACTGGGTGTAATTAGGCAAAGACCTATCGATGGTCTTGTAGAGTTTCACAAAAGCACTATTTAACGGCAATCATCGAAATTTCTACATTTACAAATTTGGGTAAATTGGCAACTTCGACAGTTTCCCTCGCTGGAGCGGTATCGACATCGAAATAGGCACCGTAAGCTTCATTGATTTGTGAGAATTGATGCATGTCTTTCACGAAAATCGATGACTTCACTACATTTTCAAAGGTCATTCCAGCCTCTTCTAAAATTGCTTTTAGGTTTTCCATAGATTGGGTAGTTTCCTTTTTAATGTCCCCCTCAACAAGCTCACCAGTACTTGGGTCAATAGGAATTTGACCAGAAATATATAAGGTGTCTTTTATTAAAGTTGCCTGATTGTAAGGGCCAATAGGTGCTGGAGCTTTTGAAGTAGTGATTATTTTTTTCATAGTTAAATTTACTAATATTATCTAATACGTTGACTTCTACTTTCCCATTTCAAATCTTGAAGAATAGAACTGCTTATGCCTATAAAAAAGTCCCAACGTTCATTTCTTCCAAAGGGCACCCAATTAAAACGCAAATCAAAACTTTTTAAATTACGTTGAAAGCCTAATTGGGTTTGTGCAAAGCCTTTATTTTTAAAGTCGTAGCCGGATGAAACCCTTACACTCCATCTTGGCGAAGGTGAAATATTACCGGAAAACATTAGTGAGGTATTTCCAAATTCGTTTTGGCGGTTAGAATTGTTATAAGAAGTAGTGAATTGCATACGTAAATCCCAGGGGATGACGGTTCCATAAATTGGATTTTCGATGTCATCCTGATTTTTTTTACTTGACCTATTAAAAGTATCATCGTTTAAACCAAACCCAAAAAGGTCATCCGTACGTCCACCACTACGGGCACGATACTCGTCGTTCAATTCACTTTCATTGTCCTCTTCGCCGTCTTTATTCTTTTTCTTGAACGTTTCATTGTTAAGGGAATAACTCAGATTCATGCTGGCTCTTGTCAAACGAAGTAGGCTTCCTCCATTCGAAACATTAAATGTATTTATCCTTCTACCATTATTGTCTATGGTATAGGGGTCAAGGCTACCCGAAAAGTTAATGTTCATTTTATTGTTCAGAATACTTGTTCCCCCATTGAAACCAATAGGCGCCAGTTTCAGGGAATCCGCTTCAAAATTATACGCTGTAGAAAAATTAAGGTTGCTTAAGAGCTTGATTTTCTTAGGCTCAAGCTTTGTAGAATCTTTATCTCTAACTTTGGCTTCTAAGGTGTTTTGAACCGAAAAACTAATGGAGTTCGATTTATTGAGACTTGGAGCCCCATTCAATGTTCCTTCGAACCTACTAAAAAGAACTTCTTCGTTATTTAAATCGGTATAGCTGTCATAAAACTGCTCAAAAGAGGGCGTGTATCCCCAACCAATTGAAGGTCGCATTACATGCCGTATTGTTTGTATTTTTTTATCCTCTCCAAAATTGAACGTACCATATAAAGTGGTACCAACACTAGCGCTTAAGCCATATCTGTTATATCGGTCAAAACCATTGATGGTATCAAGAACAACTTCTCGATTGCTGTCAGGGTCATTTGGGTCTAGACCTCTTTGAAAGGTTTGGGCCGTCCAGACATCTTCATAATTACCACCGACGGAGACGCTAAAATATTTAGCAACCTTGAAATTTGTATTTAAGGGTATAGTGTGCCTGGCTCCTATTTGGGCATTCTCGAACATTCTACTGGTCAGAAAATCTTCATCATTGGTACGAATACGATTTTCTGCTCTTAGGTTATATTGAAAGTTGATGTTCTGTATGATCCCTTTCTTGATTCCTTCCCGTTTTGCAAAAGGAAAAATTCGCTCCATACTTGCCTGCAAAGTTGGCAAAGTAAGCGTAATGTTATCTGCATCCGGGGCTGCATTAGAACTAATATTTTGGTTATGGGTTGCCGTTAAACTTACATTTACGGAAGGGTATTCTGGAAATGTCTTGGAATACGAAATTGAACTTGAGAGGTTGTTGTTTTGTGTATTTTGTACGTTAATTTGATTAAACGAATTGGTAAAATACTGACTACTGCCCAGATTTACTTGGGCCGAAAACCGCGAATTGGGACTAGCCTTTGGGTCTTGGCTATGCGATATTTGAATATTGTAAAGCGTAGATCTAGAAAAATCACTAAATCCTTTCTGACTTGTTATTTGATTCTCATACCTAAAATTAATATTACCTCTATATCGGTATCTTTTGGTATATATGGTTTGCGTTCTAAAACCATAACTACCATTGGTGAAAAAGTCGCCAAGTATGCTAAAATCTACATAATCGCTTATTGGAAAATAATACCCCCCGTTTTGCACTGCAAATCCCCGATTAGGATCCTGTGTAAAAGTAGGGAAGATCAAACCGCCTGTTCTTCCTGTAGTAAGCGGAAAATAAGCGAAAGGTAATGCAATAGGCGTTGGTACATCTACCAAGTACATGTTACTAAAGCCGGCAATAATTTTTTTGCCAGGCACAAATTTTGCCTTGTTTATTTTTATGTAATAATCGGGGTCAACGGTATCTTTTGAAGTTGTTAATCTGGCTGAGTCTAAGAAATAGACCGAGTCATTTTCTTTTTTAGTGATTTCTGCCAATACTTTCATCGCATCGCTTCCAATAGCGCCAGCGGTAGCTTGTTGTTCAGTTCTAGAATTCCAAATAAGCGCCTTTTGTGTATCAAAGTTAAATCGAATCGAGTCGGGTATTACCACATTAGTACCTTGTTTAAAGTACGGTAATTGGGTGTAGGTTCCTGTAGAATCTTTTATTCTACCGGCATACACTTCATTTTTTACATAATCCATGATTATGATTCCGGCTTTGAGCTCGGTATCTTGGTAGTAGATTTCAGCTTCGTTGTACAGATAAATTTTATTCTCTTTTTGGCTTAATCGCACATAGTCTTTCGCTTTGTATTTTATCTTATCAAGCAATAAGGGTTTTTTACCTTGAGATGAATCTTGGGTTACAGAATCGACTTGAATGGAATCGTTTAAAATATTTGGGGGAAGTAATGGAGCAACAATGGTATCTTTTACAGCTTTTATAGGTAATGGTGTAATCGGGTCTTCTTGTGCCGATACGTATTGCACACTTGAAACCAGCACGAATAGGAAAAGAAGAAGATGTTTGTTTGCTTGCAACGTGATAAATCCTATTTTTGTAGCAGGTTGGCTTGGTTTTTGAAGCTCAAACTTACATATATTTTTTGTTCTGTTAATCGGACATTACGATAAATTTAACCAAGGCAGAACATTGAAAATGAATAATTCTTATGATTAAAAAACGGTTTTTATCCTTAGTATTTAGTTTACTCTTTTTACTCTTCTCATCTTTTATCAAAAACAGTACCGAAGCACCTACTAAGGATAAATTTATTGTTGTACTTGATGCTGGGCATGGCGGGCATGATCCCGGTAATTTGGGTAATGGTTATTTAGAAAAAAATATTGCACTCTCAATAGTACTTAAAGTTGGAGAACTACTAAAAAAGCAACAAGATATTGAAGTAATTTTTACAAGAGATGATGATACTTTCGTAGATCTTTTCGAAAGAGGACAAATAGCTAATGAGGCAAATGCGAACCTTTTTGTATCCGTTCATTGCGATTCTCACAATTCAGACGCCAATGGAGCGGGCACTTTTGTTTTAGGACTTCATGCCAACAAACAAAATTTTGAAGTTGCTAAAAAAGAAAACTCAGTTATTTATTTAGAAGATAATTACGAGCAAAAATATGCGAAGTACGATATAAACTCGCCAGAGTCTGTGATTGGTCTTACTATTATGCAAGAAGAGTTTTTAGAACAAAGTATTCAGTTGGCCAAGTTGATGCAAGATAATTTTACTGCGAAATTAAAGCGCAAAGATCGTAAGGTAAAGCAAGCAGGTTTTATTGTTCTACACCAAACCTTTATGCCCAGTGTTCTCGTAGAAACAGGATTTTTAACCAATAAAAATGAGGGTGCCTATCTAAATTCCGTCAAAGGTCAAAATCAAATGGCCACTGCTATTGCTAATGCAATTTTAAGCTATAAAGATGGGGTGGACGCTAATCTTATCGAGCAAGAAAATACTTTTGTGACAGAAGATGTTCCTAAAAAAGAAGAGGTTGTAAAAGAAATAAAAGAAGCAGTTACTGTAACGCCCCCGAAAAAGGAGGAAGTTGCCGAAGTTATTGAGAATAGTACTAAATCCATCACAAAGCAGGTGGTGAAAGAAGATACCCCAAAAAAGGAAAAGACGGAGATTGTTGCCGTAGATGATGTTATCTTCAAAGTACAGCTAATGGCCAGTTCAAAAGTGATTCCGCTAGATGGCGATAATTTTAACGGATTGAACACCTTATCCAAAGAACCGGTAAAAAACTTATTCCGTTACATGTACGGCAATACGAATTCTTACCTAAAGGCCAAACTACTTAAATCAAATGCTGATGCTAAAGGCTATACCACATCATATATAGTAGCTTATAAAAACGGTACGCGCATTCCTTTGAACGAAGCTATAAAAGCTGTTCCGGCGCAATAGGGACTTGTCTTAAAATTATTCCTAATTTTGTTTATAACAGAAAACTGAACCTTTGAAACTATCAAGAGAAGTTAAAACAGGTCTTATTGTAATTTTAGGTATCCTTTGTGTGATTTTTGGGTACAGCTATTTAAAAGCATCTTCAATTTTTGACGATAGCAAAACTCTTTACGCAGTATATAATAATGTAGGTGGTTTACAGCCAGGCACAGAGGTTGTTATTAACGGATTTAGCGTTGGTAATGTCAATAGTATCCGATTTAAAGACGATACGGGTAAATTACTTGTTACATTTTCGGTAAGCAGTGATTTTGAATTTTCTAAGAATAGTAGGGCCGAATTGTATGATACTGGTATCATTGGTGGAAAAGGAATACAAATAATTCCGGTATTTGATAATTCGCCGATGGTAAAATCAGGTGATACGCTAATAGCAAATATTAAACCGGGTCTTACAGCCCTTGTACAAGAAAAATTAACCCCTCTCCAATTAAAGGTTGAGGGCGCGGTATCGAATGCGGACTCTTTACTCATGAATTTCAATGATGTGTTGGATGACCCAACTAAAAGAGAGCTCAGACAAAGTATTGCGGGTTTAAATGCACTGGTGAGAAGTTTTCAGGTTAGCGCCAATGCCATGAACGACTTATTGGCCGACAACAAAACGCAGTTAGATAGTTCAATAAAAAATATAAACACCACTAGCGCTAACTTTGCTAAATTATCAGAATCGCTAGCTGAGGTAGATTTGGCCAAGACAATTAAAAATCTTGAAGCTACCATTACCAATCTTAATAGTTTATTAGGTAAAATACAAAACGGAGAAGGTTCTTTGGGCAAACTAGCAAATAACGATGAGCTTTATAATAATTTATCCAATGCTTCACGTGAATTGGATTTATTACTTCAAGATTTTAGGTTAAATCCAAAACGATATGTAAACGTTTCGGTTTTTGGAAAGAAACAAAAAGAATATGAACTTCCTGAAGACGATCCTGCAGCGAAGAACGATAACTAACTGATTTTATGGAATACCTTCCAAACATTCTATTTGCGATTGCACTTTTTTTAGGCATCGGTTTTTTTACTAAAAACGTAAGAAAACTGTCTAGAAATATTAAATTAGGTAGAGATGTAGACGTATCGGGCAATAAAGGCCAACGCTTGAAAAATATGGCCAGAATAGCTCTAGGCCAGTCTAAAATGGTGGTTAGGCCTATTGCAGGTTTAATGCATATTATTGTTTATGTTGGTTTTGTCATTATAAATATTGAAGTTCTAGAAATTATTATTGATGGCCTTTTAGGAACACACAGAATATTTGCCCCATTAGGTTCGATATATGATTTTTTAATAGGTTCTTTTGAAATATTGGCCTTTTTGGTCATTGTGGCCGTTGTTGTTTTTTGGCTGCGAAGAAATATCATAAAACTAAAACGCTTTCTAAAGCCAGAGATGGCAGGTTGGCCCAAAAAAGACGGTAACCTAATTCTATATATTGAGTTGGTATTAATGTTTTTGTTTCTTACTATGAATGCCGCAGATTTTCAGTTGCAGCAGCTTGGTGCTGATCATTATACAAAAGCAGGTGCATTTCCGATAAGTCAGTTTATTGCTCCGTTGTTTAATAATCTGTCCGTTTCTTCACTCATAATGCTAGAACGAACGGCATGGTGGTTGCATATTATCGGAATTCTATGTTTTTTGAATTACCTCTATTATTCGAAACATTTACATATTCTATTGGCTTTTCCGAACACGTATTATGGAAAACTCAAGGCGAACGGAGAATTTAATAATGTAGCAGCCGTAACCAAAGAAGTAAAATTGATGATGGACCCCTCTGCAGATCCATTTGCCGCACCTGCGGAAGATGCAGAAGAGCCAGAAAAATTTGGGGCTTCAGATGTGATGGATTTAAGTTGGGTACAGTTGTTAAACGCATACACATGCACTGAATGTGGTAGATGTACTTCAGAATGTCCTGCAAATCAAACAGGTAAAAAACTATCTCCGAGAAAGATAATGATGGATACCCGTGACCGTTTAGAAGAAGTGGGTAAAAACATGGACAAAAACAAAGGTGTTTTTGTTGAAGACGGAAAACAGCTCTTAGGAGATTATATTTCCAATGAAGAGCTTTGGGCCTGCACCACTTGCAATGCTTGCGTAGAAGCTTGCCCGGTAAGTATTGACCCACTTTCAATTATTGTAGAGATGAGACGGTATTTGGTGATGGAGCAGTCAGCTGCACCAACAGAATTGAATAATATGATGTCAAACATTGAGAATAATGGTGCACCATGGCCTTATAATCAAATGGACCGTTTAAACTGGGTAAACGAATAAAGCTATAACTATGAGTGATACACTTCAAGTGAAGACTATGGAAGAATTCATAGCGCAAGGTACGCAGCCTGAAATTTTGTTTTGGGTGGGTTCTGCAGGTAGTTATGATGATAGAGCGAAAAAGATTTCTAGAGCTTTCGTAAAAATACTAAATAAGGCCAATGTTGATTTTGCTGTTTTAGGTCCAGAAGAAAGTTGCACCGGAGATGTGGCAAAACGTGCTGGGAATGAGTTTTTGTTTCAGATGCAGGCCATTATGAATATTGAAGTTTTAAATGGTTATGAAATAAAGCGAATCGTGACATGCGATCCACATTCTTTTAACACAATTAAAAATGAGTACCCGGGATTAGGGGGCAACTATGAAGTTATTCATCATACGCAATATATAAAAGAACTTATCGATGGTGGACGCTTATCAGTCAAAGGCAAGTTTTACAAAGGAACAAGAGTTACGTTTCATGACCCTTGCTATCTTGGGAGAGCCAATTCGGTATACGATGCTCCTAGAGATGTTCTTAACACAACCAATGCCGACATTGTAGAGATGAAACGTAGCAAAAAGACGGCACTATGTTGTGGGGCCGGAGGGGCACAGATGTTTAAAGAACCTGAAAAAGGGGATATGGATATCAATGTGTTGCGCACAAAAGATGCTTTGGAGACTAATGCTAATATCATAGCTACTGGCTGCCCTTACTGCAATACAATGATGACCGACGGGATTAAAGCTCACGAAAAAGAAGGAGAAGTGGCTGTATTGGACGTGGCCGAACTCATTTCAAACTCAATTGATTAAAGTATGCTTGGTAAGACAAGAAAATAGAGATTACTGCTTTTTTGGTTAGTTAGGTTGTTTTTGATTTAGGCGATAACGAACTGTTTTATTTTTCACCGAGCTTTTTTGGTTTAAAAAATATTTTACGACAAAACAAATGTTAGTAGATTTTAAAGATTTACCAGATCACTCAAGAATTTGGATTTACCAGTGTAACCGTAGCTTTTCTGAAAAAGAATTGGAAGAAGTTACGAGTGGATTAAGTGCCTTTTTAACCCAATGGACGGCACACGGTAGCGACTTGAAAGCTGGGTTTGAAATCAAGTATAAACGATTTATAATTATTGGTTTAGATCAGTCAGAAGCCAGTGCATCAGGTTGCTCTATTGATGCCTCTGTTCATTACATTCAGGCTTTAGAGAAAAAGTATGAGGTAGATTTATTGGACAAAATGAATGTCTCTTACAAACAAGGAGATTATGTTGCCTATAAAACGCTGATTGATTTTAAAAAAATGGCCAAGCAACGTGCAGTATCTAAAAATACTGTAGTTTTTAACAATCTCGTTGCTACAAAACAAGAGTATTTAGAGCATTGGGAAGTGCCTGCATCTGAAAGTTGGCATGCTCGCTTTATGTGAATTTTATCCCAAATAAGCTTGATTTCCCCTATTTTCTTTACTTTCTTCGATGAAATGCAATATTTTTAATAGTATTAAGTTGATGCCCTAGACAATTTAGTATGCGTAACTACTTTTACTTTTTTTTCTTTTTCTTTTCTCTTTTTATAGCCAAAGGTCAAACAAACCCTTTGATTACTTCTGATTCAACTTCACAACGGTTATGGGTCGAGGCTAGATATGATGAAATGACCCTCGAAGAAAAAGTAGGCCAATTATTTATGGTAAGCGTAGCTTCGAACCAAAATGATAAGACCACAGCTTCAATTAAGGCGCTTATAGAAAAAGAGAATATCGGTGGAATAATTTTTTCAAAAGGAGGGCCAGTAAGACAAGCAAAGTTGACAAATACCTATCAAGCGTTGTCAAAGACCCCTTTACTAATCGGTATGGATGCCGAATGGGGCCTGGCCATGCGTTTAGACTCTACTTATGCTTTCCCTTGGAATATGACTTTAGGAGCGATTAAAGACAACGCTATAGTCGAAAAGGTAGGACAACAAATTGGAAGGCATGCAAAACGAATTGGGGTGCATATTAATTTTTCTCCCGATATTGATATCAATATCAATCCAAAAAACCCAATCATTGGTAATCGCTCTTTCGGGGAGGATAAAGAAAATGTTGCCCATAAAGGGATTGCTTTTATGAAAGGGATGGAAGGAGCCGGTGTTTTATCTTCAGGTAAGCATTTTCCTGGCCACGGCGATACAGAAACAGATTCACATAAGGCACTGCCCGTTATAGAATTTACAAAACAACGCATAGATAGTATTGAGCTTTATCCTTTTAAAAGACTTATTGAAAATGGATTAAGCAGTATAATGGTAGCGCATTTAGATATTCCTAGTTTAGAACCAAAAGAAGGCTATCCTTCTTCTTTATCAAAAACAATCATAACGGATTTATTAAAGAAACAACTTGGGTTTAAGGGATTGGTTTTTACGGATGCTTTAAATATGAAGGCCGTTTCAGAATTTGCTCCTGAAGGGGAAGTTGAGTTGTCGGCGTTTATGGCAGGAAGCGATATTCTATTGATGCCTGTAGATGTCAAAAATGCTAAGCGTAAGATAATAGAAACCTACACGAATGGAAGCATTACCGAAGAGCGCCTAGCTGAGTCGGTCAAGAAAATATTAATGGCCAAATACAAGGCGGGATTGAATAATTACCAGCCAATTGAAACAAACGAATTATATGATGACTTAAACAGTTTAGAGAACGATATTGTTCATGAAGAGGCTATCGAGAATGCGATTACAGTAGTAAAAAATAAATTTGATTTAGCGCCAATTAAAAGACTGAACAATAAAAAAATTGCATATATACAATTTGGAGATGATGACGGAACTCCATTTTTTAATATGCTCAATAAATATGCAAAAGTTACTAAAGTCGAAGCCAAAGATATTGCCGGGTATCGCGATAAACTCAAAAATTTTAATCTCGTTATAATTGGCTTTCATAAGAGTAATGATAGCCCTTGGAAGTCTTATAAGTTTTCAAAGAACGAATTGTTTTGGTTACAGGAAATTTCCAGACTACGAACGAGCAACACTATTTTAACAGTTTTTGCAAAACCTTATGCGCTGTTAGATGTAGTGAACTTTCAAAGTATCGATGCAACTATCGTAGGGTATCAGAATAGCAAAATTGCTCAAGAAAAAGCGGCACAAATACTTTTTGGCGCCTTACCAGCTAAAGGAGTATTACCAGTTTCTGCTAGTAACGCTTTTCCGGTGAACACTGAAATTAAGACTAAAGAGATAGCAAGACTAGGTTATAGCCTGCCCGAGCGAGTCGGTTTAAGTACTTCTAAGTTAACGGCAGTGGATAGTTTGGTGCAAATGGGTATGGATTCCTTAATGTTTCCTGGAGCTCAAATAGTTGTGGCAAGAAAAGGTAAAATTGTTTACCAAAAAAACTTTGGAAAGCCAACCTATGAAGGTATAGATAGCATAACTGATGACCATATCTATGATTTGGCATCCTTGACAAAAATCTTATCCACACTACCCTTAATTATGAAGATGGAAGAGGAAGGCAAGATTAAATTGAACAATACTTTTGAAGACTTGATTCCTGAATATGCCGAGTCAGATCTTAAAGATGTCACCGTTTTAAAGGCCTTGTCCCATTATGGAAGATTACCTGCGTGGATTGCGTTTTATGCCAGTACTCTAAATAAAAAACGTCAACCGTCGAGTGAGTTTTATCGTAATAAACCATCAGAAGGTTTTTCAATTAAGGTAACCGATAAATTATACTTAACTGACGCATATAAGGATTCCATTTATAATAGAATTGGGCGTCAAGAGTTAAAATCAAATAGGTATAGATATAGTGATGTTGCCTACTATGTCTTTAAAAAATACATTGAGGAAACTAGAGGTAAAAGACTTGATGTTCTTATTGATGATTTTCTCTTAAAATCTTTGGGCGCAACGAACACCAGTTTTAATCCTTTAGAGAAGTTCAAAAAACAGCGTATAGTACCTTCAGAAGAGGATAACTACTATAGGTATGAAACCGTTCAAGGTTATGTTCATGATATGGGAGCTGCTATGCAAAATGGAGTAGGAGGTCATGCCGGCCTATTTAGTAATGCGAATGATGTGGCGAAAATAATGCAGATGTACCTGCAAGGTGGACGTTATGGGGGTGAACGCTACTTAGATTCCAGAACCGTTGAAAAATTTAATAAGTGTTATTTCTGCGATAAAGATGTTCGAAGAGGAGTTGGGTTTGATAAACCGCAGTTAAAAGATAGTGGGCCAACTTGCGGATGCGTATCTCGTAAAAGCTTTGGACATAGTGGTTTTACCGGAACTTATACTTGGGCGGATCCCGATGAAGAATTGGTGTATGTGTTTTTGTCAAACAGAACCTACCCATCATCAAGAAATAATATTCTGGTAAAATCAGGACTGCGAACACGGATTCAACAAGCGATTTATGATTCTCTTATCAATTAGCAACTAAAATATAAGCTAATTTTACACCTATGAAGATAGCTATAGTATGTTACCCGACCTTTGGGGGGAGTGGAGTAGTGGCAACTGAGTTGGGCATAGCCTTGGCAGAACGTGGTCATGAAGTGCATTTTATCACTTACAAACAGCCAGTACGTTTAGAATTGTTGAGTAACAACATTCATTTTCATGAGGTAAATGTGCCCGACTACCCTTTATTCAAATATCAACCTTATGAATTGGCGCTTTCCAGTAAGTTGGTGGATACCATTAAAATGTTCGGAATAGAACTGCTGCACGTGCATTATGCCATACCGCATGCTTATGCAGGATATATGGCAAAAAAAATGCTTCAAGAAGAAGATATTTATATCCCCATGATAACTACACTTCATGGAACAGATATTACCCTAGTCGGTAAGCATCCTTTTTATAAACCAGCGGTTACATTTAGTATAAACAAGTCAGATGTAGTAACATCAGTTTCAGAAAATCTAAAAAAGAGTACGCTTGAAATTTTTGATGTTGAAAAAGAGATAGCGGTTATTCCGAATTTTATTGACAAGAAAAAATATAGTCCAGATTATACGGATTGTCAGCGTTCCCTTATGGCGAATGAAGATGAAAAAATAGTTACCCATATCAGTAATTTTAGAAAAGTTAAGCGCATACCAGACGTTATTCAAATTTTCAAGAAAATTCAGGATAAAATACCTGCAAAATTGATGATGGTTGGTGAAGGCCCTGAAAAAGAGGGCGCTGAGCTGTTATGCGAGAAACTTGGTATAAAAGATAGGGTTGTTTTCTTGGGGAATAGTAATGAAATCGATCGCATTTTATGTTTTTCAGACCTTTTTCTACTTCCATCAGAATCTGAAAGTTTTGGTTTGGCAGCACTCGAGGCGATGATTAATAAAGTACCAGTAGTATCATCTAATGCGGGTGGGATACCAGAGGTTAATAAGCATGGAATCACCGGATATTTGAGTGATATTGGTAATGTATTCGAAATGGCTGAGAATGCTATTGAAATTTTGAAAGATGACGATTCACTTGAAAGATTTAAGACTGAGGCATACAATTGGGCAATACAATTTGATATTTTGAATATTCTACCAATGTACGAGGAAGTTTATGAGAAAGCGTATAAATCCCGGTATAAAAACTCATATTAAAAGCAAATGAAAATTATATTAATTTCAATATTGATTTTAGCTTCATCTTGTAAGAGTCAAAAGAATCTTTCTCAAGAAATAGATGATAATGGGTTAACACTCTTGGTACAAGACGGATATTTCTATACAGATACTTCAGAGACTGCTGTTATTAAGGATGAAAAAGCGTTAAAAGCTTTCTTTTCAAGAGTTAATAGAACCAGAAAGCCTGGAATTCCATTACCTAAAGTAGATTTTTCGAAAGAAGTGGTCTTAATCGCATGTATGGGGGGGCAAAAGACAACCGCTATCCCTTATCTTAAAATGGTTGAAAATAAAGACGAAGAGACCATTATTGAGGTGAAAATGAAGGGTAAATCTGGGCAGGCAATCGCTTATCCTTTTTGCGTTTATAAAATGCCTATCGTAAAAAATAATATTGTTTTTAAATCGTTTTAGGAAATCTTTGTACCTATTATCGATTTTTACTGACCTTTGGAGGTATATTATTTTAGCACTACTTTCATTTGTTCTAATTTCGTTAAGAGATTCCCCAAAAACTTTAATATGAAAACTACAAGATTAACCTTACTTGTAATTGCTTTATTGCTATCTGTAACTGTATTTTCCCAGGAATACACAGTTACCGAAAAAGATTCCATTGTTACCGGTTCTTGGATTTTTGGTATGGGCTCCAACGTTGTAGATGATGCCGGTTCTGAATTCACCGATATTTTTAATGTTAAGGATAATTGGAATATTGTTCCTTTTCCATCACGTTTAAGTATCGGCAGATATTTTAAAAACGGTTTAGGACTAGAAGCCATTGGTTCATATAATAGGTATAAAGAAGGAAAGACCATTGATGGTGATATCCTTTCAGAAAATATAAATTATTATGCTCTCGATTTTAGAGCTAGTTATGATTTAAATAAAATTATAGGAGAAACTGGTTTTTTTGACCCTTATGTTGGTTTAGGCGTCGGTTATACTGATGCAAATAATGTTGGTAGAGGAACTTACAACGCTTCCGTGGGATTTAGAGCATGGTTTAATGATAGAATGGGTCTTGATTTTAATTCTACCGGTAAATGGGCAATGAGTACCGAAGGTGCTACAAATCACATTCAACATGCTGCAGGACTGGTTTATCAATTCGGAATTGAAAAAGGGCTTTCTAGAAAAGGGGAGGAGAAATTGGCCCAACTCCAAGAATTGGAGAAGGAGCAGCAACGTGTTCAAGATTCAATTGACTCGGCGCAAAGAGCTGAGCAGGAAGCAAAGGAACTAGCTAAGCTTCTTAAAAGGGAGGCTGAAGAAGCTGCTAAGCTTAAAGCAGATGAGAAAAATAAAGAGAATACTGAAAAATTGGCAAATGCGAAAATAGCCAAAGAAATTGCAGCATTGGGTAATGTTTATTTTGATTTAAACTCTTCTTATCTAAATGAAAAGGATAAAGATTTACTTGATAAACTCGCCTTGATATTAAAAGCGAATCCTTCTTCGGTAATAAAAATAACATCCCATACAGATTCTAGAGGAAGTAAAGAATACAATTTGTGGTTATCTGAACGCAGAGTAAAACGTACGGTAGATTATTTAAATTCGGTAGGCATTACAAAATCAAGAATTAATGTTGAGGCAAAAGGGGAGTCAGTACCAACTAACGAGTGTAAAGATGGGGTGGTTTGTTCCGAAAAAAAACATAGAAGTAATAGGAGGTGTGAATTTGAAGTAATTAACTAATCAATTAAAATCTACTTTATTTTATGAATTTTAGAAAATTTATTTTTTGGTCAATAGACTTTCTAAAAGGTAGTCCTGTAAGAAGGCATTACAAAGACATTAAGAATATAATAGAAAACTATTCTATTGAAAAGTCTGAAAGTATAAGAAAGAATCATTTATCAAATGTTCTTAATCATTCAGTAAAAACTGTTCCTTTTTATCAAACAGTAAGAGAATATAGAAGCTTAAATGATTTTCCCGTAATAGATAAAGGGATTGTAAGAAATAATTATGAATTATTTAAATCCAGTTTTTTTGCAGATAAAAAAAACACTCCAGTAGTAACTAGTGGATCTACGGGTACACCATTTAAGTTGTTTCATGACAAAAACAAAAGACATCGCAATACTGCAGACATTATATATTTTGCAAAGAGCGGAGGTTTTGAAATAGGTGATAGCTTAATCTATATGAAAGTATGGAATGATATCAACAAAAAATCTCTGTTTAAACAATGGGCTGAGAATATTAAGCCATATAGTATACATAATTATACCAATCAAGATATTCATGAATTATTGTTTAGACTGCGAAAGGACAAATCGCGGAAGGGTGTGGTTTGTTTTGCGTCTACCTGCGACGTTTTGATAAACTATATGGAAGAGCACAACATTCAACCTTACAACTATAATATCAATTCAATAATAGCTAATTCGGACGCCTTAAGTAATCATACAAAGGATAAAATGGAAGAGTATTTTATGGTACCAACACTATCCAGATATTCTAATATGGAATGCGGTATGATGGCACAGCAAGGCTATGACGGAGGTTATGAATATAACATTAATTGGGCAAGTTTTTACATTGAACTTCTGGATCTTGAGGAGGATAAACCGGCAAAACCAGGAGAGATGGGCCGAGTGGTTGTTACAGACTTATTTAATTATTGTATGCCGTTGATAAGATACAATACCGGGGACCTAGCTTTCTTAAGTGCAAATAAAAAAAGTGAAAATGGAGCCCCTGTATTAGAAAAAATTGAGGGTAGAAAAGTGGATTTGATAAGAGATGTAAATGATAAAGTAATTACATCACATATTGTTACAGTAAATATGTGGAAATATGAAGAACTCAAGCAATATCAGTTTGCACAAATAGGAAAAGGAGAATACCTTTTTAGATTAAACCCTTGGACTACTTTTCCTCGAGAAGAAGAATTGATTAATGAGTTTAAAGGTTACTTAGGTCGAAATGCCTTAATAAAAGTTGAGTACGTTACCGGAATTCCATTACTCCAGTCTGGAAAAAGAAAACTAGTGGTTAATGAAATTGGAAATTAATTTACTAAGTGGATAATTTTAGAATCAAAATATTGGCAACGCATTGGGTAAACGTTGTGGTAATAGTTATTATATGGCTATTTGAACTTATTTACTTCAATAGATTGGAAAGTTTTAATATTGTCTCTTTTTTTGAAGTTGGAATGCACATAGTTTTAATTCTGGTTGTTATAATCGTTTTTTTTGAGTTGTTCTTTATGCGCCCTGAAAAGAAAAGTGTGGAAGTTTTACTTTTAGTTGGTTGCTCAGTTCTATGTAGTCCATTTATATATTGGACCTTAAAGAACCCTCGAACGACAAGTATAAACTTATTTGCTATCAGTATTATAATTGTTGTCTATTTAATTAGAAGAAATAGGCTACTAAAGCTAATTTGAGATTTGTAATTGGGGTTTTGTCAATAAAATTATGGCGTTTAATTCACTTGAATATTTTATTTTTTTACCAGTTGTATTTATATGCTATTGGTTCTTATTCAAAAAAAGCATTAGAGGACAAAACCTTTTAATTTTAATTAGCAGTTATTTTTTTTATGGTTTATGGGACTGGCGTTTTCTTTTTTTAATTTTTGCAAGTACCCTGGTAGATTATTTTGTTGGACTAAAAATACATGATGTAAGGCAGAACAAAAGAAAGCAAAAAATTTGGTTGTGGGGAAGTATAATATTTAATGTATCCTTACTTGGCTTTTTTAAATACTATAATTTCTTTGCAGATTCTTTTTTAGAAATGTTCCAACTTTTTGGATATACGGTTAAAAGTAGTTGGACCTTAAGTATTATTTTACCAGTAGGTATTTCTTTTTACACCTTTCAGACTATGTCCTATTCATTGGACATCTATTACAAGAGGATAGAACCGACTAAAGATTTATTGTCTTTTGCCACATTTGTTGCTTTTTTTCCGCAATTGGTTGCTGGTCCTATAGAAAGGGCTTCAAATTTATTAGGTCAAATAACAAACAATAGAAAATTTAATTATGACCAGATTGTAGCAGGACTTAAATTAATTCTTTGGGGCTTATTTAAAAAAATTGTTATTGCAGATGGTTTAGCACCAATAGTAGATGATATTTTTGCAAACTACTCTAGTTATCCTTCATCAACGTTAATTCTTGGAGTGACTTTATTTAGTTTTCAGGTGTATGGTGATTTTAGTGGTTATTCAGATATAGCTATTGGTACGGCAAAATTGTTTGGCGTAGAGCTTATGTCAAATTTTAAGTTTCCTAATTTCTCAAGGAACGTGGCTGAATATTGGCAGCGATGGCACATTTCATTATCAACTTGGTTTAGACATTATGTTTATATTCCTCTAGGCGGTTCTCGGGTTAGTAAACTATTATCTGTCAGGAATATTTGTATCATTTTCTTAGTTAGTGGTTTTTGGCATGGAGCCAATTGGACATTTATTTTTTGGGGTGCTTTTCATGCTCTGGCCTATATTCCTATCTTCCTTTTGGGACGAAATACTATTTATAAGAATACTGTAGTTGCTCAAAATAGTCCACTGCCATCATTTAAAGAAATGGGGCAATTAATGCTCACGTTTTCAATAGTAACCTTTTCTCGAATATTTTTTAGATCGGAATCGATTACCGACTCTTTTAATTTTATCTCTGGAATCTTTAATAGATGGGAGTATGCATCATACGAACATCCAATGGGATATCGAATGACCGATTATTTTATTTTAATATTTGTGTTTGTTATTTATGAATACATTATTAGAAAGGATGAACGGAATCCATTCAAATTTGATTCTCAAATAGTTAGGTTTTTGACTTATACACTTGTAATTTTTGCCATTCTATTGTTTTATGATAGTGGTTTTGATAGATCGTTTATTTACTTTCAATTTTAGATATGAAAAAACTTGTTTTAAAAACGGGGGTTTATATGGTTCTAATACTATTGGTACTCGAGGTTTTAACCAGAATTTTTTATTTGGGAGAAGATAAGCCCTCAAGGTTTTTGGATGATAAACAAGTTGAAAAATGGGTTCCCAATCAGGCGGGGTATGATATTACAGGGAACAGAAATCAAAACTTTGTAAAGTATAGAATTAATAACTCAGGCTTTAATTCATATAGGGAGTTTGTACCATCGCTAGAAGATATTGAAATTGCTTTGGTTGGAGATTCTTTTATTGAAGGATTTCATCAACCGTACCAAAATTCAATTGGAAAAAAAATAGAATTAGCATTTAGAGATAGTGTTAAAGTTTTTGAATACGGGTACGCTGGCTATGACATGGCAGACCAACTTCATTTAATAAATGCATATAAAGATGAATTTAAACTCATCGATAAAATTTACATTAAACTTAAGTTTTCCAATGATCTGCAAAGAGATGAATATACAATAATGACTTCTAGGTTAAATATGGAGTCTAAGTTGAATAAGACCTTAAAAAAAAGCAAACTGCTTACTTATTTTGCAGAGATAGGAATATTGGATTCCCCAAGAAAGTTGATGGGTGATGCTTTGTTTAAGTTAAAGGGCGGGAAAAGAGTTATAAACCCGCCAAAGTCTAAAAAATTTCAAGATAGTTTATACTTAAATAATTTTATTAGGTTGGTTGCCCTTTATGGATATGACAAAAATAAGACTACCTTGTTAATGGATAAAAGTGAGACCAGCATTTTGTTTTTGGACTATTTAAATCAACATGGGTATGACTATATTGACTTTGGGAATAGGTTAAACAACGCTGATAAAAAGACCACTTTAGTGTATGATAAGCATTGGAATGACTATGGAAGAAAATTAATTTCAGAAATTGTCGTTAGTGATTTAAGAAAAACATTGAAACATTAAAAGCTCCTTCATATGCTTAACAAAGCAATAAGTTATATCAAAAGAAATGGATTCTGGTCTCTAGATTATTTAAAAGGAGGGTCGATTAAAAAAAATCTTTTGGATATTCAAGAAAGTTTTTCTTTTAAGGATTTTAAAAGTTTACAGAAGAAAAATGCACCGAGGTTACAGGAGTTATTAAATACTGTTGTTAACTCTACAGATTTCTATAAAGAATATAAAAATTTTAAGAGCTTGAATGACTTTCCTGTAGTTAATAAAGCAATTATTAAAGAAAATTTTGATTCGATTAACATTAAGGCTGTAAATAAGTCGGATTGGATTAATGTAAGCACTAGTGGATCAACAGGAACTCCCTTTAAAATTTATCAAACAAAGGCAAAAAAAAGCAGGAATACCGCAGACACCCTCTTTTTTGCACAACATTCAGGTTTTAGCCTAGGTGACAAACTATTATATTTAAGGCATTGGGCTGCCTATTACAAAAAGCCCAAGCTTATCGCATGGATTCAAAACATAAAACAATTAGAAGTTGAAGATTTAAACAAACAGTATATTGGAGAATTAGTCGAAAAACTCCAGCAGGATAAAGGAGTTAAAGGCTGGTTAGGTTATCCTTCTGGATATGAAAAAATTTGTAATTATTTGGATGAAATTAAGTCTAAACCGGTTCTTTGTAATATTAACTCCATAATTGCAATGTCTGAACCCTTATCTAAGGATTTAAAGGAAAAAATGCAACATTATTTTAACTGCCCTGTTGTTTCTCGATACTCAAATGTTGAAAATGGTATTATAGCTCAACAGGTACCAAATAGTGATAATTTTCTAATTAATTGGGCGAGCTATGTAATTGAGATTCTTGATTTGGATAAGGATGAGCACGTAAAACCTGGAGAAATAGGAAGAATAGTTATTACGGATTTATATAATACGGCTACTCCCTTAATTAGATATGATACCGGAGATGTTGGAAAACTTAAGAGTCAAGAAGATAATACCAGTAATTTTCCTATGTTCGAATCAATACAGGGTAGAATAACCGACATACTTAGAGATACTAATGGAGAAAATGTAAATCCTTTCGTGTTATATAATAACTTGTATCGCTATCCGGAGTTGAATCAAATCCAACTTGTGCAACAAACGGATAGGGATTATTTATTCAAAATAAATTGCACCAAACCTTTTCAAAGAGAGAGGGAATTTTTAGATTTTTTTGGAACATTTTTAGGAAAAGGTGCTAATATCAATGTTGAATATGTAAATGAGATACCTCTTTTAAAGTCTGGAAAAAGAAAAATTATTGTAAATCTTACTTAAGAATTTAAGCGTTTATAATTAATTCATTTACCGCAGGATGATTTAAATACCCCTGAGTAGAAAGTTCGGTCATGGTAATATTCGAGTCATGATTTCCTTCAATGATTACTGGACCATCAGGACTAATGGCGATATCCCATCCTACTAGACTATTTGGCAAAATAGAACTCATTTTCATTGCAAGTTCTTTGGCCTCATGGTAAAATGGCACTTTAAAATCCTTAAACTCAAATCTTGTATCTGGGTGCTTGGTATATTCTTTCCCTCCATATTTCATCTGCGCGTATCCTTTATCCAATAAACGACCGGTGTTATCATCTATAGAAACGAAGAAGCCCCCTTTTGAACGGTTATCTATCATTCTCCCTTCAGTGCCAAATCTAATTACACTGCCTAAAAAATGCCTTTTGCCATTACCATCGACAATTACGTCCATTCTGATAGTATTGATACTATGCGTGTATATTGTATTGATTTCCATGTGTTGCTCCAAGCATTCTTGATGAATGTAGGCACCAGAAAGTATTAAATGCCCATGTTCTTTTACTTGCTCAACTAGTGTTTTCTTAAGGATGACAAAAATCCCAGCTCCTCCTTTGGCGTCAATATTTTTAACTACAATTTTTTGATTTTTTGACTTGGCCAATATGTCATCAAGAAATTTAATTAACCTGCCACTATCATTAATTTTAATATGCCTTCCTTCGTAATAAAAGTTATTATTGGTATTATAACTTATAGTTTGCGGTGACGGTATCCTGTGTTCTTTACAAAAGAAAGAAAACAACAATTTATTGGTAAGAATTTTTTCCAATAAAGGGTTATATAAATTTTTAGAATTAATAATTTTAAAGTACTTGCTATTCGGGATAAATTTTCTGTAATGGATAAATTCTTTTCGGTATAAAAACCTTGAATAATAATGTGAGGGAAATTCTTTATGTACATACCATAAAATGATGAATTCTTTTAGCATCTTAGAATACGGCTTGGCGCATGGCGCATTGAGGTCTTTTATAATATTTTTTATTAAAGAGATTTTTAAATATGACATTTTCCTGGGATTTTATTTGGTAAGAGTACTTTTTAGAAGCTCTAATGGCCAAAACCGTATTACTTTTTAATTATAAATCCAGGGAAACTTTATAGAATTAAAAACTTAGTTGAAATGGGTTATAATGTTCTAAATTTTAATTTATTATATTTTTTCTATTGGAATGTTCATTAGTTGATCGTATTTCGAAAAAGCAATTCCATCTTTATAGTTGTCATATTTTTGAACATCGCTTTTCCCTTCAAGCCATGACACATAAATTGAAGGAGTGTCTATTCCAGCTTCATGCGAAAAAGGATATCCTCCCCCAAATCTTGGGTTCATCTCCAAAAAATAGATTTCGTCATTTGAAACGAAAAAATCACAGTCCATGTTCCCAATATGATTGGTATGTTCAGCAATTTTCTTTGCTGCATCTGAAAACTTTGAATTAATTATTGACACAGCTTTATCTGTTTCACCCGAGCGCATTGCTAGTTTTTTGCGGGTAAAAGAGCCATAAAAATCACCATCGAAATCATTTAAAATATCTATCCCATATTCCTCACCGTTAATTTTTTCTTGTATTACAATACTACTGTCTAATTCTTTCGAACTGGCATTTTTAAGTATTGATTTTTTTATTCTATTTAACTGAAGCTCATAACTCAGCAATAACTCTCGTTCGTCTTCTACAATATCTATTCCTATTGAAGCACTCCCCCATCTTGGTTTAACAACTAAGGGATATGAAAGTTTATTGAGACTTATATCCTCAATAACTTTATCTTTATCAATATAGGTTTTTGGGGTTCTTATATTAATACTTTCAAAAAATTCATAAGTTTTCCACTTATCAAATGCAATATCAATAACGTTTGAATCTGAAATAATGACTTTTGCCCCAGTTTTTTCAATTTTGTCCTTATGCTCTGATAAAATAGGAAGTTCTAAATCGTTTAGGGAGATTACGGCATTGACCTTTTGTTCTGTAATAAGTTTAATTAAGGAATCTACATAGTTATCGCTATATATTGATGGTAGTTTTAAAGCAATATCGGCATCAACTAATGCTGGTGCGGAAAGCTGAAAATCTGCGGCAATAACTTTACCTTTATCTTTTAGTGCTGTTTTGAAGTAGTTTATGAGGTAATTTCTTCTTCCAGCACATGTAAATAGGATGTTCATATTTTTATTATTAATGGCTATCTAAGCTAATGTATTGTTTATTTAGTTTTGTAAGTCTATGGTTATCTTGATAGTTAACGTTTCTAAAAGGTTTTTCTGATAGTTTGCAAAAGTTTTGTCCGAGCTATTGGTGGCAAAAGGTATTTAATGAAGTAATTTACTCGAAATTTGCAAATTGATATTATTTTTCTTTTCGATACAGAGGAAAAAAATCAATATGTTTATTATTTCTTTTAGTCTCTACTTGTAGTACTTCATTACTTTTTTTGATTAAACTTGAATAAACTTCAGAATTAAGTATTTTCCTCCCGGTATAGTAATTTACATCATCATCTTTAGGAAAAAAGGTTTTCTTGTATGCATATAAAGAATCACCATCTTTACGACCACCTCCAAGTACATAATACTGAAATCCGTTTTTTCTGCCCCAATTCATGACTTCTGTCTTCAAGAAATCGTTTGGCCTGGTTTTAAAATATTCTGCTTTGGTACCGCCAAGAAAAGAATATATGGTTCTATCTGACAACAAAACCAGTTCTGTAGAAACATTGCTTTCGTTTAAACTTACCATTACCAATGCACAATTTTTCGGATTGTTTTGAACCAATTTTTTAAAATGTTCAACATCATAATAGTAACTTTTAGTCGCAGTATTTCGTTGCATAGTTGATATATAGATATCATAGAAATCTGAGATTAGAGAATCTTTAATATCCTTATGGTATAGTCTAAACTTCAAGCCATTTTGAATAGCCTTTCGGTAATTATTACGGACTTTTGGTTTAAAATTATCCCATTGCTCTTTTTCTTCAGGTAGTATTCTGCCACGGACGTTTCTTAAAGCATGTACTACTTCTCCCGAATAGTGATTATGATTCTGTATTAGGCTGAACCTTACAAACTCAGTAATAACATTTTTTTCTATATACCAAGAATCGATTTTCGACCAAAATCTAATCAAGATACTTTTATCTAAATCGTTATCAAAAAGTGGACCGCTGTAACCGTATGGACTTATAACATCAAAAAAACCAGTTTCTTTTCCATTTAAATTAATAGATCTAAGATAAAATGGCATTAAGATAACGGGGACATTATTATTGAAGTAAACAAAATAATTTAAATCGTAGTCTTTATCTAAATTAAAAGCCAATAATTCTGGTTTGTAAAAAGGGTTATTAGGATTAATGGTATTCAGATATTCATTGTATCTTTTTATATCTTCTGGTGTTGATAATTTTTGAATTAATAGTCCCATGGGGTTTTATGACAAAGATGTTAATGGTTAGTCTGGTTTATGCTAATTTTCTTTGTATCGAAATGACCAAATCTCCTATATTTTTCATTTCCAGTAGTTCCATTAAAGAGAACTTTAAGTTGAATTCTTTTTCTACCTCATTCATTATCATCATGTGCGTTATAGACTCCCATCCCTCGACATCGTTTGCGGTTGTAGTTTCATTAAGATTAAAATCACCATGTGAAAGTGTGTTGGAGAATATGGCTTCGATTTTCTCCATGATTTGATTTTTTTCCATTGCGTTAATTTATAATTGCTCTTAACTTCTTTCTGTCAATTTTTCCGTTGCTACTCATAGGAAATTCGTTCAGAAACTGGTATTTTGTGGGAACCATGTAAGGGGGAAGTACAGTTTTCAATTCTCGATTGATGCCATGAATATCGGTATTTTTACCGATTATTACTAATGCCAATTCGGTATTTCCCAATTCATTAGTTATATCAATCGCAATAAGGTCGGTATTGGGTAGTATTTTTTTTGCGTTGTATTCAATTTCACCTAATTCTATTCTATTCCCCCTAATTTTTACTTGAAAATCTTTTCTTTCGATATATAGCAAATCACCTTCACTATCTTTTATACATACGTCACCTGTTTTATAAAACCGTGAACTTAATCCTTCTTTATTTTTGGTAAGAAAAAACTGTTTACTATTTAGTGTTTTGTTATTGATGTAACCAGATGTAAGCTGTTTTCCAGAAAGGCATAGTTCTCCTTCTACACCATTGTCTACATCAAGACCATTTTCACCAATTATTCTATAGTCGACTCCGCTCCATGGTTTACCAATGGATAATACACCATTTCGGGTCTTGCGATTTTCAGGTTGCGTACAGTCATAATAGCTTGCGCAAACTGTGAATTCAGTTGGTCCGTAGTGATTGAAAATTTTACTGTTCGGTATACTCTTTTGCCATTCTTCAATAATATCTACAAATAGTTTTCCACCTCCAAAAATACAATACCTTACGAATGGAGCATCTATTTCGTTAAAGTATGGTCTAAGATAATGTATAATAGATGGTACCATTTTAATTACCGTTAACTTATGTTTTGTAAGTAATTTAAATACTTCTAAGTATTTTATACTTTGGGTAGGTATTGTATAAATACACGCTCCTGCAAAAAGCCCTGGTAAAAGGGCAGTTATAGAAGCGTCAAAAGTAAGGTCGTACATTTGCAAACACCGATCAGAACTTTTTAAAACAAAATTTGAATCATTAATTACTGAAAAGATCAAAGTGTTTAGGTTTTCAAAACTAATAGGGATTCCTTTAGGCTTACCTGTGCTTCCACTTGTAAATAAAATATAAGCTATCTCGGTTGGTTCAAAATTCTTTATTTCAAAATTTTCAAGTTTACTTTCGTTTAACTCTTTTGTATTAAGAACCTTGAAAGAATTTGTTTCTAAGTATCTATTGGAAGAGTCTAATACATATTTTGACTTTATTTGTTTAAGAATATCATTGTTTCTCTCCAAGGGAGCATCAGGATTAATAGGTATGTATGCTTTGCCTTCCATCCATAACGCAAAGATTGAAGCATAAGTTTCAATGTCATTATTTGTAACTAGACCAATTAATTTTTCAGTTGAATCGGTTTTATTCTGAATAATAACCCTAATATTATTAATTTGAATATTTAAGTCTTCGTAGGCGAAGAATTGATTAGCGATACAAAACGCCTTTAACCTCGAATTTTTATGGAAAGATTGATGAAGTTTATGGATAAAATTCATTAAAAAATATTTTAAACGTAATGGGCGTCATGTTCTTTTAAAGATAACCCTTGAAAATCGATACCTAAGTCATTATGGGTAAGGGCATACAAGCCGGTTTCATTGGTATGTATATTTAGATATCTCTTCTTTATAAAGGCTCCAAGCTTTTCATTTTCTGTCTGCATCATTGATGAGCCAGAGTTCAAAAAACTTTCCATTATTGCATTGGCACAATATTTAAAATTTGAATCATCACAGAGAAAGTATCTTACAATATATTCTTTTGATCTTATCAGAACAGATGTGAAACCTATAGTGTTACCTTCTTTTTTTATTAAAAAGCTTAAGTTGTAGATATGTGAACTCATACTAAAGGCCAGACAGTAGCTGTTTACTTTAGTTTTTTTCTGTGTTTGCACATACTGGTTGTTGCATAGTTGCCAATTTAAATATTGCTGTGTTTTAGGAATCAAATCATCATTACAGAATTTTTGAATAAAATTCCAACTGTTGACATCAATGTAATTTAGGTATTCATAAGATATACTTTTGTGTTTCTTAATTTTAAGTCTATTAATAAAAGTGGTGTATCTAAGAGATGCCCAATCGATGGTCTTTAGAATAGGCTTAAATACATAAAGAGCCTTAACCTTATTTACAAGAATTTTAGAATCGATTTTGAATAAAATAAGGTATCTCTTTCTCGGGAATAACTCTTTAAATGGTTGCTTTTTATAAAAGTGTTGTACATCTTTTCCGACAAACTTAATGAAGACCTTATTATTTACTTCCTGAAAAGAGAGGCTCCTAGTATAGGTAGGAATAACGGAGTCTTTGAATTTATCTGCGACCCACCATCTAAGACTGAAAAAAACTTTATGGTTGGTTTCATTATATTTTACAATATCCGGAATCATTAGAATATAGGAAATCAAAATCCCAGTATCGTAAATTAGTATAGAACAAATATCATCATCTTCCATGCGTTCATTTCTGAGCAACCATTCCGCTTTACTTTTTGTAAAGGGAATATTGCCAGTTTTTTGCCAGAATCGATTAGTCTTTAAGGCATTTGCCAACGCTACTTTGCTAAGCTTGATGACTTCGAGATTATTCATTTTTAAAAGTGCCTTTGGCTATTTGTTTCTCTCTATAAATGTGAAAACTGTCTATAAATTCATCTTGATCAACTGCCACATCTGAAGAAGAAAAAACCTTTTTGACAGTTTCGACAAGAATTAGCATATCTTTTTTAAACGAAATATCTTTTACGTATTCTATATCAAATGAAAAGCGTTCTTCCCATGTCAGAAAATTTCTTCCCGATACTTGTGCTAAACCCGTAATTCCAGGTCGCACAGAATGCCTTTTACTTTCCTCTTTACTATAGTAAGGTAAATAATAGGTTCTTAAGGGACGTGGACCAATTAAACTCATATCTCCCATAATTACATTAAATAATTGTGGTATTTCATCAAGGGATGTTTTTCTAACAAACAACCCTAGCTTTGTAATTCTCTTTGCATCAGATAATAATTCACCATTACTATCTTTCTTATTGTTCATTGTTTTGAACTTAACCACTTTAAATATTTTTTCATTCTTACCTGGCCTTTCTTGAAAGAAAAAAGGATTGCCCTTAAAGTCTATCCATAGGATTATTGCAACCATAAGAAATACTGGCGATAAAACAAGAAAGATTCCCGTAGCACCTACAAAATCAAATATTCTTTTAAAAAAGTTTTGATACATAAAATAATAATTAGACTTCATTTAGAAGCCATTCATTGATGTTTGTTGAAATATACTCCATATCGTTCGACGTATATCTAAAGTCAACATGAATATTCATTAAGTACTTAAATTCACATTCTATAGTATTATTTGGCCAAAGCTCTGAAGGATAAATTGATTTACTTACCAAAAACGTTTTTAAATCATCAAAAATGGAACGAGACTTAAAGCCTAATTGAAGCCCAAAGCTTGCTTGAGATTCTTTCTTGATAATCTTAAAAAATGGTGTAATTTCAATTTTTTCATAAATATAAAGTAAGTTCTTTTTCTTGCCTGTTGTATAATCCTTAAAAAGAAAGTTATTAATAAACTTATTGTGTTCCTTTTTAACGGGTATAACTTCATGCTGTTCATGCAAATATTGTTCGGCCGTATTATAAATGCGTAGATATTGTTCTTTTTGATTTAAAGATTCGCACTTTCTTTTTAGATGCATGGCTCTTGTCATTTGTTCCCATGAGTTTGTGATAAACTCTTCTTGCTGAACAATATTACTTTCGGTAAAATCATTGATTTTAATATTGGTATTTGATTTTTCAGGTATCCAAACAATACCTCCCAAAGGAACGGGGAGTGTCTTTCTTAAAGAAGAGAAACAAAAATCGGCAGTACTATTTTTGCAACCATTGCTTAACCACCCATGAGAGTGATCCTCAATTACAATTGGACGTTTTTCCGCAGAAGGAATCTCATAGGAATATAGCCCCCAAAAATTATTTAAGATAATGACGTCGTTCGTATTTGTGTGATTTTTCCAGTCAAAACTTTTTTTAGGATCAAATGGGTCAATATGATAAAACTCAATATTGTGATATACCTGCTTTAACCAATGCGTAACATGTTGACAATAATATTTTGGAAGCCAGATAGTATCTATTTTCTTAGTTAGTGCAATAGTATCTATAAGATGTCTAATAGCATGCCTTCCTGTATAGTATAGTTGATATTGATTTAAGAAACCTTTATCTGCTTCATTGCTTAAATCCTGATGATCTATTTCATGAAAGAAAGAACCATATCCTATTAACCCAATGTTCACTAAAAAAATATTTCTTCAAAAGAAACAATAATGTTTCAATGATGAAATTAAAAAAGGTATAATGTTATAAAAAAAGGTTAAGTATCCCTTACTTTACATTAAGCAAATGTCGTATGAAAAAATTGGTGTTTATTGGTTCACGAATCCATGTTTATAATGCTGCTATTAGCATGGGGATAGAATTTTCAAAAGTATATACTTTGAAGAACAGTTTTATTGAACGACAGTTAATAAAAAGTGGTGACGATTTCATTTCGTTTACAATGGATGATAGGGCAGCGGTGTTGAAAGAATTGGTGAACTTTGATTTTGATATTTTAATTTCGAATGGATGTCCCATAATCTTTCCTGTTGAAAAGTTTGGTTCCAATAAACTACTATTAAATATTCACCCTACATACTTACCTCATCTACAGGGAAAAACACCTCTTAATGGCATATTTTATTTGGATTATAAATTTTATGGCGCTACAATGCACTTTATAGATAAGGGGATAGATACAGGAAACATTATATATCAATTAAAAGAAGATATCACGGAAGACTTAGATTTAGGATTATTATATCATTTATCTTTTAAATTAGAGGGAGAAGTTTTTAAGAAAGGTTGGAAAAAGTTGCTCGAAACTAATTTCAAGTTTGATGGATATCGACAGATAGGAAATAAATCCTATTTTAATAGAACTCCGGAAAAACAACAAATTGATTTTGAAGAAATGCCTACGGAGATTATACTAAGAAAAGTTAGAAGTTTTAATTTATTGAGCCAAGGAAGTACTGCAATTATAAATGGAATAAAACATATCATCTTTGAAGCCAGTAAGATTATTCACAGTCCACTTATAAAATCTGCTCAAGATTTTAAACCAGGAGAGGTATATTTAGAATATAACGGAAAGATTCTAATAAAGACCATAGATGGTTTAATTAGAATAGATAGATATAGATAGCAATAAAAACAATACATAGTAAGTTTTTTAATTAAAAAATCATCAACATTAATTCTTAAGATTCTACTAAACTTGCATTAATATATAAGGTTGTTAAAATTAAATTCAATATTCTTAAAATAGAACTGTCCTAGTATTTTGGCAAATAGAAAAGGTTCTACCTGGTTTTATCTAAATAATATTTATTCAATGTAAGTTTTCTTTTGCCAGAAGATAGACGAGGTATTTCATCCCGATATTCAAAATAAATATTTGCATTATTTCCCAAGTATTTCTTTAGCCTTTGTGTTACTTGCTGCTCTTTATCAAAACTGCCTTCAATATTTAATAAGACCAAATAATCTTTTTTACCTTCTTGTATAACTTGAAACTGTTTTAATTCAGGGAAGCTTTCAAGCTCATAGGCCAAATATGAGGAGGTTCTGTTTCCCATAGTATCAAATAAGACATCCATCTTTCTCCCTTCAATCCTTGTAAGAACAGGAGCATTGTTAAATTCATTTTTTGTCATATTCATCACCCCTAAATCTCCGGTATCATATCTAATCATGGGCATACAATAATTAAACAAGTCGGTTATTACAATTCTTCCAAGCTCTCCATATTTAGCAGGCTTATTGCTACCTATTTCAAGAATCTCTATAAAGTAACTCGCCCAATTAATATGAAAGTCATTTCCAAAACCAGGTAATTGCTGGGCTAAGATTCCATTTTCCACATTGCTGTATCTAGAAAGAACATCTGTTTTAAAAAGAACCTCCAATTCTCTTTTTGTTTTTGGATTTAAAGCTTCAGCTATTGCGATAATTGAGGATACAGATGATTTTAGTTTTAACTCTCTTTTTTTTGAATAAGTGCATAGCTCTTTGTATGCAGACGAATAACCAATTAATGCAACTGATTTTCTTTTTTTAGAGAGTTCATCTATCAACTTGCTCACGTATTGATTATTGAGGTCCGAAACATCAATAGGGATAATGTTTTGAATCGACTTAGCCAGAATACTTTTTGAATTTGTAGTATCCCACTTTCTAAAATAGTACAAAGGTTGCCCTAAAGCATATCCTCCTTTTTGACCAAAAAATAAAGTGTCAGCAGTATTACGTTTTTTTTTTATTATATCTTGATTTACTTGAAATGGTGTTCCAGTAGATCCGCTGGTTTTGACCTGGATGATTGGATTTGAAAAACCCTGTTGTGCTTGAAAATTATCGAAATTAGCTCTTAGAATATTTTTATCAATTACTGGAAAGTCACCAAGGGAAGTATAGCTCCTGTAATCTGAATAAAAAATGGTAGTATTTGAAGAATGCTTAAGAATATTGGTAAGATGTTCCTTGCGACGGTCTATAGATTCATTACTGTCATAATTCTCTATAATCGATTTAATGTCGTTAAGGTGCTTTTTTATGCCACCTCCTTTTAACTTATCTATTGCCCAGAATGCTTTTTGTCTAATCATTTTTAATTAAATTAAATGCAACACCTCTACGGTTTAATACTGGGGGAACTTTATAAAAGTATTTATGTCATTTCAAAAACTATATTAGTTTTAGAACTCAATTTTTATCATAGAAATTTATCATTATTTTTTGATATTAGTTAGTATTTCTTTGAAAAGAGGATGTTTAATGTATCCCTTGTAGCCTATTTCTCCCATTAGGATATAAGGTTCGTTATTGCCTTCTATTACAATAGGTCCCTTCTCGGTAACGGCAATATCCCAACCGGTCAATCTATTGGGGATACAGTTAGAAAGCTCAACACATAATTCCTTGGCCTCTTTCGCAAAAGGCACTTCGAATCCCTCGAAAATAAAATGAGTATCTGGATGTATTTCATATTTATCGCCCCCATATATCATTGCTTGAAAACCGTTCTTGGAAAGTTTATATGTTTTTGAATCTATTGGAATAAAAAAGCCGCCAGAAGAAATATTATCTACAGTACTCCCTCTTGCCCCAACCCTCATTGTAATACTAAATGCATGAGACACATTTTTGTTATCAATGTAGGTGTCAATACGTAAGGTGTTTACACTGTTAGGATATATTTTTGAAATTTTGGGATGCTGGATAATTGCTTCTTGAAAAATCGCACCACTTTTTAATATTGTATCCCCAATTAAACTTATTTGTTTATCTAGATTATTATAATTCAACATAAATACACCTTTTCCACCATAATCGGAAAGGGTTTTAACAAACAACTTTTCTTGACCAGAGTTTTTTAATAAGTCCCTAAAAAAGATTGTCACATCTTTATGAGAGTTCATTATTTGTCTAGTATCCTTATAGAAGAATCTGTTTCCAAGGTTATAACCAAAAAGCTTAGGAATTGGAATATTATTGTTATTACAAAAAAAAGCGAATGAGAGTTTATTCTGTAATATATCAATATACTCTTTTTGATTATGCTCTTCTAGTTGAATTATGGTAAAATATTCGTGCATATCAAGGTAATCTCGATGATTTTTGATATTTTTTCTATATAAGAACCTGCCGAAATAGTGTAAAGGAAATCTTTTCTTTAAAAACCATAATTCAAACACCTCTTTGAATATTTGTAAAAAAGGCTTTTTGTCTTTATCGTTAAGAAATACCCTAATCCTCTTAAAAAAACTACTGAAATTGATAAGAAACAGATTGGCTTTGGTTATTGTAATATATTGAAATTACGCGATTTTCTCCTTAACAATTAGTTTAATGGATATAATTGTAAAAAAAGTAGTTGAAGTGTGACATTAAGAAATATTATTTTGCTAAAAGTTCTAAATGAATCAATCATAATGACACTTTTTAAGCAAAACCTTATATATTTTGGCATATTGTATGATATGCTATTTCTGGAGTTAGATGAGTAACCATATACTCATAACCGTTCTGCCCCATTTCAGCTCTTAATTCTTTACTTTCATATAATTTCAGAAGATTTCTTTTAAGCGCTTTGATGTCACCGGCCGGTGACCAAAAACCACATCCTATATCTTCTTGTATTCTGCCAAAATCAGTATTGGTGTCTACGGATGCCAGTACTGGCTTTTTAAAACAATAATAGGAGTTTACTTTTGAAGGGTAGTTGGGAATTGTAAAGTCTTGGTTCAACGATATCAAACCAATATCGGCGATACTTAATAACCTATTGTACTCTTTTCTAGGCACACTATCTTTGAGTACTACATTTTTTAAGTTTAATTGCGAAACCATTTTCTCAATTTTACTTTTTTCTGTCCCTTTACCAATAATAAAGAACACAAGACCATTTATATCTTGGCATTCTTTGGCAAGCATAATTATATTTTCTAAACGCTGCGGTAAACCAATATTTCCACCAAAAATCGCAACCACTTTATTTGCCAAACCATGCTTTTCTTTCAATATCTGTGGGTCAAAGTTTTCCTCAATTTTATAGACATTATCCCAATTGGTCAATAGATGCAGTTTATTAAAATCCAAATAGGGGTTGTGCTGTTTTACAAAATCAACATTCGCCGGTGACATGCAACCAATACTATCTGCGTTTTTGTATAAACGCACTTCCATTTTTCTAAAGTATTTATAGATAATACTGGTTTTACTCATCATTTTTAAATCAACGGCATTTTGAGGAAAAATATCTCGTAATATTAAGTACAATTTTCCCCTAGATTTCTTTTTCATCCATAAGGCAACGTTAATTAAGGTAATGGGTGGGGTTGGCATTAAAATCAAATCAAAATCTGAACTGATGTTATGCTTTTTCAGCGCTCTTTTATATTGAAGCGGTAAGAGAAGGTTGGAAAGCCCTTTTTCTATTATACCACCACCAAATAGGCTTAAAGTGGGTACACGCAAGATTTTCATTCCACTTTCAACTACAATTTCTGACTTTTTAGAAGAATCATCCCTAAACGGACCTATAACCAAGACTTCATGTCCTTTTTTAAGAAAAGTGTGCATTAAGTCTGTATAAAGATGCGTTGTCTTTGCTACATTAGGAAAACTAAGAGCTAAAAAAAGAACTTTTTTTATTTTCATGATTTTGACCAGACTGTTCTATTGATATAATCTACATATGACAATATAATTCGCACAACTTTTTCGCTTACATTTGGCATAGAATAGTCCGCTACGGGTCTAAATGTTCTATTTGGATTTCTTTCCTGTACCTCTAAAGCGGTTAATGCCTGTAGTATTCGTTCAGGATTTAAACCTACCATCATAACAGACGCTTCTTCCATTGCTTCTGGTCTTTCATGGGCTTCCCTTATGTTTAAAGCATGAAAATTAAGAATGGAAGATTCTTCTGAAATTGTTCCACTATCAGATAATACAGCATAGGAATGATATTGCAGCGCATTATAATCTGAAAACCCCAAAGGTTTTAAAAACTGTACGTTTTTATGTGCCTTTATTTTTTTTGCATCCAACATATTCCTGGTTCTTGGGTGTGTAGAAACAATAACAGGGTAGTTGTATTTTTCGGCAATAAGATTTAGAGAAGTAATTAGTCCTTCAAAGTTTTTCGGATTACTAATGTTTTCTTCTCTATGGGAAGAGATTACAAAGAATTTTTGTTTTTCAAGCTTTAGTTTATCTAGAACATCTGATTGCTCTATTTTTAATTTGAATTTATTCAAAACTTCGAACATCGGACTTCCCGTTTTGATAACACGATCAGGTGAAAGACCCTCACGCAAAAGATATTCTCTCGCTATGTCACTATATGTTAAGTTGATATCTGCTACATGGTCAACGATTTTCCTATTGGTCTCTTCAGGAACACGTTGATCAAAACATCTATTGCCCGCTTCCATGTGAAACACAGGAATCTTTCTTTTCTTTGCGGGTATAGCGCAAAGGCACGAATTGGTGTCTCCTAGCACTAAAAAAGCATCTGGATTTTTTTCTTCTAAGACTGGATCAATCTTGATAAGAATGTTACCGACAGTTTCCGTAGCATTTTTTCCAGCTGCGTTCAAAAAAACATCCGGTTTTCTAATTCCTAAATCGTCAAAGAAAATTTCATTTAACTCATAGTCATAGTTTTGTCCGGTATGGACTAAAGTATGATCTATTGCTTTATTTGCATCTAATGCATTTAAAACACAAGCCAAACGAATAATTTCTGGTCGTGTTCCTACTACGGTAAGTACTTTAAGTTTTTTCAAAAGATTAATTTTTGAGATTTAGTTTCAAACATTTTCAAAATAAGTGTCAGCATCTTCAGGATTATAAGGTTCATTAATCCAAAAAAGGGTTATTAATTCTTCTTCTCCAACATTTTTTATATTGTGGGTGTGCCAAATAGGCATATCTACGTAAGCTGGTTCACTGCCATCGAGATAATAATCGATGACATCATTAGTACCGATTTTTCTTAGTTGTATCAATGCTTTTCCACTGATTACAGCAAAGCGTTCCGCCTTTCTGGTATGAAAGTGGTTCCCTCTAGTTATGTCCGGAACTGTTGTTGAGAAAGAAAACTGCCCACTAGTTTCTGTTCGAGCAATTTCAACAAAACTACCTCGATTATCGGTATGTTTTGTATACTTAACAGGATAATGATTTGCGGGCACATAACACCTGAAGGTATTGAACAGCGCTTTTTCAAATGATTTTTCAAGACATGGAAAAATACCTTTCTCCATGTAATCGGATTTATACCTTTTTAAAATACTTAAAATCTGAGAGACTTTTACATACGTATTAGGTTCTATAGCTAATTCAAAACAATTTTGTTCAATAGCTACAACTTTAGTGGTACCCTTTAGTGTGTTTACAAAATGTTGGATTAAATCATTGATGTATATAAGACCAACTTCACCATCATTTATAATTGTAGGTTCTTCATTATGTGCTATTTTATGACAGAATGTGGCAACAACAGAATTATAGTTTGGCTTACTGAATGGACCAAAGACATTGGGTATGGTTAATGAGGTTGCTTTTCCACCTTTATTTTTTGCCCAATTAAATAGAATGGATTTTCCTTCTTTTTTTGATTTTCCATAAAGATTATCCCGCTCTTCTTGCGAAGAAGATGAAAAAATAATGTGTGGCTTAGAGTTAGAACTCTCACAGGCCTTGACAAGATCGTTAACTAAAGCGATATTGGTGTCATAAATTACTTGTGGATCCTCATGTCTATTCATAGCGGCCAAATGAACTATGATATCACAATCTTTAACAAAGCCTTCGAGTTGTTTTTGATTTTTAAAGTAAGACCTTTCAAAGGGAATTAATGAAATATTTTCTTTTAAGGCTAACGTATTATATAGATGATAACCTACGAAACCTGCTTGCCCAGTTACTCCTACTTTTATCTTCATTAAATCTTATTTTAATTTCCAATCTCCATTCCAAAAGTCAGGAGAATATCTAAAATCATCTTTTTTTGATTGTTCTGTAGTAAAATTTGAAAATACTAAAAGTTTAGAATCTTTTTCGGCAGCTTTTATTCCAGAGGCATATCCTCCAGAGATTTGAAGCACCTTTGGTTTAGCACTATCCAATACTATTTTCTTAGGCTCGATTGTTTTTGATGGTTTTTCAAAATTAGATACAGAAACTAGGTTTATGATAAATTTTCCATGGGTACAGTAAAACCATTTTTGTTCTTCTTGATGTCCCTGCCATGCTCTAATAATATCTACGCTAGCTGGGTTAATCTCATACATTCTAACAATTGAATTCATTTTAAAGGTATTGAAGAACTTGATTGTTCCTCTAGAATCGGTAAAATCATCTCCCTCAATTAATGAACGCATATTAAATTAATTCCTTTATGTAATCAAGATTCAACAATGTCTTTTTTAATTCATCATTGCTTAACTGTTCTGTATTATGCGAATGATAATCTTCTATTTCACTTACATCTGTTTCACCTTCAGAGAAGTAGCGGCTGTAATTTAAGTCCCTATTGTCTGCTGGAATTCTATAAAAATCTCCCATGTCTTCGGCCTTTTGCATTTCTTCGCGAGTACAAAGGGTTTCATAAAGTTTTTCACCGTGTCTTGTTCCTATAACTTTGATATCGTTATTAGCGTTGAAAATTTCTTTTATCGCTTGTGCTAAGTCTCCAATAGTACTTGCAGGAGCTTTGTTCACAAACAAATCACCTTGATTACCATGTTTAAAGGCAAAAAGCACCAAATCTACAGCGTCTTCTAATGACATTAAAAAACGGGTCATTTTAGGGTCGGTAACGGTTAGAGGTGTTTTTTCCTCTATTTGCTTTACAAAAAGTGGTATCACAGAACCTCTAGAGGCCATTACGTTACCATATCTGGTCAAGCAAACTATGGTATTGTCGTCATGAATGTTTCTTGAAGCGGCTACAGCAACCTTTTCCATAAGCGCTTTACTGATTCCCATTGCATTTATAGGGTAGGCAGCCTTATCAGTACTTAGGCAGATAATGCGTTTGACATTGTTGGCTACAGCGGCATCGATTGTATTTTGCGTACCAAAAACGTTCGTTTTGGCAGCTTCTATTGGAAAGAATTCACAAGAAGGTACTTGTTTTAAGGCAGCTGCATGAAAAACGTAATCTACACCACGCATCGCTTTATCAATACTGGCGTAGTCCCTTACATCCCCTATATAAAACTTTACTTTTTCATTCTTTAACCGATTTCGCATATCGTCTTGCTTTTTCTCATCTCTAGAGAAAATACGTATTTCTTTGATATCCGTTTCTAAGAACCGGTTTAAAACCGCATTACCAAAAGATCCGGTACCTCCGGTTATAAGTAGTATTTTATTTTTGAACATCTATAGTATTTTAATAATTAATTAAAGCCTCCATATAAGAAACAATTCTTTGGCTAGCACTACCATCACCGTAAGGATTATGGAGCTTGCTCATTTTTTCATATTGAGCGATATCATTAAGCAGCGTGAAGGTATTTTCCACTATTTTTTCTTTGTCGGTACCCACTAGAATAACAGTTCCTGCATCTACCGCTTCAGGCCTTTCTGTAGTATTTCGCATAACCAAAACAGGTTTCCCTAAACTTGGCGCCTCTTCTTGTACACCACCGCTATCAGTAATGACCAGGTAGCACCTATTCATTAACCAAACAAATTCTGGATACGCCAAAGGATCAATTAGTTTTACGTTTTCTAAATTACCTAGTAGCTCGTAAACAGGTTTTTGAACTTTTGGGTTTAGATGCACGGGATAAACAATCTCAACATCTTTATGAGTTTCAGCAACTGTTTTTAAAGCACTGCAAATGTTAATAAACCCTTGGCCATGATTTTCTCTTCTATGACCAGTGACCAGAATCAGTTTCTTGCTATCGTCTATTTTATCTTTTAATTTATTCAGTTCTGGACTATCCATTCCATTTACTTTATCAACACTGTCAAAAAGAGCATCAATTACAGTATTTCCAGTGATAAGAATATTTTCTTGGTCAACTCCCTCATTCGTTAGATTAGTATGGGAAGTTTGTGTAGGGGCAAAATGATAATCTGCTACCCTTCCTGTTATTGTTCGATTTATTTCTTCAGGAAATGGCGCATACTTATTAAACGTACGCAAACCTGCTTCAACGTGACATACTTTTGCCCCTGAATAAAATGCAGCTATACTTGCCCCCATTGTAGTTGTTGTATCTCCGTGGACATAAACATAATCTGGCTTGTATTCTTCTAAAACTTCCTGTAAACCAGTAATGATGGCAGCGGTCAATCCATATAGGTTTTGACCTGGTTTCATTAGATTCAAATCATACTCTGGGGTAATGCCAAAAAAGTCTAAAACTTGATCCAACATTTCGCGATGTTGTGCTGTTACACATACTTTAGTTTCAAACTTGGAAGAATCATCGAAAGCTTTTACCAAAGGTGCCATTTTTATAGCTTCAGGCCTGGTGCCAAAAATTATTAGATTTTTCTTTTTCAATACTATTTTTTTATTGAGTTTATTAATTGAATCCTTTACCTAGCTCTCTTGTTAGTAATTAAACTGCGATTTATCTAGTTGTTTTATATTTTCATGGGTTGCGAGTATGTCATCAATACTCAATTTGCTGAAGAAATCTTCAATGGTATTCTCGGTTATATCGCAAACCCAACCCATATTTAATTCTAATGCCCTTTCTCCCACATAAGTGTTAGTAGCGCAGAGAATGGGCATGTTAAAAAAGCCGGATTCATAAAATTTGTTGGGCATTGCTACCCTCTCATTAGCTAAAAGATTATTGTAAACAACAAAGTTGATATTGTTCTGCTCGTAAATACCTTGCAAATCGTCAGGATTTTTAAAAGCTCCGTTAAAGGTAATATTATCATACGCTTTAGCATGAGATTTCATTTTTTCGACGATTTCAGAAAATCCATCCCCGTAAAAATTAAGCTCTAAATTCTTGTTTTTCTTCACAACATTAAGCAGGTTGTTGATAATGTCGCTGTATCTAAAGGCACCAACATAAGCGATCCTTATTTTATCTTTTTTTAATTCATTCAATGGAAATACCCTACCATAGGTAGCCAATTTATTTTCGGTCAATATAAGTTGGTTCTCAGGTACATAATTTTTATAATAACTGTTGTAAAACCCTTTGGAGGTCATTAATACTTTATTAGAATATTTTGCTAGTAACTGATCAATTTTTCCAAAAATTCTTTTAAGGTTTTTGGGGTAATATAACCAAGCAATGTCGCTAATGACATATTCAACATACTTGTTTAGAATAAATACACACAACATTCGTAAATCCAGACCTACTACATATAGATGCTTTTTCTTTAAGCCATGTTTTATATAAATCAGCACCAAGAGTTTTAGATAAGCAAAAAGCCTGTTCCAGTATTTTTTATCTTCAAAAGTACCTACTATCTTATATTGGATGTTTTCATGACCATCCAATATCCTATAATTCTCTACAGCATGAATTTTTCTTGTAAAACCATAAACAAATACCCTATCAAATTCTTTTGATTTATCTAAAATAATCTTAAGAATTCTAGGCTGCTCAAAAGCCTGGATTAAAAAAATTAGTTCTTTTTGGTCTAATGCCATTTTTAATCTGGTTTTATGATTTCTTTAATCCATTAATTGCTAGGCTTAATTCTAGCACTGTAAATTTTTCTATAATATAACTTTGGAAATGCAACTTTTAACCACCCAGTTAGTACAAAAATCGGTAGTCTTAACGGAAAATGCCTTTTCATGTGATAAATCTGAGATTTAAAATCCAGCCCGATGGGGCTGTATAAAAACTGAATCCTTTTCCTAAAGGTCAACTTCATGAATCTTTCATAAATATTACCGTGGTCGTTGCTGCATTTTCCAGAAATACCCGGTATAACATAGACAGGCAAATTATTTTTAACCGCCATCATGGTATAATCATAATCGGCCATTCCGTGAATATATCCTTTTCCTAAAATCCCAACTTTGTCAACTACATTTTTTGGAACCCACATTATATTGGCATTACCAAGTTCGCAGGATTGCGGAGCATCAATAACAGGAAGTCTTTTAGCAGTACCTAATAATCTATTGGTATAATTAGACCCACCATAAGTTAGCTCATTGGTTTTTGAATCTACTGTAGCTCCAACATATACCCCAGAAATTCCATTTTGTTTTTTACAAAAGGTTTCAGTTTCAATTATCTTTTTAAAAAGATCCTTTTCAACATTGGTGTCATCATTTAATAATAAGTATGCATCATAATTGCCTTCAAGTGCTTTGTTCCATGAATTTCGCATTCCTCCGGCCCAGTATAATGTTCCTGTACCTTTTAAAATATGGATTTTAGGGTATTTTTCAGAAACCATTTTACCAGTACCATCAGTAGAGCCATCGTCGGTAAGAAAAACATCCATTTGAAAACGATCTTTTACGTTTTCAAATGCCGAGTAGATAGAATTTAAGGAAGCCTCTGTCTTATCTTTTCTATTAAAACAAGTAAGCAAGACCGCAAATTTTAGCATAACCTAATTATTGTCAAATAAAGAACGACGCAAAGTTATATTTATTCTTTCCTAATTAATTAAGATTTTGGCTAAGTTTTATAAAATCCTAGTTAAGAGGTTAAGATTAGATAATAAGCTATAATTTTCTGATAAATTTTGCAGGATTACCACCCCATATTTCTCCTTTAGGAATTGATTTGGTTACAACTGACCCAGCTCCAACTATGGAAGTGTCGCCAATTGTAACACCTTTTAAAATAATACTATGGGCACCAATGAAGCAGTCATTTCCAATTTTTACGGAAGCCATTTTTGGGATATCTGTTTCTACATCTCGCCTTTTTATAAAATCTAAAGAATGAAAATCTGAATCATATATTTTTACTGAACCGCCAATTTTCACATTGCTCCCAATTGTGATTTCTTTTTTACAAAAAATTGTAGTATTTGATATTCCTGTATTTGAACCGATTGTAAGTTTAGCGTCTTTGGCAACTGAGAGAATGGTTTTTGTATCTCCACCAATAGGATTAGAATTTAGACTAGAGTTTATCGTAACGCTATGATTGAATACAATTATTCCTTGACCAAAAATACGCAGTCTGCCATAAATTATTGGTCTTCCCTTACAGCTAACATTCTTATATTTAAAGAGAATAAAATTGTAAAAAAGAGATTTTAAGCTAAGAATAAATAGTACTATTTTTTTAATCATTCTATGTTTTATATACTAGTTGATTCAGCAAAATAATAGCCAAAAATAATGGAATGTACTGGACCATAATATAACTAGGTTTTTCTAAGAACTTTTTTTATCAAACGTTTTATTTTTGCCTTTGTTTCAGTAATAAGCAAGTGTGTTAAGTCATTATATGATATGTGCTTGATATCATACATTATTTGTTTAACTCTATTATACTTGAAAATATTTTTTTCGTAAATTGAAGTATCATACAGAAATAAATCATTACCGTTTAAGTTATTAATAACATTTAATTCGATTGGTTTTAATGATTGAGAATAGGATTTTATAATCTCAAAATCTTGAATCTTTGATGTTAACCAATATTTTCTTGACGTTCCAGAGTGATAACCATATAGATCTATGCAAATATCTTTTTTAGGAATTTCTAAGATTTTAGCTAAAGTTATGTTTTCAAAGTAGGAATTATATACAGATTTAGATTTCTCAATTTCTCCAAAATTATAATTAGTCTTTTTATTTAGTATTAAGGGCACTTGAAAACTTGTGCTATCGTTGCCAACATGTGTTCCAATATCGCTAAAATTTGTTGTTAAAGAAATTTTTGGATAAAGAAAAAACCTATTTGATTGTATTAAAAAAGCAATAAAAAATTTTAGCCAAGATTTGTTTGACCAATTTTGAACATTTTGCGGAATGTCAATATGCGTAGGTAGTTTTTCATTTTTTTTATACCAAATTTTAAAGTCTTGCCATTGTTCTCTAGTCCATGCTTGTCCCCAGGAAGAGGCAAATTGAAAATACCAGTTGTCAAAACCGTCCTGCAATGGGATGAACTTTTTATTATTATGCACATTGGTTTGGTGATTGTATAAAGAAATACCTCCAATGTAATCTTTATCCTTAGAATAGTTTAATGAGAATAAAGAATAAAAATAAAAGTTGGGTGATACGTATAAATCGTCTTCAAGTATTATTACTGAACCATATTTTATGCTTAAATCTCCACATTGTATAATGTGTTTTCTTAGGCCCAAGTTTTCAGAATTGTAATTAATGATCTTTTTTCCATGTTTCCACTCGAATTCTTTCGCAATATCTAGAACATCCTTATTATGCTCGCTTTTATCTATACTTATAATTAAGTGAATATTATTATTTGGGTAATAAGCACTAGCTAAGGAATTAAGTAACCTGTATAATGATTTAGGTCTGTTAAAGCCAACAATAACTATTGGTGTAGAAATTTCATTCATTTTTATATTTTCTTAGAAGTAATTCAATATCCACAAATAAGGCTGCATTCGAACTAATCCATGACTCCGGCTTATCCCACCATTTTAATTCCTGCAGAAATTTTATTTTTTCTTCAGAAAAGCGCTTCTTTATTATTTTAGCAGGCAAACCACCTACGATACTATATGGGTCTATATCTTTGTTTACCAAAGAATTGGAGGCGATTATTGCTCCGTCTCCAATACTAACACCATCCATAATGGTAACATTCGCACCTACCCAAACATCATTTCCAATTAATATTGAATACTTATCATCTTTATCGCGATTCGGTTCGTACTCATCAAATAACTGAATATCTGTATACGAGAATCCCATTTGTCTGTTGATAGAAAAAAAGACAGGATGCGTAGATACAAAAGTGTCCGTAGGATGTTTTCCAAAAACACATTTTACGTTTGGCCCTATAGAGCTATAACGACCTATTCTAGTTTTAGAAATTTTGGTACCCGCTCCTAAATATGAACCATAACCAATAAAAGAACCAGTAATAGAACTATTATCCGAAAAATAGTTTCGCCCCTCAGGAATAACCGAAAAACCAATAAATACATTTTTATCAAACCGAAGCTTGTACTTTCTTTTTAGATAAATTTTGTTTATTGAAATGGCAAAAAATGTCAATAGCTTATTTGAGAGTACTATTTTCTTAAATAATTTGTTCATTTCATTAGTATTGTTAAGAATCTAACTTATTTTTCTTTTTAAAACGGCATTTTCCCAAATATATGGTGAAAATTCTGTCCAACATTTTTGTGCATCAATGAAGCTGTTATTTTCTTTTCTTACTATTTGAGTTATTTTATTTTTTAAATCATTAGTATTTTCCACTAAATCGGATTCTAAAAATGCCCTTGAGCTAACATTATCTAAAAACCATTCTTTTAATTCATTTTGCATCCAGTCTACTATTGGGGAACTAAAGCCTATCTTAGACTTTCGCCAAGTTACCTCTTTTGGCATATATGGATCAAGGGCATCTCTGACGATACGTTTGGTGTAGCCATCACCCAATTTGCTAGAGTAGGGTAGCGAATTCATAAAACTTACGATGCGATGATCCATAAATGGCATCCGAATCTCAACACTATTGATCATGGCATATCGGTCATAGTTTCTTAAAAGTGTAGGTAAGATATTTTCATGGAACATGGCATATAAGTACTGCGCATGATTATCCAATTTTTTAAAATTGGGATGATCTTGGTCCTTAGAGGGCATCTTGTGACCTAAAAGCTTTTTCGCGCTCTTCTTTAACATAAACTCCGAAAGGAGTTTAAAGTTACTTGTTTTATTGTATTGGGTGGTGTCTTCATTTTCGCTACCCTGATAAATAGCCAAAATATCTTTTATTTTTTTTGGACTAAAACGGGCATCCCATAAGCTTTCTAGGGTGCCTTGTTGGTAACCACTTAACATTTCATCTGCCCCATGGCCATCTAAGGTAACCGTAACCCCATTTTTTTTAACAGCACCATATAGCATTATCATTGGTAGGGGAGAGGTAATGTATAAGTCTTCAAAAAGATAAAAATATTCTTCGAGTTTGCCCCAATGTTCCAAAGGCTCAATATCTATAAATGTAGATTTCATCCCTAAATTATCGGTAACCATTTTAGCGTAATGTGATTCATCTAAGGGAGTACCAGGAAAAGAAGCTACAAAGGCGTGCTGCCAGTCTTTGGAGTAGCTGTTGTTGTTTTTAGCTAAATGCGCCATGGCTGAAATGGTAGCGCTACTGTCTAAACCACCACTAAGTGCAGTGCCAATGGTAACATCTGCGCGCATGCGCAGTTTACAGGCATCCATAAACAATTCGCGAAACCGTTCTACTTGTTCTTCATAGGTTTTGGGCACTTCTACCAAATGATCTAATGTATTCCAATAGCGATACGTAGTTAATTTGCCTTCTTTTAAGGTGCCACTATATCCTGCAGGGAAACGTTTTATTCCCTTGATCAGACATTTGTCAGTCGCTTCATAAAAGAAAATATTCTTTTTCATCCAATCAAAATCCTCTGAAACCTCAATATTCTTAAAATACGGATATATGGCTTTCATCTCAGAGGCAAAAATAAATTTACCTTCTATAAAAGCATAGAAAAGGGGTTTTTTACCATATCTATCCCTAGACAGAAACAATTCCTTTTTATGGTTGTCCCATATAGCAATGGCCCACATGCCATTAAATTTTAAAACGCTTTTCTCACCCCATTGTATATATGATTTAAGCAGTACCTCGGTATCTGATGTAGATTTAAAGTGGTGCCCTAGATCCAATAACTCTTTTTTTATTTCTAAAAAGTTATAGATTTCACCGTTAAAGACGACACTATACCGTTTATCATCTGTTTGCATGGGTTGGTGACCGTTCTTAGAAATATCTAAGATGGATAACCTACGGTGACCAAGAGACACAAAACTTTCAATGGACTCAATTCCGAAACTATCAGGTCCGCGATGGGTAAGTGTATCTAATGAGTCTTTAAAAGATTCGTAAGCTGTTGCTGGAACGGTTCCTAAAATACCACACATAATTAATTAATGGTTTTTTGATGAATTATTATAGCCTCTATGACCATTTTTTTTGAAGGAGAGTTAAGAGGACAAAATCAATATTCTATTTTTACGTAATAAAAGAGTTAAACATTAATATAAAAATTGTATAGCTTGTCTATACCATCTTTTACATCTATCTGATGTTTCCAACCCAATTTGTGAAGCTTAGAAACGTCTGTTCTTTTAATCATGGTGCCATCTGGCTTATCAGAATTAAAAATAAAACTCCCTTTGAAGCCCAAATGCTGTTTTATTAGCTGGGCCAAATCCTTTATAGAGATGTCTAAACCAGTACCAATGTTGATGTGTGTATTTCTAATTTCCTTTAAATTATCACTAAAAGTATCCTTAGAATCTCGATTTTCCATCAAAAAAACACATGCTTCAGCCATATCTTCTGACCATAAAAATTCTCGTTTAGGATTACCGGTACCCCAAATTTCAACAGAGATGCCTCCATTTGGGTTAGTTGTAACCCCATATTTTTTTAGCACCTCAATTTTTGTTTGCATATCCTCAGATCCAGAGACACCTTCTATGGGTAATTTATCCAAATCTTTATCAATAGTGAACCAATCATTGTCTTCGAGTGCTTTTCCCAAGTGAATCTTTCGAATTAAGGCAGGGAGTACATGGGATTTTTTTAAATCGAAATTATCATTAGGCCCGTATAGATTTGTGGGCATTACCGAAATAAAATTGGTGCCATATTGCAAATTATAACTTTCACATAATTTAATACCAGCAATTTTTGCAATGGCATAAGGCTCATTGGTATATTCTAAACTATCCGTTAACAAATATTCTTCTTTCATTGGCTGCGGACAGTTTTTAGGATAAATACAGGTGCTTCCCAAGAATAGTAATTTATGAACTTTGTTTAGATAGCTATGGTGAATAACATTGTTCTGTATCATCAGATTTTCATAAATAAAATCTGCACGATAGGTATTATTGGCAACAATGCCGCCCACTTTGGCTGCAGCTAAAAAAACAAATTCAGGCTTTTCGTTTTTGAAAAAATCAGCAACTTGTTCAGAATCTGTTAAATCCAGCTCAGAATGTGTTCTAGTAATCAGGTTAGTATAACCTTTAGCCTTAAGGTTATTCACTATGGCACTACCTACCAAACCTCTATGGCCCGCTATATATATTTTAGAATCTACTTTCATTATTTATTCAAAGTAATTAAGAATACGATAGCCACCTTCTTTAAGATATTGATCTTTTTGCATTAACTTTAAATCACTTTGCATCATATCTTTAACCAAGTCCTGCAAATCATATTCTGGTACCCAACCCAATTTTGTTTTCGCTTTTGTAGGGTCGCCTATCAATAAATCAACTTCGGTAGGCCTAAAGTACTTTGGATCAACAGCCAAAATCTCTTTTCCTATTTCTATTTGATAATCTGGATTGCTACAGGCTTTCACATAACCTTTTTCGTTTACACCTTCACCTTTAAATTCCAGTTCTATACCAACTTCTGCAAAACTCATCTGAACAAAATCGCGAACCGGAGTTGTTTTTCCAGTAGCGATTACCCAATCTTCTGCTTGGTCTGCCTGTAAGATCATCCACATCATACGCACATAATCTTTCGCATGCCCCCAATCTCTTTGTGCATCTAGATTTCCCAAATAAAACTTATCTTGCAACCCCAAAGCAATACGCGCCGTTGCCCTTGTTATTTTCCTTGTAACAAAAGTTTCTCCTCGTATGGGAGATTCGTGATTAAACAAAATACCATTACAAGCATACATATTGTAGGCTTCACGGTAATTCACGGTTATCCAATAGGCATACATTTTTGCTACGGCGTACGGACTTCTAGGATAGAATGGAGTCGTTTCAGATTGCGGTACCTCTTGAACTTTTCCATAAAGTTCAGAAGTGGAGGCTTGGTATATTCTTGTTTTCTCACCTAAACCCAATAATCGAACAGCATCTAATATACGTAAGGTGCCCAGCCCATCTGCATTACCTGTATATTCTGGGGTTTCAAAGGAAACCGCTACATGGCTCATAGCCGCTAGATTATAAATTTCGTCTGGTTGTATTTCTTGTATTAAGCGGATTAAGTTAGTGCTGTCCGTCATATCCCCATAGTGGAGAATAAAATTTCTATTTTCTAAATGCGGATCTTGGTATAAATGGTCTATTCGATCCGTATTAAACAAGGACGACCTTCTTTTTAAGCCGTGTACTTCATATCCTTTTTTTAATAAAAATTCACTTAGGTAAGCACCATCTTGTCCCGTCACACCAGTTATCAGAGCTATTTTATTTTTCATTGTAAGATTAGATTTAAGGCAAATATCCATATTTAACTTCAAATGATTTCTTTTATTATATGAAATACCATATTAAATGGTTATCCTGTTTATTGATTTAAACCGTCAAGGGAATACTAAGACTTTGTTAATTTTTAGTGCCAAACAACTCCAAACTTTTTTTAAGGATACCTTGTTGTAAGCAAAAAAATACAAATAGGTATATATTACCTTCAAGAATTGGTTCGCCAAAAAAAAAGACTAAGCTTACCATCGTAAAAAGTCCAAGACCTAATTTTAAGGAAGCATCTATTTTTTTTTTTAAAAAAGTTTTTTTGTATTTATAATCGACTTTAACGTAAAAAGAATTAAAAACGCAAATGCTATTAATCCTGATACTTTTGCAGTGTCTAACCACATATTGTGGCCATACTTTTCCGAGTCCCAACCTAATGGATTTGAAAACATTTTAAAAAAACCATTTGACCATAATTCAGTTCTACCACCAGCACTTGAATTACTCGAAGTGCCTTCCCTTAATCTATGCCCTAATGTAGAAAAATAATCTGCTTCTAAATCAATAGGCACTACGTATAGAAATGTTGCTGATATTATACTAATTATTATAATAAATTTTAACTTTTCCTTTACGTTAAGAATTTTCAATTGATAGAAAATACCAAATAATAATGAGCATACGGATAATACGATTATAGTTCTACTGCCTAAACGAAATGCACAGATAAGGCTTATAAAGAATACTAAAGCTAATATTAGTCTTTCAATTAAATTAAGAAAGCTATTTTTTGAAATTATAAAAATTGGTAGCGACACATTGTATATGAGATAACCGGCCATACCAGTAGCTAAGACTATCCTTCCATCCCAAACACTTTTAAAATCTCTATTAATTTGAGAGAAACCACCTTCATTTATATCGAGTAATATTGTTAAGATTGAGGAAAAAGAATATACAACTGCAAACAGTAAAATTAAAGAAAAAACATTTTTTTGATTTAGATTCTTGGAGATTAATATTTTACCTAAGCAATAAAAAAAGAATGGAAATAAAGACTGAACTATCAGTAATTGAATACCCCTATCATTACCATTTAAGAAATCAAATGCTGAATAAACTATGGAGAAAGAAAGAACTACCAATGATTCAGAATCAAGTGTTTTAAAAAGTTCTTTATTTTTAAAAATGAATATATATAAAACAATAAGGTAACCGATGTAAATTCCAGTTGAGAAAGCATCAAGCAAGAAGATAATTAATAAGAATAATGGTATTAGACTAATGCGCTTCATTAAACTTTCTAAGTAGTTTGTTCTCTTTATGATTTAACATTAAAATATTTTTCTATATAGGAGTCTTAAGGAAAACTTTTTATACCCTGAAGAAAATATAGTTAATTTTCTAAAGAAATCTTTATTTGTTTTTAAAAGTACTTTAGTTAACCAATTTGGTCTATCGTAACTATCATTAAAAATATGACTAATAGAATTATTACGGTTATTATTTGTTTCTTCTTTTTTCAAAGCGAACTCTGCTGTTTTCAAATAACCATATGAATTTTTAATTTCTTTTACGCGAATTTTTATAGGAATATTTAATTTATCTTCAATGATGTCCTTTAAAGCTAGTATCATACCTTTTTTGGTATGAACGACCAGCCCTCCTCTACTGTTACCAACTACTTCACATTGGCTATTGTCATTCCATGGTGTACTCAGAGTAACTACAGGGGTACCTGATAAAATACATTCGCATAAAACAATTCCAAAACTCTCTCCTTGTTCTGCAATATGAACCATTGCTTTCATAGACGAATACGCGATACTTAATGATTTATCTCCAATAATTTTTGGGATATGTTTAATGCGATTAGCAAAATTGGACATCTCCGCTAATTCAAGAATTTCATTGGGGGCATTTACTAGTAGTAAATAAATATCACTATTAGATTCTGCCAAATGATTAAAAACATCAATTAGCATAGTTGACCACTTGCCCATGAACGCTTGACCAATTCGTCCAATAATTATTGCATTTTGAGACAACCCTAATGATTCTTTAAACCTTTTAACTTCTATGGCTGAAGCTGGTTGAAAAGAATTAGTCTTTATAGGGTTAGGAACTATTTTAGATTGAATACTACGCCCTCCTCTTAATTCGAAAACCCAATTAGCCCATGTACTCAGTTGGAACGATTCATCCATGATGGATGTCCAAGGGTTAGGTGTTGAAAAGACATTGGTCTCAACGTATTTACAGTTATTGTTTATATTTAAAATTATACGGTTTACATCTTCCCATACTAATCCTGTAGAATGAAAATGAATCAAGTTTGGTCCCCAAGATTTTATTTCATTGATGAATTTTATACCATCCCATACCTGAATATCAGGATTCAGTTCGTCTAGCCTTGAACCTAAACCGTACAAAGATAAAATTTTCGAATCATGATTTAATTCGTTGTAGGCCTCTGCAAAAACTTGAGCTGCCCTTTGAGTACCCCCAAAATCTAAGTCCATTACAACTGTTAGAATCTTCATTTTTTTAAATTAAATTTAGCAATCGCTGATAGCTTTAAATAGAATATCCATTGAGCATTATTCAGAAAAACATCCATAAAAAAATTAATAAAAAAATCTGCAATTAGCGTGGCGTATGCTGCACCTATAATCCCAAAATTAGGAATAAAGAAAAGGTTTAATGCAACATTAAGAATGGTCAATGAAATTTGCTTAAGCAGTATAGTCTTTTGAAATTTTTTTATAGTGAGTAGCTTATTGGTTACCATTCCAAGAAAGGTAATTGGGATAGTCCAAATTAAAATACTAAGAATTTTATGACTCTCCTTGAATTTTTCTCCATACAAAATTTCTACAATATACTCCGATAAGAAAGTGATTATTAGGGCAATAAAGCAAATACTGTAGAAAACAACACGAATCATTTTAATGATAAATTCATCTTTCTGTTGGTCTAATGAAGAAATTATTTTAGGAAACAAACTTTGCATTATAACAATTGGTAGGAATGATGCTAATTCAGCAAGCCTTACGCCTGTGGAATAAATACCCAATCTTTCTAACGGAAGATATTCTTTTAGCATAATTTGATCTATCCGCAGTCCCATTGAAATTGCAAATCCACTTAAGATAAGAGGCCAACTTTCACCAATCATTGATTTAGCTAGTGTCCAACTAAAAGTTGAGATTTTTATGTTGAGTTTGTTTAAACGAAAAACCCAAATATAGCTAGAAGCTTTTATCAAGCCCTCTACCGGTAGGAGTAAAACGAAGGCAAACAACGGAAAGTCAAAAAGAATAAATAGTATTTTAGCAATGTAAAGTATAACAAGTCTAATGGAGTTGGCTTTGACTATTTTTTTACTTTCCACTATGGATTGAAAGTACAAATCTACTACTGAAAAACACTGAAATATTGTAGAGCCTACAACTATAAAAATAAATGTACCGGTATCCTCATTACCATAGCCAAAAGTGAACACGGCAATTACAGACAATAGAAAAGTTGAAATAGCACCTAAAAGCTTAATGCCAAAACCAGTACTAATTAGTTCATCCTTTCTTTCTGGAAATTTCACCAAGTCACGAACAAAGATTTCATCTATGCCAAAAGAAGCTATTGAAGTGAATAAAACTGAAAAACTTAGCACATAACTATAGAGACCAAAGTCCTCGGGACCTAAATAGCGAGTGACCCATACTCCTACGAATAATCCGGTTAGTAAGGTAAAGACTCTTTCAAAAAAAAGCCAACCAGTATTGACAAAAAGTTTTCTTGAAGATGAACTTTCAGCAGGTAGTCCGGCTTTTGAAAGTAAAGATTTCAGAAAATCAATCATGTGATGTTGTCCATAAATAATACTTGTATCTAATATCTAGTCTTAATTTGAATACTTATAAATATTTTACAAATATTAAGCTAATTTTTGTTTCTGAAAAAAGAACTTTTCGGGAGAGATCTTATGTATATTTTGTTTAGATTAATTCAATTGCTTAAAACTGTAAAAGCTCCCAAGGTGATAGTGAGAGCTTTTTAGAAGTAATGTTGTAAGTGTATTTTATATGAAAATTCATTAATTCATAGTGATTGGTGTATCACCATCACCAAAACTGTTATTAATTATAGGGTTACCACTACCAGTTTTAGTTACCGCACCAGTGCCAATTGCACCAGTTATATCACAATTCATAATGGTATTTGTATTACCGAAATTTACACTTGGGTTAGTGCCAATTCTTACAAATGGATACGTTGGGACTGCAGCAGTACCTGTATAGTTAATGTCTACATTATCAAAAGTTACATTTATCAAACTGCTTGCTTCAGATAACATTACACCTCCAAAACTATCTCCAGTAAATATTTTTTGATTCACATTAATCGTAATGTCTTTAAAAGTAAGATCTGTTATATCACTTCTTGAAGGGTAAGCTCTTCTAATTGCACCCCAACTGCCTCCCATACCCCTATCAATTATTAGGTTTATAGTATTGTTCTCAAAAACAAAGCCTCCATTAGATGGAAGTAAATATGCATCTAATAATATAAAATAATTTGTTATAGTGTTATTCTTAAATATCACAGTGTCATCTAAATATCCGGAATTAGACCCAGCAATATTACTGCCATTTCCAAATCCAACATTGCGTTGCATTAAAATATAATCTGCCTCCATAACGTTGTTTTCAATTACACAATTTCTAGCTTCAGTTATACCAAATGCGGGATTTCGAGCATCACCAAGTGTTTTAATAGTATTACCGTTAAGATTTACATTGTATAGAGGGCTTTGAGGACTAACTGGAAAAATATGAACCAATGTAGCCTGAGCTCCACTAAATAACCAGTCATTAGTTGCACTTTCTATTAAGTTATTTGTGAGTTGCACATTGGATGCATTTATTTTTAACGCTCTTCTTTGACAAGCTTTAAAAGTGTTATCATTAAAAGTTATATTAGCTTTATTAGTTGCTTCATCATAATCCGTAAATCCATATACAGGGGTTATAATAAACCCCTCGGCATCATCGCCATAAATATTCTCTATTGTGCAACCTTGGATGAGCTGCTCTGATGGATTCTGACTTCCCACTCCATAATAAAGCCCTTTTGAGACACCAAAAGGGACATTATTTGCGTTACCATCAGAGGCTGCACCGATATTTCTAATAGTACTATTTAGTAAATTTCCTCCAGTAAAATTGTCATTTATATCCACTTTTAACGCAACACCTCTAGCATATGCGTTAGCAGGAGCATAATAGTTTTCTATAATTATATTTTCTAAGTAATAAGAGCGAACATTTCTCAAATAAAGACACCTACTGGCTAAATCTTTGCCATCAAATTTACCGTTAGTAATCTTTAGATCTATATTTGAGAAGTCAAATAGATAGTCAATTGAATTATCAACCGTGACTCCATGACTTAGCGAACTTGCGTCCGTGGTCTGAATAATACAATTTCTCATATCCCAATCAAAAATTCCAAATCGGCTAAATGAGGTTTCTTGATTTTTAATATAAATTGCATTTTCTTTACCTATGGCATAAGAGGAATTATTGATTAATGAAGAAATATGAATGTCATCAGCAAAAGAATCATTACCATTTGCGCCAAATGTTTCTGGACTTAGTCTAGAACTACTATAAGTTTGATTAAACCTTGCTTCTGGGGCAAAAGCTTGCTTTTCAGTATTTTCTATATAGGCACCGTTCAAATTAATACCTGCCCCACTAATACTGCCTCCAGCTGGTTCTATTGTTTGATTGGGAGCAAATGTGCAATTACTACAGTCAAAATCCTTTGAAATTATGGCCTTAAAATTTGCTCGCACGGGATCTGATATTTCAGCGGCAGAAGTGGGTGTATACGTACCCTCTATTCTATTGGTGTTCTCAAAATCGGGTTCAGGTGGTGGTGGCGTTTCATTACCTGTATTTTCATCATTATTAGATGATTCATCAGTTGTGGCTTCCTCATCTATAACCTCTTCTTCCAGGACTGCTTCAAGAAAAAGGTCAGTATCCTTGGCACAAGAAGTGGACAAAATCAGTGATAATAAAATAACAAATGGTAAAATCAACTTGTGGGGATTAGTTGCTCTTTTCATGTTAAGACAGATAAATAGGTTTTTTCTTACAAATTTGGGATATAAGGATAACGTAATATCGGTAAACTTTAGTATAAATTCGATGTATTACATTATTCATACCCTGCTAAGCTACGCAGAGATCTAAAAATTAGACGTTTCATCGATATTATTTTCGATGAACTGCACAAATTTTAACAAAACTTAAGAATCTAATGCTTGAAATGATATTTAAAAAACACTTGAAAAGATAATTTTACCGCTAAAAAACAAGTACCTTACTAAGGTAAGATGTATACCAAAGGTTTTGTCAGTGATAGATTAAAAATTACTGATGAAACTATTTAAATTTTGCTTTTTTTTGATAAAATTATACCACAGTTTTTTTTCCTATTTGATAATATTCGAAACCAAGATTTTTTAAGTGATCATCTTTATACTGGTTACGACCATCAAAAATTATGGGAGACTTCAAACTCTGTTTTAACTCTTCAAAGTCTGGAGATCTAAATTCTTTCCATTCCGTAAGTAGAATCATGGCATCTGCATCTTTTAAGGTCTCATATTTCGAGGTTTTATAGGATACATTAGGCGTATCTTTTAAATAAAAATGCTGAGCCTCCTCCATTGCCTTGGGGTCATAAGCGTTTATTTTGGCGCCTCTTTTAACGAGTTCTTTGATAATATATATAGCTGGTGCTTCTCGCATGTCATCTGTTTGCGGTTTAAAGGCCAAGCCCCATATAGCAAAGGTCTTTCCATTTAGGTTTTCACCAAACCTTTTAACGACTTTATTGGCTATCACCAATTTTTGTTTATCATTAACTTTTTCTACCGCCCCAATAATTTGGGCATCATAGTCAAATTCTGCTGCAGTTTTTTTTAGTGCTTTTACATCTTTAGGAAAACATGAACCTCCGTATCCACTACCGGGATAAATAAAACTGTACCCTATTCTGCTGTCTGATCCAATACCGATTCTCACCTTATTAACATCTGCACCAACTAGTTCGCAAATATTTGCGATTTCATTCATAAATGAAATTTTTGTGGCCAGCATTGCGTTTGCTACGTACTTTGTCATCTCTGCAGACCTAACATCCATGGTGATTAATCGATCCATGCTGCTTCTAAAAAATGGCGAATATAGATTTCTCATTATTTGTGTGGAATGCTCGTTGTCAGATCCAATTACAACACGGTCTGGCTTCATAAAGTCATTTATAGCATCTCCTTCTTTCAGAAATTCAGGATTAGAGACTACATGAAATTCTATTTTCAAGCCTCTTTTGTCAAGTTCTTCGGTGATGGCACTACTTACTTTATCGGCAGTGCCTACAGGAACGGTTGATTTATCTACTACTGTAAGGGGGGTTGTCATATGTGTACCTATTTCTCTGGCGACGGACAATACATATTTTAAATCTGCAGATCCATCTTCTCCCATAGGTGTGCCAACCGCTATAAATGCAGCGTCACAGCCATTAAGGTGTTTAGAGAGTTTAGTGCTAAAATGTAAAGTTCCATTTTCGATATTTCGTTTCACCATTTGGTCAAGCCCAGGCTCATATATAGGGATGACGCCATTTTTTAAGCCTTCAATTTTTTCTTCATCAATATCGATACATGTTACCTTATTTCCCATTTCGGCAAAACAAGTTCCACTTACCAATCCTACATATCCGCTACCAATAACCGTTAAGTTCATTCTTTCTAATTAAAATTTAATAAGACAATAACAATTTTACCGCGAAAATAGTATCCAAATCTTTAATCTGATAAAATTATTTGGCAAAACTAGTGCTTTGGATAGTTTGATTAATAATTACTTTTTCGTCCCGGTGTCTGGCCAATCGATGAAATCTATTTTTAATTTGACCGTAATGAAACTATTTACATTTTGTAATACTTCTTGTACCAGTTGATAAATGAAGCTACACCATCAGTTATTGAGATTTTAGGTTCATGCCCGTAGTCCCTAACTAAATCACTTATATCTGCCCAAGTCCTTGTGACATCACCTGGTTGATTGGGTAAAAATTCTTTTATTGCTTTTTTGTTCAGTTTGGTTTCTATAGTGCTTATAAAATCTAAAAGCTTTACTGGTTTACCGTGTCCGATGTTATAGATTTTATAATTAACGCGTTCCTTTTTAGTATTTTCAATTATTCTAATAACCCCCTCGACAATATCGTCGATATAGGTGAAATCTCGTTCCATTTTCCCATTGTTAAATACTCTTATAGTTTTGTTTTCAATAATATTCTGGGTAAACAGAAACATCGCCATATCTGGTCTTCCCCAAGGTCCGTATACCGTGAAAAATCGTAACCCCGTTGTTTTAAAGTTGTATAAATGACTATAGGTATATGCCATTAATTCATTGCTTTTTTTGGTAGCAGCATAAAGACTTATAGGGAAATCAACATTATCAGACGTTTTAAACGGAACTTCTTTATTTAAACCATAAACACTAGAACTACTTGCATATACCAAATGATTTATGTTGAAATTTCTGCAGCATTCCAAAACATTAAAGAAACCATTTATATTACTTTCTATATAGGTTTTAGGATTTTCGATGCTGTATCTAACACCTGCTTGAGCTCCAAGATGGCATACAACATTTATTGCTTCCTCTTCAAATAAGTGATCCAGTGAATTTTTGTCTTCTAAATTTAGTCTGATAAAGGTAAAATTCGAAAATGTTTCACTATAAACTTTGTTGTTAAATTTTTGAGCGTCACTTTTTAAAATGCCAAGCTCTTTTAAACGGTCAAATTTTAATTGCGTGCTGTAGTAATCATTAACATTATCAAGGCCTATAACTTGATAGCCTTTTTGGAGCAATTTTTTTATGGTATAAAAGCCAATAAAACCTGCTCCTCCAGTAACCAGTACTCTCATTTGATTTATTAAGATTTGTTACATTTATTCATAGCGAAACCATTCTCTATTGCGTTATAGAAGATGAAAGCAAAAATACATATATAAAAAGTCTTTTTTTATTTTAAAAATTTAGAAACAAACTAGATTTTTAATGAAGGGTTTAAAAACATAATAAAAATAACCATGCAGTTAGAAGTGTTTTAAGGTTTTAAGGCATTGGGACAAGATACTACACTGTTTTTAAACGACTTTTTGGAACATATGACGATTTGTTCAATTAGAAAGCCCAATCTACATTTTTTCCTTTTATTTTTGTTTTGACCTTATACCCCTACTATGAATATTATCACCAATGAGAAAATATGGTTATCCTCTCCCCACATGGGAGGAACGGAACAACACTACATTAATGAGGCTTTTGATAGTAATTGGATAGCCCCCCTTGGACCTAATGTACAAGGATTTGAAAAGGCCATCGAGGATTTTGTTTCAAATGACATTCATGCGGCTTGTTTAAGTTCTGGAACAGGAGCAATTCACCTTGCTTTAAAGCTTTTAGGAGTTGGTTCAGGTGATGAGGTGCTTTGCCAGAGCTTTACGTTCTCTGCATCGGCAAATCCTATTACATATCTTGGCGCAAAACCTGTTTTTATAGATAGTGAGTTGGATACATGGAATATTTGCCCAATTTTATTAGAAGAAGCCATTATTGAAAAAGTTAATTCGGGTAAAAGGCCTAAAGCCATAATTGCAGTACACTTATATGGGATGCCCTATATGGCAAATGAGATTATGAATATTTCTAAGAAATATGGTATACCGGTAATAGAAGATAGCGCAGAAGCTTTGGGAAGCTCTTATGGCGGCGTTAAATGTGGCAGTTTGGGTGATATAGGAATCTTATCCTTCAACGGAAACAAAATAATTACTACATCAGGCGGCGGTGCTTTACTAACAAAAGATTCAAAAACAAAAGAAAAAGCAATTTTTTTGGCAACCCAAGCCAGAGACGAAGCTGCTCATTATCAACACTCTGAAATAGGATATAATTATCGTATGAGCAATGTTTTAGCGGGTATTGGAAGAGGCCAAATGGAAGTTTTGGAGGATAGGGTTGCCTCTAGAAGAGCAAACTTTGCATATTATAAGAAACATTTATTGCATTTGGAAGCGATTGATTTTCTAGATGAGGTTGAGGGTAGTTTTTCCAATAGATGGCTAAGTTGTATACTAACGCCCTCTTTTAAAGTGCGGGAGCAGATTCGAATTGCCTTGGCTGAGGAAAACATAGAATCTAGACCACTGTGGAAGCCTATGCATTTACAGCCGGTTTTTAAAAAAGCAGCTTCTTTCACTAATGGTGTGAGCCAGTCTCTTTTTGAAAGGGGATTGTGTTTGCCCAGTGGTTCTAATCTCAGTACTGATGACTTAGAACGAGTTTGTGAAATAATCATAAATGAACTTAAATGATTAGAAAGTATATTTTTGATAATGATAAGCATTATGCTTCTAAATGGACAGTATTGTTTGTTGACTTATGCATTGTTGGCATATCATTTACATTAGCCTATTTCATCAGATTTAATCTCAGTTTTAATTTTGAAGTTCAAAGACTTTGGTCCCAGTTACCTTTGGTTATTATTTTATTTCTCTCTTCATTTATTATTTCAGGTAGTTATAAAGGAGTAGTTCGCCATACAGGAATAAAGGATGTGTATGCCATTTTCAATGCTATTTGTATGGCCAGTATTGGTATCATAGGCATTATTCTAGTAAATAGACAAATAGGTTTCTATGAGAATTTCACAATACCTTTATCAATTATCATCATTAATAGTCTTTTGACCTTTATCGCTCTCACGGCCTCTAGATATGTTTTTAAAATCTGTTACGAGACTTTGATTAAAAGTGACAATGCCCCAACTACTAATTTATTGATTTATGGAGCAGGAGAGTCGGGAATAATTACCTATAACACTTTGACTAATCATTCAAAAATGAAAGTTAGGGTTATTGGATTTATTGATAGTAACCCTCAAAAGGTCGGTAAACAGATAAATGGAGTAAAAGTATTTAGCAAATCTAAATTGACGAAAGATTTTATTACCTATAATAACATTACCGAAATTATTTTTTCTATACAAAATGTGAATCCAAACCACTTGCGAAAATTGGTAAATGAAGTTGTTGACTTAGATGTTAAAGTCAAAATAGTTCCTCCAGTAGAGGATTGGATTAACGGAGAATTGAAGTTGTCTCAAATAAAAAGAGTACAGATTGAAGACTTATTGGATAGACCACCAATCGAGATAAAAAACAGTAAAGTAGCCAAAGATTTTGATGATAAAGTTATTATGGTTACCGGCGGTGCCGGGTCAATAGGTAGTGAATTGGTTCGTCAAATATGCAAGTATGACTATCGAACACTTGTCATAATTGACCAAGCGGAATCTGCACTTTATGATTTGCAACAAGAGTTGAAACAAGCGGGGTTTTTTAATTTTGTTCCAATTGTTAGTGATATTAGGGATAAAAATAAGATGAGAGTTTTATTTGATGAGTATAAACCCAATAGAATTTTCCACGCTGCTGCATACAAACATGTTCCTTTAATGGAACAAAATCCATACGAGGCCATTAAGATCAACATAGCAGGAACCAAAAATATTGTTGACCTTTCAATTGAATATGGGGTTGAGAAGTTCGTTTTTGTTTCAACAGATAAGGCAGTAAACCCGACCAACATTATGGGGGCTTCAAAACGAATCGCAGAAATGTATATTAGCTGTAGACAACAAGAAGAAAAGACCAAGTTTGTTACGACCAGGTTTGGAAATGTTTTAGGGTCGAATGGGTCGGTAATTCCATTGTTTAGAAAGCAAATTGAGAAAGGAGGACCTTTAACAGTAACTCATAAAGATATTACGAGGTATTTTATGACAATCCCAGAAGCTTCGCAATTGGTGTTAGAAGCGGGGGCCATGGGAAAAGGAGGTGAGATTTTTATTTTTGATATGGGTGAGTCGGTAAAAATATTGGATTTGGCTAAAAACATGATTAGACTTTCAGGACTTAATTATCCTGAGGATATTGATATAAAGATTACAGGACTGAGACCGGGTGAAAAACTCTATGAGGAACTTTTAGCGAATGGAGAAAATACCTTGCCTACGTATCATGACAAAATAATGATCAGTAAGGTTCGAGAAATAGATTATTCTTCGGTAAGAGCTAAGATTGATGAGCTCTGCGTTTCAAATATGTTTTTCAAAGAGAATACTGTTAAGTTAATGAAAAATATAGTTCCCGAGTTTGTTTCGAATAATTCTGATTTTTGTAAATTCGATGAGAAAAAGATGGAAAAAAAAGAAGAAACTTCTACTCAATTAGTAACCAAATAAGTATCTGAATAGGCATGAGAAATTTATCAATAATTTGTGTAATCATATTAGTTATATTTTCCTCTTGCGCATCGGGCGATGGGGTAGTTTATTTTAAAAACGCTTCTCAGTTCGAGACTTTGGTCAATGACAGTACTTTCGATACCAAATTCAAAGTAGATGATATTGTAAGCATCTATGTATCTACTTTGGACCCTGAGGCCAGTGCGCCCTTTAATCTTTTTAGAGGTGCACAAGAAGGTGGTATACGTGCAGAGCAGGTAAATTATTTGGTCGATAAAAATGGTGAAATTGATTTCCCCGTGGTTGGTAAAATTAAAATTGTAGGCTTGTCTCCAGCAGAAACAAGAACACTTTTAAGGCAAAAACTAGCTGATTATCTTGTAGATCCGATTATCAATATCAGAATTCAAAATTTTACGGTAACTGTACTTGGCGCAGTTAACAGGCCAGGGACCTATCCGGTTAATGGGGAACAAATTACCATTATGGAGGCAATTGGTCTAGCAGGAGATATTAATATAAAAGGTAAGCGAGACAATATAATGGTATTACGGGATTTTGATGGAACCAAAGTTTATCACCGCATCAACCTTAATCAAAAAGAGGCCTTAAAATCACCTGTTTATTACCTTACCCAGAACGACGTGGTTTATGTTGAACCGAATAAATCAGGGAAAACTGCTTCTAGTCTTGATCAAAGAGCAACTATAGCTGTTTCTATTGCTTCTGTTTTAATTACTTCTGCAGTAATTATTTTGACACGAAACTAGTCTTTATTTGAATTTACCCCAATAATCAACTATTGTATTGATGAGCGATAACAATTTGGATCTAAATGAAATAATCAATGGTTATCTAAAACATTGGAAATGGTTTTTGCTAAGCGTAATTATTGCTATAGCACTTGCATTTACTTATCTAAGGTATACTGTTCCGGAATATAGTGCAACCGCCAAGATTCAAATACTTGAAGATAAAAACTCAACATCAGAGCTAAGCGTTCTTCAGGATTTGGATATACTTTCTGGTGGAAAAACCCAGATTAAGGATGAAATCGAAATTTTAAATGCAAGAAGCAACCATATTGACGTTGTTAAAAAATTAAGGATTAATCTAAGGTATTTTATACTAGGCAATATTAAGAGTTCTGAAATTTATGGAAGTGAAAATCACCCATTTTCGATAAATTTTCTTGCAGCTGATTCAGTAATCAATAGTTCAAAGCATGAATTTTATGTTGACCTAAAATCAGATACTAATTTTGGTTATTCTGAGAGCGAAGATGAGTCTCCAAAGACATATACATTTGGATCTAATATTAAAACTGAAATTGGTGATATTATTTTGATTCCAAATACTAATAGATTAAAGAACTATAGGAATAGTAGAATTAAAATCATGTTAAGCCCTTTAGATTTTGTTGCCGAGGGGTATCGGTCAAGAATCAATGTAAGTGCTCAAGATAAACTTTCCAATATTGTAAATATTTCTATAATTGACCCAATTGAACAAAGAGCGGTAGATTATATCAATAATCTAATTATCACTAATAATAATAATGCTGTCAGTGATAAAAAGGCAATAGCCGACCGAACAACAAAGTTTATTAATGATCGTATAAGTGAAATTTATTCTAGTTTATCATCTGTTGATGAAACGGCTGAAAATTTTAAATCTAGTCGTGGGATCGCTGATTTAGGATCTCAATCCAATGTTAACTTTTCGCAAAGTGCGGCGGGTGAACAACAGCTACAACAGGCAAACATTCAATTGAATATTGCAAGTTCCATGCAAAATATGTTGGAAAATCAAGAAGGCTTTGATGTAATTCCTGCTGTTGGACTTTCCGATCAGAATATAGACAACTCTGCTTCACGATATAATGAATTGGTGGCACAAAGAAAAAGACTCCTAAAAAGTTCAAATGAGAAAAACCCTGTAATCGTTAAGTTAGATCAACAACTAGAAAGTTTAAAAAAAGGAATGCAGTCAAGTTTAAACAACGTTACCAATAATTTAAATTTGCAGGTTAACAGTTTGAGTAAACAGCTTTCTCAAATTAACTCTAGAATATATGCCGCCCCATCAAATGAAAGAGCATTAAGGGATATTTCAAGAAAACAACAAACAACAGAATCTCTCTATCTTTACCTTTTACAAAAACGGGAAGAGTCTCAAATTACTTTTGCCTCTGCAACCCCAAAATCTAAAATTGTTGATATGGCATATGGGTCTAACTTTCCAGTGTCTCCCAAACGTAAAGTAATTTATTTGGCATTCTTCATCTTGGGCCTTCTTGTTCCTTTCTCAATAATTTATGCAAAGGATTTATTAGATAACAAAATCCACAACAAAATTGGTCTGGAGGGAGTCATCGGAGAAAACTATTCTGTTTTGGCAGAAGTACCAAAGATTAGCAAAAAGGAGAGCTTGTTGATCACCAAGAATGACCGTTCGGTATTAAGTGAATCATTTAGAATCTTAAGAACCAATTTGGACTATGTACTGAATACATCTTCAAAAAATGGTGATGGTAAAATTGTTTTAATTACGTCAAGCGTTCCTGGCGAGGGTAAGACATTTGTGTCTTCAAATCTTTCTCTTATCTTATCTATTACTAGAAAAAGGGTTCTTTTGCTCGGAGGAGATATTAGAAATCCAAGTTTGCATAGTTTTTATTCCGAAGCATTAAAAGAAGATTTTATTTCCAAATCTACAAGAAATACTTTAAAAGGTTTCACAGAATTTCTGCACGACTCCGATTTAAGCTTAAAAGATATTGTAAATCCTGTGAACATTAACGACTATAATTTTGACATGATTTATTCTGGTCAAATTCCACCTAATCCATCGGAATTACTTATGAGTCAAAGGGCAAAAGAATTATTTGAACTTGCTAAAAATAAGTATGATTACATTATAGTAGATTCTGCACCTCTTTTGGCAGTAACCGACACTCTTATTTTAAGCAAATACGCTGACCAAATTATTTATACCACAAAAGCTGGTGTTACCCAGAGAAAAGTGCTGGAATATCCTATTCAACTTTTGAAAAAGGGAAAATTGAAAAATCTTTCATTTATCGTCAATGGTGTTAAAAGTAACTATTTGGGATATGGCGGCAAATATGGATACGGATATGGGGTTCAAGAAAAAAAATGGTGGCAATTTAGGAAGTAATGTATAGCCTATATTAATCAATAAAAGGTTTCAATTGTTTTATTAATTAGAAGTAAGACCTTATTGAGATTTCTCTTGTCTATTGTCACGTTGTTCTTTAGATGATTTAGATGCTTTAAATTGTGCACATCACTAGCAACAAAATCATATTGCCCATTATCTAAAAGTTTAAGGGCTTCGCTTTGAATTTCTTTACCATAATAGTTACTTAAGGAGAGCATATTAAGTTGATATTTGACCCCCATTGATTTGATTTTTTTGTGAGACTTTTTATCTGAATTTAGGTAGTGGTACCTTTCTGGGTGAGCAAGTAAAGGAAACATTTGTAATTGCTTTATTTTTTCGACTGAGACATCAAAATTTATACTAGGTTGTAAATAGGACATTTCAATTAATAAATGATTAGATTTTAAGGGAAGGATATTGCCGGTTTCCAATAGACTCTCAAAATTATCATCTATCATATGTTCTGCAGAATAGTCTAAATAGATGTTCTTGATATTATATTCCTCTATTTCTTTTTCTAATAGCTTGAAGGCTTTCTTTATAGTTTTAGGAGTGTTTTCATGGTAATTATGCATGATATGTGGAGTACAAATAAAATTAGTTACTCCGAACTCTAAAAACCCTTTGATTAATTTAATTGATTCTTCAATATTCTTTGCACCATCGTCAATACCAGGTAGAATATGATTGTGTATATCAACGAAACCACTTAAATGGTCAACTAGATATTCTTTTTTTGAGAAAAATGTAAACATGCATAAAATTTGGAATACAAATATACATCTACTAGAAGGGTATCTTATAATTTACTTTCCGATACAGAAATTAGAAAATATATTGCCTAACAGCTCATCATTAGTAACCTGACCCGTAATCTCCCCTAAATGATATATGGCTTCCCTAATATCAATTGCTACCAGGTCGTTAGAAACTCCATTGGACATGCTTTCGTTTACCTTTTGAATTTCTTCTAGAGCTTTTAATAAGGCATCATAGTGTCTGTTATTGGAAACAACAGTATCATTTTTTCCTAATGCTCCGGCATTAGATAATTCCAAAAGTATCGTTTTTAACCTATCTATACCAAAACCCGTTCTAGCTGCTAAAAAAAGAACTTTAGGATGCACTTTTTTTAGATATTCAATACGCTTTTTATCAACTTCATCAATCTTATTGGCAACAACTAATATATTTTTATCTGGATATTTACTCTTAAGTATTTCGATTTCAGTTTCTTTATTTTTTGAGGCTTCAAATAGATATATAACAAGACCTGCATTTTCCATTTTTTCAAATGTACGAGCTATCCCAATTTTCTCAACCTTATCATTGGTATCCCTTATCCCGGCAGTATCAATAAAACGAAAAGTAACGCCTCCAATGGAAATCTGGTCTTCTACGGTATCTCTTGTTGTGCCAGGAATATCACTAACGATAGCACGTTCCTCATTCAGTAAGGAATTTAACAAGGTGGATTTACCTACGTTTGGTTCGCCCACTATTGCAACTGGAATGCCATTTTTTAGCACATTGCCCAAAGCAAAAGAATCAATTAATTTTTTTAGGGTCTCGCTGATCCTGCTCAAAAGGTTATGAAATTCTGACCTATCAGCAAATTCAACATCTTCTTCTGAAAAATCAAGCTCTAATTCAATAAGCGAGGCAAAATTTAAAAGCTCTTCCCTTAGCTTTTGAATATCATTGCTAAAACCGCCTCGCATTTGCTGCAAAGCTATTTGATGGGACGTTTCACTATCGCTAGCTATTAAATCTGCCACCGCTTCAGCTTGACTTAAATCCATTTTCCCATTTAAAAAGGCTCGTAAAGTAAATTCTCCTGCTTTAGCGTTACGACAGCCATTTTTAAGAAAGAGTTGGATAACCTGTTGTTGAATGTATATAGAACCGTGACAAGAAATTTCGACTACATTTTCTCCAGTATAAGAATTAGGCCCTTTGAAAACAGATACTAAAACTTCGTCTAATACCTTATTGCCATCAATGATATGGCCCAAATGGATACTATGACTTTTCTGCTTCTTTAAATCTTTTTCACGAATAGATTTAAAAAAAGTTGCTGCCAATTCAATTGCATTATTTCCTGAAATACGAATAACTCCAATGGCACCCGATCCTGATGGGGTTGCTAATGCTATTATATTATCCATTTATCTTTATTAGGTTAAGATTCTTGTACAAATTTAATTTTCTAGTTTTTCCTTTTTTAACAAGTATAGTATTGATGCCTTGATAAAAATTGAAATAAAAACTCTATTCAATTAGCGTTTTTCATTTACGTCCAAAAATAAAATTCTTTGACGTGGATATTATATAGACTTTACAATTTTTTAGGTTTATATTCTAAAGCTTTTTAAGCTGAGTAAACATAGAAAATTAACAAATTTGCATTACAAACGAGTCATCCCACCAAAGTATAGTTTCCGAGTTCTTGAAGGTATGGTAAAGTTATTGATAGTATATGACCTAGAGGTGATCAGTACTAGGAAAGACTTCATTAGTCAGGAATTCTCGTCCAAAAAGAATAAATTTTTAATATAGTAAAAGTGTTGGAATAACCTCCAACACTTTTACTTAGTTTTTACATCCTATGACAATAATAATTCAAAAAGGAATTTAAATTATTATGGCCATTGTAATATGCTAATCACACACAACAGCATGTGCAATAACATAAATTTCTCCGGATAAGTTTTCTTGTATAGCATATTGTCCGGGCGCTACTGTGGCTTTACCTTTTTTATCTGTTGGAAACATAGCATTACCAGCATAGGTATGTGTTTCCTCTATTGAGTAAGCTCCGTCAATGTTATATGTTACATTTACATCGCCACCTATGTAACTTACATCAACCGTACCAACTAAATCCCCTTTACCTAAATCGCATTTACCAGCACCAGCATATATTTCATAGGTTTCATTACTGCCTTCGGCGAGTGGACCAATAGACCATCCCCATCTATTAAACCCATTGTTTATGAAACAATCTTCTTGGTCACCGCTAAAGGCAAAAGCGGTTTCACATTCTGATTCTGGTTCGCAATCAAGAGGAATAGGTATTATTAAAGTCTGACGGAAGTTGTTTGGAATCAAAATAATAGCCAATACCTCTCCTGGTCCTGGCTCATAGCCTTCTCCACTAGCTAATGCAGCGTCTACTATCTCTTGTCCTCTGTCCTCATTCCAGTCGTCACCAAGGTCATCACAAGTTTGACAATTGTTATCATCGATTAATTCCCAGATTGCCCATTGAACATCTCCAAAAGTGAAATCACCTCCAATGTTTGATTCTTTTTTTACAAAATCTTGATTCACTATCCAGTTGACCAAGTCAAAATTATCCGGATTCTCAAAATAAAAACTTGGAAAATCTCCATAGCTGGAATAAACGGACGCTTCAAAACATTCATTTTCTTCCATGTCAAGATCAATATCTACACACCATGCACCATAATCGCCAGCTAAATCTGTATCACTAACAGTTAAATCAAAGAAGGTGCCATTTGCATTAATACCTTTTCCAGTGGTACAAGCATTTACAAGTGATGGCAAATCAGGTATGAGTGATATGTCACAATTTGTTTCAGCTTCTGGTTCTTTATTTTTAACTTTTCCTTTACCATCAACACTATTAATATTGTTGGTGTCAAGAGGTTCAACCTCACAAGAATAAAAAGCGAACGTCATTACAGCCAAAGCTGAAAGTATTACTTTTTTCATTTTAATATGTATTTGTTAATTTTTAGTTAATGGGAACAATATAAATTTACCCCAATGATCATGTATTAATTTTATTCCCCGTTAAGAGGAATAAAAAATCGATAAAATGCAGCACCTTTTGTTTACCAAGCCTCAATTTAGAAATACTCAAGTTAATTTTTATAAATATTTTATTATCAATGTTTTAGATTAATAAGGGGAAGATTTTGTAACAATTTTTATTAAATAACTACCAATAAGTACATCATCATTAAAATCAATCAAAAATGGAATTAGTTAATCAGCAAGTTTTAAGAAAAGACAATACTCTTTTAGCAATAACACATCTCTCGCAATTATTACATTATGTAACCGGCTTTGGGGGCTTTATAGTTCCGTTAATAATCTGGTTAACATCAAAGAATAATGTTGAGGGAATGGACGAGCATGGACGCTCCATCGTTAACTTTCAATTAAGTATGCTCTTGTATATAATTCTCTGTATTCCAGGAATATTGTTATTCGGGTTAGGTATACTAGGGTTAATCGGAGTTGGTATATTAGGTTTTATTCTGCCAATCGTTAATGCAGTTAAAGCGGCCAACGGAGAATCTCCATCGAACTTTTTGACAATAAAGTTTATCTAAATAAAAAAGGCTAGAAATATTTCTAGCCTTTTTTGGTATGTAAAGGTCGATTAGTTTAACTGTTCAACATTACCGGCATTACTAACATGGTAACTTTCTCCCCCTCGTCTAAACCATCTGCCGGAGTTAAAATTCCCGCTCGATTCGGCAGACTCATTTCTAAAGAAACATCATCTGAAGACAAATTGTTTAGCATTTCTACTAAGAACCTAGAATTAAAACCTATCTGCATATCATCACCTTGGTATGCGCACGACAAACGTTCTTCGGCTTTGTTGCTATAATCAACATCTTCTGCGGATATATTCAGTTCAGCACCGGCAATTTTTAAACGTATTTGGTGGGTTGTTTTATTTGAGAAAATAGATACCCTACGAACGGAACTCAAGAATTGATTTCTTGAAATTGAAAGTACATTAGGGTTCTCTTTAGGAATTACCGCTTCATAGTTCGGATATTTGCCATCAATTAAGCGGCAAATTAATTCGGTATCGTCAAAAGTAAATTTTGCATTACTCTCATTATATTCAATTTTTACTTCAGATTCAGAGCCGGCCAGAATTCCTTTTAACAGATTCAAAGGTTTTTTTGGCATGATAAATTCAGCGACCTCAGAGGCGGTAACATCTGAACGTTGGTATTTAACCAATTTATGGGCATCCGTTGCCACAAAAGTTAGGTTTTCAGGTGAAAACTGAAAAAATACTCCACTCATAACGGGACGTAAATCGTCATTACCAGCGGCGAAAATAGTTTTGTTAATAGCTGTTGCCAATATGTCTCCTAAAAGCACCGTAGAACTCGGGTTAGAGAGTTCAACAGCTTTAGGGAATTCAGCACCGTCGGCGTATGCCAATGCATATTTACCATGGTTTGAACTAATCTCAATGGTATTGTTATCTTCAACAATAAAAGTCAAAGGCTGCTCAGGAAACGTTTTTAAAGTGTCTAATAGTAATCGTGCCGGTACGGCTATGGCGCCTTCAGAATCAGAATCTACGTTTAGTACAGAACTCATGGTAGTTTCTAGATCCGACGCGGATACTGTTAGTTTGGTATTTTTTAAATCAAAAAGAAAATTATCTAAAATAGGTAGCGTATTGCTACTGTTAATTACCCCTCCTAATACTTGAAGTTGTTTTAGTAAATACGTACTGGATACAATAAATTTCATCAAAAGAATTTTAGTGAACGGTGTTTTAAAAATCGTAAGTTGAAGTTTCTAAATCAAAACCGATAAAGACAAAGATATTTTAAAAGTACTTGCTTAAAAAACAATTTTATCAACACTTAGGGGCTAAATCTTTTTTTCCGATAGTAGGCAAAACAAATTTCTAAAAGGCTTATTAAAATTACGGGAGCACCAATGTTTATAAGCTGCCATTTTGATTTTTGCCCCTGCACTTTTCGAGTATCTAAGAGCGGAATAGAAACTTTTTTATTGCGAATGTTTATAAGTCCGGTATCATCAAGTAGGTAATTGATACTATTTACCAAAAACTCCTTGTTGCCATATGTGTTGTTCGTCCATTTATCATAACCTAAAGGCAAGGGTTTTCCGTTTCTTAATTGATTCTTTATTAGGTCTCCATCTGCAATAACCAACATCTTATTATTTACTCCTTTTTCAAGACTACCATTCAGTTTTGTTGGTTTAATTCTATTGGTATAGGCAGAACTAAATTCCCCTTCTACTAAGACTGCTAAAGGTAAATTTCCTTTGTTAAGGTATGATTCCTTATCAGATTGTTTGCTTAAAAGATTTAAACTTATAGGTCTGGGTGTTCCTTCCGTTTTTGATAAAGGCGACGATTGAAGCAGAATTGTTTTTTTATTACTGTTTGATAAGGTGTCGATGCTATTTGCAAATTGAAACCGAGAGGCTTCTATATTGGTGTTGATAGGATGATTATTTTTTGAAAATACCATAGGATGATATACCCATGGTAAAGGATTATACTGCGACTCATTGGCTTCACCGGAGGCTAAAACGATTGGGGTATTGTACAGGTCATTCAACAAAACCGGATTTATACGAACACCATATTTAAAGAAGAAATCATCTAAATTCAATTGACGTCGTAGCGCCAGGCTACTTCCTTTTTCGTTGAAAAGGCTATCCAGTTCTATGACTACATTATCTATAAGCCAAATTGATTTACCACCATTAACAATGAATTGATCTAGAACATATTTTTCCTCTTCGGTGAAAGCTTCCGTAGGTTTTGCAATTAATGCTAAATCAAAACCTTTGAGTTGTTCAAATACTTTTTGGGCATCATTCGCAACCGAGTCTAATGTTATCGCTCCAATATTATAGTATTCGCGAATAGAACTTAGGTAATCGGTCAGATAAATGTCTTCTAATTCTCCATTTCCTTTTAGAACGGCCACGCGCTTTTTTTCCGTAATGGCAAGTTTGGTAAAAGCGTCAGTAAATGCATATTCTAATTGTTGTACAGAATTGTTGATACGACCTTCCATTGAAGAACCTAACTTGTTTTTGAGCAATGGTACCTTTACCGTTTTATTATTATAATTTACCATTGCCCAAGGGAATACTAATTCTTGTGACACTTTGCCATTTTCCTCAATCGTGACGTTCGCGGGAGTTAAACCTATCTGTTGTAGTTCGGCTACGGTCTGTTCTCTTTGCTCACTATCTTCTAGGGGATCGACAAAATCAAACTTAATGTTGCTGTTTTTTGAGGCAAATTGCTGCAGTAATAAATTAGTTTCGGTCTTAAGCCTAGAAAACTCTGAAGGAAGGTTGCCTTCTAAGAGAATATCTATTATAACCGGCGTCTCAAATTTATTGATCGTCGTATAAGCTTCGTCTGAAAGGGTATACCTACTATCTTCGGTCAAATCGAACCTTTTGAAAAAATAATTGCTCAGCACATTTAGAATGACCAAAACAATTAACGCTTTAAGTATTGCTACAAGAAATTCCTTTTTCATTTAGACAAGTTTTTTAAACGAATATTGGTCAAATACAAAAAGAAAAACGTGCACCCTAAAAAATAGATGATATCGCGCGTGTCGATAATCCCTAGGGCAATACTTTCAAAATGGTTTTTCGCTCCAAAAGACTTTATGAATTCGCTTGTTTCGCCCACAGTGAACAATCCACTTAAGGCATTAAACCCATAAAAAATTAAAAATGAGATTGCAATGGCCAGAATAAAGGAAAGAATCTGGTTATCGGAAAGAGACGATGCAAAAATGCCAATACTGACATACATGGCTACTAAAAAAAGCAATCCAAAATACGAACCTAATACCGCCCCTAAATCGTAGTTACCTTCTGTGATACCGAGGTTTGAGATGGTGTAAACATAAATCAAGGTGGGCAGTATTGCCAGAACGCATAATACAAAAACACCCCAAAACTTTCCAAATACTACTTTGGCGGTTGAAATGGGTTTAATTAACAACAGTTCTAAAGTGCCAAGCTTTTTCTCTTCTGAAAAGCTTTTCATGCTTATGGCAGGAATCAGGAATAAGAACACCCATGGTGCCAATAAAAAGAAATTGCTCAAGTCGGCAAAACCATAATCAAAAATGTTGAACGCTCCCTTAAAAACCCAAAGGAATAGCCCATTTAAAACTAGAAACAAGCCTATAATCAAATAGCCTATTGGTGAAGTGAAAAAAGATTGGATTTCCTTTTTAAAAATTGCTAGCATAGTATTAACTCAAAGTAGCTTTTTTGTTTACGCTCCATGCTTCGGGTTTAGCATCGAACAAAATCTTGGTTTTAGCCCAAACGGCTTTAAAGAAGTCCGAATTTCGATATTTTTCAAGTGCTTCCGCATTTTCCCAATAACTATAGGTGAAAAATACATTGGGTTTTTCAGCTTCTTGATACAGCTCTAGAAAATTACATCCTTCAAAACTTCTGATCTGCTTTTTGGTTTCTTCAAAAACTTGCTCAAAACTAGAAATATTTTCTTTCTTAAAAGTCAATTTTACGATTCTGACCAACATTTATAAAAAGTTTATGGTTATCATGGCATCATTTGTAAGCCCCAATAGGGTAGAGGCACCGCCTACAGATTTTAAATCGCTTTTGTAGATAGCGATTTCAATATAACCGGAAGAATTAAAAATAGCTAGTAGGTCACTAGGGCCATTGCGCTGATTTTCAGGTAATTCATAATTGATAAAGCTATTATAGCTTTTATGAATGGCTTTTATTTTTTGTCTTCTAGCTATTAGCTCAAAAGGCCTTCCGTTTCTATAGGCTTCAAATAAGGTCTTGGTTATATTGGTTACTACATTGCCGTAGTTATCAATATAAATAACGTTGCCTAAAATAGTCTTGCCATCATTGGTTACCCGTGGTTCCAACTCTTTAATTTCCTTTAAGCCAGAGAAGGGCTTGCTTACCACGCCTAGTTTTCCGCCTCTTGCCAAATGGCAGGCCACTCTAACAAACACCTCGATCACCGGAAAAGAATTCACTTGAACATTGGGTAAGGTAATTTGTACAACTTGGTCTAGGTTTAGTTCTTTTGTGATTAATGATATGATACCATTATTGGCCCCGATAAAATAGTGCCCTTCAACCTGCACCACAATATGTTCGTTTTCGATAGACGCTTCAGAATCCATACCTATAATATGAATACTGCCTTCGGGAAAATGAGAATATGAATTTTTAAGAATATAAGCGCACTCTCTGGTGTCTAATGGTGAAATGGCATGCGAAATATCAACAATGGTAGCATCTGGCACTTCTTTTAAAATGTTTCCTTTAATGGCAGCAACAAAATGGTCTTTGTATCCAAAATCTGTTGTTAAAGTAATGATTGCCATGTAGTACTGTTAATATGTTTTTGCTCTTGAAAAGCCTTTTTTAATTATGTTTGTGAACAAGTTTAAGATGTAAAATTAAACAAAAACATTGCGCAATATTTTACAAAATTCTACAAATCCCTAAATAGTAAAATTTCTTTGAACGAACTGGTATTAGAACTCACCGAAATTAGCCCGCGAGATTTTTTTGGGCAGCAGAATGAAAATATAGAATTATTAAAAAAGTACTTTCCAAAGCTTAAGATTGTTGCTCGCGGAAGCAAAATAAAAGTGTATGGAGATGAAGAACTTTTAGAAGAGTTCGATAAGCGTTTCGATATGCTTACGGCCCATTTTGCTAAGTATAACAAATTGGATGAAAATGCCATAGAGCGAGTATTGACGAGTAATGGCGAACAAGAGAACTCATCAAAATCTAGTGGAGAGGTTTTAGTGCATGGCGTTAGCGGTCGTTTAATCAAGGCTCAAACAGCAAATCAACGCAGACTAGTAGATGCTAGTAAGAAGAATGATATGGTTTTTGCCATTGGCCCTGCAGGTACGGGTAAAACTTACACTGGTGTTGCTCTGGCAGTCAAGGCTTTAAAGGAAAAGCAGGTTAGAAAAATCATATTGACTAGGCCAGCTGTAGAAGCTGGTGAAAACCTGGGTTTTTTACCAGGAGATTTAAAAGAAAAGCTAGATCCTTATATGCAACCTTTGTATGATGCTTTGCGCGATATGATCGCTCCTGAAAAACTTGAAAAGTATATCGAAGACGGCACCATTCAAATTGCGCCAATGGCCTTTATGCGTGGCCGAACCTTAGATAATGCCTTTGTGATTCTAGATGAGGCCCAGAACACTACCCATGCCCAAATGAAGATGTTTTTGACCCGTATGGGTAAAAACGCAAAGTTTTTATTAACAGGCGATCCAGGGCAGATAGATTTACCGCGACGTGTAATTTCCGGATTAAAAGAAGCACTTTTGATTCTTAAGAATACCGAGGGTATTAGTATTATTCACCTAGATGATAAAGACGTAATTCGCCATAAACTGGTTAAAAAGGTTATTGACGCATACAAGAATATTGAGCACCAAAACTAGTTCATGATGTCAAACACAATAATGGATACCAATTTCCATTTCGCAGGTCAGAAATCTGTATATAAAGGAAAAGTAAGAGAGGTATACACTTTAAATAACGATATTTTGGTTATGATAGCGACAGATCGTCTTTCAGCTTTCGATGTTGTCATGCCAAAAGGTATTCCTTACAAAGGGCAGATTCTAAATCAGATTGCAACTAAAATGATGCAGGCTACCGAAGATATTGTGCCGAATTGGTTAATGTCAACACCAGATGCCAATGTTGCCGTGGGTAAAGCCTGTGAACCTTTTAAGGTAGAAATGGTAATTCGTGGCTATATGTCCGGTCATGCCGCTAGAGAATATAAAGCAGGCAAAAGAATGCTTTGTGGAGAGCCAATGCCAGAAGGTATGAAGGAGAACGATAAATTTCCAGAACCTATTATAACTCCGGCAACAAAAGCGGAAAAGGGAGATCATGACGAGGATATCTCAAAGGTGGATATTCTTAGAAAGGGGATTGTTTCCGAAGAAGACTACGCAGTTCTAGAAAGTTATACAAAAGCTTTGTTTAAAAGGGGAACCGAACTGGCTGCGCAACGCGGATTGATTTTGGTAGATACCAAATATGAATTTGGTAAAACCCAAGAAGGTGAGATTGTTTTGATTGATGAAATCCATACGCCTGATTCATCACGTTATTTTTATGCTGATGGCTATCAAGAACGGCAAGATAGCGGCGAGGCTCAAAAACAACTTTCTAAAGAATTTGTGCGTCAGTGGTTAATTTCTAATGGTTTTCAAGGTTTGGAAGGGCAAACGGCACCTAAAATGAGCGATGAATATATCAACTCGGTCTCAGAGCGTTATATCGAGCTGTACGAGAGTATTATGGGTGAGCCTTTCGAAAAGGCGGATATCACCAATATTCAAGAACGTATTGGGCAAAATGTATCTACCTACTTGAATACTATATAATAGAATTCAATTGTTTCCTTGTCATGCTGAGCTTGTCGAAGCATCTTTTTTCATGATTATTTTTGGTTTTCATATCTTTCATGAAATAACCAACCAAATGGATTCCTCCCAACGCAAAAAATACTGGCGAGAAAATTTAAAATACCTCTCCATTCTACTCTTTATCTGGTTCATAGTTTCTTATGGATTTGGAATTCTACTCGTAGATCAATTGAACACCATTCGATTAGGTGGTTTTAAACTAGGTTTTTGGTTTGCCCAACAAGGCTCTATTTATGTTTTTGTGGTACTCATTTTTGTTTATGTGAGATTGATGAATAAGTTGGACAAAAAATACGGGGTAAACGAATAAGCTATGGGTATACAAACTTGGACATTTATTATCGTAGGGCTCACATTTGCTTTGTATATCGGTATCGCGATTTGGTCTCGAGCAAGCTCTACAAAAGAATTTTATGTTGCCGGTGGGGGAGTTTCCCCACTGGCAAACGGATTGGCCACGGCAGCGGATTGGATGTCCGCTGCATCGTTTTTAGGAATGGCAGGTATAATCGCCTTCTCAGGTTACGATGGCTCGGTGTATTTAATGGGTTGGACAGGAGGTTACGTATTGTTAGCACTCCTCTTAGCGCCTTACTTAAGGAAATTTGGAAAGTTTACGGTTCCAGATTTTATTGGAGACCGCTATTATTCAAACGTAGCTCGAACAGTTGCCGTAGTGGCAGCTTTATTTGTTTCATTTACCTATGTAGCAGGGCAAATGCGCGGTGTGGGGGTAGTTTTTTCTCGCTTTTTAGATGTTGAGGTAAATACGGGTGTCTATATCGGCATGGCGGTAGTTTTATTCTATGCTTTTTTAGGTGGCATGAAAGGCATCACCTATACCCAAGTAGCACAATATTGCGTGTTGATTTTTGCCTTTATGGTACCTGCTATTTTTATATCCCTTATGGCTACCGGAAACCCTGTTCCGCAATTAGGAATGGGTTCTTCAGGTACCGATGGTGTATATCTTTTGGATAAGCTAGACGGATTGATGACGGACCTTGGCTTTACCGCTTATACCGACGGTACAAAGTCCACCACAGATATTTTCTTTATAACCGCCGCTTTAATGCTAGGAACTGCTGGTTTACCACACGTAATTATTCGATTTTTTACGGTTCCCAAAGTAAAAGATGCCCGTAAATCTGCAGGATACGCTTTATTGTTTATTGCCATTTTATATACCACAGCGCCGGCCATTGCGGTTTTTGCGCGGACTAATCTCATGGAAACTGTTCAAGATACGCCGTATAAAGAGATTCCAGATTGGTTTACAAAGTGGGAAGACACAGGGCTAATTGCTTGGACTGATAAAAATGGAGATGGTAAAATTCAGTATTTGCCCGGTTCAGCAGTTGAAGGTAAAAAGCCTATGTTTTCTGAAGCTCGGGGAGCAGTAGGGCAGCGATTAATTACCAACTCAAGTGCAACTAGAAACGAATTGTACGTAGACCGTGATATTACCGTATTGGCCAACCCTGAAATAGCAGGGCTGCCCAACTGGATTATCGCTTTAGTTGCGGCAGGTGGTTTAGCAGCGGCACTGTCTACCGCAGCGGGCTTATTATTGGTCATTTCAACATCCATCTCGCATGATTTGATTAAAAAGCAATTTGCCCCTAATATTTCGGATAAAAAAGAATTATTGATTGCTAGGGTATCGTCGGTATTTGCGGTAGTAGTTGCTGGTTATTTTGGTATTAATCCACCCGGTTTTGTAGCCTCTGTGGTTGCTTTGGCCTTTGGCTTGGCGGCTTCATCCTTTTTCCCTGCTATTGTAATGGGGATTTTTAGTAAACGCATGAATCGAGAAGGAGCAATTACAGGAATGATAGCTGGCTTAGCTATTACGAGTTACTATATCGCACGTTTTAAATTAGGTTGGATTGGCAATCCAGAGACTAGTACCGCTAATGATTGGTGGTTTGGTATCTCGCCAGAAGGTTTTGGTACTGTTGGAATGTTGGTAAACTTTGTTATTGCTATTGTAATTTCTCGTTTTACTGCTCCGCCTCCTGCTGAGGTTCAAGAAATTGTAGAAAATATTAGAATCCCAAGTGGAGCAGGAGATGCGGCCGAACATTAATCAAATTATCGAATCCCTACCAAACCTTCAGCTGCTTTAAATAGTTTTTTAGAATCATATCCAATACCATTTTTAAATACTGTTTCTATATTTCGTATTTCAGAAATATCTTTACTAATATCTCCATCAATTAGTACTAAATCAGCAATTTTAGTAGCAGTAATTGTACCTAAAGAATTTTCCTGTTCAAGATATTTTGCACCATTTAATGATGCTATTTGTATGGTTTGCGGAATAGTAAAGCCCATTTCAACAAAAAGCTCTAACAAACGCATATTTGCATAACCGGCAACTATTCTACCATCGTACGTAGGGTCAGTGCCAGCTACTAATAACCCACCGGCATCAAAAAATTGCTTTTCCCACACCTTTGCTTTGTTAAAACGTACATAATCAATAGAATCTTTTCCTTGCTTACTGCTCCATCTTTTGTATACTTTTTCTTTTGCGTTGGTAAAAAGGGCATCAATTCCACCTCCGGGCACTACTTCTCTATTGGTGTAGGGTTCAAATACATTGATTGTTGAGGTCAATGCTACTTTTTTACTTACTAAGTGTGTAATCAAATCAGAAACTATCTTAGCATTTACTGAGGTTTCTAGCATAGCCTTGTTCATTTCAAAAGGTTGGCATTCATTTTCAACCTTATTTTTTATAAAATCACTGCTAGCAAAAAAACCATGTTCAAGATTATCAATACCAATATCTGCTGCTTCACGATAGGTTATGGAGCATAAATGCCCTGTAACTTTCATATTTCTGGAATGGGCAGCCTTGACAATGGCTCTTAAATCATCTTTGGTAATGAAATTGTAAACTTTTACCGAAGTAACACCCATATCAGCATAAAAGTTGATAGCATTAACAGCTTGTTCGGCGCTATCAAAAGGACCTAATTCATAAATATTAAGTCCTTCTCTATCTAAATGAGGCGTAGTTACATCCATATTTGGTCCAGGAGTTTGACCTTTATTAATTGCTTTTTTGATGTTAACATCCGCCTGTGGCATTATACTTCCAGCGGTACGCATAGAAGTTACACCGGCTGCCAAATAAAGTTTTGGAAAAGAATAACTCATTTGGTCTACACCATAAATTTGTTCGGGAGTACTTTTAGGATAGAATAAGTGTTCGTGTAGCATTATTAAACCAGGAATAACACTTTTTCCAGTCATATCTATTACTGTAGCGCCATTTGGAGTTTTTAAATCAACACCAACTTGTATGATTTTATCTCCTTTAATTATAATATCCTGATTGGTTTTAGCTGCTGAGCCAGTGCCATCTATTAAGGTAAGATTTTGCAATAAATAACTACCCCGCTCATGAGAAACATATTTTCTTGTTTCTTTGGATAGATTGGACTGACAAAAGATTGGGAAAACAATAAAAAAGGATAGGATAGATAGAAATAAACTGCGCATACACTTGGTTGATTAGGTTGAGTTACACAATTTACTATTTTATCTTTTTAAATAAACAGAGAACAATAAAATTAACCATTAGCTTTTACTATTTTTAAGTTTCAAACTTTAGTTAATGAGCAACTACCATATCAAACATTTAGAAGAGTATTTTCAGGTATATCGCAAATCGGTTCGTAATCCAGAGGCCTTTTGGGAAGAAATTGCCGAAGAACACTTTATGTGGCGCAAAAAATGGAATTCTGTCTTAGAATATGATTTTACAAAACCCGAAATTAAATGGTTTGATGGTGCTCAACTAAATATCACAGAAAACTGTATTGATAGGCATTTGCATATTCGTGGTGATAAAACAGCCATTCTATTTGAACCTAATAACCCAGACGAAGAAGCCCAGCATATTACTTATAAGCAATTGCACGCTAAAGTGTGTCAGTTTGCGAATGTTTTAAAATCGCAAGGCATCAATAAAGGGGATAGGGTAGTTATCTATTTGCCTATGATTCCGGAATTGGCTATTTCAGTTTTAGCATGCGCAAGAATAGGAGCAGTGCACTCGGTAGTATTTGCAGGTTTTTCTGCTACCGCGCTAAGCACAAGAATTAATGATTGTGAGGCAAAAATGGTGATTACCTCAGACGGTAGTTATCGTGGTGCAAAAACAATCGACTTAAAAGGCATTGTAGATGATGCTTTAGAGGAATCCCCAGGTATTGAAACTGTTTTGGTGGCTAAACGTATCAATTCAAGTATTCAGATGAAGGAAGGTCGTGATAAATGGTTATTACCACTTTTGGATGCTGAATCTACAGATTGTGAGCCAGAAATCATGGAAGCGGAGGACCCATTGTTTATTTTATATACTTCTGGTTCCACAGGTCGCCCCAAAGGGATGTTACATACTACAGGTGGCTATATGGTGTATACCGCTTATACGTTTAAAAATGTGTTTCAGTACAAAGAAGACGATGTGTATTGGTGTACTGCCGATATCGGTTGGATTACGGGGCATTCCTATATCGTTTACGGCCCGTTGGCTAATGGTGCTACTACAGTAATGTTCGAAGGGGTTCCTTCGTATCCAGATTTTGGACGTTTTTGGGACGTTGTTCAAAAGCACAAAGTGACACAATTTTATACTGCACCAACTGCAATTAGAGCTTTGGCAAAAGAAAACTTAGATTTTGTAACTAAATATGACCTTTCTAGCCTTAAAGTTTTGGGTACCGTAGGAGAACCAATTAATGAAGAAGCCTGGCATTGGTATAATGACCATGTAGGAGATAAAAAATGCCCCATTGTAGATACCTGGTGGCAAACAGAAACAGGTGGAATTCTAATTTCGCCGATACCATTTGCAACACCAACAAAACCAACATACGCTACACTACCTATGCCCGGAATTCAACCTGCATTAATGGATGAAAATGGCAAAGAAATATTTGGTAATCAAGTCGATGGTCGTTTGTGCATAAAATTTCCATGGCCTTCAATTGCTCGAACCATTTGGGGAGACCATAAACGCTATAAGGACACTTATTTTTCTGCTTTTAAAGGCATGTATTTTACAGGTGATGGCGCCTTACGTGATGAGGTTGGCTATTACCGCATTACAGGTAGGGTAGATGATGTAATTATTGTTTCGGGACATAATTTAGGTACCGCACCTATCGAAGATGCTATAAATGAGCATCCTGCTGTGGCAGAATCTGCAATTGTAGGTTTTCCGCATGACATAAAAGGAAATGCTTTGTATGGCTATGTAATTTTAAAAGAAACTGGTGAGTCTCGTGACCGTGAGAATTTGAAAAAAGAAATCAATCAGGTAATCACAGAGCATATAGGACCTATTGCCAAGTTAAATAAGATTCAGTTTGTGCCAGGGCTTCCAAAAACTCGAAGTGGTAAAATTATGCGTCGCATACTTAGAAAAATAGCATCAAATGATATGGGTAATTTAGGGGATACCTCTACCTTGCTAAATCCTGAAGTGGTAGAGAACATTATCAAAGAGCGTTTATAAACTCAATAACGCCCAATACAAATTTATGCAAGACCCAAATGTGTTCTATAAAGAACAACTTTCCAATCTTAAGTCACTGATAAAGAGCGATAAGAAAAGATTGAACTTATTGAGCCTATTAAGGTTGTTCGTTTTTATAGCTTCGGCTTTGCTTATTTATTTCTTTTCTGATTCCCCAAGAATAGCAGCTGTAATTGCGATTATCGGTATAGGAATTTTTATTAAACTGCTCAAAATTTATGCTTCTCGAAAAACAAGTTATGACTTAAAAAAAACGCTTAAAACCCTTAATGAAGAAGAACTTCAAATTGCGAAAGGAGATTATTTGAATCGGGAGGATGGTTCTGCATTTTTGGATGCAAACCACTTTTTCAGTGCGGATATTGATCTTTTTGGTAGAGGCTCGTTTTTTCAATATGCAAATCGAACAGGCTTAAAAGAGGGCAGACAGTTTCTGGCCGATTTATTGACTTCGAATAAAATCATTGGCATAAAAGAGCGGCAAGAAGCTATAAAAGAGCTAGCTCAAATACCTAAATGGCGACAAAAATATACGGCATTGGCCCGCATGTTGAATTCTAATACTTCAAATGATACGATTACCTCTTGGTTGAAGAATTATCAGTCGTTTATACCCGCTCATTTTAAATGGTTGCCTGCAATTTTTACGGTTATTTCCTTTGCGTTTTTTATAGCATCGTTTTTTGACCTAATCGGATTTCAGCCTATTTTAATTTGCCTTCTTCTTGGGCTGGTAGTGACAGGTTTTTTTGTGAAAAGGGTAAATAAGTTGAGCGCTATTACCAATAGGATAAAAGAAACCATTCAACAATACGCACTATTATTAAGAGAGATTGAGGATTATGATTTTAAAACAGTACTTCTTAATTCTGAAAAGGAAAAAATCAAATCGAACCAGCAGAAGGCATCTCAAGTTTTTAAAGACTTTTCTAAACACTTGGATGCATTAGATAATAGAAATAATGTTTTTGTTGCTTTTTTAGGGAATGGCTTCTTTCTATGGGATATCTATTATTCAATGAAAATTGAAAAATGGATAGTTGCCCATAAAGATTTGGTAAGCCAATGGTTCGAAACCGTAGCATTTTATGATGGCTTCAACAGTTTGGCGGGTTTTGCATATAACCACCCAGAATTTACATTTCCTCAGCTTTCGAATACAACAGATATGAGGATAGACGCCAAATCCTTAGGACACCCGCTTATTGCTTCGAATGATAGGGTCTGTAGTGATTTGCAGTTAAAAAATAAGGAGTTTTTTATTGTAACCGGAGCCAATATGGCTGGTAAAAGCACCTTTTTGAGAACAGTGTCCTCCTATATCGTAATGGCCAATGTTGGCCTGCCGGTATGCGCTGAAGAAAGTGTTTATAGACCGATAAAATTAATCACTAGTATGCGCACCAGCGACTCTCTCACAGAGAATAGTTCTTACTTTTTTGCGGAACTAACGCGTTTACAGTTTATTATTAAAAATTTGGAAAAAGGAACCTATTTGGTCATACTTGATGAAATTTTAAAGGGCACCAATAGTGTAGATAAGGCAGCCGGCTCTAAAAAGCTCATAGAGAAATTGGTAGCTATGGATGTTTCGGGTATTATCGCTACCCATGATTTAAGTCTATGTGAAATTAGCACCGATCTGCCCGAGGTTAAAAATTATTATTTTGAAACCGAAATCAGAAATGATGAACTCTATTTTGATTATACCCTTAAAGAAGGTATTTGTAAAAACATGAACGCTTCATTTTTACTTAAAAAGATGGATATCACCTGAGGCTCTTTTTTGGGTTTCAAATCTTTGGTTCTTAAAGCTTTACCGGTCCGCCCGTTTTGAATGATTTGTAAACGGCATCTTGTACGGCCATGTTTTTTAGATAGTCCGTAATATCGGTTTCAAAGTCTTCATTACTCTTTAAGCTTTGAACAAAATGTAGTTGGGTATTGTAGACGCAGTCCCCGGCAAAATTCTTTTTGTAAAAGGTGTAGTTGTGCTGTTTTTCTTTTTCCCCTAATAATTGAACGGTTATTTTTCCTTCATCATTGAGACGAAGACTACCTTTATTACCTTCAATTAGCACAGCGCCAAAGGTCAATCTGGGGTCGTCAACGGTATTTTCATTGTAACGGTTTGCATCTATGAACCCTAAAGCACCATTTTCGAAATTAATATGTACCCATGCAAAGTCTTCTCCTTTTATGTTTTGATTCAATGTTTTTAGTTTGGCATAAACACTGTCTACCTCTCCAATTAAATACCTAAAAACATCAATAAAATGGATACCTGTCTCATAAATCAGTAATTTTTCCATTTCCCGAAAATAGGGTTGTCTGTTCATATAAGCATCAGATTGCCACCCGTCACCCATGCGCATGCGAAGATTAATGGCATGTGGTTTTCCGATAGTATTGGCGTTGAGCAGCTTTTTAATTTCTCTATGCCAAGGTTGAAATCTAAAGTTTTCGTGCACCATCATTCTTACCTTATTAGGCTCTAAGAGCGCCGCAATTTTATGCGCTTCGGTTAAGGTAGGCGCCAATGGCTTTTGACAAATAATATGTACATTATTTTTAATGGCCAGCTCACATAATTCATAGTGGGTGTCTGGAGGGCTGATTATATCAATGAAATCTGGCTTTTCTTTTTCGAAGATTTCGCTCAAGTTTTCATAGACTCTTTCAATTTTAAACTTTTTGGCGGCTGTTTCAGCTTTGGCTCTAAATCTATCGTATACTCCAATAATATGAACATTATTTATACGGTTCCATGCCTCAAAATGGAATTGACTAAAATAGCCCGCCCCCAAACACACCCCTTTTAGTTTTTTCATGACTATCTAATCAATCGTTTTTGCGGTTTCATATTCAACCAAAACAATATAGCCAAAATGTTTAGGATTGCACCCACAAAAAAGAAAAGCGTGGTAGAACCCCACCAGGCTGCGAGGTAAGGGAAGATTAAAGCCGTCACAAATGAGCCTATATTTCCGGCCATGTTCATAGTTCCCGAAACGGTGCCGGAAAATTCTTTACCGATATCGACACAAAAAGACCATGAGGGCGCAAGCGTCATATCGGCCCCAAAAATAGCAATACTTAAAAACACGATCGCGCCCACAGCGGTATCCATATAGATACTTCCGATTAATCCAAGTGCGGCAAGTGAAAACCCGAGTACAGCGGGTAAAACTCGCGAGCGTTTCCATCTTCCTTTGCTAAATATTCTATCCACTAATGCTCCTGAAAACCAATTGCCAAAAGCTCCGAATATTAGGGGAATAGAAGTGTATAGACCCGCTTCTACGGCCTCTAGGTTATACTCGCTTTTGATGTGTGGGAATAACCAGGTAAGGGCAAAAAAATTAGTGAAATTACTACAGAAATACTGTCCCATGGCCAACCACATATTTTTAGAACCGAGAACCTGTGCAAAAGGTACTTTGGCTTTGGCCTTAGAGATTTTTTTATCTTGTCTTGAGGCGATAATATATTCTTTTTCTTGATTGGAAATGAGTTTGTGGTCTTCAGGATTATCACGAAAGGCCATATACCAAATAGTCGCCCAAACAAACCCAATGGCACCCAATACATAGAAAGAGTTTCTCCACCCTAAATCATCTATCATAAAAGCCACCAATGGCAGGGCAAAAGCAGCGCCGAGGCGCGAGCCCGAAAAGTTTATGCCTGTCACGATACCACGTTCTTTCAAAGGAATCCAACTGTATATGGCTCTAGACATTCCAGGAAAAGCCCCGGCTTCTCCGGCACCGAACAAAAACCTTGTAATCAATAATGAAATAAAATTCCATACCGCACCAGTCAAAGCTGTGAATACCGACCATATTGCTACTATGACCGTTAATATTTTCCTGGGTCCCAAGCGATCGGATAATAATCCTGATGGGGCTTGTAACAAGGCGTATCCTAATGCAAAGGAAGAAAGTACCCAGCCCATTTGTTTGTCACTTAGTTGCAATGCCTCTGCTATGGGGTCTTTGGCTACCGAAATGCAAACACGGTCTATATAAAGGAGAAGGGCCAAAAGAAAGGTTCCCAAAACCATAAAATAGCGCTTTGGGAAAAAACTATGATTTTTCATGATAACTCAAGTATTAGTTGGTGTAGCGCAGTTTCGTCACCCACATTGCCCGGAAATACGATGTAGGGCATTCCAGGAAAAGCACTTTTAGTATCTAAAATCCAAACTGGCACCCCAGGAATTGCCTGACCAGCGACAACTGCCGATTTAACACCTAGACCTTTGACAGCAATATCACTAGACGTTATACCACCTTTTGCAATTAAATATTTTGGTTTTTTGGTGAGGTTTTGAACTACCCCTACCAAACCTGAAGATACCCTGTTTACGATATTTAAGCTCTCTGTTTTGGTAGCTCCGGTAAAGACTTCTCGAGTGGTATATAAAACTACATCTTTACTCATTTTAATGAAAGAATCTATAAGAACGGAAAGGGTTTGAATCTGTTTTTGAAATTCCTCATCTTCATGAAGATAATTCACCTTAAATTCTAAAAAGGCTAAATTTTCATTATTGTTTTTCAAATAATTTAATTGAGCTGTTGTTTTTGGCACATAGGATCCTATAATGGTAAGGCCACCTAAAGTTCTTTCATTTAGTGAAAGGGCTATATTTATTTTAAAAAGTTTTGGTCGAATAGATGATATTGCATTGATAAACGATGCAGCGGTTCTGTAAACAATATCCTTATTCAGTTTAAAGGAGGCCAAAGCAACAACCTGAAGGTCATAGGGGCTTGTAGCATTAATAATAGTAATTTCTTTTTTCGAGAGCTCTTTTGTTACCTGAATAATTCCATCTTTTCTGATTGTTTGAATTGAAACCGAACCAACATTTTCTATTTTAATATTGTTTTCCGTTTTTTCTTTAACCCATTCTCTGAGATTAGAAGATTTAAACCCGAAAGTATTATCTTGAGCAAAAGGAGTTTGTGAGACAGGTATGAAATCTTGACCTTCTTTGACGTAATGGATATCGTTAAATGTATAGCGACCACCTTCAAAAAAAGCAGGGGTGAATACCTCTTTGCAATGCGCCCAATCTAATCCTTTTTTAAGCCCATCTATCTCGATAGGATAATGCCCTCTCAGGGTAGAATCGCTTCTGCTTATAGGAATGAGGGTTTTGCCCAGTAATTCCGTGATCTTTCTAAGTCTTTTTCCTAAAAGGAAACCTAGATCATAGGCTTCAATAGTATGTAGGCTTCTCGAATTGGTTAGAATAAAAAATATATTATGCTTTGATATTGTATGTGAAAGGGTTTCTTCTGACCATTCTGTAATTATTGGAACATCGTGAACGGTTTGGGTACCAGTAGGATCATCGTCCAAAATAACAATCACTCTGGGTTTTTTATAAAACTCAGCTTTTATTTCTTCACTAATATCATCTAATAATTTTCCTTCGGTTATGCTATTTTGAATTTCTTCAGCAATCATACAGTTAAATTCTCAGATACTAATACTCTGGCCGGTGCGCCGTCCCCATTTTTATAGTTGAGCGGAAAGGCCATAAGTGTGACTTCATTTTTTTCGATTTTGTCAAGATTGGTCAATCCTTCCAAAATCAGAATATCGTTCTTCATTAAAATCGTATGTATTTTGGTTACTTCTTCGATATTATTGACATCTGCAACGGAAGGAGGTTCTACACCAAGTATGTTTATTTGTTTTTCACCTAACCAATGTGCCAATTCTTCACTGATACGGGGTAATTCATCTCTATATTTTGATTGCCCGATATACTTGCCCCAGCCTGTCTTTAAAAGAACACTATCGCCATGTGAAATCAGATTTCGGCTGGAACCTAAATGGTTTAGCGTAATTTTTTCGCTTGGTGAAATTCCATCTAAATCTATGACCCAGGCCCTTGAGATAAAACGTTCTATGGGAATCTGATCTAAAGTTTGTCTGGTTACATCAAAATGGATAGGGGCATCCATATGTGTGCCGCTATGCGAATACAGGTGCAGGGTAGAGGCGTTCCATCCATCAGTTTCAATAGACTTTGATTGTTCAATACTAACACCGGCCATTGCTTCAGAAATGGGCTGAGTTAAATCTATAATTCTATTTTTAGCCAATTGCGTTCGCTTTTTCAAGAGTTAGAATAGAATCTATAACACTCTGTGCAATTTCAGTGGTCGTTGCCGAACCTTTTAAATCTTTTGTTAGATCACCTTTGGCAGTGGTGGCATTTATTCCTTTCATAATGTCATTTGCAGCCTCAATTTCGCCCAGATGTTCCAACATTATGGCAGCGGACCAAATCTGGCCAATAGGGTTCGCGATGTTTTGGCCGGCGATATCTGGGGCGGAGCCGTGAATAGGTTCAAACATAGAGGGGTAATCATTCTCAGGATTGATGTTTCCGCTACCTCCAAGTCCAAGACTGCCCATAATGGCACCGCCCAAATCTGACAAGATATCCCCGATCATATTGGTCGTAACAATAACATCAAAAACTTCGGGCCTTAAAACAAAACTTGCCGAGGCGTTATCAACATACATTTTGCTGTACGCAACATCAGGATATTCCTTAGATACTTCTTCCATAACATGATCCCAAAAACCTAAAGAATATATCAAGGTGTTGGATTTTGTAACGTTAGTTAATTTTCTTCTGCGTTTTCTAGCAAGTTTAAAAGCATAATGTGCAATACGTTCCACCCCCAGGCGAGTTACCATGCTAGTATCTACTGCAACACCATTGGGAGTATCTGGATAAAGGATTTTTCCGTTCTGTACAAATTCACCTTCATTATTCTCCCTGATGATAACAAAATCAATATCATTTTCTGTTTTATCCCTTAGGGGACTCTCGATACCAGCAAATAATTTAACCGGTCTATAATTTACGTATTGTTCTAAATCGGTTCGTACTTTAAAAGTATAATCTTTTGCCGGTAGCGTGTCATCGACTTCTGGAAGACCAACCGCACCAAAATAAATAGCATCAAAAGACTTTAAAGTTTCTATGCCGTTCTCTGGCATAAACTCTCCATGCTTTAAATAATGCCCAGCACCCCATGAAAAGTTTTCTTTAGATATGCTAAACCCATATTTTTTTGCCACAGCCTCAATGACCGATATTCCTGCGGGTACAATTTCTTCACCAATTCCATCACCGTTTACTACGGCTATCTTATAATTTTTACTCATAGAATACAGTATTTTGCATAATTTTGCATTAAAATATGATATAAATGTATTTTTTTAAATTAATATTAGCAAAATAATAGGTTTTTATTTTTATTTATAGATAATTATGTATTTTATGCAAAAATTTTGCATAAAATAAATTGGACTTATGACTAAAGTCACTTTAAAGGATATTGCCGATAAGCTTAATATTTCTATCTCTACCGTTTCTAGGGCACTGGATGATAATCCGAATATAAGCGTTCGAACCCATGAAAAGGTTTGGAATGCGGCAAGAGCGATGGGTTATGTCTCTGATACTCATTTTGCTAAAGACGGCTTAAAGCAATCGAACCTTATTGGGGTTATCGTACCAAAATTAAGCTACCATCTTTATGCTATGGTGATTAGCGGCATTGAAAATATTTTGGAGCAAAGGGGTATGCATATCCTTATATGCCAATCTAATGAATCTTTTGAAAGGGAAAAAACATTGATTGAAGAGCTTATCGCTGTAGGGGTAAATGGTGTTATAGTTTCCATTGCCTCTGAAACCAAAGAATTTGGGCATTTTGAAAAATTGAAAAGTAGAAACATTCCCTTGGTATTCTTTAACCGTGAGTGCAATGCAATAAGGACCGATAAGGTAGTAATCGATAACAGAAAAGTGGCTCATGAAGCAGTAAATCATTTGATAGCTATAGGTTGTAGGAATATTGCCTATTTGGGCGGACCGGAATCATTACAGATAAATTTAGAAAGGGCCCAAGGATATAAAGATGCTTTGGAGGAAAATAGTATTTCAATAAAAGAGGAAAATGTGGTGTTTAGTAAGTTCGATAAAGAAAGTATGCTCTCTGCAGCTAGAAAGCTATTGTACGCACCCAACTATCCAGATGGTATTTTAACCTTCAGTGACCAAATCGCTATTAACTTAATGGTTGCGGCAAAAGAAAGAGGCATAGCCATACCCGAAAAATTATCTGTAATCGGATTTAATAATGAACCGGTCGGTGAGCTTATAGAACCTTCTCTTACAAGTATAGATCAACCTGCCTATCAAATGGGCCAAGAAGCGGCAGAACTTCTTTTAAAGCAAATGGAGAATGAGAATGAAAGCTTTGAAAAGCGCATTTTGAAATCCTTTTTAGTGGTAAGAAAATCAACGAATAGAAATAGAACCTAAAAATAATTAGTTAATAACAAACATTTAAAATGAGGAGTAAAGGAGAATTTATTACATATTTTTTTAGAAAGGTAGGCATGGCATTTTTTGTTATTCTCTTTTCAGTTTTTTATACCAGTGCACAAAAAATACACCAGGAAAGCGGGGGTAGTTTATTGGTTGAAGCTGAAGACTTTAGTAAGCAGACAAAAACCGATATTCGAAAATGGTATGTAGTATCGCCTGAATTTTCATCAAATCTCAAAAGGGAAAACACTCAGTTGCATTTTGAAGGGGCTAGCCAAGAAAGATATTTAGAGATTTTGCCCGACACGAGGATTAACCATGATGAAGAACTTATACCAGGCGAGAATTTTAGTAATGAACCTGGCAAACTGGCCATTCTGCATTATAAAGTTAATATCTCGAATCCTGGCAGGTATTACGTCTGGGTAAGGGCCTTCAGTGAAGGTTCTGAAGACAATGGGGTACATGTCGGTATTGATGGTACTTGGCCAGAATCTGGCCAGCGTATGCAATGGTGCGATGGAAAGAAAAACTGGTTCTGGGCCAGCAGGCAACGTACTAAAGAAGAGCATTGTGGAGTTCCCGGTCTTATTTATTTAGATATTGAAAGGGCCGGTGAGCACGATATACAGTTCAGTTTACGTGAGGATGGTTTTGAGATGGATCAATGGCTTATAACTACGGACAAGGATTATAAACCAAAAAACCCTGAAATAAAAAAGGATATTTCGGACCTTTCACTATGGGAAAAAGTAAAGTATTACCAGCCTTATGCCACGATAATAGATGCCAAAGATTTTGAAAATGTAGATAATGGTTTTTACATTGATGGTGATTGGCTTGCAATAAATCCAGAGCAAAGAAAGACCGCAGAAGCCAATACTATTTTCAATGAAAATTCCGGTCTTTACGATGTGGTTCTTTTTGGAGTGGGAGAAAACGATGGAAGATCTTCATATGCCTTTAGTGTAAATAATTTTGAACAAGGTAGTTTTAGTCCACCTCTGAGCAGAGATACTTTTGAAGAAGGCGCAAAATACGCCAAGAGTTTTTTAGATGTTCAATTGAACAAAAATGATGTTATCAGTGTAAAAGCGAATATAGGTAGTGAAGATGGTAAAGAGTATAGTAGGGGTCGCTGGAATGGAATGGTTATCACCAAAATTGGTCATGGACAGAATCTTCTCACCGAAATGCAAGGTGATGACACTTCTGCAAAAAAGCCAACAATTGATGGTGAGTTAAAGAAGTGGCATAAGGTCACTTTAACCTTTGAAGGTCCTTTTACTTCAGAAAAGGAAGAGTATAATCCATTTATGAACTATAGGTTCAATGTTACCTTTTCGCACAAGTCTTCGGGTAAAGTCTATAAAATACCAGGTTATTTTGCCGCTGATGGTAACGCAGGTGAAACTTCTGGTACTGAAGGTAATAAATGGCGCGTACATTTTTCTCCAGATGAAATAGGGGAGTGGACTTACAATGTCGATTTTAGAAAAGGAAATTGGGTAGCCATCAGCGATAAGAAAAACACCGGAGCAAGTGGTAAGTATATGGACGGTGCAAAAGGAACTTTTAGCATTGAAAATACCGACAAGAAAGGAAATGATTTTAGGGCCAAAGGAAGATTGAATTATGTTGGTGAACGGTATTTACAGTTTGCCGAAACAGGGGAATATTTTTTAAAGCAAGGACCAGACGCACCAGAAAACTTTTTATCCTATAAAGATTTTGATGGAACCTTTCATAATGATGGGCATAAAGATAATTTCATAAAATCATGGGCGCCGCATCTTCAAGATTGGAAAGAGGGCGACCCAACATGGAAAAACGGAAAAGGAAAGGCCATGATCGGGGCTTTAAACTATTTGGCTTCTGAAGGCTTGAATTCCGTTTCTTTTTTAACCAATAATATTGAAGGCGATGATCAAAATGTTTTTCCATATATAGACTATGATACTTATGCTAGAATCGATGTTTCTAAAATGGATCAATGGGAAATCGTTTTTTCGCATGCCCAGAAACTAGGCCTCTTTCTTCATTTCAAAACATTGGAGGTAGAAAATCAAGGTTTGCTTGACAATGGAGGAGTGGGGGCAAACAGCAAGCTCTATTACAGAGAGTTAATAGCAAGATTCGGTCATCATTTGGCATTGAACTGGAATTTGTGTGAAGAAAATGGGGAATGGATTCCTAACCACCCCACGCCTCCACAAGATACTGAACAGCGTTTGGCCATGACCCATTATTTTAAGAAGCACGACCCGTATCATCATCATTTGGTAATACACAATGGAGTAATGTACGATGATCTTTTGGGGCCTGATAGCGGACTTACAGGGCCTTCTATACAAACGCACACCTCTGATTTTAGAACTGTGCATAAAGAGGTATTACATTGGCTAGATGCTTCTGAAAAAGCAGGTTTTCAATGGGCGGTAGCGGTCGATGAGCCAGGCGATGCACAGCATTCGCTGCTTCCAGACGATGAAGACCCAAATCATGATGTGGCCAGAAGAAATGCATTATGGGGTACCCTTATGGCCGGTGGCTGGGGAAATGAATGGTATTTTAGATATAAACACCCCAATTCTGATATAACATGCGAAGACTATCGATCTAGAGATTTATTTTGGGATCAAGCCGTTAATGCCATTAGGTTCTTTAAAGAAAATAAAATTCCTTTCTGGCAAATGGTCAATAAGAATGCGCTGGTTGGTAATTCTGACGATAACAATAAGCTATACTGCATGGCAAAAGAGAACGAAGTTTATGTCGTATATCTCAATACGGAACCAACTGCTACACTTGATTTAAGTAGTGCCAGTGGAAAGTTTACCATACACTGGTACAACCCTAAATTGGGGGGCAAATTACAAAAGTCAAAGGTAAAAGAAGTAAACGGAGGTCAAGAGGTTGCGTTGGGCAAACCTCCTAAATCCAATCAAAAGGATTGGGCAATTTTAATACAGAAAAAAGAGTAATTCCAACTATTGTAACATGATAAAAAAGATATTGATTGTGCTTAGCATTTTAGGTCTAGTTGGTTGTAAAACAGATCTAACCCAATTAAATGACAAGGGCTATATTAATTTATACAATGGGCAGGATTTAAATGATTGGAATATCATGTGCCGTGATTTTAATGAAGAATTGGCAAAGAAGGTATTTACTTCAGGAGAAAATGGAGAAATGCACGTATTCAAAGATTTTGAAGATGGATATGGATTTAAAGAAAATCGCAATGAAACCCATTGTATGTTCTTTTCGAATAAAGAATATAGTCGCTATAGTTTTAAGTTTGAATACAGGTGGGGCGCTAAAAGATTTAACAACTTTGAGACATATCAATATGATGCAGGCATGTACTACCATGTTTTTGATGCAAAGGTTTGGCCCCAGGGTTTGGAATATCAGGTACGGTATAACCATTTAGAAGATTTAAATCACACTGGCGATATTTGGAACTCAGGAGCGCAGTTTGACTGGTATGCCCAAGAGGGAGAATCTAGTGCTAAGAGGTTAAGTTATTTGTCGCCTGAAGAAGGAGGAGTTGTTCAAAAACATAGAGGTGGCGAACACCGAGCCAGCAAAAAAGCCATTTATAACGCCTTAAATGGCGAGTGGAACAAATGTGAGGTAATTGTTATGGGTAACAAATATGCTGTTCATATTTTAAACGATAAAGTTGTTAATGTGCTTAGAAATCTAAGTCATAGTAAAGGCTTAATTGGCTTACAAGCCGAAACTGCCGAAATTTTTTATCGAAATATTGAAGTAAAAGAATTTAAAAGTGATATTCCAATAGAAGAGGTTTTAGAAAAGTATAAATGAAATATAATATAGCCAGTAGATTAAAAAGAAATGCCCTTACTAGATTAGTAAGGGCATTTTGTAGCGAGAGAGGGACTTGAACCCTCGGCCTCCGGGTTATGAAAAAGACGACACATGTTATCAAAATAATATAAGTATGCTGATATACAATTAGTTATGAATATTTTAATTTTGTTTGATATCAAATAATAAGGTCTAAAAGCAATAAATGTTGTACCTATGTTGTACCCAGGATTTTGTACCTTTAAAATAAAGATAAGTTATGGCAACGGTACAAGCTGTCCTCAGAAATAAGAAAAATTCACACGATAAATATCCAATTGCCATTCGGATAACTAAAAATCGTAGGTCATCTTTCATTTATACAGGTCAGTATATCGAGAAAAAATTGTGGGATAAAGTCAAGTGCAAAGTAAAACGTTCACATCCCAATTCTGCCCATTTAAATCAATTGATATTAACACGGGTATCTGAAGTAAATAGTAAACTTCTAGAATCAGAAATTTCTAAGGAGTATAAATCCGTTCAAACTATAAAGGATAATATTCAGAATAAGAACAGGCATGACTTTTATTCCGTGGCAGAATTATATCTCGCAAACCTTCGAAATAGAAAACAATTCCACCGGTATGACAATGAGAAAAGTAGAATTGAACGATTTTTGGAATTCACCAAACATCAAGAATTACCTTTCAATAGTATAACGGTTAATTTACTTCATAGGTTTGAAACACATCTTCTTCACAAAAAAGGATTGGCATTTCGGACTGTAATGAACTATATAATTCCTATTAGAACCATTTATAATTTGGCCATTGCTGAATCTATTGCCGATAGGAATAATTATCCATTCGGTCGTGGAAAATATCAGATTAAATTTCCAGACTCAGAAAAGGTCGGATTAAACGTTGAGGAGGTTCAACTTTTGGAAAATGCAGTTGGCCTGACCGAAGCCCAGCAGCACGCATTGAACGTCTGGCTCTTAAGCTTTTATTTTGCTGGAATTCGAATAACAGATATAATTCAGTTACGATGGAGTGATTTCAGTGATGACCGGTTGCATTACCGTATGAGCAAGAATGATAAACGTGTTTCTTTAAGAATACCGATTAAAGCTAAGTTGATTTTGAATATCTATAGAGAGTCATCAAATGATTCGGAAGAGTTTGTTTTTAAGGAGCTTCGAAACACTGATTTTAATAATGCAAAACAGCTGCGTACTAGAATCAAGACTACAACTAGAAATTTTAACCGACATCTTAAACGCATTGCCAAAAAGGTAGGAATAGATAAAAATTTAAGTATGCATATTGCCAGGCACACCTTTGGTAATATCTCGGGAGATAAAATCCCGATTCAAATGCTACAGAAGTTGTATCGTCATTCCTCGATAACCACTACGATTTCTTATCAGGCTAATTTTATGAATGATGAACAGGACGAAGCTTTAGATAAAGTGGTCAACTTTTAAGTTTAAAAGCCCATCCCCAATTCTTACCACAACTTGACCGCGCTGGATCCTATTTCGATTTTATAGTGTCCAGGTAGGTAAGCGTCAGTTAAAATCGAAATAGGGCGCATCTACTTACCTTTCTTATATTAGTCATAATCTATTTCAGATAATCCTAAGGATTCAAGTAAATTATTGGATTTTCTTGAAAACAACAGCTCTTCCATAGTTAAAATCAAAGTACTTGCTGCCACCGCTCAGTTCAACAGCTAATTTGTAGTTGGGCGGCAATTCAAGATGTGTCATTGTCATGACAATCTTGCTTTTGCTCCCGTAGGTCGCAAAAGAAAAAAAGAAAAAGTGAAACGAGAGTTCGTACAATTTCGGTGCAGCATCTATGAAAAAAAGCTGCTCAAGTTAAAGGCCAAAAAGGCTGGGCTCTCCCTATCAGAATATTGCAGAAGAGCAGCTTTTGAAAACGACATCGTAGAAAGGCTTACCTCGGAACAATTGGAACACTATGCGATGCTCGTGAAATACAAGAACAACTTTACAAGGATAGGCAATATGTTCAAAAAGCGGAATCCCAAATTGGCAAAGGAAGTAGAGCAGCTCGCCAATGAAATACGAATGCATCTGTACAATTTCAAAAAATGATAGGGAAGGGAAAATCGATATCGCATACAGGGGCATCCATGGGTTATGGATGGAACCAGGAGAAGAAAGCAGAGGTTGTCTACAAGCAACATCTTGCAGGGGATAACCCAAGGGAGATCACAGAGGAGTTCAAGATTATCCAAGAGCAGAACATAAGAACGAAGAACAATACCCTAAGTTTTGTACTAAGTCCAACGATAGAAGACGGTACGAACCTATCAAGTGGACAGCTTCAAGAACTAACCCAAAGATTCATTATTGAAATGAAACTCACCGAACATCAGGGAATTGGTTTCGTACATCGGGACAAACAGCATACCCATGTTCATGTTTATGTCAATAGGATAGGTTTCGATGGGACGGCCTATAAGGACAACTTCATAGGAAAGAGGAGCCAATATGCAGCCGAGAAAGTTGCCAAGGAAATGGGACTGACCACCGCAAGGGAAGTACAACAGGAAAAACTCAGCGAACTAAAAAGGATTCGCAAAGCGATCAAAAAGGTTCATGAAAAAGTAATGACGGAAAAGAGGCCCAAGGATTTCTACCAATATATCCAGTACATGAAACAAAACAAGATAAAGGTCATACCAAGTATCAATAGGCAAAACCAGTTACAGGGGTTTAGATTCGAGTATAAAGGGCATAATCTAAAAGGAAGCGAAGTACATCGTTCGATGTCGGGAAGTAGATTGGCTATTCAAATAGCCCATAATTCTACAATGGGCATCCAACTTAAAAAAGGGAACACCATCAAGCTAGCGGGAAAGACAACGGGGCTGAGCACGAATATAGCGACCAATATTGCAAAGAGAGTATTGAAGAAGGTCATTAAAAGGACATTGGACCGAGGTATAGGAATATAAACTTAAAGAATAGAAGCATGAAAAAGATGGAAGAGATGATGGAACTCCTGACCGAGGAAATCGAAGGGTTCCATAAATCGATAAGCAAGTTGGAAGCCTTGTCAAAGAATTTCAAGGACTTGAAATTAAAGGCGGACACTTCAAGAATCGAAAACTATATAAAAGGCTTTACAACGGAACAAAAGAAAGCCATAACCGTTTACAAGGAGAAAACAACGGAAATAAAACAGGGATTAAATCTGCACGGATAATCCCGAATTGGGTGGCGACCTTGTTTTGTATTGTAATTTCAATTCAGGTTCTTTCACTTAGTTATTTTGGCTATCACTTTATCCACTTCGAGGAGAGAAACAAAGTAGCATTCCTAGAAGGTCAAAAAGAAAGCTTTAAAAACGCAAGACGATATTTCGAAGACCACCCTGTTATTTATGAAGATTTTAAAAAATGGACCAAAAAAAAAGATAGTATTTTAAATCAAAAGTAGGTATGCGCCCTATCCTGTTTTTGCTTGACGTTTATCTACCGGAACACTACAAAAACAGGACAGGGACCATGCGCAAAGTTTTTGGGTAAGATTTGGGACACAATCGTTGCTAATAATTACCTTGAGATTGAAAAACGAGCTCTTACTATCCTAAACAGCAAAAAAAATCGAGAAGAAGGGAGGACTTTTTTAATTGCTTACAACGGCCCCGGCTATGATTTCGTTGCGGCGATTTCCGGCAGGAAATTGTCGGTTAGAAATCGGGCCGTATTAATGGTTACTAGTTTTAAAGTTAGTGACAAAGCAGCAATGAATTATAGCCAATGTTAGCTGTAGTTATTTCATTTTCAATTCATTTGTCAATTTGTCAAACTCTTGAAGTGTCAATTCGTAATTATCTTTTGCAAGAGCATTTATTAATACAGCACGACTTCCTTTTACAACACTTGTCATTTTGATTTGCGATTCTTTGTTATTCAATTTTCCAATTACTAACTCTTCATAGAATTCAAGACCGTTGAGTTCTTTTCTATCGGTAACAACCCTTTTTGAAACTACCAAGCCATTCTTTTTTAGGGAATTCAAGTTATCTTCAAATAGAGATTTTGGATTTTCATTCATTGACTCAGTTGGTATTTGAGAGATCATGTAAAAGGATTCTTCATTATAATTATCTTTTTGTACTCCATTCAAAGAATAAAAAAAGAAATTTGATGTTGCTCTCGCATATTTATAGATACTTTTTGAATCGTCCAATTCAAAAAAGGCATTTTCAAAAGGGTCAAGAACTCTATCTTTTTTATATTCTATGGTTAAGAAAGACTTTTTAACCTCCTCAATTTTGTTTTTCTCATAGTTAGGGATGATAGCCATTGCGAAAACTGAAAAATCATTATCACCAAATACGAGTTGAAGACTTTTTTGATATTCATTACCTTGAATTAAAGCCATTTTTGCCGGATAGTTGTCAATCTGTAATTCTTCAAAATCAAAGACTTGAATGCCTTTTAATTCAAAGTTTTCTTTGGTAAAATTTCTAGCATTAGAGTTATAGTTTCCTCCGAAAAGGTCCATAAATTGGATTAAAGATTGTCCGCTTTCAAATCCAACAAAGTCTTTGGAGGTTTTAAAATTTTCTGGTTCCTCTATATAAATTCGAGTTCCAACAACTCGTTTTTTTTCTGAATTTTGATTTTGTTTTTCGACCGTCTGTCCACAAGCGGTTAAGGTTAATAAAAGGGGTATGAATAATAATTTTAATCTCATTGATTGGTTTTTAATTACAGCTAACGGTTC